>NZ_VFMS01000001.1:0-2400000 GCF_006715165.1 Arthrobacter sp. SLBN-122 | reverse complement strand
GCTGCCGGTTTGGGCCCCGTGGTGTCGCTGGCAAAGGAGAGCGACTTCGTGGGCAGGGAAGCACTGGCCGCCATCAGGGCTGCCGGAGTCGGTTCAACCATCGGGCAGAAGCTGGTGGGCCTCAAGGGCACCGGCCGCCGCGCCGCACGTGCCCACTACCCCGTCCTCAAGGATGGCAGCCTGGTGGGCGAAGTGACCTCCGGCCAGCCCTCCCCCACCCTCGGCTACCCCGTTGCCATGGCCTACGTCGACGTCGAATTCGCTGAAGCCGGCACCGTCCTGGACATCGACCTCCGCGGCAAGCCCGAGCGCTTCGAAGTCGTCAACCTCCCGTTCTACAAGCGCCAAAAGTAATCCAACAGTTTTCAAACGTAAGGAAGAATCATGAGCAAAGTTGTTTCTGAACTGAAGTACTCCGCCGAACACGAGTGGGTTGCGGTTGACGGATCCGGCCCTGCAGGGATCGGGATTTCCGCCGTGGCTGCCGATGCCCTGGGTGACATCGTGTACGTTGACCTTCCCGAGGTCGGCTCCACGGTGACGGCCGGCGATACCTGCGGCGAGGTGGAATCCACCAAATCCGTCTCCGACCTCTATGCCCCGGTAACCGGTGAGGTCATCGAGATCAATGACGGCGTGGTCTCGGACCCCGCCCTGATCAACAGCGACCCCTACGGCGCCGGGTGGCTCTTCAAGGTGGCCGTTACCGAGGAAGGCCCGCTGATGTCGGCCGCGGAGTACGCAGCAGCGAACGGCGGCGAGCTGTGAGCGGGGCTGCAGCGGCGGGGACCGTCGCCTTTGAGCAGGTAGTCTCGCCCAGCCTGAACGCCGACCTCGCCAATCTGGATCCGGAGATTGCGGCAAAGATCGACGACGAACTGGGCCGGCAGCGCGATGGCCTGGAGATGATCGCTTCCGAGAACCACACTGCCGCAGCAGTAATGCAGGCGCAGGGCTCGGTGCTGACCAACAAGTACGCCGAAGGCTATCCTGGCAAGCGCTACTACGGCGGCTGCGAGCACGTCGACGTGATCGAGCAGCTTGCCATTGACCGGCTGAAGGCCCTGTTCGGGGCCGGCTTCGCGAATGTCCAGCCGCACTCCGGCGCGCAGGCCAACGCCTCGGTGATGCACGCACTAATCAAGCCCGGCGACACCATCATGGGCCTCAACCTGGCCCACGGCGGCCACCTCACGCACGGCATGCGGATCAACTTCTCCGGCAAGCTCTACAACGTGGTGCCCTACGGCGTCCGCGAGGACACCCACACGGTGGACATGGCTGAAGTGGAGCGCCTGGCCCAGGAGCACAAGCCGCAGCTGATCGTTGCCGGCTGGTCCGCCTACGCCCGGCAGCTCGACTTCGCCGAGTTCCGCCGCATCGCTGATTCCGTGGGCGCCTACCTCATGGTGGACATGGCGCACTTCGCCGGCCTGGTGGCCGCGGGCCTGCACCCGTCCCCTGTCCCGCACGCGCACGTCACCACATCCACCACGCACAAGACCCTCGCCGGTCCGCGCGGCGGCATCATCCTGACCAACGACGCCGACATCGCCAAGAAGATCAACTCGGCTGTGTTCCCCGGCCAGCAGGGCGGCCCCCTGGAACACGTGATCGCGGGCAAGGCCGTGGCGTTCAAGATCGCCGCATCCGAAGAGTTCCGCGAACGGCAGGAACGCGTCCTCTCCGGTGCCCGCATCCTGGCAGAACGGCTGGTCCAGCCCGACGTCACGGCCAAAGGCATCAGCGTTGTCTCCGGCGGCACGGATGTGCACCTGGTCCTCGTCGACCTGCGGAACTGCGACCTCGACGGACAGCAGGCCGAAGACCGGCTCGCCGCCATCGACATCACCGTCAACCGCAACGCCGTTCCCTTCGACCCACGCCCGCCGATGGTCACCTCCGGCCTCCGTATCGGCACCCCCGCCCTGGCCACCCGCGGCTTCGGCGAAGATGCCTTCCGCGAGGTTGCGGACATCATCGCCGAGGCATTGATTGCCGACGCCGACGCGGACCTTTCCGGGCTCGGTCACCGCGTCGAGGAGTTGGCGAAGGCCCACCCGCTCTACCCGGGCATCGCGCCCCTCGCCTGAGTTTTTCGGCCGTGGCCACCTTTGCCCGTCGGGTCCGGCCTCCTCTGCATGCTCGGTCGCGTTGACGCCCGCTAAGCGGACGTGACGCTCCCTTAGACGCATGCTGCCGGAGGCCGCACCCGATGGGGCGTGGGGCAGTCACCAAGGCGAGCGACGAAGGGGTGCAGTACAGGCTACGGTCGGCCGCGGACCACGTGCGTGTGTTTTCCTGCTCCGCCCAACCCGTGTCCTGGACGTGCTTGCATGCCTGTCCAGTAAGTCGTCGCTGCTGGTCCTGTCGCTTAGGTGACGTGCCCTCGGAGTGGGCGGGGTATCCGGCAGCGTGCTCCCCACCGTCCCCCTAGCCTCGCAAGCTCGGCCAGGGAACCCGGACGGCGTGGGCCCCGGGCACGCAGAGGATGTCCTGCCCGCTCCAGCCCAAACCAGCCACGCACCTCACCACAGTTTCAGTAAGGATTTAGTTATGGCAGTCGGAGTCTTTGATCTCTTTTCGATCGGTATTGGCCCTTCGTCTTCTCATACTGTGGGGCCGATGCGGGCTGCTGCGGTGTTCGCTGAGGAACTCAAGGCCTCGGGGGTGCTGGCTGGGGTGGGGTCGTTGCGGGTGGATTTGTATGGGTCGTTGGCCGCGACGGGGCACGGGCACGGGACGATGACGGCGGTCCTGCTGGGGTTGGAGGGGTTTCATCCGGAGCTGATCCTGCCGGATGAGGTGGAGGAGCGGCTGGCCTCGATCGCGGAGACCGGGACGTTGAACCTGGCCGGTGCGGTGCCGTTGCCGTATGGGGTGAAGGACATGGTGCTGCGGCCGTTGACGGTGTTGCCGCGGCACACGAACGGGATGACGTTCACGGTCTCTGACGCGGAAGGTTCGGTGTTGCATGCGGCGACGTTCTTCTCGGTCGGTGGCGGGTTCATTGTCCGGGAGGGTGAGGAGGACGCGGCGCAGCAGGAACTGGACGCGTCCAAACAGGAGCTGCCGCTGCCGTTCCGGACCGCCGCGGAACTGCTGGAGCACTGCGCGGTGACCGGGCTGGGCATCGCCGATGTCATGCTCGTGAACGAAAAAGCCTCCCGGGATGAGGAGCAGATCCGGGAGGGGCTGCTGCAGATCTGGTCGGTGATGGAAAACTGCGTGGCCACCTCGCTGAAGCGCGAAGGGGTGCTGCCGGGCGGGTTGAAGGTCCGCCGCCGCGCCCCTGACTGGTACGACCGGCTCAAGAAGGAATCCGCGCACACCCAGGACGAGGAACAGCACAGCGGCCAGGAGGCGGACTGGGACGCGGTCCGCTTCGACCCCAGGTATTGGCAGGAGTGGGTTAACTTGGTGGCGTTGGCGGTGAACGAGGAGAACGCCTCCGGCGGCCGGGTGGTCACCGCCCCCACCAACGGGGCGGCCGGGATCATTCCCGCGGTGCTGTTCTACGCGCTGCACTTCGCCCCGGGCATGGACCAGGCCAGCCAGGCCGACCGGGACGATGTGGTGGTGCGGTTCCTGCTCGGCGCCGGCGCGGTCGGGGTGCTCTACAAGGAACAGGCCTCCATTTCCGGGGCCGAGGTCGGCTGCCAGGGCGAGGTGGGTTCGGCGTCCTCGATGGCCGCCGCGGGCCTGGCCGAGGTGATGGGCGGGACCCCGGCGCAGGTGGAGAACGCCGCGGAGATCGCGATGGAACACAACCTGGGCCTGACCTGCGACCCGATCGGCGGGCTGGTCCAGGTCCCCTGCATCGAACGGAACGCGATCGCCGCCGCGAAAGCGATCAACGCCGCGAAAATGGCGCTCTGGGGCGACGGCACCCACCGCGTCTCGCTGGACGAAGTCATCATCACCATGCGCGAAACCGGCAAGGACATGTCCTCCAAATACAAGGAAACCGCCATGGGCGGCCTCGCCGTCAACGTCGTCGAATGCTGACCACCACCAACCCCGCCCGGCAAGAGCCCCAGATCAAACAAAGGAAACAACCATGACATTGGCACCTGAAGGCCGGAAGATGCTGCGGATCGAGCAGCGCAACGCTGCGGTCCCGGTGGAACGCAAACCGGAATGGATCAAGGCCAAGGTCCAGATGGGTCCGGAGTTCGTCGGGCTGAAGAACCTGGTGAAAAAGGAAGGCCTGCACACCGTCTGCGAAGAAGCCGGCTGCCCCAACATCTTCGAATGCTGGGAAGACAAGGAAGCCACCTTCCTGATCGGCGGCTCCGAATGCACCCGCCGCTGCGACTTCTGCCAGATCGACACCGGCAAACCCTCGCCCGTGGACATGTTCGAACCCACCAAGGTGGCCCGCTCTGTCCAGTCCATGGCCCTGCGCTACGCCACCGTCACCGGCGTGGCCCGCGACGACCTGGAAGACGAAGGCGTCTGGCTCTACGCCGAAACCGTCCGCAAAATCCACGAACTGAACCCCGGCACCGGCGTGGAACTGCTCATCCCGGACTTCTCCGGCAACCCCGACCACATCAAGGCGATCTGCGACTCCGCCCCCGAGGTCTTCGCGCACAACGTCGAAACCGTACCCCGGATCTTCAAGCGGATCCGCCCCGCGTTCCGCTACGAACGGTCCCTGGACGTCATCACCCAGGGCCGGAACCTGGGCATGGTCACCAAGTCCAACCTCATCCTGGGCATGGGCGAAACCCGCGAAGAAATTTCAGAGGCCCTCCGCGACCTCCACGCCGCCGGCTGCGACCTGATCACCATCACCCAATACCTCCGCCCGTCCGAACGGCACCTGCCCGTGGACCGCTGGGTCAAACCCCAGGAATTCGTGGACCTCCAGCACGAAGCCCAGGAAATCGGCTTCCTCGGCGTCATGTCCGGGCCGCTGGTCCGCTCCTCCTACCGCGCCGGCCGGCTCTGGGCCACCGCCATGCGGGAAAAAGGCCGGGACATCCCCGCCGAACTCGCCCACATCGCCGACGGAATCCAGGACTCCGGCACCACCCGCCAGGAAGCCGCCACCCTTCTGGCTGGCTGAGAGCGGAGGAATGCACGACGGCGGCAGGAGGCTAAGGCGGGCCGGCGGAAGTTCCTGCCGGCCCGCCGTCGAACGCGTCCTCCCAGCCTGGCAAACCGCTCAGCTGTTGCCGCGCACCACGGGAATGCTCGCCGTGGGCAGGCCGCTGGGGAAGACCGTAGGCTCCGGCTCCGGGACGCGCTCCAGGTGGACTTGCACGGGCTGGCCCGCCACGGTAACCCGCTGGCCGCGGACGTCGAGCTCCAGCGGCCCGCCTTCCTGGACGGCGAGCGTGATGGCGTCGGCCGAAAGCCGGACCAGCAGCAGGCGGCCGCGGATCTTCAGGTGGAAGGCCAGCGCGTCCCACTCCGCGGGGAGGCGGGGATCGAAGAACGGGACCGGGCCCTGGTCACGCAGCCCCGCAAAGCCGCAGACCAACGAACTCCATACGCCCCCGGTGGAGGCGATGTGCACGCCGTCGATGGTGTTGCCGTGGGTGTCGTCCAGGTCGATGAAGACGGCGTTGGTGAAGTGGTCCAGGGCTTCCTTGGAATAGCCCACCTCCGCCGCCATGATCCCCTGGACGCAGGCGGACAGGGTGGAGTCGCCGGTGGTGATGGGATCGTAGAAGTCGAAGGCTCGCTGCTTTTCCTCCGCGGTGAAATCCTGCCACTGCAGGAACATGGCCAGGACGGTGTCCGCCTGTTTTAGGACCTGGTGGCGGTAGATCACCAGCGGGTGGAAGTGCAGGAGCAAGGGGTATTTGGACCGCGGCGTGGTCCAGTCCCAGGCCTCCAGGGTCATGAAGTCATTGTCCTGGGAGTGCACCTGCATCCGCTCGTCGTACGGCAGCTGCATCCGGCTGGCGGCGGCCTCCCACAGCTGCCGCTCCTCGTGCGTGATTTCGGCGTGCTCAAGCGCGGCGGCCGCGCGCAGGTTGAAGCGGGCCATCACGTTCGTATACAGGTTGTCGTTCACCACGGCGGTGTATTCATCCGGGCCCGTGACACCGTGGATGTGGAAGAGCCCGTCCTTGCCGAAGAAGCCCAGCGAGATCCACATCCGGGCGGTTTCGATCAGCAGCTCAGCGCCCATTCCCTCCCGGAAGGCGGAGTCGCCGGTGGCCCACAGGTACCTGTTGGTGGCAAAGGCGATCGCGGCCGCGATGTGGAACTGGGCCGTGCCGGCAGCGTAGTAGGCGCTGGCCTCGAGCCCGTTGATGGTCCGCCACGGGAAAAGGGCGCCGTCAACGCTCAGCTCCTTGGCCCGGATCTTGGCTTCGGGAAGCATGCCGTGGCGGAACTCCAGGACCTGCCGGGCGCCGTCGGGATTCGTGTAGGTCAGGTACGGCAGCAGGTACACTTCCTGGTCCCAGAAGTAGTGCCCCTCGTAGCCCGAGCCCGTCACACCCTTGGCGGGAATGCCGGCAACATCGGCGCGGGCCGTTGCCTGCGCCAGCTGGAACAGGTTCCACCGGATGGCCTGCTGCAGTCCCGGCCGGCCTCCCTCAACCTGAATGTCCGACGTTGCCCAGTAGCTGCGGAAGTGGGCCTCGCTCTCGGCAAAGATCTCGTTCACGGGACGAAGTTTCTCTTCCGCCACCGCGGCTGCATCGACGTCCGGCTCCTGCACCGTGCGGCCGGCCGCGTAGCTGACGCTCTTTTCCAGCCGGAACGGTTCACCGGCATCCACGGCCAGGACATACCGGACGCTGCTGTCGTCCTGGTCCACCAGGGTCTCGAACGGCTGGTGCCCGGCGGAGGTCCAGTGGTCAACCGCTATCCCCACGCGCTGCTTGGATTCTGATGCCTCCCATGACAGGCGCAGGGAGCCGTCGCCGCCGTCAAGCCGCAGGGGCAGCAGCACCCGCCCGGCGTGGCGGCCGGCGCGGCGCGGATCATGCACTGAGTGGTCTTCCACCGGCTGGTCCTGGCGGTTGATGACCGAGGAGATGACGTCCAGGGAGACCTGCCGGTCCGTGGCAACTTCCAGGGAGATGCCAAGGCTGCCGCGGGAGGCGAAGCCCACCGCCCGTTGTTCCGTGGTGGTCACCGAGGCGCCGGACCGGCATTGCCAGGTGACGCGGCATTCATAGATGCCAGTGCAGAAGTCGATGGTGCGCCGGTAGTCCAGGACCTCGGATTCGGCCAGGCTGAGGCTTTCGCCGTCCACTACCACGGTGAAATTGTTGGCATCCGGGATGTACAGGATGCGCTGGCCCGTCCGGGCGAACCCAAACGCGTTTTCCGCGTGCTTGATGTCCCAGATTTCGTGCAGCCCGTTGATGAAACTGCCCGGCAGTGCGGCGTCGGCCGCGGCCCAATGGGCACCCCGGATGCCAAGGTGCCCGTTTCCCAGCGCAAACAGGGTCTCGAGTGTTCCCGCGTTGTCGGTTTCGTAGCGCGTTTCAACGAGCTGCCAGGGGGTGTCGGGGAACCGTTCGCGGTCCGCGGAGATGAGTGCCATGGTCGGGGTCCTTTTGGCGTTGCCGTGCTGCCGGGCAGGCCGGCACGGTGTATTCGGGGAAGAGCGGTACTGGGATTGGTGCTGCCAGGGAAGCAGCAGGGTTGCCCGGGGAAGGCAACGGGGGTCCGGGGCTTTTTAGGGGATGAGTTCCTGAAGGTCGTTGACCACCAGGGTGGCTCCGGCGTCGAGCAGCGTCTGCCGTCCGGCGCCCCGGTCCACGCCAATGACCGAGTGGAAGGATCCGGCGTGTCCGGCCTGCACACCTGACACGGCGTCTTCCACCACCACGCACTCCGAGCTGGACAGGTCCAGCAGCTTGGCCGCGTATTCGTAGGTGGCCGGGCTTGGCTTGCCGGGAAGGCCCTGTTCCGCGGCCACCACCCCGTCCACCACGACGGTGAAGTGGCGGCTGAGTCCGGCGGCCGCCAGGACGGCGGGGGCATTGCGGGAGGAGGAGACGACGGCGACCTTGAGTCCGCGTTCCAACGCGGCTTGGAGGAAGCGCACCGAGCCTTCGAACGGTTCCACGCCGGTGCTCACGATGTCGTTGAAGATCGCGTTCTTCCGGTTGCCAAGGCCCTGGACGGTGTCGTTGACGGGGTCGTCATCCAGCGGACCCTCCGGGAGCGTGAGCCCGCGGGAGGACAGGAAGTCGCGTACTCCATCGAAGCGGGGCTTGCCGTCGATATGGTCGAAGTAGTCGCTTTCGCTGTAACCGGCGACGCCCGGCTGCGAGGCAAGGTAGCCGTCGAACAGTTCCTGCCAGGCACGCTCATGGACGGTGGCCGTAGGCGTGAGCACCCCGTCCAGGTCAAACAGGATTGCTGCCGCGCCGGTCCAGGCGGCGGTGCCAGCTGCAGTTTGTGATGTCATCGGCAGTGCGGTGTCCTCTCGGTTTACGGACTGCCGGTCCTGCCGGGGCGGCCTGCAGGAGGTGCTGCTGGCGCGGCATGCGCACAGCATCGCTTCCTGTCCGCCCACTGCAGGACCGACTATGGCCGTAGACGAGTGTAAGCGCTTGCAAATTTGACTTGCAAATGTTTTTTGGCTGTCTTAACAACCGCCTGCGGGTCAGGCCAGCACGTAATGGCGCAGGAAGGCGCTGACGTCCACCATTTCGGCCTTGGACATGGCATGCCCCATCCCCGGGTAGGTCCGGGCCGTCAGCTGGGTATTCTTTTCGAGCCATTCAGCGGTGTACGCAACGGCGTCCTCGTTGATGACCAGATCCGCCTTGTCCCGGCCCCAAAAGAACGGCGGTTTGGTTTCGAAGGAATCCATCACGGAGAGGAGCTCGTTGTTGAGCACGAAGCCGGACAGTCCCACGACGGCCTTGTAGTCGTCAGGGTGCAACCTCAGCAGCGTGCTGGCCATGGCCATGCCCTGGGAGTACCCCATCAAGCTGACGCTGGTGTGCCGGTCCTTGACCGAGTTGATCCAGGCCTGCACGGCATTGGCGGCCGAGATGACGTCAGCGAAGTCGTTGGCCAGGAAGTAGTCGAGGAGGAACCAGCCCCAGTGGTCGCCGATGGGCATGGGCGCGCGCAGGGCGGCGAAGGTGAACTCCTGCGGGAGGTATTCGAAAAGGCGCACCATCCGCGACTCGTCCGTCCCATACCCATGCATCATCACCAGCAAGGGCGTGCCGGCGCGTTGGCCTTCCGACTTGGACCATACAACTGTTTCCACTTGACCAGCCTAAACGCCGGGCGCGCCGCCCCGGCCAGGTCATTGAATCCCGTATCGCGGCGGGGTAGCGTGACGCTTAACAGACAGCAGGCTTAGCTCTGGCAGTGTACGCAGGTCCCGTAACGCCCAACAAGCGCCGCAAACGCGGCCATAAGGAGCAAGTCATGAGAATCGGCTCGTCAATCTTCCTCATCGCCCTCGGCGCCATCCTTGCCTGGGCCGTTGCTCCCGGGCTGATCCCGTTCGTGGACCAGCAGTTGGTGGGCTACATCCTCATGGCCGTGGGCGTGATTGGGCTGATCGCTTCGCTCATCCTCGCTTCCCCCGGGCGCAGCCGCCGCGTGAGTGAGTCCCGCTCAGTGGTGGATCCCAATACCGGCGAGCGCATTACCCGCCACGAAAGCCGCGACGGCGGCGTCTGACAGAGGCATAAACGGGACGGGGATCCCGGAGAGCGCCCCAATGAAAACCCGGCAAGCCGGGCTGGACAGAACCTGTCCAGCCCGGCTTTAGCTTTCCCCGGACAGGACCACCAGGAGCAAAATTTTGTTTCATGTTGGTTTCCATTGACAAACCAACAGAAGCAAAGATAAAGTCAAGTAACTCAACATCGATGTGATGCCAGTCACGCCAAAGCCCGGGGAATCTACCGGGCACCCGAAACACCAGGACCTACGCAACGGAGGGTACGTGTTCGCCGAAGAGCGCCAGCACAAGATTGCCGAGCTTGTAGCCGGCAGTGGCAGGGTCAGCGTGACCCTGCTTGCTGAGCGCTTCAGCATCACCACTGAAACAGTCCGCAGGGACCTTGCCGCCCTGGAAAACGCGGGCACCGTCCGCCGCGTCCACGGCGGCGCGGTGGCGGCGGATCGCTTCAGCACCACCGAGGAAAGCATCACTGAACGGGCCATCCAGCGGCCTGACCAAAAGATCCGGATCGCTGAAGCTGCCCTCGCCCTGATCCCCCGGAACTCGCCGGCCAGTGTCCTCATGGACGGCGGCACCACCACCGAAGTGCTGGCTGACATGCTGGCGCGGCGCACCGCCGTCGAACCCTCCGACGGGAACGGGCCCCACCACGAACTGGTGGTCATCACCCACGCGGTACCCATCGCCAGCAAGCTCTCGAATGTTCCCGGCGTTGCCCTGCAGATCCTTGGCGGCCGGGTCCGCGGCATCACCCAGGTGGCAGTGGGGCAGGCGACCGTGAGCGCCGCCGGCCGCATCCGCCCGGACATAGCGTTCATTGGCACCAATGGCATCCACGCCACATTTGGTGTCAGCACTCCCGATCCTGAAGAAGCCGCCGTCAAGGCAGCCTTCGTCCAGTCGGCACGCCGCATTGTGGTGCTGGCCGACTCCTCCAAGCTGGACACGGAAACCCTGGTCCAGTTCGCCTCCCTGAAAGATCTGGACACCTTGATCACAGACAGTGAACCCGGACCTGAACTAGCAGCCGCCCTGGAAGATGCCGGCGTAGACGTGGTGGTCGCATGATCATCACGTTCACGGCCAACCCCAGCCTTGACCGCACCGTGGCCCTCCCCGGCCCACTGCAGCGCGGTGAGGTGCAGCGCGCCGTCTCTGTCCGCCAGGAATCCGGCGGCAAGGGCGTCAACGTCTCCCGCGCCCTGGTGGCGTCCGGCCTGGAGTCGCTCGCCGTCCTTCCCGGGGCGGACAGCGATCCCGTCCTTGCCGGCCTGCGTGAAAGCGCAGTTCCCTTCGTGTCGCTTCCCATCGATGAGCCGCTGCGCACCAACGTGGCACTCACCGAGCCCGGCGGCGTCACCACCAAGATCAACGAACCCGGCCCCGTCCTGGCCGCCGACCAGCAGGAAGCGCTTATCAAGCTGCTGCTGGAAAGCTCACGCGGTGCCGGCTGGGTGGTCCTTGCCGGCTCCCTGCCGCCTGGATTCCCGGACAACTTCTACGCCACGGTGGCCCGGCGGATCCGGGAGGCGGGCAACGGAACTGCGCCGCTGATCGCCGTCGACTCCTCCGGGGCGCCCCTCGCCGCCGCACTGACTGACGCCGGAACCCCCGACGACGGAACAGGCGCCGGCGGCGGAACAACCACAGGTTCCGGGAAACCGGACCTGCTCAAGCCCAATGCCGAGGAACTGGCGGAGCTGGCCGCAGCCGCCGGTTTCACCCCGGCCTCCGGTGACGAACTGGAAGCGGACCCGGCTGCTGCCGCAGCCGCCGCAGCAGCCGTCGTACGTTCCGGTGTGGGTGCTGTGCTGGCAACTCTCGGTTCCAAGGGAGCTGTCCTTGTAACGGCCGACGGCGCGTGGCTGGCCACGCACCCGCCGGTCGCCGCGGTCAGCACGGTCGGCGCGGGCGACTCCGCACTTGCCGGCTACCTGCTTGCCCACGGCCGGGGCGCCGCCCCGGCCGACTGCCTTCGCCAGGCGGTGGCCCACGGTGCCGCCGCTGCCTCCCTGCCGGGTTCCACGGTTCCGGCAGTAAACCAAACAACCCCGGACGCCGTAACCATCACGGCCCTTCGAAAGGATTGACAGTGACCCAGCTCATCACCACGGAACTGGTCGAGCTCGACCAGAACCTGGGCAATGCCCCCGAAGCGGTGATCCGGCATCTGGCAAGCAAGGTAGCTGCCACCGGACGCGCGTCAGAAGTTGAAGGCCTCTTCGCCGATGCCTTCGCCCGCGAGCAGAAGACCGCCACCGGGATTCCCGGCGGCATCGCCATCCCGCACTGCCGCTCTGCCGCAGTCACCGTACCCACCCTGGCCATGGCCCGGCTGAACCCGAAGGTGGACTTCGGCGCCAAGGACGGTCCCGCCGACCTGGTGTTCTTCATCGCCGCTCCGGACGGGGCGGACCAGGAGCACCTGAAGCTGCTCTCCAAGCTGGCCCGCTCCCTCATCAAGAAGGACTTCACCGCGGCCCTCCGCAACGCCTCCTCGGAGGCCGAAATTGTGGCTCTCGTCGACGGTGCCCTGGCGGACAAGCCGGCCGCGCATGCCGCAGCCGCTCCGGCTGACGCAGTCCCGGTTGGCGCCAGCGTTGGCGCGGCAGGCGCAGCGGGTTCATCCGCTGCCCCTGTCGCCGGGGAGGCCTCGACCGGTTCAAGCGCGGGCCGCGGGCCCAAGCGCCTGGTAGCCGTTACTGCGTGCCCCACCGGCATTGCCCACACCTACATGGCCGCGGATTCGCTGGTGGCTGCGGCCAAGGAAATGGGTGTTGACCTTCAGGTGGAAACCCAGGGTTCCTCCGGTGCCAAACCACTGGACCCGGCGGTTATCGCAGCAGCGGACGCAGTGATCTTCGCTGTGGACGTGGACGTGCGCGGCAAGGAACGCTTCGCAGGCAAGCCCGTCATCAACGCTCCGGTCAAGCGCGGCATCGACGAGCCGGCAAAGATGGTCCAGGAAGCACTTGCCGCGGCTGACAACCCCAACGCCCACCGCGTGGCTCACTTCGGTGCCGAAGAGCAGGCCGAGCACGAGGCAGAAGAAAAGGGCGAGCACATCGGCCAGAAGCTCAAGAAGGCGCTGCTCACCGGTGTCAGCTACATGATCCCGTTCGTTGCCGGCGGCGGCCTGCTGATTGCGCTGGGCTTCCTCCTGGGCGGCTACAACATCACCACCGTGGCAGACAAGGTGGTGTTGGCGAACAACTTTGGCAACCTTCCCGAGGGCGGCCTCGCCATTTACCTCGGCGCCGTCCTGTTCAAAATCGGCGCGCTGTCCATGGGATTCCTGGTTCCTGCGTTGGCCGGCTACATCGCCTACGCGATCGCTGACCGCCCCGGCATTGCACCGGGCTTCGTTGCCGGCGCAGTTTCCGGATTCATGGGTGCCGGCTTCCTCGGCGGCATCGTAGGCGGCCTCCTCGCCGGCTACGTTGCGCACCTGATCGGAACCTGGCAGGTGCCCCGCTGGCTCCGCGGCCTGATGCCCGTGGTGATCATTCCGCTGCTCGCTTCGATCGTTGCCTCCGGTTTGATGTTCCTGGTGCTCGGCGGCCCCATCGCCGGACTCACCACGGCGCTCAACAACTGGCTGTCCGGCATGACCGGCGCTTCCGCCGTCGTCCTGGGAATCATCCTTGGCCTGATGATGTGCTTCGACCTCGGTGGTCCCGTCAACAAGGTGGCCTACGCCTTCGCCGTGGCCGGCCTGAGCGCAGGCAGCGCAGCCAACCAGGCACCATGGCAGATCATGGCCACCGTGATGGCCGCGGGCATGGTCCCGCCGCTGGCCATGGCACTGGCCACGGTCCTGGACAAGAAGCTCTTCAGCCTGGCTGAACGTGAGAACGGCAAGGCTGCGTGGCTGCTGGGTGCCTCCTTCATCTCCGAAGGCGCCATCCCGTTCGCCGCGGCCGATCCCCTGCGCGTCATCCCCGCGAGCATGCTGGGCGGCGCACTCACCGGCGCACTCACCATGGCCTTCAACGTGACGTCCCAGGCACCGCACGGCGGGATCTTCGTCTTCTTCGCCATTGGCAACCTGTTGATGTTCGTGATCTCGATCATCGCCGGCACCGTGGTCAGCGCGGTGGCAGTGGTGGCCCTGAAGCGCTGGGCAGCCAAGAAGACCGTTGATACGGTTGAACCGGTTCCCGTAACCGTCTGAGCCGGCATAGCCACAAACCTCACCGGCCGCTGAACCGTCAGCGGGCCGAAAGACAAAGGAGCAACAATGCCAGAACGCACCGCAACCGTCGCCAGCCGCGTGGGCCTGCACGCCCGCCCCGCCGCCATCTTCGCGGAGGCAGCCGGCGAGTACGACCTGGACATCACCATCGCCCGTGAAGGCGAACCGGCCGACGAGGCCATGGACGCCGCCAGCATCCTGTCCCTCATGAGCCTGGGCGCTTCACACGGCGACGTTGTGGTGCTCCGCGCCGAAGGTGCCGGCGCAGACGATGCGCTCAACCACCTGGTGCAGATCCTGGAAACGGACCACGACGCCGAGTAGCAGCCACGCTGTCTGACGGCAGCACAACGCAGGCGGCCGCCGTCGGGCTTTCACCATTAGGAGGAAGCCCGACGGCGGCCGCTTGGCATTTAAGCGTTGGGCGGGCTGGCGGAGTTCAACCGCTCTCGGCGAGTGCTTTGACGCCGGCCAGGAGCTTGTCCCACATGGCTTTCGAATGCGCGGCGGCTTCTTCGCTGGGGTTGTTGTCCTGGGCCAAGGTCAGCCGGGTGGCGCCGCCCTGAGCCTCAAGGGTCCATTCGAGCGTGTGGTAGTTCTCCGGTTTGTCCTCCTGGCCGGACAGCGGGCTGAAGTGGGTGTGCACCAGTTTCCGTCCCGGCTCCACCGCCAGGATTTCGCCCTTGTCCTGGTAGGCCTTTCCCTCCCACTCGCCCTGCCAGGTGATGGGGCTTCCAACGTTCCAGTCTGTCTCCAGCGTGGCCCCGAACATGAACTCCCTGACGGCAGCCGGGTCCGTAATCACCTTCCACACGCGTCCGGGACCTGCGTTGATGGTGGTGGCGGATGTTGCCACGTGGTCTTCCGCCATCGCTCAAGCCTTCTTGGCCGTAAAAATCAGGTACTCCCATTCCATTTGGAAGGGGACATCGCCGTGGGCGTCGCCGAAGGAATCAGCCAGTTCCGTAAGGGCCTGGTCCAGTGCCTTGACCTTGTCCTGGTCCTCGCCGAGTGATTTGTAGACGGAGATGATGGGGCCGTAGTGGGACTTGAAGTACCTGACGAAGTCCGCAGGCTGGTGGAAGCTCCTGACGGCCAGGTTCTGCTTCCGGGTATGGATCCCTGTGACCCTGTCACCCAAAAGTTCGCGGATATGCTCCTCACTCCCCCACAGAGGCGCCGGCTGCGCGCCCGGCGGGGGCGGTGGAGCGAACGGCTTCAGGACTGCAAACATCCGGCCGATGAATCCTTCCGGCGTCCAGCACAGCAGCCCTACGGAACCGCCCGGCTTGGACACCCGGAGCAGTTCGTCGGCGGCCGCCTGGTGGTGCGGTGCGAACATGACACCAATGCAGGACATCACGACGTCGAACTCCGCATCGCCGAATGGCAGGGCCTCGGCGTCCCCTTCCTGCCACTCCAGGCTGACGCCGCGGTTTGCGGCCTCCCGGCGCCCTGCCTCGAACAGCTCGGGGGTGAGGTCACTGGCCACCACCTTGGCGCCCATCATTGCTGCCGGGATGGCGGCGTTGCCGGTTCCGGCCGCGACGTCCAGTACACGCTGACGGGACCTGATGCCGCAGGCTTCGACCAGGACGGCGCCCAGTTCCAGGAGCATCTCGTCGGCGAGGGCCGGGTAATCCCCTGACGCCCACATGGCCCGGTGCTTCTTCTTGAGCTCCCGGTCAGCGTCCACTAAGTCGGTCTGGTTGTCCATGTCCGTGCCCCTCTACGTGTCCGTTCAAATGAGCGGCAGCACACTGTTTGGCACAGCGGAGGCTGCGATGCGACTCATTGTGGACGCGATACCGGCCGGTGTAAAGGCACCGACGCCGTGAAACACCAGGGTCAGGCGGGCTTGCGGGCCCTGGTGGTCTTGGCAGCAGGCTTTTCTGCCGTCTTGGTACCCGTGGACTTGGCTGCCGTGGACTTTGTTCCAGCGGACTTGGTGTCCGCCGCTTTGGAAGCAGTTGATTTGGCGGCCGTTGATTTGGCTGCGGCCGACTTGGACGCCGTTACTTTTGAGGTTGTTGTCTTGGAAGCCGTCGATTTTGATGCGGCAGTCTTGGTGCCCGATGCCTTGGTAGCGGAAGACTTTCGCGCAGGTTTGGCCGCCTCCGCTTCCTCGTCCCCGGTGTCCGCTTCGTCGTCGGAATTCCCGCTGGAGGCGGCCTCCCCGCCGCCGCGCTTCCTGTCCAGGCTCCGTTTGAGGGCCTCCATGAGGTCGATGACCTCGCCCTTCCCGCCTTCGCCGGCTTCGACGCCGAAGGTTTCCTCCGTGTCCAGCGATTCGCCCTGCTCGAGCTTGGCGTCGATGAGCTGGCGGAGCTGCACCTGGTACTCGTCGGTGAAGGAGGTGGGGTCGAAGTCGGCAGCCATGGATTCCACCAGGGCCGCTGACATGTCCCGCTCCTGGGAAGAAATCTTGATGGACGCTTCCAGGGACGGGAAGTTCGCCTCCCGCACCTCATCGGGCCAAAGGAGGGACTGCAGCACCAGCACGTCGTCCTTGATCCGCAGCGCCCCCAACCGGGTCTTCTCCCGCAGTGCGAACTGGACGATGGCCACCCGGTCCGTGTCCTCGAGCGCCCGCCTAAGCAGCACGTAGGCCTTGGGCGACTTGGAGTCCGGTTCCAGGTAATAGCTCTTCTCGAACATCATGGGTTCAAGCTGCTCCGACGGGACGAACTGCACCACTTCGATTTCGTGGCTGTTCTCCGCGGGAATGGACTTGAGCTCGTCCTTGGACAGGACCACCGTGCGGCCGTCCTCCTCGAACGCCTTCTCGATGTCCGAGTAGTCCACCACCTCGCCGCACACCTCGCAACGGCGCTGGTAACGGATCCTGCCGCCGTCGGCATTGTGAACCTGGTGCAGACTGATGTCATGATCTTCAGTGGCGCTGTAGACCTTCACTGGCACGTTGACCAGCCCGAACGCGATGGCACCTTTCCAGATGGCTCTCATTCATACAGTCAACATCAGAGCGGGCCGGAGGTGAAGCCCCATGGCCGCCAGTAGGGAACGTGTCCGGGTTGCGGGACGCGAATTGACCCTGACCAACCTGGACAAAATCATCTATCCGGAGACCGCCACCACCAAGGCGGACGTGCTGGCCTACTACGCTGCGGTGGCCCACGTCCTGATTCCGGCGGCGGCCAACCGTCCGGCCACCCGCAAGCGGTGGGTCAACGGGGTGGGGACGGCGGACAAGCCGGGTGAGGTGTTCTTCCAGAAGGACCTGGAGGACTCAGCCCCGGGCTGGCTGCCGCGGGCGGCCATCACGCACAAGGACCGGACCATCCACTACCCCATGGTCAATGACGCCGCCACGCTGACCTGGTTCGGCCAGATCAACTCGCTCGAAATCCATGTGCCGCAGTGGCGGGTGGATTCGCACGGGAACCAACTGAATCCGGACCGGCTGGTGCTGGACCTGGACCCCGGTGAGGGGGCCGGCCTGCCGGAATGCCGCGAAGTGGCCCTCCTGGCGCGGTCCATCCTGGAGGATGTGGGCCTGGACCCGGTGCCGGTGACCAGCGGCAGCAAGGGCATCCACCTTTACGCGGCACTGGATGGTACGCAGACCTCGGAGCAGATCTCGGCCTTCGCCCGGGAACTGGCTAGGGCGCTGGAGGCCGACCACCCGGACCTCGCCGTCAGCGACATGAAGAAGTCGCTCCGCAAGGGCAAGGTGCTGGTGGACTGGAGCCAGAACAACGCAGCGAAAACCACCATTGTCCCCTACTCACTGCGGGGAAGGCCCACGCCGCTGGTGGCCGCACCGCGGACCTGGCGGGAAATCGAATTTCCCGGGCTCAAGCACCTGGACTACCACGAGGTCCTGCGGCGGGTGCAGGACGGCAAGGACCTTTTCGCCGCCGTCGTCAACGCTGCGGCCGGTGCTGCGGCGGGCGCCGGGGAGAGCGCTCAGGAGGGTGGTCAGGACGCTCGCCACGGCCAGGGGGAAGCACCCCACGACGGCGATCCGCGCCTGGGCAAGTACCGCGCGATGCGCGATCCCAAGGCAACGCCCGAGCCGTTCGCAGGCATCGCGTCCGGCGGCAACAGCTTTGTGATCCAGGAGCACCACGCCAGCCGGCTGCACTACGACCTCCGGCTGGAACACGAGGGCGTCCTGGTGTCGTGGGCGCTGCCCAAGGGAATTCCGGAGTCAGGCACGAAAAACCACCTGGCGGTCCAGACCGAGGACCACCCCATGGACTACCTCACGTTCCACGGCACCATTCCCAAGGGCCAGTACGGGGCGGGTGTCATGACCATCTGGGACACCGGCACCTACGAGCTGCACAAGTGGATCAACGGCAAGGAAGTCATCGTCACCTTGAGCGGCTCCGACGGCGGGGGGCTGGGCGGCAGCAGGAAGATCGCGCTCATCCACACGGGGCGCGGACAGGGCAAGGACGCCGAGGGCCAGTGGCTCATCCACCTGATGGACCAGGAGCATCAAGGGGGACGACGGCGGCAGGCAGCTCCCGCCGCGACGCGGGCACCGGCAGCGGAAGAGCGGGAAGAGGACGACGGCGGTGGGGCGGCTGCACCCGGAGCCAGCCTTAGGGAGCCGGCCGGCTCCGCCGCCGCCACCGTTGCCGAGCCACTGGAGTATCAACCGATGATGGCAACGTCCGGGGACGCCGCCGACCTGCAGGGCAGCAGCTGGCAGTACGAGCTCAAATGGGACGGGGTCCGGGCCATCCTGGTGGCGGACCGGGAGAAGGTGCGGATCTTTTCCCGCAACGGCAACGACGTCACCCGAACCTATCCGGAGTTCACGGACCGGGCCTGCTGGCCGGAGCATCCGTTCGTGGCGGACGGCGAGATCATCGCCGTCGGGCCCGGCGGGAAGCCGGACTTTGGCCTGCTGCAGGGCCGGATGAAACTGACCCGGGCCGCCGACGTCGCCAAGGCACGCACCGCCATCCCGGTCCAGCTGATGCTGTTCGACCTGTTGTTCGACGATGGGGAAGATCTTCGGCGCCTGCCGCTTAGCACCCGCCGGCGGCGGCTGGAGGAGTTCTTCCGCCCGTCCGGCTGCCCGGTGGACCTGTCCGTCGTGCTGGACGAACCCGTGAAGCTTCTCCTGGAGAGCGCGCAGGAACTTGGCCTGGAAGGGATCATGGCCAAGCGGACGGACAGCCGCTATGTGAGCGGCCAGCGCACCCGGACGTGGATCAAGCTCAAGACGGAGCAGACCCAGGAAGTGGTGGTGGGCGGCTGGCGGCCAGGAAAGGGCGGGCGGCAGGACACGGTGGGGTCGCTGCTGGTGGGCATTCCCGACGGCGGCAAGCTGCAGTACGTGGGCCGCGTCGGCAGCGGCTTCAGTATGCGGGAGCTTACGGAACTGCGGCAAACGTTGGAGCGGCTTGGCCGGGAAACCTCACCCTTCCATGAAGTCCCCCGCCCCGATGCTGCAGACGCCCACTGGGTGTCGCCCGAGCTTGTCGGCGAGGTGACCTACAGCGAGTGGACCGGGCCCGGGAGGTTGCGGCATCCCCGCTGGCGCGGCTGGCGGGTGGACAAGGACCCGTCCGAGGTGGTCAGGGAAGGCTGACCGGCGTTTTTAGATGCGCAGGTAACCCCACGACGCACAAATTACCTGGCACCTGCAACATTGTGGGGCGCCAGGTAATTTGTGTGTGGACGGGTTTTAGGTGCCGGCTACGTGTTTTCGGTACCGGCTACGAGGAGTGCGGCATCTGCGGCCGGCCGGTGCGGTGGACGGCGGTCACGGCCGCTTCATGTCCCATCCGGCCGTGGCCCGCGGCCCGGTCCTTGGGATGCCGCCGCTTTCCGTAGCCGTCCGGCCAGCCGCTTTGCTGCCCGAGGGGGGCGCCCATGGCCGCAGGGCCCGGCGCCGTCGGCGCATCCATGGCAGCCGCAATGTGATCCGCCACCTCAGGGTTGATGTGGAACTGGTTGGACTCTTCACCCATTGTGGTTCTTCCCTTCTTTCCTTCGTTCTTCCTTGAATCGAAACGCCAACGAAAGCGTCCGGGCGCGCGCGGACTACTGCCCGGAAAGAGGTGTCTTCATCGCTCCACCATAGGCACGCCAGGAGGTCCTGTGAACCCCCTCCAGGGACGGTGGCCCCAATCACTTTCGCGGCCGCGATCACCAAGAAATGGGCCCTAAAACGGTTCCCGGCGGAAAATTTTTGGTAACGCCGCCGTTGAGCAGCGTGCTTCCCAGTAATGGCGCGGGAAACGGCGGCACAAAAAATTGTGGAAACCACCCCTGAAGCGGCCCAAAAGGGCGCACTCTACGCCATCGAACTGTCCGCGCGCTACAGGCATCACGTAAAATTGAAGGCCTGCCCAGAGCGGGGCAGCTACAAGTCGCAAGCAAATGACCTCCATAGGAGTTGCCCAAATGCCCACAGACCGAAGCAGGACCGACTCTCCAGCAGGCGCCAGGAACGCCCGCGGAACAGACCCGGCAGCCCCCGTGGCCGCCAAGAAGCCCAGGCTGTTGCCACGCCGCCGGCTCAAGGAATCCGATGTCAACGTGGTGGACCAGCCCATGCTCAAAAAGGCACTCGGCGGAACCATCGTTGGCAACACCATGGAGTGGTACGACGTAGGCGTCTTCGGCTACCTCATCACCACCATGGGCCCGGTGTTCCTTCCGGAATCCGATCCCACCACCCAGACGCTGTTCCTGCTGGGAACCTTTGCCGCCACCTTCATCGCCCGCCCCCTGGGCGGCGTGATCTTCGGCTGGCTGGGCGACAAGGTGGGACGCCAAAAGATCCTGGCCACCACGCTGATGATCATGGCGGCAAGCACCTTCGCCGTCGGCCTCCTGCCCGGGTACGCACAGATCGGACTGTGGGCTGCCGCACTGCTGGTGCTCCTCAAGGTGGTCCAGGGCTTTTCCACCGGTGGCGAGTACGCCGGTGCCACCACGTTCGTGAGCGAATACGCGGCCGACAAGCGCCGCGGCTTCTTTGCCAGCTTCCTGGACCTGGGCAGTTACCTGGGCTTCGCCATTGGCGCCGCCCTGGTCTCCGTCCTGCAGCTGACGCTCGGCCAGGACACCATGGAGGACTGGGGATGGCGCATCCCGTTCCTGGTGGCAGGCCCGCTGGGCCTGATCGCCGTCTACTTCCGGAGCAAGATCGAGGAATCGCCGCAGTTCCAGGCAACCCTTGATGCCCAGGAAGAGATCGCCAAGAACGCATCCGCTGGTGATACTGCCACGGCCAAGGGACCGGTGGGAATCGTCAAGGCCTACTGGCGCCCCATCGTCGTTGCCATGGTGGTGGTGGCCGCCGCCAACACGGCCGGTTACGCCCTCACCTCCTACATGCCCACTTACCTGACGGAGTCCAAGGGCTACGACGAAGTCCACGGCACCCTGCTCACCATTCCGGTGCTGGTGGTCATGAGCCTGTGCATTCCGCTGACCGGCAAGCTGTCAGACCGGATCGGCCGCCGCCCCGTGCTCTGGATCGGCGCCGTGAGCACCATCGTGCTGGCTCTGCCCGCCTTCATGCTGATCGGCATTGGTCAGATTTGGTCCACCCTTGCCGGGCTGGCCCTGATCGCCTTCCCGGTGACGTTTTATGTGGCCAACCTGGCCTCGGCGCTCCCGGCCCAGTTCCCCACATCCAGCCGCTACGGAGCCATGGGCATTGCCTACAACTTCGCCGTGGCCATCTTCGGCGGGACCACACCGTTCATCGTGGCAGCCCTGATCAGCGCCACGGGCAACGACATGATGCCCGCCTACTACCTCATGGCCACCTCCCTCGTGGGCGCCATCGCCATCTACTTCCTGAAGGAATCGGCCAACCGCCCCCTGCCGGGATCCATGCCCAGCGTGGACACGCAGGCAGAGGCAAGGGAACTGGTGGCCACCCAGGATGAAAACCCGCTGATCAACCTGGACGAACTGCCGTTCGAAACCCAGGACGCCCTGGACACCCAGGCACACCGCGGGGTTCCGGCGGGAGCCTAGCCTCCAGCCGGCCACCCGGGCACTCTTGTAGCCCACGCTCACAGGCCCGTCCCTGTGCTTCCTTGGGGGAAGCACAGGGACGGGCCTTTGCGTGCCTGCGGATTTCCTATTGTGACTGCCGGCAGTATGACTCTGCCGCATGCCGGTGATACGTTCCCAAAGGCCTTCGGGCCGCCGCAGGACAACAAGACAGGACAGGTGTCGCCGGACATGAAGCGCGTAGTGGCACAGGTGCGCGCACTCCACCGGCTGGAGCCTGCCACCAATGACCACCTTGCCGCACTGCGCGTGGCCCTCAGCGTTGCCGCCCCCTCGCTGCTCCTGCTGGCCGCCGGGCGGACCGACCTCATCATCTACGCCGTGTTCGGCGCATTGACCGGCATGTACGGCCGCTTGGAACCGCACCAGCTGCGGCTCCGCCACCAGGGGCAGGGTGCCCTGGTGCTGCTCAGTGGCGTGGCTGTGGGCGTGACGCTGTCCATCAACCACATCCACTCGTGGTGGCTGGTGGCGGTGGAGGCCATCCTGGCCGGAGTGGGCTCCGTGTACTCGGACCGCGTACGGCTGAAACCGAACGGGCCCTTCTTCGGAATCCTGGCCCTTGGGGCGTGTGCCTCCGTTCCCACCACAGTCCCCTGGTATGCCGCGCTGCTTATCGCCGCGGCATCATCAGCATTCTCCATCCTCATCGGCTTCAGCGGCTGGGTGCGGCAAAGGGCATGGGAAGCCGGGGCCACCAGGAACGTGCCGTCCCGTTCGGCCGCAGGGCAGCGGGAACTGAGCGTCCACGCCGCCCGGTACGTCCTGGCCGTGGGTGCTGCCGGAACAGTGGGTGTCCTAAGCGGCAGCGGCCACCCGCACTGGGCCATGGCGGCAGCCGCCGTACCGCTCGCCGGCGCCGACCTGCCCAGCAGCGTCCGGCGGGGTATCCACCGCATCGTGGGGACGCTCCTGGGCCTGGTGGTTACCGCCGTCGTAATCCTGCCGGGGCCCTGGGCACTGGCCGCCCTCTATCCGGCATTTCAGGAGCCGGTGCACCAGGCCACGGTGCTGGCCCTCCTGGTCATCCTTTTCCAGTTCGCCACCGAGCTGTTCATGACCCGGCACTATGGCCTGGCCATGGTCTGGTTTACGCCGGTCATCCTGCTGATGACGCAGCTGGCCGCCCCCACCGAACCGCAGGTCCTGATCCTGGAGCGCGCGGTGGAAACCCTGGTGGGTGCTCTGTTGGGGATCCTGGTGGTGGTGGCTGTCCGCCGGCCGGGAGCCCGCACCCGGACTCCGCTCCCGGGCCTACTTCGGCTTCCGCGCCGGCCCAGCCATTAGCCGCGCCGGAGCCACCTTGGCCACCGCCGCCAGCACCTTGTAGCGCTTGGACGGGATGGACACCGCCTTGCCGCGCTCGTTGTCCGCCAGGCCTTCACTGACCACCCGCTCGGCGCGCAGCCAAGTCCACGACGGCGCCACGGACTTGTCCATCCCCATCCGGTCGTGGAACTCCGTGTGGGTGAAGCCGGGGCAGACGGCCGTGACCTTGACGCCCCGCGTGCGGTAGGCCAGGTTCGCCCACCGGCTGAAACTGACCAGCCAGGCCTTGGCCGCGGAATAGGTGCCGCGGGGCAGGAACGCGGCCACACTGGCCACATTGATGATCCGTCCCTCCCCGCGCTCCAGCATGCCCTTCAGCGCCGCGTGGGTCAGGACCATGGACGTTTCCGCGTGCAGCTTCAGGTGCTTCTTCTCCTCCGGCGCGTGGTTGTCCTCAAAGTTGTGCAGCAGCCCGATCCCTGCGTTGTTGACCAGGATCCCCACCGGCCGGCTGGTGTCTTCCAGGCGTTCGACGACGGCGGCGACGTCGTCGTCGTCCGTCAGGTCTGCGGGGAGCACCTCAGCCATGATGCCGTAGCGGCGCCGGAGGTCCTCCGCTGTTTCCGCCAGCCGGGACGCGTTGCGCGCCACCAGGACCAGGTCATGCCCCTGGGCCGCAAGCTGCTTTGCGAATTCATGGCCCAGCCCTGCGCTGGCCCCGGTGACAAGTGCTGTGGTGCGCGAACTCGATGGCGTCATGCTGCAAGCCTAGCCAGAGAGACGGCCGCGCAGTGCAGGCACTCCCGCCCATCCTGACTTGTGCATTAATTAGTAAGCATGCTTTGCTTATGACGTAGATGAACCTCCGCAAGCAGTTCGCGGCGGGGCTGCCAAAGCCGGCGGCTCCGTGAAAGAAGCCCAAGGAAGAACATAATGACCACCGCAATGGAAAACCAGCTGACGGCGTTTGGGGAACGTAGCGAGGCAGCTGGCGAGCAGCTCATGACCGCCACCGTACCCGTGGACGCAGGGCTGCTGATGACCCTGAATTCACGCATGCACTGCCGCATGCCGATGCAGCTTGTAGACCACGGCGAAATGCCTGTCCGAGAGCCCGTCTACGTTGACGGAAACTCAGTGGTTGCCCTGCGGCCAGGGTCCGTCCCGGAGAGCGTGGTCACCTACCGGTGCGCCTGCGGCTTCACCATTGATGACCCCGGCGCCGCCATGCCGGTCACCGACCAGGCCCTCGCAAGCTAGGCAGCGCCGCGGTTACTGCCCAGCTGGAACGCGGGCAGCCTCAACCGCGTGCCGGGTGTCGGCCAGGACCAGGTCCGCGTTGATGGCCTCCGCCGCGCGAAGCCCCGCTGCGGCCGCCGTCATGACCTGGGCGGAAACATCTGTAGCATTGCCCGCGGCCCACACTCCCGGGCATGACGTCCGGCCGCTTTCGTCGGTCTCCAGGCGGCTCCCCGGACCATCCGGCAGGGCGGCCGGTTCCAGTCCCAGCCGCTGAAGCATGTTGGCTTTACTCGTGGTGGCCGGACTGACCACCAGGACATCAAGGGGCACCGTCCGGCCCGCATCCCGGGAGGCGCCCGTAAGCCGGTCATCGCGGACCTCCAGCGCCCGGACCTTTCCCTCCACCACGCGGACGGACCGCGCAGCGAGTTGTTCCTCCTGGCCCGGGCTGAGTTCCAGGGCGTCGTTGAGCAGGAGCGTCACGTCCGGACTCCACTGCCGGAACGTCAGGGCCTGCATGACGGAATGGGAATCGGCCGCCAGGACTCCGATTCTTTGGTTCCGGATTTCCCATCCGTGGCAGTAGGGGCAATACAGCACGTCCCGTCCCCAGCGGTCGGCTACGCCTGGCAGGTCGGGAAGCTCATCCATGATTCCTGATGCGATCAGCAGGCGCCGGGCAACCCGGGTGGAGCCGTCCCCCAAAGCCAGCACGAACCGATCCCCGTCCCGGCTGGCCGATCTGACAAACCCGGAAGCCATCGTCCCGCCGTACCTGGCCAGTTCCTCCCTGCCTGCCGCCAGAAGGTCCCGGGGATGCATCCCCTCCCGGCTCAGGAAGCCGTGGACACTTTCCGCCCCCAGGTTCCTCTGCTCGCCGCCGTCGATCACCACCACGGAACGCAGCGCCCGCGCCAAGGCGGTGCCCGCGCTTAGGCCCGCCGGTCCCCCGCCAATGACCGCCACATCGAAAATGGTTTCCTGGTTTCCCGCCACATTGCCCTTCCCGGCCAGCTGCATATGCCTTTTACACACGCGCACGTATGCAGGCTGTACCCGGTGCAGGCCGGGGAATAACCACCAGGTGTGGCCAGGAGGGGTCAGCGTTCGGGCCAGTCGACGAACTGGCCGTAGCCCTCATGCTTGCGGAGGTAGCTGGAAATGAACGGGCAGTGCGGGATGATCCGCTTTCCCGTGGCCACCACATCATCCAGGGCAAAATGCGCCAGGACCTTGCCCAGGCCCTGGCCTTCAAAGTCCTCGCCGGTCTCGGTGTGGGTGAAATCAATGTGCCCGGGAAGGTCGCGGAAAAAGGCCTGGACAGCCAACCTGCCATCCACCAGGAGCTCATACCGTTGCTGTTCGTCATTGCGCAGCAGCGAGACATTGGCGGTGAAGGTGTCCTCTGCGGACGCGGTGTTCTCGGTCATGGTTCGACACTGGCACTACTTCACGCCGCTGGCAATGCCCCTTGGGCCCCTCTTCCCCGGCCCCCGCTTCCGGCCCCTGCGGACAGCACCGCGCCGCGGCAGCGGCAGTCCGCCCAGCAGAAGGATCGCCACGCAAAAACACAGGGCGCCGGCTGCCAGCAGCCCCAACGACAGGCCGCTGAGCGCGGCGTCCGCCACGGGAATGAAGACCACTACGACGGCGGTCCCCGCCACGGCGGGCCTGCAGCGGAAAGCCTGGAGCGCCGTCGTCCGTTCCTCCAGGCGGCCAAAGGCTGCGGCCACCGGCAGAAGCAGGAAGACCAGCGCGAGGACCACCAGTGGACGTGACCACCACCATTCGGGCGTACCCGATGCTGGTTTGGCGATCGGTGCCAGGAGCAGCAATCCGGACATGGCCGCCAGCAGCGGCAGGTGCCACAGGTAGACCGTCAGGGACCGGGCGCCGGCCACCTGCAGGAGCCGGCTGATCCAGCGGATGCCGGCCAGCGGCGCCAGGACGGGCCGCGCAAGTTCCATCGCCGCCAGCTGCGAAACGCCCAGGAGCACCAGGGACAGGTTGGGCGGGTTGAGGTTGACCAGCATGTTGCCGCGGTACAGGCCAAGTCCGGTCACGAGTCCCAGCAGCAGGTGTGCCGCCACCGCGATGCCCAGCAGCCCGGAGCGGGAGAGGCGGGAAAGTTGCCCGTCCGCGGCAAGGAAACCCAGTTGCTGGACTGCGCACCACACGAAGACCAGGTTCGCGTTGGCCAGGTCCGGCACGGTACCGCGGAGACAGTCCACGGCAATCACCAGCCCGGTAAGCAGGCCGAGGGTCAGCCAGGGTGCGCGGTCATGGAGCGCTGCCAGGACCGGAATGTTCAGCTGCGCTGCAAGGTAGGCCGCAAGAAACCACAGTGGCATGCCCGCCCCGGTGGCAACAAGCTGGACCACCTGCCGGTCCACGCCGAGCGCTGCGGCCACGGACAGGCCGGCCACCATGGTTGCCAGCAGGGCGGCGGCCGGGCGGACCAGGCGCAGGAGGCGCGCGCGGATGAACTGCGCCCCGGTCCCGCCGCTTGCCTTGAGCCGGCGCCAGGACTGCAGGCCGGTGATGCCGCCGGTGACGAAGAACAGGGGCATGACCATGAAGATCCAGATGACGGGTTCGAACCAGTCCTGTTCGGCCAAGGTGTTTTCGGTTGTCACGGTCCCGTCTGGGTGCAGGACCGGGCTGACCATCGTGGAGTGCCCCACCACCACCAGGACCAGGCAGATGAACCGGACAATATCGATCACCGGATCACGGCTTGCCGTGTCCGCCCCGCTTCCTGTCCCCCGCGTGCCGGTGCTTCGCATGGGACCCTACAAAGGCTCGACGCTGCCCATGGCACCATTGTGCCCCCAGGCGCCGGTGTGGATTAAGGACTTTGGCCGGTTGCGGATCTTCCTACGGCAGTATTGCCAGCAGTCCCAGCACGACGGCGATCAGGGGCGTGATGCCCTGGGTTATGGCGGCGCGGAGGTACTTTCGTCCGGTGAAGGCCAGGACGGCGGCCGCCAGCAGCATGGATCCGCAGCAGCTGAAGATGAGGGTCCAGCCTGCCACGGCCTGGGCGGACCCCTCGCCACCCAACGCCACGAGCCCTGCGCCGATGAAAGCCCCGGTGGCCAGGAACAGGTTGTAGAAGCCCTGGTTGTAGGCCAGGGACCGTGTGGTCTCGGCATCGGACTGGGAAGCAACCCCGAAGCGCTTCCACGTGGCGGGCCGGGTCCAGGTGAGCGACTCCAGGGTGAAGATGAAGACGTGCAGCGCGCCGGCAAGGAAGGCAAAAAGAAGGGAGGCCAGGGTCATTGCTTGATCCTAGCCTCCGGGAAAGGCATAAGAGCGGCGGAAACCCGTCAACGGGAAGGAGGCCAGGACTGGCTGCTTGATCCTGGCCTCCCGTCTATGAGGCTTCTTGTGCGGCTTGCGGTGCGGCTTCCCGTGGTGTTTCTTGAGACGTTACCGTGCCAGCGTGGCCAGCGTGGTGGCGGCAAAGCCCTTGGCGGACTGGTTCCAGGTGGCCAGCAGGCCCTGCAGGTTCTCGCCGTCCGCGCGGTGGCCGGGAAGCTGGTCCTGGAGGGTGGCCAGCACCCCGGTTCGCAGTTCTGTATTGAAGTTGACCTTGCCAACGTTCATGGCCGCGGCCTTGACGAGTTCCGTTGCGGGGATGCCGGAGGCACCGTGCAGGACCAGGGGAATGTGCACCCGCGCGGCAATGTCCTGCAGTACGTCCCAGCGCAGCCGCGGCTCGCCCTTGTACTTGCCGTGGACGTTGCCCACGGCCACTGCCAGCAGTTCCGCGCCGGTGCGGGACACGAAGTCCTCCACCTGCGCGGAGTCGGTCAGGCCGGCCACGTCCACGCCGGCCTGGCCGGCCGGCTGGTCGGCGGAAAAGGCACGGTCCTCGTCCCCTGCCAGGCCGCCCAGTTCGGCTTCCAGCACTACCTCGGCGCCCAGCAGGGCGCGGGCCGCCTGGACCAGTTCGATGTTCTCCTCGTAAGGGAGCGAGGAACCGTCAGCCAGGACGGAATCCGCGCCTGCCGCCACGGCGTCGGCCATGACGTTGAGGTCGGACGCGTGGTCGAGCTGCACCGCCACGGGCACCGTGGCAGCGTCGGCCAGGCCGCGCAGTGCCGCGATGAGCCGCAGGCCGTTGGCGGTGGCGGCGGTCTTGGGTGCCACCAGCAGGATCACGCCCCGCCCGGATTCCTCGGCGGCGCCCACCATGGCCAGCGCGGTGGTGAAGTCGTAGCAGGTGAAGGCGGGCACCGCGGAGCCCTGCTGCAGGGCGGAGGTGACCAGGTGGTCCAGTCGGGTACGCATTAGACGCCCAGGCCTCCCACCAGGATCCAGGCAACGAAGGTCAGCGCGAAGCCGGCCAGGCCCAGGACGGTGGTCAGGACCGTCCAGGTCTTCAATCCGTCGGAAACCGTGAGTCCGTAGTAGCGGACCACAACCCAGAACCCGGCGTCGGTCACGTGGGACAGGCCCAGGGCGCCGAAGCCGATGGCGATGACAATCACGGCAATCTGCGCGGGGCTGTAGCCTCCGCCGCTGACCGCTGCGGAGAGCAGGCCGGTGGTTGTCACGATGGCCACGGTGGCCGAACCCTGGGCAGCGCGCAGTGCCAGGGAGATGATGAAGCCAAGGAGCAGCAGGGGCACGCCGAGCGTGTCCAGGGTCTTGGAGAGCGCGGAACCGATACCGGAAACCTGCAGGACGTTGCCGAACACGCCGCCAGCGGCCACCACCATCAGGATGGAGGCGATGGGCGGCAGCGAGCCTTCGAAGATTTCACCGGTTTCCTTGAAGGACCAGCCGCGGCGGACCGCCAGCAGGAAGAAGGACAGCGCCACGGCCACCAGCAGTGCAAGGAAGGGGTTGCCGACGAAGGCTGCAAGGCCGTACAGCGGGTGGGACTTGGGGAGGATGAGGGTGCCGGCGGTGCCCAGGAGGATCTGCACGATCGGTGCGGCGATCAGGAAGATGATCAGGCCCGGCCGCGGCGGTGCGATGGCGGCGGCACCGGGTCCGTCATGGCCTACCTTGACCAGTGAGTCGGAGCCGAACTCCTCCACCTGGGTCTTTACGGCGGGCAGCAGCTCATATTCCTTGCGGTTCATGATCGAGGCGACCCAGTAGGACAGGAAGCCCAGCGGGATGCAGATCAGCAGGGACATCAGGGCGATGAGCCCAATGTCGGCGCCAAGTACGCCGGCGCCTGCAACGATGCCCGGGTGCGGCGGGACGGCCACGTGGATGGCGAGCATGATGCCGGCCATGGGAAGGCCGAACTTGATGGGGTGGACCTTGGCGATCTTGGCGAAGGCGTACACGATGGGCACCAGCACGATGATGCCCACCTCGAAGAAGACGGGGATGGCCACCAGGAAGCCGACGGCGGTGAGCGCTACGGCCACGCGCCTGGCTCCGAGCTTGCGGGTGAAGTGGTCCGCGAGGGACTGGACGCCGCCGGACACCTCGATCATCCGGCCCAGCACGGCGCCGAGCGCAATCAGGATGGCCACCTTGCCCATGGTGCTGCCTACGCCGCCGGACACCACGGTGAAGATGTGCTGCAGCGGAATGGTGGCAGCCACGGCCACCAGGATGCTGACGGTGAGCAGCGCCACGAAGGCCTGGATCTTGAAGCGGATGATCATCACCAGCAGGATGGCAATGCCCACCGCCGCGATGGTGAGCAGTACCGGGGTGCCCAGCTCAGCGGCTGGTTTGATGGCCGGGGCGTCGGCCGCCCGCTGTATCAGCGGACTCATCAGGTGGTTCACGGGGAGGTGTCTCCTTTGACGTGCCGGTCCCGGGGCAGGTCGGCATCAGGGCATGGTGAGGGGTGGAACAAACGTTGCGGAACGGACCCGGCAACGCTGGGAGGTACGACGACGGCGGAGGGGGGACCGCCGTCGTCGCACCGGTGGGGGGGGTGGCCAGCGCGGCAGTGGTTACTTGGTGCGCTTAGTGGGCGCGACCACCTTGATGACGGCGGAGTCATCGGCGGCCGCGAGGCCCTGGGCCTGGCCCAGGAGGTAGAGCTGTTCGGCGGCGGCGGCAACGGGGGCTGCCAGGCCGGCGGCACGGGCGGCCTTGCCTACGATGCCCATGTCCTTGACGAAAATGTCCAGGCGGGACAGGACCTCGGCGCCTTCCTCGTCATAGGCCTCCAGGATGCGGGGGCCGCGGTTGGAGAGCATGAAGGAACCTGCCGCACCCGCTTCCAGGGCGGCAAGGGTCTTGGCCTGGTCGAGGCCCAGGGCGTCGGCCAGGGCCAGGGCCTCGGCTGCGGCGGCGATGTGGACGCCGCACAGCAGCTGGTTGACGGTTTTCAGGGCCTGGCCGTCGCCGGGGTTGTCGCCCACCACCGTCAGGGTGGAAGCCAGGAGCTCCAGTGCGGGGGCGGCCTTTTCGCGCGCTTCCGGAGAAGCGCCGACGACGATCAGCAGGTCACCTTCGCCGGCGCGCTTGGGGCCGCCGGAGAGCGGGGCGTCCACCAGGTCCACGCCGTATTCGGCAAGCCTGGCCACGGTGGCGGGAATGGCGTCCGTGCCCACGGTGCTGCCCAGGATAACGACGGCGCCGGGCTCGAGAACCGGGGCCACGCCGTTCTCGCCGAAGAGGACGTCGTTGAGCTGCTCGCCGTTGCGGACGGCCAGGAGGACGGCGTTGGCGCCCTTGGCGGCTTCGCGTGCCGTGGTGAAGGTGGCGATCCCGGCTTCCCGGGCGAGTTCCAGGCGCGGCTCGGCAATGTCGAAGCCGTGGACGGTCAGCTGGGATGCCAGCCGGGTGGCCATGGGCAGGCCCATGGCGCCAAGGCCCAGGACGGTGACGGTGTAGTTGCTGGTCATGGTGTTCTCCGTTGAATTTTTGCGGGGCTTGTTGGGAGCCAGTGGGCTCAGAAAGTGTTGCTGAGTTTGCGGGTGACCTGCGCCAGGGAATCGTCGTCGCCCACGTTCCCGGCGAACACGATGTACGGGATGCCCTTGGCGGGTCCGTCAACCGGCTCCCAGAGGCTGACGATGCCGGGCAGCATGGGGCCGCGGACAATGGCGTGGCGGATTTCCAGGCCGTGGGCTGCCACGTCGGAGGAGGTGATGCCGCCCTTGGCGATGACAAAGCGCGGCGGGAAGATCTTCAGGGTCCGGTTGACCACGTTCACGACGGCGGCAGACACGGTCCGTGCGATCCGCAGGCTTTCGGCGGGGTCGTCCGTCTTGATGAGCAGGCGGCTGGTGTGAACGATGACGTCACCGGCGCGGAGGGCATCGACGACGGCGTCCACGGTCTGGTCCAGGTGCGCCTTGGCGTCCTGCTCGCCACCAAGGAGCTTCTCGACGTCGATCTCGATAATGCGGGCGGAGTTGTGTTCCGCCGTGAGGACGTTGAGCTGCCGCGTGGTGACGCCGACGTGCGAGCCCACCACGATCAGGCCGCCCGCCTCCGACGGGGTATTGCCCTCATATGCCTCTTCGGCGGTCAGCGCGGTGCGGACTTCCTGACCAATGCGGCCGCGGACAAAAGGCGGACCCACGCGGTACAGGAGCTTCTTGCCGCGGCGTTCCGCTTCGTCCAGTCCCAGGGCCAGGGCGCGGAAGTCGTTCTCCGTGACGATGTCGGCCACGATGGGCGTGGAGTCGGTGGCCGGCTCGATGGCGTCGGCAATGGCCTTGGCGGAAATGGCCGGATCCTGGGCCGAAGCGCCGGCCCGGATGATGTTCAGGTCCAGGACAATCACGGAGTCGGCGGGGAACCTGCCCTGCGACTTCTCTGCCACGTAGTCCGCCATGACCGAGGTGCTGAAACCGAAGGAAGCGTCCTTGGCGAACTCAGTCTCGGAAACGGGGACCAGGCTGCCCTGGGCATCGCCGGTGCCGCGCATGTAGTGCACGCCGCCAATGGTGACGCGGCCGGCGTCGGGAAATGCCGGCACCAGGACCACGCCGTCGGTCTTTTCCCCACTGACCTCTGCGACGGTGGCTGCGATGACGTCCGGTTCCAGCGGGAAGTGGCCGCGGAGCGTGGAGTCGCTGCGGCTGACGAAGCCCAGGCGGAGCTTCCTGGGTGATCCTGCGGCGGCCAGGGCGTTCCGGACCACTTCCTCATTGCGGGCGGCGGCCTCTGCGGGGTCCAGGCTGCGGGTGTTGGTCAGGACGTACACGGCGGGCTTGCCCTGGCTAAAGGCCCAGGCGAAGTCCGCCACGTCCCAGCGGGTGAGCACGGGCAGATCCGCCACGGACTGGGTGCCGGTGGGGTCGTCGTCGAGCACTACCAGGACACGGGGCACCTCCGCGTTGGAAGCGGCCAGCGCGCCGGCAACCAGCCCGGCGGGGATTTCCATGTCTGCCGGATAGGCGGCCAGAACGTCTGCTTCAAGCGTCACAGTGCACTCCGTTGTGTATGGATCCGGGCGTGCGGATCCTGATGTGTAGATAACTGTAAGATGTCTGACATCTTGCATTTGAAAGTTAGTGTGGCACAGAGCATACGGACGCGCAAGTAGACTTGTCTGACATATCCGCCAGGCGACGGCCTGGAACAGGGATCGGGGGCAACATTGGCAAGGAAGTCACTGGTAGGCGTAGTGGCCGACGAGCTGCTGGACCGCATCATCGAAGGCGAGTTTCCGCCCGGCTCCACCGTTCCGGGTGAGCATGAACTGAGCGCACGCCACGAGGTCAGCCGCATGACGGTCCGCGAAGCGATGAAGACGCTGCAGGCCCAGCGCATCCTGAGTGTGGAGCGCGGCCGGGGGACCTTCGTCAACCCGCTGAGCAGCTGGGCTTCGCTGGAAGCAGTGCTCCGGGCCGCGGCCGAGGGAAAGAACGACGCAGACGCCTCCATCCAGCTCATCGAGCTCCGCCGGATGCTGGAAACGGGGGCCTGTGAGCTTGCCGCCGGACGGATCGCGGAGGAGGACATCGAAGCTCTCTTCAATTACGTCGCGGCGATGAAGGCGGCCCACAGCATCAACGATGTGGCAGCCTTCGTGGAGGCGGACCTGGCTTTCCACGACGTCATCCTGCGTGCATCCGGGAACGTCTTCGTTTCGGTCCTGTTCGAGCCCCTGCACCGGGTGCTGGAAAAGCGCAGGGCTGAGACTTCTGCCGTTCCGGCAATCCAGGAGCACGCCATCGGCCATCACCGGAACATTGCCGAGGCCCTGCAGTCCCGCGACGCCGCCCGGGCGCGCCAGGCCATGGACGCCCACATGCAGCAAACCCTCGACGACCTCAAGCAGCTGGTGCTGGAAGCCAAGTAGCCGGCGCGCGGACTGGGCCTGTTCAACGCTCCAGTGGTCCCACTAGGCTTCAGGGACGGCCCGCAACCGGGGGCAACGATGACCACGAGGAGCGAACTTGTCCAACCACACGTACAGCATTTCTGAAATTGTCGGCACCTCCACCCAGGGCGTGGACGACGCCGTCCGGAACGGCATTGCCAAGGCATCCCAGACCCTGCGAAACCTCGACTGGTTCGAGGTCAAGGAGGTCCGCGGCCACCTGGAGGACGGGAAGATCGCAGACTGGCAGGTCACCATCAAGATCGGGTTCCGCTTGGAAGAGCAGGGCTGATCCAGCCAAACACAACAGGTCGTGAAGCCTTTGGCTTCACGACCTGTTTTATTGCGCGCTGATTGTCCTAGTTTGCCGTGCCCGGGCTGCGGCGGCGCCACACGGTGGGGACGCCGTCGAACGCGGGGAAGACATGCCCTTCGAAGAAGGAAAGAACCGTGTGCGGATCGAGGTCCGGGCTCCAGAGGCCGGAAGCCGGGCAGTGCGAGCCGGTGGCGGTGGAGGCGGCGCCGGCTGACGCCTGGCGCTCCTTCAGCAGGGCGATGCGTTTCATCGTTGAGACCATCCTGGTGATTAAGACTGGGCAGGGAAAACGTGTACTCCCACCCTAGGAAACGCCTGGTCAGCGGCCAATGGGCGGCTGGCCAGAATAAACGCCCTTCCCTGGACGAATGAACAGCAGCAGCGCGGCGTCAGCCCGCTTCACCGCGTTCGACCACCACGGTGTCGCCGTGCTCCAAGCCGGCGTCCGGCACCGCACCGAGGCTGCCCAGCAGGGCAAGGGCGTCCGACGACGGCGATCCCGGCCGCGCGGAGTACACCCTCAGCGTCTGGTCCGGGTCCTCCGGCAGGACGAGGTTTTCAAAGTTCAGTTCCAGGTCCCCCACCGCGGGATGGTGAAGCCGGACGGTGCCGGCCGATCGGGTGGCCACCCGGTGCCCGGCCCACCACTGGCGGAAATGTTCGCTGTGGACCGCCAGCTCACCCACCAGATGGTTGGCCTGCGGATCATTGGGGTGCCGCCCCACGTCCAGCCGGAGGGATCCCGCGGCTTCGGCGGCCACCGTCTTCCAGTCCCTGAACAGTTCCCGGGCTGCAGGGTCCAGGATGGTCCAGCGGGTGAGGTTCCGCTCGGCGGGCGGCAGCGCCGGGAAATCCGTGAACAGCAGGAATGCCATCCTGTTGCCCGCCAGGACGTCGCTGCGCCGGCCCAGCACCATCGCGGGCACCTCCCCCACTGCGTCGAGGAGCTGCCGGAGGGCCGGGCGGACCCCCTGGGCCGCATTGCTGCCGGGCTCGCGGGGAGCACCGGCGCAGTTCTCGAGCAGGTCCAACATGTGCGCGTGTTCGCTGCTGTCCAACCGCAGCGCCCGGGCCACCGCGTCCAGCACGGTCCGCGAGGGGTGGATGTTCCGCCCTTGCTCAAGCCGGACGTAGTAATCGGTGCTGACACCGGCAAGGCGCGCCACTTCCTCCCGGCGCAGCCCCGGAACCCGCCGGGCCCCCGTGCTGGGACCCGTTCCTGCGACCTCCGGGCTCAAGCGCGACCGCATGGCCTTGAGGAATTTTCCGAACTCTGCGCTTTGACCCATGGAAACCATTCTGCCTGCGATGAGTGTCCTGCTCTACAACGAAGGTAGGACTGGCAGTCCTAGGAAAAACAGGAACAGCCTTGTTTGCTGACTTGGCGGCGGAAAGTGCATAGGCTCAGGAGTGAGCCGGCGGAAACCGCTTTCTCATTCCGTCGAGCAGCCGGCACTTAAGCACCACGTTCCATCCCATATCGTTCCAAGGAGCACACCCATGTCAGAGCTGACACTCAACAACGGCGTCACGATCCCGCAGCTTGGCTTCGGCGTTTTCCAGGTCCCGCCGGAAGAAACCCAGCGGACCGTGGAGGACGCTTTGGAAGCGGGATACCGCCACATTGACACCGCCGCAGCCTACCGGAACGAGGCAGGCGTGGGCGCAGCCCTGGCCGCCACCGGAATAGCACGCGAGGAAATCTTCATCACCACGAAGCTCCGGAACGGCGAGCAGGGCCGCGCGCAGGAAGCATTCCAGAACAGCCGCAAGGCACTGGGCCTGGACTTCATCGACCTCTACCTCATCCACTGGCCGGTCCCCTCGCAAGGGCTCTTCATCCAGGCCTGGAAGGAGATGGAGCGGCTGTACGAAAACAAGGAAATCCGCGCCATCGGCGTCTCCAACTTCCTCTCCGACCACTTGGACACCCTCCTTGAGTCGGCGGAAACCGTTCCGGCCGTCAACCAGATCGAGCTGCACCCCAGCTACCAGCAGGCGGACCTCGCGGCGAAATGCCGGGACCTGGGCATCGCGGTGGAGGCCTACAGCCCGCTGGGGCAGGGCGGGGACCTGAACGGAAACGCCGTCACGGCAATCGCCAACGCCCACAACGCCAGCACCGCCCAGGTGGTGCTCGCCTGGCACCTGGCCAACGGAAACATCGTCATCCCCAAGTCGGCCAACCCGGACCGGATCCGGGAAAACTTCGCAGCATCGTCCCTGAAGCTTTCCCAGGACGAACTTGCCGCCATCACCGCACTGGAGTCCGGCGCCCGCATTGGCTCCGATCCCGCCGTCGCCGCATTCACCCAGATGTAGGTTCCGACAAGCTCCACCACCGAAAGGATTTTCCATGCAGTACACCCACCTGGGCCGTTCCGGCCTGAAAGTTTCCCGCCTCTGCCTGGGCACCATGAACTTCGGCCCCCAGACGGAGGAGGCGGACGCCCACGGCATCATGGACTCGGCCCACGAGGCCGGCATCAACTTTTTCGACACCGCCAACGTCTATGGCGGCGTGGACCACCGCGGCTGGACTGAGGAAATCATCGGCCGCTGGTTCGCCAAGGGCGGCGAGCGCCGCGAACACACCGTACTGGCCACCAAGCTCTACGGCACCATGACGGACCGGCCCAACGAATCCAAGCTCTCGGCACTCAACATCCGCCGGGCACTGGACGCGAGCCTCAAGCGCCTGAAGACGGACTATATCGATGTGTACCAGTTCCACCACATCGACCGCGATACCCCGTGGGACGAGATCTGGCAGGCCATCGAGGTGGCCGTGCAGCAGGGCAAGATCCTGTATTCGGGCAGCAGCAACTTTGCCGGCTGGCACATCGCCCAGGCGCAGGAAGCGGCCCGGCGGCGGAACTACACCGGCCTGGTCAGCGAGCAGTCCATCTACAACCTGTTCATGCGCCAGGTGGAGCTGGAAGTCATCCCGGCGGCACAGCAGTACGGCCTTGGCCTGATCCCCTGGTCGCCGCTGCAGGGCGGGCTGCTGGGCGGGGTGCTGAAGAAGGAGCGTGAAGGCGTGCGGCGCACCGAGGGCCGCGCCGCGGAGACGCTGAAGAAGCACGAAGACCAGATCCGCCAGTACGAGGACTTCGCCGACGAACTGGGCCACGAGCCCGGCGACGTTGCCCTTGCCTGGCTCCTGCACCAGCCCGCCGTAACCGCACCGATCGTGGGCCCGCGCACGCAGGAACAGCTGGACGCCGCCATCCGCGCCCTGGACGTCTCCCTCGACGACGACGCCCTCAAGCGGCTGGACGACATCTTCCCGGGACACCGCACGGCACCGGAGGACTACGCGTGGTAACCCCACCCGTGGGCGATACCGTGGCATCCCGGAGCATCCTCTTCATCGGCGGCACCGGGGTCATCAGCGCGGCGGCAGCCGAACGCGCCGTCGCGCTGGGCCACCGGCTGACCATCCTGAACCGAGGCCAGTCCAGCAGGCCGGTCCCGGACGGGACAGAAGTGCTGCACGCGGACGTCCGGGATGCGGCCTCGGTCCGGGAAGTCCTGGGCGGGAGGGAGTTCGACGCCGTCGCGGACTTCATCTCCTACACTCCGGACCAGGCGCAAACAAGCATGGAGCTCTTCCGGGAACGGACCGGGCAGTTCGTCTTCATCAGCTCCGCCTCCGCCTACCAGAAGCCGCCCACCAGGCTTCCCATCCGGGAGTCGACGCCGCTGAAGAATCCGTTCTGGCAGTACTCCCGGGACAAGATCGCATGCGAGGAACTGCTGTTCCTGGCCTACCGGGAGCAGGACTTCCCCCTGACCGTCATCCGCCCGTCGCACACCTACGACCGCACCAAGATTGCAATGGTGGGCGGCTGGACGGACATCCACCGGATGCGCAACGGCCTTCCGGTCATGGTCCATGGCGACGGCACCTCACTGTGGACGCTGACCCACAGCAGGGACTTCGCCAAGGCATTCGTCGGCGTACTGGGACGGCCGCAGGCGGTGGGCGAGAGCTACACCATCACCTCCGACGAGTACCTGCCCTGGAACCAGATCTACGCGCTCTTCGCCCGAGCAGCCGGAGTCCGGGAGCCGGAACTGGTGCACGTGGCCTCTGAAACCATCGCCGCCCACGACCAGGAACTGGGCTCCAACCTCCTGGGCGACAGGTCCCATTCGGTGGTTTTCGACAACACCAAGATCAAGTCCCTGGTCCCGGACTACACCGCCACCATCCCGTTCGCGGACGGCGCCCGGGAAATCGTCGAGTGGTATGACAGCCACCCGGAGCTGCAGCAGGTGAACGAGGCCTACATGCAGCTCTCGGACAAACTCACCAGCTGGTCCCGCCAGGGAGCCTGAGCCGGTGGCGCCGGCCTGCCGCATCCAGCGGCGGGCCGGCGCTACTTGCCGGCTGTGCTAATTTCGGCGCATGACGTTGCCCCCTTCCGAACAGTCCGCCGATAAGCCTGTGGCCGCCGCCATCGGGCTCCTGGCCAGGCAGGGTTTCGATGCAACATCCGTTGAGGAACTGGCTGAAGTCTCGGGCATGAGCCGCAGCACGTTTTTCCGGCGGTTCGGGTCAAAGGAGGACGTGGTCTTCGCCGATCATGAACGGATCCTGCGCCAGGTGAATGACCGGCTTGCGGAATCGAGGCTGGAACCCCTGGCCGCCGTCGCCGATGCAGCACTGCTGGTCTTCGAGCACCACCTGCGGAACCGCGAAACGTCCCTGGCCCGGTACGAACTGCTGCAGGCGGTTCCGGCCCTTCGGGACCGGGAACTGGTCACGTCGCACCGGTACGAGCGGGCCTTCCTGCAGTACCTCAATGACAAGCTGCCCCAGGACGGGCCGGGCGGGTACAAGGCCGTGGCCTTCGCCGCGGCCGTGGTGGCGGTGCATAACGCCTTCCTGCGGCAGTGGCTGCGGGCGCCCGGTGCCGGCGAAACCGGGGATGGGGACCGGAAAAGGGCTCCCGCCCTCGCAGCCGAACTCCGGGCGCTGGCGGAAACGTTCAGGCCCGCACTCCTTGGTGGCGCCGCCACCGCCCAACCTGCGCCGACCGTCGTCGTGACCGTCCTTCCGGGCCAGGCAGGCAGGGAAGCGATCGCCCAGGCAGTCCTGGACGCCCTCCCCTAACCCGCCGGTGACACTGAGTTTCTTGACGTGGAACTGCGTTTCAATGCATCCTTAGTGTCGGTGTGGCGGAAGCCACATCAGTTCCACCGCCGCTGATTTAGAGGATGCAGATACATGACGACGACGTCGCCCACCCAGGTGCCCGCCCGCACCGAAAGCCCTGCGGGCTTTCCTGCCGGCACCGTGGAGCCGGACTATTTCCTGACCGAGGCCCTCGGCACCGACCCCGCGTCCGTCCTGACCGGCATCAGCCATGAGGACCGCATGTACTGGGACCGGGCCCGCCGCTTCGTACAGGAGGAGGTCCTCCCGGTCATCGATGGTTACTGGGAACGCGGCGAGTACCCACTGCATCTGCTCCGCCGCCTTGGCGAACTGGACCTGCTGCGCGATGGCGTGCCAGTGGACGGTTACGCTCCGATGAGCAGCATGGCCGCCGGGCTGGTGAACATGGAAATCAGCCGCGGCGACGGCTCCGTGGCAACCATGATCGCGGTCCAGGGCGGCCTGGCCCTGCGCTCCGTGGCGGAATGTGGATCCGCTGAGCAGCGGGAGCGCTGGCTGCCCGCGATCGCCGGCGGCACCGAATACGCCGCCTTCGCTCTGACAGAGCCCACCCACGGCTCAGACTCGGTGGCCCTGGAAAGCACGGCAACCCGTACTGACGGCGGCTACCTGCTGAACGGCGAAAAGAAATGGATCGGCAACGGCTCCGTTGGCGGCGTCAGCATTGTGTGGGCGCGGGGCGACGACGGCCAGGTCCACGGCTACCTGGTTCCGCAGGACTCCCCCGGCTACACCGCCACCAGGATCGAGGGCAAACTGGCCCTGCGCGCCATTTGGCAGGCCCACATCCGGCTGGAGGATGTCTTTGTCCCGGAAGCAAGCGTCCTCCCGGGCGCCCGAACCTTCAAGGACACCGCCCGTGTCCTGCTGGCGACCCGGTTGGGTGTCGCTTGGTCCGCCGTCGGCCATGCCACCGCCTGCTACGAAACCGCCGTCCAGTACGCCAAGCAGCGCAAGCAGTTTGGCCGGCCCCTGGCCGCCTCCCAGATCGTCCAGGAACGGCTGGCCCGCATGCTCAGCGAGCTGGCCACCATGCAACTGATGGTGGTGCAGATGACCCGGCTCGATGAAGCCGGAATGCTTGCTCCGGAGCAGGCGTCGCTGGCCAAGTACACCTGCACCCGGACCGCCCGGGGCATTGCGTCCAATGCACGTGACCTTCTGGGCGGCAACGGCATCCTGCTGGAGAACCGCGTGGCCCGGCACCTGGCCGACATCGAAGCCATCCACACCTATGAAGGCACCGAGACCATGCAGGCCCTGATCATCGGCCGGGGCATCACCGGCATGTCAGCGTTCGCCTGAAACCTACCGCGTGGCTTCCGCCGCCCGTCATCCCTGAAAGGACTGTTCTTGAACCAGAACGCCAACATCCCCGTCATCCTGGGCGGCGCCCGCACGCCGTTCGGCCGGTTCCGCGGCGGCCTCACGCCCTTCTCCTCCAGCCAGCTCGGCGCCCATGCCATCCGGGCGGCCCTGGAACGGACCGGCGTGGCGCCAGAACAAATCGGCGCCGTAATCGTGGGGCAGGTCATCCAGGCCGGCGCCGGGCAGGGGCCCGCACGCCAGGCCAGCCTGGCCGCGGGCATCGGCTGGGATGTCCCCACCATCACCATCAACAAACTCTGCCTGTCCGGGCTGACTGCCGTGATCGACGCCGCCCGGATGATCCGAACCGGGGAAGCGGATTTCATTGTGGCCGCCGGCCAGGAGTCGATGACCAACGCACCGCACCTGGTCCCCGGGCTTCGCGCCGGCGTCGTCATCGGCGATGCTCCCATGCTCGATTCCCTGAACCACGACGGACTCCAGGACCCGGTGAGCGGCAAGCTCATGGGCGAGGCCACAGACGCCGGCAACGCCCAGCGCGGGATCAGCCGCGCCGAACAAGACGCCGTGGCGGCCCGCTCGCACCAGCGCGCCGAAGCAGCCCGGGCCGCCGGGGTTCTGGCCGAGGAGATCGCGCCGATCCAGGTGCCGCAGCGCAAGGGCCCGGCGCTGACCATTGAGCACGACGAGGGCATCCGCCCGGAAACCACGGCCGAATCCCTGGCGCAGCTCCGGCCGGCATTCTCCAGGGAGGAGACTGCCACCATCACCGCCGGCTCGGCGTCGCCCCTCTCCGACGGCGCCGCGGCGCTGGTCATCGCGAGCAAGGCGGCGGCCGAAGCGGCAGGGCTGGAGTGGATCGCCGAGATCGGCGCCCACGGGCAGACGGCGGGACCGGACGGATCCCTCCATTCCCAGCCGGCCCGTGCCATCGAGCGCGCGCTGAAGGACCAGGGGCTCACGGTGCAGGAACTGGACCTGGTGGAAATCAACGAAGCCTTCGCCTCGGTCCTCATCCATTCCGCCAACGACCTCGGCATCGATACAGAGGCCGTGAACGCCGACGGCGGGGCCATTGCCCTGGGCCACCCCGTGGGCGCCTCGGGTGCCCGCCTGGTGCTGCACCAGGCGCTTGCGCTGAAACGCCGCGGCGGCGGCACCGGCGTCGTGGCCCTTTGCGGCGGCGGCGGCCAGGGCGACGCCCTCATCCTCACAGCATGACCACCCCAACGAAGAAGCAGGCCATGACCAACAACCCCTCCGCCGACGGCTTCGCCACCATCTCCGTCGCAGCCGTCCTGGCCGAATCAGCCAAAAGGACTCCAAACAGCATCGCCCTCGTGGTGGGTGAGGACCAGGTCAGCTACGCCGACCTCTGGGCCCAGACCCGTGCTTATGCCGGTGCGCTGCGGGCCCGCGGCATTGGCCCGGGGGACGCCGTCGCCGTCCTGATCCCCAATGTCCCGGACTTCGCCCGGGTGTACTACGCCATCCTGTCGCTCGGCGCCATCGTGGTCCCCGTTCACGCCCTGCTGAAGGCCCGCGAAATCGAATACGTCCTGCAGGACAGCGGCGCAAGGCTGCTGGTCTGCGCCGCTCCCCTGCTCACGGAGGGCGCTGCAGGCGCCGCGGCCAACGGAACCGGCGTCCTGACGGTAATGGCTCCCGACGACGGCGGGTTCCCCCGGCTGGAAGCGGAAGCAGCCGCCGTCGAACCCATCCGGACGTATGAACCGTGCCGCCCCTCGGATACGGCCACCATCCTCTACACCTCGGGCACCACCGGCAAACCGAAGGGAGCGCTGGGCACGCACTTCTCACTGGTGGAACAGACAAGCGTGCTGCTGACCAGCGTGATGGACTTCCGGCCAGGCGACGTCCTGTTCGGCGGGCTGCCGCTCTTCCACACCTTTGGCCAGACGGTGGTCCTCAATACGGGCCTGCGTGCCGGAGCCACCATCGTCCTAATGCCGCGGTTCAACGGCGAGGACGCGCTGAGGCTGCTGGCGCGGCATAAGGTCAACATCTTCCTGGGGGTGCCCACCATGTATGTGGCGCTTCTGGAAGCTGCGAAGACGGTACCGGACCGTCCGGGCGCGCTCCGGTACGGCATCTCCGGCGGCGCATCCCTGCCGCTGGCCGTCATGGACAGGTTCCGGGACGTTTTCGGTGTGGAGATCCACGAAGGCTACGGCCTGACCGAGACCTCGCCGGTGGCCTCCTTCAACCACGTGGGCACCGCACCCCGGCCCGGCACCATTGGGGTCCCCATCTGGGGCGTGGATATCGAAATCGCCCGCCCGGAGACGGTGGAGGCCATCGAGCTGCTGCCCAACGGCGAACTCGGTGAACTCGTCGTCCGCGGACACCTGCTGATGAAGGGCTACCTCAACCGGCCCGAGGCCACCGCGGAGGCCGTGGTGGACGGCTGGTTCCGCACCGGAGACCTGGGAACAAAGGACGACGACGGCTACCTCACCATCGTGGACCGCAAGAAGGACATGATCATCCGCAACGGCTACAACGTCTACCCCCGGGAAGTGGAGGAAGTCCTGCTGACCCACCCGGCAGTGGTGAGCGCCGCCGTCTACGGCATCCCCGACGAGGTCCACGGGCAGGAAATTGCGGCCGCGATCGTGCTGGACGCCGGCGCAACCGTCAGTGAAACCGAGTTAGTGGACTTCGCCAGCAACCAGCTCGCGGCCTACAAGTACCCGCGGGTGGTCAGGATCCTTTCCGAACTACCGTTGGGACCCAGTGGGAAGATCCTGAAGCGGAAGCTGGCCGGCGACCCCGCCTAGGGCATTCGGGTATATCAAGGCCGGTCAGGTCAGGCCAGGGCGGGTCGAGGCAGGCCAGGGCGGGTCGAGGCGGGACAGGGCAAGGCCGGCGCCTCGCGGCAGGGCTCCGCATCGATGCCCGCCAAGCATGCTTGGCGGGCATCGGCTTGCCGCTTCTACAACGTTCTAAATACCCTGACCGGGTCAGGAATACAAGGGTTGCCTTCGCCCCTCCCCCAGGCCTAGATTGCTGGGGAAGCGTTTTCCGGTCTCAAAATTGAAAGGATTCACTGATGAATCCCCGCCTCACCCCCATACGCCTTCTTTCGGTCGGCGCCGGCCTGGCACTGACGGTGGGCTGCCTCGCCGCCCCGGCCTCCGCCGTCGGACCCTCCCCCAAGCCCGGGAACCCCGGCATTCAACTGGACCACCTGGACCGGGGGCTGGTGGCCGCCGGCACCTCGGAGGGCGTTGTCCTCAGCTGGCGCCTGCTGGGCAACGAAGCCACCGGGTCCTCCGCCACCGGCCTCACCGGCACCGATTTCACTGTGTACCGCGACGGGCAAAAGCTGGCCACCGTCACGGACAGCACCAACTTCCTGGACCGTACCGGAACGGCCGCCTCGGCCTACCAGGTGCGCGCCGTCGTCGGGGGCGCTGAAGTGGACCGCAGCGCAGCCGCCACCCCCTGGGGCAGCAACTTCAAGGACATCCCGCTCAAGAAGCCGGCGGACGGCGTGACCCCCGCAGGCCAGGCCTACACCTACTCCGCCAACGACACCTCCGTGGGCGATGTTGACGGCGATGGCCAATACGAATTCATCGTCAAGTGGGACCCCAACAACTCCAAGGACGTCTCACAGGTGGGCTACACGGGCAACACCTACGTGGACACCTACAAGGCGGACGGCACCCTCCTCAGCCGCATCGACCTGGGCGTCAACATCCGTTCCGGCGCCCACTACACCCAAATGCTGGTCAACGACTTCGACGGCGACGGCCGGGCAGAGATGATGATGAAGACGGCGCCGGGGACCATGAGCACCAGCTTCAACGCCGACGGCAGCGTGGCGGCGAGTTCCTTCATCTCGCTGCTCCAGTCCGATATCGACGCCGGCTACTCCAACGCTGACGACTACCGCATGAGCGCCGCCGACTACTACCGGCACATGGTGAAGACCTTCCAAGGCTGGACAGAGCACCCCGAGGTGAAGGCCGGCCACTGGCCCGCCACCCTTGAGGAAGCGTTCGGCATCGCGCCCAAGTACAAGTACCCGTTGTCCCAGCCCGACGCCGAAGCACTCACCGACTACTTCATGGACGTCTACGCCCCGTCGCGCAGCGCCCGCAACAACCTGCGCGCGTTTGAAGGCTTCATAGTTTCCGGGCCCGAGTACCTGACGGTCTTCGAGGGCGGCACGGGCAAGGAGCTGAAGACGGTGGCCTATATGCCGGGCCGGACGGACGACGGCCTGATGTGGGGCGATTACGCCATGGCACGGATCGAGCCGGGCAACCGCGTGGACAGGTTCCTGGCCGGCGTCGCCTACCTCGATGGCAAAAAGCCCGCAGCCGTTTTCGCCCGCGGCTACTACACCCGCACCACCTTGGCCACCTACACCTGGGACGGGACCAACCTGTCGCCGGTCTGGAACGTGGACTCCGGCTGGACGCCTATGACCAACCCCTTCAACGACTCCCCGCACGGCCGCGACGGCACGGACCCCACCTACGGCAAGCTCACCACCCAGGGCTTCCACTCGTTGAGTGCCTCCGACGTGGACGGTGACGGAAAGCAGGAGATCGTCTACGGATCGGCAACGCTCGACGACGACGGATCAGTCCTGTACACGTCGTTCGACACGCTGCCCACCGGCAGCGCCGCTCCCGGCGGGGAGGCGCGGCTGGGACATGGCGATGCCATGCATGTGGCGGACATCGACCCGGCGCGCCCCGGCAAGGAGATCTTCACCGTGCATGAAGGGGCCGCCTATGCCCCGTACGGCTACGCGATGCGGGACGCCGCCACCGGGGAGGTACTGTTCGGCGCCTACTCGGGCAAGGACACCGGCCGAGGCATGATCGGCGACGTGGATCCGTCCGTTCCCGGCATCGAGAACTGGGCCATCGGCATGCAGTCCGCGGACGGCCGCAAGCTTTCCAGCAGCGCCCCCGGAACCAACATGAGCATCAAGTGGGCCGCGGACATGACCACGCAGATCATCAATGGCTCCGGCGACCAGACCCCCACCATCGATGACTGGAAGCGCGGGCGGCTGCTCACGGCGGACGGCACCCGCACCAACAACAGCACCAAGGGCACTCCCAGCCTGGTGGCGGACATCCTGGGTGACTGGCGCGAGGAGATGGTGGTCCGGACGGCCGACAGCTCAGCGCTCCGGATCTACCTGAGCACGGAGGTCACCAACCACAAGCTCTACACCTTGATGCACGATCCGCAGTACCGCGCCGAGGTTGCCCGCCAGAACACGGCCTACAACCAGCCTGCCTACACCGACTTCTACCTTGCCTCCGACATGACCTTCGGCAACGTACCCCTGCGGGCCGCGTGGCTGCCGGGCAGCCTCAAGGCACTACAGGACATCCTTTCGGACCTGGTGGACTCCGGGGATGTGGCGGGACCCGTGGGGGCCCAGCTCGACGCCAGTATTCAGCAGGCAGCGAAGGCGGTCCAGGACGGCGACCCGGCCAAGGCAGGCCAGGCCATGCGGAGGTTTGCAGACTTCCTTGCCCAGCAGAAGGGGCCGGATACGGTATCAAGTACGGCCCGGGTGGCGTTGGACTACAACGCCGGCAACATCCTCCGGGCCTTCTCGAATCCAGGCCAGTGAGGGCAGGGACGGCCGATAAAAGGGAGACTGATGGCATGACACTTGCACCGCTCATCGAACTCAATGACGGCAACAGAATTTCCCAGCTGGGGCTTGGCACCTGGCCTCTGGACGACGAACAGGTGGCTGCCGCCGTCGTCCAAGCCGTGGAAGCCGGGTACCGGCACATCGATACCGCCGTGAAGTACGGCAACGAACGCGGCGTAGGGAACGGAATCCGCGCCAGCGGCGTGGACCGGAGCGAGCTTTTCATCACCACCAAGCTGGACGGTGAGTTCCAGGGCGACGACCGTGCAGTGGCGGGCTTGGAGGGCTCACTGAAGCGGCTGGGCTTGGATTATGTGGACCTGCTCCTGATCCACTGGCCGCTCCCGGGACGGGACCAGTACATCTCCACCTGGCGGACGTTTGAACGGCTGCAGGCTGAGGGAAAAGTCCGGTCCATCGGGGTATCCAACTTCAAGCCGGCCCACCTGGAACGGTTGTTGGCTGAGACTGATGTGGTGCCGGCCGTTAACCAAATCCAGCTCAGCCCTGCAATTACCCGGTCCGCCGAGCGGGAATTCCACGAACGGCACGGGATCGTCACGGAGTCCTACAGTCCGCTTGGCGGATCCGGTGCAGGTTTATTAAGTGCTCCCCTCCTTGCCCAATTGGCGGAAAAGCATGGGAAAACCCCTGGCCAACTGGTCCTGCGGTGGCACATACAAAACGGATTGGTAACGATTCCAAAGACGGCTTCACCGGAGCGGATGGCGGAGAACCTGGACGTGTTCGATTTCGCCCTGGACCCGCAGGATCTAGCGGAATTATCGGTCCTGGACGAGGGTCCCAACGCCGGCAACGATTCAGACATAACAGGGCACTGAAACCTGCCTGAACAGGACTTTTTTCTCAAAACGGGGTTGGCAAAAAGATAGTAAGCATGATTACTATTGGGGCAGAAGGATGAAGTGCCTCCGGAACCTGGAGGCCTCCTTTACTTAGGAAGAGAGCAACAAATGGGATTTATTGCATTTCTGATTCTCGGACTTATTGCTGGTGCGATCGCTAAGGCGATCCTCCCGGGCAGGCAGGGTGGCGGCTGGGTCATCACTCTGATCCTGGGCGTCGTTGGCGCTTTCCTCGGCGGCTGGCTGGGCGGGTTGATCTTCGGCAGTGGACTGCAGGAGTTCTTCTCAATCCAGACGTGGCTGCTGGCAATCGTCGGCTCGCTGATCGTCCTTGCCATCTACGGCATGGTCACCAAGCGAAGCGCCCGCGGATAACTGTACGGGCATGCCAGGAGGCCGGCCTGGGGACACCATCCCCAGGCCGGCTTTCATTTTCTCCGGCAAAGGGCGCCCTCTACGCCGGCCGGAACTGACAACCTTCTCGCAGAGCAGGAGTTCATCGTGAAAAACAAGCTTCTTTTGGGTGTCGGCGTTGCCGTCGGCTATGTCCTCGGCTCGCGCTCAGGCCGTGCGGCCTATGACAAGCTAAAGGCCCGCGCCGCCGGCATCTGGGACAGCAAGCCTGTCCAGGACAAGGTATCCGTGGCTACGGAGACCATCAAGGAAAAGGCCCCCGAGGTGGCGGACCAGTTGACCGAAGCCGCACGCCGCGCAGGCACGGTCATTGGCTCGGCGATGCACCGGGACGGCAGCTCCGGTGGAGGCCAGACGTCAGGGACTGCCGGTACTTCCAGTACCCCGTCCACAGTCGCCCCCGAGGCGGGCGACGCCAACAGCGCGGGTGAGGACCATATCCCCGCGCACAGCACCCACCCGGAGACCACCAACCTTGGCACCTCCGACGGGACCGGCACCAAGGCCTGATCATTGCTCTCGCCCTGATCATTACGCGGGGAGCTGCGTTTGACACAGCGGGATGCAGGCTTTGTGCTACAACTGAATCGCCTTGCCGGCCGTCGCGATCCTTGGGGGACGCGGCGGCCGGTAACGTTTAACTGGCCTTGAAACAACACCAGCCCGGGTTTTCCACATAGGGGTTTTGGGGTCTCTTCTTTGTCGGTGGTGGCTGGCAGAGTTGGGTTATGGAGGCCATCGGGGAAGATCTTGGGCAGGCGGACGACGCCGGCAGTTGGCTGCCGCGCCCGGCCCACCTTCAGGCAGTCCCCCGGCAGGTTGCAGTCACCGGCGAGGAGCCCGCACGGCCATCCCATGGTCTCCCGGCTGCCGCGGCACCTGTTGGACGGGACGTGGCACCTGTTGCACGTAATTTGTTGGACGGACTGGGTGCGCGGCTTGCGGCCGCTGCCCTGGCCGCCCCCGACGTGCTGGCCGCCGCCTCCTATGTCGAGGCCGCCGACTTCGCCGACGCGGTTGAAGAGCTGGTCCGCACCGCGGAATACCTGCAGATCCTCTCGGCCGGCGCCGTGGACCGGACCCGCACCCAGGCCATCAACGACACCGCCACGGCCAAGACCCGCGGCAGCCGGGCCCGGGGCTGGATCACCGGATGGGACGCCAACGGTGCCGAAACCCTGAAGACCGGCCCAACAGCTGTGCGCGAAACCGACGCCGAGTGGCCCGGATCGCCCTCCCGGCCCGGGCCAGCCGCTGCACCCGGCCACCCCGCGGCGTCTCCGGCCGACGACGGCTGCCGGAACACCGCAGAGTTCCTCCGCCTCCGCCTGCGGATCCCCATCCGCGAAGCCCGCCGCCGCCTCACCCTCGCCCGGCAGGTCCTCCCCGGCACCACCCTCACCGGCGAACCACTCCCACCAGCCCGCCCACACCTCGCCGCCGCCCTCACCCCGGGCCCGCGATCGGACGCCAACCCCCAGGCACCGGCGGCGTCCTCGCACGCCGCGACCCTCATCACCGCCACCCTGGACCGGCTCCAGCACCACACCAACCCGGACACCCTGGACCGGATCGAACACCACCTCACCCACGCCGCCACCACCACCGACCCCGACTTCCTCACCCGCCTGGCCCAACGCTGGACCGACACCATCGACGCCGACGGCACCGAACCCACCGAAGAAGCCCTCCGCCACACCCAAGGCGCCTTCATCCGCAAACCCCGCCACGGCCTGCACCACGTCGAAATCTTCGCCACCACCGACCAATACGAACACCTCCTCACCGTCATGAACACCGCCACCAACCCCCGCACCACCACCCCCGACACCAGCACCGGAAACGGCAGCACCGCAGGCACAGGCACGGGCACCGGGGACAGCCCAACGGCGAACACCCCAGCCGAACACACCGCCCAGATTGACCTGGACCGGCGCACCCGCGCCCAAAAACAACTCGACGGCATCATCACCGCCGCCAAAACCGCCCTCGCCACCAACACCCTGCCCACCACCGGCGGCAACCGCCCCCAAATCATCGCCACCATCCACTACCAGGACCTCTTCAAGACAGACACAAACGCAGACACCGGGACAGGGGCGGCCACAGAAACCGGCACCGGGACCTTCGCGTTCACCGGCCCCGTCGCCGCAGCCACCCTGCGCAAAATCGCCTGCGACGCCGACATCATCCCCGCACTCCTGGGCACCGGCGGCGAAATCCTCGACCTCGGCCGCAAAACCCGCCTCTTCACCCCAGCCCAACGAACCGCCCTCACCGCCCGCGACCAAGGCTGCGCCTTCCCCAACTGCACCACCCCCGCACCCTGGTGCGAAGCCCACCACATCACCTACTGGTCACACCGCGGACCCACCACCACCGGAAACGGCGTCCTGCTCTGCAGCCACCACCACCACCTCATCCACAAAGAACAATGGAAAACCACCACCACCAACGGCACACCCATCTTCATACCCCCACCCCACATCGACCCCACCCAAACACCACAACAAAACCACTACTTCAAACCACCCCCACCCCCCACCACCCGCAAACCTGCAGGCAAGCGGATGAGGCAAGGGTGCTGAACAGTTGCCGGACCGCGTTTTCCGATAGACCGCCATTCAGGTTCGTCCTGCGCCGAATCACTATCCGGTTCAAGGAGCCGGGACTGACAAAGCCGGGCAGGATGCCTATGCCCGCGGGTCCCCTGCCACAGCGCGCCCGACCACCACGGTGCCGTCCACTTCCTCTGAACGGACCGTCCATGTGTCGAAACCGGCGGCGGCGAGGATCGCGGATGTACCGGCTGCCTGCCGCTTGCTGGTTTCAATGAGCAGATGACCACCGGGGGCCAGCCATCCGGGGCTTCCGGCAGCAACACGGCGGTGGAAGTCCAGGCCATCAGCACCGCCGTCGAGGGAGGCAAAAGGTTCGTAAAGGCGCGCCTCGGGCGGCATGGTGCGGATAGCTTCTGTGGGCACGTACGGAGCGTTGACCACCAGCACCCGGACCCGGCCGCGCAGCTCCGGCGGCAGGGCATCGAACAGGTCCCCTGCATGCACCTGACCGCCCATTGGCCCAACGTTTCGGCGGGCACACCGAACAGCCGCAGGTTCAATGTCCGCGGCATGCAGTTCCACCCACGGTGCCTGATGAATGACGGCCGCTCCCACGGCTCCGGACCCGCAACAGAGGTCAACGACAGCGGCGGGTGCCTGCCGGGGCCACTCCGGCAGCAGCGCCAGGGCTTCACTGACCAGGAGCTCGGTACGGCGGCGAGGGACGAAGACATTCGGTTCCACCAAAATGCGGCGGCCGGCAAATTCGGCCCAGCCCAGGATGAGTTCCAGGGGGACGCCTGCCACACGGCGCTGGACGTTCCGGTCAAGGTCAGCGGGAGTTGAGGCTTCGGCGAGCAGCAGGCGGGCCTCTTCCTCGGCGAAGACGCAGCCCGCCGACCTTAGGGCCGAGACAACGCCGTCGAAGCCCCTTGATTGGGAAGAACCGGGAGACGGTGAGGGACCGCGAACAGCCCGTGATTCAGGACGTGGCACGGCAACGCCCTCCGTTGCGCTGGTGGGCATCCCCATGTTTGCTAGGTCACGCTCTCGCGACGGCGCCGGGCGTGGACACCCACTGCTGTTACCGCGGCCATGGGCCCGCCTCCTTCGTCCGTTGCTGGAAATCCCATGCTAATAGGTGGCGTTATGCACGGGAATGAGCAGCAATTCTTGGCAGGATGGAATCATGACCATGGGCACAGCCAGCGACATTCTTTGGATCGGCACCTACACCCCCGACGGCGGCGGCCGCGCCAAGGGCATCGGCGCTGTCCGGGAGCACCAGGACGGAAGCCTTGAATGGCTGGGCACCGCAGCCGAGGCGCAGTCGCCGTCGTTCCTGGCCGTCCACCCGACACTGCCGCTGGTATATGCGGCAGCGGAGCAGCGCAAAAAGGTCCAGGCCTACCGCCGCCGGGGCGACTCTGCGCTGGAACCGTTTGGGGCACCCGAACCGGCCGGAGAGGCCACCTGCCATGTGGCCGTGGACCCGCGCGGCCGGTTTGCCACCGCTGCGTGCTGGGGCGACGGGCAGGTCCTGCTCTACGAGCTGAATGACGACGGCGGCCTGGCCGGGCGGTTTCCCACCGCACCGTCGGTTGACTCCCACGCCAGCCTTTCTCCCGGCAGCCCCAGGCAAAGCCGTGCCCATGCCAGCCTGATGCTGCGTGACGGGCGGGTCATGACCACGGACCTGGGCCATGACACCCTTCGAATTTGGAACTATGAGCCGGGCAGGGGGCTGGTGGCTGACCACGAGGTGATCCTTCCCTACGGCAGCGGTCCCCGGCATATGGTGGAGCACCCTACGGGCAACGTCTTCATCGTGTCGGAGTACTCCGTGGAGGTCTTCGTGGTCCGGCCCGAAGCCGGTACCTACGAGCTGGTATTCCGCGGACCCGCCACCGCCGGCGGGAGCCAGGACGGTGATTCCGCCGCCGAAATCTGCCTTGGCCCGCAGGGGAACTTCGCCTACGCCGGCGTCCGCGGGTCCAACATCATCAGCGTCCTGGAAGTAGCAGCAGGCGGCACCGAACTGATCCCCGTCAAGGACTTCGACAGCGGTGGGGACTGGCCGCGGCACCACCTGGTCCGCGGAAGCTGGCTGCATGTGGGCCACGAGAAATCGGACAACATCGCCACGTTTGAGGTGGATCCCGTCACGGGGCTCCCCGGCCCGAGGCTTCATAATCTGGGCACCCCATCCCCCACTGCCCTGGTGTCCGCCGGCTGACCGTAAACACACCCGGGACTTCCTGCGAGGGCTGGAGCCCCGACACAAGACGGCGCTCCCACAAACACTGGAGTAATTCAGTGCAAGCGCTTACAGTTGTGACTTGGTTCACAGATCAGCATGCTGACCTTCGAACCCTCCTGCCGCATCCCTTGTCAACGGCAAGCCTGTACAGCAGCGCTGCTTCCCAGGAAGGTCTCACCCTTGTTATTCCGCACCCCTCCAGGCGCGCCCCCACGCGCCCAACTGCGGCCAAAGCCCGCAGGAAAACTCCACCCCACAGCCCGTCGATCAACCTCTGGCCACGCCGTCGCGGCCAGGTCCGCAGCCGGCCTTCTGGCAGCCGCCGTGGCAGTTTCGGCGGCAGTCCTCCCGGCCCATGCCGGGGTGGGCCTTAAGGATCCAAAGAATCCCGGCAGCCGAGGCCAGGGCTCCTCCTCCGCACTCCATTCGCTCCGCGGTCCCGTCACGGACGAGAACTTCTACTTCGTCATGGCAGACCGCTTCAGCAACGGCAGCACCGCCAATGACCAGGGCGGCCTGGGGCCTGACCCGATGGTCTCCGGATTCGACCCCGAAAAGAAGGGCTTCTACAACGGCGGCGACCTGGCCGGCCTGCGCAACAAGATTGACTACATCCAGGGCCTGGGCACCACATCCATTTGGTTGACCCCCAGCTTCAAGAACAAGGCTGTACAGCCGGAGGACAAGTCAGCCGGCTACCACGGCTACTGGGTCACCGACTTCACCCAGATCGATCCGCACCTGGGCACCAACGACGAGCTCAAAGCCCTGATCCAGGAGGCCCACGCCCGCGGCATGAAGGTGTACTTCGACATCATCACCAACCACACGGCGGACGTTATCGGCTACCAGGAGGGCGCCCGTAAAGGCTACGCCTCCAAGGACGCCTTCCCCTACAAGACGGCCTCGGGCGAAGCATTCGATGACCGCGACTACGCCGGCACCGGAACCTTCCCCAAGCTGGACGCGAACACATCATTCCCTTACAAGCCACTCCTGGCCCCCGGTGAAGAAAACCTCAAGGTCCCTGCCTGGCTGAACGACCCCACGCTCTACCACAACCGCGGCGACACCACCTTCACCGGTGAAGACTCCATGTACGGCGACTTCTTCGGCCTTGATGACCTCTTCACCGAGAACCCCAAGGTGGTGCACGGCATGGAGGACATCTACAAGTCCTGGATCGGCGACTTTGGCGTGGACGGTTTCCGGATCGACACCATGAAGCACGTGAATGACGAGTTCTGGCAGGAGTTCGGCCCAAATGTCCTCAACTATGCCAAGGAACACGGCAAGGACGAGTTCTTCATGTTCGGCGAAGTCTTTGACACCACCAAGAGCTTCACGTCGCAGTTCACCACCCGCAATAAGATGCAGGCCGTGCTGGATTTCCCCTTCCAGGATGCTGCCCGCAACTTTGCTTCCAAGAGCCAGGACGCCAAGGCGCTGCAGGCCTTCTTCGCCGGCGACGACTGGTACACCGACGCCGACTCCAACGTCTACGAGCTGCCCACCTTCCTGGGCAACCACGACATGGGCCGCATCGGCAGCTTCATCGCCCAGGACAACCCGGCCGCAAGCGACGCCGAGAAGGTGGCCCGCGATGGACTGGCGCACGAATTGATGTACTTCTCCCGCGGCAACCCGGTGGTCTACTACGGTGACGAACAGGGCTTTACCGGCCCCGGCGGCGACCAGGACGCTCGCCAGACGCTCTTCGCCAGCAAGGTGCCGGAGTACCTGGACGACGACCTGCTGGGCACGGACGCCACCCACGCCACCGACAACTTCAACCCGGGCCACCCCCTCTACGCCAAGATCGGTGAACTGGCCGCCCTTACCAAGGAGCACCCGGCACTTCGGAACGGGGCGCACCAGCACCGCTACGCCTCCGACGGGCCCGGCATCTACGCCTTCTCCCGCACCGACGGGCAGGACCAGCGCGAATACGTGGTGGCCCTGAACAACAGCGCCCAGCCGCAGACAGCGGAGGTCCCCACCTACATCGCCAAGCGCAGCTACACGCGAATTTACGGCGAGGGCGTCGACGAAGCCAAAACCTCGGACGACGCCAAACTGACCGTGACCGTCCCGCCGCTCTCCGCCGTCGTCTACGAATCCTCGGGACGGATCCCGCACTCCAAGGAGGCTCCCGCCGTCGCCCTCCAGCAGCCGGCCGCCGCACCGGATGACAACGGACGCATCAACGTAACGGCCGACGTCGACGGTGCTTCGTTCTACGAGGTCACCTTTGAGGCGAAGACGGCCGGCGGCCAGTGGCAGCCCATCGGCACGGACGACACCGCGCCGTACCAGGTGTTCCACGACGTTGCGGCGCTGGACGCCGGCACGCCGCTGGAGTACCGCGCCACCGTGCTGGACAACGGTGGGCATGCCGCCACCAGCCAAAGCCGATCAGCAAGCGTTCCCGCACCCGTCGTCACCCTGCAAAAGCCCGCCGAGGGCAGCAGCGTGGAAGGCAAGGTTGAGCTCAGCGCCACAGCTGATCCGGAAAAGGCCAGCCACGTGGTGTCCTTCGAACGCAGTGTTGGCGGCGGCGGCTGGACCGCGGTGGGCACCGACTCGTCGTCGCCCGTCTACTCCGCAACTGACGACGTCTCCGCCCTGGCCGACGGCACCAAGGTCCAGTACCGCGCAACGATGGCCGGCCCGGGTTTCAACGTCACCAGCGACACCAGGACCGTCACGGTTGGGCAGGCCCCGCAGCCCGACTCCGTCACGGTGGCCGGGTCCCTGAACCAGGCAATGGGCTGCAGCGCAGATTGGGATCCTGGCTGCAGCAAGGCACGGATGACCCTGGATCCAGCTGACCGCATCTGGCGGCTGACCGTAGACCTCCCGGCCGGCAAGTACGAGTACAAGGCGGCACTCAACGGCGGCTGGGACGAAAACTACGGCGCCGACGGCCAGCTGAACGGGCAGAACATCGTGCTGGACCACCCCGGCGGGCCTGTGACCTTCCGCTACGACAACAGCACGCACCTGCTGAGCGCCGTCTATGCCTCACAGCAGCCGGCCGCGGTGGCCGCTGCCGGGAGCATGGACAGCGAGCTGGGCTGCACCTCGGACTGGGAGCCTGCCTGTGGCCAGGCGCAGCTGGTGCTGGACCCGGCCGACCTCGTGTGGAAGCTCTCCGTTCCGGACCTGCCGGCGGGAAGCTACGAGTTCAAGGCGGCCCTCAATAAATCGTGGGACGTCAGTTACGGGGCCGGTGGGGCAACGCCGGGGGCCAACATCGTGTTTGAGCACGACGGCGGCCCGGTCACCTTCCGTTACGACCACTTCACCCACGTGATCACGGCGGGTTAGGTTCACCCTCCGATATAAGGCAAGCAAAAAGCAACAGGCCCCGCCGCTTACCAAAGCGGCGGGGCCTGGTTGCTTCCATTTCCCGCTTAGGAGCCGTGCAGGGCTCCCTCCACCGCCGCAAGCAGCGAGTTGAACCGCTTGTTCCCGGGAAGGTCATCGAGGTAGACGGGCTTGCCGTCCGGGCCGCCCAACGGCACCTGCCAGTTGGGGTAGAGGGCCTCCGTGGTTCCGGGCTGGTTCTGGACCCGCCGCTCCCCCACCGCATCTACCAGGGCCACGCCGAGCAGTACCGACGGCGCCTGGGCCAGCAGGAGGTGCAGCGCCTCGATGGTGTGCTCCTCCGATGCCTGCCCCTGAGCACCACCGGCCGCGCCTTCGGAGAGGTAACCTCGTTCACGCAGCAGTGCGAACATCTTCTCCAGGGACGCGTTGTGCTCCGCCCGCTCCTCCTGCTCGGACCGCTCCAGCAGGCCCAGCCGGCTCCGCAGCCCCACGTGGTCTCCGGCGAGGTAACCGGCGGTGGGCGGGAGGTCGTGGGTGTTGACGCTGGCGAGTGCCTGCGTGCGGTACTTTTCCGGCGCAAGGGGCGAATCGCCGTCGTACTCAAACCAAAGGATGGACGTGCCAAGGATCCCGCGGGCCGCAAGGTAGTCACGCACCCATGGCTCGAAGGTGCCCAGGTCCTCCCCGATCACCACGGCGCCGGCACGGTGCGCCTCAAGGGCGAGGATGCCGATCAATGCCTCGTGGTCGTAGCGGACGTACGCGCCGTCCCCCGGAGCATTCCCCATGGGAATCCACCACAGCCGGAACAGGCCCAGGATGTGGTCCACACGGATGCCGCCGGCATGCCGGAGCACGTTGGCCAGCATGTTGCGGAACGGTTCGTATCCCGCCTCGGCCAGCCGGGCGGGGTGCCACGGCGGCTGTCCCCAGTCCTGGCCCTGCTGGTTGTACATGTCCGGCGGGGCCCCCACGCTGGTGTTGGGGGTCAGCACGCCGCGCAGCGTCCAAGCGTCGGCGCTGCTGTGGTCCACGCCCACCGCGAGGTCGTGCACCACGCCCATCCGCATGCCCGACCGCAGGGCAGCCCGCTGTGCGTTTTCCAGCTGTTCGTCGCAGATCCACTGCAGCCAGCGGTGGAATCCGATCCGGTCCGCCAGCTTGGTGCGGAGGGCTTCCGCTTCCGGGGTTCCGATGGCGTAGGCGGGGTCTTTCCAGAGCGGATCGTCCGGCGCCAGGTCCTCGCGGATGGCCGACCACAGCGCGAAGTCCTCCAGGCCGCTGCCGGAAACGCGGCAGAACTCGTCGAAGGCGGCCTGCCGGGCGGGTGAACGGCGCGTGTGGTAGAGCATTTCCAGTGCCTGCAGCTTCGCGGCATAAACGGCGTCGCGGTCCAGGCGGGCGCCCTCCCTGTTCAGGCCGGACACTTCGTCGCGAAGCTTCTCCACGGCGGCGCGCCTGCGCGGCTTCAGGTAAGCGAGCTCAGGAATGGCCTCAACGCGGATGTACAGCGGGTTGAAGAAACGGCGGGTGGACGGCGAATAGGGCGAAGGCTGGACCGGCGGAACGGGCTCAGCCGCGTGCAGCGGGTTCACCAGTACGTAATCGGCGCCCCGTGCGCCGCTGATGGCGGCCAGATCGGCCAGGTCCGCAAAGTCGCCGATGCCCCACGACCGCTTTGAGCGGACCGAATACAGCTGCGTGGCCAGCCCCCAGCCGCGGCGTTCCTCCAGCGGCTTTGCCGTGGCCAGCCGTGCCGGCGTCACTACCAGGGTGGCGGTGGCGGTGGCACCTTCCGACTCCGCGTGCAGGGTGTGCCAGCCCAAAGGAAGGTCCTCGGGAAGGGAGAATGTGGCACGTCCCATGGACACGCCGTCGACCTCCTTGGGCTGGACCCAGAGATCCTGCTGGACCGCCGCCCGCTCCCCGGCTCCCCCTTCCAGGCTGACGGCAAGGCGCGCAGTGGCACCGTCACGGACGTGGACCGGCACCTGGGCCGGCTCGCCCTGTTTGATAACGACGGCGGGCGGCAGCATCCGCCGCCACGGCGCCAGTTCCGCTTCCGCAAGGGCAGCCTCGACGTGCCCGTTGGTGTGCGCCTCAACGCCGAGGGCGGCCAGCACCTTGATCAGCGTCTCCTGGGCAACGGCGTGCGGAAGCCCGTCCCAGCCCTGAAAGGACGTGCCCACGCCGTGCGCGTCCGCCAGCCGCTGCAGCAGGTGCGGATCGACCGGCCCAGGGGCAGTGGCTGGAGGCCCTGCCGTGGTGGTTGGCCGTTCTGCATGCTGTTGGTCTGAAGCCGTCATGGGCGTCCGCCTCGTCTGTGATGGTCCCGGAACTTACAGTGCTGCTGTTGTACCGGGCGCCGACACCCCCGTGCACAACCGTTGGTTCAGATTATTGCAGGGCGGCGCGGAGGCGAAACCCGGACTGCACGCGGGCGGGTCTTGACAGGTCCCGGGCACGGCCTACGGATCGAAGTGCGTGCTCACTGCCCCGTCACTGACCCGGCCCAGGATCCCGGCGGCAACGTCCCGCAGCTTCTGGTTCCGGTGGCTCGACGCCTTGGTGAGCAGGGCCATGGCCTCGTCCTGGCTGCACCGGTTCTGGCCCATGATCACGCCGCAGGCAAGGTCTATGGTGGTACGGCTCGCCATGGCCGCCCTTAGGTCATCCGCGAGGTTCTGGGTATCGGCAATCCGCAGCGCCAGCCGCAGTGCGCGGGATGCGAGATCGGCAAACGCTTCAGCCCGGTGGACGGTGTCGGGAGCAAAGACGTCCGGCTCCGCGGCAAAGAAGTTCAACGCCGCGGACTGGTGCTCGTCCAGGGCAAGGGGGACGCCCAGGACGCTGCCGCAGCCATTCTCGGCCAGGACTTTCTGGTAGTTGGGCCAGCGGTTATCAGTCTCCACGTTGGACAGGACCATGGGCCTCATGACCTCCAGCGCCGCGAGGCACGGGCCCTCCCCCAGGGCCTGCTCCAGCTTGTCCAGGACCACCGCGCGTTCACTGCTGCCGGCAATGGTGACATTGCGTTTGCGGCGCCGGAGGGTCACCCCGCACTCGATGGGCGCGCCTGCGTCATCGCTGAGTGTGGAAGCCGCAAAAGTGGACAGCTCCGTCAGGAAGTCAGCCACGTTGCTGCTGCCGATGATGAGGTCGTGCAGCTGGACGAACTGGTCGTCACTCTTGATGGTTCCCATCCCCCAATATAGGCATGATGCCCGGCCGTTTGCGCGCCACAAAACGTCATCCCCGCTGGCCCCGGTTACTCTGTGCGACGAAAAGAGAAGGACTAAGGCGGAAATCTGCGGTGCTCCCTCCCAGCTGTGTAGCCTCATGACGATCCAAGGCACGGCAACTGAATGGAGGAAACCGCAGATGAGCCTGAGTGAACTGCGGGTGTTCGGACGGTCGGGAACCCCCATCAGTCCCCTCACCCTTGGCACCATGAATTTCGGCGAGGGGAACGGAAGCTCCCAGGGCGCCCCCACCGGTGCGGATGAAAGCATCCGCATCATCCATGCGGCCCTGGATGCCGGCATCACGGCAATTGACACCGCTGACGTCTACTCCCAGGGCGAGTCCGAGCAGGTGGTGGGCCGCGCGTTGCGCGGCCGCCGGGACGACGTCTTCCTGGCCACCAAGTTCCACGGCCAGATGAGTCCCAATCCGGCACACTCCGGGAACTCCCGGCGCTGGATCATGCAGGCCGTCGAGGGCAGCCTCCGACGGCTGCAGACAGACCGCATCGACTTGTACCAAGCGCACCGGCCGGACTACAACACGGACGTCCTGGAGACCATCACCACCCTTAACGACCTGATCCGCCAAGGCAAGATCCTGTATTACGGCACCTCGGTATTCACGCCGGCGCAGCTCGTGGAGGCGCAGTGGCTCGCTACCACGAACCACCTGATCCCGCCGCTGGGCAACCAGGTTCCGTACAGCATGCTGGTCCGTGGCAATGAACGGGACGTCCTGCCAATCGCCCAGCAGTACGGCCTTGGCGTGCTCGCCTACGGTCCGCTGGCTGGCGGCTGGCTGTCCGGCAGCTTTGTCCTCGAATCAGGCAAGCCGCCCACCCGGGTGCACACACTGCCCGGCCGCTACGACATCTCCGGGCCCTCGAGTGAGCGGAAGCTGCTTGCCGCTGACTCGCTCGCCCGGCTGGCGGACAAGCTGGAGCTGTCCCTGGTGGACCTGGCCGTGGGCTTTGCCCTGACCCATCCCGCCATCAGCAGCGTGATCATCGGCCCGCGCAGCAGCGAGCACCTCCAGGCGTACCTGCGTGCGGCGGATGTCCAGCTGGGCGAGACCGTACTGGACGCCATCGATGAGCTGGTGCCGCCGGGAATCAACTTCGTGGAAAGGGACGCGGGCGCCATTGTCCCGTCCATCGAGTTCGCGGAATTGCGACGGCGGTAGGTCGCTTCCAGCCCTGCGCCCGGGACTATTGACTAACCGGTAGAAGACTCCTACGGTCGATACCGATACCGCTGCCCAAGGAAACAGGGGCCCGCCATGCCAATGTCCGATGAGGAGCGACGCCTGCTCAAGGAGCTGGAACTGGGGCTGATCGCGGACGATCCGCATCTGGCCATGGAACTGCTGTCCGGCTATCCGGCGCGCCGTTTCCCCCCCGGGCTGTTCCCGGGGACGGCTGCGGCGCTGGTCGGCCTGGTGCTCATCATTGCAGGGGCCGGGCTGCCGGCTCCCGGCGCGGTGGTGCTGGGGGTTCTGTTGCTGGGGCTGGGTGCCTGCCTGCTGCTCGGTCCCACGCTGCTGGCCCGGAGCGGGGGCCGGCAAATCACCGGTTAATTACCTGGGTGGTGGTGCGCTTGGCGCAGCTGTTGCGCCTGCGCGGCGCCCTTCTGCTGCCCCGGGTTGCCGCCGCGGCGTCAGGATGAACAGGCTAGCCAGGACGACGGCGGCGCCAAGCCAGGCAAGTGCCGGGAGCCGTTCGCCCACCACGAATACGGCCAGGACGGCTGCTACCACGGTTTCGAGCAGGGAGATGCCGGTGGCCGTGCTCGCCCCCACCCGGGCCAACCCCCAGCCAAACAGCAGATACCCGGCAAACATCGGCACCACGGCCATATAAGTGCCCACACCAGCGGCCTGCCAGGACTCCAGCAGCGGGCCGCCCGTCGCGGCAAGCACCGGCATCAGGAGGATGCCGCCGAGCCCGAAGACGGCCCCCATGGCGGCCCGGGAGGTGACACCTTGGCCGGTCAGGCGATGGGCCGCCCAGGAATACAGGGCATACGTGGTTCCGGCCAGCAGGCCCAGGAGGATTCCCGCCGTCGAGGTCCAGGAATCCGGTCCGGGGCCCGGCTCGTTGGGCGCTGGCGAATGTCCGGCAAGGGACAGCAGGGCGGCTCCGCCGATTCCAACCATCGCCCCCAAAATCCATTGCCTGCTTAGCAGCTTTCCATCGGCGAAACGTTCAATAAGGGCCGCGGCCACCGGCGCCGAACCGATGGAGACCACGGTTCCCACGGCCACTCCGGAAAGGTGCATGGAACTGTAGAAGGCCAGAGGGTAGACAGCCACCGCCGTCGCGCCGAGCAACACCAGGCGCCACCGCGCATGAAGCCTGCCCCACTGGGCGCCGATATGGCGCGCGGCGTACACCGCCTGCAGCAGTCCGCCCAGCCCCATGGCCACGGCGCCAATGGCCAGCGGGCTCACTGCCGGCGCGAAGGTGGCCGCCGTTCCGGTGGTCCCCCAGAGGATCGATGCTGCCACGACGGACAACGCTCCCCAACGCCGGGCCTGCTGGTGGTGAGGCGTGTAGTTCACAGGGCATCCAGGAGTTGCGTGGCGATGGACCGGGCATCCCGCAGCGGTGCATCGTTTCCTTCGAGACCCGCCCTGGCCATGGCTCCCTCAAGCAGGAAAGCCAAATGTGCAGCAAGACCAGGAGCCTGCTCTTCCCGGCCCGGCAACAGCGCGGCCACGTGCTTCGACAGGAGCTCCTGAACCTGTTCCTTGTGGCGCCGCACGGCAGCCCTGCCGGGATCCCCGGCCGGCAGTTCCGCCGCGGCATTGAGCAGCCCGCAGCCCCTGAAACCGTTCTGGTAGGCGAAGTTGGCGTGGTCCAGGTAGGCGTCGAAGACGGCCAGGACCTCTTCCCGCGGAGTGCCGGCCGCTTCCAGCCGGTTGCGGTAAAGCCCCAGCCATTCCCCGTGCCGGGCTTCGAGGTATGCGGCCATCAAATCCGCCTTTGACCTGAAGTTGTTGTAAAGGCTCTTCTTAGCCACTCCCGCTTCCGCGGTGATCGCATCGATGCCCGTGGCAGCCACGCCATTCGCATAGAAAAGGCGTGCGGCCGCCTCAAGCAGCAGTTCGCGGGCAGGACGGCGGCCCGGCGATGCAGGGCTTGAAAGGGTCATTGGGGCTCCTTACGGCATCGGTAGGTAACCTAGTATACCTACTTGACACTTTGGCCTGCCGGTTCTAAATTCAAGATACTTATTTTTAGAGCGAGGCACCGATGCTCAATCAAAGAGAACTTCGCTTCCCCTCCGGCGGAAGCAGCTCCCCGGCCCAGCGGCTACACGGTTGGGCGGTGTGAGATGGACTGGCAAGGTTGGGGGCTCTTCGGCCTCCTGGCAACCGCCCTCCTGACGCTCATCATGATTGCGGCCCAGATGGCCGGCCTGACCCGGCTGGACCTGCCGCTGGTGCTGGGCAGCCTGGTGACGCCTGATCCCGACCGGGCCCGGGTTGCCGGCTTCTTCATCCATCTCGCGGTGGGCCAGGTCTTCGCCCTGGGGTATGCCGCGGTTTTCGCACTCCTGGGCAGGGCCACCTGGTGGATCGGCGCACTGTTGGGACTGCTCCACGTGGGGGTGGCATTGACGGTCATCCTGCCGCTGCTGCCCGGCGTTCATCCAAGGATGGCTTCCACCCGGGCGGGCCCCTCCAGCACAGCGGTGCTGGAACCGCCGGGCCTGCTGGGCCTGAACTACGGCATCCAAACCCCGGCCATGGCGATCCTCGCCCACGTTGCGTACGGCGCCGTGCTTGGCCTCCTGCTGAGGGCATTGTGAAAACCGCACCCGGACCGAAGCCGGCCACACCCGGGCTGCACGCGACTCCTGAGCCGCGCGCCGCCGTCGCACCCTTCCCTGCGGATTCCTGGCAGCCCCCGCCGATCGGCGACTACGGCCTGCTCGGTGATACCCGGACCGCAGCCTTGGTCTCCTCCACGGGGTCAGTGGATTGGATGTGCGCCCCCAAGTTCGACGGCGAGCCAATCTTCGGTGCCCTGCTCGGCGGACGGGAGGCGGGCCAGTTCGTGGCCGGGCCTGCCGGAGCTGCACACCTTGAAAGCAGGCGCTACCGCGGCAACACCGCCACGCTCGAAACAACATGGTCCTCCGGTGGTGGCCAGCTGACGTTGACCGAGGCCATGGTTGCGGAGGTGTCCGGCGCGCTCCTGCCCACCACGCTCTTCGTCCGGCGGCTGAGCGCGCGTGGTGGTCCGGTCGCCGCCGTCGTCCGCTTCACACCCCGGCTCGGCGAGAATCACCGCCGGCCGCGCGTCAGCAGGCGCGGCCAGGACCTGGTGTGTGAATGGGGTCCGCTTGCGGTGTCGCTGGGCTTCAGCGAGGGATGCCCGCTGCCGGCCGGCGACCAGCAGGCGGTGGTGGTGCACCCCGGGCGGCCGGTGACGCTTGTCCTCGCCGTCGCCTATGGGGAACCGCTCATCCACGTGGATCCGGAAGCGGCCTGGAATCTGGCGTGCAATGACGAGCGGCGGTGGGAGGACTGGGCCGCGGAGGTGGACGGCGGCATCCCCTTCCGTCCACAGGTACTGCGGAGCCTGTTGACCCTGCGGCTGCTGACCTATTCGCCGTCAGGTGCACCGGTGGCGGCCCCCACCACATCACTGCCCGAGAATCCGGGCGGTATCCGGAACTGGGATTACCGGTTCGCGTGGCCGCGGGACGCCAGCATCGGCGTGGCCGCATTCCTGCACGCGGGGAAAACGAACGAAGCCCTGGGGTTCCTGGGGTGGCTGCTGCATGCCAGCCGGCTCCAGCGGCCCAGGCTCCCGGCCCTGCTCACGCTGTCCGGCGGCCGCGTGCCGCGGGAGCGGGTTCTACGCGGGTGGCCGGGATATGCAGGCAGCGTGCCGGTGCGGACGGGCAATGGCGCGGCCGGGCAGCACCAGCTTGACGGCTATGGCTGGGTGCTGGACGCAGCCTGGGTGCTCGTTGACGGCGGCCATGGGCTGTATTCGGAGACGTGGCGGGCCATGCGCGGGTTCGCGGACATGGTGGCGGACACCTGGTCCGCGCCGGATGCGGGGATCTGGGAGATCCGGGCCGACGCGGCCCACCACGTCCACTCCAAACTCATGGCCTGGCTCGCGCTGGACCGGGCGTTGCGGATTGGCGCCACGCACCGCCTGGGCAACCGCCAACGGCGGCGCTGGCAGTCCGCCCTGGACGAGCTTGGGACTGAGATCCGGAGCAAAGGAGTGGACCCGGACCGGAACTGCTACACGCGGACCTACGGATCCAAGGATCTCGACGCCGCCCTGCTGGTCCTTCCGTTGATTGGGCTGGAGGACCCCGCATCCGAGGTGGTCCGGCGAACCATTGACGAAGTGTGGAAGGAACTGGGCGCCGGCGGGCCCCTGCTGTACCGGTACCCGCCCGGCCAGGACGGGCTGGAGGGCGGCGAGGGTGCCTTCCAGCCCTGTTCATTTTGGCTGGTGCAAGCGCTGGCCACGACTGGCCAGACAAAGGAGGCACTGGAAACCTTCGGCGCGCTGCTGAACCTGGCGTCCCCGCTGGGCCTCTTCAGTGAAGAAGTGGACCCGGCCTCCGGCGCCTTCCTGGGCAACTATCCGCAGTGCCTGACCCACGCCGCAATGGTCCAGGCCGCCCTGGCGCTGCGCGACAATCCTTCCGCATGAACACCATCGGCCCGGAACCAACGGCCGCACCGCTTGCCGGAGCCTATCGCCGGCGTCCAGCCCGGCACGGGAATTTGTTGCCCGCGTCCGGCGTTGTCGATCTGTCCGGAACAATCTGGACAACAGCAGCTGGACAGGAGAACACACCACATGTCAGTTGACTACGACGCTCCGCGGGTGACGCCCGAGGAAGAGCCGAACGTGGCACTGGAGGAGCTGAAGTCCGACAAGTCCGCCCGCCGGGAGGCTGCTCCCGACATGGACGAAACGGACCTGGCGGACAGCTTCGAGCTGCCCGGCGCGGACCTCTCCAACGAGGAACTCCTCATCCAAGTGGTCCCGGTGCAGGCAGACGAGTTCACCTGCATGTCCTGCTTCCTGGTCCACCACCGCAGCCAGTTGGCCCGGGAGAAGGATGGCAGGAAGTACTGCAAGGAATGTGAGGGCTAGCAGGGGGACGACGGCCAGCCGCGTTTGGATTTCAACCATTGGAATCACCACTCGTGGCCGGAGCGATGGGCAGCCATGATGTAGGTCACGCTCCGGCAAAGGCCGGCCGACTGGAAAGAAGGAAACCATGTCCCTCAGCGTTGAGGAAATGAACAAGCAGCTCCCGGCGGCCAACGCGCTGCCCGGAGAGGCGGTCCCGTACTACATGGCGTCGGGCGAGGGCGCACGGTACGAAATCAACGGCCAGCTGGTGACGGTCATCGCCCGCGCCGCCGATACGGGCGGCATCTTCAGCGCGGCCTACATCTCCGGCGGCATAGGGGCGCAGTCCCCCTTCGTCAGCCACAGCATCGAGCACAAGACCCTTTACGTCTTCGACGGGATCCTGCACGTCTGGCTGCCCGGCGAGAGCAGGATCCTCACCCCGGGCGACTCGGTGGTCATCCCGCCGAACACCCCGCACGCCTACCGGATGGCCAGCCATTACACCCGCTTCCTGAACTGGATGACGCCCGGCGGCGGGGAAAAGTACTACGAGCGCCTGGGCACGCCCATCGGTTCGCACGTCCCGCCGGTGCGCGCCGGACACCAGGCCAGCCTGCAGGAGCAGGCCGAGGTGGGTGCCGAGTTCGGCATCACGTTCCCGGATGTGGAGCGCGTGGCGCCGTCGTTCAAGCACGACGCCGGCCTTCCGCCTGCCCAGAGCCCCTACTTCCTGAGTGCCGGGGAGGGTGAGCGGCTGGTCAGCTACCAGACAATGTTCACGTACCTGTCCCGCCCTGCGAACACGGACTCCAACTACTTTGCCGTGCACACCAAGGGAGCCAAGTCCCCCTACATTCCGCTGCATTTCCATTCGCAGCACACCGAAAACTTCCTTTGCACCGAGGGCCGCATGTGGCTCTACGCCAACGGCCGCGAGATGCTCCTGACCAAGGGCGACTTTGTCCACGCCCCCGCCGGGACTATCCACTCCTTCGCGTTCGACGCCCACAACACCCAGATGGTGGGCTTCCTGACCCCGTCTGTTTTCAACGGGTTCTTCGAGTATTTCAACCAGCCCACTGAGGACTACATGTACACCGAAGGCGGCGAACCCTACATGGACATGGAAGGCTTCGGCCGCGCCCAGGCCGAGATGGACCTGACAGTGGTGGGCCCGCCGCCGCAGCGCCGCGCCGCACTCGACATCCCGTAGCCCGGCCATACACCCCATCGATTGCTCCGTACCTGCCCTTTTGAGCGCTGATAACGGCAGTTACGGAGCACTCGATGAGATCTTCATTCAACGCGAAGGCCCGGGCTTCCGAAAGGAAATCCGGGACCAAACCGCCGGACAGAAATGGCCCGTCAACATCTGTTGACGGGCCATTTGGACGTCAACTAATGTTGACGGCATGGAGGTGGAGCGGATGAAGACACTGGTGGGATCAATGGACGGGAAAGGGCCCGCGGAGGCCCTGTATGCGGTGGCCGAACTGCAAAAAGAGGTGGGCCGGGCCGAGGCATCCCTGGTCCGGCGTGCACGGCAGGCTGGCCTGTCCTGGGAAGCGATCGCCCTGTGCCTGGGCGTAAGCAAGCAGGCCGTGCACCGCAAATACGGGAAACAGTAGGGCCGGACCTAATACCTAATCCATTGCTGAGTAGCTGCCGTTATCGGACCCGAAAACGACAGTTACTCAGCAATCGATGGGAGGGGGTTAGGAGGTGGCTTGCTTCACCAGTTCGCGGCCGTAGTCGTTGCCGTTGGGGGTGCGGACCACGGTGTGCATGTGGAACGGGGCGGGCTGGTCGTTGCTGAGGAACACTCCGGTGTGATGGTCCAGTTCCAGCACCACCACCGGGCTCTGCAGCCGGAAATAGAAGGCTTCCTCCCCTTCCCAGCCACCGATCCAGCTGAAGAAGGATTCCCCGTAGTGCTCCCGGATTTCCCGACGGCGGGCGGCACGGGGTCCGTCCGGCAGGTAGGCGATGAAGTCATCCACCACCGCGTCCAGCAGCTTCCGCGCATCGGCAGGCATGTCAGCCACCGGGATGCCCTCGTAAGGGATCACCCGGTTGTCCTGGAAGCAGCCGCCCAGGTGCCGTTCGTCGCCGGGGTGGAGGCGGCCTTCGGGCATGGCCGGGTCCACCATCGACCCGTACACAACAGCCCCGGCGCGAAGCTCTGAAGGCAGCGCACCCATCAACTGCCGGGCCAGCGCGATGCGCTCCTTGAACACCTTCACGCCACGGTGCGGGCCGGCGTCGATCATGTCCGGCTCCGCGCCCATGAACACGGGCGAAATCACCAGCTGCGTCCCCGCCACCAGGCAGTTCAGCGCCGCGTGGTGGCCAAAGAGCTGCCACCCCCACGGTTCACTCTCGGACGGTTCCCCGTACAGCGCGAAGTTGTAGCTGAATTCGTTCATCAACAGCGGCAGCTCCACCAGGTCGCCAAGGAATCCGTTGATGCGCATCAGGTTCCGCACCAGCTCAAAACCGGCCGGGCTTAGGGACGCCTCCACCACCCCCAGCACAGCGTCGCGGACAGGAAGCTCCACTTCGTCCAGGCGCAGCCCGGTGTCGTGCTGCATGAATTCAGGATTGGCCCAGCTTTGCCATTCCGGCGCTTCCACGGCGTAGCTGAGTTTCCGGGCCTGGCCAGGAGTGACCGCGCCGAGCAGCTTGCGGGCCGCGGCCACCATCTCCGCAGTGGGCCCTTCCTCCCCGGGCCGCGCCGGTACCAGCGGATACAAGCCTTCGCGGCGTACGCCATCGCTGGTGATGCCGGTGAAGGGCTGCGGGTACAGCTTCTGCCAGCCTTCGATCATGGGCCCGGCGAACGGGTCGCTCTTGGCTGCTTCTGCGTACTCGCGGGCGTTCAGGCCCCGGATGACCGCCACGCGCGGGTGGTCGGGGGCAAACAGGTAATCACGGAATGACGGCATCGACACGGGGACTCCTGGTGTTCTCAAGGGAAGCTGATGGTTCGGGAAAGCGGTCCAGGGGATGCCTGGCCCAGCCCGCGGCGGCAGCAAGGGCATCAGCCGCAGCGGCGGCGGAGTTGCCCCGCCAGGCCACGTGCTGGTCCGGGCGGACCAACACGGACTCGGCGCCCCACACCGCCGACAACGCCGTTCCTTCAACGGAGGGTCCGACGGCGGTGACGGTCACCGGGATGCCCTGCCGGGCAGCGGCCGCCAGCACCGGCTCGAACACTGTCGCCGCCGGCACCCCGCCCAGCGCGCCGGCGTCGGCCAGCAGCGTGAATCCGCTTCCCAACTGGCTGTACAGCGACGTGCCGTCCGCCAGCCAGGCATGCGGCAGCAGGGCCCCGGGAACCGCGGACGGGACGTAGTGGATGGGGTCCTCCGCGGGGAGGGAGGAACCGTCCGGCACCACCACGGGCGAGCCGGCGTAGGCGTAGCCAAGCACCAGGCCCAGTGAGTCGAACTCGCTCTGCTTGACGGCGAGGGCGTCGTGGGCGGCCCGGCGCGCGGCATCACCGGCAGGACCGGCGAGCGCAAGGTCCGGATCAGCAAAGTGGTAGGCCAGGGCCTTGCCGTTCTCCGCGGCGTCGCGGATAGTACGGGCCGCCACCGGCCGGCGTTCATCCCCGTAACTGGCCAGGAGGCTGGGGCCGGCCCAGCCGTTGATAACGGCGGCGAGCTTCCAGGCCAGGTTGGCGGCGTCACCGATGCAGGTGTTGAAGCCGTGGCCGCCCCAGGGCGGGTTGAGGTGCGCTGCATCGCCCACCAGGAGGACGCTCCCGCGGCTGTACCCCGGGGCCAGCAGCATGCGGGCGGTCCAGGGATCGGTGGCCATCACCTCGACGTCCACGTCAACACCCACGAGGGACCGGACCATCGCGGCAGCATCGCCGGCAGTGACGGTGACGGCAGGATCAACGCCCTGGACAATTGCCCACCAGGTCTCGGCAAGGTCCATGGGCCCCACCATCCCCGAGGTCTCCGACCCCACCACCCAGTACTGCACGGCGGGATCCAGCGAAACGGCGGAGGCCAGAGACTGCGAGCGGAACAGGATGCTGATGTTGGACAGGGCCGCGGAGCCGCCCTCCAGGCGGATGCCCAGGCTGCGGCGCACCGCGGAGGACCCGCCGTCGGCTCCAATCACATAGCCTGCGCGGATGGTGCGGCGCTCGCCTGCGGCGTCGGAGACGACGACGGCGTACGGCGCCGTGGCTGCCTCCCCATGAGTGCCGGCGTCAGGACCAGCGCCCGGAAGGCCGGCGTCGCCTCCTGCAATGCCCGGCCCCCGCACCTGCTGGACGGCCCATCCGGTCACGAACGTGACCAGCGGGTTGTCCGCAACGGCGGCGCGGAGCACCTCCTCGAGGACCGGCTGCGGGACCTGCTGGCCGCACTCCGGCTGGGGCCCGTAGGTGCCGGGAACCAGCTGGAAGGCGTTGCGGAACCTGCGCAGTTCATGGGCCGATGGGCCGGTCAGTCCGGTGCAGAAGATGACGTCCTGGGCATAGTCCACCGGCAGCGGTGAAGCCTTCCGGAGTGCGTCCGCCAGGCCCAGCCGGCGCAGGTGCGTCATGGTGCGGGCGTTGGTGGTTTTGGCCCGGGGCCGGGTGGGGTCAACGGTGGTCCGCGGGTCGATGACGGTGCTGGGGACGCCGCGGGAGGCGAGGTCCAGGGCCAGGAACAGCCCGCTGGGGCCGCCGCCGGAGACCAGGACCCGTACCTCCGCAGGGATCTCCGCGGACTTGGCGTTCTGGAACGTGCTCATCAGGCACGGCTCCGGAGGGAAAGATCGCCCACCGGCGTGGTGAGGGTGCCGAGCTTCTCGATTTCCACCTCGACGGTATCGCCGGGCTGCAGCAGCCACTGCGGGGTGCGGGCATACCCCACGCCTTCCGGGGTTCCGGTGGCAATGACGTCGCCGGGGTGCAACGTGAAGGTTTGGCTGATGAGCGCGATGATGGCCGGGACGGAGAAGATCATGTCGCGGGTGTTGCCGTTCTGGGCTTCGATGCCGTTTACGAGGGTGCGGACCTGCAGTCCGTCCCGCAGGTCGCCCACTTCATCCCGGCTGACCAGGGGGCCTAGAGGGCCGCTGAAGTCGCCGTTCTTGCCCAGGGTCCACTGCGACGTGAGTTTCTGGGCCTTGCGGGAGGTGATGTCGTTGAAGGTGGAGTAGCCAAAAACGGCGTCGGCAGCGGTGTCCTCGTCCGCGGACTCCACGCGCCGGCCGATGTACGCGGCCACCTCCCCCTCCCAGTCCAGCCCCGCCTCGCCTGCGGGGACGGGAACCGGGACGTTGCCCACGGACAGGGACGCCGTCCAGCGCGCAAAAAGGGTGGGGTAGGGCGGCAGCTCCTGGTCCTTGAAGCTGCCTTCCGCCACGTGCGCCTTGTAGTTCAGGCCCACGCAGATGACCCGCGCGGAGGCCGGGACCAGCGGCACTTCGGTGACGCTGCCCCGCTCCAGCCAGGCGCCGACGTCGGACGCGTCATGCTGTGCCGTGCCGGCCACCAGGGTTGTTGCCTTGTCCTGCCAGCCCTCCGCGTCCGCCCAGAAATCGGCGACGGCAGCGAGCGGGAGGATGCGCGAGCCGGCGAGCGCTGCCGCCCAGGGTTCGCCGTTGTGCGTGATGCCAATGAACTGCATGGAGGGGCCTTTCGGTCTGTTCCGGGGCGCATGCTCCGGAGGAAGTGATGATCAGTGCTGCTTTGCCTGGCGGCAAAGGAAATCGATGGTGGCGGCGGCTGCCTGCCCCGCCGCGGCGCTGCTGCCGTCCGGCAGTTGCCACATATGGTCCGCGTCCTCCAGCAGGAGAAGTTCGACGGCGGCACCGGCACCTTCCAGCGCCTCGGCCAGGCCGGTGGACTGCTCCACGGGGACGAACCGGTCCGCCGTTCCGTGGATGAGGAGGAAGGGCGGCGCGTCCGGATGCACGTAGGTAAGGGGGCTGGCCGCCCTGGCCTTGTCCGGGGCGGCGGCCGGCTGGGCGCCGAGCAGCAGCGCCTCACGGGAGCCGGGGTCATCGGCGCGGGCAATGGCGTCCGGCCTGGCCTGCTCACCCATCCGTTCCAGGTCTGTCGGCGGGTACCAGGCCACAACCGCCGCAACATAGTCGTCCCCGTCAGCCTCCAGGGAGCCCTCCGGGTCAGCGAATTCCGCGGCTCCGGCGGTCAGGCCGAGGAGGGCGGCAAGGTGGCCGCCTGCCGAATCGCCCCAGGCGTAGATCCGGCGCGGATCCACCCCGTACTCAGCGGAGTGGGTGCGGAGCCAGCGGACGGCCGCCTTGGCGTCATGCAGCTGGGCGGGAAAAGTGGCAACGCCCGTCAGCCGGTAGTCGGCGGAGGCCACCACGAACCCGGCGTCCGCAAGCTGTTCGATGGGGCCCAGGCCAAAGCCGTCCACGCCCGGCCCAAGCGAGGACCGCTCCCCCATCCGCCAGCCGCCTCCATGGAAATGGATCACGGCAGGCCGGCCGTCCTGGTCCTGGCCCTCAGCCGGGGAGCCGGGGAGGTAGAGGTCCAGCAGCAGCGGCCCGGCATTCTGTGGACGGGCGAACTCGATCCCCCGCTGGATCCGCAGTGCCGTCATCGTTGACTCCATGTGTGCCGCGCCGTTTCTGTCCTGTGTTGCTGGGAGCGGACCAATACCGGCGTCCGCCTTCATGGACTTAACTCTGGGCCATGGGAGGGTCCGGACGCGCCGCCGGTTTCACTGAATGAAACCCGTTTGGGAAGCATCCGACACCGGGTTGAAAACGGTAAAGGCGAGGACTTGAACCTGACGCAGCGTCAGGTCCTACGGTGGGGATATGGACCATTCGGACGAACACTGCTGGAGCATTGGCGAGCTGGCCGCAGCGACCGGCGTCACCGTCAGGACCCTGCACCACTACGACAGCATCGGGCTGCTCCAGGCAAGCGTCCGGACCACGGCAGGCCACCGCCGCTACACAAGGCAGGACCTCCAGCGCCTCTACGGCATCCGGACATTGCGCAGCCTCGGCGTGCCGCTGGGCGGGATCGCCGCCGTACTGGACCAGTCCGGCGGGGGTCCGGAGTCCATGCGTCAGCTGCTGCAGCGCCAGCTGGACGCCCTGGGCAGGCAGGCCCGGCAACTGGAGCAGCTCCAGCGGACCATCAGGGAGCTGTTGGACCGAATCAACCACGACGGGGACGCCGCCCCCGCCTACTTCGTAACCGTATTGGAAAGCATGAGCATGTTTGAGAACTACTTCACCGAAGATCAGCGCCGGGAACTCGCCCAGCGGCGCACCCAACTGGGCCGGCAGGCCACGGAGGACGCACGGACCGAGTGGGCCGGCATGGTTGAGGAGGGACTGTGCCAGATCGACGCCGGGATCCCCGCCAACAGCCCCGAGGCCAGGGACCTGGTGCGCCGCTGGGACGAACTGGGCTCCCGCTTCCACAGCAGCGAGGGCACCAAGGAGGCAGCCCGAGCCATGTGGAACGAGAACAGCGCGGCACTAAGTAAGGCCCTGCCCTGGACCGCCCAGCAGATGCAGGCCCTGGTGGCGCACCTGCAGGAAGCCCGCATCGCCGGGTAACCCCCGGTCCCGGGCCTTTCAGCTGACCAGGACCTGGGTGGCGGATTCCTTCAGTTTGCCGTTGGCCCACTTCATTTGCCGGATGGTCTGGGGGTGGCATTTTTCGGCCAGGGCCAGGAGGTCTTTGTCCTTCATTCCCTGGGCAGCCTGGGCCAGCAGTTCCCAGTCGGCGGAGACGCCGCAGGCCTTCAGGTACAGCTCCCGGAGGTCCCGCAGCAGCAGCATCCCGGTTTCCGGGCGGCGGCCCACCATCTCGCTGCCCTTTTCGCGGAGGGTTTCCATGAGCCCTGCTTCGCCGCGCGGCTCCGGATCCAGGTCCTGGCCGTAGTTCCCGGCGATCGCGGCGATATCCCGCACATGCTGCTGTGACCAGCGCGCCAGGTCCCGGGCCAGGTGGTAGATCTCATGGTCCACTTTGTGCCGCTCCGAGATGGTCAGCAGGTGGTGCGCCAGGTCATTTTCGGAGCGGTGCATTTCCTCAAGTACAAGCCCGAACTTCATCGTGCCCCTCCTGCCGTGTCCATGGCTTCGTCCGCCAGGGCGGAGGCAATGCCTTTGGTCCTGGCCTCTTCCGGGAAGTCCCCGGCCGGGGCCGACGCAGTGGTGGTGGGCGCCGGGGACGGCCCGTCACCGCCGGAAACCCGGGTAATGCGTGCCGCCGCCGTCTTGAAGATGGGCTGCTTGGAGGCGGCGTCCCAGTCGGTGATGGTCAGCTCGTTGGCGGCCCGGCCGGCCCCGTCCGGCTGGTGGCCGCCGTCGGTGTCCCAGTAGCCGTAATGGAACGGCAGGAACAGGACGCCGGTCCGGATCCCACTGATCCGCACCTTGGCGCGGACTGAACCGCGGGGTGTCTCCACCTCTGCAAGGTCGCCCTCGGCAATCCCGTACGCGCCGGCGTCGTCCGCCGACAACTCCACCCAGACATCGGGGGCCGCTGCCTGCAGCTCCGGCGCCCGGCCGGTCTTGGTGCGGGTGTGGAACTGGTAGAGCGTTCGCCCGGTGATGAGCTGGAGCGGGAAGTCCCGGCTGGGCAGTTCGTGGGGAGGCATGTACTCGGCAGCCTTGATGACGGCCTTTCCCTCCGGGTTAAGCGCCTTGTATTCGGTAGCCTCCACGGGCGCGCCGGTGACGAGGTCGCGGCCATACTCCTCGCAGTACTCCGGGTGTGCCCAGAACTTCCCGTCAGCGTAGATGCGTTCGGTGCCCTCCGGGTTCTCATCGTTGCACGGCCACTGAATGCCGGAGCCGCCGCGCAGCTTGTCGTAGGTGATGCCGGTGTAGTCACAGGGCCGGCCGCGGGTGCATTCCTTCCAGGCTTCGAAAGCGGATTCGGGATCGTTCCACTTGATTAGCGGCTGCCCGTCCTTGTCCTGCAGGCCCATGCGGTGTGCGTAGTCGATGAAGATGTCCAGGTCCGGCCGGGCTTCCCCGGGCGGGTCAATGGCTTTCTCAGAGAGGTGGACGGTGCGGTCCACATTGGTGAAGGTGCCCGTCTTTTCGCCCCAGGTGGCGGCGGGAAGAACCACGTCGGCCAGCTGGGCCGTCTCGGACAGGAAGATGTCCTGCACCACCAGGAACAGGCGGTCCTGTTCCAGGATGCCGCGGACCCTCTCCAGCTCGGGGAGCGACACAGCCGGGTTGGTGCCGCTGACCCACAGCATCCGGATAGAGCCGTCCTCCGCATACCGCATCATCTGCATAGCGTGGGTGGGCGGTGAATAGTGCGGGATGGACATGGGGTCGATGTTCCAGACCCTGGCGAGGTCCTTGATGTGGGCGTCATTGGACCAGTTCCGGAAGCCGGCCAGGTCCCCGTCGGCCCCGCACTCGCGGGTGTTCTGCGCTGTCGGCTGGCCGTTCATCTGCAGGATGCCGCAGCCGGGCTTGCCCAGCATGCCGCGAATGATGTTGACGTTGTTCACCTGCACGGCGGCGGCGGTGGCCTGGTTGGACTGGTAGAAGCCTTGGAGCACGGTGGACAGGAGCCGCTCGGCGTGGCCGATAATGCTGGCCGCCTCGGAGATCTGCTCCGCCGGGACACCGCAGATTTCCGCCACTAGTGCCGGTGGATAGTTCTTGACCTCTTTTTCGAGCTCGGAGTACCCCACCGTGTGCGCCTGGATGTACTCCTGGTCCACCCAGCCGTTGCTGATGATCTCGTGCAGGATGCCATTCATCAGGGCTACATTGGTGCCCGGCCTCGGAGCCAGGTGCACGGTGGCGGCCTTGGCCACGGGGGTCATACGCGGGTCCACACAGATAATCTTGGGCGGGTTGGGCCCGGCCAGCCGGTCCAGCATCCGGGTCCACAGGACGGTCTGGGTTTCCGCCACGTTGTGCCCGTACAGCGCGATCACGTCCGCGTGGTCCACGTCCGTGTAAGAGCCAGGCTGGCCGTCCGACGCGAAGGACTCCTTCAGCGCTGCGGCTGCGGTGGCCGTGCAGAGCCGGGTGTTTCCGTCCACATGGTTGGTACCGATGCCGCCGTGGGCCAACACCCCAAGAGTGTAGTACTCCTCGGCGAAGAGCTGGCCCGTGGTGTAGAAGCCGATGGCACTGGGACCCTGTTCCGCCAGCAGGGCCTTTGACCGGTCCACCACACGCTGCATGGCGGTGTCCCAGTCGGTTTCCACCAGCTTCCCGCCCTCACGGATCAGGGGTTTGGTGAGCCGGTCAGGTGACGCGTTCGCCTGCCAGCCGTACAGGTCCTTCGGTCCCAGCCGGCCGTGGTTGACCCGGTCGGACGCGCGTCCGCGCACGCCGACAATCCTGTTGTCCTTGACGGCGATGTCCATGGCATCGCCATTTGAGTGGAGCAGCGACGCCGTCTGGACCCATCGGTCCACGTCCTCCGCGGCCACCCCCTCGGCCAGGTGGCTGTCCACCCTGACCGGCCATTCACCGCCGCTGCCGTACGGTGTCCTTGTCCCCCATGGTTCAGCTATTCGGTCAATCCGAGTCATCTGTCCATCTCCTGTCCGGAACCGGCAGGCAACATCGAAAACGACGTTGTCCCTACCGGGTCCCGTACCCAGCAGACGCTGGTGGTAACAGGTGTTTTTGGTGCCGCCCGGCAATGGCCGTGCAGGTCAGGCGCCTAGGCCCGGCTTTCCCGCGCTCTCCTGCACCGGACGTTCCTGCAGTGGACGCCGGGCAAGCCAGGCAGCCACGATGGCGCCGGAGATGTTGTGCCACAGCGAAAAGACGGCGGAGGGCAGGGCGGCCAGCGGGCTGAAGTGGGCGGTGGCCAGCGTGGCAGCCAGGCCCGAGTTCTGCATGCCCACTTCGAAGGCGAGGGCGCGGCGGGCCTTGTCGTCCAGGCGGCCCAGTTTGCCGGCGAGGTAGCCCAGGCCCAGGCCGAAGCCGTTGTGCAGGACCACGGCGAGGAACACGATGGCGCCGGCTTCGATGATCTTGCCGGCGCTGGCGGCCACCACGATGGCCACGATCAGGGAGATCACGACGGCGGATGCCCACGGAAGTGCCGGCAGCACCTTGGCGACGAGCTTCTTGAGGAAGAGCCGGGCCAGGAGCCCGGCCACCACCGGCAACAGCACTGTCTTGACGATGTCCAGCACCATGCCGGCGGCGTCGATCTGGAGGTAGGAACCAGCCAGGAACAGGACCAGCAGCGGGGTGACGATCGGGGCGATCAGGGTGGAAACGGAGGCAACTGCCACCGAGAGGGCAACATCACCCTTGGCCAGGAACGCCATCACGTTGGAGGCGGTCCCGGAGGGTGCGCAGCCCACCAGGATGACGCCGACGGCCAGCTCGGGTTCGAGGTTGAGGGCGCCCGCGATCAGCCAGCCTGCGCCGGGCATGATGATGTAGTGCGCAACGATTCCCAGTGCCACCGCCCAGGGCCGCTTGGCCACCGCGGCGAAGTCCGGCGGGGTCAGGGTCAGGCCCATGCAGAACATGATGATGCCCAGCAGGTAGGGAACGCTGGGCCCCATCGGCTTGAAGACCCCGGGGAGCAGGAAGCCGATGATGCCTGCGGCCACCACCAGGAGGGGGAACACCGTAACGGCAATGCGCGCGATCCTGCTTTCCGCTTCCAGCGCGGGGTTGGCGGGCGTCCCGCCCGGGGAATTCTGGGGTTTAGTTGCCTCAAGCATCCAACTATGCTGGCACTGGCTGGTATGGTTCCGCCAATTGATGACCGTGAACGGTAACAACGGCGGAACCATACGGCCTGCCGGGCTTGTTAATGGACTTGCTTGCGGAGCTCCATTTTCCGGATCTTGCCGCTGGCCGTGCGGGGCATGTCCGCCACCACCACCAGGGACTTGGGGATCTTGTAGCGGGCCAGCCGGCCGTCCAGGAAGCTCCGCAGTTGCTCCTCCGTCAACGATTCGCCCTCGCGCAGGGTCACGATCGCCTGGGGAACCTCGCCCCATTTGTCATCGCTGACACCGATGACCGCCACGCTGCTGACCGAAGCATGCTCCGCGATGACTGCTTCCACCTCCGCCGGGTAAATGTTTTCCCCGCCGGAGATGATCATGTCCTTGAGCCGGTCCGAGACGAACAGGAAGCCTTCCTGGTCCCGGTAGCCCATGTCCCCGGAACGGAACCAGTGCCCGTCCGCGTAGCCGGCAGCCGTGGCCTCCGGCCGGTTCCAGTACTCCTTGATCACGTTGGGACCGGAAATCTGGATCTCCCCTACCTCGCCGGGAGCCACTGCGCCGCCCATGGGATCGGCGATCCGGATGTCGGTGAAGAAGTGCGGCAGGCCTGCCGAACCGGCCTTCTCCCTGGACCTGTCAACCGGAAGCATGGTGACGCCGGGCGCCGTTTCGGTCATGCCGTAGCAGCTGGTGAACCCAATCCCGCGGTCCTCGTACGCGTCCAAGACGCGGCGGGGAATGGCGGAGCCACCGCACGTGAGCTTGTCCAGGGAGCTGAGGTCCGCCGCCGCCCAGCCTGGATGCTCGCAGAGCAGCTGGAACGTGGTGGGCACCCCGTTGAGGGTGGTCACTTTGTGCTCCTGGATCAGCTCCAGGACCCTGGCGGGATCGAACTTTGCCTCAAGCACCACGGTGGCGCCCTTCAGCAGCATCGGCAGCAGGCCCATGTCCAGCGACGCCACATGGAACAGCGGCGAGATCATCAGTGCAACATCGTTGCGGTTCAGGTCCATGTCAACGATGGTGTTGATGCAGTTCCATGTGATGTTCCCGTGGGTCAGCAGGGCGCCCTTGGGCTTGCCGGTGGTCCCCGAGGTGTAGAGGATCATCGCCCCGTCGTCGTGCCCCACCGCCACGTCGATGGCGTCCGGCGCTGCTGCCTGCAACGTCTCCTCATAACCCTCGACGGCGGCAGGTGACGTGGCCGCCGAAGGTTCCGTCCCGCCGTCGGGCGTTACCACCAGGCGGTGGGTGACGCCGGTCCCTTCCAGCGCGGCGGCGGCGGACGCCTCGAGGGAGCCGGCGTTGACCAGGAGCCGGGCCCCGGAATCCTGCAGCTGGAACTGCAGTTCGGGCGGCGCGAGCCGGGTGTTGAGCGGCACGAAGATGGCGCCCAGGAGACCGCAGGCAAAGAACGTTTCCACGAAGGAAGGGTGGTTCTCGCCCAGGTAGGCCACCCTGTCGCCCTTGGCCACTCCCCTGTCCCGGAGTGCGTTGGCCAGACGGTCTGCCCTGTCGGCGAGCTCTTCGTAGCTCAGGTCGCTCGTTCCGGACAGGAGGGCTGCCTTGGCGCCCGACTTCCGGCGGCGGCGCTGCAGCCAGGATCCAACTCCGTTGTTGTCCATGGTTCTCCTAACGGACCGTGGTGAGGTCGTTGTTCTTAGACTCCCGCGTCAGGGCGATGAAGACAATCGAGACCAGTGCCATAACGGACAGGAACACCACCACCGGGAAGATGCTCTGGCCGGAGTCCTTGTAGAGTCCGGCGATGATGCCCGGGGTGAATCCCGCGCCGATGAGGGTGGCCAGCTGGTAGCCGACAGCTGCGCCGGTGTAGCGGGACGTGGTGCCGAACTGTTCGGAGACGAAGGCTGCCAGCGGCCCGTACAGGCATGAGTGCAGGATCAGTGCCACGGTGAAGGCCACGAAGACAAGGCCGACGTTGCCGGATCCCAGCATGCCGAACATGGGGAACAGGTAGGCGATGAACAGGGCCAGTCCGGCGATCATCACGGGCCGGCGGCCCAGCCGGTCCGACAGGCGGCCGCCCAGAAGCACGAAGATGATGGAGATGGCCGAGGCGCCGGCGAAGGCGTAGAGCACGCCCTGCTGTGGTGCCCCCTTGGAGACGGCGTAGGTCACCGAGAACGTGGGCAGCACCACCTGGAGGCCGAACCCGGCGGCACCGGCGAACATGATCATGATCAGTGCCTTGGGCCGGCGCAGCACGTCCAGCAGGGGAATCTTGCGCTTGGCGCCCTGGGCGCTTTCCTTGGCCACGGCCTCGGCGAAGATGGGGCTTTCGGAGACCCGGAGGCGCACGAACATGCCCACGATCAGGAGCACGAAGGACAACAGGAACGGCACCCGCCAGCCCCACGCCAGGAACGCGTCCTGCGGCAGGGCCGAGAAGATGCCCATCACCACGGTGCCCAGCACGGCGCCGGTGGGGGCGCCGGCGTTGACGAAGGAGGCCGCGAAGCCGCGGTGTTTGGGACCCGCGTGCTCCAGCGCCATGAGCGCGGCACCTCCCCATTCACCGCCAACGGCGATGCCCTGGCAGACCCGCAGCAGCACCAGTATGACGGCGCCCCACGGCCCGATCACGCCGGCACCGGGGATCACGCCGATGAGGGTGGAGGCGATGCCCATCATGGCCATGGAGATGATCAGCATCCCCTTGCGGCCCACCTTGTCACCGAAGTGGCCGAAGATCACCCCGCCCAGCGGCCGGGCCACGTATCCGGCGGCGAAGGTGGCGTAGGCGGCCACCACGCCCACCCATTCGTCCGTTCCGGTGAAGAAGACCTTGGGGAAGGCTACTGCTGCAGCCGTGGCGTACAGCAGGAAGTCGTAGAACTCGATGGTGCTGCCCAGATAGCTGGACAGGATGACCGTGCGCGCTTCCTTGCGCTTGGCGGCCGTGCCCGCAGGTGCGAGCGTTGTGTGTCCGGACATGGCTGTTCCTAAGGACGGAGGGATGGGGTACGGAGGGAAGGGTTTTTGGGGTTGCCGGCGGAGGCGGTGCCGGAAGGGGCGCCGCCAGTGTTGTGAAGGGGTTACCGCCGGTGGTGCGGCTTACTTCTCGAAACGGCTTATTTGTAGAACCGGGCCAGGAATTCGGCCACGACGGCCGGGCGTTCCTGGCCTTCAATTTCGATGGTGGCGTTGACCTTGATCTGGGCTCCGCCCTTGACCTCAGTCGCCTCGGCGATGGTGGCCTGCATGCGGACCTTGGAGCCCACCGTAACCGGTGAGGTGAAGCGGACCTTGTCCAGGCCGTAGTTGACCTTGGTGGTGACGCCGTCGACGTCGAACAGCTCGCCCCAGAACGGGATGATCAGGGAGAGCGTGAGGAAGCCGTGGGCGATGGGGGCGCCGAACGGGCCGTCCTTGGCGCGTTCGGGATCGGTGTGGATCCACTGCTGGTCATCGGTGGCGTCAGCGAACAGGTTGATTTGTTCCTGGGTGATCTGGCGGTAGTCGGTGGTGCCGAGGTCCTTGCCGGACAAGGTGAGCAGGGTGTCGAAATCGACGACGAGATTGGGCATCGTTGCCTCCTGGCAGTTGCTTGTTGGGTGGGGAAGGTGTGGTTCAGCGGGTGAAGGCACTTTCGCCGGTGAGGGCGCGGCCGATGATGAGGGCATTGATGTCGTGGGTGCCTTCGTAGGAGTAGACGGCCTCGGCGTCGGCGTGGAACCGGGCCACGTCCGTGGCCAGGGTGATGCCGTTGCCGCCCACCACTTCCCGGGCCAGGGCAACGGTGTCGCGCATGAACAGGGACGTCTGCATCTTGGCCAGGGCCGAGTCCTGGTCCCGGTAGATGCCCTTGGCCTGCTGTTCGGTAAGCCGGACCACCAGGGAGAGGGAAGCGGTGACGTTTCCCAGCATTCGGGCCAGTTTCTCCTGGACCAGCTGGAAGGAACCGAGGCTGCGGCCGAACTGTTGGCGTTCGGTGACGTAGGCCAGGGCCGCTTCGAACGCGCCGGCGGCGATGCCGGTGGCGATCCAGGCAACGTCCGAGCGCATCGCCCTCAGCATCGCCGCGACGTCCTTGAAGGAGTTCACGTTGTGCAGGCGCATAGACTCCAGGACGCGGACCCCGTTCAAGGTGATGTGGGCGTTCTGCATCATCCGCAGGGACGTCTTCCCGTGGATCTTTTCCAGGGTCACGCCCGCTGCCTTGCGGTCCACGAGGAAGGCCTTGACCTGTCCGTCGGCGGTGTCCCGGGCGAACACGGCCAGGACGTCAGCGGTGGCGGCCCCGCCGATCCAGCGCTTGGCACCATCCAGGATCCAGCTGCCGTCGCTTTCACGGCGGGCCGTGGTGGACAGTCCCCCGGCGATGTCCGAGCCAGATTCGGGTTCGGTGAGGGAGAAGACGCCTTTGAGCGAGAAGTCGATGACCTTTGCCATCCACTCGGCCTGCTGGTCTTCTGAAGCGCCGACCCGGATGGCTGTGCGAAACAGCCCGGCCTGCGCGGTGTACCACGTGGCCAGGGAGGCGTCCGTGCGGGCCAGTTCGAAGATCCGGAAGCCCTGGTAGATGCCCCGCGCGGGCCCGTCCGAGGTGAGCTCGGCGGGTTCCATGAGGTCCAGGTCGATCAACGGCCGGGCGAGCTGCTCCGGGAACTCACCGCGTTCCCAGTACTCGGCCAGCAGGGGCTTCGCTTCGCGGTCCAGGAAATCCCTCAGCCGGGCCAGGACCCGGCGCTCGTCCTGGGTGAGCAGTGACTCGGCGTCGTACCAGTCCGCTGCGGAGTAGAGGCGGGCCCCCAGGCCGGGTGCCGTCGTCGTCAGCGTGCCCATCTCAGCCACCCAGCCCGAGCAGCCGCACCGCGTTGTGCTTGAGGATCTTCGGCCGGACCTCATCCTTCAGGGGCAGGTCCGCGAAGGCTCCCAGCCACTTCTGCGGGGTGATCAGCGGGAAGTCGGTGCCGAACAGCACCTTGTCCTGCAGGTAGGAGTTGGAGGCCTTCACCAGGGACTCCGGGAAGTACTTGGGCGACCAGCCGGAGAGATCGATGAAGACGTTCGCCTTGTGCGTGGCGATCGAGTTCGCCTCATCCTGCCACGGCACCGAAGGGTGGGCCATGATGATCTGCAGGCCCGGGAAATCCGCGGCCACCGCGTCCAGCAGCAACGGGTTGGAGTAGGCGAGCTTGATGCCGTACCCGCCGGGCAGGCCGGCGCCCATGCCGTTCTGGCCGGTATGGAAAATAGCCGGCAACCCCAGCTCCTGGAGCGTCTCCCACAGCGGGTAGAAGCGCTCATTGGAGGGATCGAAGCCCTGCAGGGACGGGTGGAACTTGAAGCCGCGCGCGCCGAGCTCGATGGCCTGGTGCTTGGCTGCAGCGATGGCGTCCTCACCGGTGCGCGGGTCCACGCTGCCGAACGGGATCAGGACGTCATTGTTCCGGGCGGCGCCGGCGATGAGTTCCGGGATGCTGTTGGGTTCGTGCTTGAGCTGGGTGCGGGCGTCCACGGTGAAGACGACGGCGGCCATGTTCAGTTCGCGGTATACCTCGGCGATGCGGTCCAGGGAGGGGGTGCGGTCCTCGGCCTTGAAGTACTTGGCCGATGCCTCAGTCAGTTCCTCCGGCAGCGAGCCGTGGCCGCAGCTGTCCACCTCGAGGTGGACATGCATGTCGATGGCGTCGAGCTTCGCGGGGTCGATGCCCAGCTCGTAACGGTCAGCCATGATCAGCGGGCCTCTGCGGGCTGCGCGGGCTTGAGGTCCTCCGGCAGGGGCAGGAATTGTTCGCCGTAGCTTTGCAGGGTGTCCTGGTTGAACAGCTGGCCGGCCTTGTCCCGCAGCGCCTCATAACTCCAGCCGCCCTCGCGGTACTCGGTGGTGGCAGCTTCCGGGTGGGTCCAGACCTGCAGGCGGTCACCGCCGGCGCCGATGGCCTGGCCGGTGATATTGGCTGCCTCGTCGGAGGCGAGGAAGGCAACCAGCCCGGAGACGTCGTCGGCCGTTCCAAAGCCCAGGTCGTGGCGGAAGAAGGACGGCATGGCCTCACCGCGCTCCTCCGCCTCCACTGCCTTCTGGAAGTAGGGCACGGTCTTGGTCATGGCCGTGGCGGCAACCGGGATGACGCTGTTGACCGTCACGCCGGCCTTTTTCATTTCCAGCGCCCAGGTGCGGACCATGCCCACGATCCCGGCCTTGGCGGCGGCGTAGTTGGTCTGGCCGAAGTTGCCGCGCTGGCCCGTGGGCGAGCCGATGGTGATGATGCGGCCGGCGACATTGTTTTCCTTGAAGTAGGCGTAGGCCTCGCGGACGCAGGTGAAGGTGCCCTTGAGGTGGACGTTGATCACCACATCGAAGTCCTCGTCCGTCATCTTTAGGATGCTCTTGTCCCGCAGGATTCCCGCGTTGGTGACCAGGATGTCCAGCCGGCCGAACGCGTCAACGGCCCCGGCCACCAGGGCCTTGGCGGCGTCCGTGCTTCCCACCGGAACCACCACGGCGGTTGCCCGGCCGCCGTCCTTTTCGATCTGCGCGACCGCCTGGGCGGCCGTCTCAGCATTCACGTCATTGATGACGACGGCGGCACCCTGGCGGGCCAGTTCCCTTGCGTAGGCGAAGCCGAGGCCCTGCCCGCTCCCGGTGACGATTGCAACCTTGCCGTTCAAGCTCATGGCCTGCTCCTTCGCATGCGCCGGCCGAAGCCGTTGGGGTGGTCCCACTGCGGTGTGAGATCCTTGTTGGAATCAATGAAATTACGGATCATTGAAAAAGTCAACGATTGTTTTTTACCAGTACCGGAGTTGTGATGGCCACCTTGGGCACAGACGTTCAGACCCCGCGCCTTGCGGCCGCCAGGATCGGCAGTGATGTGGGCCTGCTGCTGGCCAAGCTGCACGCGGCAGGCTCGGTCCTGAACAACAAGGCACTGGCCGATTTCGGCCTGCGCGAGCGCTCCTTCTCCGTCCTGACGCTGGCGTGCAGCGGGCTGGAGCCGACGCAGAGGGAACTGGCGGATTTCCTCAGCCTGGATCCCAGCCAGGTGGTGACGCTGGTGGACGACCTGGAACGGCGCGGGCTGGTGGAGCGGGCGCAGGGGAAGCAGGACCGGCGCGCCAAGATCATCGTTTCCACCGCCGAGGGGCGGAAGATGCACACCAAAGCCCGCGCGGCCCTGGACGCTGCTGAAATCGAGCAGCTGGCCGGGCTTTCCGACGAGGAGTCGCAGGAGTTGAAGCGGCTGCTCCGCAAAGCGCTGTGGGGTTCGGCGGAGTAGGCACCTCCGTGGGGCTCCCATAGGACTCCTCAGGCTGTGACGGCGCTAGTGAAAGGGCAGGCTGGAGCCTTGGGGGAAAGACATGACCCCTTGTGCCGGCGTCATGGTGAACCACTCGGCGCCATGCTCGGTCGCAAAAATGATGACTCTTTCAGCGGTATCGAGCGGATCGCCGTCCGGGTAAGTCTCTCCTACAGTGCAGGTCGGGGGCATCGAGGAGATACGCAGGTTCCCATCTCCGGGGTCTCCTTTGAGAACCCGCTCTACTTCAATGAGGTGAGTGGTGGCTTTGGAACCGTAAATCGTGCTCTCGCCGGCCTGGCTTACAGACTTTCCGATGAGGACCACGGGGGCCTTGTCGTATTGGTCCTGAGGAGTCTTAAACCAAACCCAGTCGACGCATGCTACGGGCCCGCCGTCTGTCACGGGGCTGCTGGCAGAGCCAGGAGTTGGGCTCGCCGAATTGGCCGTCGGTTCCGCGGTTCGCGGACCACCCGCCACCTCATCGCCGCCACATGATGTGAGCAGCACGGTGAGGAGTAAGGATGGAACCAGAAATCGCCGTGACCGAATGCTCTTCATTGCGCTCCCTCATAAGTGGACGCTGATCGGAGCATATAGGGGTTTTCTTTTGAATACACTGCATCTTTTCCATCGCTTCAGTGCCTCGAAACCCCTCTCCGGAAACCCAAGGTTTGAGGCGATTTGATGTGTAGCGTTCAGGGCACCTTCACCGGGCATTTTTGCGGGCGGGTCTTACGGGAATTGTCGAGGACCGGGATGCCGCACTCCTCAAAGGAAATCATCTGCCTGTCACAGTGACCCGGCTGGGGACCGGCTTACGGACAAGGTTCCCCTAGGGGCGACGTCAAGCTTGGTGTTGCTGTGTTTGAAATGGAACCGTTAGGTCCGGGGCGTGAATTGGACTTGGATGTGCTTGAGCTCAGTGCGGGGAAGCACAGCGGTCACCACGCCGCCGCCTGCCAGTTGGGCTCCGATACCGTAGACGAACGGGTCCGTATCGACCTCTGCACCGGGCATATCGACTCCGTTGATGACGGTCCTGGCCTGGCTGTTGACCATCCGGCCGGTAACTGTGGGGGCGTGCTGGTCCCACGGGTTGCTGCCCGGCCAGAGCTCTTGCCGATATTGGTTCATGAGGATGTGGTTGACATGGTCAACCAACAGGCTTCGAACCGAAGAACGCTCGGATGGATCGCGGTGCCAGGTGGTTCGCACGGCCTCCTCAAGTTGCGGGTAACGCAGGCGCTCCACGTACTCGATCAGCCAAGGGGGCCGCGGCCATGGCGGAACTTCCTCGATCGATCTGCGTGTCTTCTCGTTGAGGTCCGCGAGGTTTACCGGGTCTGAGCGGTCATCCGGGTTTCGCCAGAGCGTATAGGTGATGCTCGCCGTCATCTCGTTGTACCCACGATTATCTTGGCCATAGGTCACGCCAACGCTGTCGGTGTCCTCCAACGATGGTTGAGGCGCGAGCCCCATCACCGGAATGGGCATCAGCTTCAGGCGCTCGGCCCATCCGGCCCGCGGGTCAGGAGCGTCTGAGGGGAGAATTCCGGCCACTCGCATGCCTCGACTATGAACCACACGAGGGTGCCTGTAAATAGGAATTGGGTTTCGGCCCCCAAATGTCCAGGCGAAGATTCATCCGGCCGTCGGCCTTATTCTGGTGAAATAAGGTTCTACTACACCTAGCACTTGATCCCGGTTCCGGTCATAAAGCTTGCCAAATGCGTCGCCATCACCGTTGATTGCGAGAAGCCACAATGCTTCGTCCGTACTATCTGATCCCCCACTCATACTCAATAGTGTCCGCACCATTGATTTGGTTCCACATTTATTGGTACGAAATTCTTCCCAGTAACGCGGCGCCGGCGCGGGCATTCCAAGTTCGCCACTTCCCGTGGGGCGCCCGGTGAGGGATCCGTTTACGGGCACGAAGACGAACCTTCGGTGCCGATGCTGGTGAGTTGTGGAAAGCTGTTTCCATGAATCCATTGGCCGGCTCGGCGATCAATGTCTCAATGCCGGGACCAAGCAGATGAGTGAGCTATTCCGCCGTCGCATTGCGTTCCCAAACGCGCTGCTGTTGTTTCAAACCGAAGATGCCCCGGAAGTTCCTGACATTGACGGAATTGCGAACAAGTGGCAAACCTCCAGCATGTTGGCCTTGGCTGTTCTGCACGACGCCGAGGGGGAAGTGGACCTGCAGATTTGCACAGATACGCCGTCTACGGAGCTTCTCCTTTTGTTCGATGGAAGGCTACGGTCTACGCGTAAGCTGGTGCAGCTCATCACTGTGTACCTGGATACCGTCGCAAACATCAGAATCCCTAGCGATTAGTTGGACGTGCGTGTATGGGGCGATGACCCGAGGCAACCTGAAGTGGTCATAATCGAGTGCCTGACCCCCGTGGAAGTTGATTTACCCCGAAGTGTCTAGCAAGTGACTCGGATTTCGTCCTCGCTCATCGTCCGCTAGCCGATCCCTCAGCGGGCGAATTTCGGTCGTCGTGACCGAATGTGCCCTTTGACCGGACGATCAATGGAGATTCGCCGCGCCCGTGCTTTCGACAGAGTTTTCCAGCGGGATCATCGGATCGGACCACTAGCCAGGCTTGTCGAATACGCCCTGGATGAACACCGTGCGCCCGGCGTCGATGTTGCGCCCGGAGTTACTCATCTTGGCGGCTGCCTGTTCTCCCAGCACGAGATGCATTCCAAGCGGAGGAGGGGCGCTGGAGCCGCTCGCACCCGACGCTTGCGCCTTCGCCTGCTGTGCCTTGCGCGCCGCCACGATGTCGGCGGTAATGTCGCGCCAGGTGCGCTCGAGGAGACCTGCACCGCGGATCAACCCGCGGAGGGATTCCGCATCGGCCAGGTGGCTCTGGTTGGGGCGGCTCGCCCATGGGACCGGAAGCTCGATCGGCTCACCGTTCCCCGCGCAGATTTCCTGGCAGACGAACAGCCCGCCCGGCCTGAGTACCCGGGCGATTCCGGAATACAGGCGGCGCTTGTCCCGGATGTTCATCTGCATTTGTATCGTCCACACCACGTCGAAGCTGGACGCGGCGAACGGAAGCTCCAAGGCATCACCCGCCTGAAAGCGGGTGCGATCGGACAACCGCGTCATCCGAGAAAGGGCGCTGGCCACCCCGCAGAATTCAGGCGAGAGGTCGATGCCTGTCACGTCGCAACCCAAAGTTGCGGCGAGGTAACGCGCCGGGCCGCCCAACCCGCTGCCCACGTCGAGCACTCGTGATCCTGGCAGAATCTTTGCAAGCTCCACCAATGCGCGCGTGGCCGAACGTCCCGCGGAGTGAAACTCGTCGGCCGGCGCGAGATCTTCGTGCGTGACCGAGTCCAGGTCCTTGCCGAGAGCTTGCAACCCCGCCACGATTCGCGGCAGAAGTCCGCCCGGCTCGTAGTGGCGAAGCATTTCCTCGTGCGAGTCGCCCATGGACGCAATCTTGCGCGGACTTCCGGGAGCCGTCAAGTAAGCGCTTGCTCCCACCACCCCGTCACCTGCCCTCCTCCGGCAGGAGGGAGGGTCTGGCCTGTGCCCTCACGAGGTCTCCACTCGACGCAGAACGGCATCGCAGACCCCCTGACCAGCAAACGATCTCTGTCCTCCTAAACGACATCGGAAGGGTCGCGGTCGTGCAATTCTCCCTTCGTCCCAAGGGTCCGTGGGTGGCTGACAACCTGGATCAGCGGATAGCTCGCCTCCCCGCAATCACTTACGGCTTCGTCGTCCGCTGGACCGTTCCCGAGATGCGATCCATGGCGCAATTCCTACTGGTGCTGTCAGGCGTCTTGCTCGGCACCGCAGCAACGCTTCTTATCGAATTTCTCCTGCCCCGCCGTGCGGCAGAGAAGGCAGAGGCGGCGACGGATGCGTCGCGAGAAATTCAAGAGACGTCGCTAGAACTTCTTCGCGAGACTCAACTCCTGCTCGCCCACGCGCAGGCCGAGTTGCGTCAACGACCCTGGTGGCGACGGCGGCCGAAAGGTTCAAGGCAATACAAATAGGAACCTTATCTACCTCGACCCTGTCGTCTCGCGGAGGCCAACATCGCCGCTCAGCGATCACAGCGAGCCACCAGCGCCCGTAAGCCGGTCCTCCTCCGGCTTACATTCATTCTTCCCGGTCATGGCGCCTTAAACGCTAAACTCAGCGTCATGCTTGTCGGCTACGCCCGCGTCTCCACCAACACCCAGGACCTGACCGCCCAGCGCGACGCTCTCACGGCCGCCGGCGTGGATCCAGACTTCATCTATGTCGATCACGGATCTAGCGGTACCCAACGCGAACGGCCCGGCCTTGGCAAAGCGCTCGCCGCCTGCCGCAACGGTGACACCCTTGTAGTGACCAAGCTTGATCGCCTGGCTCGGTCGCTGCCCGACGCCAGCCGAGTTCGAAGCAGATCTTATCCGCGCCAGGACGCGGGAAGGAATGGCAGTGGCAAAAGCCAAGGGCCGGCTCCGAGGGAAACAGCCAAAGCTCTCGGAGGCCCAGGAAGCGCACCTCGTTAGCCTTCACCAGGGCGGGACGTACACCACGACCGAGATTGCCGAGATATTCGGCATCGCTCGCTCTACGGTCTATCGTGCCATCCAAAGAGCAACGCCAACACCGCCGAGGTGACAAATAGCGCCGCAAAAAGCCTGCCATCACTTGCGAAACGTCACCGAGTGCTGAGTTATCCGCGGTAACGGGTGCGCTTGCATCTTGAAGACAGACGCATTAGGCCGTTTCGGCTTACTACCAGTCGTGGACGGTGCCGTCGACGAGGCGGTTGTAGGGCAGGTAGGCCTGCTGGTACGGGTAGGCTGCGGCGGCTTCTTCGTTGAATTCGACGCCGATGCCCGGCTTGTCGCCCGGGTGCAGGTACCCGTCCACGAAGGTCATGGACTGTTCGAAGACCTCGTTGGTCTTGTCCGAGTGCTGCATGTATTCCTGGATGCCGTAGTTATGGATCGCCAACCCCACATGGAGCTGCGCCGCGAACCCCACCGGGGATATATCCGTGGGCCCGTGGAAGCCGGACTTGATCTGGTACTGCGCGGCGAAATCCATCACCTTCTTCAACGGTGAGATCCCGCCAAAGTGCGTGGACGCGGCACGGACGTAGTCGATCAGCTGTTCCTTGATCAGCGTCTGGAAGTCATACACGGTATTGAAGATCTCCCCGATCGCCAACGGCGTGGTGGTGTGCTGCCGCACCAGGCGCAGGCCCTCCTGGTTCTCCGCCGGCGTGCAGTCCTCCAACCAGAACAAGTCATACGGCTCCAACGCCTTGCCCAGCTTCGCCGCCTGGATCGGCGTCATCCGGTGATGCCCGTCATGCAGCAACGGGATCTCCGGCCCAAACTCATTCCGCACCGCCTCAAACACCGTAGGCAGGTGCCGCAGGTACGCCCGGGTATCCCAGTCCTCCTCCACCGGGAACGCACCACGCCCGGCCGGTTCATAGTCGTACCGCTCCCCCGACGCCTGGGCCTGCGCCGCCACCCCGTACACGGCCTTGATCCCCGGGACCGCCGTCTGGATCCGGATCGACTTATAGCCCAGCTCCAGGTGCTCCCGCACCGAATCAAACAGCGACGGGATATCCGCGCCCGAGGCGTGCCCGTACGCCCGCAACCCGTTCCGCGACGCCCCGCCGAGCAACTGGTACACCGGCATCCCCGCCAGCTTGCCCTTGATATCCCACAACGCCATATCCACCGCAGCAATCGCCGCCATCGTCACCGGACCCCGCCGCCAATACGAAGAGCGGTACAGGAACTGCCACGTATCCTCAATCCGGTGCGGATCCTTGCCAATCAGCAGCTGCGCCACATGCTCCCGCAAATACGCCGCAACAGCCAACTCACGCCCATTCAACGTGGCATCACCAATACCGGTCACACCATCCTCCGTAGTAATACGAAGGGTCACAAAGTTCCGGGACGGACTGGTCACAAACACATCGGCGGCAACGATCTTCATAGCTGGCTTTCGGGTAGATGGGAAACTTTTGGTGGGTGGGACAAAGGTGTCAGCGCTGGGTGCTGCCCCGGGCTGCGTCGAGCAGCGCAAGTTCCTCGCGGCGGGGCAGGCCCTCCCAGTCGCCGCGGGTGCTGACGGCGAAGGCGCCGGCCAGGATGCCACGGTGCAGGCGTGCGGGGACGTCCTCGCCGTCGAGCAGGGCCGAAAGGTAGCCGGCGGTGAACGCGTCCCCGGCCCCCACGGTGTCCACTGAGGTCACGGCGATGGCCGGTGCTTCGAGAAGGCCTTCAGTTGTGTGGACCGCCGCACCGGCCGCGCCTCGCTTCACCACAACTTCCCGGACCCCCAGGTCCAACAGGTGCGCGGCGGAACAAGCCTCGGCTGCCGCGGGCGCTGCCGCCTTCCTCCCCTCCCGGGACGGGGCAACCAGGTCAAGTTCGTCGTCGGACGCTATGACGATGGCGGCGTGCCGGGCCAGCGGGCCAAGCACTGCCCGTGCCTGGTCCCTGGACCAGAGCTTGCTGCGGTAGTTCACATCGAAAGAGACTGCCACGCCTTCGGCCGCAGCCCGCTCCGCGGCGTACTCCACGGCGTCCCGCGCCTCGGGACTCAGTGCCGGGGTGATGCCGGTCAGGTGCAGAATGCGGGCACCACCATCCAGGGCGGAAGCAACCTGGCTGCGCGAGATGGTGGATCCCGCCGATCCGGCGCGGTAGTAGAAGGCCCTGCTGAGGTCGGCGGTGCGCTGTTCCAGGAACATGACCCCTGTGCTGCGGTCCGGATGCACGCGGTGGTGCAGCTGCACGCCTTCGCCCCGCAGTTGCTTCACGATGAACTCGCCGTGCGGGTCCGCACCCACCGCCCCAGCCCAGGCAGCTGTGTGGCCAAGGCGCGCGACGCCGATGGCAACGTTTGATTCCGCCCCGGCCACCTGGATGTTCAGGGAGCCGCCGTTCGCCAGCGGGCCGGCGGACCGGAGCGAGACCATGGCCTCACCGAAGGTCAGCAGGCACACCGGTTGCAGGTCCGGTGTGTGCCCCGCCGGGCCACTTGCGGCACCAGCCGTCACGCCCGGGTCCCGTTTCCCTCACGGGCCGCGAACTCGGCGGCGAGGCCAAGGAAACTGCGGGCACGATCCCGCATGTCGGCGAGGTCGCCGCCGGAGGCTGCCGTGCCGAACAACGGACCGCCCAGGCCAACGGCAATGGCTCCTGCTTCCCAGTAACCGGTGGCTTCGCCCAGGCCCACGCCGCCCACGGCGATGAAGGGGATATCCGGGAACGGGTCGCGGACCGCTTTCAGGTAGCCGGGCCCGCCGATCGAGGCCGGGAAAAGTTTGATGGCCGTGGCCCCGCGCTCCATCGCTTCGTACGCCTCGCTGGGCGTCAGCGCCCCGGCCAGGACCGGAATGCCGGCCCCGGCCGCCTCACTGATGGAGGGGGCCAGGGAAGGAGTCACGATGAACTGGGCGCCGGCAGCGGCGACGTGTTCGACGTCGGCCTGGCTCAGCACGGTGCCGGCGCCAACGAAGCAGCCGGCCGGGGCAGCCGCGCGGACTTCGCGGATGGCCTCCAGCGCGTTGGGCGTGGTGAGGGCGATCTCCACGTAACGGAAGCCTTCCTCCATGGCCGCCAGCGCTGCCTTGGCGGCAGCACCGCCGTCGTTCCCGCGGACGATGCCGACAAGCCGCGCCTGCCGGATGCCGGCCAGCAGGCTGGCAGAGGTAACAGCTGAATTTTCGGAAGTCATGGGGTTCACCATTCTGCGAAGGATCCGTCGGGGTGGCGCCACACCGGGCCGCGCCAGGCATGGCCGCGTTTGTCCGCGGCCCGGACCACGGCCTCGTCGATTTCGACGCCCAGCCCCGGCCCGGTGAGCCGCTCGATATGGCCGTCAATGAACTTGAAGGGGGTCTTGTCCACCACGTAGTCGAGGACTTCGGCGCCCTGGTTGTAGTGGATGCCGATGCTCTGTTCCTGGATGAGGAAGTTGGGCGTCGCGAAGCCCACCTGGAGGCAGGCGGCGAGCGCCAAGGGCCCCAGCGGGCAATGCGGCGCCAGCTGGACTTCGTAGACCTCGGCCAGGGCGGCGATCTTCCGGACCTCGGTGATGCCGCCGGCGTGGGAGAGGTCCGGCTGGGCCACGGCAATGCCTGCCTGCAGTGCCGGCAGGAACTCCTGCCGGTTGTACAGCCGCTCCCCCGTGGACACCGGGGTGGTGGTGGAGGCGGTAAATTCGCGGAGCAGGTGGGTGTTCTCCGGTACCACGGGCTCTTCGAGGAAGAAGGGCCGGAACGGTTCCAGCAACGGGGCCACGCGCCTGGCATTGGCCAGGCTGAAGCGGCCGTGGAAGTCGACGGCGACGTCCCGGTGGTCGCCCAGGACCTGCCGGGCGGCGGCAACACGGCGGATGACGCCGTCGATCTCCGCCACCGAGGCCACCGGGCTCATCCGTCCGCTGGCGTTCATCTTGACGGCAGTGAGGCCCACCTCCAGCTGGGCGCTGATCTGGTCCGCCACCTCGTTCGGCTCGTCGCCGCCCACCCAGCCGTACATCCGGATCCGGTCCCGCACGTGGCCGCCGAGCAACTGGTGCACGGGAGTGTTGAAGTGCTTGCCCGCGATGTCCCACAGTGCCTGGTCCAGTCCGGACACGGCGCTGGCAAGGATGGGGCCGCCCCGGTAGAAGGAGCCCTTGGTCATGACCTGCCAGTGGTCTTCGATTCGGAGGGCGTCGCGGCCGATGAGGAGTTCCGAGAGTTGCCCGACGGCGGTACGCACCGTTTCGCTGCGGCCCTCGCAGGTTGCCTCGCCCCACCCCACGATTCCGCTTTCGGTCTCGATCCGGACAAAGAGCCAGCGGGGGGCAACGAGGAAGGTCTCAATCCTGCTGATGAGTGTCATGTGTCCGAGCCCTAGCCCTTGGTGGCGCCGGCGGTCAGGCCGGAGACGATGTACTTCTGCGTGAAGAGCGCAATGATCATGATGGGAATGGTGACAACGGTGGCAGCGGCCATCAGCCCGCCCCAGTCGATGCTGGCGTAGGAGACGAAGTCGAAGATGGCCACCGGCAGGGTCTTGGTCTTGGAGCCCGAGAGCACCAGGGCGAACATGAAGTTGTTCCAGGAGAAGATGAAAGAAAGGATGCCGGCGGTGGCGATGCCGGACACTGCGAGGGGCAGCGTGATCAGCCGGAAGGCACCGATCGGCGTGAGCCCGTCCACCTCGGCCGATTCCTCCAGCTCCAGGGGCAGCGAATCGAAGTAGCTCATCATGATGTACACGATCAGCGGGAGGGCCACGAACATGTGGCTGAGGATCAGCACTTCGAACTTTCCCACCATGCGCAGGTTGGAGAAGACGTAGTACCAGGGCACCAGGAGCGAGACGCCCGGAATGACGCGGGCCATCAGGACCACCAGCGCGGAGCGGTGCATGGTGAACCGGCTCATGGCGTAGGCGGCCGGGACGCCCAGGACGATGGACAGCGCGGTGGAGACGAAGGCCACCCAGAAGCTGTTGAAGATGAACACGAAGTAGTTGTTGCGCTGCAACACATTGGCATAGTTCTCGAAGGTGGGCGAGAACAGCAGGGCCTTGCCGGTGTCGTAAATGTCCACGTTGGTCTTCAGCGACGCCAGGAGCATCCAGAACAGCGGCGCGAGCAGGAACAGCACCACAAGGATGAGGGCAACAACCCGGAAGACCTTGTAGGCGCGGGTGGCGAGCGGCTTGCGGCGGCGCCGGCTCCGGTTGTTTGCCGCGGTGGCGGCGGAATCCGTCATGACGGTCATTTGCTTACCGCTTTCTTGCGCATGGTGAGCAGCCACATGGTGCCGATGATGATCATGAAGAACAGGATCAGCACCGCCGAGGAGAGCCCGTACTGGTTGTAGTCGAAGCTCAATCCGTAGGCGTAGACGTTCAGCGTCTCCACTTCGTGGAACGAGCCGCCGCCTTTGCCCTTGGTGGCGTAGAGGATGTCGAAGGTCTTCAGGGCATCGATGCCGCGCAGCAGGATGGCCACGATCACGGTGGGCATCATGAGCGGCAGGGTGATGAAGAAGAACCGCTGGAAGGCGTTGGCGCCGTCCACGCGGGCGGCCTCATCCGGTTCATCGGAGAGCGAGGTCAGTCCGGCCAGCAGGATCAGGACCACCATGGGGGTCCACTGCCACACGTCCATGAAGATGGTGGTGCCCAGGGCGGTGTCCTGCCCGGACAGCCACGGCTGGGGCGGGATGCCCACCATGCCCAGGAGCTGGTTGGCGAAGCCGATGTTGGGATCGAAGATCAGCCGCCACATCATGCCGACCGCCACGGGGGTGGCCACCAGCGGCAGCAGGATGGCCACGCGGACCCACTTTTCACCGCGGAAGGGCCGCCACAGGAGCAGGGCCACGCACATGCCCAGCACCACTTCGAAGGCCAGCGCCACACCGGTGAAGGCCAGGGTGCGGCCTACGGCGGGCCAGAAACGCTCGGTGTCGGTGAGGACCGTGATGTAGTTCTGCAGCCCGATGAAATCCGTGGCAGCCCGGACGGAGCCCTGGGAGTCGGTGAGGCTGAGGTACACGGTCCACGCCAGCGGAAAGACGATCAGGACGCCGACGAAGATCATGGCCGGGGCGGCGAAGAGCCATTTGCGGTGCCGGTTGGCCCAGGCGGAGAAGTGCCCCCCGGCACCGACGGGCCCACTGGGCCGGCGGGTGCCGGCGCTGCGGGGAGGGTTCAAAACAGACATGGTTTCACCTAAGGAGTTGGGGGTGAAGTGGACCGGCGAAGGCAGCCGGTGAAGTGGGCCGCGCCGGGACGACTTTTGGGCCGTCCCGGCGCGGATGTTCGGGCACGGTGGGTGTGCCCGGCGTCCTACTTCTTTTCGCTGTCCAGGAACGTCTGGAAAGCAGTCTGGGCGTCATTGGCCGCAGCAGCGGCGTCCGCGCCGGTAATGGAGGCCACGATGGGGGCACCCACGATTTCGCGTGCCTTGCCCACGGTGACAACCTCGGGCCGGTCGTGGCCCACACCATTCTTGGCGCTGGCGGAGATGGCGTCGGCGAGGTCCTTCGGGTAGGTGGAGGTGCCGTCAGGGTTGGACCAGACGGACGTGCGCGGACCCGGGACGCCGGCCTTCTGGGCCGCCAGGGTGCGTTCCTTGCTGGTTGCCCACTGGATGAACTTCCAGGCGTTGTCCGTGTTGCTGGAGTTCTGGTTTACGCCCAGGGCCCAGGAGGGGATGTTGTACGGCTTGGAACCGGCGGGACCGGCGGGCAGCGGAGCGAATCCCACTTTGTCGGCGACCTTGGACTTGGCGGGGTCGGTGGCGTTCTTGTAGAGCGAATCGGCCTCAGTGTAGAAGGCGGCACCGCCCTGGGTGAAGATGGCCATCGCCTCCGGCCAGCTCATGTCCGTGCTGACGTTGGCGGGGCCGTAGTTGCGGATCAGGCCGCCGTAGTAGGCGTAGGCCTTCTTGGCGGCATCGGTGTTGACGGAAGCCTTGCCGCTGGAGTCCATGAAGTCGCCGCCGAAGCTGTACAGGAAGCTGGAGAACTGGGTTACCGCGGTGGACTTGCCGGTGCGGGCCACGAAGCCGGCGGTGTCCGGGGAGGAAGCCTTGATGGCCTTGGCGGCCGCTTCCAGTTCCTCCATGGTCTTGGGAACCTGGAGCCCTGCGGCCTGCAGCAGGTCCTTGCGGTAGTAGAGGACCTCGCGCTCGGTGATGATCGGAACACCAACCACCTTGTCCTCAACGGTGGTGGCCTTGACCGGGCCCTCCTGGTAGTCCTTCCAGTCCCAGCCCGAATCCGACGAGACCTTCTTGGTCAGGTCCGCCAGGTAGCCGTTCTTGGCGAACGCCTTGCCTTCCTGCAGCGGGCGGTACATCATGACGTCGATCTCGTCGCTGCCTGCGTTGAGCTTGACGTTGTACTGGTCCGAAAGCTGGTCCTCGCCGAGCTGGGTCAGTTCCACCTTGAGCCCGCTCGACTTCTCGAACTCCGGAATGGCGGCCTTGATGCCCTCGGTCCAGACGTGGTTTGCCAGGGTGACGCGGACTGTCCCCGACTCCTTCGCCTGGTCGCTGCCGCCTCCGCCGCCGCTGCAGGCGGTCAGCCCCAGCGACATTGCCGCGGCAACTGCCGCGTACTTCACAATTGAACGCCGCTTCATTACGACTCCCTTTGCCTTTCAGGCCCGCAGCTTCGCGGGCGGGTGACAGACGCCTCGTTACGTCTGTTGTGTTCAGCGAGCATAAACAAATAAGGCAGACATATACAAGACCTTGCCGTCCCCCCATATGATTTATTCATGACCATCCCAAAGGCGGCGTTGTCCCCTGACCTGCATTCATCGCTGGTCGAGAACCTGGGACTTGCCATTGCCGAGGGGACGCTGGCACCGAATTCAATCCTGCGGCTGGATGAGCTGGAGGCGCACCACAAGGTGTCCCGCTCCGTGATCCGCGAGGCCACCCGTGTCCTGTCCTCCATGGGCATGCTGGAATCGCGCCGCCGCCTGGGCACTGTGGTCCAGCCGGAGGCCAGCTGGAACCTCTACGACCCCCAGGTGATCAGGTGGCGGCTGGCATCGGCCAAGCGGCTGGAGCAGTTGCGGGCACTGAACGAACTGCGTGGCGCCATTGAACCGCAGGCCGCCCGGCTTGCCGCCGAACGCGCCTCACTGGACCAGGCCAGCGACCTGGTTTCCATGGCCGCCCGGCTCTGGGCCGCCGGGCAGCGGGGGGACCAGGACGATTTCCTGCGCCTGGACATCGAGTTCCATGCCGCGGTCCTCAACGCCTCCGGCAACCTCATGTTTTCGCAGCTTCACAAACTCGTGGCAGAGGTGCTGGCCGGCCGGACCCAGCACGGCCTGATGCCCCACCTTCCGGACCATGAGGCGCTGCAGTTGCACGTGGACGTGGCCAGCGCCATCCAGCGCGGCCAGGCAGCGGCGGCGCACGCCGCCATGAGCCGGATCGTGGAACAGTCCACCGAGGAGATGGGGGACATCTGGTCCAGCAGCCATGCTTCAGTGGCCGAGTCCAGCCCTAATCCCGGGTAGGCCTTTGGCCGGCAGCGCTGGCGCATCAATACCTTTACGCCCGCTTCGCAGCCGAAAGTTCCCCGGCCAGGAAATCCAGGGCCGCCTGCCCCTCGGAAAGGCCTGCCGTGTGGTTGAGGTGGCCGTGCACCCCGCCTTCCGCCAGGAAGTAGGACACCGGAACCCCTGCCCGCTCCAAAGCGGAGGCAAAAAGCTCGGTTGAGCCGCGGGCGTCGTCGTACTCGCATGCAAGAAGAGCCGTGGGCGGAAGCCCGGCAGGGTCGGCGTAGCCGGGCATCGCGTAGGACGATGCCATGCTGACAGGCCCACCCACGTAGTTCTCCGCCGTCCGGATGCAGTCCTCCACCGTGAACCGCAGGTGCCTGGGCAGCCCGGCCATGACCTCAGGGTCCAGTCCCCCGGCGGGCGGCGGCAGTTCCGCGTGCAGGAAGGGGTAGGCCAGCAGGAGCTTGGCGGGCAGCGGCTTGCCGGCGTCAATCAGATAGAGCGCGGCGCCCACGGCCAGGTTGCCCCCGGCACCGGCACCGCCCAGGCAGAGCAGGTCCGGATCCAGGCCCAGGGATTCGGCGTTCTCCCGGGCCCAGAACCAGCCCGCCAACGCGTCGTCGTGCGGGATGGGGAAGGACACGCCGTCGCGGGCCAGCCGGTAGTCCACGGACAGCACCGGCGTGCCTTGGTGCGCGAGCACCCGGGCCAGGTAATCGGATTCCGGAATATCCACGCTGCCGCTGACGAATCCGCCGCCGTGCAGCCACACCAGGGAAGGACTGTCCGTGCCCGCCCGTTCGCCGTAGATCCTGATGGCCACCGGGCCGTGGCGTCCGTCGGCGGTCACGGTGCGGATGGGTACGTCCGGGCCGGGCGAGCGGACGGCGTCCGGGTTCAGGAACTGCGGGCCTTCCGGACTGGCCAGGTATTCAGCGAAACCGGCGGCGGTCTCCCCCTGGGTGCTCCGGGAGAGCCCGGCGGACCCCGCGGCTGATTCTGTCCGGGATGTCATGGTGTTCCCAGCTTCCGTGAGAAGTAGTCGACGGCGGTGACCAGGATGGTGTCCAACTGGTCCTCGGCGCCGAAGAAGCAGTGGTCGCCGCCCGTGATGGTCACCACGTCATGTTCCACGCCTGCGTTGGCGAGTGCGGCGGCCAGGAGGTCGGTCTGCGAGTGCGGGACCAGGCCATCCGAATCGCCGTGGACCAGGAGGAACGGTGCGGCGTCAGCGGTCACATAGCTGACGGGGCTGGCCGCAGCCAGCAGTTCGGGATCATCCGAGCCGCCCACCAGCATGTTCTCCGGCTGCAGTGACCTCCCCGGCGGGACAGCGGCGGTCAGCGCCGGGGGAAAAAGCCCGTCGGGCGTGTTGATGGGGGGAATGTCCAAGAGGGAGGATACGCCGTAGAAGTCGACGACGGCGCTGACGCTGCTCGGGTGCCCCTGCGCACCGAGTCCGCCTTCCAGGTCGCCGCGGTTGCCGGTGAGGCCCAGGAGCGCCACCAGGTGGCCGCCGGCGGATTCACCCCAGGCGCCGAACCGCTCAGGGTCGATGTTGAGGCGGCCGGCGAATTCCCGGAGGTAGCGGACCGCGGCCTTGAGGTCGTGGAGCTGTGCCGGGAACGGGGCTTCCAGGGAGTGCCGGTAGTCCGCCGTGGCGCAGGCAATACCGGCCTCGTTGAGCAGCCGGAACACTGAGTCGGGCGCGAAGGTGGGCGGCAGCTCCCGGCGGTCGCCCAGCTGGAACGCTCCGCCGTGCACCCAGAGGACCAGCGGCGTGGGAGCGGCAGCGTTGCGGGGCAGCCAGATGTCCATCTTCAGAGGCCGGAACCCGATGGCCCTGGCGTACGTGACCTCACGGTAAACCGAGGAGACGTCCGAGATATGTTCAGGGCTTCCCGGCGCATCGAAGACGGGGAACGGCGGAATCTCCCTGCCTCCGGGACGGGAGATGTCCCGGGACGGGTCAAGTACGCCGGTAGCGTTGTCCACTGTCATAGTGTGCTCCTCATCAGTTCAGGTTGTGCGGTGTCCGCGCCGGTTCCGGCGGGGAAAGTATGGCGTCCGGGCCCGACGACGGCGGCCGGCTCGCCGGGCAGCCTTACCTCCGCGGTGGTGCCGGAGGGGATCGTGGCACTGAGCTTCAGCACGCCGTCGTCCCTCCCCCACTCCACCCCGAGCAGGCCGCGCGGCCCGTGGTGCGTTGTGGACGCGGACGTCAGGCCGGCGCCGGGGCGCGGCTCGATGATGATGCGCTCCCAGCCCGCGCTGCCGGGAGCCTGCCGCAGCCCCGCCGTGTAGCGGTGCAGGAAGGAAACCACGGCGCCCTTGCTGTAGTGGCTGAGCGACTGGTGCGCGGTGCCGTTGGCATCGATGCCGTTCCACAGCTCCCACATGGTGGTGGCGCCCCGGTCCACCATGGTGAGCCATGACGGTTCGGAGTCCTGCATCAGGAGTTCGTAGGCGAGGTCCAGTTCTCCGTTGTCGGCCAGGACCGGGAGCAGGTAGGGCGTGGCCAGGAACCCGGTCCCGAGGTGCGTGCCGGCGCCGCGGATTAGGTCCGCCAGCTGCGAGGTGACGGTGGGGCGGTGCCCGGGGCTGACGAGGTCGAAGGCCAGGGCACGCACGCAGTTGGCCTGGGTGGCCTGGGTGACGCGGCCGGAGGAGTCAAGGTATTCCGTCTCCCACGCGTCCCGGATCCGGTGTGACAGCTCTGCCAGTTCGGCGGCCTCCGCGGCCAGGCCCAGGACACCGGCGATGCGTGTCATCAGGTCCGTGGTGTGCCGGTAGTAGGCGGTGGCCACGATCCCATGGTCCGCGGTGCGGGCGGCGAACAGGTCAGGTTCCGGCCCGCCCGGTTCCATCCATTCGCCAAAGTGGAAGCCGGTGTCCCAGAGGTACTGCTCGTGCGGTGCAGGGGTGGCGCGTGCGGCGGCGCGGGCAGCATGCCGCTGCGTTTCGGCGCAGGTCCGGACGAAGCCCAGCCAGCGCTGCATGGCCTCCCAGTTCTCGGCGAGGATCCCGGCGTCACCGGACGCGAGGTAGACCTCCCACGGCACCATCACGACCGCGTCGCCCCAGCCGGCGGAGCCGTTGGTGAAGCCCATGAACTCGGCCGAGGTAATGGCAGGTCCTGGGGACGGCGAGATGTTGGCGATGATCCCGTTGTCCCACTGGTCTGCCCGGACGTCGCGCAGCCACTTCCGGGAAAAGCCGGTCACGTCGTAGAGGTAGGCAGCGGTGGGGACGAACAGTTGCCAGTCACCGGTCCAGCCGGCCTTTTCGCGCTGCGGGCAGTCGGTGGGGACCTCGCAGGAGTTGCCCAGGAAGCTCCATTCCACGATGTCATGCAGCTTGTTCAGCCGGTCATCGCTGCAGCTGAAAGTACCGATGCGTTCCAGGTCGGTCCGGACCAGGCAACCGGTGATGTCCTCTGGCTGAAGGTGCTCCTCCAGCCCCTGGACGGAGACAAACTGGAAGCCGTGGGTGGTGTGCCGGGGTTCAAAGACTTCGTCCTCGGCCGCGGAGGAAATAACGGCATCCACCTGGCCCGCGTCCCGGAAGGCACCGGGCGTCCGGAAGTCGAGGGGGCGCAGATGGGCCCGGGTGACGTCGCCGTCGTCCCCGAGCGATTCGCCGTACTCCAGCGTGACGGTTTCCCCCGGTTGCCCCAGCCTGGAGAGGCGGACCCAGCCGTGGATGTTCTGGCCGAAGTCCACCACCTGATTGCCGTTGGGCAGCCGCGTGATGGATACCGGAGCCAGCTCCTGGGTCACCCGGGTGGGCGGCGCGAGGGGTCCAGCCAGTGCGGTGAAACTGCCGGAACGGACGACGGCGTGACGCGGCTTTGGTGCGCGGGCACCAGTGCCGCCGGTGCCCGCCTGGGGCGGGCTCCCGCCGTCGGCCTTCCTGAAATCAACGCGCTGGCCGGCCATGAGGTCGGCACTGACGATCTCCGTGGCGGACACCAGCCACGAGCCGTCGGTGCCGATGACCCGCCTGCCGGCCGCGGACTCAATCTCGAGCTGCGCCAGGAGGGCTGTGTGCGTTCCGTACATGTCGGCGTCGCGCGTATACCCGAAGGTGCCGCGGTACCAGCCGTCGGTGAGCACAGCACGGATGGTGTTGCTGCCTTCGCGGAGCAGCGTGGTGACGTCGCGGGCCTGGACCTGGAGCGTGGTGTTGTAGCTGGTGGAGCCGGGGGTGAGCTGCTGGTCGCCCACGCGGTGCCCGTTGATGAAGAGCTCGTAAATGCCGTGGGCGGTGGCGTAGGCGCGGGCGTTGTGCGGGGCGGCTGAGAGCGCGAAGGTCTTGGTGAGGGCCCAGCCGGGCCGCTCCCCCGGCGAGGGCACTTCAGGTTCCTCGGGGCCGATCCATTGCGCTGTCCAGTCCGCGGCATGCAGCAGGCCCAGCTCCACGGGCACGGTTTCGGACCAATCGCTTGTGGTTTCGGTGCCGTGTTCGTCGGTGTTCCAGGTGCGGACCCGCCACTCGATCCGGTCCCTGGACTGCAGAGCCGGGCCGCTGTACGGGATGCCGCTGCAGGCGCACGACGCAACCCTGCCGGTGTCCCAGCCGTTGTCCGCGGTGATGCGGTAGGCAGTCTGGCCGGCGGTTCCGGCGGGCGGCGTCCAGCTGAGCCGCGGCACGGTGATGGTCAGTCCCATCGCCTCGGGCAGGTGCTCGGCCCGAAGCCGGGTGGGGGCGGTCATGCGGCGGGACTCCTGGAGTGCGGTTGCTGGGAGTTCCAGCTTCGTTTGCCGTCACTTCCCCTCCACAGGGTTCTTTCAATGATTGGAATAGTATTGTGGTTCAGCTCACTGCCATTGCAGCTATCAACGGCGCTAGGAACTCCTGCCATGACTGTCACTCCGGAAACGGACACCCCGCCGACCCGCGGAAAACGGCCCAAACAGGGCGAACCCGTCATTGACCGGGCACTGAGCCTGCTGGCGGTTTTTTCCGACCGGCGCCGCGCACTGACCCTGTCCGAACTGGCGCGCTACGCGGACATGCCCGCACCCACGGCGCTGCGGCTGATCGCCCGGCTGGTGGCCTGGGGTGCCTTGGAACGGCTCGACGACGGCCGCTACGTGGTGGGGGTCCGGCTGTGGGAAGTGGCCTCCCTGTCACCGCGCGGGCACGGGGTGCGGGAAATTGCGCTTCCCTATCTGGAGGACCTGTTCGAAGTTACCCGGCACCACGTCCTGCTGGCGGTGCGGGACAATGAGGAGGCGGTGCTGATCGAGCGGTTGTCCGGGAAGGACGCCACCGAGGTGGCGTACCGGGTGGGTGGACGGGCGCCGCTGCGGTCCACGGCCATCGGCCTGGTGCTTTTGGCCGGCGCGGACCAGCAGTTCCAGGAAACCATCCTGAAGCGGCCGCCGGAAAACGAGCCGGGCGTGCCCCAGATGCCGGAAGGCCAGCTGCGCAGGACACTTTCGGATGTGCGTCGCACCGGCATCGCCATGATCCGCCGTACCGTCCCGTCCCGGACCGTCTCTGTGGCGTCCCCGATTTTCGATGCCCAGGGCTCCGTGGTAGCGTCGCTGTCCATCGTGGTTCCGGACGGGTCCACTCCCCCGAACGTGCTGGCCCCCGCGGTCCGCGCGGCCGCCCGCGCCGTCTCCAGGAACCTGGGGCACCAGGCTGTTGTCAGCGCCGACGCACGGACTCACTCGCAGGGGTAGGGCGGCAGTCTCCACGGACTTTGCCGCCGGTTACGGATCCACGCTACCTGGGTAGATTAGTATCCTCGGAGCAGGTCTTTTGTTCCGGACCAGTTGGCAGTCACTAGCGGGTCCGACGGGAACTGCCGGACCCAGGATCGAGGATTCAGGCATGGGACAGTTCACGGACAGGGTTGCGTTGGTGACCGGTGGCGGCTCGGGTATTGGTGAGGCCACGTCAAAGGAATTGGCGGCCAAGGGTGCCAAGGTAGTTGTGCTGGACCTGGATCTGGACGCTGCCCAGCGTGTGGCCGATGAGATCAGCCAGGCCGGTGGGACCGCGGCGGCAGCGCAGGGGGACACTGCCCGCAGGGAGGACAACGAACAGGTCGTCCGGTTTGCCGTAGAGACCTACGGAAAGCTGAACTATGCCGTGAACAACGCCGGTATTGGCGGCAAGCAGGCACCCACGGGAGAGCTGGACCTGGACAATTGGGACAAGGTCATCGGCATCAACCTTAACGGCGTGCTGTACGGGATGCGATACCAGATTCCCGCCATGCTCGACGCCGGTGCGCAGGAGAGTGCCATCGTCAACATGGCATCCATCCATGGTTCGGTCGCGGCGCCCCAGAGCAGTGCCTACACCGCGGCCAAGCATGGCGTGGTTGGCCTGACCAAGAATGCCGCCGCGGAGTACGGCGGCCAAGGGCTGCGCATCAACTCCGTGGGTCCCGGTTACATCGCCACCCCGTTGCTGGACAAGAACCTGAACGAGGAGGCCAGGAACGGCCTGATGGCCAAGCATCCATTGGGCCGCTTGGGCACGGCCGAGGAAGTGGCCCACATAGTGTGCTTCCTGCTCTCCGATGATGCATCATTCTGCACCGGCGGCTACTACCTGGTGGATGGCGGCTACACCAGCGTCTGACGCTGGCACGGCCACCGCCTGCGGGTCAGTACTCGCCCTTAATCACAAAGTACGAACCGCGGATGGTGCCGGCCAGCTTGGATTTCTGCCGTGCGAACTTGAAGCGGGACGCCAGCTCCTCCGGAACGTCCATTCCGTCGGAGAGCTTGAACCCGACCGCCCGCTTGCCCCCGTCCTCCAGGGCGTACATGACGTTGATGGACAGCCCGGATTCGTAGAAGATGTACGTCATCCGCAGCCCGTCCACTTCGAATGAGGAAACCTCAAGCGGCTTGGCGGCAATCACCAGGTCGCGCTCCGTGGACAGGATGTTGTTCACGTAATCCACAACGTCCGGAGCGTCTCCGGCCGGCGCGACCGTGAAGTCGTGGTCGTACTTGTTCTTGTAATACCGCGCCTCATTGGCCCGCAGCCCGGCCAACGCATCCGCCACCGGTGACGATTCCAGACCAACGGTGGAGACGCTCTTGAAATCCACGGTGTACGGCATGAGTCCTCCTGGGAAAGGGTGTTTCGCCCATCCTCGCAGACGCATGCCGCCAACCGTAGATACTGCCGGCCTACGAGTCCGTGTGCCTGCGGGTGAGTTTGTCCAGGATCCGGTCCACCATACCGACGCCTGGTCCCACGGTCTTGTGGAACAGCTCTGAATGCGGTGCACTCGGGTGCGGCCTGGTGGGTGCCAGCTTCTTGGCCCTCTCCACCTTTTCCCCGATGTCGACGAGTTTCTCTCGGGGAATGTGAAGGCGGAGCTTCGGGAACTGTTCGGACTCCTCGTCATTGGCGTGGTGGCGCAGCTGTGCCTCAAGCTCATTGACCAGCTCCATGAAGCCCGTCTCCGCAGGTTCCACCTTCTCCAGCCGCTTCATCAGCTCGACGATCTCCTGGTGCTCCTTCTTGTCATGTTCCACTTCGTCATGGCCGTCCGGCACATGGTCTTCAATGGCCGGGTAGACGTACATCTCCTCGGCCACGGCGTGGCGCATGACCTCCGCGATCAGGGTGTCCGCCAGGTCCCTGCGCTGGGCCTCATCCGAGGTGCCCTTGATCTGTCCGATCAGCGCGATCATGTCCTGGTGGTCGCTGGTCAGGATGTCCACGACGTCCACGTTTCCGGTGGAACTGGTATCACTCATGAGCTGGCACTCCTCCTGGGATGGCGGCTGTTCAAGGCGTAAGACGGTCAAAGTACCACGCGGCAAACAGCGCGATCCAGAGGCAAAACCCCCTATAGCTGCCTAAAGGATGGGTTGGCTAACGCGCAGTCATCAGACGATGGATCAGGTCCTCCCACAGCCCGGCGCTGTCCACCTGGTTGCGGATCACAGTCTCCGCGATGGGCTCAATGGCAAGGGTGTCGGAGCCCGGCCCAAACGGCACCAGGACACTGTCGCCCAGGGTCAGGGTGCTGCCCAGCTGCACGAACGGCGGGACGTCGAGCAGCCGCTCCGCCAGCCAGGAACCAACCTTTGATGCGGCTGCGAGCTCATTCTTCACTGCATCCACCGCAACGGTCATCTGCGTATATTCCTCATATGGAATCCGGACGAGGGGCATCCCCGACGCCGCCACCTCCGAGGCAGAGGCGGCGTCAGTGTCCGAGTTGTATTCGCCGCGTTCCGCGTCGGCCAAGGTGCCGCCCACCCACACCAGCAGCGCCCTGCCGGCGAGCGCCGGGTCCAGCCGCAGTGCGTCGGCGACGTTAGTCAGCGGCCCTCCGCACAGGATGATGGTCCGCTCACAGCCGGCGGACATCTCCACGATCGTGCGCGCCGCAGCACTGCCCTCCTCCCCGCTGGCCCCGGCAGCCTCGGCGCCGGTCGTGACCGGGATGTGGTTGATCCCCATCACCGCCAGGAGTTCCGCAGCGAGTTGCCCACCCTGGCTGGCTGTCGTTGCTGGGTCACTCCCTGCTCTTGCGGCGAGCCTGGGGTCCAGGGCTGACGTGGTCACAAGGACAGAAACGTCCGGGCCGCACCGCAAAAGAATGTGTGCCAAAGCCACGAGTCCGTCCGGGTCGCCGCCGAAGTCGTTATCCACCACGAACAGTTCCGTCGAAGCCGCCACGGCTATGCCCCCGCCGGGGTGGCCACGGCGGCAGAAGCGCTGAAGCTGTGCGTGCCGCCCCCAACTGAGTGCCGCTCACCGTCCGGAAGGACGACGTCGGCCGCCACCCCGTCCGGGACGGTCGCCGCGAGCTGGAACGTGCCGCCGTCGTGCTTCCATTCCACACGGACCTCACCGTGCGGGGTTTTCAGGGAGGTCCTGGCCCAGTCGATGCCAGCGCCTGGCTGCGGGGCGATGAGCACCTTGGCGTAGCCCGGTGCCAGCGGCCGGATGCCGCCGATGGCCGTGTGCATCCAGTCCGCCACGGCCCCCAGGGCGTAGTGGTTGAAGCTGGTCATCTCCCCCGGGTTGACGGTGCCGTCCGGCAGCATCGAGTCCCAGCGTTCCCATACGGTGGTGGCGCCCATGGTCACCGGGTACAGCCAGGACGGGCAGCCTTCCTCCAGGAGCAGGCGGTAGGCATCGTCCACGTGCCCGGTGTCGGTTAACGCGTGGGTGATGAACGGGGTCCCGGCGAAGCCGGTGGACACCCGGTAGCCGTTGTCCCCGACCAGCTCCGCGAGGCGGTTGCCGGCAAACTCGCGCAGCTCCGGAGTGGCCAGGACATCGAAAGCGAGGGCCAGGGCGTAGACGGTGGTGCAGTCGCTGCGGATGGTGCCGTCGGCCGCCACGTAGTGCTCGGCAAAGGACGCGCGCACCCGGGCGGCGAGCGCCTCGAAGTACGCCTCGTCGTCGTGCTTCCCCAGCAGGGCTGCAGCCTGTGCGGTGATCCGTGCGGTCCGGTACATGCAGGCCGTGGCCACTACCCCGGTGTCCGCCTTGGCCGCCCAGGGCTGGTCCGGCGCGGCATCCGGGTCCAGCCAGTCGCCGAACTGGAAGCCGGAGTCCCACAGCCCGGTGGACGAAAGCAACCCCTCCACCCGGCGGGTGTGCGAGGCCATCGATTCATATTGGTTCTCAAGCACGCTGAGGTCACCATAGGCCTCCCACAGGGCCCAGGGCACCCACACTGATGCCTCGCTCCACAGCGCGGAGGACTCCGGCGCCGGGAATTCAGCCGGCTGCGGGCAGTACTTGAGGGCGTCTGGAACGGTGATGGGCACCAGCCCGTCCTGTGCCTTCTGTTCTGCTGCGAGGTCCATCAGCCAGTCCTGCAGGAAGTCCTTGACGTCGTACAGGTAGGCGGCAGTAGGGGCGAATACGGCAATGTCGCCGGTCCAGCCGAGCCGCTCATCGCGCTGCGGGCAGTCCGTGGGCAGGTCCAGGAAGTTGCCCCGCAGCCCCCAGACAATGTTGCGGTGCAGTTGGTTCACCAGCTCATTGGAGCACTCGAACTTGCCGGTGCGCTCCAGGTCGGAGTGGACCACCACGGCCTCCAGGTCCTCCTCGGTGAGCTCCCCGGGCCAGCCGGTGATTTCGGCGTAGCGGAAGCCATGGAACGTCTTGGTCGGCTCAAAGAAGTCCTCCGCCCCGGAGAGGATGAACGTGTCCGTGGCCTTGGCCGACCGCAGGGGCCGGGCGCCCAGCTCGCCGTTTTCCAAGACCTCGGCGTGCCGCACGGTAATGCGGCTTCCGGCCGCACCCTGCACGGTGAAATGCAGCCAGCCCACCAGGTTCTGCCCGAAGTCCACCAGCGTCTTGCCGGAGGGTGAGGTGAAGATTTCCACGGGTTTGACGACACCGGCACGCACCACGGGCGGGCCAACAGGCTCTGCCAGCCGGTCGCCGTCGAACGCGAGCTCCCGGACGCCCGTCCAGTCAGCGTCGGCTGAAAAGCCGGGCTCCGCCCAGCCCTCCTGGCGGCGCCGGGCATCGATGGTCTGGCCGTCATAGAGGTCGTTGAAGGTGGTGGCCGAGGGACCTGCCTGCCAGGTGGTATCGGAAGCGACGGACTGGACGTGCCCGTCCGCGAACTCGATGTCCAGCTGCCCAAAGAACCCCAGCTCGTTGCCGTACAGGTTGGACATGCCGTGCCAGGCGAGCCGTCCGCGGTACCAGCCGTTGCCCAGTTCCACCCCGATCACCGTGGAAGGCCCCACCAGGGCGGTGACGTCGTAGCTGCGGTAGCGGAGCCGCCACTCGTAGGAGCTCCAGCCAGGACTCAGCACGTCGTCACCCACCGGGGCGCCGTTGATGAACGCCTCGTAGACACCGAAGGCGGTGGCACGGAGCGTCGCCTTCACAACGCCGCCATGCCCCTCCTCAAGCGTGAACTCCTTCCGGAGCAGCGGGGCGCCGTCGAAGTCCTGCTCCGGCGAAATCATGGCGGCGAGCCAGGGGGTGGAGGTCATGGAAGGAGGGTTCCGTTCTGTAGGAAGGCTGGTATGGCAGTGGGTGCACGCTGGTCAGGCGTAGTGGCAGGCGACGTCGGCAGCGCCCACCCGCCGCAGGGCGGGCCGCTCCGTGGCGCACAGTTCGGTGGCCAGGGGGCAGCGGAGCCGGAAGGGGCAGCCGCCGGGTCCGGGGACCGCGGCCGCTCCGGTGCGGACGCCCAGTGATTCGCGGGCTTCGCGGCGTTCCGCCTGTTCTGCCGGCCGGGGCACCGGGGACGCTGCCACCAGGGCCTGCGTGAAAGGGTGCTTCGGGTTCCCGGTGACAGCGGCGGCAGGTCCGCTTTCCATGACCTGTCCGCGGTAGAGCACCACCACGCGCTGGGCCAGGAACTGGACCACGGCGATGTCGTGGGCGATGAACAGGTAGCTGAGATTCCGTTCGTCACGGAGGTCGGCCAGGAGGTTGAGCACCTGCGCTTGGGTGGACAGGTCCAGGGCGCTGACGGCCTCGTCACAGACCACCAACTGGGGGTCGCAGATCAGGGCGCGAGCCACCGAAATGCGCTGGCGCTGGCCCCCGGAAAACTGGCTGGGATACCGGTCCACGGCCTCGCCCGGCAGCCCCACGCGTTCCAGCATGTCCCCGGCCTTGGCGCGGGCCTCGGCCGCCGACACCCCGCGGAGGCACAGCGGTTCAGCCAGGGACGTGCCAACCGTGTTCCGCGGGTTCAGCGAGGAGTTTGGGTCCTGGAAGACGGCCCGCAGTTCACCGCCCAGGGCGCGGCGCTGGGCCGCGCCGGCGGAGGTGATGTCCTTGCCCTGGTAGGTGATGGTGCCGCCGGAGACCTTCTGCAGGCCAAGGATCGCCTTGCCGATGGTGGACTTTCCGGAACCCGACTCCCCCACCAGGCCCACCGTCTCACCGGGCGCGATGCTGAAGCTGACGCGGTCGACGGCGGCCGGTGCGGCGGCTGCCTTCCGGCCACGGCCGTAACGGACCACCAGGTCCTTGACCTCAAGGATGGGGGTGGCGGCGAAGGGCGGCGTGGAACCGTGGCGTTCGGTGACTGCGGTGCTCATGCCGGGTCCTTTTCAACGATGGTGTTCAGAGTGCGGGGGTTCTGCCTGGGGGTGACCTGCAGGCTGCGGGAGGCGGGCACGTCGGTGGCCAGCCAGTCCATGCCCTCGACGGCCAGCTGGTCTGCTTTGACACACCGCACCAGCCCTTCGCCCGTTCCGGAGCGCAGCAGCGGGACCGGTTCCATGCAGGCGGAGCCGGCGAACTGGCAGCGGGCGGCGAAACGGCAGCCGGCCGGCCAGTCCTTGGGCTGGGGCACCTGTCCGCTGATGGTGGCGAGGCGCTCGGGCATGCTGTCCGCGTGGTTGGCGTGCGGGTCGGCGGCCAGGAGGGCCAGGGTGTAAGGGTGGCGGGGGTGGTCCAGGACGGCCTGGGTTTTGCCGTTTTCCACCACCTGGCCGGCGTACATGACAGCCACCTGGTCGCAGATGTCCGCCACTACACCGAGGTCGTGGGTGACCATCACCACGGACATTCCGATGTCCTTCACCAGGGTCCGGAGCAGGGACAGGATTTCGGCCTGGACCGTGACATCCAGTGCGGTGGTGGGTTCGTCCGCCACCAAAAGTTTCGGCTGCCCGGAGAGCGCCAGGGCAATGGCCACGCGCTGGGCCATGCCGCCGCTGATCTGGTGCGGATAGGTCTTCAGGATCCGGGCGGCGTCCACAATGCCCACCTTCTCCAGCAGGCTCTGCGCCTCCTGGCGGGCCTCAACCCTGCCCATGCCGCGGAGTCGGCGGATGGTTGCGGTGAGCTGGTAGCCCACGGTGAACATCGGGTCCAGGGCGCGCATGGGTTCCTGGCTGATCAGGGCGATCTCCCGTCCGCGGACGGCTTCCATGTCCTTTTCCGCCCTGGCGGCCAGGTTCCTGCCGTTCCAGAGGATCTGGCCGCCCGTGACGGACACGCCGGACGGCAGCAGTCCAAGCAGGGACAGGGCGGTCATGGTCTTGCCGCAGCCGGATTCCCCCACCAGGCCCAGGACGGTGCCTGGTTCGACGTCGAAGGAGACATCGGTGACCAGGGGGACACCGTTGTCGACGCCGACCGACACGTTGCGGACGCTGAGCGTACCTTGCCCGGCAGTGTTCCGGGAGGCGCCGTCGCCTGCGCCGCCGTCCTCAGTGGCCGGGGCGGCTGCGGCGATGGTGGCGACCGCTTTGGCGCGCTGCCGGCGTGCGGCGGCGGAGGGCAGGTGCGGGGCGGCAGCGTTGGGTGCCTTGCCGAGTGCGTTGCCGATGGCGTTGGCGGACAGGACGGTCAGCGCCAGGACGGCGCCGGTGGGCACCATCATCCAGGGGGCGTCGTAGACGTGCTGGGAGGCGCCCTGGATCATGCCGCCCCAGCTGGGCTGCGGGATGGGCGGCCCGAACCCGATGAACGCCAGCCCGGCCTGGATGAGCATGCCCACCGCGAAGATCAGCGCGGCCTGCACCACGATGGTGTTGGCCAGCCCGGGCAGGACGTGCCGGAGGCTGGTCCCCAGTGGGCTCACGCCGTCAACCTTGGCCGCATCCACGTAAAGTTGGGACTGCAGCGACTTCGCCTGGCCCAGGATCACCCGGTAGATGCCGGCGGACATCAGGATGCCCAGGATGGCCATGACCACCGGGATGTTGGTTCCCACGGCACCGATGACCGCCAGGATGATCACGGTGCCCGGCAGGGACATCATGATTTCCGTGACCCTGCTGATCACGGCTTCCGCGCGTTCCCCGGCACCGGCGGCAAGCATGGCCAGGACGGTGCCAAGTCCGACGCCGACAATCACCGTGAGCATCGACGTCCCCAGGGTGCCGGCTGCGGCAGCGAAGATGCGGCTGAGGATGTCGCGTCCCAGTTCGTCGGTACCCAGCCAGTGGGCGGCGGTGGGGCCGGAGAGGACTGCAGTGAAATCCTGGTCCTCGGTCTTGAACGGCAGCCAGAGCGGCGCGGTCAGCGATGCGGTGACGAGCACCACAAGCCACGCGAGCCCGGCCGCGGCTCCCGGTGAGGTAAACAGCCGGTGCCGGGAAAATTTGGTGAGGCCCGCCCTGCCGGCGTTGCGCGCGGGCGTTCCTGCCGGCGTCGTACTTCCTGCCTGGTCTGCGTCCGCGGGGGCCGGGGCAACTGTTGGGATCATGAGGCACGCAACTTCGGGTCGAGGAACTTGGTGGCCAGCTCCAGCACCAGGTTGACGGCGACCACCACCACGGTGGCGATCACCACCACGCCCTGGACGGCGGGGGCGTCATGGGTGCTGACGGAGGTCTGGACGGCCTGGCCCAGTCCGGGCATGGCGAACAGCTGCTCAGCGATGACTGAACCGCCGAACAGGCCGATGAACTGCAGGGCGATGCCGGCCACGATGGGCAGGCTGGCGTAGCGCAGGGCGTGGACGTAGAGGATTTTCCAGGTGGGGGTGGCCGTGGCGCGCAGGGTGCGGATGTGTTCCTGCTGCAGCGCCTCGAGCATGGAGGCCCTGGTCTGGCGGGCGATGAAGGCCGCGCCGCCCACGGCGAGGGTGATCACCGGCAGCGCCAGGGACAGGGCCCAGTCCTGCGGTGAGACCTCGAACGGCACGTAGCCGGTGGCCGGGAAGACGGAGGACTGCACGGCGAACAGGTACACGAAGATCACGCCCACCCAAAACGCCGGCAGGGCAACGAGGAGGCCGACGAAGCCGCCGATCACCTGGTCCAGAAGGCCGCCGCGGACGGCGGCGGTGACGCCCAGGGCGATGCCCAGGACCGCGCTGAGGACGGTGGCTCCGGCGGCAAGTGAGGCAGTGACCGGCAGGCGGCTGGCAAGGTCGGCGCTGACGGAGCGGCCATCGATGAGCGAGATGCCCAGGTCGCCCTGGACCGCTGAACCGAGCCAGCTGAAGAACTGGGTGAACAGCGGATCGTTCCAGCCCAGCCTCTGGTTGACCTCGTCGATGGCTTCCTGGGAGGCGCCGGCGCCGAGGGAAACGGCCCCCGGACTGCCCGGCATTGCGTGCACCAGCAGGAATGCCAGCACCGCAACCACCAGCACGGTGGCCAGCGCCATCAGCAGGCGCTTAGTGATGAATAGTGCCATGGTGACCTCCATCGGTCAGGTACAGTCCCGGCGGGCCCTCCTGTTTGGGGAGGGCCCGCCGGGACGGTACAGGTGTTAGCTGGCCGGGGTGTAGGACGACAGGAGCGGGTAGGCGTTGGTGCCGGCGAACTTCACCTGGGCCACCTTCTTGGTGTTGTAGCCCTGGTTGGTCAGCGCCTCGTAGAGCGGGATCATCCAGCCGGACTCCACCAGGCGGGTGTTCAGCTTGCTGGCGGCTGCCTTGACGGCGGCGTCGTCCTTGGCGGCGGCGAGTTCGCCGGTTGCGGCGCTCAGCTGGTCGTCGGTGGCCTTCTGGACGTTGGTGAAGCCGTTGAGGATGGCCCCGTACATCACGCCAACCGGGTTGTCCCAGTTCAGCGGCGCGTAGCCCAGCGGCGTGGTGGCGACGGCGGCGAACGCTTCGTCGGTGGAGGCGGCCATTTTGACGTTCATGGTGATGCCGACGGCGGCGAGGTCCTTCTGGACGGCCTGCAGGTCCGTTTGGGTCTGGGCGCCGGCGATGATGGTGAATTCAAACCCGTTCGGGTAGCCGGCCTCGGCGAGCAGGCTCTTGGCCTTTTCCGGGCTGTAGGCAAACTTGGTTTCGAGGTCCTTGGTGAAGCCGGCCGAATCCTTGGGCAGCGCGTTCCAGGCGGGGATGTCACCCTTGTGCAGGGCGTCCACCAGGGCCTGGCGGTTGATGGCGTACTGGATGGCCTGGCGGACCTTTTCCTGGCCGAACGCCGGCGCGGTCTTGCCGGTCTTGTCGAAGGAGATCATGGTGTTGACGGTGCCGCCAATCTGGGACACCCCCACACCCTTGGACTTGGCGAAGTCAACGGTGTTCGAGGTCAGCATGGCAACGTCCGCCTGGCCGGAAACCAGGGCGTTGGCCCGGGCCTGGGGGTCCAGGACAACGCTGAACACCACCTTTTTGAAGGCGTACTTGGAAGCGTCAGGGCTCTTGTCGTTTTTCACCAGGACGTATTTGTTGCCCTTCACGGTGGAGGGATCAAGGGTGTACGGTCCAGAGCCGTCGGGGGTGGCGGCCAGGGTTGAAGTGTCGGTGACGCCGTTCTTGCCCACGATCATGCCTGTGGTGGAGGCCAGGTTCTTCTCGAATCCGGGCTGCGGCTTGGCGAAGGTCAGTGCCACCTGGGTGGGGCTGACAACGTCCACTGACGTGATTTCCTGCGCACCGCCCTTGGCCACGGCCGAGTAGGCGCTCAGGGCAGGATCGGACCGGCGGTCCAGGTTGGCCTTGACCAGGTCGGCGTCGAGCTTGGAGCCGTCGGCGAATGTCACGCCGTCCTTCAGGGTCAGCGTCAGGACGGTGTTGTCAGCGTTGTAGGTGAACTCCTTGGCCAGGCCGGGGCCGGCGGAGCCATCCGGCTGCAGCGTCATCAGGCTGTCGTAGAGGCCCTCGAAGAACTGGCGCTGCGCTGCAGAGACGCGCAGCGGGTCGAAGCCGAAGGAGGCCGAGTCGCTGTCGATGGCCAGGGTCAGGCTGCTGGTGTCGGCCTTGGCGGCTGCCTGGCTGGATCCGCCGCCGCAGGCGGCCAGGGAGCCCACCAACAGGGCACCGGTCAGGACGGCAGCGCTGCCGCGTGCGGTGGTGGTCAGAAGTTTCATGTGGTGCGCCTTCGCATTCTTCTATGACTGCAACGGAAAGAAAAACAGGGGGACCGGAAGTGCCCGGCTCCCTTCCAGAATCGGCCGGGGCCGCCTGCACCAAACATGACAATGTCATTGATTGAAAAAGTATTGTGGCGGCGGTCACGCGGGCCGACAGGATGGATGCAGGGCAGCGAAGCCTGGGACGCCTTCATGCGTCCATGACGAAAGGAACCCCATGACCAACCCGTTCCCCCGCGACTTCCTTTGGGGCGTGGCCACCGCAGGCCACCAGGTGGAAGGCAACAACGTCAACAGCGATACCTGGTTCCTGGAGCACCTGCCCGGAACCATCTTCGCGGAGCCGTCCGGCGATGCCGTGGACCACTACCACCGCTACCGGGAGGACATCGCCCTGATCGCCGGCCTGGGTTTCACCAGCTACCGCTTCTCCATTGAATGGGCCCGGATTGAGCCGGAGAAAGGCCACTTCTCGGTGGCGGAACTGGACCACTACAAGCGGGTGCTGGAGGCATGCCACGAACACGGCCTTACCCCGGTGGTCACCTTCCACCACTTCACCTCACCGCGCTGGCTGCTTCAGGCCGGCGGCTGGGAAGGCCAGGAGACCTCTGACCTCTTCGCACGCTACTGTGACCGGGTGATGGCGCACCTGGGTGACCTGATCGGCGTCGCCTGCACCCTGAACGAACCCAACCTTCCCTGGCTGCTGGAGTCCTTCGGAATCGGCGGGGAAGCACCGGGGAACCGCGGTTCGGTGCCCATGTGGGCTGCCGCCGCGGAGCGCCTGGGTGTCGACGCCAGCACTGTGGCCCCCTTCCAGTTCTGTTCCACGGAGGCGGGATTCGAGGTGAAGGTGGCTGCACACCGGGCGGCCACGGCAGCCATCAAGGCGCACCGCCCCGAGCTCCAGGTGGGCTGGACGCTGGCAAATTCGGACATCCAGGCCATCGCCGGCGGTGAGGAAATTGCCGACCGCGTGCGCCGCGACGTCAACGAACGCTTCCTGGAAGCTTCCCGCGGCGACGACTTCGTGGGCATCCAGACCTACGGGCGCACTGTATACGGCCCGGACGGCCATGCGCCGGCACCGGAGGGCGTGCCCACCAACCAGATGGGTGAGGAGATCTACCCGCAGGCCCTGGAAGCGACCATCCGCGAGGCGCACCGGATCGCCGGCATCCCCGTGATGGTCACCGAGAACGGCCTTGCCACCGAGGATGACACCCAGCGGGTGGACTACCTGAAGGCAGCGGTCGACGGCGTTGCCTCCTGCCTTGCCGACGGCATCGACGTGCGGGGGTACATCGCCTGGACCGCGTTCGACAACTTCGAATGGATCTTCGGTTACCGGCCCAAGTTCGGCCTGATCGCCGTCGACCGCTCCTCCCAGGAGCGGACCCCGAAGGAGAGCGCACGCTGGCTGGGCAGCCTGGCACGGCAGCAGGCCCTGGCGGAAGCGCCGCAGCCCGCCTAGGGAACAGTCAGTGGCCCGGACTTCCCTGCGGAGTCCGGGCCACTGACGGTTTACGGGGACCGGGACCGCATTGGCTAGGCTGGGACGCGCCGCAACCTTTCGCGGCACCAGAAGATTCGGGGGGATCTGTGCCGCGCCTGTTCATTTGGAGCTTGGTGCAGTGGGGAATGGCCTACTTTGCCGTGCAGGCGGTCACCGGCTGCCTCTGGTGGATCTCCGTCTTCCTCTCGCCGCCGGTACGCCGGGCCACGCTCGGGGATCTGGACCCCCTCCTCGTTGCCGCCTTCGACATACCCCTGTTTGTCATGGCCTCGGCAGCCGCAGCCGCCTTCGGCCGGACCTCCTTCGGCAACATTGCCGCCGTCGTTAGCGCCGGGTGGACTGTTGCCGTTGCCGTCGCGCTGGCAACCTACGCAACCGTCACAACCCAAGCGGGGCTGGGCGTACTGGCGATGGGAGCCGCGGCGGCGGGTTCAGTTGCCGCGCTCTGCGTCCTCTTGCTGGGGCGCATACCCACAGAGTGGATCATCCGGGGTCCCTTCGCTTTCCGGCCGGCCCGCAGCCGCCGAAGCCCAGAATTCCACATGGCCGCGACGTTCGGGCAGCTCATCGTCTTTTGGGGCTTCTTCCTGGGGTTGGTTCCGCCCTGCCTGGCCTTCCTCGAACAGCGTTGGGGCCTCGCCCTTGAGCTTCCCCCGGTTGCGGTACCCGCGGGTATAGCCATCCTTGTCCTGGCCAGCGCGCTGGGGATCTGGTCGGCGGCAGTGATGTCAACGCTGGGTGATGGGACGCCGCTGCCCTCCGCGATGCCCAACCGGCTGGTCATCGCCGGGCCCTACCGCTGGATCCGCAATCCCATGGCTGTGGCGGGCATTACCCAGGGAGCCGCCGTGGGCCTGATCCTCCAGTCGTGGCTCGTCGTCGGCTACGCGGTCCTCGGCTCACTGGTATGGAACTACGCCGTACGGCCCCTCGAGGAAGCAGACCTGTCGGAGCGGTTCGGCGACGACTTCCAGCAATACCGGCGGACGGTCCGTTGTTGGGTCCCCAGAGTTCCCGGAACCCGCCGGACGGCCTAGTCGGCGGCAGGTTCGCGGATCACCAGCACCGGGCAGTGCGCGTGGTGGATGGTCTGGTGGGAGACGGAACCGAGCAGCATTCCGGTGAATCCACCATGGCCGCGCGAGCCGACTGCCACCAGGTCCGCGTCATGGGAAGCGTCAATGAGTGCGGCCGCCGGGTTGCCCTCCACGATCTTTCCCGTGATGGGAACGCCCTGGTCCTTGACGCGTTCCAGCTCCGCCTCAAGGATGGCCTGCGCGTCCTTTTGGAAGATCTCATAGTCCCAGGCGGTGCCCTGTGCATCACTGACGTAGGGAAAGCTCCAGGCCGTCACCGCCTGGACCGCGCCCTTGCGGAGCCTGGACTCCTCGATCGCCCAGTCCATGGCTGCCCGGGACTGCTCGGAACCGTCCACGCCCACCACGATCCTAAAGCTTCCATTACCGGCCACGGTATTCCTTTTCCTGGTTCGATCCGCCTGCTCCAAACACTTCAGTGGACCTCCTCCAGGAGGTGTAAGCCTAGGGGCGAAGGTCCCCGGCGGGCATCCGCCATTCCCGTCGGAAACTTTTGAATCCCTGCCCATCCACCATGCCAGAGGTTCCGAATCCCCACCGTAGTACTGCAACCAAGGCAAGGACGGGCAATGGATGCCGTGGACCAGCAGGCCCTCACCGGTGCTGTCATCAGGGAATACCGGCTGGACCTGGCACAGCTGTGGCTGGAGTTCGTCGGGCTGGGCGGGGACGCCCCGGAACACGTCATCCGGGACTATTGCTCGGGCCAGGCCCACCTTTCAGCCAAAGAACGTGACGCGCTCTCGCTGGCTGTCAATGAACATTGTGCGGCTGAAGGCCTGCCGCTGCGGGCTCCCCTCAGCACTTCTGCCCTTTCCACACCTCAGCCGGAACGGCATGACCCGAAGCAAAAGGACCCGGAGCGGAAAGATCCTTACTCGTCGAAGTAGGTGAAGGTGTCCGATGCTCCGGCTACTGATGCCACAACGGCCGCCGCAACGTCCCGGAGTTTCATGTTCCGGGTGCTGGACGCGTCCCGGAGCAGCTTGAACGCCACCGCTTGGCTGCACCGGTTCTGCGCCATGATGGCTCCGGTTGCCAGGTCGATCACCGTGCGCGTCTGCATGGCGGCGCTCATGCCGTCCTTGGTCTCTTCCAGCTTCAGCATCCGCAGGGCAAGCGTCAGGCCTTTCGAGGCCTGCCGGACGAACGCTTCCGCGGCACCGATACCCTGGCTGCCAAAGGAGAGGGGCTCCGAGCAGTGGAACGTGAGCACGCCCTGCGAATCCCCCTCCAGCGATGCGGGGATGCTCAGCACCGAGCGGAAACCCTGTTGCTTGACGGCCTGGACGTACTCCGGCCAGCGCTCTTCCCGCCGGAGGTCGGGAACCAGCACTGTCTTTGCCGTCCGCATGGCCGTGGTGCCAGGACCATCGCCAAACCTGGATTCCAGCTGCGAGAGGAGCCGTGAACTGCAGTTGCTGCCGGCACTCGCCGCGGGTTTCTTGGGCCGCAGCACCACGATCTCACACGAGCATATGTGCCCCTGCCCGCCAATCCTGGCCGCCGCGTAGGCCGCGAGGTCCTTGAGGAAAGCCTCAACCTCGGGGTTCTGCAGGAATGACTCCTGGATATGCAGGGCAACGTCTGCGAAGTCCTCGTTTTCAGGGACGCCGGCGTTGAGCACGCGTCTTACCTCCCGGGCATTAGTTAAAAGCCACACCACCGTGGCCGCCCACTGCCGAACGGTGATGCCAGCCTACCTGCGACCGTGTCGTAACCTGTCAACCATGACGCGCCTCTCCACCCCGGGCGGATCCGTCCGCGGCAATTCCGTCGAGACTGCCGGGACCACGGTCCAACGGTTCCTTGGCATCCCCTACGCGGCACCGCCGTCGGGAGCCAACCGCTTCCGGCCGCCGGTACCGGTGGTGCCCTGGACCGGCGTGCTCGATTGCACCGTCCCCGGCCAGGCCGCGCCCCAGAACCCCGAATCCCATGCACCCCCCGGCTCCATGCCGCGCTCCTGGAGCGAAGAGGGCTGCCTCAACCTGAACGTCTGGACGCCCGGGACGGATGGGCCGGCCAGGCCGGTGATGGTATGGATCCATGGCGGCGCGTACCTGATGGGCGCCAACAGTGATGCAATGTACGACGGCGCCCGGCTCGCCGCTGCGGCGGGCGTGGTGCTGGTGTCCGTCAACTACCGCCTGGGCGCGCTGGGTTTCCTGCACCTGGCGGACCTGTTGGGGCCGGATTACGGGGACTCGTCCAACCTTGCCCTGCTGGACCAGCTGGCGGCCCTGCGCTGGGTCCGCCGCAACATCGGCGCCTTCGGCGGCGACCCCCACAACGTGACCATCTTCGGCGAGTCCGCCGGCGCCGCAGCCATCGGCACCCTGCTGGGCATGCCGGCGTCGGAAGGGCTCTTCCGCCGGGCCATCATGCAAAGCGGTACGGCCGAACGCTACCGCCGGCCGGAGGAGTCTGCGCGGATCACGGCCGCATTCCTTGAACTGTGCGGCTTGGACGGCTCCTCGGCAAAGGAACTGCTGACCCTCCCGGTGGAGCGGCTGCTGAAAGCCCAGGCCGCCCTGGAGAGGCGTGCCGCTGTGGAGTCGTTCGCGGTTCCGCTGCCGTTCCAGCCCACGGTGGGCACGCCGTCGCTGCCGGTGCCACCGCTGGACGCCGTCCACAACGGGACCAACCGCGGCGTGGACCTGCTGATCGGCACCAACCTGAACGAGGGCTCATTCGCCGTCGAAATGCGCCCGGCCTCCGCAGCTGACCCGGACTATCCTGCGCGCGCCGCCGCGGTGCTGTCCGGCGCAGGGGTCCCGCCTGAGGCTGCCCATGGCTATGCGGAGGCACTCACCCGGCTGCTGGGCACGGCACCGGCAGGCAAGGAACTCCTGGAAGCGGCCATCGCCGATTCCCTCTACCGCCAGCCCAGCAACCGCCTGCTGGCCGCCCGCCGGGAGGCTGCCGGCGGAAAGAACTTCGCGTACTTGTTCACGTGGCGCAGCCCGGCGATGGGCGGGAAGCTGGGGGCCTGCCACGCCCTGGACATCCCCTTCGTCTTCCGGCACCTGGACACGCCGGAAGCGGCCTTCCTCACCCGGGGCAAGGCGCCCCAGCCGCTCAGCGATGCCATGAGCCGGGCGTGGGCGGCGTTCGCAGGTACGGGAACCCCTGGCACCGAACACCTCGCGTGGCCGGAGTACGGACCGCAGCGCACCACCATGATGCTCGACGGCGAGTCCCGGCTGGAAGCCGACCCCCGGCAGGAGGTCCGGGAGTTCTTCGAAGCCGTCAGGCTGCTGCCAGCGAGTTAAGCGTGTCGCGGATCCCGTTCAGTGCCGGATCCCGGAGCGACATGAAGGCAGGCTTCAGCAGCGGCTGGATGATCTTGGCCGGCCCGTTGATGCTGAACTCGGCCGTGTACTTCACCACCGATCCGGTCCCGTTGGGGCTGACGTCGATCGAATCGAAGGCCGTCACGGTCTTGTTCTCGCCGCGCAGCTTGATGTGGTTGTCCGTCAGCTCGATGACCTCGTAAACCAGGGTCTGGCGCTTTCCACGGAACTCGGACTCCGCATGGTACTTGTGCCCCACGGCCACCGGGCCCGGGGTGAGCTTGTCCATGACGGGGGTGTTGGGGTCCCACTTGCTGGTGTTCTCAAACTCACTCATGAAGGCAAAGGCCTTCTCCGCGGACAGGTTGGTTTCCACACTTCCGGTGACTGTGATCATCACCCAAGTCTAGGAGTACCCCGGCGCCGGGCGGCAGCCATTTTGAAGCACAGTTTCCCGCCCAGCTCCTGCGGACGGATCCATGCCTCGTAGCCTTCGGCGGCGGTAAACAATGCCCTTCCGGCTTCGGAGTCGGCCGCGAGCCACAGGACCGCCGGATCCCGCATGGCGTCGTCCACCACGCCGGTCCGGACAACCTGGAAGTCTTTCCGGATCTCCACGGGAACCCCGATCAGGCGGCTCCAGTCACGGGAGGGGTACGGCTTCATGGTTCCCCCTTTGCGGCCGGGTGCTAGCAGCCTTCGAAGTCGGTGAGGACCTTCACCTTGCCGGCAGAGGCCGACGACGGATCGAACGAGTAGCCGATCCATTCCTTTGCGAGCCGCCGGGCGAGTTCGATGCCCACCACCCGCTGGCCCATGGTGAGTACCTGGCAGTCGTTGGACAGGATGGAACGCTCCACGGAGAAGGAGTCGTGGGCAGGGGTGGCCCGGATGCCGTCCACCTTGTTCGCGGCGATGGCCACGCCGATTCCGGTGCCGCAGAAGAGGATGGCCCGGTCGGCGGCGCCGTCCCGGATCATCTCCCCGGCCGTGATGCCCACGTACGGGTAGGGCCTCGTGAAGTCGTCCGGGGCGTCACTTCGGTTGACCCCAATGTCGATGACTTCGCTGACGCGCCGATCCTGCCGCAGGTCCGCCAGCACCTTGTCCTTGTAGTCCACGCCGGCCTCGTCGGCGCCGACAATGAGCCGCAGCCCCATGGTGTGTCCTTCCGTTGTCATTGCTTTGCTCCTGCCGGTGCAGCGGCGGGCAGTGTGCCATCGCCGCTCCCAGCAGCGGTGGCGGTGAAATGCGGCCCCATGACGGCGAAGACCATCGCCAGCGATGTGGCACGTGGGTCCGCCGTGCCCAGGCTCTTCTCTGCAAGGGGGCGGGCCCGGCCCTTGCGGGGAAGGAGGTCCGCGGTGGCTTCCGCCGCGGCGGCCGCCTCACGTGCGGCGTCCTGCCAGGCCTGGCCCGGTTCCACGCCGTACCCCACCGTGCGGCTGAAGGCGGAGGCAAAGGGCAGCAGGGCGTCCACCATGGTCTTGTCGCCCTTTTCGGCTTTGCCCAACTGGACGATCCGGTCCGCGAACGCTGTCACGGCTGCCGCCAGGGCACTGGGCGCAGGCGCGGACGTGTTTCCCAGCGTTTCACCAAAGGCGCGCAGTCCAGCTCCCCACAGGACGCCGGAGGTTCCACCAGCTTTGTCCGCCCAGGCGTCGCCGGCGGCGGCCAGCACATCTCCGGCGCCGGCTCCCTTCTCCAGTGCGTCCGACGCTGCTGCCGCGGCTGCATCCACCCCGCGCACCATGCCGCGGCCGTGGTCGCCGTCCCCGGCAACGGCGTCCATCCGGCCAAGGCGTTCCTCGGCGTCGTGCAGCGACGTGCGGGCGGCTCCGATGGCAGCGACGCAGGCGGCGGCGTAACCATGGGAGTCATCCGTGGCGACGAATGCCGCAGCGGAGGCACCGCCGTCGGGCGCTTCCTCGGCGCCCAGCGCACCGGCTTCCCGGGCCGCATTGCCGCGGCGGTAGGCAGGAGTTTCCGCCGGTGCCGTCCACAGACGCTCAAGTTCCTCGTCCAGCCAGGTGACGGTCAGCGAGACGCCGGCCATGTCCAGGCTGGTGACCAGCTCGCCCACCTCAGGCATGACCAGCGTGTAGCCCCCGGCGCGCAGCAGCGGGGCCACGGCGCCCCAGAGGACGAACAGCTCCTCATGCTTGGTGGAGCCGAGCCCGTTGAGGATGACGGCGATCCGCTTGCCGGCATTGGGCGGCGTTTCGGCGAGCACCGGGGCCACCAGTTCCTGGCCCAGGTCCATGGCCGACGGCAGGTCCGTGTCGTGCAGGCCGGGCTCGCCGTGGATGCCAAGGCCCAGGCCCATCTGCCCATCGGGAAGGGTGAACAGCGGCGATTCGGCGCCTGGGAACGTGCAGCCGGCAAACGCGCTGCCAATGGTCCGGGTCAGGCTGTTGGCCTTGCGGCCCAGGCGGACCACCTCGGCCAGGTCCGCGCCATCCTCGGCGGCCGCGCCCATCACCTTGAACACCGTGAAGTCACCGGCGATGCCGCGGCGCTTGGCGGATTCCGACGGCGGGGCGCTGGCGATGTCATCCGTCACCAGGACGTTCTCCACGGCAATGCCCTCGGCAGCCAGGCGTTCACTGGCCATCCCGAAGTTCATCACGTCGCCGGCGTAGTTGCCGTAGGTGAAGACGACGCCGGCCCCGGATTCGGCTGCCTTCGCCACCGAATATGCCTGCTGAGCCGAGGGTGAGGTGAAGATGTTGCCCACCACCGCCCCGTCGGCGAAGCCGCTTCCGATCAGTCCGGCGAAGGCTGGATAGTGGCCGGAGCCACCGCCGGCCAGGACGGCGACCTTGGGCTGTGCCGGGCGGTAGCGGCGGACGGCGCCGCCGGGAACCTGGCGGACCAGGTCGGAGTGGACGTCGCAGAAGCCTGCCAGGGCCTCCTCGGCGAACTCTGAGGGGTCGTTGAAGATCTTGGTCATGGTGGTTCTCCGGCCTCCGGGGGGGCGGGTTAGGTGGGGGCTGCTAGTGGATGTGGCTGCCGCCGTTGATGTCGATGGTGGTGCCGGTGAGGTAGGCGGAGTCCTCGGAGGACAGGAAGGTGATCACGGAGGCCACTTCTTCCGTGGTGGCGTTGCGGCCCAGCGGGATGCCGGCGTTGATAGCGGCCTCCTGCTCTTCGGTGCTGCCCACGCGGATGTTGGTGTTCACGGCCCCCGGGGTGATGGCGTTGACGGTGACGCCGGTGGTGCCCAGCTCGCGCGCCAGGGCCTTGGTGAAGCCCAGGATGGCGGCCTTGGCAGCGGAGTAGGGAACCTTGCCGAAGACGCCGCCGCCGCGCTGGGCGGACACGGAGGACATGTTCACAATGCGGCCCCAGCCGTTCTCGATCATGTCCGGCAGGAAGGCCTTGGTCACCAGGTAGGTGCCGGTGGCGTTGACGTCCATGACCTTGTGCCACAGCTCAAGGGTGGTTTCCAGGAACGGAAGCGGGGAGGTGATGCCGGCGATGTTGGCCAGGGCGCCGACGGGCGGGAGGTTGCCGGCTGCCACCTCCGCGGCGACGGCGGCCTGGGCAGCGATCACGGACGCTTCGTTGGCGACGTCGATCCCGTGGCCGAAGGCGGGGACGTTGAACTCATTGCCGATTTCGGCCGCAACCTTGGCTGACTTCTCGCCGTCGAGGTCCAGGATGACGATGCCCCAGCCTTCACGGGCGTAGCGGCGGGCGGTGGTGATGCCGATGCCGCGCTCCGAGGTGGCTCCGGTGAGGACTGCAGTGCGGTGGATGGTGGTCATGATGGTGCTCCTTGAATTGTGTGCGTGGATCGCTTGTTGTGGTGGATCGATTGCTCCGTATCTGTCGTTCTGGACGTTCAAAACGGCAGATACGGAGCAATCGATGGTGGTTTGTGTCTGTTCAGATGAGGTCGGTGATGAAGCTTGCCGCCTTTGCGGCGGCGGCCGGGCGTTCGTCATTGCTGACGTCCCGGGTTTCCAGTTCCAGGGAAAAGTGGCCCGTGTAGCCGTCGGCCGCGAGCCGCTTCAGGCCACCGGCGAAGTCGACATCGCCGTTGCCGATGCTGAGGTTGATGTTCCCCGGGACGGCGTCGCGCAGGTGGACGTGGCTGATGAGGCCCCGGTGCCGGTCCAGGTAGGCCCCCACGTCCTCGCCGGATGCCACAATGTGGCTGAAGTCCATGACGATTCCCACGCCGGTCCCCGCCAGCCGGTCGGCAAGCATCCCCGCCCGCTCCAGGTTCCAGCAGAACCGCAGGAAGTGCAGGGATTCGGTCCAAAGTTCGACGCCGAATTCGGCGGCGCGCCGGCCGGCACCTGTCAGCTGGGCGGCGATGAGGTCCAGGTCCTCCCCGACGCTGCGCACCGGGGTGTGGTCCAGGGCACCGCAGGGCAGCACCAGGGCCTCGGCTCCGATATTGGCGGTGAGGGTGAGCAGGGCGTCGAGATGGCGCTGCCTGACGGCCTCGCCCTCGGCATCCAGCACCGCGTTCAGGTCCCCGATGTCGCCGTTTACGGACCGGACCCGCAGGCCCGAGGCCAGAACCTCAGCGGACACAGCGTTGACGGCTGCTTCTGTCAGTTCATAGGGAACGTGGTCGCACACTCCGGGCAGCGCACCGAGGTCGATCTCCTCGAAGCCCAGCCCCTTCATGCTGCGCAGGGCGGCGCCCAGGTCCTGGCGCCGGAAGCTGATGGATGAGCACCCGAGTCTGGAATGGAACATCATTGATCCTCTGGTTCGTGCCGAGCAGTAGTGATGGGCACCACAGTAGTCTCGTTAACTGTCAACAGTCAACCCTCAAAGTCGACTGTTGACAGTGAAGATGATGTGGGTCACACTGGTTGCTATCCAGTTTGTTAACAGTCGACAGCGGCGGACTTCCTCCAGCCGCTCTTCGAAAGGGAACCACCATGAGCAAAGATGCTCTGACCATGCGCGGTCCGGTCCACGGCACCAAGGACGCCAGGCGAGTTGCCATCGGATCCGGCGTGGGGGCCGTCATCGAGACCTATGACTTCATCGGCTTCGGCACCGCTGCCGCACTGTACTTCGGCACCGCATTCTTCCCCGGGAGCGATCCCGTCACCGGCACCTTGGCCTCCTTCGCCACCTTGGGCGTCGGCTTCGCAGCCCGTCCCCTGGGCGGCATCATCGGTGGCCACCTCGGTGACAAGGTGGGCCGCAAGCCCGTCCTGGTGGCCTCGTTGATCCTGATGGGCCTGGCCACGTTCGCCATCGGCCTGCTCCCCACCTACGCGGCGGTCGGGCTGCTTGCCCCCGCACTGCTCGTCTTCGTCCGCATCGTCCAGGGCCTGGCCTTCGGCGCGGAATGGGGCGGTGCCATCCTGATGAGCTACGAGCACGCGCCCTGGAAGTCCAAAGGCAAGTACACCGGCATTGTCCAGGCCGGCTTCCCCGTGGGCCTGCTGCTGGCCAACCTGACCTTCCTGTTCAGCGTCCAGCTCGGCAACGAACTTGCCTGGCGCATACCGTTCCTCGCCAGCATCCTGCTGGTGATCGTGGGCCTCATCATCCGCTCCAAGGTCCCGGAGTCCCCCGTCTTTGACGAGGTCAAGGACAGTGGCGCCATCGTCAAGGCCCCCATCGTGGAGGTCATCAAGACCGACTGGCGCAACATCGTCAAGGGCATCGGCCTGCGCATCGCTGAAACTGCCGGCTATGCAGTGTCCATCACCTACATGATTTCCTACATCAACAGCCAGCACCTGGCGGACAAGAGCCAGACCCTGATCGCCCTCTGCATCGCCTCGGCCATCGGCATCTTCGCCACCCAGGCCTGGGCAGCACTCACGGACCGCATTGGCCGCCGCCCCCTGTACATCTGGTCAACAGCCTTTGCCGCCCTGTTCGCAATTCCGATGTTCCTGCTGGTCAACACCGGCCTGTTCATAGCCATCATCCTCACCATCGTGATCTCGTACGCGGTCTGCCAGAACTCCCTGGCCGGCGCCCAAGGTGCCTGGTTCCCCGAGCTCTTCCAAGCCAAGACCCGCGCCTCCGGTGCCAGCCTGGCCTACCAGATCTCCGCCATGGTTTCCGGCTTCACCCCGTTCATCACCACCCTCCTGTTCGTCAGCTTCGGCTGGATGGGCCCGGCGCTGCTCTTCGGCACTTACGCCCTGATCGGGCTCTGGGCCGCCTTCGCCACCCGGGAAACCTGGGGCAAGCGTGAGCGCGAGCTGGCAGATGAAGCCACCAAAAGCACCCCCAACACCGTCAACGCCTGAATAACCTCACGCACCAAACAATCACGGAGCCAGTAATGCCTACAGAAACCGTCCAGGACGCCGCCCCGCAGGGAGGAATACTGCAGACCGCAGTGACGCCCGAACGTGTGGACAAGATCAGCGCCGCCGCCTACCGGATCCGGCACCACGCCCTGAACATGGGCGAGGTCCAGGGCCAGGGATACGTGGGCCAGGCCCTGGGCGCCGCGGACATGCTCGCAACCGTCTACGGGGACCAGCTGAATTTCCGCGCAGAGGACCCGCACTGGGAGGGCCGCGACCGGTTCCTCCTCTCCACCGGCCACTACGCCATCGGCCACTACGCAGCCCTGGCAGAGGCCGGCATCGTCCCCGTCGAGGAGCTGGAGACCTACGGCTCCGATGACTCCCGGCTGCCGATGTCCGGGATGTCCACCTACACACCCGGCATGGAAATCTCCGGCGGTTCGCTGGGGCACGGCTTGACCATCGCCGTCGGCATGGCCCTGGGGCTGCGCTACCAGGGCTCCAGCGCCCGGGTATTCAACTTCCTCTCCGATGGCGAGCTGGACGAGGGCTCCACCTGGGAAGCCGCCATGGGTGCGCACCACCACCAACTGGGAAACCTGACCGCCATGGTGGACATCAACGCCCTGCAGGCGGACGGTAAAACCGACACCGTGCTGCGCACCGAGCCGGTCACGGAGAAGTGGGAATCGTTCGGCTGGTACACCCAGCGGGTGGATGGGAACGACGTCGGCGCGCTGCTGGCAGCGTTCGACAACGCAGCTGCCCAGGCCGCCGCCGTCGGCCGTCCCTCCGTGATCCTGTGTGACACCAAGGTGGGCCGCGGCGTTCCGCTGCTGGAAAACCGCGAAAAGGCGCACTTCATGCGCATCGAAGAACACGAATGGCAGATCTGCCGCGAGCAGCTCACCGCCGGCTATGAAGGAAAGGCTTCAGCATGAGCACCACCACCGAGGCTCCGGACACCACAACAGCGGCCAAGCCGAAGCTGAAGACGTCGGCCATGATCGCATCCTTCGCGGACCCGGGGCAGAAGACGGCCTCCGCACCGTTCGGGCACGCCCTGGTCAAGGCCGCGCAGGAGAACGACAGGATCGTTGGCCTCACCGCGGACCTGGGCAAGTACACGGACATGCACATCTTCGCCAAGGCCTTCCCGGAGCGGTTCTTCCAGATGGGCATGGCCGAGCAACTGCTGTTCGGTGCCGCCGCCGGCCTGGCCGAAACCGGACTGGTGCCGTTCGCCTCCACCTACTCGGTGTTCGCCGCCCGCCGCGCCTACGACTTCCTCTGCCTGGACGCTGCAGAGCCGAACCTGAACGTGAACATCGTGGGCGGCCTGCCCGGCCTGACCACCGGGTACGGCCCCAGCCACCAGGCCACCGAGGACATGGCAATCTTCCGCGGCATGCCCAACCTGACCATCGTGGACCCCTGCGACTCGGTGGACATCGAACAGGCCGTCCCGCAGCTCGCAGCCTCCGAAGGACCCACCTACCTGCGCCTGCTGCGCGGCAACGTTCCCACGGTCCTGGACGAGTACGGCTACACGTTTGAGCTCGGCAAAGCCAAGGTCCTGCGTGGCGGCAACGACGTCGTGTTCATCTCCTCCGGGCTGATGACCATGCGTGCCCTCCAGGCAGCCAAGGCGCTGGCGGCACACAACGTGGACGTCGCCGTCCTGCACACCCCCACCATCAAGCCGTTCGACGCCGAGACGGTCCTCGCGGAGATCAACACCGACCGTCTGGCCGTCACCCTGGAAAACCATTCCGTGGTGGGCGGGCTGTTCGAAACCGTTGCGTCCGCCGTCGTGACTGCCGGCCTGGGCAAGCGCGTGGTTCCCGTGGCGCTGCCGGACCAGTTCCTGGACGCCGGCGCGCTGCCCACCCTGCACGACCGCTACGGCCTGGCTGTGGACCGCATCGTGGCCAAGGTCCTCGCCGAACTGGGCTAGGGGGACCAGAAATGCAGAAAGCACGGCACTGGCCCAGGCCGGTGCCGTGCTTTCTGCCGTACTATCGAAATTACTTCCGACTGTAAACAGTCGACCTATGACATTGAGGACAGAAGCCATGGCCGGACTGACCGCCCCGCTGCTGGGGCTGCAGAAGCAAAACCTGCGCGAGCAGGCGCTCTCGGCGCTGAGGACCGCCATCACGAGCGGTGAACTGGAGCCCGGCCGGCACCTGGTGGAGACCGAGCTCTCCGAGATGCTGCAGATCAGCCGAGGCACGCTTCGGGAGGCGCTCCGCCAGCTGGAGCAGGAGGGGCTGCTCTCCGCAGGGCCCCGCGGCCGGCTCTCGGTCCGGCACCTGGATGAGAAGGAAATCCGGGACATTTACGCCGTCCGCGCCGCCCTGGAATCCCTCGCCGCCCGGACCCTGTGCGAATTGCCGGACCGGCAGCAGGTCACCGAATCCCTGCACAAGGCCATCGACGCCATGGACGCCGCAGTCAATGGGAGCCTCGAGGAACGGATCGAATCCGACCTCGAGTTCCACCGCACCCTCTGCCGGCTCACCGGAAACGAAACGCTGCTCCACTCCTGGGAGTCCCTGGAGGGCTCCATCCGGATGTCCATCATGTTCGCGGGCCTGGAGAAGGGTGTCAGCAACATGAGCGTGGACCGCCACAAGGACATCGTGGCAGCGATCGACACCGGCGATGCCACCTTGGCACGCAAGACCATCCTGGAGCACATGGACACCGCCGCCGCCAACCTGGTGGCGTAGCTTCCGCCCTTCCACGTGCCCGTCCGGGAATCTCAACGCGTTCCCGCCCGTTAACTTACTGCACGGTAAATAACCGCGGCGTTAACGAGGGATGGTATGACCGCAAAGTTTGTGTCATTCGAGGACGACGCCGGGAAGGTCACCCGGTATGCCCGCCACGACAACGGCGGCGGGCTCATTGCGCCCGGAGCCACGGTGGCGGACAGCGCCAGGATCGGGGCCCTGACCTACGTGGAAAACGGCGCCAAGGTAGGTTCAGGCTGCCGGATTGGCCATGGCAGCTGGATCGACCGGGACGCGACCATCGGTGACCGGACGGTGATCGGGGACGGCGTGCGCATCGGCCGGGGCACGGTGATCGGCAACCGGGTGCACATCGGCAGCCACTCGAGAATCGGCTCCAGTGTCCTGATCGAGCACGGCGTCCATCTGGATACCGACAGTACGGTTCCGGACGGCAGCGAGGTCCTCGCCGGGGCGCACTCACGCCTGTCGCCCGCAAGGCACCGGCAGCACCGGAAGACGAGGGGCGGGATCGCGGCCTGAGCCGCCCTGCCTTCCGCTGCCGCAGCGCCGCCGCGCCCCAGACGGCCAGGAGCAGCGCCACCAGCAGCAGGCCGGCGTCGCCCAGGTCGATGGATCCGAGCCACGCAGTCAGCGGGTCTTCGAGGGCAAAAGCGGCATGGAAGAACCCGCCCAAAGTGATCACTGCGATGAACAGCGCCGAGACCGCGGAAATGCCCGTAACCACAGCGTTGAATCCAAGCTTCCGCCGAGGGTCAGCCAACGCGGAGCGGTACATCCGCATCATCGCCATGCCGTTCACCGAATCACACAGCGTCATCGCGGCAGCGAAGGCAAGCGGCAGCGCGAGCAGGGCGAAGGGCGGCACTCCGCCCAGCGAGGCCGCCGTCGCCATCATCAGCAGCCCAATGGTGGTGGCGGTATCGAAGCCCAGGCCGAACAGGAAACCGATGACGTAGATGTTCCGCGGCCGGCGCACCCTGGAGAGGGGCCCGGCGAGGAGCCGGGCCACCAGGCCCTGCGGCTCCAGGTCCCGGAGATCGACGGCGGCGCCGCCCTGGGAGCGCCGGAAGGCAGCCGCCGAGCGGGTGAAGGCTGAGCCGTTGAACAGCCCCATGGCCAGCAGGAACAAGCCGGACACACCGCTCCCAATCAGCCCCAGCACCAGGTTCCCGGCAGTGCCGTCCTGCATCAGGCCGCCAACCATGGACGCACCGGCGATCACCAGCACCCCGGCCAGGGTCACCACCGAGCTGTGCCCCAGGCTGAACGCGAAGCCCACGCTCACCGGATGCTGCCGCTGTGCCACGAACTTCCGCGTGGAGTTGTCGATGGCGGCCAGGTGGTCCCAATCGTAGCTGTGCTTCACCCCGGCCAGGTAGGCCGTGAGGACAAGCCCCCAGGACAGTGCCTCGCCGCCCCCGGTCCGGGTCCCGGCGAGCAGAAGTACGACGGCGGCGGCATGGAGCGCGGCCACGGCACCGAAAGTGAACAGCACCCTAGTCCGGAGCGGCAGTGTGCCCCGGTCACGGTAGAGGGCACCGATACTTGCCATCAGTGTTTCCTCAGGTCCAGCGGGGCCTGCCCGTACCAGCGTTCACGCAGGAAATTTGTACAGGACCGGAGCAGGCGGTTCAGTTCGTCCGTGCTGTTGGAGAGGCTACGCAGCACCAGCCCCGTGGTGCCTGCGACGGTGCGGGTCAGCGAAATGCCGGTCAGCGTGTTGCAGCCAGACGTAAGCCCATGCAGTTCGTCAGCGAGCGCCTGGTCCACCCGCGCGTCCACCACCACCAGCGACCCCAGGTGGCTGTAGCCTTCCATGAAACCGAGCCCGGTGACGTCGTGGAGCGGCGGCCGGATCAGCAGGTTGTCCAGCGCCAGCAGTTGGGTGCCCTGATCGGCTTCGACATGGATTTCGTTCCGCAGCCGGACCTCCTCATATCGGAAGGCGGCCCCGTCCGGCGACCAGCCGGGCGTCACCACTTCCGCCATGACAAGGCTCGACGACGGCCGCAGGGTCACGGAGGTCCGTTGCCGGTAGCTGGCCTCCCGGTAGGCGATGAGCTGGTCCGGCATGAGTTCCAGCCGCGCCCCCTCCCCCAGCCGGACAGCCATCCGCTGCTCAGCAAACGATCCAGGAGTCCGATAGACCTTGGTCGCTGACTGGGTAGTCAGCAGCAGGTCAGCTCCGTCCACCACCTCCACATCCACGAGGAAAAGATCAGCCCCAAGATAAGCCCCGCCAGGATTCACGACGACATAACAAACCTGCCCGGAGTCATCGAGGTAGTGCGGCCGAAGAACCCGAAGCGCCCCCTCATGAAACTGATGCGTCGCGACCGACTTCCCGCCCCGGAAACTGACCCCCAACTCAAGCCGCCCCATAGGTGACGTACCCGCTGAGGCGGCGGAGCCGGATGTAAGGGGCCGCGGCGTGGTGGGCACCGCGAAGCGGGCACGGCCCCTTACATCCGGTGAAGCCGCCGGTGGCGCTCCCGCCGTCGTACTCATGAGGCCAAATCAAGCATCAGGACGTCGCGGCGGATCCAATCGATGACTTTATCCAGTCCTTCGTCAGTTTTGAGGTTGGTGAAGCAAAACGGCTTAGTGCCGCGGAACTCGCGGGAGTCCCGTTCCATGACTGATAAATCCGCCCCGACGTGGGGTGCGAGGTCGGTTTTGTTGATGATGAAGAGGTCGGACTTGATCATGCCCTGGCCTGCTTTGCGCGGGATCTTCTCGCCTTGGGCCACGTCGATGATGTAGATGGAGAAGTCGACGAGTTCGGGGCTGAAGGTGGCGGAGAGGTTGTCGCCGCCGGATTCGACGAAGATGACCTGCAGGTCGGGGTGGCGGGTTTTGAGTTCCTCGATGGCGGCGGTGTTCATGGATGTGTCTTCGCGGATGGCGGTGTGGGGGCAGCCGCCGGTTTCGACGCCGATGATCCGGTCCACGGGGAGGATGCCGTTGGCGGCGAGGATTTTGGCGTCCTCGATGGTGTAGATGTCATTGGTGATGGCGGCCATGGAGATGTCGCCGCTCATGTGCCGGGTGACCCGCTCCACGAGCTGGGTTTTGCCGGCACCGACGGGTCCGCCGATGCCGATCTTGATGGGTTCAGTCATGGTTTCCTCCTTGAGATAAAAAGCGGTCAGCTCATGAACATCCGGGCACGTTGGCGTTCGTGCCGCATTTGTGAAATTTCGAGTCCGGGGCTGACGGCGCCAAGGTCGTCCGGCGTGAGGCGGGCGATCACTTCGAGGGCGGCAGCGACGTCGTCGTGCGCTTTCCGCAGCACCCGCTGCCCGGCGTTCTGGCCCAGGGGGATGGCGCGGACGGCGTTCTGCGTCAGGGTGGTGACGGTGGCGAAAAGGTAGGCGGCGAGCGCCTCCTGCTGGGGCACGCCCAGGGAGCTGGCGACGACGGCGAACGCCAGCGGCTGGTGCCCGGCGGCCCGGCCATCACGCACCGAGTCCTGGTACAGTTCCAGCTCCGGCGAGGGAAACACCACGCCCCCGATCTCCAGCAGCCGGGACCCCATCTTGAGGCTGGCCTCCCGAACCTGCCGCGGCAAAAGAGAAGCTGACAGGAGAGCATCCAACTCCCCCAGATCAACTCCTTCATAGAAGAGCTGAATGGCCAACCCATCCGAGTAAGTCAGCGACTGAGAGATGAAAGCGGAGAGCCAGGTTCCGAATGACTCTTCATCAAAAACGAGCCCCCGATCGAGATAAGTCTCGAACCCAAGAGAGTGGGCAAAAGCCCCGGTAGGCAAAGCAGAGTCAGTGAGCTGCTGAAGAGCAAGCTGGTAACCGCTCACTAATCGCCTCCCAAAGGTGCTAAACCCGAGCGACGCGAGGGATATGGGGCCGCGGCGTGGCGGGCACCGCGAAGCGGGCACGGCCCCATATCCCTCGCGGCGTCCCAAGCTGACGCAACCGAGGAAGCGCGCAGCGCGTGAGAGTCAGTGTGAGTGCTCAGCATGGCGGAAAGGTACAGGGAGGACGCGTTCCTGACGGGTGTACGGCACTGAGTTGTGGCGGAGGTAGTCCTCGACGGTGTGGTCGTAGGCACACACCATGACTTCGGCTTGGTATTCGCTCGTGGCATCGAAGAATTGTGCCTGGAGGTGCCGGTTGCCGAGGGAGTGCGCGGTGACGCCCATTTCGTGGATGGTGCGGGGCGCGATGACCAGGACGTCGGTGGGCAGGACGGAGACGACGATCATGTTGGTCTCTGCCACGTGGAGGATGTCGCCGTCGCGGAGGTCTCCGGACCCGGCGGGGAGGCGGATGCCGATTTCCTTGCCGTGGTCCGTGGTGGCGCGCTGGATGCGTTTGACCAGGGAGGCGCTGGGGAGCACCACTTTTTCCCGGTGGAGCCCGGCGTAGGTTTCAGGGTCCGGCAGGTCGTGCAGGTTGCCGAGGACTTTGTCGATGATCACGTGGGGCTCCCGAGTTGGGTAGTGAAGGTCTAGAAGAGGAAGTAGCGCTGTGCCATGGGCAGGACGTCGGCGGGTTCGCAGGTAACGTCCTCGCCGTCGACGGTCACCTGGTAGGTTTCCGGGTCCACCTGGATGTCGGGTGTGGCGTCGTTGTACTTGAGGTCCGCCTTGGTGAGGGTCCGGATGCCGGAGACGGCCCGGATGACCTTTTCCAGCCCGAGTTCTTCGGGCACGCCGGCGTCGATCGCAGCCTGTGACAGGAAGGTGATGGAGGACTGCTGCACGGCCTTCCCGAAGGTGGCGAACATGGGCCGCATAGTGCGGGGCTGCGGCGTGGGGATGGAGGCGTTGGCATCCCCCATCAGGGCGTAGGCGATCTGCCCGCCTTTGAGCACCAGCTCCGGTTTGACGCCGAAGAACGCCGGATCCCAGAGGACCAGGTCGGCGAACTTGCCCACCTCCACGGAGCCCACGGAGTCCGCGATCCCTTGGGCCAGCGCGGGATTGATCGTGTACTTGGCCACGTAGCGCTTGAGCCGGAAGTTGTCGCTGCCCTCGGAGCCGTGCGCACCGCCGTCGTGATCTTCCAGCACGCCCCGCTGCTTCTTCATCTTGTCCGCCACCTGCCAGGTGCGGGTGATGACCTCGCCCACCCGCCCCATGGCCTGGGAGTCGGAGGAGGTGATGGAGAAGATGCCCAGGTCCTGCAGGACGTCTTCGGCGGCGATGGTTTCGGCGCGGATGCGGGAATCGGCGAAGGCGACGTCCTCGGGAATGTCCGGGTTGAGGTGGTGGCAGACCATGAGCATGTCCAGGTGCTCTTCGATGGTGTTCCGCGTGTACGGCAGGGTGGGGTTGGTGGACGCCGGCAGGACGTTGGGCATGCCGGCGATCCTGATGATGTCTGGTGCGTGCCCGCCGCCGGCGCCCTCGGTGTGGAAAGTGTGGATGACGCGGCCGTCGATGGCGCGGATGGTGTCCTCCACGAAGCCGCATTCGTTCAGGGTGTCGGTGTGGATGGCCACTTGGACGTCGTACTCGTCGGCCACGGTGAGGGACGTGTCGATGGAGGAGGTGGTGGATCCCCAGTCCTCGTGCACCTTGAGCCCGATGGCACCGGCGCGGATCTGCTCGGCCAAAGGTTCGACGGCGGAGGCGTGCCCCTTGCCGAACAGGCCGATGTTCATGGGCAGCCCCTCGGCCGCCTGCAGCATCCGCTGGATGTGCCACTTTCCGGGAGTGACGGTGGTGGCCTTGGTGCCTTCGGCAGGGCCTGTGCCGCCGCCGATCATGGTGGTGATGCCGCTGGCCAGGGCGGTGGGCACCTGGTCCGGGGAAATGAAGTGGATGTGGGTGTCGATGCCGCCGGCGGTAAGGATCTTCCGCTCCCCGGCGATGATTTCGGTGCCTGCCCCGATGACGATATCCACACCGTCAGTGATCTGCGGGTTGCCGGCCTTGCCGATCTTGAGGATGTGGCCGTCCCTCAGGGCGACGTCCGCTTTGTAGATGCCGGTGTAGTCCAGGATCACCGCGTTGGTGATCACGGTGTCCGGGATGGCGCCGCCCTGGCCGTCGTCGTCCCTGACCGCCTGGCCGTTCTGGCCCATGCCGTCGCGGATCACCTTGCCGCCGCCGAATACCACTTCCTCGCCGTACACGGTGAGGTCTTGTTCGATCTCGAGGAACAGGTCAGTGTCCGCCAGTCGGATTTTGTCCCCGGCGGTGGGCCCATAGAGGTCCGCGTACTGGCGGCGGGGTATCCCGAAGCTCACTGGCCGTCCCCTTCCGTTAAGGGCCCGCCCGGGCGGGCGACGCCGTCGAGCCTTCCATTGACGGCGTTGCTGAGCCCGAACACCTCGCGGCGCCCGGCCAGCTCAATCAGCCGCACGCTCCGCGAATCCCCCGGTTCAAAACGGGCAGCCGTCCCAGCGGGAATGTCCAGGCGCCGGCCGTAGGCGGCGTCCCGGTCGAAGGACAGGGCGGCGTTGGCCTCCGCGAAGTGGAAGTGGGAACCCACCTGCACGGGCCGGTCGCCGGTGTTGATGACAGCAACCTCGATTGCCTCCCTGCCCGCGTTCGCAGTCACGGGTTCCGGCCGGAGAACGTACTCGCCTGGAATCATTGCGGTTCTCCTCAGCGGATGGGGTTGTGGACGGTGACCAGCTTGGTGCCGTCGGGGAAAGTGGCCTCGATCTGCACGTCGTGGATCATCTCGGGCACACCCTCCATGACGTCCCCGCGGGTGAGGAGGGTGGTGCCGTAGCCCATGAGCTCGGCAACGGTCCTGCCGTCCCGGGCACCCTCGATCAGTTCGTAGCTGATGATGGCCACGGCCTCGGGGTAATTGAGTTTCAGGCCGCGTGACTGCCGGCGCCGGGCCAGGTCCGCGGCCACCACGATCATGAGCTTTTCCTGCTCACGCGGCATCAGATGCATGGACTTCCCTTCGACGGCCAACGGCGTGGGGTCCAGCGTAAACCCGGCACGTTTCCACCAGGTTTCAGCAGCATCAGGCCGCTCTATCCAGCAGGCCTCACTGATTCAACCGGCCGAGGATCTCCCCGCTGGACTGGACTGGCTGGCGGTAGGTGGTGGAGAGGATGCGGAGCATATCGGCGGCGTCCTGGTCGTCTTCGGAGGCCATAGCGTCCTTGGCATACGTCACCCGGATGTTGTGCGCGAAGGCGTCAGCGGCAGTCTGGGCGATGCAGTTGTGGGTGGAAACACCGGCGAGCACCACCTCGCCGGCTCCCCAGTTCCGCAGACGGGCCAGCAGGTTGGTGCCCACAAACGCGCTGTCCCTGGTCTTGTTCAGCTGGGGCAGGTCCTCGGTGATGAGCCCCGGCACCGACTGGGCCTGCCCGCTGCCGCGGAAGATGAACCCCTGGTCGTCATCAAGCATGCTGAGGGTCCAGGTGGATTTGTCCCGCTCGTGTTCGGTGCCTACCAGCAGCGACTTGTGTCCGGCAGCCTTGAACCCTTCCAGCAGGCGGTTGCATTCGCTGACCACCCGCTCCTGCTGGGCTGCCAGCTCGGGGGTTTCGAAGAACGCGTTCTGCATGTCGATGACCAGGAGGGCAATCATGGGTGCACCTTTCCGTCTCGTGAACCGGTGCCAGTTCTGTACCCTCAGGCGGCACAGCCAAAACTGCATACGCAGAATCTAGGGCGCCGATTCCCGGATCTTCAGCTCGAATCCGGCCTCCACGTGCACGCCCGCACCGGATGTTTCACGGCCGGCAATCCGGTCCAGCAGCAGGCCGGTCGAGCGTTCGGCGATCTCGTTCATTCCCGGCGAGACGGTGGTCAGGGACGGGGACGCGAACCGCGCTTCATCGATGTCGTCAAAGCCGGCCACAGCCACATCCTGCGGCACCTTGACACCGCGGATCAGGAGTTCGTGCAGGGCGCCGAGGGCCAGTACGTCATTGAGCCCGAAGACGGCGTCGAAATCCACGCCTGAATCCAGGAGCCCGGCCACCGCGGCGGCACCGGTGTCGCGGCGCCACTCGGCAGGCGCCACGAGCGCAGGGTCGAATGGGATGCCCGCCTCCCCCAGCGCCTTCCGGTACCCGTTCAGGCGCAGGCCCGCGCTGCCGGCGGATTCCCCGGCATTGGCTCCGATGACGGCGATACGACGGCGGCCGGCGGCCAGCAGGTGCGCCGTGAGCGCAGCCGCGGCTTCCTCGTTCTTCATGGTCACCAGGTCAAAGCGGGGATCCATGATGTGCTCGCCGAGCATCACCAGCGGCTTGGTGCCGGCCCGCGCGGCAATGGCCTCGGCGTCCACCACCAGCGGCGTGAACAGCAGCCCGTCCGTGAGCTGCCGGAACGTCCCCTGCAGGGCGCCAAGTTCAACGGCCGCGTCGGCATCGGACTGCTCCACCAGTACACGGTAGCCGTGGCGGGAGGCGGCCTTCATCAGTTTGGAGGCGAGCTCAGCGTAGTACGGGGCGGAGAGATCGGACAGGACCAGCCCCAGCATGGAGGTCTTGCCGGAGCGGAGGCTGCGGGCAGTGAGGTTTGCCTCGTAGCCCAGCTCCGCAATGGCGTCCTGCACACGCTGCTTGGTGGCCGGCCGGATGAATTCGTAGTCGTTCAGGACATTGGAAACGGTCTTGAGGGAAACGCCCGCCGCCCGCGCGACGTCGTTCATGGTGACTGCCATTAACGTTCTTTTCCTGCTTTCGCCGCCGCTTTGGCAGCCTGCTTGCTGGCACGCACCTTTGCCAGGGATTCCGGATCAACGATGTCTGCCACCGAAAGATAGCTTCCGTCGTCGCCGTAGTGGCCGGCGGCTTCACGCCATCCGGGCGCCTGGAGGCCACGCTGCTTGCCCAGGAGGGCCAGGAAGATCTTCGCCTTCTGCTCACCGAATCCGGGCAGGGCCTTGAGCCGGCGCAGCACCTCGGCGCCGTCCGGGGAGCCTTTGGTCCAGATGGCGGCAGCGTCGCCGTCCCACTCGTTTTGGACGGCCTCGGCCAGCGCCTGGACACGGGCGGCCATGGAACCCGGGAAACGGTGGACGGCGGGCCGTTCCTTGAACATCTCCACGAACGCCTGGGGGTCCTGGGCGGCAATGGCCTCCGGCTTCAGCGACCCCACCCGGCTGCGGATCTTCTCGGGACCGGCGAAGGCTGATTCCATCGTCACCTGCTGGTCCAGCAGCATGCCGGTCAGCAGGGCGAAGTCGTCCTCACTCAACAACTTGTCCGCGGCGGGATCGCCCGTGATGTGCAGTTCCATGCCGTCCATCCTCCCACCTGCGGGCCGCCGTCGTCATAAGGATGCCCCAGCCCTGCTGCCCCGGTGCGTCAGCTGTTCACGGCCAGCCGGATCATGGACCAGGAAACGGCGGGAAGTTCGGCGGTAAGCCGGCCGCTGTCCACCTTCACGGAGCCGTTTTCGGTTGGCAGGACCGAGGTGGAATCATCGGCGCTGGCCTGCCAGTACGGGTCCTTGTTGGCATAGGTCACCGCCTCCACCAGCCGGACGTCACCCAGCCCCGCCGCGGCCGCATCCAGCGTCAGCGCCTGCTCCGCGGACCGGTTGACGGCGAACACTACGGCCTCGCCCTTGTCCCCGTCGTAGGTGGCGACGGCGGACAGAGCGGCAACATCTGTTGTCTTGCCGCCGCTGACCAGCGGGGATTCGACGGCCAGCTGCAGGACGATGCCGGAAGCGTGCCGCGACGTCAGGGCAAACGGGTGGAAGGTGGTCTGCTTCCAGGCCCGGCCGCCGGGCTCGGTCATGATGGGGGCGATGACGTTCACCAGCTGCGCCAGGCTTGCCGAGTGGACACGGTCGGTGTTCCGGAGCAGCGTGACCAGCAGGTCCCCCACCACCACTGCGTCCGCCACCGTGTAGGTGTCCTCCAGCAGGACGGGGGCCACCGGCCAGTCCTTGCCGGCGGGTACCTTGGATTCGTCGCGGCTCATGTGCCAGACGTTCCACTCGTCGAAGGAGATGTTCACCTGCTTGGTGGACTTCTTCACCGACTTCACGTGGTCGATGTGGCTGACAAGGTCCCGGATGAAAGCGTCCATTTTGTGTCCGGCGGCGAGGTGTTCCTGCAGGTCGCCGAAGTCCTCGAAATACTGGTGGGCGGAGATCAGGTCCACCAGCTCGTAGGTTTCTGCCAGGACAACGCGCTCCCACTCACCGAACGTGGGCATGGTGGGCCCGGAGCTGCCGCAGGCCACCAGCTCCAGGTCAGGTTCCACCATGCGCATGGCCCTGGCGGTGTCGGCGGCCAGGCGGCCGTATTCCAGGGCGTTCTTGTGCCCGATCTGCCAGGGGCCGTCCATCTCGTTGCCCAGGCACCACATCCTGATGCCGTAGCCGTCCGCTGCACCGTTTGCGCGGCGCTGCCCGGACAGGGCGGTGCCGCCGTCGATGTTGCAGTACTCGAGGAGGTCCAGGGCCTCCTGGACGCCGCGGGTGCCCAGGTTGACGGCCATCATGGGTTCCACACCGGCCTTGGCGGACCACTTGGCGAACTCGTCCACGCCCACCGTGTTGGGATCGGTGGAATGCCATGCGAGGTCAAGGCGCACGGGCCGCTGGTCCACGGGGCCTACGCCGTCCTCCCAGCGGTAGCCGGACACGAAGTTCCCGCCCGGGTACCGGACGGTGGATACGCCCAGTTCACGGGTGAGCTCGAGGACATCCGTGCGGAAGCCGTCCCCGTCGGCATCCGGGTGGTCCGGTTCAAAGATCCCGGTGTAGACGCACCGGCCAAGGTGTTCAACAAAGGCACCGAAAGTACGACGCCGGACCGGCCCCACGGTGAACGACGGGTCAAGGGTGATTTTTGCTGCGGCGGGTTCTGGCTGGGTCACGTAGACATCCTCGGCTCGGTTTTACAACGTTATAGAAACATTGTTGGGGGCGCCGGCCGCCGGAGTCAAGTGTCTTCGTCCCCTGCGGTACAACACCGCCGCTTCCCCCGGATTGCCATGCCAGGCAGCGCTCACCTGCGGCAACAATCCAAAGAGGCGGCGCAGGCGGCGGTCCAAGTACTACCTAATCGAAAAAACAGGTACTGGATACGCATTCGCCGGAGGCTGGACGGCAATTAGGTTTTTCACAGAGACAAGACCTGTTCTGCTTCGGCGGTACTTGGCTCACTAGGGGGTGTGAGACTGGCAATGCATGCACGACAGGTAAACCCAGGTTTCCCGGTCCATCGGACACGGGTATCAAGCGGGGCCGGCGACGAGGAGTCCTTCGAGACCAAGGGCTCTCCCCCAGCCGTCGCCGGCCCTCCCCACCCTGCAGGCGGCCGCAGGCTGCGCGTGCCGCATCCGGAGCCCACAGGCCGGGAACGGGGTGCGCCCCGGAACCCGGCCCTCGTGCTGGACCTGGTCAACGGTGCACAAACCCTCTCCGAATCCCTTGACCTGCTGGTGGCTGCTTCAGCCGGTCATGTGGCCGCCACGGCCGGGATCGACGTCGGCTGCGGCCTGGTGCTCCACCAGCCCAAACGGACGCCTGCCATTACGGGCACCACCGTTGAAGTGGAGCGCCTGCTGGACTGGGAGCGGGACATGGCCGAGGGCCCGGTTACGGACGTGATGTCCGGCGGGCACCCTGTTGCAGTGCTCCAGCGGAACGGGGACTTCCGGTGGCAGAACTACTCCGCGCAGCTGCAGCTGTCCGGGTTCGGCAGCGCCCTGGCCGTGCGGCTCCGCCTGGACACTGACCTCCCGGCCGATAACCAGGGCAACGGCAGCAAGGAGCCCGGCCAGACCGCCGCCGCGCTTGCCTTCTTCGCCCACGACTCCAAAGCCTTCCCGCTGCAGGCGATTGCCGAGGCACGCACTTTTGCGGCACTGGCAACCAAGAGTCTGCAAATGGCAATCAACCTGCACGCGGCCCGCTCGCTGGCCACCGACCTCCGCTCGGCCCTGGACAGCCGCACGTCCATCAATGTTGCCTGCGGAGTGATCATGGCGCAGAACAGGTGCTCCTACGAGGAAGCCTTCTCCATCCTTGCCAAGGCGTCGAGCCACCGGAACATCAAGGTGCGCAAGGTGGCAGAGGAGCTGCTGGACCGGCTGCCGGAAGGTGCGCCGCGCTCACACTTCGGCCGCTGACGCGGTTCACGGTTCACGCCGGTCCGGTTGGGTAGGGAAGAACCAAGACCGGCAGCGCGGGAGGGGCGGACGGATGGAAAGCAATCAGCCGGACGGCCGCCCTGTCCGCATCAGCGCTCCCACCTGGCTCGCCGGACCACTCGCGACACTCCCGGGACTGGCCGCCCACGTTGCGGGCGGGGGCCAGCCGCCCGCAATAGTCATTGTTGCGGCGCTGGCGGCGCTGCTGAGCCTGGCGGCTGTGGTCCTGGAGCGGGTTGTCGTGGGGCGGGACCGTCCGGCGTCGGCGCAGCTTCCCGGCTGGGCGTTCCTGGTGGCGGCCGCTTCCGCACAGCAACTGCTGCACCTGGCCTTCGCCGCCTTCGCCACGGCCAGTGCCGTCCCGTTGCCCGGCCACGGCCATGGCGGGCCGCCCACTCCGGACGCGCCGTCGTCGCCCATTTCCCCGGCCACCCACTCGCTGCACCTGATGCTGTATCTGCATGCCGGCGCGGCACTGCTTAACGCCGCCGCTGCTGCCCGGTGGAACAGGCTCACCCGGGCACTTCGCCGGAAGCAGGCACGTGTCAGGACGTGAGCGTTCCCCTGGCGATGCTCACGCTGGAGTGTGCCGGGTTGCCGTCCATGGGCTCGTCTGACACATCCACCACCGGGTACTGGGAGAGGTCCAGGCCCGCGGGCACCTGGAACGTTCCGGACGTGGAGTTCATGATGCCCAGGCTGACCAGCCGGGACAGGTCCGGGGCGATCAGCCACACTTCCTGGTAGCCCTTGGCCTCATCCTTGTCCAGGTTGATTTCAAGGTTGCGGGACCCGTCACCTGCCGTCACCACCTTGGCCGATCCTGAGGCGGAGTGCTGGGGCAGGGGTGTCAGCTGGGCAGCGGCCAACTGCTGGGGCTGGGGCGGACGGGTCACCGTCAACACCGCGCCGACAACCACCAGGACGGCTGCCGCGGCAGCTGCCACCCACGTACCGGGGCGCTGCCACCAGGTCCGCCGGCGGAGCGGAACAACGTTCGACGGCGGCCTGTGCGCAGGTGCCGGCGCCGCGGCAGGGGCTGCGGGGTTTTCCTTGGTCGCGCCCTTGGCCGCGCCCGGGGACAGCGGGTCCTCCCGCACAGACTCAGACAGGCCCAGTTCCCGGTGGATTCCGGCCCATACCTGCGGGCCCGGGGCGGTCAAGCGGCTGGTGTCGGGGGTTGTCTTCACGGCATCAACGGTGCGGCGCAGGGCGGCATAGTCTGCGGCACACTCGGGGCAGCCCGCCAGGTGCTCCCGGCCAGCGGGGTCCTCCCAGCCGTCATAGAGCGCAAGGAGGCTCAACTGTTCCGGATCAAGATGCGGCATGGTCTACCTCCAATCTGCTTCGTAAATGCGACAGGCTCCGGCGGATGTGGCTCTTGACCGTACCAAGGGGAAGGCCCAGCTTGCGTGAAATCTGTTCGTGCGTCAGGTCCTCATAGAAGGCGAGCTTCATGATGGACCCCTGGGGCTCGCCCAGCCTCTCCAGTTCGCCGTCCAGGAGCAGCCGGTCCGCCAGCATTTCCGCTGCCTCTGTTCCTGTGCCGGCGTCTTCCCCCATGCCGGCTCCGGCCGCGGCGAAGGCCTTGCGTGCTTCCCGGGCCGCCGCTGAATGGGCGTCGGTGATGGCGTTCCGGGTGATACCCACGATCCACGCGGGCAGCCTGGCCACCTGAGGGTTGAACGTGCTCCGCGAGCGCCAGGCCCGGATGAAGACCTCCTGGGTCACGTCGTCCGCCGCCGCCCTGTCCGGCAGGGAACGCAGGGCCAGGGTGTGCACCAGGGGCGCGAACTCACGGTAGGCCGCTGCCAGCGCGTGCTCATCCCCGGCCAGGAAGGAGTCCGTCAGAGCGTCATCCCACCCGCGGGAAGCGTGCCCGGGAAGCGTCACAGGCAACTCCTTCCCGGCTTCGGCGCACGAGCTAGTGGCTGGCCACCGATCAGGCAGGAACGGGCTCATACAGGAACCGGCTCATTCAGGAACTGCGGTGACAATCACATTGTCGCTGTAGTCCATCCGCTCGTCCAGCCATCTGCCGCCGCAGGTAACCAGTTTGAGTTCGTGCGGACCGGACCGGCGGAACAGCGCGCCGCCGTCGAACTTGTCCTTTGCCATCATTTCCACTCCCACTACCCGGTAGGTGAGAGGGGCGGCCCCATCCCGTCCCACCTGAATCAAGGTTCCGGCCGCGAGCGACTTCAGCGCCGAGAACGGCGCGCGGTCCGACTTCGTGTCGATGTGTCCGGCGATGACGGCGGTTCCCTCCGCCGCTCCCGGCGCCGGACCGAATTTGTACCAGGCCGCCCGGTCAAAGGCGTCAGGTATTTCCATTGCTCCCTCCGCGGACACTCCCCCGGCCACCACCGGCATGTTGATGGCCGTGCCCGCCACGGTCAGTGACGTTGGCGCCGGCACCGCCGCGGCGGCCGGCAGAGTGGCAGGCCGGACCGGGATGGCGCTCGTGGAAGGGACAGCAGGACCTGGGGAATCAGCCGGTCCGGTGGGGACGGTTGCGGCTGCCGGACCGCTGGCGGCCATTGATTGGGCCGCCTCCCCGCTTGCGCTGCTGGAACTGCCGGAGCTGGTGGAGCTGGTGGAACCGCAGCCGGACAGAATAACCGCCACAGCCACCATCAGTGCCGCCGCCCCGCCTGCCGAACGCTGACGGCGGTACTCCGCTGCCGTCGTCGTGCCTGCCTCCATGCCTGCCGCCTCCCTTCCGCTGCTGCTTGTTATGTGGTGTTCGGCGCAGGGGCCCGACCGTGCCGGCCGGGCCCCTGCGTTCGGTGCTTCAACCGGTTTCTGCCCCGGTTACAGCTGCGCCCGCCGGGTGCTGACCGCTCGGGCTACGCCCACGGCCCCGGCGAGAAGGGCCAGCGCTGCAAGGCCGAATCCGGCAGTGGCAACGGCAGTGCCGGCTCCACCGGCAGCCGCGGAGCCGTCAAGGGCGCCGGGCACCGACGCCGGTGCGGAATGGAGGCCCTCGATGGTCTGCACGGCCAGTTTCAGGTTCTGGTCGGCCAGGCTGCCCCAGGCATAAACGATGGTATGCGTACCTTCGGCCACCGCCACGTCCGCCGGTCCGATCACCGGGGTGGTGGTGCCTGCCGCAGCCACAGCGGCAGGGACAGTGCCGGGATCGAGGGTGAGGGTCTTCTCGTTGGGATTGGCAAGGTTGGTAATGACGGCGGTGCCGCCTGCCAGGACATCGACGGCGGGGGCTGCGGCCGCGTGCCGGACCGTCAGTTTGCCCTTCCCGGCGGGGATCTGGGACACGTCATTGGTGAACAGGCTGGCTGTGGGCTTGCCGTCAGCGCCCAGGTGGGCTGCGGCCGTGTAGTTTCCGTTGGCGGCAAGGGTGACGCTGACCGGGCCAATGGCGGGCGCGGAGGCGTTGGCGGCATCGGCTGCCGTAATGGCGATCTCGTAGGTGCCAGCCGGCAGTGCCAACGGTCCGGCAAGGGCTCCGGGGGCGAAGTCATCCAGTGTGCGGTCACCGTTGACCCACACGTCCACGGTCAGTCCGGGAACACCGTGCAGCACGGACAGCTGGGCGTCCCCGTCTGCTGCGTGGGCCGGACCGGCCAGAGCGATTGCGGCTGCAATGGCTGCTGCACCGGCACCTGCGGTGAAGATTTTGTTGCGCATGTCCATCTCCTTGAACGGCCCGGTTACCGGGCGTTTTTTGCTGACACTCCTACTACCGGCGCAACCCCGGATTTGGATGCAGAATCATGGAGATATTTTTTTGGGCTCGCGTGCTGTTCCGCTAAAGCTGCCCAGTTAGGCGGGCGCGGGGGCGGCCGTGCTGGCCCGGAGAATCAGTTCAGGCGGAACCACAGTTGAGCTCACTGCGGCGCCGGACTCGATCTCCTTCAGCATGATGTCCATGCAGCGGCGACCCAGTTCCTCGAAGTCCTGGCGGACGGTGGTCAGCGGAGGCGTGAAGTACCCCGCCTCCGGCTGGTCGTCGAAGCCCACCACGGAGACGTCGTCGGGCACCCTGACCCCCGCTTCGGTGAAGGCGCGCAGCAGGCCCAGAGCCATCTGGTCATTTCCAACGAAGATGGCCGTGGCCGTGCGTCCTGACGCCAGCTTGCGGCCAATGGCGTAACCGCTGCCCGCACTCCAGTCCCCTTCCACCAGCAGGGAATCGTCCAGCCCGGCTTCGCGGAGGGCGGCACGCCACCCCGCTGCGCGCTCGGCGCCGTCCGTCCAGTCAGGCGGGCCTGCGATATGCCCGATGTGGTGGTGGCCCTCCTTGATGAGGTGTTCGACGGCGAGCCTGGCACCCGCACGCTGGTCCACCATCGCGCCGCTGACGGAAGCGCTGCCGGCCGAGCCCACGGCCACCACGGGCACGGGAAGATTCATCTGCTCCAGCACGGCAAGGGTGTCCGAGTGCGGCACCAGCACGGCGATCCCGTCCACGGCCTGGTCCATGAAGTGGCCCACCGCGTTGGAGATGGCATCCCGGCTGACTTCCCGAAGGGCCGCGATGCTGACGAAGTAGCCGGCGTTGCGGGCTGCGTGTTCAACCCCCAACAGGGTGTTCGCCGGGCCGTACTGGGAAAGCTCGCTTGCCAGCACGCCTATGGTCTGCGAGCGCCGGGTGACCAGGCTCCGGGCGGCGGTGTTGCGCCGGTATCCCAGCTCGGCAATGGCCGCCTCCACCTTTTCCCGCGTCACCTTGCTGACATTGGGGTGGTTGTTCACCACACGGGAGACGGTCTGGTGGGAGACACCTGCCACCTTGGCCACGTCTTCCAGGCGCGGCATCCGGCCCTTGCTGGTTTTTGCCATGTGCCTATTGTGCCTGTTTGCACCTGCTGCGCTCCCTGCCTGCAGGCTCATGACGGTGGGCCTGCGTGGTGATCCTTGCGCGCCAGGCCCACCGGTGGGCAGGATGAAGCTGATCCCGCGTTTGCCCAGCGCACTTGCATAAAAGGAGCCGGCGGAATGACCAAGTATTTGATCTCGTTTCCCAGCGGCGCCATGGATATCCCCGATCGTGGAAGTGCGGGCTTTCCAATACGATCCCGCCAGCTGACCCGGCGATGCCGGTGAACCTGGAATATCCGTTCGTGGGCGCCTGGCTGGTGCAGAATTCGCCGTCGAACCGCGTACCCAGCCACGGCACACAGCTCTTCGCCACGGGCCACGCCATCGATTTCACACCGGTGGACGGGAGCGGGCGGTCTACACCGATCACCTTTTCGACGCTGTTCCGGCCCGGGCTGCCGGAGCAGTTCGTGGGGTTTGGCAGGGCCGTGACGGCTCCCGTCTCCGGGGTTGTGCAGGCCGCCCATGACGGGGGACCGGACCATGCCGCCTTCCGCGGCTTTCCGTCAATCGGTTACGCAATGACGCAGGCGAAACGGCTCCGGGAGGGGTGGCCGGGGCTTGCAGGCAACCACGTGGTCATCGAGAGCGGTGGTGTCTTCATCGCCCTGTGCCATTTGCAGCGCGGGAGCGTATGCGTCCGGCCGGGCCAGTTGGTTCACTGCGGCGATCCGGTGGGCCGGTGCGGCAATTCGGGGAACAGTACCGAACCGCATCTGCATGTGCAGGCAATGGATTCGGCGGATCCGGCACGGGCTTCCGCCGTTCCCATCACCTTCCCTGGCGGCCTGCCGCGCAACGGAAGTATTGTGCATTCCTGAACCTGGAAGCAGGGACTTAAATGGAAGGGGCCCGCCGGCAATCGCGGCGGACCCTTGCGGTTCCTGTGGGTGGGCCCTGTGGGGCTCGAACCCACGACCCACGGATTAAAAGTCCGATGCTCTACCAACTGAGCTAAAGGCCCCTGCCGGCCAGTCAAACACGCTGTGTCTGCCCGTCCGGCCCAATCCATTTCTGGACGTTAATACTCTAACCCATGGTTCCGGCGTCTTCGCACCAGGCCAACGGGCCGCCGTCGCGCGCTTACAACCCAAGTCAAGCGCCCTTTCCCGCACGTGCAACGGGCACTGCAGATGCTCGATTTCCGCGTCCGCACAGGAGTAGCGTGGGGGCATGAGCGAGCAAGCAGGAACCAGTCCCTACGGCGGCAGCAACCGGCACCATAAGCCCAAGCCCTTCGCCCCGATGGATTTCGAGCCCTTCGCCGGAGGCGCAGATCCCGCCCGCGTCTCGGAGGCCGCCCACCTTGCCGCGCAGGCCCTGGTCCGCCATGGCCGGGACAGCGATGATCCCGTCGTCACCCAACGCCTGGTGAAGCTCGCCGACGAACAGGGCCTGGAAGCCATCGCCGAGATGTGGGCCGAAAGTCCCGCCCGTTCCCTTCCGGGCGCTCTCTGGCGGCTCTACGCGCTGCGCGCTGCCACGGTCCAGGATCCGGAACGCATCTCCGTGTACTTCCGCGCGGGCAAGGACACCGCGCAGGTCTCCAACGTGGTGGCCGGCGCGGCTGAACCGCCGGGTGCAGAAGAAATGCGCACCATGGCCGATGCCATCCTCTCCGGGGCGTTCGACGGCGATTTCGACGTGGCGCTGGAACGGTCCGCCGCCTTCTGCCGGGTGGTGGCGCTCGGCCAGGCCACGATTGCAGACGGCGCAGAGCACGCCAACGAGGCCCACGCCAGCAAGCTGACCCGCAATTCCCATCAGTTGGTCAAGACGGCCGAGGACCTGGAGCACGCCGCCAACGCGTGGCGGCTGGGCGAACTGGACTGAGCTTCCTTGCTTGAATTTTTCTTGGCCCGGGCTGCTTGCTCGGGCCTGCCAACCTGCTTCGCCGGACCCGCCTGCTTGCTGAGCTGGGCTTCCTTGCCGTAGCGCCTGCAGCCTTGTCGGACCGCGTTTTCCGGGACGGACCCAACCCCCGCTGTCAAGATTGACTTGGGCCGGGTGAAGTAGAAGACTGAAACCGGTGCCGAGCCGCGAAACCCCCGGGCTTCAACAATTAGCCGCCTAGAGCGGCCTACCGCCGAGAGGCGTATCCGGTTCGGCACCATTTTTTTGCCCTCTTCCAGGTGGACAATTCAGATCCTGCTGTTACGGGCCGGTAGAGTAGGCGACAGTTGCGCGCCGGGGTCAAGTCACACGGCAGCAAACCCTCCTTGTTAAGTCCCCGGAGACCGGTAAACACGTGAAGCTGCGCCTTTTTCCCCAGGAGCCCGCAGGGCTGAATTTGCTCTCGCAGATGGCACAACAGATCGTGCTGGCCACCGCCACCCTGGCCGAGATCCTCGGCGTACCCGCGGACGAGCACGGCAAACTCGTGGAGGACATGCACAACCTCGAGGCCAAGTCAGCCGAACTGCACTTCGCGCTGCTGACCCACATGCGCACCAGTTTCGTGAACCCGCTCCCCCGCGAGGACATGTACGCCCTCTCCCGGTACCTCAACGAGGCCATGGAAAAGATGGACGCCGCCGCGGAGCTCGTGGCCCTGTACAAACTGGACCGCCTGCCCAAGCGCGCAGCGGACCAGCTGGAGATCATCAGCCGGCAGGCCGAACTGACGGTGGACGCCATGCGCAGGCTGAACAACCTGGACGACCTTGAGGACTACTGGATCGAGATCCTGCGCCTGGCCCAGCGTGCCGAGCGGACCCACCGGGTGTGGGTGGCGGACATGATCGCGGACATGAAGTGGGCGCAGTACTCCCGCAACCGGGACATCGCCAACCAACTGGTGGAGGTCACCAAGGACATGCGGCGGGTGGCCACCCAGGTAGGCAGCATCATCGTCAAGGAATCCTGAGGTGGCGGCAGCCATCTTCGCAGCGGTGGTCCTGCTGGCGGCGGCGTTTGCCTTCCTCAACGGGTTCCGCGACGCGTCCAACTCCGTTGCCCTGGCCGTCCGGAACCGGGCCCTTACTCCCAGCGTGGGCATACTCCTCGCCGCGTTCTTCAACTTCATTGGCGCCCTCCTGAGCGCCCTGCTCGCCGTCGCCGCCAGCCAGACCTGGATCCACCTTCCGGCTGGCCCCGCTGGTCTCGCCATCCTGGTGGCCGGGCTGGCGAGCGCCTGCGCCTGGGGCCTGTTGATGTGGCGGCGGGGCATTCCCGCATCCTCCACCCACGCCCTGGTGGGCGGTCTTGCCGGAGCCGGCCTTGCCAGCCTGGCGATTGGCGGGCCGGGGGTAGCCGGCGTGGACCAGTCGCTGCTGTTCCAGGTGGTGCTGCCCCTGGTGCTGTCCCCGCTCGTGGCCTACAGCGGCTCCTTCCTCCTGGTCTATCCGGCCACGTGGGTGGCCCGCTACACGCAGCCCAATGTGGTGAACCAGCGCTTTCGCCGGGGCCAGGCCGTCGCAGCCGGAGCCGTTGCCTTCGGCCACGGCCTGCAGGACGGGCAGCGCGTCAGCGCAGTGCTGCTGCTGGCCCTCCTGGCTGCAGGCTATTCCGACGGCGGGATCCCCCTTTGGGTGGCAGGGCTCTCCGCAGTGATGATGACGGCCGGGACACTCTTCGGAGGATGGCGGATCTCGCACACCATCGGCTACAAAATCACCAGGATCGACCCCCTGCGCGGATCGGTGGCCCAGACCTTCAGCGCACTGATGCTCTTTGTGGGCGCCATCGGGCTCCACTGGCCGCTCTCCACCACCCACACCGTTACCGCCGGAGCCCTGGGCGCAGGGGAAAACCAGCACTTTTCGGTGACGAACCGGAAACTGGTCATCCGGATCCTGTGGCTCTGGGCCCTGACTCCCCTGGCGACCTGCGGCCTGGCCTTCGTGCTTGCGCTGGCCCTCTCCCCCATCGCCGCCTAGCCCATACCCGTTCAGCCCGGCGTCCTCACCCCTATCGCGTTGCCCCACCCGCCTTGGCCGCCCCTGTCGAGTCCGGCGAAGGGGAGGGCGAAACTCCCCTGTACAGGGGCACGGACGTGACGTAGATTCGAAAAGAGCGCCCCCGGACAACGCTGCCGGGGACCGGCGTCCGGGCCGCGTGCAGGGCCGCGGATGAGCGCCGCTGCAGCCACACGGCGGCTTGGATGCACAACGCGGAAAAGAGCAGGCGTCATGTCTTCCCCGTATTCCCGGCGCCCCCTGCCACAGCCGCGGCAACTTCAGTGCGAGGCCTGCGGAACCGGGCACCAGCTGACCATTCACGCCATCACGGCGATCGGCGCCGCCGGTGGGGACCTCGTCACTGTTTCCTACACCTGCAATGACTGCGACCTGTTCCAGGAACACAGCGCGTTCGCCACCGACGTAGCAGCCGCCCTGAACCAGGTGCGGTGGATGGCCAAGGTGATTCTCTTCGGGGACGAGTACATCCACTGCGGCTACCCCATGGAGGAAGCGGAGCACGAGGTTGAGCGGCTCTGCTACCGCAGCAGCACCACGGGCAGTGGCCTCAACGCGGTGTCGCTGCCCACCCGGGTCCTGCGTTGCCACTGCGGATTCCAGCTGGAAATCCCCGAGTAGCCAAGCCAGGGGCCTGTCTGCGCATCCCTGCGCAGTGACGGGCCATCTCGGTGCGCAGGGACAGTCCCGGCGCAGTGAGCCCGGTCAATAGCGCGGGCTCCTGTCCTGTAGGCGGGACCCCGCTTAGAGCTGGAGGGCCGCAGGGCCGTCGGGTGCGGGCATCAGGACGGCTGTGAGCTCGTCGGCCGTCAGGTTCGCCGCGGTGCACAGCTCATCGCGCGCCACTCCTGCGGCAGAGGCGTTGCGGACCGCGTGGCGCAGGGACTCCTGGGCGCTGTCCAGTTCCCACTGCATACTTTCAAGGTGTGAGCTGGTGCGCCACACCTCCGACAGGAGATCGCCCTCTTCTTCAATGGCGGCAGCTGCAGCCAGCCCAAGGCCGGGTTCGAGCTCCTGGACAAGCGGGACGGCGGCAAGCGGGATGGCGCTGAGCGGGATGGCGGCCAAGGGTTCGCCGGCAAGCGGACCAGCCAGGCCTGCAGCAGCCGCAAAACCCTGCGCCTGCGCCTCGGCATCCTGCACTGCCGCCCGCTGGGCGGGTGCATCCTGCGCAGGTACGGAAACCGTAAGCTGTGAACCCAGGCTGCTGGCCGTCTGCGTCATGGCAAAACTCCTTGTGCTGGCCTACTACTAGTTTCAAAAGTATCTAGCTGAGCGTACTAAACCGGCCGGTAGATCGCCAACGGGGCGATCCCTATCCGAAACGGCCGGAGACGTAATCCTCAGTGGCCTTTTGGACGGGGTTGCTGAAAATGGTGTGGGTGTCCCCGTATTCGATCAGCTTGCCCGGCTTGCCGGTTCCCGCGATGTTGAAGAATGCCGTCCTGTCGGAGACCCGGGCGGCCTGCTGCATGTTGTGGGTCACGATCACCACCGTGTACTGGTCCTTAAGCTCATTGATGAGGTCCTCGATGGCCAGGGTGGAGATGGGGTCCAGGGCGGAGCAGGGCTCGTCCATGAGGATCACCTGGGGCTCCACGGCGATGGCGCGGGCGATGCAGAGCCGCTGCTGCTGACCGCCGGAGAGGCCCGAACCTGGCTTCTCCAGCCGGTCCTTGACCTCGTTCCACAGGTTGGCGCCCTTGAGCGAGCGCTCCACCAGGACGTCTGCCTCACCCTTGGAGATCTTCTTGTTGTTCAGCTTGACGCCGGCCAGCACGTTGTCCCGGATGGACATGGTGGGGAACGGGTTGGGGCGCTGGAAGACCATGCCGATCTGCGAGCGCACGGTCACGGGGTCCACGCCGGGGCCGTAGAGGTTGTCGCCGTCCAGCAGGACCTCACCCTCAACGCGGGCGCCGGGGATGACCTCGTGCATGCGGTTCAAGGTGCGGAGGAACGTGGATTTTCCGCAGCCTGAGGGGCCGATGAACGCCGTAACGGACTTGGCCTCGATGTTGATGCTGACGTCCTCCACGGCAAGGAAATCGCCGTAGTACACGTTCAGGTCCTTGACGTCGATGCGCTTAGACATGGTGTTCCTTCACTTGCTGAATATGGATTGAAGTCTAGGTCCGCCACAGAGGACGGGAGGAGGAGCCGGCCTGGTTACCGGCCGGTTTTGGGGGCGAAGATCCTGGCGATCAGGCGGGCCGCCAGGTTCAGGACCATCACCAGGATGATCAGCACCAGCGCCGCGCCCCAGGCCCGCTGGGAGGAGGGGTCGGGGTTGGATGGCGAGGTGGGGTTGAGGATCTGGGTGTAGATGAACGTGGGCAGCGAGGCCATCCAGCCGCCGAACACGTTGGAGTTGATGCTGGTGGCAAAGCCGGCGGTGACCAGGATGGGCGCCGTCTCGCCGATGACCCGGGCGATCGCCAGGGTGACGCCGGATGCGATGCCTGAAATCGCCGTCGGAATGACCACCTTGAGGATGGTCCGCCACTTGCGCACGCCCAGGGCGTAGGCGGCCTCACGGAGTTCATTGGGGACGATCTTGAGCATTTCCTCGCTGGAGCGGACCACCACAGGGATCATCAGCACGGAAAGCGCGACGGCGGCCACCGCACCGGTCTTGGTGCCCGGGCCCACCACCGCAAAGAAGAACGCGGCGGCGAACAGCCCGGCCACGATGGAGGGGATTCCGGTCATGACATCCACGAAGAACGTGATGGCCTTGGCCAGGCGGCCGTCGTTGCCGTACTCCACCAGGTAGATGGCCGTAAGCAGCCCCACGGGAACGGAGACCACGGTGGCCAGCAGAGTGATCTGCACGGTGCCAAGGAGGGCGTGGTAGATGCCGCCCACCACCGGGCCGCCGCTTTCCACGGCCTTGTTGTCGAACGCGCCAGTGACGCCGTTCATGGAGGTGGTGAGGAAGCCGGGGTCCATGAGCCCGGGGATGCCATTGACCAGCACGGTCCAGATCACCGAAACCAGCGGCAGCAGCGCCACCAGGAACGAGCCCACCACCAGGCAGGTTGCCAGTTTGTCCTTGGCCTTGCGGGAGCCTTCCACGACAGCGCTCCAGGACACCAGCCCCACGGTGAACAGGATCGCGGATGCCACGCCCCAGCCGAACGGGTTGAAACCCACCAGGGCAAGGATGGCGGCACCGGCGATCAGGGCTGCGGCCAGCACGGCATAGGGCGCGAACTTGGGCAGCTGGCCCTTGGTAAGCGCCGACCGCTTGCTGCGGACGGGGGTAAGGGTGGAGGTCATTTAGTTGGCTCCCGAGAATTCTTTGTGCCGGGTAATGACCCAGCGGGCGATCATGTTCACGGCCAGCGTGATGATGAACAGCACCAGGCCGGCAGCGATCAGGGTGCTGACCTTGATTCCGCTGGCTTCGGGGAAGTTCAGGGCAATCTCGGCAGCGATGGTCTGGTTGCCGGACTGGATCAGGCTGGCGGTCAGGGCGCCCGAGGAAAGCACCAGGGCAACGGCCATGGTTTCGCCCAGCGCGCGGCCCAGGCCCAGCATGACGGCGCTGATGATGCCCGGACGGGCGAAGGGCAGCACCGCCATCTTGATCATTTCCCAGCGGGTGGCGCCCAGCGCCAGTGCGGCTTCTTCGTGCAGCTTGGGGGTCTGCAGGAAGATCTCGCGGGACAGCGAGGTGATGATGGGCAGAACCATGACCGCCAGGACGATGCCTGCGGTGAGGATGGTCTTGCCGGTGGTGGAGGCCGGGCCCTGGAAGATGGGCAGCCAGCCCATGTTGGCCGTGAGCCAGCCGTAGGCCGGGGAGATCTCCTTGGCCAGGAACGCGGCGCCCCAGGCGCCGTAGACCACGGACGGGATGGCGGCGAGCAGGTCCACGACGTACCCGAGTCCGGAGGCCAGGCCGCGGGGTGCGAAGTGGGAGATGAACAAGGCCACGCCGATGGCGATGGGTGTGGCGATCACCAGTGCGATGGCGGCGGCGATGAGCGTGCCGATCACGATGGGCCAGATGTAGGCGAAGAAGCCCTGTCCGCCCTGGATTTTGTCGGCAGGCGCGGTCAGCGCGGGAATTGCCTGGACCACCAGGAAAAGTGCGACGCCGAAGAGGACGGCGAGGATCAGGCACCCGGCTGCCAGCGTGGCGCCGGAAAAGACTTTGTCCCCGGCGCGCCCGGCGCCCTGGGTACTGGTCAGGGAGGTGGCGGTCATTCGACGGCCTTTCGATTCGTTGCTGGATTGGGGATGCGGGGTGCAAAGCCAAGTTCCCCGCGCTGCCTTCCGGCAGGCGGGGAACCAGGTTTTACGGCACTGGCTAGGACTTGACCTTGATCGAGTCGATGGCCTTGGCAGCCTTGGCTGCGAGGTCTGAGGACAGCGGAGCGGACTTGGCCGAGTCTGCTGCGGCCTTCTGGCCTTCGCCGGACACTACGTAGTGCTCGAAGGCCTTGACCAGGTCAACGGTCTCCTGCTTTTCGTACGTGCTGCACAGGACGTGGAAGGACACCAGCACGATCGGGTAGGCGCCGGCGATCGTGGTCTTGCGGTCCAGCTTGATGGACAGATCGTTGGCGGCGCGGCCTTCAACCGGCTTGCCGGCGTCCACGGCCTTGGCGGCGGCATCGGCGGAGATCTTGGTGAAGGAATCCCCCACCTTGATCTGGGCCACGCCGAGCTTGCCGCTGACAGCGGAGTCGTCGGCGTAGGTCACGGCACCGGGGGTGTCCGTCACGGTCTTGACCACACCGGAGGTTCCCTTGGCGTTTTCGCCCTGCAGGCCGGCGGGCCAGACGCCGGCGGCCTTGTCGGTCCAGACCTCGGAGGCCGCGGCGGCCAGGTAGTCGGTGAAGTTCTGGGTGGTGCCGGAATCGTCGGAGCGGTTCACCGGGGTGACCTTGAGGTCGGGCAGGGAGACGCCGGGGTTCAGGGCTGCGATCGCGGGATCGTTCCACTTGGCGATCTGGCCGCGGAAGATCTTGGCCACAGTGGTGGCGTCAAGCTTCAGGTCGGTGACGCCGGGGACGTTGAAGGCAACGGCGATCGGGGAGATGTACACCGGGACGTTGATGGCGCCGTCGGGGCCGCAGACGGACTTGGAGGAGGCGTATTCGTCATCCTTCAAGTAGGCGTCCGAGCCCGCGAACTGGGCCGAGCCGTCCAGGATGGCCTTACGGCCTGCGCCGGAGCCGTCCGGGGAGTACTGCACGGTGGCGCCGGAGTTGGCGGAAGCGAAGTTGGTCTTCCATGCGTCCATGGCGGCGCCCTGCGCGGAGGACCCGATGCCGGTCAGGGTACCGGTGACCTTGGTGCCGCCGGCGGACTGGCTGCCGGCAGGCGCGGTGCCCGTGGCGTTGTCTGAACCGCAGGCGCTGAGCGCGAGTGCGCCGGCTGCGATGACAGCGATAGCCGCGTGGCGGCCGAAGCGAAGTGCCTTCACTAGATGTACCCCTTCCAGGGTTATTCAGGTGCGGGACAGGGACGGAGAACCCTGCTGCGCGATGCGTACTTTGTGTACCTTCAAGAAAGGTATGGGCCGCAGGTAACGGGATGGGCTGTGCAAAGTGAACGGAGGATTAACGACGGCGGGATATTGGCTGACAAATGCCGGGTCGCCATTGCGCCGGTCACAGGTCCGGCCGTAGTGCAGCTGCACCGGGCAGCGGACGGGCACTGAATAGACTTGAACCCATGGCCATCCCAGCAGGACTCTCATCGACCAGGCGCTTCCTGCACGGGCGGGTCCGGACCGGACTGATCCGCAGCCGCAATTCCGTTGTCCCTGCCATCCAGATGACCGTGTGTGCGGTGGGCGCCTACGCCTTCGCCGACAACATCCTGGGTCACTCCGGCCCGCTCTTCGCTGCCACGTCGTCGCTGATCGCCCTTGGGTTTTCCCGGGAACCCCGGCTGCGGCGCGTGATGGAAGTGGGCCTGGGGTGCACCATCGGCATCGCCGTGGGTGACCTGCTCCTGCACTGGCTGGGCGGCGACATCTGGGTGGCCGCCGTCGTGCTTCTCTTCTCCATCCTGCTGGCCCGGTTCCTGGACAGCGGGAGTATCTTCACCACCCAACTGGCGCTGCAGTCGCTGCTGGTGGTGCTGCTGCCGGCGCCCGCAGGCGGCCCGTTCACCCGCAGCATCGACGCCGTAGTGGGTGGCCTCTTCGCGCTGCTGGTGACCATCCTCATGCCCAAGGATCCGCGCCGGGAACCGCGCCGCGACGTCCAGAAGCTGCTGCATGAACTTGCGGAAGTGCTGCGGGAGTGCGCCGGGGGCCTGGTCAACAGCGACTCAACCCAGGCCTGGCATGCGCTGATCCGCGGCAGGAACTGCCAGCCCCTGGTGGATGCCATGCGGCAGTCGCTGCGCGCCTCCGGGGAGGTCGCCACTCTGGCGCCGGCCTACCGCCGGCACCGGGATGAGCTGGACAGGCTCAAGCAGTCGCTGGACTTCATCGACCTTGCGCTGCGCAACAGCCGAGTATTTGCCCGGCGGCTCACCAGCGCCATCAACCACGCCGCCCTCTCGGACGAGGCGACCGACAGCATCGCGGAGGTACTGCAGGAGACCGCTGCCGCGATTGACGAGCTTTCGCTGGGCCTTGCGGAATCGCACGACGGCGTCCGCCGCGCCCACCTGCGCACTGCCCGCCGCGACCTGAGCGAGATCGCCCTGCGCCTGCACCCCAAGCTGCTGGAGGTGCAGCGGCTGGAGGGTGAAACCGTGGTGATGCTGTTCCGGCCCCTGATGGTGGACCTGCTGGAAGCCACGGGCATGGACGCGGACGAAGCCAGGGACGTGCTGCCCGCACTGTAGTTGTCCCTGGCTGTCAGTGGCCGCCACTAGGGTTGAACGCATGGCAACAAAGACTTCCCGGGCCTCCAAGGCGCCCGCGTACAAATGCGCTGAGTGCGGCTGGACCACCGTCAAGTGGGTGGGCCGCTGCGGCGAGTGCCAGGCATGGGGCACGGTTGAGGAAACGGGCACCGCGGTGGCGCGGACCACGGCGGCCACCACAGTCGTGGAGCCGGCCCGCCGGATCGCGGACGTGGACGCCACCACGGCGGCTTTCCTGCCAACCGGGATGGACGAGCTGGACCGGGTGCTGGGCGGCGGCCTGGTTCCCGGCGCCGTCATCCTGCTGGCAGGCGAGCCCGGAGTGGGGAAGTCCACGCTGCTGCTGGACGTTGCAGCGAAGTTCGCGCGGACTGCCCAGGACGTCCTTTACGTCACCGGCGAAGAGTCGGCCGCCCAGGTGAAGCTGCGCGCGGAGCGGATCGACGCCGTCGCGGAATCGCTGTACCTGTCCGCGGAGACGGACCTTGGGCAGGCGCTGGGGCAGGTGGAGAAGATCGAGCCCCGGCTGCTGATCGTGGACTCGGTGCAGACCCTCAGCAGCGCGGACGTTGACGGCAGCGCCGGCGGCGTGTCCCAGGTCCGCGAGGTGGCGGCGTCCATCATTGCCGCAGCCAAGCGGCGGAACATGACCACCCTGCTGGTGGGCCACGTGACCAAGGACGGTTCCATCGCCGGGCCCCGGCTGCTGGAACACCTGGTGGACGTGGTGTGCCAGTTCGAGGGCGAGCGGCATTCCAGGTTGCGGCTGCTCAGGGCCGTCAAGAACCGGTACGGCCCCACCGACGACGTGGGTTGCTTTGACCTCAATGAGAACGGCATTGAGGGCCTGGCCGATCCCAGCGGGCTGTTTGTGAGCCGCACCAAGGAGCCGGTTTCGGGAACCTGCATCACGGTCACCATGGAGGGCCGCCGCCCCCTGCTGGCGGAGGTGCAGTCACTGCTTGCCGAAAGCCCCAATTCACAGCCCCGGCGGGCCACCAGTGGGCTGGACAGCTCACGCGTGTCCATGCTCTTGGCCGTGCTGCAGCAACGGGCGGGGACCCTGCTGCACAAGGACGATTCGTATGTTGCCACCGTGGGCGGGGTGAAACTCAGCGAACCCGCCACGGACCTCGCCGTGGCCCTCGCCGTGGCCTCGGCCAAGGCCCGCAAGCCCCTGCCCATCCGGCTGATTGCCTTTGGCGAGGTGGGGCTCGCCGGGGAGGTCCGGCCGGTGCCGGGCATCAACCAGCGCATCCAGGAGGCGCACCGGCTGGGATTTACCCACGCCGTGGTTCCAGCCAGCCACACCGGTCCTGGCCCGGTTCCGGCAGGGTTTTCGGTCCGGGAAGTGGAGCACCTGACCGAAGCGCTCAGCCTCTTAATCGGCTAGCAGAACAGGTTTATCCTGGCACGCGCCCGCAAAACCCTTGCCGCCGGCGGACTCCCGGCGGGTACTGTTGGTGGCGGGCTGTCCTGCAAACGGCGGCTCTTGGTTTCTGCGCTGGGGGAAGCTTGGCAATCAAAGAACAGCAGATCACCGCCGAAGGTGCGGGCCACGAACGCGGGTCGCCGGCAGAGCCGGTAGTGTCGGACCGTCTTGACGGACTGTTCGGAAGCCTCAGCGCACGTAAGCGGGTGGCCGCAAGCCAACTGCCCGTGACGTTGACCATTGCACTGGTGGTGGTGGCCACGGCAGTTTTCAGCCCGCAGACGTTCACCAACCAGCTGTTCCTGGCGGCGCTGCTGTTCCACCTGGCCATCACCGCAGCGTCCATAGCCGTACCGTGGGGCCGGCTCCCTGCACAGGCCTTCGTCGTCATCCCGCTTCTGGATTGCCTGGCCATCGGGTTCACCCGGGAGGCGGGAGGACCACCTTTCAACGTCCTCAGCATGATGCTGGTGTTCCCCGTCATCTGGCTCTCCGCCTACGTCCAGCCGTACATGCCTGTCCTGGCCGTTGCGGGGGCAGTCCTCAGCACCGTGGTCCCCTCCGCTCTCCTGGGCTCGTCAACGGTGGGCGGATCGATGATCCGCACCCTTATCCTGCCCCTGGTCCTGTCAATCATCGCGGTGACAGCACACGTGGTGGCCACCACCATCCGCCGCCACCGGACCCGGCTGATTGAAAACGAGCAGGCCCTGTCCCGCACACTCCGTGAAAGTGTCCGACGGCAGGCCCTGCTCGACGCTGTGCTCAAGGCCGTTGGAGTGGGCGTTTGGGTGGTTGATGCTAAAGGGAACACCGTGCTGGCCAACAGGGCCATGCAGGCGGACCCCGCCCTTGCAGGCGTCGTCGATCCCGCTGCCGGGCCGCGCCTCCTCAGGTCGGCTGACAGCTCCACTCCCGTGCCCGCAAAGCTCCTTCCCGCTGCCCGCGCCGCAGCGGGGGAAGCGTTCACCGACGAGTTGTACTGGGCCGGTCCGGCGGAGCGCCAACGGGCCTATTCCGTGAGTTCCCACAGCTTCCCTCCTGCGGGCGGGCAGGAAGGGGGCTCCGTCATCACGTTTGTGGACGTCACCAGCCTGATCGCGGCCATGGCGGCAAAGGACGACTTCGTTGCCACTGTTTCGCACGAGCTGCGGACCCCGCTGACATCCGTCCTTGGCTACCTGGAACTGGTCCTGGACGAACCCGGGCATGACGAGATCCGCGAAGAGCTCCTGGTGGTGCGCCGGAATGCGGAACACCTGTTGAGCCTTGTCAATGACCTCATAGCAGTGGCCTCGGAACGCGTGGACCTCGCGCTGGAGAAGGCTGACCTTTCCCGGTTGGTGGCACTGGAGGTGGACGCAGCCATGCCCAGGACTGCCGGCCACGGACTGCAGCTGGTGCTTGAAGTGGAGGAGCCATTGCCGGCCATGATGGATCCGGAACGGATTGCCCAGGTGGTCCGGAACCTTCTTTCGAACGCCCTCAAATACTCCCCCAACAGCGGCCTGATCACCGTCAGGACCTTCAGGACCCGGGAGGGTGCGGCCTGCTCCATCACCGACACCGGCATGGGGATGACCAGGGAAGAACAGGACCAGGCCTTCACCAAGTTCTTCCGTTCGGCACGCTCGCGTGAAACAGCCATTCCGGGTGCCGGCCTGGGCCTGCCGGTCAGCAAGACCATCATTGAGGGCCACGGGGGAACAATCAGGCTGGACAGTGAGCCCGGCCGCGGTACCACGGCCACCTTCATCCTGCCGGAATCCTGACCGGGATCCATGAGGTTCCGGACTGCACGTGAAGCGCCGTTTCCCCGGCGGAACGGTCAGGAAGCTGTGCCGGCCAGCCAGGTGGAGACGTCGCTGCGCAGCACCAGGAGGGGGCCGCCGGTGGCGCTCACGTTGCCGTTCACCACGTAATAGCCGCGGCCCGAACCTGCTCCCCCGGCCGCCCGGTCCAGGGCGTCCACCAAATGCCGCGGCAGGTGGCCCTGGGGACCAATGCTGCGGAGCTCATCCACTTCTTCCGGCGTAAGCCGTCCCAAAACCTCGGCGATGTTGGCCATGAATGGTCCCGTCCCTTCGACCAGGGTGCCGGACAGAATGCCTGGCAGAGTGCCTGAAGGAATAACCTAAAGCAGGGCCGTGAACTCCGCGTTAACGGCGGACGGCAACTTCGCTTCCTGCTCAAACTGGCTTCTTGGAGGATCAATGCCCATTCGCAGCGCCGGCGTCCTTCTGTACCGCCAGGGCCCGGCCGCCCCCGCCGGTGCCGGGGACGGGCTTCAGGTGTGGATCGCGCACATGGGCGGGCCGTTCTGGGCCCGCAAGGACGCGCATGCCTGGTCCATCCCAAAGGGCGAATACAGCGAGGGCGAAGATCCACGCTCTGCCGCACTTCGCGAATTCGCCGAGGAGATGGGCACCCCTGCCCCCGAGGCCGAATACCGGCTGCTGGGCGAGTTCCGGCAACCCTCGGGAAAGCTCATCACGGTCTTCGCGGCGCAAGTGGATTTCGCCCCTGCCGTGATCAGCAGCAACACCTTTCCGCTGGAATGGCCCAAGGGGTCCGGCAGGATCCAGCACTACCCCGAAATCGATGACGCCCGCTGGTTCCCCGAACAGGAGGCGCGGCTCAAACTCGTGAAAGGCCAGTTGCCCATCCTTGACGCGCTGGTCAAGGACGGGCAACTGGCATAATGCCGCTGCGCCTTAGGAACGTGCAGCGCCGGCCTTAACCGCCAGCACCGGCCGGTCAGCCTGCATGAGGATCTGCTGGGCGTGGCTGCCCAGGATGAACTTGCCCACCTGGGTGCGGTGGCGGAGGCCGATCACGATCAGCGAAGCATCCACCTCCCTTGCCACGTCCAGGAACTCATCAGCGAGGTCGTGCTCGTACGGCGGCTGGATGACGGTGGCTGTGACACCGGCGTCGGCCGCCTTTTTCGCGGCCTGGGCCAGCACGTCCTCCGGGGCCACGGACTTGTCCACCAGTGCGCCCTGGCGGGCGGAGTTCACGATATAGAGGTCCTTTTGCCGGAGCTGCGCCTCGGCGATGCCCGCGGCGAGGGCTGCCTCGCCGGCCGGGGTGGGAACGAACCCAACGATGATGCTCATACCTTCTCCTTGATGTTCTGGTTGGTGCCGTTCCCGGCGGAGGCGGCCGCCGCCGTCGTGCCTTTGCGCTTGGCCAGCATGCTGCGTATGCCCGGCAGCACGGCCACCAGGATGAAGACCACCAGCAGCGTTGCCGAGATGGGGCGGGTGAAGAAACCCGTGGGGTCGCCGCCGAAAACCAGCAGCGAACGCCGCAACGAGCTTTCCAGCAGCTCGCCCAGGACGAAAGCCAGGACCAGCGGCCCCGGTTCGAAGCCGAACTTCTTCATCAGGTAGCCCAGCACGCCGAAGAACACCACCAGGGTCACGTCGAACATGCTGTTGTTGATGGTGTAGGCACCCAGCAGCGTGATGAGGGCAGTGATCGGCGCCAGGATTGCTGCCCGGACGCGGAGGATCCGGACGAAGATGCCCACCAGCGGCAGGCTCATGATCAGCAGCAGGATGTTGCCGATGTACATGGAATTGACCACGCCCCAGAAGAGGTCCGGGTTCTGCTCCACCAGCTGCGGACCGGGCGTCACACCCTGGATCAGCAGCGCGCCGAACATCAGCGCCATGGTGGCATTGGCGGGGATGCCCAGGGTCAGCAGCGGAATGAACGACGACGTTGCTGCCGCGTTGTTCGCTGTTTCCGGGCCCGCCACGCCTTCCGGCGCACCTCTGCCGAACCGTTCCGGCTGCTTGGCCCGCTTCTTCTCCATGGCATACGAGGCCATGGAAGCGATGGTGGCGCCGCCGCCGGGCAGGATGCCCAGGAAGAAGCCCAGGACCGAGCCTCGGGTGATGGCGCCCGACGCCTGCTTCAGGTCAGACCTGGAGGGCCAGACATTGGAGACCTTCGACGGCGCCTTGGCTGCCCGGTGCCGCTCCTCGAGGTTGTAGAGGATCTCACCCAGGCCGAACAGACCCATGGCGATGGGCACGAAGTCGATCCCGTCCGCAAGCTGCAGGCTGCCAAAGGTGAAACGGCTTTCGCCGGTAAACACGTCGCGCCCGACGGTGGCGAGCAGGAGCCCGACGGCTGCCGCGATGAGGGCCTTGGCCTTGGTGCCGCCGCTGATGGTCGCCACCAGCAGGATGCCCAGCAGCGCCAGGGCCGAGTACTCGGCGGGCCCGAAGTCGAGGGCGAAACCCGCCACCACCGGGGCCAGGAAGGTCAGGCCGATGATGGCGGCGGTTCCGCCGATGAAGGAACCGATGGCCGCCAGGCCAAGGGCGGTCCCGGCCCTGCCCTGCCTGGCCATCTGGTAGCCATCGAAAACAGTCACCACCGATGACGCCTCACCCGGGAGCCGGAGCAGGACGGAGGTGATGGTGCCGCCGTACTGGGCGCCGTAGAAGATACCGGCAAGCATGATGATGGCGGTGACCGGCTCCACGCTGTAGGTCAGCGGAAGCAGGATGGCGATGGTGGCGGCCGGGCCCAGCCCGGGCAGCACGCCGATCAGCATGCCGATCACCACGCCGATCAGGCAGTAAAGAAGGTTCATCGGTTCCAGGACGACGGAAAAACCGTTGATCACAGGATTGAAGAAATCCACGGTGGTCTCCTAGAAGAGGTGGGGAATGGAGGTGCCGAGGGCCAGGACGAAGATCCCGTAGAACGCGGCGACGACGATGGTGCTGATGAGGAGCGTGGAGCGCCACGTCTCGCTGCCCAGGAACTTCATCCAGATGATGCACAGGATGAGGGAGGGGATTTCGAAGCCGATCACGGGCATCAGCGCCACCATGGCGGCCAGCGTGGCCAGCCCGGTAAGCGGTGCGAAGGACATCCTGGTGAACTTCTCCGCGTCCCGGTTGTGCCGGCCCCATACCAGCTGGAAGATGGCCAGTGCCACCATCACGCAGCTGGTCAGGAAGGGCCACAGCCCCGGTTCGGGCTTCTCAGGAGTGCCAAGGCCCATGGACACAGACAGTGCCAGGGCACCCAGTCCGACGGCGAGCACCACCAGGGAAGAGGCAGCGTTGGCGAGCGGACCCGCAGCGGGAGGCTTTTCCTCCTCCCACTGCGCGGCCAGTTCTTCGGGGGTCAGGGCCTCAGGCATCTCTTCCTGGCCATCACCGCCGGGCGGAAGGGCGGAGCTGCCGCCCCGCCCGGCAGTCACTGATGGAGTGGTTCCCATGACCTTTACTTGTTCCCGCTGAGGCTGATGCCGTACTTCTCCACCAGGGACTTGTACTTCGCGGCGTAGTCCTTCCACTGCGTTGCCACTTCCTCGCCGGAGATCTCCTTGGGCGTCAGGAGGTTCTTCTTGTTGAACTCCTGGTAGGCGTCAGTCTTGAAGGTGTCCTTGAACGCTGCGGCAAGCTTGTCCTTGACCTCCTGCGGAGTGCCCTTGGGAGCCGCGACGGCCCGGTACTGTGCCACGGGCACGTCATAGCCCGCTTCCTTGGCGGACGGAACGTCGGGCAGGAAGCTGTTGCGACCTTCGGAAAAGACCAGCAGCGGAGCGACCTTTCCGGCCTGGATCTGCGCCATGGCCTCGCCCAGCTGGACAGTGGCAAGTTCCACCTGGTTGCCCAGGACGGCGGTCAGCGCCGGCTTTCCACTGTCGAAGGGCACATCGGTGCCCTGCACGTTGGCCTGCTTGAACAGGACAGTCTGTGCCAGTTGGCTGCCCGTGCCCACACCGGTGGTGCCGAACGTGACGTTCCGGCCGGCGGCAGTGACATCCTTGAAGCTCTTGAACCCGGAGCCCTGGCTGGCCACCAGCACGTAGTCGTCCTGTGAAAGGCCAGTGATGATTTCCAGGTCATCAAGGTTCACGGCTTCGTCCTTGCTGACGGCAAGCGGCGTGATGGTGACCAGGGAGGCCGTGAGGAGGACCAGCTCCTGGCCGTCGGCCGGCTTGCCGGCAACTTCCTTGGTGGCAAGGGCACCGTTGGCGCCCGGCTTGTTCACCACGGGCATCGGGGCTCCGAGGGTCTTGGCCGCTCCGTCTGCCAGCGCCCGGGCGATCAGGTCGGTGCTGCCGCCGGCGGCCTGACCCACGGTCATGGTTACGGGCCCTGCCGGATATTTCGACGAGTTGCCGGCCGCGGCTCCGCCGGCAACATTGCCGCCGCAGGCCGTCAGTGCCAACAGGGTGAAGGCCGACGCCGTTCCAAGGACGGCGCGGCGGGTCGGGAAGTGCTTCATTGGAACTCCTAGGTGCAAGCGCAAGTGGCGGGCCGGGGCCCGGAACATCTGTGAAGGGGGTCACCCCCGCTTCGCTTTGTCGAGTGTAGAGAGCGGTTATGATGCCTGTCTAAGCCCTTATCTGCATCATTTGATACCTGGAAGGCATCATGTTTACTTTCGACCAGTTGGCCGGCTTCATCGCTGTTGCAGAGGAGCTCCACTTCGGCAGGGCCGCCGAACGCCTGAATATGACGCAGCCGCCCCTGAGCCGGCAGATCCAGAAACTGGAGAAGATCGTGGGGGCAGAGCTCCTCGAGCGGGACAACAGGAAAGTGGAGCTCACGTCCGCCGGGAGGACGTTCCTGGATGAGGCCCGCCGGCTCATGGCACTCGCGGAGCGGGCGCCCGCCACTGCGCGGCGGATCGCTTCCGGCAAATCCGGCGTCCTGCGGATCGGCTTCACCGCAGCCAGTGGCTTCAGCATCCTGGGCCCGCTGCTGGAGGAGCTTTCGGGCATCATCCCGGACGTGGACATCGAACTGCAGGAACTGGTGACCGGGGACCAGCTGGCCGGGTTGCTGACCGGCGAACTGGACCTGGGCCTGGCGCGTCCGCCGTTCGACCGGGAGACATTCGACTCGCATCTGCTCTACCGCGAGTCCATGATGCTGGCCGTACCCGAGGGCCACCGGCTTACGCTGCTGGGGCGGAGCATCACGGCGGACGATTTCAGCGATGAGCCCCTGATCATGCACTCGGCCACCCAGGCGCGCTACTTCTATGACCTGGTGGTGCGCATGCTCCCCATCCGCCATGCCAACGTGGTGCATACGGTCAGCCAGATCCTCACCATGGTGTCGCTCGTGGCCGCCAACCGCGGGCTGGCATTCGTACCGCATTCCGCCACCCTGCTGGGGATCCGCGGCGTTGAGTTCCTTCCCCTGGAGGACGGGGACCACGAGCAGGTGGAGCTGCATGCACTCTGGAACCGGCGGATCACCAACCCTGCGCTCTCGCGCCTCCTGCGGGACCTGGAGTTTGCTATGGAGTAACCCGGACTCCATGAGTGATGCAGTCAAGGTATCAATACATATAAAAATACACTTAGACACGCATCGGGCCCGCTCCTACTCTGGGAAGGAATCATCAGCCTGCCGCCCGCGGCGCACACACCGAAGGACCACATCGTGGCTAAGTACACACCCCAGGAACTCGCGGACACACTCAAGGAAGGCCTGCTGTCCTTCCCCGTGACCTCTTTCGACGCGAACCTGCAGTTCGACGAAGAGAACTACCGCAAGCACCTGGCGTGGCAGGCGAGCTTTCCGGTGGCAGGCCTCTTCGCGGCCGGCGGCACCGGCGAGGGGTTCTCCCTCACTCCCGCTGAATCGGAGCACGTGGTGCGGACCGCCGTTGACGAAGTGGGAGGCCGCGTCCCGGTCCTCGCCTCGGCGGGCGGCTCCACCGCCCAGGCCATCGAGAACGCGAAGGCTGCCGAAGCCGCCGGCGCAGAGGGCATCCTGCTCCTTCCCCCGTACCTCACCGAGGCAGACCAGGACGGGCTCGTGGACCACGTCAGCGCAGTCTGCGGCGCCACTTCCCTGGGTGTCATCATCTACAACCGGGCCAATGCCATCTACAAGGACACCACGGTGGCCACCCTCGCGGACCGGCACCAAAACCTCATCGGTTTCAAGGACGGTGTGGGCGACCTGGAGCACGATGCCCGCGTCTACGCCAAGCTCGGCGACCGCCTCTTCTACCTGGGCGGCCTCCCCACCGCCGAAACGTTCGCTCTTCCCTTGCTGCAGCTGGGCATGAGCACCTACTCCAGCGCCATGTACAACTTCGCCCCCCAGTTCGCGCTGGACTTCTACCAGGATGTGCGGAACAACGACCGCGTGGCCGTCAACAAGAAGCTCAATGACTTCGTCATCCCGTACCTGGACATCCGCGACCGCGTGAAAGGCTACGCTGTCTCCATCGTCAAGGCCGGCCTTGAGGCCATCGGCCGTCCGGCCGGCCCTGTACGCCCCCCGCTGCAGAAGCTCAACGACAAGGACTTCGCAGACCTCAAAGCCCTCATCGCCACGATTTCCTAGCCGTCACTGCAGACACAGGAGCCAACCATGACCCTTAACGGACATTCCCTCATCGCCGGCCGGCCCACCGCGGGCGAAGGCAAGACCACCAACGGCTTCAACCCGGCCACCAACCAGGCATTGGAGCCGGCCTACTCCCTGATCACTGAGGAACAGCTGAAAGCGGCCACCTCCGCGGCGGCTGAGGCCTTCCCGTCCTTCAGCACCCTCGATCCAGACACGCATGCCTCCTTCCTGGAAGCGATCGCGGACAACATCGAGGCCATCGGCGACGAACTCGTCATCCGCGCCGGCCAGGAAACCGGGCTCCCCGCCGCCCGGCTCCAAGGCGAACGCGCCCGCACCACCGGGCAGCTGCGCCTCTTCGCCCAGGTGGTGCGCCAAGGCGACTTCCGCGGTGTCCGCATTGACCCCGCCCTCCCCAGCCGGGCCCCGCTGCCCCGCGCCGACATCCGGCAGCGCCAGATCCCCCTCGGCCCCGTCGCCGTGTTCGGCGCGAGCAACTTCCCGCTGGCCTTTTCGACGGCGGGCGGAGACACCGCGTCGGCCCTCGCCGCCGGCTGCCCCGTCGTCTTCAAGGCCCACAACGCCCACCCCGGCACCAGTGAGCTTGTGGGGCAGGCGGTCACCAAAGCCGTCAAGGACCACGGACTGCACGCAGGCGTGTTCTCCCTGATCTACGGGCCCGGTTCCAGCATCGGCCAGGCCCTCGTGGCCGACCCCGCCATCAAGGCCGTTGGCTTCACCGGCTCCCAGGCTGCCGGCATCGCGCTGATGAAGACTGCAGCCGCCCGCCCCGAACCCATCCCGGTCTACGCCGAAATGTCCTCCCTCAACCCTGTCTTCGTGTTCGAAGGCGCCCTTGAAGGCGACATCGACGCCCTCGCCCGGCAGTACGTCACCTCGGTCACCGGAAGCTCCGGCCAGCTCTGCACCTCGCCGGGCCTGCTGTTCGCCCCCGAAGGCGAACTGGGAGACAAACTTGCGGCCGCCGTCGGACGTGCCATCGCCGCCTGCCCCGGGCAGACCATGCTCACCGAAGGAATCGCCAACTCCTGGAACACCGGAACCGCCAACCTCGGCTCCGCCGCCGGTGTCGAACTGATCGGCCAAGGCACCCCCGGCCCCACCGAAAACGCTCCGGCGCCCACCATCTTCGGTACGGGGGTCAGCGAATTCACCGCCAATCACGTCCTGCACGAGGAAATCTTCGGCGCCGCGTCCCTGGTGATCCGCTACGGCAGCACAGACGAGCTCCTCGAAGCCATTGCACGGCTCGAAGGCCAGCTCACCGCGTCGCTCCAGCTCACCGAAAAGGACTACCCGACGGCGGCACCCCTGGTCCCGGCCCTTGAGCAGAGGGTGGGCCGCATCATCGTCAACGGCTGGCCCACCGGCGTCGAGGTTGGCCACGCCATGGTCCACGGCGGCCCGTTCCCCGCCACCTCCGACTCCCGCACCACCTCCGTGGGAACCCTCGCCATCAACCGCTTCCTGCGGCCCGTCGCCTACCAGAACCTTCCCCAGGAACTGCTTCCGGCAGCCCTCCAGGACAGCAACCCCTGGCACCTGAACCGGCGGATTGACGGCGAAGTGGTTTCCGCCGCCGAGAAAGCAGAGATCAACGCATGAGCAACCAGCCCACCATTGCAGCCATCGAAGTCGTACCGGTGGCCGGCCACGACAGCATGCTGATGAACCTCAGCGGCGCCCATGGCCCGTTCTTCACCCGGAACGTTGCCATCATCACCGATTCCGAGGGCCGCACCGGGCTTGGTGAAGTTCCCGGCGGCGAAAAGATCCGCACCACCATCGAGGAAGCCGGGGCCCTGATCAAGGGCAGGCCCGTGGCACGGTACCGGTCGCTGCTGCGGGAAATCGCCGCCGGATTCGCCGACCGGGACGCCGGCGGACGCGGCCTGCAGACGTTTGACCTGCGCACCACCGTCCACGCGGTCACCGCCATCGAATCCGCCCTGCTGGACCTCCACGGGCAGTTCCTCGGCGTTCCCGTTGCCGAACTGCTCGGCGACGGGCAGCAGCGCACCTCGGTGCCCATGCTCGGGTACCTGTTCTTCATCGGCGACCACGCGCGAACGGACCTGCCGTACCTCGTGGAGGAATCGCCGTCGGACCGCTGGGAAAAGCTCCGGCGCCGGGAGGCAATGACTCCGGAAGCCGTCGTCGCCCTCGCCGAAGCCGCGCAGGAACGCTATGGCTTCTCCGACTTCAAACTCAAGGGCGGCGTGCTGTCCGGCGACGACGAAGTGGACGTGGTCACCGCCCTCGCCAAGCGTTTCCCGGACGCCCGGGTCACCCTCGACCCCAACGGCGGCTGGCTCCTGCAGGAAGCGATCCGGCTGGGCAAGCGCATGCAGGGCGTCGTGGCGTACGCAGAGGACCCCTGCGGCGCCGAAGGCCGCTTCTCCGGCCGCGAGGTGATGGCCGAGTTCCGCCGCGCCACCGGGCTGAAGACCGCCACCAACATGATCGCCACTGACTGGCGCGAGATGTCCCACGCCGTCCGCAGCAACGCCGTGGACATCCCGCTGGCTGATCCGCACTTCTGGACCATGCACGGCTCCGTCCGGGTGGCGCAGCTGTGCAACGAGTTCGGCCTCACCTGGGGCTCGCACTCCAACAACCACTTCGACATCTCGCTGGCCATGTTCACCCACACCGGCGCAGCCGCACCCGGCGAAATCACGGCGCTGGATACGCACTGGATCTGGCAGGACGGCCAGGGCCTCACCAAGGAACCGCTGCAGATCAAGGACGGCGCCATCGAGGTCCCCGCCGCTCCCGGCCTGGGCATCGAACTGGACCGGGACGCCCTGGACAAAGCCCACCAGCTGTACCTCGAGCATGGTCTGGACGCCCGGGATGACAGCATCGGCATGCAGTACTACATCGACGGCTGGTCGTTCGACCCCAAGCGGCCCTGCCTGGTCAGGTAACGGCAATCCGGTAAATTTCTGCAAGGCCCCCGCCTTGCCTGTCCCCACCCCAAGGAAACATTCAATGAAGTCTGTGGACAACGCCGTCCTGGACCTGGCATCTGCCACCAGGAAGTTCTTCAAGCGCGTGCTCCCGGTCATGCTGGTCATGCTGGTCTGCAACCAGCTGAACCGGTCCAACATCGGCTATGCCCAGGACCATCTCCAGGCTGACGTGGGCATCGGCGCCGCCGCCTACGGTTTCGGCGCCGGCCTGTTCTTCATCGCCTACGCCATTTTCGAGCTCCCCAGCAACGTGATGATGGAAAAGTACGGCGCCAAGGTCTGGCTGACCAGGATCATGGTCAGCTGGGGCATCGTGTCGTTCCTCATGGCGTTCGTGCAGAACGAAACCATGTTCTACGTCCTGCGGTTCCTGCTGGGCGCCGCTGAGGCCGGTTTCTTCCCGGCGGTCATCTTCTACTTCGCCCGCTGGGTACCGGCCGGCCAGCGGGGGAAGGCGACAGCAGCCTTCATCGCAGGGTCCTCCGTGGCTGCGGCAATCTCCGGCCCCATCGCCGGCTTGCTGCTGAGCCTGAACGGAAGCCTGGGCCTGCGCGGCTGGCAATGGCTCTTCGGTTTCGAGGGCATCCTTTCCGTCCTGGTGGGCATCACCGTGTTCTTCCTGCTCGACGCGAAGATCGCGGATGCCAGGTGGCTCTCCCCCGCGGAAAAGGATGCGCTGTCCAGGGCCATCGATGCCGAGGACGCAGAGCACACCAAGTCGGAAAACGGAAAGGTCAACCGCTGGAAGATGCTTCTGAACCCGCAGATCCTGCTTCTGTGCGGCATCTATTTCGCCATCCAGCTGTCCATCTACGCCAACACCTTCTGGCTGCCGGGCATCGTCAAGCGGATCCCGGGCACCACCGACCTCTCCGCAGGCTTCCTGTCCTCCATCCCCTGGATCTGTGCAGTATTCGCGATGTATTTCGCGGCCAAGATGCAGGACAAGGCGAGGTCAAAGAAGCCGCTGCTGGTGGTTGCGCTCCTGGTGGCCGCCGCCGGCACCTACGCTGCGGCCGTTGCCTCCCCGGTACTGGCGCTGGTCTTCCTGGCCATCGCAGCCATGGGGTTCAAGAGCGCGTCCCCGCTGTTCTGGACCATCCCGCAGTCCGGCCTGCATCCGGTGGTCCTTGCGCCGGCCATCGCCATCATCAACTCGCTGGGCAACTTGGGCGGTTTCGTGGCACCGTTCGGCTTCGGCATCATCAAGGAGCAGACCGGAAGCGTCATCCCGGGCCTCTTCGCACTGGCTGCTGCTTCGGCTGTGGCGGCCGGCCTGGTCTACTTCCTCAGGGAGCGCTGCACTGCAGAACCGGCCGGGAAGGCAGCGGACGAGGCCGTGGAGGCTGCGGTTCCCAGCCGCGCCTGACGTTCCCCTGACCTCCGAGTCGCCGGAACGGTGCCGGACGCTGCAACGTTACGGCGTCCCGGTACGTTCCGGCGTTTTGGCTGGAGTCAGGCGCCCGTGATCACCAAAGCCACGCTGTGGCCACCAAAACCGAAGGCGTTCACCAGCCCGGCCGGGGCGTAACCCGCGGGAAGCTGGTGGGCGCCTTCGGTGAGGACGTTAAGGTCTACTTCCGGGTCCAGCGCCTCCACGTTCAGCGTCCCCGGCACCATGCCGGTCCGCAGGGCTTCAACCACCACGACGGCGGCCAGGGCGCCGGCGCCGCCCAGCAGGTGTCCGGTATGCCCCTTGGTCGAAGTGACCGGTACGTCGCTGCCGAAGACCGCGTTGATGGACTGCCCTTCCAGCCGGTCCCCCACGGGAGTGGAGGTGGCGTGCGCGTGGACGAATCCGATGTCGGCCGGCTGCATGCCCGCCGAATCCAGGGCCTTCTGCATGACCCGCCGCTGCATGGCGGGATCCGCGGCCACAATGTCGTTTGCGTCGGAGGTTACGGCTCCCCCGGCAACGGCCCCAAGCACGGCGGCGCCCCGGGCACGGGCGTGCTCCTCGCTCTCCAGCACCACCACCCCGGCGCCCTCCGCGAGCACAAAGCCGTCCCGGCCGCCGTCGAACGGCCGCGAGGCAAGCTGCGGGTCGCCGGCGCGGGTGGACAGGGCGCGGATCTGCGAAAAGCCGCTGATCACCAGGTCATTCACGGAGGCGTCCACACCGCCGGCAATCACGACGTCGGCAGCACCGGAGCGGATCATCTCGGCTGCCTGGACAATCGCCTCAGCCCCGGAGGCGCAGGCGCTGACGGGGGTCCGGGCGCCGCCACGGGCACCCAGGTCCATGGACACCCACGCGGCCGGGCCGTTGACCATGAGCCGGGTAAGGGTATGCGGCGAGACCTTGCGGGGGCCGGACTGTCCCAGCACGCGGTCCTGCTCAAGGGTGGAACCCAGGCCGCCATATGCGGAACCGATCACCACGGCGAACCGTTCCGGGTCCACCTCCGGGGCGCCGGCCTGTGCCCACGCCTCCCGTGCCGCAATCAGCGCGAACTGCCCGCACCGGTCCATCCGCTTCATCTCGCGGGTGCTGAGGTGCTCCGAGAGGTCAGCCGTGACCTGCCCGGCGATCCTCACGGGCAGCTGTTCCGACCAGTCCTGCTCCAACGCCGCAATCCCGGAACGCCCGTCAAGCAGGGCCTCCCAGGTTTCCTTGGCGTTGGAACCCAGGGGGTTGATGGTGCCCACACCGGTGACCAGTGCGCGGGGTTGGATTTCAGCCATGAGGCCCTACTTTGCGGGGTTGTGCGTGCCGATGGGCACGAGGGTCAGGTCCGGGTGGTTCTTCTCGATCCGGCGCAGCGCCCAAACGTCGTTGAACAGGGCGAGGTATTCGCCGTCGGAGCGCAACAGCACCTCCGCGCCGATGACGTTGGCCAGCGCAGGCATGGCGTCCGCCGTCGAAATCCTGGCCAGCGAGTAGGGCAGGCGTTCCAGCCGCATGGGTGCGCTGAAGTCATGCGCCATGCGGTCCTCCACCACCTCGAACTGCATGGGCCCGACGGCGGCAAGCACCGGCGCCTGGTCACCGCGGACGTCGGAGCGGAGCACCTGGATGACGCCCTCGTGTTCCAGCTGTTCGATGCCGCGGCGGAACTGCTTGAACTTGCTGGGGTCCTTGGAGCGCGCCACCTGGAAGTGTTCGGGGGCGAACAGCGGGATGGCCGGGTATTCCACGGGGTCCTCAAGGAACAGGCTGTCCCCCACACGCAGGGAGGACGCGTTCACCAGCCCGACGACGTCACCGGGGTAGGCCTCGTCGATGACCTCGCGTTCGCGGCCGAACACCTGCTGCGCGTACTTGGTGGCGAAGGACTTGCCGGTGCGGGTCTGGGTGACCACCATGCCGCGCTCGAACACGCCGGAGCAGACGCGGATGAAGGCCACATGGTCGCGGTGGGCCTTGTTCATGCCGGCCTGGACCTTGAAGACGAAGCCGGAGAACGGCGATTCCACGGGCCGCGGGTTGCCCTCCACGTCGGGGCGGGGCGCGGCCGGCGGCGCGAAGTCCACCAGCGCGTCCAGCAGTTCCTTGACGCCGAAGTTCAGTGCGGCGGAGCTGAACAGGATGGGGGTGGCCTTGCCGGCGTGGAAGGCGTCGACGTCGAACTCCAGGTTGGACTCGATCACCAGGCCGGCCTCGTCCACGGCGTCGGACCAGTTGCTGCCCTGGCTTTCCGCGGCTTCCTCAGGGGTGAAGTACTCGGTGATGGCGATCTGGGCGCCTGCGTTGTTGCGCTGGAACCTTGCGAAGCGGTCGTTGCGGAGGTCCCAGACGCCGCGGAAGTCCCCGGATATCCCAACAGCCCAGGTCAGCGGCATGGGCTGCAGGCCGGTGCGTTCGGTGATTTCGTCCATCAGGGCCAATGCGTCCAGGCCGGGACGGTCCCACTTGTTGATCACGGTGATGATGGGCAGGTTGCGCTGCTTGCAGACCTCGAACAGCTTCATGGTCTGGGTTTCCAGGCCCTTGGCGGCATCCACCAGCATCACGGCGCAGTCGACGGCGGCGAGCACCCGGTAGGTGTCCTCGGAGAAGTCAGCGTGGCCAGGGGTGTCCAGGAGGTTGATGACGGTGTCGCGGTAGGAGAACTGAAGCGCGGCTGAGCTGATGGAGATGCCGCGGTCTTTTTCCATCTGCATCCAGTCGGAGACGGTTTCCTTGCGGTTGGCCTTGCCGCTGGAAGCGCCGGCGGTGCCAATGACCCTTGCATGCAGGGCCAGGGCCTCGGTGAGCGTGGACTTGCCGGCGTCCGGGTGCGAGATGACAGCAAAGGTCCTGCGGCGGCCGGCCTCTTTGTGAATACCGGAGATCCGGGCGGGGGTCAGGACATCTTGGGACACGGTGTTACCTTCGCTGCGGTTGTGGCTGCCCAGGGGCCTTTCGGGTACTGCGCTGCGACTCGAGGGCGGGGAATGTGATTGGCAAACGGCCAAAGTACAAGTTTATCGCAGGGCTGCAAACGGGACCGGCCCGGCTTAACGCGGGCGAAACCGGGCGTTCAAAGCAGTGAAATGCGGGCCGGTTAGCTTTGGCGCATGATGCATGGCGCCACTTTCACCGGCAACCTCTTCTTCGATCCCCTGGCCACCAACCTGGCAACGAACGTGCCCACCAATGCCGCGGCGGGCCTTGGCGCCCCAACCCAGGCGCCGGCGTCGGCCCTTCCTTCCGGCCCCTCACGGAAGCGTGGGGTGCAGACAGCGGATGAGCACAGGGCACTCAGGGCCGCATCGCTTTCGAAAGTCAGCAGGGATCTGGAACGGATGCTCAGGGACCTGAAGCGCTGACGCCCCGGGTCGGGGCAACATCCGGCAGGCGTTCACCTGCGCAGACTGGTCCACGAGTATGGCCAGCGGGTACTGGTTGGCATGTAGGGGCCGCGGGTAACGGCATGATGTGTTCATGCGCAGCATCGAGTTGGTCTTTGACGAGGCCACAGATTCACTCGTCAGGGCCGACTGGGCGCGGCTCGCAGCAGCGGGCCTCCCCAGCCTGGCCCCCCATACTTCCGCCAGCAACAGCCCCCACATCACGCTTGCCGCCGGCGCGGACCTGGTTGCCGCGCACGAAGGGCCCTGGGAAGCGTTGCCCATGGAGGTCACCTTCTCCGGGGCGATTGTCTTTCCCGCCGGTACCGGAAAATATGTCCTTGCCCGGTCGGTTCTGTTGACCGTACCCCTGCTGGACCTGCACCGCCTCCTGCACCAGGGCTTGTCAGGGGCGCTGGCGCAGACCTGTCCGGGGGCCTGGACGCCGCACGTCACCATCTCCCGGCGGATTCCCGGTCATCAACTCGGAACTGCGCTGGATCTGCTGGACCTGCGCCTCGAGGGCCGTTGCACAGGAGCGCGGCTGTGGGACAGCAGCACCAAAACCGTCACGCCCCTGGGACCGTCCGTCTGATCAACACCTCAGAGCCAGGCATCAAACGGGTCGAAAGTACGCGCCGGCTCAGCCGTTCAAAAGCCGCTTTTCGGGCCGGGCCGGACACCCCCTAATGGGGCACTTTGGGGCTTTACCGTGCGGAAGTTGGAATTCTTGCCCCTATCATTGAGCTTGCGGGAATCAGTGCACTTTTTGATCCTGCCGGCCAACTGCGGACGCCGGCATTCCTGCGGGTGGCGGTCCGCACCTTTGAAGGGAAACACCTATGGCGCGGAGCCCCGAAGAATCGCTGAGGGCCACTCTGGGCAGGGTTGCACCCGGAACGCCGCTCCGCGACGGCCTGGAACGGATCCTCCGCGGACGCACCGGCGCTCTGATCGTCCTGGGTTCCGACCGCACCATCGATTCCATCTGCTCCGGCGGATTCGATATCGGCATCGAATTCTCGCCCACCCGCCTGCGCGAACTGGCCAAGATGGACGGCGCCATCATCTGCGACAAGGACGCGGGCAACATCCTGCGCGCCGCCGTCCAGCTGGTCCCGGACTCAAGCATCGAGACGCAGGAGTCCGGCACCCGCCACCGCACGGCGGAGCGGGTGGCCAAGCAGACCGGGGTCCCCGTCATCTCCGTGAGCCAGTCCATGCAGATCATCGCCCTGTACGTGAACGGGTTGCGGCACGTCCTGGAGGGATCCGAGAACGTCCTGGCCCGCGCCAACCAGGCCCTTGCCACCCTGGAGCGCTACGTGGCCCGCCTGGACCAGGTCACCAGTTCGCTCTCGGCCCTGGAAATCGAGGCGATGGTGACCGTGCGCGACGTGGCGGTCACCCTGCAGCGCCAGGAAATGGTCCGCCGCATTTCGGAGGAAATCTCGCAGTACGTTTTGGAACTGGGCGACGACGGCCGGCTCCTCTCGCTCCAGCTGGACGAGCTCACCGTGGGCCGCGGCCCGGGCAGTGACGTGATCATCCGCGACTACGCCAGCCCCGATGCGTCCGCGGAGGACATCGAAAAGGCCGTCAATGAACTCGTCAGCCTGGGACCAACGGAACTGATCGACCTCGGCAAGATTTCGTCAATCGTGGGATTTGCGGGCGGCGAAGTAAACCTGGATGCCGTGGTGCAGCCCCGTGGCTACCGGCTGCTGTCCGGCCTGAAGGCAGTCCCCAAGGCCGTGGCAGACCGGCTGGTGGACCACTTCGGCGGCCTGCAGTTCCTGATGGCCGCCACCATCGACGACCTCATGACCGTTGACGGCATCGGTGACCAGCGCGCCCGGACGGTGCGTGAGGGGCTTAGCCGGATGGCCGAGGCAAGCCTCCTGGACCGTTTCCTCTAAACCGGATTCAAACCCTCCCCGCGTACCCCATAGGCTTCCCCCATATCAAGCAACCCCCGCCCCTCCCCCTCATCGATTGCTGAGCAGATGTCGTTTTCAGCCCCGAAAACGGCAGTTACTCAGCGATGGATGGCGGTTGGGGGTCAGTTCAGCTGGAAGACAGCCTTGGGGCTGGCACGTGAACCCAGCTTGGCGGTGAAGATGTAGTACGCGCCACCGCCGCCAGGCGCTGCAGCCACCGCCTTGCAGCCCTCGGCACTGCGGTTCCGGTTCCACGGGAAGTTCGCGGTTTCGCTGGCGCCGGGCGCAATCACCTTCACCAGGTCCTCGCTGGACGCCTGGCAGTCCTTTGAAGAGAAGATCCGGTCGGAGCCGCTGGTCACCAGGAATTCCATTTGCGAGGTTCCGATGTTGACTTCACAGGGAACGCTGCCGCCATTGGTCACCTTCAGTGTCAGCATCGGGTTTTCTCCCGGCCCGTAAGCGGGCTTGTCAGTGGACGCTGAAACAGTCACCTGGTTCTGGTTGCAGGAAGGGGTTGCAGAGGCAGTGGGCGACGGCGCAGCGGACGCGGGTGCCGACGCTGAGGCGGAAGGGGTGGCGGCAGCAGACGGAGTTGCGGAGGCGGACGGGGCGGCTGTGCCCCCTGGAGAAGGCTGCGTGGAGGACGCCTGCTGCGAACCCCCCTTGAAGGCACCGGCAAGGGCGAAACCGCTGACCACAAGCGCAAGTACCAGCAGCAGCGCAGCGCCGACAACCAGGCGACGGCGGCGGTACACAGCAGGGCTGGGCTTCCGGACGCTGCTGGAACCGGATGCCGTGCCGCGTGCTGGTGAATCGCCTTGCCTGCCCATCCTCCTAGGCTAGGGAACGACGCCGGTTCTGCACTGCCACCACGCCGCCGCCGCCCGGATCGCACTGGTCACACCGCAGTGGCCACACCCGGTTTTCAGCGCGCCTGAACCCATCAACTAAGGTATGTGGCATCGACACTCAAACCTCCACCGCCGCCGCGGTCACTCCCCCGGGCCCTGCAGACCTTGAGATGCTCCACCACCGGATCAACTCCTGGTTCGCCGGAATCGCCCGCGACCTGCCCTGGCGCGAACCCCACTGCTCCCCCTGGGGCGTGCTGGTCAGCGAAATCATGCTGCAGCAAACCCCGGTGGTCCGGGTCCTCCCCGTCTGGCACGAATGGCTCAAGCGCTGGCCCACACCGGCCGGCCTGGCGGGCGAACCGGCAGGCGAAGCGGTCCGTTCGTGGGGACGGCTCGGGTACCCCCGTCGGGCCCTCCGGCTGCATGCCGCAGCCACCGCCATTGTCCAGGACCACGCCGGCAAGGTCCCGGATACCTACACGGAGCTGCTGGCCTTGCCCGGGGTGGGCAGCTACACGGCCGCGGCGGTGGCCGCCTTCGCGTACGGCCGGCGCGAAACTGTGGTGGACACCAACATCCGGCGGGTGCACGCCCGCCTGGTCTCCGGCGTCGCGCTTCCCGCCCCCACGCTGACCGCGGCGGAGATGCGGCTGGCCGCCGCCCTGTTGCCGGACGACGACGAAACCTCCGTGCGCTGGAACGCTGCGGTCATGGAACTGGGGGCGCTGGTGTGCACGGCACGGGCCCCCAAGTGCGCTGCCTGCCCGGTGCAGGGCTCCTGCGCCTGGCTCGCTGCGGGTGAGCCCCCGCCGTCGTACGTTCCCAAGGGCCAGGCGTGGCACGGCACAGACCGCCAGGTCCGCGGCGCCGTGCTGGCCGTGCTGCGGCTGGCCGAAACCCCCGTGCCGCCGGACATGTTCCAGCGCGAGCCCGCCGATCTTGGTTATGCACCCGAAGGAATCGGCGTGCCCCTTGCGGCGCTGCACCGGCTCAACACCGCCCCTGAGCAGCTTGAGCGGGCACTGGCGGGGCTGCTGGCGGACGGCCTGGCGGAGATGCACGACGGCGGCTACCGGCTCCCCGCCTGACCCGCCTCTGGCACGGGCACGGGCACATGCCGGGAGTGGCATACTTCTTGGTGACCGGAACCGGGGGAAGCCATGAAAATCATCTTGTACATCGTGTGGGCCTTGTTCGTTGCCGCCGTGATTCTTTCGCTGGTCCGTGCAGTCCGCAGGACCAGGCGCCGGGAACGGATGATGGCGGCCTGGCCCAAGGTCCAGGCGACCGTCACCGGGAGCACCACCGGCTGGACCAGCGGCGTTGGCGGCTCCAACCGGAACCTCCGCCACTACCCCACCTACCAGTTCACCGATCCGCAGGGCACCCTTTTCATGGGGAAATCCGAGATCTCCGGGGTGGAACAGCCGGTGCCGGGGTCGCTGATCGAGGTGTCATACAACCCGCAGAACCCCAATGAATCCCTCCAGGTTTCCTCAGAGCCGCGCACCGCCGCCGGCTGCCTGATTGCGTTTTTCGCGGTCTTTGCCCTGGCACTGTTCTGGTTCATCAGTATCTTCCCGATGGGTTAGGGCGGGGCATAACAATGCTGCCTCCAATTGGCGCCCGCCGGCCCGCTGCGCGCCCACCCGACGTAGCCTGAAGGCATGCACAAGCCCGGGCGGCTCCTGGTGTTATCGACGGCGGCGCTCCTGTCCGCCTTTGTATCCGCCTGCGATTCCCCCGGGAGCGCCTGCCCGGCTATCGCGCAGGCCACCGCTGTCTCCGTGACCGTTAACGCCGGTTATGCGCCGAAGGTGGAGTCGCTGCACGTACGGGCCTGCCAGGACGGCACCTGCAAGGAGGCCGACGTCGAGCTCCGCCTGGGCAGTACTTCGGTGGATTCGGGGTGCAACCCGGAAGGCGCCTGTTCGGCCACTGCCTCGCCGGACGGCACCAAAGTTGGCGTGCTGATGCTGGACGCCCTGAGCGAATCACCTCTGGCCGTGACCGTTTCCTCCACCGCCCCGGACGGAACTGCTCTCCCGGTTCGCAGCCTGGAATTCCGGCCGCAGGCGGCGTACCCCTTCGGTGAGCAGTGCGGGAGGGTCCTGTCAGCGTCGGTGATTTTGGACGACGCCGGGCTGCACCAACAAGCCCGGCCTTGACATTGGGAGTGGGCTAGAACAGCGCCGGCTGGGTGAAGGTTTCGCCCCCGGTGGTTCCGGGTTCCTCATCGCCGCCCACGGGTTCAGCGCTCCAGTTGAAGCCGAGTTCGGCCAGCAGTTCGTCTACGGAGATTTGGCCGTCCAGCACTTCGATTTCCTGGGAGTTCTCTGCAAGCGGCCGTTCCATGGCATCGAGCTTATTCGCAGGAGTGCGCCACGAGGCTTAGGGCTCGCCGAAGCCCGCCTGCACCAGCCCGCCGACGTACTCCACTGCACGTTCCGCATCCGCGCCCCAGGCTTCCACGTGCAGCACAGTGCCCTTGCCCGCGCCGAGGGTCATCAGCCCCGTCATGGACGCGCCGTCCACCCCATTGATGGTGACCTCGGCATCAAGGGACGCCAGTCCTCCTGCCACTTTCGCGGCAGGACGGGCGTGCATCCCGGCCTGGTTAACCAGCTCGAAATCGCCGGTGCAATCGGGTGAGGCGCTGCTGACAGGTCCCGCGTCCCTTCCTTCCGTGCGCCCGGGTTCCGGCTGGCGGGGCGGGCCAGCCGCCGCCTCGGCCGCCTCCCGGACCGCCTGGACATCAGCTCCGCCCTGCGCGGCCACGGCAGCCGCCACCAGGCCTTCCACCAGGGGGGCATCGGCGAGAAGTACGCCGGCGGGATTCGCCAGGAACTCCAGCGCCGATTCGGCCGTCATCACCGCCGACCCGAGGTCCGTCAGGACCACGGTGCCGTTCCCGCCGGGCTTCGCGGCAGCCTGGTCTGTGCCGGCCTGGTCCCCGCCCGTCTGTCCGCCGGCCCGTTCAAGGGCGGCAAGGACCTTCTCCAGGCTCGTGCCGATCCTGCCGTCGTCGGTGCCGCCGGCGGCCAGGATCATCACGTCGGGCGCCATTTGCGCGGCAAGCTCCACGGCGCCGTCGGCAATTTTTTCGCTGTGGGAGACCACCACGATGCTTACGGTCACGCAGCTGCCCCAACGGCAGCGCGCAGGATCAAGGCACTGGAGACAGCTCCGGGATCCCGGTGACCGGCACTTCGTTCGCCAAGATAGCTGGCCCGGCCTTTCCGTGCGATGAGCGGATCGGTGGCCACCGCCCCGGCTTCGGCAGCCTCCGCGGCTGCCACCAGGACACTCAGGACGTCCGTGCCGTCCCCGTCCGCAGCGGCTCGCGCAGCATCCACCGCCGGCGTCCACGCATCCACCATCGTCTTGTCGCCCGGCTCCGCCTTCCCTCGCGCCACGATCCCGTCCCTGGCCGCGGCCAGGGCACCGGCCCAGGCTCCCGGATCGATCTCAGCGGCATCACCCAGGGCAGTGGCGGCGCGAAGGAACGCCGTGCCGTAAAGGGGCCCGGCGGCACCCCCTACTTTGGACATCAGCGTCATGGCGGTCATCTTCAGGGCCGCGCCGGGGGTCTCCGGCGTGGCTTCACCGAGCTTCGCCAGGACGGCCTGGAAGCCGCGGTCCATGTTTTCGCCGTGGTCCGAGTCCCCGATGGCACGGTCCAGTTCGATCAGCTCGACACGGTGTTCAGCCATGGCCTGTGCGCAAAGGGTCAGCCATTTTACGGCCCAGTTGACGTCCAGGACCACAGTCACACGCCCCAGCGCAGCGCGGCGGTGTGGACCGGTGCGTCCCACAGCTCGGTGAGCTCGTCGTCGAGCCGGAGGACCGATATGGAGCACCCCTGCATCTCCAGCGCCGTGATGTAGTTGCCCACCAGCGACCGCTCCACTGCGGCACCTGCGTCGGCGAGCACCTGCACGGCCCGCCGGTACACGATGTACAGCTCGCTCAACGGGGTGCCGCCCATGCCGTTGACGAACAGCAGCACCTTGTCCCCGGAGCTGATCTTCAAATCCGCCAGGACCGGTTCCAGCAGGCGGTTGGTGATGCCGTCCGCGCTCTCCATCGGAATGCGGTGCCTGCCCGGCTCGCCATGGATCCCAATGCCGATCTCGATTTCATCCTCGGCCAGGTCGAAACTCGGCGTGCCAGCGTGCGGAACGGTGCAGGCGGACAGGGCCACGCCCATGGTCCTGACATTGGCGTTGACCCGTTCGCCGATGGCAGCGACCGAGTCCAGGTCGTCACCGCGCTCCGCCGCTGCCCCCGCGATCTTCTCCACCAGCACAGTGCCGCCCACCCCGCGGCGGCCGGCCGTGTAGAGGGAGTCCTCCACCGCGACGTCGTCATTGACCAGCACGGTGCGGACGCTCACGCCCTCTGCCTCGGCCAGTTCCGCTGCTGTCTCGAAGTTCAGGACGTCGCCGGTGTAGTTCTTGACGATATGGACGACGCCGGCACCTGAGTTGACTGCCAGGGTGGCGGGAAGGATCTGGTCCGGCGTCGGTGAGGTGAACACCGCCCCCGGCACCGCGGCGTCGAGCATTCCCTGCCCGACGTAGCCGGCATGCAGCGGCTCGTGGCCGCTGCCGCCACCGGAAACCAGCCCCACCTTGCCTGCCACCGGCGCGTCCTTGCGCGTGATGTAGATGGGGTCTTCACTGACCGCGACCAGTCCGGCGTGGGCCAGGCCAAAGCCCTGGACAGCTTCCTGGACAACGGATTTTGGATCATTGATGAGTTTCTTCACGGCGTTGCTCCTGGCTGTGCTCCTGAAGGATGTGTTTTTCGACCCTACTACCGTCATCGCAGGTGGCGGTAGATTCCTTCTGCCCCGGTTTGCCGGCCGCTCCCCTGGCCCGCCGCCCCCGGACGCAGCAAAGGGACAGCCCCCAATGACTGTCCCTTTCCTGAGGCCCCCCACATATCGGCCGTCAACAGTTTATCCATCAAATCGAGTAAAACAAGATGGGAGTGCGCAGAGCAGCTGCGCAGGGACTTAGAGGGTGCGGATCATCCGGGTGTTGCCCAGGGTGTTGGGCTTGACGCGTGCGAGGTCCAGGAATTCGGCCACGCCTTCGTCATGGGAGCGCAGCAGCTCCGAGTACACTTCCGGGTCCACCGCCGACTGGTCCGCCATCACCTCGAAGCCGTGGCGCTTGAAGAAGTCCACCTCGAACGTGAGGCAGAAGACCCTGGCAACCCCAAGGGCACGGGCCTCCTCCAGCAGGCTTTCCACCAGGACGTGCCCCACCCCCTTGCCGCGCCATTCACCGGAAGATGCAAGGGTGCGGATTTCCGCGAGGTCCTCCCACATCACGTGGAGGGCGCCGCAGCCGATCATCTCGCCGTCGCTGGACTCGGCAATACGGAACTCCTGCAGGCTTTCGTAGTACGCCACCGTCTCCTTTGCCATCAGGATGCGCTCCTCTGCCAGGGGCGCTACCAGTTTCTTGATGGCGGGGACGTCGCTGGTGCGTGCTGGGCGGATGTGGAAGGAGTCGGTCACACAGCCATCCTACGAGGCACAACGGCTGCTGCTGGTTACGGACGGGGTTGGGGCGTTCCGGTACCGGCGTCATTTGCCTCGGCCGACGGCGCGAAGCCAGCCAGCTACAGTCCGAGTTCAGCGGGTAGTTCAATGTCCTTGCCCAGGACATTCTTTGCCAGGAACCACTCCACCACCCGGTACCAGACCTTGGCGTGCTGCGGTTGGAGGACCCAGTGGTTTTCGTCCGGGAAGTACAGGAACCGGTGGGGCGTCTGCCCATCCTGGTCCGCCGCGAGCCGGGACTTGGACAGCAGTTCGTACCAGAGCCGCAGGCCCTCGCCAATGGGCACCCTGTAGTCCTTGTCGCCGTGGATTACCAGCATGGGCGTGCTGATGTTCTCCGCATGAAGGTGTGGCGAGTTCTCAAGCGCCATCTCCGCGGTCATTTCCTTCAGCCAGTACTGGGAGGCGTCCGTGGTGGGCCCGAACTGGTCAAGGGCCCACAGGCTGGCATGGGTGACCACCGCCTTGAACCGGTCCGTGTTGCCTGCCACCCAGTTGGCCATATAGCCGCCAAAGGAACCGCCCATCGCCGCAGTCCGGGACTCGTCGATGTCCGCCCGCTCCACGGCCGCATCAGTTACGGCCATCAAATCGGTGAACGGCGCTTTCCCCCACGAGCCCCAGCCCCGCTGAATGTACGACTGGCCGTAGCCGGTGGACAAGGCAGGATCCGGCAGCAGCACCGCGTATCCCCTGGCCGTCAGAAGCCACGGGTTCCAGCGCCACGTCCAGGCGTTCCAGGATCCCAGCGGACCGCCGTGGATCCACAGGAGCAGCGGGGCCGGGTTATCCGCGGAGGCACCCTCCGGCAGCGCCAGGTAGGCGGGCACCCGGGACCCGTCGGCCGCGGTTGCGGCGATGCGTTCCAGGCGCCCCGGGCAGTCCGGGCGTTCAGCCGGAGCAGGCAGGCGCGTGGTTTCCCCCGTGGACAGGTCGATCCGTACAGCTTCGGCAGGAAATTCATAGGAGCTGCGCAGGGCATACGCGTGTCGCCCCTCAGGTGAAATAACGACGTCGGCGTAGGCCGCAGCGTCCTGCGTCACCCGGGTGACGCCCACCTCAGCGGCAGCCGACGGAACGCTGACCCGGAAGACCGGCGACGCGCCGTCGTCGTCCGCTGTGACGAGGATGGCGGAGCCGTCCGGGAACCACCCTGCGGGCTTGGGCCAGCGGTCCCAGTCGTGGGCCAGTGGCTGCAGGCCCGCGGCTTCGCCGGCGGCAGCGCCGGAGACGTCCAGCAGGTGCATTTTGATTTCGGGGGCCTGCTGCGGGGTGGAGTCGCTTTCGCTGACCACCACCAGGCTGCGGCCGTCCGGACTGACGGGGCCCGGGAAGTAACTCATTCCCTCCTGGTCCACCAGCACTTTCATGCCGCCGGATGCAACATCCACCGCCACCAGGATGGAGCGGCTGTCCGCTTTGGCCAATGGCTTGGTGTAGCTGCTGTAGATCGTCTTGCCGTCAGGACTGACCACCGCCTCCGCTTCCCGCAGCCGCGGCCCGGCATCAGGTGTCAGGTTGCGCAGGAGCAAAGGAGCGGTGGCATCAACGGTTCCCGGCTTGTCCGGCCCCTTGTCCTCCCCCTCCTCCACCGCAAAGATCCGCGGCTGGCCCGGGCCCAGGTCCGCGTCCCAGTAGCGGACCGGGTATTCGCTGTGCAGGATGGTCGAGACCTTCCTGTCCTTGCGCGCCTTGCGCCGCTCGGCGTCGTCCTCCTCGTCTGCTGACCCTGCAAGTACCTCGGCCGTCACAAACGCGGCATCGGCGTCCCTGGCCGTAAACACTTTGCTGACGCCGCCGGGCCGGCTGAGGACCACGCGGGCTTCCCCGCCGTCGGCCGGAAGCAGCCACAGTGCGTTCACCGGCTCTTCGTCGGGGCTGTCGGGGTCCGGACGCGCGGATGTGAAGTAGACGTCGCCGTTGGCGGCGAACGCTGCGCCGGCCTCGCCCTTGGCGCTGCGGGTAATGCGCCGTGCGTGCTTCTGCCCGGCCGGGTCAAGCTCCCACAGCGCGGTGGCAAACTCGGTGCCCTTGCCGTTCAGGGTGCTGACAGTAGTGACCAGCCGAGAACCGTCAGGGCTCAGGGCCAGGCCGCTTACCCGCGGGATGGACAGGTAGTGGTCGAGGTCGTGGAATGGGGTCTGTGGTTGCTCATCCGGGATCGCCGGTTCCAAGTTAGACATGCCCCCGATTCAACACGGTTTGTGCTGCCCGTCACAACCACTTCACTACCGGCGGAACGATGGCGGCGCAGCTGTCGCTTCGTGGGCCGAGGGGTGCGGGGCCGGGTTGGTGCCGTCGGCCGAGCCATTTGCCGGCGCCTGCTCGTTCCTCGCTTTGACGGCGCCTACACAAATGCCTGACCGCCGCCACCCGCGCGGGGCTCGCTTCGCGTGAAGCGGAGGGGCCGGGGTCATTTGTGTAGCTTGCGTCAAAGCGACGGAGGAGCAGCAAGCGGCAAATGGCTCCGGTGCCGCAGCGGGGTGACCGTGGGCGCGGATGCCAACGCTTTGACGGGACGGAGGGCAAAGCGAAAGCCCCGCCGCTCCTTGCGGAGGGGCGGGGCTTTGGCTGTGGAGACTAGACGCTCGGGGCGATTTCCGGGATGCGCGGCTTGGCGTTGCCGGCGAAAGTGAACTTCGCGTCGTCGCCTTCGCCTTCGACATCCACTACGACGATGTCGCCGGGGTGGATCTCGCCGAAGAGGATCTTCTCGGAGAGCTGGTCCTCGATCTCGCGCTGGATGGTGCGGCGCAGCGGCCGGGCACCCATAGCGGGATCGTAGCCGCGGGTTGCCAGGAGCACCTTGGCGGCCTTGGTGAGCTCGATGCCCATGTCCTTGTCCTTGAGGCGCTTCTCCAGGCGGGTGACGAACAGGTCCACGATCTCGATGATCTCGTCCTGCGTCAGCTGCGGGAACACCACGACGTCGTCAACACGGTTCAGGAACTCCGGGCGGAAGTGCTGCTTGAGCTCCTCGGTGACACGGGCACGCATGCGGTTGTAGCCGGTCTGCGTGTCGGTGCCGGACTGGAAGCCGGTGGCAACGCTCTTGGAGATGTCCCGGGTACCCAGGTTGGTAGTCATGATGATGACGGTGTTCTTGAAGTCCACCACGCGGCCCTGGGAGTCGGTCAGGCGGCCGTCTTCCAGGATCTGCAGCAGCGAGTTGAAGAGGTCCGCGTGGGCCTTTTCCACTTCGTCGAACAGCACCACGGAGAACGGACGCCGGCGGACCTTCTCGGTCAGCTGGCCACCCTCTTCGTAGCCAACATAGCCCGGAGGGGCACCGAAGAGCCGCGAGACGGTGTGCTTCTCGGAGTACTCGGACATGTCCAGCGTGATGAGGGCGTCCTCTTCACCGAACAGGAACTCCGCGAGTGCCTTGGCGAGCTCGGTCTTGCCGACGCCGGTGGGGCCGGCGAAGATGAACGAGCCACCGGGGCGCTTGGGGTCCTTGAGCCCTGCACGGGTGCGGCGGATGGCCTGCGAGAGTGCCTTGATGGCCTCGTCCTGGCCCACCACGCGCTTGTGCAGTTCGTCCTCCATCTTAAGCAGCCGCGAGGATTCTTCCTCGGTCAGCTTGAAGACGGGGATGCCGGTGGAGTTGGCCAGCACCTCGGCGATGAGATCCTCATCCACCTCAGAGATGTCGTCCATGCCGCCGGACTTCCAGTGGCGTTCCTTCTCCGCGCGCTCGGAAATCATCTTCTGTTCCTTGTCGCGGAGCGAAGCGGCGCCTTCGAAGTCCTGCGCGTCGATGGCGGATTCCTTCTCCATCTTCAGCTTGGCGATGCGCTCGTCCATGGCCTTGAGCTCCGGCGGAGCGGTCATGCGGCGGATGCGCAGCCGGGCACCGGCTTCGTCGATCAGGTCGATCGCCTTGTCCGGCAGGAAGCGGTCCGAGATGTAGCGCTCGGCCAGGCTTGCAGCGGAGGCCAGGGCGCCGTCGGTGATGGTGACGCGGTGGTGTGCCTCGTACCGGTCGCGCAGGCCCTTGAGGATCTCGATGGCGTGTGCCACCGAGGGTTCCTTGACCTGGATCGGCTGGAAGCGGCGCTCCAGGGCGGCGTCCTTCTCAATGTGCTTGCGGTACTCGTCCAGTGTGGTGGCACCAATGGTCTGCAGCTCGCCGCGGGCCAGCATGGGCTTCAGGATCGAGGCTGCGTCGATGGCGCCCTCGGCGGCACCGGCACCCACAAGCGTGTGGATCTCATCGATGAACAGGATGATGTCGCCACGGGTGCGGATCTCCTTGAGGACCTTCTTCAGGCGCTCTTCGAAGTCACCGCGGTAGCGGGAGCCTGCCACGAGGGAACCGAGGTCCAGTGTGTACAGCTGCTTGTCGCGGATGGTCTCCGGGACGTCGCCGCGCACGATTGCCTGGGCCAGGCCTTCGACGACGGCGGTCTTGCCGACGCCGGGCTCACCGATGAGGACGGGGTTGTTCTTGGTGCGGCGGGAAAGGACCTGCATGACGCGTTCCATTTCCTGCTCGCGTCCGATGACCGGGTCCAGCTTGTTCTCGCGCGCAGCCTGGGTCAGGTTGCGGCCGAACTGGTCCAGGACCACGGAACCGGCGGGTGCGCCTTCGGGCTGTCCGCCGCCAACGCCTGCGCCGGTGGTTTCCTTGCCCTGGTAGCCGGAGAGGAGCTGGATGACCTGCTGGCGGACCCGGTTGAGGTCCGCGCCGAGCTTGACCAGAACCTGGGCGGCAACGCCCTCACCCTCGCGGATGAGGCCGAGCAGGATGTGCTCCGTGCCGATGTAGTTGTGGCCCAGCTGCAGGGCTTCGCGCAGCGAGAGCTCCAGCACCTTCTTGGCGCGTGGGGTGAAGGGGATGTGGCCGGAGGGGGCCTGCTGGCCCTGCCCGATGATCTCCTGCACCTGCTCGCGAACGCCGTCGAGCGAAATGCTCAAGGACTCAAGAGCTTTGGCGGCAACGCCCTCACCCTCATGGATCAGACCCAAGAGGATGTGTTCGGTACCGATGTAATTGTGGTTCAGCATGCGTGCCTCTTCTTGGGCAAGCACAACTACGCGACGGGCACGGTCCGTAAATCGCTCAAACATTTCGCCACACTCCTAGCTACGACGTACTTTGATGCTACGTGGCCGCTCCTGAGTTGTGGAGCGTGTTCGCCACAGGGGAAACCCGTGCCCTTGCGGGAATCAGGACAGCGGTGGGTTGCGGCACCGTGAACAGGGCCCGGATGAAAGCAGCCTTCGGCTGGAACCGGCATCCCCGGCTGTCCACTGCCGCGAAATATCGACGGCGCTGTGCGCTTAGAGCACCTCCTTATTTTGGCCAATTGGGCCGCCCGGCCTGCCGCTCCATAGCAGGCTTATGCCGGGAATTGAAAAACCCCGCCCCGCCTGGCGGCGGTAAGCGGGGTTTCCGTGAAGCTAAAGGCAGTCCTAGGAATTTGCCTTTTGGTAGGCCTCCTGGATTTCGGCCTGAATTCGGCCCCGACTGTTAACGGTGTAGCCGTTATCCCGGGCCCATTGCCGGATTTGTGCCGAATCGTGGCTGCGGCCTCCCGTTGGAGCCTTCGCCCTCTGGGTGCTGCGGCCACCGGATGCCTTGCGTGCAGCGTTAATGAACCTCTCCAGTGAAGACCGAAGTTCAGCGGCATTGCCTGCCGACAGGTCAATCTCGTAGTTGACCCCATCGAGGCCGAACTTAACATTCTCGTCTGCGGATCCCCCATCCAGATCATCAACGAGGATGATGTTTACTTTCTGTGCCATTAAAGGTCTTCCTCTTGGGTTTTCAGAAAAGCAGGATGTTTCCCAAAAAAATTATGACTCTTATCTTGGCAACGCGTCAAAGCGCCTATTGGTTCCTTGGGGATAAATCCGGAAAGAAGGGGGTTTTATCTATTTGGATTCCGGGCCGGGACGGTCCGCTGGCTGCGCCGGGAGGGAATCGGCTTCGGCCTGCGCGCGGGCCTCCGCCTGCCGCTCGGCCTTGTCCGCGTTAAAAATTGCCTTCATGGCGAACCAGAACAGCAGGCCCACCACCAACGAGGGAAGAATAACTGCCACGTATTCCATGATCAGTGCCCTTCGGGCTTCAGCAGGGGGAACAGGATGGTCTCGCGGATGCCGGCGCCCGTGAAGAGCATGACCAGCCGGTCGATGCCCAGGCCGATGCCGCCCATGGGCGGGGCACCGTATTCAAGGGCGCGCAGGAAGTCCTCGTCGAGCTGCATGGCCTCCACGTCACCGGCGGCCGCGTGCAGGGACTGCTCGGTAAGCCGTTCGCGCTGGATGACGGGGTCGATCAGCTCGGAGAAGGCGGTGCCGCGTTCCATGCCGCCGATAATCAGATCCCAGGCCTCGATCAGCCGGCCGTCCTCGCGGTGCGGGCGGGCCAGCGGCTGGGCAGACGGCGGGTAGTCGTAGACGAAGGTGGGGTTCAGCAGGGTTGGTTCGACAATCTCGCCGAACAGCTCAACAGCCAGCTTCTCGGCGTCCCATTTGGGGTCCACCTTGACGTCGTGCTTTTCCGCGATCCCGCGAAGCACCTCAGCGGGCGTGTCCGGCGTGATTTCCTGCCCAACGGCGTCGGAAAGTCCGGGGTAGACGGCCAGCCATGCCCACTCGCCGTCGAGGTTGATCTCGCCGGCCTCGGTCTGCAGGACACGGCCGGCACCCACGGCGTCGGCGGCGTCGAGGATGATTTCCTTTATCCGCTCGGCCATGACGAACTGGTCCGCCCAGGCCTCGTAGCACTCAAGGGTGGTGAATTCGGGGCTGTGGGTGGAGTCCACGCCCTCGTTGCGGAACACGCGCCCCATGTCGTACACGCGGTCGATCCCGCCCACCACGGCGCGCTTGAGGTACAGCTCGGTGGCGATGCGCAGGGTCATCTTCTGGTCGAAGGCGTTCATGTGGGTCTCGAACGGGCGGGCAAGTGCACCGCCGTGGACCAGGTTCAGGATGGGGGTTTCCACTTCCACGTAGCGGTGCCGGAACAGCGTTTCGCGGATGGAGCGGGTGATGGCGGCGCGGGTGTAGACCATTTCGCGGGCCTCGTCACGGACCATCAGGTCAACGTAGCGCTGGCGGACGCGGGTTTCCTCGTTCAGGTCCGCGTGCAGGACCGGCAGCGGGCGCAGTGCCTTGGAGGCCATGGACCAGGAATCTGCCATGATGGACAGCTCTCCGCGGCGGGAGGAGATGACCTCGCCCTTGATGAACACGTGGTCACCGAGGTCAACCAGTGCCTTCCAGTCGGCGAGCGCTTCCTCACCGACGTTGGCCAGGCTCAGCATGGCCTGCAGGCGGGTGGCCTTCCCGTCGGTGCCGCCTTCCTGCAGCGTGGCGAAGCAGAGCTTGCCGGTATTGCGGATAAAGACGACGCGGCCGGTAACGCCCACGGTGTCGCCGGTGGTATCGTCCGCCTCGAGGTGGGCGTACTTTTCCCGGATCTCGGCGAGCGAGTGCGTCCGCTCCACACCCACCGGGTACGCCTCAGCGCCGCGCTCCAGGAGTTTGGCGCGCTTTTCCATCCGGATCCGCATCTGCTCGCTGGCATCGACGGGCTCAGGGGCGTTCTTGGGCGAGGGGGTGTTTTGGGAAGTCACAATCCACAAGTTTACCGGGCATTGGGTACCCGGGCTCCCAGTTGCCGCGCAGGTGTGCACCCTAGGATGGGCTGGTGAAAGAACGCGTACTTCCAACGCACGACGGCGGCAGGCTGGCTTTGTACAGTTACGGCACCGAAGAGGCGCCCGGCGACCGGCGGGTGCTGCTGATTGGCGGCGCGTTCCTGACGGCGTTGATCTACCGCCCGTTCTCGATTGCCCTGGCGAAGGGCCTGGGGGACGGCTGGGCGGTAGACGTCTATGACCGGCGGGGCCGGGGAAACTCGTCCGAACAACCGGCGGACTACTCCATGGCCACCGAAATCGAGGATGTCCGGACGGTCCTGCGCGCCACCGGCGCCCGGAACATTTTGGGCCACAGCCTTGGCGGAGCGGTGGCCCTGAATGCGGTGCAGGAGTTCACCGGAACCGCCTTTGTCCCGGACAAGCTGGCGGTGTATGACGCGGCGGTGAACATCGACGGCAGCATCGACACCGCCTGGCTGGACGGATTCGAGGATGCCGTGAACCAGGGCAGGGTGGGCCATGCGCTGGCGCACATGAAGAAGGCCACCAGCCCGGGCTCAACCATGGCCAGGATCCCCGAACCCGTCCTGGCCGGCCTGATGGCCGTGTTGTCCAGGACCAGGATCAACAAAATGTTCCGCCAGGTCATGCCCAGCGGGGTGGGCGAACTGCGCGCGGCCTACGACGAGAAGGACCATGCCCGGGACTTCAGCGTGCTGCCTGCAAACACCCATTTCATGGCCGGCGGCAAGAGTCCTGCCTACTACAAGGAAACAGCCCAGCGGCTGCACCAGGCAGTTCCGGGCAGCACCTACCTGCTCTCCCCCAAGTGCTTCCACGGCTCCATCCCGGCAGCGGTAAAGGAACTGGTGGCGGACATCGCGGCGTACTTCACGGAAGAACGTCAGGACGGGGAGTCCCGCCCGGATGCAGCTGACGCTATCCGCGCTCCCCGCGGCTGAACCCCGCCAGGGCGGCCTCCCCCAAGTCCCGCCACACCGTCCGGGGCTTCGGCTCCACGCTCCGGTCCGCCAGCCAGTCACCCCAGGCGGTGATGTCCTCACCGCCCGCGGCGGCAACGGCATCACAGGCGAACCCGACGGCGGTGGAGCCGTCTGACATCCGCACGGATCCCAGCAGCATGGGTTCGGGGAGGGAGGCCAGGAACGTCCCCAGGGCCGCCGGCGACAGCAGCCACTTCTCCCCCACCAGTTCCGCGCCGTCCTCGGACCGGTACACCCCTGGCTTGGGCGGCACGGTGTCCAGCGCCACCATGCGGTAGCGGGCCGCGGTCCGGACCGGGCCAACCCAGGCGGCGCCGAGGACTTCGAGCTGCGGCGCCAGCGGCTGGCCCTTTCGGTGCGCACCCACCACCACCAGCGGCACGGCCGTTGCACCGGCTGCCAGCGGCCATGGCACGGACGACGACGGTTGGGCACCGTTGCCGTCAACCTCAGCTGCCGCCCCGGGAGCGAAAAGGGCGGGAGCTTCCGGGGTGACCTCCAGGCGGCGGGCGATATCCGCCGCCACGGCATCATCGAAGGTCCTGCCCACCACCGTCAGCCCGAACTGGGCGCCGTCCACTTCGCCGGCCGGCACTGCCACGGCGCAGAGATCGAACAGGTTGCAGAAGTTGGTGTAGGTGCCCATCAGCGAATTCACCCCCACCGGATCCGCAGCCACCTCGGCCAGGGTGGGGTGGAACGGCGTGGTGGGGATCAGCAGGGCGTCGAACCCTTCGAGCTGCGCCATCGCCTTTTGCTTCAGTGCTTCCAGCTTGGCGGTGTCGTTGACGTACCGGTGCGCGGGCACTGTCCCGGCCGCGCGGATGATGCGTTCCACGGTGGGGTCGATGCCCGCCTGGCCAGCCGTGCCGGCGTCGTACTCTTCGAGGAAGCTGCCCACGGCGGCGTAGCGCTCGGCTACCAGCCCACCGTCGTACAGCAGCCGGGCGGCTTCGAGGAAGGCACCGAATTCAATGGCTTCCACCTCCACACCCAGGGACTGAAGCCGGTCCACGTTGCGGTGGAATTCGGCGGCCCAAGCATCAGGCAACGCGGGCAGGCTGACCGGATAGGCCACCCGGGGCCGTTCCGGTGCAGCCAAACGGATGTCCGCCGGCCACTCCCGGGAGTTGCCTGCCATGACGCCCATGGCGAGCTCGGCGGTGGACAGGTGCCGGGCAAAGATGGTGACCGCGTCCCAGGACCTGCAGGCGGGAACCACCCCGGCTGTGGAGACGACGTTCAGGGTTGCCTTGATGCCCACGATGCCCTGCAGCCCGGCCGGAACACGGCCGGAGCCTGCCGTGTCCGTACCGATCGCGATGTCCACCAGCCCCAGCGCCACGGCCACCGCGGAGCCGGAACTGGATCCGCCGGAGATGTACTCGGGCCGGCGCGAGTCGCGGACGGCGCCGTAGGGGCTGCGCGTCCCCACCAGTCCGGTGGCGAACTGGTCCAGGTTGCTGGCACCCAGGACCAGGGCGCCGGCGGCGCGGAGCCGGGCCACCGCTTCGGCATCCTTGTCCGGTGTGTAGGCAAAGCCCGGGCACGCGGCCGTGGTGGGGATGCCTGCCACGTCAACGTTGTTCTTGACGGCCAGCAGCAGCCCGGCCAGCGGAAGGTCCGCGCCGGCCCCCAGGGCGGCATCGATGGACGCCGCCTCGGCCAGGAGGTCTTCCCCGCTGCGGAGCGTGATCCAGATTTCCGGCCGGTCCACTGTTTCCAGTGCCGCGAGCGCCGCCTTTACGCGCCCGGTTGCCTTGCCACTGCTTGCCGCGCTCATACTGCTGCCTCTTCCAGTTCCAGCTCTTCCAGCCCTGCAGGTCCGGCTGCGCCAAGCACCACCACTGCCTCGCCCGCCACTACCTGGCCCCCGGCCGCCGGCAGGACGCGGAGCACCACGCCGTCGCAGGGAGCTTCCAGGACCGTTTCCATCTTCATTGCCTCCAGCGATACCAGCGGCTGGCCTTTCACCACCCGGTCCCCGGCCGCCACGTCCACCTTCCAGACGCTCGCCGCGAAGGGCGCCGAAACGAGCGAGCCGCCCTCAGGGACCTCCACGTCATCCACTACGGGAGTGACGACGGCGGCCAGCGCGTCCGCGCGGTCGAACTCGCCGGCGTCGGCCCATGCCTGCCGCTCGACGGCGAAGGCGGCTCCCTGCTTTTCCCGGAATGCCTCGATGGACCCGCTGTTCTCCGCCAGGAACTTTTCGTGCTCGGCAAGCGAGAAGGTGCCTTCCTCGATCTCGACGCCCCGGCCACGCCCGGCAGCCATGTCGGCGCGCAGGTCCAGGAGTTCCTCCGGGCTGACCGGGTACCAGGAGATCCGGTCGAAGAAGCGCAGCAGCCAGGGTGAACCGGGCTCGAACGGGGCCGAGTCCGCGTAGCGCGACCACACCTGGGTGGTGCGGCCCACGAACTGGTAGCCACCGGGACCTTCCATGCCGTAGATGCACATGTAGGCGCCGCCGATTCCCACGGCGTTCTCCGGTGTCCAGGTGCGGGCCGGGTTGTACTTGGTGGTGACCAGGCGGTGGCGGGGGTCCAGCGGGGTGGCCACCGGCGCGCCCAGGTAGACATCCCCCAGCCCCAGCACCAGGTATTCGGCGTTAAAGACGGTGTCGAAGACGTCGTTGACCGAGTCCAGGCCGTTGATCCGGCGGATGAACTCGATGTTCCAGGGGCACCAGGGGGCATCATCACGGACACCGGCCATGTAGCGTTCGATCGCCTCGCGGGTGGCGGGATCGTCCCAGGACAGCGGCAGCCGGACGGTGCGGCTGGGAACCACCAGTTCGGAACTGGCGGGCAGCGCGGCCTCGACTTCCTGGACCAGGTCGAGCAGCCTGGTGGTGGACAGGACCGATGGGTCCACCTTGATCTGCAGCGACCGGATTCCCGGGGTGAGGTCAACGACGCCTGGCACGCGGAGCTGCTCGATGTGCTGGTGCAGGGCGTGCACCCGGGCGCGCAGACCAAGGTCCAGCACCATCTCGCCGTATTCCACCAGCAGGTTGTCGTCGCCGGAGCGGCGGTAGGTGACCGCGGGCCGGCCGGAACCTTCCGGCACCCGGCCCAGCACGCCGTCGTCGCCATCGCCGCGGAAGCCGCGGTTGGTCGCCGTGGCTGCCACAGACGGGCTTGACGACCAATCAGCGTCGCTCGGGAGGACCAGCTGGCGGCCGGGTCCCAGGTCCTTGGCCGACGGCGCCTGGCCGGCTTTGATGGGCACGAACCGGACCTTGTCCCCGGGGCGCAGCTGGCCGAGCTTCCAGCGTTCGGCCGTCACCACGGTGACGGGGCAAACGAAGCCGCCCAGGCTGGGTCCGTCCGGGCCGAGCAGGATGGGGGTGTCGCCGGTGAAGTCCAGGGCACCCACCGAGTAGGCGGTGTCGTGGATGTTGGAGGGGTGCAGGCCTGCTTCGCCGCCGTCGGTCCGTGCCCAGCGCGGTTTGGGGCCGATGAGGCGCACGCCGGTGCGGGCGGAGTTGAAGTGGACCTCGTACTCTGCGCTGTACAGCTCCTCGATATCCTCGCGCTGGAAGAACTCCGGGGCGCCGTGCGGGCCCTCGGCCACAGCCAGCTCCCAAGTTGTGGTGAGGGCGGGACGGCTGTCGAGGGGGACGGCTGCCGTGGGTACTTCCTGCCCTGCGGCCTGCCGGACAGCGCGCAGCACGTCCCCCGCACGCAGCACCCGGCCGGCGTGGCCGCCGAACTGGCCCAAGGTGAAGGTGGAGGCGCTGCCCAGGTACTTGGGAATGTCCAGGCCGCCCTGGAACAGGATGTAGCCGCGCAGGCCCTTGCCGGAAGCCGTGCCCACGTCGAGCCTTCCCCCTGCCGGGACAGTCACTGGGGTCCAGGCGGGCACCTCTGTTCCGTCAACCGTCACCGTGACTTTCGCGCCGGTGACGCAAACCGTGGTGGCGTGCGTGAAAATCAGGCTGGGTCCGGTCATGGTGAACTCGAGCCCCGGCGCGCCTTCGGGGTTGCCAAGGGCGGTGTTGCCAAGCCGGAAGGAGAGGTCGTCCATGGGGCCGCTCGGCGGGACACCGATCTGCCAGAGGCCGGTGCGGCCCGGCCAGTCCTGCACACTGGTCTGCAGGCCGGGGCGGCCCACCGTGATGCGCGGCTCCGGGTCCCCCACATTGTCCAGGGTGCTGGTGGAGTGCTGGACCGCGCGGACCACGTCCATGCCGCTCACGGCGCGGAACAGCCCCAAGTTGGTCTCGATCCCGTCGATCCGGGTGTTTTCCAGGGCTGCGGCGAGCCGGTCGAAGGCGTCGGTGCGGCTTGTGCCGGAGGTGATGACCTTGCCCAGGAGCGGATCGTAGTTGGTGGAGACGTCAGTGCCGGTTTCCACCCAGGCGTCCACGCGGGCTTCTGCTGCCGTGGGGTAGGCGGCGTTGGTGACGGTTCCGGCGCTGGGCTGGAACCCGCGCGCAGGGTCTTCGGCGTAGACGCGGGCTTCCACGGCGTGCCCGGCCACCGGCAATGCGTCCGGAACGTCTGCCAGGACTGCCCGGGCTTCGCTGCCGCCCTGAGCCAGGCGGAGCATCCATTCCACCAGGTCCACGCCGGTCACGGCCTCGGTGACCGGGTGCTCCACCTGGAGCCGGGCGTTGACTTCCAGGAAGGAGGCCTCCTTGCGGGCGGAGTCATAGACGAACTCCACGGTGCCGGCGGAGCGGTAGTTAAGGGACGCGCAGAGGGCGCGCGAGCTGCGGTGCAGTTCCTCCCGCAGCTCTGCCGGCAGGTCCGGGGCGGGTGCTTCCTCGAGGACTTTCTGGTGGCGGCGCTGCAGGGAGCAATCCCGGTCGCCCAGGCTGACCACCCGGCCTTCGCCGTCGCCGAAGATCTGTACCTCCACGTGCCGCGCGTTCTCCACGTAACGCTCGGCGAAAACCCCTGCGGTGCCGAAGCTGGCACCGGCCAGGCGCGCCACCCGGGGGAAGCTTTCCACCAGTTCGGCCTCGAAGCGGCAGACCGTCATGCCGATTCCGCCGCCCCCGCCGGTGGCCTTGAGCATCAGCGGGAAGCCGATCGTGGCGGAGGCCGCGACGGCGGCGTCCACGTCCTCAAGCAGCCCGGAACCGGAGATCATGGGCACCCCGGCCGCCCGGGCGGCGTCGCGCGCTGTGTGCTTGGTGCCGAAGATGCGCAACTGCTCGGCAGTGGGGCCCACGAACACCAGTCCGGCTGCCTCCACAGCCTCGGCGAAGGCTGCGTCCTCGGATAGGAAACCGTAGCCGGGGTGGATGGCGCCCGCGCCGGTTTCCTTGGCGGCGGCAAGGATTGCGTCCACCCGGAGGTAGGACTCCTTGGCCGGCGCGGGCCCCAGCAGCACGGCTTCGTCGGCGAGCCGAACGTGCTTGGCGCCGCGGTCCGCCTCCGAGAAGACGGCGACGGTCCGGAGCCCCAGCTTGCGGGCGGATTCGATGATGCGGCAGGCGATCTCACCGCGGTTGGCGATCAGGAGGGTGTCGAAAAGGTTTGGGGTGTTCACAGTGCAGCCTCCGGCCGGGTGACGATCATGCGGACGGGTGTGGGATTGAAGCCGTTGCACGGGTTGTTGATCTGCGGGCAGTTGGAGACGAGCACCAGGGTGTCTACCTCGGCCTTCAGTGCCACGCGTTTTCCGGGGGCGGACAGGCCGTCCACGATGCCCAGGGCGCCGTCCGGGTCCACGGGGACGTTCATGAACCAGTTGATGTTGGACACCAGGTCCCGCTTGCCCAGGCCCCAGCGGGAACCCTCGATCAGGAAGTTCTCCACGCAGGCGTGCTGTTCGCGGGTGTGCTGGCCGTAGCGGAGGGTATTGGATTCCTGGGAGCAGGCGCCGCCGATGGTGTCGTGCACGCCCACTTCGTCCGCCACGACGGTCATCAGCGGCGCGCCGCTGTCTGCCCGGAGGACCGAACCGGTGGTGAGGACGATTGACTGCTGTGCGGCGATGGTGGCCGCCGCCGAGTAGCGGACGGCGGTGTCGGCCGCGGCGTAGAGCAGGCAGTCCACCGCCTGGTTGCCTTCCAGGTCCACGATGGTCAGCACGTCGCCGGCTGCCACCACTGCGGACCAGGGGCCGCGGGCTTCAACGAATTCGTCAAGGACCACGGCGCCGGAAGCGAGGGCAGTGTCGGCTGCGTCAGGGGTTGACCTGGTATCGATTGCAGTGTTCATCGGGCGTTCCTAGCGGCGAGGTCGTGTTCGGTGTTGCGGAGGGCCTGCAGGTGTTCCGGGGCCAATGGTCCGGCCACGCTGCCGGCTTCCAGTGCGGCGAGGTCCTGCGGCGCGTGCCAGGCGAGGATGTCGACGGCCGTCCCGGTGAAGTCAGCGCGCGGGTCCAGCGGGTGGGCGGTGTTGGCCAGGACCAGTACCGCGTCCATCTGGAGCAGGAGTTCGACGGCGGCACCCGGTCCGGCGCTGCCGGTGAAGGTGATGCTCCCGGCCGGGTTCACGGTGATGCCCTTGAAGAAGGAGAGCGACGGCGCCACGTCCCGGGTGCCCAGGCCGTTCTTGAGGGCGGCCAGGGTGAGCAGTTCGCGTGCCGCCGGTGCGGCGCTGTGGACGGTTCCGGCGCCGTACTTTGTGGTGTTGCCGGCGAGGGTGGTGGCGCCGGTCAGTGCGTCGTGCCGGGAGGACGTATCGGCGACGATGGTTGCCATCAGGCGCCCGGCGTCGGACAGCAGCGGGTGGCCCGCGCCGGGGTATGCCTGCCAGGGGACCTTGACGGTGTCGGCCACGTTGAGGCGTTCGTGACTGGCGCCGGCGCGGTACAGGAGGGTGTGCACGCAGGCGTCGCCGGCGGTGTCCGTGAGCCGGATCCGGGTGCCGCGGGCCAGGGACATGGTGGTGTAGCGGCCAAAGGCGAGGGATTCGGCCCATGTGGGGGACGCGCCGTCGGGCATTCCGGCCAGAAGGTGGGCCGGTGCGGAAGCTGCCGGCACGTGGCGCATGGTCTCCGCGGTTTTGCCGTGCTGTTCCCTGGCGTGGGCGCGGGCGCCGGCTGTGGTGGCGGTGCCCGTGATTGGCGTTTCGATGGTCTGTGTCATGTCAGTCCTGTAGGTCTTTGGGGTTCTTCTGGAAGCTGTTGGGTCTGCTATTGAGTAAGGACGGCGCGTATCAGGCCTTGGCGGCCAGGTTCCGGCTCCTGACCCAGAGGCCCAGGAGCAGCACGGCGGTGACCATCAGGGGCGCGGACCACAGCAGGAGGCCGTTCTCGCCGGAGGGGTCGTACACCTCGGGCCGGGGCCATGCCAGGTTGACGACCATCACGCCGCCGTAAAGGACGGCCAGGACGTTGACCGGAAGGCCCCAGCGGCCCAGGGAGAAGAGGCCTGCCGGCATGGTCTGCCCCACCCTGTCCCAGTCGCCGCGGAGCCGGTTGAGCAACTGCGGGACGGTGACCAGGAGGTAGGCAAGGTAGACCATCACGATGCAGACGCTGCACAGGGTGGTGAACAGGGCGGCGTTGCCTACGTTGATGGCCAGCACTCCAACTGCAAGGGCCCCGATCACGATGGAGGGCCACATGGGCGTGCCGCGGGTGGGGTGAACGGAGGAGAGCAGGGCCGACGCCGGGAGCTTGCCGTCGCGGGCCATGGAGAAGACCAGGCGGGAACCGGCAGTCTGGATCGCCAGGGTGCAGACGAAGATGGCGATGGCCACGTCCACCAGCAGGACCTTGCCCCAGAAGGTGCCCAGGACCGCTGTGAGGACGTACGGCAGGCCTTCGGTGGCCAGGCGGCCGTCGTCGAGGCTCGGGGCCGCCATCAGGGCGGTGATGATCATCAGCGCACCGCCGACGCCGGAGATGAGCAGGGCGGAGAGGATGGTCCGGGGGGCGGTGCGGCGCGGGTCCTTGGTTTCCTCGGACAGTTCGCCGGCGGAGTTGAAGCCCACCATGACGTACGCGGCCATCAGCCCCGAGACCAGGAAGGCTCCCACGGCACCGAGGTCCGATCCCTGCAGCACGGTGGTGTCCGCCACCACGTCCGGGCCGCGCTGGGCGGCGCTGATGAGCGCCAGGATCACGGCCGCGACGCCCACGATCTCGCAGGTAACTCCGACGGAGTTGACGTGGGCCATGAGTTTCACGCCCAGGGAGTTGATGATGGTGGTGGCCACCAGCAGGACGGCGCCCAGGACCACGGCGTTGGAAGCACCGGTCACCGTGTTGAGGGCGGGGTCGCCGCCCACCACCTGGAACCCGTCCCAGAGCTGGGGCAGGACCACCTGCAGGGCGATGGCGGCTGCGGCTGCGGTGACCACCTGGGCGATTGCCATGAACCAGCCGGCGAACCAGCCCACGCCTTCCCCGCCGACGCGCCGCGCCCACTGGTACACGGCACCGGACAGGGGGTAGCGGGCGGCGAGTTCGGCGAAGTTCAGGGCCACCAGCAGCTGGCCCACCAGGACCACCGGCCAGGTCCAGAAGAACGCGGGCCCGGCGAACGAGTAGCCGAACGCGAAGAGCTGGAAGATGGTGGTGAGGATGGAAACGAACGAGAAGCCGGCGGCAAAGGAAGCGTAGCGGCCGAGCTTTCGGTGGAGGGTGGGCTGGTAGCCAAGGGACGTCAGGTCTGCATCGTCCTGGTGGACGGTGGGGAGAACGGTGGATGTCATCGGGAATCTCCGGAACTGGAAAGGGATCTTGGGGGCGAAGCCTCCCGGTACTGCAGCGCTCGGCCGAAGGCTGCTGATTACCGGTCACTTGATAGTTTTCCAGCGGGATGTCCCCAAACAGTTTCACCTCTGTAAAAGGCGGATAGACATCTTGTTTCGGGCAGATTTCCGTCGCCTCACAATGCCCGGCGGTCGTTTTCGGCGCACCCGGCAGTGCAAGAATGGGGCCGTGACTTCCGCCGGACCGGGCCGCCCCCGCCACCAGCAGCCCTCGCGGCCGGGCGCCACCGCCCGCGACGAAATCCTCGACGCCGCCGCGGAGCTGTTCACCACCCAGGGCTTCGCCAGCACCTCCACGCGGTCCATCGCGGACGCCGTGGGCATCCGGCAGTCCTCCCTGTACCACCACTTCAAAACGAAGGACGATATCCTCGAGGACCTGCTTGAGGGGACGGTGTCCGGCGGGCTGAGGTTCGCACGTGCCGTGTCCGCGCTGCCCACTGATGACCCGGAAACCGAAACTCCGGCTGGAAGCCGCCTTCACGCCGTCGGGCTTTATGACGGCACCCAGCTGTGCAGCGCGCGGTGGAACCTTGGCGTGCTGTACCACCTGCCCGAGGTCAGGAGCACCCGCTTCGCCAGGTTCCACAACCACCGCCAGGAGCTCAGGCGGCTGTACGGGGAACTGGGCGCGGGGACGTCAGCCGCGCCGGGCGGACCGGACGGCGGCGACTTCACCTTCCGGCTGGTGGAATCCCTGATCTACCTCCGCGCGGACGGCGCCGCCGGTACCGATTCCGCCATGCAGGCTGCCGACGCCGGGCTGATCCTGTGCGGGCTCGGGGACGGGCTGCCGGCCATCCGCGCGGCGAGCCAGGCCCTCATCAACCGCTTGGCGTGACCCTGCGTGCCTCCGGCCGCCGGGATGCCCCACCCGGGCTTGCTCGGCTAGGCTCGGAGCATGACGCGAGAGAACATCAGGACCCCCGACGGCGGCACTGTGGAGCTCTTCTCCACCGGCGCTGACCTTGCTTCTGCGGGCTCGGGCGTGGTGGTTGTGCCGCCTTCCATGGTGACGGCTGCGGATTACACCAAGTTCGCCCAGAAACTGAGCGCCGCCCTGGGCCGCCCGGTGCACACCTTCAACCGGCGCGGGCGCGGATCCTCGTCCCCGCAGCCCGACGATTACACCCTGGACGTGGACATCCGCGACCTGGATACGGTCATGAAGCACACCTCCAGCACCGATGTGTTTGGGCACAGCTTCGGCGGCGCCGTGGCCCTGCACGCGGCCCGGACACTGCCGGTGGAACGGCTCGCCGTCTACGACCCCGCCGTCTCCGTGAACGGCAGCGTCACGGCCGACTGGATCGCGGAGTACGAGCGCGCCATCGCCGCTGGAGACCATGACCGCGCCCTCGCCGTGATCCAGCGGGGCCTTGAAGCCGGCGGTTCCTTCTCATCGCGCATGCCGCTGTCCATGCTGACCCTGGCCAACAAGCTGACGGCCGGAACCACCGAAGGAAAGCAGCAGCGCGAGCTGATGCGCACCGGCGTCCGCGAAATCAAAGCCATCATTGCCGCCGACATGCCCGCCGAGCCGTTCCAGGCGCTTCCCCTGGAGACCCTGATTGTGGTGGGCGAAAAGAGCCCCGCCTACTTCGGCATCGCCTGCGGCCAGATCCACGACGTGCTTTCCGGCTCCAGCTACACCATCCTGCCCGGCCTCGGCCACGACGGCGCCATCAAGGCTCCGGACAGGCTGATCAAGGAACTGAGCGAGTTCTTCGCCGGCTGACCCCCAGTAAGTAGTTGGGTCAGTGCGCGCCGTGGCCCGCGCCGGCACCTTCGGTCTTGCGCATCATCGCGGAAAGTACGACGGCGGCAAGGGCTATGACGGTAGCCGTCAGGAAGGCTGCGCTCATCCCGGCGACGAGTCCCGAGGCGGCGCTCACCACAGCGAAGATGGACACCAGGAGTGCCGTTCCCGCGGCGCCGGCCACCTGCTGGGTGGTGCTCATGATCGCTGACCCGTGCGAGTAGAGGTGCGGCGGAAGCGGGTTCAGGCCGGTGGTGAAGGCGGGCGTGAACAGCAGCGCCAGGCCAAAACTCAGCCCCACATGCAAGGTCACGATCCACCACACCGGGGTGCCGGCGTCGAGCATTGAAAACTGCCAGAGGGCCACCACCATCAGGATGGATCCGGTGATGGTGAGCGGCAGCGGACCCACCTTGTCGAACGCGCGGCCGATGACCGGGCCCAGCAGGCCCATGGCCAGGCCGCCGGGAAGCAGTGCAAGACCGGTTTCGAGCGAGCCCAGGCCACGGACTTCCTGGAGGTAAAGCGGCAGCAGGATGACGCCGCCGAACAGGGCCATCATGGCCACTACCATCAGCAGGACCGAGACGGTGAACATCCGGAGCTTGAAGGCGCGCAGGTCCAGCAAGGGCGCGGCTGCCTTCTGGAGCCGGACCTGGCGGAGGACGAAAACTGTCAGGGCTGCGACGCCGATGACCAGGGCTGCGATGGCCCCGGCACTGGGACCGGCCTGGCCACCATGGCCGCCGCCGATCTGGCTCAGCCCGTAGACCAGGCCACCAAATGCGGGGACCGTGAGGATGACGGACAATGCATCCAGCCGTGCCTTTTCAGGCTCGCCCACGTTGGTGAGGTATTTCGCCCCAATGGCCAGCGCCACGAGGGCCACCGGCAGCACGAAGACGAACATAAAGCGCCAAGTGAAATGCTCCAGGATCAGGCCGGAGACCGTGGGACCCATGGCCGGGGCCACCGAAATGGCGATGCTGACGTTGCCCATGACGGCGCCGCGCTTGGCCAGCGGGACCAGGGTGAGGATGGTGGTCATCAGCAGCGGCAGCATGATGGCGGTGCCGCCCGCCTGGACAATGCGCGCCAGCAGCAGGACTTCGAACCCCGGCGCCACCGCGGCAAGGGCTGTTCCGCCGGCGAACAGGCCCATGGCAAGCATGAAGACGGCGCGCGTGGACAGGCTTTGCAGGATGAAGCCCGTGGTGGGGATGACGACGGCCATGGTGAGCATGAACCCCGTGGACAGCCACTGGACCGTGGGAGCGTCCACACGGAGGTCCACCATGAGCCGCTGCAGGGCGACGTTCATGATGGTCTCGTTGAGGATCACCACGAACGTCGCCACCAGCAGCGTGCTGATGATGGTCACGGACTCCCGGGACATCTTCTCCGGTGCGGCGGACCGGGCGTCCCGTCCGGGCGCTTGGACGGACGGGCCGCTGGAGTTGGGCGAGGTCTCGGTAGACATGGGTGTTCCCTCAAGGGTTTTTGTGAATGATGCACGGCCGGCGCCGCTGCAGATGCAAACACTCTACCCGCTGGAGTAATTCCTCCATACGGGTTTTTCAACCCTGAGGGAACACTAGGGGTCAGGCGGTCTGGCCCGCGTGCTCCCCTTCGGAGATCTCTTCCACCAACTTTTCGTTGAAGGCCGGGAGGTCATCCGGGTTGCGGCTGGTGACCAGGCCCTGGTCCACCACCACTTCCTGGTCCGTCCAGTTGGCGCCGGCGTTCTTCAGGTCTGTTTCCAAAGTGAAGTAGGAGGTGACGTTGCGGCCCCTGATGACTCCAGCCTCGATCAGCAGCCACGGGCCATGGCAGATGGAGGCCACCGGCTTGTGCTGTTCAAAGAAACTGCGGGTGAAACTCTGGGCATCCTTGTCCACGCGCAGGTGGTCCGCGTTGACGACGCCGCCGGGAAGGACCAGGGCGTCAAAGTCCGAGGCATTTGCTTCAGCCACCGTGAGGTCGACGTCGAAGGTGTCGCCCTTTTCCGTGCCGTTGTAGCCCTGCAGCTTGCCGCTCTTGGGTGCCACGAGGGTGGGTTCACCGCCGGCATCTTTCACGGCCTGCCAGGGGCTGGTGAGCTCCACCTGCTCCACTCCGTCAGTCAGCAGGAATGCCACCTTCTTGCCTGCGATGCTGTGCTCTGACATTGTTCCTCCTCATGCTTGCGGTTGCGCGCTCTTGGCGCGCGGGGTCCCGCTTCGAGAGTTGATTGCCTGACGCTTTCCAGCCTAGGAAAGCTGAAAGTAATAAGCAAGCTGACTATTACTGCCCCTGTGTTGCTCTTTTTGGATAAGGCGGGTGGGAGGTTTGCAGGGAGCTTCAAGCACGACGACGGCACGCGGCTGCGCAGCTGGAGGCGCCTGGGCAGACGCTTGGCTGGGGCAGGTTTGGCTGGCCGCTTCGAATGTCAGTGCCTCGTTGGATGATGTCCGTATGGAAATCAGCAGCGGTGGCGGGGTGGTTTTGGAAGGGGTCCACTCCTCTGTTGCTGCCCTTGATGCGCTGGCCGCTGAGGATGCTTTCCTGGCTGCCGGGCTGGGTATTGGGGCTGGTGTGGACGTTTTGCAGCGGCGGTATGAGCTCCGGCTGGAACGACTGGAAGCGGTGAAGCGGCTGGAGGCGCAGCTCGCTGCAGTGAAAGCCCGTGATGTTGCCGAGGTCGTTGAGATCCAGCATGCGCTGCTCGCCCCCGACGCGCCCGTGCGTGAACGCACCTACGCGGAGATGCCAGCGGTGGAGGAAATCGCCGGGGTCCTGACCATCAGTTTCGGCGCTGCCGGGGCATTCGTGGAACAGTTCCGGCAGGTGTGTTCCCTGCCGCCCGTCCTTGCAGCCTTGTCTGCCGGGGACCTGTCATGGCAGCACGCGAGAATTGTTGCCGACGAGACCGAGGGGCTCACCCCGGACGGTGCCGCCGCCCTGGTGGCGCACTTCTTCGACCCCGATGCCCCGAAGCCGGCCCGCGGCGCCGCACCCGGCGAACTCATTCCCTCCCGGTTCCGGGTCAAAGTCCGTTCCTGCCGCGAACGCCACCACCCCGAAAGCCTGCAGAAGCGCCACGCGAAAGGTGTTGCGGACCGGCGGATGGAATACACCCCGGACCGCGACGGCAGGGCCTGGATCTCCCTCCACCTCCCCGGGCACACCGCTTCGGCGATCTGGAACCGCACCACCGCCACCGCCCGCGGCCTCCAAGTCCCCGACGAACCCCGCACCCTCACCCAACTCCGCCCCGACATCGCAGCATCACTCCTCCTCGGCGCAAGCAGCACCAACGAGGCAGCCCAGGCTAACGGAAGCACCGGTGAGATCGGGAAGGTCCTCACCCCGCGTGCGGATGTCCTGGTCATGGTGCCGGTGTGCGCCCTGCTCGGCATCACCGACGAACCCGCAGAACTGGACGGCCACGGCCCCATCCCGGCATCCCTGGCCCGCAAACTCGTCGCGGACGGGGCGGACTCGTTCTACCGGGTCCTGGTCGACCCCCGCGACGGGGCCCCCTTGGAGATCGGCCGCACCCGCTACCGGCTACCCGAAACCATCAAACAATGGATTCGCATGCGGGACGGGAAATGCAGCTTCCCTGGCTGCAGCAACCGCACCCCGGACAACGACACCGACCACCTCACTGCCTGGGAACACGGCGGCACCACGGGCACCAGCAACCTGGCCCAGCTCTGCCCGAAACATCACCGGCTCAAACACACCCGGCCATGGATCCCGGACCCCGCAACCGACAACGAACCACCCGGCTGGACCTCACCCACCGGCCGCCACTACAAACCCGAACACCCAGACCCCGAACCAACCCACTGGCCGGCGGGACTTTTTCCGATGCCCGCCGTAACCCAGGGTGTAGATCCCAGCCCGGAAGACCTCCCGCAGTGGGAACCGGACGACGACAAACTCATAGACCTCAACGACCTCTCACCCGAGGACCCGCTCTGGGCTGACTTCTACAGGATGCCGTTTGCGCTGTTCCCGGGCTCGGTTGGTGCCGGGGTGTAGCTCCTGCGGGGTTAGCAATCGCGAGGTGAAGCAACCGCCGCACTATGCCCTGTGGTGCTCGATGAGCCAGCGCGCCATTTGCTGGGCGCGCTTGGCCGCCTGCAGGTCTCCCTCAGTGGCGGAAATAATGGAGCCTTTCATCAGGATGTGCCAGGAGCGCGAAAATTCCTCCGGGCGCACCAAGCCGGCTTCTTCCGCCAACCCTCGGACGTGCCCGCGGACCTTGGCCAGATAGTCGATGCTCGCCTGGCCCCAGGGGTGGGACGGACCCATCTCCAGCAAGACATTGATAAAGGGACTGCCTTCGAAATCGTCCTGTTGGAACCAGTCGCCGAAGACGTCGAAAATTGCCAGTAACTGCTCAATGGAGGTGCGGCCGCGGCTCCGGGCCTTCCCCGGCCACTGCGGCTTCATGCAAGGAGGCCACTATGACAGTAGAGCGGTTGGTCCAAAGCGTGCCCCCGGTTCCCGAGCCGTGGATTCCCAGTGACACTCCTGAGGAGATCCGCCAGTTCGCCATTGAATCGCTTCGATGGCAGGCCCAGGAGATTATCGACCAACAACTTTCGAGCACGGATCCGGCCGAAGAACTGTCCAGGGCACGGCTTCGTCAATGCGTGGCGCGCAACCCGGGCCGCCCCGAAAAGGCACTCCTGGAGCAGCTGGTGGCCAGCGAGGACGGGCTGGACCTCTAACTTCCGTCCTACCCGTAGACCCTCCCCCGGGCAGCCGGGAAGAATCAGGAAACCTGGGAGTAGCGAAAGTCAGGAACTGAGCGGCATGTTGTCGATCAGCCGCACCGGGCCAACCTTGGCGGCGATAAGCGCCAGGGCATCGCCGCGGAAAGGAGTCTCCCGGCAGTTCTCAGCCAGCGGTTCAAGTGTTTCCGGATCCACCACTTCGAAGTAGTCCAGTTCAACCAGGGGTTGGGACTCAACCAGTGCCAGCGCGGAGTCCAGGTCCAGCGGCTCGTGGGCATTTGCCCGCTCCTCCAGCAGCCGCAGCGCCCGGGAGAGGACCAGCGCGGCGTCCCGCTCGGCGTCGGACAGGAAGCGGTTCCGGCTGGACAACGCCAGCCCGTCCTCTGCCCTGACCGTGGGCACGCCGACGATCTCGACCGGAAAGTTCAGATCGCCAACCATCCGCCGGACCAGGGCCAACTGCTGCGCGTCCTTCTGCCCGAAGTAGGCCCGGTACGCGGCCAGGCCGCCGGCCTGGAAAGCGTCATCGGCGGAACCGGCAGGAAGACCTGCGGCCGGCATGCCGTAATGGAGCAGTTTTGCCACAACGGTCAGGGCGCCGTCGAAGTGTCCGGGCCGGGATGCACCTTCCCACTTTTCGCCGAGCCGGCCGGACGTCACCCGCACCAGGGGCTCCCCGCCGGGGTAGACCTCCTCCACTGACGGCGCAAACACCAGATCGACGCCCTGCTCCTCCAGCAGCGCAAGATCGGCGTCCAGCGTCCTGGGGTAGCGGTCCAGGTCCACGGCGTCGCCGAACTGCAGGGGGTTAACGAAGATGCTGGCCACCACAACGTCGTTGTGCTCGACGGCGGTGCGCGCCAGTGCGGCATGGCCTTCGTGGAGTGCCCCCATGGTGGGCACCAGGCCCTGCGATGTACCGCGCCTGGCGCCAAGGAGCCTGGCGCTTTCCGCGTGCAGTTCGAGAACGGTTTTGACGAGTTGAATGGACATTCAGTCCTCCTTCGGATCGAGGGCCTCGTGCAGCCCCTTCAGCTGGTCAGGTTTCAGCAGTCCCCGCCCTTCTGCCCGCAGGGCAGTGGCCCGGGCCATCGCAAGGTACGCCTCGAGCACATCGCCATGCCTGCCGCCGTCGAACTCCCGCAAAGCCTCGGCATGGGCACCGACCGTCCCCACGTCCCCGCGGGCCACCGGGCCAGTCAGCGCCGATTCCCCCGAGGCCAGCGCGTTCTCCAGGGTGGCGCGCAGCAGCGGACCAAGCATTCGTTCGGGCGCCTCCACCCCAACCTCACGCAGGAGCTGCGACGCCTGCGCCACCAGGGTCACCAGGTGGTTGGAGCCGTGTGCCAGGGCTGCGTGGTAAAGCGTCCTGTCGGCCTCGGCGATGGCAACGGGTTCCGCCCCCATCTCCACCACCAGCGCCTGGGCGATGGGCAGCATGGCGGCATCCGCCGTGACCCCGAAGGTGCAGTCCAGCAGCCGGGTGAGGTCCAGGCTCATGCCGGTGAACGTCATGGCCGGGTGCAGCGCCAGGGGAACGGCCCCGGCAGCGCGCACGGGATGCAGCACGCCCACCCCGAACCGCCCTGAGGTGTGCGCCACGAGCTGGCCGGGCTGCCATGCCCCCAGCTTCGCCAGCCCGCCCACCAGGCCAGGCAGGGCGTCATCCGGCACGGCCAGCAACACCAGCTCCGACCGCTCGACAATGTCCTGCACTTCCAGGACGGGCACGCCGGGCAGCAGTGTTTCAGCCCGTTCGCGGCTTGCGTCGGACACGGCTGACACCCCGACGACGGCGTGCTCGGCAGCGCGCAAAGCAGCGCCCAGCACGGCTCCCACCTTGCCGGCACCGATGATTCCGACGCCGAGGCGTCCGGGCTTAGCCATGCTGCTGGCCTTCCTGTTGGTAATGGTCTCGTGCATCGCCGGTTCCATCCCCACGGGCCGGCACCTCAGGCACCGGCGCGTCAGACACTGCGGAGCCGGGCAGTTGCAGGGCACCCATCGGCGTGGGCGCGACCGCCGGAACAACCTGCCGCAACCATTGTTCGGTGGTTTGCCGCTTCCGCGCCAGCCGGGCACGTGCCGATTGGTCGTCGAAGAGCTGCCGGGCTTCGTCCAGCCCGGCCTGGGCCAGCCGGGGGGCCACCGGCCCTGCCGTCGTATGGAGGACCAGGTCCGCCACGCGGAACCTGCGCGCCAGGGGTCCCTGCTGCAATGCCAGTGACTGGGTCCGCTGGTGGGGAACCAGCACCAGTTCCCGCCACCAGCGCCCGGAGCGGATCAACAGGGCCGTGTCAGTTGCGGTGAACCCGTTGCGGCGCCACGCGAGGGGTGCCATCAGGCGGGCCCGTCGCGGCGTGGTGACGAATCCGCCGTCGGAATCCCTGCCGTTAAGGCCGGCGCTAAAAACCAGCTCGGGCTGGCTGGTCCCCGGGTCCGGCAGGACCAGCGAAAGCATGGCCATGACGTCGGACAGCTTTCCCACCGGCAGGAGGGTGGTTCGAGTGTTGCCCTCGGCGGCGTTGCCGGAAACCCCGTAGCCGGCCGCATTCACCTGCATCCGGTACCAGCCGAAGGGCCGCCACAGCGGAGGCTGGGCAACCTTCACCGCCTGGATCCGGCCTGGTGGAAGCGTCTGCGCCTGGGTGTCCAGGAGCCCGTACCGCAGCCGGATGCCGTCGGGAGAAACCGCTGCGGTGAAGTTGAACCCCTTGTTGAAGAAGTTCCAGTAGCCGGCGGCCAGGCCCAGGGCCGCGGGCACCAGGTAGAAGTAGAAGGCGCGGTTGTCCGTCAGCGCCGACAGGACCACCGAGGCGATCCCGCCCACCACTATAAAGACGCTTTGCTCGCTCAGGATCAGCGATCCGAGAAGGCGCGACGGCGGCACGGCCAGGACAGTGATTTCCGGCGCCTCGGGTGCGGGCCGGGCAAGGCGCTCCGGTCCTGCCGGGCTTCCGGAACTGGCACCTGCCGCGGAATCAACGTGGGCACCTGTAACAGCACCGGCGGATGCTCCGGACGCCTGCGCCAGGATGGTGGCACGCAGCTGCCGGGCTTCCCCGATCTTCAGGTAGGCCAAGCGCACCGCTGATTCCCCGGCGTCGGCTACCTCGAATTTGAGTTCCGCCAGGCCGAAGATCCGGGCCAGCAGGGGCTGCACGATGTCAATGGCCTGCACCCGGTCCAGCCGCGCCTGCCGGTGCTGGCGGAAGATCAGCCCGCTGTTGACTCTGACATAGCCGCCGGACACTTGGTACTTGGTGAAGTACCAGGTGAGGACGAACCCCAGCACCGCCACTGCCAGCACCACCGCGCCGCCGCCAAGGAGCCATGGTGCGCGCCTGGCAAAGCCGTCCTCGAACACGGGCTGGCCCTGCAGCGTCCGCTCGAAGAGGTCCCGGCCAAAGAAGAAGGTGATGGCGGCCAGGGCAACCCAGCCGCGAACGAAAGGTGAGGCAGGATGCACCCGCAGCCACTCGCCGTCGGACGTTCTGTTGCTTTCCGGGCTGCCCTGGGCAGTTGGAGGCGCAGGCGGAAGCTCAGGCGGGACCACGGGCGGACCGGGCAGCTGGCCGTCAGTGGTCACAGTCCTGCCAGCCTGGCTTCACCGCGGGCGGCCAGCTGTTCGCGGAGCCGCGCGCCTTCCGCCGCCGGCAGGCCGGGAATGCGTGCGTTCGTGCCGGGTGACGCGGTGTGGAGCTTCACGGTGCACAGACCCAGTGCGCGTTCCACGGGCCCAACGGCAATGTCCACGTACTGCATCCGCCCATAGGGAACGGCCATGGTGCGCTGGAAGAAAATACCGCCCCTGATCAGCAGGTCGTCGTGGCGCTCGGCATAGCCGATGGCCCGGACCTGCCGCGGGATAAGCACCAGCCGCCACAAGGCAGCCAGCAGCGTGGCGGCTGGAACGGTGATGGCAAGCCACAGCGGCGGCCACCGCCACCAGCCCAGGAGGACAAGCAGGAGCGGAGCGGACAGGACCAATACGGTGACAAGGTTGGCCACAGCCCATTCCACCAGCCGGACCGTGATGTATTTCGGCGACACCCGCTGCCAGGCGATACCCGGCGGGTCAATCGCCTCGGTATGCATATTCGCCTTCCCCGGCGGCTTCCCCGCGGGCTGGGCGGCCCTTCTTCCCGTCCGCGCTGGTGGTGTCCCCGTCCTCCGGGGGAATTTTGCAGAACCGCTCCACCAGGAGCCCCACCACGATCATCACCAGTCCGCCGCCGGCCATGGCCAGGGCCAGCCAGGTGATGCCCTGGTCGCTGCGCAGGCTCCAGATCCGCAACTGGTCCAGGAAGATGCCCACGTGCCAGCCCAGCAGAACCGTTCCGGCGTAGGCGCATGCCTGGGCCAGGACCAACGTCCGCGCGGCCAGCAGGGGGTCAAGCACGGCTTTCCTGGCCGTGCTGTTGGGTTTGACGCTGTTGCGCCACCTCAGCACCCGGATGCCCAGGATCAGCGTGATGATGACGATGACGCCCATGGTGGCAAGCGCCGTAGCAGGCAGGACCGGAGTGGCCATGCTGTACCGGCTGGTGACAACCGTGGCCGACCACCCAGCCACCGCAAGGATGACGCAGATCAGCAGCAGGCGCAGCGGGTTGATCGGCTTCATCGCTCCTCCACCGCTCCCGCCGTGGGCATGCCGTCGAAGTCGCCGAACCCGTCAAACGGGGCAAGGTCCCCGAAATCCGCAGCCCGAGTTGCCAGGGTGCTGATCCGTTCACCGTCCAGCGTGGCGGCGGGTTCGATGAGCGACCAGGGGTAGAGAACGAAAGCGCGCGAGGCGGCGCGCGGGTGCGGAATAGTCAGAGTGGGATCATCGCTGCGGACGTCGCCGTAGGTGATGATGTCGACGTCGAGCGTCCGCGGCCCCCAGTGGACTTCGCGGACGCGGTGGTGCTTGTTTTCCACGGCCTGGCAGTGTTCAAGCAGTTCCTGCGGGGTCAGGCTGGTTTCCACCGTGATGACCATGTTCAGGAAGTCGGGCTGGCCGGGCGGTCCGCCAACGGCTTTGGTCTGGACGATGGGTGAGACGGCAAGGAGCCGGACCTCCGGCGGGTCCACCAGGTCGGCCACGGCCTCCGTCAGGGTTTCGTTCCGTTCACCAAGGTTGCTGCCCAGGGCAAGCACGGCTTTGGTGTAGGTCCCGGTCACGTCTGTGCCCCGGACATGGCGGAGCCTGCGGGGACCTGTTCCCTGTGGACAGTGACCGCCACATCTCCGAAGGGGACCTCGATGGGGGCCTGTGGTTTGTGCACCGTGATGTCCACGGCCTGGAGCTTGAATTCGGACAGGAGGCTGTCGGCGATCCGCACCGCCAGTGCCTCGATGAGGTTGAGGGGCTCACCGGCGATCCACTCGGTAATACGCTGTGCCACCTCGCCGTAGTGGGCGGTGTCCCGGACGTCGTCGGACTGCGCCGCTTCGGTGAAGTCCAGGTGGAGCACTGCGTCCACGACGAATGGCTGGCCCTCCCGGCGTTCGAAATCGAAGACGCCGTGATGGCCCACGGCCGTCACTCCGGTCAGCGTAATCCTGTCCATGGGTCCCCCGGCCCTATTGTTTTTGGGGTACGGCTTGTGCTGTGGATGCTGCGGCCATGCGTGCAGCCACCTTGACGGCGTCAAGGCTGGACCCGACCTCGTGCACGCGGACCGCCCAGGCCCCGCGGTAGGCGCTGATGGCTGTGATCGCCGCTGTGGCACCATCGCGTTCTTCGGGGGCTGCGGCCTTGCCGGCCACGGTGAGCAGGGTGCCGAGGAAACGTTTGCGGGAGGCGCCCACCAGGACCTTGTGGCCCAGGCTGTCCAGCTGGTCCAGGTTCTGCAGCAGTTCCCAGTTCTGGGCGTCGTTCTTGGCAAACCCCAGGCCCGGGTCGATGATGATCTGTTCCTGGCTGACGCCGGCGGCGTACAGCTTGTCCCGCACTCCTGCCAGCTCCGCCACCACTTCTCCGGCTACGTCCGCGTATTCGGCGAGCGAGTTCATGGTGCGGGCATCCCCGCGGCGGTGGGTGAGCACGTACGGCACTTTGGAGGCCGCCACGAACTCGGCCATTTCGGGCTCGATGCTCAGGCCGGAAATGTCGTTGATGATTGCTGCACCGGCCTTTACCGCTGCTGCAGCCGTCGAGGCGTGGGTGGTGTCGATGCTGACCAGTGCCCCTGCCTTGACCAGGGCCTCGATCACGGGCAGGACGCGGCGCTGTTCCTCGTCCGGCGTGACATCCTCAGCTCCCGGGCGGGTGGATTCGCCCCCAACGTCGATGATGTCTGCGCCCGCGTAGAACATCCGCAGGCCGGCAGCGATGGCAGTGTCCGCGGTGGCGTGCTTTCCCCCGTCGCTGAAGGAGTCCGGGGTGACGTTCAGGATTCCCATGACCAGGGTGCGGTCAGTGGGCAGGTCGGCGAAGCGCGCTGCCGGGCGCGGCTTGCGCAGGATGGGCAGCGGGGAGGTTGCGGGCCCCGTTCCAGGGGCTGCAGCGAGTGAATCCATGGTCTGTTGTTACCTTCCGAGGATGAGGCTCATGGCTTCGGCACGGGTGGCCGGGTCATGAAGCTGCCCGCGGACCGCACTGGTGACGGTCTTCGCTCCGGGCTTGCGGATACCGCGCATCGACATGCACATGTGTTCGCATTCAACGACCACGATGGCGCCACGGGGTTTGAGGTGGCGGACCATCGCTTCGACGATTTCAGTGGTGAGGCGCTCCTGCACCTGCGGGCGGCGCGCGTAGATGTCCACCAGGCGGGCCAGCTTGCTCAGCCCGGTGACCTTGCCGTCGTGCGAGGGAATGTAGCCAACGTGGGCCACCCCGTGGAACGGCACCAGGTGGTGCTCGCACGTGGAGTAGAACGGGATGTCCTTGACCAGGACCAGTTCCTCATGGTCCAGGTCAAAGGTGGTGGACAGCACCTCCGCGGGGTCGCGGTGCAGTCCCGCAAACATTTCGGCGTACGCCTTGGCCACCCTTTTCGGGGTGTCGAGGAGGCCGCCGCGGTCCGGGTCCTCGCCGATGGCAAGGAGGATCTCACGGACGGCCGCCTCGATCCTCGGCCGGTCCACCTTTTCGTGTTTCGAATGGTGGGAACCGTCCTCCGCCAGATGTGCGGCGTAGGCGGGAACGTCGTCGTCGAAAGAAGTCACAGGGAAAGCTTAGCCGCGAAGGGTGTCAGGCCCCGAGTCGGGGGTTCCGCCGTGAAACGGAGCGTCCTCCGGAACGCCCTGCGAATGAGGGGGCTGGGCGTCCAGCGGCTCATCCAGCCGGGCCTTCTTGGCTTCCTCCTGCGCTTCCCGTTCGGCGCGCTCCTGGCGGCTCTCCACCGGGCCTGCCATCTGTACCGGACGGGTTTCCTTGGACAGCCACACCTCGCGGAAGTCGCGCTTGCGGACGTCACGGAAGATGTCGGCGATTTCGGCCTGGTTGAGGGTTTCGCGCTCCAGCAGCTCCAGGGCCAGGAGGTCCAGGACGTCGCGGTTTTCGGTGAGGATCTCGTAGGCCTCATCGTGGGCCTGCTCAATCAGGCGGCGCACTTCCTCGTCCACGACGTAGGCGATCTGGTCCGAGTAGTTGCGCTCGTGGCCTGCGTCGCGGCCCAGGAAAGGTTCGCCGCCGCCCTGGCCCAGGCGGACCGCGCCGACGCGTTCGCTCATGCCGTATTCGGTGACCATCTTGCGTGCGGTGCCGGTTGCCTTCTCGATGTCGTTGGAGGCGCCGGTGGAAGGATCGTGGAACACGATCTCCTCGGCAACGCGCCCGCCCATGGCGTAGGCCATCTGGTCCAGGAGCTCATTGCGGGTTACGGAGTACTTGTCGTTTTCCGGAACCACCATGGTGTAGCCCAGGGCCCGGCCGCGCGGGAGGATGGTGATCTTGGTGACCGGGGCGGAGTTCCGGAGGGCCGCCGCCACCAGGGCGTGGCCGCCTTCGTGGTACGCGGTGATCTTGCGCTCGTGTTCCTTCATGACCCGGCTGCGCTTCTGCGGACCGGCCATGACACGGTCGATGGCCTCGTCCAGGGCGCGGTCGTCAATCAGGTTGGCGTTGGAACGCGCCGTGAGCAGTGCGGCCTCGTTGAGGACGTTGGCCAGATCGGCACCGGTGTAGCCGGGTGTCTTCTTGGCCACGGCCTTCAGGTCTACGCCGGGCGCCATCGGCTTGCCCTTGGAGTGCACCTGCAGGATCTGGTCGCGGCCAATCAGGTCCGGTGCTTCCACCGAGACCTGGCGGTCGAAGCGGCCCGGACGCAGCAGTGCGGGGTCCAGGACGTCGGGCCGGTTGGTGGCCGCGATGAGGATCACGTTGGTCTTGACGTCGAAGCCGTCCATTTCCACCAGCAACTGGTTGAGGGTCTGCTCGCGTTCGTCGTTGCCGCCGCCGATGCCTGCACCGCGGTGGCGGCCAACGGCGTCGATCTCATCCACGAAGATGATGGCGGGCGAGTTGGCCTTGGCCTGTTCGAAAAGGTCGCGGACGCGGGAAGCGCCGACGCCGACGAACATTTCCACGAAGTCCGAGCCGGAGATGGAGAAGAAGGGGACGCCGGCTTCACCGGCCACGGCGCGGGCGAGCAGGGTCTTACCGGTACCCGGGGGGCCGTACAGCAGCACGCCCTTGGGGATCTTGGCGCCAACGGCCTGGAACTTGGCCGGTTCCTGCAGGAATTCCTTGATCTCCTGCAGTTCCTCCACGGCTTCGTCGGCGCCTGCGACATCCGCGAAAGTCACCTGCGGCATGTCCTTGCTGACCATCTTGGCCTTGGACTTGCCGAACTGCATGATCTTGGAGCCGCCGCCCTGCATGCGGGTCATCAGGAACCAGAAGAGGGCGCCCAGCAGGATGACGGGGATCAGGAGGGAGAGCAGGCCGGAGAACCAGTTGCTTTCAATCGGCTGGTCAGTGAAGCCCTGGGCTGGCTTGGCATCGGTGACGGCCTTCACCACGTCCTGCGCGCGGGCGTCCACGAAGAAGAACTGGACGCTCTTGCCTTTGTCCTGCCCATCCACCTGCAGGTTGTCCTTCAGCGTGAGGTCAACGCGGTTTTCACCGTCGAAGATCTTGGCCTGCTCCACCTTGTTGCCGGAGAGCAGTTCCAGGCCCTTGTCCGTATCGATCCGGGCCGCACCGCCGGGGGCGAGCGTTGCAAAAGCCACGAGGAGCAGACCGACCACAACGACGATCCAGATGCCCGGGCCTTTGAAGAAGTTCTTAGCTTTCATCTGTTCGGGGGCTGGCCCCGTCCCTTCCGGTAGTGCTTCACGGCGAGTAGTCTGCGCGCGTGATGGTGCTGCGTCAGCTTCTAGCTATACACCGTCCGGAGTACATCACGCATAGCGAAAAGCAAAAGTTCCCTGTGGGCGTAGCTGCGCCGGGACAGTGCAGGAGCTGCCTGCGTGGCGGGGTTTTGCCGGGGCACGGCGGCGGCGGAGCCTGCCGCGCGGCCTACTCGTAGACGTGCGGGGCCAGGGTTCCCACGAAATCAAGGTTGCGGTACTTTTCGGCGTAGTCCAGGCCGTAGCCCACCACGAATTCGTTGGGGATGTCGTAGCCCACGTACTTGACGTCGATTTCCACCTTGGCGGCGGTGGGCTTCCGGAACGCTGTGCAGATCTCCACCGAGGCGGTGCCGCGGGATTCCAGGTTGGTCTTCAGCCAGGACAAGGTAAGGCCGGAGTCAATGATGTCCTCAACGATCAGGACGTCCTTGCCCATCAGGTCGGTGTCCAGGTCCTTCAGGATGCGCACCACACCGGAGGACTGGGTTCCCGAACCATAGGAGGAGACGGCCATCCAGTCCATGGAGATGTGGCTGTGGAGTGCGCGGGCAAGGTCGGCCATGACCATCACGGCGCCCTTCAGCACACCCACAAGGAGGATCTCGCGCCCTTCGTAGTCCTTGTCGATCTGCGCAGCGAGCTCGCTGATCCGCTGCTGGATCTGCTCCTTGGTGTAGAGAACGTGCTTGAGATCTGCCTGGACGTCGTTTGAATCCACCAATGGCTCCTGTTTAGATGCGGGGTGCGACTATTTTGCGGGCGGTTTTTGAGGCCGGAATACTAGCTTCCCACAGCGTGCCGGTTCGCGGGGAACAGAACCGGGGCCGCCCTTGGCCCCAGGCACACCCGCAGCGTTCGATCCCTCCAGCTGCGCCAGGGACAGCCGGTACACGCTGACGCCGCCGGGAAGCTCCACGGGACCGGCCGAACCCTGCCGCCGCAGCAGCGCTTCCGCCGCCAAAAGGCGCTGGTAGCTGGGCTGCTGCCCGCCGACGTCGGCCGCTGCCTTGGCGATCACCCGGAACCTGATGGCCGGGGCCAGGGCACGCAACGCCTCCTCCGGCAGGGCCAGCGTGCCGCCGTCCCGCTCCACGAGGGATGCGAACGTGCTTTCCGCCACAGCCTCCAGGTAGTCGGCGTCCAGCTGCAGGATGGCGGCGGTCCGGGCGAGGGACTCGGCGACGCCGGGACCGAGGTTTTCCTCGAGGTGCGGAAGGACTTCAACCCGGGTCCGCGAGCGTGCGAAGGCGGGATCGGTGTTGGTGGGATCGTGCCACGGATCCAGTTCCTCCACTGCGCAGATCTCCTCGGTGTCCGCCCTGCGCAGGCCGAGGAACGGGCGCAGGAGGACACTGTTCCCGGCACCAGCCCTGGCGGGCCGCATGCCCGCGAGGGAACGGGAGCCGGAGCCCCGGGCAAGGCCCAGCAGTACCTGCTCCGCCTGGTCGTCAAGGGTGTGGCCCAGCAGGATGGCGTCCGCGCCCTGGGCCTCAGCGGCCGCTTCGAGCGCCGCGTGCCGGGCTTCGCGTGCCGCGGCCTCGGGGCCCATGCCGGCACCGGCCACCGTCACCGTGCGGATTTCCACGGGTGACAGGCCCAGCTCCTCCAGTCTCCCGGCAGTGCGTGCGGCAACGTCCGCGGATCCCTCCTGCAGCTGGTGGTCCACCACCACGGCACCCACGGTCAGCGGATGCCCGTCCACGTGGCCGCGCCGGGCAAAGTATGCGGCGACGGCGGCGAGTGCGAGCGAGTCAGGCCCCCCGCTGCACGCCACCAGGACGTGGCGGGGGTATCCGGCGTCGGCCAGCGCGTTTTGCAGCATTTTGCGCGCGGTCCCGACGACGGGTGCGAGCCTTCCGGGCCGGCGTCGTCCGCTGCGCATCCCCACGGCGCCGGCGGACGGGAGGTCAGGCACGGGTATTCCGGACAAGGGGGCGTCTGTCAATCAGAGCCCCATCCGCTCAAGCCACAGCTTGGCGTCGTGGATCTCAGGCTCGGTGGGCAGGTGGTCCACCGACTCCCACACCTTGTTGAAGCCCTCCATCCCGGCCACCTCCACCACGGCACGGACGAAGCGGGCGCCGTCGGAGTACTGGCGCATCTTGGCGTCCAGGCCCAGGAGGCTGCGGATGAACTTTTCGATGACCCCACGGTCCTTGCCGCGGTCGTTGAACCGCTGCCGGATGGTCTTCACGGAGGGGACAATGCTGGCGTCGACGGCGTCCATCACCACGTTCGCGTGCCCTTCGAGGAGGCTCATCACGGCGGTGAGGTGCGAGATGGCAGCCTTTTCCTCAGGGTCCTGCAGCAGGTCCAGGATGGCGCCGCGGCCGGGCGTATTGCCGGTGGCGGACCGGTCCTTCAGGGAGCGGGCAGCGGCGGTGGCGCGCTCCATCAGGGTGTCGACGTTGCCCAGGAGGTGGCCGCTGAGTTCATCGATCTGTTCCAGCATGTGGTGCCGCAGCCAGGGTGCCGCCGCGAACTGGACCCGGTGGGTTTGCTCGTGCAGGCAGACCCAGAGCCGGAAATCCTCCGGCGTGACGTTGAGTTCACGCTCCACCGAGACGATATTGGGGGCCACCAGCAGGAGCCTGCCGGCCGCGGGCGCGGACGAGTTTTCTGCCAGCGCCGCGAAGGGATCGTACTGTCCCAGGACCTTGCTGGACAGGAAGGCAAGCACGGCGCCCAACTGGCTGCCGGTGAGCGCGCCACTGACCTGGGCGGCGGCGGGGCTGAGGGTTCCGCGGCGGCTGTCCAGCATCTTCTGCATAGCAGGCTTGAGCATCACCGCGAAGCTCTGGGTGTTGGCTTTGGCCCAGGACGCCCGGTCCACCACCAGCACGGAGGAATCGCGCAGGTCCCGCGCCGCCTCCAGCCCGGTGATTTCGTGGACGTGCGGAACAGATGCATCCGCCAGCTTGCGAAGGCTGTCCACCGCCTCGCCGATGGCCTTTTCATCGAGCACGGGCCCGGCGGGAGCCAGCCGCGCTGCGGCAGAAGCAGCAAGGTCCCAGTTGATCAGGGACTGGGCTGTTGGGGACAACGTCGATGCGGACTCGCGCGCAGTGGACTCCATGGTTCCCATCAGAACACAGCAGGCTGGGGATCGTCCTTAAGTTCGCTGACCGGCGAACTTCCACAGCCGCCGCACAGGAGGGCGAAAGCAGCGTCCCAGTCCGGAGCGGCATTCTCGAAGGACAGGAAGAATCCCCCCAAGAAGGAGGCCGTCATGATCCCCTACCGTCCCATTCCTCCCCTGACCGCAGGCCCGCGCAAGGGCTGGGCGTCCGTGCTTGCCGCCGTCGTCATGGCTGGGCTGCTGGGCATCCAGCCCCGGTAGCACCAACAGCAGGAGTACCCGCCGCCGGAGGAACTCCGGCTAGCGGCAGGCGCAGCCTGCCAGCGCCGTGGCGGCACGGTCCAGGGCTTCCTTGTTCCCGGCAGCGCCGGGCGTGAGGCCATTGCCGATGAAGGAGAAGACCAGGAGCCGTCCGTCGGCGTCCACAACGTACCCGCTCAGTGCGAGCACGGTGTTCAGTGTCCCGGTCTTGGCGCGGACCAGGCCGGCTCCGCCCGACGTGGTGGCATCCCCGTAGCGGGCGTCCAGGGTTCCGGAGAGTCCGCCCACCGGAAAGCCGTCCAGCGCAGCCCGAAGCCTGGTATCGGCGCCGATGGTGATGGCGCGCACCACCTCCGTGAACTGGCGGGCCGAAACCTGGTTGCCCATGGCCAGCCCGCACACATCCGCCAGCTTCAGCGCGGCGGTGGGTATGCCGGCGGCGGCAAGCTCGGCGGAGACCACAGCCGTGGCACCCTCATTGCTCCCTGGCCGGCCGGTGGCGACAGCCGCCATCCGCCCCATGGTTTCGGCCAGGTAGTTGTCCGATACCTGCAGCATCAGGTTTACCTGCTCTGCCACGCTGGCCGATTCAACGGCCGCCAGGGCCGCGGCGTTGGGCGGGGAAGCCCCGGGTGAACGTTCGACGCCGGCCGCCACCGTGAGTCCCGCCCCGGCACCTTCCGCACGCAGCCGGGCTGCAAACTCCTCCGCTGCCGCCCGGGCGGAATCCTGGGGCCGGGAGCCGGTGGTGACGGCGGGATCAAAGCGCGCAGAGTTGAGCGCCAGGGGGTACAGCGGGGCTATCTCGCCGGCTTCCACGTCGCCGCTCTGCCAGTTGGGATTCAGCGCCGGCCCTGTGAAGAGGGAGTCATCCACCAGGACCTTGATATCTCCCGTAGTGCCCGCTGCCTGCAGGGCCTGCGCCGTGAGGGCGGCAAGGGTGGCAAGGCCGGCGTGGCCCATAACCTGTTCCGGCTGCGACTCTCCTGCCGCCAGGAGGACGTCGCCGCCGCCCACCAGCACCACCTGCCCGGCGGCAGTGCCGGGGACAACTTTGGTGGTAAAACGGTGGTCCGGCCCCAGTGTGCGCAGCGCGGCCACCGCCGTCAGCAGCTTAAGGTTCGACGCCGGCACCCGGCCTTCTGCCCCGCCCCGGTCGAAGAGGACCTGGCCCGTGAGTGCGTCCTGCACCATACCGGTGAAAGTACCGCCGCCGTCGACCTTTAACGCAGGCTCCACCTGTGCCGTCACCGCTGCCTGGAGCGGCACCGGGGCGGACGCCTGAAGCGGGGCAAGAACCTGCGGGGCGGAGAGGGTGGCGGGGGCCTGCTGCCAGGCAGGGGGCGCCGGTTTGGGTTGAGGGGCGTCGGGGCCGATGAAGCCGGGGGCCACCAGCACGGCTCCCGGGACGGCGAGGACGAGCAGGAGCAATGCCGCCAGGACCAGCGGCCAAGGCCCGCTCGGCCCTTCCCCCGGCACCCGGCCGAGGCCGCCGCGGGGCCCGGAGCGATGCGCGCGCAACGGTTCCTGGCCGGTTGTTTTGGTCATGCTGGTGCTGGTCCTCAAGTCCTGAAATATCCCCACAAGTTCCTGATTCCAGGGCCTCTCGCTATATCCTCAATAGTAGTCGGCGGCACCGACACTCTTTTTTGTGGGCCCGTCAAGTGTGCCGCGCACCCCCTGCAATTGCCGAGGAGCATTCCATGAAGCACGACGTCACCATCGAGATCCCCAAGGGATCGCGCGTCAAGTACGAAGTTGACCACGAGACCGGCCGCGTCCGCCTGGACCGCGTCCTCTTCACCTCCATGCAGTACCCCACGCACTACGGGTACTTCGAAAACACCCTCGGCGAGGACGGCGACCCGCTGGACGCACTGGTGCTCCTGCAGGACTTCGACCTGCACCCCGGCGTCATCGTGGAGTCCCGCCCCATCGGCGTCTTCAACATGACCGACGACGGCGGCGGAGACGCCAAGATCCTCTGCGTTCCGGTGGATGCCCGCTTTGACCACATCCAGGAAGTCAGCGACGTCAACGAATTCCTGATCAAGGAGATCGAGCACTTCTTCACCCGCTACAAGGACCTGGAACCGGGCAAGTGGGTCAAGGCTGAGGGCTGGGGCGACCGCGCCGCCGCCGAGGCCGAACTGGAAGCCTCCATCAAGCGTTACGTGCCCACCGGCCACTGATCCTCCCCACCGTCCCCCTAACCTCGCTCCGCTCGGTCAGGGAACCCTGACGGCGTGGGCCCAGCCACCGAGAATCCCCGCCTCCTGGACCAAACCCCGCGTTATTCGCCGGGGAAAGGTCCGGGAGGCGGGGATTTCTGTTGTCCGGCCACGGTGAATCTGTGGAATCGTTGGCCTGTGACTTCCGAGCCTTCGTTTAATCCTCCCTGCGGTCCAGTCACCGGCTGGCGGGACGGCGACGTTATCCGCGCCACCGGCATCCCCTATGCCAATGCTGCCCGGTTCCAGCCTCCCTCACCGGCCCCGGACTGGACCTCCGAACTATCCGCCACCTCCCCCTCACCCGCCTGCCCGCAGGCGCCTGTCCCCTTCCTCGACGACGTCCTGGGCACCCGATATGGGGAACTTCCGGGCATCGAGGACTGCCAGAACCTCTCCATCACCATGCCGGCCGACCTCATCCCGGACGAAAAGCTGCCCGTCATGGTCTGGATCCACGGCGGCTCCTACACCACCGGATCCGGCGACCTGGCCATCTTCGACCCCGTCCGGCTGGTGGCCGAGAACCGCGTCATCGTGGTCTCCGTAACCTACCGGCTGGGGCTGTTCGGGTTCCTGGCAACACCGGGCGGGCGCCCCGGCAACCTGGGACTTTTGGACCAGCTGGAGGCGTTCCGGTGGGTGCAGCGGAACATCGCAGCCTTTGGCGGGGACCCCGGCCGGGTCACCGCGTTTGGCCAGTCCGCCGGCGGAGATGCCATTGCCCACCTGATGGCCACTCCTGAGGCGCCCACCCTTTTCCAGCGTGCCATCATCCAGAGCGCACCGCTCGGCATCACCCGGGGGCGCGCCAAAATGAACCACGCCATGGGCATTGCGGCCGAATCCGTCATCGAACAGACACCGGCCATGGATGTGGTGGCGCTCGAGGAGCAGGTCACCCAGGTGGCCAAAAAGTTCGGCATGCTCGCCGCCATGCCCTTTGGCACCCAGTACGGGCACCGCCCCCTTCCGGCGGAATCCGATATCGAAGCGGCGTGGGACCGGACGGCTCCCGCCATCGAGGTGCTGATCGGCCACACCTCGGAGGAGGCCCGGCTGTTCCTCCCCCGCAGTCCGCACCTGATGCGCCTGGCGGGGGTCCCTGTGGTGGGGCCGCACGCCGTGCGCGCCATCGACTGGGTAGTCACCGAAACCGTGTACGGCCGGGCAACCCGCCGGTTCGCCCGGCGCCATGCCAAGGCGGGCGGAAAGGCCCACCGCTACCTCCTGACCTGGCACGCCCCCGGCAACATCTTTGGCGCAGCGCACACGGTGGACCTGCCGCTGCTGCTCGGCACCAGGAAGACCTGGGACGGCGTGGGACTGATTGACGGTGCCCGCTGGGAGGACGTGGACATGACGGGCCGGTCAGTGCGGGCCCTGTGGGCCGGCTTCGCCCGCGGCGATGATCTCGGTGAAGCGGGAGCTGTTGACGATGCACTGCGTTACAGGCGGGCCTGACAGGCCGTGAAAACCCTCGGCGTGGACCTGGCGGCGGCCACCAAGAAGACGGCTGCGGCGGTCATCGAATGGGGCCAAGGTTCCGCACAGCTGGACCACCTGGCACTAGACGTGACTGACCAGGAGATCGTGGAGCTCTTCGGCGCCTGCGACATGACCGGCGTGGACTGTCCGGTGGGCTGGCCCGACGCGCTGATCCCGTTCCTCACCGGCCACCTGGACTTCGACGCCGGACCGGTCCTGGAGTACGACGGGATCGCCGGCCGCAGGCTCCTTGCCTACCGCGACACCGACCGGTTCGTCACGCGCCGGACCGGGCTGATCCCGCTGAGCGTCTCAGCGGACCGGCTGGCGCACCCGGCCATGCGCTGCGCGGTGATCCAGGCAAAGATTGCTGCGCTGCATGGTCCGCAGCCGCGCGACGGCTCCGGCCGCCTGGCCGAGGTGTACCCGGCAGCGTCACTAAAAATCTGGGGCCTCAACGGACGCGGCTATAAGGGCCGGGGCGTCCCCGAAGCCGAACGCCTCGGCCTCCTGCTGGCAGCCCTCGAAGAGCAGGCGCCGTGGCTGGACCTGGCCGGACACCGGGACAGCCTCGCCGGTTCGGACGACCTGTTCGACGCCGTCATAGCCTCCCTCACCGCCCGGGCCGCCGCCCGCCGTCGTACGCTTTTGCCCGACGAGTCCCAGGCCAAAGCCGCCTGCAGCGAAGGCTGGATCCACCTCCCGTCCTGCATGCTGGACGGGCTCCCGGGCTAACGGAGCGGCTAAGCGGCAGTGTTCCCCAGCTTCCAGTTCCGGATCTCCTCCGGGTCCTCGCCGTGGGTGCGCGTGTGCTCGCGGGCGCGGTTGCGGCGGTCCTGCAGTTCCTGGCGCAGCAGCGAGTGCTTTTCCGCCAGACCGGGCACGCGGTCGATCGCGTCGATCGCCAGGGTGAAGCGGTCAATACCGTTGAGCATGGCCATATCGAACGGCGTGGTGGTGGTCCCCTCCTCCTTGTATCCGTGCACGTGCAGGCCCTGCTGGTTGGTGCGCCGGTACGCCAGCCGGTGGATCAGTGCGGGATAGCCGTGGTACGCAAAGATAACGGGCTTGTCCGCGGTGAAGATGCCGTCAAAGTCATGGGCAGGGAGGCCGTGCGGGTGCTCGCTTTCGTCCTGCAGCCGCATCAGGTCCACCACGTTGACCACCCGGACTTTGAGGCCGGGCGCGCCCTCGCGGAGCAGTTCGGCGGCCGCCACGGTCTCCACGGTGGGCACGTCACCGGCGCAGGCCAGCACGACGTCGGGCTCCTCGCCGGGCACCTCTGAGCCGGCAAACGTCCAGATCCCCAGGCCGCGGCGGCAATGGTTGGCGGCGTCGGCGGGGCCAAGCCAGGTGGGCGAGGGCTGCTTGCCGCTGACCACGATGTTCACGTAGTCGGTGGAGGCCAGGCAGTGCTCCATGACGGACAGCAGGGTATTGGCGTCCGGCGGCAGGTACACCCTGATGACTTCGGCCTTCTTGTTCACCGCATGGTCGATGAAGCCGGGGTCCTGGTGCGAGAACCCGTTGTGGTCCTGCTGCCACACGTGCGATGACAGAAGGTAGTTCAGCGAGGGCACCGGCTGGCGCCAGTGCAGTTTGCGGGAAACCTTCAGCCATTTGGCGTGCTGGTTGAACATGGAGTCGACGATGTGGACAAAGGCCTCGTAGCAGTTGAAGACCCCGTGCCGGCCGGTGAGGAGGTACCCCTCGAGCCAGCCCTGGCACAGGTGCTCGCTGAGCACCTCCAGGACCCGGCCGGAGCGCGCCAGGTGCTCATCGACGTCGTCAATCCGGTACTGCCACACCTTGTCGGTGACCTCGTAGACGCTCTGCAGCCGGTTGGACGCCGTCTCATCCGGCCCGAACAACCGGAAGTTCTCCATGTTCTGCGCGATCACGTCCCGCATCCAGGAACCGAGCGTGATCATGGGGCTGACCCGGTCGATGCCGGCGTTGGGAACCTCGACGGCGTGGTCCTGGTAGGCGGGCAGTTTCAGCGCGCGCCTCAGCAGTCCGCCGTTGGCATGCGGGGTGGCGCTCATGCGGAAATCTCCGGTGGGCGCTCCTTGGGCGACGTCGGGACGGAGCCGGCCGTCGCCGTCGAACAACTCCTCCGGCCGGTAGGACTGCAGCCACTCCTCAAGCTGCTTCAGGTGCTCGCCGTTGGTGCGCACCTCGGAAAGCGGCACCTGGTGGGCGCGCCAGGTGCCTTCCACCTGCAGCCCGTCCACGGTGCGCGGCCCGGTCCAGCCCTTGGGCGAGCGCAGGACAATCAGGGGCCAGCGGTGAGTGGCGTCCTCGCCGGACTCTTCACCGGATGCATCCTGCCGGTGGGCGTCCTGGATGGCCCTGATGTCCGCCAGGCACTGGTCCAGGACCGCGGCGAAGTCACGGTGCGCCTGCTCCGTGTTGTCCGGGTCCGTCACCGTGACGAAGTATGGCTCGTGGCCGTACCCGCGCAGCAGCTGCTCCAGCTGGTCCTGCGGCATCCGGGCCAGGACGGTGGGGTTGGCGATCTTGTAGCCGTTCAGGTGCAGGATGGGCAGGACGGCGCCGTCCACCGCGGGGTCCAGGAAGTTGTGGGAGTGCCAGCTGGCGGCCAGCGGCCCGGTTTCGGCCTCACCGTCGCCGATCACCACAGCCGTGACCAGCTGCGGATTGTCGAACACCGAGCCGTAGGCGTGGGCCAGGGAGTAGCCCAGCTCGCCGCCTTCGCTGATGGAGCCGGGGCTTTCCGGGGCCGCATGGCTGGGGATCCCGCCGGGGTAGGAGAACTGCCGGAACAGTTCGGCCAGGCCGGTCTCGTCATTGCCCACATGGCCGTAGATTTCCGAGTACGTTCCTTCCAGCCAGGCATTGGCGACGACGGCGGGACCGCCATGGCCGGGACCGGCAACAAAGAGCATCTCCAGGGAGTCGCGGCGGATCACGCGGTTCAAATGGGCGTAGACGAAGTTGAGTCCGGGCGTGGTGCCCCAGTGCCCCAGCAGGCGGGACTTGGTGTCCTCAGCCTGCAGCGGTTCGCGCAGCAGCGGGTTGGACCGCAGGTAGATCTGTCCCACCGAGAGATAGTTCGCGGCCCGCCACCATTTGTCGACGAGGCTGAGTTCGTCCTGCCCCAGCCCGTCCTGCCGCGTGTCATCCTGCCGCCGTTCATCGTGTCCAGCGCTGCCGGGCATAACCATCCTCACGTCGGGTGTGCCGCTGCAGGCGGCCGTTCCCCCATCGCAACAGATGGAGGGGCAGGCAGGCAAGCCCCGCCGTCGCGCATTCCCGCTCTTGCCGCAGCGCTGCGGGCGGCATGTAGGGCAGTAAGCAAGCTTAGCTTCCGCTCGGCGGGGCTGGGAAAATCTACTGCGGGGAGACCAGATATGCCAGCCGAAGACGACGTTGCGATTCCCGGGGTTCCGTCCAGTGAACCTCCGGCACGTGAAGAGTCCACCACCCCGCGCGAGCCGTTGCCGCCGAAACCGGACCAGCGCGGTCCTGAGGCGGTGTCCCCCACGGGAAGCCCCACCGGGGCGCCGGCCGGGGCACGCGCCCAGTCCGGCCAGTACCTGACCACAGCCCAGGGGCTCCGGCTGCAGGACACTGACCATTCCCTGAAGGCCGGCGCCCGCGGCCCCATCCTGCTGCAGGACCACCACCTGCGCGAAAAGATCACCCACTTTGACCACGAGCGGATCCCGGAGCGCGTTGTCCATGCCCGGGGCGCCGGAGCGCACGGTGTCTTCCGTTCCTACGGCAGCGCCTCGAAGGTCACGCGCGCCGGCTTCCTGGCCCCGGATGTTGAGACTCCGGTGTTCGTGCGGTTCTCCACCGTGCTCGGTTCCCGGGGATCCGCGGACACCGTCAGGGACACCCGCGGGTTCTCCACCAAGTTCTACACGGATGAGGGCACCTACGACCTGGTAGGGAACAACATTCCCGTGTTCTTCATCCAGGACGGCATCAAGTTCCCGGACATTGTCCACGCGGCCAAGCCCCATCCGGACCGGGAAATTCCCCAGGCCCAAAGCGCCCACGACACCTTCTGGGACTTCGTGTCGCTGCACACCGAGGCGCAGGCCCACACCATGTGGAACATGTCCGACCGCGGCATCCCCCGGTCCTACCGGACCATGGAAGGCTTCGGCGTCCACACTTTCCGGCTCACCAACGCCACCGGCGACACCACCCTGGTGAAGTTCCACTGGAAGCCCAAACAGGGTGTGCACTCCCTGGTCTGGGAAGAAGCCCAAATCATCAACGGCATGGACCCGGACTTCCACCGGCGCGACCTTGCCGACGCCATCGAGGCCGGCGCCTACCCTGAATGGGAGCTGGGCATCCAGACCTTTCCGGACACAGAAGACCAGATGTTCGAAGGCATCGACCTCCTGGACCCCACCAAGTTCGTCCCTGAGGAACTGGCGCCGGTGCAGCCGATCGGGCTCATGACCCTCAATGCCAACCCAACGAATTTCTTTGCCGAGACCGAGCAGGTGGCCTTCCACCCGGGGCACCTGGTGCCGGGAATCGACGTCACCAACGATCCCTTGCTGCAGGTCCGACTGTTTTCCTACCTGGACACGCAGATCTCGCGCCTGGGCGGGCCCAACTTCGCGCAGATTCCCATCAACCGGCCGCACGCCCCGGTCAACGATATGCTCCGGGACGGCATGCACCAGACGGCGGACCATGCGGGGGTTGCCCCGTACCGGCCCAATTCCCTAGACGGCGGGTGCCCGTTCCTGGCTGGAGAAGACATGGGGGCTTTTGTGGACGTGCCACAGGCAGTCGCCGAAAGTGTGAAGGAACGGCGCAACCCGGCCTCCTTTGATGACCACTACAGCCAGGCCCGGTTGTTCTTCCGGAGCCTTAGCGCGGTGGAACAGGACCACGTGATCCAGGCGTACACGTTCGAACTCGGCAAATGCTTCGAGACGCCCGTCCGCGAACGCCAGCTCCAGGCCCTGGCCAACATTGACGCACGGCTTTGTGCCGCCGTCGCCGCCGGCCTGGGAATGCCTGCGCCGGAGGCCACCGAGCAGGTGGCGGACCAGGATCCCAGCCCGGCACTGTCCCAAGTTGGCGAAACGTGGCCAGTTGCGGGCCGCGTGGTGGGCATCATCGCCGACTCTTCCAGCGACCTTGCCGAGGTGGGGGCCGCGCGCAAAACGCTCGACGACGAGGGCATGGTCCCGTTAGTCATCGCGCCGGCGGGCGGCACGCTTTCCGCAGACGGGCTCTCGCTCACAGTGCAGCGCACGTTCCTCACGGCACGGTCCACGGAGTTCGACGCGCTGCTCGTCGCCGGCGGACGGCAGCCCGCACCCGACGCCACCGCAGGGCGCGACGCAAAGGCCGGGGAACCGGGTGAAGTGGCGGACCCACGCGTCGCCCTGATGTTGTCTGAGGCTTACCGTCACGCCAAGGCTATTGGCTTCTGGGGTTCGGGTTCGGCTGTCCTGGACGCGGCAGGCATCCCGCAGGACGCGGCGGGCATAGCTGCAGGAGACTCCGCAGCTTCGGTGACCTCCGCCGTCTCGGGGCTGCTCGCCGCCCACCGCGCCTGGGCGCGTTTCCCGGCAACCGGGGCAGCTGGGCAGGAGAACTGACGCCCGGTCCCTATCCATTTGCCGGATCACGGTTGAGGGTCCGCGTCCACGTGACGCGGGCCCTCTCCCGTTTCTGGAATGGGGCAGCTTGGCCCTGCATTACCGGCCGTTTCGCAATTCCTACTTCCGGGTAGTGTGGACCCAGAATGTTCACATTGACCATCAACCAGACGGACAGCCGGCGCGACGGCGACCAGGTCCCGCAACTGCTCAAGGCATTGCGGCACATCCCTGCGCGCCTGGATTTTGACAGGTCTGTGGAGGACGAAGTCCAGGGCATCGTCGAGTGCCCGCACCAGGCCGTGGATGCAGCCCTGATCGCGCTGCGCAGCGGGCACTGGTACGTGGGAATCGGTGCGGGCCCAGTGAACGAGCCACTACCAAACCAGATCAAGGACGCGTCCGGCCATGGTTTGGTCTATGCCCGTCGGGCGGTGGACCGGCTCCGCAGCAGCAAGGAGCGGGTCCCGGTCGCGGTGGAGGGGCCGCTGGCGGATGTTGCCCACGACGCCGAGGCCATCCTCCGGTTGCTCGGCCATATTGTGCGGGACCGGTCAGAGGCGGAATGGCGGGTGCTGGACCTGCTGACTCCCGGCGTCCGGGGGCAGCAAAAAGCGGTGGCACAGGAACTGGGCATCACCACCCAGGCCGTCAGCAAGGCCGTGGCACGGGCGCAGTGGAACGAGGAACATGCGGCCCGGCCGGCAGCTGCCAGGCTGCTGGCGCTGATCCTCGCGGCCCGGTAGCCCGGCGACCCTTTGCCGTCTTTTACGGCCTTCGGGTGGGGCTTGTTTGGCTGACCGCCTAGCTGCCGGTGGCCGCCATGACGGGTTCGCCGTTGAAGTACTCCAGCTTCCAGCCGTCGATGGCGTGATGGTGCGCCAGGTTGAGCACGGCGTTGTCCACGCTTGACAGGGTCTGGCCGATGGCCCGGCTGAGGCTCACGCGCAGCAGGGTGCCGTGGGTGACCACCAGGAGCCGCTGGCCGCGGAACTCCTCCGCCAGTGCCTCCAGCGCGGCGAGGCCCCGGTGGGCGGCCTCTTCTTCGCTTTCCGCGCCTTTGAATCCGCCGGGAATACGGAGTGCATCCAGCTCTGGACCGGCCTGCATTCCTTCAGCCGGCCCGAAGCTGCGCTCCGTGAGCTCAGGGACGCGCCGGGACACAGACAGTCCCAGCCCCGCGGCAATCAGGTCCGCGGTTTCTGCGGCACGGCTCAGGGGCGAGGAGACGATTGCGTCCCATTCGTACGGGGCAAGGACGGCGACGGCGTCCCTCGCCTGGCCGCGGCCGACGTCGTTCAGGGGGATATCCGTAGCTCCCTGCAGCCGGCGCTCGGCATTCCAGTCGGTCTGGCCATGGCGGACGAGGGCGAACGTCGTAAGGGTCATGCCTCTATTCTGCCTTGGCTGACCGGTGGCCCTGAATTCCCGCTTGCTCCATCAGCAATGGTCGGCAAAACCGGGGTTTAGGTGCCATATCTGATGGAGCAACGCGCAGTGTTGTCTAGAGGAGGCTGCGCAGCACGTGGGCGGCGCCGTCGTCATGCACTGAGTGGGTGACCTCATCCGCCGCGGCGACCACCTCAGCCGGGGCCTGCCCCATGGCCACCCCGCGGCCGGCCCAGGTGAGCATCTCGATGTCGTTCCGGCCGTCGCCAACAGCTACGGTGAGGTGCTCTTCAAAACCAAGGCGGACGCGGAGGTTTTCCAGGGCGCTGGCCTTGGTCACTCCTGCGGCTGCGATATCCAGCCAGGCAGTCCAGCCCACGGAGTAGGTCACTCCCGCCAGGCCCACGTGGTTGATGGCCTCGGTAAATTCCTCCGGCGTGTTTTCGGTGCTGAAGACCACCACGCGCACGGCGGTGGCTTCGAGCATGGTGTGGAAGTCCACACCCACTGCCTCGACGCCAAAGCTGGCATCCTGGAACCGCTCGGTGGAGAGGAAGTTACCGTCGGCGTCCTCAAGGGCGTACTTGGCGGACGGCAGCCGTTCACGCAGCGCACGCAGGGCGGGAGCGGGATCGAAGGTGGCCTTGTGAATCACCTCGTAGCCGTTTTCCAGTTCCGGATGGAGCCGGAGGGTCACGCCGCCGTTGCAGCAGACGGCGTACCCGCGCTCCATTCCGATCTTCTCGATGATGGGAAGCGTGGCGTTCAGGGAGCGGCCGGTGGCGATCATCACTTCGTGTCCGGCGGCCACCACGGCCTGCGCCGCTTCCCGCACACCGGGGGACATGTGGCCGTCGTGGTTCACCAGGGTGCCGTCCACGTCCAGCGCAACCATGAACTTCCGGTCCACGCCGGTGAAGGTGTTGGCGTTGTTGTCTCGGTTGTTGTCTCGCCGGTCATCGTTGCCGGCGACTGAGGTTTCAGTCAGCGTAGTCATCCACATAGTGAACCAGACGTAACTGACAGGCGCTAGGACGCGGGCCACAGGTTTATTGAACTGTTGGTTAAGACGGCGGGTTCCCACATCCGGGGGTGCCTGTGTCGCGCAGCTGTCCCCCTGTAGCAGTCGTCCCCCAGTAATAGACAAGTCCCCGCCCCGTGGACCGGACCCCCGTGCATTACGGGAGGAATAGTCCACAAGGGGGGAGCTGTGGCAAGAAGTGGAACCCTAGAGGACCGGCAGGACCTCGAGGCCGCCCAGGTACTTCTGCAGCGCCTTGGGCACGTTGACGGAGCCGTCCGGGTTCTGGTGGTGCTCCAGCAGCGCCACGATCCAGCGGGTGGTGGCCAGCGTGCCGTTCAGGGTAGCCACAGCCCGGGTGCCCTTGGCGACGCCCTCGGAGTTCACCACGCGCTCACGGATGTTCAGGCGGCGCGCCTGGAAGGTGGTGCAGTTGGAGGTGGAGGTCAGCTCGCGGTAGGCGCCCTGGGTGGGAACCCAGGCTTCGCAGTCGTACTTGCGGGCCGCGGACGTGCCAAGGTCACCGGCAGCGGTATCGATCACCCGGTACGGCAGCTCGCACTTGGCCAGCATCTCCTCTTCCCACGCAAGCAGCCGCTGGTGCTCGGCGGCAGCCTCTTCAACCGTGGTGTAGATGAACATCTCCACCTTGTTGAACTGGTGGACGCGGATGATGCCGCGGGTGTCCTTGCCATGCGAGCCGGCCTCGCGGCGGTAGCAGGAGCTCTGGCCGGCGTAGCGGACGGGGCCCTTGGAGAAGTCGAGGATCTCGTCTGCGTGGTATCCGGCAAGCGCCACCTCGGAGGTGCCCACCAGGTAAAGGTCGTCTTCGGCGAGACGGTAGATCTCGGCGTCGTGCTTTACATCGAAGCCGGTGCCCTGCATGGTCTCGGGGCGCACCAGCGTGGGGGTGATCATCGGGACGAAGCCTGCTTCGATGGCCTGGTCCATGGCCATCTGCAGCAGGGCCATCTCCAGGCGTGCCCCGACGCCACGGAGGAAGTAGAAACGGGCACCGGAAACCTTGGCGCCGCGTTCCATGTCGATCGCGCCGATCAGCTCGCCGATCTCCAGGTGGTCGCGGGGCTCGAAGTCCGGGAATTCGCGCGGGGTGCCGACGGTCTTGACCACCACGTAGTCATCCTCGCCGCCCTCGGGAACGCCGTCCTCGATGAGGTTGGGGATGGTGCGCAGGAGCTCTTCCTGCTTGGTCTGCGCGGCGTCGGCCTCTGCAGAGGCGGCCTTGACGGAGTTGGCCAGCTCTTTGACCTCCGCCAGCAGGGCCTGCTTCTCCTCACCCTTGGCCTGAGCCACCTTCTTGCCGAACACGTTCTGCTCGGCGCGGAGGTTTTCGAAGCGGAGCAGGGCCTCGCGGCGGGCGGAATTCGCGGAGATGATCGCGTCCACCACTGATTCGTCCGCGCCGCGGGCGCGCTGGCTGGCACGGTACTTGTCAGGGTTTTCGCTGAGGTCTTTTACGTCGATCACCAGACAAGGGTATCCAATTCACTGCACGACGGCGGGCGGCGGCCCCAGTGCGACCGCCCGGCGTGCGCCGGGCTAATGTTGAACCACCATGAGCGACTGGATTCTCTACCTGCTGATTGCGGTGGCGCTTGCCTTCGCCATCTCCAGCTGGTGGGGGGTACGGCGCCTCAAAGCCATGCATGTGCGCAGTGCCATGGCAGGGGAAGCCTACGACTCGGGACTGACCCAACAGCGGGTGGCCGTGGTCCTCAACCCGATCAAGGCCCGGGCCGGTGAAGCCAAGGCAATCATCCAGCGCGCCTGCCTGGCAGCCGGTTGGGAGGAGCCGGTCTTTTTCGAGACGACGGCAGATGATCCCGGCTTTTCCCAGATGCAGGCAGCCCTGGCCGGCAAGCCCGACGTCGTCCTTGTGGGTGGTGGGGACGGCACGGTGCGCGTGGTGGCGGAGGCCCTGGCGCACACAGACGTTGCCATAGGTTTGATTCCGTTGGGCACGGGCAATCTGCTGGCGCGGAACGTGGACCTGGATGTGAACGACCTTCACGGCAACGTCCAGACAGCCCTGTTTGGACGCCAGCGGTACATCGACACCGCACGGATGGCCATCGAGAACTCCCGGACCGGCCACTATTCGGAGCATGTCTTCCTGGTGATCGCCGGAATCGGCATGGATGCGGAGGTCCTGGCCGACACCAACGCCGGACTGAAGAGGGCGGTGGGCTGGCTTGCGTACACGGAGGCGGGCGTGCGCCATCTTCCGGGCCGGCGCAAGAAGGTTTCCATTGCGTTGGACGGCAGCCCGGAGCAGATAAGGAACATCCGCAGCGTGCTTTTCGCCAACTGCGGCCTTGTTCCCGGTGGCATCGACTTCATCCCGCAGGCCATGATCGACGATGGCATGCTCGACGTGGTGGTGATGAGCCCCCGCAGCGCACTGGGCTGGCTGCTGATGTACGTGAAAATCATGTTCAAGCACAGCGGCAAGCTGCCCATTATGACCGTTTACCGGTCAGGCAGGGTGGTCATCAAGTGCCCCGAACCCATGCCCACGCAGCTCGACGGCGACACGTCGGGCGAGGCCACGCAGCTCACCGTCCAGGTTTTGCCGCGGTCACTCGTGGTCCGGGTCAGGCGAGAGGTCCACGGCAGCAGCGCCAAAGCAGCGCGCTGATAGGGCTGTGAGGTGACAAAAGCAGGGTGCGCCGCGTGGGTCAGGCGCTGGCTTGCTTCTTCGCGTCCGCGGCGGCCTTGGCGGCAGCGTGGGCTTCAGACTGCTCCCGGATCATGGCCTGCTCCTCTTCGAAGCGCAGGCGGTCCGCGCGGTCCGCATCATCCCCGTCCCAGTCCTGGTTGTCGGCCGTCGGCTTGGGGTTGACGATCATCCCCTGGCCGTCGTTGTCAGTGCTGCTGGTCATGACCCTCTCCCTTCGTCAGGGGCCATACCCCATGTGGATCAAGCAAGCATACGCATTGTCCACAACCCACGGAAGTACTTCAACAGGCATTTACCTACGCTCTGGGCGAAGCTCCGGAACCGGTTTCACCTGCGAAGGATCCGACCGCAAGGATGGATTCAACCCAGGACTGGGCGGCCGCGAATGCTGCATCCGAGGTGTGCACCGGCACCGGTGTCTCCTGCTTGTCAGCCCTGGCATATGAGCCCAGGAAGCGGGTTCCCGGGCTGATCCGGTGCAGGCCTGCCAGCGCGTCCGCCACCCTCGCCTCGCCCGCGTGGCCTTCGGCGTCGATACTGAAAAAGTAGTGGCCCAGGTACTGCCCGGTGGGCCGTGACTCAATCCGGCTGAGGTTCACCCCGCGGCTGGCGAACTGGTCCAGGATCTCCATCAGCGCCCCGGGACGGTCCTCGGGCAGCGGGACAACCACTGTGGTTTTGTCCGCGCCGGTGCGGATCGGCAGGGCGTCCGGCCGACTGACCAGGATGAAACGGGTCACGGCGCCGGGGTTGTCACCGATGTTCTCCGCCAGCACGGACAGCCCCGCATGCGTGCTGGCCACCAGTGGCGCGCAGATGGCCGCGTCGTAGTGGCAGTCCTCTTCCAGCAGCCCCAGGGCCGCAGCAGCGGTTGACGAACCCGGAACGTATTCCGCATGGGGCATGTGCTGGTCCATCCACAACCTGCACTGCGCCCAGGCGTGGCCGTGGGTGGAAACATACCGGATGTCCTCCACCCGCACCCCAGGCCGGGCCACCAGAACAAAGCTGATGGGGACCAGGACCTCGCGGATGATCCGCAGTTCCTGGCCGGTGGCTATGGCGTCCAGGGTGGCAGAGACCCCGCCCTCCACCGAGTTCTCGATGGGGACCATGGCCCCGTCGGCCTCCCCGTCACGTACTTTGCCAAGGGCGGCGGGGACGCTGGACGCCGGGATGCGGACTGCCTGGAGGGCGTCAGGCACCTGCAGGAGGGCAGCCTCGGTAAAGGTACCTTCCGGCCCCAGGAAGGTGTAGGTGCGGGAAGTACCGGGCACTAAAGCACCAACGGCTTGAGTCCGTTGTCCGAAACCAAAGGCTTGCCGGATTCCAGCCACTGATCCATCCCGCCGGAGACGTTGATGGCGGTATACCCCTGGCCGGTGAGCCACTGGGCGGCGCGGAAGGACCGGCCGCCTGTCCGGCAGATGACGTAGATGTCCTCGTCCGGATCGAGCTCGTCCAGCCGGGCCGGGATCTGGTCCATGGGGATGTGAAGTGCGCCGTCAGCATGTCCGGCAACCCACTCGTAGTCCTCACGGACGTCCAGGATCATCGCATCAGCGGGAATGTCATGCACGGGGACGGTATCGAAGTCACTCATCGGAGTCCTGTCTTGGCGGGATCAGAGTCAGGTTTAAGCCTAGCCCTTCCGCCCCCTTACGCCAGGAACAGCTGCGTCAAAAGCAACGGGTTAGGCTGGTGAAGCCCAAGGAGGTTTCCATGTCCCAGCAGCCCGCCGCCGTCCCCGCATGCCCGGTCCTTGCGGATCCGGACACGGAACGGTACGCCGGAGCCCACACGGAATCCCGGTTCCGTGGCTGAACTCCATGAGCTCTCCGCGCTGGCCCTGCGGGACCTCCTACGGAATGGAACCGTGTCCGCCACGGATGCCGCCGCCCATTTCCTGGCCCGGATCGATCGGCAGAATCCCCTTCTCGGCGCCTTCATCACCGTGACTGCGGAACAGGCCATGGAGCAGGCGCGGGCGGCCGATGCCCTGCATGCGCGCGCCGGCAGCGGCCATCTTCCGCCGCTGCACGGCATGCCACTTGCCTTCAAGGACCTGACCGATGTTGCCGGCGTGGTGACCACGCACGGCAGCGCCGCCCTCGACCACAAACCTGCCCCCACGGACGCTCCGCTGGTCTCCCTCTTCAAGGAGGCCGGCGTGGTTTCGCTGGGCAAGACCCAGGTGCCTGAATTCGGGCTGACGGCGTACAGCGAAAACCGCGTGGCGCCGCCGTCGCGCAATCCGCACGCACCCAGCCGGAGCTCGGGAGGTTCCTCCGGCGGCAGTGCCGCTGCCGTGGCGGCGGGCCTGCTGCCTTTCGCCCCGGGGACCGACGGCGGCGGCTCAGTCCGCATCCCGGCAGCCGCATGCGGCCTGGTGGGACTCAAACCGGGCCGGGGGCTGGTGGCAGCCGGGGAAAGTGCAGGCGATCCTGCGCGGCTGGTGGTACCCGGCCCTCTCGCCCGCAACGCGGAAGACGCCGCACTGATGATGGACGTCCTGGTGCCGGGAAACCAGTACCTGCGGGCAGTGCAACAAGGAAAGCCGCCGCGGCTGCGGATTGGCGTCACCCTGGAAAGCCCGTGGTCCGCCGCATTCCCCTTCACGCCCGAACGGGACGCCCTGGACGCCCTCCATGCCGGCGAAGCCCTCCTGGAACATGCGGGCCACAGCTTGAGTGATGCTGCCATCCGCTACGACAACCGCTACCCGGATGCCTTCACCACAGCCTGGACCGCCGGCGTCGGCGCGGCCCGGATCACCCCATCGCGTGAAGCGTTGCTGGCACCCCTGACCCGGACCTTTAGGCGCCGGGCCCAGCAGCGCAGCCCCTCCAAACTCGCCGAGGCTCTGGCATTCCTGCGGCAGTTCCAGCACGACACCCTGGTGCAGTACGGACAGTGGGACCTGATGCTGATGTCTGCGCTGGCGCAGACGCCGCGGCCGGTGGGGTGGTTTACCGGCACTGCGCACGGCACTGAGCGCTGGCCGTCGGCCCAGTGGCCCGGGGATGCCGACGGCGACTACCGGAAACAGTGCGAATTTGCCCCCTGGTCCTCAATGGTGAATGTGTGCGGCCTGCCGGCCATCGCCCTTCCCGTGCACTGGACCGGCGGCGCGCCAGGCAGCGGACTTCCCATGGGAATCCAACTGGTGGGCCCCATGGGCTCCGAAGCCCTCCTCCTGCAGGTTGCGCACCAGTTGGGCTGCTAGAGGGACGGGGGCCCGGTGCACTTGTTGGCCAGGGAAGTTGTTGACCTGTTCCTAACGTCTGCTTAATCCACTGGTAACCCCGGTGGAGCACACTGGAAAAGCACCTTTTCAGCGCCCTCCATTCGCCCTCCACCCGATGAGGAGTTGCCCCACCATGAACGTTGAACACCCTGCCCCAAGCATCGAAACCACCATGACGGCAGACGACGGACGTCCGGACATGAGCAACTCGAACGTCAGGGAAGACCTGGCGATGACCGGCCGGTGTGCACTGGTCCACCTCCCTACGGGCCGGACCTGCCTCCTCCCCCTGCGGCATCCCGGGCCCTGCGAGTTCCACCGCCCGCAGGAGGCCCAGGACATGGTGGACGGCGGCTGACAGACCGAAAAGGATCCCCGGCTGCCGTTCTCTCTGCATGCTCAAGGCGCCCTTCTAAACTTTGCTGGCATTATCGACTCCCCCGCCATTCAGGAGGACGATTAAAGGGCAGTCACCATAAGGAGGTCTGTGATGTGCTACGCATCGAGCAAGGACTTCGGGTGGGGCGCCAGGAAAGAAACCCAGCGCCGGCCTGAAGCGGAAACGGAAACCCCTGCGGAAACTCCGGAGAAGCCGGCCAAGGAACAGGAATTTACGTTCTGGGCCTTCCCCAGCTGGCACAGGACATCTGCGTCCAGCACCCCCTCCGGCGAACGGAGCAGGGAGAGGGTCTGATACCGGGGCCCGAATGACGCGGGCAAATTGACCGCGCCACCGGCCCAGCAGGTGCCAAAGGAGGGGTTCTCACATGAGGACCCCTTCGTCATGAAAGCGGCCCTAGCCGTCCAATCGCGGACGGCCAATTGACGGCAGGCCGCTGTACCGTTCGTTGTGCCACAGCAACGCGGACGGCTATGGTTGCACAATAAGCATGCTTAGCATTCTGCGAAAGGGGACGAACATGAGCGCAGGACAGTACACGCCAGGACCGGACCGCCGGCCGGAACCGGACCTCAACACCACGCCATCGAACGCTGCCCAGCCGGCAGGAGACCGGGCAGCAAGCTACAGCGGCGCCCCGTCCTACGCACCGGATGTGCCGGGAACGGGAGGAACAACCGGAACATCCGGCACCGCAACGGCCCCCGGGCCCGCCGCCGGCGGCACTGCCGATCGCAAGGTCACCCGCGCCGGCGTCATCTGGGCAGCCGTGGTTGCTGCCTTGGTGCTGCTCATTCTGCTGATCGTCTTCATCCTGCAGAACCAGGAACAGGCCTTGGTGAAATTCCTGGGCTTCGAGGGCGCAGTCCCGCTGGGCATGGCACTGTTCATTGCCGCCGTGACAGGTGGCGTACTGGTGGCCGCAGCAGGCGGGGCACGCATCCTGCAACTTCGCAGGAACGCCCACCGGACACGCACCCAGCAGCGGAGGTAGGCCAGGCGGCCGGGCACCCCAGGTTCCTGGCCGCGGTCCCGAAGCCGGGCTCGGCACGGTCAGCTGCCGCCGAGGCTTGCGAACTTCCGGGCCCTGGCAACCACGAGTTCCGGCACCGGAATGCCGGCCACCGAGCCGAGTTCATACTCAATGGCCCGGGCCATCCGGGTGCAGAATTCGCGCGGCTCCAGCGAAGCATCATCACGCTCATCCACTATGTGGTCCACCAGGCCGTGCGCATACAGCGCGGCGACGTTCACGCCCTGCGCCTGGGCCATGGCCGGGGCGAACCCGGTGGTCCGGTGCACAATGGCACTGGCACCCTCGGGAGGCAGCGGCGAGAGCCAGCTGTGCTGGGCAGCAATAGTCCTGTCCGCAGGCAGCAGCGCAAGCGCTCCCCCGCCGGCGCCCTGGCCAAGCAGCACGGAAACCGAAGGCGATTCCAGGCCGATCAGCTCATGCAGGGAGCGGGCAATTTCCCCGGCAAGTCCGCCCTCCTCCGCCTCCTGCGACAACGCGGCCCCGGCGGTGTCAATGACGGTGAGCAGCGGCAGCCGCAGTTCCTCCGCCAGCTTCATGCCGCGGCGCGCCTCACGCAGTGAACCCGGCCCCATTCCCGCGGCCTCCTTCCGCAGCGGGCGGGCGTGGCCCAGCACGATGCATGATTGGGTGCCAAAGCGTGCCAGCGCCAGGAGCAACCCGGGGTCCTTCTCCCCCTGTCCGGTCCCGTTCAGGGGGAGGGCATCCGTGGCGCCGAACTTCAGCAGCTGGCGCAGGTCCGGCCGCCTCGGCCGCCGGGAAATCCCGATGGACGTCCAGGCGTCAACGGTTGAGGGCCGGACGCCCAGGGTTGCGGGTGGAGCCGGCAGTGCCCCTTCAGCCACCGAATTCTCCGAGGACAGGATGTCCAACGCCCGCCCCACCAGGTCGGCCAACTGGCCCGGTTCCACCACGCCGTCGATGAGCCCCTTGTTGAAGAGGTTTTCCGCCACCTGCACATTTTCGGGGAACGCCTCCCCGTACAGCGCCTCATAAACCCGGGGACCGAGGAATCCCAGCAGTGCTCCCGGCTCCGCCACGTTGACATGCCCCAAAGAACCCCAGGAGGCCATGACGCCGCCGGTGGTGGGGTGCCGCAGGTAGACGAGGTACGGCAGGCCGGTCTGGCGGTGCGCCCGGACAGCGCCGGTGATCTTCACCATGGACAGGAACGCGAGCGTCCCTTCCTGCATCCGGGTTCCCCCGGATGCAGGCCCGGCCAGCAGGGGCAGCCCCTCGGCGGTGGCACGTTCGACGGCGGCAACGATCCGTTGTGCCGCGGCGTGGCCGATGGAACCGGCCAGGAAGGAGAATTCGCTGACGATCAGGGCCACGCGTCGGCCGCGAATGAGGCCGGCGCCGGTGATCACCGACTCATCGACGCCACTGCGTTCGCGCGCCTTGGCCAGGTCCTGGGCGTACTCCTCGGATACCTCGGGCTGTTCCGGTTCCGTGTCCCAGGAGACGAACGACCCCGCATCCACCACGGCCTCCAGGAGTTCGGCTGCGTTCAGGTGCCGCACCTTTTCCTTCACCGGCATCCTATTTCGCCCCGGCCGTTGCAGAAGCCAGGCCCAGCCACTCGCGGATTGCCGGCCCGTCCTCGTCCAGCAGCGGCGGCGCATTGTGCTCAGTCAGGGTGGTTTCAGCCGTATCCCCGGGGGCGAAAAACCGCAGCGGCGGCCCGGGCAGGCTCACTTTTCCGAGCAGCGGGTGATCCACATCCACCACGAGCCCCTGGGACGCCACCTGTTCCCAGGCGTACACCTCATCAAGCGAGCGGACCTTGCCTGCCGGGATCCCGGCGTCGTTCAGTTTTTCCAGCAGTTCCACCGCGCCGTAGCCGGCGAAGGCACGTTCGACGGCGGCAATCACCCCTGCGCGGTTCCGCACCCTTTCGGCGTTGCTGGCAAAGCCGGGCGCAGCGGGTTCCAGGCCGAAGGCCGATGCAAATGACTGCCACAGCTTCTCACTGCCCACGCTGATCTGCACGCTCCCGTCCTTGCAGTTGAACAGGCCGTAGGGTGCGATCGAGGGGTGGTGGTTGCCCTGGGCCTGCGGAACCTCGCGGGCAACCGTGGTCCTGGTGCCCTGGAACGCATGGACTCCGATCAGCGACGCCAGCAGCGAGGTGCGCACCACCTTGCCCTGGCCGGTCCGCTCGCGTTCAACCAGCGCGGCCAGCACACCGAAGGCGCCGTTCATGCCGGAGAGCAGGTCGGCAATCGGAACACCGACGCGCTGGGGGTCATCAGGGCCGGACCCAGTGAGGGACATGAGGCCCGCCTCGCCCTGCAGGATCTGGTCGTAGCCGCTGCGCTGGGACTCGGGCCCGTCGTGGCCAAAGCCCGTGATGGACAGGATCACCAGCCGCGGGTTGAGCTCATGCATGGCCGCGGTGGAGAAGCCCAGCCGGTCCATGACCCCGGGGCGGAAGTTCTCGATCACCACGTCCGCCCGCTCCAGCAGGCCGCGGAGCACCGCCTGCCCGTCGCCGCTCTTCAGGTCCAGGCTGATGGACTCCTTGTTGCGGTTGCAGGACATGAAGTAGGTGGACTGGAGGTCGTCTTCGGGACCGACGAAGGGCGGCCCCCACCCGCGGGTGTCGTCACCGGTTCCCGGGTTTTCCACCTTGATGACGCGGGCGCCGAGGTCCGCCAGCATCATGCCTGCGTGGGGTCCGGCCAGTGCGCGGCTGAGGTCGACGACGGTGTGCCCGGCCAGCGGGCCTTGGCGGTTTTCGGTGCTCATGGTTGGGTTTCCTTTCTGGAACGGGTGGCGGAACGCCGGCGGGTGCAGCTGCGGCTAGAGCCAGCCGGGCACTACCAGCGCCAGCCATGCCAGGACGGGGCCGGCCACGATGACGATGCCGCTGTACCCGAGGATCCGCTTGTAGAACTGGTCCTTGTCCACGCCCTCCGGGGCGTTGGCCAGGACCAGGGCACCGTTGGTGGAGAACGGTGAGACGTCCACGATGGTGGCGGACACCGCCAGTGCGCAGATGACGCCGACGGCACCGATCTCGCCGGTGGAGAGGAACGGAACGGCCAAGGGGATGAGGGCGGCCAGGATGGCGGTGGAGGAGGCAAAAGCGGATACCACGGCACCGATGAAGCAGATGAGGAGGGCTGCCAGCAGCGGCATGCCCATGCCGGCCACGCCGTTGGAGACGAATTCGATGGTGCCGGCTTCCTCCAGCACGCCCACGAAGGTCAGCATGCCGCAGATCAGCAGCACGGTGGACCAGCTGATCTTGTTGATGGCGCCCTTCTGGGCTGCGGGTGACACCAGGGCCAGCACGATGGCGATGGTGATGGACACGAAGCCGACGTCCATCTTGAAGCCAAGTGCCACGACGGCCAGGGCAATCAAGCCGGCGATGGTGACCAGCTGGGGAATCCGCTCCTTGCGTTCCCTGGTGGCTTCGACGCCGTCGCCCGCAGGGTCCCGGGGACCGTACATGCCGGAGCCGAAGCCCTTGAAGGGGACATCGGTGCCGGCCTTGGCGCCGACGCTGACGGCCATCCTGGCCTCGGCGGCCTGCTCCACGAAGTGGCCCACCTTGGAGGACAGGAGGTTCCGTCCGCCCAGGACCACGAAGAGCACCAAGGCAATGACCAGGTTGAAGATGAAGCTCGAGAGGAAGAGCGCGGTGGGGCTGAAGGCAAGGTTGGTCTTGGCCAGGATGCCGTTGACAGTGACGCCGTAGACGGCAATGGGCGAGAAGCCGCCCGCCTGCGCCCCGTGGATCACCATCATGCCCATCAGCAGCGGGCTGATCTTGTACTTGCCGGCGAAGCTCAGGGCGATGGGGGCAATAATGGCGACGGCGGCGGGAGACAGGGCGCCCACGGCCGTGATGACGGCGGTGATGGCGAACATGACCCACGGGATGAGGGCAACGCGGCTGCCCACCAGGCGGACCGCGCCGCGGACCAGCAGGTCAATGGTGCCGTTGTTCTGCGCGATGGCGAACAGGTACGTGACGCCGACGATCGTGAGGAAGAGGCCGCCTGGAAAGTTGGCCAGGATCTCGTTGGTGGACATACCCAGCACCACGGCGCCGAGCAGGAACGCGCCCACGAAGGCGAGCGCGCCCATATTGAGGGGCAGGACAGTGGCGAGCAGGAACATCGCCGCGAGGATGATGATCGATAAGACAGGAGCGGACATCGTTGGTCCTCCGTTGGGGAAGAAGAATGTGACGTGAGTTACTGGCTCACTGGACTAGCCTCTTAGACAGTGAGTCTATCTGTCAATAGAACGAGAAGGTATTCTGTTCCGTACGACCCAAGGGAGGGCTTTGTGGAGAAGACAGCACGGCTGGGCCTGGAACGCGTCACGCGTCCACGGCTGTATGAGCAGCTGGTGGAACAGATCCTCGCCTACATCGAGTCGGCCCAGCTTCGCCCCGGGGATCTCCTGCCGGCGGAACGCGACCTTGCCGAAAGGCTGGGGGTCTCCCGGGCAACATTGGCACAGGCCCTGGTGGCCTTGGAGGTGCTTGGCGTCATCGACGTCCAGCACGGAACCGGCGCGGTCCTGGCCCGGCGGCCCAGCGTGGCGTCGGTCATCAAGGGCCTGCGCGAGCATCAGAGCCGGCTGCCGGAGATCGTGGAAGCGCGCAGCACCCTGGAAGTAAAGCTTGCCGCCCTCGCCGCGGAGCGCCGGACCGATCAGGACCTCGCCGCCATCGATAACGCCCTGGACCTCATGGCCAAGGAAATCAACGACGGCGACCGCGGCACCCACGGCGACGAACTGTTCCACCAGGCCATCACCGCGGCGGCACACTCCTCTGTCCTGGCACAGTTGATGGCCTTCATTGCCGAGATGATCCTGGAAACCCGGATGGAGTCCCTGGGCCAGCCCGGCCGGCCGGAGCAGTCCTTGGCGTCGCACCGGAAAATCGCCGATGCCGTCCGCGTCCAGGATCCGGAGGCGGCCGCGAGTGCCATGCTGGCGCACATCGAGCTTGTCTCGGACGTGGAACTGCTCCGCTAGGCGCCAGGCCTGACGCTCTCTCGGGGGCAAACTCCCCGCGTATGGAACACTCTCCCTGTCAGGCGCAGGGGAATAGTCCATACGGAGGGGACTCTTCTGCGCGACACGCCGGGGTGTCTGGTTTCCCGGACAGCAGGGAGCGGTTGCGGCTGTAGACGGAGAGCCAAATCCGGTGTGATGGACACTACGTTTCCATCACTAGGAGTTAGGCCATGGCCGGAGGCAGCACCGCCGTAGAGGCACGATCGATCGATATGATTCCGCCCGGCGAGCGGCACGGCCACCCACGCGGCCAGTTCACCCTGTGGTTCGGCGCCAACGCCCAGATCACAGCCATTGTGGATGGCGCCCTCGCCGTAGTGTTCGGCGCCGACGCCTTCTGGGCCATTGTTGGCCTGCTGGTGGGGAACATGCTGGGCGGCGCCGTCATGGCCCTCCACTCAGCGCAGGGCCCCAAGCTGGGCCTGCCGCAGATGATCTCCAGCCGCGCCCAGTTCGGCGTCTACGGGGCCGTGATTCCGCTGGTGCTGGTCATCCTGATGTACGTCGGATTCGCCTCCACCGGCACCGTCCTCTCGGGGCAGGCGATCAACCTCATGCTGGGAGTGGACGCGCCCGCCGTCGGAATCCTCATCTTCGGTGCCGCAACAGCACTTCTGGCCATCCTGGGCTATAAATACATCCACGCACTGGGCCGAATCGCCACCGTGCTGGGGCTGACGGGCTTCCTGTACCTGACGGTTGCCGTTGCCACCAAGTTCGACGTCACTCAGGTAATGATGGTCAAGGGCTTTGAGTGGCCCACCTTCCTCACCGCCGTTGCCCTGGGCGCCGGCTGGCAGCTTACCTTCGGCCCCTATGTTGCCGACTACTCCCGTTACCTGCCCGCGGACACCTCGGAACGGAAGACCTTCTGGTACACCTTCGCCGGCTCTGTGGGTGGCGCGCAGTGGGCCATGACCCTGGGCGCCCTGGCCGGCGGCCTCTCCGCCGCAAAGCTGGGCGGGGACTTCCTGAAGAACCAGGTGGGCTACATGGGCGACCTCGCCGGCGGCGGCCTGATCGCCGTCTTCGTCTACCTGATGATCGTCACGGGCAAGCTGACGGTGAACTGCCTCAATGCCTACGGCGCGTTCATGTGCGGCGTGACCATCAGCACGGCCGTCAACCGCAGGGATACCGTCTCCAAGGCTGTACGGATTGCCTTCATCGTTGCGGTGATTGGCGCCAGCGTGCTCATCGCACTCTTTGCCAGCAAGGATTTCCTGAACCTGTTCAAGAACTTCGTCCTCCTGCTGCTCATGGTGTTCACGCCGTGGTCGGTCATCAACCTGGTGGACTACTACAAGATCTCGCGGGACCGCCTCGACATCCCCGCCCTCTACAACCCGGACGGGCGTTACGGCCGCTGGAACGTCGCCGCCCTGGTTTCCTATGGAATCGGCGTCGTCATCCAGGTCCCGTTCCTGGCGCAGGCGCTGTACACCGGGCCGGTGACCAAACTGCTGGGCGGCGCGGACATCTCCTGGCTCGTGGGCATCGTGGTCACCCTGGCCATCTACTACCCGTGGGCCAGGGCCACCAACCGCGCGCCGGCGCAGACGATCTACCCGGAGAATCCGGGTAGAGTGCCGGCCGTTGCGGTGAACGGATAAGGTACGACGGCGGTGCGGGCCCGGGCGCTAAGGCCGCGCAGGCGCCCGGGCCTGCGCTTTCCCCGGCGGGCGGGGGCTAGAAAGTGCCGGTATTCGAACCGACGGTGCCGGCGACGGCCAGGCCGATGATGAGCAGGAGCCAGATGGCTCCGTAGCCCAGCAGGCACAGGTAGCCCAGCACCAGGCCGGTGATGGACATTCCTCTGCCGGAGGGTTCGCGCCGGAGGGCCAGGTGGCCGGTGATGATGGCGGCAAACTGCGGAAGCAGCAGCCAGCCCATGAGGACCGACGCAATGCCGCAGACCATGCTCGCGATGCTCAAGGTCTTCGCTTCCGCCGGCCGGCCATAGTAGGACGGCTGGCCAAAGTACTGTGCCTGCCCGTACTGAGGCTGTCCGTACTGGGCTTGGTTGTACGGCGCCTGGCCGTACTGGGGTTGGCCAGGGCTGTACCCCTGCCCATTTTGGGGTGGCGGCTGGTAGCTGGGCCACGGCGAACCGTCACCTCGGTAGTCAGGTCCCTGGGATGGCTGGTTACTCATGGTTTCTCCCCTGCAAATCTGGCTCCAGCCTACTTCAGTGCAGGACCAGGCGGACCGCCAGGATCAGCATCAGCACGCCGATGGCGGCATCAATCCAGCGCCAGGTGCGGGTGCTGCTGAGCACTCCCGCCAGCGCCCTTGCCCCGTACCCCAGGGCGGAGAACCACACCACGCTTCCGGTGACGGCGCCTGAGGCGAAGATCCACCGCAGGTCGGGGCCCTGCTGGTTGGCAAGGCTGCCCACCAGCACCACGGTGTCCAGGTAGACATGCGGGTTCAGGAAGGTCAGGGCCGCCGTAGTGGCAATCACCGAATTCTTCGACCTGGGAGCCTGTTCCGCCAGGGCCGAGGGTTTCGCCGCCGCCATGAAGGACTGTACCGCGAACCACAGCAGGTAGGCCGCCCCGGCCCAGCGCAGCACTTCCAGCGCCTCGGGAAACCGGGTGACCAGGGCCCCGATGCCCGCCGTGCCGGCCACGATCAACAGGGCGTCGCCGGCCATGCAGACAGCCACCACCGCCCCGACGTGCTCCCGCCGGATGCCCTGGCGGAGCACGAAGGCGTTCTGGGCCCCGATCGCCACGATCAGCGCCATCCCGGTCAGCATTCCCGTTATTCCTGCAGTCCACATAGCTATGACGGTAGGTTCCCGGCCAGACTGTAGGCAAATTAAGAATTCTTGGCGGGCATTAGAATAGCTTCATGAACCTGGAGCATCTGAAAGCCTTGGTGGCTGTTATTGATGAAGGAACGTTTGAGGCAGCCGCGGACCTGCTCCGGATCACGCCCTCCGCGGTAAGCCAGCGGATCAAGGCCCTCGAAGCTTCGGTAGGCCAGGTGCTGGTGCGCCGGAGGTTGCCCTGCTCTGCCACCGACGCCGGCGCGCTGCTGCTGCGGATGGCCCGCCAGGTGCAGGTGCTGGAGGCGGAGACGTCGGCAGCGCTGGGCTCCGGCAGCGCCACCCGGGCACACCTGCCGGTGGCCGTCAACGCGGATTCGCTGGCCACCTGGTTTGTCCCTGTCCTGCACCAGGCCGCCGGCTGGGATGACTCTGCCCTCGATCTCCACGTTGAGGACCAGGGCTACAGCAGCCAGCTGCTGCGCGAGGGCGAGGTCATGGGCGCGGTGACGTCGGATCCCGTCCCGGTCAGCGGGTGCAAGGCGGAACTGCTGGGCTCCATGCGCTACACCCCGGTGGCCACCCCCGCGCTGCGCCGACGATTCTCCGCCTCCGGGGGCGTGGACTGGGCAGCAATGCCCGTCTTGAAATTCAACACGAAGGACAACCTGCAGCAGCAGCTGCTCACTGGGAAGCCCCTGCGGCAGTCCCCTCCCACTCACACCGTCCCGTCGTCCCAGGGGTTCCTCGCGGCGGTCAAAGCCGGCCTGGGCTGGGGAATGATTCCGGAACTCCAGCTGACGGATGAGCTGGAATCCGGCGCCCTGGTCCGGCTCGAGGGTGCCGAACACCAGGATGTTGCACTCTATTGGCAGGCCTGGACCCTCGATTCAGACCGGCTCAACCGGATGACCGCTGCAGTCCGCGCGGCAGCCAAAGGGCGGCTGCTGCCGGGAGGTGCGGCGGAGGCTAACGGCCCAAGTAGGGCAGGATATAGACGGCAAAAATGACGAAGGCTGCCAGCAGGGCAAGCTTCCCTCCGCTGGTACCGCCGTGCTGCTGGGCCTTGCCGTTCCGTCCGCGATGCGCAGGTGCTGCCGACGACCCTGTCCGCGTTCCCGCCCTCTGTCGTATGGGCTGTCCTGACTTCCTCGCTCCCGGGGGAAGGGCGCGGCCCGCGGGGTGCCGCGCCACGCTTTGGCTCCGCCCCGTCCCCTCCCCGGATCCGGAATTTTCCCGCGGACGTGCCGCAGGACCGGCGGGAGGCAATGCTCCTGCGGGGCGCACCACGGTTCCCGGCCGCACGCTGCGGAGGGCAGTGATGCCTGGCTCCTGCTCATGGGTGAGCTGCTGGCCCAGATGCGCGTACAGGCCCACGACAGTTTGCTGGTCGAGCACGGCCGGCAGCGACTCGATGGCGCCCACCACCCGCTGCGAACCCGCCACGGCAACATCGGAGTCCGTGACTCCGAAAAGATCAGGCTGCGCGGACATGCAGATGAGTGGCCGCACCAACCGGCGGTGCGGCGGAGCCAGGACCGAGGCCACGGCAGCACACTGGGCCAGGGCGCCTTCGACGGCCTGGGTGCGCGCAAACCGGCCCTGCCACAGCACCCCGGACGCCACCCGCACTTCGCCGGTCCAGTTCTTTGAATCGACCACCACAACACCGCCTGGGCCCACCAGGACGTGGTCAAGGTTCGCTTTGGGGCGCCCAGGCCAGTGGACGTCGTGGAGCACGTACCAGCCGCGTGGGACCAGTTCGCTGAGCTTCTCGGCCACCACCCGCTCGCCTACCGCGCCGGCGTCCCACGCCTTCGTGGAACGCTCCGCCTGGTCGAGTTGGCGCTTCAGCCTCGCAACGCGCTCGGCAGCCAGCCTGGACTGCTCAGCTGCCCCGTCTCCTGCCCCCATTGGACGTCCCCGTTTCCTTGCCGGACGGACGACGGCGGCGGCCCGCCGTCGTCCGTTTCTTTCGGTTGTTTTCCTGGAATTTTTTGAAAGGTAGCAGGGCGCCAAAGGCCGGGTATATAGGTACTTTCCGGCCGGGTACTCAGGTGGACTACTTGGTTGATGGCGTCATTGCGTGTCACAGGGTCCGGATTTTGGGCGGGTCGTTTGGACTCCTGCCAGGTTCTGGCATGCTGGAGCCATGGCTAGCCGCGCGGGCACAGTTGCCCAACCCCAGGACCTTGTTGACATCACTGCGCTCCTTGACGCGTATTACGACATTGCGCCGGACCTGGGTGATCCCGGCCAGCGCGTGGTGTTTGGCACCTCGGGGCACCGGGGATCCAGCCTCAAGGCGTCGTTTAACGAACAGCACATCGTGGCCATCACCCAGGCAATCGTTGAATACCGGGCCGCGCAGGGCGTCACCGGCCCCCTGTTCCTGGCCAAGGACACCCACGCACTGAGCGAGCCCGCACAGAACTCCGCCCTGGAGGTGCTCGCCGCCAACGGCGTCCAGGTCCTGGTCGACGCCAGGCACGGCTACACTCCCACCCCCGCCCTGAGCCACGCCATCCTGACCTACAACCGGAAGGCGGCGCCGGGAGCCCCGCAGGCCGACGGCATCGTGGTGACCCCCAGCCACAACCCGCCAGGCGACGGCGGCTTCAAGTACAACCCCCCGCACGGCGGCCCGGCGGACTCGGACGCCACCGGGTGGATCGCCAACCGGGCCAACGAACTGCTGGAAAACGGCCTGCGCGGCGTGAAGCGGATCCCGCTGGCTGATGCCCAGGCCGCAGACACCACCGGCAAGTTCGACTTCCTGAGCAGCTACGTGGACGACCTTCCGTCCGTCCTGAACCTGGACGCCATCCGCAACGCCGGCGTCCGGATCGGAGCCGACCCCATGGGCGGCGCATCCGTGGACTACTGGGGCGAAATCGGCGAGCGCCACCACCTGGACCTCACCGTGGTGAACCCGACCGTGGACCCCCAGTGGGCCTTCATGACCCTGGACTGGGACGAGAAGATCCGCATGGACTGCTCCTCGCCGTCGGCCATGGCCTCGCTGATCCAGCGGATGTCCGACGCCGCAGCCTCCGGCCAGCCCGCCTTCGATGTGGCCACCGGCAACGACGCCGACGCTGACCGCCACGGCATCGTCACCCCGGACGGCGGGCTGATGAACCCCAACCACTACCTTGCCGTCGCCATCGACTACCTCTACCGCAACCGCAGCGGCTGGAACCCTGCCTCGGTGATCGGCAAGACCCTGGTGTCCTCCTCAATCATCGACCGCGTGGCCGAGAGTCTGGGCCGCAAGCTCGTGGAGGTTCCCGTTGGCTTCAAGTGGTTCGTGCCCGGCCTGCTCTCCGGTGAAGGCGCATTCGGCGGCGAGGAATCCGCCGGTGCCTCCTTCAACAAGCTGGACGGCAGCGTCTGGACCACGGACAAGGACGGCATCCTGCTGGCACTGCTGGCCTCGGAGATCACAGCGGTCACCGGCAACTCCCCGTCCCAGCTGTACAAGGGGCTGACGGACCAGTTCGGCGCCCCCGTCTACGCGCGGATCGATGCCGCCGCCACCCGGGAGCAGAAGTCGAAGCTGGGCAAGCTCTCCGCTGCGGATGTCACGGCCACGGAACTGGCCGGCGAGACGATCACCGCCAAGCTGACCGAGGCCCCCGGGAACGGCGCGGCCATCGGCGGCCTGAAGGTGGTCACCGAGAACGCCTGGTTCGCGGCCCGCCCCTCCGGCACCGAGGACGTGTACAAGATCTACGCCGAGTCCTTCAAGGGCGAGGAGCACCTGAAGCAGGTGCAGGCGGAGGCCAAGGCACTGGTGGACAGCGTCATCGCCTAGCCCCGCTCCGGGAACTCTTGGCTCCAGAGCCGGAGGACACGCCTGGTGGTGTGGTCCCCGCCGGGAGCCATATCCACCAGGGCGACGCGGTCAAGCACGACGGCGTCGCCCGGGTGGAGGCGCTTGCTGCCATGGTGTGAAACATGGGGCCGGTATCCCGCGCGGGTGTGCGCCGGCGTCAGGATCCTGACGCCGAGGCCGCCGACTGCCTCGACGAGATTCTCATGCAGCCTTTGGAGGTCCGGTTGCGGCCTGATGAGGTTGACCGGGACGGAGCCGTTGCGCCCGAACCCCGCGTCCTCTCCCACCACCAGCGGGGCTCCAAGGGCCGCTTCGGCATGGGGCGCAGCGAACCCGGCGATACTGTCGGCGACGTCGGCACCATCTGTGGTGGCGGCGTCGAACCTCACCAGGGTGATGTGCAGCGGCCACTCCGCCCGCGGAAAAACCTGGCCGGCAGCCACCGGTTCCACGAAGGCCACAAAGATGAGGTTCCGCACGGACATACGCCCAGTCTCCCACCCGCCGGCTTTAAGCACAGATGCTCCATCACTTATGGTTCCCATTCAGGCGAATAGGGACCGTAAGTGATGGAGCATCAGGGGAAGCGTTAGACGGTGCGGACGGCCTCGTCATAGGAGAACTTGGGCTTTGCCTCACCCCAGGCGTCGGTACCGGGCTGGCCGATGTTGACCACCAGGAAGCTCTTCTGGTCTCCGGCGGGGAAGAAGGCGGCATCGATCGCGGCAAAGTCAGCGCCGGTCATGGGGCCGGCGGCGAAACCGAGCGAGCGTACGGCCAGGATGAAGTAGCCGGCCTGCAGGTGGGCGTTGTTGTTGCCCGTGGCGGCGGCGAGTGCCGGGTCGGCGTCGTACATGGCCTTGGGGGCGTTGTAGCCGGGGAGGAAGTCTTCCCACTTCCCGGCCCAGTCGGTGTCGTAGCTGAGGATGGCCACGAGCGGAGCCGAGGCCGTCTTGGCCTGGTTGCCGCGGGACAGGGCGTCCACCAGGGTGGCGCGGGCCTCGGACGAGCGGACGTAGGTGACGCGGAGCGGCTGGGAGTTGAAGGCGGTGGGGCCGAACTTGGTGAGCTCGTAGATGGCCTGGGCCTGTTCCTCGGTCACCTCGCCGGTGAAGGAGTTGGCGGTGCGGGCCTGGGCGAAGATGGCGTCCACGGCTGCCGAATCGATAACCGCTTCTTCATGGGCAATGGTCAATGGCTTACCTTTCGCTGCGCCGCCCGCCTGCCGGGGTGGCATCTGATGCTTTCCATAGTTGCAACTTCAAGTGCTTTCCTCCTCTTCCCGTGACGGCCGGTGACGTTGGCCACAGCGGACGGCCGCAAATACTTGGCGGTATTCTGGAGCAAGTTATTCTTTGCCCCCTCGCGGCACCCCCTTGAAAGGCATTCCTTCCCATGAGCATGCTCGGAATCAAATGGAAGCTGCACGGCACCGGCAAAACCATCAAGCCCGGCCAGGTGGTGGCCCCGGATGAGCGGTTGGCGTGGCCCCTCACCATCGGCGTCGGGATGCAGCATGTGGTGGCCATGTTCGGCGCCACCTTCCTGGTTCCCATCATCACCGGGATGCCGCCCGCCACCACGCTGTTCTTCTCCGGGATCGGCACGCTGCTGTTCCTGGTAATCACTAAGGGCCGGGTGCCCAGCTACCTGGGCTCGAGCTTCGCGTTCATCGCCCCCATCACGGCTTCACAGGCGCAGTTCGGCATCCCCGGTGCCCTGGGCGGCGTGGTGCTGGCCGGTGCCACCCTGGCCCTGGTGGGTGCCGTGGTGCAGAAGTTTGGCGCCGGCTGGATCAACCGGCTGATGCCGCCCATCGTCACCGGGGCGATCGTGGCCCTGATCGGCCTGAACCTGGCCCCCGCCGCCAAGCAGAATTTCGACGCCGCCCCGATCACGGCCCTGATCACACTGGTCACCATCATCCTGGTCAGCGTCCTGTTCCGCGGGATCCTGGGCCGGTTGAGCATCCTGGTGGGCGTGGTGGTGGGCTACCTGGTGGCCATGCTCCGCGGCGAAGTGAAGTACGACAAGATGGACGCCGCAACCTGGGTGGGCCTGCCCCATTTCCAGACCCCGGAGTTCCACATCGGCGTCCTGGGCCTGTTTGTCCCGGTGGTCCTGGTGCTCGTGGCAGAGAACATCGGCCACGTGAAGTCCGTGGCCGCCATGACAGGCCAGAACCTCGACGGCGTCTCCGGGCGCGCGCTGATGGCCGACGGCGCCGCCACGGTCCTGGCCGGCCTGGGCGGCGGGTCCGGCACCACCACGTATGCGGAGAACATCGGCGTCATGGCTGCCACCAAGGTGTATTCGACGGCGGCTTACTGGGTGGCGGGCATGTTCGCCATCCTGCTCAGCTTCTCACCGAAGTTCGGCGAGCTGATCGCCACCGTCCCGGCAGGCGTGCTGGGCGGCGCGGCCACCATGCTGTACGGCATGATCGGCATCCTGGGCGTGAAGATCTGGGTTCAGAACAAGGTGAACTTCTCCAACCCGGTCAACCTGACCACTGCCGCGGTGGCCCTGATCATCGGCATCGCGGACTACACCTGGACCATCGGCGACCTGAAGTTCACGGGCATTGCCCTGGGTTCGGCTGCCGCCCTGGTGATCTACCACGGCATGAAGGCCATCGCGAAGGCACGCGGAACGGTGGCCGAACCCGAAACGGAGCAGGGCGTACTGCCGCCCGCGGCCAAGGCCGCCATGAAGGCCGCGGCGAAGCGTTCCCCCAGGAAGCGCTAAGCCGCGCTGCCGGTTCCCAGTTCCGGATCCGTTCCAGGCACCACATAGGTGGTGGCGCCGGGCACGGACGTCCCGACGGCCGGATGGCCGGGCGGGAAGGGACCGGGACGGCCAGCGCCGAACACCGGGCCCGGCAGCGGCCGCTTCGCTGCCAGTCCATTCATCTGGTGGGGCCGCATCTGTTTCAGCACCCACGGTACGAAGTACTGCTTCGCCCAGACCAGGTCTTCGGCCCGGGCCTGCGTCCACCCGTGGACGGGAAGTGGCCGGGGCTGGGACGGCTTGAGCGTGTGCGGTACGCCCAGGGCGGTGAGGGTGGCCACGGCCACCGAGTGGTGGCCCAGCGGGGACAAGTGCAGCCGGTCAGGGTCCCACATCAGCGCATGCTGCAGTTCCGGGAGGCACCAAAGGTCAACCATGATGGCGTGGTGCCGGGCCCCGATCCTGTGGAGATGCTCGTTGTAGATCGCCACACGGCCGCGGACCTTGCCGAACACCGGAGTGTTCCCCCAGTCCGGACCGGCATACAGCAGCACTGTGGCGCCCGTGGCAGCCAGGACCCCCACGGCCTCATCAATCTTTTCCGCCAGCTTGTCCGGGTCGCCGCGGCGGAACACGATGTCGTTGCCACCGCCGGACATGGCGATCAGGTCGGGCTTCAGCTCCAGGGCCTGTTCCAGCTGCCCGTCGAGGATCTGCCGCAGCAGCATGCCGCGGATGGCCAGGTTGGCATAGGCGAAGTCCGGCTGGCTGTCGGCCAGCTCCTCCGCCACCCGGTCAGCCCAGCCCCGAAGCCCGCCCAGGCTGTCCGGTTCGGGGTCGCCAACCCCTTCCGTGTAGGAGTCTCCCAGGGCTACAAACCGGTGCCAGGGGTGCCTGCCCGGTCCGTCCGCGATGGAGCGCAGTTCCTGTTTCCCGATGGTCATGCTGTCCTCCCTTCCGCAGCGGGCGGGGGTTCCTTCCCCGCCGCAGCGTTCTTGCGGGGCGACGTTCCGGTTGGAAAGTCCCGCCCCGCCGACGACGGCCGCGGGAGCTCCGCCACGCCGTCGTACGTTTCCTGCCGCAGCCCCGAAGGCTGCCCGGCCCCTGGGCCCATCCCCGTGGGGGCCACAACGTTCAATGCCGCGTCCCGGAGATCCAGCTCGTGGTGCATCGCCTGCGTCTGCAGGAACCGCAGCGCGCCCTCCCGGGTGAGGCCGTATTCGTTCATCAGGCTGCGCACAGCGAGGTCCACCAGGACCAGGGAGCTTTGGACGACGGCGAGGCCCGCCGTCGCTTCCGCACGCTCAGCCACCCGGACCACAACCCGGAGGGCACGCGCCACCTCACGCGCATAGCTTTGGCTGAGCACCAGGTCATCGCTGGTGAAGGTATGCGGGGACGGCGCGTAAAGGTTGATGCCGGCACTGGTCCCGCCTTCGGTGAGGATGGGGACAGAGAGGAGGGACTGCACGCCGTGGCCGGCGGCGGCGCTGGAATACCCCGGCCAACGGCGGTCCCGGCTCAGGTCCGACACCAGGACGAACTCCCCGGTACGCATGGCTTCCATGACCGGCCCATCGGCAAACGAGCATTGTTCGCGGTCCGCCTCAAGTGCCTGCTCAGTGCTGGCCGCAAGGGTGTGCGCCTTGCCCAGGCGGAAGAGGGTGGCCGCCCAGCTGATGCTGCGGCGCTCACCTTTGATGCCCGCCATGAAATCGCGGGTCACATCCCGGAGGTAGTCTTCAACGTCCTTGCTGTCGAAAACCGGCTCCGGGGTAACTGGAAGCGGTCCCCAGCCAACCTGCCCCGTGGGTTCAGCGGCCATGCTCCAGCCCTGCTATCAGCACTCCGGCCCACTGCAAAACCTTTGTTCTAAGAATACGACCGGCGGCGGGCTTAGTGGGCAAACTCGGCGAAACAAGGGGGAAAGGGGGATTCGCGGTACGGGACCGGCGTAGGTAGGCAAGGACCCCCTGCTTTCAGCCGCCCTCCCCCAGCAGATTGGCCGGGAGATCGGGCAAAGCATCCCTTGGCCCGGGCACGTTTGTCCCTTCCACCGGCCCCGCTGCGCAGTAGCATCGGGAGAGGGAACGCCGAATACTCCCTGTTGCCCTGGGTACCTTTCCTTGGGCAAGGGGTCTTTTGAGCATCCATGCCAGCACGGAAACGAGCAATGGAAAGAGGAGCTTATGCGGGAGCCGGGCACCAGCGGGAACACTTCGGAAGCGGATGCAGCCGCAGGCAACGGGGAAGTGGAAGCGGGCGCTGCGGAGCCGACGGCGGAACTGGACGTCAATTTCGACGAGCAGTTCTTTGCAGCCAGGCCAAAGGCGCTGCGGCCCATCGCGCGCCGGCGCCAGTTCGTAGGCAGCAGGCCGTCCTTCGAGTTCGACGGGCGGAACGCGGCCTACGTGGACTGGCTCCGCAACCAGGCCATGCTCGGGGACGCGAATACGTTGGCCCGGCAGCTGTCCGGCCAGGCGAGCATGTGGCAAAACTCCTATGCCCATCCCAACCCGCGGGCCGCCGTCGAACGTGCCTCCGTATGGTTCACCGCCTACCCGTTGTCCTTCATCACCCCCACGGGCCAGTCTTTCCTTTCCGCCCTGGGCGATCCGGCCATGTGGAAGGCGTTCCGTGAAATCGGCATCCGCGGCATCCACACCGGACCCGTGAAGCTCGCCGGCGGCATCAGCGGCTGGTCCCACACTCCCAGCGTGGACGGGCACTTCGACCGAATCAGCATGGCGATCGACCCGGTCTTCGGCACAGAGGAGGAGTTCCGCCGCATGTGCGAGGTGGCCGCTGAGCATGACGGCACGGTCATCGACGACATCGTCCCGGGCCACACCGGCAAGGGCGCGGACTTCCGCCTGGCCGAAATGAATTTCCGGGACTACCCCGGCATCTACCACATGGTGGACATCCCGGAAGACGACTGGCACCTGCTCCCGGACGTCCCCGAGGGGGCCGACTCGGTCAACCTTAGCCTCGACTCGGAGCAGGCACTGCAGAAGGCCGGCTACATCATCGGCCGGCTGCAGCGGGTCATCTTCTACGAACCCGGGGTGAAGGAAACCAACTGGAGCGCTACCAGGCCGATCGTGGACACGGCCGGGAAGACCCGCCGCTGGGTCTACCTGCACTACTTCAAGGCAGGCCAGCCCTCCATCAACTGGCTGGATCCCACCTTCGCGGGAATGCGGCTGGTGGTGGGCGATGCCCTGCATTCGCTGGTGGACCTGGGCACCGGGGCGCTGCGCCTGGATGCCAACGGGTTCCTCGGGGTGGAGAAGAGCGCCGAGGAGCAGCCCGGATGGTCCGAAGGACACCCGCTGTCCGAGGCCGCCAACCAGCTCATCGGGTCCATGATCCGCAAAGTTGGCGGGTTCTCCTTCCAGGAGCTGAACCTGACCATTGATGACATCAAGGCAACCTCCGAAGCAGGCCCGGACCTGTCCTACGACTTCATTACCCGGCCTGCGTACCATTACGCCCTGGTCACGGCCGATACCGAGTTCCTGCGGCTGACCCTCCGCCTGTCGCAGGAAATCGGCGTGGACCAGGCCTCCCTGGTGCACGCACTGCAGAACCACGACGAACTCACCTACGAGCTCCTGCACTTCGCCGCGGGGCACCGGGACGAGATGTTCGAGCTCAACGGCGAGGAACTCACCGGCGCCCAGCTGGCCGAACAGATCCAGCAGACCATGCGCGAGCGGCTGACCGGCGAGAACGCGCCATACAACGCCGTCTTCACCACCAACGGCATTGCCTGCACCTCGGTCAGCTTCATCATGGCTGCGCTGGGCATCAAGGACCCGTCCGCCACCACCGCGGAACAGGAAGCACTGATCCGGGACGTCCATCTGCTCCTGGCCATGTACAACGCCTTGCAGCCCGGCGTCTTTGCCCTGTCCGGCTGGGACCTCATGGGAATCCTGGCGCTGGACCGGAGCAGCGTACGGGAACTGACCTCGCAGGGCGATACCCGCTGGATCAACCGCGGCGCCCACGACCTCATGGGCACCAGCCCGGACGCAATCACCTCCTCCTCAGGGATGCCGCGGGCGCGCAGCCTCTATGGCTCCCTGCCGGACCAGCTGAAGGACCCCGAGTCGTTCGCGCGCCGGCTGCAGCGGATCCTCACCGTGCGGGAAGAGAACGGCATCGCCACCGGGACCTTGCTCGATGTCCCGGACGTTTCCAACCGCAGCGCACTGGTGCTGGTCAACAGGCTGACGGACGGCACCCTCCAGGTCACCGCGCTCAACTTCTCCGGCCAGGACATCGCCGGCAGCATCCAGTCCAATGAGCTGCCCTCCGGCGCCAACGTCAAGGATCTGTTCAGCGGCGAGACCGTGGGGCAGGTGGATGACCTGCACAGCTTCTTCCTGGAGCTGCCCGCCTACGGCGGAACTGCCCTGATCCTGACCGAAGCGCCTGAGCCCGAGGCGGACGCCTAAGGTACGTACCGGGGTAGGGCCGGGACTTCCGGTCCTACCCCGCGAAGGCGCCTGCCAGCGTTGCTTCGATGACAGCCGGCGAGAGGACGTACTGGGTGACCAGTTTGCTGGCGCCCAGGACTGCTGCCTGGCTGCCGGCGCGCGAGCCGTTGATGCGCAGGTGCGAGGTGGCCAGCGGCGGCGAGCGCCGGTAGACCACCTCGCGGATGCCGGCGACCAGGTGCTCCCCCGTCTCGCCGACGCTGCCGCCCACCACAATGACGGACGGGTTGAGCAGGTTGACCACGGTGGCCAATACCTCGCCGATGTCCCGGCCGGCCTGGCGCAGTGCCTGGATGGCCTGGAGGTTGCCGTCTGCGGCCAGCCGGAGCACATCCGCGCCCTTCGCCACGTCCAGCCCCTGGTCCCGGAGGGAACGCACGACGGCGGGACCTGACGCCAGCGCTTCCAGGCACCCGTAGTTTCCACAGGCACACAGGACGTCCGCGCCGCGCGCCACCTGGACGTGCCCCAGGTCGCCTGCCGTGCCGTTGGCGCCGCGCTGCAGTTCCCCGTTGCTGATGATGCCGGAGCCGATACCGGTAGCCACCTTCACGAAGAAGAAGTTGTTGTGTTCGGGCCAGTGGGCGGACTGCTCCCCCAACGCCATGATGTTCACGTCGTTGTCCACCAGCACGTGCACGGGCAGCGACCGCTGAACGTAGCTGACCACATCGAACCCGTCCCAGCCCGGCATGATGGGCGGCTTAACGGGCTTGCCCGTGTCGTGTTCCACGGGTCCGGGCAGGCCGATTCCGATCCCGGCGAGTTCCGCCACGCTTCGTCCGGTGGACGCCAGCAGTTCCTTGCCCTGCGCCACCACCTGGTCCAGGACCGCTTCCGGGCCGTCGGCCACCTGCTGAGCCAGCCGGTGTTCGGCCAGGATGTTGCCGCCGAGGTCCGTGACCGCAACGATGACATGGGTGGCGCCCACGTCCACGGCCAGCACCAGGCGGGCGGCTGGGTTGAAGGCAAAGCGCGACGGCGGCCTGCCGCCGCTGGAGAGCGCCTCGCCGGCGGGGCCGACGAGGCCTGACAGCATCAGCGCGTCGATCCGCGAGGCCACGGTTGACCGGGCCAGCCCCGTACTCAGGGCAAGCTCGGCGCGGGTGCGGGCCTGGCCGTCACGCAGCAGCTGGAAGAGGTCGCCGGCGCGCGACAGGCTGCCGACGTCAAGCGCAACGGAGTCCTGGCCGTGGTCATTTCCAGATGTTGCTGTCATGTCCTAGTGATAACACGTATCCCTTATGCCTGCCACACCATCAGAAGTACGTCGATAATATTTCAACTTTTGCTTGACGGTCGTCATAAGTGCCTCTAGGTTGTGAGATACAGCACATAAGGCCCATCGATGGTGACCATCGGCGGCGTCGATCTGGGCTAAAACCAAAAACGACGAGGAGAGACAGTGTCATACTCGATCCAGCTCTACACGGTCCGGAAGGCCCTTGAAGAGGATCTGGCCGGAACTATCCGCCGACTGGCCGAAATTGGTTTCACCATGGTGGAGCCCTACCGATTCGTCGCCAAAGCTGCTGAACTCAAGCAAGCACTGGCAGAAAACAACCTGATCGCTCCGTCCGGGCATGCGCCCCTGCTCACCGACGACCAGGACGCCATTTTTGCCGCAGCACAGCAGCTGGGCATTGGCACCGTTATCGACCCCCACGTTCCGATCGAACGTTGGAACACCATCGAAGACATCAAGGCGACAGCCGAACAGCTGAATGCAGCTGCCATCAAGGGAGCTGGCTATGGGGTTCGAGTCGGCTACCACAATCATTGGTGGGAGGTGGAGTCAGTCATCGACGGCAAAACTGCGATTGAACACCTTGCTGATCACCTCTCGCCCGAGGTGGTCCTGGAACTGGACACCTACTGGGCGGCTGTGGGGGGCCAGAACCCCACCGAACTGCTGGCCCGCCTCGGGCAGCGGGTGAAGTTCATCCATATCAAGGATGGCCCGGTCACGTCGGATCCCTCCAGCCAATTGGCTGTTGGAGATGGTCAAATGCCCATCTGGGACGTTCTTGCCGCGGCCGGGTCGCTCGAAGCCGGCGTCGTGGAACTCGACGACTTCCAAGGCGACATGTTCGAGGCTGTACGTGACAGCTATAACTACCTCAGCGCCGGAAAGGTGAATGCATGAGCCAGGCAGCAGGAGCCTCGTTTGGTCCCTCGGGCTCAGGCCCGGTAGGCGTCGGCATCATTGGTGCCGGCGTCATCAGCAAGCAGTATCTGGACAACCTCACCAGCTTTCCCGACGTCCGTGTAGTTGCCATCGGCGACCTGTTCGAGGAAGCCGCAGCCACCCGTGCCGCCGAATATGGAATTCCCAATCACGGAGGGGTGGACGCCGTTTTGGGCAACCCCGAAGTGGAAATCGTTATCAACCTGACCATTCCAGCCGCGCATGTGGAAGTGGCAACCCAGGCGGTGCATGCAGGGAAGCATGTCTGGAGCGAGAAGCCGTTCTCACTGGACCGCGAGAGCGGTCTCGGCCTGCTGAAGGCAGCGGATGCCGCCGGCGTTCGGCTCGGCTGCGCACCTGACACTTTCCTTGGTGCCGGCCTGCAGACTGCCCGCCGCATGATCGAGCGGGGGGACATCGGTACGCCCCTGACGGCCTTAACCCTGATGCAGTCGCCCGGCCCGGAGTCATGGCACCCCAACCCGGCTTTCCTTTTCCAGGACGGCGCAGGGCCCCTGTTCGACATCGGACCCTACTACCTGACAACCCTCGTCCAGACTTTCGGCAGCATCCGCCGCGTGGCCGCGTTTGGGTCAAAATCCCGCGAATCCCGTGTCATTGGTTCAGGTCCCAAGGCCGGAGAGCAGTTTGAGGTTACCGTCCCGACCCACGTCAGCTCGATCCTGGAATTCGAAGCCGGGGAATCCGCACAGAGCATCTTCAGCTTCGACTCGCCACTCAAGCGTGCCGGCTTCGTTGAGATCACCGGGTCCGACGCCACCATCGCACTTCCGGACCCCAACATGTTCGATGGCGACATCAGGATCTGCAAGCTCGGCTCAGACGATTGGACCGTTGTTCCGTCGGTTGGCTCTACCGCCAGCCGGGGCACAGGGGTACTTGAAATGGCGCGGGCGATCCGGGAAGGCCGCCCGCACCGCGCACAGGGAGAGCTCGCGTTCCACATCCTTGACACCATGGCCTCCATCTCAGAATCAATCGACAATCGCACGTTTGTTGACGTCGAAAGTTCTGCCGCCAAGGTTCCTGCCCTCCCCGAGGACTGGGATCCCACCGAAGCAACTTTTTCAGCCTAGTTTCAGGCCAACACCAGCCCCAGCTCGACGACGAGAAAACCGGAGCAATCATGAAAAACCCCCTGAAAGTCATATCGGCGGTCGCCGCCACTGTTGCCCTGGCCCTGGGGCTCAGCGGCTGTGGAGGCGGCGGAAGCTCCCAGGCTTCCAGCGACACCATCACCTACTGGGCCTCGGATCAGGGCAACAGCCTGGATGACACGGCAACCAAACTGAAACCCTCCTTGGACCGCTTCACGGAAAAGACCGGCGTGAAGGTGCAGCTGGAAGTGATCAGCTGGACCGACCTCTACAACCGCATCCTCACGGCGGTCACCAGCGGCGACGGCCCCGATGTACTGAACATTGGCAACACTTGGGCAGTGACCCTGCAAGAGACCGGTGCTTTCGAGCCAGTAGAAGGTGAATTGCTCAACGCGATTGGCGGAAAGGACCGCTTCCTGAAGACCAGCTGGTCCACGGGCGGCGCGGAAGGCAAGACTCCAACCTCAGTGCCTCTTTACGGCCTGGCCTACAACATGTACTACAACACCAAAATGTTCAAGGAAGCCGGCATAGAGAAGGCGCCGACAACTTGGGACGAGTTCGTTGCCGACGCCAAGAAGCTCACCAAGGACACCAACGGTGATGGCAAACCTGACCAGTGGGGCTTCACGGCGGCCGGGGCATCCGTCTCCGCCAACTCCCACCAGGCTTTCGTGAGGGGCCTCCAAAACGGTGGAAGCCTGTTCGACAAGGATGGCAAGCCAACCTTCGACAGCGATCCCCAGGTTGCCGGCGTCAAGCAATTCGTGGACCTAATGGCCGTTGACAAGGTCATGTCGCCGTCAGACGCTGAAATCAGCCAGGGTGCACAGAAGGTGGACAACCTCATCAACGGCAAGGCCGCCATGATGTTCGACCAAAGCCCGCTGAAGAACTTCGCCGCCCGCGACTTCAAGGACTGGGGCGTTGCTCCAATCCCCATGATGACTGCCGACGCCACAGGGGGCAGGGGCACCCAGAGCCACGTTGCCGGCATCAACCTCAGTGTTTTCAAAAACAGCGACAACAAGGCGAATGCCATCAAGCTTGCGGCATTCCTGACCAGCGATGAAGAACAAGTGGCCCTCAACAAAGCCTACTCTTCCCTGCCGGTGGTCACGGCCGCATCCAAGGATGCAGCGTTCCAAACTGAGGAAGTCAAGGCGAAGAACGATGCACTGTCCAACCACTCCCTGCCGATGCCACTGATCGCGAAAGAGGGGCAGATGGAGACCCTCACCGGAACCGCCATCAAGAACCTCTTTGCGAAGGCAGCCACTGGAACAGTTACCGAAAACGACATCAAGGCAGCTCTCAAGGATGCCAACAACCAGATGGCCGCGGCCCAGTAACCAGGCCAACTGAGTAGGGGCGCCGCCTCGCTGCGGCGCCCCTGCTCCGGCAAAGGAGTTTCCCATGTCCCATTCAGCATTGGACGGCGGCCCAGCCGCTGCCGGCAGCACCCCTGCCTTTGATCCTGAACCCGGCCGGCCCAAGGCCAGCACCGCCCTACCCGTCCGCAAGCGGCGCCGCTCATTCCTTCCCTATGGCCTGATCGCCCCGGCAGCCATCCTTGAACTGTTGATCCATATCGGCCCCATGCTGCTGGGAATCTGGATCGCCTTTATCTCCCTGACCCAGCTCAACCTGACGAACTGGCTGAACGCGCCGTTCGTGGGCCTGCAGAATTTCATCAACGGCCTCAACCCGGAGAGCACCATAGGACAGGCCTTCTTCAGCACCGTGGGCCGTACGCTCTTCTATACCATCATGGTTGTCGGCTTCTCCTGGGTGCTGGGAATGGCGGGAGCAGTTTTCCTTTCCTCCAACTTCAAAGGGCGCGCGCTCCTCCGGACGTTCTTCCTGGTTCCCTATGCACTCCCGGCCTATGTTGGAACCATTGCCTGGGCCTTCATGTTCAACCAGCGCGACGGCGCAGTGAACCAGATCCTCGTGGATACGTTCCGTCTCGTCGGCGATGAAAGGCCCTTTTGGCTGCTTGGCCAGAACTCTTTCGGCGCCATGATCGTGGTGAATGTCTGGCAACTCTGGCCGTTCGCGTTCCTCATGCTGATGGCGGCCCTCCAGAACGTTCCCCACGATGTCTACGAGGCAGCAGCGATCGACGGCGCCTCGCTCTGGCAGCAGTTCCGGACTATCACATTGCCCATGGTCCGCCCGGCTAATGGTGTACTCCTCATGGTGATGTCGCTTTGGACGTTCAACCAATTCAATATTCCGTTCGTTCTGTTCGGTGCTTCGTCTCCGAAAGAAGCCACACTGATATCGCCGTTGATCTATCAGAACTCCTTCGGCAGTTGGAACTTCGGCTTGGGCGGAGCAATGAGTGTCCTGCTGCTGATCGCCCTCTTCATCGCATCCGTCTTCTACATCCGCATGGTGCTGCCCAAGGGGGCCGACAATGATTGAGACCCGCAACTTTCGCATACTGCGGAACGTGGTACTGACCGTACTTTCGCTTTGGGTGGCAGTCCCCCTGTACGTGGTTGTTTCCACGTCACTTAAGCCGCTGAAGGATGTTTCCGGACTGTTCAAGTGGATCCCCCGCGAAATCACCCTGTCCCCTTACCTGGACATCTGGACCACAGTGCCGTTGTCCAAGTATTTCCAGAACAGCCTCATCATCACGGTCGCAGCAACGGCATGCTCCGTGACCGTGGCCGTGTTGGCCGCCTACGCCGTCGCACGGCTGCAGTTCAAGGGCAAGCGGGCCTTTAGCCTGACCGTCTTGTCCACGCAGATGTTCCCCGGCATCCTGTTCCTGCTGCCCCTTTACCTGATCTTCACCCAAATCCGGAACATGACCGGGCTTCAGCTGCAGGGTTCCTACCTAGGCCTGATCATCACGTATATGACGTTTACTTTGCCCTTTGCGATCTGGATGCTCAGCGGATATTTTGCCTCAATTCCGAAGGAACTTGAGGAGGCTTCGATGATCGACGGCACCGGCCGGATGGGGGCCCTGTTCCGCGTGATCCTCCCTGTGGCCAAACCTGGAATCATCGCTGTGGCGGTCTACTCGTTCATATCGGCCTGGGGCGAAGTCCTGTTCGCTTCCGTCCTCACCAATGAGGCGACCAAGACGCTGTCACTGGGCCTCAAGGCGTACGCAAGTGAATCCGATGTGTTCTGGAACCAACTCATGGCCGCATCGGTCGTAGTGAGCCTGCCCGTGCTGATCGGCTTCATACTGGTCCAGAAGCACCTGGTCGCCGGGCTGTCGGCCGGCGCTGTCAAGTAGACCTTTCGAACCAAAGCCAGGCCGCTCAAGCGCCGTTCGCGGCAAGCAAACGCTATTCCTAGGAGCAACACAATGAACACGGCGCATACGTCACCACTGTCTCAGGACAGCCGCAATGCCAACGCCTCCCGCCCGCTGGGTGTGGCCGCCATCGGTTACGCCTTCATGGGCAAGGCCCACTCCAACGCGTGGCGGAACGTGGCCAGCTTCTTCGACGTCCCGGCCTTCGAACAGAAGGTCCTCGTGGGCCGGGACGCCGGTGCCGTGGCAGAGGCCGCGGCAAAGTACGGCTGGGCCGAATCAGCCACCGACTGGCGCACGGTGATCACCCGCGATGACATCGACATCGTGGACATCTGCGCTCCGGGCTGGATGCACGCCGAGATCGCCATCGCTGCGCTGGAGGCAGGCAAGCACGTCCTGGTGGAAAAGCCGTTGGCCAACACCCTGGCGGAAGCCGAGCTGATGACCGCCGCCGCGGCCAAGGCCCGGGCCAACGGGGTGCAGTCGATGATCGGCTTCAACTACCGGCGCGTCCCGGCCCTGGCCCTGGCCAGGGAACTGATCGCCGAGCGCCGGCTGGGCACCGTCCGGCACGTCCGCGCCGCCTACCTCCAGGACTGGCTCGCGGACGCCCAGGCCCCCATGACCTGGCGGCTGCGGAAGGAGACTGCCGGGTCCGGGGCGCTGGGGGACATCGCCTCCCACGCCATCGACCAGGTGCTTTTCCTCTTGGGCGACCAGGTCACCGAGGTCAGCGGCCGGCTCAACACCTTCGTGGAGCGCCGCCCCGGTGCGGACGGCATGGAGGACGTAACGGTCGACGACGCCGCCTGGGCCACGCTGTCCCTCACCTCCGGGGCGGTGGCCTCAGTGGAGGTCTCCCGGGTGGCCACCGGAAGGAAGAACTCCCTCCAGATTGAGGTCTACGGTGACAAGGGCAGCATCCTGTTCGATTTGGAAAACCTTAACGAACTCGGCTTCCTGGACGCCACCGCGCCTGTTCGTGAGCAGGGCTTCCGCAGGATCCTGGTCAACGAACCCGACCACCCCTACCTGGAGGCGTGGTGGCCGCAGGGCCACATCATCGGCTGGGAACACACCTTCACCCACCAGGTCCGCGACTTCCTGCTGGCCATTCAGGACGGAACCCAGCCCTCGCCGTCGTTCGAAGAAGGACTGAACGTCCAGTACGTCCTGGACGCGGTGGAGCAGTCCGCCGCCAACAAGAGCACCCTCACCGTCGTCCGCCACTAGCACCCTTATCTTCAAGGAGCCCTGCATGCCCCGCCCGTTCACCCTGTTCACCGGCCAGTGGGCCGATCTGCCCTTCGAAGAAGTCGCCCGCCTGGCCTCCGGCTGGGGCTATGACGGCCTGGAGATCGCGGTCTCCGGCGACCACCTGGACGCCTGGCGCTGGGACGAGCCCGGCTACGTCGAGTCCAAACTCGAGATCCTGGACAAGTACAACCTCAGGGTCTGGGCCATTTCCAACCACCTCAAGGGCCAGGCCGTCTGCGATGACCCCATCGACTTCCGCCACCAGGCCATCGTCGGTTCAAAGGTGTGGGGCGACGGCGACCCGGAAAGCGTGCGCCAACGCGCCGCCGAGGAAATGAAACACACCGCCTGCCTCGCCAAGGCACTGGGCGTGGACACCGTCGTCGGATTCACCGGCTCCTCCATCTGGCAGTACGTGGCCATGTTCCCGCCCGTCCCGGAGAAGGTCATTGACGCCGGCTACCAGGACTTCGCCGACCGCTGGAACCCCATCCTGGACGTCTTCGACGAATGCGGCGTCCGCTTTGCCCACGAAGTCCACCCCTCCGAGATCGCCTACGACTACTGGACCACCGTCCGCACCCTCGAAGCGATCGGCCACCGCGAAGCCTTCGGCCTGAACTGGGACCCCTCACACATGATGTGGCAGGGCATCGATCCCGTCTCCTTCATCTGGGACTTCAAGGACCGGATCTACCACGTGGACTGCAAAGACACCAAGGTCCGGCAGACCGGCCGGAACACCGTCCTGGGCTCCCACCTGGCCTGGGGCGACCCCCGCCGCGGCTGGGACTTCGTCTCCGCAGGCCGCGGCGACGTCCCCTGGGAAGCCTCCTTCCGCGCCCTCGCCGCCATCGGCTACAACGGCCCCATCTCCGTGGAGTGGGAAGACGCAGGCATGGACCGCCTCCACGGCGCCCCCGAGGCCCTCGCCAACCTCAAAAAGTACGACTTCCCCGCTTCACAAACCAGCTTCGACGCCGCCTTCAGCAGCGGGGACTAGGGGGAACCGGCAGGGTTAGGAGCTGATCAGACAGCATCCTCTTTCAGGACGACGTCGTACGCCTCCACCCGCCGGTCCGTCACGGTGGTGGGTGACTCAAGGTGGACCGCTCCGGAGGGGAGGATGCCCGCCCCGCCGTGCCGTTCCATGACCTGCCACTGGGCCACGACATCCTCGCCCGCGTGATCGGCGGGGAGGCTGGTCCAGAAACGGAACCCTCCGGCGTCGTTCAATGCATCCCTGCGGTACAGCACGCAGCCACCCAGCCACGCCACGTGGTACGGCACCCACTGGCCGGGCTGCAGCGACAGTTCGGCACTGAGGTGGCTGAGATTGGCAGCGCTGTGCAGCGGCCAGCGCTCAAAGCCCGGCGCGCCCGGCCGGATCCGCTCCGGAGTCACGGGGCCGTCCCAGGCCTGGAAGGCGGCCGTCTGTTCCGGCCTGCGGTCGTCCAGGAAGGACAGTCCCTGCGGCGCCATTCCCACAAAACCGCATTGAAGCTCACCCAGCGCCGTGCTCAGCCGCTCCAGGGCACCCGGCTCCAGCCAGACGTCGTCGTCAAGGAAGAGGCACTGGGCCGCCCTGGCCTGGTCCAGCAGGAACTGGCGGTGTTCGGCCAGTCCGCGCCGCGGCAGGTGCCGCAGCAGCGTGACGGGCCGGCCCTGCGCCTCCAGCACGCGCACCATTGCAGCGGCAGCGGGATGGTCAAAGGCGGGCTGCCCCGCTGACTGGTCGCTGATGACGACGGCGAACGCGGGCTCAGTCTGTCCGGCCAGTCCCGCAAGGGTGACGGCGAGCTCGGCCGGCCTGTTGCAGGTGGGGATCAGGACGTCCACCACCACGTTGTCCGGCCGGTCCTGCGGCCGCGCCCACTGTTCAGAAGATCTCCTGGCCACATTCCACCTTCCCGGCGTTGATTTTTGGCGCCGGCGGATGCACAGACTGCTCGCTGCTGCCTGCCGGCGACATGGGTTCTGCATGTTCCGTACCCAGCCGGACGGGATGTATTCGCGGGTGCTGCCCCGCCGCCAGGGGGCGATGTGGTGGAGCCTGCTGAACGCAAAGGCCCCCGTTTCTGCTGCCATCAGGGGCAGCAGAAACGGGGGCTTGGATGGATCAGAACGCTTTATCCGGCGTCGAAGCTTTCATCGTTGTCGTTGGGCGACTCCTCCTTGGGAAGGTCGTTTCCGCTGCCGTCCGGAATGCCGGTGGCTTCCTGCCCGGACTCCGAGGACACCGGCGCCGACCCCTGGGAATCGTCATTGGACTCATCGATTTCCGCCGCGCTGGACGGAAGATCCATGTCGTGCGGGACGGGCTCCTGGCCCGTACCGGACTGCGGTTCGTTGGTGTCCGCGCCGCCCGAGGATGCACCGCCACCGGACTGCTGGCCCTGGCCGCCCTGCGTCCCGGCGGCCTCCTGCTCGGCGGTAGGGGTGCCGTAGCCGCCCGGAGCCGTCTCGGGTTCAGCCTGCTGGTTTTCCTGCGTCATGCTTCCTCCTGTTGTTCATTGCCGATATTGCTGGTCTGGTGATCCTGGTTAAAGCCCCTTGCCGCCCGTGACGGGCAGGACTGCGCCGGAAATGTAGGAACCGTCCTCCGAGGCGAGCAGTACATACGCCGCGGCGAGTTCGGCCGGCTGCCCCGCGCGTTCCAGCGGGGTGTCCTGCCCGAAGGAGGGGAGCTTGTCCGGCCACTCGGTGGCCGGGATCAGCGGTGTCCAGATGGGGCCCGGAGCCACGGCGTTGACGCGGATCCCCTTGGGGCCCAGTTCCTGGGCCAGCGCCTTGGTGAACGCCACCTGCGCCGCTTTGGTCATGGCGTAGTCGATCAGCCCCGGTGACGGGTTGAAAGCCTGGATGGAGGCGGTGGTGATGATCGAGGCCCCGGCCTTCAGGTGCGGCACGGCCGCCCGCGCGGACCACAGCAGCGAGTAGAGGTTGGTCTTGAAGACGCGGTCAAACTCCTCGGTGGGAAGGGTCTCCAGGCTCTCGCGGTTCTTCTGGTACGCGGCGTTCAGGACCAGCACATCGAGGCGGCCGAATTCGGAGACCGTTTCCTCCACGATGCGGGTGCTGAACTCCTCCTCGCGGCCATCGCCGGGAAACAGCAGCACGCGGCGCCCGGCTTTCCGGAGCCACTCCGCGGTGTCCTGCGCGTCGTCTTCTTCCTCGGGCAGGTAGGAGATGGCGACGTCGGCCCCCTCACGGGCGAACGCGATGGCGGCTGCCTTGCCGATGCCGGAGTCCCCGCCGGTGATGAGCGCCGCCTTGCCTTCGAGTTTGGCGTGCCCCTCGTAGCTCTGCTCCCCGTGGTCGGGCTTGGGGTGCATGGGCGCAGTCAGTCCGGGCTGTTTTTGTTCCTGTTCAGGGAAGGGGCCCGAGTGGTAGCCGTCGCGCGGATCCTTCGGCTGGTCTGTCTGCTTGTCCGTCTCGCTCATAGTCCGCCTGCCTGTGTCGGTTGACCTGTGTCGGTGGGAAGAGCACTGCCGTGCTCCGGCCCTTCGAAGCTATCCCGGGCGGAGGACCAAGTCCACCGCTCAGCGGTAATAATCAGTAAACTTATCAAATGTTGTAGCTCACGCAACGGCCAGCCTTGTTTCTGGGTAGGGGAGGAATAGAAAGAAGGCCGGGGCCGCGGCCGGAGAGGAAGGAGAGCCGATGTCCGAAGTTGAGGACTACACGGGCCGGACGGGACGCAATGAGACCCGCGAGGAGCAGCTTGACCGCAACTGGGCCGAACTCCTGCAGGAGTTGCGTGTGCTCCAGACCGGGGTACAGATCCTGGCCGGCTTCCTGCTGACGCTGCCATTCCAGCAGCGGTTCGAAAAGCTGGACGACTGGGAGGTTGGCCTCTACCTCGTCAACGTTGTCATCGCCGCCCTGACCACCGCCTTTATCCTCCTCCCGGTCAGCGTGCACCGCCGGCTCTTCCGCAAACGGCTCAAGGAAACACTGGTCTCCAGCGCCGACACCATCACCAAGATCGCCCTTGGCGGCATTGCCCTGCTGAGCGCCGGAACGGCCGCCCTGGTGTTCGATGTTGCCGTCGGGCGCTCCGCCGGAGTCACCGCCGGCGCAGCGCTGCTGGGCGTCATGGTGGTCATGCTGGTGTTCGTACCGCTTCGACTGAACAAGCGGGCCACGGGAAGGATTGTCCCGCCCACCTCGGATAAGGAGTAGACGATGCGTAAATGGGCCAAGGAACATGGGCTGCTGCTTGCCAACGCGGGCCTGTTCATTGCATTTTTTGTCGGCATGATCCTCTCGGGGGCCGCTTCCTACAGCGAGGAACAGCAGTCCCACGGGGAACCTGCGGTTTCGGTCCTGGAATTCCTGGGCACGGGCGCCTTCGTTGAGGCCACTTTCGAGAACTGGGAATCGGAGTTCCTGCAGATGGCCATGTACGTGGTCCTCACGGTGTTCCTTTTCCAAAAAGGCTCATCCGAATCCAAGCCCATGGGCAAGAAAGCCCCGCAGGACGAAGACCCGCGCCAGGCGGTCCTCAAAGACAACATCCCTTGGCCGGTGCGTCGCGGCGGCGTGGTGCTCAAAGTGTATGAGCACTCCCTGTCGGTCATGTTCTTTATCCTGTTCCTCGCTTCCTTCACCCTCCACGCCGCCGGCGGCGTGCAGGAGTACAACAGTGACCAGCAAAGCCATGGCCAGCCCAGCATCAGTTTCCTGCAGTACCTGGGCACCAGCCGGTTCTGGTTCGAATCCTTCCAGAACTGGCAAAGCGAGTTCCTGGTGGTGGCGGTCCTTGCGGGAGCTTCGGTCTACCTGCGGGAAAAGGGCTCCCCGGAGTCAAAGCCTGTTGCAGAACCCCACTACGAAACCGGGGCGTAAGGTCCCGGCCAGTCATCCTGCCCGATAAAACCCGTCCCATCACCCAGCCCCATCCAAAGAGGAGAGACTGTATGAGAACGTCCTTGCGAACCGTCCTGCTGGCCCTGCTGCTCCTGGCCGCCCCGGCCCTTCCTGCCGGCGCCGCCGTTGCAGCAGCGCCCGAATCCGCCATCAGCCAGGCAAACCCCAACCAGGCAGAGGCGGCACGGATGGCCTCGGGATCAACAGGCACGGCATGGGCCGCAGGCACGTCTCCCACACCTTCCCCCGGTGATACCGCGTCCACCGGCCCCGCCAACCCCGGCACGGGTGAATCGGCCCAGAACGAGTCCACACGCCTGAATTACTTCCCGTGGGTGGTTGCTGGAATCGCCGTGCTGGTGGTGATTGCGGTGCTGATTTTCCGGCGCCGGCGCAACACCACGATCGTGGGCTAATTCAGCTAGGCGCCCTCAAGTACCTGGCTTGTCGCCCAGGCCAGGTACTTGCCGGCGTTCGCCACGGCGTCGTCGGGGCTCGACGCGACGTCCAGCAGCTGCGCCGCGGCAACCACGCCGTGCCCGGCGAGGTCCTCAAGGGTCACCAGGATCCTGCCGGCCACCACGATGACGGGGATGCCGCGTTCCCGGGCCGCGTCCGCGAGCGCGATGGGCGCTTTTCCGGTTAGCGACTGCGAATCCATGGATCCCTCACCGGTGATCACCAGGTCTGCCTGCTCCAGCTGCTCGGCCAGGCCGGTCAGCCCGGCCACCAGCGCGAAGCCGCCTTCCAGCGTGGCGTCGGTAAAGGCAAGGAACGACGCCGGGAAGCCGCCGGCGGCGCCTGCGCCGGGGACGTTCACGTCCCGGCCCGTTGCTTCCCGCAGCACGGACGCCCAGTTGCGTAGCCCGGCGTCGAGCATTTCCACAGCCTCCTGGTCCGCACCCTTTTGGGGGGCGAAGACATGCGCGGCGCCCGAGGGTCCGTACAGCGGATTACGGACGTCGACGGCGATGCGGAAGGTCGTTGCGGAGAGCCGCGGATCCAGCCCCGTGGTGTCCAGGGCCACCAGGTCGGCCAGCGAACCGCCACCCAGGGGCACCACGTTCCCGGCGGAATTCAGGGGCTTCAGGCCCAGGGCGCGCAGTGCGCCGCTGCCGCCGTCGGTCATGGCCGAACCGCCCAGGCCCAGGACAATCTCGGTGGCCCCCGCGTCCAGGGCAGCTGTAATGAGCTGGCCGCAACCGTAGCTGTGGGCACGCAGGGCGTTGGCAGGAGTTGGTTCCATGTCGGCCAGGCCGGAGGCCTGCGCCGTTTCGATCACTGCCGTGACCTTGCCGTCGCCGCCCTTGTGGACTGCCCATGCGGCACCGAGCGGGGTGAGGATGGGACCCACCACGGCATTCAGCCGCTCCTCGTAGCCCGCAGCCACGGCCGCCTCCAGGGTGCCCTCGCCGCCGTCGGCAATGGGAAACTGGGTGGCGACGGCTTCCGGGTACACCCGCAAGGCGCCTTCCGCGATGGCGGCGGCAGCCTCGGCCGCGGTCAGGGACCCCTTGAACTTGTCCGGAGCGATAAGAATGCGCATGCGCTCCATCATGCCAGCAAGTCCTGGGAATGCGCTTGCCGCTCGCGTTACAGGGACTTCTGTGACCGCCCGCCTGAAGAACGGTGCGCCGCGGGACTACGCCTCGCGCCAGTCGTTGCCGGTGATGTGCGATCCCGCCTGCGGACCCATCTGAAGCATCCCGCCGTCGACCACCCACGCCGCCCCGGTTACGTAGCTTGAGGCGGGCGAGGCGAGGAAAGCAATGACGTCGGCGATCTCCCGCGCGTCCCCGGGCCTGCCCAGCGGCACCCCGGGCCGCTCCGTCGCCCTGGGATCCTGGTCCTCCTGGCCTGTCATCGGGGTGGCGATTTCGCCCGGCGCCACCGTGTTGGCGGTGATGCCGTACTGGCCCAGCTCCAGGGCGAGAGTCTTCATGAGCCCGCCCAGCCCGTGCTTGGAGGCATCGTAGGCGGACGAGCCCACGCGCGGCTGGAACTCATGGACGCTGGACACGGCCACCAGCCGGCCTCCCCTGCCGGCCTTGACCATCCGCCGCGCTGCCGCCTGCAGGCAGACAAACGCGCCATTGAGGTTGGTGTCCAGGACCTGCATCCAGTCATCGATGCCCATGTCCAGGAACTTGGTGCTTGCACCGGTGCCCGCGTTGTTCACGAAGACGTCCAGCCCGCCCAGTTCCTCGGCGAGTTCATCGATCACGCCCGCAGCGGCACGCAGTTCGGTGGTGTCCAGCTGCCGGACCACGGCTTTGCGCCCCAGGCCGCGGATTTCCTCGGCGGTTTCCTCAGCACCTGCCTTGTCCGAATGCCACGTCACACCGACGTCCATTCCGGCGTGGGCCAGGGCCACGGCGGTGGCCTTGCCGATCCCGGAGTCGGAGGCGGTCACGATGGCGGTGGTGGGCGTGAAGTTGCTGGTGTCCGGCATGGCGGGGCCTTTCGTCGGGTCAGGCGTGGTTCTGGTCGGTTGGGGTTCTGGCTCAGGGTTGGTCAGGCGGGACGGCGGAGGTCATCCTCGTAGGACTCGTCGTGGTTGGCCTTGGCCCTGCGGCCGGCTGCCTCGAAGTCCGGCTGCGCTTCCGGCACGGCCATCAACGGGACCGCGAATGTCACCACGGGCCGGCCGTCGCCGTCGTCCGCTGACCGGATGGTCAGGCTCCTGGTGCCAGGCGGTACCGACGGGGTGAAGACCTGCAGATTGCGGGAGCCCACCGTGGCCGTTTCCTTCAGGGTGTATTGCGTCCCGAAGTGGTCCTGGACGGTGAGGCGGGGTTCGGCGGCGTCGTCGGAGGGAAGGTGGATGTTGACCACCAGCCCGGATGCCCATACCTCCACTGACAGGATGGTGAACTCAGTGGCGGAGGTAACGTGCCGCCCATAGGTGGGGGGAAGGAGCATCCGGCGCAGTGCGCCGGATGGAATGAGGTTGCTCATGTTGATTCCTGTAGGTCTTGCGCCGGTGGCCGGTGCGTGGCGCCGGAGGGTGATCCGGTGCCGGCCCGAACGCTGGGGCGCGGTGCGGCTTAGGCGTCTTCGCGGTTGGGATTTTCCAACCGGAAGAAATTGGATTGGGTGCCGTCGCTGCGCTGTTCCTGGTAGATGAAATTCAGTTTTCGGGAATCGAAGGTGTCGAACCATTCATCCCAGCTGATGTGGCGGAGTTTGTCGTCCTTGCCGCCGAAGTCGATCCGGAGCACTCCGAGATGGTCGCCGTGTTCCGTACCTTCCACCGTGGCGGGAACGCCGTCGCGCTCCTCCGCCCACCTCCTGATGACTTCATGGTGGGTGGTGGCAAGGCTGCGGCCCTCGCGTTCGGGCTCGTCATCCGGTGAGGTGACTTCCTGCGAGTACTTCAGGGATTTGGAAGAGTCGGGGCCATGGCGGATCTTCCCGCCCTCGGGGCCTGCACCCAAGTCGTCCTCGTCCCTGCTGCCATCCGCTTCGCGGGTCTTATTGCCTTTATCCTGTGCCATGGCGCTCTTCCTTTCACCTCTGGCTAACTAGTAAGTCTACTTACTATGGAGCCTCCGGATCCGCCCGCTGTCAAGGGGATGGAAGTCACACTGTGGGCACGGTGCGGGGATCTGCGCGAAGTTTGCGGAACCGGCGGAACCCCTGCCGGCCGTGGTTACCGGCGTGGGCGGACCACTGCGTAATACCCGGGAACCCGGTCCTGGCCGGGCACGCCGGTCACCGGGTTGGTTTCGATGGCCACATGGCCATCTTCAAGGAGTTCCCAGGCCGACGGCGGGAACGCACGTTCGCGCTCTTCGGGCCCGAAGTGCCCCGGCATGGGAAGTCCGCGGATGGCCAGCTCCAATGGTGCAGGAATGCCGCGGGTGGTTGCGCCAAGATGGGTGACGTACTCCACCGGGTTGCCCTGGAAGTTGGTTTCCGCCATGAAAACCGTGCCGCGGCGGCCAACCAGGGTCCGCAGGTTTTCGACCATCGCCGCTTGGTGGGCGGGATCGAGGACGTGCAGCACGCCGCGGATGAAGACGTTGGCGCCGTCCAGGCCCAGGTGGAAGAACTCCGCCAACTCGGCAGCAGCACCTTCCGCTGTCATGTCCCGGGCTTCAAAGGCGGCATTGCTGATTCCGGCAGATTCGGCCCGCGCGCGGGCAACAGCATGCTGCGAGACATCCACGCCGATGACGCTGGGAAAAATTCCTGCGAGCGCACGGGTAAAGCTGCCGTGCCCGCAGCCGGTATCCACCACGGGAAGGGCGGGGTCCAGGTGGCGCAGGAGGCTGTCCTGGTAGCCCTGGAACTCGTGGTTGCTGCCCGAGTCCCACAGGACCTCACCGCCGGGGCCGGTAGCGGTAATGCCGGCCCAATACCGGTCCCACGCCTTGTGACGGTCCTTCGGGGCGCTGCGCGACAGCCTGACAAGCTTGGGGATCATCAGGTACTTCTGCCAGGCGGACCGTGGCGGGTTTGTTGGAGACACGGCTCAAATATATGGTCCCGGCCGCCGCAGCGGCGGACCCTCGGCAACATTACGGCGTGCCCCAGCCCGGGCGGCAGCGGCGGAAAGTGGACGTAAGGGTCAGCACCCCGTGGACCCTCCGGGCCCGCATCCCCCTAGAATGTACTCAACTGGGAGGGAAGGGAGCACTGTGACGGCTGTCCCGAGTGACGTGCGCCCGCCCCGCACCGCCGTCGTCGCCGATCCCGACGCCGGCCGGCTGGCCCTTAATGCACAGGCACTGCGCGGCGCCGGATACACCGTCCTCGAAGCGACCGACGCCCACAGCCTCGCCGCGGCGCTGGACGCCACTGAACCGTCAGTCGTTGTGGCGGATGCCTTCCTGTCCGGTGTCCTGTCCACGTCCACGGCACCGGTCCTGGTCATGGTGGACCTGGACAACCCCGCTGAGATCGAAGCCGCCAATCCCCCCGGCATCCACGACTGCATCACCAAGCCGCCTGCACCGCAGGAGCTGGTGCACCGCGCCTCCGTCCTTATCGACCAGGTATCCCGCCGCCGTGCTTCCAGGCAGGAAGCCGAAGGGCTCCGGGAGCAGCTGCGCGGTGTCTCGGCGGCAGTGCGCGCCACCAACGATCCGCAGGAAATCGCGAACCACGTTGTCGCGGGATTCGGCCGCACCTTCAAGGCCGACCACGTTGTCCTGGCAACCTTTGAGGACCACCGGGTCCCCCTCATCACGGCCAGCTGGGACCGGTGGGGCCTGGCCGAGCTGCCCGCGGAGGCCCTTCCACGCGAGGATGAGGCCCGCGCTACGGCAGACGCCCTCTGGGCAGGGACGGAGACGCTCTCCGCCGACGGAAACGAATCGGCGGCCCGCAGCGAGGCCAAGCCGGGTCCGGGCCCTGACATCGCCGGAGCCGCCTCAACACTGGCGGTGCCCATCGGCGAGGGTAATTCCTCCCTGGGCATCATCTGGATCGCCACGATGGACCGGCCCCGGACCTGGTCCAGCGCTGAGCTGGGGCTGATCCAGCACGTGGCCGGCAACGCCGCCTACGGTCTCATCCAAAGCCACCTGATCAACAGCCAGCAGCAGGTGGTGAAGCAGCTGCGGGAGCTCGACAAGGCCAAGACGGACTTCCTGGCGACGGTGAACCACGAGCTGCGAACCCCGCTGACCTCGATCATGGCTTACCTGGACATGATCCAGGAAAGTACCGAGCATCCGGTGTCCAGGGAAGTCCACCAGATGCTGGACATCGTGGTCCGCAACACCGAACGCCTCCGCACGCTCATCGAGGACATGCTCAGCGTCTCCCGCGGCGGGCTGGACACCATGGCCATGCAGCTGGCACCGGTTCGGCTGGGGCGGACCCTGGATCTGGTGGCGGCTGCCCTCCGCCCCCTGGCCACACTGCAGAACGTCACCATCGACGTGGACCCCGTTCCGGAGGATCCGGAGATACTCGCCGATGAAGTACAGCTGCAGCAGGTCTTTACCAATCTCGTGTCCAACGCCATCAAGTTCACGCCCAGCGGCGGACGGATCGAGGTGGGCAGCGAATCCCACGCCGCCGCGGACGGCTCCAAGTGGGCCACCGTACGCATCGCCGATACCGGGATCGGTATTTCGAGCGACGAGATCAACCACGTCTTCACCCGGTTCTACCGGGCCTCCAACGCCATGAACGGCGCAATCCCGGGAACAGGCCTGGGCCTTGCCATCTCCAAGGACATCGTGGACCGCCACGGCGGCCGCATCGACGTCGCCTCCACCCTGGGCACCGGGACCACCGTCACCGTCAGCCTCCCCCTCGGCACAGACAGCGCCCAGGCCAACTAGGCGCCGGAGGAGGACTGCATGTTTGCCGACGACGACCCCCGGCTTTCCCAGTTGCTGGAAGGTATTGTCCGGCTGGCTTCCGGCGACCTCAGCTCCCGGATAGAGGTCTCCCCCGCCCGCGATGAACTGGATGCGATCATCATGGGCACCAATCTCTTGGCTGAGGACCTTCAGGTCATTTACGAAGAGCTTGAGCAGCGCGTCCAGGTCCGCACCCAACTGCTGCATGAGGCACACCTCGAGATGCAGAAGATGGCCATGCAGGACCCGCTTACCGGCCTGGCCAACCGCTCGGCCCTGATCGAGGCGCTGCGCAGCTCCCTGCAGGCCCGCGATGCTGCTGAGGGCGATCCTGCGGAGGAAGGCCCCGCCATTCTGCTGCTGGACCTGGACGCGTTCAAGTCCATCAATGACAGCCTGGGGCACACCGCCGGCGACCAGGTCCTGGTGACCGTGGGCGAACGGCTCCGGACCGCTGTCCGCGCGTCCGACGTCGTGGCCCGGCTGGGCGGTGACGAATTCGCGATCGTCATGCCGTCGGCGTCGGCGGACCAGGCGGCCATTGTGGCGCACCGCATCCTGGCGGACCTCGGCGAACCCATCGAGCTCCCCGGCCGCAGCGTGCGCTGCGGTGCCAGCATCGGGCTCAGCGTGGGCAGCGAAGGCCAAAGCCCGGAGGACATGCTGATGGAGGCCGACGTCGCCATGTATGCCTCCAAGGCTGAAGGGCAGAACAAGCTGCACCGGTTCGAGCCGGCAATGCTGCTGGTGCGGCGGCTCCGCAGCCAACTGGTGGACGACCTGCGGGCCGCCATCAAGGATGACGCACTGACGCTCTACTACCAGCCGGTGGTGGAGCTCGCCACGGGACGGATCGAAGGCGTGGAGGCACTGGTCCGCTGGAACCATCCCAGCCGGGGCTTCATCATGCCTGACGAGTTCATACCCCTCGCCGAGGAGGCAGGACTGATCTCGGAGCTGGGCCTGTGGGTGCTCAGGACGGCAGTAAGACAGTTGCGGGGCTGGATTGACGCATCCCTGCTGGACAGCACGTTTTCCGTGCGGGTCAACATCTCCGCCACGGACCTGCAGAGCCTGCAGTTCATTGAGGACGTGCGAACGGTGCTCAAGGAGACCGGGGTCAGGCCCGAGCAGGTGGTCCTGGAATTGACGGAAGTGGCCATCGTCAAAGGTAATGAGCTGGACCGGTATTCGCTGGGCGGTCTCCGCGGGTTGGGCGTGGGCATCGAAATCGATGATTTTGGTACCGGCTATTCCTCCATCAGCTACCTCCGGCGCCTTCCCGTGGACCGGGTCAAGGTGGACAAATCGCTGATTGCCGGGCTGGAGACCGACCCCAGCCAGCCTGCCCTGGTGGCCGCGGTGCTGCAGCTGGTGCGGGCGTGCGGGCTGGAAGCCGTGTGGGAAGGCGTGGAAACGGCAGAGCAGGCGGAGATCCTGCGCGGGCTGGGGTGCCGCAGCGCCCAGGGCTACTACTTTTGCCGTCCGGTTCCGCCTGACCAGATTCCCCAACTGTTGGCTGACCAGCAGGAAAGCGCTAACCAGTAGCACAAAACTACTGCGCTTTTGTGGCTGCCGTTATACGATCAGCGTGCGGTGTCAGGTTTTTCGCCGCCGCGAAATTCAGGTCTGGCAACACCGTACTTTTATAAGGCGTTTGGAAATTTGAACATTAATGGGCCATGGGGTCATTACTTCGTCAACTGGGGGCGTCGCTAATGTCGGTTCGGGTACAGGCATGGGGAATTATCGCCGGCGTGCTGGCGGATACGGATCCTGCGGGAGCCGCCGTCCGGCAACAGTTGAGCAACAGCCTCGATGAGAATCCCGGCGTGCCCGAACGGGCTTTGCTGGAGTATCTCCTTGAGACCCGGCGCAGCGATGCCAACACGGTGGAAACACTGGAAACGGCCCGGGAAATGCGCCTCACGCCGCCCACGCTGCCGCCGCGCTTCGCTGAGCAGCTGGACGCCATCCGAAGCATCTCGAGGATCAGCGCGCTGCTTGAGAACCAGATGCTGATGACCGCCTTCCAGCCCATCTACGGCTTGGAAGGAAAAACCGTGGTGGGCGCGGAAGCCCTCTCCCGCTTCGTCAGCGACGACGGCGCCGCCGCGGAACTGTGGTTCGCCGAGGCCGCGGCCGTGGGCCTTGGCGCAAACCTTGAATTCTCGGCTCTGGGTTCCGCGGCGGCTGCGGCGCGCGACCTGCCGGAAAACCTTTATGTGTCCCTCAATATTTCGCCCACGTCCTGCATGGACCCGCGCCTGCCGGAATTGTTCGACCACATTGAACTCCCCATCCACCGCGTCGTGCTCGAAATGACCGAGGACATTGCCGAAGAGGAATATCTGCAGTTCATTTCCGCGATCAATCCGCTCCGGGAGCAAGGCCTCCGGATCGCCGTCGACGACACCCATACCGGCGCCGGCGCGCTCAGCCGCATGATCCACCTGCGGCCCGACTTCCTGAAGGTGGGCCGCAACGTGATCGGCGACGTCGACAAGGACGGCCTCCAGCGGGCCTTGGCTGCCTGCCTGGTGGATTTCACCGACCAGATCGGCACCACCCTGGTGGCCGAGGGCATCGAAACGGTGGGCGAACTCAAGGTCCTCACCGAACTTGGGATCAGCGCCGGCCAGGGGTACCTGCTGGGACGCCCGTCGGTCCGGCCGCAGGACTGGGCCAACTGGAACACGCGCTTGGACATGGACGGGCTGGAGCGTCATTTGGCGGGGCCGGCAGGGCCGGCAGAGTCGCACGGCCGCCACGGCAAAAAGCCTTCCTGACCGGGGCCAGCGCGGCGGCATGACGCACGCCGCCGCGCTGGCCATTCGGGCGCTATTCGGAATGGCCCTGGTCCCGGCTCATCTGGTCCTCGGCCGGCGGCGTCTCTCCCGGGGGCACTCCCCCGCCCGGTTCAAGCCCGGTGATGTTGCCCTCCGCCGGGTCCGGGTTCGGCGAGCCTGCCGACTCGCGGCTGCGCTGCTCGCCCAGGTGGGGCTGGGCGGCGCCACCCTCTTCCTTCCCCGGCCGGTCAGGGTTCGCGGGGTCATTTTCCGGATGGTAAGTGCTCATGCTGCTCTTCCTTCCTCTCCGGCTGCGGTCCGATTCCCCAGCACTGGACTAATTGTAAGCATGCTGATAATTCTGGAGGAGTAGGGCCGGTATGCCGCTGGGGCGCCGGCAGCGATGTCGGAAGGAGCAGTCACATGGGAATTGGCGACAGCATCGGCAAGGCAGCAGAAAACGCCATGGAGGACCTGGCCGGGACATCCAAACCAACGGAAAAAATGGATGTGCCCGACCCCGCGGACCCCAATGACGACGTGGAAGTCCACTCGTCCCTGAGCGAAGGTTCAAACGCCATGGAGGCGGAGAAGCAGAAGGCGCCCGGCCTTAAGACGGGGGCAGCCCCGGGGCCGGTGTCCGAGAACCCGTTCGGCGGGGATGCGGACGAAACCAACAACGCAAACGGCGGCGGGCAGACTGGCCGGGCACCGGACGACGCGAGCCTGGCCGGCGATGCCACAGCGCCCACGGGCGGGGCAGGGCCGGCCCAGGGCAGCCCGGGGGTGTCGGGGGTGTCCGGGGGACTTCCGGAGAGCAACCCCGACGAGCTTCGCGCAGACCCCACTGAGGGCGACCAGGACCCGTCCACCAGCACGGGCCGCGGCTAGGAGGCCGCGCCAGGCGGGTGGCCCCCTGGCCACTCGCCGCGCTCCATCAGCACGCCACGGAGCAGGTCCGCCCGGTCCGTGACGATGCCGTCCACACCCAACTGAAGGAGCCGGTGCATTTCGACGGCGTCGTTGATGGTCCAGACGTGCACAACCAGGTCCAGGGCGTGGGCCCGGCGGATGAAGCCGGCGCTGACAACAGGGACCCGTCCATAGCGGACGGGGACCTGGAGCGCGTGCACGTCCCGAAGCACCCGGCGCATGAGCCGGCGAAACAACGGGCGCGGAAGCACCGGGCCCAACAGGGTGAAGAGGGCGCTGGAGGCCACGCCGGCCGATGAGGCGACCGGCCGGCTGAGCAGTCTCAGCACCGCCCGCCGCCGGCGGTCCGAAAAACTGGTGACCAGCACCCGCTGGTGCGCCTGGTGCCGCTCGATGGCCGCGGCAGTGCTCTGGACGGAATTCCAGTCTTTAACGTCCAGGTTCAGCCTGGCGTGGGGCAGTTGGGTCACCAGCTCATCGAAGGTGGGGATGGGCTCGCGGCCGTTGATCCGCGCCTTCGCGACGTCGGCGGCCGGCAGCTCCGCGACACGCCCCCGGCCGTCGGTCACCCGGTCCAGGGTTTCATCGTGGAAGAGCAGCAGGACGCCGTCGGCCGTGGTGTGCACGTCCGTTTCGAGGTACCGGAAACCGAGTTCGACGCCGGAGCGGAACGCGGCCATGGAGTTTTCCAGCCCCTCGGCCGAGAACCCGCGGTGGGCCATGGCGATGGGAAGCTGCCGCCCGGCGTCGTCCTTGTGCTCGAAAAAGGGCAGGGTCACACTGCGAGCGTACCCCGGACCTGCCGGTCAGTCCCGGCAGGCAGTCTCCCCGCACGGAACAATGTCCACCCCATCCCCGCAGTGCAGCAGGGTCCGGCCGCGGCCGCCGTCCAGGTGCACCCAGACGGCCGTGTGGTCTGCCGTGATGGTGTCCACCACGCCGCCGGCTTCAAACCCCGGCGAGAACAGGACCCGGACGCGGTCGCCCTGGCGCAGCTGCTTCCAGTGTGGCGCGGGCGTTGCTTTGCGCAGCGGCCCATCAGCCACGTGCTGCTTGACGTTTCTTGCCATGTTGCCCCCTGTGAGCCGGCGTGCGAAGTGCCTGCCTTCCACGCTTCACGCTACGGCTGGAAGGTAAACGCCAGGTGAGCGGGAGCCGTGAATATAGGGGTAGCGGGAATCAGGAGAACTGGACGCCCAGGGAGGCGAGCCTTGCCTCCAGAACCTGGGCCACGCCGTCGTCGTCAAAATGCGGCGCCTGCTGCCCCGCCGCCCGGATGGCCTCCGGATGGCCGCTGGCCATGGCATAGCCGTGGCCGGCCCACCGCAGCATCTCAATGTCGTTGGGCATGTCGCCGAAGGCCACCACGTCCGCGGCGTCAATGCCCAGGGCCGAGGCGTACTCAGCCAGGGTGACGGCCTTGTTGACCCCGGGCAGGGAGAGCTCCAGCATGGGGACACCCGGCGAGGAGTGCGTGGTGGCGGCCAGATGTTCGACGGCGGGCGCCACCTCCGCCAGGAAATCATCGGGCGTGCCGTCGCGGATGATGGCAAGGAATTTGACCACTGAATCGTCGCCCGTGAGGGTGTCCTTCAGCGGCGCGGGAGTGAACTCGGCCAGCAGTTCGCTGGATTCGTTTTCGATGAAGCCCGGTTCCAGGTGGAATCCGGTAAGTGTTTCCGCGGCGAACAAGGCGGCGGGACGGAGCGTCTTGATGATGCGCCGGGCTTCCAGGACGTTGCCGATGGCGAGGGTGCGGGCGGAAACCAGCCGGTCCGCCTCGAGGTCCCAGACCACGGCGCCGTTGGAGCAGATCACCCGTCCCGTGTGGCCCAGCTGCTCCTCGAGGGGGTGCAGCCACCGGGGCGGGCGCCCCGTAACGAAGACAAGCTCGACGCCGGCATTGCGGCAGGCGTGGAAGGCGCGGATAGTGCGGGGGCTGATTTTACCATCGTGCCCAAGGATCGTTCCGTCGATATCGCTTGCTACCAGCCGCATCCTGCCAGTCTACGTGGGCTGCCGGCCGCCGCGTACTCCCCTGCGGAGCACCCCGGCCCCCGGGCGGATGCCGGTTGTCAGCGCCCGGGGCTACACTGAAGCTATCGAACATATATTCGAATAAGGGTGTGTTGTGGGCGTTATTATCGGTCCCCGCGTGATAGATGCGGGCGCCTCGTTGTTCTCGGTGCTGATCTCCCCTGTGGCGGTGGCGGCAGGGTTTCCGTCGCCGGCGCAGGACTACTTCGACGGCCGGATCGACCTGAACGCGCACCTCATCAAGGACATCACCAGCACGTTCGTGGTCCGGGTCACCGGGGACTCCATGGAGGGCGCCGGCATCAGTGACGGCGATGAATTGATCGTCAACCGGGCACTGGAACCCAGGGACGGGTGCGTGGTGATCGCGGTGCTGGACGGGGAACTGACGGTGAAGCGCCTCCGCGTCACCCGCACGGGCGTGGTGCTGCAGGCGGAGAACCCGAAATACCCGGACATCCACGTCCCCGCACTGTCCGAGCTGACCATCTGGGGTGTCGCCACCAGGTGCCTGCACCATGTCTGAGGCACGCCATGCCTAGGCCCGCACTCATGCGGCGGATGCCGCAGATTGCCCATGTCGACGTCAACTGCTTCTACGCCTCCGCGGAGCGCGCGTTCGATCCCTCCCTGGAGGGGCGCCCCCTGGTGGTGCTGTCCAACAATGACGGCTGCGCCGTGACCCGCTCCCCCGAGGCCAAGGCGCTGGGCATTGCCACCGGGGAGCCCTGGTTCAAGCTGGCTCCGCGGGCCAAAGAGTGGGGTCTGGTGGCCAAGTCCAGCAACTATGAGCTCTACGGGGACATCAGCTCGCGGGTGATGGAACTGCTGGGCCGGTACTCCGCCTGGCTTGAGGTGTACAGCATCGACGAGGCGTTCCTGGGCGTGAAGGGCGGACCGGAGGAACTGCTGGCCCTGGGCCGCAGGATGAAGGAGGCAGTGCGGCGGCATGTGGGGGTGCCGGTGTGCGTCGGCATTGCACCCACCAAAACCCTCGCGAAGCTGTGTAACAAGTGGGCCAAGAACAACGCCGCCTTCGGAGGGGTCTGCCTTTGGGAGTCGGTCCCCGCTGATGTGCGCGAGGCACTCATGGCCCGGTTGCCGGTGGACGAGGTCTGGGGCATCGCCGGCCGGCTGATGAAGCGGCTCAACGTCTTAGGGATCTTCACCGTGCTGGACCTGGTCCGGGCGGATCCGGTGGCCATCAGGGACAAGTTCTCGGTGGTGCTCATGCGGACGGTCCTCGAACTGCGCGGCACCCCCTGCATCCCCATGGAGGAGGAGCGCATCGGCCGCGACCAGCTGATCTTTTCCCGGTCCTTCGCCACGCCGGTGACCACCGCGGCCGGCCTGCGGGAGGTACTCAGCATCTATGGGCAGCAGGCGAGCGCCAGGCTTTCCAAGCACGGACTCCAGGCGAAAGTCCTGACGGCGTTCGCTGCCACGTCACCCTTCCGGGACCACGAACAGCACCATCCTTCGGTCTGTGTCTCATTGCCCATGCCCACGGCGGATCCGCTCCTGCTCACCAAGGCGGCCCAGGCGCTGCTTCCCAGCATCAGGGACGGCCTGAAATACGCCAAGGCCGGCCTGATGCTCACCGACCTGCGGCCCACCGGAAACCAGCCCCCGCTGGAGATCTTCGAGAACCGGCACGAGGAACGCGCCATCGGGCCGCTGCTTGAGGACGTGAGCCGCCGGTTCGGGCGCGGGTCCATTGGCTTAGGGCATGCGGGCATCAGGTCGGGCCTGGACTGGACCATGAAAAGGGAGATGCATTCGCCCCGCTACACCACCCACTGGGACGAACTGCCGCGAGTCAAGGCCGCCTGAGTCTTGGCGTCCCGCCGCAGGCACCATAGCCGGCGGCGGGACGCCCCTTCGCATCTATACCCGCGACCTGCCCTGGATGAAATGGAAGATGAGGACAACCACGGCAACAACCAAAAGTATGTGGATAAGCCCACCACCGATGTTCGTCAGAAGGCCGAGAAGCCAGAGAACGGCGATAACAATAGCGATCCAAAGCAACATGATGTCTCCTTGTTAGTTTTCCAAAGTCCCCATGACCTGCACGTACCCACAAGTACGGCGGGCAAATCAAGGCGGGCAACTGCCATGATCCGGATAACGACGTTTCGCGACGGTTTTTGACGCCCTGCGACGCCACGTTGAGGCTTCGCGTCGCTGCGTGAACCACTGCGACATGAATGATTGTGGGTCCGCTGGGCGCTCCGTAACCTCGTCTCAGCATCCGCCCCAGCAAAGGAATTCCCCATGGCAAACCCGCAGGACATCAGTCCGCAAAACCAGCAGGCCTCAACCCGCATCGTCGCCGGACAATCAGCCAAACCCAAACGGCCCCTCGGCCTGAAGATCGGCGTCGCGGCAGCGGCCCTCGCCCTCATCGGCGGGGGCGCCGCCGTCGCCTCCGCCGTCAACAACAGCACTCAAGCACCGGCAGCCGATGTGGCCCCGGCCGGCCACCCCGCCGCAGAGCTGAAGCTCGGCTACTTCGGCAACGTCACCCACGCGCCGGCCCTGGTGGGGGTCAGCAAGGGTTTGATCGCCGATGAACTGGGCAGTACCAAGCTCAGCACCCAGGTGTTCAACGCCGGCCCCGCAGCCATCGAAGCACTGAACGCAGGCGCCATTGACGCCACCTACATCGGCCCCAACCCGGCCATCAACTCCTTCGTCAAGAGCCAGGGCGCATCAGTGAAGATCATCGCCGGCGCCGCGGCCGGCGGCGCGCAGCTGGTGGTGAAGCCGGAGATAAACTCCCCCGCCGACCTCAGGGGCAAGACACTCGCATCGCCGCAGCTCGGCGGTACGCAGGACGTCGCGCTCCGGGCCTGGCTCACCTCACAGGGCTACAAGACCAACGTGGACGGCAGCGGGGACGTCGCCATCAACCCCACGGAGAACGCCCAGACCCTGAAGCTGTTCCAGGACGGAAAGCTCGACGGCGCGTGGTTGCCTGAGCCGTGGGCGTCGCGCCTGGTGCTGACAGCTGGAGCGAAGGTTCTGGTGGATGAAAAGGACCTGTGGGACGGCTCGTTGTCCGGTAAGCCGGGAGAGTTTCCTACCACCATCCTGATCGTGAACCAGAAGTTCGCCTCCGACCACCCTGACACTGTCAAAGCCCTGCTGAAGGGCCACGTGAAGTCGGTTGAGTGGCTGAACGCCGCACCAGCCGGCGAAAAGGCCACGGCCATCAACGCCGCGCTCAAGGAAGCGGCCGGTGCCGAACTAAAGGCCGACGTCATTGACCGGTCCCTCAAGAACATTGTCTTCACGGTGGACCCCCTGGCCGGGACCTACCAGAAGCTCCTGGCCGACGGCGTGACTGCCGGCACCACAAAGCAGGCGGACATCAACGGGATCTTTGACCTGCGGGCACTCAACAGCGTCTCGGGTGAGAAGACGTCCGCGGCGGGACTGGGCAAGGAGTAGTGACACCCCCATCGATTGCTCCGTAAATGTCCTTTTGAACGCTCAGAACGGCATTTACGGAGCAATCGATTCCTGCGGAAATCCTGCGCTTTTGCAGTGCCAGGGCTGGCAGCCCGCCGCTACGCTAATGGGGTTGCCCGGCGGCGGGCGGCAGGGCTTAGGGGGATGCCGGTGACCGGCTTTGGGAAGAACAGCAATACGCGGCCAGAAAATTCCGGTGAATTCGCACCGCCTGCTGTCCGGCGTTCCCCCAGCGGGCGGATCCCCCAGTGGGCCATCGACGAGGCGTTCGGCAAGGCCGCGACGCCTGCACCGTGGCGGAGTTCCGAGCCCACCGCAACGCAACGGAAGAAGACACACCGGTGGTACAGGAAGCCGCGTCCGGCCGGGCGGTCGGTACGGTTCAGAACCACAGTCGGGATCGCCGTCGTTGTGTGCCTGTACTTCACACCGACGCTTTTCGACCGCGTGATTCTTCCCCTTGCGGCTCCCTATCTCCCTGGAGCGAAAGTCCCGCCACCGGGGTATGAGGCGGCTTCCTCGCCCCTGGGCACCCCGCCGGCAAGCACAGGCTCCACTGCCTATGTACTGCAGGAGTCACCCAAAGCAGGCCAGCCCCTGGTCGCTTACGATCCGTGCCGCCCGGTCCATTACGTTGTCCGGCCGGACAACGCCCTGGCGGGGGGAGACACCCTGATCCGGGAAGCAGTAGCAGCAGCTTCCCAGGCATCCGGCCTGCAGTTTGTGTATGACGGAACCACTGCAGAGGCTCCCAGCGATGATCGACAGGCATTCCAGCCTGACCGCTATGGGAAGCGGTGGGCGCCCGTGCTGATCGCCTGGTCGACGCCTGACGAAAGTCACGCCCTTGCGGGAGACGTTGCCGGACTCGGCGGAAGCGGCTACGCACAGGCCGCCGGGCAGCCGTTGCTGCCGCTGGTCCTCGCCGCGGGCCAGGTGCGCCTTGACGCACCTGATCTTGCCGATATCCTTGCCAGCCGGCCGCAGGGTGCGGCAGAGGTGCGCGCGGTCATCATGCACGAGCTGGGACACGTCCTGGGCCTCGACCATGTTAAGGATCCGACGCAACTCATGTACGCCGAAAACATGGGCGTTACAGACTTCGCGGCGGGTGACCGCGCCGGGCTCGCCCTGCTGGGGACCGGCCCCTGCGTGCCACAGCTGTAAGGAGTAGTAGCACCCCCATCGATTGCTCCGTAGATGTCCTTTTGAACCCTCAGAACGGCATTTACGGAGCAATCGATCTGACGCCTGACTTCGGAAGTCCGCCGCTATCGGTGTGACAAATAGTTGATATCGAAAAGGTCGTCTTCCCCGAATATATGAAGTGCCTCACAGTGGTTACAGGACCTGCACCAAACCAACAGCAGCCAGTAACCAGAAGGACTTCAACGTGGAAACTCCGCTCTCCCATCTTGCCCACCTCGAGATCACCGCCCCGGACGTCGAAGCTTCGGCACGGTTCTACGAGGAAAAGTTCGGCATGCGCATCATCGACCGCGTGGACGGCAACGTCTACCTCCGCTGCTGGGGCGACTACTACCGCTACAGCCTCGTTATCACGGAAGGCCCGGAAGCTTCCCTGGGCCGGATGGCTTGGCGCACCAACTCACAGGCAGCCCTTGAAGCAGCCGCCCAGCGCATCGAAGCCACCGGCGTGCAGGGCATCTGGACCGCCGGCGGCCATGGCTACGGCAAGGCCTACGAATTCACCGGTCCTTACGGCCACCACATGCGCCTGTTCTACGACGTGGAAAAGTTCGTGGCCGAGCCCGGCTTCGAGTCCACCTACCCGGACCGCCCGGAACGCCGCAGCAGCCACGCCGCTGCCCCCCGCTTCCTGGACCACGTCACCGTTGCCTCCTCGGATGTCCGCGGCTTCGCCAAGTGGTACAACGAGGCCCTCGGTTTCCGCGTCATGGCGTTCGTGGACCTGGACGAAGCGCCCATCACCGTGTTCTCCGTGCTGACCACCAACGAAAAGTCGCACGACCTAGGCGTTGTCCTTGACACCTCCAGCCGCCCCGGCCGCGTCAACCACATCGCCTTCTGGGTAGATGCCACCGAAGACCTGCTCCGTACCGCTGACGTCATGATGGAAAACGGGACCCCTATGGAATACGGCCCCTCCATCCACGGCGTGGGCGAGCAAAACTTCCTCTACTTCCGCGACCCGTCCGGGCTGCGCGTCGAGCTCAACTCCGGCGGCTACCGCAACTACGTCCCGGACTGGGAAGCCAACACCTGGAAGCCCTCACTCGGTTCCAACAACTTCTACAAGAACGGCGCCATGCCGCACTCCATGACCGAATCCTTCCCGCCGGCCGAAGGCTTCACCGCCACTGAGGAAGGTGCATCCCCCGAGATGAAGGAAGCCCTCCTGAACCCGTACGCCAAGCAGGGACGGGGCTAGAAAGATATGCCTGAAGCGACATATGCCCTGATCCGCTTCCAGGAGCCCGGCGACAGCAAAGCCCGCGCCGGCCTGCTGGTCGGAGACCGAGTCCTGCCGCTGGACGGGGACGTCAACTCCCTGATCGAACACTGGGAAACCACCGAACCCCATTTGGACAGCCTGGCCACCTCCGCAGATAAGGACACCGGCCTGGCGCGTGCCGCCGTCGAAATCCTTGCCCCGGTGGAGCCTGCCCAGGTCCTGCAGACCGGCGCGAACTACCGCAAGCACGTCATCGACCTCGCCGCAGCCCACCGCGAACCCGGTGAGGACGAGGAAGAAGTGCGAGCCAAGACGGCCGCCATGATGGACAAGCGCGCAGGCCAGGGCACGCCGTACTTCTTCATCGGACTCCCGACGGCGATCGCTTCCGCCACGGACGACCTCACCCTGCCGTCCTACTCCACGTCACACGACTGGGAACTGGAACTGGCGGCAGTGATCGGAAAGACAGCGTTCCGGGTGACCCCCGAGGAGGCCCTCGAGTACGTGTTCGGTTACACCATGGTCAACGACATCACCACCCGCGAGTACGTCTTCCGCAAAGACATGCCCGCCATTGGATCGGACTGGTACCGCGCCAAGAACGCCCCGGGCTTCCTGCCCACCGGGCCGCTGTTGGTGCCCGCCAAGTTCGTCGGCGACCCGCAGGACGTCCAGGTGACCCTGAAGCTCAACGGCAAGGCCATGCAGGACGAATCCACCTCGGACATGATCTTTGGCGTGGCCAAGCTGGTGAGCGAAGCGTCCCAAATCATGCCGCTGCGCCCCGGCGACCTGGTGCTTACCGGCAGCCCCGCGGGCAACGGCCAGCACTGGGGCCGGTTGCTCCAGGACGGGGACGTCATGGAGGGCACCATCACGGGCCTTGGCACCCAGCTCATCCACTGCAAGGACGAAGTCCAGTGACCACCCAGGACACGGCATTGACCACCGGCACCGGGGAATCAACTGATTCCCCGGTCATCCGGCGTGAGGATCCGCTCGGCAGCATCCGGGCCATGGCCGAAGCACACAACAACTGGGGCCGCTGGGGCCGGGACGACGTCCTGGGCACCCTGAACTTCATCGACGCCGCCAAGCGGATCGAGGCAGCGGCCCTGGTGAAGACCGGTGAGGCGTTCTCGCTGTCCCAGCCATTCGATACAAATGGACCGCAGAAGGGCTGGCGCCGCCGCACCAACCCGGTGCACACCATGACGGACACCGGGGTGGACGCCGAACGCGGCAACCAGGGCTTCCCACACGGCTTCGGCGGCGCGGACGACGTAATCGCCATGCCCCTGCAGTGCTCCACCCAGTGGGACGGCCTGGGCCACATCTTCGATCAAGGCAAAGCGTGGAACGGCCGCGCCGCAGGTGACGTGGTGACCTCCGAGGGAGACTTGGTCACGGGCATCGAGACGGCCGCCGCCAAGATCGTCACCCGGGGCGTGCTGCTCGACGTCGGCCGGGCGCTGGGCCCCGATCTGGGAAGGAACGACGGCGAGCTGCCGGACGGATTCGCCGTCACCCCGGAACACCTCCAGCGGACCATAGAACTCCAGGGCCCCAGCGCAACAGTGGGCCGGGGCGACATCGTGGTGATCCGCACCGGACAATACACGCGGGTCCGCCGCGACGGCTGGGGCGACTACGCCGGCGGGTCAGCCCCGGGGCTGTCCTTCAGCACCGCACCCTGGCTGCACCGCAGTGAAATCGCCGGAGTCGCCACCGACACCTGGGGTTTCGAGGTCCGTCCCAACGAATTCGAAGGCGCCTTCCAGCCCCTGCACCAGATCGCCATCCCCAACCTTGGCCTGTTCCTGGGCGAGATGTGGGACCCGGACGGACTGGCCGAGGCGTGCGCGGCGGACGGCAGGTACGACTTCCTGCTCACCGCCGCGCCGCTGCCCATCACGGGCGCTGTGGGATCGCCCGTCAACCCGATCGCCGTCCGGTAATTACAGTCCGGTAGCTTTCAGTACAACAACCATCAGCAGTAACGCCGTCAAATACAAAGGAGTCAGCGATGGCAGCAGTACAGAACGTGGGAATCGTTGGGGCAGGAGCCGCTGGGCTGGCCGCAGCCATCCTCCTGGCCGATGCCGGAATCCAGGTGGAAATCCTCGAGAAGGCCGACGCCCCCCAGACCCTCGGGTCCGGAATCACCTTGCAAGGCAATGCCCTGAGGGTTCTCCGGCAGCTGGGCGTCTGGGACCAGGTGGAGGCGAAGGGCTACGGGTTCAGCACCCTGGGCCTGCGCGCTCCGGACCCCGCCGGCACCGTCATCGCGGTCCTCGAGGACATCCGCACCGGTGGCGAGGACCTTCCCGCCACCATGGGCATGTACCGGCCGGACCTCACCGCCATCCTCCGCGAACGGGCCGAGCAGGCCGGTGCAAGGATCAGCTACGGCAAGACGGTCACCAAAGTAACGGACGACGGCGGCAGCGTCACCGTCAGCACCGCCGACGGCGTCTCCGCCACATACGACCTCCTGATTGGCGCCGACGGGCTGCACTCAGCCGTGCGCAAGGCCATCGGCATCGACGTCGAACCCCAGCCCACCGGCATGGGCATCTGGCGCGCCTTTGTGGAGCGGCCCGAAGAGGTGGTCCGCACCGACCTGACCTACGGCGGCCCCTGCTTCATCGCCGGCTACTGCCCCACCGGTCCTGACACCATCTACGCCTACCTCGTGGAGAAGGCCCAGGAGCGCAGGCACGAGGACGGTCCGCGCATCATGACCGAACTCGCCGCGGCCTACGGCGGCCCGTGGAAAGATATCCGGGCCAACCTGGACCATAGCGCGCGCATCAACTACACGTGGTTCACCACCCACTTGGTGGACGGTCCGTGGAACCGTGGCCGCACCGTGATCATCGGCGACGCCGCCCACAGCTGCCCGCCCACGGTGGCTCAAGGTGCAGCCATGGCACTGGAGGATGCAGCTGTTCTGGCTGAGCTGCTGATCCAGGCCGACGATGTCACCGAGACCCTGTTCAAGGAGTTCACCGACCGCCGGCTGGACCGGGCCAAGGCAGTGGTTACCGCTTCCGTCCAGCTGGGCCAGTGGATGCTCGACGGCGTCCGCGACGCCAACGTGCCCGGCCTGATGAACACGCTGTCCACCATGCTGAAGGAACCCGCATGAGCACAGATTCCGTTCAAGCGCCCACCGTCGACGTCCACTCCCACATCCTGCTTCCGGCCCTGCAACAGCTCGTGGCCGAGGCGGATCCGGAGGGCTTCGCCGCCCAGCAGGCCCTTGAAGTGCGGCGCAACGGCCCGGAGTCCATGGCTGCGTCGGGCAGGATGATCAAGGAGCGCTGGCCGCAGCTGACGGACCTGGACCGCCGGCTCGCTGACATGGACGCCCAGGGCGTGGACGTGCAGCTGGTCTCCCCGTCGCCGTCGCACTTTTACTACTTCGCCGGTGAGGAACTGGCCCTGAAACTGGCCAAGTCCGCCAACCATGCGGTGCGGGAGTTCGTGGACCGCGCGCCGGACCGGCTCAACGGCCTGGGCCTGGTCCCGCTTCAGCACCCCGCCCTGATGGTGGAAGCCCTGGAGCACGCCGTGGTTGAATGCGGTCTGCTGGGCGTGGAGATCGGTTCCTTCGCCGCCACCCCCGGGGACCCGGAGCGCAGCACCGTGGAACTGTCCGACTCCCGGCTGGAACCGTTCTGGAGCCGGGCGGAGGAGCTGGGGGCCCTGGTGTTCCTGCACCCGTTCGGCTGCTCGCTGGATGAGCGGCTGGACAGGTTCTACCTCGCCAACACCGTCTCCCAGCCTGCCGAGAATGCGGTGGCCCTGTCCCACCTGATCTTCAGCGGCGTCCTGGACCGGCACCCGGAGCTCAAGGTTGTGGCAGCGCACGGCGGCGGCTACCTTCCCACCACCCTGGGCCGCTCGGACCACGCGTGGAAGGTCCGGCCCGAGGCACACGGCTGCGCCCAGCCGCCGTCGTCCTACCTGAAGAAGCTGTACTTCGACTCGCTCGTCCACAGCCCCGCGGAACTGCGGGCACTCGTGGCCGCCGCCGGTCCGGAGCAGGTACTGCTGGGTTCGGACTACCCGTTCGACATGGGCTCCGACCTTCCCGTGGACGAGGTCCAGGCTGCCAGCCTGTCGCCCGACGACGAAACCCGGGTTTTGGGCGGCACCGCCCGCACGCTGGGCATCACCGCGGCGGCCGCCCTGGCCGCCCGACGCAACGCTTAAGGAACACGTACATGGTCAAGATTGCCCGTTGGGATCACGACGGCGGGACGGAGTCCGGCTTTGTGGACGGCGGAAACTGCTACGCCCTGCCGGCAGGGCAGTCCGTCCAGACGCTGCTCGACGCGGGACTGGACGAAACCCTGCGCGTTGCCCGGGAAACAGTACGTTCCGCTGCCGCCGTTCCGCTGGCGGATGTGCGCCTGCTCGCCCCGCTGGTGCCCGCCACCATCCGCGATTTCGTGGCGTTCGAGGAACACGTCGAAGGCGTGCGGAAGAGCATCGACGGCGTGGCCGGCGTGGTGCCCGAATGGTACGAGGCGCCCACCTTCTACTTCACCAACCCGCATACGGTGACGGGCACCGGCGAGGTGATCGGTATTCCGGCGGGCTGCACGGACCTGGATTTTGAAACGGAAGTTGCCGCCGTCGTCGGACGCGTTCCGGGCAGCGACGGCCGGAACCTGGGCGCGGAGGAGGCCCACCGGCACATCTTCGGCTACACCGTGCTCAACGACTGGTCGGCGCGGGACCTGCAGCGCCGGGAAATGAAGGTCAGCCTGGGACCGTGCAAGGGCAAGGACTTTGCCAACACGCTGGGCCCCTGGATCGTCACGGCGGACGAGTTCGAGGACCGGCACGACGCCGAGGGATTCCTGCCGATCTCCATGGCTGTTGAAGTCAACGGGGAAGCGATCGGCCAGGACCTGCTCTCCAACATGGGCTGGCCGTTCGCAGAGCTGGTGGCTTATGCCTCGCAGGACTCGGTGGTGCGGCCCGGCGACGTGCTGGGCTCCGGCACCTGCGGCAGCGGCTGCCTGGCCGAACTCTGGGGACGCAACGGCGCGCAGACTCCCCCGCCGCTGAAAACCGGAGACGTGGTGAAGATGACGGTGGAAGGGATCGGAACCATCGAGAACACCGTGGGCACCCGGCGCGCGGCCATAACCCGGGTTCCGGCCCGGACCCGCCCGCGCAACCGGATCGCCGCTGCCGCTCCTTCCGGAATCTAGGTGGTTTCGCTTCAGCTGGAGGGCCGGACGGTGGTGGTCACCGGCGCAGGCCAGGGCCAAGGTGCTGCGGAGGCGCGCCTGCTGGCGGAGGCCGGGGCGCGGGTGATCGCCACCGACCTGGCAGCGGAAATGCCAGACTGGCTGGGCGCGGAGACTTCGGCTTCGGCCGGCGCCCTGGTGTACCGGCAACTGGATGTCACCGATGCCTCCGGATGGTCCGGACTCACTTCATGGATCCGGTCCCAAGGCTGGCAGGTGGACGGGCTGGTCAACAACGCCGGCATTACCCAGCGAAGCCGGCTGCTGGAGGCGTCAGTTGCCGACCTCCAGAAGGTCTACGAGGTGAACGTTGCCGGCAGCCTGTTGGGAATCCAGTCGCTGGCGCCGTTGATGGGCAGCGGCGCGTCCATTGTTAATGTCGGCTCTGTTGCCGGCGTGACGGCGCATTATCCGGTGGCTTACACCGCGAGCAAGTGGGCGCTGCGTGGGTTGTCCCAGGTGACAGCCATGGAACTTGGCCCGCACGGGATCCGGGTCAACACTGTCCATCCGGGCTTCATCGAAACACCCATGACGGCCGGCGCCAAGCCGGAGTTCCGGCAGGCCACCCTGGCCGAAACCCCGCTGGGACGAACCGGAAGCGTGGAGGAGGTGGCCGCCGTCGTGCTTTTCCTGCTCAGCCCGCTCTCTTCCTTCGTAACGGGCACCGAGATCCCGGTGGACGGCGGCCAGGCCTCCCACGGCGGTGCCAAGTCGGTCTCCGACGCCCTGCAGTAACCAAACAGTCAGCCCGGCAACACAGCCGACCAGCCGCCATCGACCATCAGATTGGCGCCGGTGACATATGAGGCCTCGTCCGAGGCGAGGAACAGAGCGCACTTTGCCACTTCTTCGGGCGCCCCAATCCGGCCCAGCGGGATGCTGCCGGCGATGGTCCGCATGGGGTGGTCCGGTGCGAGGAGGTTGCCCTCGGTGGCCGCGGTACGGATCATCCCCGGGCTGACCGCATTAACCCGCAGTCCGTGCGGGGCACCTTCGGCCGCAAGCTGTTTGGTCATGGCCACCACCGCCCCCTTCGTGGCGGTGTGGGCCAGCCGGCCGTTGGTCATGGAACCGGTCACCCCCGCCGTGGAGCCCACCAGGACGATGGCACTGTTGGCAGCCTGGATCAGCTGTGGCCAGAAGTACTTGACCGGCAGGAACACCACGTCCATCTCGTGTTCAATGTTCCATTTCCAGTCATCGAAGCTGAGTTCCTCCACCGGGGCGAAGCGCGTGACGGCGGCGTTGGCGTACAGGATGTGGACCTGGCCATACTCGGCGGTGACCTCCGCAGCCCAGGCCGCCACGGCTGCCTCATCCGTCAGATCAACCCGGCTGCTGCTCATCCGGCCCCCGGCCTCGGTGACCGCCGCAACCGTGGCCGCGGCGCCGGCGTCGTCCATGTCGCAGCCCGCCACGAAGGCCCCTTCCGAAGCGAAGGCGAGCGCGGCAGCCCTGCCCTGGCCGCTGGCCGTTCCCGTGATGACGGCCGTCTTGCCGGCCAGGCGCGGGCTGGAAGCGGGCATGGGAGATCCTTCCGAAAAGCGTGTTTCCTCGACTTTCGCAGGGATGGGCCGGAAGGGGAACGGCGTCTTGGGTCTAGGTGATATCCGCCGCGCGGATAGTCCCCCAGATAGTCAGGGCGACGGGCTCAGGCATCTTCCGCGGCAGTGCCGGCGGCCGGAGCCGCAGCGTCTGCGGCGAGGGCCTGCTGCCGACGGTAAATCTGAACCGCGATGGCGGTGGGGATCATGGCCAGCGCGGTAATCCGCATCCAGGGCCGGTCCAGGACATGGCCGGTGAGGGCATCCAGGGAGAACGGGCCGGAGCCGCCGATAGTGAAGGCCGCTGCTGCCAGGCCCAGCACGGCTGGGTACTCGAGGCCGCCCTCCTGGGCGAAGAAACCGTTCGGGGCATGGACGCTGGCTGCGACGCCCATGGTGGTTGCGGCAGCGGCGCCGGCGGCAGGAGTGGCCATGCCCAGGGCCAAGGCCAGGCCGGCTCCTGCTTCACCCACGCCCGCAAGGACGGCGCTGGGTTTTGCGGGGCGGAAGCCCATGGCGTGCATGCCCTTGCTGGTGCCTTCGACGCCACCCCCGCCGAACCAGCCGAAGAGTTTCTGTGATCCGTGAGCGACGAGCACTCCCCCCAACGCCACCCGGAACAGGGTCTGTGCGGCGGCCGCCGCCTCGGGGCTGGTAGTTACATTGCTCATAACAGTCCTCCTTGGGTTGCATGAGTCGCTGCGCGGCTCGCTTCAGCATGAGTCTACGAGCGCGCAACTTCCCGGTCACGGGAGGAAGGCCACGCGGGGTAGCCCCCTCCGGCTGTGGTACCGCTTAGGGGGTATCCGCTGCATGGATCGTCACAGGGTGGGCGGTGACGGGGAAGAGCTCGTGGAGCCGGGCGCAGGAGCGCTGCACCACGGACCGCAGCCACACGCTCGCCGGGTCCTCAGCCTGGGATGGGTGCCAGTACATCGCCTCCACCAGGGACGCTTCTGTCCCGCCGGAGAACTCCAGCACCACGATGTCCGCGCCGCGCTGGGTCCGTCCGGCCAGCATCCGCGGGACGAGTGCCACAAGGTCAGTTCCTTCGACCAGGAGTGGGAGGGACAGGAAGCCTGCCACCACGGCTGCCACCCGGCGCTGGATGCCCCGGGACTCGAACAGCTTGTCTGCCGGGGTGCTGATGCCCTCGCCGAAATAGCCGACGGCGTGCGGCACCGCGATCAGGTCCTCGAGGGTCAGGCGGGGCTGCTGGAGCAGGGGGTTGCCGGCGTCGGCCACGGCCACGAAACTGTCGCGGAAGAGCTGCTTACTGGCACCCTGCATCTGGTATCCCGTGGGCCCCACCAGCAGGTCGATCTTGGAGTAGTCGGCCATCTGGCCCTGGATCCCCGAACCGGCAGTGGGAACAAAATCCACGGACACACCCGAAGCTTCGTCCCGGAGGATCCCCCGCAGCGGGCCCACGATCAGCGCGGCCGCATAGTCCGAGGCAGCAATCACGAACTCCCGTTCGCTGGTGGCGGCGTCGAACCCGGACCGCACGCGCGTGGCCCGCTGGATGTGAAGCATGGCTTCATCAACCAGCGGGACCAGGGATTGCGCAAAGGGCGTGAGGTCATACGTGCGGCCGTTGCGGACCAGGAGCTCGTCGTCGAAATGGCGCCGGAGCCTGGCCATCGCCGCGCTGGTGGCCGGTTGGCTGAGCTGCAGCCGCTCCGCCGCCCGGGAGATGTTTCGCAGTTCCAGCAGGACCTGAAGATGGGGCAGCAGGTTCAGGTCCAGGTTTTTCATACCCACAGGTTATCCGTGCCCCAGGTTCGTCCCTTCAACCGCCGCCTGCGGTGCACCAGGTCAGGAACCGAGCTCCCCGGCCACCTTCCGGGCGCCGCGGACAGCGATGGCCACACTCATCAGTGTCGGGTTCATGGCTGTCGCCGTCGGAATCAGTGCATTGCCGCCCACCAGCAGGTTCTCGTAGCCCCACACCCTGGACCACGGATCCGCAACCGAGGTGCCGTCGTCGGCCGCCCCCATGCGCATGGTGCCCTGGTAGTGCAGGCTGGAGCCGTTGGGCATCAGCCTGGGCTCGGCCACAAAGACGCCCAGCGCCTTGCCCGCACGCCGCAGCCGCTCGGTGGCCTCGGCGATCTCAGCTTCTTCGCGTTCGGTGAGCGCGTAGTCGATGGTCATGTTCGGGAAGCCACGGTAGTCCGGCTCGTTGTCATCGAACGTGACGGCGTCCTCGAAGCGGGGGCGCTTGCGCATGCCGTAGCCCATGTTGACGTAGCCCCAACGGTTCGCCGAGTAGGGGGTGCCAGGCTCCATGGGGAACGGCGTGGTTTCGGTGTACATGACCTGCACCGAGAACGGGTGCTCGGGCTCGGAGAAGGGGATACGGTTCACCGCCGCCACTGGATCGGCGGAATTCAGTGCGCGTCGGGCCAGTTCGGCTGCCAGGTCGTCCTCGGTGGCGTAACGCTGCATCTTTTCTGCGTCGAGCGCCACCGTGGAGATAACCACCGGGTGCTCGGTCAGGTAGTGGCCCAGGGCTTTCGGCCGGACGCCGGAGGCCCACAAGAGCTGCGGCGAGCGGAAGGCATCGGCGGCCACTACAACGATGTCAGCCGCGACAAAGGAAGTTTCCCCGGTGCGCAGGTCCTGCACGGTGACCCCGGTGACGCGCTGTCCGTCAAGCTCCACCCGCCGGACCAGGGTGAGGTCGCGCAGTTCGAACTGCTTTGCGAGCGGGCTGTCCTTGTCGATCAAGGGTCCGAGGACGACGTCGGCCCCAGCCCAGCGCACGGTCCCGTCCGGCTGCGGGTCCCCGGCCACCGGAAGCGTACCCACACCGTAGCCCTCCGGCAGCTCAGCGCCGAACTCTTCGTCAAGGAGGGACCGAATGGCTTCGCCCACCTTGGAGTCCGCGAACGCGGCGTCGTGGACGTGCAGGAGTTGCTTGGCGTCCTCAACCAGGCCGTCCCATTCGTCGTCGGCGATGAAGGAGAGCTTCTCACTGAAGGCGGGCGACGGCGTCGCGCAGGTCCAGTGGGCGCCCTGGCCGCCCACGTTGGTGGCCGCAGCCGCGGCCGGGAAGGAAGGCGCGTGGGCGGAGCCGGCGCCGCCGAAGTCCAGGAGGTGGGTGCCCTGCCGGGCTGTGAACATGCCCTCGGTGACGGTGCCTGCCGGAATGCCCAGCGATTCCCGGTAGGCGCCGGCCTGCGGCCCCTGGGACATCTCCCGGGCACGCGCCTTCTCGGCAGGATCGGGGATGTTGCGGACGCTCTCGCCGGGGACGTCGCTGAGCTGCGGTCCGGCTTCGAACATCACCACATGCGCGTTCGGGACCTGCTCCAGGAGCACCCGGGCGTAAGTGGAACCGATGGGTCCGCTGCCGACGACGGCAATGGTGGGGTTGGACATGATGTCTCCTTTGAAATCAGGCCGAGAGAGATTCGGAAGTGGTGGTGGAAGCGGGAACGGGCTCGTCGGAGAGGCGCCCGTGCGGAAGCAGGACCGCCGCGACAATCCCCACCGCGTAGGTGGCCGCCAGGGCAATGAAGATGGGTGTGAAGACTGAGCTGTAGATCTGCGCAACGGTGGCTTGGACAGTCGGCGCCGCCGCGTGGACCAGCTGCGGCGTCAGGGTGGAAGCGTCAAGGCCTGCCGGCAGGAGATCTGCAACGCCGAAGCCAATCACTCCGCCGATGACCGCCGTCGCCACCGTGGACCCCACCTGCCGCACCAGGTTGATGGTGGCCGTGATGGTGCCGGTTTGGCCGGCGGGCACGGCGCCCTGGACAACCGCCACGATCAGACTCATAAACGCTCCGGTGCCCATCCCCACCACGGCCATCACCATCATGGGAACCCAAAGCGGAAGGCCCGCGGGCAGCATGGCCATCACCAAAAGTCCGGCGGCCCCCATCGTGGTTCCCAGGATCGGGAAAATCCGGTACTGCCCCGTCCGGCTGGCCACCCATCCGGTCAGCAGGTTGCTGACCAGCATGCCGAACACGGTCGCGATGGGGACGAGGCCCGAAACGGTGGCGGTGCTCTGGTAGGCCATCTGGAAGTACGTGGGCAGGTAGGCGGTGATGGAGAAGAGACCGACGCCGATAATCGCCGAGAGTGCCGTGCCTGCAGCGATGGTCCGGTTGGCAAAGAAGTGGAGCGGCACGATGGGTTCGGGTGCACGCCGCTCGATGAAAAAGAAGGCAGCAAAGCCGGCAAGGCTCACAGCGAGCGCCGCGGCAGTGGCGGGGCCCACGCTTCGTTCGGCGGCCCAGGTAAGGGCGAGTACGAGCGCCACCAGGGCGGTGGTGAAGACGGCGGCCCCGGCAACATCAAAGTGTCGGGGCATGGGGCCGGGCTCCAGGTGCGGAACGGCGATGAGTGCAAGGCCGAGGGCCGCTGCACCCACGGGAATGTTGATCCAGAAGACCCACTGCCAGCCCCAGTAATCGGTGATGGCACCACCCAGGACGGGACCCACCAGGATGGCGATGGGGAAGGCCGCGCCGATGATGGCCATGTAGCGGGGCCGTTCCCGCTGCGTGGTGACGCGCGCAATGATGGTCTGGGACATCAACTGCAGGCCTGCGGAGCTCATGCCCTGCAGGACGCGCGCGGCAATCAGCCAGGTCATGTCCGTGGCGAAGCCGCAGGCCAGTGAGGCGGCCAGGAACATCACCAGCGAGAAGATGAAGATGCGGCGGGCGCCCAGCACGTCACCCAGTTTGCCGAGGACCGGCAGCAGCACGGTGCTCGCGAGGGTGTAGCCCACAACTACCCAGCTCATCAGCGTCAGTGCGCCCAGTTCACCGGAAATGGTGGCGAGGGACGTGGACACGACGGTGTGGTCCAGGGCCCCGAGGAAGGAGACCGAGAGCAGGGAGACAACAAGGAGGCGGAGTCTTAGAGGCGAAAGTGGCATAGTGATCTACCCGAACGATCGGGCCGTCGACGCGACGTGGTGTGCCTCCGGTGCACCATCACGCCGGAGAACGGGTCCGGAAGGAACCCCGGCGCCGTTATCCATAATACTGCACTTTAGTCGGAAAGCAACATAAGAACGCACGGATCAGACGCCAATGCGGAGCGCGCTGCTCAACCATCAAGCAGCGCCTGGGTCAATGCCATGTCCTGCAGCAGCTCCTCCAGATCAGCTGACGGTCGGTCCGACAAGCAAGCGCCGATCGCCCGCCGGAGGGCCAGGCGGGCTGAGGACTCGTATCGCACTGGAGCCCGAAACGCCCCCTCGCCTTTGAGGCTCTCCACCCGGACGAGCCCTGCCGGCTGGTCGAAGGTCACTTCCGTTCGGACCTCCCCCAGAACCAGCACCTGAAGTAGGCCGCCATCATGGGGACCCCCGATGGCGGTTGCCGAAAGGGTGGCCGGAACAGCCCCGCCCGTGTACTCGCCTGAATTCAGGAGTGCGATCCTGCTGTGTGCAGTGGCCACGCTTGACTGGAGCGCCAGGGAACCGCCGGCAAGGGAGCGCATCCAGCCGAAACCGTCGCGGATGAGCGCACCAACGCCTGCAGCGGGGGCGGCACACTCAACCGTGATGATCCGGGCGGGGCTGCCGCCCCTTGCCTGGATCGCATCAGAGACAACGTCGGGGCGCAGGCGGGGGCGTTCAACGATCACCGGGATGTCCCCGGGCCACCGCTCGGACTCAACGGTTCCCCGCGGAAGGACTGCAGGATCAACCAGCACCACCGCTGACGCTCCGGCGGCGCGGGCGGCCAGCAGCCCCTGCCACCAATCGCCGGCTCCGGGCACCACCGCCACCGCACCACGCAAATCCTCCGTGAGTACTGCACTCACGGGCAGCTCGGCGACAGCGGCCGTGTAGGCGGGCAAAGCCGTGACGACGCTGAACGCCCGATCAAGATTCAATGCGGCGCCCCTTCAAGAACTTTCGCCGCAGCGGCATCAGCCAGGTCGATTGCATAGTGTGCGTCAGCCAGCAGTTCGTCGTACTCCATGAGGGCATCCCCTTGAAGGAGCGCGGCGAGCAGGCGCCACTCGGCAATGTAACCGTCTTCCTCATCACGCGGATACTCTGTCCACTTCCCGTCCACGCTTCGCACCCGGATGGCGGCGCTGCCGGCATGGACAAAGGCGGGCGGGAAATTCACCTCGATCCGGTCGTGGGAGGTGGCGATGTTCATCCGCCACAGCGCATCCGGCCCCTCCGGGAGCATGGCGAGCACCAGCTGGACCAGGACCCCTCCGGCCCGGTACCCCACCAGGTAGCCGATCGGGGAAACGATCCGCGCGTAGACCACTTCGTCGATGCCCGGCGCAATGTCCCTCACCGCTGGCAGATCATGGACTGCGAGACCGGTGAGCAGCTGCCGCAAAACGCCCGCCGCCTCGGCCGGCTTACCAAGGTCCGGGCCTCCGCCCCGGACTGTTTGGAAAGGACCGCCCTCGGCAACCAGGCGGTGGTATCTGTCATTCGGCGGAAGCGCAAGTGTCACCGAGATGGCCTGCACCCTGCCCTCCAGTGCCACGAGGTGGTGCTTTGCGCGTCCCCATGCGGCGTCGAACAGGTGGTTCGTCCCTACCAGCAGGGTGGCCCCCGCCTCACGGCATGCGGAGACAACGCGCTCAGCTTCCTCCTTGCTGGTGGCCAGCGGCTTCTCGCAGAAGATGGCTCGCTTGCCCAGGGTGAGTGCCGTCAAGATTTGGCGGGAGTGCTCACCGGGCGGGCTGCAGATGGCCACCACATCCACGGCGGGATCCGCCAGCAGGTCCGCCTCCCCCGCGGACCAGCGTGCACCATGCCGTTCGGCCAGGGCCCGGGCGCGGCCGCTGCCGGCGTCCGCAACGTGCACCACACTGAACAGGTCCGCGAGCCGCCCCAGCACCGGCAGGTGCAGGGCCGCAACACCCGGCCCTGCACCAAGAACCCCTACTCTCCAAGGCATCTCGACCCCTTTCTTATGTCTTTATTATTCATAAGTCAGGAAGGTTTTAGCTATAGTCCCCGTAAACCTGCACCTTAGTACGTCTCAATGTGTGAGAATTGTTGCCATGACGACAGACTCCACCCTCCGCTTTGGAGCACAGACGGACGAAGTGACCAGCCTGCTGCGGATCGTCAACCTGGTGCGCACGGGTGAAGCCACTACCCGCCCGGAAATCGGAAAGGTCACGGGCCTGGGCAGGGGCGTTGTGAGTCAGCGCGTTGACCAGGCCATCTCGATCGGCTTCCTCGGCGAGGGGGACTTCGGCGCGTCGTCCGGCGGCCGCGCGCCGCGCACGCTGCGCTTCCGGGCCGAGCAGGGGCGGATCATCATCTGTGCCCTAGGGGCGGCCCATATCAGAGTGGGTATAGCGGCGCTCGACGGCGACATCGTGGACCACGAGCACCGCACCTGGGACATCGCCCAGGGACCTGAAAAGACCATCAACGCCGTACTGGCCCTCGTGGACGACGTGCTCAAGAAACATCCAAAAGTGCCCACGTGGGCCGTAGTGGTAGGGCTTCCCGGCCCCGTCGACTTCGCCACGGGACAACCCGTAGCGCCGCCGATCATGCCCGGCTGGAACGGCTTCGACGTCCGGACGCCGTTTGAGGAGCGTTTCAATGCCCCCGTGTGGGTGGACAACGATTCCAATCTGCTGGCCCTTGGCGAACGCGCCCGGCGGCGTGACTCCCTCGCGGACCTCATCTACTGCAAAATCGGCTCGGGCATTGGGGCGGGCCTGCTGTCGAAGGGCAGGATCCACCGTGGTGCAAACGGTGCGGCAGGTGATATCGGCCATGTCAGGGTTTCGGATTCCGATGCCCAATGCCGCTGTGGCAAGATCGGCTGCCTGGAGGCGGTGGCCGGCGGCTGGGCCCTGGTGCGGGACGCAGAAGCGGCCATCAAGGACGGGGCCAACACCAAACTTGCCGCGGCGGCCAAGAAGGGCGGGCTATCGCTCGAGGAGATCACCCTCGCAGCCCAGGCCGGCGACGCCCTGGCTATCTCCCTCGTCCAGAAATCCGCCCGGGTAGCCGGCGAGACGATATCTGCGCTGGTCAACATGTTCAACCCGGGAGTGATCGTCATCGGCGGGGCTATGGGTTCTGCCGGTGAAGTCTTCCTGGCGGAGGTGCGGCAGCGGGTCTACGAACTGTCGCTGCCCCTTGCCACCCGCGATCTCACCATCACCCTCTCGGTAAATGACGAGCGGGAGCCGTTGCGCGGAGGCGCCGAGCTGGCGCGCGAGCAGTTGTTCGATGTCACCTTCCCCCGCTGGTTCGCCGAGGGCCACCCGTCCCCGGAACGGGTTGCCGTTCCCGCCTGATATTCCACAGCTCGGGGCGCGCCGCTCAGGCCACGTCGCGGGAGACGCGTGGCACCGGCGCCGCGTCCAGTTCCAGCCGCGCCTCGAGATGGAACGGCAGGACCAAGGGTGAGCCGGGGCGCGCCTGCAGGTAGGGCACCATCAGCTGGAAGTCGACGGCGACGGCGTGCGACCCGCGTGAGAGCCCACGCCGGCCGGCCAGGACAAGCCTGTCCTGCACGAACCACCAGCCCCGCTCTTCCTGCAGGTCGTCAAAGGACACGCGGCGAGGGCCGAGCATCACGCCCGACTCCCCCGGTGCCAAGGGCAAGCCATCCACCTCCACTTTGAGACCGGAGATGCTGGAGAGCGGCATGGAGCGGATCCACGGCAGGCCGATGCGCAGTTCAAAACCTTCCGGAGTGGTGGTCAACGCATCCTCGCGCACAGCCGTTTCCAACATGACTTCCATCCTTTATCCTGAAACTGACATAAGTTTGTCATTAACAGGCATAAAGGGGAAGGTACCTTATGGCTCCCGAAATTCCACGCAGCTGGACGCTTTGCGCCAGCTCCTTCAACTGGACTCCGGATATCATCACCGCCCCCCGGACCGCCCAGGACATCGTCACTGGCATCGCGGATTCTGTGGTAAAGACCGTAGAACTCGAGCCCGGACTGGTGTGGCGATCCTTCCCCGCTCCCCACGACGCCGAAGTCGACGAACTGCGGGATGCCCTCGCTGCGAGGGACGGATCCGTCAGTATTCTCGGGGCCAGCCTGGACGACTTCACGCCTGCCGGGCGCCGCTCCCTCCAGCAGCGCCTGGACTTCCTGGTCCCCCAACTGCATGCCGCGCATCGCGTTGGAGCCAGCGGAATCCGGCTCCCGATCGGACAGGCGGGGACGGAACTGCTCAGCCTGGTCCAGCCCCTCCTGCACGAACTCGACCTGGTGCTGTACGAGGAAATCCAAGGGCAGCAGGCCCCCGGCAGCCCCGCCGTCGAGCCTGCCCTCGAAACGATAGCCGCCCTCGGAGATGACCACGTACGGGTGCTCGTGGACATCAGCATGCTGATGCCTGCCCTTCCTGTCACCTATCTTGAAGAACTGCGCCGTGGTGGGATGCCTCAAGACTTCATGAGGTGCCTGGAGTATGACTGGCGGGACCCATCCACCATCGACGGCGTCACCGCGCTGCTCCGATCAGGAAGAGTTCCCCCACGGATTCACACCCTTTTCATGAACCTGCTCATCCGCTTCGGCCGCAGTGATGCCGCGGACCTGCAAGGGATTCTTCCCCTGGTCGGGGCCTTCCACCTGAAGTTCTGGGACCTGCACGACGATGGCGGGCGCGTTTCGCAGCCGCTGCGGGACCTGGGCGCCCTCCTGGGCCGCCACGGCTTCAGCGGCACGCTCACCAGTGAGTGGGGCGGCCACGAATGGCTCCAGGAGGACCCCACGGACATGACCCGAAGGCACCTTGCACTGGCGGAGGCGGCCTTGGTGTCGGTCAGTTGAGCCTTGAAGTTGTACAGCAGAACGGCCGGCCCGGGATCATCCAGGGCCGGCCGTTTGGTTGTCGCAGTTGCTATTTGGTGCTGAAGGCGGCGTCGAAGGCCGCCGCCGAAGGCTCGTAACTGGAAAGCCGGCGGACGAATGACAGCGCTTCGGGAGCACCGTCCAGGCGGTCCATGCCGGCGTCCTCCCACTCCACGGACAACGGGCCGCGGTAATTGATGGAATTGAGCATCCGAAAGGCGTCCTCCCACGGCACGTCGCCGTGGCCGGTGGAGATGAAGTCCCAGCCGCGGCGCGGGTCAGCCCAAGGCAGGTGGGAGGAGAGCCGGCCGTTGCGGCCGTTGGCCAGACGCTTCTTCGTATCCTTGCAGTGCACGTGGTAGATCCGATCCTTGAAATCCCACAGGAACCCCACGGGGTCGATGTCCTGCCAGACCATGTGGCTCGGGTCCCAGTTCAGCCCGAAGGCTTCACGGTGCCCGATCGCTTCCAGGGCCCGCTGGGTGGTCCAGTAGTCGTACGCGATCTCTGAAGGATGAACCTCGTGGGCAAATCTGACCCCTTCCTCGTCAAAGACGTCAAGGATGGGGTTCCACCGGTCCGCAAAGTCCTGGTACCCGGCGTCCACCATTTTTTCGGAGGCCGGCGGGAACATCGCCACGTACTTCCAGATGGACGAGCCCGTGAAGCCCGTCACCGTCTTCACGCCGAGCTTCGCGGCAAGGCGGGCGGTGTTCTTCATTTCCTCCGCTGCGCGGCGGCGGACGCCCTCCGGGTCGCCGTCGCCCCATACGTTGTCCGGCAGGATACCGCGGTGCCGTTCGTCGATGGGGTCATCACAAACAGCCTGGCCCTTGAGGTGGTTGGAGATGGTCCACACCCTCAGGCCGTGGCGTTCCAGGATCTCCAGCTTGCCCTGCACGTACGCGTCGTCGTCCCAGCGCCACGGGTCCAGGTGGTCGCCCCAACAGGCGATTTCCAGCCCGTCGTAGCCCCACTCGCCGGCGAGCCGTGCTACCTCCTCAAACGGCAGGTCGGCCCATTGTCCGGTGAACAGGGTGATTGGTCGTGCCATGTACTTTCCCTTCCTTAGCCAGCTTGGACGGGGACACGGGTGGCCACGCGCGTCCAGGCCGAGTCATTTTCGGAACTGCGCTCAACGGCGTCGAGCACCCGCTGCACCCGCAGCCCGTCAGCGAACGTGGGGTGGGGATCGGTACCGCTGGAAATGGCCTCCACGAGGTCCTTGACCTGGTGCGAGAAGCCGTGCTCGTAACCGAGCATGTGCCCTGCCGGCCACCACCCCGAAACGTAGGGATGCTCCGCCTTGGTGACCAGGATCTTCCGGAAGCCCTGGCGGTCCGCGGGTGCCGTACGGTCGTAGAACTGCACGCTGTTAAGGTCCTCCAGGTCGAAGGCCAGGGCGCCCCTGTCCCCGGAGACCTCGATCTGCAGCGCGTTTTTCCGGCCGGTGGCAAAGCGTGAGGCCTCGAACGACGCAAGCGCACCGGATTCGAACCGTCCTGTGAAGATGGCGATGTCATCCACGGTTACCTGGCCATAGCCTTCAGCGGCAGTTCCGGAGAGCCCGGAACCCGAGTTCAGGAGCGGCCGCTCCTTGACGATGGTGTCGATGGTGCCGGAGACCTTTTCGAGGTTCAGCCCGGTCACGAACTGGGCGAGGTCGATGGCATGGGCGCCGATGTCACCCAGCGCCCCGGATCCGGCATGTTCCTTCTGCAGGCGCCAGGCCAGCGGCATGCCCGGGTCGACCAGCCAGTCCTGCCGGTAGGAGGCACGAACCTGGTTGATGGTCCCCACGGCGCCTTCAGCAATCAGGTTCCGCAGGAACGTGACGGCGGGAACCCGGCGGTAGGTGAAACCCACCATCGCCCGGACACTGCGGGCAGCAGCACGTTCAGCCGCCTCAGCCATGGCTTCGGCCTCGGCCACCGTGTTGGCCAGCGGCTTTTCGCACAGCACGTGCTTCCCGGCTTCCAGGGCTGCGATTGCGATCTCGGCGTGGGAGTCACCGGGGGTAACGATGTCGACGACGTCGATATCGTCCCGGGCGATCACCTCGCGCCAGTCGGTGGCGGACTCAGTCCAGCCCCACTTGTGGGCTGCCTCCGCCACCGCTTGTGCGTTGCGCCCCACCACGACCGCCATTTCCGGTTCGGCCGGCAGGTCAAACACCCGGGGCGCGGTCCGCCACCCCTGGGAGTGGGCGGCGCCCATGAAGCCGTAACCGATCATGGCCACCCGGAGGGTTGTCATGCCAGCACGACCTTGCGCTCAACCGCCACCCGGTTTCCGACGTAGCGCATGGGCGCGATCTGCATGTAGAGCAGGCGGAGGGTGAGGATGACTTCGACGTCGATTTGCTCGCCGGCGTCGGGGATGCGGTCCAGCGGGATGATCACATCGGGCTTGTCAGCGACGAACCAGAGGGTTTCCCATTGCTCGGGCAGCTCCGCGATGGAGTAGGACTTGCCCTGCAGTTCGAAGCGGAGGGCTTCCTTGGGGATCGCCACACCGTTGACCGTGGCCGCAACCTCGTCCACGGCGGACAGCCAGAGGCTGCGGTACCAGGGCAGTTGCACGGACACCGAAATGCCCTCGGGGTGCCTGCGGACGTCGGCGTCCTGGAACAGGGAGTTGTGAGTTGCCATGGCTTTCCTTACTTCGCAGTCTCGACCAGGGTCGGGTTGGAAACAGTTGAATCGACGGATTCTTCGATGGCCCGGCGCATCAGTGAGTGCTGCTTCTTCACCAGGTCGATGGGGTCCGATTCGCCCAGGTCTGCGAAGGCATGGCCTTCCCATTCGCTGGACAGGAAGCCCTGGTAGCCGCCCTTGACGAACTGGCGCACGATGCGCGGGATGTCCATGGCGGGCTCGTTGCCGTTCTCGTCGATGTCGTAGAACTTCGCGTGCACATGGAACATCTGCGGCATGATGTCCAGCCATTCCTCCGGCGGGACCAGACCGTGCATGTTGAACGCCAGCCGGGTGAAGGGGCCCAGCCGGGCGGGATCGAAGTTTTTACCGCGCAGGTAGTCCTCGAACTCCTGGTTCCGCTCCTGCATGGGCAGCGGCTTGCGCCAGATGTCCTGCATGACCGCGAAGTGTTCCTCGGGCAGGCCCATCTGGGTCAGGGTGCGGAACAGTGTAGGCGACAGGCTGTGCATGGTGGAACTGAAGTCTGCCGTGAAGCCCAGCCGGTCACTGCCGAGCTCCTCATACATCTCGCGGATCTGGAGGATCTTGGGATCGTTCGGGCCCTGGGGTGCGTGGATCTCGTAGCCGAGCTTCTGGTCGTACTTCTCGGCCAGCGGAAGCAGCCGGCGGAGCAGCTCCTTGCCCGCGGACCGGATGACAATCTTGTTGAAGCCCAGCGTGTTGGCGGTCTTGAGCTGCCTGGCGAAGAAGTCGAACTCCTCGTCCGGCGTCATGTCCCGGTCTTTACGGCGGCCCATGTCCAGGTTGGTGCCCACAGCACTGGGGGTCAGGCCGTAGCGGTCCATGCTGTCCCGCCACAGGCGGACGAAATCCTCGTCCACGTCCGGGTAGGTGCGCAACATTTGTGCAATGTTGAACTCGACGCCCGGTCCGAGGCCTTCATCGGCGACGGCCTTGATCATGGTCTCCGGCGTGTAGAGCCCTGCGGCGAATTCGGAGGTGAGCGAGTAGAGGGTGATGCCAAGCTCGATGCCCGAGCCCGCGATGCCTTCTGACATGTCTTTGATTCCTTTTGTTTCAGCCGCGGACGGGCTGGGCGAGATGGCTTCTGAGGATGCGGCGGGCTTCCGATGCCTCGGTGATCATGGCGGAACCGGCATTGGCCGCGGCTGAACGCTGCACGGCCTGCTCGCCGCGGATGATCTCGAACGGGTCCTGCCAGTTGTTCCAGTGCCAGCCTTCGTATTCGCTGGAGATGGCGCCGGAGTAGCCGTTTTCCACGAGCTGCCGGACCAGGCCGCGCACGGGCACGGAGGGCTCTTCGCCGTTCTCATCGATGCCGAAGAACTTGCCGTGCACATGGCGGACCCAGGGCATGATTTCCAGCCACGTGTCCAGAGGTGCAGGCCCGAACAGCCCCGTTCCGTTGATGCCAAAATCGATCCCCAGGTCCGGACGGCCGTTCCGGGCTGCGAGGCCAATGAAGGCGCCGAAGCGCTCACCATGGACCTTCTGGTTGTTGGGCGGCCCTTCGGCATAGAAGCCGTCCCACAGCTCAACCACCTGCCGGAGCAGGTCCTCCGAAGCACCCCGGCGGCGGTAGGCCTCCAGCAGGGAGGGGGCGAAACCGGTGACGGTGGCGCCCCAGTCGGCGGTGAAGCCAAGCAACGGGGAATCGAGCTTTTCGTAGCGGTCGCGCAGTGCGAGGACGCGTTCGTGCGCGCCGTGCTGGTCTGCGTGGACTTCGAGGGCAAGGGTCACACCGTACTTCTCGGCCACGGGCAAAAGGCTTTCCATGGCATCGGGTGTCAGCGAGATCTGCACGCGCGCGATCGGGAAGCCGAGCCTGGCGGCCACCTCGATCTGCTTGCGCATGTATTCGACCAGTTCGTCGTGGTTCATCAGCCGGTCCCGGCGGATGCCGGTGTCAACGTTGACCGCCAGCGAGGTGGGGACGAGATCCACCTCGGCCACCAGGTCGCGGAACTGGCCCACAAAGGTGTCGTCGATGCGGTCCGGGAAGCCGCGCAGGCTGGAGAAGCCAATAACCTCAAGCCCCGGGCCGAATCCTTCAGCCGCCACCTTGCGGATAAGGCCGTCAAGGTCGTACTGCCGGGCGTGGAAAGCCCGGGTGAAGCTGTAAAGGGTGACGCCCTGGATCGGCGTGCCGAGGCTGGTCATCGCTGTGCCACCTTCATGGTCTTGGTGTCGTGCTCTTCGATGTGCAGCACGCCGTGGTCGGTGATGATGTAGGGAATGTAGAGCTTCAGGTCCACCCGGACCTCGTGCTCGACCTGGCCGTCCCGGACCGGAAGGTCGCCGGAAAGAACGGCCGAGTCCAACGGAAACCACCATTCGCCGGTTTCGTCCACGAGCTCTTCAAAGCTGAACGTGCGGTTGTTCATGGTCCAGCGCAGCGAGTCTTCGGCTGCGGCCACGCCATCGACCGTCAGTGCTGCGCCGGCGATGCATGAGCCTGGAAGGGCGCGGTACCAGGGGATCCGGACTTCGACGGCGGTGCGGCCATCCTGGGTGGTAAGTGTTCCCTGCTCGATTATGCGGTCGGCGATCATCGAGACCTCCTTGTCTGCGGCATGCCTTGCCGGTGCTATAAGAAATGCTTGTACTTGGACAGAATGACCTGAGCCGGCCGCTTCTTCTCTATTTGCTCACTCTATTGTCTGATTCAGACATAAGTAAAGAGCTGAGGAGCTTTTCTGCAACTTTTCGTGCGCCTCGCACGGCGAGGGCCACCGACGTCAGCGTGGGATTGCATGCTGTGGCGGTGGGGATGACGCCATTGCCGGCCACGAAGAGGCCGGGGACCTGCCACACCTGGCTGTCGGGCGAACAGACACTCTCGCCGTCGTCCGTGTCACCCATGCGCGTGGTGCCCTGGTAGTGCAGCGACGCACCGGGCGGCAGGACGAAGGGGCGCTCGTCCAGCGGTTCGCCCACAGCCTTGCCCAGGCGGACAATTTCCTGCCTTGCCCGGTCAAGTACCTCGTGGTCCCGCTCGCTTAGCCGGTAATGGATCCGCATGGCGGGCATGCCGTAGGAGTCGCGGGTATCGTCGTCGAACGCCACCCGGTCCTCCCGCTGCAGGTCCTTCGCGCAGAACAGGCCCAGCCCCACGATGGAGCCCGGGACGATGGGATCATCATCGGCCAGGGGAACCGGGGAGGCATCGAGCTGCATGATCTGGCCGTGGAAGGGCGCCTCGTCCGTGTAGGGAACCCAGGCCACTCCGCTCTGCTCACTGAGGGCACCATTGGCCGCTGCCGGCGCATGCTCAGGCTGGACGTCGCGGAGCCTGCTCGCGAACACCACCTGCGCCTGGTCGTTCAGGTAGCGGCCCAGGGCGTCAGGCCGGATCCCGGAAGCCCACAGCAGCTGTGGGGTGCGCAGGGCGTCCGCCCCCACCACAACGTAACGGGCGGCCACCTGATAGGTGTCACCGCTGCGGCGGTCCTGGACTTCGATGCCGGCAGCCACGCCTTCCTCCACCAGCACACGGGTCACCAGTGATTCATCAAAGAGTTCAAACTGCGGGTTTTCGCGGGTGACCTCCCCCATCACGACGTCGGAGCCGGACCACACGAGGGCGCCGTCCTCCCGCCGGTGGACAGCAAGGGGCATAGGCTGGACGCGGTAGGCAGGTGCCCGTCCGGTGTCAACGACGGCGGCAAGGCGGTCGCGGACGAGATCGGAAAAGGGTGCCCCGTCAAAGGCGTGCGTGGTGACGCCCAAAAGGCGGTCGGCGTCGTCAAGAAGCTCTTCCAAATCCGGGAGGAACGGGATCCGCTCCTTTCCGCCGGGCCGGGGACAGGCGGCGGTCCAGTGCGCTGCCATGCCGCCCACGTTGCTGGACATGGCCGCCACGGGCATGCCGTCCTCCCCCGGGAAGGCGTAGCCGTCCTGCAGCAGGTAGGTTCCAGGACGCGCGCGGCGTTCGCCACTCTTGACGGCGCCCGGCGAGTTCACTGTTGCGGCGCCGGCACCGGGGCCTTCCGACGCCCGCTGGGCCAGGCTGCGGCGATCTGGGTCCTCGATGTTCTTGACGTGCGCCCCGGGCGGGTTGCTGACCGTGGGGCCCACTTCGAACATGGCGATAGTGGCTCCGGGCGCTTCCTCGCTGAGGACCCGGGCGTAGGTCGATGCCGTGGGGCCGCTGCCAACGATGGCGATGTCAACCGCAGCCGGATACCGGTTACCGCTCACCGCCCCGCCACCAGTTCCTGGATACGGCGCACCGACTTTGCCGATTCGATGGTGGGGTAGTACTCGAGCCCGACGGGGCCGTTGTAGCCGCTGTTCCGCAGGTCCGTGAAGCGGGCTGGCCAGTCGATGGAGCCGGAGCCCGGCTCGCCGCGGCCAGGAGCGTCGGCGACCTGCACGTACTTGATGAGGTCCCCGGCATTGGCGAGCTCGGCGGCCACGTCTTCGCCTTCAACCGTGGAGTGGTAGAGGTCGTAGAGAACGCCGAAGTTGGGCGAGCCGACGCCCTTGGCGATGTAGACCGCCTCCGAGGTCCGGTCCAGGAGGGCTCCAGGATGGTCAACACGGACGTTCACCGGCTCGAGGACCAGGGTGATGCCGGAACCTTCGATGTGCGCTACGCCCCTGGTGAAGATTTCGATCAGTTCGTCCAGTTGGTCCTGCCGCTTCCTGCCGCCAAAGCCGGTGCCGCTGCCCACCACGATCCGGGGGCAGCCGAGCTGGTGAGCCACTTCGACCCCCGCATCCAGTCCGGTGTAGAACGGCGCGTGGTCCTTGGGCGGGATCATGAACTGCATACGGGGCTCTGCCAGCTGGGCGGTGAGCTGGACGCCGGTTTCCTCAAGTGCCGCTTTGAGGGCCGGGATGTCCTTGCCAGTGGGGCCCCACATTTCCACGGCATCGAAGCCTGCGGCAGCGGCGGCGCGGACGCGGTCGGCGGCGCTGGCGCCTGCTTCCGAGAACAAAAGGTCGATGTTGGGCGCTAGCTGGTACATGCGTGGCTCCTGGGTAGTAGAGGGTAATCAGTAGGAATGTGGGTGGCGGCTGGTCCTGGCTGGAGCTGTTTTTGGGCGCAAAGGATCAGGGCAGGCAGCTTGTGCGGTTTTTGCGCCGTGCAGTTCTCCGGCTGTTGGGGCTTAGCCCTTCAGGCCGCCGGAGAAGCCCTGGATGAAGCGCTTCTGAGCGAAGAGGAACAGCGCCAGGATGGGGATCATCGACACGATGACGATGGCGAAGATGGAGTTCCACTTCGATACCAGTGAGCCAATGAAGTAGTACATGGCTACCGGCAGGGTCTGGTTGGCGGATCCGCCCAGGAAGATCAGTGACGTGAAGAAGTCATTCCACACGATGAGCCCGGCGAAGATGGTGACCGTCCCCGTGGCCGGAGCCATCATGGGGAACACCACCTTGGAAAAGATCTGCGACTTGGTGGCACCGTCGATCGTGGCCGCTTCCTCGTAGTCCGTCCCCAGGCCGCGGAAGAAGTTCGCGTACAGGAAGATCGACAGCGGTAAAAGCATCCCGGTATACAGGACGACCAGACCCCACGCGGATCCGGTCAGCCCGAGGGCACGCGCGCCCATGTACAGCGGCACGGCGCCGAGCTGGCCGGGAAGGATGATGGCTACCAGGAAGAGGTAGTAGGCCGCCTTGCTCCAGCGGCGGGTGCTGCGGGAAATGACGTAGCCGGTAATTGACCCCAGCGCAATCAGCCCGACGATGCTTCCGGCGGTGATGATGAGGCTGTTGACCAGGCCCGCGACGACGTTTGAGTTGCCGGTGGCCGTCAGGACCTTCACAAAGTTGCTGAAGTCCGGATTTGCGGGAAGGGCCAGGGCCGATGTCGTGTACATCTCGCTGTCCGGCTTCAGGGCAGTGGTCAGCAGGAAGTAGAACGGGGCGAGAAAGACCAGGGCCAGCGCCCAGAGGCCGATTTCCCGGAGCAGGGTCAGTTTGGTGTAGCGGAACATGGGTTAGTCCTCCGGGTTCGATCGCGTCAGCCGCTGCTGGAGCACGGCGAAGATCAGGATGATCGCGGCAAGCACCAGGGCAAGTGCGGCGCCGCCGCCAAAGTTGCCCAGCGCAAACGCCTGCTTGTAGACCTGGGTAGCCAGCGTTTCGGTTGCACCGGCAGGACCGCCGCCGGTGAGCGCCATGATGGGGTCGAAGACGCGGAGGCCCTGCACAATGCCGAGTGTGGTGGCGATGGCGACGGCGGGACGGATGGCCGGCAGAGTGACGTTTCGGAAGCGCTGCCACAGGTTGGCGCCGTCGATGGCCGCCGCCTCCTCCACTTCCACCGGAACTCCGGCCAGGCCCGCCATGAAGATCACCATGGCGAACCCGGTGGAGGACCAGACCAGCACCACAAGGACGGTCCAGATGGCCCACTGCGGATCGGCAAGCCATGGCTTGGCCTGATCGCCGGCACCGATGGCCTTCAGGAAGGCATTGAACGGACCCTCGAAGTCAAAAATGTACTTCCAGATGTAGGCCGTGGCCAGCGGGCTGAGCACCACCGGCATAAAGAAGAGAGTGCGGAGGATGTAGCGGGTCTTGAGGACGCGGTTCAGGCCCAGTGCGATGACCAGCCCGGCGACGTTGCCCAGGAGAACCGAGCCGAAGGCCAGGAAGAGGGTGTTGGAGAGGGCTCCGACCTTTGTCGGATCCTTGAAGATTGCGTCAAAGTTGGCCCAGCCCGTGATCTTGAACGAGCCGATGCCCGTCCAGTTGGTAAAGGCGAAGAACCCGCCGATTCCGGTTGCCACGTAGTGGATGGCAAACACCAGGGCGATCCCGGGCAGGGCCCACCACCAGTGTCCAAACTCCAGGCCCCTGCCCCGGGAGCGGGCCTTCTGGCCCGCTCCCGGAGTGCGCCTGCCTCGCCGGGGTGCTTCTGCTGCTTCGCTTTTCGGTTGCATCGTCGCAGTCATGGTATTCCTTGCTTGTCCCTTTGAGTGGTTGGAACGTTGATGGTCAAGAACGTCTACTGTCCCCAGGCGGCGTCCATGGCCTGCAGGACCTGGTCGGAGCTCTTCTGGCCGGTGATGATGCCCTGGACCCCTGTGGCCAGCGCGTCGTAGACCGCGGAGTTGGGCCACTGGATGTTCGGCAGGGGGCCGTACTTTCCGTCCTTGATCAGGTCGCCGACGTTCTTGTAGGCGCCGCTTCCGAAGTCGTACTTGTCCAGGCCGGTCACCGGCAGCGCGCCGTCGATCTCGGCGAACGCCTTGGTCTGCTCAGGCTCTGCGGCCCAGTCAAGGAAAGCCTTGGCGGCATCCTTGTTCTTCGAGGCTGCGTTGATGGAGAAGGCGTAGTTTGCGCTGGCGAAGACGTAGCTCTTGCTCGTGCTTTCGGCCGGCAGCGCGCGTACAGCGAACTTGGCACCCCCGGCGGCGGACTCCAGCTGCTTCCAGCTCGGGGCCGGGATGAAGCCGCTCACGGACGTTCCGCCGGCAAGGCCCTTGGTGATGGCGTCGAAACCGCCGCCCGCAGCACCTTTCTGGAAGCAGCCCGCATCCTTCAGGGTGTTGACTGCTTCGAGGGCTGACTTCCAGCCGGCGGAGCCGGCAAAGGTGGTCTCCTTGGCGGCACGCTTGTCGTTCCACTTCGGGTCTTCGGCGTAGACGCGTGAAGCGGCCAGCGACATTGCCATCAGGCCGGTGTTCGGAGGCGCCGCGCCGGCGAGGGCAAAGAGGGACTTACCGGTCGTTTCCAGAGCCTTGCACTGATCCTGGAGGGCGGAAAAATCCGAGGGGAAGCCGCCGGCTGCCTCTGCGGCAGTCTCATTCGAGACGAGGGCAGCGACAGTGATCTCCGTGGCCTGGCCGTATACCTTCCCGTCGTGGCCGAAGGTGCTGGCGCTTCCCTCGGGAAGCAGCTCCTTGGCGGCGTCGTCCAGCGGCTCAAGGAAACCGGCCTCGGCCAGCGGCAGGATGCTGCGCCCCGTTCCGGAGCCGGGTGAGGTCACCACGACGTCCGAGGCGTTGCCTGCCTGGAGCTGGGTGCGCAGGGTCTGGTCATAGGAGTCGTTGGGCTGCGGGTTGAAAGTGATCTTCACATCGGAGTGGGACTTCATGTAGTCCTCAGCCAGCGTCTGGAACGGGCTCTCGATGGTGTTCGATGTGGCGAACGACAAGGAAAACTCCTTGGACCCATTCGACGATGCGGTGCTGCCAGCGGAGCTTGAGCAACCGGTGAGAGCAAGGGCGGCGATGGTTGGGACGGCGAGAGCGCCGATAACCTTCATAGCCGCAGAGTGGCGGTGCTGTGCCATGTTCAGCCTTTCAGACTTCGTTGTCGAAGAACTTCCGGGGGAACGGTGACCCCGGTCACTCACCAGTATGAAGTAGATGTGCAGGAAAAGCACATAAGTCTTTGCTATGACAGACATAAGTCAGGCAGTGGTGCGCAAATCTCCTTGGCAATATCGCAATCCGTGATGCTTCCCGCTGCTGCTATCGGCCACGCTGATAAGCTGACGTGACGTACTTCACGATCCGAAGGACCTGCTCCATGACCAACTACTCCCAGCTGTCCCGGCTTGATCTCAACCTGCTGATCTCCCTCGACGCGCTCATCACGGAGCGCAGTGTGACCAGGGCGGCTGAGCGGCTGCACCTAAGTCAGCCGGCTCTGAGCGCGTCACTGGGACGGCTGCGGTCACACTTCGGCGACCCAATCCTGGCGCGGAGGGGCAACGCGTATGAGCTCACCCCCTTCGCCCTGCGGCTCGCCGAGCACACCACCACCGCGCTGGAGGCGGCCCGGCGGGTTTTCGAGAGCCAGGCGACGTGGGAGCCGTCCGAATCCGAACGTGAGTTCTCGATCTACGGTTCGGACTATGGCTTCAGCACGATCGGACGCGTCGTCTCCGAGCTTGCCGCCGAGCGCGCTCCGGGAGTCCGGTTCCGGTTCATGCTGCACAATCCCCTGGTGGTGGAGGATGCCGCCAACCGGCTTCGCTCCGTGGACGGCATGGTGATCCCGCACGGCTTCCTTAGCGGGCTCCCATACCAGGATTTGTGGCGGGACGGCTGGATGGCAGTTGTCGCCTCGTCCAATCATGCAGTGGGCGAGGAAATCACCATGGAGAACATTGCAGAGCTCCCCTGGGTAATGACCTTCCAATCCCGGTCCGCGTTCACTTCGGCCCAACGCCAGATCCAGCAGCTGGGGATTGAGCCGCGCGTGGACGTCATTGTTGAAAGCTTCCTGTCACTCCCCCATTTCGTAGCAGGCACCCAACGGATAGGGCTGATCCAAGCCGCCCTCGCACCCTTTGCTTTGCAGTTGGGCGGGGTGCGCATCCTGCCGCTGCCGTTTGACGCCACTCCCCTGGTCAATGCCCTCTGGTGGCATCCCGTGCACGACCGGGACTCTGAACATGAGTGGATGCGGGACCTTTTCAAGGAGGCCGCGGACATCGTGGCGGCATCTGCTGCCGAGGGCACACCTTAAGGAGCAGGCCCATTAAAGGCGCAGGCCCGGACGGTTTCCCGGCCGGGCCTGGCAGTTCCGGCCGCCGTTTAGGCAGACGTCGGCAAGGACCTCATGCTCTTGCGGATGAGGTCATGCTGCTTGCGGACCAGCAGCAGCGGATCCACCTCGCCAAGCTCGGCGAAGGCGTGGCCCTCCCACTCGCTGGACCAGTAGCCGCGGTAGCCGCCCTCCACAAAGACGCGGACGAGTTCCGGATAGTCGATGGAGGGCTCGCTGCCGCCGTCGTCAATGTCGTAGAACTTGGCGTGGACGTGCATGATTTGCGGCATGATGTCCGCCCATTCGCCGGGATCGACGTGCCCGTGCATATTGAAGGCCAGGTGCGCGAAGGAACCAAGGCGGGCAGGATCGAAGTCCCGTGCCCGCAGGTAGCCGATGAATTCCTCCTGGCGTTCACGCATGGTGGCGTCGGTGGCCCAGACGGCCTGCAGTTTAATGACGGCTTCGTCGTCGAGCCCGGCACGGCGGACGGCCCGCAGGAGCGTGGGTGACATGCTGTGCATGGTGGAGGAGAAATCGGCCACGAAGCCCAGCAGGGGCGAATCGAGCTCGGCATATACATCCCGGACCTTCATGATCTCCGGGGAGTTGGGTCCCAGCGGTGCGTGGATCTCGTAGGCAAGCTTGAGCTCCAGGTCCTCCGCGAGCGGCAGGAGCCGTCGCAGCAGGTCCGGCTTGGCACTCTGGATCCGCACCAGCGGGAAGCCGAGCCTCTTGGCTCCGCGGAACAGTGTCTCGGTGAACTCGAACTCTTCGGTCGGGGTCATATCCCGGTCCCGGCGGCGGCCCATGTCGAGATTGGCCCCGAAGGAGCTGGCGGTAAAACCGTACTTGTCGAACGCTTTCTGCCAGGAACGGGTGAAGTCATCGGAGACGTGCGGATACGTGGGCAGGACCTGGGAGGCCACGATCTCGATGCCCGGGCCGATGCCCAGCTCTGCCACGCGGTTCAGCAGGCCATCAAAGTCGTACCAGCCTGCCCGGAACTCCGCACTGGCCGAGTACAGGGTGAGCCCGAGCGAGAAGGGATCGTCCTCAGCCCCTGACGGAGGTGAAGTTACCGTCGTCGTCAGTCCGGGAGCTGAAGCAGCCCTGTCCGTAACGGTGAGCTCCAATTCCTGGTTCACAAAGTTGGGGACGTACATGCCGGGACCGCCGTCCTGGCCCTGGGCGATCTGCATATATGGCAGGCGCAGCTCCCCGATGAGCTGGACGCTGTGCTGCTCACCCAAGGCCACAGGGGTATCCCGCTGGGCGATCAGCAGGGGGTGCTCCTGCAGGTACCAGAGGGTTTCGCTCTGGGCAAGCAGGTCGGCGAGCGCATAGCGGACGCCGCCGAGCTCCAGGCTCAGGTCCCCCTGGGGCACCTCCTGTCCGTCCACGGAGAGCGTCAGCGTGGACACCGATGAGAGCCACAGGCTCCGGTACCACGGGATGGTCAGGGATAGCGCGAGACCATCAGGGTGGGTGCGCAGGCTTGCATCATCAATAAGTCCGTTGGGCATGGTGGTTCCCTTTGCTGGGAGGAGGAATGGGGGTCAGGGAAGTTCAGCGGTAATGCGGCGGATCAGGGCGTGCTGGCGGCGGACCTGTTCGGTGGCCCGCCACGGAGTCCGCTCACCTTCGTACTCGCTCGAGAGATAGCCCGTGTACCCGGCGTCCTTGAGGGCCTTCAGGACCGGGAGCCAAGGAATCTGCTGGTCTTCGAGCTGTTCGTTGATGTCATGGAACTTTGCCTGGATGAACACCACGTACTGGGCAATGGCCGCAAAGTCCGCGGGGTTGACGCCGATTCCATCCAGGAAGGCCGGCCGGTTTTCCCGGGTCTCGCCGTCACGCAGGGGGATGGGGCGGTCCTGGAAGATGCCGGTGTCGACCAGGAGGCCGAAGTTCTTGGTGCCGGTCCGCTCGATAAGGCTGATGTAGTCATCCACCACGGGATGCTTGATGGGTGTCGGGGAGTGGACTTCGGGGCAGATGATGACGCCCAGCTCATGCGCCAGGTCCAGCGAGCGTTCCACCGATTCGGTCCAGATGGGGTCCGGAACCAGGTCGCTGGAGACGACGCCAATCTTGGGCCGGACGAAGCTGAATCCCAGCCGGTGGGCAAGCCTCAAGTCCCGCTGCAGCGCCTCGGCCCCTTCGGCGGCGGTCATGGTCCGGCCCGGGTGCAGCCGGGTATCAATCCAGGATCCGTAGTTGGTGGGTTCCAGGGAGTACTTCTCCAGGAGCCCAAACCAGTTGTCGATCCATGCCGGCGACGGGTCGGGGTAGTTGGGCACGTGCCCCTCGCCAAGGATCTCGACGCCGGTGGCCCCGACATCGGCGACGGACGCCAACGCGGTCTCCAGGTCCATCACGGTGCCGTAGTCGCCCATGTAGCTGTAAAGGGACACACCATAGCGGAATGTGCCCTGGCCGCCTTCGGGAGCCAGCGTCACTCTACGACTGGCGCGGTAGGTGGAGGGCTGGTGCTCAAGGGGAATGTAGGACATGCGCAGCCGCAGCTCGATGGCGAGCTCGTGGACTCCCTGCGGCAGGCCGCCGTCGAACGGAACCGTGACCAGCGCCGCCTCCTCCAGGGGCCATCGGACGCCGTCGCTGTTCCAGAGTTCCTGCAGGGTGCACTGCCTGCCGCCAAAGGTCCACAGCGGAACATCGGCGGGCACGTCCACGAGGTTTCCAACGCGCACGGCGACGCCGTCGATCAGGGAGGCGGCCATTCCCCGGTAGGAAGGCATCCGGACCCGGAACTGGAAGCCGGTGATGCGGCCGCCCTCACGCACGTTGCGGAAGCCGGATGACTGGATGAGGTCTCTCTCGAGAAGCATCGTTGCTCACTCTCTCTAGGTGCGGAATCAGAGTAACACCGTTATGTTGTTTTCATACATAAGTTAGTATGCTTTCTTCTAAACCGTTGAATCGAGGCAGTACTGGCATGGCCGACACACTGAACGCCCTTATCCTCTCCGGACATATGACCCGGGAACACGACAACGAATTCCGCAGCTTCCGCCTGCACAACCAGTGCCTGACCTCCGTACTGGAGGACACCGGCCGTTTCCGCGTCCGCGTTATGGAGGATCCGCGCGGCTTGGGGGCAAGCGTCATCGACAAGTACGACGTTGTGATCGTGGTGTTCGAGGGCCGCGACGGCTACCACGAAAAGGCGGTGGGCTTCGGCGCGGAGACCGACGCTGCCCTGCTGAAATTTGTCCGCGAAGACGGCAAAGGCATGGTCTGGTTCCACGGCTCCGCTGTACAGGAGGACGATTGGGGCTACCCCGGGGAGTACAACACCATGCGGGGCGCGAAACTCAGCGTTCCCACCGGCCTGCGTCCCCGTCCGTGGGGCGAGGCCCTGCTGCAGACAGCGGAGCCCCGCCATCCCATCACCGAGGGCATCAGCAAAACCTGGACGGTGACCGGCGACGACATCCTCACCGGCGTGGAACTGAACGAAGGCGCAGAAGTGCTTCTTTCGGTGTTCGACGACCTGGAATCATACGAGCAGGCACCGATGTGGCCGATGTCCCACTATCCGGTGGCCATCCCGGCGGAGGGACTAAGCGGGCTTCCCGGCATCAACACCCTGCAGCCGCTGGCCTGGATCAACAACTATGGGGAAGGCCGCAGCTTCACCATCACCATCGGGCACGACATTGACACCTTCCGGCGGATTGAGTTCATCAGGATGTTCCCCCGCGGCGTCGAATGGGCGGCCACGGGAAAGGTCACTCTCGAGGGGCCGGACCGCCGTGGTGAGCGGCGTTTCCTTCCGTGGCCCTACTACAACCACGAGGGGTAGCAGCTACCCGCCAACCGCCCATCGAATGCTCCGCAGATGCCGTTTTGAGCCACCATGACGACATTTACGGAGCAATCGATTCTTGCTTAAGAGTTCATATCAACCGCGTTCAGCTCGGCCCGGGTCGGCGGGTTGGCACCGGGGCGGGAAACCGTGACGGCAGCGGCCCTGGCTGCATGGGCCAACAGTTCAGCCAGCCCCTCGGCCGGCAGTTCCCGCAGCTCCTGCCGGTTCTGCGCGCCGTCCAACTCCCGGTCCACCAGGCCGGACAACAGCGCCGCCATGAAGGAGTCCCCGGCCCCCACGGTGTCCGCCACGTCCACCTTTGGCGCGGGCACCCTGGCCTCGCCGGACCGACACACGCCCCAGGGTCCATCCGCGCCCCGGGTGACAACCACCATCGCAGGGCCTTCCTCTCCCCCCAGCTCCAGCCACTTGCGGGCCGAGTCCAGCACGTCCTGCCCCGGGTAAAGCCAGGCCAGGTCCTCATCGGAGGCCTTCACCACGTCGGCGAGCGTCACGAACTTTTCCGCCTGCCGCCGGGCGTAGTCCACGTCGGTGATGATGCTGGGCCGGCAGTTGGGATCGAAGCTGATGGTGGCGGACGGGTGGGCATATTCGACGGCGGCCAGCACCTCGGTTGCCCCGGGCGCCAGCATCGTGGCAATGGAGCCGGTGTGCAGCAGCGTGGTGCCCTGCAGCATGAAGCCGAGCCGGTCCGCGACGCCCGGCAGCTCCCAGGTGAGGTCGAACGTATAGGTGGCGGCGCCGTCGTCGTCAATCAACGCGGTGGCCACGCTGGTGGGCAACCCGTCCGGAGGCAGCGGCAGCATCACCGAACTGGCGCGCAGGTGGGCCGCCACCGAATCGCCGTAGGCGTCCCGGCCGTAGCGGCCGATGAACTGCACCGGATGGTCCAGCCGGGCCAGGCCCACCGCAACGTTGAGCGGGCTGCCGCCCACGTGGGCCTCAATTCCCGAGGCGCGCTGGACAACGTCAACAAGGCCTTCGCCGATAACTGTGAGCATGGTCATACTCTGCCAGAAACAGGGCCGGGTCAGCAGTTCGTGTCAGCGGAGCAGCCGGCCCACGAGCTCCCGGCACGTCAGATACGCCTCCGCCGTAACGTCGATCAGGGCGAAGTGGTCCCCTGGCACCATGACCAGCTGTGCCGGCACGGGTCCGGCCCGGCTGGCGTCCACATAGGTGGCGGACATGCTGAGGGGAACGTCGTCGTCCTTTATGCCGTGTACGGCATAAACGGGAAGATCCAACGGCAGTGCGGCCATGGGGTCGCCGATGCGGTGGCGCCCGGGAAATTCCGACGACGGGCCTCCCAGCAGGTTTGCCACCGCCCCATCGCTGAGGTTCAGCCGTTCAGCCTCGGCAAGGTTGAGGACGCCCGATTGGCTCACCACCCCGGTGAGGCGGACGCCGTCGCTGCTGTTGTCCACCTGGCCGCCTTCCCCAAGCACAAGCCCCTCCAGTTTGGGTCTGCCTGCCGCCCACACCGCCAAATGGCCGCCGGCGGAATGCCCCAGCGCCACCACTTTGCGCAGGTCCAGCGCGTGCGGTTCCACCAGGTCGGCCAGCTTGTCGATACCGGCCAGAATGTCCTCGAAAGTAGCCGGCCAGCCCCCGCCGTTACCCGCGCGCCGGTACTCGAGGTTCCAGGCCGCCATACCCTGCTCCGCCAGGTCCTTCGCCAGCGGAGCACCCAGTTCGGCCCCATAGGTGGAACGCCAGTACCCGCCGTGGATCACCACCACCACGCCCTGGTGCCTGGCGCCCGCCGGAAGGTCAGGGAGGAAAAGCTCACCCCACTGGCTGGGGTCCTGGCCGTAGTGGTGGCGGTGGCGTTGTGTCACACTGGCCCACTTTAGCTGCCCGAACCGCCGGGAGTACCGCATGTTTCCGGGACTCCCCACGCCAAAAGTGGGCCAGAAGCGCACGCTGCCTGACGCCGTCGTCCTCGCCCCGTTTAGCCCGGCGCGTTTCTGGGCACGGTTCCTGGCATGAATGAAACTGTTGTGACCACCCAGGGGTCAACGGTGGAAGAGTGGACGCGCGCGCTGGCAGAATCCACCGGCTCACCGGGCGGAGGAGCCGGGACGGGGCTGATGCTCGCCGTCGCCGCGTCGCTCACGTCCATGGTGGCCGGCTACAGCGGGGACGGCGGCGGGGAGCCGGCAGGGATCCGGACGCGGGCACGGGCACTGCGTGAGGAAGCCCTGCGCCTGGCGGATGACGACGCGTCCGCTTCCAAGGCGTTCGGGGCCGCCTTCCGGCTGGAGCCGGGACCGGAGCGGGACGAAGCGATCCGCCGCGCCTCCCTGGACGCCGCCGCCTCCTCTGCCGTGCTCGGCGAGCGGGCCATTGCCGCCATTGACGACCTCGCCTGGCTGGCAACCAACGGCAACCGGTCGCTGGTGGCTGATGTCGTCGTCGCGTTTGGTGCCCTTCGGGCCGCCGTGGCCGGGGCGCGCACCAACGTCAGCTTTGACCTCGGGTCCCTGCGGTCCGCCGGCGCCACCCTGGACCAGGTCCGGGAACAGCAACCGGAGCTGTGGGAAGCCGTGGAGAAACTCAACGGCGCCATGGACCGCATCGATCAACTGACGGCCGCGATCGATCACCGCGCCGCCCCCACCGACGCCACCTGACCTGCCAAACCCGTTTCAAAGCTTCATCTTGGTTGCACCGGTCACCCGTTGGACTCTGCCCCTGACCTGTGCTTATGGTGGGCAGCATTGTTTGCCGGTGAGCCTGGGGGAGGCGTACAACGTGAAGTCAAGACTCGATGCCTGGGCGTTTCTCCGCCCGCTGCTGCTTGCCCTGGCGGCGGCTGCATCGTGGATCGCTTTGTCCGCCGCGGGCGCATCTGCCGACTCTTCCGCTTCCAGCGACTCACTCCCCGGTCCGTCTACCGTAATCGCTGTCCCTGCCACCGTGGCCCATCCGGCCAGGGACGTCCTGGAACCGGTAGAAGCAGGGCTGGGCGGCAACCTGGCATCAGCTCCCGCTTCCTCCATCCCAACGCCGGACACAACGCCCCCCATCCATGAGGCAGTGGAGGAAGTGACGGGCCTGGTTGATGAGGTTGTGGAGACCCTTCCGGTGGTCGACCGGATGGTGCCGGGCGCCACGGTGCCGGCAGTGGTGAATCCCGTGGTCGGCACCGTGGACGGCCTCGTCGACGGGGCCGCGGGGACTCTTGTTCCCCTGGCCGGTGCAGCCCTTGAACCGCTTGACCCCGTCCTTGATCCGGTCATCAGCGCCGTGCCGCTGCCAATGGCGGCGCCGGCAGGTGCACCCGTCGGCTCTCCGCCCGTGGTTACCCAGGTGCCGCAGGCGAGTGGGGACGCGGCGCCCCGCCCGGCCGAAGCGGCAGCTGAGCCTGAGGGCACTGTGCCCGTTTCCGCCCGTGCGACCAGCTCCGAGATCCTGCAACGTAACGGCGTGGCCTGCGACGCACATCTGAGGCCCGCATCCGCAACGGCGGTGCTGTCCGCGGCAGGCCCTGGAGACGCACCGGTCGATGCACCGCAAGAACCCGCCATTCCCGCCGTCACCACGGGAGGAAGCAGCCCGTCCAGCGGACACGGCTCAACCATGCCGGCATGGCTCGGCGCCTATCATTTCCAGATCCCTGCGGTCGGCACGGCTGCCGTCCAGGCCAGGTTGTTGGCTGTCCCCGCACCGGTGTCCTTCGACCCCGGTTCATCTCCTGACTAGTTGAGGCCCTTCCGCATCCACAGGCGGAAACGAGCCCAAACCGGTCTATGCAGTAGGCCCAGTCCAACTTTCAGGAGAACTTCATGATGCACCGTAATATCCGTGGCTGCCTGCTCGGCGCCCTGATCGCCCTCAGCCTTTTGCCTTCAGGTGGCGTCGCCGCCCACGCCGCGGACACCGCCTCCGGGACCCAAGGACTGCCGTCCGGTATCCGAGCGGCAACCCCCATCAACTCCTCTACCGGTCTCGGGGCCACTCCCCCGCCGGTTACCCTGCAAGCTGTAACAACGGCCGCAGTGACCACTCCCGTGCTGGCCCGTCCGGGCACGGAAATCCCCGCGGCCCAGCCCTCGGCCATCAACGCAGGCGTCAACAGCGGGCTGCTGGTGGTGGGCGTGCTGCTCCTGGCCTTCGGAGGACTGCTGGCGCTGATCCTGGGCAGGAAGCGCAGCTGATCCTGTACCGCGTGGGGCATGGACTGGACAGCAGGGGCTACGGGTAGCGTAGGGACCACCACGAGGGACAGAGGGCCCGCATGGCACGCGTCTTCATCACCGGATCCACGGACGGGCTGGGCCGGGCAGCAGCGGCGTCACTGCTGCGGGACGGCCACGAGGTGATCGTGCACGCCCGTTCCGCCCGACGGGTCCCCGCGCTCCAGCACCTCCTGGACCGCGGGGCCCAACTGGTGACCGGCGACCTCAGCATTGAAGAGGAAGTCCGGCAGATCGCTGCTGAGGCCAGCGGGATCGGCGGCATTGATGCGGTCATCCACAACGCGGGCGTGCTGGACGGCCCGGCGCTGCTGCCGGTGAACGTGGTGGCGCCATACCTGCTGACCGCCCTCATCCCCGGACCGCGCCGGCTCATCTACCTCAGCAGCGGCATGCACCGCGGTGGCGATACCGGCCTGGAGGGCCTGGACTGGGCAGGACGGACGACGACGGCCTCCTACTCCACCACCAAGCTGCAGGTCACTGCGCTGTCGGCAGCGGTGGCCCGGCTGGTGCCGAGCGTCGCCAGCAACGCCGTGGACCCTGGCTGGGTGCCCACGCGCATGGGCGGTCGGTCGGCACCGGACAGCCTCGAATTGGGGCACCGGACCCAGGAGTGGCTGGCCACCAGCGACGATCCAGCCGCGTTGGCCAGCGGCGGCTACTGGTACCACCAGCGCCGGAAAGCCCCGCATCCGGCCGTGATGGACATCCAGTTCCAGGACGCCCTCCTGGCCCGGCTCGCCGCGCACACCGGAGTGACCCTCGAGGCGCTGTAGATCCCATCCATTGCTCCGTACTTGTCGTTTTCGCGCGTGAAAACGACAAGTACGGAGCAGTCGATGGGGTTTATTGAGTTGAGTGCCCGCTATTGGGGTCAGGAGGCCCGGAGGCGGCGTTCGACGTCGGCCGTGTCCGGGTACGCCGCCTGCGTCCCTTTGCGGGTGGTTGCCAGGGCCGCGGCAACGGAGGCGAAGGCGGCGGCATCGGCGAGCGCATCGCCGGCGGCCAACCGCACAGCCACCGCTCCAGTGAACGCGTCCCCGGCGCCGGTGGTGTCCACGGCGTGCACCTGGGTGGGCTGGACAAGAGTCACGCCGGAGCCGGCCGGAGCCAGCGAGTCCAGCACCACTGACCCCTGCGAACCCAGTGTCACCAGCACCTGCTGGATCCCGCGGGCAGCAAAGCGCTCACGCACCGCATCCCACTCGCCGGCAGCCGCACCAACCTCCGGCACCGCAACTCCAAGGAATTGCGCGGCCTCGTGGGCGTTGACCAGCAGGACGTCCGCCAGCCCGGCCAGAGCTGACGGGATCTCCGCATAGGGCGAGAGATTCAGCAAAACTGTGGCGCCGGCGTCGTGCCCTGCCTGGGCGGCGGCCAGCACCGTGTCCATGCCGACCTCGAGGCAGAGGCTCACCACGGCAGCCCCGTCCAGCACGTCCGCGGCGCCCGCAACGTCGTCCGGGGACAAAGTGCCGTTGGCCCCGGCCGAGATGATGATGTTGTTCTCGCCGCTGGCGTCCACGGCGATGACGGCCACGCCGGTGGGTTCACCTGAGGTCCGCACGTGCCCAACATCCACGCCGGCACCGGCCACCGAAGCCTCCAGCATGGCACCGTTGGCATCCTTCCCCACGGCACCCACCAGGCTGACGCGCCCGCCCAAACGGCCGGCAGCGACGGCCTGGTTGGCGCTCTTGCCGCCCGGGTTCACGGCGAACCCGTTGCCTTGGACGGTTTCGCCGGGCTGCGGGAGGCGTTCGCAGTAGATGGTGAGGTCGGCGTTGAGGGAGCCGACGACGACGATCCGGCCGGTGTTCCCCCCCGCGGCGCTCACCGGGCCACCTCAGCCGGGGCCACCTCTGCCTCGACCGGCTTGGGGATCAGCAGGGACGCGGCGAACGCGGCCACGGTCAGAGCCAAGCCGACCACCACGACGGTCAGGTAGGCGGCCTTCGCGTCGCCAAGTGCGGAGGTGGCCACCAGCACGGCGGGCAGGATTAGGAAGCTGAGGCCCGCGCCCAGGTTGAACGCACCGGCGTTCATGCCGGGCAGGAAGCCGGGGTTGCCGGCGGGCGAGAGGACAACGCCGAGTCCGTTGAGCATGATGTTGACCGTACCGGCGTACATGATGCCCAGCAAGACCGTGCCGGCGATCATCAGGGGCAGGCTGTTCAGGCCCAGGAAGGCAATCAGCGCGAGCGCGGCGATGCTGCCCAGGAGGCCGATCCGCAGCACCTTGGTGTAGCCGAGCACCGGCGCCAGCTTGCCGGAGAGCGGGCCCACCAGCCAGCCCAGCAGCGCGTACGGGGTGAGGATGATCAGCGACATCTCGGTGGGACCCACGCCGAAACCGGGGTTTGCGGCCTGGACGTAGGCGGGGACGATCCCGTTGATGACGGCGAAGATGCCGGTCATGGTCAGTGTGGTGGTCAGCAGCGGCGCCCAGGTGGAGCGCTGGCGCAGGTGCACTGTTTCCACCATGGGCTGCGCGGCCCGCTGTTCGGTCCGCCAGAAAGCAAAGAACGCGACGGCGGACACCAGTACCAGGGCCACGCTCAGGACCAGCACGCCTGGGTTAAATCCGCCCACCAGCTTGGCGGCCTCGTTGAGCGCGGTCAGCAGGGCGCCGACGGCCACCACGATGAAGAACACGCCCAGCCAGTCCATCCGCGTGCCGGCGGCAGGCTTGCTTTCGGAGGCGAGGAACATGATGAGGGCGGTGGCGGCAACGGCCAGGACCACCATGAGCCAGAAGATGCTGCGGAAACCGAAGTGCTCCGCGAAATAGCCGCCCACGAAGGAGTCGACGCCGGCAACGCCGCCGTTGACCGCGGTGATCAGGCCCATCAGCGTTCCGTACTTGCGCGGGTTGCTGACGGCGGAGCGGAGCATGATCAGGCAGAGCGGCACGGTGGGTCCGCTGACGCCCTGGATGATGCGGCCCACGAACAGCCAGGTGACGTCCGGGGCGAGGGCTGCGATCACGGAACCCACGGCCATGAGCAGCATCATGCCCACCAGGACCTTCTTGCGGCCGATGATGTCGCTGAGGCGGGGCAGGAAGAGGGAGAAGAGCGCGGCGGCGGTGAAGAACCAGGTCTGGGAGAGGCCGATGACGGCCTGGTCGGTCTTGAGTTCCTGGCCCATGGTCACCAGGGCGGGGCTGAGCATGGAGGCGTTGAGCTGGAACGCCACGCAGGCTGCCAGCAGGGCGGTCATCAGGGCGGCGATGTTGCCGCGGCCGGTCTTGGCGTCGGCCATGGTTGCGGCGGCCATCTACTTGACCCCTCCGGCGGTGAGGTGGGCACTTTCGGGGCGTACGACGTCGGCCGCGTTGCCTTTGCTGGGCGACGCACCTTGGCGCGCGTCGCCGTCGTCCGCGTTGGTTTTGCTGGTTGGCTCGCCGATGCGGACCAGCGCGTCGGTGACGAGGTCCCAGAACCGTGCGTGGTCCAGATCGACCGCCACGCTGGTGTGGCAATCCGCGGGTGCCGGGGCGCGGAAGTCCGCCACCGTCATGCCCAGGGTGAGGGTGCCCTGCAGTTCGATGTTGACGGGCACTTTCCGGGTGCTCACGATGCTGGGGTCGATCACGTACGCCACGGCACAGGGATCGTGGACGGGCGGGTAGTCGAAGCCCTGAGCGTCCTTGTAGGTGTGGGCGAAGAAGTCCATCAGTTCGGTGACGAACTTTGCCGGTCCGGTGCCGATCGCGGCAATTTTCTCCACGACCTCCGGGGTGGCCAGCGCCTGGTGGGTGAGGTCCAGTCCCACCATCACCACGGGCCACTTCTCGTTGAAGACGATGTGCGCGGCCTCGGGGTCGATGATGATGTTGAACTCGGCCACGGCGCTCCAGTTGCCCACGTGGTAGCCGCCGCCCATGAGGACCACTTCCTTGACGCGTTCCACGATCCGCGGCTCCTTGCGGGCGGCCATGGCGATGTTGGTCAGGCCGGCGGTGGGCACCAGGGTGACGGTGCCGGGTTCGTGGGCCATGACGGTGTCGATGATGAGGTCGACGGCGTGGCGCGGGTCCAGCTCGATGGTGGACTCGGGCAGCGCGGGGCCGTCCATGCCGGACTCGCCGTGGATGTCCGGCGCGGTTTCGATGCTGCGGACCAGTGGACGGGGGCAGCCGGCCGCGAAGGGGACACCGGTGATGCCGGCGATGGTGCCCACGGCCAGGGCATTGCGGGTGACTTTTTCGAGGGTCTGGTTGCCCACCACCGTGGTGACGGCAAGGAGTTCGATGTTGGGGTTGCCGTGTGCCAGCAGGAGGGCCACGGCGTCATCGTGGCCGGGGTCGCAGTCCAGGATGATCTTGCTGGGCTCTGTCTGGTTCGCTTGGGGATTTGGTTCCACGATGGTTCTCCACGTCATTGGGGCCTGCCTGGGCAGGGATTCAGTATTCCGGGAGGAATCATGGCAGGCTTTTGTGGCCTGCGTCAAACGCTTAACGTTGCTTTTCCGTTTGTGCACGTCAAACGCTTGATGTCCTGCGGCTGCTGGTGGGTTCGACGCTGCGACTAGGATCGAAGTATGGATTCCGGGGAACAGGTGCAGCAGCGGGCGCGGCCCCGGCGGGTGACGGCAGCCATGGTCGCGGCCCGGGCCGGAGTCTCTGTGGCCACGGTGTCGCTGGTGGCCAATGGCAAGACGGCGGGCCGAGTGTCCGAGGACAATATTTCCCGGGTGCAGGAGGCCATCGCCGAGCTGGGGTACGTGGTGGACGGCATCGGCAGCTCGCTGGCCAAGGGCGTCAGCTCCATTGTGATCCTGGTGGCGCCGGACATCTCCAACCCATTCTTCGCCAAGGTGATCGGCGGGGTGCGGGAGGCTCTGGGTCCGCAGTACCAGCTGCTGCTCTCCGTCACGGATTCGGGCGAGTTTCCCAAGGCCGACGACGTGCGGAAGCTGATGTCCCTGCGCCCGGCGGGGCTTCTGGTTGACGCACCGAACGCCGGCTTCCTGGCCGATCTTTCCATTGCGGGCCCCCTGGTCCTGCTGGACGCCCCCGGCTTGGAATCGGCCGCTCCAGCCGTGAATCTTGACGTCGCACAGGGCGCCCGGGCGTTGGCCGCACACCTGGCTGACGCCGGGCACAGGGAAGCGGCCTATGTGGACAGCGTGACTGGCACCGAGACGTTCGCGGTCCGGCGTGCGGCGTTCCTGGCGGAAGCCGCCTCCCGCGGCATCACCGTAAGCCCGGAGCGGATCATCAGCACCACCATCGACGTCGGCGCGGCGGCGCACGCGTTTGCCGAAGCGTGGCCGGACTGGCAGCGCGCGGGCGTATCCGCCGTCGCCTGCGCCACCGACACCCATGCGTACGGGGTGCTGCAGGAAGCGCGCGTGGCAGGGATCCGGATCCCCGAGGAGCTGGCCGTGGCCGGGTTCGACGACCTGCCCTATTCGGCCACAAGCAATCCGGGCCTGACCAGTGTGCACCTGCCCGCCACCGCCCTGGGCCAGAAGGCCGGGGAGCAACTGCGCCGGCTCATGGAGGGCAAGTCGCTGGGGTCCGGCGGCGTCACCCTGGAGACCTCGCTGGTAGTGCGCGGCTCCACGTCAGCCGCCGCAACGTAAAGACCCCTAACGGCTTCCTGTCGGACCCCCGCCGTAAGCTGGGATTATGCCGAGTAACTGGGAAAGCCTGGACGAGCCGCTGCGTGAGTCGGTGCAGCACAACGTGGAGATTTATGAGCGCGTCCGGCCTGCCCTGAAGCTGGTTACCCGGGATGTCCTGCTGGTTTTGAGGGACATGCTGAAGGACAGCGAGGTCACGCCGCTGTTCGTTACCGGCCGCACCAAGACGGTGGAATCCTTCAAGGAAAAGATCTCGCGCACCGAGGAGCCGCTGGAGCCGGGTGGGCGGAGGCTCCTGAAGTTTCCGGACCCGTTCCGCACGCTCAATGACATGGTGGGCATCCGGGTGATCACCAAACTCCCAGCCGAGAACGCCGCAGTGGCCAATATCATCAAGCGTCAGAGGCAGCTTTTCGACTGCCGCGGCGACCGGGAAAAGGACATCGGGTCCATTGAGTCCGGCACTTACGGGTATTCGAGCCGGCACCTGATCCTGCGCACCATCCAGAACGAGGCCGTCAAGGAGTACCAGCAGGTTTTCAACCCGGATCTGCAGCCCAACGGCAGCTACTTCTTCGAGTGCCAGATCCGCACCATCTTTGCCCACGCCTGGAGCGAGATTGAGCACGATATCCGGTTCAAGGCCGAGGACCCGCGGGCCTGGACGCCGCACTTCGACCGGCAGTTCACGGCTACCGCCGCCATGCTGGAAACAGTAGAGACGGCCTTCGCTGACCTGCACGAACGGTATGAGGAAGTCCGGAGCTTCTGGGACATGGACGGCGAAGGGGCAGCGCCGCTCACGCCCAACCGGATCCGGGACGTCTGGCGGACCCTGCTCCCGCACGTGGACCGCAAGGTGGACGATGACTGGGGCTGGGCCGCCGAACTCCTCGCCGCGCACGGGATGAACCAGACCATGCAGCTGGCCGGTCTGCTCAGCGCCAACCGCATCACGGAAGTCCGCAAAGCCCTCGATCACCGCTACTCCCCCGGCCCGGACCGGCTCCTGGACGACCTCCTCCTCTGGCAGTACGGCACCAAGCACATCGATCTCACCGCGGAAGAGCCCGACGCCGTCCCGCACCCGCGGCGCGACAGCCTCCTTCGGCGGCTGCGGCAGATCGAGCGGTACAGGATGACGAAGAAGTAGGAGTCTGGTCCAGGGTTTTGACGAGCTGCGCCCTCAGCATGAGTCAGATCCGGGGAACGACCAGCAGGTCATCGACGAGGCGTTGCAGCCAACCAGCCTGTTCGACAGCACTCCCCTGAATCACCCCACCCCGCACTTCTACCAGCACGCTTACGAGGAGCTGCGGTTGGCTACCCGGGATCTGCTTCGCATACTGGGAGCGGATCCTGATAAGCGGAGCGGCGCCTGATGCAGGGCTGCGAGCACCGATAATTGGCCTCATGTCAACCTGGGAACATTATTGTCCGGTTGGCGTGGGGCGGGGTGTCACGGCGGTTAGATCTTCACAGCTGACTTTCTGAATCGAAGTCTTTGAGCCGTGGAACACGAGCAGATCGGAACCAGCGGCCGCTTTGACTTCCTGAGGTGCCGCAGCGGGGACGGAACTCAGGCTGTAGACGTCTTCGGGCCGGTCTGAATTTCCGGATACGACGCTTGCATCCGGCACGACTATCCGATAGTCAATAGTGTTCATGTGCGAGAACTCGAAGTCCAGGCCCAGGGCGGGGCAATCCGTTATGAAGGACTCGACGACGTAGTAGGGGCTCATATAATCCGCGTCCACTCCATAGCTGGAAAAACGAGCCTCCCATAGCCCGTCGCCTGCAACCCCCGAAACTCCAGGCGCCCCACAACCCTTCACGACGAAAATTTGGGGGTTGGCTCCGTCTTCTTGCTTCACCGGCTTGCCGTCCGCGTCCGGGTGGTTCTTGCGGCAGTCCGCAACGACGTCCGCTCCGGACCGGGTGGATACCCCCGATGCCGAACCCCCAGGGCTGCAGGCCGCGAGAGCCCCCAGGGACAGGATGAGGAAGACGATCCGTGTGGCATCCATAGCCAGCCTCCCTAGTGATGCGTGTTCATCCATTGTCGTCAAGATGTTCGCGGCGTTCCTAGGGTTTCCCCTCCCCTATTTGGGCTGGCCCATCACCTGCTACGTTGGGCTGCATTTTTGACCAGCGGCACGGTGTGCGTTATGTCCCAAAACCCTTTCGGTGGATTTTCATTGCTAATGAGCTGCAATTGAACTATCTAAGTTATCGAAATAATTCCTGGACATGCCCATAGGCTCATTTATCGATAGGCCGTTTCAACAGACCTCAAGGTCAGTTGCTCAGTCGTTGCTATTCCGGTTTTGACCAGCCAGCGCCCTTGGGCATCGGTGCCCTCACCAAAGGGGCTAGAGCTATCGGATGGGGGGTCAGCGCCGGCGAAACGAGTGAAATAGGACGTCTTACCATCACACAAGCCCAAGAACACGTAGTCTCCCGCCGACGGCATCCCGGCTATATGACTCCTCGTGCACATCGTGCCGTCAGTTAGTTTGAGGTATACATAATCCCCCACCTTTCCGGGCCTCGTGACAGGACCCGCAGTTCGCTGCGGAAGGCCCCGCAATACCTGCCAAGCCAGGTCCTTGCCCAGACACGCGTATTCGTCCTCACCGGAAGGATTGCGGATACAAAAGTCGTGTACCCCCGGACCTTGTGGTGCCTCACCTACACATAAGTAGGCGTCGGGGCGATCGGTGATTCGGGAGGGCATGCAGAAGTTCCCAGTTGACGGGGAAAGAAACACCGTTGGCACGGGTGACTCGTGGAGATCACGCCCCCAAGGGTCCACGGTAATGGCTCGCGTACCCGAGGCAGGAGCTGAGGTCGGTTGCGTAGGGTGGCTGTTTCCTGTCGCACTGCAGCCGCTTATTGCTCCGCAAGCTACGAGGCAACAAATAATTAAAAAGCTGCGCATGGAGACCTCCTAGGGTCGTGACAAGCACATTTTCAGGCCTGGAACTCTCCCGAGAATAGGGTTTGCATCCCGCATTTCGACGGAAGCCTCTACCCTCTGCCGGCACAACAGCTCAGTGCTGTGACCGATAGCCGACGTTATGTAAAGCTAATCCACTACCGTTGCATTCAATGCATCGGCCATTGGCAGCGGTCGTGAGCTCGCGTGCCGGTTAGCAAGCCGCCCGGCGGGGGATCCATTGGCGCTCCCGCACAGGAGCGCGGAAGGTCCTCGGGCTCGCTGAAAGCCTGACGTTCACACCGTACGAGTGTGAGGCGCCGCCACGGGATATAGAGATTCAAGGCCCGGCAGGGACTTTCTCAAGGGAGGTTGTAACCTCCCTTGACATCCAGGCTCCCGAACGCGAGACTTTGAGTACCAACCTCTCTTACAACCCCTCTTGGAGTTCAGATGCTCATTCCAATAACTGTCCACGTCCCCGAACACCGCGTGCAGGAGTTCCAAATCCGCTTTGGCGAGTTCATCGCAGAGGTTCCTGAGCCTGATGCGCCCACCCGGCTTCCATCGGGAACTGTCCCTGCATGGGTTGAGACCGGCGAAGCTCCCACCATCGCCGCTACCCTATGGGACAAGATCTCGCTGAGGGGGCAAGAAGTCCTCCTTCACATGATTCAGGGAACCGGTGACCAGACCATGCACTTCCTTCCAAGGGACATCGCAAAGGCTGTCTCAGACCCGAAAGGTGCGCCTGGCGTCGCAGGTACCCTCGGCGGCGTGGGGAAGGCGGTCCGTCGCGCAGGGCTTCCGCTGTACGTCACCCCCAAGGGCAAAAACTGGCACTACATCTGGGATTGGGACGGTGTGCGTTATTCCATGACCCCCGAGGTTGCTGCACTCCTGCGGGGTGCCGCAGACATCTCCCTTCGCTCCGACGGCTGAAAACCCGCCCGGAAAACCCAATTCAGAGGTACTCCCCCACCCATGTTCGAGGAGCCGATACCGACGTTATGTATGCTATCGGGAAGAGGGGATCCCTTGGAGGGTCCCGGAGGTGATTCGGGTCAGTCTCAGTAAACCCGCGACTCTGTGGGATGACCAGTTTGCGCTGCGGCCTGGGTGGCATGATGTCGACATGATGAGCAAAGACAGTAGCGGGAAGCTGCACCACTACGTGCCCCGAGGCTATCTTCGCGGATTCGCAACGGAGAAGGAACGCATCACCGTCTTGCCTCTCGACTCCGGTCGGCAGTCGTATACACCCTCAGTGAAGAACGTGGCGGCTCAGACACACTTTTACAGAGTGGAGGAACTAGAGGAGCCTGGTGCGTTTGAAACGGCGCTAAGCAGTATTGAGGGGGAAGGACTGGCAATTATCCGTAGGGTAATGCAAGGAGAGTTCCCACTCCCCGAAGTGGACCGCTGGAAGCTCTCCTACTATTCCGCTCTCCAGCACGTGCGAGGCCCCGACACTCGTCGAACTATAGAGCACCTACAGGCGAGTATGGTTCGCCTCGAAATAGGAGCGGGCGGTCGCCCCCACGCGAAGTCTTGGATCAAGAGAAACCTTGGGTTTGAGGCCACAGATCAGGAAGCGAACCGGCTATGGGATCAAGCGACGCAACCTGGAGGGCCTCCAATTAGGTTCTCAAACCTAAAGCACATCCAGCATCTGCTGGATACTGCCGAGCAAATCACGCCCTACCTAGCCGCTCGCCCGTGGTCGCTCATCCGCTTCAAAACTCGCTCGCTTATCACCTCCGATGCCCCGGTGAGCCTTGTCCGCAACCTCTCGGACGATGCCTGGCAGGGAGTCGGCTTTGCGACCGCCTGGGGTATCACTTTCCCCCTCACGCGAAAGATTGGCCTCTTGATGAGTGATCCCATGGTGATGGTCGAGCAGTACGACATCGACGATCCGCGCCTGCAGGAAATGAGAGCCGCGATACTGAGAGGAGATGCGGACCGAATACAGGCTGGCACAGCGGCTATGGAGAAGCTATTTAACGAACACACCGCGGAGCACGCACGAGAGTACCTCTTCCACCATCCCGATGATGGAAGCTACGTTCCCAAAAATCTTCACGAACCGACCCTCATAAACGCGAAGGTGGGAGGAATCGCTGATGCAGATTTCGATGGTCAGCCCTGGTTTGGCATGAAGTCTCCCGAAAGACATGAATAGGCACTTGGAGCGCAAGGACGCTACGAGATAGCCGGCTTCAAGACCGAAACGTCGTCAGTAGCGCGGAGACATCAGGAATTCAAGGTTGATTCAGGGAAGCCGAGGTGCCGGCTCTTCCCGCTCACCGGTAGTCTGGTTGGCCTCGTATCGCGCTCTTGCGGCCCAACACTAGTGAGCAGGGGTGAGCCGTGTCCGGTGCCGGGTTCGGCGCTGTTGCGATAAACGTGAGGCCTTCTTCGTCAAGATGCGTTTTTGCAAATCTGTCCTGCAAGTACACCCCGTCCCGACGATCCCGCGCGGTAGTCTTGACTTCCTTCTGTCACGGGCCTAGAACTCAACCTGACAGGACGAGGGTTGGAGGCGCCGGTGGCCGGACAGCGGATCGGGTACGTGCGGGTCAGCACGGTGGACCAAAACGAGAAGCGCCAGCTCGAAGGCCAGGTTCTGGACCGGGTCTTCACTGACAAGGCCTCCGGCCGGGACACTGCCAGACCTGAGCTGACCGAGCTGTCGCGGTTCGTCCGTGACGGGGACACCGTCGTCGTTCACAGCATGGACCGGCTCGCCCGTAACCTCGATGACCTGCGCGCCCTCGTCCAGAACCTCACCCGCAAAGGTGTGCGGGTGGAGTTCGTCAAGGAGAGCCTGGTCTTCACAGGCGAGGACTCCCCCATGGCCAACCTTATGCTCTCCGTCATGGGGGCATTCGCTGAATTTGAACGTTCCCTCATCAGGGAACGCCAACGGGAAGGGATCGCCCTGGCCAAGCAGCGCGGCGCGTACAAAGGGCGAAAAAAGACCCTCACCCCGGAGCAGGCGGCCGAGCTGGTCAGGCGGGCTGGCGGCGGCATTTCAAAAGTCGCCCTTGCCCATGATTACGGGATCAGCAGGGAGACGGTCTACCAGTACCTACGCCAAGCTAGGCTCGCGGGATCCTCCTCCCCCGCCGAGCCGCCCTTCTTGCCGTAGCTTTACGGAATCGCTGTTATCGGCGTTTATAAAGATCTGTGGGAGACGCCGCATAGCCAGTAGGCGCTGGCGTTTGACAACGCCAGCGCCTACCAAAGGCTGTTACGTAGAGAAAGTGGCTCTCAGACTGTTAGTTCGTCAGTGCTTGTGTCGGAGTTTTGGGCTTCGGGTGTTGGGTGTCCATTGAGCGTTGTTAGGGCCAGTACTCCAGCGATGACGAGAATAGCGGCGGCGACTAGCAACGCTGTACTGTAACCCGCTGTGAGAGCTGCCCCGAGGCTGACGCCGGCGCGTTCGTGCGGCGCTGAGATGGTGGCCGCGACAGCGGCCAGCACGGCTAGACCGAGAGCGACGCCGATCTGCTGGGCTGAGTTGAGCAGCGCCGAGGCGATCCCTGCCTTGTCCTGGTCGACGTGGTAAACGGCGGCCTGTGTGAGCGCTATGACGCCCAGGCCGAATCCGCCGGCGAGTACGAACATGGCCGGTGCCAGGTGGAGCCAGTAGTTGGCGTCCTCGGCGATGGTGGAAAACCAGAGCGCAGCGACGGCGCTGAGGAGTGCCCCCGTTGCAGCGACGACACGCGGTGCTATCTTCAGCAGAAGCTTCGGGGCACTACCGGCGCCCAGTATGAGTCCGGCAGCGAACGGCAGCCAGGCAGCACCGGTCTGGAGCGGGCTGAATTGCTGGACCTGCTGGAGGTAGAGGGTGATGACATAGAAAGTGCCCATCGGGCCAATGGCGAGCAGGAGCATGGTGGCGTAGGCGCCGGCACGGTTGCGGTCCCTGAAGAGGCTTAGGGGCACCAGTGGGTTTTTGCTGCGCGCTTGAGTGAGTGTGAACACCAGGAGCAGGACGGCGGAAGCGCCGAAGAGTACCAGCGCTGCCGGATCAGTGAATCCGGCCTCACCGAAACGTGTGATGGCGTACACGAGTGCGACCATTCCGCCGGTGGCCAGTACCGCGCCGAGGATGCCGAGCTGTCCCTGGTGACCGCCGGTGGCCGGGAGGGTCCGGCTGCCCAGGAGAACGAGCAGACCGATGGGGATGTTGATGAAGAACACCCAGCGCCAGCCGAGGGTGTTCGTCAGGACGCCTCCAAGGAGCAGGCCTATGACGAGGCCGAGGGCGGACATCGCCCCATAAAGGGACAGCGCTGTGTCGCGCATCTTACGGTCAGGGAACGTCGTTGAGATCAGCGCCAAGGCGTTGGGGGCTGCCATAGCTGCACCCAATCCCTGGGCGGCCCTGGCGACAATGAGCATTTCTGTGGTTTGCCCGAGCCCTCCGGCCAAGGAAGCCACTACGAAGATTGCGATGCCCAGCTGCAAGGTGCGCCGCCGGCCCCACAAGTCGCCGAGACGCCCGCCCAGCAGGAGGAGTGCGCCGAACGCCAGGATATAAGCGTTTACAACCCACGGCAGGTGAAGGGCTTCCACGCCCAACTCCCGCTGGATGCTGGGCAGCGCAATGTTCACAATCGAGTCATCCAGCACCAGCATCATCTGTGTAGTTGCTATGACCAGCAGGGGTATCAAACCGCTCTGCCGTCCTGTTTTGGGTGCCACTTCGTCTCCTACGTCCCAGACGGGACTTGCTCCAGTTGCTAGTACAGCACCGATACCCCTAGGGGGTATCTTGCGACCAGTAGTCGGCACTGAGGCGCCCGGCAGCCTCCGCCAGGTCGTCGTGTTCTCGGGTGAGTTGCTCTGCAATGGTCGTCATCGTCTCTGAGCTCCAAGCGGTCTGTGAGTAGTGCTGCCGCCATTCTTCCCGACCGGTCAGGCAGCTGTATGTGCGCCGCGCACATAAGTTGACGCCATGCTGTCCGTGGTGGACCTTCTCCCATTCTGTCTTTGAAAGAAGAATCGAAGGTTGGGCTGCTAACCGCCCAACCTCCGATTCCAGTCCTCTTGCTAGAGCCGGATGTCGGCAGACTCCCCCGGCTTTAGGGCGATGAGCAAATCGCTCAGCCCGGCGTCCGCAAAGAGTTTGCTGATCTGATCCGCATTTTGGCTGAAATGTGCCCACGAATCCTCGTGCACTGGAACGACCTTTTTAGCACCCATGATCTTGGCCGCTTCGAGGGCACGGTCATTGCTGAGAGTGATATACGCCCCGTCAGCAATCACATCGAATTTAGCGCCGCCGACGAAGAGCACAGCGATATCAATGGTTGGAAAACGGTCCGCGATTTCGCGCACGATATCGAGCTCGGAGTTGTCACCGCTGATGTACACCGTGGGCATGCCCTCTGCTTCGAGGACAAAGCCGATCACCGGACCGAGCGCGTCCCACACGCCCTCGGGGCCATGGTGCGCGGGCACTGCCGTGATCTTCATCTGCCTGCCATCGGGAAGCGAAACGGTGTGAACGTCGTAGTCGCTGATCCCAAGAACGTTGGGGCCGAAGCTCTTCGCGGCCTCCGTCGTGGTGAGGGCAAGCGGCACCATCGTGAGAAAACCCCGTCCGGCGACGTCCAGATTATCGATGTGCTCGTGGGAAGCGAGAGCTAGGTCAACTTGACCAAGCTCCTCGGGGGTGGCGCTCGGGCCGAGCTTCTTGGTCACGGGCCCGGCAATTGGGTGGTGGTAGACCTGGGGAGAATCAAAGGTGGGGTCAGTAATCATCCGGTAGCCGGCGATCTCGAGGAGCAGGGTCGGTCCTCCAATGAGGGTTACTTTGACGTCGTCCATGATTTCAGTCCTATCGGTTCGGTGGGGCCTGATTGCGGAGGTTCAGCTTTTGCTCATCATTTGAGCCGTGATGTCTTCCGCCCCGTGCAGGACGTAGACGAGCTTGCCCTCATCGTCGAAAGCCGGGGCGTTCAGGGGCTGGAACCAGCGGGGCTCGAAAATTCCGTCCGAGTTCTCAATGTCATAGCGAACAGGCGGAAGAATGTCGATTTTTCCGGTCTCGACAACACGCTCGATGGAGCTGCGCAGAATCTCTGTTCCCTTCGCATCCGGGTTGTCAGGGTTGTCCGGAAAAGCCTCAAGGATATCCATGCCGACGATTCCCTCACGGCTCTTTCCCGTAGATGCAAGGAACGAGTCAGTGGCGGCGACAATCGTTCTGTCGGGGGCGACGATGATGTATTGGTTCGGCAGACTTTCGAAGATTCTCTGAAAGTCGGGGTTACGTGCATCTGAGGATGACACTTTCGGTTCCTTTCCTAATAAAGCGACGGCTTTCGCGTCTCGCAATGCCATTGGAGCAGCTGGCCGCTCCCCTAACTAGTGCAAGACATGGACCGGAACGCTCAGCTGCCTCGACCACGAAACCGCGGGATGACCCTCGGCTGGGCCATCTACGGCGAGCGAGTTGTCCTAGGCCACCTAGAGCCCGAAGGCGGTTCCATGACCGTGTTCGAACACGAGGTTGGTCTGGGTGCCTGCGACGGCAGGATTCGAGGACAAGTGGTCCAGTACGAATTGACGGATGTGCTCGGTGTTTTTGGCCGTGATGTGGATCAAAAAATCGTCGGCACCGCCGAGCACGAAGAACTGCTTGATTTCGGGAAGGTCCCGTAACTCGTTTCCGAAGGCGTTCATGAGGTGACGGGCACCAGGCCTAAGCCGCACGCTAACCAGGGCTTGGAGAGGCAGGCCCATCGCTTCGGGTGCGACTTCGACGGTGAACCGCTTGATCACCCCGGACTCTTTAAGCGCCTTAAGGCGGGCAAGACAGGTTGAGGGCGCAAGCCCCAGGGCTTCCGACAACGACTGATTGGTTCGCCTTGAATTCTTGGATAACAGACCCAGAAGCCTCTGGTCGACTTCGTCCAGAGTCACCTGCTGCAGTTTCTGCGGGTCGGACACCATGTAATACTCCTCACAGTGCAGGAATTTGCCGGTTACTGGCATTCTGCCGTAGATCCTGTGCTGAGACACGCCTCATCCGCAGTTTCTGTCATTCTTTTTCCCACAAGCATCAATCTCCCCAGAAAGCGTGAGCATGATCATCTCCGTCCCCAAGGAAATCAAGAACAACGAGTTCCGCGTCGCCATCACAGCTGCCGGCGTACATGAATTCAAAGCAAACGGCCACGACGTGCTCGTGGAAACCGGTGCCGGCGTTGGTTCCGGCATTAGCGATCAGGAGTACGCACTCGCCGGAGCTGAGATCGTTGAGACTGCGGAAGAGGTCTGGGCCCGAGCCGACATGGTGATGAAGGTCAAGGAACCCGTGGCGTCCGAATACCGCCATTTCCGCGAGGGATTGCTCCTTTTCACCTACCTTCACCTTGCCGCGGAGCCCGCACTGACTCAGGCGCTTGTCGACTCCGACGTCACGGCCATCGCTTATGAGACGGTGCAGGAAGGCCGGGCGCTGCCGCTGCTCGCACCCATGTCCGAAGTAGCCGGCCGGCTCTCCGTTCAGGTCGGCGCGACCTCCCTCATGGCGCCCGCCGGCGGCAAAGGCGTGCTGCTCGGCGGCGTACCCGGCGTCCGCCCCGCGAAAGTGGTGGTCCTCGGTGCAGGTGTCGCAGGCACCAACGCCGCCGCCATGGCCCTCGGCCTCGGTGCCGACGTCACCATCCTGGACATCAACATCAACCGCCTGCGCGAACTCGACGCCCAGTACCAGGGCCGGCTCAAAACCGTGGCGTCGAACTCGTACGAGATCGAAAAGTCAGTTATCGATGCAGATCTCGTCATCGGCTCCGTCCTGATTCCGGGAGCGAAGGCCCCCAAGCTCGTCACCAACGACCTCGTTGCCCGGATGAAGCCCGGCTCGGTCCTGGTGGACATCGCCGTGGACCAGGGCGGCTGCTTCGAAGACACCCACCCCACCACGCACCAGGAACCCACCTACGAGGTCCACAACACCATCTTCTACTGCGTGGCCAACATGCCCGGAGCTGTCCCGAACACCTCCACCTACGCGCTGACCAACGTCACACTCCGCTACGCGGTTGCTTTGGCCAACTACGGCGTCAAGGGTGCTTTCGACCGGCTCCCCGCCCTGGCGGGCGGTCTGAACGTGGCGGCGGGAAAGGTCACCCACAAGTCTGTCAGCGATGCCCATGGACATGACCTCGCCGACTGGCAGGACCTCGTAACGGTTTAGGACATCGGCTGTGCCTGCCCGAGAGAAGGCAGGCACAGCCCGCTCCATAGGAAGGGGCACGGTATTAAATGGCATTTCACCTGCAACCCAAATGGCAGCCGCTGGTTGGCCAACTGGTCATCGTGAAACTTCTGGATAAGGAGATCCGCCGCGGAGTTGTCGATGCAGTAACCGATGATGATCAAATCCTGTGGCTCGACAGTGACGGCGCCGAGCCCCGCCGTCTCTTTCACCGGGCAGACGGTTTCAAGGTGTGGGTCGACTATAGATGGGAAACCGACAGGTTCAGCCTCTGCCCTGATTTCCAGCATGCTGCTGCACCATGAGGTGCGAACACTCCGCTGCGCCTGGACGCGTACAGGTTCTGGAACAGCTGCATGACGAAAATGAGTTAGCAAGAGCCATTACTCGGCTGCGCTCTGAAACAGTCCAAGAGGAAGCTTCAGGCGTGCTTGTCACCTGGCACGGCCCCTGGTCCTACACCCTTGAGCTCAGCCAGCAGATTCCTCCTGGACTCGTCTACGAGTGCGTCGCCCCTGAACAACTCAACTGCTGAGACTGATTCAGGAACGGTCTGACTGATCGAGCCCATCGCCGCCCCTCCCCCAACGGTGGCGGCGGGGCCCCTCCAGCAGGCTGTCGACCTCAATAACGAGCCGACCGGGGGTCCACCGTCCCTAACGGATGGGCACCAGGCACACAGCCGGTGCGAACGCTATGCCCGCAGTACATATCGATCATCTGTGCCGGCGCGACAATGGTCGAATATGAAGAGTCGGTAAGCCACTCCCATTTCTGCTGTGTCGGGAGCGGGAGCACCACCGGCCGTGTGCAACCTGGCAACGAGAAGGAACCCCTGATGTCCGAACCTACTGTGGAAAGAGCAGATCTCGGCATGGCCTGGGCGGTGAAAGAGAGCTTTGTACAGTACGTGCAGTCTATGCGCGATGGACGCATACTCCTGCGCGAGGGTGCTGCCGTGACAAATACCCGGCAGTTCTATTTCCCGTTCAGGAGCCTGGATCATTCTGACGGGGACAACTTTGTGCTCCAGTTCGGTGGAGAGGCCCGCTTCCTCGCCCATCACGGGCTTATGTCGGTCTCGATTTGCAACCCAAAAATAATAGTCGGGCCCGACGGGGCATGCCTGTCCATCGAACAAGGAAACGAGATCGTGCACCTCGCCCATCTCGACTTGCCGGCGGTGTCTGTGGAAGACGGCATCAACATGTGGGCAAATGTCCCAGTAGCTCTGACCAGCGCAGGAGCGGCTGTTTTCGCAGATAGCTATTCAGCCGGAGAAACGCTGGCTCCGCTGACCATGAGGGCACCATCCTTTGTGGAAGTATCCTGACCCCGTTCTGGGGTGAACTGGCGGTACCAGCTGGGACAAGGTCCTGGGCCAGACATGAAGACGCCGTGCTTTGCCCCGCTCCATACTGGTGGATCCGGGCACGAGGTACTGGCAAGGGCCTGTTCCTGCCCGCAGACTCAATGAGTCCACGGGCAGGAATTGCTGCATCGACTAGTGTCTAACATCCACCCGCGGCCGCAGCGCCACCACGCACTGTTGGTTATTGAGTAGCCACCGTTGCCGTGGTTCGGACCAGGTGGGCGAAGCGTCGCGCCATCGCCTCGGTATGCTCCCTCACGATCTGGTCTTGATTCTCGAATGCTTTCATTCCGCGGCCGGCACGCTCCACGGCAACCGTGTCATTCTCATTGACTAGGGACAACCACTGGCGGTAGACCACCGGCGAGATCTCCGGGTGAAACTGAACTCCCCATGACATCTCGCCTACCCGAAAAGCCTGATGCGGATACTGGGCCGTCATCCCGAGCCATACTGCTGACGGCGGGAGTTGGTCGATCATGTCCCCATGCATGGCCCCTCCGAAGAAGGGATTTGGCAATCCGGCCATCAAGGGATCCTCGGCAGCATCGGGCCGTAATGCCACCTCGACGACCCCCGCCTCGAGGCCTTGGTCTCCTCTGGCCACGGTCCCGCCGAACGTCTGTGCCATCAACTGAGCTCCAAGGCAGATCCCTAGTGCCGGTTTCCTCCGGCTGGCGGCGACCGCCATAAGGCGCCGGATGTCGGTAAGCCAGTGATAGTCACGGTCGTCCAATGAGCTCATGTCACCGCCAAGAACCACCAGAGCGTCCTCCTGAATCACGTCCGGGATCACGTCACCACTGAAAGGCTGGATAATTCTGGTGGTTATCCCCTCATCCTGCAGCCAACCACCGAGACGGTCCAGCGGGCAGTGAAAATCTGGCTGTATGACGAGTGCCTGCAGGGTACCGGTACCTCGGGGCAGGTTTGGCTCATTGGTCATTCTCAAAATTCCTTATCGGGCGGTCGGGGTTTCAGCCTGCGAAACCCCGGGTTGTGAGGGACGTTGGCATTCCTGGGCGGTTAACCCGGACACCGAGGCCCCTGGCCTTTAGTCCCCGGACCCAGGCGGACAACTTCAACGTAGCGAACAGCACGGCCGGGGTTGCAGTGCCGGTTGCACATTAGGATCCGAATGTGTGTGCCTTAGAGAGCATGGTGCTCCTGGGCTCACCCGAATATTCCTCAGCGGACCCCGGCCGCTGCTGCCGCCATTGAAGAGTCATTGAGGAACAGCACGGTGGCCTTCACGCATCGCCAGTCGCGCAGCAATGCCCGTGGGCAGCCAGTCGCCGGCTTCTTCGAATGAATGACCGATGAGCTGCTCTACGCGCTGGAGCCGTTGCCGGAGTGTGTTGCGGTGGATGTGCAGTTTGGAGACCGTGTCGGCACTGGACCCTTTATTGGACAGGAGCATGGCGACTGTTTCGGCCAGCTGGGTTCCATTTTCCGCGTCGTAGCGCATGAGGGATCTGAGTTCCGCGAGCACGTCCCTGATCTCCGCAGAGATCCCCTCCCCAAGAAGGGGCAGCTCCTGCAGGTGTTCTATGTCGCTGAAAGAGGTGACCCGTCTCCCGGATGTCCTGCCGACCAGTTCTGTCCAGGCCAGTGCGGTTTCAGCGTCTGAGAGCGCTTTCTGCAGAGAGGCGACGTCCCGCGCCAGGGGACCTACGCCGGCGAAAGCTGAGACGCCACGGTGTTCGTCGAGGTCAGAAAGAGTCGTCTCCAGCTTCGCCTTGATATCTTCTCCGGAGCCGGAAGGGGTATCGATAAAGAGCAGACTGAGGGGGCCTTCCGTGAAGACCAGGGATCGGGGGCCGGCCAGCTCCTGAAGGTAGGGGGCGATGCGTCTGGACACCGCGTCAGAGTCGAATTTCAGCCGTTTCACCCGCACCAGGACCGGCAGAGTGCGGCCCTTGGACCATCCTGACTCCTCGAGAATGCGGGCGAATGTGCTCGTGCCGACGCTTCGGAGCAGGCGTGAAGCATGGGATGAGCCGACGGACTCCAGTTCTACTGCTTCAAAGAGGGCGGCCAGCTGAGAGCAAATGGCGCTGAGCCGATCGAGCTCTCTGGTGGAATAACGGCGTGGACGATAGCACGTGACGATGCCCCGGGTGCTCGTCAGGCCAAAGGAGACAGATATCCGCTCGTGTCCGGCGAAGTTGGATTCAATGAATTCGGACGTTGCTGTTCGTGAGTGAGTGGTTCGAACTACGATTCCGCTTCGCTCGCCCTTGTCCATTGCGATGGCGGTGGGCGGCGATGTGGCTGCACCCCGGCCGAAATATTCAATGACGCAGCCGTCGGAGCTCATGTGCTTAAGAATCGCCTGCGTGGCCACTTGGGCGCATTGTAGGACGGAAGTGGCGGAGTTGATCGGGAAATCGACAAGGAAGTGCGCAGCTGCGGATTGGCGCCGCAAGTCATCAACCGTCTCAGCCTGCAGCAGGCCGCTGGCAAGCAGCACTCCCACCTCGTCAGCAATCAGCTTTGACTCCCAGGTGAAGGTTTCCTCCTCATATGACCAGAGGCTGAACACGCCAAGGAGGGTCCCGGTCGGTGCCACGATCGGGACAACCAGCATCGAATTGAAATCTTCTTCCTGCAGTTCACTGATGCTGGCGAACCTCGGGTCCTGCTGAATGTTCTTGTTTAGGACAACCGACTGTCTGGTGAGCCCTGCCCAGCCAGTTACACCTTCGCCGAGGCGAAGGGTGATTCGTCCCACTTGCTGGCTTTGCACTCCAGGGGTGCCTGCGCGCATGACAAGGACTTGTTCCTGTTCATCCCACAGGTAGACGAAAACCCCTGCTGAGTTTGTTGCCCTGGCTACCAAGTCCACTGCTCTTTGGGCAAGCGCGAGTGGATCGGGTCCTTCCATCATGAGCTGCGTGAGCTCGGACAGGGTGTCTGCGCGAAGCTCTGCTATTTGGAGTTTGCGGCGATAACCTGCGGGCAGAACCTCATTCGGTTGCGGGGCCGCAGGCTCAGCAGGGGGTTTCATCGTTTCAGCTTAGAAGGCTCATGCCCAGGGAGGCCCGGCTGAACTGCCTTGGCGCGTTGACGCCGATCCAAGCCACGTCCTCCTCCGCAGATCCAACCCGGTACAGGGCGGCGTTGCGTTCCTCCGCAGCGTATACCTGTACAAGTTCGCCTGCCGTCGGAAGCATTCCGTGCACCTGTACCTTTCGGCCGAACTGCTCCGTCCACCCGTACGGAGCCTGTTCCAGTTCGCTGGAGTCGAAGCCTGCGAAGTATTCTGCCAGGGCTGCGCCATGACGTTGGGCCTGGGTCCAACTCTCGAACCGCCGAAAGGTTCCGTCCTCGGCCCGCCGGGCCGAAACGTCTCCGATAGCGAAGATCCCGTCGGCGATTTCACCACTGGTCAGGAGGGCCTTCCCGTCCGCAGTGCAACGGACTCCGTTGGAAATGTCGAGCTCGCTGTAGGTCAGCCATTCGGTGTGGGGGCGTGCGCCGACAGCGCTGATCACCAGGTCGGCGTGCAGGTCCAGGCCGCTGACCCGGACCTTCCACTGCGCATCCGTTTTCTGAATGGATTCCACAGCAACCCCAAAATGAGTTACGACACCGGCCTGATGCATCCATGCCTTCGCTTCCTCTCCCAGATGTCCTGAAAAGAAGCGCTGCATTGGTTGCGGAGCCAAATCCACTACCGTGACGGCAAGCCCACGCTGGGCGAGTGTAGATGCCAGTTCCGCACCAATGGTTCCCGCGCCGATGATGATTGCACTGGCAGCTCCTGCATCCACGGCGCTGCGCAGGGCAAGGGCGTCCTGCGCGGTTCTGAGGCTGAGAACGCCCGCTGGCTCGTTCGGCAGCCGGATTGAGCCGGCTCCTGCGGAGATGACGACGGCGTCAGCGGCTATTTCTCCGAGCTTGTCCGTCAGGACAGTCCGCTTGTCGGTGAGCAGCCCGATGGCCTTTGCATTGAGGATCGGCGTAGCCTCCGGCCACCACTCGGCCGGTTCGACGGGGCCGGTGCCAAGAAGGAATTGCTTGGACAGCGGGGGCCGGTCGTAGGGCGCGTTCGGGTCTGAATCAACGACTATAAATTCGCCTGCAAAGCCCAGCTCGCGGCTGCGTTCAATCAGCATCGCCGACGCAACCGAAGCACCAATGACCGCAACCCGGTCTGGCAGATGTGTCACGATGCCGAAACCTCTGATGCTTTCTCGCTGGCCTCGTTCGTTTCCCGTTCCAGGATTGCCCGTTCGGGGCAGTTCCGGATGGCCTTGCGGACGTTGGGTTCATCGCCGCTGTTTTCGCGGCCAGGAATGACGTGCGCGTAGCCTTCCTCGTCGATCTCAAAGGTTTCGGGTGCCAGAGCCCAGCACCGGGCGTGGCCTTGACAACGCCCTCCGTCGACCCAAAGTTCTCCCATGGTGATCAAGCTCCAATCTTGAGGGTAAGCGGGCCGACGCCGTGCCACGGTTCGTCGTCATTCGCCCGTTCAAAGTGAGGGACAGCCTTCAGGAATTCCTCCATGGCGATAACCATTTCGGCGCGGCCAAGGTTCGAGCCGAGGCACCGGTGGATCCCTCCGCCGAAGGCCAGGTGGCGGTTGTCTTCACGGTCAATCTTGATGTCGTTGGGTTCTTCGTAGACCTCCGGGTCACGGTTGCCCGCGCCGAAGACGAGCACAACGCGTTCGCCAGCCTTGATTTCCTGGCCCCGGACAACTGTGTCCTTCTTCGCGGTGCGGGCCATGGCCTGGACCGGGGAGAGCGTCCGCAGGAATTCTTCGGCTGCGGTGGGGATCAGGTCCGGGTCTTCCCGCAACTGCTGCTGGGCCTGCGGGTTGCCGGCCAGGTACCAGAGGGCGGAACGGATCGCCCAGGCGGTCGTGTCGAGCCCGGCGAGGAAGAGCAGGTAGCAGTACGACAGCAGCTCTTCCCGCGTGAGCTTCCGGCCTTTCACTTCCGCTTTCAGGAGCTGGGTGATCAGGTCATTGCTGGCGTCCGCTTCCGGTCCGGCCTTTTCCCGTTCGTCCAGAAGGCGGTCGAAGTAGTCGTTGAGTTCGCGTCCGGCCGCATATGCGGTTTCCGGATGCGCGGTCCGCTCATAGATGATTTCGTCGATCCACCGGTCGAAGATTGGCCAGTCCTGTTCCGGATATCCGGCCAGGCGGCTGAAGATAATGGTCGGCATCGGGCGGGCAAGCTTTGCCGAGACATCAACGACGTCTCCGGCTGTGAGGACTTCCTGGCACAGCTGCTGAGCGGTCTCCCGCATTCCGGGTGTCAGCTTTGAGATGTTCATGGGGGTGAACATCGGCAGCAGGATTTTGCGGAAGTCAGCGTGGGTCGGCGGATCGATGTCGATCGGAATCAGGGGGACGTCAGTGCCGAACGCCGGGAGGAGCATTGAGGGTCCGACCGCGAACGTGTCGGGGTCCTGCTCGGCGTTGAAGATATCTTCGCTCTTGGTGATGTACCAAAAGCCTCCATACTTGTTACTGTGCCCGACAGGTCCGTTGGCTAGGATGTCCTGGTATTCGTCGAAAATGTTGTCGAGCGACCGTCCGTGGAAGTCAAAGTCTGACTTGTTGTGGCTGAGTCCCCGCTCAGTTTCTGTGCTCATGAGAATTGCTCCTGAAGTGGTTTCTGTGACTGTGCGTACGCTGCGGCCTTCTCCACGAGATCGACGAAGAGGGCCTTCTGGGCTTCGTGGTAGTCGACCATGTGCTCGGGATGCCATTGGACTCCGATGAGGCGGGCATCGTCGGCTTCAATTGCTTCGATAACATCGCCTTCCCGTCCCACGACACGAAGGCCTGTTCCGAGCTTTCCCAAGCCCTGGTGGTGGTAGCTGTTCACGGGAATGGTCAGGTCTTTGGCGATCCGGGCAAGTTCGGAACCGGGCTCCAGTTGTACCTGGTGCCATGGTTCATGAGAGGGATGGTCCTGCCAGTGCCCCCTGTCCGGGCTCACTTCCTGGACGAGGTTTCCGCCTCGAATAACGTTGACTAGCTGCATCCCCCGGCAAGTGGCCAGGATGGGCAGGCCGCGGAGCATGGCCTCGTTGTAAAGCTCGATTTCGAAGTCGTCCCTGATGTCGCACACGTCATAGACCGTGTCGGCCGGGTCCTCCCCATACAGCCGGGGGCTGATGTCACCGCCGCCGGTGAGGATCAGCCCGTCGAATCCTTCAAGCGCCGCATCGGGGATCATTGCCGTGGACGGAAGAATGGCGGGACGGCCGCCTGCGGCAAGCACGCCGTTGGCGTAGGCCATGTTCTGGACCGTTGAAGGCATCGGGCCAAAGGCGGTATCGACGGTCTGCCGGGCCGCGGAAATGGCAATAAGGGGCGCCCGCATGTCAGTAAACCAGCCAACCGCCGTCGACGTGGATGGTGGTACCGGTCACCCAGCTGGCCTCGTCGCTGGCCAGGAACGCGACTGCGTTGGCAACGTCGGAGGGCCGTCCGATTCGTCCGAGCGGCGTGCGGTCGAGCAGGAACTTCACGGCGTCCTGGTTCTCCAGCACGGACTTGGTGAATGGGGTCTCGATGAAGCCGGGGGCGACAGCGTTGACACGGATTTTGGAAGCTGCGGTTTCGATGGCCAAAGCCTTCGTGAACATAAGAAGTGCACCCTTGGAGGCGTTGTAGTGGACCTGGGGGTGTCCGCTGCTGGCGATGACGATGTGGGCCTCGACAGAGGTGATGTTGACGATGGCACTGGTTGAATCGTCGCCCCGGGCGGCAGCGCCCTTCTCCAGCAGCGGCCGTGCGGCCTGGCTGACCAGGAACGGTCCGGTGGAGTTCACGGCGAAGACCTGGTCCCATTCCGCTACGCTCACGTCGTCGAAGTTGCTGCCCTTGACGATTCCTGCGTTGTTGACGAGGGTGTCGAGCCGGCCGAATTTTGCGTCGATCTCGGCCATGCCGCTGCGGACCGAGGCTTCGTCGGCGACGTCCATAACAACAGGCACCATTTCCGGGTGCTGGCCGATCAGACGTTCGAGCGCGGCCTCGTCACGGTCCAGGGCTACGACGGTGGCGCCCTCCTTGAGGAGCTTTTCTGCGATGGCAAGGCCGTTTCCGGACGCGGCTCCGGTGACTGCAGCGATCTTTCCGGGGTGAGTGGTCATTGGGTGCTTCTTTCTGAGTATTTAAAAAATGGAAATGGAGCTCTTAGCGCTGCACTCTGCGCTAGATGCGTTCCAGGTAACGTGCGATCTCGAAGTCGGTGACGCTGGTCTGAAGCTTGCGGAGCTCCCAGCGCCTCGTCTGGACGTAGTGGGTCACGAAGGTTTCGCCGAAGTACGCCTTGGCGACCTCGCTTTTTTCGAACTGTTCGATGGCCTGGTCGAGTGTTCCGGGCAGCTGCTTTACCTGGTGTCCTTCCTCCAGGGCGTAGGCGTTTCCTTCCACCCGCTTCGGGGCGGTCAGTTCCTGCTCCACGCCGTGCAGGCCGGCAGCGATGTTAGCGGCGATGACCAGGTAAGGATTGGCGTCAGCGCCCGGTACCCGGTTTTCAATGCGTGCGGCGCTGCTCTTTGACGGGATGGACCTGATGGCGACCGTTCGGTTGTCCAGGCCCCAGGTGGCGCTGGATCCGGCCCACTGCCCGCCTTCGGTCCGCTTGTAAGAGTTGATGGTGGGCAGGTAGAGGGCCGTGAGCTCCGGTGCCGTCTCGACGACGCCGGCCAGGTAGTTGTATCCGATGGCGCTCAGTTCGCCGGGCTCCTCGGCATTGGCGAAGGCGGACTTGCCCGACTGCGGATCCCAAAGGCTCTGGTGCATGTGCCCGGAGGAGCCGGCCCACTCCGGGTTGATCTTGGCCATGAATGATGCCGTGTAGCCGGCCTCAGCTGCAACCTCCTTGACGGTTGCCTTTAGCCGGAGGGCGTTGTCCGCGGCTGCGAGAGCATCCGAATAGTGGATGTTCATCTCGAACTGGCCCGGACCGTTTTCACTGTTGCTGGCCTCGATGAAAATGCCCTGCTCAGACAGGCGGCGTCGGATCTCACCGATGAGGAACTCGGTGCCTGTGTCCCTGACGAGGCTGTAGGTGTGACTGCCCGCCGTGATGGGGGTCAGGTCGCGCCAGTCCTTGGCGGCAAGGTCCGTCGGGGTGCCTTTGAGCAGGTAGAACTCGAACTCGTAGGCGCAGACTGGCGAGTATCCAAGGTCTTCGGCTTTCTGCACGACTCGCTTGAGAATGCTCCGGGGACAGATTGCCGCAGGCTCGCCCGACATCTCGTAGGCGTCGCAAATGACGGAAGCCACGCCGGGTTCCCCCGGAACGACCTTCAGGGTACTGAGATCGGGGAGGAGCGTCACGTCAGGGTAACCCGTGTCCCACCCCGTGTAGCTGAGATCAGAAATGATTTCGTCCTGAATGTCCCAGCCGAAGATGATGTTGCAGATATTCGTTCCGCGCTCAGCGACGCTTTCCAGGAAGTACCTGGCAGGGATGCGCTTGCCGCGCCATACGCCGTCCAGGTCCACGACGCCCACTTTGAACGTTTTGATGTCGTTGTCGGAGACGAACTTTTGCAGTTCGTCATGCGCTGACGCGGCTGAGGATTGATCCTGCATGTCGATGGCCTCGAGTTCGTGGAGGTCCTCCGGGACCTGTGTGATGGGATTCACTATGTACCTCTTATCCTCATTGATATTGGTTACTAAAAACACTAAGAGCGGGGTCCTTTTGGCGTATGTGCAAGGTGCACATCATGATTGCCGGCTACATGCATTCGGTAAGCCAGGTCACATTCCTGTGCGGTAGGCAGGCCAAGGCTTTTCCGTGTTCTGCCCAGTACCCAGGACACGAAAGCCATGGTGCTGGGCAGGTCGAGCGGGGCCTAGTAGACGTCCTTGACGTAACGTCCTTCGCTCTTCAGGGACTGCAGGTAATCGTGCGCCTTTTCGGGGGTCATTGCGCCGTGGCTTCTGAGCACCGCCAGCAGGGCTTCGTCAATGTCAGGTGCTATTTGTTTGCCGCCGCACACATAGACCGAGGCTCCACCCGATAGCCAGGCAAAGATGTCTTCTCCTTCTTCGCGGATCCGGTCCTGGACATAGACCTTGCCCTGTTGATCCCGGGAGAAAGCCACGCTGAGGCGGTTCAGCACGCCGTTGCTTTGCAGTTCTTCCATTTCCTCCTGATAAAGCCAGGAAGGCTTTTCATGGCGGTCCCCGAAGAACAGCCAGTTTCGTCCCCGGGCTTGTGAGACTTCGCGGTCACGGAGGAAGCCACGGAACGGGGCAACTCCGACGCCCGGACCGACCATGATCACGTCAGCTGAGTTGTCGTGGGGCAGGTGGAACTCGTGCGCCGGCAGCGGGAAGACTTTTATGGTTGTCTTGGTCTGCGCGGCGGACTGGAGGAATCCGCTGCATGCACCCGAGTGCCGGCGGCCGGCGGTCTCGTATTGCACAGTGGAGACCGTCAAGTGGATGCGGTCGCCGTCAGCGAGGGGACTGGAGGCAATGGAGTACGACCGGTGCTGCAGGGGCCTCAGCATTGAGAGGAACTCGCCGGGATCGACATCCGTTGTCCGGGTTTCCTGCAGCACGTCCAGCATGTCCCGTCCCCACAGCCAGTCCTCCAGCGCATTGCGGTCACCGGACTCGACCAGGTTCCGCACGGGATGATCCGGGGCGAGATTTTCGACGAGCCAGGCCACGATGCCCAGATGGGGCAGCCGAAGCTCATAGTCGTTTTGAAGCGTCTCGCGTACGGTCTTGCCGTCTTCACCGAATACCTCGCTGCCCGCGAGGCCAAGGAATCCGAGGAGGTCTTCCACGAGTTCGATGGAGTTGGTGGGGATTACGGCAAGTGAGTCACCTGGCCGGTAGTTGCGGCTGTCGCCGCTTACCTCAAGCTCATAGTGCCAGACCTCTTTTTCGGACTCTGGAGCGCTGAGGAGGCGGGCCTCGACGACGGTGGCAGTGTCAGGTTCCCGGCGTGTGCCTTTGGGCTGCTCGGCGGGGTTTGCTCCTGGAACAGTGGAGTCTTCCGGGTTGTTGTCGCGCTTCTTGGGAACAACTGTCTTGAAGGTCTCAAGCATGCCCCTGATCCACTTGCCTGACGTCAGGTCATAGTCGACATCGCAGTCGAGGCGGTCAAGGATTCTCTTGCCGCCGAGTTCGCCAAGGCGCTCGTCAAGATCGCTGCCGGCTTTGCAGAAGTCTTCGTACATGGAGTCGCCAATGGCAAGGACTGCGAAGGGAACGTCCTTGAAGAGGTCTGAACCGGCGCTTTGAAGCTGGTCCCAAAACGGTTGCGCATTGTCCGGCATGTGGCCGTTGTCGTGTGTGGCGGTAACGATCAACAGGCGGTCCTTGCGTGCCGCATCTTGCGGGGTCAGCATGTCCAGGCTCATAAGCTCGGCTGCGTAACCCTGGCCGTTTGCCTTGTCCACGATCTTGGACGCAAGGAACTCAGCGTTCCCGGTCTGGCTGCCGTAGAGGACGCTGAGGGTCTGCACGGCGGTACCTGTCTCACTGGATACTTCGGATGAGGTGCCTTGGTTGGTCCGAACCAGCTCCCCTGTATCAGTTGTCACGGTTCTGTCCTTACAAATACGGTCTTGAGTTCGGTGTATGCCTCGATGGCAGCCTGGCCCAGTCCGCGGCCGATGCCTGACTGTTTGAAGCCGCCATAAGGTGTCTGGATTCGAATGGATGAGTTTGAGTTGACCGACAGAGTCCCGGACTCAAGTGCCCGCGCCGTCCGCAGGGCCTGTCCGACATCGTTGGTCCAGATGGAGCCGCTCAGGCCGTAAATTGAGCTGTTGGCCAGCGCGATGGCTTCCTCTTCGGTGTCGAAGGGAATCACCGAGGCGATGGGGCCGAAAATTTCATCGGTTGCCACCCGGCTCTTGGGGTCCGGGGCGATGACGATTCTGGGCGCCATCCAGAAGCCGGGGCCATCCGGTGCTTCACCGGCGGTGACGACGTTGAGACCGTTTTCGAGGAAGCTGGAAACGGTGTCGCGGTGGGCAGCCGATACCAGAGGTCCCAGATCGGTCTTGCCGTCCAGCGGGTTACCGATTTTCAGTGCGCGCGTAGTCTCGATGAATCCCTCAACGAACTCGTCGAAGATTCCCCGCTGCACGAGAAAGCGGCTGCGTGCACAGCAGTCCTGGCCCGTGTTGTCGAAGACCGACATCGGGGCTGCCTGCAGACACTTGGCGAGGTCAACGTCGTTGTAGACGATACTGGCGGACTTCCCGCCGAGCTCAAGAGAAACCCTTTTCATCGTCGTTGAAGCCGCCTGGACGATGGACCGGCCGACCTCGGTGGAACCAGTAAAACTTATCTTGCTAACATCCGGGTGTTCAGCGAGGGCATTGCCGATCCGGGCGCCCGAACCAGTGAGAACCTGAAGCGCGTCCCCGACGACGCCCAGTTCCTTCACGATCTCACCAAATCGGACAGTTGATAGGGGGGTAAGGGCCGCGGGTTTCACAATTACCGAATTACCGCTGGCCAGAGCCGGGGCGATACTCCAGGATGCGATAGGCAGAGGGAAGTTCCACGGGGCAATTACGGCCACAACACCCAGCGGCTCGCGGAAAGTCATGCTGACGCCGCCATCGACCGGAATGGTGTCCCCGAGGATCTTGTCCACCGTTCCGGCGTAGTACTTGAAGCACTCGGCGACACCAAGAACTTCCTGTCGGGCCGCCGCCAATGGCTTACCAACGTCGGTGGATTCGAGAAGGGCCAGTTCGTCGCTGTGGGCGATGACAGCATCGGCAATAGCCCAGAGGGCATCACGGCGTTCAGCCAGTGGCTTGCGGACCCAGGCGCGCTGGGCGGCCCCTGCGCGTTCGACCGCTGCATTTACGTCCGGCAGGTCGTAGGCGGGCACCTCGCCTATCTGTTCTTCTGTAGCGGGGTTGTAGACCGAAATAACGCTGTTCATAATCGGGTGCTCCTTCAGGAGAAGTGGGATTTGTCGAAAATTTCCTAGTCCCGTATGGACTCTGGGAAGCTCCGTTAGTTCCGACAATGCCTGAGGAAACTGCGGCCAGCGAGTGCTGGGAGCACCACGATAAGTAGCTGTATGTGCGCGGTGCACATTCCATAAACTCCTCGTTCATAGGACCGCGTCCATTTTTTTGCCAGCGAATAGCTGTGCATCAAGACCATGCGCAGGACGGATGTATGTGCAGGCTCAACATCGCAAACTCTGGGGCAACTCCTACGCTGTAATCCAACTCACAGTGACGTTCGGCAAGGGGGCCGGCCCGATTGTGGGTTCCGCGATGCCGCTCAATTCCGCCTTGTCGAAGGCATCGCGATGACACTCAGCTTCTACGTCCAGGAGGGACGAATGGCAACTAAAGATGTTAAATTTGAGCCGGTGGATGCGGGACCCAACGGAATCTTGAGCCCAGACCGCTTGCTCAGCAGGGGCCTGGGAGTCCGGTCGATTGTGTTCATGGTTGTGGCGGGAGCTGCGCCCATGACAGCTGTCGTGGCTGGCTGGCCTGTTGTCGTTTCTGCATCGGGAAGCACGGGCGGTCCGCTGTTCTTCCTTATCGCGACCGCTATTCTGTTTCTGTTTGCTGTTGGTTTTACGAGGATGACGCCCTTTGTAAAAAATGCTGGAGCGTTCTATTCCTACATCCAAACGGGGCTGGGCCGAGGTGTTGGCATGGGGGCTGCCACTTTTGCGCTCGGAACATACTTGCTGCTGTTTCTTGCGCTGTGTTCATACTTGGGGTCAGCGGCCCAGACCACGGTTCACGATCTGGGCGGTCCGGAACTTCCCTGGTGGCTGTGCAGTCTGGTGCTGATGGCAACCTGCGGTGCTCTTGCATACCGGGACGTCGAACTCTCCGCCAAGGTGCTGGGCGTGGTCCTGGTCATCGAAACAGTCGTTCTGCTGGCAGTAAACATCGGGGTGATTGTCCACGGCGGCGCGGAAGGGTTGAGTGCTGACTCGCTGTCCCCCGCGCGTTTGGGTGAAGGTGTCCCGCCTCTGGGCGTCATGTTTGCCTTCTTCTCATTCATCGGCTTTGAGGCCACCGCCGTCTTCCGGAACGAAGCACGTGACCCGGACCGCACTATCCCGCGGGCAACCTATATCGCCGTTATCGGCGTCGGCATCTTCTACACTTTCACTGCCTGGGCACTCCAGGCGGGAGTCGGAAGCAGCCAGATAGTCGAAGTCGCGACGAACGACCCCACCAGCATTGTTGTAGGGCTCGCGGGACAGTACGTGTCCCCGCTCCTTGCCACCCTGCTCCAGGTTTTCCTCATCACCAGCCTTTTCGCCTGCATCCTCACCTTCCAGAACGTACTGACCCGGTACCTCTTTACCCTTGGTACGCAAGGTGTTCTTCCGTCTGGACTTGGTGCAATCCACCCGCGTCACCACGCTCCATCCAGGGCAGCCTTGATCGTCTCGGTAGTTGCGATAGCACTGCTTGGTGTCGAGGCGATCATCGGGCTCGACCCGGTAACGCAGGCTTACACCTGGTTCTCAGGCTCGGCCACATTGGGCATCGTTGTTCTGATGGCTCTCACGTCACTCGCGGTGATCGTGTTCTTCCGGAGGAATGCACACAACAAGAAGGTCTGGGGCACGTTGCTGGCCCCCGCGCTTGCCCTTCTCGGACTCGGGGGAATTGTCTTTCTGGTCCTTCAGAACTTCGGGCTTCTCGTCGGCGGCGACTTGGCGGCGGGAATACTGTTGACGCTCATGGCTGCACTCTTCCTGGGCGGCGTGACTACCGCGCTGGTTATGCGATCCAAGCGGCCGGTGACGTATGCCGCACTGATCCCGGCAGGTTCCAGCAGCGAAGAAAGTTCCGCAGGGATTTAGGAACAAAGACTCATCTCCGTAGCCGCCGTCGCACGAGCCTTCTTGGGAACGACGGTAATGGTGGCCGGCTGCGCAAGGCGCGGCCGGCCACTCGCGCCCATGGACAAAAGATCTTCCAGAGATTTCCCCACCCGTCACTGCAGATAGTGAGCTGCGAGAGCAGCTGCCGATATTTAGGAGCTTCCCATTTCCGACAGCGCACTGTTGAAGCAAATCATCGACAAGAAGTACCCGACAGTTGCCTACGGCGAAGGCATCTTCCTGTATGACACGGAAGGGCGCCAGTACCTGGATGGTTCAAGCGGCGCCATGACCGCCAGCATTGGTCACAGCGTGGACGAAATTGCGGAGGCGGTGAAAGAACAGTGCCGCCGCGTAGCTTTCACGTATAGAACCCAGTTCACCAACCTGCCCGCTGAAGAACTCGCCCGCCGGCTCACCGACATCGCTCCCGGGGACCTCGATATGGCGTTTTTCGTCAATAGCGGGTCCGAAGCATCCGAATACGCCATCCGCACCGCAGTGAGCTACTGGCGCGAAAGGGGGCTCCCAGGCAAAGTCAAAATCCTTGGCAGGACCATCAGCTATCACGGCATGACAATGGGCGCCCTGTCGATGTCCGGGCATGCAGCACGCCGCCCCGACTACGGATCCTTGCTCCATGCGTTCTCCTTCGCCCCGCCGGCCTACGCCTACCGCTTCGCCCTGCTAGGCGAGAGCGAGGAAGTGTACGCTGCGCGGGCTGCGAAAGCCTTCGAAGACGCCATTCAGAACGAGGACCCCGGCACAGTCGCGGCAGTCATCGTCGAACCAATCGTAGGAGCCGCCGGCGGCGTCCTGACGCCGCCGGCCGGCTACTTCGCCCGCCTTCGCGACATTTGTGATCGGCTGGACGTGCTGCTGATCATCGATGAGGTCATCACGGGAATGGGGCGCACGGGCGACTGGTTCGCGAGTTCCTACGAGGACGTCGTGCCGGACCTTCTTCTTATCGGCAAAGGAATGAGTGCCGGATACTCCCCTGTTGCTGGCGTCCTGCTGCGGAGCCACATCGTCGAGGCGCTCAGAGAGGGCAGCGGCGTCGCTCCGTTCGGGCACACCTTCTCGGGGAACCCACTGGGGGCAGCGACCTGCCTGGCGGTCCTGGACTTCATGGAACGCGAGGATATCCTCGCGAACGTCCGGCAACGGGGGAAGCAGCTTGAAGAGGGTCTGCTCTCCCTGGCAACAAAGTACCGCTGCATCGCCGACGTCCGTGGGCGGGGCCTGCTCTGGGGCTTCGAGTTCGTTATGGACCAGGAAAGCAAGCAGGCACCCGATCCTGCGCTGGGAGCGGCTGGCCTATTCGTCGATGAATGCCTGGACCAAGGGCTTCTTGTCTACCCGGCCGGGATCGCCCCGCTGAACAATGCCGTGATTCTGTCCCCGCCCTTGGTGATCACTGAAGAGGAGACACGGGAACTGCTGGCGAAGCTGGAAAACGCCCTCCGCGCCATGGAACGTCACGTTAAGCGCTGGGCCGCTGTAGGTGAGAACCGGCATGGATCCCGAGTTGGAACCGGAAGCTGACACTGATCCCGGCCGTTCTAACGTCCGCGCTGGTCAGGTTGCACATAGTGCTCGTAAAGGCTGTTCCGTCCACACACTTTTGAAACTCGACCAGGGCTGAAGATGGTCGAAGCGACCCATCTGCCAGCTCCTCAACCACTAAGGAAGCCAAGTGACTACACCGATTCTTGCCGCCGTGCTGGAAAAGCCCGGAGCCCCTCTTCAGATCCGCGAACTGCTGCTTGATGATCCGGAGGACACTGAGGTTCTCATCCGGACCGAGCGAGTGGGCCTTTGCCATAGTGATCTGCACTATCTGAAGGGGTCGCTGGATATCTCCCTGCCGGTGGTCCTCGGGCATGAAGTCGCAGGCATTGTCGAGCGCGTCGGTTCTGCAGTCACAAGAATTAAGACTGGTGAAAGGGTCGTGGCAACGGTCACCCCCTCCTGCGGGGCATGCCGCAACTGCATAAGCGGGCGCCCGACCCAGTGCGAACGAGTCGACTCGATGCGTGAGCGGCAGCGACCCAGGCTGCTCTCACCTGATGGATCAAGCGTTGAGTCGCTCGGCGGTATCGGCGCATTTGCAGAGGCCTTCCTCGTGAAGGAGGCATCCGTTGCAGTGGTCGGCTCGGATCTGCCTCCCCAGGTGGCGTGTCTTCTCGGTTGCTGCATTAGTACAGGAGTCGGCGCGGTTATTCACGGCGCAAAGGTAGGACCAGAGGATACTGTTGCCGTGATCGGTTGCGGCGGTGTCGGAATAGCGGCCATTCAAGGTGCCAGGTTGGCTGGGGCACGACGAATCATTGCCATTGACGCTGTGCCGGCGAAGCTGGAGCTCGCCCGTAACTTCGGTGCCACGGACACTGTTGTCTCATCATCCGACCCGACAGAAACACTCATCCAGGTCCGATCACTTCTTCCCCAAGGTGTCAGCCATGCAATCGAGGCGGTGGGCCGCAGCCAGACAGCGGAACTCGCCTTTTCGCTCCTGCGCCCGAACGGAACCGCCACCATCCTCGGTCTCATGCCCACAGGGTCCGAACTGCGTATCCCCGCAGATGCGCTCGTATACGGCGACCGACACCTGCAAGGCGCCTACATGGGCGCGAACAGGTTCCTCAGCGACGTCCACATGTTCAAGGACCACTACCTGAACAACCGACTGGATCTCGATGCAATGGTCACCAAGGAACTGCCCTTCGAACGTATCAACGAGGGATTCGAAGCGATGGCGGAAGCCTCGACGATCCGAGTTGTGCTGAACATGACCGACAGGCAACTGTGATCCGGACAACTTTGAAGACCGTTTGGCAGCTGACTGTCAGGCCGATCACGATCTGATTTTGCGCCACGGCCAGCGCCGGAACGAAAGCTGCGAACTGTGGCGCTGCAAATCCTCCCGAACATAAACGGTCAAACGTCAATGCCCAGCCCCTGCCGTCGCTGGTCCTGGACGACAAAGACAACAACGAAAATCAGAGGAGCACCTTGAATGACTGCTGAAGGACTAGCACAACTGACCGCTAACACCCCCGACCTTGTCGAGCAACGCTCCTTTGTCGATGGCGCATGGCTGCAGCTCGACGAAAACGGCCGCTACCTTACCAACCCAAACACGGGCGAACCCCGGCAGCCGATGCGAAAGACCGGAAAGGCTGACGTCGAGTGCGCACTCGCCGCAGCGGCGACACTGCACGAGTCCGGGAAACTTGAAGACATCAAACTCCGGGACCGTCTTGAGCTCCTGACGAAGGTAGCCGCATCTCTCGATGCCCAGAGCGAAGAAATCGCGCTGCAGGACAGCATCAACACGGGAGTCCCTATCCGGACCACTCGCCTGATTGCCGGTGCACTCGGGGACAGAGTCCGGGGAACTATCGCTGAAGCGGAGCAGCTTGGCGAGTCGGAGACCCTTGACGGCGGTGATCGGCCTGTGGTCATCCTGCGCAAGCCCCTCGGCCCGGCCCTCATCGTTGGCCCCTGGAATGCTCCAACCTTCACCGTGGTAGGCAAGGTGGCGGCAGCAATGGCGGCTGGTTGCCCGGTCATCCTCAAACCCTCCGAGAACGCCCCCGGCGGTTGCCAGCTCTTCGCCGAATCGATCGTCGCCGCCATGACCGAACTCGATTACCCGAGCGCTGCGTTTCAACTGGTTCATGGGAATTCGGAGACAGGATCACTGCTGACCTCGGATCCCCGCATCGAGGCTCTTTCGTTTACAGGGGGCGATTCGGCAGGCCGAACGGTCGCGAAGGCTGCGGCGTCCAATCTGGCTGTCATGCAGATGGAGCTCGGATCCAACAATCCCGTGATCATTCTGGATGATGCCGATGTCAGCTCAGCGGCACAGTCCATTGTGCAGGGCATGACCCGTCTCAATGGCCAGTGGTGCGAGGCGCCCGGCAAGATACTGGTTGACGGGTCGGTTCACGACCGTTTCGTTGAAGCTATGAAGTTCGAACTCAGTAAGCTTCGGGTCGGAAATGCCTTGGATGAGACAACGGAAGTGGGTCCCCTTGCGTTTGAGCGGCAGCGTGATGGTTTGGTAGCCGCAGTGGATCGACTCGTCGAACTGGGGGGAACGCTGGTCACTGCCGGCGATCTACCAGATCTTAACGGCTGGTTCCTGGCACCGGGGATGATCGTCGGATGTCCGGCCGGAGCCGCCGCGGAAGAACTCTTCGGGCCACTGGTCACGGTACATCCAGTGCATTCCGTTGAAGAGGCGCTTAGCCATGCAAACGGACCGGCAACCGGTCTTGATGCCTACGTATTCGGCGGTGACGAAACACGGGCCATCGACGTGGCATCCCGTATTCGTGCCGGGGAGGTCCGCATCAACGGCACGTTCATGAGCGACCTGGCCGGCAATTCGCGGCAGAGTTTCTGGGGTACCAGCGGTATTGGAGGCCACGGTCCCCAGTACGGCGTTCGCTTCTTTACCGGCGACCGCGTGGTTGGCGTGGACAGGACGGATTTGCCGCTCTAGGCGGCGTATCCGACCCCACCAAAGCGTAAGCGAGGCCCTGCGAGGCCTGCGACAGACATTCCAGAAACGTGACGCCTGGCTAAGGCGGAGGCTCCGCGTCCTCTCGGGCAAGCAGCAGGCCAGGGCCTGGCAACATGAGACGAGAAAGCCCTTCAATGACAGATACTTCAACGACAGATACGGTGCGGTTTTCACCGCTGAGTTTCCTTGAGGGCGCCACGGCGGCGATCCCGGCCTTTGGAAGCGACCTGGTCGATTTCCGTAGGGAAATGCACACCGATCCTGAAGTCGGCCTGTATCTGCCCCGCAGCCAGGCCCGGGTCCTTGAGGCACTCAAGGGACTCGACCTCGAAATAAGCCTGGGAAAAGCGGCCTCGTCCGTGGTTGCGGTACTCCGGGGCGGGGCCACCCAGTCCCCCGTTGGGAGCCGTCCTACTGTACTGCTTAGAGGGGACATGGACGCCCTTCCTGTGGCAGAAAAAACGGGTATACCCTTTGCCTCGACCAATGGCGCAATGCATGCCTGCGGTCATGACCTGCATACAGCGGGCCTGATTGGTGCCGCCCGCTTGCTCTCGTCCGTACGTCACAGCCTGACCGGCGACGTCATCTTCATGTTCCAACCGGGGGAGGAAGGACATGACGGGGCCCGCATCATGCTGGAGGAAGGCGTTCTTAATGCAGCCGGCAGGCGACCGGATGCTGCCTACGCCCTGCATGTCGTTTCAGACATGCCGTCAGGCGTGTTCACGACCCGGGCCGGCTCCTACATGGCAGCCTTCGGAGATCTGTCCGTCAAGGTTATCGGGCGTGGTGGGCACGGTTCCCGCCCCTTCCAGGCTCTGGATCCCATACAGGTAGCTGCTGAAATGCTTGGAGCGCTACAGACGTACATCACCCGGCGATTCAACGTTTTTGATCCCGTGGTTCTTTCCGTGGGCCAGTTCCATGGTGGTTCCGCCTCTAATGTCATACCTGATTCGGCGGAATTCAGGGCCAGCGTCAGATCTTTCAGCCCCGGTGTCGAAGCACGGCTCGCACAGGAGTTGCCGGATCTTATCCGGCAACTGGCGTCCGCTCATCAACTGACAGCCGACGCAACGTTCACTCCAGTTATGCCGGCCACCGTCAATCACGACAGTGACGCCGAACTCTGGGGCAGGACAGCACGGACATTCTTCGGAGAGCACCGGTTCGTGCCCAGCCCGTCCCCCAGGACCGGCTCTGACGATTTCTCCCGGGTCCTCGTGGAGGTCCCCGGAGCGTACGGGCACCTCGGAGCTGGGTCTCCAGATATCGACCCCATGGAGTGGGCTCCCATGCATTCGCCCAGGGCAGTGTTTGACGACAGTATCCTCGTTGATCAGGCACAATTCATGGCGGGTGTGGCGCTTGGAAAGCTTCAGGAGTTGGAGGTGCTGGGGTAGCTCGGAGGGCTTCCGGAGCGGCCACACCTCACTTGAAGCAGTGGACCTAGCAGTACCCGTCTCGAAGCTCGAATGGATAGCACTTCAACCACTATCAGGTTGCCGTACACCCAAACTTGACGTGATAACGGCCTGACATGGGAGGACGCGGAACTTTCACTCGTTCTCCGACGCCCGCCAAAATCAAAACATGTGCCATGAGCACCCACTGCCCCAAGCGAACTTCATCAAGTCCGGAATCTTTGGACTGATTCGATTATTCTCGAGCTTCCTCACCGCGATTCCTTTCCCACCCACTGTCAGGGTGGGATCTGAGAAGATCATGAGCGCACTGTCAACAAACCCGAACTTAGCCCTATTCGTACGCCCCTCGGGCAAGCGGCATCCAGACGCAGAAGACGTTCCTCGAACGCCCGTGGGCGGAAACGGGATCGCACGGACCGCCGAATCAGCCGGGAAACGAGCCGTCAAATCGGACGCTCTCGGATTCTAGAGCGTCGGGACCCGGGGGCGATTACGCTGCCGCTGAATACGCATCCATACCACTCGTCGGTCGGTGCGCAATGGGCCGGCCACCCCTTCAAAGGCGGCCGGCCCATTTGTTGTTGCACTCAGCTCACGACTCGGCACTCGCGGACTTGGGTGTTGCCCTGCGTGTCGACGTACACCTGGTGGGTTCCCACCGCGTACGTGCCCGCGGAGTTGTTGTTGATGCTGACTGTCTCCGTGGAGACAGTCGTTGATCCGTCACTCATCGCCGTCGTAACGGTGATCGTGAGGTCGTTGCTGTTACCGGCGCTCTTGACCACTGATGCTTTTGCTTCGACGGTCAGTGGTGTTCCGAATGAGAAGAACAGCGAGTTGGTGGCGGTCGACGCCGGGCTCGTGGTCGCTGCCTGGGTGCTGAGCCGGAGACTCACCTTGGCATCATTAGGCGATGAGGTCGGCCCGTCAACGGCGAGATCGACTAGACGTCCGTCGTGCACAAGGTAGTAGCGACCGACTCCGGTGCTGCGGACTTCGAACTTCTCTGCATCGCCGACCGTCGAGGGTCCCAGGACGATCTCGTTCTCGCCGTTGACGACTGTCGCCGTGACGCTGAGGTACCGCCCGGTCGTCGCGTCTTGCAACGAATAGCTCTCATCCGAGTTCGTTACGAGCCGGAAGTAGGGTGCTTTCTTTTGCATCGCGCTAACGGCGACCGTTGAATCGTTCTGGATGGCCAGGTACGAGTTCAGTGTTTCCGTTGCATAGTCGGCCGGGATGGTGCCGCCCGGTGTCATTGTGCGTGCTGCCAGTGGTGCGTCTCCCCACGCACTCACTTCTGGCCAGGTGCGCTGGTACCACGGTGTGAGCATCGTGCGGAGCTGGATATACGGCGCCACGGTCGTCGTGGCCGGGCCGTTGTACATGGCCAGGGTGTCGAAATTCAGTTCGTCCATGTGGACCAGCCCTTCGGGCCTCGACGCTTGTGCCGCGCGTGCCAGCCAAGTGACGTCCACTCCGGGCACCTGGGAGTAGTGTGCGAGGGCGTTTTCGTAGATGGGCCTCAGTTGTCCCCGGAGGATCGACTGTTGGTCCAGCGTAGTCCAATAGGCGGTGTTGTCCGTGCGGCCGAAGATGTTCGGCACGGGCTCGGCTCGGAGCTCACCTTGCCCACTGAAGAGGTTGTACTGCGCGACCCAGTTGAAAGCGCGTGCAAGCTTGTTGTCGTTCAGACTCCACAGGTCAACGCTCTGGCTTTCGGCGATTCTGGCAATGTCGCCCATGAGCCCGAGTCCGAGTTGCGCGTGCGCCTGGTCGCGGGCGGTTTCTTGTGTCTGCCCCCAGTCGGTGACGTAGTTCTCGATGGAACCGTTGATGAATGGGCTTTTGTACATCGATACGGCACGGTCGAAGATCGGCTTGCTGTCGGTCAGCACGCCGATCGCCTCCAGAGACACGATCGCTGCACCATCCCAGTTTCCATTCGCGATCATCGGCGCACCAGCGTCCTGGATGTCGGGGTAGACGACGTTCAGCATAAGCCGCTGGAATGCTGCGAACTGGTCACCGGAGTAGCCGGAATAGCCCCCGTGGTAGTAGCGAAGGATTTCTGCGGCGTTGATGTATTTCAGTGTCGCCAACCCTGCACCGAGGATCTGGTCACGTCCGTCGATTTGTTTCAGGGTGGAGGACCAACCGTCCAGGATCTGTGCGGTCTTTGCTGCATATCGGTCATCACCTGTGATGACCCATTGCAGAGCGAGGAAGTAGGCTGCACCTCCGGAGTTTTCGTAGTCGGCGATATTGCCTGACCCTTGGGGCGCACCGCGGCCGACTCCACTGCGGAACACCGGTTGGAAGTCGAGCGACGACATGGAATTCGGAACGGAATTCTTCAGCCGCAGGTAGTCGGAATACCACGGCTCCTGTTTCTTCGCGATGTGATCGCGCATGGCATCGAGCTGCGTTCCCGTCAGTGAGACACCGGGATGATTGAAGATTTCGACGTCGACCTTCGACAGCACAGGACCGGAGCCGGAGTTGTATTGGACGGCGTATTCGTGGACTCCAGTCGTGACTCCCGTGATGGTTGCGGCTAGGACGGTCCCGTCAAAGGCGGCGGTAGCGTTGCCATCGACGGTGTAGTGGGACGCGTCTGTATCGCCATTCACGGGTTTCCAGGCAAGTCGAACTGAAGAGCCGGTGACTGATTGCTGGACTTCGAGCAGATCAGACTTCGCTGATGTGAATGTGAACAGGTGGGCGCCCTTATCGCCTGGTGCAACGACGAGGCCGGTTGCGCTGGCCTGAACCGGGGACACTGTGGCTTCGGCACCGTCGCGCAAAGCGTCGAGATGGCTCGCAATGGTGTACTGGTGAGAGCTCGGGTATCCCTTGACCGAGAAACGTTCATTCCACCCGACATCATCGGCGCCGGCGGTGACGTCGTAGTTCGCACCCGACTTTGTGTAATACGGCCGGCCGGCACCTCCGGCGTAGTTCTGGATGGTGAGGTACTTTCCGCTGTCGAGGCTCTTGATCGAGTACGTCGTCTGCTGTCCGCCGCCCAGCCCTTGGTAGGGTGCGGCGGTGTACTTGTATCCGTAGACGGCGAACAACCCTGCGGAACTCGGGGTGTCGGTCAGGCCTACGGCGCCGGAGGACTTGTCGACAGTGAGGTATTTCCCGCTCTCGTCGGCGATGCGCACCACATCCTGGGCCGACTGTCCGTTCGACGGATAGTCGCTGAAACTCTGGCTGACTGGGTAATCGACGGCGGGGACGTCAGTGACTCGTGCGACCTGAACCGAGGGTCGGACAGCGGCGTTCGTTGCGCGGGTGGAATAGATGTCCGTGCCTGCGACTGTCTGGTCATCCACCGCCGTGGTGGTCAGATCGATGGACAGAACGTCACTCTTCGCAGTCTTTGCGGCCTTGACCAGTTCTGTAATGTCGATGGGAACCGCGGCGTTTCCCTGCGGTGCCGTGGCCGACGCCACGGGCGATCCCTGGACATCGAGTGGTCGGTTGTTCCAGGTGATGTTCGATTCCGTCCAGGTAGTGCCCGTTGGTTTGCCTGCGCTGGTCAGGTACTCGCTGCTTCGTACAGCAACGAGGTTCGCTGCGTTGTTGTACTTGGTCATGTTCAGCACAACGGACTGGAGTGTCGACACGTCAATCTGGGAGATGTCGAACCGGAAGTAGGCGTGACCGCCCTTCCCAACGACCAAGTTTGACGCGGTACCGAAATTCGTGGAGGGGGACGTCGATCGTACGTAGACGTCGTCGGTGAGTGTCGGGGCAGCTGCATGGCTCGGAGGGGCTGTCACCGTGGGAAAGACAAGGGCTGTGAGAGCCGCGACGATTACGCCGACGGCGGTTCTGCCGCCCCGGCGCGACAACGGGGAATCCCGGGCCGGACTGGTTCGGGCGGTCAATCGTTTACTCATGATGCTCCTTCGCATAGTGGGTGACGTCCGTCGATTTAGAGACCCGTCGCTCACACGCCCACCCCGTTGATGCGCAGGTAGTCCGACATCCGGAACGCAACCAGCGCGGGGTCCTTGAGCAGGCCGGCGTGGTCGGCGAGTTCGAAGGTCCTGGAGAGGTGGCAGACGGAACGGCCGGAGTGCAGGCCGCCCAGCATCTGGAAGATCCGGCCGGTGATGCCGTTCATGGCGATACGGATCGTTTTGGTTTCGAAGCCCATAATTCCTCCAAAGTGAGTGAGCATCCTTATTTGAGATTTGTAGATGTGGCGCATGAAAGCCCTGGAGCTTCATGCTCGAATCCTTGCCTGCGTTTTGCGGGCGCATCAGCCCGATATCGAGAGAAATCACAAGTTAGTGCGCTGATCGGCGGGGCTCCGTGTCGGCATCTCACTGCAAATATCTGAACGCATCCCAGGCCGTTGTCGTTAGGGGCATCCCTGGAAATGCGGAGCTGCGAAGGATGGCGGCCGCTTGCTTCCCGTTTTGAAACTGGCCGGTTGATCGCAGTCAAGGCGCTTAAGACTGTTCCTGCCTGTCGTGGCTGAGCTGCAGAAGGAAGTTTGGGTACTCTGAGAGCTTCTCTGGAATGGGCCCTACTCCAGGTTTACGTGTCGCAGACGGTGTAGCCGCAAGGGACGTCCGGGTCGGTTAGCACCTGGTATTCCCCGGGCCCCAGCCGCATTACCCTGAGGCCGTGCTGCATTGATAGTGCATCGGGGATAGCAGCTTCAACGGCAGCACTTAGTGCAGCCTCAAGCGCTGCGACTTCGGCGGCTGACACGCGACGAATGGTCGATGTTGTTGAGCTCATTTTTCTCCTGCGGATGAGAGCTGTCCGTGAGCAGTTGGTCCGGCTGAAACGGCGGCCAAGCGGGCCGGAAATTTTGTCATTGGGTGCTGTTTCACCTGCCGCTGGCTGGCTTTTTAGAGGTATTACCGGCCGACGGGTCGAATAGCCACCTGCTTCCCGGGATGTCGCCTGGACAAAATTACGGGGGGACCAGTTCAGTCATACGGGCTCCTATGGCCGGTGACGGGAAATAAGACCAGCTGCGGCGACGTGCAGCAAATACAGAATATGATATCGATTTCAGAGATGCAAGTCACAGTTCTTTGCTTTCTGCTCCTCGAGGTTTCATCCCGCTCTCATCGCACAGCCACGGCAGGACAGCCGCCGAGGCCGCCGCCTGGTTCAGTGCCTGGTGGTGGCTGGTGCAGCGGGCTCTGGATCCCGCGGCGGTGACCCTGCCTGATGTTGATGCCCTAGCCCCGCGGATGCTCGGTATTGATGAACACCGCTACCGGTCCGTGCAGTTCTTCCGTGCCCCTGCGACCAAGGCCTGGAAATGCTACGAACCGTGGATGACCACCAACGTCGACCTGGACAGCGGACAAGAGCGATGCCCCCAAAAGAAAACGGCTCCATTAACGGCACCGCCGTGAACGTAAGCGGGGGCGACCGGGAACGTTTTTGTTGCGGGGACGTGAACGGATTACATAGCACCTCCATGCAGCTTCAACGTGGCGGACTAAGATTTTTACGAGGATTGGGAGCGAGAAATTACGGTATTGCTAGGCCAACCGCGGCAGATGTTTCCCCGCGAGTTGCGTGACACCGAAGACAGGGGCTTGGGTAACCGGGCGGACATCGGTTATTCCGTCCTCGGCCAACGCTTCACGGAAGGCTGATTGAAGCCGCGGTACGTGCATGCCAAGGCCTCCGCCCAGAACGACGGGGCCGGTAATGCCCAATTGAGACAGTGTCTGCGTTGTCATATGAGCGAGATCCTGCCCGGCACGGTCAAGCATCTTCTGACTGGGAAGGTGACCGGCGTCAGCGGCGTCCACGACCAGACGCGCCTGTTGCGCCCAGTACCGGCGTCCTGTGCCTGCGGAATGGAACAGGGCGATCAGTTGATTCGGATGATCCAGATCGCATGCGGCTAGAAGGCCCCGGGTGAGGGCGTCCGGTTCGCAGCCCTGGTTCATTCTGCGCAGGCTGTGGCGGACGGCTTCCCGGCCGAGCCAGTATCCGCTCCCTTCGTCGCCCAGCAGGTATCCCCACCCTCCTGTCCGCGCCTCCACTCCGCGCGGATTACGTCCCCAGGCCGCAGACCCCGTCCCGGCGATGACGGCGACTCCGCTGCTGACACAGCCTGCTGCCAGCAGCAGCCGTGAGTCGTGGACGATGTTGGTCAGGGCTTTCGGTGCGAAAGGGGCGATGAGAGCTTTTAGGGCTTCGGCATCGGCTTCCGTGTCGATTCCGCCGGCGCCGGCGCATACCTGTACTACGTTCCCGTAGCCAATATCCGCGAAAAGCTGTGCGAGGTGGGCACGGGCGGCTTCCCGGCTGACGTTCTGGACGTTGGCACTGCCGGCGATACTCTCGGCCACAGGCACGCCATTTTCGAACCTTACGCCGTGAGTCTTGGTGCCACCGATATCCAAGCCAATTAAGGCGCCCGTTGCGCCGCTGGCCGTAGGGATCCCGTCGGCGGTGGACAGGGCGTTCGCTGGGTTGGTCATATCATTCCTGACGTGTCTTAAGGATTTGGTTAAAGGGTGGGCGGGCCGTCAACGGGGTATCGCTTCCTGAAGCCCTGTGGTGGCGACGAAGGCAACCAATGGTTCCGTGCTGCCTGCCCGCAACGTAATAGGGCTTTCATTCGCTCCGGCAAAAGCGCTGTCGCCTTTCTCCAGTTCCAATGCCTGCAGTCTGGTGTCTAACAGGCCACTGCCGGAGGCGACCAGGACAAGCACCGGAAGCCCTGCTGGAAGCTCCATGCTTGGGGCTCCGGGTTCCAGCTCGATCCGCTGCAATTGGAACTCGTCGAAGGGAGGTTGCCAGATCAGGTGCCCTTCTGCGGGAGAAGTTGCGGCGAGTCTTGGAACGGGCAGAGGCATGAAGTTGACTGTTCTCAACAGTTCTTCAATGTCAATGTGCTTGGCGGTTAGTCCGCCGCGCAGCACGTTGTCGGAGGAAGCCATGACTTCGATTCCTAAGCCGTGCAGATAGGCGTGAATATTCCCGGCAGGCAGGTACATCGCGTCGTTTGGACGAAGGGAAACCCTGTTCAGCATCAGGGATATCAAAACCCCAGGGTCCCCTGGATACGCTTCACTGAGCTCCAGTGCCGTTTTCAAAGCCGCCGTATAGGGACCCTCCGGAATCGTCGAGCCCAGCAGCGCCGCCACGGCGTCAACGGTACAAGAGACTTCATCGCCGCCCCTGATCAGTCCGGTGAAGGTTTGCCGGATCGCAGATGGTTCGTCGGCGCCGGAAAGGGTGGAGCTGGCTTGCTGCAGGACCTTGGGGATTTCGGCCCCTGTCTCCCTGAAAAAGGTCACGAGCGCGTCGAAAATCGCTTTGGTGTCAGTTGCGGAGCGAAACCCGCACAAGGCCTCGAAGTCCGTTAGGGCCAGAATCATCTCGGGCTTGTGGTTACGGTCCTTGTAATTGCGTGTTTGGGCATCTTTCGGGACGCCGAGGGCATCTTCGGCTGCGAAGCCGGACGCGGCCTGTTCGCGTGTTGGGTGCACCTGAAGTGACAGTGCAGATTCAGCAGCCAGCACCTTCATCAGGAACGGCAATGTGCTCCCGAAGGCCGCGTGGCTGTCCGGCCCCAGCAGGGCTTCCGGGTCAGCCCCTATCAATTTATCCAGGCGCCTGTGACCGCTGTCCAGGAGTGCCTCTGACGGCGCACCTGGATGGGCGCCGATCCACATCTCCGCCTCCGGCGCGCCTGACGGTGGACGGCCAAGGAAGTCGGCGATGAGGGTCTTTGATCCCCATGCGTAATCCCTGATGCTGTTGTTCAGCGTGTACATAGCTCTTCTCTCGAAATCAGGAACCGCATGCTCAGAGGGATGAGCGGTGGGAGGACGTCGTCACCCATTTGGGTTTCATCCGCTCAGGCGTGAACGAGGGGCAGGCCCCTGTGCAGCTTCTATGGTGAAGGTCATTGCGGAGGGACGTCCGTTGGGCGTGGTGCCGTTTGACCATGAAATGAAACTGCTTTCCATCGTTAGGCCATCCTCACCAGGTCGGTGAGGCCGACAGGGAACCGCTGGGGCTCCGCTGCGGCGTAGCGTTCGATTTCTTCGATTGCGTAGGCCGCCAGCCGGTGCAGTTCGGTACCCATCGAACCGGCAATATGGGGAGTCAGCAGTACGTTGGGAAGGCTGTACAACGGGTGGCCGGCGGGCAATGGTTCCGGGCTGGTGACGTCCAGGAAGGCATTGAGCCGGCCTGCTTCCAGCTCAGCAATGAGTGCGTTGTGGTCTACCAGTTCACCCCTGGCGGTGTTGATCAGGGTCGAGCCGTCCTTCATCGCAGCCAATTGGGCAGGGCCGACCATGTTCACGGTCTCGGACAGTACCGGGGCGTGCAGCGACACGATGTCGCTGCAGCTCATTAGCTCATGGAGGCCAAGCCGGCGGGCACCCAGCCGCAGCGCTTCGGCGTCGCTGATCGTCGGGTCATACACACTGACGTCAAAGTCGAACGGTCGAAGGCGTTCCAGAACAAGCCGACCGATGGTGGATGCTCCAACGATCCCAATCGACCGCTCGTAGTTGCCGCTGTCCGGGAATTCCAGCTCCCGGTCAATTTTGGTTTGGCGCTGGGTGTAGAGGTGGCTGGCAGCAATTGTTGACTTTCCGGCCAGGAGGATGAGGCCAAGGGTGTATTCGGCAACCGGCAACGCGTTGGCCTCTGCAGCCGTTGTCACTGTTATGCCCCGTTCCCAGCATTCAGGCAGGACATGCCCCTTGACGCTTCCACCTGCATGGGCAATAAGCCTGAGCCGGGGCATCCGGGCAAGAACAGTTGCGTCGATGCGGGGAGAGAACCAGCCGGTGAGGAGAACGTCAACATCTCCAAGGGCTTCATCGGGTGTGGCTTTGAAGTCCTGGATGACCATGCTGAAGTCGCAGTCGCAGATGGATTCGAGCCGGCTGCGGAGGCGTTTGGAAAACAGGGCGTCCCGCAGGTCGGCGTCCTGCATTGCCAGGGCCACTTTGGGCCGGAACCGGGGCGTTTTTGGCGCGGTGGTGCTGTGCAGTGCTGCACTCAATTGATGTCCTTTTCCCAATGTCTGTCGAGCCATGTCCGGACGGAATCCAGTGCGATGTCCAGTTGCGCCGCCTGCGGGTACCAGGCCTTTTCCCATTCAAGAGTGACCGGGCCGCGGTATCCGTTGCGGACCAGCAGTTGGCCAAACTCCTCGGTGGGCAAGGAACCCTCGCCGATGGGCACGGGTGTACTGCTGGCTGGCATGTCGGCGTCTTTGATCTGGACGCAGCCGCGGCCGGTTGTCAGCCAGGGCGCGAGAGTTTTCCACGTCTCGTCCAGCGCTTCGCCTACACGCCAGGGATGCAGCACATCCCACACCACCCCCACAGGTCCGTCCACCCGGTTCAGAATCCGTGCGACGTCCTTTCCAGTGGGGTGCGAATCGTGGGTCTCCAGCACCGGCAGGACACCGAGGCCAGCCGCGTAGGAGGTGACTGCACTGAGCCTTCGTGCCGCCCGTTCATCCACCTCTGCACGTGATTCCACCAGGGGTGGGACCTCGGTGAAGGCGGCAGGCCGGATGTCTGCTCCGGGAAATACCCGGACCATCGGTGCCCCGAGGTCCCTGGCGAAGTCGATTGCCTGGATGAGCTCGGCGAGGACGGCTTCATCGGGCCCCGGAGCCGCCACCTTCACGTAGCTCGCGATGGCCGTTACCTGCACACCTGCTGCGTCAATCCTGCGTCCTAGGTCGTCCCGGGCCGGTATGCCCATGTGTGGGTCGGCGATTTCCCCTGCGGTGAGTCGCAGTTCGATGCCATGGATGCGGTGTTGTTGCAGCCAGGTCAGGATGACGTCCAGGGGTATCCCCGGTGCGCCCAGCGTCGAGGCTGACGGCGTGATCATGTTGTTCCTCTTGTGTGGAAGGGTCAGCCCTTGAGGCCTGCACTGGCCATGCCCTCAACGAAGCGCTTCTGGGCAAAGATGAACAGGATGATCATGGGCAGCGTGGCGAGCGTGGCGCCGGCCATGAGGTAGGGCCATTGAACGTTGAGCGGATCTTGCGAGAAGATCGCAAGCCCTACCTGCAGGGGCCGGAGCTCATCGGAGTTGGTGACGATGAGGGGCCACAGGAAGCTGTTCCATGCCGCTTCAATTTGGAAGACGCCGATGGTGACCAGGGCCGGCTTGACCAGGGGCGTCATGATGCGGAAGAAGATCCCGAATTCTCCAAGTCCGTCCACCCGTGCTGCATCCGCCAGTTCCGATGGAAGTGTCACGTAGAACTGGCGGGCCAGGAAGGTGTAGAGCGGTGCAATCGCCAAGGGGATGATCAGAGCCCACCAGGTGTTCAGCCAGCCCGTACCGCCCTGTCCCAGGATGTCGTTACCCCCGAACAGCGGGATCGACTTCACCAGCAGGAACAACGGCACCAGCACGATCTGAAACGGAACCATCATCAGGGCGATGAAGTAGTTCAGGATCCCCTTGGCTCCGCGAATGGGGGCCTTTGCCAGCGCGTATCCGGCCATGGTGCAGAACACCAATGTCAGGGCTGTCTCCCCGATCGTCAAAAGAAGGCTGTTGCCGAAGTAGCGCAGGAACGGGGCAGCATTCATGGCCTCGAGAAAGTTGTCCCAGTGGAACTGGGTCGGCAACCAGGAGAACGTGCTGACTTCACCGGTGGACTTCAACGCCGTCAGTATCATCCAGATGAACGGACCGACCATCAGGATCGAGCCCAGCAGAAGTACTGCGTAGAGGACCACGCGGCCGGGGGTGAGTTTCTTACTGTCCATCCTGGGTATTCCTTTGCGAACGGCCGCCGAGGTAAATGAAGACCGCGATGAGAATGAGCATGATGACTGTTTCCGCGGACGCGTAGCCCAGCCGGAGGCCTTCGAAGGCGTTGTTGTAGATGTCGAAGGTCAGGACGGTTGTCGAGTTGACCGGGCCGCCCTTGGTCATGACGAAGACGAGGTCAAAGACCTGGAAGGTCTGAACAATGGCAGTGATGAGAACGAAGTAATGTGCCGGGCCGAGGGCTGGCCAAATAACGTTCCGGAAGACCTGCCAGCGGTTGGCGCCATCGAGATTGGCGGCCTCGAGCAACTCCTTGGAGACCCCCTGAAGCGCAGCCAGGTACACGATCATCTTGGCGCCAAGCCCCTGCCAGATTCCCACTGCCATCAGTGCCGGCAGGGCCGTGCCGGGGTCGTTCAGCCATTCGGAACGGGCTAGGCCGAAGAGACTGCCTACTGCATTCGCCAAGCCGGCACTCGGGTGATAGATCCACAACCATACCGATGCCGCGGCAACCGTAGCGGTGACTACGGGCAGGTAATATACCGTGCGGAAAAAGCCCAGCCCGCGGATTTTCAGGTTCAGCCCCAGTGCGATGAGCAGTGCCAGGGCCATCGACAGGGGAACCACTACCAGTGTGTAGGCGATCGTGTTTCGCAGTGCAGCCTGGAACCGGGTGTCCTGAAACAGCTCCGTGTAGTTTTCGATTCCGATCAGCTTCCAGGTCCCGGAAAAGTCATAGTCGGTGAAGCTGAGGAATATGGCTATAACAGCTGGGACGGCGAGGAAGAATGTTGAGTGCAGCAGCGCCGGCGACAGGAGCCACCAGCCGGCGCGGGACTGCTGCCGGGTGAGCCGTGACTTCCGCACCTCGGGGCGTGCGGCGCGGGCATGAGCCGCCCCCGCCGCACGCACCGCTGGTTTGGTCTCTTTGAGAGTGCTCACTTTGACTGCTGCTCCAGTGCCTTCAGGGTGTCCTCCACTGACTTCTTACCCAGCAGAGCATCGTCAAGGCCGGTGCCGAAAGTCCCCCGGAGCTCGAGCCAGTTGGCCGCTCCCCCTTCAAACTTCGCGTCACTAAGGTTGGCTGCCACGAAGGTGCTCGCCGGATTGGATTTCACAACGTCGGAGCCGGCGGCGTCCTTGGATGCCGGGACAGCGAAGTTCAGCGTTGCGATTCCCGATTCGGCCTCCGGCTTGCCCAGTTCCTGGATGAAGTCCCAGGCAGCTGACTTCAGCTTGCTGCTCTTACCGACCGAGGCGAGCTGGCCGCCGGTAAACATCGAGCCCTCTTTGTCCTTGAGGTTGAAGTAGACCAAGTCGTCACACGTAGCCTTGCCCACTCCCTTGTCCGAGCAATCGATGTAGCCACCGGTAAAGCCCATGGCCGCTTCGCCGGTGTTGACCAACGGGGACTTGGCGGCATTCTGTGCGCCGTACTTTTGCACATTGTTCACCATGCTCTTCATCCACTCCAGGGTCTGGGTACCCTCAGCTCCGGCGAACTGCGGGTTACCGTCGCCGTCATACAGCGGCTTGCCCAGCGAACCCAGCAAAGCGACGAAGTCCTGGCGGTAACCGCCCGGACCTGCCCAAAAGTCGAAGCCCGCCTGGGTGATATTGCCGGCGGCATCCTTCACCGTCAGCTTCTCGGCATCGGCCTTGAGCTCATCCATCGTTGTCGGCGGCTTGGTCGGATCCAGACCCGCCTTTTCGAACAACGATTTGCGCAGGGCCAACGGCTTGGGCGCCGCGATCAGCGGCACAGCGTAGACCTTGCCCTTGAACTCGGACGCCGGGACAAGCCCCGGGTCCGTCGACTTGCCCAGCGAATCAGCGGACGCCCCGAAGCTGGACAGGTCCTCGAAAACGTTCTTCGCAGCGAACGGTGGTACCCACCCGATGCCGGTCACCAGAACGTCGTAGCCCTGGCCGCCGGCGATGGACGTGGAAATCTTCTGGTTCAAGGTGTCAAACGTAGCGAAGTCCGGCTCGACCGTGACCTTCGGGTACTTCGCGTTGAACGAAGCAACTACTTTGTCGAGGGCCGCTTTGCCCTCGTTGCTGGCCGGGTAGCTGGGCACCAGGACGCGGAGCGTACCGGTGGCTTCTGCCGGGTTCGAGGCAGGAGCGGTGGACGCACCGCCGGAGCCACAAGCGCTAAGGGCAAGGGTGCCGGCGACCGCCAGCGAAAGAATTCCCGCACGTCGACGTGCCATATCAATCCTCCTGAAGTAGCCATCCGACAATGGATGGCGGGGTCAAACCAGTGTATGATATCGATATCAGCGATGCAAGTCACACTTTTGGGGATCGGCTCAAAGGGGTGGAGGCGTATCCTCAGCAACGAGGCCGCGGTAAGGAAAACGCAATGAACAAGGCAAAAGCACACTCCAAGGGAGCGGCCGTCGTAGCCGCCTTCGACGTCACTGGTGAAGCGCTGCTGCTGCAGCTGCTGTTTGTCGTGATCAGCGTTCCCCTCGTAACCATGTTGCCCGCGGCGGTGGCCCTCCAGCGTTCGTTCCACCAAGTCATTCTGGAAGACAAACCAGGTACTTTCCGACGCTTCATGAGTGAATTTTCCTGGGCGTGGAAGCGCCTTGCGCTAGCCGGCATCGCCACCGCATTCCTCGCGGTGGTGGCTGCATTTTCGATCCTGTTTTGGCTATCGACACCCGGAGCGCTCGGCACAGCAGCGCTGTGCGTCATCATCCCGCTGTGCGGTGCCGCCGCAGGCCTCTACCTTGCGCTGTTGGCAGCCGCCATGGAAGCAGACAATGAGACGAGTGGCCGAAACCTGTGGGAGGCAGCACTGCAGCTAGTCCTTCGCAGGCCCCTTCCCCTCGGCGGATGTGTAATCGGCCTGGCTACGTGGGGAGTACTTGCTCTCCGCCTGCCTACATTGATCCCCTTGGGCAGCGGCCTTGTGCCGGCCCTGCTGGCGTGGTTGCTCGTCAGGAGGCAAGTGCACGCAAAGACCCATATAGCCGGATAGTCTTCAAAGCAGCCGGCACACTACAACGAGGATTGAAATGACCATCGCCAACGATTCGCGCAAACCTGTCATCGCCGACGTGGCGCGTATGGCAGGCGTTTCCGTGCCGACAGTTTCCCGCGTCCTGACAGGAAATATCCCGGTAAGCCAAGGACTCAGGGAACGCGTCGAGGCCGCCATCAAAGAACTCGACTACCGGCCCAGTTCGGTCGCCCGGAACCTCCGAAGCGGCAAACACACGATGATCGCGATTTTCACCGCCAGCACCGCGTCCTACGGATATGCGAACACGCTCGCCGGCATTGAAGAAGCCGCCCAAGCCGCAGGCTACTCCGTCGTGATCTCAGCAGTGAAATCCGCCGAAGGACCCGACGTCAAAGCGGCCTTGGAGGCTGCTCTCCAACAGCAGCTCGCCGGCATCATTGTTTTGGACTTCGACCCGTCAGCCGCTGAAGTACTCAACCAACTCCCGACCACTATTCCGACCGTAGCCGCGTCCGGCTTTCCCGTCGGACAGCCCGGTTTCCCCTACGCATTCATCGACGAATACGCAGCCGGTCGCCAGGCAACGGAACACCTACTTCAACTCGGTCACCACACAGTGCACCACCTCGGCTTGTTTCCCCTCACCCAGTTCTCAGGACGCTACCAAGGGTGGCACGACGCACTCACCGATGCAGGCATCACTCCCCCACCAGTCCTGGAAGCAACCCGCGCACCCAGGTCCGGTTACGAGCAGGGCCTCCGCGTCGCTGAAGACCCGGAAATAACCGCAATCTTCTGCTCCAACGACGGACTCGCCGTCGCCGCACTACGCGCCCTCCACGAAAAAGGCGTCCGAGTCCCGGAAGAAGTATCCATCGTCGGCTGGGACAACCAGCCGTTCAGCGAATTCACTTGGCCCGCCCTCGCAACGGTGGCTCCTGACTTCAAGGATCTGGGCACAAGGACTTTTCAACTGCTTCAGCAGCGCCTCACTAGTCCGGACATCATCCCGGACTCGAAAGTCGGACCCACGCTCCTATTGAGGGAATCTACCGCGCGGCCAGCTGCTCGCGGCTAAGTTCTGAGTCTCCAAGCCGATCTGAAGCAACAGGGTCCGACTGTCCGCTGTCCTACATCCCAACCTGACAACACTGCAGTCAGGTCTTGACTTGCTTGTAGGACAAGCCTAGAACTCAACCTCACAGGCACTCGGTTGGAGGTTACGGTGGGCGGACAGCGGATCGGATACGTACGGGTAAGCACGCTGGAGCAGAATGAAAAGCGCCAGCTCGACGGCCAGGTTCTTGACCAGGTCTTCACGGACAAGGCCTCCGGCAGGGACACCGCCAGACCACAGCTCGCCGAGCTGCTGCGCTTCGCCCGTGACGGTGACACCGTGGTGGTGCACAGCATGGACCGGCTGGCCCGAAACCTTGATGACCTCCGTGCTCTCGTCCAAGGCCTCACCCGCAAAGGGGTACGCGTGGAGTTCGTGAAGGAAAGCCTGGTCTTCACCGGCGAGGACTCCCCCATGGCCAACTTGATGCTGTCCGTTATGGGTGCTTTCGCCGAGTTCGAGCGTTCCCTGATCAGGGAACGTCAGCGCGAGGGAATTGCCCTGGCGAAGCAGCGCGGGGCCTACAAGGGGCGGAAGAAGACCTTGACCGCCGAACGGGCCGCCGAGCTCGTGCATCGTGCTGAGAACGGTGTTCCAAAAGTCGTCCTCGCCCACGACTACGGCATCAGCCGCGAAACGGTTTACCAGTACCTGCGCCAGGCCAGAGCGATCTAGAACGCCTGGCAGACAGTCTCGCACAGGCTCTTATCGCAACGCCAAGACCGCAAGTTCCCTGCCTCGCCAGGCTGACAGAATCTTTATTATCGGCGTTTTATAATGCCTGGTTGAGGGACCCTTTACCCAGGTGATCGTCATCCCCCGGTGTGCGGGGAGCTGCCAACCTACCGGCCCGGCAGCTTGGCAACTCATCCCCTATTTCCCAGTTCGGTAGCCCGCGTTGAGGCGAGTGACGACTCGACGGATTGGCTGCGGCTTGCTTTGCTCGCGGATTCGAGCCGCCGACGGAATTCGGAACCTACCGTGGGTGTGGCCCTAATGGCGTTTATATCTCTGTCGGCCACAATCTGGGCATCGGTTCCGGAGTCAAGGATCGTATTCCGGGACGATTCGGGGTCGACCAGCACGGCTGTGACGGCGAGCCCGTCAGGCGCTCCGGTAGTCAAGAGGGCGTCCACCTGGGCTGCGTAGCAGGAGTCGCTTGCCTTGGGGTGAACGTCCATTGCCACCACGTGGTTGTTGGAGACGAAGTTGCCCACCCCCGTTTTCAGCCGGATGATGACAGGCGTTGCACCCGCAGGCCTGATGCTCTGCGCGTCGAGGACTTCGGAGAAGTGGTTGCCGATTACGGAATTGTTGCTGCCGCTGACGCTGAGGAGTCCGGTGACATCGTCCAGTCCGTTGTCGATGCCCAGAAACGGCGTCCAGGGCTCGTGGTCACGCAGGAAATGGTTGGTGGCCACGAGGTTTTCCGTACTGTTGTCCGCAAGGAGCACCATCCCGGGGTAGAACGAATGCAGGCGGTTGTTTGTGATGCTCGAACGCGTCACGCCCCTGAAATGGATGCTGCTCGCCCCGCGCGGGAAGATGTTGTTCGCGGTGATGAGGAGCCCGCCGTGGTTTTCGGCGTAGACCGAGTGGCCCTTAAAGCCTGCCCCCACCAGGTTGTCCGTGATTTTTGATGCCTGTCCCCAGCCGCGCAGTTCGATGCAGCTTCCGCACTCGGCGATGAAGTTGTGGTGGATGGAGAGCGCGTCGGCGTTGTAGATGGTGAGGGCGTTTTCCAGGTAGATAAAGCCCATGTCTGTGACGCGGAAGGAGTCGTTGGCGCTGGCTACGTAGATGCCGGTCCTGCCGTTGACGTAGGTGTTCTCCGGGTGCATGCCGGAGCCGTCCGGGGTGAAATGCAGCCCGTCGATGCAGAAGTTGGAGAACTCCACGGAGCTGATCCTCGGGTTCCCGCTCCGCTCGACGTAGAAGGCGGCCCCCTTGGCTTCGTCCCCTTCCGCGGCGGGAAGGTCCACGATGATGCGGCTTCCCCCGGGCCACAGCTCATGCAAGTCCGGCCATTCCTCTTCGGGAACGTTGTACCGGATGCTCGACGATGTGAACCCGTGCCCCGAGCCTTCGATCCGGAGGAAGCTGACATCAATGACCACCTGGGTGCGGAGGTGGTAGTCCCCCGGCGGGATGTAGATCACCGCGCCAGGCTTTCCGCCGTCGTCCACGTTTGTGGCGCTCTGCCGGTCCTTGATGTCGGCGATGATGCTGTTGAGGACCTCGCCTACGTCCTTGGCCGGATTGCCGACGGGCCAAGCCGTGACGTCGTAGTAGTTATTGCTCGGCATTGCTTCTTCCCTTGATGTTGTGGTTTCTCAGACTGATAACGCCGGAGCTTTTATGGGGCAACCGGTTCATGCTTCGGCAGGTCTTCCCGCAGTTCCTCCAGCGTTGGGGGCTGAGCGCCCGGGCGCCGGACGGTGATGGCGGCTGCTTTGGCTGCCATCCGGCCCAGCGATTCCATCACTGACGGTGCCAGACCGTCCGCTCCGCGCATGAGGAGTCCGTAGATCAGGGCGGACATATAGGAGTCCCCGGCCCCGATGGTGTCCGCCACGGCAGACTCGACGGCGGGAACGGCTACCTGCGCGGCGTGGGTTGTGAGGAGGGATCCTTCTGCTCCCATGGTGACGGCGACGAGCCCAGGCCCGAGTCCGAGGATGCGTGCCGCGATGTCTTCCAGGGTCAGTCGCGGATAGAGCCAGCGTGCGTCCTCGTCGCTGAGTTTGACCACCTCCGTGAGCGGGACGAGTTCTTCGAAGATGGTCTTCGCCTCGGCCTGGCTGCCGAGCAGTGCAGGGCGGATGTTCGGATCGTAGGTGACAACGCAGCGCTGATGGGCTTGCTCGAGCATCTCCTTCACCACGGCCGCTCCCGGCGCCAGGAAAGTGGCTATGGAGCCGGTGTGCAGGATTTTGGGCATGGTGGCGGGAGTAATCCGCGGGAAATCCCATCGGATGTCGAAGTCGTACTGTGCTGAACCGTCGGAGGCCAGGACCGCGGTTGCTGTAGCGGTTGCGCCAGGGCGCCGGGATCCGGGTAGCAGATGAACCCCGGCGCTGCGCAGGTGTTCGCCGACGGCGGCGGCATAGTGGTCGTCGCCGATCGAGGTCAGCAACCCGGTGGTCACGCCCAGGCGTCCTAGCCCGTAGGCAACGTTTGCAGGTGACCCGCCGGGGTGCTCCACACTGCCCTGGGGTGAGACCACGATGTCCACGAGGGCTTCACCTACAACGACTACGTCAGAGGCAGGCTGGAGGTCAGCGCCGGTTTGCTGGACTGATGGCATGTTGGACCTTTCAGCTGAGTGTTGAGACCGCGAGTTTGAGTACGGTTGCTGTGCCTCCCCCAGCCGTCAGCCAGTTTTCCTGGCTCCTGGCGGCGGGGAAGATGAGATCCGTTAGGACCACTTTGCCGTCCTGCGCGAACACCTCCACTGAGCAATGGTCGAGGACGATCTGCAGCTTGAGCACGCCGTCCTCAAGGACCAGCGGGGCTGATTCCACGGAGGCAAACTTCTCATGAAAGCCAGTGTTTCCTGACCGCCGACGGTCCAGCACCAGTTGGCCGGTGGTGGCGTTGTAGCTGAGCACGGTCCCCGTCGTTTCGTCAGGGTTACCGAACAGGTGGAAGGCCACATATTCGGCATTTCCGGGCCGTATTTCCGCCTCGATAACCTGGGCGCTGTCTGGTACAGCAGCAGGCAACCGGAAGGTCGAATCCCGCAGCTCAAACGTGCCGGATCGCAGCTGCTCGTGAGCCGCAGTCAGATCTTCTCCAGTGGTAAGGCCCGCTAGAGCAGGTTGCTGGACCAGGCGGGCGAAGCCGTTGAGTGCGGTGAGGCGCAGTTCGCGGGCGAGGGTCATCGAGGACCGCCAAGGGGCAGTGGGTAGCTCGTTGGCGTAGTCCCAGTTGTTCATCCAGCCGATGATGATGCGCCGCTCATCCGGGGCATCGCTGAAGGATACTGAGGCGTAGCAGTCGCGTCCCCAGTCCAGCCATAGGCACTGCTGCAGCGCCGCAGCGGCCGCGGCCGAATCACCGAGGGCGCTGACCCCGGCCGGCGCCGCGAGTGAACCGGCGTCGGGGACGAACCGGATGCCGTCGAACTCCCCGACAAAGTACTGCCCGCCGGAACCGCCCGCCACTGCGCCGGGGTTGACGTTCACAATGAGCACCCACTTGATGTTCTCGGGATCATCGTCCACCGCCAGGGGAAAGAGATCCGGACACTCCCATTCGCCGGCGTCGGCATTGGCCGGGCCGAAGTCGCTGAGAAAGTCCCAGGATTTAAGGTCCTCCGAACGGTAGAAGACCACCTTTTGGTGCTGGGCTTCGACGGCGACCATGATCCAGCAGGGGTCGTGTTTGCCTTCGTAGCGGAAGACTTTGGGATCGCGGAAGTGCGCGGAGTTTCTGGTGAGGACTGGGTTCCCGGCGTACTTTTCCCAGGTCATTCCTGCGTCTGTGCTGTAGGCCAGGGACTGGGCCTGCGTGCCGCTGTGTTCGGACCCGGCTTTGTAGGCACTGGTGTAAATGGCTACGAGGGCAGGTGCGTCCGCCGCGCCGAAACCGGATGTGTTGCCATGGTCAACGACGACACTGCCTGAGAAGATGTCCTCGGTCTCGTCGCAGGCAATGGCAACAGGGTGCTCCGTCCAGTGCAGCAAATCGCGGGAGGTGGCGTGGCCCCAGGACATGTTGCCCCAGACGTTGCCGTACGGGTTGTTCTGGAAGAAGAGATGGTACAGGCCGTCGTAGAAGACCAGTCCGTTGGGATCGTTCAGCCAAGTATCCCTTGCCGTGAAGTGGATGGCGGGCCGGAACCTGGAGGTTTCTTCCGGGGCTGTTTCCGGGCGTGCGGCATCAAGGCAGCTGGTCATGTCTGGTGTTCCTCGTGTAATGGAAGGGGCTGGCTGCTTATTGCCGGGGAGCCGTGATGGAATCGCGGCGCACCAGGGGGCAGCTCAGAATGGTCGGGTGAAGTGCCATGAGGGTAAGGTCTGTCTTCCCTTCGACGGCGTCAATCAGGTGCTCGGTCGCCCAAACACCCATCTCGTAATGAGGCAGGGCCACGGTGGTGAGACCCGGGTGAAGGTTGGCGGCAATCAGTTCCTGGTCATCAAAGCCGACGACTGAAAGGTCACCGGGGATGGATAGTCCCAACTCCGCAGCCGCGCGGTAGGCTCCCATGGCCATCCGGTCGTTGTAGCAGAACAAGCCCGTGGGTCGGTCCTCACGGTCCAGGATCCGCCGGGCTGCTTCATAGCCGCCTTGCACCTCGGAGACCTCGGACTCGACAGGTGCGGCGTCGCCGTCGAGCCCTGCTTGGGTCAGCGTGGCCCGGAAGGCCTGCAGCCGCTGACGGGTTGCGGGGACATCGTCGGTGTTGTTGAGGAATCCGATTCGGGTGTGGCCGGCGGCGAGCAGCGCACCGACGGCCGCGCGCGCGCCACCTTCCTCGTCGGGGATCACGGCTGTGATGTTTCCGCCTATGGCCGCCGAGTCGACCAGGACGGAGGGTACGCTGCGGAGGTTGGCCGGCAGCTCTACGTTGCGGTGGTACATGGTGGCGTAGAGGATTCCGTCAACCCGGCGTTCCAGGAGGGCCTCGACGTCGGCCTGCCGGGATTCGAGGCTTGCGGAGCCGGAGGTGTTGATGATCATGAGGTTGTACCCTCGTGCTTTGGCTGCCTCGTCAGCACCGAGGATGATCCGGCCCGCGTGGGGCGTCGTCGCAATGTCCTCGCTGACCAGACCCAGCATGCCGGTCCGCTGCGTGCGCAAGGCCTGGGCGAGGCGGTTCGGGCCGTAGCCGAGTTCCTCGGCGGCGGTCCTGACCTTGTCTCTGGTTCCGGGGCTGATTCGGGCATAGGAAACCTCGTTGAGCACGTGGGAGACAGTTGTCACGGAGACCCCGGCGGCGACGGCCACGTCCTTGATACCGATGTTCCTGTTGCTCATCTGTCTCCCACGTCCTTATGGTTGGTGATGCTCTTGAGGGGCCGAATTCTGCTCGTCACGGAGGCAGTGTTCAGGCCAGCGTCGAAGAAGCCGTTCCTCGACCGGAGGCATCTGTTCCCGGCGGGTGCTTTCCGGTCTCGTACCAGTAGGCTACCGAGGAATAGTCGTTGCCTTAGTGCCACGCCGTTGAGCGGGCTATCTGGCTGCCGAAATTCCATGCTTTCGCACCTTTCGACTTCCCGCGTGGGTTGTTGTTTGTTTCATTGTTGGTGGTCTAGCCCTTGACGGCGCCGAGCGTCATGCCTGCGACGATCTTGCGCTGCAAGAGAAGGGTGAGGAGGATGACCGGGATGGAGTACACGGCGGCCAGCGCCGTCATGGATCCCCAGTCCAGGCCGAATTGGGTCTGGAAGTTCGCGATGACCACGGGCGTTGTCTGGGAGCGGATCGCTGTCATCAGGAGTGCGAAGAGGAACTCGTTCCAGGAGGCCAGGAAGGCGAAGATCGCGGTGACGGCGATGCCTCCGGAGACCACCGGGATCACCACCCGCCACAGCGCGCCCAGCCTGCTGCAGCCATCCACAGTTGCTGCTTCCTCTAGGTCACCCGGAACCGCTTCGAAGAAGCTGGCCATTAGCCAGATGGAGAGCGGCAGCGAGATCGTGGTGTGGGCGATGGACAGCGCGATCGGAGTATCCGACAAGCCCATAGATGCCATCATCGAGGCCAGCGGGATGCCGATTGCCACGGGCGGCACCATGCGGGTGACGAGGGCGGCCATGATGAAGATCCGGCCGCTGAGGGTCTTGTACCGGGTGATGCCGTAGGCGGCCGGGACCGCCAGCACCAGCGAAAGCACGGTGCTGATAATGGCCGTTTGGACGCTGTTAATGAAGGAAGCCAGGACTCCGCTGCGGCCCAGTGCGTTGGTGTAGTTCTCCAGCGTCCATTCCCTGGGGAGGATGGTCGGGGGTACCGCGATGGTATCGATGGGGGTCTTGAAGGAGGTGAAGAGCAGGTACAGGAAGGGGAACCCGTAGAGCACCATCGCTGCGGCGAGGAGGATCCACAGCAGAGTCCTGGTGCTGCGCCGGCCGGCTTCGAGCCCTTCCCGGTTGACGCCGCGGCGCTTGCGCAGGGGGATGACGGCGGCCGGCGCTGAAGGTGCCGTGGCCGCCTTGGCCGGGGTCCCGCCGTCGTGCTCAATTCTTTCGGCGACGTGCATCAGTTGTCCTTTCCTGGCCGCCAGATGGTGGACACCGCGACGAACGCGACGGTGAGCATGGCCAGCAGGTAGAGGGTGCCCATGGCGCTTGCCAGCCCGGGGTCACCAAAGCGGATCATGGTCCTGTAAATCAGCAGGCTCATGGTTTCCGAGGCGGACTGCGGACCGCCATTGGTTTGGATGAGGATGGTGTCGAACGCCCGGGCTGCGTCAATGCCGCGGACCACCAGGGCCACGGCGATGACGGGCCGCAGGAGGGGCAGGATGATGCGAAACAGCAGGGCAGGCGCGCGTGCACCGTCCAGACGTGCGGCTTCTATCAGGTCCCCGGGGATGTTCTGCAGTCCTGCGAAGAGCACCAGGCACATGAACGACGTGGTCAGCCAGATGTCTGGGACGGCGACGGAGTAGAGCACGATGTTTGGATCGGAGAGCCAGCCGATCTGGTTGGGGTTGGACAAAATGCCGGCCTGGTGCAGGAGAGTCCCGATGAGGCCGAAGTTATCAATCATCAGGAATTTCCAGAGGAGGCCTGCCACGATGGGGGCGATCATCAGCGGGTACATGAACACGGTCCGCCAGATTTGGGAGCTGCGCCCGAGGGTGGTGAACAGCAGCGCCATGCCCAGGCCCAGGGCGAATTCGAGGGTGACCACGACCAGGGTGTAGGCCAGGGTCCGCCAGCCCGCGCCCATGAAGGCGTCGGAGGCGAAAGCGCGGAAGTAGTTATCCAGGCCCACGAAGTCGCGGGGGCCGCCAGCGATCGGCGAGATCTTAAAGAAGCTGTCCGCGACGAGGCGGAACAGGGGGAAGGCGACAAACACTGCCAGGAACAGCGCCGCTGGTGTCATTAGGAACAATGCGAAGCGGCGATCGGAGATACGCACGGTTTTCTCTTCCACTGGTCGGGACCGCGGCCGGCACCGGTGAATCAGGTGCCGGCCGCGGTGGTCTTACTTGAGGAGGTCCTCGATCTGCTTCTTGGCGTCGGCAAGGAGGGTGGTGGAGTCACCGCCGGCTACGGCCTTCTGCAGCATCGGGACCAGGACGGTGTCTACGATCTGCTGCCACTTCTCGGTGGCCGGGCGGGTGGCGGTGGCCTTGCCGTTAAGGGTTTCGATCAGGGGTCCGAAGCTTTCGTAGCCTGCCTTGTCCTGGTACTTCTCGAACGCGGAGATACGGGAAGCCAGGCCCAGGCTGGATTCGATGCCCTTGTCGTTGTAGTCGTAGGCGCACTTGACGAACTTCTTAGCCGCTTCGGTGTTCTTCGTGGCCTTCGGGACCGTAAGGTACCAGGGGCCGGGAACGGCGCCGACGCCGGCACTTCCGCCTATCATGGGAGCGGTTCCGACCTTGCCGGCTACCGCGGAGTCCGTGGGGATCTGGCGGTAGGCGTGGGCCCAGAAGCGGGTCATGGCCGTCTTTCCCTGGTTGAACAGGTTTTGAGCGGCGGCCCAATCCACCTGTGCTGCGCCTGAGGGCGCTGACTTGACGAGGCTGACGTAGAAATCGAGTGCTTCCTTGTGGGCGGCGTTGTCGATGACCACCTTGTCGCCGTCCAGGACCATGGGCGAGCCGGCCTGCAGGACGTGGGCGAGCCATTCGGTTTCGACGCCGCCCTTGACGTCCGTGCCGTACATTCCGTCCTTGGTGAAGAACTCGGAGATGTCCTGGTACTGCTTCCAGGTGGTGGGGGCAGCCAGCTCGTAGCCGTACTTGGCTTTGAAGTCTGCCTTGTTCTTGGCGTCCTCGAACAGGTCCTTGCGGTACAGGATGATCTCGGCGTTTGTCCACGCGGGCATGCCGATGAAGTGCCCATCCACATTGGCTTCCTTAACCAGGGCCGGGAAGATGTCTTTCTTGGCCTCGTCCGTGAAGAGTTCGTCGATGGGCTGGACGGCGTCCTTGAAGCTGGGCAGCCAGACCGAATCCAGGGCGGCGACGTCGAAGGAGACATTGCCGGAGGAAAATTCGCTGGAGAGCCGGTTGAACATGCCGTCATAGGGCAGTTCGACGAAGTTCACGTCAACGCCGGCGTCCTTCTTGCACTGTTCTGCGACCCCGGTAAGCTCGGCGTGGCCGCCGGCCTCTACCAGGACGTTGACGGGGCTGGTGCCGGCGCTTCCCGACGTGGTCGCCGGGCCCCCTGCGCCGCACGCCGAGGCGCCCAGGGCGACGGCGGTGCAGATGCCGCCGATGGCGAGCCTGTTGATGATTTTACGAGTGGACATCGCTGTCGACTCACTTTCTCTCGAACGGAAGTGGTGAGAATGATATGGGGCGAAAAACCGTTTTGCTAAAACGACTTGGCACCCAACATAGGACCCCATGCGCAGGGTGTCAAGCGTCACATCATGTTTCATCCAGGCTCTTGACGACTGGCAATGAGAGGCCCTAACGTGAATGCGCGGCCACGAAAAACCGTTTTGGCATTTTGGCAGATTTCACTACTTTGCGCAAGCTTCCACACGCAATCTCGCGGCCCAGGTCTTCCCACCGAACTCAAACGAAGGAGTTTCACGTGCAATCCCACCCCTACAATCCCGATCGGAGAACTGTGCTTCGAGCGGGATCGGCTTCCTTGGCTGCAATGGTCGTGGCCCTGTTCGCGGCCAGCCATGCTGCCGCAACAGGAACCAGCCAGGCCGAGTCAGGTAAAGAGTCCTTCCCAGGGCAAGGCTCTCCTGAGCTGCCGGGCCACCGGCACCTTATCGGGGTGCTTTAGCCCTCTTCACCCGCTTAAAGTCCCCAACCGGCTACGAATTCCCCCAACGAAGTAGGAGCATCAGCTTTGACATCTGTTTATGACGTCACCACCTGGTCCGTTCCAGGAAACCCCTCAGCCACCCCCTACAACGACATCGGGCTCATCATCAACAGCATCATCGCCGATGTGAAGTCTCAACAAACCAGCCAAGCCTCAAAACCAGGCGCCGTCGTCTACATCCCGCCGGGCGACTATTCACTCAAGACCCGTGTGAATGTGGATATCAGCTTCCTGACCATACGCGGCTCCGGGCATGGATTCACTTCCAGCAGCATCCGATACAACGCAGGCAACACCTCCAGCTGGCATGAGATCAACCCCGGCGGCAGCCGCATCCGCGTAGAAAACACGGACGGCAATACCGACGCATTCCGCGTTTTCCGCACCGGAGACCCCAGGCTAAGCTCCATCATCTTCCAAAACTTCTGCCTCGATGGCGTGTCCTTTAACTCCAACCAAAACTCATATGTGAACGGAAAAACAGGCATCCGCTTTGATTCCGCCAACGACTCCTGCCGCATCGAAGGCATGGGCATGGTCTACCTCGAACACGGCCTCGTTGTGCGGGACACGGACGCCCTGAGCGTGAGCGGCAATTTCCTGGCCGAGTGCGGAAGCTGCATAGAACTGACAGGGTCCGGGCAAGCCTCAAAAGTCACGGACAACCTCATCGGCGCCGGCTACGTTGGCTTCTCGATCTTCGCGGAAGGTCACATGGGCCTGCTTGTAGCCGCCAACAACGTGTTCCCCCGGGGCAAGAGCAGCGTCCACTTCAAAAACTGCACCCGTTCATCCATCACCGCCAACCGGTTCCATGCCTTCTACCCGGGCATGGTGAATTTTGAAGACAGCTGCACCGAAAACCTGCTTGGCTCCAACCACTTCCTCCGGCAAATGGAACCGTTCGACCCCCTCAAGCCCTACAACAACGGACTGGACGACCTCTTTGGACTCGTTCACATCGTGGGCAGCGCCAACACAGTCACCGGAAACCACTTCTCCTACGACGTACCCTCGGCCTCAGTGAAGCCGCAGGGCCAAAAGCCCACCATCGTCCTGGTCGCCTCGGGTGCGAACAACTACATCGCAGTCAACAACACGGTCGCCTCCGTGCCCGTGAACACCGTGGTACTTGACGGCTCTACAACCGGAACCAAAATCCTGGACAGCGGCACATCGGCCGAGTTTGTCCAGTACACCAGCTCCTACTCGTTCCGGGCCACGCCCTAATCCACCGTTCTGCGCTCCTTCCGCCCACGCACGTGAAACGACAGTTGGCCCGAGGGAGCATCCGCGGCTCCAACGAATGCAGTCGAAGGACATGAATCAATGAGGATCACTCGTACAAGGAAGCGGTGGGCCACAGTGATGGCAGTGGTGTTGGCTGCCTCGGCCCTCACCATGGCGCACGCCCCCGCCCACGCCAGCGACCCGGACCCGGCCACCCAGCAATACCGGCCATACCTGCATTACACGCCCCAAAAGAACTGGATGAACGACCCCAACGGGCTCGTTTACCACAAAGGCGTTTATCACATGTATTACCAGTACAACCCCACCGGAACGACTTGGGGGAACATGAGTTGGGGGCATGCCACGTCAACTGACCTGCTCCACTGGCAGGAAAAGCCGGTGGCGATCCCCCAAACATTAAACAGCTCCGGGCAGTCCGTGGAGGACATCTTTTCCGGTTCCGTTGTTGTAGACGCGCAAAACACCAGCGGCTTCGGGACTCTTCAGAATCCGCCCCTGGTTGCCGTTTACACAAGTAACTTCACTGGCGGCCATCCGACGTTTCCCGGCAAGCAGGCCCAGTCCCTCGCTTACAGCACCGACGACGGTCAGACCTGGACTAAATACACCGGAAACCCCGTCCTGAACAGGAACACCAGCGATTTCCGTGACCCCAAGGTGTTCTGGTACCAGGGACCAGCCGGGTCCTATTGGGTGATGTCCGCCGTGGAAGCCAACGAACACCGGGTTCTCTTCTACAAGAGCAACGACCTCAAAAACTGGGATTATCTGGATGACTTCAAGCCCGCTAATGCAACGGGCGGGCAATGGGAATGCCCGGATCTGTTCCCCCTCGCCGTGGACGGGGACCCTAACAACATCAAATGGGTGCTCGTGGTGAACATCAATCCGGGAGCGGTCGCTGGGGGAAGCGGCGGACAATACTTTGTCGGTTCCTTCAATGGCACAACCTTCACCTCCGAAACCACCGACGCCGCTGACGTGCCACCACCCGGCACCCCGGTCGCAGGCTTCAACGCAGGCAGCTACAGCGGCTGGAACGTGCAGAACGATCCTTCCAACGCATCCGCGCCCTGGGGCAGCTCCCCTGCCACCGGCACCCTGGCCGGACAGCAGGAAGTCACCGGGTTCATTGGGGCCGGCCTGGTTAACGGGTTCCATGCCGGCGACTCCCCCGTAGGCGCGATGGAATCGGCGACGTTCACTGTGCCCAAGGACTACATCAATTTCCTGACCGGCGGTGGAAATCACCCGCAAAAGCCCGGCGAGCAATCAGGCAACCAAGCCCCTCCGGGATACCTGCTGTTCGACGGATTCGACTATCCCGGAACACTTACAAACGCCGGATGGCAACTTACCGGTGACTTCGAGGCAGCCAGAAACCCCTCAACCGCAGGCGGTGAATTCGCCATCGGAAAACGCATCAACACCTTTGAGGGCGGCGCAAAGGCAGATAACAACGTCGGAACCATCACATCACCAGAGTTCTACCTGACCAATAACAACATCGCCTTCCTATTAGGCGGCGGCAACCGGCCCGACGGGCAGCTCCAAGTGGAACTGCTCGTCAACGGAGTCCCAGTGCGTACCACCACCGGAACAAATTCAGGTGACCTGAACTGGAAAAACTGGGATGTATCGCAGTACTTCGGTCAAGTTGCCCGCATTCGAATCGTAGACAACGCCACGGGGCCGTGGGGCCACCTCACCTTGGACAACATGGTGCTGGGCTCGGAGCCGGCTAAACCCAGGAGCAGTGAAACCACCGTGAACCTCGTGGTCAACGGGCAGACGGTCCGCACCGCGACTGGCTCCGATTCGGAACACCTGGACTGGAAGAGTTGGGATGTAAGCGAGTTCCAGGGCAGCCAGGCGGCCATCAGGATCGTGGACAACAACCGCGGAGACTGGGGGCACATTCTGGCTGACGAGTTCGTCGCATCCGACATCACGCGGCAGGAACAGCACGACTGGCTGGACTGGGGCAGGGACTACTACGCCACTGTCTCCTTCAACAACGCCCCGGACGGCAAACGGATCATGCTGGGCTGGATGAACAACTGGGATTACGGACAGGCCACACCCACCACCACCTGGCGCGGCACCATGGCCCTGCCCAGGGAAGTGCTCCTCACCCAAACCCCGCAAGGGCCACGGCTCACACAGAAAGTGGTAGCTCAGGCAAACACGCTGAAGAACACTGCCGCGGCATACGCCACAACCCAGGCCCAGGACATCCAGCCGGGCACAAGCAGTCTGCCCATCTCTGGAGATGTCGTTCAAATTGATGCTGAGTTCTCCCCCGGAACCGCGTCCTCCTTCGGCCTGAAGGTACTGGGCAACGGAACTGAAGCAACGCGTATCGGCTACAAAAGTGAGAGCGGACGTGTGTTCATCGACAGGACAAACTCCGGAAATGAAGGCTTTCATCCGGCTTTTGCTTCGGTCGATGACGTCCCCGTGCAGCTCATCAACGACCGACTGCTCCTCCGGCTGTTTATCGACAGGGCGTCCGTCGAAGTTTTTGCCCAAAACGGCCTCGCAACTCTGACCGACCAAGTATTTCCAGCCGCAGGAGCAGATGACCTGTCCGTCTTTTCGGAAGGTGGAACGGCAAGACTCGAGAATCTCACGGTAACGCCCCTTAACAAGGCCATGTGGTGACCCGAGACCACTGACAGTCATCAGCGACGTTACTAAGGGACAGGTCCCCCGTACTCACAAAACGAAACGGGGGATCTGTCCCTGCCCGCGTTGACCCGTTCTCTTCAGGAGGTTTGCCTAGTTCAGCCTGACAAAAGTCAGGCATCCGGCACGCCTTAGGCGACAAGTGCCGGTACGGGGTCTGGCGAGTGCAGGCGAATTCGTTGCAGAAATCGCTGATCCTGACTCACTACTACCCATGAGGCAAACGAAATTCGAAGATTTCCCACGGAACTCGTAGGGCCACCGCGGGAGCCGCGAACCCCCGCGAGGCCGACGTAGTGCGTAGGTGATTCTTGGTCGGACGCGGCGATCTCAGCGAACTCCGAAGAGGAGCTTTCCCTACGAGGGAGCCTCATTCAGGGGCAGTGCCACGTATCCATTTTTTGGTTGAAGTACACCCCACCCTGACTAAGGGGTGCCCGTAAGGCTCGATATTCTTCTGGCACGGGCCTAAAACTCAGCGACAGGATGAGGGTTTGAGGTGCCGGTGCATGGACGGCGCGCTGAGTGTGCACGTGAGCACGCTGGACCAGAGAGGAAAAGGGGCCAGCCCGAACGCCAGGTTCTGGACTGGGCCTTCACGGACGAGTCCTCCGGCACGGAAACCGACAGGCCACAACTGACGGAACGGCTGCGGTTCGCCCGCGCTGAGAACACCGTCGTACTCCACACCATGGACTGCCTCGCCCGCAACCTCGATGGCTTAGGTACTCTCGCTGAGGGCCTGAGACGCAAGGCGTGCTTGTGAAGTCGTGAAGGAGAGCCTGGTCTTTAACCGTGGGCACTTCCCCATGGCCAACCTCATGTTCCTTCATGGGTGTCATTGCTGAATCTGAACGCTCCCTCATCAGCACGCCATAGGGAGGGCATCGCTGGACGAGCAGCGCGGGCCTGCCAAAGGCGGAAAAGACCTCACACCCCGAACGTGCTGCCGTCGAACCCGCGGGAGGCGCAACTGACCAGCTCTGGGGCTGTACTGGGAGTACAGTCGACGGCCCCTTCCCTCATCGGACCCAAGCACCGGGACGACTGTAGTTCGTCCTGCGAATTAGGAGAAGCCGACGCTATTGACGTGTGGGTGCAGTCACACCTATGGTTAACCCTAATCCTTTAGGTAACGCAACTGGAAGTTTGCGATACCTTTCCCTAAACGATTAGAAAGTGGTCGCGATAATGGCGAAGAAGCCCACGTTGCGGGACTTGAGTGAAGTCACAGGCCTCTCTTCCTACACGGTTTCGCGAGCCCTGAGCAACGGTGCCGATGTCTCGGATGCGAGCCGGAAACTTGTGTTGAAGGCGGCCCGGGAGCTGGGTTACGTCCCTAACCGCGCCGCGCAGGAACTCCGCAAGAAATCGCGCAGTTCGATCGCGGTCATCACGGCGAGCACTTCGAACTACTACTATCTGGACCTCATGAAGGGCATTCAGCGGGTCCTGAGGGGTTCTGGCCGGAATGCCGTCGTGGCGGACATCGCCGCCGAAGGCGTCTACACCGCCCAGGTCGAAGATGCCATCGTTCAGGATCTGATCCAGTCACGCACCGCGGGCATAATCACCACCCTCACGCTGAGTATGGAGAACATTAAGCTCCTGGAAAGCTGGGACATCCCGGTGGTTTTCGTTGACTCAGCGCCGCCGGAAGAGGCCACACAAGTCCCGAGCATTCTCACGGACAACTATGCGGCGAGTATGAAGGCCGGAGCCCACTTGGCCCAACACGGGCATATGGATTGGCTCTTTGTGGCCTATCCGGGTCGCTGGTCCACGCGGGCCGAACGGGAGCGCGGCCTCAGAGAGTCGGCGACCAAGCATGGGGCCGCCCTGCACGTCCTGGAGACGGAAAACGACTCCGATTCGGCGCATAAGGCGTTGTCCGGCTATCTGGATGCCCCCGGCCAGACCCTGCCAGCGGCGATTATAGCGGGTAACAACCCCCTGCTGCACGGTGTCCTCACCGTACTCCAGCAACGTGAAATTGCTGTTCCCGCCCAGGTGGCACTCATAGCTTTCGACGAGTTTGCCTGGGCGCCGCTGCTGGCTCCGCCGCTGACAGTGGTAGATGAGGACAGCGAATCGATCGGGGTGCTGGCCGCCGAGACGCTAACCCGAATTCTCGATGGGCAGCTGGACGCTGAACGGCGGGGCGAACCTCCAGTGCCGGACTACCGTCCCGAGGACCGCCGGGAGGTGAACGCGGACTTAATCGTGCGACAGTCTTGCGGGTGCTGACCCAGCTCCTCGCCGACCGAACAGTAGCAGCCAAGGTTACCGCCGGCCATCAGTTCACGGTGGCCGTGGCGTCATCACTTGTCCCCTTTCAACCGCCGGTGCGACAGGAACCGACCCGCCAGCCCGGCACAAGCCACTTGCTTTACCCTCCGACACGTCCCGGGCAAGGCCTGGTCCGGCGGAGACTGCTACACCCCAGAGGTACGTGACGCCGCGAAAACTTACCCGAAAGCCCGGTTTTCGCACAGCGACCCAGACGTAACCCCTCCCACCAATACAATCGACCACGTTTTTTCACGGACCTGGCGGCCGTCATGGCCCCGCCGGTTCCGGTTCAAAGGAGATCCGAAAATGAACCAGTTCTTCAAGAAGTCGGCAGTTTTCACAGCCGCTGCAACAATGGCCACGCTCAGCCTGACGTCCTGCAGCTCCGGGGACAGCCAGCCCGGCGCCAGCAAGCCGACAAAGATCGAGAAAATCGGCCTCATGGTCCAGGACATGTCTAACCCGTTTTTTTCGGCCATGGACAAGGGCGCCAAGGAAGCTGCCGCGAAGATCGGTGCCACCGCCAACACCCAGGACGCCCAACTTGACCTGGCCAATCAGAATACACAGATTGACACCTTCATCCAGCAGGGCGTGAACCTGATCGTCATCAGCGCGGTGGACGAGGACGGGATCCAGCCGGCAATTGAGCGGGCAAAGCAGGCGGGCATAATTGTCATCGCCGTGGACACTCCGGCCAAGAGCGCCGACGCCGTCGTAATGACAGACGCAGTACAGGCCGGCGAAAAATCCTGCCAGTACCTGTTCGAGCAGATGGGAGGGAAGGGCAATGTTCTCCTGGTGGACGGAACCCCGCTCCAGACCATCCGGGACCGCATCACCGGCTGCAACAACGTTGTCAAGAAGTTCCCTGACATCAAAGTGGTCGGGCAACAGGCTTCCAAGAACGACCGTGCTTCCGGCCTCGCTGTAACCACAGACATGCTCACCGCAACCCCGGATGTACAAGGGGTTTTCGGCATGAATGACCCGTCGGCTTTGGGCGCAGTTTTGGCAGTTCAGCAGGCCAGCAAGAACGGCACGGTGAAAGTCACTGGCGTTGACGGCAGCCCGGAAGCAGTGGCCGAACTCAAGCAGCCGGGATCGCCCTTCATCGGAACCGCGACACAGAACCCTGCGGAGATGGTCCGCAAGGCCGTCGAGGTTGCCCAGAACATCATCGACAACAAGCCCCCGGCGGAAACCACCATTCTGATCCCCAGTGAGCTCGTGACGCGGGAGAACGTCAACCAGTACAAAGGCTGGTAGAGCGCACCCATTGCCCGTGTGGGGCCCACAGGGCCCCACACAACCCGGACCGAGAATAGGCCGCCATGACTACAACACCTTCCCACCAGCCGCTGTTGCAGCTGGAAAGCGTCACGAAGCGCTTCGGCGCTACCCTCGCGCTCAACAACGTCCACTTCGATCTGCGTGCCGGTGAGGTTCATGCCCTGATGGGTGAGAACGGGGCGGGCAAATCAACACTGATGAAGATTTTGGCCGGAAACGTGACCCGCGATTCCGGACGCATCCTGATGGGCGGCGGCGAAATCGACATCCGCTCCCCATACGAGGCCGTTTCCCACGGCATAGCCATCATCCATCAGGAGCTGAACACGGTACCGGCGATGACGGTTGCCGAGAACCTGGCCCTCGGACGTGAGCCATCCACCAAATTCGGGGCGCTCGATCGCCGCGCCATGATCGCCCAAGCCCGTGAAAAGCTGGCAAGGGTCGGTGCACGGATCGACCCGCGGACCGAGCTCGGCCAGCTCAGCGTGGGCATGCAACAGATGGTGGAGATTGCCCGGGCAGTCAGTGAAAACGCCAAGATCCTGGTACTCGATGAACCAACGGCTGCCCTCTCTCGGAGCGAAACACTGCACCTTTTCGCCATCATCAACGAATTGCGCGAGGCAGGTGTCGGTCTCGTGTATATCTCGCACCGTATGGAAGAGGTCTGGGAACTTGCTGATCGGGTCACCGTCTTCCGCGACGGGACGTACGTCGGAACCCGCGAAAAGGCCGAAATCAGCCCTCCCGATGTCGTGCGGATGATGGTGGGACGCAACCTTGAGGACCTATACCACCATGACCGGCATAGCCCTGGCGATGTCATGTTGGATGTCAAGGAACTCACCGACGGAGCCGGCATCGGGCCGCTCAGCTTTCAGGTCCGCTCGGGCGAGGTTGTCGCCCTTTCCGGACTCATCGGAGCCGGCCGTACGGAAACGGCCCGGATGATCTTTGGCGCAGACCGGCCCCGCGGTGGCACCGTCACAGTGCAAGGCAAGACGGCCATTGCCTCCAGCCCCGCCCAGGCGATCGCCCATGGAATCGCCATGGTCCCCGAAGACCGCAAAGACCAGGCCCTGTTCGTGTCCCACACCGTCGAGGACAACATCGCCATCAGTTCCCTCGGCGGCCACGTGAACGCCGGAGTGCTCCAACGCACGAAAATCCGGAATGCCGTGAAAAGGCAGATGGAACGCCTGCACCTCCGGCAGAACGCCCTGCGCCTGCCGGTCAGCGCGCTTTCTGGCGGCAACCAGCAAAAGGCGGTCCTGGCCCGGTGGCTGATGCGCGAATCCAACGTGCTGATCCTCGACGAACCCACAAGGGGCGTGGATATCGGCGCGAAAAGCGAGATCTATGAAGTCATCAATGACCTCGCCAAGGCAGGGAAGGCCATTCTGGTCATCTCTTCAGACCTGCCCGAAGCAATAGGCATCAGCGACCGGCTCCTCATAATGCGGTCCGGGCGGATCGTCCACGAACTCAACTCACGCACCGCCAACGAAGAGGACGTCATGTTCCACGCCACCGGTACCGCAGCACAGACAAACGGAGAATTCCAATGACTAACCAGGCTCTAAACCCGCAGGACGCGGACGTCCTGCCAGAAACGGCACCTAAGCCCGTACGCAGCTTCGACTTCGCCTACTGGTGGGACCGCGTCGGCATCCTCGTAGTCCTGATCGCACTCGTGGCACTCATGATTGTCATCGCACCGAACTTCGCCAGCGTCAACAATTTGCTCAACATTGCCCGGTCAATTTCAATCAACGCCATTCTCGCTGCCGGAATGACATTCGTCATTCTCGCAGCCGGGATCGACCTCTCCGTCGGCTCCATTCTGGCCGTCGCCGGAGTCTCTTCGGTAATGGCTGGCATTGCAGGTCTGCCAGCACCGGTCGCAATCCTCGTCGGCGTCCTGACCGGGGCGGTCGCCGGGCTGATTAACGGACTGCTCAGCTCCTACCTGGCATTGGCCGCCTTCATCGTCACCCTCGGCACCATGACCTTCCTACGGGGTCTGGCCTACACAATGACCGACGGGCAGCCCATTGTCTCGAACACGCTCAGTTTTCGGGACATTGGCAACGGCTATCTGGCCGGAATCCCAGTGCCCGTGGTGATCATGATCATTGTCTACGTCGCAGCGTGGTTCGTCCTTGAGCGCACCCGCTACGGCCGACACGTCTACGCCGTAGGCGGCAATGCAGAGGCCGCCAGGCTTGCAGGCATCAACGTCAAACGCGTTATCACCTCCGTCTACGTCATCGCCGGAGTCTGCGCCGGACTCGCCGGAGTCATCTTCTCTGCCCGCGTCGTCTCCGCCCAGCCCACAGCCGGCACCGGATACGAACTGGACGCAATCGCCGCCGTCGTCCTGGGCGGCACGAGCCTCGTCGGCGGTCGCGGACGGATTTACGGCACCCTGATCGGGTCCATCATTCTCGGTGTCCTCAGCACCGGGCTGATCCTGATGAACGTCCAGTTCTTCACTCAGCTGCTGATTAAGGGCCTTGTCATCATCCTCGCGGTGGCTATCGACAGCCTGAAGCAGCGCTCGCTCCGCCTGCCGTGGTCCAGGGCCCTCGCCGCCCAGACACCGGCATAAGAGCACTACCAAACGCGATCACGGCAGCGTCTTGCCTGCCTGACGGGACAACCCGGTCACATTCTTCAAGTGGCCGGGTCGGAGTCCCACACCCAAAACTCGAGAGGAAAACCCGTGGCAATGCCCACCATCGCCGTTAAGGACGCCCTTCCTGGCTACCGGATCAACGAGCCAGTGACCTTCACTGTCGGCGCCGAACTCACTGAAAACCTCTGGACGGCAACGACCAGCGCCGGAGAAACCCTTATCTGCCAGCGGCTGAACGCCCAACCCGAACCCGGTAAAACCACGTTCATCACGGTAGTGACTTTTGAAGGAAGCATGGAGTTCAGCCTGGCCGCACCGCTCACCGGGCACGTCGAAGGGATCAACGAATGTGAACCCGTCGAATCCGACGCATTCGTCCGCCTGGACACGGGGTACTTCGACCTCGAAATGTGTTCAGGTACTGCCGAGGGTACCGGTTCGTCAAAATGGGGACTGCGTCACTTCGCAACGTTAAAAGAAGGCATCGACCTGCTGCCCTCAGGCAATAACGCCATCGGCGGTTTCTACGGCCCATTCTTCACCCCCGAAAACGGCCTCATCAACCCGCCCGAGCACACCACCGTCGAAATCGAAACCATCGAACGCGGCCCCATCCTGCACCATTACCGGATGCACGGAACCGTCCCTGACGGGCTGCTCGAAGAGCTCAAGGGCAAAGCGTTTGCCATCGACTGGAAATTCACCCACGGCACGCCCTACTTCACCCGCAGCTACCAGGTGGATGACTTCCAAACAGTCATCAACGGACGCTCAATAACCAACAAGATCACCGTCGGTGACGAATTTGAAGCAGGCCAAGGCGACGTGGTTTTTGACCGCTTCGAAGCATACGGCGGCACAAGGTACCGCTCCGGTGACCCCTACGCCGGGGAACTCGCCCAAATGGTCGATGAAACCATCGCAAACTCCACCTCAAGCACTGCTAAGTTTCAGGAATTTCGCCGCCAACTCACCGGGAACATCGAAACCGCCCACTGGGACCTGTACTGGCGCTTATTCTGCAGCTGGGAAGGCGCCCTGGACAACGACGAAATCCGCGAACGACTCGCCCGGGTCCGGGCAAGCTCCCACGTGCTCGCAGATCTCCCCGACAGGACTTGGACCATAACGGACGCCCCCGTCGACGTCTCCGCGCTGCCGCACGAGACCGTCTTCCCCGGACCAGCCTCCAAAACTGCGGAACTCCATTCAGAACTCGGCAGGACCATGATTTGGTGGACCTCCGAACCCTCAGGAGCCTTCCAAATCGTTCAGCGACGCCAGTCTGGGTGGGTCAACTGGGGAACCAACGCCGAAAACGAATGCCCAGAACTTGCCGTGGGCGTCCAAATCAAAACCGCCTACGGCATGTTTAGCAATGGCTGGCAGCATATCGCAGACCAATTGGAGACCGCACCCGCGGTCGGCTTGGCGTAACCGCCGCCGCACAGCTGTAGCGGAGCCCATGCCTACACACAGCGCCTCCGATGCCTCAACGCCCCATGACAACGTATCTCCGGCCAGGAAATGGTCTGGATACCGGCTCGGAAGGTACACGCGGCCGATACCGTTGGAGCCGGCCGGAAAGATTCTTGCTGGCCGGACTCTTTGCCGGACTGAAGGCAACGACTCAGCTCGGCCCCTACGCACGCCAAAAATTCTGAAATCTTCCCCGGACCTTCTGAGCTGCTTGGCTACGCAAATCGGCTGACAGCTGTCACGGGGCATGAAGCGAAGACCGGCGGGACCTTCAAGGCAACATGCAATGGTTCCAGAGCATCGATAGGGATCACGACAATCCGAAGGAAAAGCGATGCTCGACCGACCGGCCCTCTTGCAATTGCTTTTAAGGTGGGGGGGCATTGGGGATCCCGTCCCACACGTCCGCATGCCCAAATTATTGCCTTAGACATGAAACCTAAGACCCATGCGATACGTAACAGTCTGATAACGCCATTGCGTCAAATCGTTTGACTCACTGACAGTTACATCAATCGTTTGAGGTCAGTTATCAAACGATTGACGCCAGAACCGAAAGGAGGTTCGTAAATCATGTCGCTGGTCACTCTCAAAGACATTGCTAAGGAAGTCGGGGTTTCGATTTCTGCCGTCTCGCTTGTCCTCAATGACAGGGGTGACGGGCGCGTCAACCCGGAAGCCTCTGCCAGGATCAGGGCGGTCGCCGATGACCTTGGTTACGTCCCCAACCTTTTGGCTCGAAGTCTCAAGACCAAACAGTCATTAACCATCGGACTGCTTTCGGATGGTGTTGCATCAACGCCTTTTGCTGGACCAATGATTGCCGGTGCCCAGACGGCCGCAGCCGAGTTTGGGTACCTCCTGATGCTTATTGACACAGTTGGAATGACGGGGCTGGAGGCGCCTGCGGTCAAAGCGCTCCTCCAGCGCAGTATCGAAGGCCTGATCGTCGCACCTGATTATCACAGCTACGTGAAGTTGCCTCGTGTCCCACGGTCGCTGCCTATTGTGGTGCTCGATGGGCGACCCGAAGACGAGGCGGCAGTCACGGATTGGGTGGTGCCGGATGAAGTGGGAGGAGCCTTTACCGCCACTAGACATCTGATTCAGGCTGGCCATCGCCGCATCGCAATGTGCAACCTTGCCGATGAGCGGTACATAGCAACGAAACTTCGCCGGCGTGGATACGAAGAAGCCCTACGCACTGCAGGAATGGTGCCGGATCCGGCGCTGCACGTGGCCGCCACGGAACTCACCGCCGCTGCCGCAAGGGAAACAACGCTGGAACTGCTCAGCAGGCCTGACCGTCCCACCGCAGTGTTCTGTTTTTCGGACAAGTTAGCTTTCGGCACCTACCAGGCTGCCGCGCAGTTGGGTTTGCGGATCCCGGAGGACCTGTCACTAGTTGGGTTTGATAACCACCCCTTTGTTGCCGAAAGTCTCCTGCCACCACTGACTACCATCCAGTTGCCCCACCACGAGATGGGTGACTGGGCGGCGAGGCGCCTTATCGGGCGCAGCCAAGAAGCCCGTGAACCCCGCGATCCGGTCTCCCACCTTGCACACTGCCCACTTGTAGAACGCGGCTCTGTAGCCCAGCTACCGTCATAGTCCCTTCCACCGAAACAACATCCGAGCCGACCGCTACGGATACTCAGCCCTGCCTAAGAACTGGCACCGGCAACAACTCAGAGAGGAGTTCGCACATGCGATCAATTACCCGACGTCAGGTCCTTGGAGGCCTCGGCGCACTCAGCGTCAGCGCGCTGGCACTGACAGCATGCAGTCCTGGCCAACAGGCTGGATCGGCCAGCAGCGGCACCGGCAAGTTCACGATTCTGCAGTATGAAGATCCGACGACCCCACAGGGTCAAGGCTGGCAGAAGGCGGTCGAACTGTTCAAAGCCAAGCACCCCGACCTCACGGTAGATGTCCAGCAGACCAGCTTCGACGCCTTTCGGCAAAACTCGAAGATTCTCCTCAGCGGTAACGACGTCCCCGATGTCGTTGAGTTCAACAAAGGAAACGCCGACGGCGGCCAGCTCGCTTCGCAAGGGCTGCTCGAGCCACTCGACGACGCGGTGAGCAAGTTTGGATGGGACAAAAAAGTCTCAGGCTCCATGTCTGCCTTCGCCCATACGACGAGGAGGGCAAGGCCGGCTCAGGGAACTGGTACGGAATTCCCAACGTAGGCGAGTACGTGTACTTCTACTACAACAAGGCAAAGTTCGCTAAGGCAGGCATCACGGAGGTGCCCACGGACCTGGCCTCCTTCGAATCAGCCATGGACAAGCTGAAAGCGGCAGGAGAGGTGCCGATTTCCAGCTCAGCCAGCACAAGCCAAGGCTTCAACCAAATGTGGGTCTGGTACTCGCTGGTCTCCGCAGAAGCCAGCCGTAAAGAAATTGACGACTTCATGTTCATCCAAGACAAAGTTGTCTTCCAGTCCGGTGCTTGGAAAAGCGGAACCGAGCGATTCCAAAAGTGGATCGACCAAGGATACATGGGCGACCAGCTCGGTGGTCTGTCATTCGAGCAAGCCACCGTTAACTTCCTTTCGGAAAAGGCTGGCATGCTCCCTTGGAACAACGGCATGTTTGCCCGTATCCGAAAGGATGCTTCCTTCGACTGGGGATTCTTCATCATGCCGGGCGCAAAGCTCTCCATGGGCTCATCCGGACATCTTTGGGGAGTTCCTGCAAAGTCCAAGAACAAAGACCTGGCCTACGACTGGATTGAAACCACGCTCAGCCCGGAAGTTCAGAACCTGATCGGGCAGAAGGGTGGCCTGCCGCTGGCAGGAGACATCAATGTCATCTCAGACCCCCTGACGAAGGAACTCACAGAGAAGTTCAACCAGGTTGTAGCAGCCGACACCCTGTCCTTCTACCCGGACTACCCCGTGCCAGGCTTTCTGGACTTCATCCAGAACCACATGCAGTCGATGTCCAACAAGAACGAAACGGCCTCCCAGTACCTGGACGCTCTCCAGACCTTCTACGACAAGGGCACCAAGGACTAGCCCTTTTAGGAACGGGGTGGCATGCACCCGTGGCTCCACCCCGTTCCCGGACAACCCCGTGACCCCCTAACGAATGGAATTTGCCGTGAGCAATGGACTGGCGCCACGATTGCGCCGACCGAGCGGCTACTGGCTATATCTCTTGCCGATCTTCATCGGTTTTCTGGCCGTGGTCGGTATCCCCTTTGGAACTAACGTTTATTTCTCTCTTTTCCGATGGAAAGGAGGGGCAGCGCCGATGCGCTGGAACGGCCTGGATAACTACGCCACCTTGTTCGCGGACGTCGAATTCTGGACATCCCTCCGAAACTCGATCTTCATGGTGATTGCCATGGTCGTGATACCAACAGTGATCGGCCTACTTCTGGCGGCGCTGCTGACCGAGACAATTGGCAGACGGTTCGGACCGAGGATCGCCAGTTTTCTCCGGGCAACCTACTACCTTCCACAGATCCTGCCGATCGCTGTTGCTGGCTTCATGTGGAGCTGGATCCTGGATCCTTCGAACGGCGCCATCAACAGTTTCCTGCAGTCCATTGGGATGGGAGGGCCGGACTGGCTGGGAAACCCTGATCTTGCCATCTACGCGGTGATGCTAATGCTCGTCTGGCTCCAGATCGGCTACCCTCTGGTCATCTTCATGGCTGCCCTGTCCCGGGTCGATCCCGAGCTGTACGAGGCGGCTGCCCTGGACGGCGCCGGCAAATGGCGTCAGTTCCTCGCTATCTCCGTACCAACCATTCGGCCAGAGATTTTCATTGTGGTCCTGACCGCAACGGTGGCAGCACTAAAAGTCTTTGCCCCCATCCTGATCCTGACCGGAGGTGGACCGGAAGGATCAACCGTCGTTCCGTCCTACTACGCCTACCGAAACTTCTTTGAACTGTCCCAAGTGGGCTACGGTTCGGCGATCTCCACCGTCATGGCCTTGGTCATTTTCGCCATAGCAGCGCTCATGCTGTGGTGGCAGCGCAGGCAGGAAACAATATGAGCGCCACACAAACTCGGGAGAAAGTCCGCCTGACGCCCACCCCTACCCAAACCCGAGCGCAGCGCCGGAAACCCAGCGAATGGGTGCTGCTCACCGTGGCTGTCATTGCGGGCATCGCAATTTTGGCGCCCTTCGGCCTGATCATCCTGAACGCCTTCAAGTCCACGCAGGACTACTCAAGCCACGGGCCGCTTAGTTGGCCCACATCCCTGTCCATAGATGCCTTCATCAACTATCTCGGCAGGGTCAACTTCGGCCAGGCCTTCTGGAACTCCCTGGTCATTTCACTGCTCGTAGCAGCGATAGCAGTGGTGCTCTCCCTGATGAGCGCATACCCGCTGGGTGTTGGCCGCGTGAAAGCCAACGGGATTGTCCTGGCGGTGCTGCTGGTGGCCACCATGCTCCCTCACGAGGCCCTGATCTACCCGTTGTTCTACGGCGCGCAGGCCACAGGCACCTTTAACACGGTCTGGAGCGTCATCATTGTCTTCTCCGTCCTGCAAGCGGCATACGGGACGTACCTGCTGGCCAGCGTCATGGGTGCCATTCCCGAGGAATTGATTGAGGCTGCTCAATTGGACGGAGCCAGCCGGTGGCAAATCCTTTGGAAAGTGCTGGTACCCATCCTGCGGCCGAGCCTGTCCGTCCTGGTGGTGTTCTTCTTCATTTGGACCTGGAACGAGTTCTACATTCCGGTGGTGCTCCTGGCCGACCAGTCGTCCCAGACAATACCCATCGCCCTGGCCACCCTCCGCGGGCAGCACAACATCGACATCACAGTGCTTAACGCCGGCTCCCTCATGTCGTTACTGCCGACTCTCGTCTTCTTCCTGCTCTTCCAGCGCACCCTGGTGCGCGGCGTTGCAGCCGGAGCAGTTAAGTAAGCCATCACGCTAAGATCTCCATCGAAAGGAACCCCAAGTGACCATCGCATGGGCCACTATGCCTCGCGGCGTCAGCAGCCGCTCCATCAACGCCGAAAACTTCACAGGCTTGCCCGGGCAGGGAGCGAAAGCCTCCTCAAACCTCGGCCCCGGCCGGAAGGGCTCGGCTTGGATCAAGATCCCCTCGGGCACGACGGCCACACTCGCCGACATCGAAGGACCTGGCGTCATCCGGCACATCTGGCTGACCGTGGACCACCGAACCGACGCCGGCCCGTTTGTCCTCCGCGATCTCGTCCTACGCATGTACTGGGACAACTCCGAAACCCCCAGCGTCGAAGTCCCCCTGGGAGACTTCTTCTGCAACGGGTTCGCCCAGAGAGCGCTCGTCACCTCAGAACCTATTGTGGTTGCGCCAACCGGTGGCATGAACAGCTTCATACCGATGCCGTTCCGCGAAGGAGCCCGCATCACGATCGAGAACCAGCACGGAGGAGAACTCACCCACTTCTTCTACCAGATTGACTACACCATCGGCGATGACGTGGCAGATGCCATGTACTTCCACGCACAATGGCGCCGCTCAAACGGCAACCTCCCGCTTGGACAAGACCACGTAATCCTGGACGGCGTCCAAGGGCGCGGAAAGTATCTTGGCACCTACGTAGCCCTTGCTTCCCTGCAGCGCTATTGGTGGGGCGAGGGAGAGGTCAAATTCTACGTAGACGACGACACCGATTACCCCACCCTGTGCAGCACCGGGCTGGAGGACTACGCCGGCGGAGCCTGGGCATTCCAGGATGAGCTACGAAGCGTTCCTGACCCCAAGATCCTCACCTTCAACGCTCCCTACTTCGGCTACCCGTTCCACGAGACCGTTGACCGAACCAAGGCCGCACCCTTCCACCCAGGGATGCCTCCCATGCATGGCATCTACCGTTGGCACATCCCGGACCCCATCTACTTCCAGGAGCGCCTACGTGTGGCCGTGCAGCAAATCGGAACCTGGGATCACGGAGGACTGTTCGAACGCAGCGACGACATCTCCACCACCGCCTACTGGTATCAAGACGGCGTGAACCAAGTCCTCCCTGAGCTTCCAGTCGCCCAGCACCGCTGGCCGAGGTAGATTCCGAGACAAAGGAGACCGTCGAAACCCGGCGCAGACTCGAATGGATCTGCGCCGGGCTCCGCACCGGGCCGGAAGTAGCCGACGACTGCACCTCAGCTGCTGTAGCGCCCAGGCCGACACGGTGCTGGGCTATGACGTCGACTCCGCGCCCGAGCAGGTCGAAGGCCCGCGGTCGTCGAAGGTCATGTGCGCAAGATGCTCCGGTGTCCCTGTAAGGACCCTCAGTCACTAATGTGTACAGATTGTTCCAGTGAACACTGCAGTTGAAGGCCAGCGCCAGCGACCCAAAAAACACCCCAACTACCGAACCCCGGTGGCTCTTCGCCAAGGTTCACCCGACCAGCAGCATTAGCACTTTGCCAAGCAGAACAAGTAAGGATCTTTGCGACATGGCGTCCCTCGAACTCCCCGCACCCGACAGGAGCGGGAACATCATTACGACAGTTGGAGAGTCTCTCGTGGATCGAATTCGATCCCAAGAAAGCGGCCCGGCACTTAGTGATCACGTTGGTGGAAGTCCACTGAACGTTGCAGTGGGGTGCGCACGACTTGGGGTACAAACCCGGCTCGTCACGCATTTCGGCAATGACGACCACGGCCACCTGATTGCCCAGCACCTCAAGGACAACGGCGTAGAAGTATTGACCGGGGGAACAGCTCCCACCTCCACAGCCACAGCCACCGTCGACCCTGATGGCAGCGCCACCTACGAATTTTCCCTTGACTGGGACCTGGCAAACGGCACGCTGGCAGCATCGGCCGCCATCGAAACATCCTCCCACCTGCACACCGGATCAATAGCCACAATGCTTATGCCGGGTGCACGGACCGTTCACACCCTGCTACGCGACGCCAGGGAAAAGGCAACCATCAGCTACGACCCAAACTGCCGGCCTACCATCATCCAGGATGTTGGTTTTGCCCGCAGACAAGCGGAGCGCTTCATCGGGATCAGCGACGTCGTGAAGGCTAGTGATGAAGACCTGCAGTGGCTGTACCCGGACGTAAGTGCTGACATGGCCATGCAGCATTTGCTGGAACTAGGACCAGCACTTGTCATCCTGACTCGCGGCGCTCTGGGACCTGTCGCCCTCACCCGACAATCCCGTATCGAGCTGCCCGCATATACCATCGTAGTGGCCGACACTGTGGGTGCCGGTGACTCGTTTATGGCAGCACTTATCGCTGCCCTCGACCAATTGGACCTCCTCGGCTCATCCAAGCGCGACGACCTCATGAGGCTTGACCGCGAACGTCTGCTCCCCATCCTGCGCTACGCGACCAAAGCCTCCGGCATCACCTGCTCACGCGTCGGTGCCAATCCTCCACGCCTCGACGAAATAGGAACCGCAACCTGTCCTGCCTCAGTCCCACAACTGCAAATCCGGCGGGCCGAAAATCACAACGCCGCCCACGCCTCGAGTTAGTCCTCGGTGGGCCTCGCCTGCCCAACGTCACTGACGCACTGGTCAGCCCAACACTAGAAGAACAACAAAACCGTCAGGAGCTAAGCCTTTGACCATGCCCGCAAACCAGGATCGGCGGGTGCTCTACGCAGAGTTCACCGCATTGCCTGGACACGCAGACGCCGTGGAGACACTCATCAATGACCTGGCACGGCAGGTTCGTGAGGAACCTGCAAACATCCTCTTTATCGCACATCGGGAGACAGAACACCCCGAACGATTCTTCGTTTATGAAGAGTACAAAGACGCCGCAGCCTTCGAAGCCCACATCAACGCCAGCTATGGAGCGACGTTCAACGAAGCACTCGCACCACTGATCCTCGAGGACAGGTCGCAACTCACTTGGCTTAACCGCCTCTGAAACGATCTCCCCCATAAGAACGGGGCACTCGCATTTTCCCACAGAGGCGAAAGCTTTTCCGCTGCCCCATTTGGGCACGCCCAAACCTGACATCAGGTCATTACCTGAAACGCGTCCGGTTGAAGTCCGGTTTTCCCATTCCTGACGCGCGGATGCCAGGGTTACAGATTTTAATCTGACACAGTCGCCTTCGGACCCGCTCCCCTAAGACGTCAATTATCAATTTTGTTCAATATGCCGAACACTACCCATTATGCTGGACGAATGACTTCCCCTAAGACCGTGGCCATCGCCGTCCCGCTCGAAGCAGAGCTTGTGGACCAGATCCGCGCCGTTGATCCGTCCATAACGGTCCTCTACCAGCCGGACCTCCTGCCGCCTGAACGTTTTCCGGCCGACCACACGGGGGATCCCGGCTTCAAACGGACGAATGAACAGGAAGAGCGCTACTGGGCAATGCTCAACAGCGCCGAGGTGCTCTACGGCTTTCCCAACGAAAACCCTGAGGGTCTGGCCCGCATCGCCCGGGAAAATCCAAGGCTGCAATGGGTCCATGCCATGGCGGCCGGGGCGGGCGGAGCAGTCAAGGCATCAGGGCTCAGCCAGGATGTCCTGCAGAAGTTCAAGATCACCACCTCCGCCGGGGTCCACGCCCTGCCCCTCGCAGAGTTCGCAGCGATGGGAATCCTCAACGGCTTCAAGCGCAGCGCCGAACTTGCCCAGGACCAGGCGGCGAAGGCCTGGCCCAGCCTCCGGGTCCCCACCCGGCTGGTCAACGGATCAAACCTGGTCATCAGCGGCCTCGGTGAAATCGGACTGGAAACCGCCCGGATCGCCCGGGCGCTGGGAATGAAAGTCAGCGGCAGCAAGCGGACCGTGGAGCCCATCGACGGGATAGACCTGGTTGTGGACAACGCCGGTCTTCCCGCCCTCCTGGCCACGGCAGACGCCGTCGTCAACACCCTGCCCGGCACCGCCTACACGGAGAAGCTGTTCAACCGGGACCTGTTCGCCGCCATGAAGCCCGGGACCACCTTCGTCAACGTAGGCCGCGGAACCGTGGTGGACGAGGATGCGCTGCTGGACGCACTGGACAACGGCCAGGTGGGCTACGCCTGCCTTGACGTCTTCGCCGTGGAACCACTGCCGCAGGACAGCCCCCTGTGGAACCACCCCAAGGTCATGGTCTCGCCCCACACCTCAGCACTCAGCGCCGCCGAAAACCGCCTCATCACCGAACGGTTCTGCACCAACCTCCGGACGTTCCTCGACGGCGGGGACCTCCCCCACCTCGTGGACACCGTCCACTTCTACTAAGACGGGGCGGAGTACCGATGCGCATCGCCAGAATCCAAACGGCAGCAGGCCCGCAGTATGCAGTTGAACGGGCCGGGGAATGGCACCATATCGCCGACCCGTTCGCACAAACCCTCAGCTACACCGGCGACGCCACCGCACACAGCGAGGCCACGTTCCTCGCCCCGGTGACGCCCGCCGTCGTCCTGGGCATTGGCCACAACCGGACCTTGAATGACCACCCCCTGCCCATCCAGGCGTGGCACAAGTCCGTCCACACGGTCGCCGGCCCGGGTGACGCCATCGCCGCAGTCCGGGACCAAGGCGTGGTCAATGCCGAGGGTGAACTCGCAGTCGTGATCGGCAGGACAGCCACCAACCTGACTGCGGAGAATGCCCTGGCGCACGTCCTCGGCTACACCTGCGTCAATGACGTCACCAACGTGGACCAGAACGCGGTGGACGAGCGGAACTTCCAGGGCAAGGCGGGCGTCAATTACACGCCCCTGGGCCCCTGGATAGAAACCGGACTCCCGGATCCCGAGAAGGTGGCCATCGACGTCTACGTCAACGGGACACCCAAGGCCACCTCCGGGACCTTCAACCTGCCCTCCACGGTGGTGGACTGCCTCATCTACGTCACTTCATGGCTGACGCTGGAACCCGGCGACGTGGTGATGACCGGAGCGCCCGGCACCGCGGTACCCGTGACGCCCGGCGACCGGGTGGACGTTGTGGTGGAGGAAATCGGAACCCTGAGCAGCGCCGTGGCCTGAGCCGGCCCAGCATCGGGGGACGCCGCGACGCCTTAATATGGATAACGTTCAGTTGACTGAACACCAGCGAAGCCCGCCCGGCAACCTAAGGAGAATCATGGCCGATTCCCCCATTCCCGCTTCATCCGATAAACCGGGAACCGCTTCTCCGGCTCCCGCCGTCACGCGCGCCGCAGCCGTCCTGGATGCCCTGGCCGCATCGGCAACCGGCCGGCTGACACTGAGCGACCTGTCGCGCGAAGTCGGAATTCCCAAGTCATCCACCTCCAACCTCCTGCTGGCCCTGGAGGAGGCGCGCCTGGTCAGCAGGCAGGGCGCGGAGTTCACCCTTGGCCGCAAACTGGTGGAACTGGGTGCCGCCTACCTGGGCCGCATGGACGAAGTCCAGGAGTTTTACCGTTACTGCGAACAAGCCTCCGTCCTTTCCCGCGAGACGGTCCGGATCGCCATGCTGGACGGAAACAACGTCATTTACCTTGCCCGGTACGAGGGACACCCCGCGGTCCGGCTCACCTCCAACATCGGGGACAAGATGCCCGTGTCCCTCTGCGCAGTGGGCAAGGCGCTGATCGCCCGGCTGAACGTGCACGACATTGAGGAGATGTTCCCCGATGACGCAGAACTGCCCGTCCTCACGCCAAAATCCCTGCGGACGGGCACGGAACTGAAGGCCCAGCTGCGGGAAATCCGCGAGCAGGGCTTCGCCTTCGAGGATGAAGAATCCACCACCGGCGTGGTCTGCCTGGCCGTCGCCGTCCCCACGCGGGGCGCGCACGGTCCCAGCCTGGGCCTGTCCGTAACGGCGCTCAAGGCCACCTACACGCCGGAACAGGGTTCCCAGATAGTCAAGGAGCTGCAGGAGCTGGCCCACTCGCTGGGCAACCCGATGGGCTAACTAACTGAAGGGCCAGGCATCCCCGGACGTAAGAAACCAAAAAGACTGTTGCCAGTTGTTCAGTGTGCTGTATTGTGTTCAGCATAGTGATCGACGCAATAGGTGTTGCCGCTATCCCACCAGGCCAACGGGGGCTTGGAGTGCATTAGAGGGAGTTTTCGTGACAACTCGTACTAACTCACCGCAGGCCACCGCGGACGGCGCCACCGTCGATCCGGACCAGCTGCGAAGGGCAACTCTTGCCAGTTCCGTGGGCTCCGCCCTGGAGTACTACGACTTTTACATCTACGGCCTTGCCTCGGCCCTGATCTTCGGCCCGCTCTTCTTCGCACCACTGGGTGAGAGTGGAGCAGTCATCGCCTCCTTCGCCACCTACGGCGTCGGCTTCGCCGCCCGGCCCTTCGGCGGCGTGGTGTTCGGCTACATTGGCGACCGGTTCGGCCGGAAGATGGTGCTGATCCTGACCATCGGCCTCATGGGCCTGTCCAGCTGCGCCATAGGCCTCCTGCCCACCTTCGAACAGGCGGGAATGCTGGGGGCTGTGCTCCTGGTGAGCCTGCGCATCCTGCAGGGCCTGGGCGCCGGTGCCGAGCAGGCAGGCGCCACGACCCTCATCTCGGAGGTGGCCCCGCGCCGCCGTCGTGGTTTCTTCGCCTCCCTGCCGTTCGTTGGCATCCAGCTGGGCACCCTGCTGGGTGCGGGGACCTTTGCCCTGATGGCGCTGGCGGACAAGGCAACCCTGCAGGCCTGGCTGTGGCGCGTACCATTCCTGGCAAGCGTCGTCCTGATCGCGATCGCCGTCTTCATCAGGCTCCGGCTCAAAGAGACCCCGGTCTTCCAGGAACTCGAGAAGCACAAGGCCGTGGCCAAAAATCCCGTAGGCCAGATCTGGAAGCACTCCAAGAAGAACGTGCTGATAGGCATTGGCCTGCGGATGGGGGAAAACGGCAACTCCTCCATCTACTCCGCGCTTCTGGTGTCCTTTATCAGCATGCCGGCAGGTGTCTTCGCCGGCGACAAGTTCATCGGCCCCACGGGCCTGTTGATTGCCGCAGGCTTCGCTGCGGTCATGGTTGTTACCTTCGGCGCCCTGTCCGACCGTTTCGGCAGGGTTCCCGTCTACCGCTACGGCGCACTCTTCCAGGCCGTTATCGCCTTGCCGGCCTTCTACCTGGTCACGCTGGGCAACGTCACCCTGGTGTGGATCGTCATGGTGTTGGGCATCGCCCTTGGCGTCCAGGCCATGCTTGGCCCGCAGTGCGCCCTGCTGCCGGAGCTCTTTGGCTCCCAGCACCGCTTCACCGGAGTGGCCCTCAGCCGCGAACTGTCCGCCGTACTCGCCGGAGGATTCGCACCCATGATCGGCGTTGCCCTCCTCGCCGCAACCAACCACTCCTGGCTGGTCCCGGCAATCTACTCGCTGGCCCTGGCAACAATCTCGTTCATCACCACCTTCTTCACCCCGGAAACGAATGGCCGCGACCTGGTGGTCGTGGAGGACGCCGCCTAAACAACCGCCCCACCCCGCCTTCGCCGGACAGATCCCGCACCCAAGGGTGCGGGATCTGTGGCGTCCGGCACCAGCCCCACCGAGGGGACCAGCGGCCCCTGCAAAGTACGGACCCTGCGGTATTCTGGTCCTTTGAATCCGGTCCAGGGGGCGGCCAGGACACAGCCACGTCGAACGGCCCCTTCAGTGATTCCCAGCAGCCAGCTTCCAGGACTTGTGCCAGGCCATATCCCGCACGAGGACTTCCTCGATTGTCCCACCGGACTCGTCGAGTACTACTTCTCAGACGGCATTTTCCGCTGGTCTGACAGCCTGTACCGGATGTACGGGTATGAGCGCGGCGAAGTTGTCCCGTCCATGGACATGGCAATGGCGCACATCGAGCCGGATGACCGGCCCCGGGTTCATGCCTATTGGGAACGCGTCTCCTCGGCAGGCGGGCCATCGTCCATCTACGTGTCCATTCGGGACCGCAAGAACCGCCAGCACAAACTCCTGTACTCTGCGGACTACATCCTTGAAGGGGACACTGCAGTTGGCGTCTGGGGTGTGGTGGTGGACCTGACGCAGTCAATCCATACGGACCGCCACCAACTCGCCACCGAGGCAGTCGTAGCGTCGGCCCGCAACCGGGCAGTCATCGAACAGGCAAAGGGCATCCTGATGGGGCGCACCAGGGTCACCGCGGAGCAGGCCTTTGAGCTCATCAGTCAGTTGAGCCAGGATACGAACCGCAAGGTGTACGCCATCGCCCAGGAAATCGTGGAACGGGCCACCGCGCAGGGCGGTGACCCGAAGGACCAGGACCACCCCCTGCTGTAGCGGCCGCACCCAGGCATGGACCGCCGTCGAATCCTACAACGCGAGGCGCGGCCCGTCCGCCACAACAGGCGCGGAAGCAAGAGCAGGCCTGGAAGCTACAACCGGTATGGAACCGTTCAGGGCCTCCACAACAGCCATTTGGCCGGTGGTGTCAGAGACCCCGGGGTACTGAACCTGCGCCGGCTCAACGGGAGCAACGGGGCTTTCGGAGCGCATGCGGACCAGTGCCACTGCGGAGATCAGGAACCACGCCACGTTGGTGACCACCGAGGGCCACGCCCCGTGCAGGGTGCCGTTGATGATGAAGGCCACGGAGCCGAAAAGGTTCGCCGTCTGGAAACCCTTGCCGGCCTTCAGCCAGCCCATGGAAACGGCGAGGTACGCACTCAGTATCGCCGCCGCGCCTGCCCAGCCGGCAATTTCCCACAGCAGTTCCATGGCGTCCTTCCAAAGTGGTCCCTGCGCAGTATGGGCAGGGCTGAAGATGGGTAATTCAAGGTTTGGTTTGCGCCGGATGCCGTCCTGGAAGGACCGGCAGCATCCAGGTCTGCGTTGCCTCGAGCCCTGTTAGGGCGAGGACCTCATTCGCTGGCGGCGGCATAATCATACCCCGCACCGAAGCGCTCATTTGACGCGCCGTTCCCCGCTGCCTGAAGGGTGGACAAGACCCTTGCCGCGTAGCACGATCAGAGCTGTGACCACCAGCCCCGTATCTGATCCCTACCTCCGCGAACTCACCCAGCTGAGGCGCGTCAAGGACCGGATGGACCGGGAATATGCGCAGCCCCTCGACGTCGAATCCCTCGCCCGGGATGTCCACATGTCCGCGGGTCATTTCAGCCGGCGCTTCAAGCTGGCCTACGGTGAGTCCCCCTACAGCTACCTCATGACCCGCCGCATCGAACGGGCCATGGCGCTGCTGCGCATCGGTGACCTCAGCGTCACTGACGTGTGCTTCGCCGTCGGCTGTTCCTCCCTGGGGACCTTCAGCACCCGCTTCAGCGAACTGGTGGGCATGCCGCCCAGCGTCTATAAACAGGAAGCACAAAGCGCGACGGCGGGAATCCCCGCCTGCGTGGCCAAGCAGGTCACCAGACCGGTCAGGAATCGAGAAGCGCCGGCCACCGAGCCGTTACTAGCATGACCGCCATGGACATCAACATTTCCTCAACCTTCCTTCCCGCTACCGACCCCGACGCTTCGCTGACCTTCTACCGCGACGCCCTGGGCTTCGAAATCCGCAATGACGTGGGCCGCGGCACCATGCGCTGGATCACCGTTGGCCCCGCCGGCCAAAAGGACGTCTCCATCGTCCTGCACCCGCCGGCTGTGGATCCCGGGATCACCGACGACGAACGCCGCACCATCACCGAGATGATGGCCAAGGGCACCTACGCCACCATCGTTCTTTCCTCTCCTGATGTGGACGCCGCCTTCGCCAAAGTCGAGGCGAGCGGCGCCGACGTGGTCCAGGAACCCATCGACCAGCCGTACGGAATCCGCGACTGTGCCTTCCGCGATCCGGCCGGGAACACGGTCCGGATCAACCAGCAGCAGTAGGCATGTAACCAGCCACGTATATAACGGGCGACGCCGACGGGAGGCTGCCAGCGCAGCCTCCCGTGGGCGCCGCTCCAGGAAGAGGGGGACACCTTGAGCACGGACATCACCACGGACGCGGACACAGAGAACACCGGGACCCATATCGCTGACACCCACGACCTGATCCGCGTCCAGGGCGCGCGGGAGAACAACCTCAAGGACATCAGCCTTGAGCTGCCCAAGCGCCGCCTCACTGCGTTCACGGGCGTGTCCGGCTCGGGCAAGAGTTCCCTGGTGTTCGCCACCATCGCCGCCGAGTCGCAGCGGATGATCAACGAGACCTACAGTGCGTTCGTGCAGGGCTTCATGCCCAACCTGGCCCGCCCCGATGTGGACCGGCTGGAAGGGCTGACCACCGCGATCATCGTTGACCAGGAGCGGATGGGCGCCAACCCGCGCTCCACCGTGGGCACCGCAACCGACGCCAACGCCATGCTGCGGATCCTGTTCAGCCGCCTGGGCAAACCCTATGTGGGTCCGCCCACCGCCTTCTCCTTCAACGTTCCCACCCGCAAAGCCAGCGGCATCATGAGCACCGAAAAGGGCGGCCGGGTGGAAAAGAACGTGGTCCGCCAGGTCACCTACCTCGGCGGCATGTGCCCCCGCTGCGAGGGCATGGGCAACATCAGCGACATTGACCGGACCGCCCTCTATGACGAATCGAAGTCCCTGAACGAGGGAGCGCTCACCGTCCCCGGTTACTCGATGGACGGCTGGTACGGGCGCCTGTTCGAAGGCATGGGCCTGCCAATGGACAAGCCCATCGCCACATTCACCAAGAAGCAGCTGGACACGATGCTGTACGCCGAGCCCACCAAGATCAAGGTGGAGGGCGTCAACCTCACGTTCGAGGGCATCATCCCCAAAATCCAGAAGTCCATGCTCTCCAAGGACGTGGAGGCCATGCAGCCGCACGTGAAGCGGTTCGTGGAACGGGCTGTCACCTTCGCCACCTGCCCTGACTGCGGCGGAACGCGGCTCACTCCGGAGGTGCTCAACGCACGAATCAACGGCAAGAACATCGCGGACCTCTGCACCATGCAGATCAGCGACCTGGCGCAATGGATCCGTGGCCTGGACGAACCCTCCGTCCGCCCGCTGCTCGTGGGCCTCAAAGACCTTCTCGAGTCCTTCACCGAAATCGGCCTGGGCTATCTCTCGCTGGACCGCCCGGCCGGCACCCTCTCCGGCGGCGAGGCGCAGCGGACCAAGATGATCCGCCACCTTGGTTCCTCCCTGACCGATGTCACCTACGTCTTCGATGAGCCCAGCATCGGGCTCCATCCGCACGACATCGAGCGGATGAACACCCTCCTGCTGCAGCTCCGGGACAAAGGCAACACTGTCCTGGTGGTGGAGCACAAGCCGGAGATGATCGCCATCGCCGATCACGTCGTCGACCTCGGCCCCAAGGCCGGCACCGGCGGCGGCGAGATTGTCTACGAGGGTGACGTGGACGGGTTGCGTTCCAGCGACACCATCACCGGACGCCACCTGGACGACCGCGCCCGGCTGAAGGATTCATTCCGCCAGCAGACGGGGGCACTGGAGGTCCGCGGCGCCTCGACGAACAACCTCCACAACGTGGATGTGGATGTCCCGCTTGGCATGCTGTGTGTGGTGACGGGCGTGGCCGGGTCCGGCAAAAGCTCGCTGGTCCACGGTTCTCTGGCCATGCGCGAGGGCGTGGTGGTGATCGACCAGGGCGCCATTAAGGGGTCCCGGCGCAGCAACCCGGCCACCTACACCGGCCTGCTGGAGCCCGTCCGCAAGGCCTTCGCCAAGGCCAACGGCGTGAAGCCGGCACTCTTCAGCTCCAACTCCGAAGGCGCCTGCCCCACGTGCAACGGCGCGGGCGTGATCTTCACCGAACTCGGCGTGATGGCCACGGTCGAATCCACCTGCGAGGACTGCGAGGGCCGCCGCTTCCAGCCCGCCGTCCTGGAGTACACCCTGGGCGGCCAGAACATCGCGGACGTGCTGGCCATGTCCGTGGACGCAGCGCTGGCGTATTTTGCCGAGGGCGAGGCCAGGACCCCGGCCGCGCACAAGGTCCTGGAACGCCTTGCGGACGTCGGCCTGGGCTACATCACGCTCGGCCAGCCGCTGACCACCCTGTCCGGCGGCGAGCGCCAGCGGCTCAAGCTCGCCACGCAGATGGCGGAGACCGGCGACGTCTACATCCTGGATGAGCCAACCGTTGGCCTGCACCTGGCCGACGTCCAACAGCTCCTGGGCCTGCTGGACCGGCTGGTGGATTCGGGCAAGTCGGTGATCGTGATCGAGCACCACCAGGCGGTGATGGCACACGCCGACTGGATCATCGACATCGGTCCCGGAGCAGGGCACGACGGCGGCAGGATCGTTTTCGAGGGCACCCCGGCCGAGCTGGTGGCCGGCCGGGCGACGCTCACCGGGCAGCACCTGGCGGCGTACGTCGGGGCCTGAAGCCGGCGGCTGAGTCTGCTGGGGACGCTGCGTCAGCGGCTTCCCGGCAGCCGCTCCAGGAAGCTGATCGTGGCGGCGGCGACCTGTTGCTGTGCCGCGCTGCGGCTGATGCCGGGCTCGCCGTCGCCGGGTTGTGCACCGTAGTCACCGAAGAACGCGTGCACACCGCCTTGGACGGCGGCGAATTCCGTGTCCGGGGGCAGGAGTTCCCGGAAGGCCTGGATCTTGTCCGGCGTACTGAGTCCGTCCTTGGTCCCGGAGACGGACAGGACGGAAAGGCCGGTCCGTTCCCGCAGCGATTCCACGGGATAGGAGGCGTAGAGCACCAGGCCAGTGGCATCGGTGTTGTTGAGGGCGAACGAGGAGGCCGACACCCCGCCCAGGGAGTGGCCGCCCACCGCCCAGCTGGTGACGTCCGTGTTCGCCTCGATGGCACACCGGGCCTGATTGCCGTCCAGCAGGCTGAGCCCGAGCGGCTCCTTCAGGATGACCACCCGGTATCCGGCGCCGACGACCGGGGCAAGGATGTCCTGGTAGGCGCGGGCATCCACCCGGGCGCCCGGGTAGAAGACCAGACCCTTGGTCGTGCCGCCATCGGGTGACATGGTGATGGCGGTGGGAGTTTCGGTGACGGTGAGGTCCGATGCCGGCCCGGCCTCCGCCGTCGGGCCCGGCTGGTAGGCAAAGGGGCTGAGCCAGGCCAGCCCGGCAGCGAGCGCCAGGACGGCCAGGCTGCCGGCCCATGCCCCGACGGCCCGGACGCGGGAGCGGGGCCGGGGGACATCCCGGCGGAGCCAGAGCAGGGCTGCCCAGGCTGCACCGGCGGCTGCCGCGGCCAGCAGGATGCCCGGCAGCAGCGGGTGGCCGCCCAGGACGGCGGGGTTCCCGGCAAGCATCCACAGCGCAACCCCCATCAGGGCGGCGGCGCACCCCGCCGATGCCCAGAAAAGAGCCGTCCGTTTCCTGGGCAGCGGGCTGGCTTGGCCGGCAGGCGAGATATTCATGGTTCCTGATCCTTCCATCCGGCGGCAGGATTTCAATGCCGGGCTGGCCTACGCTGGCCATATGCCCGAAAAGTTCCGGTACGACGTCGAGATCCTGCACCTGCTGGTATCCCCCGCGCATGCCTACTTTGGCCGTGCCCGCGACGGTGCCGCCGACGTCCCTACCACCGATGCCGGGCAGGCGGAGGTGGTGGCCGGCAAGGGCATCGCGGGCGACCGGTTCTTCGGCAAGGCCGCGCACATGGACGCTGCGGTGACCCTGTTCGCCGTGGAGTCCCTCGAGGCCATCGCCGCCGAGTTGGGCGCAGCTCCGTTCGATCCCCTGCTGACCCGCCGGAACGTGGTGCTGCGCGGAGCCCAGCTGGCACCGCTGCTGGGACAGGACTTTGTGCTGCAATCCGGCGGCTCCTCGGTGACCCTGCACGGCGGGCGGCATGCCCAGCCCTGCGCATGGATGAACGAAATGCTCGCCCCCGGCGCACATCCAGCCATGCGCGGCCGCGGCGGCATCCGCTGCCGGGCCGTCTCCAGCGGCTTCCTGCACCGGGGTCCTGCCGTGCTGGTCAGCCCAGTGCCGCTGGACCCTGCGCGGGCAGGCGAGGCGAGCGTCCTCCGGCCCTCCAGGCTGCCCTAGCAAGCCTGCGCTAGTGGGACGCCCTCGCAAGACGTAAGACGGACAACGGCGTCACGCACGGCACGCTTTCGGCCCACTTTGGGCGGGGAATCCCCGGAAACCCGGCTCCCGCCGTCGTGCGCTGCCTGAAAGCCTGCCCGGCGTGACGCAGAATGCCTACCTTTTCCGGTGGATCGACTTGTAGCTCAGGTAGGCGTTGAGGCCCTCGATCCCGTACTCGGTGCCCAGCCCGGAGTCGTGCCGGCCGCCGAACGGGGCGGAGTGGTTGGAGGCGAAGAAGTTCAGTCCCACCGATCCCGTGTCCATGCGGTCCGCCACGGCGAGCGCGGCGTCCTCGTCCCGGCCGAACACCAGGCCGCCCAGGCCGAATTCGGTGTTGTTCGCCAGCGCCACTGCCTCCTCGACGCTGCCGCCGGCGTCGTTGTATTTGAGGATGGTGATCACCGGACCGAAAATCTCTTCGCGGGCTATCCGCATGTCAGGGGTGACGTCGGCGAACACCGTGGGCTCCACGAAGTAGCCGTTCTCCAGCCCCCCGGCCAGCGAGGCCGCGCGCCCGCCGGTGGTGGCCCGGGCGCCTTCGGCCAGCCCTGACTCCACGTACTCCAGCACCGTCCGGTACTGCGATTCGGTGGCGCAGGGGCCAAACACCGTCTCGGGATCCAGCGGATCACCCTGTTTCCCGGCGGCGATGGTGGCCGTAACCATGTCCACCACTTCGTCGTAGCGGCTGACCGGGGCCAGGATGCGGGTGGAGATGTAGCAGGTTTGCCCGGTGTTGCGCATGGAGGACTTGATGAGCACCCGGGACATCGCGTCCAGGTCCGCGTCCGGCAGCACGATGGCGCTGGACTTTCCGCCCAGCTCCAGCGTGACCGGGCGCAGCAGCTCGCCGCAGGCCGCGGCGATCTTGCGGCCCACCGGCGTGGACCCCGTGAACGCCACCTTGGCCACTCCAGGGTGCTTGACCAGCACGTCACCCAGGCGGCCGGAGCCGGTGACCAGGTTGACGACGCCGGCCGGGACGCCTGCTGCGGCAATGGCGTCGATGATCACCCGGATGGACAGCGGGGTGGGGGACGCCGGTTTGATCACCACGGTGCAGCCGGCCAGCAGCGCCGGCGCCAGCTTGATCATCACCAGGTTGATGGGGAAGTTCCACGGGGCGATCAGGGCGCAGACGCCCAGGGGATCGCGCCGCACCACCGATTCGCCGCCGCCGCGCGGGAAGGGGCGGATATCCTCCTGTTCCAGGTATCCGGCCAGAGTGGCGAAGTAGCGGAGGATGCCGGCGGCGTTGGCGGCGGCACCGGACGACTCAGCTACGGGGGATCCGTTCTCCCTCGAGTTGGTCAGGGAGAGTTCGTCGGCGCGCTTCTCCACTTCGTCGGCGATCCGGAGCAGGTAAGCGGCCCGCTCGGATGGTGCCAGCCGGGGCCATTCGCCGTCGAAGGCCTTCTGGGCGGAGCCGACGGCGGCGTCAACATCCTCCGGCGTGCCGTCCGGGACCGAGCCCCAAATTTCGCCGGTGGCGGGGTCGGTGACCGGGTTCCGGCCGGTGCCCCGGGACCGCTGCCAGGCGCCGTCAACGTAGATGGTGTCCACGTGGGTGTGCGGCAGGGCCAGGCCGGACCGCGTGGCCAGGGCCGGTGCGTCGTGCGTGGCGGAGGTCATCGGATCACCGCCGTCTTCAGCAGGGCGTTGGACCGGCAGAGGTCCGCGGTGGCCATCTCCACGGCAGCCTGGGTGATGAGTTCCGGGACGATTTCGGTGGCCAGCCGGTCGGTGTAGGTGGCGGGATCCATCCCGAACCAGGAGGAGGCCAGGGCGATGCCGGCGTGGTCGAACCGCCACAGCCTGTCGGCGTCACGCATCAGCGCGTCCTCCAGTGAGCGGGCCACGGGCCGGGTGTCGTGGCCGTCGATAATTTCGCAGACCTGTTCCACGAATCTGCCTGAATAGCCCAGGCCGGGAAGGACCCGGCGGGCCACGTCGCAGCCCTGCTTCTCGTGCTCATAGCGGATGGTGGCCTTTCGCCAGTCCCCCGTGAAGCCTTCCGAGAGGATCCGGGACTCATCCACGTGCGCCCAGCCGGTGTCGTGCAGCAGCGTGGCCACCCGCACCAGTTCGGCATCCGCGTCCGGGTAGGCCCGGCACAGCCGCTCGGCGAAGGCCAGCGAGATGGGCAAGTGGATGTCGTTGCCGCGGGTCCTGGTTTCGTGGACCACTGCCTTCCAGAGCGCGTCCAGCGAGTCCAGGGCCGCGGGCGTGCCGGCGATGGGGGTGGTGTCCACGGGTCCGGGGGCTGGGATGGGGCGGACGCTGTACTCCGCGGCGAAAGCATCGGCCAGGGCGTCGCCGGTGTCCGGTGCGGTGCCGGGCGCGCTACCAGCGGCGGTGCCGGGCCCCGCCGGGGCAAACGGCGTCTTGGGGGTGCTCATAATGCTCCTTCGGGTTGGCCAACCTACTGTCTGGGTGCAGTCAGCTGTCCGTGGTGATGGTCTTGAGTTGGATGCCGGGGTCTGCCACGGCATCAGCGGGAATGTTGAGGCCCTTGGCGAGCGCGTTCTTGACGGCCATGAAGTCCAGCGGCGCGTTGACGCAGTCCGCGGCGATGATGCGGTCCTGCCGGTAGTAGAGGACGCTGAATTTCCCGCGTTCCCGGTCGTCCCGGACCACGGTCTGGTCGTAGCCGTTGCACAGGCCGGCGATCTGCAGCTTGAGGTCCGCCTGGTTGGACCAGAACCACGGGATTCCGGCGTACTCCTCGCGCCGTCCGGTCAGCGAATACGCGGCCACCTTGGCGTGCTCGATGGCGTTGTTGACGCTTTCCAGCCGGATCCGCTCCCCGGGCTCGGAGCCGGGAACGGGGTTGGGCATGTTGGCGACGTCCCCCACGGCCACCGTGGTGCCGTCGGAGGCCAGCGCGAACCGGTCCACCACCACGCCGTTATCCACGGTGAGGCCCAGCTGTTCGGCCAGCTGGGTGTTGGGAATGACGCCGATGCCGATCAGGACGATCTGTGCCGGCAGCACCGTCCCATCCTGGAGTTCGACGGCGGCTACCCGGGTGCCGCCGTCGTCAGCGGTAAAGCGCGACGCGCTGGTGTTGAGGCGGATATCCAGGCCGCGGGACCGGTGGGCCTGCAGGAAGTATTCGGCGGTTTGCTCCCCCACGGCCCTGCCCACAAGCCGCGGCCCGAACTCGAGCACGGTGACATTTTTCCCCATCTTCTGCAGGCTGGACGCGGCCTCGAGGCCGATGAACCCGCCCCCGATCACCACCACATCCGTGGCGTCGCCCACCTTCGCCTTCAGTGCCAGGGCGTCGTCGGCGTTGCGGAGGTAGAGCACGCCGTCCAGGCCGCTGCCGTCAATCTCCAGCTTCCGGGCGCGGGCGCCCACGGTGAGGGCCAGCCGCTTGAACGGAAACTCCCGGCCCGAGGACGCATGTGCCACCCCGGAGCCGTCCGCTTCCTTGTCGATCCGCACGACGTATTCGCCCTTGACCAGGTCCACGTTGTGCTCGGCCCAGTAGTCGTTGGACCGGAAGATGAGGGATTCGCTTTCCACGGTGCCCTGCAGGAACTCCTTGGACAGCGCAGGCCGCTGGTAGGGCCGGTGGTCCTCGTCCCCCAACAGGGTGATGTGTTCGTCGAAGCCGAGCGCCCGGAGCGATACGGCCAGCTGCACGCCGGACTGGCTGGCGCCGATGATCAGGAGCCCGGTCCTGGTGGGGACCGTGGCCATTCCGGTTTCCTGCTCCACTGCCTGCGTTCTCATGGCTACACCTGGGTTTCGGGGGTGGTGACGAACAGTTCGAGCTCCTCCGTCAGGCGGAGCTGGCAGGACAGCCGGGAGTTGTCTCCACGGTCCACGGCGGTGCCGTAGAGCATCTCATCCTCCATGTCCTCCATGGGAGGAAGTTGCGAGGCGCAGTCCTCGCGGACGAAGACGTGGCAGGTGGCGCAGGACAGCGAGCCGCCGCATTCGGCCACGATGCCGGGGACGCCGTTGCGCACCGCGGTTTCCATGACCGAATCGCCTGCATTGCCTTCGACGTCCCGGACGGTGCCTTCTGCGTCGGTGAAGTGAACCGTTGGCATTGTGGTCCTCCTTGATTGAAGTTGGTTTCGATGGTGGCGGGGGTGGCCGGTCAGATGAACTGCCGGCCGCCGTCCACCACCATGGTCTGGCCGGTGTAGTAGGAGCTGTCCGGCCCGGCGAGGAACAGGGCGGCGCCCACGATGTCCTCGGGCTGGCTGGCGCGTTTGATGGCCCCGCGGTCCACGCCGTAGTTCTCGGCGTTCTCCATCAGCCCGTAGCTGGCTTCCGTGAGCGTGAAGCCCGGGGCGATCGCGTTCACCGTGATCCCCCGGCGGCCCAGTTCCTTGGCCATGACCCGGGTGAGTGCCACCACGCCGCCCTTGGAGGCGACGTAGTGCGCCCATTGCTCGGAGCCGCTGAAGATCGTGGCGCTGGAGAGGTTGATGACGCGGCCGCCTTCCGCCAGGTAGGGGCTCGCGGCGCGGGTCACCAGCCAGGGTCCCTTGAGGTTGACGTTCATGACCAGGTCCCATTCGGCCGGATCGATGTCCTCGAAGCGGCTGCGGGTCACCCCCGCGTAAACCGCGGCGTTGTTGAGGACGACGTCGATGCGTCCGTTTCCGAACTCCGCGCAGCTGGCGGCGAGCTGCTCCGTGGAATCCATGTCGGTCACGTCTGCGGCGAAGGCAGCGGCGTGGGCGCCGGCTTCACGGACCAGTTTGGCGGTCTGTTCGGCGCCCTCGAGGTTGATGTCCGCCACCGCCACCTGGTATCCACGGCCGGCAAAGCCGAGCGCGAACGCCCTGCCCAACCCGCCGGCGGCGCCCGTGATGAGGACAGTCTTCTCACTCATGCCCTGAGCGGAATATTCTCCTGGGAGCATGGCCCGTTCAGACATGGCTGTGGCTGTGGGCGCCGGGTCCGGCAACCACGAGGTCGTCCTCGGCGTCCAGGATCTGGACCGTGCCCTTGGTGCCGTCCACGCGCAGCCGCTGGCCGGTCTTGATCGTGGTGGACCCGGAGCCCGTGCCGGTAACGGCCGGCAAACCGTATTCACGGCACACGATCGCGGCGTGGCTCATCATGCCGCCGATGTCCGTGACGGTGGCGCTGATCTTGCCGAAGATGGGACCCCAGGACGGCGCCGTCACCGTGGCCACCAGGATCTCCCCCTGTTGAACCTCGGAGAGCTGGTCCGCGTCGGTGACCACGCGGGCCAGGCCTTCCACCACGCCGGGCGAGGCGGCCATGCCGCGCAGTCCGCCGCCTTCCACTTCTTCACCGGCTCCCAGCCACTGCTGGACCTGTTCGGTGGTGATGCCCCAGAGCATACGGGTGAAGGGTTCGGTGATGGACGCGGGCGGGGTGTTCAGGGCGGGCGCGGGGCGGGCAGTCTTGAGGGCGTCCACGATGCCGCGGCGGCGTTCGATCTCCTCGGGCCAGTAGTCGGGGCCGATGGGTTTGGCACCCACGCCCCACCCGGTGACCAGGTCGAAGAGGGCGTCGCGGACCTCGTTGCGGCCCAGGTAGAGCAGGTCGTCCGGCTGGGTCCAGAAGCCCTCGGCATGCATCATGCGGGAGAGTTCGCGGATCTTGCGCCAGAAGACGCCCATGGTCCAGTGTTCGATGTAGAAGTTGTGGTTCTCCACGTAGGGGTAGGCGGTGGCTGCGAGGCCGCGCTTGGCGTCGAAGACGGCCTGGTTGTCGCCTTCGAGGAGGTCGCGGTATTCCTCGATGATGCGGTCGCGTTCGGCGATGAGGGCCTCGACGGGACGCATTATTTCCTGGCCCTCGTCCACGCGGCGGATGTAGTCGGCGATGTAGCCCAGTGGGATTTCCTGGTTCACGTTCCAGTATTTGTCGTGGCCGTAGAAGCCGTTGCCCACGGTGAAGTTGAACCACGGGTCCTTGGCACCTTCGTACTGGGCCAGCCAGCGGTCCCCGCCCGGGGCGGCGGCGATGGCACCCAAAGTAGCCTCGACGTCGTCCGTGTTTCCAAAGTGGGGCTGGAGGCCCAGTTCGACGGCGAGCTTGGCGAGCTGCTTGAGCTCGTCATCGGGGCGGAACAGTTCCATGTCCACGCCCTGGACCATGCTGGCGATCGACTGGTCCGGGATGTTGGGGAAGACCTGCTTGCAGAAGTTGAAGAAGTCCAGGTAGGCGATGTAGCCCAGGTTCAGGAACTCGAAGTGGTATTGCCAGTTCTGGTAGGCCAGCTGGATGAGCCGGTCGTAGCTTTCCAGGAGCTTCTCGGAGCCGTCCTTGCCCTTGCCGGAGGTGATGTCCTCCAGGGGGACCATGTCCGGCAGCTTGGGGAAGGAGATGGTTTCCATCTCGGCGATGGTGTCCTTGACCTTGACGTGCCAGTCCTTGAGGAGCTGCTCCCAGTTCTGGAAGTAGTGGCCGACGCGCTGCTCGAACAGCGGCACGCGGGCGGCGATCTGGTCCTCCGGGACGGGAATGGGAGACATGTAGAGGTAGCCCAGGTGGATGCGGAACTCGATGCCGTTGGCGTTGGGGATCATCAGGTGGCGGGCGTTGTATTGGCCCAGGCACTTGACCGCGAATTCGCCGCCAATGGTTTTAAAGGGCTTGAACACGGTGGGCCAGTGCTGGCTGTCGCAGAACCAGAACTTGGCGTCCTCCTGCTCCTTGAGCTTGTCCTGGAAAACCAGGTAGTAGGGGTAGAGCTTTTCCCAACCTTCGGCGCCGGCGGGAACCGGCAGCTCGGAGGGCTTGGGAAACGACTTCATGGACATGGCGGTCCTTTCAGGAGGGCTCGGCGGTGAGCCTTGGTGGGGGTGAAGCCTCTGATGGGGGTCAGGCCGTGGGCTTGAGCGCGGGGGTGCTGAATCCGCTGAAATAGCCGCCCGTGACGACGGGCTGGGGCGCGGTCACCGGGGACGGCTTGGAGGAGTGAACCGTTTCCGGCCGGGACTGCAGGAGGAGCAGGTTTTCGCCGTCGGGGAGGTCGGCGTCGAGGGCCCATTCAATGTCCTGCGGGCACTTGTAGTGCTTCTCGGCCCGCTTGGCCATCTGGGCGACGGCGGTGAGCTCGGCGTCGGTGAGGCTGCGGCGGCCGCGGCGTTCGTCGTCGACCTCGCGTTCAACCAGCCCCTTGGCACCGGCGTCCGGGACCAGCTCGGCGTGCTTGTCACCCAGGTGTTCACTGACGACGGCGAGCGTCACCTTGTCCAGCACGATGTTGTCCGGGGTGACCTGGCCGGAGACCACCATCTCGCCCACGCCGTAGGAGGAATCGATGGTGATCTTGGACCGGTCGCCGTTGGTGGGGTCCATGGTGATGGCCACGCCGGAAACCCTGGAGTTGACCATTTTCTGCACCACCACGGCCATGGACAGGCCTTCGTTGGGGATGCTGTTCTTGAGCCGGTAGATGATGGCGCGGGACGTGTAGAGCGACGCCCAGCACTGGCGGATGTGGTCGGTGACTGCCTTGACGCCGTCCAGCCAAAGGTAGGTGTCCTGCTGGCCGGCGAAGGAAGCGTCCGGAAGGTCCTCGGCGGTGGCGCTGGAGCGGACGGCCACGGGGACGGGTGCGTCGAAGCGGGCCATCAGGAATTCGTAGGCGGCGATGGTCATGCTGCGCAGTTTTTCAGGTACGGGGCGGGAGCAGATGTCCTCGCGGATGGCTGCGGACACCTGGTCAACCTGCCGCGTGTCCTCCGGGTCCAGCCCGGCGAGCAGTTCGTGGATCTTCGCCGTGATCCCGGCTTCGTCCATGAAGGCATCGAACTGCGCGGTGGTGACGACGAAGCCGGGCGGAACGGGCATGCCGGCGGAGGTCATAGTGACCAGTGACGCACCCTTGCCGCCGAGGTTTTCAAGCTTCGGCTCGATACCGCCGTCGTAGAACTGGACGTAATCGTTGCTTTGCATAGTGCTTAGGCCTTCCAAGTGACAGGAACGGTCTCGGGAACACGGAAGGAGAGGTTTTCACGGAAGGCGATGTCCTCCGGGGCGTCGAGCTGCAGCGCGGGCGCGAGCCGGGCCACTTCCTCGAGCGCGATTTTCGCCTGCAGCTTGGCGAGCATGTTGCCCAGGCAGTAGTGGATGCCGAACCCGAAAGAGAGGTGCTCGCGGGCGTTCGGCCGGGTGATGTCGAAGTCCTCGGCGGCGGTGAACTTGGATTCATCGCGGTTGGCCGAGCCCATGAGGAGCAGCAACTGCGAGCCCTTTTCGATGGGCACGCCGCCCACCTCTGTGTCTTTCAGGGCCTTGCGGCGCCAACCGACAATCGAGCCGGCGTAGCGGAGGACCTCGTCGATGGCGGCAGGGATCTTCTTGGGATCCTCCACCAGCTGCTGCCACTGCTCCGGACGCGCCAGCAGCTCGCGCAGGGCGTTGGAGATCAGGGTGGTGGTGGTCTCGTGCCCGGCAAACAGCAGGCTGTAGAGGACCGAGGCGATCTCGTGGTCCGAGATCTCGGCGCCGTCCTGCTGGGCCTTGACCAGGTCCGCGGTGAGGTTGTCGCCGCCCTGTTCGTGGGCCACCCGAACCAGGCGCAGGCATTCCTGCCAGTACTCCACCAGGTTGTGGGCGTGCGGGACCTGCTGTTCGTCACTGAGGTCGCCCCAGGTCATGGCGGCGCGGGAATCGGACCAGCGCTTGAACGTGTCCACCTGGGAAACGTCGGCCCCGATCAGGGTGAGGATGGTGATCGTGGGAACGTCGTAGGCCAGGTCCTTGACCAGGTCCCCGCGGCGCTCTTCGCGGGCAAGCATCTTTTCGAGCAGGTCCACCACGTTCTGCCGGATGAACGGTTCCAAGGCCTTGTACCGGCGCGGCGTGAAGGCCTTCTGCACCACGGCGCGGATGCGGGTGTGCTCCGGCGGACGGCGGGCGGACAGGCCGGAGTAGGCGGTGAAGCCGCCCTCTTCCATGATCTTTTTCGCGGCGGTTCCCCGCTCCCGGACCGGGGCCTGGGCGTTCTCGCTGGAGAACGTTTCCCAGTCCTCGAAGACGGCTTTGATGTCGTCGTAGCGGGAGACGACGTACAGGCCGGTACGCTCATCGAACATCACGGGCTGCTCGGCCCGGAGCTCTGCGTAGGCGGTGAAGGGATCCTTCATCTGGAAGGGTTCGTAGCCGTGGTGCCCGGCGGGGGCTTCGGCGCCGTACCCGAAAGGACAGCGGCCAGCCGTTTCTGTCGACGATGACATGTTGACTCCTGGTGACTTGGCTCCGCCCGGCACTTCAGGGTGGCAGGGGTTTCTTAGTGACCAGTGTGGTCCACATCACCGGGCGGGGACAGCGTCCGCTTCCACTGGACGGAAACGAACGTCAGCCGCGCGTGCCTTTGTGCACGCCGATCAGGGTCTCCAGGGGGATCCGCGCCGTGGCCTTTTCGATCTGGGCCGATATGCCCTTGAGGACGGGAAGGTACCTGATCATGGTGGACGCCTGCGTGGTGGGCAACACCAGGCCGATGGCGGCGCCGATCCGACCGGTGTGGAACACCGGGACGGCTATGGAGCAGGAGCCAAGCCGCACTTCCTCAAGGGTGGTGGCGTAGCCCTGCGCATGGATGTCCGCCAGCTCGGCGGTGAATTTTTGCGGGTCGATGTGTGTGTGGGCGGTGGCGCGTTCCAGGTCCCGGTGCAGGTAGGCGTCGCGCACCCAGTCGTCTTCGAACGCCAGGATGACTTTTCCAACGGCGGTGGCGTGCATGGGAAGGCGGCCGCCCACCCGGGACGCGCGGGGCACGCGCTTGGAGCCGTAGACCCGGTCGATGTACAGGACCTCATTGCCGGCCCGGATCGCCAGGTGTGCCGTCTCGCCGGTCAGCGAGAACAGGTCCTGAATGTAGGGGTGGGCGGCATCGCGCAGCTGGCGGCCGGTGTTCTGCGCCAGCTCCCACAGCCGGATCCCCAGCTGGTAACGGCCGTTCGGTTCCCGCGACAGGAATCCCCAGTCGGTCAGTTCGTTCACCAGCCGATGCGCGGTGCTGAGCGGGAGCCCGGATTTGTCCGCGATGTCGGTCAGGCTCAGGGCGCCGCGGGAGGTCTCGAAGGCTTCCAGGATGGACAGCACTTTGGACGTCACGGTGCGACCGGGGTCGCGGCTTCCGCCGGCCATGGGGGCCTCCTCGCTCCTGGCGCTGGGCCCAAGGTGCCGGCAGCGTCCGGAAAGAGTCTAAGCGCGGGAACGGCTCCGGGCCGCGCCGGTGTCCAGCTCAGCCAAGCAGGCGTTGCCGCTGCGGCCAGAGGGTGACCGATTCCAGTGCTGACAGTGCCCGCGCCATGGCCTGCGCCTCTGCAGTGAACAGGTGGCCGTGCACGCGCTGGGAGCACAGCCGGAGGGCCTGCCCGCGGTCCAGCCCGAACCAGTCCATGACGGTGTCGATGCCGTGCGGACTGAGGCGCCAGGTCTTGTCCGCGTCCTTGACGATGGCGTCCTCAATGGAGAGGGCCTCCCGCCGGGAATCGTGGCCGTCGATGATGTTCAGGATGGCGGGGATCCTGGTGCGGTCGTAACGGCGCTCCGCGAGGATGTCCGCGGCCAGGCGCGCCCCCTCCTTTTCGTGCAGCAGCACCAGGTCGGGCCTGCCGCCGCCCGGCGCAATGGCTGCAAGGACGTCGCCGGGCGGGACCTGCGACCAGCCGATGTCGTGCAGCATGATCGCGGGAAGGACCACAGCGGCATCCGCTTCCGGATGGGCGTCCAGGAGGGCGCGGGCCAGGCCGAAGGCATACAGGGTGTGGGCGTCGTTGTCCCGGACCGTCAAGTACGGAGCGGCCAGTTCCCAGATCCCGGCCAGCATTGGTTCCAGTGCGATGACTCCGGCGGGGTCGGGCTCGATGCCGGCGGTAACCGCAGTGGCGTCGAGGCCTGAATAGTTGGCGGCGGGCTGCAGCTTCGTCATGCACACAGCCTGCCCAGCGGACGGGTGGCTGGCAATGACGGATTCTGTCCAGCGGAATCGCATGTGACGGCCGACGGCGTCACGCACGGCACGCTTTCGGCCCCCCCTTGGCGGGGAAGCCCCGGAAACCCGGGTCCCGCCGTCGTCCGTTCCCCGAAAGCCTGCCCGGCGTGACGGCAAAGCATGCGCGCAGTCAGTCCAGCTGCACGCCCCGGAGCAGCAGGAGCGTCCCGCCCACCACCACCGCAGAGGCCAGGAACACCCCGCCCGAGCCCAGCCCGGCCGCCACGCTGCCAATGGCACTCGGCAGGACAACCTGTCCCACCCGGTTCCCGGCGAGCCTCAAAGCCAGGGCCCTGCCACGCTGCCCGGCCGGCGCCTGCGCCGAGAGCCAGGACATGGTCAGGGGCTGGCCAATGCCGAGCCCCAGCCCGAGCACCGCCATGACGGCAAACAGCAGCCACACGGGCATCGGGATGGCCACAACGGCCAACGCAAACGTGGACAGGGCCAGGCTCACCACCAGCAGCCGCATCCGGCCGATCCTCCGGGACACCCGGCCCAGCAGGAGCCTGGAAACCATGGAGAACACGGCCCGCACGGTCAGCAGGGCACCCACCGTTGCCGCAGTGAGCCCCCGGTCGGCGCCCAGCGCCGGCAGGTACACCATGGTCAGGTCCACCACGGCAAGCACGGTGGCGCTGGTAGCCAGCGCGCGGGCCACGCCGGGGGCCTTCAGCAGCGAAACGGCGCTGCCCTTGGTGGCGGCCGCGCCCTTCTTCCGCCGGACGCTGACGTGCGCCGGGAGGACGAAGGTGGTTACGAAGAGCACCAGGCTCATGACCACCGAGAGCAGGAAGATGGCCTGGGTGTCGGGCCGGACCGAGGCGCCGCCCACCAGGGAAATCGCCAGCGGCCCGAGGGCCTGGCCCAGGGACGCGGCAAACGTCAGGTATCCGAACGCGGAGTCCATCCGGGACGAGGCGGCATTGTTGGCCACCACCGCCTGCTGCCCCACTACGCAGGCCAGTTGCCCGGCGCCAAGCAGCGCGGTCCCGGCCACGAGGGCCACGATCGACGTACCCCACAGCAGCAGGAAGGCAGAACAGGAAAGGACGACGCCGGACCCGATGGCCATCAGCCGCCGCTCACCCAGGCGGTCCACCAGGCTGCCCGTGGGGACGGCGAGCAGCAAGGGAAAGACAGCATAGCTGGCTGCAAGCAGGCCCAGGGCGAAGTCCGGAACCTCCAGCTCCAGTGCGCGGTAGGTGGCTGCCGGCCGGACCAGGAAAGTCACAGCCTGGATCAGCGCCGAATGGACCAGCAGGGCAGTGGCCGAACGCCGCCCCAACTCACCAATCATGAGCTGGCGGCACTGTTGCCGGAGATGGCCCGGACTGCGGCATCGCGGGCACCCATGACGTGGTCGAACGCGATCTTGGCTGCCTTGTCCGGGTCGCCGCCGGCCAGGGCCTCCACCAGGGTCCGGTGCTGGGCCAGGGCCTGGTCCCGGCGCTCCTGGGTGCTGTTGGTGAAGTGCCGGTAGCGTTCCATCTGGCTGGAAATCTGGCTGTGGAACCGGCGGGCCCAGGAGTTCCCTGCGATGGTGGCGATCTTCGCGTGCAGTGCCATGCCCTGCTGCATGGCGTCGTCGGCAAACTTCACCATGGCCGCATTGCGTTCAAGAATGCCTTGGAGGGCTTCGATGTCGGCCGGTGTCGCCTTCAGGCAGGCATTGCGGGCCATGAGGGACTCCATGGCCGCGCGGACTTCATAAAGTTCGGAAATGGCGGCCTCATCCAGCGCCGGCACCAGCACTCCCCCGGTGGGCTGCTGTTCCAGCAGGCTCTCCGAGATGAGCCGCCTGATGGCCTCCCGGAGCGGTGTGCGGCTCACCTGCAGGGCCGACGCCATGGCCGGCTCATAGAGGCGTTCCCCCGGCTTCAGCTCAAGGCTAAGGATCCGCCGCTTCAGTTCCGCGTAGGCAAAGTGCGCGCCGGTGTTCCGGGCAGGTGTTTCTGGCATGGGTGTTCCTCCACCTGCCATCATACTTGTATACATCTATACATCTATACATCTGGGCATTGGGGTGGGACATAACGAAGGAGGGGGCAGCATGCGCTGCCCCCTCCTGAACCTGCAGTTGTGTGCCTCGGCTGGGCTATGCCCCGGCCTTCGCCGTTTTCTGCACCTCGAGGTCCTCAAGTGACTTGCCCTTGGTGTCCGGGGACATCAGGGTGGCCACGGCGGAGACCAGGCAGATGCCCAGTGTGGTCAACCCGATGGTGAGCGGGACGTTGCTGGAGCCCGGAGGCGCTGTGGCGGTGAAGATGCTGGGGAAGAACGACGCAATCATGAGCCCGATATTCTGCGAGACGGCGAAACCGGTCACGCGGATCCGCATGGGGAACTGCTCCTGGAAGAACGTGGCGAAGGTGGCATTCCACATCTGGAAGAAGATGCCCTGCACAATGACGACGCACACGAAGACCAGCGGCAGGCTCCCCTGTTCGATGGCCCACAGGTACCCGGTCACCAACAGACCGCCGATGACACCGCCGGCCGCCATGAGCATCCGCCGGCCAATCCTGTCGGACAGCGCGCCGAACAGCGGGATGGTGGCGACGGCCGCGATGTTGGCCACGAGGGTCACCCACAGGAACTCGCTGCTGGAGAAGCCGTTGCCGTAGCCCTTCTGGGTGGCGTAGGAGACGCCGAAGATGAGGGTGGCCATGCCGATGACATTGGTGAAGGTCATCGCGATGCAGCGGACCAGGGCGCCCGGCCGGGTACGCAGGAGTTCAACGAGCGGGAATCGCTTGCTTTCCGGCTTGCCTGACTGCGCTGCATAGGCGGGCGGTTCCTGCACCCGGCGGCGGATGAAGTAGCCGGCCAGGATCACGACGGCGGAGAGCAGGAACGGGATGCGCCAGCCCCAGGTGCCGAACTGGTCAGCCGGGAGGATGGCGGCGAGCGGGAGCAGGACGGCGGTGGCGAGGATCGAGCCTACCTGGGTGCCCTGGAGGCTGAAGCTGGCAAAGAATCCGCGCTTGGCGTCGGGCGAGTGCTCCACGATCATGGCGCTGGCACCGCCGAGCTCGCCGGCCACGGCAAAGCCCTGGATCAGCCGGAGGAGTACCAGGAGGGCGGGCGCCAGGAGTCCCACCTGTCCATAGGTGGGCAGGAGTCCTACAGCGAAGGTGGCAAAGCCCATGAGCAGCATCGCGAAGACGAGGACCTTCTTGCGCCCGTGCCGGTCACCGTAGGCTCCGAGGACGAGTGCGCCTACGGGACGGGAAACATACCCGACGGCGTATGTTGCCAGGGAGGCGATGATTCCAACGGTGGGGTTCTCCGAGGGGAAGAAAATCGTGGGGAAGATCAGCGTGGCCGCAAGGGAGTACAGCGCGAAATCGTAGTACTCCAGCGCGCTTCCGATCCAGCCGCTCATCGCCGCTTTCCTCGGGTCACGCGGACCTGTTCCAGCTCCCTGGCTATTGATGGGAACGAGGGTTGGGGTGGTGCTCATGTGCATTTGTCCTTCGTCTTCATTGGCAAGGAACCGGAACCGGTGGGTTTCACGCTGTTCAATGGTGTTGTCCGCGCCCGGGGGCGTTCTGCTCGTACCGGCCTTATTAGCCTTGGGGCATCAGCTCTTTGAATCGATTCATCAAATATAGAAGGTGACGCGGATTACGTCAATGGCAAGCGCTATCCCAGTAGCTGGCCAGCCTTGTGCCGCGGACTTTAGTAGCTGGCGAAATAAGCCGCGGCCATGTCCTCTTTGGCGCGCCCCTGCCCGGACACCCGGTCAAGCCGGGCAGCAAACGCAACAGCGCCATCCAGCCTCAAGCCACGCTCGGCGGCGGCGTCGACGATGAGGTGCGCGTCCTTGCACGCAGTGTCCACGGCGAAGGAGGCAGGCTCCAGCCCGTCGTTCAGGATGAGGTCCATCTTGGTGCGCAGATAGGGCAGGTCAAGCGGACCGCCGTCGAGCACGCCAAGAAACTGCTGGGGATCGACGCCCAGCGCCCGGGCAAGGGCAACCGCTTCACCGGCGGCGTTGGAGGCTGCGATGACCCAACTGTTGACCACCAGTTTGAGGCGGGCTGCCGAACCCGTGGCGGGGTCGTCACCCGTCCAGATGGTCCGCGCGCCGACAGCATCGAGGACGGGCGCCACGCGGTGCCGCACTGGCCCGGGACCGGCGGCAAGCACCAGGAGCTGGCCGGCCTCGGCAGGGGCCCGCGTTCCGGAAACAGGCGCCTCCACCAGGTCCAGACCAAGCTCCGAAGCCAGGGCGGCCAACGGGGGGACATCCTGCACCCCTACCGTGGTGGACTGGATCCAGGCCGTGCCGGGCCGCACGCCGGGCGCTGCACTCCGGATGACCTCTTCCACCGCGGCGGCATCGTAGAGCATGGTCAGGACCACCTCGGCTGCCCCCACAGCGTCGGCAGGGGTGGCGGCACGCCGGGCACCCTGGGCAACCAGCGGTTCCGTCTTGGCCGGGTCCCGGTTCCACACTGAAACGTCATGGCCGGCCCGCAGGATGTTCCGGGCCATGGCCGCCCCCATGATTCCCGTCCCGAGCACAGCCACTTTGAGCTTCGCATCCATCGAATCAGCCTTCCGGTTCCAGGTTTGGTTCTTCCTTGCCTACCCAACGTGCCAATGATTCTGTACATTATTCATACGGAGGGGAGTATCCCCTACTTCAGTCCATCGTCAGTACGGAGGCCCCTGCGCCTTCCGGTGGACGGGCCAGGCGTTGGCCGGGAGAGACCTCCAGTTGGTAGTTACCGACTGGAAGCAGGTACCCCATGAACGTGCCCCTATGGATGTGGTTCGCCGTCATCGGATTCATCCTCCTCATGCTCGCCATCGACCTCGTGGCCCACCGCCGCGCCCACGTCATCAGCGTCCGCGAGGCCGCCGCCTGGTCCGCGGTGTGGGTGCTGTTCGGCGTAGCCTTCGGCGGACTGGTCTGGTTCCTGTACGGCGCGGAGTTCGGCCATCAATACTTCGCGGGATACCTCATCGAGAAGTCACTCGCCGTGGACAACGTCTTTGTCTGGGCGATCATCTTCACGTTCTTCGCCGTCCCCCGCGAGTACCAGCACCGTGTGCTCTTCTTCGGCGTCCTGGGCGCGCTGGTGTTCCGCGGCCTGTTCATCGCAGCAGGCTCGGCCATCATCGCCGGCGCCGGCTGGGTCCTCTACCTGTTCGCGGCATTCCTGCTCTTCACCGGCTACCGGATGCTTCGGCAGCGTGATGAACACATCGACCCCGGGAAGTCCCGTGCGTTGAAGCTGTTCCGCCGGCACGTGCCCATGACGGACGCCTTCCACGGCCAGCGCTTCCTGATCCGGAAGGGCGGCGTCCTGCTTGCCACTCCCCTGCTGGCGGTCCTGGTGCTGGTTGAAGTCACGGACATCATCTTCGCCGTCGACTCCATCCCGGCCATCTTCGCGGTCACGGACGAGGTCTTCCTGGTGTTCACGGCCAACGCGTTCGCCATCCTGGGCCTGCGCGCCATGTACTTCCTGCTGGCGGACCTCATCCACCGCTTCGTGTACCTGAAGGCAGGGCTGGCGCTGGTGCTGATCTGGGTGGGCATCAAGATGGCGCTCAAGATCGACGTCTACTACATCCCGACGCCGGTCTCCCTCGCCGTCATTACCGCCATCCTGGGCGTTTCGATCGGCGCGAGCCTCATCGCCACCCGGCGCACGGGCCCGCACGATCCGCCGGTCCCGGCAGAACCGCCGTTCCGGAATGCCACGCCGGAAGAACTCGACGCCCTGGAGCCCCTGTGGCCAAAAGCCGGCAGCAGGAAGGACCTGCCGCCGGTGGAAAAGTCCCTGCAGTAGCAGGCGCGGCAATAAGAGTGGCGGGCAGGCACCCGCGCGGCAGTTTCCCCGCGGGTGCCTGACCAAAGCCGGTGCCGTGCGGAATCCCGTTCCTGCCGAAAGTCAGGGCTCCGCCCTAGACTCGTACCCATGAGCGACAGCAACCAGGAAACCATCGGCAGCCCGGAACCCGAGCCCAATGCAGGCCTCAACAGGGACCCTGAAGACTGGGTTACCGGAGATGAACCCATGACCGCGGCGCAGCGCAGCTACCTCGATACGCTGGCACGGGAGGCAGGGGAAGAACTCCCCGCAGACCTGAGCAAGGCGGAGGCGTCCAAGCACATCGACCGGCTGCAGCAGCGCAGCAACCGGGTTTCCGGAGAAGGGGACAGTTCCGGAAGCTAAGCCGGAGAGGACCTACCAGGCCTGCTGTTCGCGGGTGAGGCCGAAGGGAACCGCGTCACTGAGGGCAACGGTGAACTTGTCCACGCCATGCCGGGTGACGAGGATGCCGTGGCTCTTGCCGTCCAGTGCCTGGGCCTTGGCGGCTGCAACTGCGGCGTCCAGCTCGCGGTCCATGCTCTGGCGGTCGGACACGGTGAGGGTCAGCGGGAAGTTCATGAGTGGGGCCTGTGTCTTTCGAGGGGTGGGTGGGCGTGCGCCCAGCGCTCCCCCTGGCTGCATAGGCGGTGGGCACTTTCGTGCCCAGTTCATGATGCCCGAGTAATGGATCACCAGCAACTTGAAAAATCAAGTAATGAGTCGCCGCAGGTCAAGAGTGTGACGGCTCGGGCCAGGCCCAGCAATTACGGGCGCCAAAGGGCCGTGAATTAGAGTTGGACAGGAGTGGAAGCTGTTTCCGGACGGCTCCGATGCCCCTGAACCATCCATGCGGCAAGACCCAGCCACCAGCACTGCACCGTGTGCCACAACCCGACAAGGATCCGCCATTTCCACCGACGCTCTCTTCGGCAAACTCACCAGGATCCGCAACGTCATCCTTCCCACCCCGGTGCGGAACCGGTTGAACACCGGGCGCGGCCTCCTGGGCGGCTTCATTGTGGTGCACCTCGTCTTCCTGGTCTTCGCCGCCTCCCTGTCCCTTCGCGGCGAGGCGTTCAGCGACACCTTCATCTACCGTGACTGGGCCATGGCGGGGTTCAACGACGCGAACCTCAGCGGCGGTCCCAGCCCGTGGGTGTACCCCATCCTGGCGCTCATCCCCATGGCCGTCGCAGGCCTGGCAGGACCCGGACCGTTCTTTTTCCTCTGGGTCCTCATGACCACGCTCCTCAACGGCTGGGCGCTGCTGAAGCTGACAGAGCGGGGCCGCAACACCAGCGCCATCCCGGCCGGCTGGTGGTGGCTGGCGTTCACCTTCCTGATGGGCTGGCTGGGCTTCGCCCGCGTGGACGGCCTCACCGCCCCGCTGGTCCTCGTGGCCCTTGCCTACGGCGTCAAGCGCCCGTTCACCGCGTCGGTCCTGCTGGCCGTCGGCACCTGGGTGAAGGTCTGGCCCGCGGCCGTCATGCTGGCCCTCTTCGCCGTCGTGAAGAACCGCCTGCTGGTGGTCCTGGCAGGAATCGCGACGACGGCGGGCGTGGTTGCGCTGGCGGCAGCCCTGGGCAGCGTCCCCAAGCTCCTGAATTTCCTTACCCAGCAGGGCGACCGCGGCATGCAGCTCGAGGCCACCTTTACCACGCCCTGGCTCTGGCTCTCCGTCCTGAACGTAGGCGGCTCCCGCATGTACATGAACACGGACATCAACTCCATGCAGGTGGATGGCCCGGGCACCGCCACGATGTCCGTACTAATGCAGCCCCTCCTGGTCCTGGCCGCCCTCCTGGTGGCCGGGCTGACGTTCTGGGCGCTCCACAACGGAAAGCAGCACAAGGTGGCTGGCGGCATGGACCGCACCGAACTGCTGTTGGCAGGCGCCCTGACCCTGGCCACCGCATTCGTGGTCTTCAACAAGGTGGGATCGCCCCAGTTCATGGTCTGGCTTGGCCCCGCCGTCGCGGTGGGCCTGGCGCACAGCTGGCGTGAATGGCGGGTACCGGCGGCAATGCTGATCGCCATTGCGGTGGCAACCTACTTCATCTACCCCCTCTTCTACGACGCCCTGAGCCACAACAACCCCTGGATGGCGCTGGTGCTGACCATCCGCAACGTCCTGCTCGTGGTCCTGTTCCTGTGGAGCGTCCGGCGCCTCTATTCCCTGGGCAAGAAGACTACCGCTCCCGCCCCCGCGCTCAAGGAGACCTAAGATTTCCACGAGGTTCTTTGACCGCCTGGTGACCGTCCGCACCAAGCTGCTCCCGGCAAAAGTGGTGGACTGGTTTGCCCGCCCCTCAAGCGTCTGGTGGGGCTTCGCCGTCGTCCATGTGTACTTCCTGAGCTGGATGGCATCCTTCTTCCTGAACGGCGATACCTTCAGCGACACCGAGCAGTACCGGCAGTGGGCCACGGCCGGCTACAACCCGTCGGACCTGACCGGCAAGATCAGCCCCTGGGTCTACCCGGTGCTGGCGCAGATCCCCATCTTCCTGGCCAATGTCGCCGGGCCCAGCCTCTACCTGCTGGTCTGGTTCCTGATCATCACGGCGCTGAACGCCGTCGGCCTGGTCTACCTCACCCGCGGCCCGCGAAAGGTGACCGGCATCGCCCCTGCCTGGTGGTGGCTGTTCTTCACGGTCTTCATGGGCTACCTGAGCTTCGCCCGGGTGGAGGGCATCACCGCGCCCATCGTGCTGATCGCCCTGCTGTACGCGGCCGAACGGCCCGTCGTGTCTGGCGTCCTGCTCAGCATCGCCACCTGGATCAAAGTCTGGCCCGCGGCCGTCCTGGTTCCCATCGTCATCGCCAGCCACAGGCGCCTCCAGGTGGTGCTCGCCGGTGCCGCCGTGACCGCCGTCGTGGGTGTGGGCACCTGGCTGACCGGCGGCCTGCCGCACATCATGGACTTCCTGCTCAACCAGGGCGAACGGGGCATGCAGCTGGAAGCCACCTTCTCCACGCCCTGGGTCTGGCTGAGCGTGTTCCACATCGCCGGCTCCAAGATGGCGGACAACACGGCCATCAACTCCACCGAGGTCTACGGCCCGGGAGCCGGCACAGCAGCGTTCCTGATGCAGCCGCTGCTGATCCTCGCTGCCATCACCGCTGCTATCCTGCTGGTGCGGGCCATGCGCCGCGGCGCGGAGCGTGAGGAACTGTTCCTTGAGGGATCGCTCATGATGGTCACCGCGTTCATCGTGTTCAACAAGGTGGGATCGCCGCAGTTCATCATCTGGCTGGCGCCGGTGATCATCGCCGGACTGACGCACGACTGGGAGCGCTGGAAGGTCCCGGCGGCCCTGCTCATGGGCATCGCGATGACCACGTTCGTGATCTACCCGCTGTTCTACACGCCGCTCATCCACGCCCACCCGGTCATGGCGGCCATCCTCACCACCCGCAACGTGCTCCTGGTGGTCCTGCTGTGGTGGTCGGTGAAGCGCACCGCGGAGTTGGGCCGGAAGACCTCCGCCCGGGTGCCGGCCGGAGCGTAGCCGCTCCGGCGGTTACCGGCGTTCGGGCGCGTCGCTGGCGCTACCTGCGTCGGCCCGGCGCGCCGCCCTGCGTTCCGCCATCCAACGCCAGGCCTGCCGGGCAAGGTCCAGCGGCTTGCCCTCGATGAGCAGTTTGCGCGTGTGGACGTCCAGGACCAGCAGGTAGAACGTGAAGGCCAGGGCCGTGAAGAACGCCAGGGACGAGGCGTCGATGGGCAGTTCCACGAAGGACCAGACCGACAGCTGGTCCTGGGCCCCGAACACCACAAAGAACGTCACGCCCACGTAGAGCGAGCGGATCTGCCAGTCGTCCCGGATTCCGGTGACGGCCAGGAACGGCAGGAACCACAGGATGTACCAGGGCTGGATGATGGGTGAGAGCATCACGACGGCGGTGAACGCCAGCGCCATCCGGCGCACCGCCCGCGAGTAGTCGCCCCGGAACATCAGCAGCAGGACCAGTGCGATTGCCGCCCACTTCATGCCGGTCCGCAGCCAGGTGGCCAGCGTTCCGCCGGGCAGCCCCAGGGCGTTGGCGAGCATCTCCACCTGCTGGCCCAGGAAGCCCGACGGTGAGTAGCCCGTATAGCCCGGCGTGGGGTCCATGATGGCCCAGGTCCAGCCGATGCCAAGGTTGTAGGGGATGCCGCTGAGGGCCAGGACGCCGAAGCTGATGCCGGCGGTGGCGCCCCACATCAGGAATTTGCGCGGCCAGGAGGCGCCTGGGCCGGCCCACATGACCCCGATGAACGGCAGCAGCAGCACCGTGATGGGCTTGATGCCGATGGAGGCGGTAACCAGGAGAACACCCAGCAGGTAGCGGCGGGTGGCGGCCAGGTAGACACCGGCGACGGCGAGCCCAACCATCAGGGCGTCGTTGTGGGCGCTGGCGATAAAGCTGATGAGGAACAGCGGGTTGGCCACGGAGATCCAGAGCGCCCGCGCGCCGTTGATTCCGTGCAGTTCGGCGAGCCTGGGCACGTAGATGACGCAAAGCAGCACGCCGACGCCGGCCAGGAGGCGGAACAGCAGGACGGACGCGTCCGGCTGGGCTCCGGTCAGCCCCACCACCGCGCGCGCCAGCCACAGGAAATACGGGCCGTAAGGAGTGCGGTTTTCCGCCCAGGCGGGATCTGCACCCAGGGAGAACCAGTTGTTGAGGGTGGAAATGCCCACCTCATAGGGGTTCTGCCCCTCCTGGACCAGGCGGCCCTGGCCGGTGTACGCGTACACGTCACGGGAGAACACCGGGACGCAGAAGAGCAGCGGCAGGGACCAGGCGGAAATGGCCACCACCACCGAGCGCAGCGATGACTGTCCCCAGTCCCCCAGCCGCTGGCCCAGCCGGAGCCAGGAGCGCATCAGGAGCATCGCGCCTGCCGTCAGCAGCACGGTGGACACCGCTACGCCCCAGCCTTCGGTGCGGAGTGCAATCACCACGGGCTGGCGGATCATGGGCGAGCCATTGGCGATCCAGCCCGTCCCGATGGAGCCGACGAACATCATGAGGGCGCCGATGAAACCTTCGATGGTTGCCAGGTAGGCACGGCCCTTGGCGGGCGCGGAAATCCCGGCCGGTGTGCCCGGCCGGCTCTCCGACATCCTGAGGTGTGACCCGCCTGCCGTCATGATTGTGGTCCCCTACCTTGTTACGGCACTGCTCGCCCCAGCTTCAAAAAGGCCGCCCTGCAACCCGGCCATTTTATCAGCCGTGCCTGCTGCAACCCCGGCCGGGCCGGACGGTTTGACGGTAATGTTGCCTACGCAGCCGAAAGTCACCGGCGGAGTCCCATTCCACCCATTGTCTTCCGTCGCTGGGCTGGACCCGTGCGCATCGTGGCGCGCAGAAACGTCGCACACCCCCCGCTCTCCCAGGAGAGCCAAGTCCCCTGGAGCCGCTCCTTGGCCGTCGCCCACCGCACCCGCCCTCTTCGGCAGCCCATCACCGTCCTCACTGCGCTGCGCTCTCCGCGGCAGCTGTCCCGCGAGGTCTTGGCCGGCATGGTCACCACCCTGGCCCTGGTCCCGGAAGTCATCTCCTTCTCCATCGTGGCCGGGGTGGATCCCATGGTGAGCCTTGTCGCCTCCATCGTGCTGGCCCTGGCAATGTCGGTCCTTGGCGGGCGGCCCGGCGTCGTCACTGCCGCAGCCGGTTCCGTCGCCTTGGTGATCGCCCCGCTGGTCCACCAGCACGGTGTCCAGTACGTCCTGCCCGCGGTGCTCCTCGCCGGCGTGATCCAGGTGGTGTTTGGCCTCGCTGGATTGGCCAGGCTGATGCGCTTCATCCCGCGGTCGGTGATGATCGGGTTCGTCAATGCCCTGGGCGTGCTGATCTTCATGGCGCAGGTGCCCCATGTCCTCAATGTCCCCTGGCCCGCCTACGTCCTGTTCGCCCTGACGTTCGCGATCATCTTCATCCTTCCGCGGTTCACCAAGGTGGTGCCGTCGCCGCTGGTGGCCATCGTCGTCGTCACGGCGATCGTCATCATCGCCGGCCTCGCCGTGCCGGACGTCCTGGACGAAGGTCCCCTCACCGGCAAGCTGCCCGGAATCACCCCGTTCCTCGTCCCGGTGAACCTGGACACCTTCCAGCTGGTGCTGCCCACCGCGCTGAGCGTGGCGTTCGTGGGACTCATGGAATCCCTCCTCACGGCGAAACTCGTCGACGACATCACTGACACCCCCTCGCACAAGGGGCGTGAGTCCTGGGGCCTGGGCGTCTCAAACATCCTGGCCGGTTTCTACGGCGGCATTGCCGGCTGCGCCATGATCGGCCAGACGGTCCTCAACGTGAAGACCGGCCAGGCCCGCACCCGCATCTCCACGGTCGTGGCCGGGCTGTTCCTGCTGGCCCTGGTGACCGGCCTCAGCTCGGTCATGGGGCAGATCCCCATGGTGGCCCTTGCCGCGGTCATGATGGTGGTTGCTGTCACCACAGTGGACTGGCACAGCGTCAAACCCTCCACCCTGAAGCGGATGCCCATCCCGGAGACCCTGGTCATGGTGGTCACGGTGGCCGTCGTGGTCCTGACGGGGAACCTCGCCTACGGTGTCCTGGTGGGCGTGGTCCTGGCGATGGTGCTGTTCGCGCGCCGGGTGGCCCATGTCATCACGGTGGAGCGGACCCCGGCCGGGGATGACCAGAGCGTCCGCTACGACGTGGTGGGGCCTCTGTTCTTCGGGAGCAGCAACGACCTCGTGGAGCAGTTCGCCTATGCCGACGATCCCGCCCTGGTGACCATCGACCTCAGCCGTGCCCAGATCTGGGACGCCTCAACCGTGGCCGCCCTCGACTCCATCGAAACCAAGTACGCCGACCATGGGGCCGCTGTAACCATCGAAGGCCTGGATGAACGCAGCACCGGCTTCCACCGCCGGCTCACCGGACATCTGGGGTCCTAAGCGGCCACCCTCCCGGCCCAGACCATGCCCGGACGCATGCCCGGGCGCGAAAACAGGCGGGGCCACTTGGCCCCGCCTGTTGTCATGACGGTTTAGGAGAAGCGGCCGGGCCGGAAGGTGGCCAGCATGGGGTGCTTGCTGCCGGTCAGGATCTCGCCGGCGAGGAGCTCACCGGCAATGAGTCCAAGGGTTGCGCCGGAGTGGGTGAAGGCGACGTAGCATCCGGGCACCTGGCCCAGTTCGCCCAGCACCGGTTCGCCATCACCGGGAATCGGCTTGTAGCCCATCTTCCAGGAGGCGGGCTTGAGTTCCGGGTTGCCGGCGACCAGTTTGGACGCCTCATCCGCGAGTTCCTGCACCACCTCGTCCGGGATGCTGAAGGAGCCGTCCGCATGTTCGGTGATGTGTTCTTCGTACCAGTCGTGGTCCAGGGCGAACGTGCCGCCCGGGTTGGGCCGCACGGCTGCGCGCGGGGTGTTCATCACCGCGGCCACGTCGTGCTGCACCTGCTTGGTCACCACCAGCATGGATACGGGTGAGCCGTTGGGGATGTGCACCCCCAGGGGTTCGACGACGGCGGGCGTCGCCGCGCCGCACGCCACCAGGACGGCGTCGGCCGGGTACGTCCCGCCGGACGCCGTCTCCACACCCGAGGTCCGGCCGTCCTCCACCATCACGGACGCCTTTCCGGCGTTGAGGACCAGTTCGCCGCCCCTGGCGTGGAATTCCTCCATGAGGAAGTCGATCAGGTCCGGCAGGCTGACCCAGCCTTCGCCCGGATTGAAGATGGCGTTCTCCGGCACGGCGCCCGCATCGATTCCCGGGGTAACGGACGAGATTTCGCCTGGAGCAACCAGCTTGGAGTCATAGCCGATGGACTTTTCGTAGGCGTGCCGGGCCTCGGTGGCCTCGCGCTGCCCCGCGGCGTTCCACATCAGGCCACCACCGAACTGCAGCCATTCGCGGCTGGGGTCCGAGGCGAAAAGGGTGCGGTAGCGGTCCACGCCGGCCACGCGCAGCTGGTGGTAGGGGGTGGACCGTTCGCCGGCGGAGTTGAGCCAGGACAGCGAGCGGCCGCTGGCTTCGCTGGCGAGGCCGCGCTCGGTCAGCAGGATCACGGAGGCTCCTTCGCGGAGCAGGTGGACCGCGGTGGAGACGCCGAGGATGCCGCCGCCGATGACGGCGACGCGCTTGGTGGCTGGTGCAGGGGACATGAGGATCACTTTCTATGAAATACGTGGGTGGGATGGACGCGGACGGCGCGTCCCTGGAAAAGAATCGGAGGGGGCGTCAGGCCAGGGCGTGGATGCCTTCGATGACCTTCAGCACCTCAAGGGGTTCGGCAGGATCGACGGGGAGCGGACCGTTCCCGCGCAGGGCGGCGGCCAGCTGGACGTAGAACTCCGGGTACGCGCCGCGTTCGGCAGGTACCGGAGTGGTTGCCCCGTCCACCCCCAGGAGCCCCCAATGCTCCTGGGGGTCCACGCCATAGGCAGGGTCCGACGGCGGCATCCCGGCAGCGAGCGCGGGTTCCTGTCCGTCCAGTCCCCACTTGGTGTAGCCGGCCCGGGTGCCCAGGATGTGGAAGCGGGGCCCGGCCTGCGCGGCCATGCCGTTCATCCAGAGCCGCGTGCGGACACCGGAGGCGTGCAGCAACGACACGAAGGCTTCGGTGTCCGCAGCATCCGGATGCGGGCCACGGTTGGCCGTCTCGCCGTAGCTCGTGTCCACCGGGCCGAACAGCTGGATGGCCTGGTCGATCAGGTGCGCGCCAAGGTCGTGCAGGATGCCGCCGCCCTCAGCCAGGGACACCGTGTCCCGCCAGTTGCCGAAGCCTTCGGGCCGCCACCATTCGACCCGCGACTCGAAGCTGGTCACCTCGCCAACGCCTCCGGACGCCAGCACCTTCTGCAGGGTGAGGAAGTCGGCATCCCACCGGCGGTTCTGGAACACCGTCAGCTGCACCCCGCCGTCGGAAGCCCTGCTGATCAGCTTCTCACCCAGGGCGGACGTGGGCACGAACGGCTTGTCCACCACCACGTTCAGGCCATGGGCGATGGCCGTTGCGGCCAGCCCGTAGTGCGTGTGCGGCGGGGTGCCCAGAATGACCAGGTCGAGGTCCTCGGCCAGGGCGAAAAGCTCATCCGCGGTGCCAACAATCCGTGCCTGCGGATAAAGGTGTGCTGCCTCCGCCGCACGCTCCGCCTGCGCCGTGACGATGACGTCCAGCGAGAAGTCCGGGTTGGCAGTGAGCAGGGATGCGTGGAAGACCTTGCCGGAAATTCCAAAGCCGACGACGGCGGTCCGGATGGGTGCCGCTGCAACCGTACGCATCAGAGCACCTCCGAGAGGAAGCGCTGGAGGCGTTCGCTGCGGGGGTTGTCGAAGAGCTGGGCAGGGGTTCCCGCCTCCACTACCTCGCCTTCGTCCATGAAGACCACCTGGTCGGCCACTTTGCGGGCGAAGCCCATCTCGTGCGTGACCACGAGCATGGTCATGCCGCGGCGGCCCAGTCCGGCCATGAGGTTCAGGACGCCTTTGACCAGCTCGGGGTCCAGGGCGCTGGTGGCCTCGTCGAAGAGCATCACTTCGGGTTCCATGGCCAGGGCACGTGCGATGGCGACGCGCTGCTGCTGGCCGCCGGAGAGGTCGCGGGGGCGGTGGTCCGCGCGTTCGGCGAGTCCAACCTCGGCGAGCCGCTTGCGGGCCCGTTCCATGGCCTGGGCCTTGGGCATGCCCTTGACGCTCCAGAGGGCAAGGGCCACGTTCTCTTCGGCCGTATGGTCCGGGAAGAGGTTGAAGTGCTGGAACACCATGCCGATGCGGGTGCGCAGGGTGTCCGGGTTGGCGCCCAAGGTGCTCTCACCGGCGAGCAGCACGTTCCCGCTCTTGGGTTCGTGAAGCCGGTTGACGCCGCGCAGCAGCGTCGACTTGCCGGATCCGGAGGGGCCGATGATGCACGTGGTGGTACCAGGGGCCACGGTTAGGCTGACGTTGCGGAGGACCTCGATATCGCCGTAGGCCATGGTGAGGTTGCGCAGTTCCAGGCTTGAACCGTGGAACGACTGGGTCTCAGGGGTGGCAGTGTTCAGGGTGGTGGGGGTTGTGGTGTTCATGTGTTGCTCCCGGCTGTGAGCGGCGAGGCCGCGTCGAGTTCCTTGACTTCCTTCAGGCCGCTGGTGGGCGGTGCGGCGCGGCGGCGGCCGGTGCGGAACTTGTTGTCGAAGTAATTCACCAGGTGCGTCAGCGGGACGGTGATCACCAGGTAGAGGAGGCCGGCGGCCACCAGGGGTGAAAGGTTGCCGGACAGCACCGCGGCGTCCTGGCCCACGCGGAAGAGTTCGCGTTCGGTGACCAGCAGGCCCAGGAAGTACACCAGGGAGGAGTCCTTGACGATGGCGATGAACTGGTTCACCAGGGCCGGAAGGACCCGGCGGACGCCCTGGGGCACCACCACCAGGGCCATGGACTTGGCGTAGCTCATGCCCAGGGCACGGCAGGCCTCGCCCTGGCCCTTGTCCACGCTGAGGATCCCGGCGCGGAAGATCTCGCCGATGTAGGCGCTGGCGATCAGGCTCAGCGCGATGATGCCCAGCGGGTAGGGCGACGGGCCGAAGATGGATTGGCTGAGCCGGGCAAAGCCCTGCCCGATCAGCAGGATGGTGAGGATGGCGGGCAGGCCCCGGAACAGGTCCGTGTAGATCCTGGCCGGGACGCGCAGCCATTTGGAGGGTGAGATGCCCATGACGGCCACCACCATGCCCAGCACCGTGCCAAGGACGGTGGCGGCAATGGAGATGATCAGCGTGTTCAGCAGGCCGACCGCCAGGAGTTGGGGCAGGACCTCGGCCATAGCGCCGAAGTCGAAGAAGGTACGGATGATGGTGTTGAGCCAGTCCATGGTTGCTCTCAGAGGTAGATGATGGGAGGTGCCGGGCGGGCCGCGGAGGGCGGCCCGCCCGGTCAGGTGGCCAAAGGGTCTGCTGGCCAGGCGCTTACGTGCCTGGCCATATTTGGCCTGGTGCCTATTTGGCCTGGTGCCTATTTGGCCGGTGCCTATTTGGCCGGTGTGGGCGACGCGGTCTGTTCGGCCTTGGGCAGGTACTGCTCGGGCATCGGCGAGCCCGGGAACCACTTCTGGTAGAGCTTCTTCCAGGTGCCGTCCTCCATGGCTGCGGCCAACCCCGTGTTCAGGGCTTCCTTGAAGGCCGTCTTGCCCTTGGCTACCGCGAACCCTGCCGGAGCATCGAAGGAGGGGATGTCAGCGGCGCTGACCAGGCCGTGCTGCTCCTGGTAGGCCTTGGCGGCCTCGTAGTCCAGGAAGTGCGCGTCCACGGTTCCGCTGTTCACCGCGGCGATGGCGGTGTTGTTGTCGGGGAAGCGGACCAGGCTGGCCGAAGTGAAGTTCTTGACCGCGTAGGCTTCCTGCAATGTTCCCTGGACCACGCCCAGGCGTTTGCCTGCCAGCCCGTCCGCACCGGTGATGCCGGAGGTTTTGGTGGTGATGACGGTCAGGTAGCCGGCAAGGTAACCGTCGGAGAAGTCCACGGTTTCCTTCCGCTTGTCCGTGATGCCGATGGCTGCAACACCGGCATCGAACTGCCCGTTGGCAACCGCGGCAAGGAGGCCCGAGAAGTCCTGTCCGGTGAAGACCACGTTGTCCACACCGGCCCGGTGGGCCACATCCTTGAAGAGTTCCACGTCGAAGCCGGTGAAGTTCCCGGAGGCGTCGGCGAACGTGTAGGGCTTGGAGTCACCCAGGCTTGCCACCCGGACGGTGCCGGGCTGGATCAGTCCGTAGGGGTTGTTCTCGGTGGTGGAGGCGGCGGAGGTGGAGCTGCAGCCGGAGAGCGCCAGGACGGCGGCCAGGGCTGCCGCGGCAATTCCGGCAGGTCGGAGATTCTTTTTCTTCACAGCGTTGTCCAATCGTTGGTGGGAAGGCGGTGCTGTCAGGGCCGCCGAAGAAAGTCGCCGATGCTCTTGTTGAGTCCGGTCTCATACCCTAGGATTGAGACCGGACTCACATCGATGGATAGAAATGTAGCTGAAGTCACACGGGGCGTCAACAGCCCCGTCGAAAGGTGAAGATGAACGGTGATGGAGCACGACGCCGGGACGTAACAGTTGCTGACGTCGCAAAGGCTGCGCAGGTTTCGAAGGCCCAGGCTGCCCGTGCGCTGGGCAATTACGGGGCCGTCAGCGACGACGTCCGCGAGCGCGTCCTCGCTGCCGCGGAGGCACTCTCCTACCGGCCGAACGAGTTGGCCCGAAGCATGAACACGGGGAAATCCCACACCATTGGGGTGGTGGTGGGTGACATCGAAAACCCGCATTTCGGCCTTGCTACGCGCGGCATCACCGACACGGCGAAGAAAGCCGGCTACAACGTCATCCTGGTCAACACCGATGAGGACCGGGCGGCGGAAGTGGACGCGGTGCGGGTCCTGCTGGACAAGCGGGTGGACGGACTTATCGTCGCACCGGCCTCATCCGTGGACACCGGACACCTGCAGGAGGTGCACCGCTCCGGCCGCCCGCTGGTCTTCATCGACCGCACCGCAGGGGACCTCCAGGTGGAGACCATGGCAGTGGACATGGCCCGGATTTCCCGGGAGGCCACGCAGTATCTGCTCGAGGCCGGGCACCGGCGCATCGCCTTCATCTCCACCTTGCGGACGGACGCCCCGTACAGCACGGGCATCACCCTGAAGTCCTCCCAGATTGCGGACCGCATAGAGGGGATGCGGCAGGCTTTTTTGGAGGCGGGGCTGCCCTTTCCGGAGGACCTGGTCAGATTGAATGCCGGCGACGCCGATTCAATCCGCAGCATCACGCGCGAGGTGCTCCGCGGGCCGGACCGGGCTACGGCAGTGGTGGCTTCGGACGGCCTGATTGCCCTCAGCGTGGTGGAAGCGATCCAGCAATTGGGCCTGTCCATTCCGGCCGACGTTTCATTCCTGATGTACGACGACTTCGCATGGACCCGGCTCACCGCGCCGCCCCTGACCGTGATCGCCCAGCCGGTCTACAACATGGGCGTTGCAGCAGCCAAGGCGCTGATCCGGCAGATGGAGGGGCTGCCACCTGCCGCTCCTGCGCAGTTCACGGCCACCCTGGTGCGCCGGGGTTCTGTGGGGCCATGCCGGACTGCGGCAGCGGACATGCCCGGGCTGGAAGCCGTAAAGGCCTAGCACACAATCCGCAACGGCGGCTGCCTACCAGTCCATCCCCCGAGGGCGGCAGCCGCCGTTTTTTCGAGGCCGTCCGGCGCTTGCTGCTGGAGGCACCAAATCTCCAAAGGACCGGGCACCTACGGCCTGATGTCAGCCACGCCGGGCGGGCTTGTCGAAACGCCAACCCTCTGACCGCAGTTTTGGAATGATCTGGTCGACGGCCTCCACCGTTTGGTTCCGGTCCCCACCGCCGTCATGCATGAGGATGACGGCACCCGGAGTGATGCCCTCCTCAAGACGCCGGACCAGCTCGGATGTTCCCGGCGGCTCCCAGTCACCAATCGCAAGGCGCCAACCAAGAGGCTGCATTCCCATGTCGGCGGCCACCTGCGGCGTCGGCCCCCAGCTGCCGTAAGGTGCCCGGAAATAGTTGATGGGGGCATCCGGAGCTGCCTGACGGATGAGGGTGCTGGTTTCTTCCAGGTCCGCCCTGATCGCCTCGGCACTCCAGGCAGACATGTTGTCGTGATGCATGGTGTGGTTGCAGAGCGCATGCCCGGCGTCAGCTATCTGGCGGACGATTTCAGGGTGCTGTTTCACATGGTCGCCCCAGAGGCAAAAGGTCGCCTTGACATGGTGGTTTTCGAGCACAGCGAGCAGCTTGGGGGTGTTGACGGGGTCTGGGCCGTCGTCAAACGTCAGGCTCAGGTATTTGCCCTCGTGCCGGGTCGAATCGACGATGGCCGGCGTGGCCTGGTCAGCAAGGGCGGGAGCTGCGCCGGCAAGGCCTGCGGGAACAGTGGCGGCCGCGGCCAAGGCGAGGGCAGCCAGGGGCAGGACTGCCTTGGGCAAGGCGTAGGGGCGTGGGCGTGGCATCTTCATCGCTACCTCTTCGGAGAAACCGTAAAATTCCGGAAGTTTCCGGAAGTTTCCGGAAATGTGCTCAGCCTAGGTATCGAGCCGGGGCTCCGTCAAGGGTGCAAAGCAGCCGAACCGGCAAAGACGCAATCAGTTCCTGCGGGGCGCCGCGGTGCTCTCCCTGGTTACAAGCCTGGTGGCCAGTTCCACCCGGGGACTGTCGACGGCTTCGCCGTGCACCATCCGAAGCACCGTGCGCGCCGCCAGCTTGCCCATGTCGGCAAGCGGCTGCCGCACTGTAGTGAGCGGAGGAGAGGCCCAGCGGGCTTCGGGAAGATCGTCGAAGCCCAGAACACTGACATCTTCGGGCACCCTTAGGCCTTTCTTGCGTACTGCCTCGTATACGCCGAGGGCCATCTGGTCACTGGCAGCGAAGACCGCCGTCGGTGGGCTGGCCAACTCCAGCAGGGTCTGTCCCGCCCGGAATCCGGACTCATAATCAAAGTCACCCTCAACCACCAATGCGGGATCAAAGGCTATACCGGCAGCATCAAGGCCGGCCCGGTAGCCGTCCAGGCGGGCACGGCTGCACCACAAGCCCGGCACCCCTGCAACAAAGCCAATTCGCTGGTGGCCCAGACCGGTCAGGTGTTCAGTTGCGCTCACAGCCCCGGTCCAGTTTGTGGCCCCGATGGTAGGCACGTCCAGATCAGGTACCCCTGCAGGGTCTATTACCACCGCGGGGACATCAAGCCGCTGGAGTTCAGCCCGTAAGGATGAGTCCAGCTCCGTAGTAACCAGGATTGCGCCGTCGCTGGCCCTGGCGCTGACATTGTCCAGCCACTGCCGGGTTGAAGTGGTGCTTGCGCTGCGGTGGATCGCTGAGACCACCGTGGACGCGCCGGCCTCGTTGGCCGCCTCCTCCACTCCGCGGATGATTTCAACTGCCCAGGGGCTGTCCAAGTCGTTGAACACGAGGTCGATGAGGCCTGAGCGTACAGCTGGCCGGCTGCCCCGCCGCTGGTAGCCATGCTCGCGCAGCAGCGCTTCCACCCTTTCCCTGGTACGCGGGGACACGTCACTGCGGCCGTTGAGCACCCGGGACACCGTGGGGACGGACACACCGGCCTCGGCCGCAATAGCGGAGATTGTCACTGCCGGGCGCTGGGTCTCGTGCACGCATTCCTCCTGGTTTCGCTGCCTCTATAGGTTCTCGCACGCTGGCTCCAGCGCGAAACTTTTATCGAAACCCTTGACGTGCCCTCCGGAAGGTTTCTAGTCTACAACCACCCATTTCCGGAAACTTCCGGAAGTCTCGGTGCCATTGGCGCATCGATTATTCGCACCTCAAAGGAGAGCTCTTGATGAAGGTTGCCAAAACTGTAGCCGCCGCCATTCTTGCGTCGGCGTTTGTCCTCCCCAGCGCACTGCCCGCAGTCGCCGGGGAGAATGACAAGCCGCAGGCACCGGGTCTGACCAAGCAGGACACGCTGCGCTGGGCTGCGCCGAAGGACGTCCGGATCGGCACCGCAGTTGCCGGCGGCGGGCACCATGAGACCATGCCGTACCCCAACCCGTTCACCTTTGACCAGCAGTACCGCAACGTGCTGGCCTCGGAGTTCAGTTCCGTCTCCCCTGAGAACCAGGCAAAGTGGGAATTCATCCACCCCCAGCGCGACCAGTACCGCTTTGCTGAAATGGATGCGATCGTTGAATTCGCGCAGCAGAACGGCCAAGTGGTCCGCGGCCACACGCTGTTCTGGCACAGCCAGAACCCGGCCTGGCTGGAGCAGGGCAACTTCAGCAAGGACGAACTGCGTTCCATCCTGAAGGACCACATCACCACACTTGTGGGACGCTACGCAGGGAAGATCCAGCAGTGGGACGTCGCCAATGAGATCCTGAACGGTGACGGGACCCTCCGGACTGCGGACAACATCTGGATCCGTGAACTTGGTCCGGAGATCATCGCGGACGCCTTCCGGTGGGCGCACGAAGCCGATCCTGCCGCCAAGCTCTTCTTCAATGACTACGGCGTGGAAAGCATCAACCCCAAGAGCACTGCGTACGTAGACCTCATTTCGAAGCTCCTCGCCGAAGGCGTCCCGGTGGACGGTTTCGCCGTACAGGGCCATCTCAGCACCCAGTACGGCTTCCCCGGCGACCTGAAGGCGAACCTCCAGCGCTTCGATGACCTCGGCCTGGAAACTGCAGTGACCGAGATCGATGTCCGCATGAACATTGCTGCAGGGACCAAGCCGACTGAAGCACAGCTGGCCAAGCAGGCCAGCTACTACCAGCAGGCACTGGAAGCATGCCTGAACGTCGAGGACTGCAAGTCCTTCACCATCTGGGGCTTCAATGACAAGTACTCGTGGGTTCCCGTCTTCTTCAGCGGCCAGGGCGAGGCCACCGTGATGTGGGAGGACTATACCCGCAAGCCTTCGTACTACGCGCTGCAGTCCACGCTCCTGAAGGCAAACCCGGGCGGAGAGCAGCGCGACGCCCACCACCCCGCCTACCAGCAGTAGCAATTTCCTGAACAGCCAACGGCGGCCTGGAACAACATGTTCCAGGCCGCCTTCTGCTGTGCCTGTTACTGACCGTCAGCAGCGCCCACCGTTAGCTCGAAGATCGGGGTGTAGCCCGTCACGCGTCGGACGCGCTTGGCGTTGCATGTGCCAGGTTGAAGTAGGACCGCGCGTCCGATGGCCGGATATCAGCCACCACGTCGCTGAAAATCCGCATGGGATGCGGTGTGAATGGGTGCTCCGCGATCGCGTCAAAGTCCAGGTCGATGCCCAGCCCAACGCCTTCGGGGATCATGACGTCGCCATCCTCCGTCAGACGGAGGCGTTCATTGGAGATGTCGCTGCGCCATGGTACGTCTGTGGCCATGATTTCCAGGTACCGGAAATTCGGCAGCGCCGCGCCAAGCTGCAGCGTTGCCGCAGTACTGAGGGGCCCGCTCGGATTATGGGGTGCGAACGGTACATAGTGGGCTGCCGCCAGCGTTGAAATGAAGGACAGTTCCAGCAGTCCCCCTGCGTGCGTGGCGTCCGGCTGGATATAGTCCACAGCCTTGCGTGCCAGGGCGGGGATGAAAACGTTCCGACCCATCCACCGCTCGCCCGCGGCAATGGCAACCGGGGACTTGCTGCGAACCTCGATGAGTGCGTCGAGTCCGTCGGGAGGGCACGGTTCCTCGAAAAACACGGGCTGGAACTGTTCCAGCTCACGCGCCACCCGGATAGCCGTGGGGACGTCGAACCTGCCATGTCCTTCTATGAAGAGCTCAACGTCATCGCCCACCGCCTCCCGCACCGCGGCAACGGGCTCAAGCATGCGCCGGAGGTCCCCAGGCCCGAGGATCAGGTCCGCAGCCTCGAACGGGTCCCACTTCAGTCCACGGAAACCCTGCGCAACTGTTTGTATGGCTGCCTCGGCAAATTCTTCAGGCGTCTTGACTCCGGAGAACCAGCCGTTGGCGTAGGCCCGGACCCTGTCACGGACCTGCCCACCCAGCATCCGGTGCACCGGGACCCCAAGGGCGCGGGCCGAAACATCCCACATTGCCATTTCGAGGGCGCTGAGGGCGGTCATCGATACGGGACCACCACGCCAATAGGCGTCCCGGTTCACCTCATAAATTGTCTGCGTGATCCGCGTGGGGTCCTTGCCCCGGACGGCATCGGCGAGGACGGCCACCGCGCCACGGACTGCGTGTTCCTGCCCTTCGAGGGTGGCCTCGGCGAGACCGGTGAGGCCTTCATCGGTGGTGAGCAGGACGAAGATGAGGTTGGTCCGGTAGAAGTCCACCACCACGGTATCGAGGTTGGTTATTTTCATGTGACGTCTTTCAGCCGGCGGGAGGGGCGGTGGATTCGCGGACGATGACCTGGGTGGCCAGTTCCACCCGGTGGGAGTCCAGGACTTCGCCGCGCACCTGGCGCAGGAGCGACCTCAGGGCGGCCCGGCCCATTTCCTCAAGGGGCTGGGCCACCGAACTCAACGATGGCACCGACTGCTCACCCTGGTTGGTGCCGTCGAAACCGATGAGGCTGATGTCTTCGGGAACCCTGATCCCATGGTGCCGCGCTTCGCTCAGGACACCCAGGGCAATGGCGTCGCTGGCGGCAAAGATGGCCGTGGGGAGGGCGTCAAGCTTCAGCAACTCCTTCAACCCCCTGACCCCGCTCTCGGTCCGGAACCGGCCGCCGGACACAATGTAGCTGGGGTCCACCTTGATGCCCTGTGCCATGAGGGCGGCCATGTAGCCGTGCAGCCGCGCCTGGTTGCATTCAGCACCCTCTATGCCGCCGATGTATGCAATACGGCGGTGGCCCAGTCCCAAGAGGTGCTCAGTGGCGGCTTTTCCGCCCGCCCAGTTGGTGGCCCCAACGCTGACGACGTCGGCTGAGGGCGGGTTGAGGGGGTCGATGACGACGACGGGAATCTGGCGGCGCCTGAACGCATGCAGTTGCGCTTCACTGAAGGCAGAGGTCACCACGATCATCCCGGCCCGGCCCTCTTCCAGCATCCGCTGCGCCCGGCGCTCCGGAGTGTGGCGGCCAGGGGTGGATTGACCGGTCACGCTGACCAGGATTTCGACGTCGGCGCCGGCCGCGGACTGAAGAATGCCGTTCAGGACCTGGATGGTGTAAGCGGAGTCGAGCACGTCGATGACCACTTCAATCACGGTCCCGCTCTCCGCAGCCGCCCGTCGCTGCAGTGGGGACTGGTACCCGGCCTGTTCCAGTGCGGCAAGAATCCTGGCCCTGGTTTCGGGGGCAACGTCGTCGCGGCCGTTCACCACCTTTGACACTGTGGGCGCCGAAACCCCTGCCTGCCTCGCCACTGTGGCGAGCGTGGGTTTGGTCCGCTCAGGCAATCTGGTCGTCATGGGTTCGCAATCTTTCGAAGGTGAGGAAACGTTTTCATTGTGCAGAACGCGCCCTTCTGGGGTCAAGGCTTATCCGGAACACGGGTGTCGGCGGAAAAAGATCCTCTACGATCCCTTGACCACACGGCTTTTTCACGCTTTAGTTTAGACCGTGACTTATATCACCGGGTCGAAATATTTCGATCGAACGTCGAAGATGACGCCCGGGATCCGACTGCAAAATCACTATGGAGAAGCAATGAAGCAACCCCAGACCTCCCGGCGCTCTTTCCTCGCCCTCGCTGCCCTTACTCCCTTTGCCGTTGCCGCAACCAGTGCCTGCGGGACGTCCGGCCCGGGCGCCTCCAGCGGCGGCGGGGGCGCCAGCATGTGGTACCTGACCGGCGAGCCAAACCAGACCACCATGCAGAAAGCCGTGGATGCCTTCAATTCGGCAAACTCCGCCGACAAGATCACGGTCACCTATTTCCAGAACGACGCATACAAGACCAAGATCAAGACCGCGATCGGTGCCAACCAGGCACCCACCATCATCTACGGGTGGGGTGGCGGTGGCCTGAAGACCTACGCCGAGGCCAACCAGGTGGAGGACCTGACCAGCTGGTTTGACCAGAACCCGGACCTGAAGAAGAAGTTCTTCCCGTCCGTGTTTGGCGCAGCTACCGTCAACGGCAAGATCTATGCCCTGCCCAACCAGTACGTCGCACCGATCGTACTGTTCTACAACAAGGAACTCTTCCAGAAGGCAGGCGTCCAGCCACCCAAGACCTGGGACGACATCATGTCGCTGGTGAAGACCTTCAATGGCATGGGTGTTGCACCGTTCTCCCTGGGCGGCCAGTCACGCTGGACCTCCATGATGTGGCTTGAATACCTGCTGGACCGCATCGGCGGCCCCGAGGTATTCAAGGCGATCTTTGAGGGCAAGCCCAATGCCTGGATGGACCCCGCCGTGATCGAGACCGGCACCAAGATCCAGGAGCTGGTCTCCGCGGACGGCTTCATCAAGGGCTTCTCCTCCATCACCGCGGACTCCCAGGCAGACCAGGCCCTGCTGTTCTCCGGCAAGGCGGCCATGATGCTGCACGGCTCCTGGACCTACGGCGCCATGAAGAAGGCGGGCCAGAACTTCGTCCAGGACGGAAAGCTCGGCTTTGTCCCGTTCCCCGCCGTTGCCGGCGGCAAGGGTGATCCGAAGAACGGCGTCGGCAACCCGGCCCAGTACATGTCCATTTCCTCCAAGGCCAGCGACAAGGAAAAGGAGTCCGCCAAGAAGTTCTTCAAGGACGGGATCCTGACCGACACCGTCATTGACGCCTACATCAATTCCGGCTCGGTGCCCATTGTCAACGGCATTGAGGACAAGCTGAACACGTCCCCTGACAAGGAGTTCCTCAACTACGTCTACGACGTGGCCAAGAACGCGCCGAGCTTCCAGCAGTCCTGGGACCAGGCGCTGAGCCCCACCGCCGCGGAGGCCCTGCTGAACAACATCGACCAGTTGTTCCTGAAGTCGATCACGCCGCAGCAGTTCGCCGAGAACATGAACGCCACTCTGGGCAAATGAGTAACGCTATCTCCACCGCCCGAGGGCCCGCCGTCGGCATCAAGGATTCCAGGCAAACCGAAAAGCGCAAGGCCGCCCTGGCGTGGCTGACACTGCCGGCACTTTTCTTCTTCGTGGTGTTCGCCATCATCCCGCTGGCCGGTGTGCTCATCCTGAGCTTCGCCAAATGGGACGGGATTGGTGCCATCGGGGCGGCGGGCATGGACAACTGGTTCTCCGTGCTGGCGGACCCGGAACTGTACAACGCCCTGGGCCTGACCTTCCTGATCATGATCGTCTCGTGGCTGGTCCAGACCCCCATCAGCCTCCTGCTGGGAGTCTTCACGGCGGGAAGCCAGCGGTACCGTGCCGCATTGGCCGTGCTGTACTTCCTGCCCCTGCTCCTGTCCTCCGCCGCCGTCGCCATTGCCTTCAAGGCCCTGCTGGATCCCAACTTCGGCCTGGCAACCGGCCTGGGGCTGCCATTCCTGGCGCAGGACTGGCTGGGTGTCCCGCAACTGGCCCTCGGCCTGGTGATCTTCGTCATCGCCTGGCAGTTCGTGCCGTTCCACACCCTTATCTACCAGGGCGGGGTGCGGCAGATCCCGAAGTCCCTGTATGAGGCAGCCCAGATCGATGGGGCCGGGACCATCAAGCAGTTCTTCCACATCACCCTGCCCCAGTTGAAGTACACCATCATCACCTCGTCCACCCTCATGGTCGTGGGTTCGCTGACCTACTTCGACCTGATCTTCGTCCTCACCGGCGGCGGCCCCGGAAACTCCACCCGCATCCTGGCGCTGGACATGTACCTGCGGGGCTTCCGGGCCAACCTCATGGGCCCGGCAAGCGTCGTCGCCGTCATTCTCGTCATCATCGGCCTCGGTCTTGCCTTGTTCCTCCAGCGTCTTGGCGGCAAGGACAAGCAGGGCAGCCAATTGGAAGGTTTGTAGGGTGAGTACCGTCCTGAAAAGCAATACGCAGGAGGCCCGGACCGGAAGCTTGGGCGGCCCCGCGGCCCCCAAGCGGGGGCTCGGCACAAGACTGCGGCGGTTGAACATCCCCGGCGGCCTCGGCGGGTGGATCTGGCTGGCCATCATCATCCTGCCGGTCTACTACGTGGTAATCACCAGCCTTAAGACGCAGGCGGGGTACTTCGGCCAGAATCCCCTGGCCCTCCCCGCCTCTCCTACGCTGGAGAATTACCAGCTGGTCCTTGAGGCGGACTTCGCCACGTACTTCATGAACAGCGCCATCGTCACGCTCGGTTCGGTGATTCCCACCGTGCTGGTTTCCTTCATGGCCTCATTCGCGATCGTCCGCGGCAGCGGGCGGTTCCTGAAACTGGTCAACGGCATGTTCCTCATGGGTCTTGCCATCCCGCTGCAGGCCACGATCATTCCGGTTTACCTGATGATCATCCGGCTCAACCTGTACGACAGCCTGCTGGCATTGATGCTGCCGTCCATCGCCTTTGCCATCCCGCTGACGGTGCTGATCCTGTCCAACTTCATCCGCGACGTCCCGAACGAGCTGTTCGAGTCCATGCGGCTGGACGGCTGCAGCGAATGGCAGACCATGTGGCGGCTCGCCCTGCCCCTCACCCGCCCTGCCATCGTGACCGTTGCCATCTACAACGGCCTGCATGTCTGGAACGGGTTCCTGCTTCCGCTGATCCTCACCCAGAGCCCGGGCCTGAGGGTCCTGCCCCTGGGCCTGTGGACTTTCCAGGGTGAGTTCAGCGTCAATATCCCGGCCGTGCTCGCATCGGTGGTGCTCAGCACGCTGCCCATCCTGGTGCTTTACGTCATCGGCCGCCGCCAGCTGCTGGCAGGCCTGACCGCCGGCTTCAGCAAGTAGAAAGGATCTCTCCATGACCACCGCAAAGCCCCTGCGGGTCGGCATGGTGGGCTACGCCTTCATGGGTGCCGCCCACTCCCACGCCTGGCGTACCGCACCGCGGTTCTTCGACCTGCCGCTTCAGCCGCAGCTCACCGCGGTCGCCGGCAGGAATGCCGACGGCGTCCGCGCGGCGGCAGACAAGCTCGGCTGGGACTCGGTTGAGACCGACTGGCGGCGCCTGATCGAGCGCGACGACATCGACCTCATCGACATCTGCACCCCCGGCAACACCCATGCGGAAATTGCCATCGCAGCCTTGGAAGCCGGCAAGCATGTGCTGTGCGAAAAGCCGCTGGCCAACTCCGTGGAGGAGGCCGAACGGATGACGCTCGCGGCGGAGACAGCCGCGAAGCACGGTGTCTTCTCCATGTGCGGCTTCAGCTACCGCCGCACCCCGGCCCTGGCCCTGGCCAAGCGGTTCGTGGAACAGGGCAGGCTCGGCGAGATCCGGCATGTCCGGGCCCAGTACCTGCAGGATTGGCTCTCGGACCCAACCGCCCCCATGACCTGGCGGCTGGACAAGAGCAAGTCCGGCTCCGGCTCCCTGGGCGACATCGGCGCCCACAGCATCGACGCCGCGCAATGGGTCACGGGCCAGAACATCAGCGGGGTGTCCGCGATGCTGGAAACCTTCGTCCGGGAGCGTCCGCTGGCCGGTGACCTGGTGGGCCTTGGCGGCCACGGCGACCTCAGCAGCGACGCCCCACGTGGGACGGTCACCGTTGATGACGCGGCCATCTTCAGCGCAAAGTTCGACGGCGGCGCCTCCGCGGGTGCCATCGGCGTCTTTGAGGCCACGCGGTACGCCCTGGGCAGGAAAAACGCCATGCGGCTGGAGGTCAACGGCACCAAAGGTTCCCTCGCCTTTGACTTCGAAGAGATGAACGTCCTGTCCTTCTATGACGCGGCAGAGTCGCCGGACGCAGGATTCCGACGGATCTTCGTCACCGAGCCCGGGCACCCATACGTCGGGAACTGGTGGCCCACGGGCCACGGGCTGGGGTATGAGCATGGCTTCACGCACCAGGTGGTGGACCTCGTCACCGCCATCGGCGAGGGCCGCCAGCCGGAACCGTCCTTCGCCGACGCCCTGCAGGTGCAGCGGGTCCTCGCCGCAGTGGAGTCCAGCGCCGGAAATTCCAGCCAGTGGCAAAAAGTCTGAGCGACACCGAGCTCCGAGGAACCAAGGAACACACATGACACGACCAATCACGCTGTTCACCGGCCAGTGGGCCGACCTGCCCTTTGAGGAAGTGGCGCGGCTTGCCGGCGAGTGGGGCTTTGACGGGCTGGAGATCGCCTGCTGGGGCGACCACCTGGACCCCCGCCGCGCTGCCGAGGACGACAACTACCTCCAGGGCCGGCTGGACATCCTTGAGAAGAACAACCTCAAAGTCTTCGCTATCGCCAACCACCTGACCGGCCAGGCTGTCTGCGATGACCCCATCGATGAACGCCACCAGGGCATCCTGTCCGCGGAAGTCTGGGGCAACGGCGAACCTGAAGGCGTACGCCGCAGGGCGGCGGAAGCCATGAAGGATACCGCCCGGGCAGCCGCCCGGCTTGGCGTCAAGACCGTGACGGGGTTCACCGGTTCCTCCATCTGGAAAGCCGTCGCCATGTTCCCGCCGGCTTCCCAGGCAATGATCGACGCCGGCTACCAGGACTTCGCGGACCGGTGGAACCCCATCCTGGACGTCTTCGACGAGGAGGGTGTCCGGTTCGCACTGGAGGTCCACCCATCCGAAATCGCCTACGACTACTGGACGGCGAAACGGACCCTTGAGGCGATTGGCCATAGGGAGAATTTCGGCCTGAACTTCGATCCCTCGCACTTCATCTGGCAGGACCTGGATCCGGTGATGTTCCTGCAGGACTTCGCGGACAGGATCTTCCACGTGCATGTGAAGGAATCCGTCCGCCAGCTCGACGGCCGCAATGGCCGCCTCGGCTCGCATCTGGCCTGGGCGGACCCGCGGCGCGGCTGGGATTTCGTCACTGCCGGACATGGCGATGTCCAGTGGAACAGGATCTTCCGGACCCTGAACGCCATCGGCTACGAGGGCCCCACGAGCATCGAGTGGGAGGACGCCGGGATGGACCGCCTCATCGGCGCCCCACAGGCGCTGGCCATGGTCCAGGACCTGGCCCGGATCGCCCCGCCGGCAGCTGCCTTCGACGCCGCTTTTTCCAGCCGCTGAAACCAACGCCAACTTTCCACATATTAAGGAACCACTTCATGACCGAGAATAAGACAACCCTTGTGGTCCGGGGCGGCTGGGACGGACACCAGCCCTACGAGGCCACCGAGCTCTTCATCCCCTTCCTCAAGGACAATGGCTACGACGTCCGCGTGGAGGAATCCCCCAAGGTCTACGCGGACGCCGAATACATGGCGGGCGTGGACCTGATCATGCAGTGCATGACCATGACCACCATCGAAAAGGACGAGTTCGCGGGGCTGCGTGCCGCCGTCGAAAACGGCACCGGCCTGGCCGGCTGGCACGGCGGAATCGCCGACTCCTACCGGAACAACTCCGACTACCTCCACCTGATCGGCGGCCAGTTCGCCTGCCACCCCGGCAAGCACCCGGGCGAGCGCATCGGCGAGCAGTCGGACAACTACGTCCCCTACACCGTGAACATGCTTCCTGCAGCCGCGGAACACCCCATCACCAAAGGCCTCAAGGACTTCGACCTGGTCACCGAGCAGTACTGGGTGCTCTCGGACGACTACATCGACGTCCTTGCCACCACCACCCAAAAAGTCCGTGAGTGGGACCCCTGGCACCGGGAAGTAACATCCCCCGCCATCTGGACCCGCCAATGGGGCAAGGGCCGCATCTTCGTGGCTACCCCAGGCCACCGCGTGGAAATCCTCCAGGACCCGAACGTACGCACCATCATTGAAAGGGGCCTGTTGTGGGCAAGCCGTTGAGAGTCGGAATCATTGGCTGCGGAGCCATCATCGCGCAGTACCTCACCAATTTCCGTCGGCTGGACCAGGTCCAGCTGGTAGCCGTGGCGGACCTCGATCCGGCCCGCGCCCAGGCAGTGGCGGACGATTACGACGGCGTCCGCGCCCTGTCTGTGGAGGAACTGCTCGCCGCAGATGACGTGGACCTGGTCCTGAATCTGACCATCCCGGCAGCGCATGCGGACGTGGCGCTGAAGGCGATCGCCGCCGGAAAGAGCGTCTATGGTGAGAAGCCCCTGGCCGCCACAACTGCGGAGGCACGCCAGGTGCTGGACGCGGCACGCCAGGCAGGCGTCGTCGTCGGCTGTGCTCCGGACACTGTACTGGGCACCGGCATCCAGACCGCCCGCAAAGCCATCGATGATGGCCTGATCGGCGCCCCCATCTCGGCGTCGGCCACCATGGTGACCCCCGGCCACGAGCGCTGGCACCCAAACCCGGACTTTTACTACCAGCCGGGCGGCGGTCCCCTTTTGGACATGGGCCCCTACTACGTCACGGCCCTGGTGACGCTGCTGGGTCCCGTTGTGTCGGTGCTGGGCGCGGCCAGCCACACCCGCAATGAGCGGACCATCGGATCCGGTCCAAGACAAGGTGAGAAGGTGCCCGTCACCATCGACTCCCACGTCACGGGCATCCTGGTCCACGCCTCCGGCGCTCTCTCCACCCTTTTCATGAGCTTCGACGCCGTGAAGTCCAAGTCTCCCAACATCGAGATCCACGGCGAGCGCGGATCCCTGGTGGTGCCGGACCCCAACCACTTTGACGGCGACGTCCAGCTGTTCTCCCTGGGCGCCGAGGATTGGGAAACCCTTCCCGTTTCGGCAGGGTACGTCGATTCCGGACGCGGGTTCGGCATCGCGGACCTGGCCGCCACCCCTGAGGGCAAGGAGCCCAGGGCGGGCGGGACACTTGCCTACCATGTCCTGGAGGTCATGGAATCTGTCCTGAAGGCCGCGCACAGCGGCATGACGGTGAGCATTCAGAGCACTGTTGAGCGGCCGGAAAGCGTGGCGCTGACCGTCCTGGCCGAGCAGGCGGACGCCCTTCAGGCCAAGTAGCCATCGGGAACCGCGCCGCCCGTCGCAGTGGAGCTAGTGCACTCCATCGCTATGGGCGGCGCGGTTCCGGCCCAGGGATTTGGCCCGGTACAGGGCGGCATCCGCTGATGCGATGAGCTCATCAACATCCGAGGTCCGGCCGTCATAGGTGGAAATGCCGTAACTCGCGGTGGGCATGTCCATTCCCTCCGGCGCAACCGCCCCGGCCATGCGCCTGCTGATTTCCCCGGCAATCGTCTCGGCCCGTTCTGCACTTGCCCCCGGCACCAGGATGACGAACTCCTCCCCGCCATACCTCCCGGTCAGGTCAGTGGAGCGCACGGTGGCAGCGCAGGCGTCAGCGAACGCCTGCAATGCGAGGTCTCCGGCGGCATGGCCGTAGGTGTCGTTGACGGTCTTGAAGTGGTCAAGGTCGGCCAGGATCAGGGCTCCTGATCCGCCGGTAATGGAACGGTCCGCCAGTTGCTCCCCGGCCAGGTCCAGGAAGGCCTTGCGGTTCAGGAGCCCCGTGAGGTCGTCCCGGCTGGCCACCACGCGCAGGGCGCGCGTCTGTTGTTCAGTGCTCAGCGCCGCCATGCTGAAGGAGACCACCACCAGCAGCACCATGGTTACCAGGGTGGTGACGGCGGATCCAAACACGGCGTCGAAGAGTGGCGCATTGGGGCCCACCACCAGGAATGCCAGCCAGCGTAAGAAATAGAAAACGCTGAGCCCTCCGGCAGCAACGGCCATGGGAATCCGGACCCGTGAATAACCGGGCTCAAGGCGCCAGAGCTCACGTGACGCCAGGCCGATGGTCAGGCTCATGGCGGCGAGGAACACGGGGCCGCCGGACCAGGTGTTGGTGGCCGGATGATCCAGCAGGGAGGCCACCAGGGTAACCAGCGGAATGCCGGTGAAGGCCCACTTGGGCGGCCGCACGGTCCGCAGGGAGCGCGCCCCGGCCCACACGGCAACACCACCATGTACCAGCAGGGTGTTCCCCACCGGGTTGGCCCACACCTGGTGGGGTGTGCCGTCCAGGAGGAAGCAGCCTGACCCGGACAGGAAGAACAGCAGGGCTCCACACCACCAGGCGCTGTAGGGCGAGCGCGTCAACCGGTAGGCGGAAAAGTAGAAGAGGACCACCAGGACAAGGGCCATGAGGCCAAAAGCGATGCGCAGGGTCGCCGTATCCAGAACCATCTGCCAGTAGCCCCCCCAAAGCCCCGATGTTGCTCACGCAAGTATTGCATCCACCAACACGGTGCAGAAGACCTCGTACCCCCGCCGGCACTCCTCAAACCCACCTAAGCTGGCAGTTAACCACGGGCACCACGAAAGGCATGCCATGCTCCTTCTCTTCGGTTTCAAGACCGTCCACAAGGCACTCCCCGGGAGGGCGGCAACCTGCAGTAACTGCGGGGCCTTCGTCCACCATCTCCTGGAGGAGCAGGCCACCAGGTTCACGCTGTTCTTCATTCCAGTGCTCACGGTGTCGCGGAAATTCCGGATTACCTGCAGTAACTGCGGCTATGTCTCGTCCATCACCGCCCGGCAGAAGCGGGCGCTGGAGCTTCGGCGGTAGAAGTTGGTGGGCAAGGTAGGGTGGAACTGAACGTTTGGAAGTGGGCGTCTTCACACGCAACCTGGAAGTTGCTGAAGAACCGCCTAAGGACGTGCCGTGGACGCTTTCTCCATCCCCCTGGAATTGCAGGACAGCGTCGCCTCGCGGCTGCAGGATATGGTGCTGGAAACCTCTGATGCCGAAGAGTTCTTCCAGGAGTTGGCAATCTTTTCCGCTTCCCTCCTGTCCCCCAGGGGCGCCGAAATCTTCTGCAACCTCAGCGTGGTCCGCCACAAGAAACCTGTCACAGTGGCCTGCAGCACGGCCAGGGCCCGGACGATGGACGAACTGCAGTACGCCTTCGGCGACGGTCCGGGCCTGTCGGCAATGCGGACCGGGACCAGCGTCCACGTCCCGGATGTGTCCCGTGAACATCGCTGGCCCCAGTACATCCGCGCTGTAGCCGACCATGCCGTGGGTTCAATCCTCGCTGTGCCTTTGCAGCTTGAGGGCGCTTCCACCGCGGCGCTGAACATTTACGCCTCGCGGATCCATGGTTTTGCGGGCAGTGATATCGCCAGGGCTGAACTGTTCGCGGAGCAGTCGTCCAAGACCCTCCGGCTGGGGCTGCGGCTGGCCCGGCTGCAGGAGGCGCGGGACAACCTGGAAGCAGCAATGAAGGGCCGCACGGCAATCGATGTAGCCGTCGGCGTCATCATGGCACAGAACCGGTGCAGCCAGGAGGCTGCCCTGGCCGTGCTGAGGAAAGCCTCAAGCTCACGCAATGCCAAGCTCCGGGACGTTGCGGCCGGAGTGGTGGAGTCCGTGTCACCCAACGCATCGTTGCTCACGCATTTCGACGAATAGGCGGACCTGCCCCCGCCGGCGTTGCCGCGCGAACCGCCGCCCGGTGATAACGGAAAACTTCCACCTCTAGCCCGCGGCGCCGGCGGCCACTAGAGTGGGACGCGGTCCCGCCTTGCCGCTTACCGGCAGGATGACGGGAAGCCGCACGAGGGAATGGGGGTGGTTTTGATGACTGCTGTTGCCGCGCGCCCTGAGCGCCCCGCATCCACCACATCAACCATCCATCCCGGCTGCACTCGCGTTTCCTGACGCTGCGCGTCCACCTGCCAGTGCACCGGGGATATCCAAGGAAACCACAGTGCATACTTCTTCAGGCAACCCCCCTGACGCCACCAACAACCCAGACGTAAACGCAGTCAGCACCGCAAACAGCGCTTCCATGCAAGGCGGAGGCCTGTCCGCTTACGGCTACACGCCCGCCGTCGCACACTATTTCCATCAGCACCCCTGCCCGGGGGCAACTGCACCCGGACGGGTGGTGCGCGTGGATCGCAACCTGCTGCTCGTTGCCGTCGACGACGGGCTCCTGCACCTGCCGTACCCCCTGTCCGGCGGGCAGGCCGTCACCGGCGACTGGGTCTGGATCGGCCCCAACCGGGCGGGCGACCGGCAAATCCTGGCCGTCCTCCCGCGCCGCTCGGAACTTAGCCGCAAACGGGCCTTCGAGGACTCCTCCGCCGCCCAGGTCCTGGCCGCCAACATGGACACGGTGGGCGTGGTGGTGCCCGTGGACCGGCCCCTCACGCACAACCGGCTGGAACGGACCCTCGTGGCCGCATGGGATTCCGGCGCCACTCCCCTGGTGATCATCACCAAGGCAGACCTGGCGGAGGTGGCGGACGACGTCGTCGGGAAAGTCATTCTGCAGGCGGCAGGTGTGGAGGTGGTCACCACGTCGGCCGAAAGCGGGGACGGGATCGACGAACTGATGGGGCAGATTCCGCCCGGCGGGACCATAGTGCTCCTGGGGCCTTCCGGCGCCGGCAAATCCACGTTGATCAATGCGTTGGCGGGGCGCCAGGTCCAGGAAACCGGGGAGGTGCGGTCCGGAGATTTCAAGGGCAAGCACACCACCACTGCCAGGGAGCTGGTGCCGCTGTCCAACGGGACGGTGCTGATGGACACGCCCGGCGTGCGCGGGTTTGGGCTGTTCGACGCCGGCGAAGGGTTGGACGGGATGTTCGGCGACGTCGAGGAACTGGCCGCCGGTTGCCGGTTCGCTGACTGCGCGCACGGTAATGAGCCCGGCTGCGCGGTCCGCGAAGCGATCGACAGCGGCGCCTTGGCCGAACGCCGCTGGAACTCCTATCTGAAGATGCAGCGGGAACTTGCGGCACTGGCACGCCGATCCGACGTCGCCGCCCAGCGCGCCTACCACCGGGAATGGCAGCAGAAAGTGGTTGCGGCGGGCAAATCACAACGCTGGGCAGAGCGCGAGGCCTCCGAACACGGCAGCCGGACGGGAGCGAAGGACCGGAAGCGGAAGCGATAGGACAAGACGCTTCCGTGTCGGGGGCGGGGAGTAGGGTTCGGTCATGGACATCATCCTGGTACCCGGTTTCTGGTTGGACGCCTCATCGTGGGATGAGGTGACACCTGCCCTGGAAGCAGCCGGGCACCGCCCCCGCCCCCTTACCCTTCCCGGCAAGGAATCGGCGGAGGCCAGTCGCGTGGGTATCAGCCTGCAGGACCATGTCGACGCCGTGGTGCGGGTCCTGGATGGCTTGCCGGCCAAGGCCGTCCTGGTGGGCCACTCCGGCGGCGGTGCCATCATTCACGGGGTGGTGGATGCGCGGCCGGGCAAGGTGGAACGAGCCATCTACGTGGACAGCGGACCGCTGGGGGAAGGCGGCGTCATCAACGATGAGCTGCCGGCGGAGGGGGACGATGTGCCGCTGCCTCCTTGGGAGAGTTTTGACGACGCCGACCTGGTGGATCTCAGCGACGGGCTGCGGCAGGACTTCCGGGCCCGGGCCGTTCCTGAGCCCCGGGGCGTGGCGTACGGCATTCAGCACCTGCATGACGAGCGGCGCTACAACGTGCCCGCCACCGTGATCGCCTGCGAATTCCCGTCCGCCATGCTCCGGGAGTGGATCGCGGCCGGCCATCCGTTCGTGGCGGAACTGGCAAAGGTGCGGGAGGTGGAATTCGTCGACCTGCCAACAGGGCACTGGCCGCAGTTCACCAAACCGGACCAACTGGCGCATGCCATCCTGGCGGCGGTGGACCGGACGGGCACGCGCTGAACGAAATACTCTTGCACCGTGCCAGCCCCGAACCCATAATAAATGAATGGTATTCATTTCTTCCACCGTCGGGGACAACGCCGCCCTTGACCACGTTTCCACCGGCACCGCTGCCCACATGCCCGCAGAGTGGGAGGCCCACCAGTGCACATGGATGGCGTTCCCCCCACCAAATGACACCTTCGGCCCCGTAGGCAGCCCCACCCTTGACCGCGCACGTGCAGCCTGGACACGGGTGGCCCAGACCATCGCCCGGTACGAGCCCGTTACGGTGGTGGCTGACCCAAGGGACGCCACAGCTGCAAGGGAATGGCTGGGCGGCGGCATCGACGTCATGGCCGTTCCGCTCGATGACGCCTGGCTGAGGGACAGCGGCCCCACGTTCGTGCATCAGCCGGACGGTTCACTGGCTGCCGTTGACTGGATCTTTAATGGCTGGGGCGGGCAGGAGTGGGCGGCCTGGACCCAGGACCAGGCTGTGGCCCGGACAGTGGCGGCGGGCGCCGGAGTCCCCGTCCGGCCAAGCGCCCTGGTTAACGAAGGCGGCGGCTTCCATGTGGACGGTGAAGGCACCGTCCTGTTGACTGAGACAGTCCAGCTGGATCCGGGCCGCAATCCGGGCGCTACCAAAGATTCAGTGGAAGCAGAAGTGCACGCCGCCCTGGGCACCACCAAAGCCATCTGGCTTCCCCGCGGATTGACCCGGGACTACGACGAGTTCGGCACCCGGGGCCACGTGGACATCGTGGCAGCCTTCGCCGGCCCAGGCACCATCCTGCTGCACCGCCAGGACGATCCCGCCCACCCCGACCACGCCGTGTACCTGCAGCTGAAAACCGTCCTCGCCGGCCAACTGGACGCACAGGGCCGCCCGCTGCGCATCATTGACGTTCCGGCACCCACAGTCCTTCGCGACGAGGAAGGCTGGGTGGACTGGTCCTACATCAACCACTACGTGGCCAACGACGTGGTGGTGCTCTGCAGCTTCGGCGATCCCAACGATGCCATTGCGGCCGGGATCCTGGAACGCGCCTATGCCGGCAGGACCGTGGAGCTGGTGGATGCCAGGGACATCTTCGCCTTCGGCGGCGGCATCCACTGCATTACCCAGCAGCAGCCGGCCGCCATGGACGGGGGCTCACTGTGAAGCTGACCGAAAAGCAGGCTCCGCTGCCATGCAGGCAAACATTCGAGGTTGTGGAGGCCGGCATTGCGCAGTTGCGTGCCGCCCTTGACTCCGGCCAGGTGACCAGCGAAGAACTGGCCCGGCTATACCTTGCGCGCATCGAGAAGTATGACTCTTCGGGCATACGCCTGAACGCGCTGGTGGTGATGAACCCGGAAGTCATCGCCGAGGCACAGGCGTCAGACCGGCGCCGCGCTGCCGGCTTCACGCTCAGCCCCCTCGACGGCATCCCCTACACCGCGAAAGACAGCTACCAGGTGCAGGGTCTCACCGTCGCCGCCGGCTCACCGGCCTTCAAGGACCTGGTGGCCCAACAGGACGCCTTCACCATCGAACGGCTGCGGGCCGGCGGGGCGGTCCTGATCGGACTCACCAACATGCCGCCCATGGCCAACGGAGGTATGCAGCGTGGAGTATATGGGCGGGCGGAAAGCCCCTACAACGAGGATTACCTAACTGCGGCCTTCGCCTCCGGGTCATCCAATGGCTCCGGTACCGCCACGGCCGCCAGTTTCGCCGCTTTCGGACTCGCAGAGGAAACCTGGTCCTCAGGGCGGGCGCCGGCGTCGAACAATGCGCTCTGCGCGTACACCCCATCACGCGGCGTCATTTCCGTCCGCGGCAACTGGCCCCTTGTCCCCACCATGGACGTGGTGGTTCCGCACACGCGCACCATGGCGGACCTGTTGGAAGTCCTGGACGTGGTGGTGGCGGACGATGCCGAGACCCGTGGGGATTTCTGGCGCGTCCAGCCCTGGATTCCCGTACCCAAGGCATCAGCTGTCCGCCCGTCGTCGTACCTTGACCTCGCGGTGCGGGACGCTTCCGAGGCCGTGGGCGTGCTGGCAGGTAAATGCTTCGGTATCCCCCGCATGTACATCAACGCGGATCCGGAGGCCGGGACGTCGGAGGCGCCCGGCATCGGCGGCCCCACAGGCCAGCGGATCGAAACACGCCCGTCCATCCTGGAGCTGTGGAAAGCGGCGCGCCTTGACCTGGAAGCCGCAGGCGCGGACGTTGTGGAAGTGGATTTCCCTGTGGTGTCCAACTATGAGGGCGACCGGCCCGGTGCGCCCACCATTGCCACGCGAGGACTGGTGCCACCCGAATACCTGCGGCGGGAGATCGTGGACCTGTCCGCCTGGGCGTGGAATGACTTCCTCGAGGCCAACGGCGACCCGGGCCTGAACCGGCTTGCCGACGTCGACGGTTCCGCCATCTTCCCAACCCCTGAGGGCGCGCTGCCGGACCGGTATGACGGGTTCGACGACGACATCGCGGACTACCCTGCCTGGATCCGAGACAACGGGGTTCCCGTCCTGGCCGATATTCCGCACCTGCCCCAAGGCCTGGTGGGACTCGAGGAGACCCGCAGGGTGGACCTGGAGGAGTGGATGGACCGGCTGGGCCTGGATGCAGTGGTGTTCCCGGCAGCCGCCGACGTGGCGCCAGCGGACGCGGATGTCAATGAAGGCTCTGCAGACATCGCCTGGCGCAACGGCGTTTGGGTTGCCAACGGAAATCTGGTTCCGCGCCACCTCGGCATCCCCACGGTCACGGTTCCCATGGGCATCTCTTCCGACCTCGGGATGCCCGTGGGCCTCACCATTGCCGGCAGGGCCTACAGCGACACCCAACTGCTCCGGTTGGCGGCGGCCTTTGAGGCCACCGGAAGCCGTCGCGTTGCGCCGCCGCGCACCACGCCCGCAGGAGATACCAAAAACGACTGACCGATCGCCGCAGCAGCGGATACTCTGGACGCAGTGATCCTCATTCTTTGCCTTTGATGTCCAGCAGTCCGCAGTTCCCGTCATTCCAAGCAGGAACGGTGATTCCGCGTGTCCCGGAGGGGAACCCAGCAATGGGTTCCCCTCCGTCCCGCACCCCTACCGGAACCACCCTCGGGAGCCATCTTGAAACCCACCACCCCTCCTTCCGTTGCCAACTCCCCCGGCCAGGCCGCCCTTCGGCCTGACTGTTCACAGTGTTTTGCATTGTGCTGCACGGCCTTCGGGTTCACCCGGTCCGCGGACTTCGCCATCGACAAACCGCCGGCCACGCCATGCCCCAACCTGGCAGCGGACTTTTCCTGCACCATCCATGACCGGCTCCGGCCCCGCGGTTTTGTTGGCTGCACGGTCTTTGACTGCTTCGGCGCCGGCCAGGCCGTCAGCCAGCGGCTGTTCGGGGGCACCAGCTGGCGGGAGGACCCCGCATTGGCGCCGGACATGTTCGCGGCCTTCAAAGTCCTGCGCCAGCTGCACGAAATGTGGTGGCTCCTTGGCCAGGCGGAGGCGAAGGCCTACGGCCCGGATACTGCCGGGGATGTGCGCCACCTGCAGGCCATGGTCCGCGAAGTTGCAGAAGGTCCCCTCGATGACGTCCTCGCAGCCGACATCGGATCCCTGCACGTTCAGGTAGGCGACGCACTGCGCGGGGTCAGCGAGGAGGTCCGCGCGGGCTACTTCGACGACGGCCCGCGCCTGGGCTGCCTGCAGCCTGGTGCGGATCTGGCGGGAGCAGACCTGCGCGGCGTGGCGCTCTGCGGCGCCAACCTTCGCGGCGCATGCCTGATCGCCGCGGATTTCCGGGGCGCGGACCTTGCCGGGACGGACCTGCTGGGGGCCGACCTGCGGGATGCGAGGTTCGACGACGCCGACCTCACCGACACGCTCTTCCTCACCCAGGCACAAATTACCGCCGCCCGCGGCAGCGCTTCCACCCGTCTGCCCGCCGGTCTTGAGCGGCCCGGCCACTGGCTGGGTGCGGGCAGTGCATCCCCGCCCGCACCGTGGAAGCTTCTTGACAGCGGAGATTGTTAGCGCTGACAGTTGGAGGAAACCGACCCCAAGCGAAAGCCATCAATGAAGAACTGGGCAGGAAACCTCGAATACTCCTCCGCGGACGTCCGGCGGCCGGAATCCGTAGCGGAACTGGCGGACATCGTGGCGGCCGCGCCCCGGGTCAAGGCCCTGGGTTCCCGGCACTCCTTCAACAGGGTAGGTGATACCGACGGCGTGCACGTCCTCCTCGATGCCCTGCCGCAGCAGGTGGAACTGGACGCAGACAAGGGCACCGTGCGCGTCAGTGGCGGGGTGAGCTACGGGGCGTTGTGCCGGAGGTTGGAGGAGTCCGGGGTTGCCATCCACAACCTGGCCTCGCTGCCGCACATCTCGGTGGCCGGTGCGGTGCAGACCGGTACGCACGGCTCCGGGGTGGACAACCCTTCGCTTGCCGGCGCCGTGGAGTCCATCGACCTGGTCCAGGCCTCCGGCGAGCAGGTCACGCTCACCCGGGCGGACGGGGACGAGTTCCTTGCCAGCGTGGTGGGCATCGGCGCCCTGGGCATTGTCACCGGACTGGAGCTGGCCGTGCGTCCCAGCTTCAGGATGCGCCAGCGCGTCCTGGAGGATCTTCCGTGGGACAACGCCCTGGCGGATTTCAGCACCATCGTGTCGAGCGCCTACAGCGTGAGCCTGTTTACGGACTACGCCGGCGACAGGATCAACCAGGTCTGGCTCAAGGCACTTGATGAAGAGCAGCCGCTCGCCAACCTGTTCGGCGCCACCGCCGCCCTCAACCCGCGGCACCCGCTGCCGGACATGTCGGCCGAGAACTGCACGGCACAGCTGGATGAACCGGGGCTGTGGCTGGACCGGCTGCCGCACTTCCGGCACGAGTTCACCCCCAGCAACGGGGACGAACTGCAAAGCGAGTTCATCCTGCCCCTGGAGCACGCCCCCGCCGCCCTCCAGGCAGTCCGTGGGCTGGCCGACCAACTTGCACCCCTGCTCTTCGTCTCGGAAATCCGCACCGGCGCCGCAGATGAGTTCTGGCTCAGCCCGTTCTACCGGCAGCAGAGCGTGGCCCTGCATTTCACCTGGAAACCGCTGCAGCCGGAAGTGGAAGCCTTCCTCCCGGTCCTGGAAGAGGCCCTCCGGCCTTTCGGGGCCCGCCCGCATTGGGGCAAGCTGTTCACCCCGGAAGGACACGACTGGGAGACGCTGTACCCGCGATTCGCAGACTTCCGTTCCTTTGCCGCCAGCCATGATCCGGACGGTAAATTCCGGAACGCACTCCTGGACGGCATCCTGGGCGTCCCAGCCCGCCGCTAGCCACCGCCAGTACGCTGGAGGCATGACTTTCCGCGCCGCCGTCGTTACCGCCGCTTCCCTGTCCACCGTCCTGTTGCTGCTGACCGGATGCGGTGCCGTGGAGGAGGCCGCCGGCAACGCGGCCAGTGACGCCGCCTCCAAGGTTGCCTCGGCCGCCGCCCAGGAGGTCAACCGGCAAATCTGCGCGGTGGTACAGGACGGCCTGGTCAGCGTGGAGGACCGCCAGGCGCTGGGAGGCCTCGTTTCGGCAGCACGGACAGCAGGGGTTCCGGCGGAAATTACGACGCCGTTGGGCCAGATCGCGGAGTCCGGCGACCAAGTGCCAACAGAGTCCGTCCGGGCCCTCAAGGATGCCTGCCAGGCCTGACGGCGAAGCCTCGTTTTACCCCTTTAGCCGGCACCGTCTTGGTGCTACGGTGAAGTGACGAACTAGTAAGCCTGTGATACTAATTCACGCGCGAAGGAGATCGTCATGGCAGAACGCGGCAACACCACCCATGGCCAGAATCTGGATGACCAGATGAAGCATGAAACGCAGGGGGTGGTGCACGGAAACCAACCGCCCCATGCGGAGGAATGGCGCGAAACAGAGCCCTTCCCCGATGACACGGATCCCGCCGAGGTGCAGGAAGCCTTGAATCCTGTGGCAGCACCAGACCCTCTCGACGACGAGGAGGGGGAACAGTGACCACCAGCCTGCAAAAATACGCAGACCTGTACCGCCTCCCCGGCCCCTGGTGCACCGCCTACGTGGACGCCGGAACCGGAACGGTGGACAGCCTGGAAGCCGGCGATGTCCGCCCCGGAAACACCCGGGTCCAGCTTGAAGCGCAGGGTGCAGCGCCGGCTGACGTCGACGCCATGGAACAGGCCCTGAAACCTGCAACCGGAGTGCCCTCCCCCGTGTCCAGGTTTGTCCTGGTCCATGGCGGGAAAGCTGAACTCAATGAGGTTCTCCCGGGTGAACTCGTCCTGCCGGAGCGGCTGGCTGTAGAACCCGTCCCGGACCTGCTCCCGCTGCTGAAGCACCAGCCCGAGGAGTTTGCCTACATCGTGGCTGAAGTCAGCCGCGAGCATGGGGAAATCCGGCTGTACCGCGCCGGGGCCGGTGCCCCCACGAGCGTTCAGGAAGTGGAGGGTGAGTCCGAGCACATAAAGAAGTTCCAGGGCGGTGGCTGGTCCCACCTGCGTTTCCAGCACCATACGGAGGACGTCTGGCGCCGGAACGCAGATGAAGTGGCAGGCGAAATCGACCGGCTGGCGGACAACAGCCGTGCGCGGCTGATTGTTCTCGCCGGCGACATCCATGCCCGCGGGCTGGTGCAGGAGCAACTTTCCAAAGCTGCCCAGGCACTGGTGTCCATCGTCGATTCCCACACCCACACCGCCGGGGCGGACAGCAGCAATTTGGAGGACCAGGTCAACCAGCGGGTGGCCGAGGTCTGGGCTGAGGAGCAGCAGTCGGTGATGGACAGGCTGGCGGTTCAGGAGGGCCAGGCGAATCCGGAGGCGGCCCATGGTGTTGGAGCCGTGGTCCACGCACTCCAGCAGGCACAGGTGGATGTCCTGATCCTCGATGACGCCGCCTTGTCCCAGCGGACCATGCTGGCACTGGATGCCGAACCGTGGATTGCCACCGCCAAGGAGGAAGCCCTGGCGGCAGGAATCCTTGGTGAAGTTCCGGCCCCTGCCGCCCTGTTGCGGGCAGCAGCCCTCACTGACGCCCGTGTTCTCCTGGTTCCCGGGCCGGTCCTGCCGGAGGGCGTCGACGTGGCGGCTCTACTGCGCTGGTCCTCGGGACCGGACGTCCCGTCGTCGTAATAGGCCATACGGCCCCGTTCCTGGAGGAACCCAACGAGTGGAAGGTGACCATGAGCACTGCAGATGAAAACCGTGATGATGTCCTCGACACCGTGATAGTCCCGGAGGAGGATGCGCTTCCAAACCCCACCCGCACCGGCCACGGCAAGATGCCGGCGGACGTGGACGACGACGATTACCAGCGGGCCGTCGAACAGGAGCGGGTTGCGGCGGGCTTGGCTGATTATGCGCCGGACGACGTTCCCCCGGCAACGGATCCCTTGCCCCCGGAGGCAGCCGATGCCGCCGACCTGGCGCAGCGGGGGCTGCTGGAGGAAGAGCAGGAAGACAAGAGTTGAGTAGAAGCAGTGGCCGGTCCGAAAGGTCCGGCCACTGCTTTTTCCTGCTGATGATTCCGGCCGGACCGCGGTCCGGCAAGGAGTTCAGTTCTGGCGGGGCTGGTCCCAGCTCCGCGCGCCGCCTGACCGCCCGGCCTGCGGCCGGTGCGCGTGCCCGTGCCCGGCCCGGTGTTCGGGCGGCGCAAACGGGACAACGCCTGTATCGCGGACCGGTGGTACTGCGCGGACAAACTTCGTCAGCTCCTCCCGGAGTACATTCCAGGCAATCTCCGGGTCATCCGGATAAGCGTTGACCTCTGCCTTCCGTGCGGCTTCAACGGCGGCAACGCCGGCATCGGTGAGCTCCACCTTCAGCTGCCTTCGGTCCGAAGCGTGGCGCATCCTGGTGATGAGTCCGGTGGCTTCAAGCCTCGTGAGGACCCGGCCCAGCGTCTGGCTTTGGACCCTGATCGCGTCGGCGAGCTGTTCCTGGTTCAGTGGGCCCCCCATCAGGCCTTCCAGTGCAATAACAGCGGCACGGGTGAGGCCAAGGGGGGCCAGTGCATCGTCCTGGCGCCGCTGGATCAGCCGCGCCGCCAAAGTGATAAGGCGGTAGCTGCTCCGGGCGTCCGGATCGAGATTGCTGGTCATCGGCCGCGGCCTTCCTGTAGGTGGCGAAGTGCTGGTCACCCTGCGTCGCTACACTCCTACAATAAGCATGCTTAGCAACCTATTCGCAAGTAGGCTTACTATCCATCCGCCCTGCCGGCCCCACATCGGGCGCTCCTGACTTCAAACGGCAGGGGGCCACCCCTTGCAATCCAAATGGGAAGTGTGCTTAGTATCTAATTAGTAACCTTGCTTACTAAGTTGCCAGCACTGCTGGTTCTTGTTCGCCAGCTAACCCTTTCTGAAAGAGAGTGATGATGACAGAGAACCAATGGCCCCAGACTCCGCGCACCACTGCCGACCCGGCCGTCGTCGATCCTTACGGCGCAACCGAGGCAGCGCCCGGCCAGGCCTCCTACACGGGGTCCTCAACCGACACCTCCAAGACGCAGGCGGCGAAGGAGGAGGCTTCCAACGTTGCCGGTGAAGCTGCATCTGCCGCCCAGGGAGTTGCCCAGACGGCCAAGGGCGAGGCCGCGAACGTGGCCCACGAGGCCAAGGCCAACGCCCAGGACCTGCTCCACCAGGCGAAGTCGGGCCTGACCAGCCAGGCCGGCACGCAGCAGCAGAAGGCCGCCGAGGGCATCCGGAACATTTCCGGCCAGCTGCACAGCATGGCCAGCGCACCTGACCAGCAGGGCATGGCCAGCGACCTCATCCGGCAGGCAGCCGATAGGACCTCCTCCATGGCGTCCTGGCTGGAGAACCGGGAGCCGGGTGACCTCCTCAATGAGGTCCAGCGGTTCGCCCGCAACCGGCCCGGAACGTTCCTGCTCCTCGCCGCCGGCGCCGGCGTCCTGGCCGGACGCCTCACCCGCGGCCTCACCGCAGGCGCCCCCGAATCACAGGGGCAGGTCAAGGCTTCAGGCCAGCAGGGTTTGGGCCAGCACCGCGCCGTGCAGTCACCGCCGGTAGCGCCACTGCACCAGGAGACGGTGTACGCCGCCGGAACCGATGATCTCTTTGCTGAGCCGACTGTAGGCAGCGGTGCCCCGGTTTCCACCAGCACCCTGCCCTCAGGTACCGCCGAGGAGACACCGCTTCGGTTTGATGACGACCCCTACCGGGCCGAAAACGGCGTCTACAACGACGACGAGCCGTTCGGCAGCGAAGGCACCTCCGGCACCGGCCGCCGCGGCACGGGTGGTCTGTGATGAGTAGCCAGATTCCGGAGATGCCGCCGAGTGAGGCGCATATGAAAGCCGACAACGCATCCCTGGGTGAATTGCTGGGGGATGTGACCCGGGACCTGTCCACCCTGATGCGTCAGGAAGTGGAACTGGCCAAGGCCGAACTCAAGCAATCCACCTCCCGGGCAGGGAAAGGCGCCGGCATGCTCGCCGGCGCCGGCGTGGGCGGCCACTTCGTCCTGCTCTTCCTGTCCCTGGCCCTGATGTGGGCCCTCGGCGCCATCATGCCCCTGGGCTGGTCCGCGCTGATCGTCGCGGTGGTCTGGGCCATCATCGCCGCGGTCCTGGCCTCCATCGGCCGCAAGGAACTCAAGCAGATCAAGGGCATGCCCCAAACCGGGGAAACCCTCTCAGAAATTCCCCCAACCCTAAAACCAGGTGAGGTAAACCGATGAGCGAAAACCCTGACGTCATCCGCGCAGACATAGAAGCCACCCGGGCACGGCTGGGCACCAACGTGGACGCCGTAGCGGACAAAGTCACCCCGTCCAACATCGTCCACCGCCAGACCGACAAAGTAAAAGACGCCGTGACCGGGGTGAAGGAGAAAATCATGGGAGCAGCAGACACCGCCACCACCAAGGTCCACGACACCACCTCCACCGGCGCCGGGCACACCACCAACGCCATGCACTCCGCCGGCGACAGCCTGCACCAGGCACAGGACACCGTCTCGGCCAAACTCAGCGACGCCGGCCAGGCCGTCTCCGCAGCCCCGGACCAAGTCAAAGCCAAAACCGCCGGCAACCCCCTGGCCGCCGGGCTGATCGCGTTCGGCGCCGGCATGCTGGTCTCCTCGCTGATCCCGGCAAGCCAGAAGGAACGCGAAGCCGCGGACCAACTCAAAACCGCAGCCCAGCCCCTGGCCACCCAGGTCACCGACGCCGCCAAGAACATGGCCCAGGACCTGAAGGAACCAGCCCAGGAAGCCATGGAAAACGTCAAGGCCACCGCCACCGACGCCGCCCAAAACGTCAAAGCCGAAGGCCAAACGGCCGCAGCCGACGTCAAGGACCGCGCCACCGACGCCAAAGACAACGTCCAAAACACCTAAACCGCGTGGGTAACCACGCACCATGGCAAAGCCGGATCCGCACCCTGCGGACCGGCTTTGCTGCTGTCAGGCCTAAAGTGGCCGCCAGCCAGCCCCGGCTAGCGTTTACCCTTCTTGCGTGAGCCGCGGCCGCGGCCCTTGTCAGGGTTGGGCGCATAGCGCTGGGCCACCTTGGGCGCCTTCTTTGCACCGGTGCCCCGGCGGTCAGGCTTGGGTTCCTTCTTCACCTTTTCAGGCTGCGCTGACGGCTGGCGCGAGCTCTGGGCGGTGCGGCCACGTACGATGCCGATGAATTCCTCCAGCACTTCATCCGTTGCCTCGGTGGGCCATGCCAGCGCGATTTCGGTTCCGTCCGCCCCGCTGAGCCTGCGCGCCACCGTGTCTTTGACGTTGAAGTGGCGGACCACCGACATGGGCAGGATCACCAGGCCGGCGCCGGCGGCAACCACCTGGAGCGCCGCCTCGGGCCCGCCCAGGGCGGCAACGTCGAGGAACGCTTCCTGCTCCAGGTCGGCGAGGGCCACTTCCTCGAATACGGAAATCTCGTGGCCCTTCGGTGCCGCGACTACGGGCTGCTCCTCATAGAGGGGTATGGCGCTGAGGCCGTCCCGCTCGATGGGCAGGCGGACGAACGCCATGTCCGCCTGCCCCTCCCGGAGCGTCCCAAGCTGCGCGCCGTCGTCGACCATAAATGCTTCAAGGGGAATATGGGGCATCCGCTCTTCCCAGCGGCGGATCCATTTGCCCGGGGTGACCCCGGCTACATACGCTATGCGAAGCACCCGTGGGGCCGCCTCGTCAGGGGTGGCGGGGGCGTCAGGCGTGGGGGCATTGTCGGCGGGCACGTCTTCACAGTACCCGCCGCCCGGATACCCTTGAAGCATGACCTCTGCAAACTCCCAGTCCATGAAGCCGGCCACCGTTGCCAAGAAACTTGGCATCTATCTCCCGGCCACGCCGCAGGAGTTCCAGGATTCAACCATCAGCCGCGAGGAGTTCGCCGAACTTCAGGCCAACCCACCGGAATGGCTGGCGGAGCTCCGCCGCAACGGCCCGCACCCCCGCCCCGTGGTGGCTCAGAAGCTGAACGTGTCCATCAGCGGCCTGGCCCGCGGCGGCGTGGAGGAAGCGCTCACGACGGCGGAAATCACCGCGCTGCTGCAGGCTCCGCCGCAGTGGCTGGTCACCGAACGCGCCACGCACGCGTCCGTCCGCGCCGAGGCACAGCGGGTCAAGGACGAGGCCGCGAAGAAGCAGGCCAAGAAGGACCGGGCACAGGCTAAATAGCCGTCAGTCCTGGTGGATCTGGATGTAGTTGCCGCAGCCGTCGTCAAACACCGCACTGGTCCCGAACGGGTCCGTGGTGGGCGGAGTCTTGAAACTGACTCCGGCGGCCATGAGCCGCTCGTACTCCGCCTGCACATCGGGAACCCCGAAGACGATCGCGGGAAGCCCCGCCTCGCGAACGGCGTTCATGTAGTCCGCCCCGATCGGATTGTCACTGGGTTCAAGGAGAAGGCCTGCTGAGCTGCTGTCGTCCGCTCCCGGGTCCTTGACGATGTAGAGGTTGTACTCCGGCATGGCCATGAGCGTGTCAAAGCCCAGCGTGCCCGTGTAGAAGGCGTGGGCCGCGGCGGGGTCCTGGACGTGGATGCTGCACATCTTGAGTCGCATGCCTTCACGCTACCGCCCAACCGCAGGTCCGTGGCATACCCCGCTTCCCCCTTTTGGCCGCCATTGACGCTCTGCCCGGAAGACGGTCCAATGGAAGGACCAGCCCAGGCTCGCCGGCCGGATCTGGTCCTTCCATTGGATGCTGGAGGCGCAGGATGTCAGTCGTGGTGGAGTCCTTGATGCACGGACTGCTCCAAGGTGCGTGGGCGGTCCTGCTGTGCGCCCCCGTGCTGGTGGCCAGCGTGGCCGCCACCGTCTTTGTTGTACGACGCCGGGCCCTGGCTGCCACAGGCAGCGCGCCCACAAGCAGCGCACCGGACGGTGGGGACCAGCTGTTCTGGGATCTCTTCCTTGGTTCCTGCGTGGCCCTTCCCGCATTGTTGATCCCCGCCCTGGTATCGCCGTGGGCGGGACTGGTCCTGGCCGGGGCGGCTGCTGCGTCGGGTGTCGCCGCCTACCGCGGCAGCCCACGGTTCCTGGCCTGGCGCGCCGCCCGCAGCGAAGAGCGGCAGCGGCTTTCTGCCCACGAAGCTGCCGGGGTCCGGCACGACGAACTTCTGCGCCGGTGGCGGGGCTACGAACTGGACCCGGCGTGCAGCATCGACTACCCGGCACTGACCGACGTCCGGCTGCCGGAAACGTCCGCCCTCATTAAGGCGATGCGGACCGCCGACCAGCTGCGGATTGCCACGCACAAGGGTTACCCGGACGCCGTCGGAAGCCTGGCAGCATCCCTGGCTGCAGCGGAACGGGCAGCCGGGATTCCCGCCGGAGTGCCCGCTGAACCGGCGCGCTGACGTTAACTGCTGTGTCGCGGGCGTTGGTTCGGCACGGAGGCCCGGCGATAGCATCCGAGGATGAAGCCTGAAGAAGTGCCTGTCCACGATCAGTACGGCCGGCTGTTGGAGGACCGCGGAGTCTGGCGCCAGGCCACCACCCTGGAGGCCGCCGGCGAACTGACGGCCCGCTGGCTGGAGGGCGGGAGTTCGTACCAGCCGGGCCATTTTGCCGCCGGCTCCGACGAGGAGACCAAGCCGATCGCCGCGGCCCTGGCGGAACTGAACCGGAATGGACTGTTCACCAAGGAGTCCCAGCCGGGAATCCGGGCGGGCAATGCTGCACAGCGGCAGTACGTGACCGGCTTCTGCAGCGCGGGCACGGCAGGCAGCTTACTGGCGCTGTCCACCCGCACAGAACTGGTGACCGTGGCCCATGCACCCGGCGAAGCAAGCAGCGCTGCCATTCCCGTGACGCTCGCCGGACCGGAGATCACCACGGTGCTCGGCTCCAGTGAAAACCCGGTGGAGGAGGATCAGATTCGGGACTGGGCGGATGAGACCAACGATGCCCTGGCCCTCCTGCTCGCGGACTCCTGGTATGTGGAAATCCTTGATCCGGTGTGGGGGCGCAACAATGTGCTGCTGCCGGCAGTACTCGCGGCGCTGAAAGGGGCGGAGCAGCCTTAGCCGCCCCGCCCCGTTCGATATCCGGCCCTACAACTCCACGGTGCCGCTTTCGCCAACACTCATCCGGCTGTTGGTGACCTTTGCCTTCACCCACTGCAGTACCGTGGCGGCCGTGCCGCCCGGGCTGGTCCAGTACTCGGCAGAGTCCGAATCGATGCGCAGCAGGCACACCTCGGGGGTCTCCGGGCCGTCGGGGAACCAGGCTTCAACCGCCTGGTTCCACAGTTCATGGATCTTGGCCCGGTCCGTGACCACCTCGGCGGTTCCGGCCACGGACACCCACTCGGTGTTCTTGCCAAAGGCGACGTTGACACGCGGATCAGCCCGGACATGCGCAACCTGGGACGTGCCAAGGCCCGTGAAGAACCACATGTCGCCGTCGTCCTTAACTTCCTGGACGGCCAGCGGCCGGCTGACGAGGGCGCCTTCTTCGTTGATGGTGGTGACCATCCCGATCTTGGAATCGTTGATGATGTCAGTAACCTTGCTGATGCTCTGGGCGTCAGTCATGCCTCACCTCGTTCGTCGAAAGTCGGGGACGCTCCCCGCCGCCAGCCTATTAGTAAGCATGCTTATTTACCAGCCGGCGGTTACCGGCACCTTCGCGACCTCGGCGATGCGGGCAGCGGTGATGCGGCCCATCCGAATGGCGCCGTCCACGTGCTGGTAGCCCTCGGCGGCAAGGTCGGAGGACGACCAGTAGATGGGGCCCACCGGCGTGTGCTGGTCCTTGCCGTAGCGGTGCAGTCCGCCCAAATCGTAGCTGGAAGCGTAGGCGCCGCGGGTCCATTCCTCGGAGCCCCAATCGGACTCGTAGTACACCTCCGGGGCCAGGGCCTCGTCGCCGAGGTAGCCGGCAATCGATTCCAGGATCGCCTTTTTGCGTTCTTCGGTGCTGAGCTCAAAGACGGCGTCCGCCTTCTCGTCCGACACGAAGCCCACCAGGGTGCCGCGCGGGTCGCCGTGGTTGGTGTTGTCGTAGACCTCCTGGACCAGGGCATCAGCGCCGAAGCAGGTGCCGGAGAGTCCCTTGTCCCGCCAGAAGGGCGTGCTGTAGACGGCGTGCACCTTGATGACCAGGCCCAGGGACTGGTGCTGGTGCATCTGGTGCTGGCGGCGCGGCAGCGGCGGGTTGAAGGAGACCCGGGAGTAGAGGTTCGGCGGTACAGCCATGATGACAAACCGGGCATTGACCGTGGCGCGGTCCGATATAACGGAGACGCGGTAGCCGCCGTCAGAATCAGGTTCCCAGTTGATGGTGCGCACCGGGGAGTCGAGGATTACGTCGTCGCCCAGCTCCTGCGCCTGCAGCAGCGAGACCTGCTGCATCCCGCCCACCACGCGGCGGTCCAGGATGAAATCCTCGTCCGTCAGGTTGGTGAACGAACCCGCGGAAGCCGCCATCAGGACGGCCTGCAGGGCGGAGAAGGCATGGGCGGGTTTGGTGAGCATGCCACCGGCAATGAAGAGCCCGATGTTCCTGCAGGCTTCCTCGTTCGCGGAGTTCTGCCGCAGCCAGTGGTGGAAGGAAATGGTGTCCAGTTCCCGCGCCTTGGGATGCGCCCATGGCTCAGTCGGACCGATTTCCGCAGCCAGGCCGTCCAGCAGGGCCACCAGGCGGTCCATTTCGACGGCGGTATCCGGGTCCACCGGGAAGGTGTCGCCGGTGTAGCGCACCGGTGCGCCGTCCGCGCCGACGTAGATGGACTCGCCGTCGCGGTAGCGCGGGTAGGTTTCAAGCTTCAGCTCCTGGAGCAGGTCCAGGAGGGCGGTCTGGTCCGGGGAAACCCATTGGCCGCCGATTTCGAGCATGGCGCCGTCCACGGTATCGGTCCACGTGCGGCCGCCCACGCGGTCTCGGGCCTCCAGCACGGCGACGGTGAGGCCGGCTTTCTGCAGTTCACGGGCGGCGGTGAGTCCGGACGGCCCGGCTCCGACGACCACGACGTCTCGGTTCAGGTTCAGCATGATGTCCTCTCTGCGTCCCTCAGTGACGGGGACATTAAATGAATGCCATTCATTTATTAGAACTATAGCCGGTGCCTGCCGGGAGCGGAAGAGCCGGATGGAATAATGCAGGGGACATCGACGAAAGGGCAGCAATGCCGGCAGTATCAGCCGCACAGGGACGCTCCGCCAGCAACGGCGGAGCACAGAGGAGGCGGGCAGGCCGACCGTCTGCGGCGGTACTGGACAAGGCCGGAATTACGGCAGCCGCACTGGAACTGATCAGCCGCAAGGGCTACGACGGGTTGACCATGGCCGCGCTGGCAAAGGTGCTGGAGGTGGCGCCTTCCGCCCTTTACAACCACGTTGCCTCGAAGCAGGACGTATTGCTCCTGGTCGAGGACCACCTGATGTCCCTGGTGGACCTCTCGGGTTTCGGCAGCGGGAGCTGGGAGGACGCCGTCCGGGCCTGGGCATGGAGCTACCGGGATGTCTTCGCCGAGCACACTCCGCTGATCCCCGTGATCGCCGTCCTGCCCGTGACGGACGCACCGCAGACCCTTGCCATGTACGAAACCGTCAGCAAGGGGTTCCTCGACGCCGGGTTCCCCCAGGAACGCATCATCCCCGCCATCGTGGCACTGGAGTCCTTTATCTTTGGGTCGGCGTACGACGTCACCGCCCCTGAGGACATCTTCGATTCCGGCTCCATGGCCGGGTCCACCCCCAACTTCTCCGCCGCGGTCCGCAGTTCGGCGGCCGGCCAGGAGCGTGGCCGGCCTGCCGACACCGCCTTCAGCCTGGGGCTTGATGCCCTGATCGCCGGCTTGGGCGCGCTGCGGACGTAGGAGACCGGAAGGCCCGAATCAGGCGTCCACGGCCACCACAATTTTGCCCCGGGTATGCCCCTCCATGTTCAGGCGGAAAGCCTCCGCGGACTGGGCCAACGGGAGAACCTTGGCAACCTCCACCCGAATGTTCCGCTGGTCCACCAGTTCGGCGAGTTCCTGGAGATCGGCTCCGACCGGACTGACCCAAATCCAGGTGCCGCCCTGCTCCTCCACCTCGCTGTCGGCGATGGATGCGTGCCTTCCACCTTCGGCCAGTACCGCCAGGGTCGCGTCGAGATTGCCCCCGGCGAAATCGGCAACCACTTCCACACCGCCGGGACGCAGCGCCCGTACGCGGTCAGCAAGGCCCCCGCCCCCATAGGCAACCGGCTGGGCGCCCAGGGAGCGGAGGAATTCATGGTTCTTCTCAGAGGCCGTAGCAATAACCTTCGCACCCCGTGCCACCGCGAGCTGGATTCCCAGCGACCCCACCCCGCCGGCGCCGCCGTGGATAAGGACAGTCTCACCGGACGTGAGGCCCAGGCGGTTCAGGACCTGGTACGCCGTCAGCCCGGCCAACGGAAGCCCCGCTGATTCGTTCCAGCCAAGCGAGGCGGGCTTGCGGGCCAGCAGTCTTTCCGGCAAGGCGATGTACTCGGCGAAACTTCCGCCATGGACATAGTCCTTGCGGCCGTAGGCAATGACCTCGTCGCCGGGCTGGAACTGCCGGGCGTCGATACCCACGGACTCGACAACCCCCGCCACATCCCATCCGGGAATCGCGGGAAACTGCAGGTCCATGACCGCGTCCAGGTAGCCGGCCATGATCTTCCAGTCCACCGGATTGACAGCGGCCGCCTTCACTTTGACCAGGACCATGCCCGGCCCCACCTTGGGCAGGGGCACATCGGTCAATTCGAGGATGTCCGGGCTTCCGTATTCACTGTAGGTAATTGCCTTCATGCATTCGACAACGGCGCAACAGGACGCGGCTATTCCAGTTCTCCTTCCAGGAGTTAAGCAGCACACCGCCTGTACGCACTTGTAATACAAGTACTGCACTTATATCCTAAGAGCGTGGGCGAAGGAGCCCAGTCCCCCGCTTCCAGGAGTAACTCATGAGCACCGTCGATCTGATCCGGCACGTCAAGCTGTCCACCGCCCGCCTTCCCCTGGCCGTTCCCATCAGCGACGCCAAGGTCTTCACCGGCCGGCAGAAGCCGATGACCGAGGTGGTCTTCCTGTTCGCGGAAATCACCACGGAGCTGGGGCACTCCGGCATCGGTTTCAGCTACTCCAAGCGTGCAGGCGGCCCCGCTCAGTACGCCCATGCCAAGGAGGTCGCCGCCGGCCTCATTGGCGAGGACCCCAATGACATCGCGAAGATTTACACCAAGCTGCTCTGGGCGGGCGCCTCGGTGGGCCGCTCCGGTGTCGCCACCCAGGCCCTCGCCGCCGTCGACATTGCTTTGTACGACCTCAAGGCAAAGCGCGCCGGGCTGCCGCTGGCGAAGTTCCTTGGCTCCTACCGCGACTCAGTGCGGACGTACAACACGTCCGGCGGGTTCCTGAACGCCACCCTCGACGAGGTAAAGGCACGGGCCACCCAGTCGATCGAGGAAGGCATCGGAGGCATCAAGATCAAGGTGGGCCTCCCGGACAGCAAAGAGGACCTGCGACGCGTAGCCGGGATCCGCGAACACATCGGCTGGGACGTTCCGCTCATGGTGGACGCCAACCAGCAGTGGGACCGCGCCACCGCCCTGCGGATGGGACGCCGGCTCGAGGAATTCGACCTGGTCTGGATCGAGGAGCCGCTGGACGCCTACGACTTCGAAGGCCATGCCCACCTGGCTCAGGTCCTCGACACGCCCATTGCCACCGGCGAGATGCTCGCCTCCGTCGCTGAGCACAAGGGCCTCATGAACGCCAACGGTTGCGACATCATCCAGCCGGACGCCCCTCGGGTGGGCGGCATCACCCAATTCCTGCGCTTGGCCGCCCTCGCGGACGAACGCGGGCTGGGCCTGGCCCCGCATTTCGCCATGGAGATCCACCTCCACCTCGCGGCGGCTTACCCCCGCGAACCCTGGGTGGAGCACTTCGACTGGCTGGATCCCTTGTTCAACGAGCGGCTGGAGACCAAGGACGGCCGCATGATCGTCCCGGACCGCCCCGGACTCGGCGTCACTCTCAGCGAGCAGGCCCGCGCCTGGACCACCGAGACCGTGGAGTTCGGCGCGTAATCTTGAGCCATGAGCCGGAACCTCACCGCGGACCTTGCCGCTGACCTTCGCAACCGCATCGTCGACGGCGTGATCCAGCCGGGCGAGAAGCTGCCCAGCGAGAACACGCTCATCAGCGATTTTGGCGTCAGCCGTACGGTGGTCCGCGCCGCCCTCACCCGGCTCCAGGCTGAGGGGCTTGTCGAGACCGAGCGCGGGCGCGGCAGCTTCGCCCTCACTCCCCCCACGGACGGGCCACCTGGGGTGGCGGGCGGCCGTCCGGTGGCCAGCACCGAAGACAGGCTGCACCTGCTGGCCTTCCGGATGGGAGTGGAAACGGAAGCTGCCGCACTGGCCGCGCAGAACCGCACTGACCGGCAGTTGCGGGCCGTCACCGCGGCGCTGGACGCCTTCAGGGACAGCGCGGACCATCCCGCCCATGCCATGAAGTCGGATTTTGAGTTCCACCGGGCTGTGGCGGCGGCGTCCGGCAACCCCTACTACTCCGACTGCCTCGCTGCCCTGGGGCAGACCATGATCTCCATGCCGCGCACCCGCCTGATGACCGGCGCCGAACAGTACGCCCGCGACCACTTCGAGCAGGTAGTGCTGGAGCACCGCTCCATCCGGGACGCGATCGCGGACGGTGACCAGGCTGCCGCGGCGGCCGCCATGCGCAGCCACCTGGCCAACTCACGACGCCGGTTCAAGGCTTCGGCGCGCCCGTAACCCTCGTGCCGGAGCAGCAAGGCAAAACCTAAGCTTGTTCGCGGATCCGAACCTTCAAGGCCAGGATTCGCGAACAAGCCCAGGACCAGCGGTCAGAGATTAAACAGAAGAGCCCCGATCCTAAGACCGGGGCTGTTCCAATTGCGTGCGCGAGGGGGGATTTGAACCCCCACGCCCTTTCGGACACTGGCACCTGAAGCCAGCGCGTCTGCCGTTCCGCCACTCGCGCGCAACTTCTTCCACTCGACCGGTCCGGTTTCCCGTTCCGCGCCTCGTAAAAGCAGCGAGATCAAGCATAACGGACAGATGCCGCAAATTACCAATTGGCCCACTTTGCCCCTTCCACACGCCCGGAACAGCGGCTCAGAGGAGCCGGATTACCGGCCCAAAACTGACCCCCGGAGCCCAGGCAAGTGAACGGCGGGCAGGGCCGCATCTGAACTTTTGCCGGCGCCCGGCCGTTGTGGATTAAGGTCATTCGCAGGGGTGGCCAGTAGTATCGGGTGTAGGAGTGGCCGCTGCCGGCGGGCACGCCGCGCAGTGCCGGACCGCCCTGCAGGAGCTGGCCAGCAACAACTACTGCCCCGGAACCCGGGGGGAAAGGAGAAGAACCATGGGTCTGCTGGACAAGGTTGAACGTGGCATTGAAAAGGCCGTCCGCGGTGTCTTCTCCACCGGTTCCAAAGCCCAGGTCGAACCTGTGGAGATCGCCAGCAGGCTCCGCCGCGAGGTGGACCACAAAGCGATCACCGTTGCGGCCGGACGGACTTTGGTCCCCAACGTCTTTGACGTCCAGCTCAGCGACGACGACTTCGGACGCGCCCAGGAGTGGGGCACGCCGCTGGCCGAAGAACTCTGCGATGTGGTCATCAACCACGTCCGGAGCCAGGGCTACATCCTCCAGGGGCCCGTCCGGATTTCCTTCCGCCGCGAGACTGCACTTCGCCCCGGCGATTTCGAAATTGCCTCCTCCACCGAGAAATCCCAGGGCTCCGGCGCGAACCAGCCCAGGCCGAACGTTCCGGCAGCACCCAACCGTGCGCCCGTGCGGCTGCAGCCCGTCCTGGACATTGAGGGCCAGCGCTATTCGCTGAACGCCCCGTCCATCGTCCTGGGCCGGTCATCCGAGGCCGATATCCACATCGAGGACACCGGCGTATCGCGGCGCCACCTGGAAATCCGCACCGCCAACGGCGTAACCAGCGCCGTGGACCTGGGGTCCACCAACGGCAGCTACGTCAACGGCCAAAAGGTCTCCGGCAGCACCGAACTCACAGACGGATCCACCATCACGATGGGACGGACAAAGATCATCTTCCGCCTGCTTCCTGCCAACCCGGGTGGCCACGCATGAGCGACCTGACCATCACCGCGCTGCGGTTCGGCTTCCTGCTGCTCCTTTGGGTGCTCATCTTCAGCATCGTCTCCGCCATGCGCCGGGATCTCATGCTGGGCCGGAAAGCCGCCTCGGGCGTCCCGACCGCCCGCCAGGTCCGCCGGAACCCGGAACTCGCAGAGAACCAGCAGCCCGTCAAGCAGCAGGCCCGGCAACTGGTAGTGGTCGAAGGACCGCTCAAGGGCAGGACCCTGCCGCTGGCAGCCAGCCCCATCCTGCTGGGACGCGCCCAGGAAGCCACCCTGGTGCTGGAGGACGACTACGCCTCCGGCCGCCACGCCAGGCTCTTCCCCCAGGGCAGCCGCTGGTTCATCGAGGATCTTGGCTCCACCAACGGAACCTACCTGGGAGACCAGCAACTTACCCGTGCCCTGCCCGTCGAGGCAGGGGTACCCGTGAGAATCGGCAAGACGGTCATTGAATTGAGGCCGTAACCGTGGCCGAGGCTGAAAACTCCGCAACCGGCTCCAGCCCGGGGCAGCGGCCCCTCATCATGCGCTTTGCGGCGCGGTCCGACGTCGGTCGGATCCGCTCCAAGAACGACGATTCCGCCTACGCCGGACGCCACCTCGCCGTCGTCGCGGACGGCATGGGAGGGCACGCGGGTGGCGACGTTGCCTCAGCCGCAACCGTCCTGGACATGATCCACCTCGACAGTCCGGACCACGGCGACGAAGCCGGGACGATCCTGGCCGATGAAATCCAGACCGCCAACTCACTGCTCTCCGAACTGGTGCACATCAATCCCAAGCTGGCGGGCATGGGCACCACCGTGACGGCGCTCCTGCTGGCTGACGGCAAGCTGCACTTCGCGCACATCGGCGATTCACGCGCCTACCGGCTCCGCGACGGCGAATACAAGCAGGTCAGCGTGGACCACACCTTCGTCCAGCGGCTTATCGACGAAGGCCGGCTCCGGCCGGAGGAAGCGGAAACGCACCCCCACAAGAATGTCCTCATGCGTGTCCTGGGGGACGTCGATGCCAGCCCCGAACTCGATCTGGACACCCTCGACGCCCGCCCGGGCGACCGCTGGCTGCTGTGCTCGGACGGGCTGAACTACGTTGCCGCCCACGCCGTGGAGCGGACGGTCCGGGAAACCCACAACCTGCACGAGTGCGCCGAAACCCTTGTCCAGCTGACCCTTGAGGCCGGTTCCCCGGACAACGTCACCGTGGTCATGGTGGACATCGTGGAGGAAACGCCCGACGACGTCAGTACTGCCGCCGTCGAAATCGTTCCGCCGGTGCAGGGCAGCAAGTCCGCTGCCGCGGCAGCGGGTGCCGCCGGCCCCGCCACAGCCGCATCCTCCATCCCCGGGGACGGGAAGGAAGCCGCCAAAGCCGGTTCCGACCCGGAAAATGCCGGGCAACACCCGGGCCCGGAAAAGGAGCCGGTTGACGGCGGCGCCAAGGAGGGGGAAACCGGTTCTCCTGATCCCGGCAGCACCGACCCCCACCTCGGTGAGCATCTTTCGGCGGAAGTCCTCCGCGAAGAACTCGCCTCCCGCCCGCATGAACTCGTGGGTGCCGCTGCTGCCGCAGCCGAATCCGGCTCCATTCCAACCGTGGCAGGGCGTACCGTCGCACGGCGGGCAGCCACCCTCCTCACGCACAAGGCGGAACCGGCCGGCGAGCCGGAGGACACCCTGCCGGTGCTGCGTCCCCGCCGCTGGGTGGCCTGGTCCGTCGCAGCCGCCGTCCTGGTTGTCGTGGCCGTTGGCCTATGGCTTGGGTACGCCTGGACCCAGACCCGCTACTACGTGGGCGAGTTCGATTCCCGTGTTGCCATCTACAACGGGGTGTCCCAGAGACTCGGCCCCATCCAGCTGTCCTCGCTTGAAACCGTGACGGAGATCCGCATGGACTCGCTCCCGCCGTTCTCGCAGCAGCGGGTGCGCCAGACCGTTCCTGCCAACGATCTCTACGACGCCCAGCGGATCGTCAAGAACCTGGAGCTCACAGGAACCACCTCGCCCGAGGACGAATGCCCCAAGCCGTCGGCCGGCCCCTCAGGAAGCACAGCACCCTCAGCAAGTGCAGCACCACCGGCCAGCGAAGCCGCTCCGCCGCCGCCCGCATCGGACGCCCCGGCGCCAGCGCCTTCACCTGCACCATCGGGAGCTTCTCCTTCCCCCACTCCGACTATCACCTGCGAGGCGGCGAAATGAGCCAGGTAAGCACTTTGCCCAAGCCCCGCCGGAACGTTGAACTTGCGCTCCTGCTGATGGCACTTGCCGTCGGCATCGGCGCCAACATGCTGGTGGGCGTGGACCAGGAGAAGGCCTTCGATTCGGACTTCTGGTTCCAGTCCAGCCTGTTGGCGGTGGCCGCCCTGGTGTTCCACGGTGTCCTGCGCTTCCGTGCCAAATATGCCGATCCGGTAATTCTTCCGATTGTGGTTGCCCTGAATGGCCTGGGCCTGGCGATGATCCACCGCCTCGACGCTCCGGGCGAGGATACTGGCAACAACCAGCTCCGGTGGACCCTGATCGCCATGGCTGTGGCCATCACCGTCGTGTTCTTCCTCAAGGACCACCGCGTCCTGCGCCGGTTCACCTTCATTTCGCTGGCTGCGTCGGCCCTGCTCCTGATCCTGCCCCTTGTGCCGGGGATCAGCGCCGGGGAAATCCTGGGCGCACGGGTGTGGATCAGGTTCGGCCCCATGACGTTCCAGCCGGGCGAAGTAGCAAAGATTACCCTCGCCATATTCTTCGCCGGGTATCTTTCCTCCAACCGCGACCTCATCCTGCTCGCCGGCCGCAAGATTGGCCCCCTGCAGTTTCCCCGGTTCAAGGACATGGGCCCCATGATTACGGCCTGGCTGGTCAGCATCGGGGTCCTGATCTTCCAGCGCGACCTTGGTTCCTCCCTGTTGTTCTTCGGGCTGTTCATTGTCATGATCTACGTGGCCACCAGCAGGATCAGCTGGGTGGTCATCGGCCTGGCCCTGATCCTCGGCGGCGGTTTCGTGGCGGCCCAGGTGTTCTCCCACGTCCAGCAGCGCGTCTACGGCTGGCTCAACGCCTTCTCCCCCGACGTCTATGAAAACGGCAGCCGGCAGGTCATCGAAGGCCTCTTCGGCATGGCCAACGGCGGCCTGGTGGGCACCGGCCTTGGCCAGGGACGCCCGGACCTGGTCCCCTTCGCCAACAGCGACATGATCATCGCGTCCCTGGGCGAGGAACTGGGACTGATCGGCCTGTTCGCCGTCGTCCTGCTGTACCTGCTGCTGGTCACCCGCGGATTCCGCGCCGCACTGGGTACCCGCGATGCGTTCGGCAAGCTGCTCGCCTGTGGCCTGTCCTTTGCGGTGGCCCTTCAGTGCTTCGTGGTCATTGGCGGTGTCACCCGGCTCATTCCTTTGACAGGGCTCACCACGCCGTTCCTCGCAGCAGGCGGATCTTCCCTCCTGGCCAACTGGATCATCGTGGGGCTCCTCCTGATGATTTCCCATGCAGCCCGCGGCCCGGTGGACACCACCCCGCTCCCGCCGGCCGGCGCGGCAGCAGCAACTGGCATTGACACTCCTACCGAGGCGGTGAAGCAGGCATGAACCAGGCAATCCGGCACTCATGGGTGGCCGCCGTGGCCATGTTTGCGCTGCTGTTCGGTGCCATCAGTTATGTGCAGGTGGTGGGCGCCGACGACCTCAAGACCAACCCCCTGAACCAGCGCGCCATCCTGCAGAACTACTGCAACGACCGCGGAGCCATCATCGTTGGCGGCACCCCCATCGCCGAGTCGGTGGAAACCGGTTCGGAGACCTGCAAGTTCCAGCGCACCTATACCCAGCCCGAGCTCTATGCCGGCCTCACCGGCTACTTCTCCAAGAACTACGGTGCCACCGGGCTGGAGCAAACCATGGGCGCCGAACTCGCGGGCAACTCCGACCAGCTCTTCCTGGACCGGGTGGGCCAGCTCTTCCTTGGCAACCAGCCCAAGGGCGCGTCAGTGGAGCTCACCATCGATCCCCAGGTCCAGCAGCTGGCCTACAGCCTGATTCCGGACGGCCAGCGCGGCTCCATTGTGGTGACCAATCCCAAAACTGGTGCCATCCTGGCCATGGCGTCCAAGCCTTCCTACAACCCCAACTCAGTGGCCACGCAGGACGCTGCCGCCGAACGGGCCAACATCAACGAACTGGTCAAGATTCCAGGCATTAACCTGAACCAGAACGTCAGCGGTCCCACAGGGGAACAGCTGGCACCGGGCTCCGTCTTCAAGCTCGTGGACACGGCCGCCGCGCTTGCTTCGGGGAAGTACAACAAGGACAGCCAACTCCCCAATCCTGCCGAAATGCCCTTCCCGGGCATCCAGTACAAGCTGCCCAACTACGCGGGCGGCAACTGCTACACCAGGGACACTGCCAGCTTCGCCTTCGCGCTCCAGCAGTCCTGCAACACTCCCTTCGCCAGCATCGCGCTGGATCTTGGCCGCGATGCCATCGCCGAGCAGGCCAGGAAGTTCGGCTTCGGCGAGGACGTCGGTGACCAGCTGAAGCTGGGCCACGCGCTGGGCAACGGGTTCCCCGAGAACCTGGACGGGCCCGGCCTGGCGCAGTCGGCAATCGGCCAGAAGGATGTCCGCGCCACGCCGCTGCAGATCAATATGATGACCTCCGCCATCGCCAACGGCGGAAAGCAGATGCAGCCCAACCTCATCAAGACTTTGCGCTCCCCGGACCTTCGGGTCATCGACGAACCGCAGCCGCAGCAGCTGCGCACCTCCACCACCCCGCAGATCGCCGGCCAGATTACGGAGTGGATGGCAAGCGCGGTCAGCGAGGGCATTGCCAAGGGTGCAGCGGTCCCCGGCGTCCAGGTGGCCGGCAAGACAGGAACCGCGGAGCTGGGGAACGGAACCAATAACTCCTGGTTCACCGGCTTCGCCCCCGCAAACAACCCGCAGGTGAGTGTCACGATCGTCATGGAAGGCGTGAACATCACCACCGGCGCACAGCTGACCAGTCCTAACGCAAAGAAGATTTTTGAGGCGGTGTTGAATAAGTGAGGCCTACAACCGGAATCACCCTCGGCGGCAGATTCCAGCTGACCACGCGGATTGCGATCGGCGGCATGGGGGAAGTCTGGAAAGCCAAAGACCTCGTCCTGGGCCGCATCGTCGCCATCAAGGTGCTGAAGGAGGAGTACACGGGGGACCCCGGATTCCTCCAGCGCTTCCGTGCGGAGGCCCGGCACACTGCCCTGCTGAACCACGTGGGGATAGCCAACGTATTCGACTACGGCGAAGAAGAGGGATCGGCGTACCTGGTCATGGAACTGGTCCCCGGCCAGCCGCTGAGCAGCATCATCGAGCACGAACAGGTGCTGTCACCGGACCGGACGCTGTCGATCATCGCGCAAACCGCCCGCGCGCTGGCCGTTGCCCACGCGCAGGGCCTGGTCCACCGCGACGTCAAGCCAGGCAACCTCCTGATCACCCCTGACGGCCGGGTCAAGGTCACGGACTTCGGTATCGCGCGCCTCGCCGACCAGGTGCCCCTCACCCAGACCGGCCAGGTCATGGGAACCGCGCAGTACCTGGCACCCGAGCAGGCCACCGGCCAGACCGCCACGGGATCCTCGGACATCTACTCGCTCGGTGTCATCGGCTACGAGTGCCTCAGCGGGCACCGTCCGTTCTCCGGTGAATCCCAGATCGCCATCGCCCTGGCACAGGTGAACGATGCTCCGCCTCCCCTTTCGGAAAGCCTGCCGGCCCCCGTCCGGGCCCTCCTGATGTCCATGCTGGCCAAGGACCCCAAGGACCGCCCGGCAAATGCCATCAAGTTGGCCGAAGCAGCGGAGGCGATCCGCAACGGTGACATCAGCGCAGCACGCGCCGCTGTGCCCGGAATGCTTCTTTTCGACGCCGACACCGGGCCCATCACGGCACCCGTTGACACCGCCACTGCCCCCACCGGCGTCATTGGCACCCAGCATGATTCCACCCCCACCGCAACGTCCGCCCTGCCGGTAATCGGTGCCGGGGCGGCCGGTGCTGCCGCCGGCATGGCCGCAGGCGCCGCCGCCGAAGGGGACGCGCCCAAGGGCCCATTGGCCCGCGCCAACGCGCTGGCCGCCGAACGGAACTGGGACCAGGAGGAGGAAACGTACGACGACGGGCCCTCCGATGAGCCCCGGCGCAAGGGACGCAGTCCATGGACATGGCCCCTGGTGGCCCTGATCCTGCTGCTCCTGTTTGCGCTGGTGGGTTTCCTGCTGAACCAGATGGGCCTGTTCTCGCCGTCCGGCAACCCCACCTCGGGCACCACCACCAGCAGCGCGGCCCCCTCATCGGCGACACCCACCCGGACCCCGTCGGCCACGCCCACGCAGACACGCAGCACACCGACGCCCACGCCCACCACTGCGCCCACGCAGGACACGGTAAACGTGATACCTGCCGCCTACCTTGGCAAGGATTACCGCCAGGTCCAGACTGCCCTTGCGAACCTGGGGCTCCAGGTGACAGTCCTTCCGCAGGAGAGCGCTACGGATGCGCCCGGAACAGTGGTGGAACTGAATCCCACCGGGGCCGTGCCCAAAGGCACTCTCATCACTGTGATCTATGCAACCGCTCCATCGCCGGCCCCCACCACCACGGCACCGAAGCCGACGCCTACCCCCACCACGTCGTCGCCCGTTGCGGGTCCCACCCCCATCTCGCCCCTGGCCACCTGCGCGGCCGGCCAAACGGCCGGAACGCCCGCAACCTGCGTGCCGTAATCGTCGGGACAACCAGTGAATGAGTCACCACGCACACCGTTGCACCGGGAGGACAGCCTGCCGGTGGATAACCGGCGTGTCCTGAGCGGCCGCTACGAGCTGGGCAGCCTCATTGGCCGCGGTGGCATGGCGGATGTCTACCGCGGAACCGATACCCGCCTGGGCAGGACAGTTGCCATCAAGCTGCTCCGGCCGGACATGGCCCGGGACCCGCAGTTCCAGGCACGGTTCAAGCGGGAGGCCCAGGCCGTCGCCGCCCTGAATCATCCTTCCATCGTGGCCATCTTCGATACTGGTGAACACCTGGTCCATGAAGGCACTGGCGAAGACGTCCGGGTGCCCTACATCGTGATGGAATACGTCGAGGGCAGGACCCTCCGCGAGCTGATCCGCGCCAATGAGGTCGGCATTGACCAGGCCATCGATTACTGCCTGGGTGTCCTGGGCGCGCTCGAGTACAGCCATAAGGCCGGAATCGTCCACCGGGACATCAAGCCGGCCAACGTGATGTACTGCCCGGGCACCAATTCGGTGAAGGTGATGGACTTTGGCATTGCGCGCGCCATCGCCGATTCCTCGGCCACCATGACCCAGACCCAGGCAGTGGTGGGAACGGCGCAATACCTGTCACCCGAGCAGGCGCGCGGCGAATCCGTCGATGCCCGGAGTGACCTTTACTCCGCCGCCTGCCTGCTCTATGAAATGCTGACGGCGCGTCCTCCGTTCGTCGGAGACAGCCCCGTGTCAGTCGCCTACCAGCACGTGCGCGAAATTCCGGAGCCTGCCAGCAGCCTGAACCCGAAGGTTTCGCCGGCCCTGGACACCGTCCTCGCCAAAGCGCTGCAGAAGAACCGGGATGACAGGTTCCAGGATGCAGCAGCCTTCCGGCGTGCCCTAAGGGCTGCGAAGGCCGGCGTGCCTGTCCCTGCCGTGCCGGCGTCCGAGGCTCCCACTGATCCCAACGACCACGTTCCCCAAGCGTCCCCGCCCACCGAGGCCTTCGCCGCAACAGGGGCAAGCTTCCTTGATGACGCACCCACCGGCCGCCTTGCAGCAACCACGGTCCATGGCGACGGCGGACCCAGCGTTCCGCTGGAACTTGCGGGCGAGGACGGGCCGGAGGAATACAGGCCGAACGGGTATAGCGCGGCTGCGCCGCTCCCGCTTGGCTTCCCTCCGGAACGTGAGCCGAGCACGCGGCAGAAGTCCCGCCGTCGTGCCTGGATCGCCACCCTGGTGATCTTCACCCTGCTGGTACTCGCGGGCGGCGGCCTGTGGCTTTACCAAACGGTCAACCGGCCGGCCCCCGCTGCACCGAAAGTCCCAATACCCGCCGTCGCCTCCATGACGGAGAGCGCGGCGCTTCAGGTACTGTACGACGCCGGACTGCGCCCCAGGATTGCGCGGGCGGCAAACGATACGGTGCCCAAGGGAACCGCCATCGGGACTGATCCTGCGGCGGGCGGTTCACTCGATCCGGGGGCGGACGTCATCCTCAACATCTCCGAGGGCCCCAGTTCGGTGAAAGTCCCGGACAGCCTTCCCGGCAAGACTGAAGCTGCCGCTCGGGACATCCTGCGCCAGGCGGGACTTGCTGGTGCGCCGACCACCAGCACGGCCAACAGCGCCACCGTCCCGGCCGGGATCGTCATCACCTCTAATCCGGCACCGGGCCAGAGTGTTGGCGTGGGCACCAGCGTGGAGCTCATCGTTTCCACCGGCAAGGTGGTGGTCCCGGAATTGCGGAGCCTGGCCCGTGAAGAGGCGGAGGCGGCCCTGAAGGAGCTTGGCCTGGTGCCTTCGGTGGTCGAGGCGGAAAACTCGCAGGTGGAGCCGGGCAGGGTCACCGACCAGAGCGACCCCGCCAATACCGCCGTCGTCCAGGGAAAGACCATCACCATCGTTGTGGCCAAGGCGCCGCCGCCACCACCACCGCCGTCTCCCACGGAAACTCCGACGCCCACGGCCACACCGAAGCCGACGCCGACGCCCACCAAGAAGGGCTGACGTCTTCCTGGTCCGCTGAGGCGCCGCCGGCAGCCTTACTGACGTCTAGTGCTGGATGAGGGGGCTCAGTTTCGCCGCCCGCGCCGCTGCGCCCTTCATGCCCAGCGATTCCAGCCAGTTGCCCAGCATCTGGTATCCGCCTTCGGTAAGGACCGATTCGGGATGGAACTGCACACCGCAGAGCGGAGCCGTCCGGTGCTGCAGGCCCATGACCACACCGGACGCGGTTTGCGCGGTGACTTCCAGGACATCGGGAATGGACTCCCGGACCGCGGCCAGTGAGTGGTAGCGGGTGGCCGTGACGGGGGAGGGGAGCCCGGCGAAAACGCTGGTGCCGATGTGCTCCACCTGGGACGTCTTGCCGTGCATGAGTTCAGGGGCGTGGGTCACCTTCCCGCCGAAGGCCTCGGCCAGTGCCTGGTGGCCCAGGCATACGCCGAACATGGGCACGCTGTTTTCACCGCACCATTTGATCAGCTCGATGCAGATGCCGGCCTCGGCAGGATTGCCGGGGCCGGGAGAGATGAGGACGCCGTCACGGGTACCGGCAAGTTCAATTGCCTCCGCCAGCGTAACGTCGTCGTTGCGGACAACCGTGGTTTCGGCGCCGAGCTCCTGGAGGTAGCCCACCAGGGTGTAGACAAAGCTGTCGTAGTTATCCACTACAAGGATCTTGGTTGTGGTCATGGCTGGTCTGTGGAACCAATCGTCGAGTCGGTGAATTGGGTGAAATGGGACATCCAGGGGAACAGGAACTGGACCATCAATACCAGGGCAATGAAGACCAGTGCCAGCGAAATGATGATCCTGAGCCAGAGCGGTCCGGGGAGGTGGCGGAAAATCCAGGCGTACACGGTCAGCTCCTTCCGGTGGCTGCTGCGACCTGCGCCGCGATCTCGGCCGGCGGCCCGGCAGCAGCCGGACGCCAGCTGTCCAGCAGGGCATAGGCGATGATGCGTTCTTCCGCGCCGAAGCGGGGATTGCAGCTGGTCATGGTGAGGTAGCCTTCGGTGGGCGTGGCGCCGGGCTTGGTTGGGACCGACTCCAGGACATCCGTGCGGGAGGGCATCACAATCTGGTTGTTCCGGAAAACGTAGACGTAATAGCCGTCCTTGGTCTGGACATAGATCCTGTCACCGGGCACCAGTGTGTGGATGTTGTCCAGCACCGCGCCGTGCGTCTGCCGGTGCCCCGCGACGGCAAAGTTGCCCACGGCTCCGGGCATGGCCGTGTTGCTGTAGTGGCCAAGGCCCAGGGTGTCCAGGACGTCCTGGCTGGTTCCCTGGACAATGGGGCGGGTGTAGCCGGGGCCGAACCGCGGGATGTACATGATGCCGATCGTTCCTGCATGGCCGGGGGCGGTACCCACCACGGGTTTGCCGAAATCTTCAGCTGCGGCCGGCGGTGCGGAGGGGGCTGCTGGCGAGGGAACGGCGCTGCTGAGGTCCTGGGCAAATTCCTTGATGACCTGGCTCTGCTTGGCGTCGGACTCGACGTTGGTCCACCACAGCTGCCACGCGACGAAGAGGAGGAGAATGACGCCGGCGGTTATCAACAGCTCACCCAGCACCTGGATGATGCCAGGCAGCAGGGCACGGCGGGACGCGGGCGCAGTGGCGGGCCCCGCCTTCTCCTGCAATACCACGCGTTCTCCTCCGGGCGTCTGCCCTGGGCACAGGCTGCCCATCAACTGCGGCTAGAATTGGCTGCTAGTAAGAATCCAGATTTGACCAAGATCGCGCAGACCGCTGGCAATTTCCTTCTTGCAGGATACCAAGCCCGGACCGCCGAGCTTGCCCAGCCCGCCAAGGAGAGCCAGTGCCCGAGTCAAAGCCTCGCAAGAAGACCGCCAGCACCGCCCAACCGGCTTCCCCCCAGGCCTACAAGCCCAACCCCGTGTGGTTCAAGCCGGTCATGTTTGGCCTCATGATTATTGGCCTCTTCTGGATCATTACCTTCTACATCAGTGAGGGCCGCTTCCCGGTGCAGGCCTGGGAATCGTGGAACATCGTGGCCGGCTTTGGCATCGCGATCGTGGGCTTCCTGATGACCACCCGCTGGCGCTCCTAGCCGCGGACCTTCCAAGGAGAACTGCACTGGCTCCCGATTCCGCCGGAGTAATCATCGGCGAGGACGGCCTGGCCCGCCCGGCGTGGGCTGCCTCGGATCCGCTCATGCGGAACTACTACGACCAGGAATGGGGCCTGCCCGTCACTGACGAGCAGGGCCTGTACGAGCGCATCTGCCTGGAGGGCTTCCAGGCAGGACTTTCATGGGCCACCATCCTGCGGAAGCGTCCCGCGTTCCGTGCCGCCTTCGCAGCGTTCGATCCGGAAGCTGTGGCGCTCTTTGGCAGCACGGACGTGGAGCGGCTAATGCAGGATCCGGGCATCATCAGGAACCGGCTGAAGATCCTTGCCACGATCAGGAATGCCCAAGCCACGCTGGAGTTAAGGAACGACGGCGGGCTGGTGGACTTTGTATGGGGCTTCGCCCCGGACAGCACCCCGCGGCCGAGGGTGGCTGCCGAGATCCCCACCCAGTCCAGGGAGTCGGTTGCCTTATCCAAGGCATTGCGGAAGCGCGGCTTTTCCTTTGTGGGACCCACCACCATGTTTGCCCTGATGGAGGCTGTGGGAATGGTGGATACCCACCTTCTGGGCAGCCACCGCCGTGGATCGTCCGGCATCTGGTCCGGATAGTACGTTCCCGGTATGAATGCGGTTATCCCCAACTGTTGGGAAAGTTATCCACAGTGTGGAAAAGCTCATCAGGGGGCTTAAAACGGAGCGTTTGACTGGCCGGGCAATGCCGATCCAGTTAAACGGTCGGGCAGATGCCGTTATTAACAGTGTGGAATACCTGTGGATAAACGTCAGGACGGACTGCGTGAACTTCCTGCTTGCGATTTGGGACGCTGTCAGCGGTCCCGCTTCACGGGGTGGTGGCTGGTGATGGAGACCCGGTTGAACGCGTTCATGGTCACCGCAACCCAACTCACCGCTGAAAACTCCTCTGCCGTCAGGCACTCCCGCGCGGCGGCCTCGGCATGCTCGCGTGACTCCTGGTCCGGGAGCTCCGTGATGCTCTCCACCAGTGCCAGAGCTGCGCGCTCCTTGCCCGTGAAGAGTGCGGTGTCCCGCCATGCCGGCAGGACCGCCAGCCGCTGCGCGCTTTCCCCTGCCTCGACTGCCTTTCGCACGTGGAGGTCGAGGCAGTAGGCGCAGCCGTTAAGCTCCGAAATCCGGACGTTGAGGAGTTCCAACAGGCCGGGTCCGATTCCGGCTTCCTCTGCTGCTTCCTGCACCTTGAGGCCCAGGCCGCTGATCGCCTTCCAAAGGGCCGGATGCTGTTTGTCCAGGTACAGGTGCTCGGTGACGCCCACGGGGATCCTTGTCGCTTGGAAGGCTTGGCAGGCAACCATCATAGGCAGGAGTCGCGCGGGCGGCGGGCCAACTTATCCACTTACCAACATCGCAATACCCACAAGTTATCCACAACTGTGGGTAAAGCCGTGGAAATCGTCCTTTTGCCGGCGCTGCAGCCTACTCCTGTGGGACTTCCAGCGTTCGAACTACACATCTGTCAGTTATTAACACTGTGTATAAGGGTGTCGATAACATGCAGGCGGAACCGTGAAACCAGCCGTTGGACGTCGTTTTGCATCCCCGTATCCACAAAAGGCGGGAAAACGTCCCTGCTTATCCACTTACACACAGCGATATCCCCACAGGTTATCCACAGATGTGGAGAACGAGCGCCAGCTTCCACCCGAAGGCCCGCTGGGGCCGGGAATGGCGAGGCGATGCTGTGAACTACAGCCGTGTAAGTTACCAACACTGTGGATAAACGCTGTGGAAAAACGACGATGCCCCCGACACCGCAAGGTGTCGGGGGCATCGGTAACTACAGGCGCCGGCGGGCTATAGCGTCACGCGGACCCAGCTCACCGCTATGAGCAGCGCCAGCACTGCTGCCACACCAAGAGCCTGGATCAGACCCTGCCGGCGGCTACGAGGGGTGTAGGCGAAGACCGCAGCACACAGGCCGCCGGCCACGAGGCCGCCCAGGTGGGCCTGCCAGGCAATCTGGGGGATCAGGAAGCCGATGACACCGTTGATGGCGATCAGCACCCACAGCTGGCGCGTGTCCCCGCCGCGGTGGCGCTGAATGAGAAGCATCGCGCCAAAGAGTCCGAAGATTGCTCCCGAGGCGCCCACTACGCCATACAACGGCTGACCCGGCATATACAGGGGTGTCAGGAGCAAATAGCCCACAGAGCCGCCGAATGCCGAAACAAGGTAGAGCACCAGGAAGCGTATGCGTCCCAGAAGCGGCTCCAGGGCCTGTCCGAACACCCAGAGCATGTACATGTTCAGGGCGATGTGCAGGATGAAGCCCTGCGAGTGCAGGAAGGCGGAAGTGACCATCCGCCAGGGTTCAAACTCACCCCAGCGGGGCTCCGCGTATACGTTGGCAAAGCCGAGGCTCTGGTAGATCAGGTCATTGGGAACCAGCCACTGCAGCACGTACAGCACCGCGCACGCTGCGATGATGCCGAACGTTACCAATGGCCTGCCAGTGGCAACGGCACCGCCATAGACGGTCCGCACCTCCGGCGTCGTACGTTTTGTTTCGTTGACGCAGTCAACGCATTGGAATCCGACGGCGGCCGCCCGCTGGCAGTCGGGGCAGGCCGGGCGCCCGCAGCGCTGGCAGCGCACGTAGGACGGCCGGTCCGGATGCCGGGGGCAGACCGGAACCTGGGCGGACGGCTCGGCCGACGGAATTCCGTAACTCATGGTGGAGCGTTACAGCTGTTCGATGTCGATGCTGTTGATGGTCACGTCTTCAACCGGGCGGTCTCCCATACCCGTGCGCACACCCTCGATGGCGTCGACAACCTTCTTGGATTCGTCGTCGGCCACTTCACCGAAGATGGTGTGCTTGCCCTGGAGCCAGTCGGTGGGGATGGTGGTGATGAAGAACTGTGAACCGTTGGTGCCCTTCCCCATCTGGATGCCCGCGTTGGCCATGGCCAGCTTGTAGGGCTGGTTGAAGCTCAGTTCCGGGTGGATTTCGTCGTCGAAGCGGTAGCCGGGGCCGCCGGTTCCGCGGCCCAGGGGATCGCCCGCCTGGATCATGAAGTCCTTGATGATGCGGTGGAAGATGGTTCCGTTGTAGAGCGGGGTGCCGGTCTTGTCCTCGCCGGTTTCCGGGTGGGTCCAGGCCTGCTCGCCGGTGGCAAGGCCAACGAAGTTCTTCACAGTCTTGGGCGCGTGGTTGCCGAAGAGGTTAACCACGATGTCGCCGAGGCTGGTGTGGATGGTTGCTTTTGCAGTTGCGATGGCAGTCATAGGCCCCATTCTTCCACGCCCGTTATGGGCGGCCACGGCTGCGGGCACAGTTCCGCGCTCGGTGAAATCGCCCTAAAATCCGCAGAGTGAATAGCCCGTGGTGATCTGGGCACGTAGGCTAGCGACAGAACCGTCACATTAATCGGGAGGTAGTTGTGAAGAAATCGGATCGTATTGCCCGTGACCTTGAGCAGTCGGTCACCAGTGCGGTGGAAAACGCCAAGGATTGGGCGGCCCCCCGGGTGGAAGCTGCCGTGGATTGGGCTGTTCCCCGCCTCCAGCATGGCCTGGATACCGCATCTCCCAAGATCCAGGAGGGTCTGAAGACGGCCGCGCACAGCCTGGCTGACGGTGTTGCCACCGTGACTCCCCGGATCCAGGACGGTCTGGCCCAGTTGGCCCCTAGGATCAATGACGTTGTCGACGGCGCTTCGCCCAGGCTGCACGAGGCTTTGGACAAGGCCACACCTGTTGTCCTGAATGCCCGCGACCGCGTAGTGGTGGAATACCTGCCCAAGCTGTCGGACCAGATCGGCGTGGCCTCCGGCGCAGTTCACCGCACGCTGGAAAACACCCCGGCACGTGTGGATGCCGTGGCACAGAAGCTGGGCGACGTGGGAATCATTCACGCCATCCAGGAACAGGCCCAGGCAACCGGTACGCAGCTGAAGGCAGCCGCAGCAGGCGCCAGCCGGGCAGTAGACGTTCAGCTCGCCCAGCCTGAGAAGCCCAAGAAGCGCGGATGGCTGGTCTTCGGAGTTGTTGCTGCTGCCGTGGCCGCGGGTGTTGCCGCATGGAAGGCATCCAAGCCGGTGGAGGACCCTTGGAAGACGCCCTCACCGGTCACGCCCACTCCTGCTCCGGTTCCCGCCACCACCGTCAGCGATGTCAAGGAAAGCAACGCGGACAGCACCGGCAGCGCTGCTTCTGCCACCGGATCTGCCACGGGTGCCGCTGCGGACAAAGCCGGCGACGCAGCGGATGCGGTCAAGGAAAAGACAGCGGACGCCGCTGAAAAAGCCAAGCACGTGGCCGCAGATGCCGCCGAGGGGGCAAAGAGCGCAGCCAACGACGCCAAGACGGACGCGGGGGACGACAAGGGCAGCAGCCAGGCCTAGTTTTCGCCAGCACTCGAAGGGGCTCCGTTTCACGACGGGGCCCCTTTTGCGTACCGCTCTCCACGCCATCCGCAAACCCTCCTGCCGGGCCGTCCACATTCTCCGGAGCGCAGCGCGGCACCGAGCCACCGCTGGGGGCAGGCCAGAGCCCGGATGCTAGATTTGTAGTGATGCCAGCCAATCAATCCTCTGGGGATGCCGTGAACGACGCAGCCGTACAGCTCCGCGTGTCCATCGTCATCCCCGCATACAACGAGGAGAGCGTGATCAGGCAGTGCCTCATCGCGGCCATCTACCAGTCTGTTCCGGCCCACGAGATCATTGTGGTGGACAACCTTTCCAAGGACCGGACCGCTGACATCGTCCGCCAGATGCAGCTCGAGTATCCGGAAAGCCCCATCATCCTGCTCAGCCAGGACCGGGAGCAGGGACTCATCCCCACACGTAACTTCGGATTGGACAGTGCCACGGGGGACATCCTGGGGCGTATCGACGCGGACTCCATCGTGGAGCCCGACTGGGTGGAGCAGGTGCAGAAGGCCTTCGCGGACCCGTCCGTCCAGGCGGCCACCGGACCTGTGGTCTACTACGACATGCCCATGCGCCGCTTTGGGCTCAAGGCCGACGACAAAATGCGCCAGCTGATGCTCAAGCTGGCCAAGCACCAGTACCACTTCCTGTTCGGCTCCAATATGGCCCTGCGCGCCACTGCCTGGGAAACCATTCGCTCCGAAACGTGCCGGGATGAGAAGGACGAGATGCACGAGGACATCGATTTGTCCCTGCATCTGGCCGACCATGAGCTTCCGGTGCGCTACTGGCCTCAAATGGTGTCGGGGATGTCCGCGCGGCGGCTGGAAGACTCTCCCCGCGACTACCGCTACTACGTCACCCGTTTTGACCGCACCTACAAGGCCCACAATGTCAGGAAGATGGCCTTGAAGGCCCCCATGGTGGTCTTCTTCTCGGTGTATTTCCCGGCCAAGCTCCTCAGGGCCATCCACACGGTCAACACAGCCCAGCCCACGCGCCGCGGCGGGCAATAGCCTTAGTCGGTTCCGAGCTCGGCGAGGCGTTCCGACGGCGGCTCATCCTTGGGTGCCCTTCCGCGCCTGCCGGCGTTCCGCTGGCCAAGGACCACGACGGCGAGCCCGGCCAGGATCAGACCGAGCCCGGCGTAGGTGCCGCCAGGCAGGGTCTCGTGCAGGAACACGGCCGCCAGCAGCGCAGCCCCGGGGATCTCCAGAAGGATGATCATGGAGACCACGAGCGGGCTCATGGTGGCCAACAGATGGTTGAACGCGGTATGTCCCACCAGTTGCGCGCAGACGGTAATGGCAGCGATGCCCAGCCATCCTGCGGGCTCGAACCCGGCCAGCGGCTGGCCGGCGAACAGGGCCAGTACGGCAACCAGGGCGGCGCACATCCCGTAGCAGAGCGTGGTGTAGGTCCCCGTGGTCATGCTCTGCCGCGCCTTGCCCCCGGCCAAGGTATACAGGCCCGCCAGCGCACCGCCGGCCACCGCCAGCAGGTCTCCCGTGAGGGCCTGCGGTGAGGTGCCCAGGTCAAAGCCGGTGATGACAACGACGCCGCCAAAGGCGATGCCCAGCCCGGCCAGGACCTGCCAGCGGTGGCGGGTGCCGCGGAAGAGCTGGAAGACCGCGATCCATGCTGACTGAAGGCAAACCAGGGCTGTGGCGGCGGCTACGGAGGTGAGCTGCAGGGAGGTGATGAAGCAGGCAAAGTGCAGTGCAAGGGCGACGGCAGCCAGGGACGACCAGCGGAATTCACGGCGGGTTATCCGGCCGAACTGGCGGGGTTCACGAACCAGGGTGGGGGTGGCCATGACGGCTGCTCCGATAGCGTTGCGCCAAAAGGCAATGGCCAGGGCACTGACGCTGGTGGCACCGAGCGTGGCTGCAATCAAAGGGCCGGACGAGGCGACACCCAGGACGCCCAGGGCAGCGAAGAAGAAGTTCATGGCGCACCCCTGAAGCTCGTCCTTAACGGAGATGGAAAGCGAAAAGTCCCGGCCGGCGTTTCCGCTGACCGGGACTTCCTTATGGTGGAGGCACGGGGACTCGAACCCCGAACCCCCTGCTTGCAAAGCAGGTGCGCTACCAATTGCGCCATGCCCCCATAAGAAGCAACCCGTCCATCATACCCTAGAACCGCGGAGCCCCTGACAGGCCCCGGGAGTGGGTGTCCGTGCTAGTCCACCGTATCGGTTGACTTGCTCCAGACTGTTTTCCGGGCTTCGGATTCCTGTGCTTTCCGGTAGACCAGGACGCCTGCGATCGCGGCTGCCAGTACAAGCAACTTCTTCACATGCTCCCCGTTCCAGCCAAGCTCCGGATAAATCCGGACCAAGCCTTTGTTCGAAACCTGCACAGGTTCCGTGGGCGTACCAGGACTTGAACCTGGGACCTCTTCGTTATCAGCGAAGCGCTCTAACCGCCTGAGCTATACGCCCCGATGCCTCATCGGGCCGAGACATGACTTTACAGCACATCCCGGCCCGATCTCAAATCGGGCCTTTCCACCGGTTTGCGGCCGGCGGAAATGGTTTCCTAATCGTCGGTGAGGGTAACGCCTATGCCGCCCACGAGGGTGGCGGAAATGTTGTAAAGGACGGCAGACAGCATGGACAGCGCCGTCAGCAGGACAACGTTGACCACGGCAATGATGGTGGCGAACGAGGCCACCTGTCCCAGCGAGGCCACCTTCTTCAGTTCGAAGCCGCCGCTTTCGGAGCCGGCGAGCGTACCAAGCAGGCTGTCCACCTGGTCGAAGATCCCGGTCAGGTCCAGGACAGTCCAGAGGACAATGGCGGCAACCACCGTGACGATTCCCAAGGCCACGGAGAGCAGGAATGCCATCTTCAGGACAGACCACGGGTCCACCTTGCTGATCAGCAGCCGGGCGCGCCGGACCTTCGCCTTGGGCGCCGGCTTCACCAGGCCGGGCGTTCCCTGGCCCGGAGCCCCCTGTCCAGGACGTTGTCCCGCCGGTGCCGGGCGCTGACCCTGCTGTCCCTGCTGGCCCTGGAAGGGACGCTGGCCGGGCTGGGCGGGGCGGTCGCCCTGCTGCGGGCGCTGGCCCGGCGCAGCGGGGCGCTGGCCTGGAGCCCCGGCAGGAGCTGCCGGCCGCTGCTGCGGACGTACGGGGGCGTTTACCCGGGGTGCCCCGGAAGGCCGGTTCCCGTCGGGAACAGTACTGTTCGGCTTGGGAAATGAGTCGGAATTACTCACTCGTTACCTCCGTGTTGTCTTCGTTCGGCTCAGCGTCGCCCGAGGCGTCCTCTGACTCAACGGCCGGTGATTCTTCTGCCATTGCTGGCGCGGCGGATTCCCCAGCGGTCCCGCCATCTTCAGCCAACGTTACGTCATCTCCGGAAGATTCCTCGTCCTCAAGACCGCGTTCACTGTTGCGTGCCACCTCAATGATCCGGTCATTCTTGTCCGGCTTGGCGAAGATGACGCCCATGGTGTCACGGCCCTTGGCAGGAACACCGGCAACCGAGGACCGGACAACCTTGCCGCCCTCCATGACCACCAGGACTTCATCCTCCTCCTGGACAATGAGTGCCCCTACCAGGTGCCCGCGTTCTTCCTGGTACTTGCCCACCTTGATGCCCAGGCCGCCCCGGCCCTGCAGGCGGTATTCCTCCACAGCCGTGCGCTTGGCATAGCCGCCCTCGGTCACGATGAACACGAAGGAACCGTCGGTGACAACGTCGGCGGCCAGCAGTTCGTCGTCCTCGCGGAACTTCATGCCGGTAACACCCGATGTGGCGCGTCCCATGGGGCGCAGCGCGTCATCGGTGGCGGTGAAGCGGATCGACTGGCCCTTCCGGGACACCAGGAAGAGGTCGTCGGTTTCCGAAACAAGTTGGGCGGAGACCAGTTCATCACCGTCGCGCAGGTTGATCGCGATCACGCCGGCCGAACGATTGGTGTCGTAGTCCTCCAGCCTGGTCTTTTTCACCAGGCCCCTCTTGGTGGCCAGCACCAGGTAGGGCGCCTGCTGGTAGTCCTTCAGGTCCAGGACCTGGGCAATGTGCTCATCCGGCTGGAACGCCAACAGGTTGGCCACGTGCTGGCCCTTGGCGTCCCGGCCTGCTTCCATGAGCTCGTATGCCTTGGCACGGTAGACGCGGCCAAGGTTGGTGAAGAACAGCAGCCAGTGGTGGGTGGTGGTTACGAAGAAGTGTTCCACCACGTCGTCACCGCGGAGCTGGGCGCCCTTGATGCCCTTGCCGCCGCGTTGCTGCGACCGGTAGTTGTCGCTGCGGGTGCGCTTCACGTAGCCGCCACGTGTGATGGTGACTACCATCTCCTCTTCGGGGATCAGGTCCTCCATGGACATGTCACCGTCGTAGCCCATGAGGATCTTGGTCCGCCGGTCATCGCCGTGCTTGTCCACGATTTCGCCGAGCTCGACGCTGATGATCTCGCGCTGTCGCTGCTCGGAACCCAGGATCGCGTTGTACTCCTCGATCAGGGCCTCGAGTTCGGAATGCCGGTCCTGGATCTTCTGGCGTTCCAGTGCGGCCAGGCGGCGCAGTTGCATGTCCAGGATGGCCCGGGCCTGCAGCTCATCAATGTCCAGCAGTTCCATCAGCCCGTCGCGGGCAGCTTCGGTGGTGTTGGACGCGCGGATGAGGGCGATGACCTCGTCGAGCATATCCAGTGCCTTCAGGAGGGCACGGAGGATATGGGCTTCTTCCTCCGCTTTGCGCAGGCGGTACCGGGTGCGGCGCGCAATGACGTCCATCTGGTGCGTCACCCAGTGGCGGATGAACGCATCGAGGCTCAGGGTCCGCGGCACACCGTCAACGATGGCCAGCATGTTGGCGGAGAAGTTGCTCTGCAGTTCGGTGTGCTTGTAGAGGTTGTTCAGCACCACCTTGGGCACTGCGTCACGCTTCAGCACAATGACCAGCCGCTGGCCGGTACGTCCCGACGTCTCGTCGCGGAGGTCGGCGATGCCGGAGATTTTGCCGTCCTTGACCAGTTCGGCGATCTTGATGGCAAGGTTGTCCGGGTTGGCCTGGTACGGAAGCTCCGTGACCACCAGGCAGGTGCGGCCCTGCAGTTCCTCCACGGCAACCACTGCCCGCATGGTGACCGAACCACGGCCGGTCCGGTAGGCGTCCTCGATTCCCTTGTGGCCCAGGATGGTGGCACCGGTGGGGAAATCGGGACCCTTGACCCGCACGAGCAGTTCCTCGAGGAGTTCCTCGCGGGTGGCGCCGGGGTTGGCCAGGTACCACTGCACGCCGTCGGCTACTTCGCGGAGGTTGTGCGGCGGGATGTTGGTGGCCATGCCGACGGCGATGCCGGAGGATCCGTTCACCAGCAGGTTGGGGAACCTGGCCGGAAGGATGGTGGGTTCCTGGTTCTTGCCATCGTAGTTGTCCTGGAAATCGACCGTTTCCTCGTCGATGTCCCGGACCATTTCCATGGCCAGCGGGGCCATCTTGGTTTCGGTATACCGGGGTGCCGCTGCGCCGTCGTTGCCGGGCGAGCCGAAGTTGCCCTGACCCAGCGCCAGCGGGTAACGCATGGTCCAGTCCTGGATAAGGCGCACCAGGGCGTCGTAGATGGCGGTGTCACCATGCGGGTGGTACTGGCCCATGACCTCGCCCACCACGCGGGCGCATTTGTTGAAGGACCGGTCAGGCCGGTAGCCGCCGTCGAACATCGCGTACAGCACCCGGCGGTGCACGGGCTTAAGGCCGTCACGGACGTCCGGAAGGGCACGGCCCACGATGACGGCCATGGCGTAATCCAGGTAGGAACGCTGCATTTCCGTCTGCAGGTCCACCTGTTCCACGCGGTCGATCAGCACGTCGCCTTCAAGAACGGTGTCCGGAGTTCCGGCCTCGGGGGCGGGAATCTCGGGGGTTTCGTCGCTCATTCTTTAATTTCCGTTTCAGGTATATGTCTGGTTCCGAATACTTTGGAGCGGGTCCTTAGATGTCCAGGAACCTGACGTCCTTGGCGTTCTGCTGGATGAAGTTGCGGCGTGATTCCACGTCTTCGCCCATGAGGACGGAGAAGATCTGGTCGGCGGCAAGGGCGTCATCCATGGTCACCTGCAGCAGCGTGCGGTGATCAGGATCCATGGTGGTATCCCACAGTTCGGTGTAGTCCATCTCGCCCAGGCCCTTGTAGCGCTGGATGCCGTTGTCCTTGGGGATGCGGCGCCCGGCAGCCTGTCCCGCCACCAGCTTGGCGTCGCGTTCACGGTCGCTGTAGACGTAGTCATGGGGGGCGTTGGACCATTTGATCCGGTACAGCGGGGGCTGTGCCAGGTACACGTAGCCGTGCTCGATCAGGGGCCGCATGTAACGGAACAGCAGGGTCATCAGCAGGGTGGTGATGTGCTGGCCATCCACATCGGCGTCCGCCATGAGGACAATCTTGTGATAGCGCAGCTTGGCGAGGTCAAAGTCCTCGCCAATGCCGGTGCCGAAGGCCGTGATCATCGACTGGACTTCAGCGTTGCCCAGGGCTTTGTCCAGGCGGGCACGCTCCACGTTCAGGATCTTGCCGCGCAGTGGCAGGATGGCCTGGGTTTCCGGGTTGCGGCCGCGCTTGGCGGAACCACCGGCGGAGTCGCCCTCCACAATGTAGACCTCGCACTTTTCCGGGTCCTTGGAGGAGCAGTCGGAAAGCTTGCCCGGCATGCCGAAGGATTCCAGCGGGCTCTTGCGCCGGGCGTTGTCCCGGGCCTTCCGTGCCGCCATCCGGGCCTGGGCGGCGGAAATGGCTTTGCGGATAACATCGCGGGCCGGGCCTGGATTGCGCTCCAGCCAGTCGCCAAGGCCGTCGGTGACCACCCGCTGGACGAAGCCCTTGACCTCGGAGTTGCCCAGCTTGGTCTTGGTCTGGCCTTCAAACTGGGGCTCTGCAAGCTTAACGGAGATGACAGCCGTGAGGCCCTCGCGGATGTCATCACCGGTGAGGTTGTCGTCCTTCTCCTTGATGATGCCCTTTTCCCGGGCGTACCGGTTGATGAGGGACGTCAGGGCAGCCCGGAAACCTTCTTCGTGGGTGCCGCCCTCATGGGTGTTGATGGTGTTGGCGTAGGTGTGCACGCTCTCGGAGTACGCGCTGGTCCACTGCATGGCCATTTCCAGGGCTATGCGGCGTTCGGTGTCCTCGGTTTCGAAGGCAATGACGTCCTCGTGGACAACCTCAACCTTCTTGCCCGAGTTCAGGTGCTTGACGTAATCCAGCAGGCCTTCGTTGTACTGGTACACCACAGTGCGGTGCTCGGCCTTGACCTCACCCTCGGTAACGAGCTCGTCGAGGTCGAGATCGGCGTCTGCCTCGTCGGTGGCCGCGTCGCGCTCATCCGTCAGCGTGATCCGCAGGCCCTTGTTCAGGAAAGCCATCTGCTGGAAACGGGCGCGCAGCGTCTCGAAATCGAATTCCGTGCTCTCAAAGATCGCCGGATCGGGGTAAAAGGTCTGGGTGGTGCCGGTGGCGTCGGTCTCTTCACCCTTGACCAGGCTGCCCTGGGGCTTGCCGCCGTCGGCAAACGACATCCGCCAAACGTGCCCCTGGCGCCGCACTTCGGTGTCCACCCGGCTCGAGAGGGCGTTGACAACGGAGATGCCCACACCGTGCAGGCCACCGGAGACCGCGTATCCGCCGCCGCCGAACTTACCGCCGGCGTGCAGGATGGTCATAACCACCTCGACGGTGGGCTTGTGCTCGGTAGGGTGCATATCCACAGGAATGCCGCGGCCGTCGTCCACGACCTTCACGCCGCCGTCAGCCTGCAGGACTACCTCGATGTGGCTGCAGTAGCCGGCCAGTGCCTCGTCCACCGAGTTGTCCACCACTTCATAGACCAGGTGGTGAAGGCCGCGGGGGCCCGTGGAACCGATGTACATGCCGGGACGCTTGCGGACAGCTTCCAGGCCTTCCAGCACAGTGATGTCGCTGGCCCCGTATTCCCTTTGGGTGCTTGGCGCGGCCGGGGTGTCAGGGGTGCGGCCATCCTCGACTGCGGTATCTGCTGCCAGAATATCTGTATTGTCGTTAGCCACAGGCGCTGCGACTCCTCTGTTCTCGATGATGGCCGGCCGGTTTCTCTTCCCCAGGGAAAAGCCACCCGCCAACAGGCACAAACTTATGGCGCCGGTGACTTGCTGACGGTTGGAGATCCACGCTCCGCACGCGGAAAGCGCGCGGAGAACGGACTGATGTCAACGTTTCATCCGCGCCCAGTTATCTGCCCCAATTCTACCGCGAACAGGCCCATATCCCCGCATTCCAGGGCCTTCGCCGGTGGCGGAATATGGCTCTGCAAGGCACTTGGCCCCGCCTAGGGCGGCCCAGCGGTACCCCCTTCGGGTGCCTATACACGCTTCGGTCCTTACAGCGCCCTACACGCCCTCGGACGCAGTTTCAAGAGCTGCCGTCCCGGCTATCCGTACGTGTCCCGCGGCCCGCGGCCGTTGACGCTGCGTCCACCCTTGCGCCAGCTGGGCGCTGAGGGACCAAGCACCTGGATGCTGGTCACCACACCGTCGCCGAGTTCCCGGCGGAATTTCTCGAGGAGGCTGCTGCTCAAAAGTCGAAGCTGGGTGGCCCAGGCCGTGGAATCGCACCGCACATGGAGCGTGGTGTCAGTAAAGCTTTCGGGCGTGCAGTGGGCTGAGATTTCCGGTCCCACCAGCGTGGCCCACTCCGCCATGACGGAACCGACGGCCACCGGTGAAGTCCAGCCGCGCTCCGCCACCAGCCGGCCAACAACCTTTCCAAGGCCCAGGGGGTCGCGGCCCGTGGCGTGGAACTGGCTGAAGCCGCGGGTGTCACGGATGCTGCCCTTCGCCTTTTGCGAACCCGGCCGGGCCACCTTGCGGCGCACTTCGCCGCGTGCAGCGGCGGCTTCGCGCATCCTGTTCAGCGCGGCCTGGGGGGCATCGATGTTGTCAGGCTCGCGGCCGGGCTGGGGCCCGCCGCCCTGGTCACTGCTCATCGATACCTCCCGGGATGACCTTCACCCGCCGCCCGGACAGCTCTTCCGGAATGTCGGCGTCGACGGCGGCGGTCACCAGGACCTGTTCCGCGCCGGAGACTATTGCCGCAAGTTTACGCCGCCGCTGGACATCCAGCTCAGCAAAAACGTCGTCCAGGATGAGGATGGGAGCCGAACCGCCGGTCCGGGCATCGTCCAGCATCACATAGTACGAGGCCAGGCGGAGGGACAGGCACATGGACCATGTTTCCCCGTGCGAGGCATACCCCTTGGCCGGCGCCTGGCCCAGCATCAGCTCCAGTTCGTCACGATGCGGACCGACGAGCGATATGCCCCGTTCCAGTTCTTTTTTCCGTGACTCCGCAAAGGCCTGGACATACCGTTCCGTGAGCTGGTCCACCGACAGAAGGCGCAGGTCATCCGCGCCGCCCGAAGCAGTTCCCGCTGGGGCACCCTGAATGCCTCCGGCCGGGACGCCGTCGTCGTCCATCTGGTTCTGGAGCGTTGAACGGTAGGTGGCGTCAGCGGGCTTGGTTGCGTCCGTGAGCTCGGCGTAGGCCCGGGCAAGGTGCGGACGGAGGCGTTCCACCAGCTCAAGCCGGGCATGCAACAACTCTGCTCCGGCCCGCGCCATGTGCTGGTCCCAGACGTCAAGGGTCGATTCATGCGCGGCGGTGAACTTTCCGGCCCGAGCCGACTTCAGGAGGGCATTGCGCTGTTTCAGCACGCGGTCGTAGTCACTGCGCGTGGCGGCATGGTGCGGGATAAGGCTTGCCAGCAGCTCATCCAGGAACCGGCGGCGGTTGGCCGGATCGCCCTTGACCAATGCCAGGTCCTCCGGCGCAAAAAGAACGGTCTGGCAGATGCCGAGCAGATCCCGGGCCCGCACCGGGTTGCTGCGGTTGATGCGGCCACGGTTGGCCCGGCCGGCGTTGATTTCCAGCTCCAGCACAGTGACCTGCGTGCCGCGGACCAGCCGGGCACGCACCAGGGCGCGCTCGGTGCCGAACCTTAGCAGCGGCGCATCTGAGCTCACCCTGTGCGAGCTGAGCGTGGCCAGGTAACCAATCGCTTCCATCAGGTTGGTCTTGCCGATGCCGTTGTATCCCACCAGGACGGTAACGCCAGGGCCCAGCGCGAGGTCAACCTGGGCGTAACTGCGGAAGTCGGTCAGAGAAAGGTGTTCCAGATACACGCGGTTTTCGGCAATTCTGGGAACGCTATTGGTTCCCGGTGGGTGCTACTTGGCGGGACGGGTTGCGTGGCCGCCAAACTGGTGGCGCAGCGCGGAAACCATCTTCATGGCCGGAGAGGTGTCTTCCCGGGAGGCGAACCGGGCGAACAGCGCGGCGGTAATTGCCGGAGCGGGGACGGCGTTGGCAATGGCCTCCTCCACCGTCCAGCGGCCCTCGCCCGAATCTTCCACGTAATCGTCGATCGAGGACAGTCCCGGATCCTCGTCAAGGGCCTTAACCATGAGGTCCAGCAGCCACGAGCGGACCACGGTTCCCTTCTGCCAGGCCCGGAACGTGCCGGGAAGGTCGGTGACGATGTCCTTGGCAGCCAGCAGTTCGTAACCCTCGGCATAGGCCTGCATCAGGCCGTACTCGATGCCGTTGTGAACCATCTTGGCGTAGTGGCCTGCGCCGATGCCACCTACGTGCACAAAGCTGTCGGCGCGTTCACCTTCGGGGCGCAGCGCATCAAAGACCGGCAGGGCGCGTTCAATGTCGGCGGCATCGCCGCCGGCCATCAGGCCATAACCGTTCTGGAGACCCCATACGCCGCCCGAAACACCGCAGTCCGCGAAACGGATCCCCTTGGCGGCAAGCACTTCGCCGTGCTTCTGGTCTTCCGTGAACCGGGAGTTTCCGCCGTCGATGATCAGGTCACCCGGCTCCAGTTTTTCGCTGAGTTCGGTAATAACGGCGTCCGTGATGGCCCCTGACGGGACCATGACCCAGATAATCCTCGGCGCCGGGACAGCGGCTATCAGGTCATCGACGCTGGCGGCGTCAGTGACGTCGGGGTTCCGGTCGTAGCCGGTCACCTCCACGCCACCGTTGCGCAGTCGTTCGCGCATGTTGAATCCCATTTTGCCGAGGCCGATCAGTCCAATGTGCATGTGGAACTCTTTTCTGCGCTAGTGGGAGGAACGGGGTTGGCGGTGAATGGGGCCCCATCGGCGAGGGGCCCTGCCTGAGCTTGCGAAGGCTGGGAGCTGATGGGGATTAGTTGGGAAGGCGAACGGGCATCACCAGGTAGCGGTAGTCATCCTGGTCCTCACCATCGGCATCCGCCTGCGCCGTGATCATGGCGGGCTTGGGTGCCGTGGTGAAGGAGAAACGGACGAACTTGGTCTCGATGACGCTGAGGCCTTCGATCAGGTAATGCGGGTTGAAGGCGACCGTGATGTCCTCACCGGAAAGCTGGGCTTCAAGCTCTTCGGACGCCTGCGCGTCTTCGCCGGTGCCGGCATCCAGGTTCAGGAGGCCCGCGGTGAAGGCGAGCCGGACCGGGGTGTTGCGTTCGGCAACGAGCGAGACACGGCGGACGGCTTCCACCAGTTCCTGTGTCTGGACCGTGGCGTGGATGGGGGTGGACTCCGGGAACAACGAACGGATCTTCGGGTAGTCGCCGTCCACCAGCAGCGACGTGGTGGTGCGGCCACCGCTTTCGAATCCGATCAGCCGGCTGTCGTCGTCGGACAGGGCCAGGTTGATGTCACCGCTGTTGCCCAGTGTCTTGGCAACCTCGTTGAGGGTTTTTGCCTTGACCAGGGCACTGGTGGAGATGCCGGGGGTCACCGGCTTCCAGGGTACTTCCCGCATGGCGAGCCGGTAGCGGTCGGTGGCCAGAAGCGTGATCAGGTCGTCTTCGATCTCCATCCGCACACCCGTGAGGATGGGAAGGGTGTCGTCCTTGCTGGCCGCGATGATGACCTGAGAAACGGCCTGCGCAAAAGCATCGCCCGGAACAGTTCCGCTGATGGCCGGCAGGGCAGGGAGCGGGGGGTATTCGGCTTCCGGCATCGTTGCCAGGTGGAAGCTGCTTCGGCGGCAGGTAAGCGTGACTTTGTTGCCGTCCGTTTCGACGTCGACAGGTGCTGACGGCAGGCTGCGGCAGATATCGGCGAGCAGCCGGCCCGAAACCAGGATGGTTCCTTCGTCCCTGATGTCCGCCGTAATTTCAAGCCTTGCGGAGGTCTCATAGTCAAAGCTGGACAGGCTGACTGTGCCTGCTTCGGCCTTCAAAAGCAGGCCGGAGAGGACAGGCACTGGCGGCCGCGGAGACAACGAACGGGCTGTCCAGGTGACGGCTTCTGCCAGGACGTCCCGATCGACTCTGAACTTCACGGAAGGGTGCCGCCTTTCATTGCTGCTGCCATGTAAACCAGGGAATCTCGAGGGGAAACTCCGGAAGAAGTTGGGCGCACCCTGGCTGGTGCATGGTCCGTTCGGACCGAAACCACACAAAAACCCAGGGATGGGAGCGCTGCTGACAGCTTAGCCGGAAGATCCGGGATTAACCCATCCCCCATGATCCGGTCCGGCCCGCTTTGGGGCCGGAAGGCCCCCTCGTCGGACACCCGCATCGATCTTGTTGTTTGAGGGAATTCAATTTTTTGGGATTCGTAGTGTTAATAACTGCTGTGGAAACTGTGGATAACCTGGTCCTGCCCCGCCGTTCCGCGGTTAAGACCTGTTCACGGAGTGTGCGTTAACTGGGTTTTAAACAGGGTGTGGATGGGGACAACGCCAAGGCCTGTTTTTAACGATCCACAGACGCCTTAAGGGTTTTAAGCCCATTAACCGCGCTTGTCCCCTTAACTATCCACAGCCTTATCCACATGCCCCTGTTAATAAGGTATAGAGCAGCGGGCTCGATGTGGATTCAGGAGTCGCGTTGTTGCTGCTTGATCCGGTTGGTCAGCTCTGTCACCTGGTTGTAGATCACACGGCGCTCGGCCATCAGCTCGCGGATCTTGCGGTCGGCGTGGATCACCGTGGTGTGGTCGCGGCCGCCAAGTTCCTGTCCGATCTTGGGAAGCGACATGTCAGTCAGTTCCCGGCAGAGGTACATGGCGATCTGCCGTGCCGTAACCAGCGTCCGGGTCCGGGACTTGCTGCACAGTTCTTCCATGCTGAGTTTGAAGTAGTCGGCCGTCTGCTGGAGGATCTGGGCGGACGTGATCTCCTGCGCGCCGTCGTCGGTGATCAGGTCCTTCAGGACCATTTCCGCAAGGGCTACGTCCACGGGCTGGCGGTTCAGGCTTGCGAAGGCCGTCACCCGGATCAATGCGCCTTCAAGCTCCCGGATGTTGCTGGAAATCTTGGAAGCGATGTACTCCAGGGCATCATCCGGCGCCGACAGGCCCTCGCTCAGTGCCTTCTTGCGGAGGATGGCGATACGGGTTTCGAGTTCCGGCGGCTGGATGTCCGTCAGCAGGCCCCACTCGAACCGGGACTTCATGCGGTCCTCGAACCCCGCCAGCAGCTTGGGCGGCTGGTCCGAGGTGATGACCACCTGCTTGTTGTTGTTGTGCAGCGAGTTGAACGTGTGGAAGAACTCCTCCAGCGTCCGGTCCTTGCCGGCCAGGAACTGGATGTCATCAATGAGCAGCACGTCCACATTCCGGTACGTGGTCTTGAAGCTGGCGCCCTCGTCGTCCCGGATTGAGTTGATGAAGTCGTTGGTGAATTCTTCGGAGTTGACGTAGCGGACACGGATTCCGCTGTAGAGCCGCCGGGCGTAGTGGCCGATCGCGTGCAGGAGGTGGGTCTTGCCCAGTCCGGAGTCACCGTAGATGAACAGTGGGTTGTAGGCCTTGGCCGGCGCTTCGGCTACCGCGACGGCGGCGGCGTGCGCAAAGCGGTTCGAGGAACCGATCACGAAGGTATCGAAGACGTACTTAGGGTTCAGCCGGCCGAATTCGTGCGAAGTGCTGGGCAGCATTGGCTGCGGCTTCTGCTCGATCAGCTGGTCGGGTGCGTAAGCCGGTTCGACGACGGGCTCGGGCTCTTCGTGGATGGGAACCAGGTCGGTATCGACGTCGATGGCGCAGCGGATGTCCTCGGAGAAGACGTTGTGCAGGGCATCATCCAGGGCGTCCTTGACCTGGGTCTGCAGCACTTCCCTGGTGAGTTCGTTGGGGACGGCAACCAGGAGGGTGGAACCAATGAGGCCCTGTGCCTGGGCGAGGATGACAAAGCCCCTCTGGCGTGGTGATACGCGGTGGTCCTGTTCCAGCAGGCTTACAACCCGGCGCCAGGAACTTCCGACAGTATTGGCGTGGTTGGCTTCGTCTACTGTCATCAATCGGTTCCCTCAAAACTTGCTTTGCCTGCATTGCCTGCAGCCCAAGTCCGGAACCAGGGTGCTGGCCCCATTTAATCCACAGGGTTATGCACAGTGCGTGGATAATCGGCTACTGGGACACTCTAGGGGATGAAAAGCCTAGAAGATAGCTGGGGATCCGGCTGTGGATAATTACACTGGTGTGGTTCTTCAAACGCCCCTGTGAGCCACTTCATCCACAGGCTGTTGGGGATACTTAGGCACAGCTGGGCACAGCTGGGGAGGACCCTTCCGGTTTGACTCGGAGCCGCAAATTGCCCTAACGTTGTGAAGTCCTTTGTGTCCGCTTTTTGGCCCCATCTGAACTCCCCAGGCGCAGTGCGTCAGGGCAGCCGGGGGAAGCGTGCATATACAAAACTTAGCGTCGGCCAGTTCTTCCCCATACTGATCGGGTGGGCGCACCTTTGATCCACTGGAGTAACTAACGTGAGCAAGCGGACTTTTCAGCCGAATAACCGCCGTCGAGCCAAGAAGCACGGCTTCCGCCTTCGTATGCGTACCCGTGCCGGCCGTGCTATCTTGGCAGCCCGTCGTGGCAAGGGCCGCACCGAACTGTCGGCCTAAATAACTGGCTTGTCGGTAGACATCCCTTTGCGAGTTTAAGGTGCTGGCCGCCCGCAACCGCTTGAGGACCTCAACCGATTTTTCAACAACTGTACGTTCCGGTGTCCGCAATGGGCGCCGGAACGTAGTGTTATATGCGGCAGCCATTGCTGCCGACGAACCCAGCCGGATCGGGTTCATTGTTTCCAAGAGTGTAGGGAACGCTGTGGTCAGGAACCTCGTTAAGAGGAGACTGAGAGAAGCAGCTGCTGCCTCGTTGCGCGAGCACCGTACGGGACTGGCTATCGTGGTTCGGGCGCTTCCGGCGTCCGCGTCGGCCAGTTGGGATCAGCTGCTGTCGGACTACAACGCTGCACTGGAATCTACGCTGAACCGGCTGGCAGGCCGCCCTCCACGGGCTGCCGCGACAGGTTCGGCCGGTACAAAACAGGAGGGGACAACGCGTGCCTAACGCCACCGCCGTCGTCGCCCTTTTCCGCAGCCTGGCCGCCGCCGTCGGCAGCTTCCTCTGGAACCTGCCCCGGACCATCCTCATCCTTCTACTGATGGCCTACCGCAAGGTGGTTTCTCCCTTGTACGGGCAGGTCTGCCGATTCTTCCCTTCATGCTCGGCCTATGCCCTTGAAGCGGTCACCGTCCATGGTGCCGTCAAGGGGAGCTGGCTCGCGGCCCGGCGCCTTGGCCACTGCCATCCATGGAACGCCGGCGGAGTGGACCACGTCCCCGCCGGCCGCAGGGAATGGCCAGCAGGCCAGACCCCCACAATTGTTGTGCTGAACAATCCGGACCGGTACCTGGTTGCTCGGACTGATGAAGAAGGCCGCAGTGCGGCCTGACGAATAGGGATAAGTATGGACTTCTTTGGAACAATCATGGCCCCGTTCAAGTGGCTGGTTTCCATCATCATGATCGGATTCCACGATGGCCTGAGCGCCATCGGGATGCCTGCTGCGAACGGCTGGACCTGGACCTTGTCCATCATCGGACTGGTGCTGGTGATCCGTGCAGCCCTGATTCCGGTATTCGTGAAGCAGATCAAGGCGCAGCGCGGCATGCAGCTCCTGCAGCCCGACCTGAAGAAGCTCCAGGACAAGTACAAGGGCAAGACCGACCAGCTGTCCCGACAGGCCATGGCCCAGGAACAGATGGCCATGTACAAGAAGCACGGGACCAACCCGTTCTCGGCCTGCCTTCCCATGCTGATCCAGATGCCGTTCTTCTTCGCCCTGTTCCAGGTGTTGTCAGGCATCACTGCAGCGCGCCAGACTGGTGCAGGCATCGGTGCCATGAGCCACGAGCAGGTGGTGCAGTTCGATGAGTCCAGCATTTTCGGCGCCCCACTCTCAGCATCCCTGTTGCATGGCGGCGGCGGCAACCAGGTTGCTGTGTGGATCCTTTCGATCGTGATGATCCTGGCTATGACCGCCTCGCAGTTCATCACGCAGAAGCAGATCATGGCCAAGAACATGTCTGAAGAGGCCATGGCCAGCCCGTTCATGCGCCAGCAGAAAATGATGCTGTACATCCTGCCGCTTGTCTTTGGCGTGGGCGGCATCAACTTCCCCATCGGTGTCCTCATCTACTGGACCACCACCAACCTCTGGACCATGGGCCAGCAGTTCTTCGTGATCCGCCGCATGCCGACGCCGGGATCCCCCGCAGCCAAGGCCCTCGCCGAGCGCCGTGCCGCAAAGGGCCTGCCGGCCTTGTCCGTCCTCACCGGCAAGCGGGATGACGCAGTCGACGCCGCCGGCTCCTCCGCAGTTGAGATCAAGGGACAGCGCGTCCAGCCCCAGCGCAAGAACAGGAAGAAGAAGTAATGTCAGCCGAGAGCACTGAGCACGCCTTCTCTGAAGAGATCGAAGATCAGGACGAGTCCGTGAACCAGGATGCTTCGTCCCCCAAGGGCTCTGCCGCCAGCCGCCTCGAGGAAGAGGGGGAGGTGGCCGCAGACTACCTGGAGGAACTGCTGGACATCGCCGACATCGATGGCGACATCGACATTGAGGTTCGCAACGGCCGGACGTATATCTCCATTGTTGCCGAAGAGGAATCCGAAGGGCTTGAAGGCCTGGTTGGCGAAGACGGTGAGGTCCTCGAGGCCCTCCAGGAGCTCACCCGGCTGGCTGTCCTGTCCGCCACAGAGAACCGTTCCCGGCTTGTCCTGGACATTAATGGCTATCGGCAGGAACGCACCGGCCATTTGCAGAAGATCGCCGAAGATGCGGCAGCGTCTGTCAAGGAAACCGGCAAGTCTGTGGCGCTGGAACCGATGAGCGCTTACGAACGCAAGATCGTGCACGACGCCGTGGCCGACCTCGGCCTCGTGAGTGAGTCCGAGGGCGAAGGCGCCGGACGCCACATTGTTGTTTCCGCAGACTAGAGAATGCTGACCCGATAACCATGGTTGACATCACGGCAGCAGAGCTTCGCGCTGCTGAGAAGATCTTCGGCGACCGCCTGGAACTGGCCAAGCGCTACGTGGAGCACCTGGCCACGTCCGGGACGGAGCGCGGCCTGATTGGGCCGCGTGAGGTTCCACGCCTGTGGAGTCGCCACGTGCTCAATTGTGCTGTCATCGAAAGTGAGATTGCCCAGGGAAGCCACGTTGCCGACGTCGGAAGCGGCGCCGGACTGCCGGGGCTTTGCCTTGCCATCGCCCGTCCCGACCTTGAGCTGACGCTCATTGAACCGTTGGAGCGCCGCGTGATCTGGCTCCAGGAAGTGGTCGATGACCTCGGCCTGGACAATGTCACGGTGATGCGCACGCGGGCTGAGCTGGCGGTAGGACAGGTGGAGGCCGACGTGGTGACGGCCCGGGCCGTATCCGCGTTGACCAACCTTGCCGGCCTGACCATCCCGCTTCTTGGGGGCCACGGTGAAGTGGTGGCCATCAAGGGCCGGAGTGCGGGCGAGGAGATCGAAAAGGCGGCCAAGACCATCCGCAAACTGGGTGGTGTCGAGACCTCCGTGCTGACCGTCGGCGACCATCTCCTGGAGGAGCCCACCACGGTGGTCCGCATCGTGGTGAACAAGTCCCAAAAGAAGTCCTAATGCGGGCCTGCTGACGGCTGTCAGCAGGCCGGAGCGGTTAGGCTAGACAACGGCAGCAAAATTGGCTGAACGAGAGTGAGCGTGCCCCAGTGACCAGTAGTGAAGCCTCCGCACAACGGATCCCACCGTTTGTGTCTTTGGGGTCGGCACGTTCTGTCGCTGGGTCGGGGTTGGCGGGCACCGCTATGGCTCCCGGTCGGGGTGGAAATCACCCTAAAGCGGTTGGTTCAGCGCCTTCCACCGGTGCAGTTTCACGTGAAACAACCGCGGGTGGTCGTTCGAACGTTATTGATGCCATTGATGACTCAAGTCCCATCGCGCGCGAGCTTGCCCACGAAACGAAACGCCGTGAACGACTGATGGGCCGCCAGCTGCCCCGGCCCGAAAAGACCCGGATCTTCACTGTTTCAAATCAAAAGGGTGGCGTCGGCAAGACCACCACTACCGTGAACATTGCCGCGGCTTTGGCGGCGGCTGGACTGAACGTCCTGGTTATCGATATCGACCCGCAGGGCAACGCTTCCACCGCGTTGGGCATCGAACACCATGCCGATGTGGACAGCATCTACGATGTTTTGATCAATGACGTACCGCTGGCCGATGTTGTTGCCCCCTGCCCGGACATAGGCAAACTCATCTGCGCCCCGGCCACCATCCACCTTGCAGGTGCCGAGATCGAACTGGTGTCGCTCGTGGCCCGGGAACAGCGGTTGCGCCGCGCCATTGATGTCTACGCGAAGACCCGCGAGAAGAACGGTGAAGAGCGACTGGATTACGTGTTCATTGACTGCCCTCCCAGCCTGGGTCTGCTGACAGTCAATGCTTTCTGCGCAGCCAGTGAAGTACTGATCCCCATCCAGTGCGAGTACTACGCCTTGGAAGGCCTGAGCCAGCTCCTCAAGAACATCGAGATGATCCAGAAGCACCTCAATGCGGACCTCGTTGTTTCCACCATCCTTCTGACGATGTATGACGGCCGCACCAATCTTGCGGCACAAGTCGCAGCGGAGGTACGGCAGCACTTCCCCGATCAGGTTCTCTCGGCCGTGGTGCCGCGGTCGGTGCGCATTTCAGAGGCCCCCAGCTACCAGCAGACGGTCATGACCTACGATCCGTCCTCGAGTGGTGCACTGTCCTACCTGGAAGCCGCTGCCGAAATAGCCGAACGCTAAAATCTTCAATACCGCAACGCACGGAGCCTGGCTGGTCCGGGGCTCTACCACTGGAGGGATTTACCCATGAGCGAGAAGCGACGGGGCCTAGGCCGCGGTCTTGGCGCGCTGATTCCGAGTTCCGCTGCAACCAATGGGGCCGGCAACGGTGGCGCGGTTTCCCGACCTGTGGACCTGTTCTTTCCGGAGGGCCGGAAGAAGACCGAGCCTTTGGAACAACCTGCAGCTGACGACGTCACGGTAGGCGACAAGGACGCCGCTACCCTTGGGGCGCGGCCGTCTGCAGCCAAGGCAGCTTCTGCCAAGACGGATTCGGACAAGAGTAGTAACGCTAAGAAGTCCGCTCCTGCAGCTGATGAGACGCCGACGAAGAAGACTCCTGCCAGGAAGGCTTCTGCGGGCTCGAATGAGAAGCCTGAACCCTCCCCTGTCGTGGAAGCAGCGGCTGCCCCCGAGGTGACGGAGGATACGGCCGTGGACAGCATAGAGCCGGCCAGGACCGGCACTGCGGACACACGGGCGGACTCCGGTGTTGAGTTGGTGGAAGTTCCCGGTGCGCGGTTCGCGGAGATCCCGGTGTCCGACATCCATCCGAACCGCAAACAGCCCCGGAATGTCTTTGATGAAGACGACATGGCTGAGCTGGTGCACTCCGTGCGTGAGATCGGTGTCCTCCAGCCAATTGTTGTTCGGACATCAACCGAAAACGATAATGAGCCGTACGAGCTCGTCATGGGTGAGCGCCGGTGGCGCGCCGTGCAGGCAGCGGGGTTGGACACCATCCCTGCCATTATCCGCGACACGACGGATGACGATCTCCTCCGGGATGCACTGCTCGAGAACCTACACCGCAGCCAGCTGAATCCTCTCGAAGAGGCTGCTGCTTACCAGCAGCTCCTGGAGGACTTCGGTACCACCCACGAGCAGTTGGCGGACCGCATCGGGCGTTCCCGTCCCCAGGTGTCCAACACGCTTCGACTGTTGAAGCTCCCCCCGCTGGTGCAGCGGCGTGTTGCTGCCGGTGTGCTCTCCGCAGGCCACGCCCGGGCTCTATTGTCTCTTCCCGATGCTGCCGCCATGGAGCGTCTTGCGCAGAAGATTGTTGCCGAAGGAATGTCTGTCCGCGCCACGGAGGAGGCAGTGACTCTTTATCAGGATCCTGCCAAGCCAGCGAAGAACAACATTCCGCGGCCCGGTGCCCGGCATGAGCGTCTGGACTATCTCGCATCGTCGCTCTCCGACCGCCTTGATACCAACGTCAAGATTTCCCTTGGTGTCAGGAAGGGCAAAGTCAGCATTGAGTTTGCCAGCGTTGAGGATTTGAACCGAATCATGGATGTACTTGCCCCTGGTTCGACCAACTGATCCAGCAGCGAAAGGCCCGATTCATCGCGAATCGGGCCTTTTCTTTTCTTGGTGGGCTTCTACGTCCATCCTGGTGAAGCCGATTTTTGCTTGTAGCATCCGGATCGTCCCGTCTCGTGGTGCCGGCGGCCGTCTTGGAAGGGCGAATGCCTCCTAAATTTGGAATCGGGTCGTTGGAAGTTGGCCTACAGCCTTCCGTGGCGCTACGACACCAGGGCCGGATGAACGGTCGTATTGCAGCGGAGGGCCTTGGAGCTGCATACGGCGCCACCCTTGCGGCTAGCCCTACTGACTTCACCCCTGCCCGTTTCTTGTTCCGACCGCCCGTATCCCCTATTCAGTTATGAGTGCTCTCAGAATGCAGCAGACAGCGCTGCATTCTGCGCCGATCCCCCGGCTTTGTTGTCGTTGGCGAAACCCGTAAACGTCCAGCTGCCATGGTTTCACGTGAAACCAGTGCGGGTAGTCGTCGTGCGAAGGAAATCGAAAAGGAATTTGCCGACTGAATCCCCCCCGTTGAATGCCCCACCGTCGCTTTCGGTTATCAAGAATGCGCAGGCGCGAATAGAGGGAAGTGGATCCGCTTCCTGGGATAGCGCGTGTTTGGGTGAGGTGGGAGCATTCCCCGATTTGGTCACAGTAGGTGCTGCCTGCCGCGGACTCCGCCCTCACGCACGGCAGCGCGCCCTGGTGCACCGGGCGCTCCTACGGTCTATTCGCTCGCGGGGAGGCAACATCTGACTCCTGCGCACTTCGCTGGTTACGGCCGTATGGGAGGGCTCTATAGGGTAGCTATGGGGCCGCAACCCTTACGAGGAGGGCATGAAGCAGGAAGGGGTCTTGTATGGGCTTCGCACTTAGGGCGTGGCTTTTGGCAGTCCCATGGGTAGCCTCCCAAGTCATTGGTTGACCCATTATCACCGGCAGTTTCGCGTCTCGTGGATGCAAGTAGTCGGCCAGTCCGTTGTCTTCCGTATCCGAAATGCGCAGCGCCACTGCTGGGCCGTTCTGTCGGACTCGATCACACTTCTGGTGCCTTCAACACCGTCGCAGTATCGACGCTCAGGTTGTGACTCCTGTCGAACGCTGGGTCACGAGTCTGCAGAACCATCGGGAAGGCGGCCTTATGTTTCACGTGAAACAAGGTGCCTTGCGATTTCTGTTTCGTTGGTCGAGCGCAGTGTTTCACGTGAAACAGCTCCTGCTGAGCATGCTCCTTCCCATAACCGTGCGGTTGCTTACCAGCCAGGGTCCGTTCAGCAATATCGGCACTGTCGGCTCCAACACGGGTTTTGTCTGTCGGCTATCTGCGATTGTAGTGCTCTTTTCCATCGCAATGCTTGATCATCCCCTGGCTGGCCCCTCGTCTCCCCCAAGATCTATTTGTCCCCTAAACACCCAGAGAGTTAAGGCCGGCTGCCGGGCTGATCACTGTGGGGGCGACAATCGCTCAACGGCGGAGACGACGCTAACCCTGCATCTCGCCCTACTTCTCCGAAGGACGTGCGCTCACGCGCGCACATGATTGGCGAGGCCGTAGGCATTGTGTTCTCCGCTCCATCGTGACCTATTTACCGCCGTAGCCAGCTGCGAGCCTGACAGCGCATGGAGAAGTGAGGTAAGAACGTTGTACGGTGAGTGGCGGCGGCGTCCGCGGAGTTAGTACGCTTCTCATTCCTGACCCAAGTCCAGCAGGGGCTTCATGAGGCAGCGACTAGAACGCGACGAGCTAGCCGGGGGCCCTGATGTGGGCTAAGGAATGTCATCGTAGGACGGAGGCGGCTGGCGGACCGCGCTTCTGAGTTACCGGATCAACGAACAGGCGCTCCGCACGTGGGCGATCTCACCGGTGGATATCCCTGTGGATAACAATGTGGAGAAGTTTGGGTATAACCAGCGATGTGTGAGTCGAGGGACAATGCTTCGATCCCAGCCGCTGCCCTTGCACTTCTGCTCCCGAAGTGTTCGCGCTACTCGTTTCCCCGTCTTGTTTCACGTGAAACACCGGCCGACCTCCGCGGATGCAGGTTAGGCGCCGAAAAGCAACTGGAAAAGCGTGATAATCGGCTACTCCCCTGCGAGGTATCAGCGCACCCCGGTCCTAACTGTCGCGCGCAGCTTGCCACATGCGACGTAACGATACCTGCTGCGGCGTTTTAGTCTGGAGCCCGGACGCCAACATCAAACCTGACAGAGCAGGAGAGGTGTGGATAAGTGTGTGGATAAGCTGTCGGGCGGCTTGTGGATAAGACTGTGGACAAAGCCATGATCTCCTCCCCAAGCGGGGCCACAGGAACTGGTCGGCGGCCAGCTTCAGGATACTTGTTGGCGCGCTCTTGACCGCGAAGAGGCCCACCTGCCCCCTCGACATGACAAGGACGAAGCTACAATCCATCGGGGGAATGCCTGACCATCGCCATGAACCGAGAGTGCGACCTCATACCGGACTTCAAAGTCCTTCCGGGCAAGCGGCGTCCGGGACGGCTTGCACCTCCCGAAGACCTAGTGCTGTGAAGGCCTAGTGCTGTGGAGTGGTTTGATCGAGTCTGAGCCCAGACAGGACATCGTGGCAGTCAAGGAGCTCCTACGGTGCCAGGTGCGCGCCTCCTACGGAAGCAGAAAATGAATGCTACTTCTTGCTTATCCAGCGGATGCTGAGGACGCTACCCTTGGTCGTCGGATCCGTAGTCGCCCAGTCTGCGGATGATGCTTCCACGTGGCCGAAGGCCTGTTGGCATAGAGGTTTTGCGACGGAAATGCTGAGGAGAGGCCGCTGAGCGGCTCCAGCTCCGTGTGCGGTTCATTGACCTCCGTTTCACGTGAAACATCGCCGCGTGTTTCACGTGAAACAGTTCCCGTTCCCGTTGATGCAGCCGTGGTCGGCAAGCCGCTAAGTCCACGCCTTCCACGATAGGATGAAGAAAGACGCTAGGCACATCTGCAACCGTGCGATCCGTAGTGCGGGGACATCAAGGGCCTTCGCCGGTTCTGTCGCGAGGGATTGTTCGTGTCCACTGCCCACCAGGATTTGGCTTCCAGCCACGCAGGAGCTCATAGTACAACCTTCGAATCCGTTAGGAGAACCGACGTGCTGCGTGGCCTCGGTCCCAGACAAAGTACTGGCCGCAGCCAGTCGCGTATTAGCAGAAATGCGCTCAAGAGGTAGGCCACGGCGCAGTAGCACAAGAGGTTCCCTAGGGAGAATGGCAGGGCCACAGGTCTTGTCTTCATTCCCCCACTTCTCTTGACGAGATACGGCGCCGGTGCGGGCCTTGGACATCCGAGGCATCCTTGCAAGGCGGATAGAAGCTGTACAGGCGTCCTGCGGGGCCTCGGCCGAAATGCTCCACGCCACGCGTCCGATGCCTCGCACAGTGGGCCTGCCGGTGAGGGCAACCTCCTACTTTCTGGTGTGGTTTCGCTTATGAACCCTCGATCCATGGCCTCAAGCGCACGGAAACCTGTGACTATTCTGTCGAAGGCAGGATGCGTAGCGTTGATCTCTCGCTCTCGCCGTTCCCACATGTTGTCTTCCTATGCATTCGCCGAGCCTTTCAGTGCGCGCCGACGCTGCTGGCCTGGGGGTTAGGCATGCAGGTCTGATTCAGCGCGTTTCTGTTTCACGTGAAACCAGGGCGGACCTGTGCTCCTCCCCTTCACTACCACCTGAGCTGGGTGCTCCGGGGGAAAGGCAACGGGTAGCGCTGCAAGGGCTGGCTGTATCAAGTTCCAGTCCAAAATCCGAGTCATTAGTGCCCTTCGCCGCATCTTTCGACTGTACAGCGGCTGCTACCGCAGCGTACCCACCCATTGCTTTTATGGCCGGCGCGAGGCCCTCAATCGAGGCGGTTTTTTGCTGGCGGTTGAAACCATAGAAAGGGACAGGTACCGCAGGAGTTTCACGTGAAACATCAGGATGATACCAGCGCACGCTGTTCGGCTTAAACAAGAATGGCCACCGCTGAAAGGAGGTGGCCATTCTCGTGTGGGTAACTCCCCTGCTTGTGACTGGGGCAGGCAATTATGAAAGAACGTCAGAGAATTCTTTCTCAAAGAACTGCTTGGGCTTGGCTCCGATGACAGTGCTCTTCACTTCGCCGCCCTGGAACAGGTACACGGCAGGGATGGACGTGATTCCATATTCAGCGGCAATGGCAGGGTTGTCATCAACATTGACCTTGACGACGTTAACTTTTTCACTGTACTCGACAGAGATTTCGTCCAGGATGGGACCGAGCTTGCGGCAAGGGCCGCACCATTCGGCCCAAAAATCTACGATTACCGGCTTCTCGGCGGACAGTACGTCGGCGCCGAAACTTGCGTCAGTTACATCTTTAGCGTTGCTCATAACCTTATCTTTCTCTTCGGATATCAATGGGCGCAGATTATGCCGGCAGGTCTGCCAGGTAGTGTTCGACGTCAATTGCCGCCACGCAGCCCGAACCGGAAGCGGTGATGGCTTGGCGGTACGTGGGGTCCACAACATCGCCGGCAGCGAATACGCCGGGGACACTCGTCCTGGAGCTGCGACCCTCCACGGCTATGGTTCCGTCCGGGGTCAACTCGAGGACATCTTTGACGAGGTCCGTGCGGGGATCGTTGCCGATAGCGACGAAGACACCGGTGACGGCAAGATCGGACACAGAACCGTCCGACAGGTTCTTCAACCGAAGACCGCTCACTTTGGCGGTTCCCAGCACGTCATCCACGGTGCTGTTCCATACGAACTTGATCTTCTCGTGGGCGAGTGCACGGTCCGCCATAATCTTAGAGGCCTTCAGTGAATCACGGCGATGAACAACCGTTACCGATTTCGCGAACTTGGTGAGGAACAAGGCCTCCTCCATTGCCGAATCACCGCCGCCAATGACAGCGATGTCCTGGTCCTTGAAAAAGAAACCATCACAGGTTGCACACCAGCTGACGCCGTGTCCTGACAGGCGCTTCTCGTTGGGGAGACCCAGCTCCCTGTAGGCAGAACCGGTGGAGAGAATGACCGCTTTAGCCTGGAAGGTCTCCCCCGTGGCGATGGTCACCGTCTTGACGGGACCCTCGAGCTCCAAAGCCGTGACGTCCTCAAACTGGATCTCGGTCCCGAAGCGCGCTGCCTGCTTCTCGAAGTTCTCCATGAGGTCCGGCCCCATGATCCCGTCAGGAAAGCCCGGATAGTTTTCCACGTCAGTGGTGTTCATCAACTCGCCGCCGGCCGTCACAGATCCTGCCAGCAGCAGAGGCTTGAGGTTCGCCCTGGCTGTATAGACGGCTGCCGTATAGCCTGCCGGGCCTGAGCCCACAATGATGACGTCGCGAACGTCGGACGCCGTCTTTTCTTCGATGGTCACTGGAGCGTGAACCTCTTCCTTGTTCGACTCGCCTCCCGGTGGAGGCCGGCCACATGGCACAACTGTGCGCGCGTGCTGAATATTCCATCGCCCGGGCAAGGTAAACCATCCGGGAAGAAGGGAGACCAGCCGTCGCAGGGCGCTTTTTCCAGACTACATTCCCTCCGCGACTGCCCGGACGGCAGCAGTAACAGCGGCAGTAATATGCAGGGCCGTAATGACGCGTACTCCGGCCCTTGCTCGTGGGACCTCTGCTACTGGACCTTGATTTCAGCCAACCGGAGGCCGTAGCCGTACCGGGTCTTGGGAGCTGCCAGCTTGGGGAGCGAATTGATGGAGACAATAACGTACTGCGCCTGGACCGGTTCCGGGAGCGGCATGTTCAGGTCGGTGGACGTGAAACTGTTGGTCCCCACTGCCTTGGCTCCGTCCATGGAAGGCCGGTCATTGGTGTAGACCGTGATGTTGCCGCCCGACCCTCCAAGCTGGGAGAGCGTGATGGAAGAGACAGTTGCAGCGCCCTTGAGCTTCACCACAAGGGGAACGCCCTGCGGCGCCAAGCCGCCCCAGTTCTCGGTGGCGAACTCCATGTCGGACCAGTAGCTGGCGGCGTTGCCGTCGTAGGCCTTGATCAGATCGCGATCGAAGGTTGCGGCGAAGTCGAAGTTCCCCTGCCGGCTGACACTCTCAATGGCGGGTGGAACTGCCGGCGGCGCAGACGGTGCTGCCTGCGTTGCAGGTGCTGACGCCTGGGAGTTGGTAGTTGCCGGGGCGGCTGTCGGCTTGGCCTGCGGTTCGGAGGTGAAGAGGCTGCCGAGGTTGGTCACGGCGAAGATCAGCCCGGCGATCAGCACGACGGCCAGGAGGCCGCCAACCAACCAGCGCATCGAACGAGGCTGGTTTTCGGGCTCATCACGGTCATCGTCGTCATCGTTACGGTCAGCGAACGCCACACCGGCGGCAGCGGGTGCCGCTGCACGCGCGAAGAAGGCCGGCTTGCCCGTTGCCGGACGCTGTTCCTGCGGGGATTCGTGAGTGTCCTCGTAGTGGTCCTTGTCCCCTGCCTGCGCATAGTCGTCATCGGACCACCGGGAAACCTTCGGAGTGCGGTCCTCTTCGGAGGGCTGGACCCGCGGCTGGGGTGTGCTTGTGGCAGCCGTATCGTTGGGGCCCGTATCTGCATCCGTGGAACCAGTGCGCGCCTGCAGGGATTGGTCATAAGGGGCGACAGGCTGTGCGGCAGTGGCGTCCGGATCGATTCGGGAGGCTCCGCCTCCGGCTTTCGAAGCCGCTGCACCAGCAGCGGAGGCACCTGCAGCACCAGCAGCGGCGGCCCCGACGCCAGAACCGAAACCAGCACCTGCACCTGCACCAGCTGCGCCGGTGCGGCCGGGCGCGGCGGGCTGCTGGGCGGCGGGACGGGCAGTAGGCCTGGGCGGTACGGCCGAAGTGGACCGGTAGGGATCAACCTGGCTGGGGTGCGTATCGGCGTAGTTGATGTATCCGGCGTCGACGTGGTCTTCCTCGTCGTACGGCTCGGGCTCGTGTGACCGCGGCTGGCCGAAGATTTCACTGCCCAAGGTGTCCGTGAAGAACGGCTCCACATAGGGCGGATTGGGCGTTACCGCCAGGTCCAGCAGGTCTGCCGCGGACGTGTGGTTGGTGATGAGGTAGGTGGCGTCCTCGGTGACGCCAAGGTCCAATACCTGCACGGTGCCGGGACGTTCGCCTGTGGCGACCTCGCGGGCACTCTGGGCAACCTGTTCGGTGTTCTCCGGTCCGGCGACCAGGATACTGACGGGGCGGTTGAGGACCTGGTCCACACCGTCCAGCACCAGATCGTGGTCGTGCGAGGCCAACACTGTGGCGGTGACCTTGTAGCGGCCGCCCAGTACTGATCCGACATCGATCGGGTTGGACACGTGTTCCTCCTAGACTGTCCGGGATTGCCGGTCTGATGACGCAACCGCCGTTCGGGTGCCGCGCATGGCAAAACCGCGAATGCAACTACCCCTGTACCTGTTCGATCCTAGCCGATCCGCCCCAAACGGCTGTGGAGAAGACGTGCGCCGGACAGGATGGGACTCACTTTTTCCGCTTGCGCCGGTTCTTGAAATACGGGTTCTCGCCGGCCTTGCCCTGGTACGTCCGGCGGCCCGGAAGCGGGATCTGCTCCCTGAGCAGGCCGCCCCGGGCAGTGCCCGGCTGGTCCTCACCCGGCAGGTAGGCGCCGTCGGCACCTTGCCGCGCGCCGTCGTCGTACGTTTCCTGCCGCCGGGCACCGCGCTCCGGATCCGGGCCGGCACGGAAGGAGACGGCGTCGAACTCGCCCGAAATCCGGGGGATAAGCCCGGTATCAACGGACGTGGTGGCCCGCTCGGGGCGGTGATTGCGCTCCCCCTCCGCACCTTCACCGGAAGTGGGCGACGGCGTGTCCCCGGCTTCCGGAGCAGCGGCCTGGCCTCCTCCGCGGCCGAACCTGCCCAGCAGGTCGTTGAGCTCAGAGACCCGGAACAGCTTGAGCAGGAAGAAATACACCACGAGCATGACGGGGCCCACCACAACGACGGTGACCAGCGCGGTGAGTCGGTTCTGCCATGCGAAACCGTCCGGGTTGTAGCTGCCCAGGAGCCAGAGGGCGCCGGCACCGGCAATGGCCGAGCCAAGGGCCGCGTACCCCATCCGGATGTACGAGTTGGCGATCCGCGGGCCGTCCAGGTGGCCCAGCATGCGCCGCAGGAAGAACGCACTGATGACCACGGAGAGGATGTTGCCCACCATGTAGAGGACGGCGATGGCATAGATGATCTGGCCCACCGGCAGGAACTGGATGGCAAAGGCACCGGCCACGTACACCACCGCGAGCAGCAGCTGCACGTAGAACGGTGTGCGGGCGTCCTCGTTGGCGTAGAACACGCGGGACATCATGAAGTTGGCACTCATGAACGGCGTGCTGAGGGCCAGGATGGTCAGCGTCTGGGCCAGCATGACGCCGTCCTGCCGTGAGCCGCCGGAGAAGAACATGCCCAGCGGGCCGGCCAGGGCAAACAGCGCCAGGGCGCCGAAGACAGTGGCCACTGCCATGGTCCGCAGGCCGTGCGAGAGGGCATCGCGCAGTTCCGCGCGGTTGCCGTCCTGGGACGCCCTGGTCATGCGGTTGAAGAGCACCGTGGCCAGGGACAGCGCGATGATCGAGTGCGGCAGCAGGTAAAGCTGGCTGGCCACTTCAAGGACTGCGTTGCCGGGAAGGGTGTCGGCGGACGGGTTCCCCGCCTCCTTTAGCCGGATGCGTTCGGCGCCTGGGATGGTGGCGATGCGCATGACGTACAGGAAGGCCAGCTGCCCGACGGCGGCCGTCAGCAGCGTCCATACGCTCAGCCTGGCTGCGTGGCCCAGTCCAACGCCCCGCCACCCGAAGCGGGGGCGGAGGCCGAGCTTGAGCCGGAAGACCGGGACCAGCAGGATGGCGGTCTGGGAGAGCACGCCGATGGTGGAGAACCCGGCCACCAGGAGCGTTTGGGTGGGGCCCCAGTTGTCCAGCGTGTGGGGGTTGAGTTCGTTGGTGCCGAAGATCCAGATGAACATGCCCAGGCCGGCGATGGCCACCAGGTTGTTCAGGATGGGTGCCCACATGGCGGGCCCAAAGGCGCCGTTGGCGTTCAGGACCTGGGTGAGCAGGGCATAGAGGCCGTAGAAGAAGATCTGCGGCAGGCACCAGAAGGCAAAAGCCACTGCCAGCGCTTTTTGCTGTGGTGAATAGCCCTGCGTGGTCAGTTCGATCACGCCCGGCGCTGCCAGGGTGACCAGTGCCGTCAGGCCGAGCAGGAGCAGCACCGCCAGCGTCAGCAGCCGGCTGATGTAGTCCGCTCCCCTGTCCGGGGCTTTGCTGGCCTTGATGATCTGCGGGACCAGTACGGCGTTGAACACGCCGCCGGCTACCAAGAGGAAGATCAGGTTGGGCAGGTTGTTGGCGTTGATGAACGTGTCGTTGACCGTTGAGCCCAGGCCCAGGGCGGTGCCGAGCATCCAGGTCTTGCCGAAGCCCAGGAAACGCGAGACGAGGGTGCCGGCCGCCATGATGGCGCTGGAACGGGTCTCGCTGGCCCCTGCTGCTGCGGGCTGGGCCATGTCCGGAGCCGCCGGCTCCGGGGGCACTCCGTCGGGTGCGGCGTCATCGGGCCGGCCGGACCGGTCTGAAGGAAAGTTGGTAGCTGACATCGACTTCATCGTCTCACCCACCGGCACTTAACACCGCAATGGCGACGGCGGCGTTCGGGCTTAGAGGTGCCCGGGCAGGACCTCGCGGGCAAGGTCGGCGATACGGCGTTCGTTGGGGAAGGACAGCTTCCGTGCAAGTTCCTGGATGGGCACCCACGCCACATCCACGGCTTCCTGGTCGGGATCGTTCTCGATGGTGAGTTCACCGCCCGTGGCACGCAGGAGGTAATGGTGCACGGTCTTGTGGACCCGGTGGCCGCTGACGGTGAACCAGTAATCGATGCTGCCAAGCGGCGCCAGGATGGTGCCCTCGATGCCGGTCTCCTCGGCAATTTCCCGGACCGCGGCCTCTTCGTTGTTTTCCTTGCCCTCCGGATGCCCCTTGGGCAGGCACCACTCCAGGCGTCCACCCCTGTTAAGGCGGGCGATGATCGCAACCCTCAATTCGGCGTCGGACGTATCCACCACAACGCCGCCGGCCGAGACTTCCTCCACCGTAGGCAGGGACGCCGGTGCCGATTGCTGGGCAGGGGCAACGTGCGCCCCGATTGCCGACGGCAATGGTGCGTTCGTCCTCCTGCCGGGAGCGCTCGGTACTGGATGGGCCATGGAGTCCACTCTAACGACTGTTGCCCTCCGGTGATGACCGGAACATGACACCAACATGGACGGGATATGACGCACTTTCCGGCATGGAACCTCAATCCGCGCGGATCGTGACGCTTTTTTGGACTGCCGCGGCGCTGGTTTCTGCCAAGCTTAAGGAACTATGTCGCACGCACATCACAAGATTGATTCCCACACTGTCGACTTCAAGGTGGACCCGGTGGTCCTGGAGCTCGGGCAGCGGTTCGTGGACGCCGGTCACGAGTTGTCACTGGTGGGCGGTCCCGTGCGCGACCTGTTCCTTGGCCGGACCTCCCCCGACCTGGACTTCACCACTGACGCCACCCCGGACCAGACCGTGGCGCTGATCAAGAAGTGGGCGGACAACTTCTGGGAGATCGGCCGCGCCTTCGGCACCATCGGCATGCGCAAGGCCGGCTTCCAGATCGAGATCACCACGTACCGGGCCGAGGCGTACGATCCCGACTCCCGCAAGCCGATGGTGGCGTTCGGTTCCTCCTTGACCGACGACCTGCTGCGCCGCGACTTCACCATTAACGCCATGGCCTTGAAGCTGCCCTCCATGGAACTGGTGGACCCCTTCGGCGGCGTCCGCGACCTCCACGCCTCCGTGCTGGCCACCCCCGGCGCGCCCGAAGCGTCCTTCTCCGATGACCCCCTCCGGATGATGCGGGCCGCCCGGTTCGCCGCGCAGCTGGGAGTTTCGGTCTCCGGCGACGTCCGGGAGGCCATGACGGGCATGGCGGACCGGATCAGGATCATTTCCGCCGAGCGCGTCCGGGACGAACTGGTCAAACTGGTCTGCGGAGACCGGCCACGCGTGGGGATTGACCTCCTGGTGGACACCGGACTGGCCGAGCATGTGCTGCCCGAGGTCTCCGCCCTCCGGCTCGAATCCGATGAGCACCACCGGCACAAGGACGTCTACCAGCACTCCCTCCAGGTGCTGGAACAGGCAGCAGAGCTTGAAACCGACGCGGAGGGGCCCGTGCCCGGCCCGGACTTCGTGCTGCGTTTCGCAGCATTAATGCACGACGTCGGAAAGCCGGCGACGCGCCGCTTCGAACCGGGCGGCGCGGTGAGCTTCCGCCACCACGACATGGTGGGTGCCAAGCTCACCAGCAAGAGGATGAAGGCGCTGCGGTTCGACAACGACACCATTAAGGCCGTCGCACGGCTGGTGGAGCTCCATATGCGCTTCTACGGCTACGGCGATGCGGGCTGGAGCGATTCCGCTGTCCGCCGGTATGTGACCGACGCCGGCCCGCTGCTGGAGCGGCTGCACCGCCTGACCCGCTCCGACGTCACCACGCGTAACCAGCGCAAAGCCGAGCGTTTGGCCTTCGCCTACGACGACCTGGAGGCCAGGATCGCAGCCCTCCGCGAACAGGAGTCCTTGGACGCGGTGCGTCCGGACCTGGACGGAGCCCGGATCATGGCCCTGCTGGACATCAAACCGGGGCCTGTGGTGGGCCGCGCCTACAAGTTCCTCCTGAATGAACGGATGGAACACGGACCACTGCCCACCGAAGAAGCTGAGGCGCGCCTCCTCCGGTGGTGGGCCGAACAGGCTGAATCCGCACCTGCCGCACCCGGCCCCGAAGCCCCTCCCGCCGTCGTCGAACCTTCACCCGTTGAGGAGTCCAAGTGACCAACCCCGCCTTTGCCCCGCGCCCCCAGCTCTGGATCCTCCGCCACGGCGAAACCGAATGGTCCAAGAGCGGGCAGTACACGGGCCTCACGGACCTCCCGCTGACCGTGGAAGGCGAGCAGCAGGCCGTGGAGGCCCGCAAGGTACTGGACGGCGTCGACTTCGACCTGGTGCTCACCTCCCCGCTCCGGCGCGCTCGGCGGACGGCCGAACTCGCTGGCTTCCCCGATGCCCGGCATGAACCACTCGCCGTTGAATGGAACTACGGAGACTACGAGGGGATCAGTTCGGACCTCATCCGCAAGGACAATCCCGACTACCTGATCTGGACGCATGGCGTGCCCAACGGTGAGACACTCGACGAGGTGGCCGCCAGGGCGGACAAGATCATCGGCCGGATCCTGGAATCCGGGATGGACAACGTGCTGATCGTGGCGCACGGACACTTCTCCCGCATCCTCACGGCGCGCTGGCTGGAATTGCCGCCCACCGAAGGCCGGCATTTCATTCTTGGCACGGCGAAAGTCTGCACGCTTGGCTGGGATAAAAAGACACCCGCTATTGTGCGCTGGGGCCTTTGAATCTCTTTATTCAAAAAGTTTCGTCCTTTTCCCCGGAATTGCTGGTCTTCCATGGAATCCTGCGGTACCTTTATTCCTGACCCCACGGTGATCTGCCCGGGTCCTTGACCGCATTGCACCCCACGCAGCGGACAGCAGAAAAGGAGGTTGGGATAATGATGACTTTGACTGGCGAATGGAATGCCCCCATCAATGCATTCCCGGCCTTTGCTGATGACGCGTGCGTGGCTTCGGTCAACTCCGGCTACCGCCGGGCGGCGGCCCTCCCGGGCCTGCTGCGGCGCCGCTAACAAGCGCCGGCTTCCCGGACACCCGCTCCGCACGGCCCAGGCCGGGAATGTGCCCTGGCAGGGCCGCGCGGCTTCCCCGTTGAGTTTCCGGCTTGCTTTCCGGAACTGCTGGTGCCCCGGCACCCGCTGCGCAGCCGCATAATCCCGCGTTCGTCAGAACTCTTTCCCGGGGCCGTGCTCCACGCTTGGCTCACGGTGCTCAGTGCCGAGATTGTGCTCTTTGTGCGCAATTCCCGCTAATCCCCTTCAATTGATTTTTTGCGCCCTAATTCGCGCCGCTTTTGCGCGCAGAAATACGGCGCTAATTTCCCATGCGCTTTTGCGCCCTATTTCCGAAGAAAGGAGGTGGCTCCCTTGATGCGAATAATCATGGGGCTCCTGTCCCGTCCCCTGCAGCGCCGCAGTTCCCTGAACACTGCCCTGCTGGAGCAGCACAGGAACGACGTTTTCGTGCTCATGCACCAGCAGATGGGCGGTCTGCGCTGACGGCCGGCCCCGATCCCGCGGGACGGGGCCGGCTGTAAGCTCGATGCCATGCACGAGAGCCAGGCGCCGGACGGTAAACGACGGCCCCGAATCGTGGTGCCCAGCCGCAGTGATCCCCTGCTGCAAAAATTCACCGAGGTGATCGGCGGCCCGCTGGGGACCAGGTCGGATCCCGGCGTGGTCTCCCCCGTCATCTATTCGGTGGAACGGGTTCTCATTGTCCTCACGGCGCTGGCAGCCCTGGCGGGGATCCTGCTGAAAGGGTATTGCAGGGTCAACGGCTGGGAAACTCCCACGCAGTTCTATGCCACTTGCTACTCGGATTTCCCCGAACTGTTCCGGAACCGCGGCATGGCGGCGGGAGTCTTTCCCATCCTGGGCAGCGGCAGCCAGTTCGAATACCCGGTGCTCCTCGGCTTGATAGCGGGGGTAACGGCGTGGCTGGTGCCCAGCGGCGAGGCAAGTGCGCGGGCCCTGGCCTACTTCGACATCAACGCCGTGCTGCTCGCGGCGGTGGCCATGGCCACCGTGCTGGTGATTGCCCGCATGCCCGGCCGCAGGCCCTGGGATGCCGCCATGGTGGCCGTGGCGCCGGGGATCATCCTGGCCGGAACCATCAACTGGGATCTGTGGGCTGCGTTCCTGCTGGCACTTGGAATGTACTTTTTCGCCCGGCAGCAGCTTGTTCCCGCCGGGCTCATGATCGGCCTCGCAACCGCCACCAAGCTGTATCCGCTCCTGGTGCTGGGCGCCATTCTGCTGCTTGCCGTGCGCACCGGACGGTGGCGCCCGCTGCTGGTGACCGGGGGCAGCGCAGCCGCCGCTTGGGTCCTGGTCAATCTCCCCTTTGCCGCCGCCAACCCTGCCGGGTGGGCCTATTTCTTTGAGTACAGCGCAGACCGGGGCGCCGGCTACAGTTCAGCCTGGTTTGCCTACAACCTGGTGGCGGACCGACTGGGCTGGTCCGGGATCGGCGCCGGCGGGGTCAACGTTCTGTCCGTCACGTTGTTTGCTGTGGCCTGCGCGGGCATCGCCGCTGTTGCCCTGACCGCCCGCCGCCGCCCCCGCCTGGCGCAGCTGGTGTTCCTGATCGTCGCGGCCTTCATCCTCACCGGCAAGGTCTATTCGCCCCAATACGTGGTGTGGCTCATTCCGCTGCTGGCCCTGGCAAGGCCGCGGTGGCACGACTTCCTGGTCTGGCAGGGTATCGAAGCCCTGCATTGGGCTGCGATCTGGATGTACCTTGGACAGGTGACCAGCGCAGGTTCCTCCCAGCACAACCTGGACATGCCCTACTACGTCCTGGCTGTCGCCGCGCACATGGCCGCGGTGGCGTACCTGATGGCGCGCGTCGTGTGGGACATTTACGATCCCACCTACGATCCCATCCGCCGGCACCATCTCGACGATCCGCACGGGGGGCCGTTCGCGAACGTACCGGACCGGATGCGGCTTAAGCCACTGCGCCCGGCCTCATTCCCCACTTCGAAGGAGGGGGCCCGTGCCTGACGTGGCGGTAGTGGGCTCGGGCCCGAACGGACTCTCGGCAGCTGCGGTCATGGCACGGGCCGGACTTTCTGTGGAGGTCTTTGAGGCCGCAGCAAAGATTGGCGGCGGAACGCGGACCACCGAGTTGATGCAGCCGGGGCATTTCCACGACGTCTGCTCCGCAGTGCATCCAATGGCCCTGGCCTCCCCGTTCTTCCGGGCATTCGAGCTGCCCCGCAGGGTGGACCTCATCACCCCGGACGTGTCATTCGGTTCACCGCTGGAAGGCGGCCGGGCAGCCCTGGCCTACAAATCGATGGACCGGACGGTCGAGGGACTGGGCCAGGACGGGCCCGCGTACCGGCGGCTCATGGAACCGTTGGTCCGCCATATTGACGACGTCATGGACTTCACCCAAAACCAGCTCCTCCGGATCCCCCGGAACCCGCTGGTGGCCGGCGTCTACGGACTGCGGACCCTGGAACAGGGGACCGGGCTGTGGAACCTTCGGTTCCGGGAGGAACTGGCGCCCGCACTCCTGAGCGGGGTAGCCGCCCACGCCGTCTCCCATTTGCCGTCCCTGGCAGCCTCGGGAGCCGGGCTGATGCTCGGCGCCCTGGGGCACGCCGGCGGATGGCCCATCCCGCGCGGCGGTTCCGCCTCCATCGCGGCAGCACTCGCGGACGACATCCGCGCCCACGGGGGCGTCATCCACACCGGAACCCCCATAGACCGGCTGGAGCAGCTTCCTGCCACCCGTGCCACCTTGCTGGACGTGGCACCCAAGGGGTTGCTGGACATGGCAGGGTCCTCACTTCCCGGACGCTACCGGAGGGCCCTGGAGCGCTTCCGCTACGGCAACGGATCCTGCAAGGTTGACTTCATCCTGTCCGGCCCCGTGCCATGGCAAGCCAGAGGACTTTCCGACGCCGGCACCGTGCACGTGGGCGGTACGCGGGCCGAGTTGGCACGCTCGGAGAACGAGGTCAGTGCCGGACGGCACCCTGAACGGCCCTATGTGCTCGTGGCCCAACCGTCCCGCTTCGACCCCGGCCGCGCCCCGGCAGGCCGGCACACACTGTGGACGTACTGCCATGTTCCTTCCGGCTCCACAAAGGACATGACCAGCCAGGTTGCGGCCCAGCTGGAACGGTTCGCCCCGGGCTTCCGCGACCTGGTGGTGGAATCACACGCCATCACCGCAGCGGAGTTGGCCGAGTACAACCGGAACTACATTGGCGGCGATTTCAGCGCCGGCATCATGGACCTCCGTGGCCTTGTCCGGAAGCCGGTAGTGTCGCCGGTCCCGTGGCGGACACCGCTGCTGGGCGTCTACCTGTGTTCGTCGTCGACACCGCCGGGTCCCGGGGTCACGGGCATGCCCGGGATGCACGCCGCGAAGCACGCTTTGAAGGATGTCTTCAAACTGCCGGTGCCGGACCTGGGTCTCTAGGTTCCGAAGCGGCAGGTGCAGAGGACGCCGGTGGCGTCCTCGGTGGCCGGCCCGGGGGATAATGGCGCCATGGGGAAATCAACAAAACTTTCGCTTGCCATAGCTGCACTCATCCTGGGAACCTCGCTGGTGGCCTGCGACGACGGAAAGTCCGGCGCCGAAGCCGCGGCACAACAGCTGGCCACGGCAGTATCGGCCCTGGACGTGGGATCGGTTGCGTTTGACGGCAAGGACGCCGCCGCAGCCAATGACCAGCTGCACCAGGTCTTTGCGGCCTTGGATCCGCAAAAGCCCGAGGTCCAGGCGGGCGGACTCACGCTGGACGGCGATAAGGCCTCCGCCCCGTTGAACTACACCTGGAAGTTTGGCGATGCGGAGTGGAAGTACACCATCCCGGCGAACTTCAGGAAGTCCGGCGACAAATGGCTCACCGTCTGGAATCCGGGCCTCCTGGTGCCTGGCCTCGGGGACAGCGAAATTGTGACCAAGGGATCCCAGTCCCCTCAGCGTGCCGACATCCTTGGCGCCGGAGACGTCCCGTTGGTGACTTACCGTCCCGTGGTGAACGTGGGCATCGACAAGCCCCAGCTGGGCAGCGCGGACCCTGCCGATTCCGCCGGAAAACTGGCGGCCCTTGTAGGGGTGGATCCTGCCGCCTACGTGCAGCAGGTCAAGGCAGCCGGTGCGCAGGCCTTCGTTCGGGCCATCACCCTGCGGGAAGAGGGAAGGACCATCTCCGATGAGCAGATCCGGGCCATCCCGGGCGCCCGCGGCATTCCGGCATCGATCCCCCTGGCTCCGAGCAGGACCTTTGCCCGTGCCGTGCTCGGTTCGGTGGGGGAAGCCACGGCCGAACAGATCGAAGCGTCCGATGGTGCCCTGGCTCCCGGAGACGTCACGGGCATCGGCGGGCTCCAGCAGCAATACGACGAACAGCTCCGCGGATCGGACGCCGTGGTCATCCGTGCCCAACGCGCCGACCTTACGCGGGAACAAATCCAGTCCGCCGGCACCGACCCCCGGCGCGTCCTCTTCCAGGTGGAGCCCAAGCCTGGGACGCCGCTGAAGACTACCCTTGACCCCCGGCTGCAGACCCTGGCCGAGAGCACCCTGGAGGGAGTGGGGCCGGCGTCAGCCATCGTGGCCCTTCGGCCTTCCACCGGTGCCGTGCTGGCAGCGGCTTCGGGGCCGGGCAGCAACGGGTACAACACAGCCATGCTGGGGCAGTACGCCCCGGGTTCCATCTTCAAGATGGTGGACTCGCTGGCCATGTTCCGCAACGGGATGACGCCGGACTCCACCGTCCAGTGCACCCCCACGCTCACCGTGGACGGGCGGACCTTCAAGAACTCCGAAGGGTACCCGGAGACCTCCCTGGGTGCAGTGACCCTGCGGGACGCCTTTGCGCACTCCTGCAATACCGCCTTCATTTCCCAGCGGGACGCGGTGTCGCAGGGCCAGCTGGAAGCCGCCGCTACGTCCATGGGGGTGGCGGTCGAAGCGCCGAAACTTGGTGCTGAAGCCTTCCTCGGTTCGGTTCCCGGGCAGGCCCAGGGCACCGAACACGCAGCGTCCATGATCGGCCAGGGCAAGGTACTGCTCTCCCCCTTGTCCGCGGCCATCATGGCAGGCTCGGTGGCCAAGGGCGCCCCCGTCTCCGCGCAACTGGTGCTCAACCCCGATGCGGGGGCTCCGGCTGCGGGAACGACGGCGGGCTCCACTGCTCCTGCCGCCGCACCTTCCGCGACGGCGACCGCCGAGGCACCATCCACGGCTTCCGACAAGCCGATCACGGCCGCGGAGGCTGCGTCACTGGCAGACATGATGCGTGCGGTGGTTACGTCGGGCCACGCCGGCTTCCTTTCGAGCGTTCCCGGGGCGCCTGTCGGAGCGAAGACCGGAACCGCCGAGTTCGGCAACGAGAATCCGCCGAAGACCCATGCCTGGATCGTGGCCGTCCACGGCGACCTGGCCGTGGCCGTCTTCGTGGAGGACGGCGGCCTGGGCGCCACCACCTCCGGCCCGCTGCTGAAGCAATTCCTCACCGCCGCCGGCTAGGGACGGCCATGGGAGGATTGACGGTGTGGCCCATATTGACGTTTCCGGCATCGACTACTTCCTCTCCGACGGCACCCAGCTCCTGAACGGGGTGACCTTCAAGGTTCCGGACGGCACCAAGACCGCCCTGATCGGACCCAACGGCACAGGCAAGACCACGCTGTTCCGGATCATCGCAGGAGACCTGGTCCCGGACGAGGGTGTCATTGGACGCTCCGGAAACATGGGCATCATGCGCCAGTTCGTGGGGCAGGTGCGGGACGGCTCCACCGTCCGGGACCTCCTGGTGTCCGCCGCTCCCCCGGCGCTGGCTTCCGCCGCCCGCGAGGTTGATGACGCCGAACTGGCCATGATGGAGCACGACGACGAACCCACTCAGATGCGCTACGCCCAGGCCATCGTGGACTGGGGGGACGCCGGCGGCTACGACGTCGAGACCGTCTGGGATGAGGTCTGCATGGCCGCGCTGGGACTGCCGTTTGACCGCGCACAGCACCGCCCGGCGTCGACCCTTTCAGGCGGCGAGCAAAAGCGGCTGGTGCTGGAGGCACTGTTCGCCGGCCCGGACGATCTCCTCCTCCTGGACGAACCGGACAACTACCTTGACGTGCCCGGCAAGCGCTGGCTGGAGGAGAAGCTGAATGAGTCCAGGAAGACCGTCTTCTTCATCAGCCACGACCGGGAACTGCTGAACAACGCTGCCGGCCGCATTGTCACCCTGGAGCCCGGCATCAACGGGGCCGCCGCATGGATCCATGGCGGCGGGTTCGGATCCTACGTGGAGGCGCGGGCGGACCGGAACGCACGGTTCGAGGAATTGCGGAAACGCTGGGACGAGGAGCACATCAAGCTCAAGGAACTCGTCAACATGTACAAGAACAAGGCCGCTTTCCGCTCAGATATGGCCAACCGCTACCATGCCGCCCAGACCCGGCTGGCCAAGTTCCTTGAAGTGGGGCCGCCGGAGGCACTGCCCATCGAGCAGAACGTGCAGATGCGGCTCAAGGGCGGGCGGACCGCGAAGCGTGCCATCGTGGCGGAGCAGCTGGAACTGACCGGGCTGATGAAGCCCTTCTCCACAGAGGTCTGGTTCGGCGACCGCGTGGGCGTGCTGGGCTCCAACGGCTCCGGCAAGTCACACTTCCTTCGGCTGCTGGCCACCGGCGGCACCGACCCCGAACGCGAGCACCTGCCGGTTTCCGACGTGGAGATCGCAGAGGTACCGCACGAAGGCACCGTGAAACTGGGCGCCAGGATCCGGCCCGGATTCTTCGCCCAGACCCATGTCCGTCCCGACCTGTTGGGAAAGACGCTGCTGGAAATCCTGCACCGCGGCGATGAACACCGTTCCGGCCTTGGCCGGGAGGCAGCCGCAGGTGCACTGGACGGTTACGGGCTTGCAGGACAGTCGGAACAGAAGTATGAGTCCCTCTCTGGCGGGCAGCAGGCACGGTTCCAGATCCTCCTGCTGCAGCTCAGCGGTGCCACCCTGCTGCTGCTCGACGAACCCACGGACAACCTGGACCTGCATTCGGCTGAAGCACTGGAACGGGCCATTGACCACTTCGAAGGAACCGTCCTGGCGGTCACCCACGACCGCTGGTTCGCGCGGACATTCGACCGGTTCCTGGTGTTCGGCTCCGACGGGAAGGTTTACGAGTCGGCTGAGCCGGTATGGGACGAACAAAGGGTTGACCGCGTCCGCTGAGAGGTTGCCCTATCAGATATGGCTGTTATACCGATGGATTAGCAGCCGTAACTGATGGAGCAAACCGTTATCTCTCTTTCTTACTGAGCAAATGATCATTGACTGTTAGCATATGCTCATGAAGACCGATGAGCGGCACCGGGCCATTGCCGAAATCCTCCGGCGGCAGCCCGAGGTAAGCGTCGAGGACCTGATGCAGGCCTGTGCCGCCTCCGGCGCAACCATCCGCCGGGACCTTGAAGTACTGGCAGGCCATGGCGTCCTCCGAAGGGTCCACGGCGGTGCACGGAGCCTGATCGGCCACGGACAGAACCCCGGCTATGGACAGCGCGAGCTGGAGGACCAGGACGCGAAGAAGCGCATCGCGGCTGCCGTGGCGGGACTGCTGGTCCGGGGTGAACATGTCTGGCTTGACAGCGGCAGTACGGCAACGGAGGTGGCCCGGGCAGCGCTTGGCCGGGAACTGACCCTGATGCCCATGTCCCTGCAGGCCCTCAATGCAGCCACAGGCGGGGACAATGCCGGGGGCGCCCGCCCCACTCTGCTGCTGCCCGGCGGTAGCGTGGTGCCCGGCGAACTCTGTTTCCGCGGGCCCCTGGCCGAGTCCAACATCAGGTCGCTGCGCTTTGACACCGCGGTGGTCACGCCCTGCGCCGTGGATTTCCACGACGGCCTGCTGGCCCACGACCTGGAGGATGCAGCGGTAAAGAAAGCCGGCCTGGAGTCGGCGGCACGCGTGGTGGTGGCCGCCTCAGCAGCGAAGTGGCACGCCAATGCCCGGGTACTCGTCGCCGGCCTGGACCGGGTGGATGTGATCGTGACGGACCGGAAACTCAGCGCCAGGGACAAAGCCGAACTCGAAAAATACTCTGTGGAAGTAGTGAGCGTATGAGCACCAACACCGGCACCGAACAGCAGGCCGGCCTGAGGGCCGCCGCCGCAGCCACGTTCGTGGTCTTCGGCATCAACGGACTGGTGTTCGCCAGTTGGGCGGCCAGGATCCCTGCCGTCACGCAAACGCTGCACATCACGTCCGGCCAAATGGGCACGCTGCTGCTGTGCACGGCCGTGGGCTCGTTGCTGGCACTGCCCACCGCCGGCCTGGTGGTCGGCAGGATTGGCACCGCCAACACGGTCCGCTTTGCCGGCCTGCTGGCGGCGGCGGCAGGCGTGGGCATTGCCCTGTCACTCTCGGCCACGTCCATTCCCGGAACGGCCGTGTCGCTGTTCTTCTTCGGCATTGGCATCGGGCTCTGGGACGTGGCACAAAACATCGAAGGCGCCGACGTGGAGCATAAGCTCCGCCGCACCATCATGCCCCAGTTCCACGCGGCCTTCAGCGGCGGCGCATTCGTTGGAGCCCTCGTGGGGGCAGGGCTTTCCACCCTGGGCATCGACCTCCCGCTGCATCTCCTGGTGATTGCCGCCGTGGTGGTGCTCGTGGCCCTGGTGGTTCCGCGCTATTTCCTTCCTCACATCTCAACCGCCCCCGCCGAAGGGGAACCGAAGCCGGCCAAGGGACCTTCCGCCTGGAGGGACAGCAGGACTCTGCTGATCGGCGTAGTAGTCCTCGGCGCCACGCTCACTGAAGGCGCTGGCAACGACTGGATTGCCAAGGCATCGGTGGACGGACTCGCGGCCTCCGAGTCAACCGGGGCGCTTATGTTCGCCCTCTTCGTCCTTGCCATGACGGCCATGCGGTTCCTCGGCGGCCGCGTTATCGACAGGTACGGACGGGTCACCGTGTTGCGGGCCAGCATGGCCGCGGCAGCTGCCGGACTGGGTCTCTTTGTGCTGGCCCCCAACATCTGGCTCGCCGGCATCGGCGCGGCCCTTTGGGGCGTTGGTGCCGCCTTGGCCTTCCCAATGGGCATGTCCGCTGCCTCCGATGACCCACAGCACTCCGCTGCCCGCGTTTCGGTTGTATCCACCCTCGGGTATATATCCTTCCTCGCAGGACCCCCGCTGCTGGGTTACCTGGGTGACCTCACCGGTATCCACACTGCCCTGCTGGCGATCATGGCGCCCATCCTGGTGGCCCTGCTTCTGGCCGGAGCCGCAAGGCCCCTGCGGAGCGGGGAGCGGGCCGCTGAGCGGGAGTAGCACTTGGGGTTAGGGTGATCACATGCAAAGCGCAAGGCCGCGGGGACGAAGCTGGGTAAGCCGCCTCGATAGATACCTTCTCAAGCATGTATCAAACCTCCCGGGCGGCAACCATGACACGTTCTTTCGCCGGCTCTCAGCCTCAGCCAACAAGGGCAAACTCTGGATGGGGGCGGCGGCGGTCCTGGCACTCTTCCCAGGCAAGACCCGGAGGGCCGCGCTGCACGGCCTGCTCGCCCAGGGGGTGGCCTCCGCCGTCACGAACGTGGTGTTTAAAACACTGCTCCCCCGGACCCGCCCGCTCCCCGAGCACCTGCCGGTCTTCCGCTTCGTGCATCCGCAGCCCACGAGCTCGTCCATGCCGTCGGGGCACTCAGCGTCTGCCATAGCGTTTGCTGTCGGCGCCGGCCTTGTTCGTCCCGCCGTGGGTGCCGCCCTGGCTCCCGCCGCCTTGGGAGTTGCCTACTCAAGGGTGCACACCGGCGCGCACTGGCCCTCGGACGTCCTCTTCGGTTCAGCGCTTGGTGCCGGTGCCGCCCTGGTGACACGGCACTGGTGGCCGGTCCGTCCGCCGATACCGCAAACCACCAGGGCCTGGACCAGTGCACCTGAGCTGCCGGACGGCGAGGGCCTAAGCATCGTGGTGAACACTCTGGGCGGGTCGTTCAAGGAGGAAACCGCGTCAGCGCTCAAGGAAGTATTTCCCAAGGCGCATATAAACACCGTGCAGCCTGACGAGGACCTGCTGCAGCGGATTGCCGCCACCGCTGACTTCCCCGGTACCCGCGCCCTGGGCGTGTGGGGCGGTGACGGAACCGTGGGAGCGGCAGCCGCTGCCGCCGTCGAACGTTCCATTCCCCTGCTGGTCCTGCCGGGGGGAACCCTGAACCACTTTGCCCGCGACGCGGGGACAGGAAGCCTGAAGGATGCTGTGGAAGCGGCAGGCAAAGGTGATGCGGCCCTGGCTGACATCGGCGTCGTAACCGCGGAACGTGGCCTGGCGGGAAGCCCAGAGGTATCCGAACTGGTCATGCTCAACACCTCGAGCATCGGCCTGTACCCGAACTTCGTGCGGCGGCGGGAGTACCTGCAGCCGGCGCTGGGGAAGCCGTTGGCCGGCGTCGTGGCGATGTTCAGGACCTTTGCCGCGGGCACCCCCATCACGCTGTCCGTGGACGGAGTGGTGCACAAGGTGTGGATCGCCTATCTTGGCCGGGGCCGGTTCTACCCCCGGGACCATGCGCCGCTTCTCCGGCCGGTGATGGATGACGGGGTGCTGGATGTGCGGATGATTACCGCCGATGAATCCTTCGCACGGGTGCGGCTGCTGTGGTCCGTGCTGACGGGCACGGTGGCAGGTTCCAGCATCACCCACCTGCGTGAGGCCACGGAAGTCAGGATTGACGCCGGGGGCGCGCCCATGGCGCTGGCAGTGGATGGAGAAGCGCTGGCCGGAGTCCGCAGCGTTGCCTACCGGATCCAGCCGAGGGCCCTGACGTACTACTCGCCGCGCCGCTGACCAGTGGCGGCGGCAGGAGGCGGACCCTGATTCTCCCCTGAATCATCCCTGATTCCGGGGAAAACCTGCCCGGGCGTCGGTAGCGTAGGGCATGAACATCCACCAAACACCGTCCGCAGCCCCGCGCTGCCGTGCAAAAGGATTCTCCATGATCGAGGCAAACGGGCTGACCAAGGTCTACGGCGCCAAAACCGCCGTGGCCGGTGTCAGCTTTACCGTCAGGGCAGGGCAAGTGACAGGCTTCCTGGGCCCGAACGGCGCAGGAAAGTCCACCACCATGCGGATGATCATGGGACTGGACCGGCCGACGTCGGGATCCGTCACCGTGAACGGCCTCCCTTATGTCCGGCACAAGGCACCCCTGCGCGAAGTGGGTGCACTGCTGGACGCCAAGGCCGTGCATACCAGCCGCAGTGCCTACAACCACCTGCTGGCCATGGCCGCCACACACAGCATCCCCAAGTCCCGGGTGCACGAGGTCATTGAGATGACCGGACTGGACGCCGTGGCACGCAAGAAGGCCGGCGGCTTCTCCCTGGGAATGGGCCAGCGGCTGGGCATTGCCGCGGCCCTGCTGGGGGACCCGCAGACCCTCATCCTCGACGAACCCGTCAATGGCCTGGACCCGGAAGGCGTGGTCTGGGTGCGGAACCTGGTCCGTTACCTCGCGGGGCAGGGACGCACGGTGTTCCTTTCCAGCCACCTGATGAGCGAGATGGCGCAGACCGCGGACCACCTGATCGTCATTGGACGCGGCCGCGTGATTGCCGACGCACCCATCCACGACATCATCACCGGCAAGGGCCAATCCCGGGTCCGCGTCCGCACGGACGAACCTGGCCGGCTCCACCAGCTTCTTGCCGCACGGGGGGCATCCATTGACGTCCCCGAACGGGAAATGCTTGAAGTGACGGGCCTGGAGCCCAGAACAATCGCGGCGGCCGCCCTGGAAAACCAGGTCATGGTCTACGAACTCACGCCGCTCGTCGCAAGCCTCGAGGAGGCCTACATGGAACTGACAAAGGACGACGTCGAATACCACTCCCTTCCCGCTGCGGAGGTCAGCAAGTAATGAGCGCAATGGCCACTGAATCCACGTCCTCGCCCGAACCTGCAGCATCCGCCGGGAGCCGCAACGTCCGCAACGGCGGGCGCTCCCTGCCCGGCCCCACATTCCTCCGGGTGCTGAACTCGGAAGTCATCAAGTTCCGCAGCCTCCTTTCCACGCTGATCCTGCTGGCTTCCACCGCGGTGGTCATGGTGGGTTTCGGCGCCCTCTCCGCATGGGGGACCGGCCAGTTCGCCGACGCCGCCACGCGGGATCCGCAGGCCGCGGCCCGGATGGCCGCCCAGGGCGGCGACCTCGCCGTCAGCGTGCCCACCTCCGGCATCGCCTTCGCCCAGCTGATCCTGGGGTCCCTCGGCGTGCTGCTCATGAGTTCGGAGTTCACCACCGGGATGGCGCGGTCCACTTTCGCAGCCGTGCCCAGGCGGCTGCCAGCGTTCGCGGCAAAGCTCGTGGTGGTCATGCTGACATCGTTCTTGGTCACCGCTGTGTCCACCTGGGTGGCCGGACTGGTGGCCGTGCCCATCCTGGACAACTATGGGCTCACTCTGGATCTTGGCAGTTCGCAGTCCCTGAAGCTCCTGTTGGTCAACAGCATCTACGTGGCAGCCGTCGCCGCAATCGGCATGGCGCTCGGCACGCTGATCAGGAATTCCGCCGGCGGCATCATGAGCCTGGTGGGCATCTTCTTTGTGGCGCCCATCGCCTTCCAGCTCATCCCCGGGGACTTCTTCAAGGAGGCCCGGAAGTACCTGCCGGGCAACACGGTTGAGCCGCTGACGGCCGCTCAGCACGTTCCCGACACACTGGAAGCCTGGCAGGCGGCGCTGGTCCTCGGCGGCTGGGTGGTCATCCCCGTCCTGCTCGCCGCAGTCCTGCTGAAACGGCGGGACGTCTAGGGGGAACCGCGGCGTCCGCACCGCGGCGTCCGTCCCGCATGGAACGAACGCCGCGTGGTTTCCGGCACATTACAAAAGTGCCTAAGAGGAAACTTTATTTGCCGCTGATGGTTCCTGCTTGGAGTCACGTCCTGTTGGGCACAACCAGGTCTGTTGGAGTGCACAAAGCAAGGCGCATAATGGCGGACCTAGGGTGAAACGACGATGTGGTGCATCACACGGTCCCCGGTGGTCCGCCACGGCACCTCGCCCAACCTCTGCTATTTCCCCAACAGGACGGCGCTTCCATGCATGCTGACCAGCAACTTTCAAAGTCCCTGAAACCCAGGCACCTGTCCATGATCGCCATCGCCGGCGTCATCGGGGCCGGCCTCTTCGTCGGCTCGGGCGCCGCGATCCAGCAGGCGGGCCCCGGCATCCTCGTCGCGTACGCTGCCGCCGGCCTGGTGGTCATCCTGGTCATGCGCATGCTGGGGGAGATGGCCGCCGCAAACCCGGAGACCGGCTCCTTCTCCACGTACGCGGACAAGGCACTGGGCCGCTGGGCAGGGTTCAGCATCGGCTGGCTCTACGCGTGGTTCTGGATCATCGTCCTGGGCATCGAGGCCACCGCAGGTGCAGCCATCATGCACCGTTGGGTGCCGGGCATTGACCAGTGGGTCTGGGCCCTGGTCCTCATGGTGCTGCTGACGCTCACCAACCTCGGTTCGGTGAAGTCCTACGGTGAGTTCGAGTTCTGGTTCGCCTCCATCAAGGTGGCAGCGATCGTCCTCTTCCTGGTCTTCGGCGCCGCCGCCATCCTGGGCCTGATCCCCGGCGTCCCGGCCCCCGGCCTGAGCAACCTGATCAACAACGGCGGCTTCATGCCCAACGGTCCGGGCGCTGTCCTGGCCGGAATCCTCGTGGTGGTCTTCTCCTTCTTCGGTGCCGAGATCGCCACCATTGCCGCCGGCGAATCCGAAAACCCCGTGGACGCCGTCAAGAAGGCCGTGAAGTCCACCGTGTGGCGCATCCTGGTCTTCTACATCGGTTCCATCGCCGTAGTGGTCACCCTGCTTCCGTGGAACTCGGCCTCTGTGGCCAAGAGCCCCTACGTAGCGGTCATCGAACTGTTCGGCATCCCGGGCGCCGGAACCATCATGGACGTGGTGGTGCTGACCTCGGTGCTCTCCTGCCTGAACTCCGGCCTCTACACCGCCAGCCGCATGCTGTTCTCCCTCTCCACCCGGGGTGACGCGCCGCGTGCGTGGACCCGCATCTCCCGCCGGGGCGTCCCCGCTGCCGCCGTCCTCGCCTCCACCGTGGTCGGCTTCGTGACGGTTGGCCTGAACTACATTGCCCCGGACACGGTGTTCCTCTTCCTGGTCAACACCTCCGGTGCCATCGCACTGTTCGTGTGGCTGGTCATCTCCGCCTCGCAGCTGGTCCTCCGACGGCGCATGGGAGCGGCAGCGAAGGACCTGCAGCTGAAGATGTGGCTTTTCCCGTACCTCACCTGGGCAGCGATCATCAGCATCGTGGCGCTGCTGATCGGCATGGTGATCGTCGAATCCACCCGCGAGTCCCTGCTGCTCTCGCTTGCACTGGCCGCCGTCGTAGTGGCGGTGGGCGTCCTGCGCTACCGCGGGAAGGGCCATGCCACCGCCGGACAGCCGGCCGTGGCAGCCGAGGCTGCATCCGCACCTGCCGAGTAGGCGCTTCGCTAGACTCGGGACCATGCCTTTGCCTTCCTCTGCCGCAGACCACATCCAGGACCTTGGCGCCTATGTCAGCGCATCGCCGTCGAGCTTCCACGCTGCGCATGAGGGGGGCCGGCGGCTGGAGGAGGCCGGGTTCACCCGCCTGGATGAGCTGCAGCCGTGGGAGGGCGGGCCCGGTTCCTTCTTCATCATCCGCGACGGCGCCCTGATCGCGTGGCTGGTCCCCGAAGGTGCGGGACCAGCCACGGGATTCAACATCCTGGGCGCGCATACCGATTCGCCGTCGTTCAAGCTCAAGCCCAAGCCCACCACCGGTGCCCACGGCTGGCTCCAGGCCGGAGTGGAGATCTACGGCGGCCCCCTGCTGAACTCCTGGCTGGACCGCGAGCTGCGGCTCGCGGGCCGGCTGGTGATGCTCGACGGCACCGAGCACCTCACGGCCACCGGGCCGCTGCTCCGCTTCCCGCAGCTGGCCATCCACCTGGACCGGGCAGTCAACGACGGGCTGACGCTGGACAAGCAGCGCCACATGAACCCGGTGTGGGGGCTGGGGAATCCGGCGGACTCCGACCTGCTGGGTGTGCTGGCAGCGTCCGTTGCCGGCGCATCCGTTGATCCGGGCCAGATTGGCGGGTACGACGTCGTCATGGCGGACACGCAGGCACCGGCGGTTTTCGGGGGCAAGGGGGAGTTCTTCGCGTCAGGGCGGCTGGACAACCTTTCAGCCACCCACGCCGGCCTGGCGGCGCTGGCCGCGCATGCGGGCACTGCAGCTGAGGGCGGACCGATTGCGGTCCTTGCCGCGTTCGACCACGAGGAGATCGGCTCCAACTCCCGCTCAGGGGCATGCGGGCCCATCCTCGAGGACGTGCTGGTGCGCATCTCTGACGGCCTGGGCGCGACGGTGAGCCAGCGGCGGCAGGCCCTGTCGGCGTCGTTCTGCCTCTCCGCCGATGCCGGGCACGCAGTGCATCCCAACTATCCGGAGCGGCACGACCCCGCCAACCACCCCGTGCTGAACGGGGGTCCGCTGCTGAAGATCAACGCCAACCAGCGCTATGCCACCGACGCGTTCGGCGCAGCCTTCTGGGCGCGGCTCTGCGGCGAAGCAGGCGTTCCGTACCAGGAATTCGTGTCCAACAACGTGGTGCCCTGCGGTTCCACCATTGGCCCGCTCACCGCTACCAGGCTGGGAATCCGGACCGTCGACGTCGGTGTGCCGCTGCTGTCCATGCACTCAGCGCGGGAGCTGTGCGGGGTTGAGGATCCGCGCCGCCTGGCCGCTGTGACGGAGCTGTTCTTTCGGACTGAGGCGCAGCGCTAACGGATCCTGCCGTAGCTGTACATTCCGTGGTCAATCTCGTGGGCCGGCACCCCAACCCAGGTTTCGCCGTCGGGAACATTGCTGAGCACCCCCGCGCCCACGCCGATCGTTGCATAGTCTCCCACCGACGTTCGTTCCCGGACGCTCGAATTCAGTCCGAGATAGGCGCCTTTGCCAATCCTGACGCCACCCCCAAGTGAAACGCCGGCGGCAAACGTCGCAAAGTCGGATACATCCACGTCGTAAGAGAACGTGGCGGATGGCATGGCCACCACGTGGGAACCCAAAGTGACGGCGGCAGTAAGGGTGACGTTGCGCAGGAGGATGGTGCCGCGCCCCACCCGGCAGCCTTCCGGGTACTGGACTGAAGGGTCCACCGCAGTGCCGTACCTCGATTCGCCGATGCCGAGGGAAGCCAGGTGCGACACCACCGCTTCGCGTTCCCTGCTCGCGGCCATGCACACCAGGAGGAAGGCGTGCGTGTAGTTCACGGCATCATCAATGCTGCCAAGGACGGGGGCGCCGTCCACGGTGATACCGGCCATTTCCCTGTCATCGTCGAGCAGCCCAACAACGTCGTACTGGCCGCTGCTGCGGACCATGGCCAGCACTTCACGCGCCAGGCCACTGGCACTTACCAGGATCAGTTCGCTCACGTGATCGCTCAGGCAGCAGTCTGCCGGGGGTTCGTTACTGGGGTCCGCTCCATGCTGTACCTTTCCGGCCGTGCCTGACGTCCTCTGAACGTGGCACAAGGATATGCGCCGGGCCCACATCTTCCGGCTGGACGTCGAAGGCTTTGTGGATTCCGCCTGGGAACTATGTGGAAACTGCGGGTGCCTGCGCCATTACAGGACAGGCAGAACGTACGGCTGCGCAGCGGTGGTTGCCTTGCCTGCGGCAAGGGCCGTCAGCTGTGCCCGGGACTCGACGCCGAGTTTGCGGTAGATGGCCGTGAGGCGTACTTCGACCGTGCGGACGGAAACATAGAGCGTGGCTGCTATTTCCTTGTTGCGCATGCCCCGGGCCACCATCATGGCCAGGGACCGCTCATGGTCCGCGAGCAACAGCATTGACGGATTGCCCTGCGGGCGGGCGGGCTCCCACCGTTCGTCCAGCAGGAGGGCGTCCACATGCTGGGTCCAGGCATCTGCCCCGGCCTCATCAAACATCACCTTGGCCCGAAGCAAGGCCTCCCGTGCGTGGCGCAGCCGGCCGAAGGCATGGAGCCGTTCCGCGTAGCACATCAGGGTCCTGCCCCGCTCGAGCCTGTGCCCGTTCCTGTCCTCAACCGCCTGGTTGAAGAGATGCAGGGACTGCTCGCCATCGGCAAGCATAGCCCGGCTCCGGGCAACCACCATCAGCAGCCATGGTGAGCGCAGCCCCACCGGGCGGGTTTCGAGTCGCTGCAGCGCCTGCGTGGCCTCGCGGTGCCGGCCCAGGCGGACCAGAACCTCCACCAGGTCGGCCTCGCAGCGCAGCAGGGTTGGATTGCCCAGGCCCATTCCAATCTCGGCTGCCCTGGCCAGCTGGGCCACGGATTCCGCCAGATCACCCCGCAGGAGGGCAAAGTGGCCCTGACAGGCCGCCAGCTGTGCCGTCAGGGCAGGGTGGTTTCCGGCCCGCACATATCTTTGGGCTTCACTGGCCTCGACGCGCGCGAGTTCGTCATCGCCCAGCGAGCAGGCACGCCAAACCCGGAACAGGTGCCGCGTTCCCCGGTGGTAATTCATCCCGGGTTCGGACAGCTCCAGTTCGTCGATGAGCCTGATGGCCGCTCCCACGTTTCCGGCACGGATCTCATTATCGATGGCCATGAGGGCTGCGGTTTGATGCCAATTGGCGTGCTCCGGTGCGGCGGAACCGTGAAGCATCGCGAAGGTTTCACGGGCGCTTTCATGCTGCTCGGCGTAGGTAAAGGCCCGGCCACGCAGCAGGAGACCGGCCGGGCGGGCGCTGCCCATCGGGGCGCTCTTGCCGGCCTGCTCGTGCTTGCGCACCGGGTTGGGCCTCGCGCCGCTGATGGATTCGAGCAGGAGTCTGGCATGTTCGGCAACGGCCACGTGCTGCACGGATGCGGAGCCGCGGAATGCGCTGGCCTGGCGCAGCAGCTCAGCGGCCTCCTTCAGCTCCCACCGCTCGGCGTAATACAGGGCGCCGACGGCCAGCAAACCCGCTGAATACCCCGGCTGGTGCTGGCCAAACTCCTTCACAAGCCGCTGCACCATGCTGCACCGCACGGCGGCGCCCTGGACGAACTGGATTTCGAAGGACAGTCCGGTCAGGCGCAGGATCAGGGCGGGGTCGCGCGTCATTCCCTGCGCCCATTCCACGTACCGGCGCGCATATACCAATTCGCCGCGTGAGAAGAGCAGTTCTGCCAGTCCGGTCAGGCGTTCAGCCGTTTCCGCTTCCGACGGGTTGAGGGCGAGGGCGCGCTCAATGAACTCCACGGCGACAGCCAGTTCGCCTCCCCGGACCAGGTCCACCGCGTGGCGGAGCAGCTGGAACGGAGTTCGACGGTCCAAGGCGGTAAAGCTCAAGTGCCAGCTGCGGACCTGGCGGTCCGTGTCCCGTGCCGCTTCCGCCATGGCACGGTGGTTGGCCGCGCGGGCCTCCTGCGGCATGGCAGCGTAGACATGGCCCCGCAGCAGTTGGTCCGCAATCCAGAGGTGTTGTCCCGATCTCTTCACCAGGCCGGCAGCCAGCAATTCCTCTGCCGCAGTCCACGCCTCCGGGTGGATCTTCACGATAGTGGAGACGTCGCTGCGGTAGGAGAGTGCCAGCAGGTCCAGCACCGTACGCGTCCCGGGGGCCAACGCCGCCACTGCTGAGGAGTGCTCTGCGTCAAAGCTGCTTTGGGTGGACAGCGGGACGGGAAGGGCATACCTGCCATCGGCGTACCTCGCCAGCAACCGGTTATAAAGTTCGACGGCGGCAAGCGGGTTGCCGCCGGTGGCTGCGGCAACTGCGTGGGCCGCCGCCGTCGTGGTCCTTCCAGCGGGGATGCCTTCGAGCATCCGCACGGTGTCGCTGTGGCTCATTGCCTGCAGGTGCAGCGCCGGAAGGCCGCTGAGCGGGCTTCCGGGGCGTTCCTGCCGCATGCCGGCGAACAGCACCACCTCCGTGCCGGCCAGCCTCCGCGCCAGGAACCCAATGACTGACTGGGTGGCGGGATCGAGTGTGTCGGCGTCGTCAATCACGATGATGGTCCGCGACGATGCGCGCTGGTGCAGGCTGCCAAGCAGCATGGCGGACACGGCAGGCACGGTCATTGCCTTCGCACTGGACCGCATCAGTTCATCGGCAGCCCGGTTGAGGACTGGATCGTCCATTTCGTTCAGGAGCACGGTCAGCCCGGACAGCGGCCAGCCTGATTCGGCGCCGCTGGGGGACAGGAAGACGGTCCGGTAATCGGAGAGGGAGCGTATTCCGGATAACAGGGCTGATTTGCCCATGCCCCGGCCGCCGATGACCGCCAGGGCCGTTTCCTTGGGCCCGCGGATCGCGGAAAGAATCCGGTCTATTTCTTTGTTTCGACCCACAAGCGGCATGGCGTCCCCAATCGTCGAAGAAGGAGACCGCTTTCTTGTACTGCCGGATTAAATGCCGGCCCCGCCACCCCAAAGCGCAGGCCGATACATGCGAATATAAACCCGCCATCGGGCTATTTGCCGCTGGATTGCATCAAGATTGGGATCATAATTGCCCAAGGTCCCGTCTCCGTCCCGTCTCCGCCGGCGGAGCCCTGCCGCCGCCGTCGTCAAGGCCCGGGAAACCGCGGCCAGCAGCGCCGGCACCGGCTGTCCGGGGTGAATCACGAAGAGTGGGGTGGCCAGCCCCCTACTTTAAACCTTGGGGAACGCAATATCCCCTATACCTAATATCCGTATCAGTCCTATAACCCTGTACTTGCCTTATTGCAGGAAATCCAGCTGTAGAAACTGAGTACTCGCTACTGGTGACACTCGAAACAGGTCCAAATAGGCTTTCGTCACGGCCAGAGTCAAAGGCTAACGAGAGCTGGGGCCCGAGACCAGACCCATGACCGGATAAAGCGTCAAAGTCGCGCTCGGCTTCCAAGCGGGCGGGTTCATTGTAACTATCCGCACACGTCATGAAGTGGTGAGGTATTTGTCCATTTCCATCCAGCTCCCAATAACTCTAGCGATGCAGGGCGCGGAGCCCGGTAAGGCCTCCGTCAGCGTCGTCATTCCTACACTGAACGAAGCCAGGAACATTCCATGGGTCCTTCGCAGGATGCCGTCCTACGTCGATGAGGTAATCATCGTGGATGGCCGGTCCACCGATAACACCGTGGGGGTAGCCCAGGCCATCCGCGACAATCTTGTCATTGTCAATGAGCCACGCAAGGGGAAGGGCGTGGCCCTTCGCTCAGGGTTCGCCGCCGCCTCAGGTGACATCATTGTCATGCTCGACGCGGACGGCAGCATGGACCCGCAGGAGATCGGATGGTTCGTTTCCCCGCTCCAGCATGACTATGACTTCGTCAAGGGATCGCGACATGTCACCGGTGGGGGATCGGAAGACCTCACCCGGTTGCGGAAAGCCGGCAACCAGGCGCTGACCCAGCTGGCCAACGCAGTGCTGCACAGCAATTACTCCGATCTTTGCTACGGATACATTGCGTTTCGACGTGAATGCCTCGATATCCTGCAGCTGGAATCAGACGGATTCGAAATCGAGACTGAGCTGATTGTCCGGGCGGCCAGGGCCGGCCTCCGGATCGCGGAAGTTCCCAGCATCGAACTTGACCGGATCTCCGGAGCGTCCAACCTGCAGACCTTCCGCGACGGCTGGCGGGTGCTGCGGAAGCTGGCCCACGAATGCGTCATGTGGGAGGCACCCACGGCCGGCGCCCGGCCCGAAGCTCTCCGCCGGGTCAAGTACGCCTATGCCAACGTCAGCGTTCCGCGGACCCCGACGGACCCGCAGAGCATTCTTGCATTGGTTCAGGGGGCTTAGCATGTTGGATCGTATTGTCCGTCCGAGCGTTTCGATCGTGATTTGCGCCTACACCGAGCGTCGTTGGGACCTTTTGCTGGATGTTATCGAGTCTGTCCGCGCCCAGACTGTCGCCCCCCAGGAGATCCTGGTGGTCGTCGACCACAATGAGGACCTGTACGAGCGGCTCCTGGCGATTGTCGATGATGTGACAGTGGTGCAGAGCGAAGGCCCTCCGGGCCTTTCCGGCGCCCGTAACACAGGTGTTGGTCTGGCCGAGGGCGACATCGTGGCCTTCCTCGACGACGATGCCGTGGCCATGCCCAACTGGCTGGAGCGCCTGCTGGTCCTTTACGACGATCCGGATGTGCTGGCCGTTGGCGGCCGCGTCGAGCCCGTATGGGACCGGGGCCGCCCGGGTTACTTCGGTGAAGAACTGGACTGGATCGTTGGGTGCAGCCACCGGGGAATGCCCACTGTTGCCTCCGAAGTCCGGAACCTCATCGGGGCAAACATGTCCTTCCGGCTCGATGTCCTCCGGCAGGTTGGCGGCTTCAACATCGCGCTTGGCCGGCAGGGCAATCTGCCCCTTGGCTGCGAGGAGACAGAGATCTGCATCCGCTCCACCATGGGCACACCCGGCTCCAGGATCGTTTACGAACCGGCGGCCTTGGTTCGGCATCACGTTCCGGAGGAGCGGGGGACTGTGCGCTACATGCTCTCGAGGTCCTGGTCGGAGGGTCTGTCCAAAGCACAGGTCAGCCACGTTGTGGGGCACAAGCGGGCCCTGGGTCCCGAGCGGCGTTATGTCCGCAGCACCCTCCCGCGCGCCGTGTTCTCGGGAATCCGGGATTGGAGCCGGGGCGACAACCCCATGGGACTGGGGCGTGCGGGTTCGGTCCTGGCGGTGTTGGCCTTCACCTCGGCCGGCTACCTGCGCGGCCGCCGGATGGCCCACTCCTCCAGCACCCAGCTGACCGCCACTCCGCAGGGTGCGGTGTGGCGGGAAGTCCAATGAGGGTGGATTTCTAGGCAAGGTTTCGTCGCCAACAGGAAAGACCTCTTAGGTTGCTGCCAACCTAAGAGGTCTTTCCTATGGGGAGCTCCATCAGCTGCCTGCGCGTGCCGTTCCGAGGAGCTGCAAGGGCTGTCTCCCGACGCTTCACAGCCGCAAGGTGGGGGTCAGGGGGCGTCCGGGTGCCAGTACCGCAGGCCGCCGCCTGTGGTGCCGTCGTCGGCTACATCGATCAGCGCATAGGGGAAGGCCTGGCGGTCCAGTACATCCGGGCCCTGGCCGCGGATGTCCGATGACCAGGTGCCGGTGTTGATGTACCGGGTTGAGGACGTTTCCAGTGCCGATTCAATCGCCCGGTGTGTGTGGGCGGAGATGTACCAGGCAACCGTGGAGGCGTGCGTGTCAAGAATCCCGGCCACCCGGGCTGCAGCAGCAGGAGCTTGTCCACTCCTGACATTGCGCCCGGTGGCCGCAAGCACCATGCGGGTGGCGGTGAGCGGGAGCGCCGACACCGTCCGGAACCGGGACAGGCGTGCCAGCTCGCGCACGGCGGTCCCGTTGAGCCTGAGCCGCTGCGATTCGGTCTGCAGCAGCTCGTCGTATTCGGGGCGGCGGATACGGCGTTCCGCGCGTTCTGAGGCCAGGCAGGCCAGGGCAACGGCGCCGGCACGGTTCAGGCGCGATGCCGCCGGCTGGGCGTGCCAGGCGGCGAGGGGTGGCAGGTCCAGCTCGTCAGTGCCATTGACTGCAGTCCGCAGCACCTCGGGTATCCGGTGCAGCGCGTGGTGCAGGTGCCCGTGCTCGGCCACGAGGACGGAGGGGACGTACAGGAGCCACGGGTGCACCCGGACCCGCGTGGGGTCATCCCGCGCCAGCAGCGCGGAAAGCCGCGCGGCCACGGAGGGCCGGGCCAGCTCCACGTCATGGTTCCCGCACACGAAGTGCAGCTGGACGCCGCGCGCCGCACACGCTTCCAGCGACCGGAACGTGTCCGGGTGCCGGGCGAGGATGGATTCAAGCCGGGCCAGGCTCTCATCCTCGCTCAACCCTGCGAGTTCGAAGGTGTCACCAACGAAGACGAGGTGCTGCTGCGGACCTGGGGCTGCGGGCAGCTGGCTGCGGATGAACTCCGGCAGAACCCTGCCCGGATGGCGGGGATCGTCGTCGGACACGTCCAGGTGGAGGTCGCTGAGAAGCAACCAGCGTGCCGCGCGGCCCAGGCTCACGTAAGCAGTCCGAGGACGCGCGGCAGGAGGAGGAGCAGGAAAGCCGCCCACATGATGCCGACGACGATCCTGCTGTTCCTTGCCCGGTTCTGGACCGCCGGGCCTGCAGGCTGCCCTGCGGTCTGCCCCGTGGTTTGCCCGGTGTCTGGTCCGAGTCTCCGGACCTCGAGGGTTACGAGGGTGACGAGCAGCACGGCGGCCGCAAGTACTCCTGCCAGTTCCATCATGATGCGACCTCCTGCCGTGCCCGCGCCAGGCAGGCGAGGACAGTAATGACGGCCATTGTCACGACGCACGCCTGCCACGACCATACGGTGAGGTAGAACATGGCCGTGGACACGGCGGTGAGTGTGGCCAGGCCGAGTCCCAGGACGAGGAGCACGCCCAGGGCGGCGTCGGTGGTTGGGACGAGCCGGGCGAGCGCCTGGCCCGGGAGCAGGATAAGGACGCCTATCGCGGCGACCGTCTGCAGCGGTGTCGGCAACCCGACCAGCGTGACCAGGGACAGCACCACGGCCGCAATGCCCAGCGCCAGCGTAGGCCGGCTCAATTCCCGGAAGTTCATGGTTCCACCCTGTATACGCGTGCGTTGTTGTTGCTGTAAGCGAGTTCCACGCCGTCCTGGGCATCGAGCCAGGCTTCCAGCTCATCGAATCCACTTGGAGTGGTCTGACCCTGGACTACCAGGCTCGACTCCGCCGAACTCATTAGAAGCAGATAGCTGCCGGCGGCATTGTGCTTGGCGTAATGGTAGACGACTGGCCCGCACGTTGCAGCGGACAGGTCGGGTGGACAGAGGTCCTCAATGGTCCGGTATCGGTGTCCCAGGTAGTCCGTGTTGCGCCATGGTGTTGGATGGGCAGCCGAGATAATGGCCGAGCCAGGGGGCGCCATGCGGTCCAGGGTGGCGACGGCGGATATCTCGTCGTCGGTGAACACGTCATACTGGGCGTTGCCGAAGCGGCCTGTCACGGTCATCCCGGCGAACACCAGGCAGGTGAGCACGAGGCCACCGGCAACCCGGGAAGAGGGCCGGTATCCGGTGGTCGTGGGAAGCAGGACCGAAGACGCCTGCAGCGCGACGAAGGGGAGCGCGAACAGCGATATGCGGATGAGCATTTCCCCTCCATAGGACTGAGCGGGAAAGAGGAACACAGGGGTGACGGCGAGCAGGAGCACCCGGAGGTCAAGACGCCGCCTGCGCCAGTCACGTACCGTTCCTATCGCGGCGAGCGTCCACAGCAGGAGAGTGAGGGCTATCCGGACCTGCACCACCAGCACGTGGCCGGCAGTCCCGTTCGTCCGGTCGACGACATTCGCCTCGATGGCGGTCTGCAAGCCTGCGTCCGCCAGGGGCGGGTGGCCCAGGAGGTACGTGCTTGCGGGAAAGACGAGCCAGAGCATCAGTACGACGCCGGCGATCAGGGGCAGCCTGCTGGGCAGGAGGCGTCCGCTCAAGGTAAGGGCGGTAAGGGCGATCAGTACCATGAACGGCGTGAGCTGGTGGCTGGCAGAAATGACCACGATCAGCAGGAGGGTTGCCGCCAGGGCGGCCACCCGGTGGCCCGGCCGGGACTCGGCAGGGTACCGGCCACGCCACCACGCTGCCAGGTCGGCGCGCCGGAATCCGCGGAAGGGCGGGGCCTTTGCGGCCAGCGGGCCGAGCGCCAGCGCCACCACCACCAGGTACAGGAAGAAGCCGAAAGCCTGGGGGGAAAGATAGTCCTGGTCCTGCCAGTTGCCGAGGCAGAAGAGCCAGAGCACCAGCCAGCGTCGCCGCGGGTCGCTCGTCAGGCTGCGTGTCACCACGGCCACGCCCACGAGCCACAGGCCCACGTTAAATACCGGTGCCCAAAGTGCCAGGGTCACGGGATCGAGCCCGGTGGCCCCGAGGACGGTCGCCAGGAGGGCGAAGAAGCCCGGCCAGTTGAAGTACGCGTCGATGTTGGGGTCGATCGCCACATTGCGTGACATGGCGTCCGCGATGCCGAGGTGGCGGAACGCGACTTCACCCCGGGGTATGTCCGTCACGAAGACTGCGGCACCGAAGAGAACGAGAACCAGTACCACCAGGAGCCATACCATGACGGGGCTTCGTGCGGGGCCTGCGGCATCCCCCCGCAGCGCCATGACGAAGGCGACGTTGAGGATCAGGACGCCTGCCCAGAACGGGAAGGGCAGCACGCCGACGAGCCCCACGTCACTGTTCACGGGCAGCACCACCGTGGAGGCGGCCCACACAGCCAGTGCGAGCGACACCCCGCCAGCCACTGCGCACCAGATGTCGCGGGGTTTCCAGCGCGCCTGGGGTCGGATGGTCTCCTTTAGCGTGCTGGTCATGATGCCTCCTTTTTAGTGCGGCGGAGAATAGCTATAAGCCGGAGTCCGATGATGACGGCACCGACGGAGAGCACCACCAGCCACGCAAGGGCCATGGCGCTGGAGCCATTGCCGGCGGCCAACAGGGCTGAGGAGCAGAGGGCCGCTCCGAGGATCACCCCGACCGCAATGGACTCCGTATAGAGGCCCAGAACCCGGCAAACGGAGTTGTAGGCCTGCAGCACTGCATATGCCAGCACTCCGGCGGCCAACAACCGCAGGGTGCTGGTGGAGGCATTGGCGTACCTGTCACCGAGCAGATGGAGCAGAGGATGGGCTAAGACGATGAGGACCATGGCAGCGAGGCCGCCAAAAAGGAGGGACCAACGGAAACTGGCCCAGGTAGTTGCCGCCAGACGGGCCGGTTCACGGACACCCTCGGAGAATTGGACGATGCCTATCAGCATTGGTGCGGTGTAGGCAGCCCAGGCCATCATCCATGCGGGATACCAGTACGCGGCCACCTCCGGTGACACCAAGTGCGCAAGCAGGAGTGGCAGCACCAGCCCGGGGGCGCGTTCGGTGAGGGTGAGGAGCTGGTTTGGAATCCCCATCTTCAGTAACAAACGTCCGCGTGCAGGGTGCAGGGACGGTCGCGGCCGGTAGCCGACCAGTCTTCTCAACTGGATGGCACCGATGATGCAGGAGGCAGCCGAGCCGAGGGTCCAGCAGGCCATCAGGACGTCGGCTGAGGCGCCGTGGGCCAGCCATGCCACTGCTGCAGCGGCCCCGAGCGAGACCAGCCCGCCCAACGTGTACCTCAGCGTTGCGCTGCTGCCGCGTCCCAACGCTACAAGGGCCTGGTCCAGCACGGTGCACATCGTTCCCGTGACGGCGGCTACCACGAACGTCATCCAGAAGAGGACAGACATCGGGGCTGTGTCCGGTGCCACGAACAACTCCAGCACGAGGTAGCCGAGGGCCAGCAGGGTTCCTGCCACGCCCACGATGCCGAACGCCGCGTCCAGCACCCGTGCTGGCGGCTCCCCCCGTCCCACCGAGACGATGACAGCGGATCCGGTGCCCAGTACTGCAAGCTGGGTGCAGATCATCACCGCCGAAACCGCGGCAGTGGTGAGCCCTACCTCACGGTCGAACGTCGCGTGCGCGGCTACCACCCAGAAGGCGAACCCCGTGCCCGTCTGGGCAGCCTTGGCCAGGACCAGACCGAGCGAACTGCGCAGGGGGGAATGCCGGACGACGGGCGGGGCCTCCGTTGGAACGAGCTCACGTTCAGCCGTCACGACCTAAACCCCTCGCCATACCCGCATAGTTGTACCAGCAGAAGGCGATGTAATAGCGCAGCCATTTCGGTTGGCCTGCGGCGAGGCTTAGTGCGCTGCCGCGGACTGCCGCGGCGGCGGGCAGGAGCGCCAGCCTGGCGCCACCCCAGCCATGCTTGCGGACCATCCGGCCCAGGCCCGTACCATCCATGAGGAACTGGTCCAGTGCGAAGTCAAAGTCGTCTGCCGCGAACCTGTGCTCCACCATGACCCGCTGCGAGACCCCTGTCTTCATGCCTGACTGCCGCATCCGCCACCGCAGTTCGATGTCCTCGCCCGACTTGAATGCGTCATCGAAGCCGAGGCCCAGCATCAGGTCCCGGTCGACGAGCGTCGCGACAAGTCCGAACCAGTTGCGGCTGCGCCCGGTGCGATGGTGGTGCGCCAGGGCCTGACCCCAGTAGCCGGGCCCGGCGACGCTCTCCAGGCCGGCCTGGAGAGCGTCGTACCCGTCCTCCACCAACTCGATGAGAAGGTCCGCGACCCCCGTGGCACCGAAGACCACGTCGGCATCCACGAGCAGGACCCAGCGGGTGCTGCTGCTTTGGACACCGAGCGTGCGGGCCCAGGGCAGGCCCCGCCCCTCGTCACTGAGGACCCTGGCGCCGGCCGCATGGGCAATTTCCACAGTGCGGTCGGTGGACAACCCGTCCACCAGGATGATTTCTGCGACACCGGACTGGCGCAGGGCTTCGAGGCAGCGCGGAAGCAGTTGCTCTGCGTTGCGGGCCGGAACGACCGCGGTGACGTCTGCTGTACTGTAGCCCACGGTGTCCCCCTTTAAGCCTGCTCGTCGAGGATCGACGGCAGCAGCTCGTCCAGGTGCCGGACAATATCGTCCGATGCCTGGTCCGCGGAGTAGGCGGATGGGATCTGGAACAGGTGGCAGGGACGCCCATCAAGGGCTTTGCTCAAAACCAGGCCCTTCGCCGCAAAGTGCTCGCGCCATGGCACGACGGAGGTTGCGGCCAGGCCGGTCACGACCCGCTGCGAGAATCCGGCCATCTCGATGTGGAAGTTGCCGATCATCCGGTCGATCATCCAGTCCCTCGACTTCTCGACAACCCTGGAGCTGGAGCCCTCGTAGCGCTCGACGTAGATGGCTGCGGCAAGCGGCGCCGAGGTGGTGACTTTCCTGCCGGGGAAGGCGGCTTCGGGGGTGACCATCCGGTGCTCAGGAGACCACCGCCGGGAGAAGTCTGCCAGGCGCGGGTAGCGGATAACGAACGGGTGCACCACGGTGGTGAGCCGTCCGATGCTTCCGGAGAACCGCGAAGGTACGAGTGGCTTGCGCGCTCCTTCGAAGAGGTGAGGGTAGATTGCGCGGTGATGCGGCTTGATGAACATGGGCTTGGCGTAACCGAGCAGTGTGGCGTCCTCTGCGAGGAATGCCCAGTCGTCGCCCATGAACGACCATCCTTCGCGCCGCATCAACTTGGCGGCGGTGCTCGTCTTGCCGGTGCCGCCGGCAGCGGGAAGTGCGATTGCGTGGCCCTTATAGGCCATGGTTGCGGCATGGATCATGGCCGCTCCCTTGCCGATCATGGCGGCATCGAGAACCGGTACCACGGAAGTCAGCAGTTCCCCCGGCCCGTGTACGCGCCACTGGTCTGCATCCCTGACTACCTGGACGCGGTCCGCCTGGAAGCGCACGCTGTTGTCCGTGTACGCCAGCTCATGCTCGACCAAACCGGCATCGGGCATGGGTTCCGGCTGGTCGTCGACGATGATGTCGGGCTGCCGTTCAGTATCGGTGGCGAAACACGCCAACATGCTCTGAAGTTGCCTCGCCGTGGGCGCCATCGCGTCGACGCTGATCGTGACGCGGCCGTGAATGTCGAAGTGCAGTGCCTTCGCCCGCCTGGTGCTCATAGTCCTCCCCTGTCTGATTGGTGTCGGCCGAATTCAGCTCCGGCCCGGGCCAATCCACCCAGTGCCCGTAGACGGATTCGAAACCCCGGCCGTGAAACGCCGCCGGCAGAATCGAGCGTAGGTGAGGCCGGGCAGGTAAACACCGGTAGTGAGTACTCGCCTTTTGTATCGCCTCCTACGTGGGGAATGGCGTGCTTTCGGCGGGGCCGGGGGTGGAGGGGCAGGTCTGTTTGCCGCGTTACGTACGTTGGGGGTTTAGCACGTTCGGGCGTCAGGTAGAGGGGGTACCCTGCGCATAGACGCGGACCCAGTCCACCCGCATCTCGCCGGGTCCGTTGGGAGTGCTGTCCGGAAACCAGTCCAGTTGCAGCGTTTGGTGCATTGAACCGGGAGGCTGGTGGGCGGGGTCGTTGTCTTCAAACCACTTGACCCCGTCGACGTAGCCGACGATGCCTTGGGGAGACCAGTCAACTGCGTAGTTGTGGAACTCGTTGACGTCGAGGGCCTTGGCCATGGATGTCTTCGAGTTCGAACATCCGTAATGATGGAAGAAACTGATCCGGTTCCAGTCACCCGTGGTCTCTGCGTAGTCGACTTCGCCGTCACAGGGCCAGTTTCCACTGTCCGGCCACAGGATCGACACCAGATGGTATTCATCGTCACCGGAACCGGCCGCCCGGACCTCCCAGCGCCCGTACAGCTGGAGGCCGAATTTGGCGCTGATTCCGGCGGTTGTCCCGTCCGGCGTTCCGGTGATGACCATTTTGGAACCATCCACCGTGACCTGGCGGGGATGGCGAATGCCGTTTCCCGCGTGCCCGTCACTGTCGTACACGGTCCACTTGGCGGCGTCCGGAGCGCCGGCGTAGTTGAACTCGTCACCGGCGATCGGCGTGCCCCAGTCCAGCTTTGCCGCGGCCGAGTCCGTCATGGGCTGGGCTGAAGTAGCCGAGCAACCGGCCAGGAACAAGGCCGCGATCCCAAAGGCCATCAAGGGTGCACGCATACGTCAGATGATAGGCCTGGTTTTCCACATAGCCCATGGCCCGGACTGCGCGCGCTGCACCACGCCACTAGCCTTGAGTCAAGCGCGAATCGCCTATCGGGTCCAAATGCACTAGGATATTGAAGTCTGTGCTGCGTCCTGCCACCGTTCCGGGGCAAGGCATTGCACGGAATCGCAAATGAACCTCCTGTTACGGAAATGCCGTAACCGCTTAGCCCAAAGGAGGTGGGTTCACATATGCGTCCTTACGAATTGATGGTAATCATCGACCCCGAGGTCGAAGAGCGTACCGTTGAGCCGTCGCTTCAGAAGTTCCTGAACGTCATCACCAACGATGGTGGAACCATCGAAAAGGTTGACATCTGGGGCCGTCGCCGTCTGGCCTACGACATCAAGAAGAAGTCCGAAGGTATCTACGCCGTGGTGAACTTCACCGCCAAGCCGGAAACCGCCAAGGAACTTGACCGCCAGCTGTCTCTTAACGAGACCATCATGCGCACCAAGATCACCCGCCCCGAAGAGCAGAAGGTTGTTGCTGAGTAATTCAGCACCTGGCTTCATTCTTTACCCCGCAGGAAACGCACTCTTCACCCAGGATCGAACAAGGAGGCAGTAGATGGCAGGCGAGACCACCATTACGGTCATCGGTAACCTCACCAATGACCCGGAATTGCGGTTCACACCGTCCGGTTCAGCAGTAGCGAACTTCACCATCGCTTCCACCCCCCGCACCTTTGATCGCCAGTCGAACGAGTGGAAGGACGGGGAGACCCTGTTCCTCCGCGCCGCTGTGTGGCGTGAAGCAGCCGAGAACGTTGCCGAATCCCTGACCAAGGGCATGCGCGTCATCGTTACCGGCCGCCTGAAGAGCCGTTCCTACGAAACAAAAGAAGGCGAAAAGCGCACCGTTATCGAGCTTGAGGTCGACGAGATCGGCCCCAGCCTGCGCTACGCCAACGCCAAGGTCAACCGCACCCAGCGCTCCGGCGGACAGGGTGGGGGCGGCTTCGGCGGCGGCAACAGCGGCGGTGGCTTCGGCGGCGGCAACTCTGGTGGAAACCAGGGCGGCAACGCCGGCGGAGGCTGGGGTGGCGGCAACCAGCAGGCTGCACAGGACGATCCCTGGGCTACGCCCGGAGTCTCCAATGCAGGTGGCTGGGGCAACGGCCCCGATTCCGAACCTCCCTTCTAAAACCCAAACAACGGCCCGGCGCGGGGCTGCCGGGGTGCCGAAAGGCACCCAAGGTACTGCCGTCGTCGGACCACCACCATCCCGTGGATCAATATCCACGGGCTCCCTAGAATAGGAGCTCCACGATGGCTAAGGCTGAACTCCGTAAGCCCAAACCAAAGTCCAACCCCTTGAAGGCCGCTGACATCACTGTCATCGACTACAAGGATGTAGCATTGCTGCGCAAGTTCATCTCCGACCGCGGAAAGATCCGCGCCCGTCGCGTCACTGGCGTCACGGTGCAGGAACAGCGCAAGATCGCCCAGGCAATCAAGAACGCCCGCGAAGTTGCTCTGCTGCCTTACTCCGGCGCTGGCCGCGGCTAAGGAAGGGATTAACTAACATGGCAAAGCTCATTCTGACCCACGAAGTAACCGGTCTCGGTGCTGCTGGCGATGTTGTCGAGGTCAAGGATGGTTACGCACGTAACTACCTGCTGCCCCGCAACTTCGCCCTGACCTGGTCGAAGGGTGGCGAGAAGCAGGTTGAGTCCATCAAGGCTGCCCGCGCCGCCCGCGAGCACGCTTCCCTGGAAGATGCTCAGAAGCAGGCCGCTGCACTGTCCGCAAAGCCGGTCAAGCTGGTCGTCAAGGCCGGCGATTCCGGCCGCCTGTTCGGCACCGTCAAGCAGGGCGACGTTGCCGACGCTGTTGAGGCCGCCGGCCTCGGCAAGATCGACAAGCGCAAGGTTGAACTGCCGGCTCACATCAAGTCGGTTGGTTCCTACCAGGCCAACGTCCGCCTCCACGCTGACGTTGCTGCCGTGATCGAACTCGACGTGGTTGCAGGAAAGTAGTCCTCAACTGCATCAGAAGACCCCCGTTGCCGGTTCCGGCGGCGGGGGTCTTTCGTTATCCGGTGGTAGCCTGCTGCGGTGAAACCGACACCGCGCAGCCGCCCCTTCCACCAAGTAGATGTTTTTGCCGGCCAGGCCTACCGCGGCAACCCCCTCGCCGTCGTGCTCGATGCCCAAGGGCTGGATACGGCAACAATGCAGCATTTCGCCAACTGGACCAACCTTTCCGAGACCACTTTTCTCCTGCCCCCAGAGGATCCGCGCGCGGATTACCGGGTCCGCATTTTCACCGGCAGCGAGGAGTTCCCGTTCGCAGGCCATCCCACCCTGGGATCGGCCCATGCCTGGCTGCAGGCCGGGGGAGTATCCCAATCCGACGATCACGTGGTGCAGGAGTGCGCCGCCGGGCTGGTCCGGATAAAGCGCGACGGCGGGAGGCTGGCTTTCGCGGCCCCGCCGTTGACACGTTTCGGACCGGTGGATGCGGCTGTGCGCCGGCAGCTGGCCGCGGCGCTGCGGCTGCCTGTTTCAGCCATTCTTGACGCGTCCTGGCTGGTGAATGGCCCCGAATGGATCGGTGTCCTGCTGGAGTCAGCGGCGCAGGTGCTGGCTCTTGAGCCGGATCCGGCGGCGATGGGTGACCTGAAGGTCGGAGTCATCGGGCCCCACGGGCCCGGCGCCAGTGCCTACTTCGAGGTCCGCACCTTCCTGCCCGGTGATGCCGTGGCGGAAGATCCGGTCACGGGCAGCTTCAACGCCGGTGCCGCCCAGTGGCTCATAGGAAGCGGCAGGGCACCGGAGGAATACGTAGCCTCGCAGGGGACCGTCCTGGGCCGGTCCGGGCGCATCCACGTCAGTGCTGAGGGCGGGGACATCTGGGTGGGTGGTGATTCCACCACCTGCATCCGGGGAACTGTCCTGCTTTGACCTGATCCCGTGGCCTGGAATTGGGGTCCGGGAATACTTCCATGCCTGCGGCAGTTCCTCAGCATAGATGCATATGCATATATGCTGAGTGAACGAGAACCAGGAGAACGCCATGGAAACCCGCCGTATCACCGTCCTTTCCGCAGGGCTGGGCGTACCATCCTCCAGCCGGTTGCTGGCTGACCAGCTCTCGTCAGCCGCCGAGCAGCAGCTCAGGGCAAGTGGCTACCAAGTGGCCGTGGACGTCGTCGAACTCCGGGACCTGGCCGTGGACATCGCCAACAACTTTGTCACCGGCTACGCTGCGCCACGCCTGGCGGAGGTCATCGCCGGGGTGGAGGCCTCGGACGGCATTATTGCCGTAACGCCGGTCTTCAGCGCCTCCTACAGTGGCCTCTTCAAATCCTTCATGGACGTCCTTGACCCGAAATCACTGGACGGCAAGGCGGTACTGCTGGGTGCAACAGGCGGCACCGACCGGCACCAGATGGTCCTGGACTTCGCACTGCGGCCGCTGTTCAGCTACCTCCGCACGCGCATCGCTGCAACCGGCGTCTTTGCCGGACCGCAGGACTGGGGAACCGCCGAAGAGGGCGGGGCGTCACTCGCCGACCGGGTCGAGCGGGCCGCCGGTGAGCTCGCCCGGTTGCTCGACGGGCCGCAGCCCGGCCGGAAACCCGCCCCGCTGGAGTCCCTCCCCTTCGAGCAGCTGCTGGCAGGCATTTCCGCCAGTCACTGACAGGGGCGGAGTGTGCCGCATCCGTCCGGGGCCAGCGATGGAACTGACGTCACTCCCTGGTGCGCTCGGGGGTTAGGGGGTCGGGGCCGCAGGGTTTAGGGGGCGCGCCGGGGATTGTTTTTGGTGGCGCCACAGCCAACACTGAGCAATCTGGGGGTTGACTGATAATTCAACACCGGGGAGTGAAGTTGAGAGACCATCAAATATCCGACGGGGACGGGCACGATCACGCTGCCAGAGCTTCCTGGCCTTTTTACAGAAGGGGACCTGCCAGTCCCGGGAGCGGCCGCTTGCGTCGATCCCGGCTGGGGTTGCCCGCACTGCTGACAGCGCTGCTGGTTGTGCTTGCTGGGCTGGTGGCACCCGTGGGCGCATCCGCCGCCACGGGTGACGTGGGAACGGAAGGCCCGTCGCACTCAGGAACGGGGACGCCGACCGGTACCAAGCGGCAAACAAATTCGTTGTGGTTCAATGACGGGATCTGGTGGGGGAACCTGTGGGATGCCGCCAGTTCCAGCTTCCGCATCTTCCGGTTCAATGCCTCGACAAAGTCGTGGACCAGTACGGGTGTGGTGACCGAGTCCAGGGCGAACACGCATCATGACGTCCTGTGGGACGGGAAGACGTTGTATGTCGCGAGCTTCCGGTTCGTCAATGACGGCCTGCCGGCCGAACCGAACTTCCCGACGACGATGCGGCGCTACAGCTACAACTCGAGCACCAAGTCGTACACCAGTCTGGGATCGACCCAAATCAACAACCAAAAAATCGAGACCATCTCCATTGATAAGGACTCGACAGGCCGTATCTGGGCCACCTGGCAGCAGGGGAACCGGATCTATATGAACGTCACTGGCACGGATGGCGCCACGTGGGGCACGCCGTTCGCCCATCCGGCATCGTTGAGCAGTGTGTCCGTGGACGATAACTCCGCTGTGATCGCCTATAGCGGCAATAAGATCGGCGTGATGTGGAGCAGGCAGGTGGGGGACTCCACTGACGGCATGTATTGGAGCTACCACGTCGACGGAGCGTCCAAAACCACCTGGACCACTCCAGTTGCCGCGGTGAAGGGGCAGCGGAGCGGCGACGACCACATGAACCTGAAGTGGCTGGACGCTACGGCAGACAAGGTCTTTGCTGCAATCAAAACCTCCTACACATCATCGTCCCAGCCGCTGATCCAGCTGCTGTCATTGAATACGTCGACTTCGACCTGGACCGCAAGTACGATCGCCACCGTTGCTGAGTGCCCGAACAGGGTGATCGTCATGATCGACGAGGCAGCGCAAAAGGTGCGCACCTTCGCAACCTATCCGAAGCCGAGCGGCACCACGAACGCCGGTGTCTGCACCAGCTCGGGGGGTGCCATCTACGAGAAATCCACGCCGCTGAACGACATCAAATTCACCACCACGAAGACCGCCCGTATCGTGGATGCCGACCAGTATGTGCATAACGTGACATCGACGAAGCAGAACCTCAACAGTTCTGCGCGGGGCACGGCCAACAGCGGTCTGCTGGTGCTCGCTGATGTGAACGCCACAAACCGGTACTGGTCCTATTACGATTCCACTGGCGGTGCCGGGTAGCAGGCCGCACCCCGGATCGTCTTCGCCCTGAGCCGGGTAACAACAATCAGGACATGTATGGCCGGGACCGCATCCGCAAGGATGGGGTTCCGGCCATACGCCTTGTTTAGCGGGTTGCGCTGGACCAGTACGGGATATTAGTCATCCAGCAGCGCGATGAACTCCCGGGCCTGCTTCAGGGAAATGTCAGAGTGCCTGGTCAATGCATTGGCTGCCGCTTCAGTGTCACCGCTGCGGGCCAGGGTGCGGATCCTGCCGTAGATCTCGTCGTTAAGCATGTTGCTGCTCACTTCGCGGGTTACGTCCCCCTTGCTGGCGATCGCGCGGTAACGGTATGGAAACCTCTGTGGCTCGTCGTCGTCCTCCTCGGGCGCCTGCGCCGGCTCCGGGCTCCGGTAGGGCTGCGGGTGCGCCGCCAGGGCCCCTACGGCGTCCCGCGAGGCCCTCAGCCCCTCTCCGGTGACCTCGTAGTAGAGCTTGATGGCGGCCATGGCCTGGCCCTGCGCGATCAAGGCATACAGCCGCCGGTGTTCGTCTTCGGACAGCCGGGCCGCCGCAGTCCGCGCCAGTTCCTGCGGCGTGGCAACAGGATGGGTCTGGGAGGAGGCGTGGGCTGCTTTACGCCTGCGGGCGGCACGGTAAGCGAGCGTGACTCCCGCAACCACGGCGAGCAGGATAAGGACCGGGACCACAAGCGATTCCATTTCATGAGCCGTTCTATGTACTTCCTGGCCCTCGCCAGGTGTTGTTGCCTGGCTGGCCATTCGCCCAGCCATGTTCCTGCTGTTGGATGTACTGCTGCCTGTTTTGGCTTGGGCGGGTGGCCGCCTCCAGCCGTGCGCGTGCCGCGGTGGCCGCCTCGACCTGGGCTGCATAGTGCCGGGCAGAACGCTCGGCGAGTTCGCGCTGGTACTTTTCGGCCTCCGACGTCCCGGCATCGCGCGGCCGCAGGGCGGTGGCAATGCCCCACATAAGCGCCACCAAAACTATCGCCGGCAACAGCACCAGCAGTAGATCGCCCATATGTAGAGCTTATTCCAGATCGCAGTTATCCACAGCAATATTCACTGCTTCGCATACAGCGCCCATGGCGGCACGTCAAACGTCCCGCCGGGAATATGAGAAGCGACACGTCCCCGGCCAAACACTCCCGCCCCGCGCCTTCCGCCCTGTTTCCCCAAGGCAACCTCCACCAGGACCTGTGGATGAAATTCCTTGGAAGAAATATTTACTCCACATGCTGGCGTGAGCGTTTCCGCAGGTCAGCGCCATATGGCGGAGGAAAAAAGTTTGATATCCACAAGGTTCCCCACAGGCTGTGCACAAGGTATTCCCCGTACTGCACAGGTTATCCACAGCTTGTGCAGACTGCTGGCTTTGCGGCTGGGGCCACGGCGGTTAGCGTAGCGGGGTACCTGTTCTCCCCAGCCCAAAAAGGGCGTTCCTGCCATGGTTCGGACCCCGGCGGACCGCCTCCTGCGCGTCTCTGTGGAAAAGCTGTGGATAGTGGGGATAACTCCGGCCGGAGCCCGGCGTCCGGACCCCGGCGCTTGATTGTCAGGGCCTGCGGGTAGACCTGGACGGGTGGCGGAGCCGGTTGTCGGCTGCCGCGAACAGGATGGATCGCCAGGCCGCCAGGCCCGGCACAAATGGAGGACGGCAGCTTTGTCAATCGCGCATCTGGACCCTGTCGACACAACCCGTGGATCGGACGCAAGCCGGAAGCCCCCGCAGGATATTGCTGCCGAACAGTCGGTCCTGGGCGGCATGATGCTGTCCAAGGATGCCATTGCTGACGTCGTTGAGATCCTCCGCGGGCAGGATTTCTACCGTCCGGCGCACGAGACCATCTATGAGGCCATCATCGACCTCTACGGCCGGGGGGAGCCCGCGGACGCGGTCACCGTGTCCGATGAGCTCACCAAGCGCGCGGAGATCAACAGGATCGGCGGCCCTGCCTACCTCCACGAACTGATCCAGACGGTCCCCACCGCAGCCAACGCCGGCTACTACGCCGAGATCGTGGCCGAACGGGCAGTCCTTCGCCGGCTGGTGAACGCCGGAACCAAGATCGTCCAGCTGGGCTACGGCTCGGACGGCGAGGTGGAGGACCTGGTCAACCAGGCGCAGGCGGAGGTTTACGCCGTCGCCGAGCGCCGCACTGCCGAGGACTACGTGGTGCTGAAGGACGTCATGGAGTCCACCGTGGACGAAATCGAGGCGTCCGGCCACCGCGGAGAGGGCATGACGGGCGTGCCCACCGGCTTCTACGAGCTGGACGAGCTCACCCATGGGCTCCACCCCGGCCAGATGATCGTTATCGCAGCCCGCCCGGCCGTCGGTAAGTCGACGTTCGCCCTGGACTTTGCCCGCTCCGCGGCCATTAAGAACAATCTCTCCACCGTGATGTTCTCCCTGGAAATGGGCCGGAACGAGATCGCCATGCGCCTGCTGTCCGCCGAGGCCACCATCGGCCTCCAGGACCTCCGCAAGGGAACCATCAAGGATGAGCAGTGGTCAAAGATCGCCACCACCATGGGCCGCATGAATGATGCCCCCTTGTTCATTGACGACAGCCCCAATATGTCCCTGATGGAAATCCGCGCCAAGTGCCGCCGCCTGAAGCAGCAGCACGATCTCAAGCTGGTCATCCTGGATTACCTGCAGCTCATGAGCTCGGGAAAAAAGGTGGAGTCCCGCCAGCAGGAAGTCTCCGAGTTTTCGCGTGCCCTCAAACTGCTGGCCAAGGAACTCCAGGTCCCCGTGATCGCCCTGTCCCAGCTGAACCGTGGATCCGAACAGCGGCAGGACAAGCGGCCCATGGTCTCTGACCTCCGCGAGTCCGGCTCCATCGAGCAGGACGCCGACATGGTCATCCTGCTCCACCGCGAGGACGTTTATGACAAGGAATCACCCCGTGCCGGGGAAGCGGACATCCTGGTGGCCAAGCACCGTAACGGTCCCACCAAGGACATTGTGGTGGCCTTCCAGGGCCACTATTCCCGCTTCGCCAATATGGCCGGCGACACCGGCGGTGGAGGCTTCTAGGTCAGCCCTGCGTGAGCAGGTGGTTCGGCAGGCGGTTGCCTGGCGCCGTTCCCCGGATCTCCAGGAGTTCGCGCGCGTGGGCGTGCAGCCGCTTGTCTTCATCACTGACCGGCACCCAGACCGGAACAGGCACGGAGTTGCCCTCGTCGTCGCGCGCCACCATCACGGTGAGGCAGTACGTGGTGAGGGCCAGTTCACGGCCTTTCGGGTCGCCCGAGCGGACGTGGACGGCGATGTGCATCCCCTTGGTCCCGGTGTAAACCAGCCGGGCCTCCACTTCCACCACGTGGCCAATCAGCAGCGGGCGGTAGAAGCGCACGCCGCCGGAGAAGACCGCCACGGTATCCATCCCGCAGTAGCGTGAGGCACACACGTACGCGGCCTCGTCGATCCATTTCATGACGATGCCGCCGTGCACCTTGCCGCCCCAGTTCACGTCGGTGGGGGCAGCCATGAACCTCAACGTCACGCGTTCGGCAGTGCCCGCATCGGTATATTCCTGCCGGTTCATGGCTTCAACGATCTGTTCGCGGACCTTGATCCTGGCCAGTGCGTGGTCCCGTTGTTCGATCTCAGCGGGCGTGCCGGGTTCGAATTGCTGAACCGGGATGGGTTTGCCGTCCTCGCCGACGGCCACGAAGATCACCATGCACTGGCTGCGCATGGTGGCAGGGCCGCCCTTCGGGTCGCCGGAGGAAACCACGGTGTGGATATGCATGGAGGACCGGCCGGTGTAGACGATGGTGGCTTCCACCTCCACCATGTCGCCGCTGTTGACGGGATCGGCGAAGTGGATGTTTCCCACGTACGCGGTGACGCAGTAGGACTTGGCCCATCCCACTGCCGCAGCATAGGCGGCCTTGTCCACCCATTCGAGCACCGTGCCCGCGTCCACGGAGCCGCTGTGCCCCACATCGGTGGGTGCGGCGAGGAAGCGGAGGGTCACGGAGTTGGGGCGGCCGGTCTCAGTCATGCTGCGATCTTACTGAGGGCCCCGGTTACCGGCCGGTTGTGCCCGAAACAAACTGCCCCGCCCGCCGAAACGGCGGACGGGGCAGCTGAGGGTGCTATGCCTACCGGCGGGTGTAAAAGATGTCCGGCTGGGCCGGCAGCTCCATCCCCACCCCGATGAAGAAGCCCGGGTGCGGGGGCTGGTTGTAGGCCACGTTTTCGCGGGCCACCGACTGGCGGTACACGGGATCGTGCATCAGGGTCCGGAGCCGGGTGGCCGTGGTGGCCGTGGTGGTGTAGATGCGCAGCTCGGTGCTGTCCGCGGAGGGCCAGGCAATTTCCTCCCGCCAGTCGCCAAGGAGATCGGCCTGGATGGCAGGCGTTCCCTTGGTGCCGTTATTGGACTTGGCCCCCGTTGCGGTGAGCAGCCGGTCGCTGGACTGGGTTTCCCAGTTCCACTTGGCGATGCTGGGTGTTCCGCTGCTGGCTGCTGCATCCCAGTCGTGGTCGACAATTTCGCGCAGCAGGTCACCGTCCCACCACGCCAGGAAGTTGGCTGCCGGGATCTTTTCCGAAATCAGCTCACCCTTGACGGAACGCAGCTGGCCCGTGGGGGAATTCCAGGCAGCGTCACCGCCGATGGCCCAGCCCTCGGCGCCGGGATAGCGGGGATCCACGTCTCCCATGGCGCCGCGGCCGGTGTCCTTGACAGCGGGGATGCTCCACAGCACCTCGCCCGTCCTCGAATCCCGGAAGGTTGCGCCCAGGTTTCCGCTGGCGCCCATTTCCTCGTGCACGGCAAAGGTCTCCAGCCCGGGGCGGGACGGATCGAAGTCGCTCGTGTGGATGGCGTCCCCGTGGCCCAGGCCGGTGCTGTAGAGCGGTTTGCCGTTGTCGTCGATGGTCATTGAACCAAAGACGAATTCATCCTTGCCGTCAGCATCCACGTCAAGGACGGACATGTTGTGGTTGCCCTGGCCGCGGTACTGGGTACCGGCAACATCCGAATCGAAGGTCCAGCGCTTGCTGATCCTGCCGCCCACCAGGTCATAGGTGGCCAGCACGGTGCGGGTGTAGTAGCCGCGGCTGAACATCATGGACGGGTGCTCGCCGTCAAGGTAGGCCACGGCACCCAGGAACCGGTCCACCCGGTTTCCGTACGTATCGCCCCACGCGCCCACGTCTCCGCGGGGAGGATCGTAAGGCACAGTGTCCATGATGGTGCCCGTGGCTCCATGGAAGACCGTGAGGAACTCGGGTCCGGTGAGCACGTAGCCACTGCTGTTGCGGTAGTCAGCGCCGGCGTTTCCGATCACGGTTCCGGCTGCGTCACGCGTGCCGTCCGCCGTCTTCATGGCCACTTCGGCCTTGCCGTCGCCGTCGAAATCGTAGGCGAGCAGCTGGGTGTAGTGGGCACCGGCCCGGATGTTGGGGCCCATGTTGATGCGCCAGAGTTTGGTGCCGTCCATCCTGTAGGCGTCGACGTACACGGTTCCGGTGTAGCCGGACTGCGAGTTGTCCTTGGAATTGGACGGGGACCACATCTGGAGGATCTCGTAAGTCCCGTCGCCGTCCAGGTCCGCCACGCTGGCGTCCCCGGCAGAGTATGTGTAGGGCTGTCCGTCCTTGGTGTAGTCGTCCGCCGGTTTGTCGAGCTTGACGGCCAGGTAGTTCCGGGACATTGGCTGGAACTCTGCGGTGAGCTGGTCCCCGCCGTTGCCCACGGCCTTGATGACGTACTTGGAGGAAGCCGTTCCTGCCGGGTCCAGGAAGGTGGTGCTGTCCCGGATCGGCTCGTCGGTGAGCTGGACGCCGTCGCGGATGACGTGGAAGCCAACCTGCTCCGGGTCCAGGCCCAGCATGCGCCAGCCCACCCGCACGCCGTCGCCGGTGAGCAGGGCCACCGGTGCACGGTCCAGGTTCTCCATCTGCCGGTTCACCACAGTGACCTTCTCCGTGCCCACCACGGGGGAGGGTGCAGATTCGCCGCCCTTGTTCACTGCCGTGACGCGGTAGTAGTAGCGGATGGTGGTGAGGACGGTGAAGTCCGTGAAATTCACCTCAGTGGCGCGGCCTGCGTATTCGAAGGGGCCGTCCGGGGAAGTGGAGCGGTACACCTGGTAGGCCGCAGCATCCTTGATTTTTTGCCATTTCAGGATGACGCTCGTCTTTTCCACGGCTTTGACATCCACCTTGCCCGGGGCTGCGGGCGCCGGCGTGGCGGGATCCACCAGGGCGGTTTCCAGCGTGTTCGAGGGAACCGACTCCAGGCCGGTGTTGTCGACGGCGGTGACGAAGTACTTGTAGTTCAGCCCTGCAAATGCGGTGGTGTCCCGGTACGCCGCCTCCTTCACGCCGGACGCGATGACCTGAGGCTCGGACTCGAAGGATGCCTGCCGGAAGACCTTGTAGGAACCCACGTCAGGCACGGCGTCCCAAGCCAGGTCCACCGTGGGCGGTTCGGCTCCGGCATTGACAGCGGTGGTGTGCAGGTTGGTGGGCCCCACCAGCAGCGGGGTCACCTCCAGCCCGTTCAACCGCTGGCCGGAACCGCTGATGGTGAGGTTCAGCTGGCCGTCCGTAACCAGGACCTGGTTGATGATCTTGGTGGCGGAGGAAGCCTTGCTGGAGGACACCTGTCCGAACGCCGTGCCCTCGGCGGCAACATCGGTCCTGGTGGAGCCGATCCAGTCGCTGTGGTAGGTCTTGAGCGCGTAGGTGCCGTTGGGCACGTCAAGCTGGAATTCGAAGCTGGACCCGCTGAGCACGAAGTCGCGCAGGAGGTTGCTGGTGACGGCGCCCCGGTCCCGGTCACTGAGGACGGAGATGTCCTTGAAGCCGAATCCACGCCCGGGTGTGTAGGGCATGGTCCGGTTGACCTCGGTGTAGCCGGGCTCCACCGGCGCTCCCGCCGGGCCGAAGTCGAACTTGTACTTGGCCAGCTTGGTGGTGACCGCCAGCGGTGTGCTGGGCTCGGAGAGGCCCTTGCCGTTCATGGCCGCCACCCGGATGCTGTACGCCGTGCCTTCAGCAAGGCCTGCGAGGTTGGCTGTGGCCACGGTGGCCGTCGTGGTCAGTTTGTATTCGCTGTCCGGTTCGGCTGCCAGCTTCCGGTACACCTTGTAGATGTCCGCGCCGTCAACCGGCTGCCACTTCAAGAGCGCGCCGGCGTTGGAGATGCTGCCCGCCACCAGGCCCTGCGGCTGTGCGGGAACGGACGACGGCGGCGCGATCTCCTTGACGCGTGCAGCAAGCGGAAGGTTGAGCTGCTTCACCCCGTTGGCCACCAGGCGTGCAATCTGGATGGCGCCGTACTCCTGGAAGTGCGTGTTGTCCACGGTTCCGGTGGGCCGGTTGGGGTAGATCCCGGCGTCCACATGAAGGAACACCGATTTGGTGTCCTCGGGCCCAATGGAGTCGTAGTAGGCGCGGCTGGAAGCGGAGAGGTCCACCAGGGCCACGTTCTCTTCAGCTGCCAGCTCCTGCATCTTTGCGACGTATTCCGGGAAGCTGACGTTGAACTTGCCGGTAGCCTCGTCGTAATCGCGCCGGCCCACAGGGGTGACCAGGATAGGGACTGCGCCGCGCTGGCGCGCCCCGTGGACGTAGGTCCGCAGGTATTCCTTGTAGTCGGCGGGGGAGGCGTAGCGGTCGTCAACGCCGATGGTGGCGTCGTTGTGGCCGAACTGCACCATCAGGTAGTCCCCGGGGTTGATGACGCGAAGGATCTCATCCAGCCTGCCCTGGCTGATGAAGTTCTTGGAGCTCCGCCCGCCGATGGCGTGGTTCCGGAAGGTCACCGCACTGTCGAAGTAGCGGTCGATCATTTGTCCCCAGCCCGCCTGCGGAACGTACCCGGCGTCGTAGGTCTGGACAGTGGAGTCGCCGGCAAGGTAGACGCCTGGATCGGTGGTGCCCGTGCGCGGGGCCCGGGCTGCGATGACCAGGGAGTTGATCTTGGCGGCAGTGCCGCTGATGTCGAGGTTGAGCTGGCCGTCCACCAGGGAGATGGGGAATTCCATCTCCAGGTATTGGCCCGCAGGCTTGTCCGTGGCCTGGACTTTGGCCATGTTCTCCGCGGTAATGGCGATGTTCGTCGCTTCCGTGGCGTCGCCGGCGATGAGCTTTACCGTGTAGTCCCCGTTGGGCAGGTCAACCAGGAAGGTACTTCCCTGGGCCTGGACGAAGTCGGACCGGAGGGCATCTCCCGTCCCGCGGTCGGCGCCGGAGGTGACGGTGGTGTTCGTGAAGCCGAATTTTGCTCCCGCCGAATACTGCGTGCCGGCATTCACGGCCGCGTAACCCTCGGCGGTTGCGCCGGGGCCAAAGTCGAACTTGAATCCACTTCCCACGGGAGGCAGTGCCGTCTCGGCGTGTACGGCGGGCAGGCCGGTGAAGGCGAGGGCGGCGGACGCTGCTGTCGCCGTCAGCGCACGCACGGCAGCCATGGCAGGGCGCCTGCGGGATGGTGGCCCTTCGGGGGGCCGGGGGATCGCTTGCGGGGGTTGGTTCACTGACTGACATCTCCTTCGATGAGCGGCAAAGCGGTTCCCAGGGAGCGGTATTGGAACGATTCAAACGTGCCGCGGCGTTCCATCTGGATCATGGGCGCGGGGAATGGCGTTCCGGGAAACACCCGTTGTGGATAACTGAGACCTGGGTGCGGGTGGTGCAGCTTTCACTGCAACAACTTCTGGTTTACCAGCCGCCGCAGTCACGTGGCAAGCGTTTTCCCAACTTTCCCAACCGAGTCCCGAATGTTCTGTCGCAGATGGGTCGATGCGTCCGGAGGGCCTTGGGGCAACGCCCTTAAACGCCCGACGGCGGCCCGGCACCTTGGGTGGCCAGCCGCCGTCGCACGCGTTGTAGCGGGTGTTCCTAGGCCAGGACGGCCAGCCGGGAATTGCCGCGGCCGAACAGTATGCGGTCCAGGGAAAGCCGGCCGGCTCCGGTGAGTGCCAGGGCGAATGCGGCCGCCGCCAGGAGCAGGACGAGTTCGTAGCCGCCATTGGCGGCAAAGACGCCGGCGGGAGCATGCACCAGGAAGAGAGCACCCAGCATGTCCAGGGCGAGGAGGGCGGCCACCACGCGGGTGAGGATCCCCAGGATGAGGGCAAGGCCGCCCGCGAGTTCCAGTACGGCGATGGCGGGTGCCATGAACTCGGCTGCCGGTACGCCCATTTTGGCGAAGGATGCCTGCGTGCCGGCGATGGTCCATTCGTTGAACTTCTGCCATCCGTGGGCTGCGAAGAGGAAGCCGAGGATGATGCGCAGGGCGGCGAGGGCCGTGGTGGTGAGTCGTGACTGGTTCATGGATACCACTCTCCCAAGCAATTCGTTGAAGTGTCAACTAAATACGACGGACTGTGGCCTTTCTCATGCGCGGCGGCTCACTGTCTGCAGTCACCATTAAGCTGGCAGCGTGCCCCAACAACCCGCCCTCCCCGCCATGACCGGCACCCAGGGCCATGCCCGCGAGATTCTCCGCCTTGCCGTCCCGGCCTTCGGCGCCCTGGTCGCCGAGCCCCTCTTCCTGCTGGCGGACTCCGCCATCGTGGGGCATCTGGGTGTTGCGCAGCTAGCAGGGGTGGGACTGGCCTCAGCGGTGCTGCAGACCGCCGTCGGACTCATGGTCTTCCTGGCCTACTCCACCACGCCCGCCGTAGCCCGCGCCATTGGTGACGGGCAGCTGGGCAAGGCCCTGGCGGCGGGGCGCGACGGCGTCTGGCTGGCATTGCTCCTCGGTGCACTCCTCGCCGTCGCAGGCTTCGCGGCGGCAGAGCCGCTGATCGATCTGATGGGCGCCGAGGGAAGCGTCCGGACCTTTGCCATCGACTACTTCCGCTGGTCCATGCCCGGCCTGGTGGCAATGCTCCTGATCTTTGCCGGCACCGGCGTGCTCCGCGGACTGCAGGACACCCGCACACCGCTGGTGGTGGCCACGGCAGGATTCGGTGCCAATATCCTCCTGAACCTGTGGCTTGTTTACGGCCTGGGAATGTCTGTGGTGGGCTCGGCGGTGGGTACCACCCTGGCGCAGTGGGCCATGGCGGCTGTCTACCTGGTGATGGTGCGGCGCAGCGCCGTCCGGCATGGTGTCAGCCTGCTTCCCAGCTGGCGGGGCATCCGCAGCATGACGCGGGTGGGATCCTGGCTGATGCTGCGCACGCTCAGCCTGCGCGCCGCCATCCTGGCCACGGTGCTGGTGGTGACGGCCCAGGGCGAAGTCAACCTTGCCGCCCACCAGTTGGCCATGACCATCTTTTCCTTCCTGGCGTTCGCCCTGGATGCCCTGGCGATCGCTGCGCAGGCGCTCATCGGGAAGGAACTTGGTGCGTCCAATGCGGACAGGGCCCGGCTGCTGACCCGGACCATGGTCCGCTGGGGTGCGGGCTTCGGCGTGGTGACGGGCCTGCTGCTGGCAGCGGCCGCCCCGTGGGCCGGATTGCTGTTCACGACAGATCCCGAGGTGCAGCAGGTGCTCACCGTTGCCCTCTGGATCCTGGCGGCCGGGCAGCCGATCGCCGGCTACGTGTTTGTCCTGGATGGTGTACTGATCGGTGCGGGGGACGCCCGGTACCTCGCCCTGGCGGGGCTGGTGAACCTTGTGGTCTACCTGCCGCTCCTGGCGGGGGTTGCGCTGTCAGGTGCTGCCGGCAGCGCCGGGCTCGGGTGGCTTTGGGTGGCCTTCGCGCTGGGGTACATGGCGGCGCGTGCCGTGACCCTTGGCCTGCGTGCCCGGTCGGACCGCTGGATGGTGCTGGGCTCTGCCTGACAGTGAGGTCCTGCCTAAGGCCGGGGCGCAGCATGACAAGCCGGCCGGGCAGCAGCCGGTTAGGTCTTCCAGCTGCCGCCACTAAACTGGACCGGTGACGCAACCATCCACCCCCACGGGCGCAGCTCCCGGAACCACGCCCCGTAACCACCTCTGGAAGCCGGTCCTGCTCCGCGCGGCCGCTGCCTTGGTGTTTGGTGCGGTAACCGTCTTCTGGACGTCACCGTCTGTGGAGGTCATGGGCTGGGCCGGAGGACTCTACCTCCTGGCGTCCGGCGTAGTTAGCCTGCGGACCGTCCCCGCAGCCGGATTTGCGCAGAACTCGGCGCCCGGCAAGCTGCTGTCCGCCGGCGGAGCGGTCCTGGCAGGTGCCGGTTTCGCCGTGCTCCTCCTGCACAGCGACCTGCTGTTCGGGGTGATCGCAGCCCTGGGCCTGGGCGTGGCCGGCATTCTCGAGCTTGCCTGCGGCCTGCAGTACAGGGGCCGCCATGTTCTTGCCCGCGACTGGATTGCGTCCGGCGTGATCGGGATCGGAACCGCAGTGCTCTTGCCCTTTTTCATCAACCTCGGCGCCCATGCACTGCTGGGCGTTGCCGGTGGAGGCGCCATTATTTCCGGTGTCCTGTGGGTACTTTCCGGACTCACGCTTCGGCACGATGCCCGTGCCGGCGCGGGGAAGCCGTAAACTAGGAGGAGCGCCCTTCTACTTTCTGTAGAAAATCCGGTGCGACACCGCAATTCGTAAACCAGGCCGGCCGTGCGCCGCCTGCAGGGAGGAACCACTGTGGCTGACCAGCATCAAGGAAAACCGCGCAAGCTGCGGACCTCGGTGAAGGGGCCGCTGATGTTTTCGGCATTCTGGGCCGTCGTCGCCTTCGTTGCAGTGCTGATTTTCGCCTCCGGGGGAAGCGCCCGCGCACCCCGGTTCGACCTTGCCTTCACCGCCGCCGGCATCGCCTTCATTGCCACCCTGGTAGTCGCCGCAATGCTGTCGATGAGCTACAAGGAGAACGCCGAACACTTGGGCAAGGGATCAGGGGTGAACCTGAGCTCGGCACCTAAGAGGCCATCCCAGGCAGCGCCGGGCCACGGTTTCGGTGCTCCCGGCAGCCAGAACCCGCCGGCATCCGGCGAGGACACGGACGGCACGCCCCAGCGCTAGCTGCGGCTCTCCCGATTGCACCGGCTCCTGCCATCTGGCAGGTCAACGCGCACCAAGGGCATTATCCCGCCGCTGCCTGCCGGGCCCGGTAGGCAGCAACATGCGCCCGGTTGGCGCAGTTGCCGGTGTCGCAGTACCGCTTGGACCGGTTGCGGCTCAGGTCCAGCACGGCCGCATCGCAGTCCTCTGACCCGCACACCCGGAGCCTGTCCATCTCCTTGCTGCGGATCACATCAGCCAGGGCCATGGCTGCCTCGGTGCTCATCCGGTCCGCAAGGGGTGCCTCCGGCGCCGTGGCATGAAGGTGCCAGTCCCATCCGTCGTGCTTCATCAGCTGCGGCAGCGCGTTGGCATCCCGCAGCAGCCGGTTGACCCTGTCCACAGCGGCGTCCTCATCCGCTGCCCACAGTGCCCACAGTTCACGCCGCAACTGCCGCACGCTTTCCAGTTCGCCCGCATCCCGGCTGCGGGAACCGGAAAATCCCTCCGCGGCCAGGAAGCTGTCCAGGTCCGCAACGGAGGCCAACCCTTCCCTGCCGTTCGCGGCGGTGTTGATGAGGTTCACCACCGTCCGCAGCGCCACTTCCGTGTCAGGGGCGAAAACCATGTTGACTCCTTACAGCACCCAAGCGTAGTGTCATGGGCGTTACCCCACTTTACTCCTGACAGGAGGCGACGGTGCCTGCCGCCCAAAATCACACCCCCGCCCGGGAACTGCCCATCGGGCATGCCGGCTTCCAGGCTTCCGGGCTCGGCATCGCGCTGTTTTCCTCCGCCGTTTTTGGCCTGTCCGGATCCTTCGCAAAGTCGCTTCTGGAAACCGGTTGGACCCCGGGGGCTGCGGTGACGGCCCGCCTGACGGGAGCTGCCCTGATCCTTGCGCTGCCCGCCGCGTGGGCACTAAAGGGCCGCTGGAGCCAGTTGAAGGACAACTGGCTCACCATCGTGCTGTTCGGGCTCATTGGGGTGGCGTCATGCCAGTTGTTCTACTTCAACGCTGTGGCCCGGCTCTCCGTGGGCGTCGCGCTCCTGCTGGAGTACCTGGCTCCGGTGATCATCGTCCTCTGGCTCTGGGCCGCAAGCCGCCGGCGCCCGCGCGTCTTGACTGCGGGTGGGACGCTGCTGTCCCTGGCCGGGCTGGTGCTGGTCCTTGACCTGACCGGGGCCGTCAAGGTTGACCTGGTGGGTGTGCTGTGGGGGATGGCGGCGGCGGTCTGCCTGGCCATCTACTTCTTCATCACGGCAAAGGAAAATGACACCTTGCCGCCCATCGTGCTGGCCTCCGGCGGCCTCATGGTGGGTGCCGCCGCCATGTGGCTCGCTGCCGCCACGGGCCTGCTGCCCATGGCCTTCGGCGCCGCGGACACAGCCCTGGGCCCCTGGACCGTGCCGTGGTGGGTTTCACTTGCCGGTCTGGTGGTGCTGGCCACCGTGCTGGCGTACGTTTCGGGAGTGATGGCGGCCCGGGCCCTCGGCTCCAAGGTGGCGTCCTTTGTGTCACTCACCGAGGTGCTGTTCGCCGTGGTCTGGGCGTGGCTGCTGCTGGGGGAACTTCCCGGTGCCATCCAGCTCGTGGGCGGCCTGCTGATCGTGGGCGGCGTCATCCTGGTCCGGCTCGACGAGCTGCGTCCGCCCGCCGCCGCTGCCTCCAACGACGGCGGCAAGGGTACCCGGGTGCCGGCGTCCCCGCTGGACCATGCGAACGACGTCGAGCCCATCCCTTAGGCGCGAAGGCCCGCCAAGCCAGGCGCCGCCGTCGGACGCCAATAAAAAGGCAGGGACACCTTTCGGTGTCCCTGCCCCGCGCCGGAATGCGGCGGTAAGCCTAGTTGGAGGCCTGGCTCTGCTGCTCGGCGTTCCGCTTGGCCTGGCTGCCGGCTTCCTTCAGTGCCTCGGCAACCTTGGTCAGCATGGTGGTGTGGGTTCCGGACCACTCCTGGCGGAACTTGTCAGCGTCCGGGCCCTTCCAGTCGGTGCCGCTCAGGACCTTGGTGAGAGTGGACTTCTGCGTCTCGATCTCGGACGCCCCTGCCTGAAGCTTGCTGCCGAGCTGGCGAAGCTGCTCAACGTCTGCACCCCAAATAGCCATCAGTTTCTCCTTGTTAGGTAGTGGATCCGAACCAGATCGGCATCCCCAGCGGCCCCCCGGCTCATCCGGAAGATCCATTGCCTAAAACCTATCCCGGCCCCCAAACAGTGTCGATGGGCAGCCCTGCCCATGCCGGGCTCCCCATCGACGCCGGGTGAAGACCATGAAAAAAGGGTCGATCCCAGGCGTTGGAAGAGCCTAGCATGGCGTTATGTGCCGGAATATCCGAACCCTCCACAACTTTGAGCCGCACGCCACGTCGGAGGAAGTGCACGCGGCGGCCCTGCAGTACGTTCGCAAGGTCAGCGGCAGTACCAAGCCGTCCAAGGCCAACCAGGAGGCCTTTGACGAGGCCGTGCACCAGATAGCGCACATCACGCAGCACCTGCTGGATTCACTGGTGACGCAGGCGCCGCCGAAGGACCGGGAGGCCGAAGCGGCCAAGGCCAGGGCGCGCGCCGCGGAACGTTACGGCGCCGCCTGACCGGTTGCCCCGGGGTCCAACAAAGCTCAGCGCCGGGGCTTCCCGAAGCTGCGCAGCCGCAGCGAGTTGGCCACCACCAGGACCGAGCTGGCCGCCATGGCCCCGCCGGCGATCATGGGGTTGAGCAGGCCCAGGGCGGCCACCGGGATGCCCACGGCGTTGTAGAAGAACGCCCAGAACAGGTTGGTCTTGATGGTGCCCAGCGTCTTCCGGGACAGTTCGATGGCTTGGGCCACCTGGGCGAGGTCGTTGCCCATCACCGTCAGGTCGGCGGCTTCGATGGCCACGTCAGTCCCGGAGCCCATCGCAATTCCGAGGTCCGCCTGTGCAAGCGCCGCGGCATCGTTGACGCCGTCCCCGGCCATGGCCACCGTGGCTCCGCCTGCCTGGAGCTTGCGAACTGCCTCCACCTTCCCTTCCGGCAGGATGCCGGAATGGACATCGTCCGGAGCGATGCCGACGGCGGCTGCCACCCGGGCGGCGACGGCGGCGTTGTCCCCGGTCAGCAGGATGGGCCGCAGGCCCAACGCCTTCAGCCGGGCGACGGCGGCGGCGGAGCCTTCCTTGACGGTGTCCCTGAGGCTGATGATGCCGGCCGGCGTTCCATCCACTGCGACGCAGATGGCGGTGGCGCCGCCATCCTCGGCAGCTGCCAACTGTGCCTGCTGGCCGGCGTCCAGGGCAATGCCGTTCTGCTCCAGCCAGCCGCTCCGTCCAGCCATCACGTGCCTGCCCTCGACGGTCCCGGATACGCCGCCGCCCGCGGCGGAACTGAACCCCTGGACTGCCGGCAGGTGAGCTGCCGGCAAATGCGCGGAAGGCGACGCGCCGCCTTCGTGCGCTGCAAGGGCCAAAGATGCGGCGGAAGCTGCTGCTGCCGCAATGGCGCGGGCCACCGGGTGCTCGCTGGCGGCCTCAACGGCTCCGGCGAGCCGGAGGACGTCCCCTTCCTGGAAGCCGGGGAACGCTGCCGTGGCGTCCACGGCGAGGACGCCGGTGGTGACGGTCCCCGTCTTGTCCAGCAGGATGGTGTCCACTGTGCGGGTGTCCTCGAGTACCTGGGGCCCCTTGATCAGGATGCCCAGCTGCGCGCCCCGGCCGGTGCCCGTCAGCAGGCCAACCGGGGTGGCCAGGCCCAGTGCGCATGGGCAGGCGATCACCAGGACCGCGACGGCGGCCGTGAATGCCTCCCGAAGGGTGCTGCCGTCGGCTCCCGGGCCGGCCAGGACGAGCCAGAGGACGAACGTCAGTGCGGCAATGGCCAGGACCACCGGGACAAAGACGGCGCTGATGCGGTCGGCGAGCCGCGCGATGGGGGCCTTGCCCGTCTGCGCCTGCGATACCAGGCGCGCCATCTGCGCCAGCGTGGTTTCCGAGCCAACCCTTGTTGCCCTCACCAGCAGGCGGCCGGAGGTGTTGATGGTTGCACCCGTGACGCGGCTGTCCGGCCCCACCTCGACCGGGACGGACTCACCCGTGACCAGGGAGGCATCCACGGCGGAGGCGCCGTCCACCACCACGCCGTCGGTGGCGATCTTCTCGCCCGGCCGGACCACCAGGACATCGCCCACCTGCAGGCGGTCCGCAGGGATCTTCTCTTCCAGGCCGCCGCGCAGGACGGTGGCATCCTTGGCGCCCAGGTTCAGCAGGGCCTGGAGCGCGTCGCCTGCCTTTTGCTTGGCATTGGCCTCCAGGTACCGGCCCAGGAGCAGGAAGGTGGTGACCACCGACGCCACCTCGAAGTACAGTCCCCCGGGCATGCCCTCCATGCCGGGATGCTCCGTCATGCGGGGGTCCGCCAGCAGCTGCCACGCCGAAAACAGGTAGGCGGCCGCCACGCCGAGCGATACTAGTGTGTCCATGGTTGAGGCGAGGTGCCTCGCGTTGATGGCCGCAGCGCGGTGGAAGGGCCACGCCGCCCACGTGACCACCGGCAACGCCAGCACCGCCGCCGCCCAGCCCCAATTCGGAAACTGGAACGCCGGGACCATGCTGACCAGGAACACCGGGATCGTCAGAACCGCGGCGAGGATGAGGCGCGGGCGGAGCTGCGCGGCGACGCCGGACACTTGCTCTGCATGCTCGCTCGTTCCTCGCTTGGACGCATGCTGCCGCAAGTCCCCGGCATCGCCGGCCGGACGGCGCGGCGCACGGACGCTTGCGGTATAGCCTGCAGCGTTGACCGTGTCCACCAGCTGCTCGTCGCTGATCCCCTCGGGGACCGTGACGTAGGCGGATTCCAGCGGGAGGTTGACCGTTGCCGACACGCCGTCGAGCTTCCCGAGCTTCTTCTCCACCCGGTTGACGCAGGACGCGCAGGTCATCCCCTCGATGTCCAGTTCGACGATCCGGGTGCCGGGTTGGTGCAGCAGTTCTTGGTGGCTCATGTCAGCTTTCCGGTGGTGTTGAGGTTTCTAGGCCTCGTTGGCGACGACCAGGTAGCCCGCCTCGGCGACGGCTTCCCCGATGTCGGAGGGCGGGAGTTCCTTGCTTGAGGTGATGGTCACGGTGGAAATGCCGCCGGCGTTCAGATCGACGTCCACTGCTTCAACGCCTTCCAGAGCCTCGAGTTCTTCACTGACGGCCGACACGCAGTGCCCGCAGGTCATGCCGGAAACGCTGATGGTCGTGGTGGTGGGGGAGGTGGTGCTCATGGCTTGCTCCTTTGTGGGGGCCAGCGGTGGCCGGGGTTTGGGTGTGAGTGGTGTCAGCGAAGGAGGCGGCCGATGGCGTCGGCGGCTTCCTTGACCTTGGCATCGATGGCCTCAGCGCGTGCTTCCGGGTCCGGTTCTGAGGCGGCACCCACCACGCAGTGGCCGATGTGTTCCTCGACCAGCCCGAGGCTGACGGCGTGCAGGGCCTTGGTGACGGCGGCAACCTGGGTGAGGATGTCGATGCAGTATTTGTCCTCATCCACCATCCGGGCAATGCCCCGGACCTGCCCCTCAATGCGCTTCAGCCGGCGAAGGTATGCATCCTTGTTTCCCGTGTAGCCGTGATGGACTGCACCGCCGGCCTCCGTGGCCGGAGCGTCAGCTGCCAGGGCCGCGACGGCTTCTTCGATAGCGTTCATGCAGTAAACATATACCCTGAGGGGGTATCAGTGCAAGTACCCCCAGGGGGTATATGTCCGTGGTCCGGCGGCAGGTTTAAGGGCACAAAAAAGCTCCGGAGTGCGTTATTGGGGGATACGCACTCCGGAGCAGCTCTTGGGCAATCCCGGTTTCCACTGGAGTGGACCGGCCTTGCTTGAATCAGCTTACTGGCTGGTACCGGCCCCGCGCCAGCACCACGAATAACTACTTTCGCTTTACTTTAAGCCGGCCTCCAACGTGCGTATTTCCCCCGGAATTCCGCTGCTCAGGGCCTGTCCTCGTGAGCAGGCATCCGGTAGGGAACCACCAGCACCGGCCGGCCTTGGTGGTGGCTTAGCCACTGCCCCACCGAGCCGTTGAGGGCCTCCGACAGCCGATGCGTGAACCCGCGTTCGGAGGTGCCCACAATGATCATTGGGGCGTCCACTTCGGCGGCCAGTTGGGCCAGGGCCCGGGCGGGGTCCCCCGTCAGAGTGCGGAAGGACCACTGGATGGACCTGCCGTCGGACGGGAGCTTGTCCACTGTTGCCTGGACCTGTTCCTTCAACTCCGTTGACAGTGCCAGCATGTCGTCATCTTTGTCCGGGTGCAGGGAAAGCCGGTGGGCGGAGCGGGCCGGATCCCATTCCACCAGGTAGCTGGCTTCGTCCACGTAGGCGCAGACCAGCGGCACGGAGAGCCGGGAGGCCAGCATGGCCGCAGCCCGGAGAACCTCCGGGTGCTGTTTGGGCATGATTCCCACCAGCAGCGGGGCGACGTCGAAGTTTTCCCATGTCATGCAGACAATTGTCCGCCCGCCCTGATTGGTGTGAACAGGTACGTTGGGCCCTGCGAACCAGCGCGCCGAGGCCTAAGGGACGCCTGCAGTGAAGGCGTCAGGAAAGCGCGGGGTACGCAGTGACCACCACGTTCTTGCCCCAGGGATCCTCGGTGTAGCAGCTGATGAGGACCAGCCGGTTGGGCACCATGTCCCACACCGGGCTGTCCTTGAGGCCGGACTTCACGTAGGTGGTGATGCTGTCCACCCGGTATGTAATGGTTCCCTCAGTAGTCCCCACTTCCAGGCTGTCGCCGACGGCGGCCGCGGAGCTCAAGTGGTTGAAGGGGGCGTCCGCACCCTCCCAGCTGTGGCCAATGACGTAGGTAGTGTTGCCGGAACCCTTGCCGGGAATCCCGAACGGGGTAAGCCAGTACCCATCCTTGGTGGCAGGGGGTTCGATGGTCCGGCTGGATTGGGCTTCGCCGTCAAGGTCCAGAGGGTGGACTGCAATGTCAAAGTCCGCGGCTGGGTAATGGATGCGGACGGGCGGGGCAGCAGCAGGAAGTTCGGGCCCTGCCGCTCCCGGAGAGCCCGGCGTTTGGGCGTCCGCAGGGTTGGCCGGCACAGCTGCCCCGGCCGGTCCGCCGGTCTCCGCGATCGGAGCTGCCCCGTCCGCGGCCCCGCCATCAGAGGGTGCCGTGGCCGCAGGGGCATTCCCGGCAGCAGGCAGCGGTGCGGGGTGGGCGAGGGCTGTGGGGTGGGAAAGGGTTGCGGGGTGGGACAAGGCCGAAGGCTGGAACAGGGGAGCGCCGAACGTGAACGACAGGAAGGCGAGGAATCCACACACCAGGATGACCAGATCGCCCCGGTTCCACCGCAGGATGCCGCGCCGCAGGGGCGCTGCGTGTTGGCTTCGGTGCTGGCGCATTGCATTCCTTAGGGGTCGGCGGAGGTGGAAGGAAGGCGTCCTGCCGGGCACTGGCAGAACGCCTTCCTTGTCAGAGGGCCACCTGTAGTGGCGGTGTTCCGGCTAGCCGGCCGTGTGCATCGGACGCGACTGGCGCCGTACTGCCACCGCGGTCCCTGCGGCAGCCAGCGCTCCCAGGCCTACGAGCCAGCCGGGCAAGCCGTCAGGTGCTCCCACCGCCGTCTGGGCGTTGTAGCCCTGGTTGGTTCCGACGGCGGCCGGGGCCGGGACAGCAGCCTTGGGTGCGGCAGTCGGCTTCTTGGCGGGGACTGTAGCGTTCGGAACCACAGTGACGAGACCTGTTCCGGTGTTGGTGTCGGTTCCGGTGTTGGTGCTTATGCCGGTGTTGGTGTTTATGCCGGTGTCGCCGCCGCCGGTCTCGCCGCCTGTGTTTCCGCCGGTGTCGCCGCCGCCGGTGTCGCCGCCTGTGTTTCCGCCGTTGCCGCCGCCGTTGTTGGTGCCACCACCGCCACCGCCGTTGCCGCCGCCGTTGTTGGTGCCCCCACCGCCGTTGTTGGTGCCCCCACCGCCGCCACCGTTGCCGCCGCCGTTGTTGGTGCCCCCACCGCCGCCGCCGTTGCCGCCGCCGTTGTTGGTGCCCCCACCGCCGCCACCGTTGCCGCCGCCGTTGTTGGTGCCCCCACCGCCGCCGCCGTTGCCGCCGCCGTTGTTGGTGCCCCCACCGCCGCCACCGTTGCCGCCGCCGTTGTTGGTGCCCCCACCGCCGCCACCGTTGCCGCCGCCGTTGTTGGTGCCCCCACCGCCGCCATCGTTGCCGCCGCCGTTGTTGGTTCCGCCGTTGCCGCCGCCGTTGTCGGTTCCGCCGCCGGCGTTGCCGCCGCCGTTGACATTGATCTCCAGCGGTATCAGGGCGCTGCCGTCCGAGTGGACGAGCACCGCTTGGTCGGAAGCCGCGATGGCAGGCGCTGTGAGGCTGATAAGGCCAAGCCCTACCACCCCCATTGTTGCTAAGGTGCGTTTCATGTTGTCTCCCCATATATGTGTGAAACGGACCATGGCGAGGAAAGGTCAGCGGTGACGCCGTATGCCCCAGCAGCACGGTCAGCTTGCTTTGAGATTTCAGGCTAGGGGCGCGTCCTGCGGCAGTCGCCAGTAGGGAGTACTCGTCTTTATCGGGCGCTGACCAGCCACGTTACCTGCCAGTACCCTAAGCACCGCCTGCGCCCACCTGCTTCCGCTGCAGCACCTTGTCCGCCGTCGGGGCCACGCCTAACGTTTAAACCAACCCGGGAAGGGGGATTCATGGAAATCTTCATGTGGTGGCTGGACCTGGACCTCGACAGCAAGGAGTGGCTGCGCGGGAACCTCCGTGCCGACGAACTGCCGCTCCCGGTCCTCCAGGGCATTGCCGAAGCCGGCGGCCCGCACCCCGGCAATCCCGCTGCCGTACTGACGGCTGCGGACTGGGACTTCATCGAAACGCAGTCCGAGTTCGTCGACTGAGGCCCCTGCCGGATCGGAAGGGGTGACGGCAGGGGTGAAAAGCATTGCGGGCGGGCCCCTGCGGTGGTTGCATGGAGCGCATGGCAACGGCGGCAGAATCATTCGTCCTGGCAATCGGCACCAAGAAAGGGCTCTGGCTGGCCACCAGCCGGGACCGGCAGGAGTGGTCCTTCACGGGCCCGCACTTCCTTATGTCGGAGATCCCCAGCATCGGGATCGATACCAGGGAGGGCCGCACCCGCATCCTGGTGGGTGTCCGCAGCCCGCACTGGGGACCAACGGTGGCCCACTCGGATGACCTTGGTGCCACCTGGTCCGAGCCGGAACAGGGCGCCATCACGTTCCCGGAGGACACAGGGGCGGCACTTGAGCGCGTCTGGCAGATTTACCCGGACGCCGAGTCCCGTCCAGGAGTTGTGTGGGCGGGAGCAGAACCGATTTCCGTCTGGAAATCCACGGACGGCGGGGAGCACTTCGAGCTGAACCGCGGCCTGTGGGACCACCCGCACCGCACTGAATGGGGAGCAGGCTACGGCGGGGCGGCTGCGCACTCGATCGTGGTCCAGCCGGCCGGGGAAACGGTGTATGTTGCCATGAGCACCGGCGGCGTGTACCGGTCGCTCGACGGCGGCACCTCCTGGGAAGCACGCAACAAGGGCATCTCGGCCTACTTCATGCCGGACCCCAACCCGGAGTTCGGCCAGTGCGTGCACAAGATCGCCGCGGATGCCGCGGTGGAAGGACGCCTGTACGCCCAGAACCACCACGGGGTCTACCGGACGGATGACAACGCAGACAACTGGAACTCCATCGCGGAGGGCCTGCCGGCCGACTTCGGCTTCGTGATGCTCACCCATCCACGCCGGGACGGCACCGCCTGGGTTGTTCCGCTGAAGGCCGACGGCGAACGCATCCCTCCCGAAGGAAAGCTCGCCGTCCACCGCACGGACGACGCCGGGAACACCTGGAAGCGCCTCAGTACCGGACTCCCTGAGCACGAATACAACAGCGTGCTCCGGGACGCGGCGGCCGTGGACACCGCAGATCCCGCCGGGGTGTACTTCGGTACGCGCGGCGGGACGGTCTATGCGAGTGCGGATGAAGGGGAGACGTTCAGGGAGGTGGCTTCCCACCTGCCGGATGTCCTGTGCGTCAGGGCAGCCGTGGTGGCAGGTGGCTGAGATTTCGCTGCTGCTGCCCAGTGTCCTGCAGCCCCTGGCCGGCGGGCAGTCGGTGCTGACTGCGCCCGCGGAAGGGCCGTTGACGGTGAGAAGCCTGCTTGATGCGGTGGCCTCCGACCATGCGGTGCTGGGCCGGCGGCTTCGTGACGAAACCGGCGCGCTGCGGCGGTTCGTCAACATCTACGTCAACGGTGACGAGGTGCGGCGGTTGCAGGGCCTGGATACCGAGGTGGCGCCGGGGCAGGAAGTCCTGGTGATCCAGTCTGTCGCGGGCGGCTGAGAGGGAAGCGGGCAAGGCGCGGGCAGCCCTTACTGGCTGCGCCCGCAGCCCCACGTCCAGTTCGCTATGCCACGCGCCAAACGCTGCACTCGTCCGTATTGATGGCCTTCCGGACCCCCGTGATCCGGTCCAGGATCCACACCACTCCGATGCCGGGCGCCGTTTCCTGCACGCTGCCGCGGCGGATCACCACGTCGTCGTAGGAAGGTCCCACGGAGAGGCGGGCTTCGATTTCGTCACCGCGGTGGAGCTGGTCCAGTGCGCGGATTCTGGTTACATGCGTGGTCGCTTTCTTCAACATCGGGGGCCTCCTGGCTGGAGCTGGTGCCGGCTCTTGCCTGCACTACCCAGTGTGGGCCGCGAATGTTGCGCAGCGGTTTCCCCGCGGTTAGCGTGCGGTTAGTTCTTCGCGCCGCACCGGTTTCGTGTCTGTCGCTTTCAGGCGTCGCTGCCGTTGCGGTAGGCGGCAAGGAAGGTGGAAATCCTCCGGACAGCTTCCTCAATGTCCAGTACCGAGGGAAGGATGACGAACCGGAAGTGGTCCGGCGCGGGCCAGTTGAAGGCCGAGCCGTGGGAGATCAGGATCTTTTGGTCCCGGAGCAGGTCCAGGACGAATTTCTCGTCGTTGGCGATCGGATAGAGTTCCGGGTCCAGGCGGGGGAACAGGTACATGGCGCCCGACGCCGGCACGCACGTTACGCCGGGAATGGCAGTAAGGAGCTGGTGGGCAAGGTCCCGCTGCTCCCGCAGCCGGCCGCCGGGCTGCACCAGGGCCTCGATGCTCTGGTAGCCGCCCAGGCAGGTCTGGATGGCGTGCTGGGCAGGAACGTTGGCGCACAGGCGCAGCGAAGCCAGCAGCTCAAGGCCTTCACGGTAGGCGGCGGTAGCGGCAAGCGGCCCGGTGATGGCCACCCATCCTGCCCGGTAGCCCGGCATCCGGTAGGCCTTGGACAGCCCGCTGAAGGTCAGGCAGCACACGTCCTCGGCCACGGAGGCGGTGTGGATATGCGTGGCGTCCTCGTAGAGCACCTTCTCGTAGATCTCGTCAGAGAACAGGACCAGGTTGTGCTTCCGGGCCAGCGCCGCGAACTGTTCCAGGATGTGGCGGGGGTAGACGGCACCGGTGGGATTGTTCGGGTTGATGATCACGATGCCCTTGGTGCGGCTGGTGATCTTTACTTCCACGTCTGCCATGTCCGGCCACCAGTTCTCCGCCTCGTCGCAGAGGTAGTGCACCGGCTTGCCGCCGGTGAGGGTCACGGCGGCGGTCCACAAGGGGTAGTCCGGGGCCGGGACCAGGATTTGGTCGCCGTTTTCCATGAACGCCTGAAGGCTCATGGAGATCAATTCGCTGACGCCGTTGCCAATCACGATGTCCTCGACCCCGATGTTCATCAGGCCACGCGTCTGGTAGTACTGCGATATGGCGGTCCGTGCCGTGAAGATGCCCTTTGAGTCGCTGTAGCCCTGGGCGCCGCGGAGGTGGTGGATCATGTCCACCACCACGGATTCCGGCGCCTCCAGGCCGAACGGCGCCGTGTCCCCGAGGTTCATCTTGAGGATCCGGTGCCCCTCAGCCTCCATGTTCTTGGCAGCCTGCAGTACCGGGCCCCGGAGTTCGTACCGGACGTTTTCAAGCTTGCTGGAGTGCTGCATTGCGTGCATGGTTGATCTTTTCATAAAGCCCGACGGCGGGCGGCGGGTTACGGTGCCAGCCGGTCGCCTTTGCGGTGCACGCGGAACCAGCGGCAGCCGTAGCGTCCCAGTTCCACCGTGAAGCTGCCGTCGGGCTCCAAGGGGGCGTTGCCGCCGTCGAACAGGTCCAGCAGCATGGCGTCCCGGTAAGCCTGGCGCGGGCCATCCTCCGGTCCCACCCGTCCGGTGACCAACACCTGCTCTTCGCCCAAGTTGTGCAGCAGCACCAGCGTCCCGCCGTCCGAACTGCAGGTGTGGGCAAAGACCGCGGGTTCCGGCTGGTCGATGATCCCGAACGAGCCCCACCCCAGCTCTGGTGCCTCGCGGTAGCGCGCGATCAGCGTTGCCATGAAGTTGAACAGCGATTCCGGGTCCCGCTTGGCCGCAGCGGCGTTGACGTTCTCCGGCCCGTATTCGCCGCGCACCAGCGGGGCCACCAGCTCTGATGCCTTGGCATTGGAGAAGCCGCCGTTCTTCTCAGTGTTCCACTGCATGGGCGTGCGCACTGCGGCGCGGCTCTTCTGCCGGAGGTCCTCACCCATGCCAATCTCCTCGCCGTAGAACAGCACCGGGGTGCCGGGCAGCGAGAACATGAGGGAATACACCATGCGGATCCGCTCCTGGTCGCCACCGAGCATCGGAGGCAGCCGCCGCCGGAGGCCGCGGCCGTAGATCTGCATGTTCTTCTCCGGCCCGAACGCGGCGAAGACTTCCTGGCGCTCGCCGTCGCTGAGCTTGTCCAGTGTCAGCTCGTCATGGTTGCGCACGAACATGGCCCATTGGTTGTCCGGGTTGATCGGCGGCCTGCTCTTGAGCGTCTCGGCCAGCGGGCGCGCATCCTGCCTGGCAAGGGACAAATAGATGTGCTGCATGGCCAGGAAGTCGAACTGCATGTTCAGTTCGTTGCCCTCGGGGCCACCGTAGTATTCCAGCTGCTCCTTATAGGGCAGGTTCACCTCCCCCAGCAGCACGGCGCTGCCGTTGCGCCGGTTCACGAAGCTGCGCAGCGCACAGAGGTAGCCGTGCGGGTTGATGTTCGCTGCCTCGTCCTTGGGTGCGCCACGGGTTTCCAGGAAGAACGGCACGGCGTCCAGCCTGAAACCGTCAAGCCCCAGTTCCAGCCACAGTCCCATGGCTTTGGCGATCTGGTCCCGCACGCCGGCATTGGTGACGTTGAGGTCAGGCTGGTACTTGGCAAACATGTGCAGGTACCACTCGCCGGTAGCCTCATCAAGGGTCCACAGCGAGTTCTCCTCCCCGGGAAACACCACCTCCGAGGACGTGTCCGGGGGAGTGTCCTTTCGCCACACATAAAAGTCGCGGAACGGGTTGTCAGTGGATTTCCGGGCTTCCACGAACCAGGGGTGCTGGTCGGAGGTGTGGTTCACCACGAAGTCGGCGATTACGCGCATACCGCGGTCCTTAGCGGCGCGGATGAATTCCACCAGGTCGCCCAGCGTGCCAAGGCGGCGGTCCACGCCGAAGAAGTCCGTGACGTCATAGCCGTCGTCGCGGTCCGGGGACGGGTAGAACGGCATCAGCCAGATGCAGGTCACGCCCAGCGCAGCGAGGTAGTCCACCCGCTGGGTAAGGCCGGCGAAATCGCCGGCGCCGTCGCCGTCGTCGTCGAAGAACGTCTCCACGTCCAGGCAGTAGATCACCGCATTCTTCCACCACAGGTCCGAGGTCTCGGCGATCCTCATGCCGGAGTGTCCGACGCCGGGCTGGCGGTTGCCGCCGCAAGCTGCGGTTCCGTTCCGGCCGGGTCAGGGGTGCGGACCTGCGGGAGCACCTCAGCGGCGAAGGCATCGATGAAGGCATCCTGCCGCTGCCCCACGAAGTGCAGGTACAGCTCATCGAAGCCCAGTTCCACGTATTCAGACAGCCAGTCTGCGTGCGCATTGAGGCTGGCGGAAACATTGACCGCGCTGCGCACCTGTTCCTCGCCCACGTGCTCGCCCACGCCGTCGAAATGGCCCGCGGAGGGCAGGTCCCAGGGGATGGGCGGGGCGAACGTGTTGGTCCGCCACTGGTCCAGGGCGACGGCCGCCGCTTCCTGCTCGCTGCCGGCCCAGGACAGGTGCACCTGCAGCACCGCCTTGCCCTTACCCCCGCTGTCGCGGTAGGCGGCGAGCATGTCCCGCAGCTTCGCCGCCGGCTGGTTGACGGTGACCAGGCCGTCGGCCCAGGCTGCCGCGCGGCGGGCCGTGTCCACGCTGATGGCAGGGGCGATGAGTGGGGGCGGGGATTCGGGGACATCCCAGATCCGCGCCTGCTCCACGGTGACCAGCCCGCGGTGGCTGACCTCCTCCCCGCGGTGCAGGCGGCGGATTACGTCCACGCACTCTTCGAGCCGGCGTTGCCGGATGTCTTTGGCCGGCCAGGCATCGCCGGTGATGTGCTCGTTCATGTTTTCGCCGCTGCCGGGGGCGAACCAGAACCTGCCGGGGAACATGCAGGCCAGGGTTGCGGAGGCGTGGGCGATGATGGCGGGGTGGTAGCGCTGCCCGGGTGCGGTCACCACGCCGAACCGCAGGCTGGTGATGGCCATCGCCGCACCCAGCCAGGACCATGCGAAGCCGGAGTGCCCCTGCCGGGCGGACCACGGCTCGATGTGGTCGGAGCACATGGCCGCGTCAAAGCCGGCGCGTTCGGCGTGCTGGACGTCCTTGAGCAACTGGCCGGGACTGATCTGTTCGTGGGATGCGTGGAAGCCGACGGTAACCATCGTTAAGCTGTACCGTCCCGGCGGCGGCCTGTCGAGGGGTACCTCGGCTGTGGGATGGACAGGTACCGAAAGCAGGGGCACTTGTCCGATAAGTTTAAGACTTGTAATACTGTGCCCTTCCGGGGCGCAGGATGCGGCGGAACCGGAAGGAAGTACCCCACGTGGGCGGTGTGCTCATTGGACTGGCGGTGATCGGCGTGGTCATCGCCGTGGGCTATATCGCTGCGCGGTGTGGACTGGGTGACGAACCCACCATCTCGGCACTGACCCGTACGGCCTTCTTCATCACCAACCCGGTGCTGCTCTTCACGGTGGTGCTGAAATCTGACCTCTCCGTGGTCTTCTCCGCCTATGTTCCGCTCGCGCTGATCACGGCGGCCGTCACGGCGCTTCTTTATGTGGCCGCCAGCCGGATCTGGTTCCGAAGGCCGCTGGCTGAAACGGCGGTTGGCGCGATGGCCGGTTCCTACGTCAACGCCAACAACATCGGCATCCCCATCACCCTGTACGCCCTGGGGGACGCCACCCCTGTGGCCCCGGTCCTGCTGGTCCAGCTGCTCCTGTTCGCCCCCCTGGTCCTGACCCTGCTGGACCTCTCCGAAGCCGGCCGGTTCTCGCCCCGGCTCATGCTGACCCAGCCCTTCCGGAACCCCATGATCATCGCCTCACTCCTGGGCGTGGTCCTGGCCGCGTTCCACGTACAGCCCCCGGCCCCGGTGATGGCACCGCTGACGCTCCTTGGCGGCGCTGCCGTCCCTGTGGTGCTGCTGGCATTCGGGATGTCGCTGCACGGAACCAAAATGCTTCGAAGCGGCGGGCACACCGCCGAAATCCTCACTGCCACGGCACTCAAGTCCGCGGTGATGCCGGCGGTGGCGTTCGTCGTCGGCCGCTTCCTCTTTGACCTGGACCACCGCATGCTGCTGGGCGTGGTGCTCATGGCGGCGCTTCCCTCCGCCCAGAATGTGTTCCTGTTTGCCAGCAAATACGGGAAGGGCGTGGCGGTGGCCCGGGAAACCATCCTGCTCTCCACGGCCGCCGCGGCGCCCGTGCTGGTCCTGGTGGTCTGGCTGCTGGCCGGCTGAAAACCCTTCCGTCGCCGTGCCGCCCTACCGCCCAGGGTACGGGCCGGGCAAGAATGGGCACTATGGAACTTCCCGTGATGCCGCCCGTCCCGCCCATGCTCGCCAAGGCCGTCAGCGGTATTGACGGCATTCCAGGAAGCGGTGACCTTAGCTACGAGCCCAAATGGGACGGCTTCCGGTCCATCATCTTCCGGGACGGTGATGAGCTGGAGATCGGCAGCCGGAATGAAAAGCCCATGACCCGCTACTTTCCGGAGCTCGTGGCCGCGCTGAAGGAAAACCTTCCGCAGCGCTGTGTGGTGGATGGCGAGATCATCCTGGTGGGCGCCGCCGGCGACCGGCTGGATTTCGACGCCCTGCAGCAGCGCATCCACCCCGCCGCCAGCCGGGTAAAGCTGCTGGCCCAGCAAACGCCGGCAAGTTTCGTGGCGTTCGACCTCCTTGCACTGGACGGCGACGACTACACCGGCAGGCCCTTTTCCGAGCGGCGGGCGGCGCTGGAGAAGGCGCTCGCGGCCAGCAGCGCTCCGGTCCACCTGACCGCCGCCACCACGGACAAGGACACCGCCGCCCAATGGTTCGAGCAGTTTGAGGGGGCCGGGCTGGACGGCATCGTGGCCAAGCGGCTGGACGGCCGGTACGAACCGGACAAGCGGGTGATGTTCAAGGTCAAGCACGAGCGTACGGCGGACTGCGTGGTGGCGGGCTACCGGCTCCACAAGAGCGGGCCGGACGCTATCGGCTCCCTGCTGCTGGGGCTGTACAAGGACGACGGCGGCTTGGCCAGCGTGGGCGTGATCGGCGCCTTCCCCATGAAGCGCCGGAAGGAATTGTTTGACCAGCTCCAGCCGCTGGTGACGGATTTCGACAACCACCCCTGGGCCTGGGCAAAGCAGGAGGAGGGGGAACGGACCCCGCGGAACGCCGAAGGCAGCAGGTGGAGCGCCGGGAAGGACCTGTCGTTCGTTCCGCTGCGGCCCGAACTGGTGGTGGAGGTCCGCTACGACCACATGGAGGGAGAGAGGTTCCGGCACACTGCCCAGTTCAACCGCTGGCGGCCGGACCGGGACCCGGAATCCTGCACGTACGAACAACTGGAGGAACCGGTCAACTTCGACCTGGCCTCGGTATTGGAGACCGGCAGGGGGTAGCGGGGACCCCCGCCGTCGTGCATTCCTGCCCGGTTACTGCCACCGTTCCACTGCGGATCGCACGCAAAAGCCCGCCACGTCCGGACGTTTCCGGAGGTGGCGGGCTTTGACTAATCAGTAACTGGGCAGGAACGCGCGCGTGTGGCGCTCCTACTTCAGGCCCAGCAGTTTGGTGGGCGTCCGGAAGGACTCCTTGGCGGTCAGGGCGGAGACTGCGGCAATGGTGCAGATGATGGCGGTGAAGATGCTGATCTGCACCCATCCGCCGGGCTTGATGCCGCCCATGGCAGCCACGATGGCCGGAGCGAAGCCTGCCATCAGGAAGCCCAGCTGGGTGCCGATGGCCAGGCCCGAGAAGCGGACCTTGGTGCTGAACATCTCGGCGTAGAAGGACGGCCAGACGGCGTTGGAGGCGGCGTAGCCGAAGGAGAAGAAACCGATGGCGGCAACGAACATCAGCGGAATGCTGCCGGATTCCAGGCTGAGCAGGAACAGCGGGGTCAGGATTGCGCTGGCCACGGCACCGTAGATGAAGACGGGTTTGCGGCCGATCCTGTCCGCGAGCTTCCCGAAGAGCGGCTGGGTGCCCACGGCCACCAGGTTGGCGCCCACGACGAGCCAGAGGGTGGTGGTGCCGTCCACGCCGGCGACGGTCTTGGCGTAGCTGATGGCCAGGGTGCCGAACACGGTGGAGACGGCGGCGATGAAGGCGCAGGCGACAACACGCAGGACGTCGCGCCAGTGGCCCTTGAGGAGGTCGGCGACGGGAAGCTTGGAGATCTGGGCGTTCTTCTGGGCTTCCTCGAAGGCCGGCGGTTCGTGCAGCGTGCGGCGGATGAAGAAGGCAACGATGACCACCACGGCGCTGAGCCAGAACGGGATGCGCCAGCCAATGCCGTACTTGATCTCATCCGGCAGGGCCAGGACGGGGATGAAGACCAGGGCGGCGAGGATCTGGCCGCCCTGAGTACCGGTGAGGGTCCAGGAGGTAAAGAAGGACCGCTGGTTGTCCGGGGCGTGCTCGAGGGTCATTGAGGAGGCGCCGGCCTGCTCACCGGCGGCGCTGAGGCCCTGGCAGAGGCGGGCGATCACCAGGAGGGCCGGAGCCCACCAGCCGACAGTCCGGAAGTCGGGGAGGCAGCCGATCACGAACGTCGACGCGCCCATGAGCAGCAGGGTGAACATCAGGACCTTCCGGCGGCCCACCCGGTCACCGAAGTGGCCCAGGATGATGGCGCCCACGGGACGCGCCACATAGGCGAACCCGAAGGTGGCGAAGGACATGATGGCAGCGTTGGTGTCTGCATCGGGGAAAAAGACCTTGGGGAAGATCAGCGCGGCAGCGGATCCGAAGATGAAGAAGTCATAGTATTCGACGGCGCTGCCCAGGAAGCTGGCGAGGGCGGCCTTCTTGGGCGTCCCGGCGGAGGTGAGGGCACCCGCCCCGGCGGACGGAAGTGTCTGGCTCATGGTGTTCCTTTGGTGTGACGACATTGTCGCGGATGTGGATCTGGGGGTCGCAGCCGCCGCTGCCTGGGTGCGGGCGGGGCGCGATGCGGCTGGAGTCCGGAAAAGACCCAAGCATTCGTAGCCACATGGTGGGAGCTACTTGTGCGATACAGAAACTATGACTGTGAGGGCAGTCACCTGTCAAGAAAATAATCACCATCTAGAAATAGCTCTCACATTGTGGGAACATCGATCCATGAGTGTGAACCAAACCACAGCGGTCAATGAAGAATCCGCTGCTGCCGTCCCCGCCGCCGCAGAGCCCGTGAACGCCATGCCCCCGGAAGCCAAGGTCGGCGGCCGTCCTGCGGACCGTACGGACATGGTGGGCAAAGCCCTGGGCCTGCTGGTCCTGCTGGGGGACGAGCCCCGCGGTGCCAGCGCCGCGGAGATTTCCCGCCGGGCGGAACTGCCGTTCAGCACCACCTATCGCCTGCTTGGATCCCTGACCCGTGACGGCTTTGTGGACTATGAGCCGGACGGCCGCCGCTACCATCTGGGCCTGCGCATCTTCCAGCTGGGCCAGCGTGTGTCCAACCATCATGGTTTCGCCGGTACTGCGACGCCCGTCCTGCGCCGGGTCACCGCCGAGACCGGCGAGGCAACCATCCTCAGCGTCCGCGACGGCCACCATCACCTGACGGTCAGCAAGGTGGACGGTCCCCAGATGTTCCGGGTGACCAGCGACCCCGGCCACCTGGGCTCCCTGTCCACCACCGCCGTCGGGAAAGCCCTGGTGGCCTTCGCCGAGGACGCGGAGCGGGAAAGGCTCCTGGCGGAATTGCCGCTCGAAGCGCTCACCGAAAAGTCCATCACGGGCCGGGATGCATTCCGCGCCGAAATCGAGCAGGTGCGCCGGCAGGGCTACGCCGTCATGGATGAGGAAAACGAGGCCGGCATGCGCGCCGTGGCCGTCCCGCTGCTCAACAGCCAGGGCCATGCCTTCGCATCCCTCGCAACTGCCGTGCCGGTATTCCGCCTGGGCCTCGAGGAGTTGAAGGCCCACGTTCCGCTGCTGCAGGAAGCTGCCGCGGAGCTCGCCGCAAGGCTGCCGCAGCGCTAGCAGCCAAAGAAATCCCGTGTTCTTGGAGCCCGGTTGTTCGTATGTAGAACAACAGTGCGATAAGTGAACAATTGATGTACCGTAATCCCTGTCACCCCGCAGCGCGCCCAACTTCCGCGCCTGCCCGGTGCCGTACCAAAGGAGCTGCACGCATGAGCAATCGAACTGAGTCCTACCTGGTGGGACTGGTTGGTGATGGCGTCACGCCATCGCTCACGCCGCCCATGCACGAACGGGAAGGTGACGTGCAGGGCCTGCGTTACCTGTACCGCCCCATCGACCTGCTGGAGCTGGGCCTGACCGGAGAGTCGGTGGGCGCCATCCTGCACAGCGCCAGGACCCTTGGCTTCAACGGCCTGAACATCACCCACCCCTGCAAGCAGCTGGTCCTGCAGCACCTGGACGAGGTGAGCCCGGACGCCCGCCGGCTGGGCGCCGTGAACACCGTGGTGATCCGCGACGGCCGTTTCATCGGCCACAACACTGACTTCTCCGGCTTCGCCGCCGCTTTGTCGTCCGGCCTCCCCGCAGCCCGGCTGGACCGTGTGGTGCAGCTGGGTGCCGGCGGTGCCGGATCCGCCGTCGCCTACGCCCTGCTGACCGCCGGCGTCCGCACGCTGCACCTGGTGGATGTGGATCCGATGCGGGCCGGGGCCCGGGCTGCCGAGCTGGCGGCCTTTTTCCCGGACAGCACCGTGACGGCAGGCACGACGGCGGAGCTGCCGCAGCTGATGCGCGGGGCCGACGGCCTGGTGCACTGCACCCCCGTGGGCATGGCCGCCCACCCCGGTGTGCCGCTGGACCTGGACCTGCTGGAGTCCCGGCACTGGGTGGCGGACATCGTCTACCGCCCCATCGACACCGAACTGGTCCGGGCTGCCCGGGGCAAGGGCTGTGACGTCCTGGACGGCGGGCGGATGGCCGTGGGCCAGGCTGCGGATGCGTTCCGGATCTTCACGGGCCTGGATGCTGATCCGGACCGCATGCGCAGCCACTTCCTGGAGCTTGTGGCCGCCGAGGAGGTGAACGCCTGATGCGCACCGGAATTGCCACCGTCTGCCTGTCGGGCACCCTGAAGGAGAAAATGCAGGCGTGCGCCATCGCGGGCTTCGATGGCATCGAAATCTTCGAACAGGACCTGGTCACCTCGCCGCTCAGTCCCGAGGACGTGCGGAAGATGGCCGCGGACCTGGGACTTGGCCTTGACCTTTACCAGCCGTTCCGCGACTTCGACGGCGTCACCCCGGACGTGCTCAAGGCCAACCTCCGCAGGGCTGAGGCCAAGTTCAAGCTCATGGCCCGGCTGGGCATGGACACCATCCTGGTGTGCTCCAACGTGGCCACCGCCAGCATCGACGACGACGGCCTCCGCGCCGAACAGCTGGCACAGCTGGCCAACCTGGCCGGTGACCACGGCGTCAAGGTGGCCTATGAAGCGCTGGCCTGGGGAAAGTATGTCAACGACTACGAGCACGCCTACCGGCTGGTGGAGATGGTGGACCACCCCAACCTGGGGACCTGCCTGGATTCCTTCCACATCCTGTCCCGTGACTGGGAGACCTCCCACGTCGAGGCGTTCAACCCGGACAAGATCTTCTTCGTGCAGGTGGCGGACGCCCCCAAGCTCTCCATGGATGTGCTGTCCTGGAGCCGCCACTACCGGGTCTTCCCGGGCGAGGGGCAGTTTGAACTGGCCAAGTTCATGGGCCACGTGGTCCGTGCGGGCTACACCGGACCTGTTTCGCTGGAGGTCTTCAACGACGTCTTCCGCCAGTCTGATGTGGAGCGGACTGCCGTGGACGCCATGCGTTCGCTCATCTGGCTTGAAGAGCAGAGCGCCAAATGGCTCGCGGACGCCGAGGGGGCGCCGAACGACGGAGCCGGCCTCCGCCGTCGTTATCCCATGGAACTTGCCACGCTGCCCAAGGTGAACGAGCCTGCCGGCTTCAACTTCGCCGAGGTGAAGGCGGACGACACCGCGCAGCTGGAGCGGCTCCTTGGCCAGCTCGGCTTCGCGTTCGAAGGCCGGCACCGCACCAAGGACGTCCAGCTGTGGACCATGGGCCAGGCCCGCGTGATCATCAACGAACAGGCCGCGCAGCACGCCGAACCAGCCATCGCGGCGCTGGGGTTCGACGTCGATTCCCCCGTGATTGCCTCCGCCCGGGCCCAGCAGCTGAAGGCCCCCGTGGTGGCCCGCAAGGTGCAGGCGGACGAGGAAGTGTTCCAGGGCATCTCCGCCCCGGACTCCACCGAGATCTTCCTCTGCCAGGGCAGCCCTGACGGCACCGCGGCATGGACCCATGAGTTCGGGGAAGGGCTGGAACACCCTTCCGCCGGAGCCAGCGCGGTGATCGACCACGTCAACCTTGCCCAGCCGTGGCAGCACTTCGATGAGGCAGTCCTCTTCTACACCAGCGCACTGGCCCTGGAGCCGCAGCCGTTCGCGGAGGTGCCCAGCCCCAGCGGGCTGGTGCGCTCGCAGGTCATGCAGGCCTCGAACGGCGACGTACGTCTGGTGCTGAACCTGGCACCGGTACAGCAGGCGCAGAACGAAGCCCGGAAGACCTACCAGGAACACATCGCGTTCGCCGTGGACGACCTCGTGGCCACCGCGCGGGCGGCACGGGACCGGGGCCTGGAATTCCTGCAGATCCCGGCCAACTACTACGAGGACCTGGACGCCCGGTTCGACCTCGAGACCGGTTTCCTGGCCACCCTGCAGGAGCTCAACCTCCTGTTCGACCGGGACGCCGACGGCGAGTTCCTGCACTTCTACACGGCCACCGTGGGCAGCGTGTTCTTCGAAATGGTGGAACGCCGCGGCAACTACGACGGCTACGGGGCCCCCAATGCCCCGGTGCGCCACGCAGTCCAGTACGACTCCCTGCACCGCACCTGAACCATCAAGCCAGACCTTTAAGAGAACAACCAACCGGAAAGGAGCCAGCAATGCCGGAAGACATCACCGCGGAGCTGGAGTCGGAGGAACTCGTGCCCCCGGCTGAACCGAAGGCTGCCCACCAGCCCCTGGACAAGGCCATCGAGTCACAGGCGGACCTCAGCGCAGAGATCAGCGCCATCGGCGAGGCCTACCAGCGGGCGCTCAAGGACGGTGGCCAGCCCGAGACCCAGCCGCGCCTGGACTACGCGCCGTACCGCAGCAGCATCCTGCGCCACCCCACCAAGAGCCTGCAGCACGCAGACCCCGAAACCATCGAGCTGTACTCGCCGGCGTTCGGGCACCAGGACGTGCACGCCCTGGAATCGGATCTCACCATCCAGCACAACGGCGAGCCGCTGGGTGAGAGGATCATCGTTTCCGGCAAGGTCCTGGACGGCGACGGCCGTCCGGTAACGGGCCAGCTCGTGGAGATTTGGCAGGCCAATTCCTCCGGCCGCTACATCCACAAGCGCGACCAGCACCCGGCTCCCATCGACCCCAACTTCACGGGCATCGGCCGCTGCATCACCGGACCGGACGGCTCCTACCGGTTCACCACCATCAAGCCGGGCGCCTACCCGTGGAAGAACCACCTGAACGCGTGGCGCCCCGCCCACATCCACTTCTCGCTCTTCGGCACCGAGTTCACCCAGCGCATCATCACCCAGATGTACTTCCCGGGCGACCAGCTTTTCCCGCTGGACCCCATCTACCAGACCATCGTGGACCAGGACGCCCGCGACCGGCTGGTGGCCACGTACGACCACAGCCTCACCGAGCCCGAGTGGGCGTTGGGGTACAACTGGGACATCGTCCTGACCGGTCCCAAGCGGACCTGGACGGAAAACGAGGCGCTGGGCGCAGAAGGTGACGAGGAGTAGACGATGAGCACCAAACTGGTACCCACCCCCGGCCAGACCGTAGGCCCCTTCTACGGCTACGCGCTTCCGTTCGAAAAGGACAACGAGCTGCTGCCTCCCGGCTTCCCGGGCTCCATCCGCCTGCAGGGCACCGTTTACGACGGCGCCGGCCACACCATCCCGGACGCCATCCTGGAAATCTGGCAGCCGGACGCCGAGGGCAAGGTTGTCCAGCGCACCGGCTCCCTGGTCCGTGACGGCTACACCTTCACCGGGTGGGGCCGCGGCGCCGTGGGCAACTCCGGCGTCTTCACCTTCACCACCGTCAACCCCGGCCCCACCAAGCCGGGGGCGGCGCCGTTCATCTCCGTGGCGCTCTTCGCCCGCGGCCTCACCAACCGCCTGTTCACCCGCATTTACCTGCCCGAGGACACCGAGGCCCTGGCCAATGACCCGCTGCTTAGCTTGCTGGATCCGGAACGCCGCCAGACGCTGATCGCCCGCCGCGACCCGGACGGCGGCCTCACCTGGGACATCCGCCTCCAGGGTGAGGGCGAGACGGTCTTCCTGGACTTCCAGTGACCAACGCCGCCCCCGGAGACCTGCGCGCCTTTGCGGAAGAGGCCGACGCCGGCCTGCTCAGTCCCGTATCAGCGTCACCACTCGTGGCGGCGCTGACAGGGGACCGGGCTGTGCTGGCGGCAATCCTCGCCGTCGAATCCGGCTGGGCAGCCGTGCTGCAAGGGGCCGGCCTGGCACCTGCCGGTTCCGCCGCCGTCGTGGTTTCCGCTGCCGAAGCGGGCCGCTACGACCTGGCCGATATTGCGCTCCGTGCCCAGGGCGGCGGCAACCCGGTGATTCCGCTGCTGGCGGACCTCCGGAAGAACGTGGCAGCGCTGGATACCGCCGGGGTTGGCGCCGGGAAAGCCGTCCACACCTCCCTCACCAGCCAGGACGTGCTGGATAGCGCCCTGATGCTGGTGGCACGCAACACCGTGCACGCCGTACTCGCAGATCTGAAAGCCACCACGACGGCGCTGGCCGCCCTGGCCGGCCAACATGAAGGCACACTGTGCGTGGGCAGGAGCCTGACCCAGCATTCGCTTCCCTATACCTTCGGGTTGCGGGCTGCGCAGTGGTTCCAGGGCGTGGCCGCCGCCGGCCGGCAGCTGGAAGGCCTGGAGTTCCCGGTCCAGTTCGGCGGGGCCGCCGGAACACTCGCGGCCGGAACCGTACTGACGGAAGGCTCCTCCGCCACCCCCTTCATCTTGGCCGATGCCCTGGCAGCCCAGCTGGGCCTGGCCCCCGCAGCGGCTCCCTGGCACACCAACCGCCTGCCCGTGACGTCCCTTGGGCACGCGCTGGCGTCGGTCCTGGACGCGTTCGGCAAGATCGCCGCGGACGTCCTGTTCCTGAGCCGCCCGGAGGTGGCCGAGCTGGCCGAGCCGCGCGCCGCCGGACGCGGGGTGTCCTCCGCCATGCCGCAGAAGCAAAACCCCGTCCTGTCTGTCCTGGTCCGCAGTGCGGCACTGCAGGCACCCGGGCTGGCTGCCCAGCTGCACCTGGCTGCCGCCACCTTCAATGACGAACGCCCGGACGGCGCCTGGCACAGCGAGTGGCCGGCGCTGCGCCAGCTGCTGGCGCTCACCCTCGGCGCCGCCGGCCATATCCGCGAACTGGCCGAAGGGCTGCAGGTTTTCCCCGACGCCATGCGCCGCAACCTGGATCTTGCCGGCCCGCTGCTGCTGGCTGAGGGCATCAACGCAGCGGTGGCACCGCTGCTGGACGGGAAGGACGGCCGCAACGGCAAGCAGCAGCTGCAGGACGTGGTGGACCGGACCCTACAGGCGCCCCCGGCGGAGCAAGCCGGCACCTACCGCAGGCTGCTCCGCGACGCCGTCCCCGCCGCCGTCGTCCCCGACCAGCGGCTGGAAGAACTTCTGGACCCTGCCAGCTACCTTGGCCAGGCGGCCGAAATCTCCCGCCGCATCCTGGCGGCCTACCCCGACCTTGTATCCCCGACCCCCGAAGTGAACGGAGCTCCCCGTGGCTAAACCGGCCCTCAAAGCAGCGCTGCTGTCACCCCAGCGACCCCTGGGCGATCACCCCCTGCTGGTGGCGGGCCCCTCACTGGGCACCTCCTCCATCCTGTGGAACCGCGTGGCCACCCTGCTCGGCACTGACGTCGACCTGGTGGCCTGGGACCTCCCCGGCCACGGTGTCTCGCCCGCCGCCACCGAAACGTTCGACGTCGCGGCCCTCGCGGACGCCGTGGTGGACCTGGTCGATTCGATCGCCCCCGGTGAGGCATTCCACTACGCCGGTGTCTCCCTGGGCGGCGCGGTGGGCCTGCAGCTCGGCATCAAGCACGGGGAACGGCTGAAGAGCCTGTCCGTGCAGAACAGCGGTGCCAAAATCGGCACGCCGGAGGGCTGGCTGGAGCGCGCCGAAACCGTCCGCACCCAGGGCACGCCCGTGATGATCCAGGGCTCCGCGCAGCGCTGGTTCGCACCGGGCTTCATGGACCGGGAACCCGAGTTCAGCAGCCGGCTCCTGCATGCCCTGCGGGACGCCGACCGCTTCAGCTACGCCTTCTGCTGCGAGGCCCTGGCTTCCTTCGATGTCCGCAGCGAACTCGGCAGCATCCGCGTCCCCACCCAGGTCATCGCCGGGGCGCTGGACGGCGTGGCCACACCGGAAATGGCTGACGAAGTCGCGGCAGGAATCACCGCAGCGGGCGGGACCGCCACCGCGGTCACGCTTGCGGGCATGGCGCATCTGGCACCCGCCGAGGCACCGGCACACGTGGCAGACCTGATGCGCAGCCTGATCAGCTGGGCCGAATCACAGGGAGCAGCCAAATGAGCGGCAACGAACGGCACGGGGTGGTCCAGCCCGGAGCCACCAGCCAGGAGATTTACGACGGCGGCATGAAGGTCCGGCGCGAAGTCCTGGGTGATGCGCACGTGGACCGGGCGAACGCCAACAAGGATGAGTTCACCGAGGACTTCCAGGACATGATCACCCGCATCGCGTGGGGTGGAATCTGGACCAGGCCGGGGCTCCCGCGCCAAATGCGCTCCGCCGTGACCATCACCGCCATGGTGGCCCACGGGCACTGGGAAGAGCTGGCCATGCACATCCGCGCCGCCCTCCGGAACGGCCTCAGCAGGGACGAGATCAAGGAAATCCTGCTGCAGACCGCCATCTACTGCGGCGTCCCGTCCGCCAATACCGCCTTCAAGACGGCACAGCAGGTCTTCCGCGAGCTGGACAGCACCCACAGCGAAGAACCCCAGCCCAACTAGGTAGCAGCAGATGTCGTTATGGGGCTCCAAAACGACATTAACTGCTACCTGGTTGGGAATCCCAGACAGAATTTGAGGAACCCCATGAACCAGGCTTTTGTGTACGACGCCGTGCGCACCCCGTTCGGCAAGTTCGGCTCCGGCCTCGCAGCAGTCCGTCCGGATGACCTTGCCGCGCACGTGATCAAGGAGTCCGTGAAGCGTGCCCCCGGCCTTGATGTTGAGCGGATTGACGAGGTGGTGTTCGGCAACGCCAACGGCGCCGGTGAGGAGAACCGCAACATCGCCCGGATGGGCACGCTGCTGGCAGGACTCCCGGTGTCCATCCCGGGCACCACCATTAACCGGCTGTGCGGATCGTCCCTGGATGCCGCAATCATCGCCTCCCGCCAGATCAACGCCGGCGACGCCGATTTGATGCTGGTGGGCGGCGCCGAATCCATGTCCCGTGCCCCGTGGGTGCTGCCCAAGACCGAGAAGCCCTACCCGGCCGGGGACATGACGCTGGCCTCCACCACGCTGGGCTGGCGCTTGGTGAACAAGGCGATGCCCAAGGAATGGACCATCTCCCTGGGCGAGGCCACGGAACGTTTGCGGGAGAAGTACGGCGTGACCCGCCAGGCGCAGGACGAGTTCGCCGCCAACTCGCATAACCTCTCCGCGGCCGCCTGGGACGAAGGGTTCTATGACAGTCTCGTGGCTCCGGTGCCGGGAACTGACCTGGTGCGGGACGAGGGCATCCGCCCGGGGTCCACCGCCGAGAAGCTGGCGGCGCTGAAGACCGTGTTCCGCAAGGAACCCGAGGGCGATGAGGTGGGCGGCACAGTCACTGCCGGGAATGCTTCGCCATTGTCCGACGGCGCCTCCGCGGCCTGGATGGGTTCCGAAGCTGCCGCCGGGCTGCTGGGGCTGGACCCGCTGGCCCGCATTGCCGGTCGCGGGGCGCACGCGAACGATCCGCAGTACTTCGGCTACGCACCCGTTGAGGCGGCGAACAAGGCCCTGGCTAAGGCGGGCATCGGCTGGGACCAGGTGGGCGCCGTCGAACTTAACGAGGCCTTTGCTGCCCAGTCCCTGGCCTGCATCAACGCCTGGGGCATAGACCCCACAATCGTGAACCGGCACGGCGGCGCGATCGCCATGGGCCACCCGCTGGGCGCTTCCGGGACCCGGATCCTGGGCACCCTCGCCAGGAGCCTGCAGGCCTCCGGTGAACGCTGGGGCGTCGCGGCGATCTGCATCGGAGTCGGCCAAGGCCTGGCCGTCGTGCTCGAAAACGTAACTGCTGGTGTGAAGGGCTGAGAGAGATGCTGAATTTCGTAGACACCGTGGCCGATGCCGTGGCCGGCATCAAGGACGGCTCCACCGTGATGATCGGCGGGTTCGGCAACGCCGGCCAGCCGTTCGAACTGATCGACGCCCTGCTCGAATGCGGGGCCACGGACCTGACCGTGGTGAACAACAACGCCGGCCAGGGCGACCAGGGCCTGGCCCTGCTCATCAAGGAAGGCCGCGTGAAGAAGATGATCTGCTCCTTCCCGCGGCAGTCCGATTCCTGGCACTTCGACGCCAAATACAAGGCCGGGCAGATCGAGCTGGAACTGGTGCCACAGGGCAACCTCGCCGAACGCATCCGCGCCGCGGGCGCCGGGATCGGCGGGTTCTTTACCCCCACCGGCTACGGCACCATGCTCGCCGAGGGCAAGGAAACCCGCTTCCTGGACGGCAAATGGCAAGTCTTCGAAACCCCCATCCACGCCGACGTCGCCCTGGTCAAGGCACTCAAGGCCGACGGCAAGGGCAACCTGGTGTACCGCAAGACCGCCCGGAACTTCGGGCCCATCATGGCGGCGGCCGCCAGGCACACCATCGTCCAGGTCTCGGAGATCGTCCCCACGGGGGCGCTGGACCCGGAGAACGTGGTCACCCCCGGCATTTACGTCAACAGCATCGTCAAGGTTGCCGGCAGCGGCCAAGGCACCTCCAACACAGCAGGAAAGGTGGCCTGAGATGAGCACCGCAACAACCCTCCAGACCTCCGCCACCCCACTCGGCCGCGACGACCTGGCCCGGCTGGTGGCCAAGGACATCGCCCCGGGATCCTTCGTGAACCTCGGAATCGGGCAGCCCACCCTGGTCTCCAACTACCTCACCGACGAACAGAACATCACCCTCCACACGGAGAATGGGATGCTCGGCATGGGCCCTGTGGCTGTTGGGGACCAGATCGACGGGGACCTCATCAACGCCGGCAAGATCCCCGTGACCGAACTCCCCGGCGCGTCCTACTTCCACCATGCCGATTCATTCGCGATCATGCGCGGCGGGCACCTGGACATCTGTGTCCTGGGCGCCTTCCAGGTATCCGCCACCGGTGACCTGGCGAACTGGCACACCGGGGCACCCGGGGCGATTCCCGCCGTCGGCGGTGCCATGGACCTGGCCACGGGCGCCAAGGACGTGTTCGTCATGATGACCCTCCTGACCCGCGAAGGCGCCTCCAAGATCGTCGAGTCCTGCACCTACCCCATCACCGGCGTCGGCTGCGTCACCCGCATCTACACGGACAAGGGCGTCTTCCTCACCGGCCCCGACGGCGTCACCGTCCGTGAAACCTTCGGCTGCACCCTCGAGGAGCTCCAGGAACTCGTTCCCGTTCCCCTCAAGGCTGCCGCCTGAGGACAGCCCTAGGATTGGTAACCATGACCGACGCCGCAGGTACCGATACCCAGCCCGCCCCGCAGGCCAGCGACCAGTACGTCCAGTCGCTGGCGCGGGGCCTGGCCGTGATCCGTGCCTTCGACGCCGACCGTCCGGTCATGACGCTCACCGAGGTGGCAGGCCGCACCGGCCTGACCCGGGCCACCGCACGACGGTTCCTGCACACCCTGGTGGAGCTGGGCTATGTGCGCACCGACGGCAAAACATTCGCGCTGACGGCCAAGGTCCTCCAGCTGGGCTACGCGTACCTTTCGGGGCTGTCCCTGCCGCAGCTGGCCCAGCCGCACCTGGAGGAACTGTCCCTCAAACTGGGGGAGTCCACCTCCGCCGCCGTGCTGGACGGCACGGACATCGCCTACATCGCCCGCGTGACCACGCGGCGCATCATGACCATCGGCATTACGGTGGGCACCCGCTTCCCGGCTTACGCCACCTCGATGGGCCGCGTGCTGCTCGCGTCCCTGCCGCCGGCAGAGCTCAAGGCATACCTTGCTGCTGCCGACATCAAACCGCTGACACCGCGTGCCCTCGGATCTGTCCAGGACCTGCTGGCTGTGCTGGAGACCGTCCGCGCGCAAGGTTGGTGCCTGCTTGACCAGGAACTGGAGCTGGGCCTGATGTCCGTAGCCGCTCCTGTGTACGACGGATCCAAAGTGGTGGCCGCGGTGAACGTGTCCCTGCAGGCCCAGTCCGTCGATGCGAAGCCGGACCGGGACGCCTACCTGGCATCAGTGGCGCAGGAGATCGTGGCCACGGCGAAGCTCATTTCGGCAGACCTCACGGCCCGCGGGTAGCAGGCACCCCGCACTGCGCAGCCGCCTCCGGTCCCGCTGCGCAGGGACTGTCCCTGCGCAGCGGACCGGACCGTCGCTGCGCAGATCGGCACGCGGCGCGAGATAACTGTTTGCCATCCAAGCGGGCCGCCCCACTCCCGTCCCGGCAGCCGTGGCCCTAGACTCTAGCCAACTGCGTGCAGCAGAGCCGCTGCACTGCTTGTCGGGAAGAGGGAGTCACCGGGTGAAACTGGGCATACCGCGGGAACGCCGGGAGGGTGAGCGGCGTGTTTCCGCCACTCCGGACACCGTCCGGCAACTGGCAGGTTTGGGGCTGGAGGTCCTGGTGGAAACCGGGGCAGGAGACGCCGCGGGGCATGCTGATCAGGAATACGAAAAGGCCGGCGCCACCATCGTCCCGGAGCTGGACATTGCTGCCCTCCACATCCTCGCCCACGTCCGCCCCCTTGACCCGCACACTGCCGCGTCCCTGAAAAGGGGCACCGTTACCGTGGGGCTCGCGTCGCCGTCGTCCGAACTGCCGGCCGTGCAGGCGCTCGCGGACAGCGGGGTGACCTCCTTTGCCCTGGAACTGGTGCCCCGCATTTCCCGCGCCCAGTCCATGGACGCCCTGACTTCCCAAGCGCTGGTGGCCGGGTACCGCTGCGTGCTGGAGGCGGCCATCCGGCTGCCCCGCTTCTTCCCGCTGTACATGACCGCCGCCGGAACCGTCCCGCCCGCCCGGGTCCTGGTGCTCGGCGCCGGTGTGGCTGGACTTCAGGCCATCGGCACCGCCAAGCGCCTGGGTGCCCGGGTTTTCGCCAACGATATCCGCCCCGCCTCCGCGGACGAGGTCGCCTCAATGGGAGGCACGTTCGTCCGCCTGGACCTCGAGACGGCGGAGGCGGCCGGCGGCTACGCCCGGCAGCTGAGCTCCGACGCCGGCACCCGGCAGCGGCAGTTGCTGGCGCCGCACGTGGCGCAATCGGACGTATTGATTACGACGGCGGCAGTCCCCGGGCGGCCGGCGCCCCTTTTGGTGACCCGCGAGATGGTGCAGGGCATGCGGCCGGGATCCATCGTGATCGACCTCGCCGCGGAATCCGGGGGCAACGTGGAAGGGTCGGTGCCGGGCCAGGACATCCCGATCCCCACCGCCGACGGAACCGGGCACATCACCCTGGTGGGCCTCAAGGACCCGGCTTCGGCCATGGCCTCGGACGCCTCCCGCCTCTACGCCAAGAACGTGGCCAACCTGCTGGCCCTGCTGGTCCGCGCCGATGACGGCCCCGGCACCCTGAACCTGGATTTCGACGACGAAGTGGTGGCCGGCGCCTGCCTCACCCACGACGGCGTGGTACGGCACCAGCCCACGGCGGAGCTGCTGACGGCCCGGGCACGTACCGCCGCAGAGCCCGCCACGGCCGCGGCCCGGCAGGAAGGGGCGCTCTGATGGACGGAACAGCGCTGCTGACCATCACGGTACTGGCGGTGTTCGTCGGCTTCGAAGTGGTGTCCAAGGTCTCCAGCACCCTGCACACGCCGCTCATGTCCGGCGCCAACGCCATCCACGGCATCATCCTGGTCGGTGCCATCATTGTGGCCGGCCAGGCAGCAGACTCCTGGGTCCTGGCGGTGGCGCTGGTCGCCGTCGTCCTTGCAACCGCCAACCTGGTGGGCGGGTTCGTGGTGACGGACCGGATGCTGCATATGTTCCACGCGAAGAAGGACACGGCCAAGGCCCGCGCCGTCGAACCCAAGGGAGGCGGCAAATGAGCCTCCTCGATCCCGTCTGGACCTCCCTGCTCTACCTCGCCGCGGCGGTCTGCTTCATCCTGGCCCTGCGGGGCCTCAGCTCCCCGCGAACGGCCCGGCGGGGAAACCTGGTGGGCGCACTCGGGGCGCTGATCGCCGTCGTCACGGTGTTCCTGTCCGCCCGGCTGGACAACATTCCCTGGATCCTGGCGGCGATCGCCGTGGGCAGCGCAGTGGCGGCGCCGGTGGCCCGGCGCGTGAAGATGACGCAGATGCCGCAACTGGTTGCCCTTTTCAACGGGGTGGGCGGTGGCGCGGCTGCCCTGGTGGCACTTCTGGAACTGGCCCATTCGGACAATCCCTGGGTGCGGGTGGCCATCGTGTTCACGCTCCTGGTGGGTGCCGTTTCCTTCGCTGGCTCGGGCTTGACGTTCGCCAAGCTGCAGGAACTGATGACCACCCGGCCCGTGGTGTTCCCGGGCCTGCCGGTGGTGATGTCCGCGGTCCTGCTCGCCGCGGTGGCCGCCGGCGTGGCCGTGGTCGTCACTGGTTCGCTGCCCCTTGCGGTCCTGCTGCTGGCCCTGGGCCTCGCCGCCGGCGTCCTGCTGGTGCTGCCCGTGGGCGGCGCGGACGTTCCCATCGTCATCTCGCTGCTGAACGCCTTCACCGGCCTGGCCGTCGCGGCGTCCGGCCTGGTGCTGGGCAACGTGCTGCTGGTGGTGGCAGGGACCCTGGTGGGGGCGTCGGGCACCATCCTCACCCGTGCCATGGCCGCCGCCATGGGCCGGAGCGTGGCGGGCATCCTGTTCGGGGCTTTCAGGGGAGGTTCGACGGCGGGGTCCACCGCCGTGAGCGACCGCCCGGTCCGTTCGTCGTCGGCAGAGGACGTGGCAGTTCTTTTGGGGTACGCCCAGCGGGTGATCATCGTTCCGGGTTACGGCCTGGCCGTGGCCCAGGGCCAGCACACGGCCGCCGAACTGGCACTGGCCCTGGAGGCCCGCGGCATCGAGGTGGACTTCGCGATCCATCCGGTAGCCGGCCGCATGCCGGGCCACATGAACGTGCTCCTGGCCGAGGCCAACGTCCCGTACGAGTCGCTGAAGGAGATGGGCGAGATCAACCCGGAGTTCAAGACGACGGACGTGGCCTTGGTGGTGGGCGCCAACGATGTGGTGAACCCGGCAGCAAAGACCTCGTCCGGCTCGCCGATTTACGGGATGCCCATCCTGGAGGTGGCGGAGGCGCGGCAGGTGGTGTTCCTCAAGCGGTCCATGCGCCCCGGGTTTGCCGGCATCGAGAACGACCTGCTGTACCAGCCGCAGACGTCACTGCTGTTCGGCGACGCCAAGGACTCCCTGGCCCAGGTGCTGGGTGCCGTGAAGGCGCTGTAGGCATGGAAAGGCACCAGGCGCGGGTTACCCTTCTTTCAGAAGCTTGCTTTCCATCCGCCATCAGAGGACGCCATGACTGAGAACCATTCCCCTTCACCGAAACGTGCCGCCGTCGTCATCAACCCCGCAAAGACGGTGGACATCGACGTGCGGGAGCTCATGGCCAAGCACTGCCAGGAAAATGGCTGGGGCGAGACCCTCTGGTTCGAGACCACGGAGGAGGATCCCGGCGTCGGGCAGGCGAAGGAAGCACTGGCGCAGGGGGCGGACCTTATCATCGCCGCCGGCGGCGACGGCACAGTGCGCTGCGTCGCCGAAGTCCTGGCCGGGAGCGACATCCCGATGGGCCTGCTGCCGCTGGGAACGGGAAACCTGCTGGCCCGCAACCTGGGCATCGACGTGACCGACTATGACGGCGCCCTGTCCGGAGCCCTCGTGGGCACCGAACGGAAGATCGACGTGGTCCGGGCCCGCCGCAGCGATCCTGACGAGGAACAGCTGTTCCTGGTCATGGCCGGCGTGGGCTACGACGCCACGATCATGGCCGACACCAACCAGGAACTGAAGCACAAGGTGGGCTGGCTCGCCTATGTGGACGCGGGCATCCGCAACCTGCAAGGCAAACCCATCAAGGCCACCGTGGTCATCGATGGCAAGGACGTGGTGCACCGCGGCGTCCGCAGCGTCATGGTGGGCAACTGCGGCAAGGTCCAGGGCGGCCTGGAGATCTTCCCGGACGCCAAGGTGGACGACGGCCTGCTGGACGTAGCGGTCCTGGCGCCGCACCACGGCAAGCTGGGCTGGTTCTCCGTACTGGCCGGCATCATCGGCAAGGGCCGAGGCAAGGACACCGCCGTGGAGTACTTCCAGGGCAAGACCGTTGAGATCACGCTGGAGCACAAGGACGACTACCAGCTGGACGGGGACCACGAGGGCCAGGGCAAGCACGTGCTCATGACCATGGAGCCCGGTGCCCTGACCCTGCGCATGTAGGCTTCCTTACGCCAGCAGCCTGCCCCACCGGGGCTCGAGCAGCGGCGCGCCTGCCAGTTTCAGGGCATGCCAGAGGGTGACGGCCACGGAGTCCAGCACCGGAACCCCGGTGGCGTCCTCGATCTCCGCGGTGATGTTGGCCCCGTAAAGGTTCGTGCACAGGTATACCAGGGCGTCGGGGGCGGCGGCAGCGAGCTCCAGGGAGCCTGGGCGCATTTCGTCGTCGGTGACCCGGGCGAAGGACTCGTTGTCGCTGAGGCCCAGCGCCCGGTGGTCCACGGTCTTGATGCCTTCGCGCTCGTAGGACGCGATGACCTGGTGGTTCACGTCCTCCGTGTACGGGGTGAACAAGCCGATCCGCTCCGTGCCGAAGCTCCGGAAGGCCTCGAGGTAGGCCAGGGTGGAGGTGGTGGCCGGGATGCCGGTGGCGCCGGTGATCCCGGCCGCCAGGTCCCGGTCGTGCGCCGAGCCCAGCCATGAGCCGGACGTGCCGTTCCAGGCAATCACGTCCACATCGGCCGTCGCCAGCAGCCCGGCTGCCTCCTGCATGACTGTCGGGTCGAACTGGCGGTCGGAGGAGTCGTCGAGGGCGATGCGGGTGACGGGGATCCGGGTGAAGTGCACGGTGACGTCGGTGCGGCTGCCCAGGATGCGGTAGGTCTGGGGTTCCAGGCAGGTGTTGGAGGACGGCACGATCATGCCGATCCTGCGTGGGCGTGTGGTTGCGGGCATGGTGGCTCCTAGAGGGCGGCGGTGAGCTGGGAGGCTTCGGGGGCACCGGACCGGTGCTCCCGGAAGCCGTTGCGGTTGATGAAGCGGCCCACGGCCCCGGGGTCATGGAAGCCGTCCGCGTCCAGGACCACCTGCCCATTGGAAACAACGACGGCGGGCCAGCCGGTGAGTGCCTTCCCGTCGAAGGGTGAGAAGTCCGTTCCCATGTGAAGGGCTGAGCCGTCCACCGTGCGTTCCCCGGCGGGGTCGAAAAGTACCAGGTCGGCGTCGAACCCTTCGGCGATGCGGCCTTTGCCGGGCACGGCGTTGATGCGTGCAGGCGCGGCGGCGAAGGCCTCCACGAACTGCTCCACGGTTGCCCCAGCGGATGTCATCGCGGTGAACGTGACCGGCATCCGCGTCTCCACGCCGGGCAAGCCGTGGGGCATGGCGCGCACGTCATCGGTGCGCTCGCGTTTCTGGGACAGGTCGTAGCAGGAGTGGTCGGAGGACATGGTGTGGATGGCGCCGGAGACCAGCCGCTCCTTGAGGGCAGCCACCGTTTCCGCGCTGCGCATGGGCGGGCAGCACGCGAACCACTCGGGGAATCTCGAGCCGTACACGGAGTCGTCCAACGTCACGTAATGCGGGCAGGTCTCGGAGTACGCCTCCAGCCCGCGGTCCCGTGCCTGGCTCACCAGGTCCACGGCGCCGGGGGTGGACTGGTGGACGAAGTAGACCGGGGCGCCCGTGTATTCGGCCATGGCCAGGGTCTCCTTGACCGAGATCTCCTCGGCCAGCTCCGGCCGGGTCCGGTGCAGGTGTTCGATGCCGATCCGGCCATCCTGGGCGTGCTGCCCCGTGCAGTCGGCAATGATCGGATCGTGCTCGGCATGGATGTATGTCAACCCGTCCAGCCGCACCATCTCCCGCATGACCTTCAGGATGGTGTCGCCGTCGGCCATGGTGCTGCCCCGGTTGGTGGTGTACATCTTCACCGACCTGATGCCTTCCGCTGCCAGCTGCTCAAGCTGCCACGGGACTGTTTCGTCCCAGCTGACCACGGAACCGTGGAGGGCAACATCGCAGCGGGACTGCGTGGCGAGTTCCTTCTTATGCAGGGCGGCGGCGAGCGGGGTTTCCTGGGCGTCGCGGGGAATGCCGAAATCGATGATGGTGGTGGTCCCGCCCCACAGCGCTGCGGTGGAGGTGGTCCGGTAGTCGTCCAGGGTGCGGAAGCGCCCGGTCACCTGGGCAACGTGGCAGTGTCCGTCCACGCCGCCGGGGATCACCAGCTTGCCTGTGGCGTCAATGGTGTTGTCCGCCGCGGGCACGGGCTGGGCGGTGTCGACAAGCCGGGCAATCCGTCCGTCCTGCACCACGATGTGCGCTTCCTGGCGGCCGTGGCTGTTCACCACGGTGGCGTTGGCAATAACGAGTTGAGGCTGGCGGGACATCGGTGTCCTCCTGAAGTTGGTGGGCTGTGGCTAGGCGGTGGGCTGGGGAGTGCCGGCATGTTCCTGGCGGGCGGCGAGGGCCGCGTCCAGGTTGCCTGACAGTCCCTTGCGGTCCTTGGCCGGGGGCGGGGCGAAGGCGCCGGCCCGGTGCGGACCGGACTGGAGTGCGGCGACGGCCTCGGCCATCCGGACGCCGGCGGAGATGCCGTCCACCACAGGGACGGGAATCTGCCCCCGGAGTTCGCGGGCAAGGCCGGCAAGCGGGGCACCGGCAAGGATGACGACGTCGGCGCCGTCCTCAGCCACGGCCTGCCGGCTGAGTGCCAGCAGGGTTTCCCTGAAGTCCTGCTGCACGGAGGCGATGCTGTTCAGGGAGTCATTGATGGAACGGATGGAGGCCAGCCTCCCGGCAAGGCCGAATTGCTCCACGCACTCCCGGTACCAGGGCTTGATCCGGTCCGAGATGGCAATGATGGAGAAACGGTGGCCCTGCAGTGCGGCTGCGCACAATGCGGCTTCGGTGATGCCGATGACCGGCACGTCCGCCAGTTCCTTCAGGGCCGGCATGCCCGGGTCGCCAAAGGCTGCCACCACCACGGCATCCACCGGGTCAGCGCCGGGGCGGGTGTGTTCGGCGATGAGCTCCGCCACGGCGCCGGCGGCGATCAGCGATTCGAAGCGGGTCTCGATGTATTCCACGCCGTGGCCGGCCGTCCGGACCAGCAGTTCGGTGCCGGGGGAGGCGGATCGGAGCACCTCGGATTCAATCAGCGCCGTGACATCGGCGCTGATGTTGGGGTTGATGACCAGGAGTTTCATTTTCTCTTCCGGTGGAATTCTGGTTCGGTCTTCTGGAAGTCCTCCGGGAACTGGTCCCGGTACTTTCCGATGTGGGATGCGGATTGGGCGGCTGCCTTGTCCGGATCGCCGCTGGCAATGGCGGCGTACAGGTCGCGGTGTTCGCGGATGAGTTCGGGCAGGTCGCTGACGTGCCGGAACAGCCAGTGCATCCGGCCCTGGAGGGGTTCCAGGGCGGATTTGAGGAAGTTGTTGTCCGCGATGGCGGTGATGGCGTCGTGGAATTCGCTGTTGGAGCGGTGCGCCTCCATGACCGCTCCCTTGGCCAGGAAGGCCTCCGCGTTGTCCAGCAGCCCCTTCAAATAGGCGAGATCCTCTGCGGTGGCCCGCCTGGCGGCGAGCCGGCAGGCCAGGACTTCCAGGGACTGGCGGACGTCGAAGAGGTCCTCCACGTCCTTGGGGCTGAGGCTGCTCACTTCGGCCCCGCGTGCGCCGCGGTCGCTGATCAGGCCTTCCTGGCGGAGCATGCGCAGGGCCTCGCGGACCGGCAGCCGGGAAACGGAGAATTCGGCTGCCAGGTCGCGCTCCACCAGCCGCGTGCCGGGAGCGTAGTGTCCTTCGAAAATCCTGGTGCGGAGGGTGTCCCGGACGGTTTCGCGGAGGGGGCGGTCCTTGTCCTGGGTCTCTTCGGCGGTCAGCATGATGCTCCATTCGGATTTTCGTGTGGCACTGCTCCCGGCTGCGGGGGCGTTGTTTGCAAGTTTCCCTGCGAGGGTCAGCTTAGACAGGAAGCCGCTTGTTGTAGTTCAGGGTGAGCACTGAGGCGCCCATGATCACCGCGGAAGCGACGAAGTACAGCAGCGCCCAGGTGTAGGAACCCGTTGCCCCTACGATCAGGCCGACGGCGATCGGAGTGACGAACCCGGAGATGTTGCCGCTGAAGTTCATGGCGCCGCCCAGGACGCCCGCGTTGGTGCGGCCGCCAAGGATGGAGGGGATGCTCCAGAACAGGCCTACCCAGCGCAGGAAGAACATGACGAGGGAGAGCAGGACCACCGCGGTGGTGGGGTCCGGGACCACGGTGACGCCCACCAGGCCGCCGATCACCACGGCGCTGGAGATGCCCAGGAGGGTGCGCATCACCCGGTTGGCTGAGGCGCCGGACGCACGCCACTTGTCCGCAATGGTGCCGCCCAGGATTTCACCCACGAAGCCGGCACCGAAGATGACGAAGGTGGACCAGCCGATGGTCTTCAAGTCGAAGCCCTTGGCCTGGGCGAGGTAGAGCGGGCCCCAGGTCAGCAGGCCATAGAACACTCCATTGAAGCCGAGCCAGCCGAAGCACATGGCCCAGAAGGAGCGGAACTTAAGGTAGGGGAGCAGCGCGCGCTTGCCCTGGCTGCCGTCGAGCTCGGCTTCGGCATCCTCGGCAGCGTGCGAGGCTTCGATGTACTCGGCTTCGGCGGCATTGACACCGCGGTGCTGCCGCGGGTTGTCGCGGACGTACCACCAGACGGCCAGGCCCATCAGGACTGTTGCGGCGCCGGCGATGACGAAGGAACTCCGCCAGCTGCCCGTTGCGGCGATGAGGCCGGCGATGAGGATGCCGCCGAGGCCTGCACCCAGTGGGGCGCCGGCGTCCAAAATGGTGGCTCCGCGGCCGCGCTCCGACTTGTGCATCCAGATGGCGTTGAGCTTGCCGCCGGCCGGCATGACACCTGCTTCGGTCACGCCGATGCCGAGGCGGGCGATAAACATGCTCAGGAAGCCTCCGGCCATCCCTGATGCGGCAGTTGCCGCGCCCCAGCCCACACAGGAAGCGGTCATCACTTTGCGGGGACCGAACTTGTCGATGAGCAGGCCCACAGGGATCTGCATGAGGGCGTAGGTCCAGAAGAAGGCGGAGAGCAGCAGGCCCACAAGCTCCGGGGCGAGATTGAATTCCTTTTGGATGATAGGGAGCGCGACTGAAATGGAGCCGCGGTCGATGTAGTTGACGGCAACCAGGACGAGCAGGAGCAGGAACATTTTCCAGCGGACGGAAGTGCGCCGTTGCGTTCCGTCCTTTCCGCGCGTTTCGGTAGTGCCGGGCGTGGCCTCGTCAGACGTGGCCGTTGTTTCAGTGTTTGGGATGGACACAGCTTCTCCTTCACGGGGAAGTTTACGGATGGGGAGGATGCGAATGGATGTGGAGTAGTTTGCCTGGCAGGGCGGTGGCCTGCCGGTGGGGAAAAGGCCCGCTGGACGATCCGGAGCGTAGAGCGGGAAGTGCGCTTTTGGGATCCCGTTTTGGGATCCCAAAAACAACGGTAGAAGTGACACGGACCACTGTCAAGGGTTTTTGCTCCCGGGAAGCCGGCAGGGACTTTCTGACGGATTGTGACCGCCACGCATGGGGTAAGGCCGGGGGGAGGGCGGCATGGAAAACTCCCCGGCCGCCAGACGCACCCGCAGAGAGGAGCAGCCATGACAACCGCACTCCTGGACCGCGCAAAGCAACGCTGGGACAAGCTGGGCGCCGCCATCTACGCCGGCGTCCTGAGTATCCTGGTCCTTGCCGTCAGTGGCCTGGTGGGCCTCCTGTTACACCTTCCCTGGCTGTTCCCAAGCCTCGGCCCCACGGTGATGCTGTTCTTCGAGTCGCCTGAGCAGAAGGCATCAAGGCCCATCAACACCCTGGTCGGCCACGGCGTGGGGCTGGCCGCGGGGGCGCTCTGCCTGTATGGGCTGGGCCTGCAGGACCAGCCTTCCGCTGCGGTGGGCGGGCTGACGCCGCTGCATGTCCTCAGCGGCGTGTTGTCGGTTGGGCTGACCACCCTGTTTCTGACCTGGCTTGGCCTGCCGCACCCTCCTGCCGGCGCCACCACGCTGATTGTCAGCCTTGGCATCCTGTCCACACCGGTGCAGCTGGCGTCCATGGCCGGCGCCATTGTCCTGGTGACCGTCGTGGGGTGGGGCCTCAACGCGCTGCTGGGGACCCGGCCAGCCGGTAGGACATGATCTCGGCCAGTTCCGCCAGCCGGTGGGCCCGCGCCGACTCCGCGGGAGTGAACGGCTCTCCCGGCCGGGCGAAGGTGATGGGGCCGTGCCAGGCGGTGGGGATCTTGAGGTGCGTCCCGTCGTCGGACACTTTTAAGCCGGCGTCCGACGACGGCACAATCCGTGCGTGCAAAAGCTCGGCCACCGCCAGGGGCAGTTCGTCCGGGGCGGCAGCGATCCTCGCGGCCAGGCTGAGCGCCCTGGTCTGCCCGTCCGCCATGGCCAGCGCAGTAGTGGGCCAGGCGTGCGGACGGCTGCCGCCGCCGTCGTGCAATGCCGCCAGCAGCTCGTGCTCGCCCACCTCGCCGGGGACCGAGAGGACGAATTCATCGAGGACCCCGTCCGGTACCGGGTGGACGTGGATGCTCAGGATGTTGGTGTCCAGCCGGGCCAATGCCGCCGTGATCCGCTGCAGTGACCCCGGCTGGTCCCTGAGCAGCGTGCGCGCCCGCCAAAGGGACGGCGCCGACGCCAGCTGCCGCCGGTGCCGGAGGGCCGGGGCGTGCAGCCAGCGCAGCAGCATCCGGGCCGCTGAAGGCTCGGCCACCCAGATCACCAGGACTGTCGCGGTCAGGGTCAGCACCAGGACCTTGGCCACATAGGGAAGGTGGGTTTCCACTATCAGGGCGTGGACCAGCAGCTCTATGGGCAGCATCACTGCGATGTTGGCCAGGGTCAGCCGCGCCTTGGGCGGGTCGGGCATCAGGCCGCAGACCTCGCAGCGCAATTCGGCAGCGGGCGTGTGGTTTGCAGGGCGCTTCATGACACCAGCATCGTCCTGCGCTGTTTCCGCTGCGTTGCCTCCTGATTCCATTCAGGGGAACGCGCCGGGGCACTTCCAGGGCCCGCCCCGTAGGATTTACCAGGAACGTCAGCGCGGCCGCCCGTGAAAATCCACCCAGGAACCGCAGGAAGGCGCTGCCCGTGAAGATGCTTGCTGAAATGTTCAGCATTGGCCCCGGCAACAAGGACCACCACCCCGCCTTGAGGTGTGCCGTGGGCGTCTTCGTTCCACTGATCACGCTGGTGCTGCTCGGCAGGCTGGACCTGGCAATCTTCGCGTCCTTCGGCGCCTTCACCGGGATCTACGGCCGCGGTGAACCCCACGCTGTCCGGTTTGTGCTGCAGTTGCGGGCCGGGCTGCTGATGCTGCTGGTCATGCTCCTGGCAGCGCTCGCGGCCCGGATGGGTCCGGCCTGGGGCCTGGACGCCGCCGCCAACACCTGGCTGCTGGTCCTGGCCACCACGCTGGTGGCAGGAGCCTGTTCCGTTGCCATTTCCTGGCTTCGACTGCGCCCGGCGGGCTCTTTGTTCCATATCTTCGCCTTCGCCGCCATCGCCTCCATTCCCAACCAGCCGCCGCTGTGGCAGGGCATGCTGGTGGCCGTCCTCACCACGGGGTTCGCCCTGCTGGTGGGCTTCTCGTCCCGGATCCTGCGCAGCCACCGCACTCCCTGGACCCGGCCTCCCCGCATCCGGCGCACGCCCGCGGAGAAGCGCGCGGCCTGGCTTGAGGGGCTCGGGTACCTGCTGGCCGCCGGCCTCGCCGGTGCCCTGGCCACCTGGGCCGGGGAGCGCCTGGGGTTCGGGCACAACTACTGGGCCATGGTGGCTGCCGTGGTGCCGCTGGTGGGCCACACCACCCGGCACCGGGTGCGGCGCGGCATCCAAAGGATCATCGGCACCGTCCTGGGCCTGCTGGTCCTGGCTGCCGTGCTGCTGGTGGGCCTGCAGCCGTGGCAGACCGTGCTGGTGATGGCGCTGTGCCAGTTCGGCGCGGAGATGTTCATCATCCGCCAGTACCTGCTGGCCCAGGTGTTCGTGACACCCCTCGCCCTGGTCTCAACACTGCTGGTGGTCCCGGCCTCACCCTCCATCCTGCTGCGGGACCGCATCATCGAGACGGTGATCGGCGCCGTCGTCGGCATCGCCGTGGTGCTGGCTCCCGGCGCGTGGCGCCGCATCAGGCAGCGGCGCAGGATCACGGAGCGGACGATGGCGGCCTGACCGCCTTTCCGGCCCGGGTTTCCAGCCTGCGTTTGCGCCGTGCGCGGTACGCTGGACTTCCCATTGAACGGAAGGGATGCGGCCGTGGCGAACTCAAGCTCGGGGGATTCGGTGGTGGACCGGATCGTGCGGCTGATCTCCGCCTTCCCCCAGGACATCGGTGCCCTGCGATTGTCCGACCTGGCTGACCGGGCAGGCCTTCCGCTGACCACCACCCACCGTCTGGTGCAGCAGCTCGCCGGCCATGGGCTGCTGGAGACCGCTCCCGGCGGCATGGTGCGGCCCGGACTCCGGCTGTGGGAGCTGGTGAACCGCGCCTCGCCGGCGTTGGCGCTTCGGCAGGCGGCCATGCCCTTCATGGAGGACATCCAGCAGGTCCTGAACCAGAATGTGAACCTCGCGGTGCTGGACGGCTGGGAAGCGCTCTTCGTGGAGCGGCTGTCCCGCCGGGGCTCGGTGGCCAACCGGGCCCAGGTGGCGGGCCGGATGCCCGTCCATATTTCATCCGCCGGATTGGCCCTCATGGCCCACCAGGACAAGGCGCTGCAGCAGGAGTACCTGGACCAGTTCGCCGACCCCGACGGGAAGCTGGTTGCGGCGGACGTCCGGGGGCTGCTGGCCGAAACCTCCCGCCAGGGCTTCGCGCAGCTCAAAGGCGTGGTGGACGCCGGCACCTGGGGGATCGCGGTGCCCGTGCTGGATCGCCGCCAGCAGGCCGTTGCGTCGCTGGGCGTCGTGGTGCCGCTGCAGGAGATGCGCCTGCAGGCCCTGGTGCCGGCACTGCAAACGGCCGCCCGCGGCATCGCCAGGGGCCTGGCCGGGGCCTGACTGTTCCGCGGTTCGACCAGGCGCCGGTCGTCGTCTCTTCCGTTGAACGGAACAGTTGTAACGCGTGTCACCCTCCTTCCCGCACACTGAAGCCAGGCAACCATTCCGGCCCTTTCCCGGGCCCCGCAACGAAGCGAGACGCAGCCATGGCACGAAAAGTCATCACCACCCAGGTGGCCATCATGGGAGGCGGCCCGGCGGGGCTGATGCTCTCCCATCTCCTGGCAAAGGCAGGCATCGAATCCACGGTGATCGAGGTCCGCAGCCATGAAGAAATTTCCCACACGGTGCGCGCCGGCATCCTGGAGCATGGCACCGCCAACCTGCTGGTGGACAGCGGCGTCTCGGACCGGGTGCTGCGCGACGGGGACCGGCACGACGGCATCGAGCTGCGCTTCAACGGCGAGAGCCACCGCATCGACTTCAAGGACCTTGTGGGGGAGTCCGTATGGCTGTACCCCCAAACGGACGTTTTCCTGGACCTTGCCGCACGTAGGAAGGACGACGGCGGCGACGTCCGCTACAGCGTCGCGGACACGTCCGTCCATGATCTGGAGGGCAGCCCGAAAGTCTGGTTCACCGATTCCGAAGGCGTGGACTTCGAGATCCAGGCCGACTTCCTGGTGGGCGCAGACGGATCGCGCAGCCACTGCCGCTTCCAGGTTCCGGAGGCGCACCGCAAGTGGTACTTCCACGAATACCCCTTCGCCTGGTTCGGCATCCTGGCCGAAGCGCCGCGCAGCTCCGATGAGCTGATCTACGCCAACTCCGCCAACGGCTTCGCCCTGATCAGCCAGCGCACTGAGGCCGTGCAGCGGATGTACTTCCAGTGCGATCCCAAGGAGAACGTGGCCGAATGGGATGACGACAGGATCTGGGCAGAGTTCCGCAGCCGGGTCAACGGCAACGGCTTTGAACTCAAGGAAGGGCCGGTCATCGAGAAGATGGTCCTCCCCTTCCGCAGTTTCGTCCACACTCCCATGCGCCATGGCAACCTCTTCCTGGCCGGCGACGCCGCGCACACCGTGCCGCCCACCGGCGCCAAGGGCCTCAACCTGGCCATCAACGACGTCAAGGTCCTCTTCGAGGGGCTGGACAGCCACTACAACTCCGGCTCCGACCTGCTGCTGGGGACCTACAGCGACCGCGCCCTGGACCGGGTGTGGAAGGCGCAGCAGTTCTCCTACTGGATGACCACCATGCTGCACACTCCCGCCGACGCCGATGACTTCTCCCGCGCCCGGCAGCTCGGTGAACTGAACTCCGTGGTCTCCTCCCGCCATGGAAGGGCCTACCTGGCTGAGGCGTATACGGGCCGGCCTGCCGGCGCCTAAGAACCCAGCAGCCGCCGGACTGCCGCCGCGATGGCGGCAGCGTCGGGCTCTTCGTCCCGTCTTACGGTAAGGAGGTGCAACAGCACCCCGTCGCCATAGTCGGCAACATCCCTTGCCCGGGCTCGAGCGTCCGGCACTCCCAGCCCGGCAAGGGCCTGTTCCAGGCCGCCCACCAGCTGGAAGTGGCCGGCGGTCACAGACTCGGGCCTGTCCAGTGAGAGTGCCAGCCTGGCGCGGGTCAAGTCGGCATGCTGTCCGGCCAGTGCCAGCACCAGGGCCGCCAACTGTCCGGCCAGCTCCCCAATATCCCGCGGTGGGCCTGCCGGCGCCTGATTGGCCAGGAGGGCTGAGTCCAGCTCCAGCAGCCGGTCCAGGACGGCCTCAACCAAGGCGGTGCGGCTGCGGTAGTAGTTGGACGTGGTGCCCTGGGAGAGGCCTGCGGCGCCGTCCACGGCGCGGTGGGTGAGTCCCTTCATGCCCTTGTCAGCCACCACGGCCAGGGCAGCGTCAAGCAGTTGGATGCGTCTGTCCGGCATTTGCCCAGTGTAATGTGGCCCCTTCCAAATCACTACAAAAGTAGTAAAATCGCGGGTATGGAGACCATCACGATCGTGGGTGGCGGCATCGCCGGGATTGCCCTTGCGGCAGCCCTGGACGCAGGCCGCTTCGACGTGACGGTGTACGAAAAGCGGCCGGAGCTGCCCGGAGTGGGCAACGCGTTGGGGATGTGGCCCAATGCCCAGCGCGCCCTGGCCCGGCTGGGGATACTGGACCAGGCGCGGGCGGTGAGCCCGGTCCTCGGCAGCGGATCGGTCCGTAACGCCCAGGGCGAACCGTGGATCACCGTCGATGCCGGGGACATGTTCGGCATCTCCCGGGCCGACCTGCTGCAGCTCCTCGACGCCGCCGTCCCTGCAAGCGTCCATCGAATCACCGGCCAAATACGCGAACTGCCCAGGGACGGGGCACTGGTGGTCGGCGCTGACGGCGTTCACAGTGTGGTCCGCAGCAAGGCGTGGGGCCCCGGAACAGATGCCCGCCTGACGCCCTACCTTGCCCTCCGGGGGACCCTCCCGACTCCCGTCGCCCCGGATGAGGTGGGCGAGTACTGGGGCCGCGGCGACTTGTTCGGCATGGCAGCCGCCCGGGGCGGGTCCTTCTGGTACGCCAGTTACCGGTCCGGACTTGGCCCGTACGGAATCGATGTGCCGTTAGTGCTGGAACAGGCCCGGGAGCGTTACGCCGGCCATGCGCCTTCCATCCGGCGCGCGCTGGCCACAGCCACTCCGGAGGCATGCCTGGTCCAGCGCCTGTGGACAGTGCCGCATCTGCACTCTTACGTCCGGGGCCGGGCAGTGCTCATCGGGGATGCGGCACACGCAATGATGCCCACCCTGGGCCGCGGCGCCTGCGAATCATTGGTGGACGCCGTAACACTCGCAGACCTGCTCAACACCTTGCCCGAAAACCAGGCACTCCGTGCCTTTGACCTCAGGCGGCGGCTCCGGACGCGCGCCGTGAGCCTCGCCTCCTCGGCGCTCGGACGCATAGCCCTCGCTGACCGTGGCCAGCCGCTCCGCGACCGCCTGCTCAACCTGGCCCGACGGCGGAACAAGCGGGCCGCCGTCGGCAGCGGTGCGGGAAGGTAGTCAGCGGACGGCAGCGGCCGGGCGTGTAGCGTCGTCCTCGCCCGGGGCCCGGGTGCCGGGAAGTACCGGGCCGGAGGCCTGCCGGCCGGGAGAGTCCGTGGGCAGTTGCTTTCTGGCCCTGCGCCGCCCGGACCTGCCGTACACGAGGTACATCGTCACCCCGGTGATGACCATGAGGAGCACCGTATACACGAACGTGTTAGCGACGCCCTCAGTGCCTTCGGCCCCATCGGTGTTGGCCTTGATCACCAGGCCCAGCGGCTGCACGAGCGGATGGGCCAGGAAGATGGCGGTGTCATAGTCGTCCAGGAGGCTGTTGAAGTTCAGGGCCGTAATGGCTGCTGCCGCCGGGAGCACCAGCGGCAGGAGGATACGCCGGAAGACGTACAGGGTCTTGGCGCCCATGATGGCCGCAGCCTCTTCCAAAGAAGAGTTCACGGACGCGAAGGACGCTTTAAGCATCCGGAGGGTGAATGGAATCTTCACAGTGACGAAGGCGATGAGCAGGATCACCGTGGTTCCGGTGAGCACGGCGCCCCCCACCAGGGGATTCGGGTGGTCGTAGCTGACAATCAGGCCCAAAGCCAGGAGCGCGGACGGCAGGATCCATGGGATGTGCAGCAGGTACTCGAAGGCCGAGGACACCCAGTTTTTGTATTTCTGCAGCAGCCGGGCCACGAAGAGCAGTCCGCCGACGGCGATGACGGCGGCCAGGGCGCTGTACACAACACTGACGATGAACGGACGGAGCCCGGACTGCTGGGTGAGGACGCGGACGTAGTTGTCCAGCGTCAGGTTCGCCAGCGACAGCTGCCCCGTCTGAATGGCTGCGCCGTCGGCAAACGAGTAAAGCACGATCAACACCACCGGGAGCGTATAGACGGCAAACAGGACATATGCCACGGCATGCACGGCCACATTTGCTGCGGGGTTGGTGATGTCCTGCTTCTGCAGCTCCGAGGACACCTTGGACACCGAGAAATAGGTGCCGCCCTTCTCCAGCCGGGACATGACGGCGAGCATCAGCATAGTGGCCAGGCCCAGGATCACGGCTAGCAGCGCCGCCAGGTCCCGCGATGTGGGGCTGTTGGTGAACGTCAGGATCATCGGCGTAATGGTCTGGAAATCGCGGCCGCCCAGCACCTGCGGGGCACTCAAGGCGCCCAGGCCGGTGAGGAACGACAGGATGGTGACGGCGAACAGCGTGGGCTTGAGCATTGGGAGGACGATGCGCCGCAGGATGGTCCAGGTTGAGGCGCCAAGATTCCGCGCGGCCTCGATGGTCTGGTAGTCGATGCCCTTGAGCGCGTTCGCGACGAACAGCATGTGGTTGGTGGTGGTGGCAAAGGTCATGACTACCAGTACGGCGAAAAATCCGGAAAACCACGCTGGGTCCATTCCGGGGATCAGCTTGACCAGCAGTGTGGTGACTATTCCTTTGTCGCCATAGATGAATTTGTACCCCGCGGCCAGCACGATGCCGCCATAGATGAAGGTGGAGGCGTAGCCCAGGAAGAGGATGCGCGAGCCCCTGATCCGAAAGTAGTGGGTGACCAGGACAATGAAGACGCCCACCAGGTTGACGGTGACAGACAGAGCCACGGCCAGGAGGAAGCTGTTGCCCAATGCCTTCATGGCCCGCTGCGAGGAAAACAGTTTCTCCGCGGCGCGGCCCGAAAAGCTCCCGTCAGGAAAGAAGGTGGCAATCAGGATGTTGACGTTGGGCCATACCAGGAACGCGGCAATAAACCAGGTGAGGATCACGCCCACCACCAGGACGAAAGGTGATCGACCCATGCTGCGCACTGTGGTGTTGGTGCTCATGGCAGGGCAACCGCCTGGTCCTGGCGTAGTGCGGCACCACTGCCTGGACGGTACTGGAGGATGTGCTCAGGCTGGACGTAGACGGTTGTGTTCGTGCCGGACTCCGGGTGGCTGCTTCCGTCCTCCCTGACCAGGAGACGGATGTCCGCGCCGTGGCTGCGCACCACGTAGCGGCTGTGCAGGCCGTGGTAAGTGCGGGAAACAACGGTGGCGGGAAGTCCGACGGCGGTGCCCCCGTCAGCGGGGCGGTCAAGGGAGGCCTTTTCCACACGCAGGTAGGATCTGGCGTCGGCGCTGAGGCCGGCGCCTGAGAGTCTGTTGACCTCTGAGACAAATTCAGGTGTAAGCGCGGAACTGTCGCCGATGAAATTGCAGACAAACTCAGTAGCCGCATGGTCGTAAATGTCCTGCGGCGTACCCACTTGCTCTATGACGCCCTTGTTGAAGACCGCAACGCGGTCACTCATGGCAAGTGCCTCGTCCTGGTCGTGGGTGACATAGACGGTAGTGATGCCAAACTCGCTTTGCAGGTCCTTGAGCTGCTGGCGCAGCTGGTGGCGGAGCTTGGCGTCAAGATTGGACAGTGGCTCGTCCAGCAGCAGGATTTTTGGCCGCAGCACCAGGGCCCGCGCTACGGCAACCCGCTGCTGCTGTCCGCCGGACAGCTCCGCCACGTTCTTCGCCAGCTGTTCATCGCTGAGCTCCACGCGCCGTGCGATGTCCCGCACAAGTCGGTCGCTGTCTGCCGGTTTTTCCTTCCGGACCCGGAGTCCGAAGGCGATGTTTTCCCAAACACTCATGCTCGGGAACAGGGCATAGTTCTGAAACACCATGCCCACCTGCCGCTTATCACTGGGAAGGCGGGTCACATCCTTGCCATCGACACGGACCGTACCCCTGGACGGCTGGATGAAGCCGGCCAGGGTGCGCAGCGCCGTCGTCTTTCCGCAACCGGAGGGTCCCAGGAGGGTGAAGAACTCGCCGGGCCGAACATGCAGGTCCAGGTGCGGAATGGCGGTGAAGCCGCCAAAGGTAACTTCAATGTTTTCCAAGCGGATCATGGCATACCTGTCTGATGGAACGCGGGAACGGCGGCTGGCAGGGCAGGTTACGTCATGTATTCGAGCTCGATCTTCTCCACCCAGGCACCCATGTTCTTCTGGACGAAGCCCCAGTCGATGTCCTGCTGCTTAAGGTCGGCAAAGAAGCCCACGACGTCGGGGTTTGCCTTTGCCTGGGCCGCCTTGTTGACGGGCATGGAATTGAACTTTTGGGCGAACTCGCCCTGAACCTCGACGCTGCCGAACCAGTCGATGAATTTCTGCGCCTGCTCCTTCTTCTTGGTGCCCTTCACCAGTGCGATCTGCTCCACCGCCAGCGGGACGCCAACGGTAGGGATGACCGTGTCGACGTTCACCTTGAAGGACTTTTCGCGCTCGGCGATGATCGAGGACGGCATCTGGCCCATGTCCACTTCGCCGGACGCGATGCGGGCAAACAGGTCGGTTTTCGCAACGGCGGGACTGCCGTTCTTGAAGTATTGCTCAACCTGCTTCCAACCGTCGTCCGAGATACCCAAGTCACCGGAGTCGTCCCGGTACCGGGAGAGGATGCCGGCAAAAACCAACTGGGCTGTGGCGGTTCCCAGGCCTGTGACCCTTTCATAACGGTCCTTGAACTCGTCCTTGGTCCACAGGTCGGTCCAGTCCTTCGGTGCTGCTTCTTTGGTGAACTTGTCAGAGTTGTAGCCGAGGAGGATGGCCTGCTTCACCAGGGGCCAGTACGTCTCCCCGTCGCCAAGTCCCTTGTCCACATCACCGGCCCAGGCAGGCTGGTAGGCCTCCAACGCACCCGCGTTCTTGATTTGCGAAAAGTACATGTTGTTCAGGCCAAATGCGACGTCCGCAATGGGATTGTTCTTCTCGGCAATGAGTTTGTTGGTGGCATCGGCACCGCCGGCCCCCACGATCTCAATCTTGAACCCGGCCTCGGCCGCCTTGCCGGCCAGCCAATCGCCCCGGCCCTCTCCGTTGGAGTTGGTATAGACAACCAAAGCGTCCCCGGAACCACCTGCCGGAGCGCCGGTCGCTTCCCCCGATGACGTCGGCGGAGTGGAACCACCACCGCATCCGGCGAGGAGGGTGACGGCGACGGCGGCGGCAACCAAAGTCTGCAATTTACGCACGATCAGGACTCATTTCTGGACTGGAATCGGAGCATGTCCGCACAGCCTATAGCCGGGCATGACAAAAACCGGGCTGTTATAGCTATCGATTCGATAAACAGCCGGCTGCCCACATTGGTCCAGTTGGGAAAACGGTGGGGGCCCTGGGTGTGAACCAGGGGCGAACGTTAGTCCTTGGCGACGGTCCCGGTCAGGTGATGGGTGGGGATCCGGTCCCGGTCGTAGGTGATCTCCGTGTAGCCGTGCGGTTCGGGCTTGCCGTCCTGGTTCAGGTTCACGAAGACGATCTCCTCGATGGTGAGGATGCTTTGCCGGGTGATCATGTTGCGGACCTCGGCGCGCATGGTCAGGGAGGTCCGTCCGAACCGGGTGGCCGTGAGGCCCATCTCGATGAGGTCGCCCTGGACGGCGGAGCTGACAAAGTTGATCTCCGAGATGTATTTGGTGACGGCGCGGCCGTTTCCCAGCTGGAGGATGGCGTAGATGGCGGCTTCTTCGTCAATCCACTTCAGCAGGCTGCCACCGAAGAGCGTGCCGTTGGCGTTGAGGTCCTCGGGCCGGACCCACTTGCGGGTCCGGAAAGTGATGTCCGCTGTTTCCATAGGCTGAGATTAGCTGACAGGACCGCCTGCACTCCCAGTGTGACGGTGCCGGGTGACACCTGCAGGACGCGCGGTGCCAGGGCTCCGGTGCTAGGCCATGGCGGTGTGGGCCGCGCTGCGGGCATTGATGCTTTTGGCGTAGCAGTAGGAGTGTTCCACCCCCAGGTAGGGGCCAAAGTTCGGGATGGCCTCAAACCCCGAATTCTCGTAGAAGTTCCGGCCGTCCGGTTGCGCTGACCCTGCCTCCGCTTTGATGCGGGTGATCCCCTGCTTGTGTGCCTCCGCTTCGAGGGCTGCCAGGATGGAGCTGGCTACGCCGGACCCGCGGGTGTAGGGCAGTACGTAGAGACGCTTGATTTCGGCCGTTGATGAATCGAGGAGCCGTAGTCCCCCGCAGCCCACTGGCTGCCCGGAGCCCTTGTCGTATGCCACCAGGAAGACTGCGCAGTCGGCGCCCGACGGCGGCTGGCCGGGTTCGTGGTCAGGCCGGCCAAAGCGGGCGTCAAGTTCGGCCTGCTGGGCCCGGCGGAGGTCGGCGCCAACAGGGTGGGACCAGGAGACCTGCCGGATGTTCAGCCTTGGATTGGTCTGCATATCTGCCTCGATTCGCCGGAGGGGTATGCCTGATAAGGCTAGGCGGGAGGAGTTACGGAGGTGTTTCCTGGCGGTTAGCACCTGGATAACGAGCAGTTGGAACGCATTCGTGGGTTGCTTGGCAGCCTAGTTACAAGCTGGTCTAGAATAATTGCATGGTTTCTATGGGCAACGAGGGGTCCGGTTACTGGTACGGACCCGACGGGCAGCTGGACTCCAGTGCTGCGGTATTGAAGTCACTCCGGGACTATCGGGCAGCCGAGACGGAAGTCCGCCGCTCCACCAGGGACTCCATGGGCATGGGGGAAACCGACATTCTTGCACTCCGGTACCTGCTGCGCGTGCAGGCCTCCGGCAAGCAGGTGGTCCCCAAGGACCTGAGCCATTTCCTCAATATTACTAGCGCTTCCACTACCTCCCTGATCGACAGGCTGGTGGCCAGTGGACATGTTCGCCGCGAGCCGCACCCCACCGACCGCCGCTCTGTGGTTGTCATCCCCACGGTCGAATCGGACAAGGAAGTCCGCGAAACGCTTGGTGCCATGCATCGCCGGATGATGCAGGTAGCTGAAGGGCTCACCGCTGAGGAGGCTCGCGTGGTGGTCGCTTTCCTCCAGCGGATGACCGACGCCCTTCACGCTCCTGAAGCCGGCAACAATAAAATTCACTAGCTGGACTAGCTAGATGACCTAGTTATATGTAAGCTTACGATCGTCCCAAGGTTACTTCCCAACGGAGTCGTGAGTGTGTTGTTTTCTTTCACCGAAGTTTCACCGCCCCGTCCCGGCGCTGCCGTGCCTTACGTGACGAGCGGGCTGCTGCAAGTTCCCCTGGACGGCACCATTGCGCCGCAGGGAGAGCCGGCGGTCCACTGCGGTGCCGCCATGCAGTTGGTGACGCCGGCCGTGGGATGGGAAGGTGCCAGCTACACGTTCAGGCCAGCCGATACGGGAGGCGTTGAGCTTCCGCCAGTATGGCGCTGCGCCTGCGGGTTCCAGCTGGACGCCGCGCCTGCAGCCGATCTCCGCGCACCGCGCGCCTCCGTCACCCTTTCCGCATGAGCATCGCGGCGCCAGCAGCGCCGGCACTTCCGCTTGACCCGATGAAACCCGGGGCCGGCGGTCTTATTGCCGGGCGCTACCAGCTCAGGGAACGCCTGGGCCGGGGGGCCGCTGCCGAGGTCTTTCGCGCGGTTGACCTGGAGGGTGGTCCTGATGCTGCAGTGAAGATCGCGTCAGCCAATGGCCGCAAGCAGCACCAGCGGCTCCGCAATGAGGCCGACGTGCTGGCCAAGCTCAACCACCCCTCCATTGCGCGGCTTCTCGCCCAGGGCGTCATGCCTGGGGGCGGGCTCTACTCCGGGCGCCCCTTTCTGGTGGAGGAACTGGCTTTCGGCACGAGCCTGGCCGAAACCATCCGGGGACAGCACCCCGGTCCGGCCGATGTTGCGCTGTGGGCACGGAATATATTCGGCGCGCTGGCGCATGTTCACTCCAACGGACTTGTTCACCGGGACATCAAACCGGCCAACCTGATGCTGAGCGGCCTCCGCAGAAGTCCCGTCAGGATCATTGATTTTGGCATCGCCGCCGCAGCGGGGTCTGCGCCCGAGCCCGGAATTTCCTTCGGCACGATGCACTATATGAGCCCCGAGCAGGCATCCGGCGGCGCAGTGGAACCCTCCTGGGACGTGTACTCGATGGGCCTGGTCCTGCTGGAGCTTCTCACCGGCTCCAAGGCGTTTCCGGGCACCGCCATCGAATCCCTCGTGGCGCGGACCCTTCGGTCCCCGGACGTTCCGGACCAGCTCCGTGAATGGGCCGTCCTGCTGCGTGCCCTCACCGCCATGGATCCCAGGGAACGGCCGACGGCGGCAGGCGCCGCAGCGATGGCGGCCCGCCTGATTCCCGTGGTGCCAGTGCCCGGAGAAGGAAGCCGGGACGGCCAGCGCAGCTACAGCCCCCAGCGGATGCAGGCGGACGCAGTCCCGTGCAGGGCAATGCGCATATTTTCGCCGCGGCGCCACCGGCAGCGGGTTTAGGGAGCGGACACGTCCCGCCCCGTAGGGTCCTCGGCGGTGGGGTCTGCGAGGGCAAGGCCTCCCACCGGGCTCCCGTCCCAGTGGATCAGGTTCCAGCCCGCACGCAGGTCGCCCTCCAAGGCCACGATCCCGGTGTTGGCCAGGACGTGGCGGGCGGCGAATTCGTGGTCGGCGCCGTCCGCCCGGAGCCCGGCCCAGGTGCGGATCGCGGCACCATGGCTCACCACGGCAACGGTGCCATGCTGTTGTCTTTCGGCCCGCTGGGCCACTTCGGCGATGGCGGCGTCAAACCGTTCAAAAAAGGCGTGGCCGTCGGGACCTGCAGGCATCCGGAGATCCAGGTCCCCGGCCGCCCAGGAGATAACCGTCCCCATATACCGCTTGTGGGATTCGTGGTCAGTGAGTTTTTCCAGCGAGCCCGCCTCGATTTCGTGCAGCCCGTCCAGTACCTCGATATCAAGGGTGTGCAGCCGCGCCAGCGGTGCAGCGGTGATCTGGGTCCTGATCAGTGTGGAGGCATACAGGGCGTTGATGCGTTCGTTGGCAAGGGAGCGCGCCATCGCCTCCGCCTGGCGTTCGCCCAGTTCGGTCAGTCCGGGGCCGGGGTGGTCGGTATCCAACTGGCCCAGCACATTGCCGGGGGTTTCGCCATGGCGGATCAGGAGCAACTTCATGGTTCCAGTTTCGCACCCCGGAAGGTGGCCGACGCACGGCGGAAAGGGTTGTCACGCCGCCGGGGCGCAGAAAAGCGCCGGGCCCCCTTGGGAGCCCGGCGCCGCCGTCGTACGTTCCTGCCCTGCTCCGGGGCCTACTTCAGGTGGTCCACCAACTGGTCAGCGATGCCCGTGTACTTGCCCGGCGTGAGGTCCAGGAGGCGTGCCTCGGCGTCCGGGGAAAGGCCCAGACCCTGCACAAACTCACGCATGCGTGCTGCGTCGACGCGCTGGCCCCGCGTGAGGTCCTTGAGCCGCTCGTAGGGGTTTTCCATGCCTCCGACGCCGGCAATCGCCTCAGCGCGCATCACCATCTGGATTGCCTCGCCCAGGACTTCCCAGTTGGTATCGAGGTCTCCGGCGAGCACGTCCTCAGCGACGTCCAGGCGCTCCAGGCCCTTGGCCACGTTGGAAATGGCGAGCAGCGAGTGGCCAAAGGCCACGCCGATGTTGCGCTGGCTGGAGGAGTCTGTGAGGTCCCGCTGCCAGCGGGACGTGACCAGCGTTGCGCCCAGGGTGTCCAGCAGGCCGTTGGAGATCTCCAGGTTCGCTTCTGCGTTCTCGAAGCGGATGGGATTGACCTTGTGCGGCATCGTGGACGAACCCGTGGCGCCGGCAACAGGAATCTGCGCGAAGTAACCGATGGAGATGTAGCTCCAGATGTCCGTGCAGACGTTGTGCAGGATGCGGTTGAAACGCGCGACGTCGGCATAGAGTTCTGCCTGCCAGTCGTGGCTCTCGATCTGCGTGGTGAGCGGGTTCCAGGTCAGCCCGAGCCCTTCAACGAAGGACTTGGAGACGTGCTGCCAGTCGGCGCCCGGTACGGACGCAACGTGGGCGGCGTAGGTGCCGGTGGCGCCGTTGATTTTGCCCAGATACTCCGTCTTGGCGATCCGGTCCAGCTGGCGGGTCAGGCGGTGCGCGGTGACAGCCAGCTCCTTGCCCAGCGTGGTGGGGGTGGCCGGCTGCCCGTGGGTCCGGGACAGCATGGGGACGGCCCGGTTGTCCTCCGCCATCTTGCTGATCTGGGCCACCAGGGCACGTGCTGCAGGAAGCCACACGTCCTCCACGGCACCCTTGATCCCGAGCGCGTAGGACAGGTTGTTGATGTCCTCGGAGGTGCAGCCGAAGTGCACCATGGCGGTCAGGTTTTCGATGCCGATCGCGGGCAGGCGGCGGCCGATGTAGTACTCCACGGCCTTGACATCGTGGACTGTGACGGCCTCGATCTCTGCGAGTTCGGCCACGGAGGCGGCGTCGAATTCGGTGACGACGGCGCGGAGCTGGTCCTGCTGCGCCCGGCTCAGGGGCCCGGCGCCCGGCAGCACATTGTTGCTGGTCAGGTGGATGAGCCATTCGACTTCCACGGCAACGCGGTCACGGTTCAGGGCTGCCTCGGACAGGTAGTCAACGAGGGGCGCGACGGCGGACTGGTAGCGGCCGTCCAGGGGTCCGAGCGCGATTTTTTCCGATGACGCGGCGAGGGCCAGGCGTCCTGAGGGCGTACGGGTATCAGCTGTGGCGGCAGTTTCAGGCATGTGCTGATTCTTTCACGAAGTCCCGCGCGGCCTTAAGCCCGGTATCCACGTTACTTATCCACATAGCCGGCGGCGGCGCTTACCCCGGGAAGGGGGCATCCCTAGCGTTGGAAACAGCAAGGTCAGGGCGAATCATGGGCCCGGGAGGCGGCGACAGGAAGCTGGCATGGGGAACGATCCGACGGACGGAATATGGGGCCACGGGCTGGGCGTCAGCCTTGAAGTCCAGGAACTGGGCCGAAGGGTGGCCCAATGCTCTGACAGGACGGAAGAGGTACTTGCAGGATTTCACGAGATTCAGTTGGCGAACTGGGAATCGCCCGCCGGGCAGGCGTACCGCGATTCGGTAAGCCTGCAGGCGGTGGCGGTGCGGAGGGCGCTGGACCGGCTGCGGGAAGCTTCTGCCGCAGTGGCCGCCCACGCACGGGCGGCGTTGACCGCCGATTGTTCACCTGGCAACCGTTCCTGATGGCCGAGGCAACACCCTCCGGCTCAGGAGGACCCATCCACGTCTCACCCCCGCCCCCGGACGGGATCCTGACAGTTTCAGGTGGCGTGGGCGGCATCACCGTCCAGTTGGAGGAATTGGATGTGGGGGCCGGAAAGCTCGACAGACTCGCCGCCCGCCTCGCTTCGATCGAGGCGGAACTTTCCGGGACGTGGCAGGAGCTTGGTTCCTACCAGAACCAGCCGCGAAGCACGGGGACTGCCGCGCTCATTGCCGTGGGGGAGGCGCGGGACGCGCTCCTCCGGGTCCGGCTGGAGCTGCAGCGGATCAGCAGCCAGGTGCGGAGCTGCAGGCGGGACTACGATATCGCCGAATCGGCGGCCCACACGCAGTGGATGCTGGGCCTGTCGGATCCGGATGTTGAACTCCAGAAGCACGTGGACTTCTGGCGGACAGGATTCCTCAATGGAGATGCCATGGAGATGCTGGTGGCGAATGCGGTCACCAACCTGCCGCTGCTGAAGTCTTTGGTTGAGGGAATCAACCCCGCGCTGCGTCCGGGCGCGGTTACGGCCCGGCAGCAGGAACGTGTGCCCATCGACCTGGACTCCACTCCCGCCGGCCTGCTTGAACGGGTCAGGCTGGTGGAGGAGCGCGGCAGCGGCTACATCGAAGTCATCGAGGTGGACAACAGGGGTGCGAAGGCATACGTGGTGGTGGTGCCGGGAACCCAGGTGCATGACGAAGACAACGGCACCAATCCTTTCGATCTTGCCGGGATTGCCGATGCCCTTGGCAGCAGCTCCCGGCAGGTGAATGCCGGTGTCCTCCAGGCGCTCCGGGCGGCCGGCGCCCGGCCGGGAGCGGACGTGGTGGCAGTGGGTTACAGCCAGGGCGGCATCCACGCCATGAACTTGGCGGCAGACCGGGAGTTCCTGAAGGAGTACGACATGAAGTACGTCCTGACTGCAGGGTCGCCCATTTCACGCATCACGCCTCCCCCCGACGTCAGCACCCTCCATCTGGAACACCGCACGGACTGGGTTCCGGGCAGCGACGGCGTGGCCAACCGGGACGCCCGGAACCAAGTCACGGTGACAGTGACCAATGACCTCTATGTCCGGGGTGGAGAAAAGGCCGGACTGGGACCGGGCCACAATCTCGGCGGGTACCAGGAGGCAGCCCGGCTGGTGGCCGCCAGCAAGGACCCTTCCCTGATGCAGTCGACGGCCGTGCTGGGCGGTGTCCTTGGAGCGGGCGGTGCTGCCACTGCCACCCGGTTTTCCCTGGCCAAGCCGCCACCGCCTGTCCTTCCCCGGGAACGCAGGGACCCCTCTTCAGGCCGGCCGCAGCCGGGTGCCAGGTAGGAATGTGCCTATCTGGAACGGGTACCAGGCAGAACCCTGCCGCCATCCAGATCAGCAGGGTTCAAGAGATCTGGGCGGCGTGCAGTTCCGCGTACGCTCTGCTGCGCGCCTTCTCCGGTTGCGAAGCCGGCTGCGGGTCGGGGTGCTGAGCCGTTACCGGAGCGCCGGGGCAACGATAGTTGTAGTCGAGGTCGCCTTCAGTGAACTGGGTCAGCGCCACGGTGCCGCCGGACGTGAGCGGGGAAGCTGTGCAGTATTCCTGGGCAGAGGAAGTGGATTCCGCGCCCGCCAGCCAATTCCGCAGCCGGTAGAGGTTGCTGCCCGGACCCACCTCGCCCACAATTTCGCCGAACTGGTACTCAGTGGAATAGATCCCCACTTCCACGCCGGTGCTCGTCAGATACGCGGTCATGCCCTCCAATTCGGCAGCATTGACGGCCTTGTCCCACAGCCAGCTGTTGCCGGTTTCCACGTCCAGCCACCACACGCGCCGCACCGCGGCATCCCCCGAACCCTTCAGGATCTCCACGTCATTGAAGGCCATGGCGTAACCGTGAACGTAGGCGCAGGCAGGTGTTTCACTGCCATCACACCCCCCATAGGGATTAATGATGTCCATGCCGCGGTAAGTGTTGGCTGCCGGCCACCATAGTGAATCCACGGGTCCTGTTGCGGCGGTGTTCACATATACCGCCGCGGGAGTTCCCCTGGCTGCATCTGACGTTTGGTCCGCCCAGGCCAGTTGGGCCGCCAGGCACGGGTTGACCGTGTCCGGCCTCCCGCCGTTGACACCCACCACTGCGAACGCCGGGGGCGCCGGGAGATCGCTCCCGCACTGCGGCCACGAAATGTCATTGCCCAGCGCGGCGACCGTCTCCGGTACCGGCCCGGCTTCGGCGTCCGCCTGTGCCGGGCCCACCTGCCAAGCCAAAAGCAGGCAGGCGGCAAGCAGGATTTTGATGGGCTTCATTCGTGGGCCCCCGTGTTTCGAAACTGGCAGGAAGCAGGCCTCTGGAGGGGCCCGATTGGCAGCCTAAGCGGCCCGTGCCTTGGGGGTCATGGGTGGCGGGTACTGAAGTTTTGGGAATTGCCTACGGGGACGCCACTTGTCGGTACCTGATTCCTCCTGCCCGCCTACTCGGGTTCCAATCCCCGCCCGGAGTCAGCGCCTGGCGCCCGGCAGCAAGCCCGCCACCAGTGAGACCAGGGAGATGATGATCGCTGCGAGGACGGCAGTCCAGAAGAAGGAATCGATGGTGAGGTGCACGGGCGTGTAACTGCTGATCCAGGCTGTCAGGTACAGCATGGCGGCGTTGATCACGATCGCGAACAGGCCGAGGGTCAGGATGGTGATGGGAAGTGCCAGGAGCCTGACCAGTGGCCGCACGAGGGCGTTAACCACACCGAAGATGAGGCCGATAAAGAGGTAGGCCAGGACAATCCCAATGGTGTCGGTGTCCTGTGAAATGCCCGTCCTGGCCACCGCATCCGATGCCGCCGTGCTTGAGATGTCCATGCCCGGCAGGATCCAGCTGGCCACCCAAAGAGCTGCGGCATTGACGATGACCCGGAGGATAAGTGAACCCATGGCACCATGGTTCCATATCGGTCCTGGTGAGCGGCCGGCAGCATGCCCTCAATTTCATTGGGTTGCTCCCTGATCCCCCTGGGGCCCTGGAAGTAGGCTAGAGGCCATGACTTCACCTGAGACCAGGGCCGGCGGCATCGCACCCCGCCCTGTGCTGGACCGGTTGCCCCGCTACGCCGCAGGAAAGCCGCCGGCCACCGTCAATGGACTTGCCAGCTACAAGCTGTCATCCAACGAAAACCCGCTGCCGCCGATTCCGGCCGTGCTCGAGGCGATCGCCAACCAGACGGACTTCAACAGGTACCCCGATCCGCTTAGCAGCAAGCTGCGGGCTGCCCTGGCGGAATTCCTTGGCGTGCCCGCCGAAGACATCGTCACCGGGGCTGGAAGCCTGGGCGCCCTGAACCAGATCCTTGCCGCGTTTGCCGGCCAGAACGAGGACGGCAAGGCGGACGAAGTCATCTATGCCTGGCGCTCCTTTGAGGCGTACCCCATCAGCGTGGGCCTTGCAGGTGCCGAAAGCGTGCGCATCCCCGTGACCGCGGACGGGCGGCATGACCTGGAAGCCATGGCGGCCGCCGTAACCGCCCGCACCAAAGTCATTCTCCTCTGCACACCGAACAACCCCACCGGGCCGGCCCTTGCCGCGGATGAAACCGAAGCGTTCATCCGGTCCGTGCCGGCCGACGTCGTGGTGGTCATTGACGAGGCCTACCAGGAATTTGTCAGGGCCGCTGACGCTGTCGACGGGATCGATCTCTACCGCAAATACCCCAACGTGGTGGTGCTTCGGACCTTTTCCAAAGCACACGGCCTGGCCGGCCTGCGCGTGGGGTACAGCGTCTCCCATCCTGAATTGACGCAGTACCTAAGGGTTGCGGCGACCCCGTTCGCCGTGTCCCAAATAGCCGAAAAAGCCGCAATTGTTTCCCTTGGGAATCACGCCCAGGTTGTGGAAAGGGTACAAAAACTGGTGGATGAACGGGCGCGGGTCACGGCGGGTCTCCGGGAGCTTGGATGGGATATTCCGGACGCCCAGGGCAACTTCGTTTGGCTTGCACTTGGTGCCGAAAGTGCCGCTTTCGCGGAGCTGGCAGGGACCCGGGCGCTCTCCGTACGGGCCTTCCCCGGAGAGGGTGTGCGCGTCAGTATCGGGGAACCGGAGGCAAACACCCGGTTCCTCCAGTTGTGTGCCGACTATACAAAGGCACCGGCAACTTCCTAGCACTTAACAAGTAGCCCTCCCGCTACCTACCGAAGATAAAGTTAGGATCAGTAAGCCAATGTATATGCCGTGCAGGGAATCTATTCCTTATGAGGCATATATCCCAGCGACATTTGCATTGCATCCGGATGCGGCAAGCAAGGAGACGGTATGGGCACTCATCTGCCTTCCACCGAGTTCGACGGAACAGCGGTAGACGACCAGCGGGAAGCCGATGCTGAGGCCGTGATGGGCGAGCCCGCGGCACAGATGGTGCAGCTGCTCGGCCCGGACGGGAAGCTGGGCGCCGATCCGGTCTTCAGTGCCTACGCGGACAAACTGACGCAGGAGGACCTGCGCGGGCTGTACGCGGACATGGCCGCAATCCGCCGGTTCGACGTTGAAGCAACCGCTCTTCAGCGCCAGGGCCAACTGGCACTGTGGGTACCGTTGACGGGACAGGAAGCAGCGCAGATCGGCTCGGGCAGGGCCAGCCAGCCGCAGGACTACATCTTCCCCACCTACCGGGAGCATGGCGTCGCGCTTACCCGTAACGTGGATCTGGCCGAACTCCTGCGCCAGTTCCGGGGAGTCTCCAATGGCGGCTGGAACCCCAAGGACACCAACTTCCACCTCTACACCCTGGTTCTGGCTGCCCAGACCCTCCACGCCGTGGGCTACGCCATGGGGATCCAGCGCGACCAGAAGCTCGCCGCCGCAACGGATGGGGCCAAAGAGCAGCCGGATGCTGCGGTCATCGCCTACTTCGGTGACGGCGCCAGCTCCGAAGGCGACGTGCACGAGTCCATGGTGTTCGCCTCTTCCTACAAGGCGCCGGTGGTGTTCTTCTGCCAGAACAACCACTGGGCCATTTCGGTACCCACCAACGTCCAGACGCGGGTGCCGCTCTCCAACCGCGCCAAGGGCTACGGTTTCCCCGGGATCCGGGTGGACGGCAATGACGTGATCGCGGTGCACGCAGTCACGGAGTGGGCGCTGGAGCATGCGCGCCAGGGCAACGGTCCCGTCCTCATTGAGGCGTTCACCTACCGCGTGGGCGCCCACACCACCGCCGACGACCCCACCAAGTACCGCCCGTCGACGGAGGAAGACGCCTGGCGCGCCAAGGATCCGCTGGCACGGCTCGAGAAGTACCTGCGTGCCCAGGATCTTGCGGACGATGCCTTCTTCGCCAAGGTCAAAGCCGACGGCGATGAGCTGGCCGGGTATGTCCGGCGCACCGCCCATGACCTCGAAAACCCGGACATCCGGCAGGCCTTCGCCAACGTCTATGCGCAGGCGCACCCGCTGGTGGCCGAGGAACTGGCGTGGTTCGAGGAGTACAGTGCAGGATTCGCCGGCGAGGAAGAGTCCGCCGGGCAGGCAGCAAAGGCAGGCCACTGATGACCACCATGACCATCGCCAAGGCCATTAACGAGGGTCTGCGGGCCGCCTTGGCCGCCAACCCCAAGTCCCTGTTGATGGGCGAGGACATTGGCCCCCTGGGCGGTGTCTACCGGGTGACGGACGGCCTGATCGGCGAGTTCGGCCCGGACCGGGTGGTGGACACGCCGCTGGCCGAATCGGGCATCATCGGCACCGCGATCGGTCTGGCCCTGCGCGGGTACAGCCCGGTCTGCGAGATCCAGTTCGACGGGTTCGTCTTCCCCGGCTTCAACCAGATCACCACGCAGCTGGCCAAGATGCACGCCCGCAGCCACGGCAACCTCACGGTCCCCGTCGTCATCCGGATCCCGTACGGCGGCGGCATCGGTTCCGTGGAGCACCACTCCGAATCGCCCGAGGCGTTGTTCGCCCATACGGCGGGCCTGCGCATCATCACCCCCTCCAACCCGCATGACGCCTACTGGATGATCCAGCAGGCCGTGGAGTGCCAGGACCCGGTGATCATCTTCGAGCCCAAGCGCCGCTACTGGCTCAAGGGTGACGTCGACGTCCAGGCGCCGGGCCCGTCGGAAGACCCGTTCAAGGCCCACGTGCTGCGTGAAGGCACGGATGCCACGGTGGTTGCGTACGGTCCCCTGGTTCCCGTGGCGCTGGCCGCCGCCAACGCCGCGGCCGAGGACGGCAGGAGTGTGGAGGTCATCGACCTGCGGTCCATTTCGCCGATCGACTTCGACGCCGTCACCGCGTCCGTCCAGAAGACCGGGCGGTTGATCGTGGCGCACGAGGCACCGACGTTCGGTGGAATCGGCGGTGAAATCGCCGCCCGCATCAGTGAACGTGCGTTCCACTCGCTCGAGGCCCCGGTGATGCGCGTCGGCGGATTCCACATGCCCTATCCCGTTGCCAAGGTGGAGGAAGACTACCTTCCGGACATCGACCGCATCCTGGAGGCGCTGGACCGCGCCCTCTCCTACTGAGGACACCATGACCCTGAACAAGTTCAACCTGCCTGATGTCGGCGAGGGCCTCACCGAGGCGGAAATCGTCTCCTGGAAGGTCAAGCCGGGCGACGCCGTCGCCATCAATGACGTCCTTTGCGAGATTGAAACCGCCAAGTCCATCGTGGAGCTGCCGTCCCCGTTTGCCGGGACGGTCACCGAACTGCTGGTGGATGAAGGGGTGACCGTGGACGTCGGCACCGCCATCATCAGCGTCAGCGATGACGTCTCCGGCGATCCTACGCCGGCGGACGTCCGTGCGCCGGAGGCGCCCGTTGCCCACGAAACGCCGGTGCAGCCGCTGTACGGCAAGCTCCCGGAGGATGTCGCAGAGGAGACAGCGGCCGACGGCGGCACTGGGGAAAGTGCCCCGGCCGCCGGTCCGCTGGTGGGTTCCGGCCCCAAAGCCGATGCCGTCAAGCGGCGCCCGCGGAAGACCACGCCGGCCGCCGCCGTGACTGTCAACGCCCCGCAGGTCGAGCCCGTCCAGCCGCACACGCCCGCTGCTGTGACCGCCACCGAACCCGCCGCCGTCGACAACCGGCCCACCTTTGGCGGCACCATTACGGGCCTGGTCAACCGGGTGCTGGCCAAACCGCCGGTGCGCAAGATCGCCCGGGATCTCGGCATCGACCTCGCGGATGTTGTTGCCACCGGATCACGGGGCGAGGTGACGCGCGAGGACCTGGTCAGCTACCAGGCGCAGCGCGATGCCGAACTGGACAAGGCAGACGGTTTCTGGGGCAAGCCCGGTAAGCCGCAGGACCAGCGCGTGGAGCGGATCCCAGTCAAGGGCGTCCGCAAGGCCACGGCAAAGGCGATGGTGGAATCCGCCTTCGCCGCGCCGCATGTCAGCATCTTCGTGGACGTCGATGCCAGCCGCACCATGGAATTCGTCAAGCGGCTCAAGGCTTCCCGGGACTTCGAGGGGGTCAAGGTCTCGCCGCTGCTCATCCTGGCCAAGGCCGTCATCTGGGCGGCCGCCCGGAACCCCAGCGTGAATGCCTCATGGGTGGACAACGAGGACTCCGACACCGCTGAAATCCATGTCAAGCACTTCATGAACCTCGGCATTGCCGCTGCAACTCCGCGCGGACTGATGGTCCCCAACATCAAGAACGCCCAGGACCTCTCCCTGAAGGAGCTGGCGCTGGCGCTGAACAACCTGGCCACCACCGCCCGGGCGGGGAAGACCCAGCCGGGCGAGATGCAGGGCGGCACGCTCACCATCACCAACATCGGCGCCCTGGGCATCGACACCGGCACGCCCATCATCAATCCGGGCGAAGTGGCCATCGTCGCCTTCGGAACCATTAAGCAAAAGCCCTGGGTCCTGGACGGCGAGGTGATTCCCCGCTGGATCACCACGCTGGGAGGATCCTTCGACCACCGCGTGGTGGATGGTGATCTGTCCGCCCGTTTCATGGCCGACGTCGCGGCCATCCTGGAAGAGCCCGCACTCCTCCTGGACTAGGCGTTTTGGGCCAGGGCTTGAACAAGGAAGTGACGGTAAGCGGCGGCTCCATCCGGGTCAGGAACCACGCCGCCAAGTGGCTGACGGAGGTCTTCCAGCCGCCGGTGGTGGTCAGCATCCAACTGCTGATCAGCCCCCTGCCGGAGGCCGGATTCCCCGGGACCATCGGTTACGGAGCCCTGGCGGCCCTCTTTGTGTGTGTGGTTCCGCTCCTGGTGCTGCTGGTGCTGGTCAGGATGGGAAAGGTCACCGACCACCACGTGAGCGACCGGAAGCAGCGCGCCCCTGTGCTCCTGATGGCGCTGGGCTGCATTGCTGTGGGTTTGCTGGTGCTGAACGCCGTGGACGCGCCCCGGAGTGTAACCGCGATGGTCCTGGCGGTGGTGGGCGGAGTCGCCGTCCTGGCGGCCGTCAGTCCGTTCTGGAAAATGAGCGGCCACGCCGCTGCCGTGTCCTGCGCCGCCGTCGTATTGGTGCTGATGCTCGGCCCCGCCTGGGTGCCGCTGCTGCTCCTGGTTCCTGCGGTCAGCTGGTCACGGGTGGTCCTGCGGGCTCATACCCCGGCGCAGGTGGTGGCCGGTTCGCTCTTCGGCGGCATGGTGATGGCCGGAATCTGGTGGCTGCTGCAGGACTTGCTGGTGGCCTGAACGGACCCGTGCCGGGAGGCGCCCGTCCTAGTAGGCGGAGTAGGCGGTGAGTGCCTCAAGCAGGGCAGGATCAGCCGTGGTCCCCAAAACCACAGCGGCTGCGGTCATCAGGCCGCCCATCAGGGCCGCCATTCCGGCCCACGCGCCCAGGAGCTTCCAGTCCTCGCGCAGGACGCTCCGCACGGTCTGGGGAAGCTCAAGCCCCGGCGCGATCAGGTTGGGGGCGCTGTCCAGGGTGCCGTCATCAAGGAGGGCAACAACCCTGCCGTTGCTGCGGTCCACCCGCATGGAGGAGATGTGGTTGCCGTGGCGGGCCAGGAGGATGTCGTGGCCAACGAGCTGGCGGCGCTGCAAGGTGATCAAGGGGAGCCCTTCGCTGGGGGTGGATTCGTCAGTGTCCACGCCTTTGGGGGCCTCCCTCAATTTTATCTTTGTGCCAGCAGCCAAAAGGGTGATATGGCGGTGAGAACGGACACCCCCCGCAGCGATATGCGCCACCACGGGGCGTGTCCGGCGTTACGCCGGCAGCCGGTCCCGGGGGACTAGTCGGCGTCGTAGGTGTTGGCGATGTACACGTCGCAGGGCGCGTTGTGGGCCACGCTGTTGGCCACGCTGCCAAGGACGCGCCCGATGCCCTGCATGCGCCGGTTTCCCACCACGATGATCCGTGCATCCATCCGCAGGGCTTCCTTGATGAGGGCGTCGGCCGGCCGTCCCCGGGCCGCAGAATACGTCACCGTTATGTCGCGGCCCAGCGATTCCGCCACCGTCCTGGCAACCTGCTCCGCGGCGTCGGCGTCAGAGACGATCCAGCGGTCGCTGCCGCTGCCGAACACTTCGGTCTTGTCGCTGTCGAAGGCGGACACGACGTGCAGGGACGCGCCCAGGGCTGCCGCCAGGTCCTTGGCTGACTGCGCCGCCCTCTTCGCGGTCTCGCTGCCGTCAACCCCTACAACGATGATTCCAGCCATATGCATGCTCCTTTGCTCGGTTTTCGGCACTCGTGTGGCTTACGCTACAGCGCGGCAATGGCTTCCTGCAGCACCGGCGCCAACCGGCGCACTCCCTCGGCGATGGCTTCGGGAGGTACGGCGCTGAACGCGAGCCGCAGCTTGTTGGACGGATCGTCCGACGGCGTGAAGGCGGCGCCGGGGATAAACACGACGCCTGCATCGATCGCCTTGTGCAGCAGCGGGTAGGTATCAACGCCCTCAGGAAGCGTCACCCAGACGAAGAAGCCGCCCTGCGGGCTGGTCCAGGTGGTCCCCGTGGGCATGTATTCCTTGAGGGCGGCCAGCATGGCACGGCAGCGCTCGGCGTACAGCCCGCGGTAGGTTTCGATTTGGCCTTTCCAGTCGTAGCCGCGCAGGTACGCCGAGACCAGCATCTGGTTCAGGGCAGGCGGGCAAAGCGTTACCGATTCCGCCGCCAGGTAGTAGCGTCGCTGGAGGTGCTCCGGCACAAGCGCCCAGCCGATGCGCAGTCCGGGCGCGAAAATCTTGGAGAAGGACCCCAGGTAGATCACGTCGTCAGGGTTTGCCGCCCGCAAGGGAGCCAGCGGCTCCCCTTCAAAGCGGAGCAGGCCATACGGGTTGTCCTCCAGCACCAGAATATTTGCGCGCCGGCATATATCCACCACCTGTTGCCTGCGCTCCCTGGCCAGAGTGATGCCGGACGGATTGTTGAAGTTGGGAATGGTGTACAGGAATTTGACGCTTTTGCCGGCAAGCTGCAGGGCGGCGATCCGGGCCTCCAGCAGCTCCGGAACCAGCCCGTACTGGTCCATCTCCACGGTCTCCACCTGGACCTGATAGGACTCGAAAGTGTTGAGCGCACCCACGTAGGTAGGGTCCTCCACCAGCACCACGTCACCTGGATTGCAGAAGAGTTTGGTGGCCACATCCTGGGCCGACTGGGAACCTGCGGTGATCACCACGTTCTCCGGCCGGGCATCCAAAATTCCTTCGGCCGCCATGACCTCGCAGATCTGCGCGCGGAGCTCCGCCGTTCCCTGCCCGGCCCCGTACTGGAGGGCGGTCAGGCCGTCCTCCGCGATGATTTTGGCTGCCGTTGCTGCCAGCCGGTCCAGGGGCAGCGACTGCAGGTAGGGACTTCCCCCCGCCAGGGACACCAGGCCCGGCCGCAGGGAGATGTCGAAGACGTCCCTGACTGCCGACTGCCGGATGTTTGCCGCGCGCTCGGAAAACAGCTCCTCATGCCGGTGTGCGGATGTGGCGGCACGCTCGATCGCGTCAATTGCCTCCGCGGGCAGCGTGCCTGCTGAAGCGTCAAGTGTTTCGTGGGTCACAAAGTCAGGATACAGCTACTTGTTGCTTGCAAAGCAACACTTGTTTATCAACGATTCACCGAGCGGCCTACTTTAATTTCAGGAAATCGGCGAGGGCCTCGCCGTTGATGTAGATGTCGGCTCTGATGGCTCCCACTGCCTGAAGGGCCGTCTGGGTGAGCTGGGCCTCTATGCGGGGAATGTCGCAGGTCCCGCCGGGCTTCAGGGTGCCTGCCAGGTAGACCGTGACCGTGGTGCCGTCAAAACTGCCGGACAGGAACTTCAGCCGGGAGCCGCCCACCGCGTTGAACAGCCCACCTTGGTGCTGTTCGGCGTCCAGCAGGGCTCCGATTGCCGCCTTGAGCCGGGCATCCCCGGCGCCGCCTGCCGGGGCGAGGCCAACCAGGCTGTCGTTGCAGCCAAAGCGCACGCCGTGCCTGCCGCCGTCGTCCACCATCACCAGGTACGCCGTTACCGGCGGGGCCGCGGCAGCACTCCTGCCAGGCGTGGGCACTGCCGTTCCTTGCGGGAGGTTTTCCGGCTCTCCTGCCGCCCGTCCATACGACGCGCCGGGCGTACTGCCGCCCACCGTGGCCGGCAGGAGGGCCAGCGGGGCGGCGCTGGTTGTGGCAGTTCCGCCGGGCGCGGGCAGGGAAGATCCTTCGGGCTGGGGGAGCGGGGCACTGCAGGCGGACAGCAGCAGCGCAAGGCAGCCCGCTGCCGCCGCAAGGCTGCCGGGGCCGCCGCCCCAACTCCTTCTTTTTGCCATGGGGCACCGCAATCCGATCCGGTAGGTCCAGTGGATTAACGCTACGGCTGCCCCTGCCTGCCTGGATGTCCGGAAGGTACCGGTTGGGACAAGAGTTGGTCACGGCCCTGGAAGTGCCCTTTAACGCACCGCGCCCGGCACGCGGAGTTGCGTGCCGGGCGCGGTTGCGCGGGAGCCTAGGCTGCCGGTGCTGCGGCGGCCAGGACGTCGAAGATGCCCTTGATCTGCTCCACTACCTCGGCGTCGTCCTTGGGGTGGACTTCCGCGAAACGCACCATCGAGCCGGGGACAGCCAGCTTGACGTCGTCCAGGATCTGCGCGCCGGCAATGCCGGCGGCCTTGCGTGCCTCGTCCTGGGCCCACACGCCGCCGTACTGGCCAAACGCGGTGCCGACGACGGCGGTGGGCTTGCCTGCCAGGGCGCCGGCGCCGAAGGGGCGGGACAACCAGTCGATGGCGTTCTTCAGGGCGGCGGGAACCGTGCCGTTGTGTTCGGGCGTGACCAGCAGGAGGGTGTCGGCCTCTTCGGCGGCGGCGCGCAATGCGGCGGCGGCAGCGGGCACCTGGCCCTCCACGTCGATGTCCTCGTTGTAGAACGGGATGTTGCCCAGGCTCTCGTGGATCACCACGTCCACCTGCTCAGGGGCGTTGAGCTGGATGGCTTCGGCCAGCTTCTGGTTGGTGGACTCGGCGCGGAGGCTGCCCACAAGGGTAAGGACGGTGCTCTTGGTCATGGAAACTCCTGGCTAGGGTCGCGGAGGGGACCGCGTACGGTTAGGAAGGGAGGCTCAGGAAGCCTTCACGGGACTAAACGGACCGTAGTCCGGTTCTATTCCCAGTGGCTACACTGTCTTTGTGAGTTCCATCCCAGTGCGGCCGGGAATGACACCGGTAACGGCCGCGGAACGCAGCGATGCTGCCCGGAATCGGGAACGGCTCCTGCTGGCTGCCCGGGAATTGATTGGGCAGGGCGGGGTGGCGGCACTCACCATGGACCGCCTGGCGGAACACGCCGGCGTGGGCAAGGGCACCGTCTTCCGCCGCTTCGGCAGCCGGGCGGGATTGATGCTGACGCTGCTGAATGACTCGGAGGCCGCCTTCCAGGCCCGCGTTCTGTTCGGCCCCCCGCCCCTGGGGCCAGGCGCCGCGCCGCTTGACCGGCTCATCGCCTTCGGCGCGGAGCGGATCGCCTACGTGCTGGAATACGGCGACCTGGTCCTCGCCGCCGGCCACGCCTCCCGCGACAGGTTTGACGTCCCGGCCGCCGCGCTCTGGAACCAGCACGTGGAGCTGCTCCTGCGCGAAGCCGGCGTCGATTCCCCTGAACCATGGCTGATGGCGGGATCCCTCAATGCCACGCTGGACGCTGAACGGCTCCTCCACCTCGTCCGCGGGCATGGGGTCACCACCGGCCGGCTGGCAACTTCCTGGCGCGATCTTGTCACACGGGTAGCGGGCGCCGCGTAGACTACGCGGTGGAATGCCTTTGCGTCCAGTCAAACCAACTTCACAGAACTATTCATAACGATCTGATACGGCGCGCCTGATTTCCCGGGATTGCGGCACTTTTCCGGTGACGGCTTGTGATAGTTTCCTCTGGAATGTGACCCGCGACATAGTCCACCAGGACCTGCCCTTGGGGCTGCGGGAGGCCAGCTACCCGCTGGTGCAGAACCCGGTGAGGCGGCACAACCCGTGCTTGTCCGGGGACGACGGAAGGATCCAGCAGTGATGGTTGATTTGGCCAGCAGCACGGCACGCCAGCGGACACCGGAGTGTTCCTCCGTCCAGCATCCGGCGGCGCTGCCGAAGAAATAGCACCCCATGCTCAAATACCTTGCCAAGCGCGGCCTCACCTATGTGGTGATGATCTTCCTTACCACTTCCGCCGGTTATTTCCTGGCCGTCAGCTCCCTCAAGCCGGCGCTGCTGGAGCAGGAACGCATTCCGCGGCCCACCCCCGAACAGGTTGCCAACTCAATGCGGCTCAAGGGCCTGGACCCGGACCTCAGCCCATGGGAGCGCTACGTTGACTGGCTCACCGGGGTCCTCACCCGCTGGGACTGGGGCCGGAGCCCCAACGGCGCCTACATCAACGCCGAGTTCGGCGACCGGGTCTGGATCTCCACCCGCCTCTTCCTGGCGTCCATCATCCTGACCCTGGTTATCGGCGTCGCGCTCGGCGTCTATTCGGCGGCCCGGCAGTACAAGTTCCAGGACCGCGTCATCACCTCCTACAGCTACCTTGCCTACATTGTGCCCGCCCCCATCGCCTACTTCCTGGTTCAGCTGGGAGCCATCAACATCAATGAATCCGTAGGGGACCGGATCTTCTTCGTCACCGGCATCTCCACTCCGGGCGTAGCCCCGGGCTGGCCCCAGTTCCTTGACCTGGCGGCGCATTACGTGGTGCCCACTGTGGCCATCACGCTGGTGGGCTGGGGCGCCTACCAGATTGCGCAGCGGCAGTACCTGCTGGACAACGTCAACGCCGACTTCGTCCGGACCGCCCGGGCCAAGGGCCTGAGCCGCAACCAGGCGATTGCACGGCATGCGCTCCGCGTCTCCTTTATTCCGGTGGCCCAGAGCATCGCGTTCACCATCCCTGCCATCTTCGCCGGCGGCTTCTTCGCTGAAAAGATCTTCGCCTGGCCGGGTGTCGGGTCCTGGAGCATCGATGCCATCTCGCTGCAGGACGTCAACGCCGCCACAGCCACCCTGGCCTACGGCTCCGTGATCTTCGCCCTGGGCGCCATCCTGGCGGACTTCGCCACCACGCTTGTCGATCCGAGAGTGCGGGTGCAGTAGCCGTGACCAACCTGAACGCAGTTGACCCGGCAGCCGCGGCGCAGGACGCGCACCTGGAGAGCGCCGACGTCGTCATTGGCAAGAACACCATCATCTTCCGCCGCTTCCTGCGGAACAAGACCGCTGTTGCCGGCCTGGCCATCTTCCTGGCCCTCACGGTGTTCTCGTTCATCGGAGGGTTCTTCACCCCGTGGGACAAGGAAACCATCGACCCCTTCAACATCGGGATGCCACCGTCGGCCGACCACTTCCTCGGCACGTCCCAGGCGGGCATCGACCTGTACGCCATGACGGTCGAAGGCACCAGGATCTCCATCCTGATCGGCCTGGTGGTGGGCCTGGTGTCGGTCCTGATTGCGGCCGTCTACGGCTGCAGCATGGCCTACTTCGGAGGCAAGGTGGACAAGGTCATGCTGTTCATCCTGGAGGCGCTGATCATGATGCCGGCGCTCCTGGTGGTGGCCGTGGCCACCAGCGGCGGCGGCGCCGGCCTCAAACGCGACCTTCCCTCCTGGCTGCTGCTCATCATTGTCCTGCTGGTGTTCAGCTGGATGGGCACCGCCCGGCTGATCCGCTCCATGTCCATGTCCCTCATGCAGCGGGACTTCGTCAAGGCAGCCCAGTACATGGGTGTCCCGCCGCGCCGGATCGTCTGGCGGCACCTGGTGCCGAACATCGGCTCGCTGCTGATCCTGGACATCACCCGCGGCGTCACCGCAGCCATCCTCGCGGAGGTGGCCTTTTCCTTCATTGGCATCGGGATCAAGGTCCCGGACGTGAGCCTCGGCGTGCTGATCGGCGGCGCGACGTCCCAGGTGCAGACCTTCCCCTGGATGTTCTGGGTACCGCTGGCCGTCATGTTCCTGCTGACCGGCTCGCTGGCCATGATGAACGACGGCCTGCGGGACGCCTTCGACCCCAGTTCCAGTTCCACCGGCAAAGCCAAGAAGGCCAAGACCCGGACCATCCGCGCGGAAAAGAAGACGGCATGAGCAGCGAAACCACCACCGGAGCCATGGAACCCGCGCGGTCAGACGTGGAGCGCCTGCACGTGGCGGGTCTGCACGCCCCCACCGACGCCGTGCTCTCCGTCCGTGACCTGAACGTCCGGTTCAGTTCGGAGAACGGCGTGGTCCACGCCGTCAGGGGCGTCGACTTCGACCTGATGCCCGGCAAGACCCTGGGAATCGTGGGTGAATCAGGCTCCGGAAAATCAGTGACCTCGCTGGCCATCATGGGCCTCCTTCCGCCCACGGCCCAGGTCTCCGGTTCCGTCCGGCTCAAGGGCAGGGAGCTGCTGGGGCTGAGCGACAAGGCCATGTGCGAATACCGCGGGAACGAGCTCGCCATGGTCTTCCAGGACCCGCTCTCCTCCCTCACGCCCGTGTTCACGGTGGGCACCCAGATCATCGAAGCTCTGACCATCCACCACCCCTCCATGAGCAGGAAAGCCAAAGAAACCCGCGCCGTCGAACTTCTGGCCATGGTGGGGATCCCCAGTCCCAGGGAACGGCTGAAGGCCTTCCCGCACGAGTTCTCCGGGGGCATGCGGCAGCGTGTCATGATCGCCATCGCCATCGCCAACAACCCCCGCGTCCTGATCGCGGATGAGCCGACGACGGCCTTGGACGTCACCATCCAGGCCCAGGTCCTTGAGGTGCTCCACACGGCGCAGGAGGAGACCGGTGCCGCGGTGGTGATGATCACGCACGACCTCGGCGTGGTGGCCGGGATGGCAGACGACATCATGGTCATGTACGCGGGCAAGCCGGTGGAAACCGGTGCAGTGGATGACATCTACTACAACCCGCGGATGCCGTACACCATGGGCCTGCTCGGTGCCGTGCCCCGGGTTGACGTGGCGGAGAAGTCCTCGCTCGTTCCCATCGAAGGGATGCCGCCCAACCTGCTCCATGCCCCCACCGGATGCTCGTTCGCTCCCCGCTGCCCTCTTGCCTCGGAAGCCTGCCTTGATGGCGAACCCGCCCTGGCACCCGTCGAGGGCGGGGCGCTGCACCGTGCCGCCTGCATCAAGTCCGAGGCCCTGGGCGGGGACGTGGACGTCCACGACGTGTTCGCCGCCCCGCCGGTGCCGGTGTCCCGCTTCGACGCAGTTCCCCGGGCAGAGCGGTCCACCGTCCTGCAGCTCAAGGATGTCCGGAAACACTTCCCGCTCACCAGGGGTGCCCTGATCAAGCGCCGGATCGGCACCGTCAAGGCCGTGGACGGCCTGAGCTTCGATATCCGCGAGGGTGAATGCTTCTCGATCGTGGGCGAGTCCGGGTCCGGAAAGACCACCACGCTGCTGGAAATCATGGAGTTCCACGCGGACCAGGATGGCGAGGTGGTGATCGGCGGCCTCAGCAACAAGCAGGCGGCCGATTCGAAGACCAAAGCGAAAATGCGGCGCGAGCTGCAGATGGTGTTCCAGGACCCCACCGGCGCCCTGGATCCGCGGTTCACGGTGTATGAAGTCCTTGCCGAACCGCTGCAGAACGCGGGCATGGACCGTGCTGCCATCAGGAAGCGGATCATGGAGCTGATGAAGCTCGTGGGCCTGCAGCCGGACCACGTGAACCGCTTCCCCAACCAGTTCTCCGGTGGACAGCGCCAACGCATCGGCATCGCCCGCGCACTGGCCGTTAACCCCAAGCTGGTGGTGCTGGACGAACCCGTCTCGGCCCTCGATGTCTCAGTCCAGGCCGGCGTGATCAACCTGCTGGACCACCTGCGCGCCGAACTGGGCCTGAGCTACCTGCTCGTGGCGCATGACCTCTCGGTGGTGCGCCACATTTCCAACCGGGTGGCAGTGATGTACCTGGGCAAGATCGTGGAGATTGGCGCTGTGGACCGGGTGTTCGACAACCCCCGCCACCCCTACACACGGGCCCTCCTGTCCGCCATCCCCGTGCCGGACCCCCAGCTGGAACGCACCCGTGAACGCATCATCCTGCAGGGCGACCTGCCCTCACCGCTGCAGGCGCCCAAGGGCTGCAACTTCGCCACCCGTTGTCCGGTCTTCGCGGCGCTGCCGCCGGCCAAACAGGAGAAATGCCTGACCCTGGAACCGCCCCTGGAAGCAGCGGCGTCCGCCACGGACCAGCAGTTCGCCTGCTTCTTCCCGGACGGCGAACTGGATGAAGACATGCTGGTGGTCCACGAGACGGCGGACCACCATGCCCCCTGAAACTTATCGACCCACACGCACCACCACTCGCACCAATGAAGGGAAAACCATGAGGAAACTGAACAGGATCGGCGGAGCTGCAGCCGTTGCTGCGGCCCTGGCGCTGACGGCCTGCGGCGGTGGCGGCGGTGCCAGCGGGCCCGAAACAGCCAAGGGGCAGGAGGCAGGCAGCGACCTGTCCAAGCTGATCAGCATCAACGAGAAGCCTGCGGCGGACCTTCAGCAGGGCGGCAAGGTCACCCTGCCGCTGGGCAACATCGGGCCCGACTTCAACGGGTTCTCCAACAACGGCAACAGCGCGGACAACTCCGCCCTGCAGGTCCCCATGAACCCGGTCGCCATGAACAGCGGCGGTGTCGGCGGGTGCTGGAAAGTGGACTTCAAGGGCAAGGTCACGCCCAACACCGATTTCTGTGAGTCGGTGGACAGCGAGGTCAAGGACGGCAAGCAGACCATCACCATCAAGGTGAACCCCAAGGCAACGTACAACGACGGCACGCCCATCGACGTGAAGGCCTTCAAGAACACCTGGAACATCCTCAAGAGCCCGGACGCAGGCTACGACATCGTCAGCTCGGGCGCCTACGAATTCGTTGACTCCGTCGAGGCAGGCAGCAGCGACAAGGAAGTCATCGTCAAGACGAGCCGCCCGGTGTTCCCCGTGGATTCGCTCTTCTTCGGTCTCATCCACCCTGCCGTCAACACCCCGGAGGTCTTCAACGAGGGCTTCAACGGCAACATGCACCCCGAGTGGATGGCAGGCCCCTTCAAGCTCGACCAGTACGACACCGCCGCCAAGACGGTCACCCTGGTGCCCAACGACAAGTGGTGGGGCACCAAGCCGGTACTGGCCAACGTGACCTTCCGCCAGCTTGAAACCAGCGCGCAGATCGCGGCCTTCAAGAACGGCGAGATCGACGCCATGTCCGCCAACACCATCTCCCTCTACAAGCAGCTCGACGGCACCAAGAATTCAGAAGTCCGCCGCGGCCAGCGTCTCTTCGCAGGCGGCATGAACCTGAACGCCCAGCGCATCACCGACGTCAACGTCCGCAAGGCCATCTTCGCCGCCGTGGACCGTGAAGCCCTGCGCAAGGTGCGCTTCAACGGCCTGAACTGGGAAGAGCCCAGCTCCGGTTCCATGATGCTGCTGCCCTTCTCCGAGTACTACCAGGACAACTACCCGGTCAAGGAAACCGGCCCGGACGCCGCCAAGAAGGTCCTCACCGACGCCGGCTACACGGCAAACGCGAACGGCATCATGGAGAAGGACGGCAAGCCCGCGGCCTTCAAGATCAGCAACTTCGGGGACGATCCCACCACCCTCGCCTTCACCCAGACCCTGCAGAAGCAGCTCCAGGCAGGCGGCATGGACGTGGGCATCGACCAGCGCGCCTCCGCCGACTTCGGCAAGGTTCTCGGTTCCCGCGAGTTCGACATGAGCGTCTCCGGCTACACGGTGGGCGCGGACGCCACCGACGCCGTCAAGCAGTACTACGACTCCAAGACCAACGAGAACAAGCTGGGCGACGCGGAGCTGGACAAGAAGATCGCGGACCTTGCCTCCATCGAGGACAACGCAGCCCGCAACAAGGCCGCAATGGACGTGGAGAAGGAGCACATGGCGAAGTACTTCTCCATGGGCGTGGTCATGAACGGCCCGCAGATCTCCTTCGTCCGCACCGGCCTGGCGAACTACGGCCCGTCCCTGTTCCAGAGCAACTCGCAGGTTCCGGACTGGACCACCATCGGCTGGGAAAAGAAGTAACCCCTCCGGTTGTAGCCGCTTAACCGAAGCCGGCATCCCTGGTGACCAAGGGTGCCGGCTTCGGCGTTTAACGGTTCCTGTCCAACGGTGCCGGGCCCGGGGGTAGCGTAGCCTTCATGACCGCAACTGAAGGCAACCCCCGCACCATCCGTACCGCCGTCGTCGGCTACGGGCTTGCCGGCAGCGTGTTCCACGTGCCGTTACTGGCGGCCAACAGCGATTATTCGCTGGACTGCGTCGCCACCTCCGACGCCGGCCGGAGCGCGGCTGCCGCATCCCGGCTTCCGGGCGCGGCAGTGGTGCGCGACGCCGATGCCGTCCTGGGGCGGGCAGCCGACCTCGACCTGGTGGTCCTGGCGACGCCGCCCGCGACGCACTATCCGCTGGCAAGGGCGGCGCTGGAAGCGGGGCTGGACGTGGTGGTGGACAAGCCCTTCGCGGTCACCAGCGGCCAGGGGCAGGAACTGATCGAGCTGGCGCGGCAGCGGGGCCGGGTGCTCACGGTGTTCCACAACCGCCGGTGGGACGGCGACTTCCTCACCTTGCGGAAGCTCCTGGCCGCCCAGGCCCTTGGAAACGTGACCCGGTTCGAGTCCCGCTTCGAGCGCTGGTCCCCGGCGATCGCCAAAGCCTGGAAGGCGCGGGCCACGGCCGCCGACGGGGGAGGGGCACTGTTCGATCTCGGCAGCCACCTGATCGACCAGGCGCTGCAGTTGTTTGGCCGGGCCACCGTCATGCACGCGGAGCTGAAAGCCCGGCGGTCCGACGAGCGGGCGGACGACGACGTCTTCCTGGTCCTCCGGCATGATTCCGATGTGACCAGCCACCTGACCATGAACATGCTGTGCGCGCAGCAGGGCCCCCGCTTCCGGGTGCTGGGCTCAATCGGCGGCTTCACCAAGAACGGCGTGGATCCGCAGGAGCCCTACATCGCAGCCGGCGGCAGTCCCCTGGACTCCGCCTACGGCCAGGAGGCGCCGGAATGGGCAGGCCTCCTGGGCCGCGACGGCCACCTGGACCGCCTCCCCACCGAACGCGGCGCCTACCCGGAGTTCTACCGGCTCCTTGCGGAGAAGATTCTCGACGGCGGAACGGCATCACCCCGGCCGCTCCCAGTAAACCCGGAAGACGCCGTCGAGGTCCTCAAAATCATCGAGGCCGCCCGGGAACTCGATTAAAAGACGCATCGATTGCTCCGTACTTGTCGTTCTGAGCGTTCAAAAGGACAAGTACCGAGCAATCGATGGAGTGGACTAGGCGGAAACCAGTTCGTGCCAGTCGGCAACGAGGGGCAGGTCGTGGGCCTCGGACACGGAGTGGTGTGCCACGTGGCCGGCGGCGATGTTCAGGCCGGCGGCGAGGGCAGGGTCGCGGTCGAAGGCTGCCTTGACGCCCAGGTTGGCGAGGGACACCGCGTAGCGCAGGGTGACGTTGGTCAGCGCGTAGGTGGAGGTGTTGGGCACGGCGCCGGGCATGTTGGCCACGCAGTAGAAGATGGTGTTGTGCACCTTGTACGTGGGTTCCTGGTGCGTGGTGGGGTGCGTGTCCTCGAAGCAGCCGCCCTGGTCCACGGCGATGTCCACCAGGACCGAGCCGGGCTTCATCCGGGCCACGAGGTCGTTGGTGACCAGCTTGGGGGCCTTGGCGCCCGGGATCAGGACGGAACCGATGACCAGGTCTGCATCCACCACGGACTTTTCGATCTCGTACTTGTTCGAAGCGACCGTCTTCAGCCGCCCCTGGTACTGGGCGTCCAGTTCGCGCAGGCGGTTGATGTTGATGTCCAGGATGGTGACGTCGGCACCCAGGCCAAGGGCCATGGCTGCGGCGTTGGTGCCGGCAACACCGGCGCCAAGGACAACCACCTTGGCGGGGCGCACGCCGGGCACGCCGCCCAGCAGGACACCCTTGCCGCCGGCCGGAGCCATCAGGGAGGTGGCACCCACCTGGACGGACAGGCGGCCTGCAACCTCGGACATCGGGGCGAGCAGCGGCAGCGACCGGCCCTCCTGCACGGTTTCGTAGGCGATGGCGGTGACGCCGGAGTTGATGAGCTCCCTGGTCAGTTCCGGCTCGGCGGCCAGGTGCAGGTAGGTGAAGAGGATCAGGCCCTTGCGGAAGCGGTGGTACTCGGCCTTGATGGGTTCCTTGACCTTCATGACCATGTCCGCGCGGGCCCAGACGTCATCGGCCTCGTTGACGATTTCGGCGCCGGCGATCGAGTATTCCTCGTCGGTAATACCCGAGCCCAGGCCGGCCCCGCGCTCCACCAGGACGGTGTGCCCGTGAGTAAGGAACTCGTGGACGCCGGCCGCGGTGATGGCCACGCGGAACTCGTTGTTCTTGATTTCTTTGGGGACGCCGATGATCATCGTCTGCTCCAGGGTGTGGGGCCGGTGGGCCGTAAAACGGAAGGATTTCGTGTTTCAACGATAAATCCGGCTGTGAGCCACATGACACGAGGGAGCCCGGAGCCCTGTGCAAGAACCTCGGAATTCCGCGGTTCTTGCCGCCGCCGGCTAGACATCTGTCGAGACGCGAAGCGTCAGGTGTCGCCTCGTGTCCGTTCGTGCACCGGGCTTCCGGAGCAGTAGTGTGGGCCCATGCAGCAGCAGGGTGTGGAACAGCTCGTGGAACAGGTGGCACAGAAGCTGGGACGCGGCCTTTCCCTCGAGGACCTGGACGGCCTGCTGCTCGCCTACAGCTCCAACCAATCCCACGCGGACCGGGTGCGGGTGAACTTCCTCCTCAGCAAGAAGGTCCCGGCGGACGTGAGCGCCTGGCAGCTCTCCCACGGCATCGCCACCGCCGTGCGGCCCGTTGTGGTTCCCGCCAACCCGGACCTGGGCATGCTGGGCCGGGTCTGCGTTCCGCTCATGGTGCGGGGATTCCGCGTGGGCTACCTCTGGGTGCAGCAGGACTCCGTGGAGGAAAACCCGACGGTGATCCTCACCCAGCTGCCGGGCGTGAACCACGAGCTTGAGCTGCTGTCCGGCCTCCTGCTCGACTCAAATACGGCCGAATCTGAATTCCGGCGGGGCCGGGAGCGGGAGTTCCTCGCCGCCTGTGCAGGGGAACCGAACGCCGTGGCCGCCGTGGCCGGCTGGAAGGAAGTCCAGGGCCGGGGTCCGTGGCAGATGGTTACGGTGCTCGATGCGGACGGCTGGGCCAGCGGACCGGACCCCATCGCGTCCACCCTGATCCACCGCTCCACGGCGCTGCAGGCAACCGTTGGCGTGGACGCCGCCCTTTTCAGCGCCGGAACGGAGACGCATTCCGTGGTGCTGTTCCGCGAGTCGACCGGCCGGGCCAACCACGCGCAGGTCCTGGTCCACTACCAGCTGGAGCTTGCCAAGCGGTCCGGCCGCCCGGTCCACCGGATCATCCTGGGCATCAGCGAGGGCTTCTCGAAGACCCGCCAGCTGTCGGAGGCATACCGGCAGTCGCGGGTGGCGGCGCAGGCAGCGGCGGTGGACCCGCAGTTGGGCGAACTGGTGGACTGCCGGGCAACGGGCGTCTACCAGCTTCTCGCGTCGGCCGGGGGAGGTGTGGGAGCCTGGGCGGACTCCGGTTCGGTCTACTTCCGCATGCTTGAGGACCACGACCGCAACGACGAACTCATCCCGGTCCTTGAACTCCTGTATGACAACGACGGCTCAGTGCAGGACGTGGCCCGCAGGCTCCACCTGCACCGGAGCAGCATCTACAACAGGCTGGGCCGGATCCGGCAGCTGCTGGGGGTGGACCCGCTGAAGGGCATGCTGCGTCTGGAACTGCACGCCGCCCTCAAGATGCGGCGCTGGGCGGGGAGGCCCAGGATTTGAGGCCTGGAATCCGGCGCTAGGCGGAAGCTTCGGCGAAAGACCTGATGGCGTCCGCAACCTGCCGGGGCCGCAGGTGCTGGGCCACGTGTCCTGCCCGGCCAATCTCAATGAGGCTTCCCTGCTGCACAACCTGGGAGAGCCGGAGCGACCAGTCTGCGCCCGCCACGGGGTCGTGATCACCCCGCAGGACCAGCACGGGCACGTTGATGCCCGCCAGCCGCAGTTCGGTGGGGTAGGCCATCATGACGGGCAGCTCGGTGAAGTACCAGCGCGGGCCGCAGCGGAAATAGTCCGAAAAGACCAGCCAGTTGGAGGAGGCGCTTTCCCTCAGGAGCGAGTCCAGGAACAGCGCCAGGCCCTGCCGCCGGACGCTGCGGTGCTCCGAGTCCACCACGGGACCCATCAGCACCAGCCGGCGCGCCTGCTCCGGGGCGTAGAGCGCGGCTTCGATGGCGAACTGGACCCCCATCGAATGTCCCACCAGGACATACGGGCCAATGCCGCAGGCCTTCAATGCCTGCGCGATGAACGCGCCGTAGTCCTCCACGGACAGCTGCCGCCCGGGCTTGGGGGTGCCGGCAAAACCCGGCAGGTCCAGCGAATAGGTGGGGGCAACGGCGGCGAGCTCGTCGTGCAGGCGCCGCAGGTAGCGGTGGGAAACTCCGATGCCGTGGATAAGGATGTAGGCGGGCGCGGCTTGGCTGCCGGCGCTCTCCATTCCCGGCGCAGGAGTACCGTCAGCCCAGAGGATGCGGCCCTGGAGCCCGTCGGCTTCCACGTCGGCTGACCTCAGCGGCTCCTTCCGGGCCCGGGGCAAGGCGATGCGCACTACTCGCCCGTGCCGGCGGCGTCGGCCCCGGCGGTCTTGTCATGCCGGCGTTTTTGTTCTGCGAGTTTCTGGGCCTCGAGCCAGGCCATGATGTCAGCTGTCCGGATCCGCCGGTGCGAGCCGCGGTACTCCACCGGGATCTCACCGCGGTCCGTCATGTTCCGCAGGTAGGTGTGCGAGATGCCCGCAAGCTCGGCCGCCTGGGACGTGGTCAGCATGTCCTCCACGCTGCTCACGGTCACCGTTTCGCCCCGGCTGAGCCGGGCAAGAAGATCCACGACGGCGTCCCGGGCCTGTCCGGGCAGGCGGTGGACCGTGCCGTCCACGAAGACGGTGATGTCATTGCTGTCCGCCAGGGCGCGCGCAAGGCTGCGGGCGTCGCCGGCAGGCAGGCCGGCCGTGACGCGGGGGGCTATCAGTGCCATGGACGTAGCCTATCCCGGCCGCGGCCGGCCTGGCCGCGGACGCGTCAGAGTCCCAGCTCCTCCAGTACCGGCAGCTTTTCCCGGACCCAGGCCCGCGCCTCGGTGGCGCTCGGCGCGGACAGGGCAAGCTTGGCCAGGTCCTGGGCTTCGGACAGGGTCACCGTCTTCAGGACTGCTGCCACCGCAGCGAGGGAGCGTGCCGTCATGGACAGGGTGCTGACGCCAAGGCCGGTAAGGACGACGGCGAGGGCGGGATCGGCGGCAGCCTCGCCGCAGACCCCCACGGGCTTGTTGTGGCCCTCCGCGCGGGATCCTTCAACCGTGAGGCCGACGAGGCGCAGGACGGCAGGCTGCCATGGGGTGTTCAGGTTGGCCAGCGGGCCAAGCTGGCGGTCTGCGGCCATGGCGTACTGGGTGAGGTCGTTGGTGCCAAGGCTGGCGAAGCCGACCTCGCGGAGGATGGACTCTGCGGTCAGGGCTGCCGACGGGACCTCCACCATCACGCCGGGGGTTTTGATACCGGCATCGGCGCACATGGAAGCGAACCGGGCCGCTTCTTCCGCCGTGGAGATCATCGGGGCCATGACCCAGACATCGGCCTGGGACTGCTGCTGCGCCAGGGCGATGGCTTCCAGCTGCCGGTCCAGGACGCCGGGCGTGGTGAAGTCGGTGCGGTAGCCTCGGACGCCGAGGGCCGGGTTGGGCTCGGTGGAGTCCGTAAGGAACGGCAGCGGCTTATCCGCGCCGGCATCCAGGGTGCGCAGGACCACCTTCTTGCCGGGGAAGGCATCAAAGACGCTCTTGTAGGCAGCGGCCTGCTCTTCGACGCTGGGCTCGGTATCGCGTTCAAGGAAGCAGAACTCGGTGCGGAAGAGGCCCACGCCCTGGGCTCCCAGCTTGGCGGCCGCTTCGGCGTCCTTGCCGCCGCCCACGTTGGCAAGCAGCGGCACCTCGTGGCCGTCCGCCGTCGTGCCCGTGCCCGTGAACTCTGCCAGCAACGATGCCGTGGCGGCCCATGCTTCCGCTGTTGCCCGCAGGGATTCGTCGGGCGCGGAGGTGATGAGGCCGGCCGCGCCGTCCACGTACACCTCGGTGCCGTCCGGGAGTTCGTCCACGCCCACGGCGGCGACCACTGCGGGCAGTCCGAGGGAGCGGGCGATGATGGCCGTGTGCGACTGGGGACCGCCGCCGGCGGTCACCAGCGCCAGGACCTTGTTGGGGTCAAGGGTGGCGGTGTCCGCGGGGGCCAGGTCCTCTGCCACCAGCACGAACGGGGTGTTGGAGGCGGGGATGCCGGGCGCTGGTACCCCCCGGAGTTCGGCCACGATCCGGGCGCGCACGTCAAGGACATCGGTGGCGCGTTCAGCCATGTAGCCGCCCAGGTTGTGCAGCATCTCGGATACGGAGGAACCTGATTCCCAGATGGCGCGTTCGGCGGAGGTGCCCCGGGCCACCAGTTTGGCTGCCCCCTTGATCAGCATGGTGTCCTTGGCCATCAGCGCGGTGGCCTCCAGGACGGCCTTGCCATCGCCGGTGGCGTGGGCAGCACGGTCCTTCAGCTCGTCGTGCACCGCCTGGGCGGCTGCCTTCAGTGCTGCTGTGGCTTCCTCGGCAGTGGTGCCCGGGGCCAGCTGTTCACCGGCGGGAGGCTCACTGATCGGTTTGGGCATCTGCCGGACGGTGCCGATGACGCGGCCTGGGCTGACGCCTACTCCTGGGAAGTTCTGCACTGAAGGTCCTCATTCTCTGCCGGTAGACAGGCCCGCCAAGTTCTCCGGCGCCGTGCCGGGTCCACCCGGGGACTGCTACGTCCAGGGCGGGAAACGTGCCTGAAAAAATTGTATGTGATTCAGTTCATATAGCAACGCTATAGGTGCTAGGGTAGCGGTTATGAGTTTGGATGGCCAGCTTCCCCCCAAAATGCGGCTGCTCCGTGCTGCCGCGGAACTGCTGGCAAAATCCGCGGGAGCTCCGGTGTCCACCCGCCAGATCACCCAGCTGGCGGGGGTTTCGGCGCCCACCCTGTACCACCACTTCGGTGACAAGGAAGGTCTGTTCGACGCCGTCGTCGCCGCAGGGTTTGAAGAATATGTCGCGGGCGAAAGGGATTTCGCCCCCTCCGGACAGCCGCTCGAGGACATCCGGAGAATGTGGGACAACCATGTCCAGTTCGGACTGAACCAGCCTGAGCTGTACCTGGTGATGTTCGGCAACATCCGTCCGGAGAGCCGGCCTGCCATCGTGGCAGACGCCGAGGCGCTCATGGAGGAGATGCTGAACAAGGCAGCGGCGGCGGGCCAGCTGAACGTCCAGCCCAGGGAGGCAGCCAGGTCCATCCTGGCGGCCAATGTGGGCGTGACGCTGATGCTGATTGCGGAACCCGCTTCCGAACGCAACCTTGAACTGTCCACCATGACCCGGGACGCCATGATCTTCGCGGTGTCCGCCGAGCCCGCCAGCGGCCCGGCCCCGGGCGGCACCGGAAAGTCCTCGGTGGTGGTGGCAGCGATCGCCCTGAACGCCGCACTTCAGGCTTCGCACTCTGACCAGCTTTCCAGCTCGGAACTTAAGCTCTTCCTCGAATGGCTGCACCGGATCTCCACCAGCCCCGCCGGTTAGCCCCGCAACCCCGTAGTACCCAGCAGTACGTCGTCGTAATCATCGGACCACTCCTGCGGAGCAGCAGGAATGAGGTTAGGAAATCACATGGCAACAGAGACAGTTGCAAAACCCCGCACCAGCGCGCGCGTGCACGTCCAGAAGTTCGGGACATTCCTGTCCGGGATGATCATGCCCAACATCGGGGCGTTTATCGCCTGGGGCCTCATTACCGCTCTCTTCATTGAGAAGGGCTGGTTGCCGGTTCCGGAGCTTGGCGGCTTCGGCACCAACGCCGCGGGCGTGAAGAACCTGGGCCTCGTTGACCCCATGATCAAGTACCTCCTGCCGCTGCTGATCGGCTACACCGGCGGCAAGAACGTCTATGACGTCCGCGGCGGCGTGGTGGGAGCCATCGGCACCATGGGCGTGATCGTCGGTGCCGGCATCCCCATGTTCATCGGCGCCATGATCATGGGCCCGCTGGGCGGCTGGACCATGAAGAAGATCGACATGCTCTGGGACGGCAAGATCCGCCCCGGCTTCGAGATGCTGGTCAACAACTTCTCCGCCGGCATTTGGGGCGCGTTGCTCGCCATGCTCGGCTTCTTCGGAATTTCACCGCTGGTGACCGCCTTCAGCACCGCAGCCGGAAACGTGGTGCAGTTCCTGGTCAACAACGGCCTCCTGCCGCTGACCAGCATCTTCATCGAACCTGCCAAGGTGCTGTTCCTCAACAACGCCATCAACCACGGTGTGCTCACGCCGCTGGGCGTCCAGCAGTCGCTGGACCAGGGCAAGTCCATCCTGTTCCTGCTTGAGGCCAACCCGGGCCCCGGCCTGGGCATCCTGCTTGCCTACATGTTCTTCGGCCGCGGCGCCGCCAAGGCATCGGCCCCCGGTGCTGCGATCATCCACTTCCTGGGCGGCATCCACGAAATCTACTTCCCGTACGTGCTGATGCGCCCGCTGCTGATCCTGGCGGCCATCGCCGGCGGCATGACCGGCATCGCCACCCTGGCCGTCACCGGCGCAGGCCTCGTTGCCCCTGCCGCCCCGGGATCCATCCTCGCGGTGCTGGCCCAGACGTCCCGGGACAGCTACCTCGGCGTGATCCTGTCGGTGCTGCTCGCCACCACGGCATCCTTCCTGGTGGCCTCCGTGATCATGAAGACCACCAAGCACAGCGACGAAGCCGACCTGGGCGACGCCACCGCCCGCATGGAGGCCATGAAGGGCAAGAAGAGCTCAGTGTCCTCCACCCTCACCGGTGCAGGGGCTTCCGCCGGTGCCGCCTCAGGCCGCGGCGGAGTGGGCGTCCTGGCCGGCCCCGTCCGCAACATCGTGTTCGCCTGCGACGCCGGCATGGGCTCCAGCGCCATGGGCGCCTCAGTGCTGCGGAACAAGATCAAGGCGGCCGGCTTCCCGGACGTCAAGGTCACCAACGCCTCCATCGCGAACCTGAGCGACACGTACGACGTCGTGGTCACCCACCAGGACCTGACCGAACGGGCCAAGCCCGCCACCTCCAGCGCCGTCCACTACTCCGTGGACAACTTCATGAGCAGCCCGCGCTATGAGGAGATCGTGGACCTGGTCCGCGAGAGCAACACCGAGGGTGGAACGTCCGACGCCGGCACCACCCATGGCGCCCACGCCGCCGATGCCCCGGTGGACGCAGCCCCTGCCGGAGCAGGTGCCGCCGCAGCCTCCGCGAACGGAAGCTCCGACATCCTGGCCCGCGAGAGCGTGGTCATGCGCGGTTCGGCCACCACCCGTGACGCCGCAATTGACGAAGCCGGCCGGCTGCTGCTGGCCCGCGGAGCTGTGGATGAGGGCTACATCGCCGCCATGCACGAGCGGGAAGAATCCGTGTCCACCTACATGGGCAGCTTCCTGGCCATCCCGCACGGCACCAACGCCGCCAAGGACCACATCCGCAAGTCGGCCGTGTCCGTGATCCGCTACCCGGACGGCATTGACTGGAACGGCAAGCAGGTCAAGTTCGTGGTGGGCGTTGCCGGCATCAACAACGAGCACCTGCACATCCTGTCCTCCATCGCCAAGGTCTTCACGAACAAGGAACAGGTTGCCCGGCTGGAGGCCGCCACGTCCGAGGATGAAGTCCTGGAACTCTTCGGGAAGGTCAACGCATAGTGAAGGCAGTACATTTTGGGGCCGGCAACATCGGCCGCGGATTTGTGGGGCTGCTCCTGCATGACGCCGGCTACGAAGTGGTGTTCGCGGACGTGGCCGAGGACCTGATCAACCGGCTCAAGGAAGCGGACAGCTATGCCGTGCACGAGGTGGGGGAGAACCCCGCCGTGCGGACCGTGGACAACTTCCGGGCGCTGAACTCCAACGCCCAGGAAGCGGAACTGGTCTCCGAGATCGCCGCGGCGGACATCGTCACCACCGCGGTGGGTCCGCACATCCTGAAGTTCGTGGCCCCTGTGATCGCCAAGGGCATCGTTGCCAGGGAACCCGGCCGGGCGCCCCTGCAGGTGATGGCCTGCGAGAACGCGATCAATGCCACGGACATCCTGGCCAAGGAGGTGGCGGCCCAGCCCGGAGCCACCGCCGCAGCCCTGGACGGCAAGGCGGTGTTCGCCAACACGGCGGTAGACCGGATCGTGCCCAACCAGGAAGCCGGGCAGGGCCTGGACGTCACCGTGGAGACCTTTTACGAATGGGTCATCGACCGCACTGCCTTCGGTGACGCAGCTCCCGCGATCCCCGGCGCCACGTTCGTGGATGACCTCTCGCCCTACATCGAGCGGAAGCTGTTCACGGTGAACACCGGCCACGCGTCGGCGGCCTACTTCGGGTTCGAGGCGGGCCTGGAGAAGATCTCCGACGCCATGGCGGACCAGGACGTGGCCGAGGACGTCCGGGCCGTGCTGGAGGAAACCAAGCAGCTCCTGGTGGCCAAGCACGGGTTCAGCAACGACGATCAGGAAGCCTATGTCCAGAAGATCCTGGTCAGGTTCTCCAACCCGTACCTGCCGGACACCGTCAACCGCGTAGGGCGGGCTCCGCTGCGGAAGCTGAGCCGGAACGAGCGCTTCATCGGCCCGGCCGCCGAACTGGCAGAACGCGGCATGGTGCCGGAAGCCCTGCTCGGTGCCATCGCGGCAGCCCTCCGGTTCAATGACCCCGCTGATGCCGAGGCCACCGAGCTTGCCGGCATCCTGGCATCGACCAGCCCCGCCGATGCCACCGAAAGGATCACAGGGCTGGCGCCTGGCCACCCGCTGTTCGCCGCCGTTGCCACCCTTGTGGAGGAGCGGCAGGCGGAAATGGCCGACACCCCCGCCCAAAGCATCACCTGATCCGCGCCTGCACAACGACGCCGGCACCCACCACTTGCATTCCAGTGGCGGGGTGCCGGCGGCGTCCTTTTTGCTGCGCCTCAGCCAACGCCCCCTCACCTTTGACGCGTTTTTCCCCAACCCCCGCGCAGATCCTGTGCAAGGCTGGGCGGGTGAACCAGAATACGGATGCCGCCGCCTTGCTCACCGCCGACGTCCACGGCGGGACTTTCCGGCTCCGCCATGCCAACCACGCCGACCTGCCCGCCATGGTGCGCCTGCTGGCGGACGATGCCCTGGGCGCCGGCCGCGAAGCAGCCATGGACATGGAGCCCTACGAGCGCGCCTTCGCGGCGATCGAGGCCGATCCGTCCCACCTGCTGCTGGTGTGCGAACTGTCAGCACCCGCCTGATGCAGCTGACTACCCACAAGAGCCGCACCGCGGCCCATCGGTTCTATGAGCAGCTGGGCTTTGACGCCAGCCACGTGGGCATGAAACTGGCGCTCTAACCCCTTGCATGTTAGGTACCCTAAATGTTAGGCTACCTAACAATGAATGACGACGACTCCCAACTGCAGGAACTTGCCAGCGGCTTCCGCGAAGCCCTGCGCCACAGCGTGTACCTGGTCCGCCGCCTCGACGCGGACGGCGAACTCAGTGCGTCCCAGCTCAGCACCCTCAAGATGATGCTGGGCGAGGGCCAGCGCGTCGGTGAGATTGCCCGGAACCTCGGAGTCCGCGTGCCCAGTGCCACGGAACAGATCATCAAACTCGAGCGCGCGGGTCTGGCCCGCCGCGAGCCGGACCCGGCGGACTCCCGCGCTGTCCGGGTGATCCTGACTGACGAAGGCCGCGCCGCCGTCGACTCCGCGAACCGGCGCCGCAACCAGGTGATGGCCGGGATCCTTGGCACGCTCACCGACCAGGACCGCAAAGCCCTGGCTGCGGCCCTGCCGGTCATCGACAAAATCAACGCCTCCCTCCAGAACTGAACTGAACCAGCCACGAACTTAGGAGAACCCTCCATGGACGGCCAGCTCGCAGAAACCCTGCAAGCACCAGAAACAACCTTGAAGGCCGAAAAGGCCTCGTTCCTCAAGCAGCCAAAGGCGGTATGGGCCACCGCCCTCGCCGCAGTGTTCGCTTTCATGGGCATCGGGCTGGTGGACCCCATCCTCCCGGCCATCGCCACCAACCTGGACGCCAGCCCCAGCCAGGTGTCCCTGCTCTTCACCAGCTACTTCCTGGTCACCGCGCTGGCCATGCTGATCACCGGGTTTGTCTCCTCCAGGATCGGCGGCAAGCGGACGCTGCTGATCGGACTGGCCGTCATCGTGGTCTTCTCCTCGCTGTCCGGGCTGTCCGGCAGCGTCAGTGAACTGGTGGGCTTCCGGGCCGGCTGGGGGCTGGGCAACGCCCTGTTCGTCGCCACCGCGCTCGCCGTGATCGTGGGCGTGGCCAGCGGCGGCGCCGGCACCGCAATCATCCTCTACGAAGCCGCCCTGGGCCTGGGCATCTCGCTCGGCCCGCTGCTGGGCGCCCTCCTGGGCGGCTGGCAGTGGCGCGCACCGTTCTTCGGCGCCGCGGTCCTGATGGCCGCCGCCTTCATTGCCCTGATCGCGCTCCTGCCCAAAACGCCCCTGCCGGAGCGCAAGGTTCGCTTGCGGGACCCCCTGCTGGCGCTGGGCCACAAGGGACTGCGGACGACGGCGGCAAGCGGCTTGTTCTACAACTACGGCTTCTTCACCATCCTGGCTTTCACCCCGTTCATCCTGGGCATGGACGCCTACGGCATCGGCGGTGTCTTCTTCGGCTGGGGTGTGGCCGTGGCCGTCTTCTCCGTCTTCGTTGCGCCGGTCCTGCAGAGCCGCTTCGGCGCCGTCAAGGTACTGACCGGTACGCTGTTCGTCCTCATGCTGGACCTGGCCGGGCTGGGACTCGCGGCGGGGCACTCGGTGCCGGCCGTCGTCGTCCTGGTCATTGCTGCCGGTGCGCTGCTGGGCATCAACAACACCATTTATACGGAACTGGCCATGGGCGTCTCTGATTCGCCGCGGCCGGTGGCTTCCTCCGGCTACAACTTCGTCCGCTGGATGGGCGGCGCCCTGGCCCCGTTCGCGGCGGCACAGCTCGGTGAGCACTTTGGCCCCCAGGTTCCGTTCTTTGCCGGGGCGGTGGCCATGGCCATCGCCATCCTGGTGGCATTCGGCGGCCGCGCCTACCTGTCCTCGCACGAGCCGCACGTCGTGTAGGAAGCCGCAAAACAGCAAACCCTCCATCACGCCATGTGATGGAGGGTTTGTTGTTTTCCTGCGAAAGCTGATGGGGCGTCCCGGGGGGAAGCCGCCAAAAGTGATGGGCCGTTACTTTGCTGAACCCTTGGGCACGAACAGCGTCTCCGCCTGCTCCAGGGACATGCCGTTGGTCTCAGGGACCTTGAACATGACGAAGAAGAAGGACGCCGCAGCGAACAGGGCGTACATGGCATAGGTCAGCGGCAGTGAAGCCGCGGCCATGACCGGGAAGCTGAGGGTGATCGCGAAGTTGGCCACCCACTGCGCCGCAGCGGCAAGGCCCAGCGCCCGGGCACGGATCCTGGACGGGAAGATCTCGCCCAGGAGGACCCAGACCAGCGGCCCCCAGGACGCGCCAAAGCTGACCACGAAGATGTTCGCGGCCACCAGGGCCACGGGACCCCACGCGCCCGGCAGGCTGATGTCCTCGCCGCTGCCCGTTGCCGAGGAAAAGGCCAGGGCCATGGCGCCCAGGGACACGGCCATGCCCACGGATCCGGCCAGCAGGATGGGCCGGCGGCCCACCCGGTCCACCAGGGCGATGGCTACCAGGGTGACCAGGATGTTGGTGATGGAGGTTGCCACCGAGATGGCCAGGGAGTCCTTCTCCTGGAACCCTACGGCCTTCCATAGGGTGGTGGAGTAGTAGAAGATCACGTTGATGCCCACGAACTGTTGCAGGACCGACAGCGTGATGCCCACCCAGACCACAGCCTGGAGGCCGAACGTCCTGCCGCGGAGGGACCCCTTCTGGCCGGCCAGCTTGTCTTCCTCGATGGCTTCGCGGATATCCCGGATGTGGCGGTCGGCATCCTCCGAGGGCGCGATGGACTCGAAGACCTTCCGGGCCTGGTCCTCCTTGCCCTGGAACACCAGGAACCGCGGGGACTCGGGCAGGGTGAAGGCAACCCAGCCGTAAACGACGGCCGGGACGGCCGCGGCCAGGAACATCCAGCGCCATGATTCAATGCCCAGCCAGAAGGCCTGGTCCGCGCCGCCGGCACTGGTGGCCAGGAGCGCGTCGGACAGCAGCGCGGCGAAGATACCCGTGGTGATGGCCAGCTGCTGCAGCGACGCCAGGCGTCCGCGCACCTTCCGCGGCGAAATTTCGGAGATGTAGGCAGGGGCGATGACAGAGGCCAACCCGATGCCCAGGCCGCCCACCAGGCGCCAGAAGATCAGGTCCCACACTCCGAAGCAAAAGCCGGTGCCCACGGCGCTGACCAGGAAGAGCAGGGCGCCCAGCTTCATGGCCGGGATGCGGCCGTAGCGGTCTGCCACCTTGCCGGCCAGGAAGGCGCCGGCTGCGCAGCCCAGCAGGGCGATGGCCACAGCGAAGCCCGTGACGGCCTCGGAGAGCGCAAACTCCTCCTTCAGAGCGTCCACGGCTCCGTTGACCACTGATGAGTCGAAGCCGAAGAGGAATCCGCCCACCGCCCCCGCGAGCGCCAGCCAGATCACCCGCCGCGGTATCCCGGTTGTGGTCTGCTCCTGTGCAGTGGGCATGGTTCTCCCTGGGTTTGGGGGTTTATGGATGCGGTGCGGACGTCGTCGGCTGCGGTACCGGCCAGAGGGGCCGGCGCACACGCGCTAAACAGTGTGGCACGTCACCGCCCGAGGTTCCACTTGGCGCCTGTTGCCCCTTAAACGCAGGACGACGACGGCGGGCCGTGCCGCCGTCGTCGTCCCAACCATGCGCTTCCGGGTTAGTGCGCCGGAATCTCCATGCTGTCCCTGTCCTGCGGGGATGCCTTCTGGTCGGTCAGCTTCTTCCGGGGAAGGGCAAAGCTGATGAGGAACGCCAGGCCGGTGAGCGCCGCCGCCGTCAGCATCACGGTGTCGATGGACGTGGCGAAGCCCTCGGTGATGGGCCTGGTCAGCGTGCTGTTGGCGGTGTGCAGCCAGCTCGTGTCGTTCAGGGAGTCGTTGGAGGCGCCGTTCCTGAAGAATTCATACAGCTTGGCGTTGGCGGGGTCCGACGCGACGGCAGGGTCCTTGAGGACGGCCAGGTAGGCGGGATCGGTGGCGGCGGTCTTCATGCCGTCGGCGATCCGGCCGGCAGCCAGGCTGAAGAGCATGGAGATGAAGACGGCGGTGCCCACGGCGCCGCCCATGGAGCGGAAGAAGGCTGCGGAGGAGGTGCCCACGCCCATGTCCCGCGGCGGCACCGAGGTCTGCATGGCCAGGGTGAGCGGCTGCATGCAGAAGCCCAGGCCCACGCCGAAGAACACGGCGATCAGGCCGGGAACCCAGAGTTCGGTGTCCACTGCCAGGGAGAAGCCCATCACCAGGGCGGCCGCGGTCAGGATGCCGGTGCCCATGATGGGGAAGATGCGGAACGTGCCGGAGGCCGAGATGGTGCGGCCTGCCGTAATGGAGCCGAACAGGATGCCCACGGTGAAGGTGATCATCATCAGGCCGGCCTCGGTGGGGGTGAGTCCCTTGACCAGTTGGAGGTACATCGGGAGCATCGCGATGGCGCCGAACATGCCGATGCCGATGATGAAGTTCAGCAGCGAGGACAGCCCGAACGTGACGTTATGGAAGAGCCGCAGGGGAATCAGGGCGTAGTCGCCGGCACGCCTTTCAGCCAGCAGGAACCAGGCAATGCCCACCACGCCCAGGCCGTAGCAGAGGAAGGAGTTCACGGAGGTCCAGCCCCAGGTGCGGCCCTGTTCAGCCACCAGGAGGAGCGGAACAATGGCCACGGTGATGGCGGCGGCGCCCCAGTAGTCGATCTTTTGCTTCAGGTGCTTCGCCGGCAGGTGCAGGAACAGGAACACCACCGTCAGGGCGGCCAGGCCAATGGGGATGTTGATGAAGAAGACCCAGCGCCAGCCATCGAAGCCCAGGATGTTCGAGGAACCGGCGAATGCACCGCCCACCACCGGGCCCAGCACCGAGGAGATGCCGAACACGGACATGAAGTAGCCCTGGAATTTGGCGCGGTCCTTGAGCGAGACAATGTCGCCGATGATGGTCAGCGCCAGGGCCAGCAGCCCGCCGGCGCCCAGGCCCTGGATGCCGCGGGCGACAGCGAGTTCGGTCATCGAGTGAACGGAGCCAGCGTACAGCGAGCCCACCAGGAAGACGACGATGGCCGTCAGGTAGAGCGGGCGGCGTCCAAAGATATCGCTCAGCTTGCCGTACAGCGGCGTGCTGACGGTGGAGGTGATCAGGTACGCCGTGGTGGCCCATGCCTGCAGGGAGAGCCCGTCCAGGTCATTGGCGATGGTGTAGATGGAGGTGGAGACGATGGTCTGGTCAAGGGATGCCAGGAACATGCCCAGCATCAGGCCCACCATGACGGTGACGATCTGGCGTTGCGTCAGGACTTCTCCGGCGCGGGGCGCGGCAGTGGCTTTGGACATGGGTGCTCCAAGGAAAAGGAAGGATATAAGCAGCCATGGTTGCTTTCAGTAACTATCTTACTCGTTGTTTCTATTCCCCGCCCTGCCGGTTTTCCTGCTACGGCTCCACGAGGATGCCGTCAGGGTCGCACCAGACGGTGGCGCCTGGACGGAAAGTCACGCCGTCGATCACCACATCGACGTCAACCTCACCCGCGCCTGCCTTTTGGCTCTTCTTCGGGTTGCTGCCCAGGGCCTTGACGCCGAGGTCCAGGTCCGCGATGGCCAGCCGGTCGCGGACGGCGCCGTTGATGACGACGCCGGCCCAGCCGTTCGCCACGGCGCTTTCGGCGATCATGTCCCCCATCAGGGCCGTGCCCAGCGACCCCCCGCCGTCCACCACCAGTACCGCCCCGTTGCCGGGTGAACTGAGCGTGGACTTCACCAGGGCGTTGTCCTGGAAGCAGCGGATGGTCCGGACCGGACCGCTGAAGTGCGAGCGGCCGCCGAGGGACAGGAACTGCAGGGAGACGGACGCCAGCTGGTCGCCGCGCTCGTCGTAGAGGTCCGCGGTATTAACCGCTGTGCCTTCGGCCGGGGTGGATGCGCCCATCTGGTTCTCCTTGTTTCTCAGTTACATGGTCCCGGCAGCATGATGCCGGGGGTGGCCTGGCCCCGGGGTGCCCGGGGCAGGGTACCGCCCACGATAGTCTGATTCCACCGTCAGCCGGCCGCACCAGGGGGAGCCAAGCCAATGAGTCCGTTCAACACGCCTGCGCCGCTGGACGGCACACCGGCAGGGAAAGCCCCGGCGGCGCTCGCGGAGCCGGTACAGAAGGTCACCGCCCGCTGGGTGACCGGACTGGTGCTGGTGAACGTGGGCATCAATGCGGCGTTCTTCGGGCCCATCAATGTGTTCATTGGCCAGCAGGCCATCAGTATTGATGCGCCGTCCAAGGAAGCCATCCTCTCGCTGGTCACGGCCTGCGGCGCGGCGGTTTCGCTGGTGGCCAACCCGCTCTTCGGTGCCCTCTCGGACCGGACCACCTCCCGGTTCGGCAGGCGCTCCCCGTGGGTGCTGGCCGGGGCAGTCCTGGCCACGGCCGCATTGCTGGCCATGTCCTTCTCCGCTGCGGTTTCCCTGATGGTCCTTTTCTGGTGCCTGGTGCAGTTGGGCGCAAACGCCGCCTATGCAGCCATCACCGCGGCCGTCCCGGACCGGGTGCCCCTCATCCAGCGCGGGGGAGTGGGCGGCCTCGCGGCCATGGGCCAGACCCTTGGCATCCTTGCGGGGGCTGTCTTCGGCGCGGTGGTGTCGGGGAACTTCCTGGTGGGCTACTGGTTGTGTGCGGGCGCCCTGCTGCTGTCCGTGCTGCCGTACCTGTTCCACCGGAATGATCCGGCGTTGCCGGCGGAGGAAGCCGGCAGGTTCCGGATGGGCCGTTTCCTGCGGGGCTTTTGGATCAGCCCCCGGCGCTACCCGGACTTCGCCTGGGCCTGGCTCACCCGCTTCCTGGTCAACGTGGGAAACCAGCTGACCATCGTCTACCTGCTCTTCTTCCTGCGGGACGTCATCGGGCATGAAGATCCCGCCACGGGGGTGCTGGTCCTGACCGGTATCTACGCGGTGATGGTGATGATCACTGCGGTGCTGGCCGGACCGTGGAGTGACCGGATGGCCAGGCGGAAACCCTTCGTCATCGGTTCCTCGGCCACCATAGCCATGGCCGGCGCCATCATGGCGTTCTTCCCGGTCTGGCCTGGCGCGCTCGCCGGCGCCGCGGTCCTGGGCATCGGGTTCGGCGCCTACCTGGCCGTGGACTTTGCGCTGCTGACCCAGGTCCTGCCGTTCGCAGCGAGCCGGGGCAAGGACATGGGCGTCATTAACGTGGCCAATTCGCTGCCGCAGGTGGTTGCTCCGGCCCTGGCGCTGCTGGCAGTGACCTACGGCGGCGGCTACCGGACGCTGTTCCTTACGGCCGCTGCCGTCGGACTGCTGGGCGCGGTTTTCGTGGTGAAAATCAAGGGCGTCGACTGACCGGTCCGTGCCCCAAAACTAAGGCCGCTGACTAATTAGGGCACACTGGTGTGCCGTATAGTTGAACAGGGCTGCAGGGCGGTACGGAAGTGGGGGCGCTCCTGGCCGCAGTCTCTAAAACACAACCCCGGAATGCTGATGCCCGAGACTTTTTCAGACCATCCGCCCATGGCCGCCCGGCCTTCCGCTCCACGCCAGCGCCTCCGCTACACCCGGATCCTGGACACCGCCGCCGGGTTCGCCCGTACGGGGCTTGATGCCGTGGAACTCTCCCAGGTGGCAGAAAAAGCAGACGTCCCGCTGGGCACCCTCTACCGCTACTTTCCGTCCCCCACACACCTGATGCTGGCACTGTATCGGCAGCAGCTGGACGAGCTGCAGGCCGGGACCAGGGGCTCGTCCCCACGCTTCCGCGGCCGCGCACTGTCCGGGCTGCTGATGGAGATCTTCCACATGCGCGTCATGCAACCCGCTGTGGAGCAATGCCTCAGCAGGGGCGTGTACCACCCGGAAAAGGACACCACGGAACTCCTTCGTGAGATTGATGCGCTCAGTGAAAAGCTCGTCGCCGCTGCCTGCGGTGACGCCGTGGGGGCGAGGGTCCTCCTCCTGACGGTCACTGGTCTGGTCCAGTCCGTGCGCAACCGGCGGTTGTCCCTCTTCGAAGCCGAGGAGGACCTGAAAAAGGCGTGCGGAAGGCTGTCGACGGCGGCAGAAGCGTGCTTCACAGTGGCCAAGTCTGCGTAACTGGTCTAGACCAAAAAGGTATTAAATACGCCATAATGCCGTGATGTAGACCACTAAAAGGGCTGGTTAAACGTTTTGTCCCGGCTGACTCTTGTCAAGGAGGGCGAAAGCGGCCCTCCCGGGCTGCCTACCATGGGGGCACCGGAGCGGCAGGGCGGAAACATCCCCGGCGTTCCCTCAGACCCGCCACCCCTGGGTTGCCGCACTACTTTCCCGCTTGGGCCCGGCCGGGTTCCAGCCCCATGTGCCGTGCGCCCACGGCGAGCACCAGGAGACAACGACGTGTCCATTGACGCATTCACAGCCACCGACAGTTCCGCAGCCACGGCCCTGACCGAAGACGAAATCTTCGGTGCCCACCAGGGCGGAAAGCTGTCCGTCACCAGCACTGTTCCGCTCTCCAACGAGCGGGACCTGTCCATCGCGTACACCCCCGGAGTGGCCGAGGTCAGCCGGGCCATCCATGCGAAGCCTGAACTGGCCCGCACCCTGACCTGGGCCGAACGCCTGGTAGTGGTGGTCAGCGACGGCACTGCCGTCCTGGGCCTGGGCAACATCGGGGCCAGCGCCTCGCTTCCCGTGATGGAAGGCAAGTCCGCCCTCTTCAAGACCTTCGGCGACCTTGACTCCATCCCCCTGGTCCTCAACACCACGGACGTCGACGAAATCGTTGAAACGCTGGTCCGCCTGCGCCCCAGCTTCGGCGCCGTCAACCTCGAGGACATCTCGGCACCGCGGTGCTTTGAGCTTGAGGAAAAGCTGATCGAAGCCCTTGACTGCCCGGTGATGCACGACGACCAGCACGGGACCGCCGTCGTGGCCCTTGCCGCGCTGACCAATGCCGCCAAGGTGACCGGCCGGGGCCTCGAGGGCCTGAAGGTAGTGGTGTCCGGCGCCGGTGCGGCGGGGATCGCCGTCGCCGAAATCCTGCTCGCAGCCGGAATCACCGACGTCGTCCTGCTCGACTCCCGCGGCGTCATCAACAGCAGCCGCAAGGACCTTGCCGCGGACCCGGCGAGCAAGAAGGCCGACATTGCCGGCCGCAGCAACCCCCGTGGCGTCAGCGGCGGACCCGCTGAGGCGCTGGCCGGCGCCGACGTCTTCATCGGCGTCTCCTCCTCCAAGCTGGACGAGGCACACCTGGCCTCGATGAACCAGGACGCCATCGTGTTCGCCCTGTCCAACCCGGACCCCGAAGTCCTTCCCGAGGTGGCCGTCAAGTACGCCGCCGTGGTGGCCACCGGCCGCAGCGACTTCCCCAACCAGATCAACAACGTCCTGGCGTTCCCCGGCATCTTCCGCGGTGCCCTCGACGCCGGTGCCCGCCGGATCACGCCCGCCATGAAGCTTGCAGCAGCGCGCGCCATCGCGGGGCTCGCCGCCGAAGACCTGTCGGCCGACTACATCGTCCCCAGCCCGCTGGACCCGCGGGTGGCACCCGCGGTCACCGCCGCCGTGGCAGCGGCAGTCGAAGCGGAGTAGCGCCTTCCGGCAGAAACCACGACGGCGGTGTCTCCTTTCCCAAAGGAGGCACCGCCGTCGGGCATTAACGGCCGCCCCTAGACTGGGGTCCATGAGCGCCGAGACCGTAGTGACCATCCTGTGCGGCCTGGCAATCCTGGTGGGGGTGGCCGGCACCATCATTCCCGTCCTGCCCGGCAGCGTCCTCATCGGCCTAAGCCTTCTGGCGTGGGCTATCTGGGGCGGTGCCGGGACGGCGGGGTGGGTGGTGTTCGCGGTGGCCATGATCTTTGTCGCGGCGGGGATGACGGCGGGCGCCGTCCTCACGGGCAGGAAGCTCAAGCAGCACGCCATTCCCAGCCGCAGCATCGTGGTGGCCCTCGTGGCGGGCGTGGCCGGGATGTTCATCATCCCGGTGGTGGGCCTCTTCGTTGGCTTCGCGGCCGGGCTGCTGGTCAGCGAGTTCACCCGGACACGGAATTTTTCGACGGCGGCAAGGTCCAGCTGGGCTGCCCTGAAGGCCACCGGGCTGGGAATGCTGGCAGAATTCGGGCTGGCCTGCCTTGCCGCCAGCACCTGGGTGATCGGCGTATGGATCGCCGCCGCCAACGGCTGAAGCTATAGCCCCAGACCGCCGAGCTTGTCGCCCAGTCCGCCCGGAAGCTTGTCTCCCAGCCCACCGGGAAGCCTGGAAAGCAGCTCGGCCGGGTTGATGCCGAGCCTGGACAGCAGGCCTGCATGCTGTTCGGTGTCCACCTGGTCCGGCAGCTCCGATTCCGCCTGCGAGGCTTTGTCCTGGTCTCCCTGCGACCGGAGGAGTTCAAGGATCTGGTTCTTGTCGATCTGCATGGCATTCTCCTTGCATCGGGCTCATTACTAAGGGGGCTTACAACCTTTCCCGATAATGACGCAGGGGACAAGGCCCAGGCGAGATTGCCCGCCGGATTGGGCGCGCCGGGCCGTGAACCTTTGCCGGTTAGCATGGAAAGATGAGCGCCGGGGACACCGCACCGATCTACTGGGACAGCCGCGACCTCACCCCTTTCGGGCAGGCACAGCTGCGCACCCCGGTCCACGACCTGGCGGGGGGAGTGGGTGGCCTGCTGACCGGTGTCCTGGGCGGCCGCAACGCTGCCCTGCTGTCCATCGACGGCGAGGTGCCGCGGCTCAAGCGGCTGCTGCCCAAGCCCGCCAAGGTGGTCCACGAAGCCGTCTACACCAGCCGCGAACCGGAGCGCCTGATTACCCTTGCCCGCGCCTATCCCGGATGGGCCGGCCTCTGCTACCTCATGGGCGGGCTCCTGGTGTACAAGCACGGCGGCTACCTGCGTGCTTCCGAGCTCCTGCAACGCGGGCTCACCACCCGGAATGACGACGAAGCCAACCGCTACTCATCGACCTACCTCACGGGGATCGTCACCCGGATTGAACTGGCTGAGCGGGTGGAGATCCCGGTCCTGTTCAGCGAAGAATCCGTGTTCCTTGCCCTGTCCCATTCACTGCGCGAGACCGGCCGCACCGAAGCCGCGCTCGACGCGCTGACCGGGCTGCCGCCGTCGCTCCCCATGGCCCTGGCCCGCTGCTCCCTGGCCCTTACTTTGGGACGAAGCCGCACCGTCATCGACTGGACGGAGGGGCTGCTGAACGCGGACGACCTCTCAGCCGCCCTGCTGCTGGTCCGCACCCGCGCCCTGCGGAGGGAAGGCCGCCTCGATGCTGCGCACCAGGCGATCGCCGAAGTCCTGCGCCGCCGCAAGACACACCTTGCGCTCCGCAACGACGCCCTGACGGACCGGGCGTTGCTCATGCTCGAATCGGGCCGGCGGTCCCTGAACCCCCGTGACTGGGGAAAACGGCGCGAGGACCCGGAACTGCAGCGCGAGCTGGAGGCTCCGGCGCCCATTCGCAAGGACGAAGAAATGCGGCGGATCTGGGAGCAGGACTGGAAGGAACTCAGCGGGGACTAGGAGCCCGGCCGGCTACTGGATGTGGCTGGCTGCGAACGGCAGCAGTTGCTCGCCCAGCAGCACGGCTCCCAGTGCCACCATGATGATGCCGCTGGCAAGGGTTACTGCCCGCGCGGCGCCAGGCCTGCTCTGCAGCAGGGTGCGCGAGAGCAGGGCCACCACCGTGTAGACCAGACCCGCCAGCGCCACGAACGTCATGCCCAGCAGCCCGGACTGCACCGGCACGGGAAGGGCGGCCTCGGAACTGACGAACTGCGGTATGAGGGCCACGTAGAAGAGCAGTCCCTTGGGGTTGATCCCGCTGGTGCCCATCCCCTGCAGGAAGGTGCGCAGCTGGGTTCCGGCGGCGCCGGCTGCGTCCACGCTGAAGCTGGCGCCGCGCCAGGAACGAAGGGTTCCCACTCCGAGCCACAGCAGATAACCCGCACCGGCCAGGGTAATCCAGCCCAGGACGCCGGGCATGCCGGCCAGCACAGCGGCCAACCCGGCCACCAGCAGGACAGTATGCAGGACATAGCCGCCGCAGAGCCCGGCAACGGCCGGGACGAAACTGCGCTGCCGCAGGCCCGCCGCGATGGTGTAGGCCCAGTCCACTCCGGGCGTGCAGGCCAGGGCTGCAGCCACCACCAGGAAGGCCAGGAACAGCTGCGGATTCATGGGGTTTCTCCTGTCGACGGACTCTCAGGAGCAACCATAGGGAGAATTCAGCCAAAAGTGCTGTCCGATTTTCGCCCGCCCCGCGGCAGAACCTGTATGTTTATTGCGTGATTGACCACATCGACAGGAACATCTTGCGGCACCTCCAGGAGGACGGCCGCATGACTGCCACCGCGCTCGCTGCGAAGGTGGGCCTGACGGTGGCGCCGTGCCACCGGCGGTTGCGCGATCTGGAGCAGTCCGGGGTGATCCGCGGGTACAAGGCGGACGTCGACCCGGCCGCCGTGGGCCTGGGGTTCGAGGCAATCGTGTTCGTCACGCTCCGCCAGGTGGACCGGCCCACCATGGAGATCTTCGAGAACCGGGTGGCGGACAACCCGAACATCGTCGAGGCGCAGCGGCTGTTTGGTTCACCGGACTACCTGCTGAAGGTGATCGCCGAGGACCTGCCCGCCTACCAGCGCTTCTACGACACCGAGCTGACGTCCCTGCCAGGCGTGGAACGGCTGACCTCCACCCTGGTGATGAAGAACCTGAAGTCCAACGCGGGCCCGCCGGTCTAGGAACCGGATCCGGCCGGTCAGGCTGCAGGCAGGATGTGGACGATGATCACCTGCGTGTCCTTGCTGCCGTCGTAGCGAAGATCGTAGTTCACCGTCAGCCCGGTGTCTGTTCCGGGTGTAATGGAGAAATCGCTCCTGGCCGCAGGGTCGGCCTGTGTGCTGCTGATCCACTCTTCAGCCGATTCCGCTGATATCCCGTACCGCTGGACGCCGTCCCTGATCAGCTCAAAGTACTCCTCCGCGGAGCTGGCCGTGAGGAAGTAGGTGACCTCGCTGAAGTCCGTGCGGGTGTCAGTGGTGTTGAAACGGATCCGGTCTGTTTCGGCGGTGATTTCGCCGTTGGGTGCCAGGATGCTGAGGCTGATCCTGCCCGAGTCGCGGGTGTTGATCTCGGGCCCGAAACTGTCCCTGGTGACGCGGACGGCGTCCTTCTCCAGGCGCCCCGAGCCCATATCCAGCCGGGCAGTCCTGGTGGCGCGGATGTTTTCCACGCCGGCGGCGTCAAGGGTTGAGAAAGAGGAGGTTTTCATGGTGCTCCCTGCAGAAGGTGAAGTGGCGGCAGTCGGATCGGCGGGGGCCGGCGTGGGGGCCTGGCAGCCGGTCAGGACAAGGATTGGGAGGAGGGCAATGACGACGGCGGCACCTCCGCCGGGTGCGGCGGCCCGGCGTGGCGCACTCACTGGTGGACCTCCGCGTCAAACCCGTCAAGGAAGCGGTCCATGATGCCTGGAATGTTGTTGGTGGGGCGGTACTGGTCCACGCGGCCGTTGAAGTCGGAGCCGATGATTTGAGCGGCGCGGTCCGGGTCGGTGGCCAGGAGGTGTTGGTAAGCGGGGAGGGTGTCCTGCCGGATGAGGTTCCAGCGCTGGTCCGCATCGGCGATGTTGCCGTCCGGAAACCCGGTGGTGAAATCGGTGCGGAACTGCGCGGGGTTGTCCCAGCTGGTGAAAGGGATGTTCTCCGGGCCTGGGCTCTCCACGCTGAAGCTGTACGGGAACACCTCAGGGTAGCTCCTGGCGCCGGGGATGGAGGGTTCACCGGCAAGCGTCACCATATAGGTCACCGCTTCGCCGCCGGTATGGCTGCGCATGGTGTCGTAGTCGTCGGCGATGATTTCGTTTTGCTCGCGGTACAGGAGTGCCGTGTTGCCCTCCTGGACCTGGCCGGGATCCCCCGAATCGATCTGAGCCCAGGCGTTGGCGGTGGCGTGGTCGATGGCGCCGGAGTCGCGAAGGCGGTTGATCTCATCGAGGCCGCCGTTCAGGTACGCCTGGTGCTGGCGGGCCTGGTCCAGGAAAATTTCCTTGTTCATGTCCAGCATGCTGGTCTCATAGAACCGGATTTCACCATCCGTCATCCCTGCGAGCTGCTCCAGCTGGTCCAGGACGGGAAGGGGTATGTCGGAGGCCGGGTTGTCGGTGATCTGTTGGGCCAGGTCCCGCAACATGGCCATATCCCGGAATCCGCCGGCGAAGGATGGGCCGATCATGTTGGCCATCCCTGCCCACTGCAGGTCCGGATTGGCAAGGTAGGCCTGGCCGTAGAAGTCATAGACCTTGGCGATGGTCTCCCAGTTGTATTCCGTACCCTTTGACGTGTCCCAGTCGGCAGGATCAATGCCCATCTCCAGCATCGCCTGGCCGTTCCAGTAGGAATTAAGGAAGTCCTGGTACCCCTTGGAGTTCTTGCTGATCAGGCCCGAGTCCGCGGCGGCATCCATGGCGGATTTGGCAGCATCGGGGTTCGCCTCGGCCCAACGGCGGAATTCGTCGCTCTGCAGGTAGGCGCGCCGCTCCGCGGGGGTCATGCCGTTCAGTGTGTCTGTCAGTTCCTGGGCGGCACCGCTGCCGCCAGGCCCGCCTGCTCCAGAACCACCACCGCCGCCGCCCGATCCGGTGGTGCTGGCCTTCTCCTGTTCATCCGCGTTGGCCAGGACTGCCTTGGCGGCCGACTCCAGCCCTGCCGTTGCAGAACGGAGCAGCTTTGCGTGCGATGACGTCCACTCGCTCCGGAACCTGTCGCCGTCGCGCCCTTTCCAGAGGCCGGAACCAACGCTGCTGCTGAGCTGCTGCCCCAAGGCGTTGAGGCGGTTGGCGCCGGCGGAAAGGTCTTTGGCCAGTTGCCGCAGCTGCGCCACATCGCCGCCGTAAAAGTTCCCCGCCATGTTGTCCCCCTGTTGGTCCCCCGCTGTTGGATCTCCCGCGTGCCAGCCTAGCGGGGCATCCTTCCTGCGGCGATGGGGAGAGCTGCCCCTGGTGCCGCCGGCTACTCCGCCTGGTCCTGCAGGAGCCCTGTGGTCCGGTACGGAATGACCTCGCGGAGGAACATGCTGGTGGACGTGCGGACGATGCCGGGGCAAAGCCGGATTTCCTCCGACACCCGGTAGAGGTCGTCCGGGCTTTTGGCCACTACCCGGATGAGGAGGTCAGTATCGCCGGCCGGCGCATGGCATTCCAGGACCTCTGGGATCTTACGCAGGGCAGCGATGGCCTCGTTCAGGTGGCTCTGGTCCAGCTCGGCGCTGACCGCAGCAGCCACCCCGCGTCCAAGGGCTGCCGGAATTACCCGGCTGCTGTTGGGCCGGAGGGCTCCCGACGCCGTCATCCGCTCCAGCCGGCTTTGGACGGTCCCGCGGGCCAGGCCCAAGCGCTGCGCGAGCACCATGATGGGGACGCGGGGATCCTGGTCCAGCGCATTCAGGATCCGCCGGTCCGTGGCGTCCAGTTCCTGCAATCTGATCATTTCCTGTCGCTCCAAACTCCGGTGATTGATCAGACTGACCAATTAAAGTTCACCCGGTTGCCCCAACTGTATGTTCTCTGCTGGAATAGTGGCAACAAGGACAAAAGCTACCGCTGGTCCACGCAGGCTACAGTTTCCCCGGCACACCACCCGGCACCTGGACACCGCTTCCCGCAAGGAGGCCGCCGCTGATTGACGCTTGTTCACACCACGCTCATTCTGTAAACACGGCAAGAGCCCCTGAGCTACCGACGTCCGCATTCTGCGGATTCATCGGTAGCTGAGGGACTCTTGTGTGCTTCCGTCTAGGGTTGATCCATGACCTCCGCCGGCCGTTTTGCCCCCAGCCCCTCCGGTGAGCTGCATGTAGGCAACCTCCGGACTGCAATCCTTGCCTGGCTTTTCGCCCGCTCCACCGGACGCCGCTTCCTGCTGCGGGTGGAGGACCTGGACCGGGCCCGCGCAGGAGCGGAGGCGGTGCAGCTGCGCGACCTCGCGGCAGTGGGCGTCACCTGGGACGGCGACGTGGTCCGGCAAACGGACCGCGGGGCCCTCTACGCCGACGCGATCAGCCGGCTCGGAAAGGCCCGCCTGACGTACGAGTGTTTCTGTTCCCGCCGGGAGATCCAGGAGGCGCCGTCTGCCCCGCACGCCCCGCTGGGAGCGTATCCCGGCACATGCCGCGACCTGGAGCCCGCGGAACTGGAGTACAAGCGAGCCACCCGTCCGGCCGCCATACGGCTGCGGGCGGACGTGCGGGAATACACGGTGCAGGATGTCCTCCATGGCGCATTCACGGGGGCGGTGGATGACTTCGTGCTTCGCCGGAATGACGGGGTCACTGCCTACAACCTTGCCGTGGTGGTGGATGATGCCGCGCAGGGCATAGACCAGGTGGTCCGCGGGGACGACCTGCTCCCCTCCACGCCGCGGCAGGCCTACCTCGCCTCGCTCCTCAATATTCCTGTTCCGGAATACGTGCACGTTCCGTTGGTGGTGAACCGCGACGGCGTGAGGCTGGCAAAGCGTGACGGCGCAGTCACTTTGGAAGACCTCGCCCAGGCCGGGGTGGGCGCACAAGACGTCCGGGACCTGCTGCTGGAGTCCCTGGGACTGCCCACCGGAACGCTGGACCAGGCCCTGCCGGCACTTGACCCCGCACGGCTGCCGCGCAAACCCTGGGTGTGGACGGGAATGGACCGCCTGTCCGCTGGCTAAGCTTGTGGATATGTCAGACGAGCACATGCCGGACCAGGTCCGCACGCCCACGTTCACGGTGGAGACCGCCAAGGTCCTGGCCGAGGTGGCCCACAACCGGCAGAAGGACAAGCTGAAGCGGCCCTACCGGGACCATGTCCTCGCGGTCGGCGACGCCCTGGCGGACTTCGACGACGAAATCCGGATTGCGGGCTACCTTCACGACATTGCCGAGGACACGCCGATGACCCGGCAGGCCCTGCTGGACATGGGGGTCCCGGAGCGCTCCGTGGACATCATCGAACGCGTCACTAACCGGCTGCACAGCAACCCGGACGATTACCAGTCCGGCATCCGTGAGATTGCCGAGGACCACGACGCCGCCCTGGTCAAGATTGCGGACAACGCGCACAACTCTCTGCCCGAGCGGGTCCAGGCGCTGGCGGAGAAATGGCCGGACAAGCCCCCCGTCACAAAGTACCGGGATGCCCGGCCCGTTCTTTACGCCGCCGTGGAGGAGGATGAAGTCCGGAAGATCCTGGCGCGGGTCAACCCCTGGCTGCTGGAGGAATTCGACGCGCAGCTGGACGAGGCCGACGACACTGACTACGAGAACCTCCGTTACGACGACGGCCCGGGGTTCCTGTCCACGTAGACCAGGAACGCCTCCGCGAACCGCCGCACCCCGTCCCATTCGGTGTAGATGTAGTCGCGGCCGGTATCGGTGTCCTCGCTGCCCTTGCTGCTTACGATCTTCTTCATCATCATGCGCTTCAGGAATCCGTACTGGGTATAAAGGAGAGCGCCGCCGAACATGGCCACTTTGTCAGGCTGCCAGCCGGTGCTGTCCTCAAACTCCTTAACGTACTTTTCCGCATCCTCCGGATCGCCGTGGGCGGCAAGGCTGACCGAGAACAGGGCGGTCGGCAGGCTCTCCAGTCTGGACCGGTTGCGGCGGACAAAGTCGGCCACGAACCCTTCGTGCTTCCCGGCATGGACGGAGGCGCCCACAATGACGGCATCGTAGCCGTCAGGCAGCTCGTGCTCCGCGTGCTTGAGGTCCAACGTGTCGGCCTGGTGGCCGTGGGCCTGCAGCAGATCGGAGATGTAGTCGGCGATGCGGGCCGTTTGGCCCTCGGAGGTTCCGTAGGGGATCAGGATCTTTGCCATGACCACCACTCTGGCGTCCCGCAGGAACCGGGCAAAGGGGCAAAAGTCCCTGCAAACCTCCGATGGAAAGCCGCCGGCTAAACCCGACCCAGCGCTTCGATGTCCTCGAGGAAGTCCGCCTGCACCTCCGCGCTCACGGTGGTGCGGGTATCACCGATGGCGTCCAGGTAGTCCTGTGTGGACGGCCCCTTTCTGACTGCCGTACGGACGGAAACGTCGCCCCCGGAGGCCAGCCCGCCGTCGTCGTACACTGCCTTTTCCAACGCCCGCTGGGAAGCGCTGCGGGCGGCATACTCGATGTCCGCCGGGGAAAAGCCTTCGGTGCGTTCCACCAGGAGCTCCACGTCCACGGCGTCCACCACGGCCGCGGGGATGAAGCGCTGCCACATGGCCTCGCGCGCCTGCCGGTCCGGCAGTCCGATGGGGATGACGTAGTCAAACCGCCCGTGGCGCAGGAAGGCCGAGTCCAGCGCGCGGATGAAGTTGGTGGCGCAGACCAGGAGCCGGCCCGGCTGCTCCCGGAACGCGGGGATGATCTTGAGCAGCTCGTTGGTGACGCCCTGCAGCGGCGATGGCGGCTCGCCGGAGCGCTGCGAGGCGATCTCCTCCACCTCGTCGATGAACACCACGGCGTGCTCCAGTTCGGCGATTTCCAGGAAGGTCTCGCGCAGCGCGCCGGCCAGGCCCTGCGGGTCGCCGGCAAGGCGGGACGGGAACACCTCCACGAACGGCCACTCCAGCCGGGAGGCGATGGCCTTGGCGAAGGTGGTCTTGCCGGTGCCGGGAGGGCCGAAAAGGACGACGGCGCGCGGCGGCACCACGCCGAATTCATCGGCCAGGTCCGCCTCGGCGAGCGGCAGCACCAGGCGCCGTTCCAGCAGTTCCTTTTCCCTGCGCATGCCGGCCACGTTCTCCCAGAGGTCGCGGGCCAGGACGCGGCCGCCCAGCTGCCCCAGCGCTCCGAGTTCCTGGCGCTGGACCGGGATGGTCCGCTCGAAGTAGCGCAGGTTTTTCTTCAGCGCGAAGCCGCGGCCCAGGAAGGCCTCCACACGGGTTTCGGACTCAGGCATCAGGGCTGAGAGCTTGTTCAGGCCGTGGGGGGCCATCCGGTTCTCGACGGCGGCCAGCAGCGAGGTGCCGATGCCCCTGCCCCGGTACTCGGGGAGGGTGGCAAGGAAGACGATCCACCCCTGGTCGTGCGCGGCCCGGCCGACGGCGGCGCCCACCACCTGCTCGCCCTGCACGGCAACCACCGCATGGTCTTTTTCGCAGGACGCGAGGACCTCGGACAGGGCGTACACGGGTTCCACATTGTGTGCCTTCAGTGTCTCCCACAGGTGCAGGATCCCGTCCAGGTCCGCCGAGTGGAAATCCCTGATCCGCCAGTTGGTCATGCGTTACTCCTGTTGGTTCGTCATTGAGCCAGTCGTGGTTGAGCCAGCGTGGACATCTCAGGTGAGCATATGTGAAGCAGCTGCCGGGCGGGGTTGCAGTGGCGTTGCATGACGTGCGCCGCCCGCGTCTTGCAAACCGCTCAGACCCCCAGCCTGTCCATGGTGTTCCGCAGTGTGTCAGCGGAATGCTGCAGGGCAGCCAGCTCGGCGTCGTCCATGGGGGTCTCCAGGACGCGGTGCACCCCGCCCCTGCCCACCACGCTGGGGAGGGACAGCGCCACTCCGGAAATCCCGTGCAGTCCTGACAGCACGGTGGAAACCGGAAGGACGGCGTTGTCGCCGCGGAGCAGTGCCTCCACAATGCGTGCGCCGGACAAACCTATTGCGTAGTTCGTGGCGCCCTTGCCTGCGATGACCTTGTAGGCGGCCTGCACTACTTCCCGGGCGGTGTTGTCGAGGTATTCGGGCGTGAAGATCCGTTTCCCGCCGGCCGTCCACTCCCGGATGGGGACGGGGCCGATCGTGGCGCCGGACCACAACGGGAACTCCGTGTCCCCGTGCTCTCCCACCATGCTGGCGTGGACGCTGGTGACGGAAACCCCGGCCTCGCGGGCCAGCAGCCAACGCAGCCGGGAGGTGTCCAGTACCGTGCCGGAGGAGAAGATCCGCTCCGCGGGCAGCCCCGAGATGCGCTGGGCAGCCACCGTCAGGACGTCGCAGGGGTTAGTCACCAGCACGTAGACGGCGTCCGGCGCACGTTCAAGCAGCGGCGGCATCAGCTGTTCGAGGATCCGCACATTGGTGCCGGCAAGGTCCAGGCGGCTCTGGCCAGGATTCTGTTTGGCACCTGCCGTGATGACCACGACGTCGGCCCCTTCCGTTACGGCGATATCCCCGCCACCGGTGACGGTCGCCGACGCCGCGGCGAACTGGCTGCCATGGGCAAGGTCCAGGGCTTCGGCCTCCGCTTTGGGGGTGTTGACGTCGTACAACGCGATGTTGCTGGCCGAGCCGCGGATCAGCGCGGCGTATGCCAGCGATGTTCCCACGCTCCCGGCGCCCACCACTGCGAGCTTGGATCCTGCCATGGTGCACTCTCCCTTTCCGGGGCCGTTGAGTGTGTCCTACCCGAAGAGTAGCGTGGCCCACATCACTCGAACCCCCACGTAGGAGCCACCATGCCACATTTTGGACGCCGGCTCGCAGCTGTTACTGCAGCGCTGGCCATGAGCGTTACCACCGGGGCCATCAGCCCCGCTTTTGCCACCAATCAACACGATGATGAACGGCACACTCACAAGGACCCCGTAGCCACCGGCTACGGGGGTGCGGTCAGCACCGTTGACCCTGAGGCATCAGCCGCGGCCATCGAAGTCCTCCGCAGGGGCGGAAACGCGGTGGACGCAGCCGTGGCTGCCGCGGCCACCCTCGGAGTGACCGAGCCTTACAGCGCAGGCATCGGCGGCGGCGGCTACTTCGTCTACTACGACGCCAAGAGCAAGAAAGTCAGCACCATCGACGGCCGGGAAACAGCGCCGGCAGGAATTACCCACGATGCCTTCATCGATCCGGCCAGTCCCAAAGATAACCCGAAGCCCTATAACTTCACTCCAGAACTTGTCACCAGTGGCGTCTCAGTGGGCGTCCCCGGCACACCCGCTACCTGGGAGCGCGCCCTGAAGCGCTGGGGCAGCATCAGTCTGGGGGATGCACTTGAGCCGGCTATTGACGTTGCAGAAGACGGCTTTGTCGTTGATGAGACGTTCCGCCAGCAGACGGCGGACAACCAGCTCCGGTTTGAAGCCTTCACCTCCACAAAAGACCTGTATCTGCACGACGGGAAGCTCCCGGAAGTGGGGTCGGTCTTCAGGAACCCCGACCTCGCAGACACGTACCGGCTGTTGGCAAATAAGGGCATGGACGCGTTCTACGACGGCCCGCTGGCCAAGGAGATCGCCAAGACTGTGCAGAACCCGCCCAAGTCAAAGGACACCACACTGCCGGTCCCCAAAGGTTCCATGTCCGAGAAGGACCTGAAGAACTATAAGGTTGTGGACCAGGACCCAACCCACGTGGACTACAGAGGCTATGACGTTTACGGCATGGCGCCCTCCAGCAGCGGCGGCACCACCGTGGGTGAATCCCTTAACATCCTGGACGTCTTCGACCTGCCGGCCCTGAAGGCTGACCAGCCCTCCGTGCTGCACCACTACCTGGAAGCCAGTGCCCTGGCCTTCGCGGACCGCGCCAAGTACGTGGGCGACCCCGCCTTCGTGAAGGTGCCCACCAAGGCCCTGACCGATCCCATTTTCGGCAAGGAGCGCGCCTGCGAGCTTGACCCGATGAAGGCAGCCACGAAGCCGCTGGAGACTGCGGGCGATGTCACCAACTACGACGGCACCTGCCCGGTAAAGCCGGCTGCGGCCGCCGATGAGAAGGACACGGAAAACATCTCCACCACCAACATGACGGTCTCGGACAAGTGGGGCAACGTGGTGGAGTACACGCTGACCATCGAGCAGACCGGCGGCTCCGGCATGGTGGTTCCCGGCCGCGGGTTCCTGCTCAACAACGAACTCACTGACTTCTCCACCGTCTATGACGCTGCCGACCCCAACCGGATCGAGCCGGGCAAGCGGCCGCGCTCGTCCATGTCGCCCACCATCGTGCTGAAGGACGACAAGCCGTTCCTGGCCCTGGGCTCCCCGGGCGGATCCACCATCATTACCACCGTCCTGCAGACCCTGGTGAACCGGATCGACCTGGGCATGAGCACCCCGGATGCCATTGCGGCGCCGCGTGCCGCACAACGGAACACCAAGGCGGTCACTGCGGAGCCAGCCTTCATTGACAAGTACGGCACAGACCTGACTAACCGGTTCGGCCACACCCTGGCAAAGTCAGGCGACTCGTTCACGTCGGCGGCCGAAATCGGGGCAGCCACCGCCATCGAATTCCTCCATGACGGCCGCACCCTGGCGGCAGCCGAACCGGTCCGGCGCGGCGGCGGCTCCGCGATGGTGGTCAAGCCGTCAAAGTAGGACAACCGCTGCGTTAAACACCCCGACGGCGGCACCCGGGTTCCGGATTACCGGAACCTGGGTGCCGCCGTCGGGCGTTTCAGCAGTTACTGCGCGTGGAGCCGAGTTACTTCTTGAAGGTTTCAGCCGGGGCGTTGGCTACCACCGGTGAGGTGCCGGTGTAGCCGTCGCGGGTTTCGGCGATGTCGCGGATGCGTTGGCGGCAGGCGTACCAGCCGATGACCATGAGGATGGAGGCGATGGCGGTGACGAGCATGGTCAGGGGTGAGTCGATGAAGACCATGATGAGGACGCTGATGAGGAAGAGGAGGGAGAGGTAGCCGGTGTAGGGGGCGCCGAACATGCGGAAGGAGGGGCGGGTGACCCAGCCTTTGTCGGCCCAGCGTTTGAGTTGGATTTGGCACAGGACGATGGTGGCCCAGGTCATGATGATGCCGACGGAGGCGATGTTCAGGACGATTTCGAAGGCTTCGGCGGGGACGAGGTAGTTCAGGGGGACGCCGAGGAGGGAGACGGTGGCGGTGATGGCGATGCCGCCGTAGGGGACGCCTGCTTTGTTCATGCGGGAGGCGAATTTGGGGGCGGAGCCGTTGACGGACATGGAGCGCAGGATCCGGCCGGTGGAGTAGAGCCCGGCGTTGAGGGAGGACAGGGCGGCGGTGAGGACCACGAGGTTCATGATGACGTCTACGCCCTGGACGCCGATGGAGCCGAAGAAGGTCACGAAGGGGCTGACGCCTTTCTGGTAGGAGGTGAAGGGCAGCAGCAGGGCCAGGAGGATGACGGAGCCGACGTAGAACACGGCGATGCGGAAGACCACGGAGTTGATGGCTTTGGGCATGATTTTTTCGGGGTTTTCGGTTTCGCCGGCGGCGGTGCCGACGAGTTCGATGGAGGCGTAGGCGAACAGGACGCCCTGCATGAGGATGATCATGGGGAGCAGGCCGTTGGGGAAGATTCCGCCGTTGTCGTTCAGGAGGCTGATGCCGACCTGTTGGCCGTCCACGGGGGTGCCGAAGATGACGAAGTAGGTGCCGATGATGAGGAATGCGACGAGGGCGGCGACCTTGATCAGGGCGAACCAGAATTCCATTTCGCCGAAGACCTTGACCGAGACGAGGTTCAGGGCGAGGACGACGATGAGGGCGGTCAGTGCCCAGGCCCACTGCGGGACCTCGGCCATCCAGGGGATGTAGTTGCCGAAGAAGTGCATGTAGAGGGCGGCGGCGGTGATGTCCACGATGGTGGTGGTGGCCCAGTTGATCCAGTAGAACCAGCCGGAGACGAACGCGGCTTTTTCGCCGAAGAATTCCCGGGCGTAGGAGACGAACGAGCCGGAGGAGGGCCGGTGCAGGACCAGTTCGCCCAGGGCGCGCAGGATCAGGAACGCGAAGAACCCGCAGACCGCGTACGCGATGACCAGGGACGGGCCCGCGGCGTTCAGCCGGCCGCCGGCGCCCAGGAACAGGCCGGTGCCGATCGCACCGCCGATCGCGATCATCTGGATCTGCCGGGGCTTGAGGTTCTTGTGGTAACCCTTGTCCTCCGCGTGCAGGGAGGTCTCGGACGCATGCGCGTGACCACCATCAATAACGTGGTCAGGAAGGGGAGTATTTGTCATGGGAGTGTCCTTTGGGGATGTGGGGACTACTTGCTGAGGTTGGCCAGGCGTTCGGGGCTCAGGAGTTCCTGGAGCTGGGCATCGGTGAGGAGTCCGTGTTCGAGGACCAGTTCAGCCACACCCTTGCCGGTGGCAAGTGCTTCCTGCGCAATGGCAGTGGCGGTGGCGTAGCCGAGGTGGGGGTTCAACGCGGTGACCAGCCCGATGGACTGCTCCACGGTGCGGCGCAGGTGTTCGGTGTTGGCGGTGATCCCACGGATGCAGCGGGCCGTAAGGGTGCGGCAGGCTGCTTCCAGGTGGGAAATGCTCTTGTGGAGGCTGTGGACGATGATCGGTTCGAAAGCGTTGAGCTGCAGCTGTCCGGCTTCGGCGGCCATGGTGATGGTGACGTCGTTGCCGATCACCTCGTAGGCCACCTGGGAGACCACTTCCGGGATCACCGGGTTGATCTTGCCGGGCATGATGGAGGATCCGGACTGGACGGCCGGGAGGTTGATCTCGCCAAAGCCGGCGCGGGGGCCCGAGGAGAGCAGGCGGAGATCGTTGCAGATCTTGGACAGTTTGACCGCCACGCGCTTCAGTACGCCGGACAGGTGCACAAAGGCTCCCACGTCCTGCGTGGCTTCGATGAGGTCGACGGCGGTGACCAGCGGCAGGCCCGTGACCTCCGCCAGGTGCCGGCAGGCGGTTTCGGCGTACCCGTGCGGCGCGTTCAGGCCGGTGCCGATGGCGGTGGCGCCGAGGTTGATCTCGTGGATCAGCAGTTCAGCCTCTGCCAGGCGCAGCCGGTCCTCGCCGATGGTGACGGCGTAGCTGCCGAACTCCTGCCCCAGGGTCATGGGGACAGCGTCCTGGAGCTGGGTGCGGCCCATTTTCACCACGGTGCGGAATTCCATGGCCTTGGCAGCGCAGGCATCCTCGAGTTCCTCGAGTGCTGCGAGCAGCTCCCTGGCGGCGAAGATGGTGCCCAGCTTGACGGCCGTGGGGTACACGTCGTTGGTGGACTGGCTGAGGTTGACGTGGTCGTTCGGGTGCAGCCTCGCGTAATCGCCCTTGGGGTGGCCCAGGATTTCCAGGGCCCGGTTGGCGATGACCTCGTTGGCGTTCATGTTCGACGACGTCCCGGCGCCGCCCTGGACCACGTCCACCACGAACTGGTCGGCAAGCCGGCCGGCCAGGACGTCGTGGCATGCCTGCTCGATCGCATCGGCCCGTTCGGCATCCAGCAGTCCGAGCTCCCGGTTGGTGCGGGCGGCCGCCAGCTTCACGGCGGCGAGCCCGCGGACCAGGTGCATGTTGGAGGACAGCTTCTGGCCGGTGATGGGGAAGTTCTCTACGGCGCGGAGCGTGTGCACGCCCCAGTACGCCTGGGCGGGCACGGCCCGGTCGCCCAGCAGGTCGTGCTCGGACCTGGTGGTGGGGGCGGACGTGGCGTCCGCGGCGGTGTCGATCATGGTCATTGAGGTCCTCACAGGGCTTCGTTGTCGGGCGTGGACTGGGTGGTGTTCAGGAAGTCAGTGGCCAACAGCAGGCCCACCTGGTGGCCGCCGCCCAGCACAGGTGCGGTGGCGATCCCACCGAGGGGTTCGGTGTCTACGGCCAGCGCCTCCAGCAGGCGGACGGTGGCGGGCATCCGGGCGCGGTCGCCGCCGTCGGAAATCTTCACGGCCACGGCACTGCCGTCAGCCAGGCCTACCAGCTGGACGCCCTCAAAGCCGTCCTTGGCCACGGCGCCGGGCAGCAGGCGCATCAGTTCGGTGACGTCGCGGCCTTCGCCGGCCACCATGTGCGGGTGCCGCTGCATGGCGAGCCCGACGGCGGCTTCCGCATTCGTCGAATCGAAGGTATCGCGGTCGTGCCGTGCGGCCGCCTGGGCGATCCGGCCAAAGGAGCGCGCCATGCCGTGGAGGGTCAGGGCGAACAAAGGTGTCCCGCAGCCATCGGTGCTCACGCCGGCGGGCTCTTCACCGGTCAGATCAATAACGGTCCGTGCGACGAGCTGCTGGAGCGGGTGGGAGGGATCCAGGTATCCCTGGACGGGCCAGCCGTTGATGGCGCAGGTCGCGGCCATGGCGGCGTGCTTACCGGAGCAGTTCTGCGTGATCCGGGTGGCGCTGCCGCCGTTGCGCAGCCAGTCCTCGCGCTCAGTGGTGCCGTAGGGGAGGTCCGTGCTGTTTTCCAGGTCCGTGGGGGCGAGCCCGTGCAGTTCCAGGATGCGCAGGGCACCGTCCCGGTGCACTGCCGCGCCCGAATGACTTGCGGAGGCCAACGCCAGGAGGTCCGCGGGCAGTTCCAGGCCGGCGCGGACCATGGCCACGGCCTGGAGGGGCTTGAGCGCCGAGCGGGGATAGAACGGAGTCAGCGGGTCACCTGCGGCTGCCGCCACTGAACCGTCAGCCCCAAGGGCAATCCCGGAACCATAGTGGACACTTTCCACCAGGCCGTCACGGAGGGCGGCTACCAGCGGGATGTGCTGTGGCAGGGCCAGCTGATCCGGGGCAGCGGTGTGGGCAGCAGAAAACACGGGGGATGGCATGGAGTCCTTGGGAGGGTTGGTTGGGTTCGGCTAGCTGTTAAGGATGGATTCCAGGGCTGCGCCCACGGCTTCCAGGTGGTGGGCCATGGCTGCGCGGGAATTTTCCGCGGAACCGGCCTCGATGGCGGCAAGGATCTGCTGGTGCTCAATATCGGAGGCGTGCTGGCGGTCGGCCACCATGTTCAGTGTCTCGGACTGGTGGGCCAATGCGTCGCGGATGTCAGCCACAACGCTCGCGAACACTTTGTTGCCACTGGCCCGCGCAATGGTGGCATGGAAACTGGAATCCAGGGCCACCCAGGATTCCGGATCCGTTTCCGTGGCCATGGCGGCCACGACGCCGCGGAGGATGTCCAGTTCCTCCAAAGTGCGCCGCTCCGCGGCCAGGCCTGCGGCCGGAACCTCAATGTGCGGGCGTGCCTCGGTCAGGTCCCGCGCCGAGTATTGCCCCAGCGTGAGGTCGTTCGCCACCTTGCTGGCAACGACGAAAGTGCCCTTGCCGGTCCTGGTGACCGTGAGGCCCAAGGCTGTGCAGGAGCGGAGGGCTTCCCGGATGACCGAGCGGCTGACTCCGTACTGCTGCGAGAGGGCGGACTCTGAACTGAGCTTGCTTCCCACCGGAAGGGCGCCGGATTCGATGTCCCCTCGGATGGCGTTGAACACCGCCTCGGCAGCGCTCAGCCGGGCAAGGGGACGGCGTGCAGGCTGTCCTGCTGTCCGGCTGTCTGACAGGTTCACGTCTCAAATATGGCACTGGTCACAGTTGCTGTCAAGCTCTCCCTAGACCTGCCGTTGGTTCGCGGCACGCCGCCGCTGCCGTCGCCGTCGTGAACGCACCTGCCAAACGATGAGCGCCGCCACGGCCACCGCAGCGATGACCACGGCGAGATCCCGGCCCACTGCCTGGGCGACAGCCTCGTAGGAGTTGCCTGCGAGGAAGCCCAGCAGGACGAAGCCGATGCCCCAGACGATGCCGCCCGCCGCGTTCCAGGTGAGAAACCGGCCGTAGGGCATCCGGGAAGTGCCGGCGAGGGCGGGCATGACAGCCCGGAAGAAGGCTGTGAACCGGCCAAGGAAGACGGCGGAACCGCCTTTCCGGCGGAGGAAATCCTGAGCATTCTCCAGCCTCCCGGCGTGTCGGCGGAGCGTTTTTGCGTCCAGGATGCGGGAGCCCAGATGCTTGCCCACCTCGTAGCCGACGCTGTCACCAATGATGGCGGCACCCACCACCAGGGCCATCATGGTGCCCAACTGCACCTCGCCCCGGCTGGCCACCACGCCCCCGAGGACGGCTGCTGTTTCGCCTGGGATGACGAAGCCGACGAACAATGCGTCCTCGGCAAACACCAGGCAGAAGACGGCGATATACGCCACGATCGGGCTGACGTTCAGGAGGCCGTCGATAAAGCCCGTCATGGCAGTGGATCAGGCCTGGGGTGCCGGGACGGGGCCGAGCTTCGCCAGGAACGGTATGCGGGCCAGCAGCGCCAGGCCGAACCGGTTCCACAGGCCCGTCAGGAACGCCGCACCGGTGGCTGCGGTGAGGAAGGACGCCGTGACATCTGTTGGATAGTGCACGCCGAGGTAGACGCGGGAGAATGCGACGGCAAGCGCCACGACGATCCCGAGGACGGCCGCGGGCCGCTGCCACCTGGTGCCGCGGGCCAGCAGGAAGACGGCGATGGCCAGCGCGGAGGCCAGTGCCACGTGGCCGCTGGGGAAGCTGTCCGTTCCCGGCTCTGGAATGAGCGGGTTGTACAGGGCAGTGGAGTCGGGGCGGTGCCGGGCCACCAGCACCTTAAACAGTTCGCTGCTCACCCAGCCGCCGGCAGCAACCAGCCCTGTTGCGACGGCGTTGACGGGGCTGCGGCGCACCAGCAGCAGGTAGAGGCACAGGGCGGCGATCATCAGTACGCCGCCTGCCGGGCTGAACACCACATTGATGACCATGGCCACGGCCGTCAGCGGCGGCGTGTGGTCATGGCTCAGCTCGGCGTCCACCGACATATCCGCTGTCGTCAGTGCGGGGATGAACCTCAGCGCAAGCCCGCCGGCAACGATCAGGACTGCCGCGAGGACGGGGACGGCGACCCAGTGGCGCAGCTGGGGGAGGGCGGCCATCCGTAGGGCTGCGGCCTCCGTTGGGGATGCCGCCTCGTGGGATCGGTTGGTGGGGGACGTCACGGTTAAGCCTGGTTCTCTCGCCGGTCAGGGTACCTACGAGTATGCGCCCGCGCGGCTGAAAGAAGCCTGTGAAGAGTGCAGCTAGAGGTGCTGGATACCTGCCCGCTGCATGGCGTCACGGTAGGTGTCCACGCTCTTGGCCAGCAGCTCTTCCTGCTTGGCTTCGGAAACAGCAAAGGCCCTGCCGCCCAGGGCGGAGGCCTTGTAGATTTTGATGCCGGCGTTCTTTAACGAGGAATGGTAGGTCTTTTCGAACAGGGTGAGGAAGGTGGATGCGTCTGTGCCGTGAGCAATGATCGCGGACACCCGGGAGTTGATTTTGAGGAACTGCCGGAAAGGACGCAGGCCATCGGTCTTTTCCTGGACGCTCAGGGCCGATGGGCTGCCGCTTTCGCGGACCCAAGGGTAGGCGTTCCAAGGCATGACGTAACGGGGGTCCAGTTCAGCGAGTTCGTAGATCTGGGTGGCGCGGCGGGCTGCTTCGTCATCGTTATTGTGGGAGACAAAGCCGGACTCAGTCCCCTTGCCGGGACTGGCCTGGAGGCTGATGATCCTGCATTCATCTTCGTCGTGGACGGGGTCGATATAGGGGACTGTGGAACCGGGCTTCTTTTCCATGAGTTCATCGCAAAGCTGGGTTACCTTCGCGATGTTCGGTTCCTGTAGCAGGGCCTTTTTTTCGTCCCAATCAATCGTCACGATTTCTCCCTTGGCAGCGAGGCGTCCAGAATCAGGCGTCCTATGTCACTCTACGCTTTTGCGGGGAAGGGTGGGCACACCGAGTTTGTCCGGTCGGCCAGCAACGGCCCGGGGACATGCTGTTCAATGGATTATGCAGTTCACCAGGAACGGCCTGAAGGCCGAAGGTTTCGCCGGCTTCCGGCCGATCCAGGACCTCGAGACCATGAGGATCCCGCAAGGAACGGGCCTCTTCACGGTGGTGGCTCCGGAAGGTTTCCAGCCCCGCTTCCTCCCGAAAAGCACCGCGGGCATCTTCAAGAAGAAGGAACCGTCCCTCCCCGCAGCCGCTTTGACTGCCCAGTGGGTGGACGGCGCCGTGGTTCTCTACGTCGGAAAAGCCGGGCCCGGAAGCAAAGGTAACCGGGGGCTCCGGCGTCAGATCCAGGAGTTTGTGGACTTCGGGCAAGGAAAGCCGCCCGGGCATTGGGACGGGCGCGCACTCTGGCAGCTTGCCAATGCCGGATTACTGGCCATTGCGTGGAAAGAACTCCCGGCGGAACAACTGAACAGCGCAGAAGCCGCTTACCATTCAGCGTTCGTGGCGGAATTCGGCCGGTTGCCGTTCGCGAACCTCGTGCAGGCACGCACCAGGTCCGGCGCTTGACGTCTCCGGCGCGCCTTTCACGCAGGGCCCCGTAACCGCTCCATCTCGCGGCGGTCCTTTTTGGTGGGCCGGCCCGCGCCCCGGTCCCGTTGCGGCAGGCCAAGCGCCGGCAGGACAGGCCGCGGGGGAGTGTGGTCGGTGAAGCAGTGCGAGGCCGCCTCGGCTCCAACGCGTTTGGCGATCAGCCGCCGGACCTCCAGGATGCGCTCGTACCCGGACATGCGGACGGTCACCGTGTCCCCTGTAACCAGGGTTGCCGACGCCTTCGACGGGCTGCCGTTCAGGCGGACATGCCCTGCCCGGCAGGCTGCAGTGGCGGCCGAGCGCGTTTTATAGGCGCGGATGGCCCACAGCCAGGCATCGATCCGGACACTGGCGGGGGAGGCAGGGAGACTGGTCATGGTTGGCACCGAGTATAGCCCCGGGACCGGTCACTCCACCGTCACGCTGACCCGCTGCACCACGTTGTTGCCCATTCCCTGGTAGTTCCAGTTCTGCTCAAGTGGTTGGGTAGCGCCCGTGATGTCCGTGGCACGGCACGCCAGGACGTGCTCGCCCGGGTCGGCCACCCAGGGCAGGCTCCACCTCCGCCAGGCGAAGCCGCCGACGGGCTTGTCCAGGTGGGCCGGCAGCCAAGTGCCGTCAATGCCCACCTCAACCGCGGTCACGGCACCCTCACCTGACCAGGCCCTGCCTTCCAGCATCACCGGGCCCGGGCGAAGGAACCGCTGCCGCGTGAAGAAGTCCGGAACGCCCGGCGGGACCATCAACGAACGCACCCTGATCCGCGTAACCGGCGTGCCGGCGTCGTCCGCGGTGCTCTGGTAGCGGTAGGCAGGCTGCTGCTGGAACCCGGTAAACGGCGCCCGGACCACGTCAATGGACTGCAGCCACTTCACGCTGGCCATGCCGTACCAGCCCGGCACCACCAGCCGCAGCGGGTGGCCATGCTGCGGCGGCAGGTCATCGCCGTTCATCTTGTAGGCGAGAACGACGTCGGGACGCAGCGCTTCACGGATCGGCAGGCTCCGCGCGTACTGCTGGGGGACGCCGCCCTGAACCCCCGCATCGGCCCCGGTGAAGACCGCCTCCACCGCATCCGGCAGCACGCCCGCCTTGCCAAGGAGATAGGCCAGCGGCACCCCGGTCCAGTACGCCGTACCCACAGCCTCCAGCACCCAGGGCTGGCTCACGGGCCGCGGCTCCAGGAGCGAGCGGCCGTTGCCTGCGCATTCGAGGGTCACGGGCACCGTGATGGCCGGATCCCTCCGCAGCGCCGCCATGCCCAACTCCAGGGCGCGCTCCACTGCACCCCCAATCCGCAGGTGCCAGGAGGACGCATCGGGATCCGGAATGTCGAAGTGCGTCAGCACATAGTGAAGCCCGGGCGGTGTCACTTCGCGGCGGAGCATCTCGAGCGGCATCGAGTGGTTGCGGGCCGCGAGCTGCAGCTCCTCGCGGGTGAGTGGACCTGATGTGGGCTGCGCGCCGGGCGCTCCAACAGTTGACTGTTCCGTCGGCGGCTCCCGCGTGGGCTGCTGGTTGCTGTAGTTCATGGCGCTGCGATTCTGGTAGCGGAGTTAAGGGACGCCCCCGCCAACAGGTCTACGCCGGGACCACCCGCGCGTCAACGAAATTAAACCCCCTACAGCACCGGCCGGGTCAGGAACCCGGCAAGGCTGATGGGGTCCTGGCCGGTCAGCCCGTGGACGTCCGGCGACAGCCCCGCCATCTCGCCCGCTGCCATCGCCGTATAAGTGCTGACCCACGCGTCCAGCTGCCACTGTGGAGCACCGTAGGACGCCCGTGAGGCGTAGGCTTCCTCCACCGTCTCCGGGTGGTAGCTGATGGTGCGCCCGGTCCCGGTGCTCAACACCTCGGCCGCCTGTGCCATGGTCAGTTCCTCCGGGCCGGTCAGGTCGTAGGTCTTGCCCTTGTGGATGGCTGGATCCCGCAGCACGGCGTGGGCGCAGCGGGCAACATCCTCCCGTGCCACGCCCGAGAACAGCCCGTCACCGGCAGGGCCGCGGATCACGCCGTCCTCGCCGGCCAGCAACGGCAGGAAGTCCAAATAGAAGTTATCCCGCAGGAAGGTGTAGTCCATCCCGGACGCCTTGACCCGCTCCTCCGTGGCGAAATGGTCCCTGGCCAGGGTGAAGGTGGCGTCCGGCGCGGCCCGGTAGAAGGACGTGTACACCACGTGCTGCACCCCGGCATCCGCAGCGGCATCCACAAACGCATAATGCTGCTGCAGCCTGTCTTCGGCCTCCGCTGCGGACACCATGAACAGGATTTCGGCGCCGTCCAGGGCCCGCCGGGACGCGGCGCCGTCCCCGTAGGAACACACCACCGGATGGGCGTCATCCAGTTGCGGTGCCCGCGCGGCGTCGCGCACCAGCAGGCGCTGGGCGAAACCTGACGCGGCCAGTTGCCGCGCCAGCATTCCGCCCAGGCCTCCCGTGGACCCGGCGACCGCGAGCTTCGGCAGTTCCGACGGGGACGCCACTTACGCTTCCCGCGTGGCCGGCGACTTGGTCTGGGCAGGGTCCCGCTCAGCAAGGCCGCCGACGGCGTCGTCGATCTTCTTCAGGACCTCCGCTTCAAGCTTCACGCCGGCGGCAGCCACGCTGTCGGCGATTTGCTCGGGCCGGGAGGCGCCGACAATGGCGGAGGCAACGTTGGGGTTCTGCAGGACCCAGGCAACGGCAAGCTGCGGCATGGACAGGCCGGCTTCCTCGGCAATCGGCTTCAGTTCCTGCACGGCGGCCAGGACGTCGTCGCGCATCCAGCGCTGGATCATCCTGGCACCGCCCTTTTCATCCGTGGCGCGGCTGCCTTCCGGGGCAGGCTGGCCGGGCAGGTACTTGCCGCTGAGGACGCCCTGGGCCATGGGCGACCAGACGATCTGGGACACGCCAAGTTCTTCCGACGCCGGGACCACCTCGGCCTCGATCACCCGCCACAGCATGGAGTACTGCGGCTGGTTGGAGATGAGCTGGAAGCCCAGTTCCTTTGACAGCTTGTGCCCCTCGCGGAGCTGGTCCGCGGTCCACTCGCTAACACCGATGTACAGCGCCTTGCCCTGCCGGACGATGGCCGCGAACGCCTGCATGGTTTCTTCCAGCGGCGTTTCGAAGTCGTAGCGGTGGGCCTGGTACAGGTCCACGTAGTCCGTCTGCAGCCGCCGCAGCGACCCATTGATGGACTCCATGATGTGCTTGCGGGACAGGCCAAGATCGTTCTTGCCCTTGGGCCCGGTGGGGCCGAAGACTTTGGTGAAGATTTCCAGGGACTCGCGCCGCTCATCCTTCAGGGCCTGGCCCAGGACGGTTTCCGCGGCGGTGTTGGCGTAGACGTCCGCGGTGTCAAAGGTGCTGATACCGGCGTCGAGGGCAGCCCGAACGCATTGGGTGGCAACGTCGTTTTCCACCTGCGAGCCGTGCGTCAGCCAGTTGCCGAACGTAATTTCCGAGACTTTGAAGCCGCTGTTTCCGAGGTATCTGAATTCCATGGGTTTCACGCTAACCCAGATGGTTGCTCAGGGTAAGGGCTTTGCCGTTCTCCCTTACGGCTGGGGGTGCGCGTCCTGCGCCTGTTCCCTGAGCACCTGCTGCTTGCCCGTCAGGGAAACCAGGGATCCGGTATCCAGCGGCGGCACCGGATGGGGCGGCTGGGGCTTCTTGAAGGACCGCGGCAGCTCATGCGGCGGCCGGTGGTTGTGCAGGGCGGATTCCACCAGCGGGGCCACCTCGGCCACCTTGTCGGCGGGCACGGCCGGGTCCGGAAGGTCCCGCACCGACAGTTTGATTTCGGGCGCGGCGGCGCGTGCCCTGGCCTGGGCGCGCTTGTCGGCCTCGGCGACGGCGGAGGCCCAGTCTTCAGCGAGGACCGGCGGTTCGGGGCGGGCGGCGGCAAGCTTTGGATGGCGTACGACGGCGGTGCGCAGCGACTCCTTCAGTTTGTCCGGCTTCAGCGCTGCGGCCTTTGCCGCCAGCGGCTTGCGGGCCTGGGCCGGCTGTGCGGATGAACCGGCAAACCGGGCCAGTTTCCCCTTCCCGGGCACCCGCCCGAACAAGGCCATCAGAATAATGGCGGCAAGGCGCCCCAGGCCCGCGAGGACCAGGGTGATGACGCCGAGCAGGAAGAGGACGCCGAACATCATGAGGGCCACGCCAACAGTGCCCAGGAAGGTCAGGTTGAGGACGAGAGTGTCCGGGTTCTCCACGTCTTCTCTCCTCTCCAGCCGACATCCTGGGTCCGCTCCGGGCATCCGGTGCCGGGGGCAAGCTCCTTCTCCACCATACGGATTTTTGTCCGGCCATGCCGCCGCAGCCCGGGGTGGGTCCGAGGTTGTAGCGAAGCTGTTACCCGATATGACAGCATCACCGGGTGACCGAACTGAATGAGTCCGCAAACTGCATGTGCCTGTCCGGGGAGCCCTACGCCGAATGCTGCGGAAGGTTCCATTCCGGCCGGGCGCCCGCTGCCACGTCAGAACAGCTGATGCGGTCCCGGTACAGCGCGTTCGTGCTGCTGAATGAGGACTACCTGTTGCGGACCCACCATCCATCCACCGCACCGGCCGGCCTTGACCTGGACCCGGCGATGCAGTGGCGCCGCCTGGACATCCTGGCCGCCAGCGGAGGCGGACCTTTCGATACCGCCGGCACGGTGGAGTTCAAGGCGTACTACCGACACGGCAGGGAGCGGGGGGTCCTGCACGAGAACAGCAGGTTCGTCCGGGAGCACGGCCGGTGGCTTTACGTGGACGGCGACATCCTCGCCTGACTATTGCTCGTCGTCGTAAAAATCGCTGTCCGGGGTGAACCCGGCGCGGTCAACCTTCCGGTGGAACCGCATACCCGCCAGGCCGCCGAGCACCGCGCCAACCAGGGCCACGGCTGCCACCACGATTGCGGCGATGATGCTGGTGGTGGTCAGCTGGCCTTCATTGATGGGGATGCGCGGGAAGCTGTTCAGGTTGGCCAGGACATTGAACTGTTGCCCTGCCACCACGCCCAGGATGGCCACCACGACGGCCGCGATCAGCGCCCAGATCCACACCATGAGCCCCTGCTTGGCGCCGTTGAAGCGGGCCATCCTGCCGGCCACGTAGCCGCCGCAGTAGTAGGAGAGGAACAGGATCACCAGGAGCACGATGATGCCCACCAGCCCAACGGTGCCGGTGTTCTGGGCGGCCTGGTTCACGGCCTCGTTGACGTCGGTGTTGCTGGCAAGCCCTACCGCGGTCCCGGCAGCTGCCACGAGCGCCGTCAGCAGCACGGCCATCCCGGTGGCGGTCAGCCAGCCAAAGAACGCCGAGCCCACCTTGATGCCGCCAAACCGCTCCTTCTGGCGCGCCACCGCGGTTTCCCGGTTCGCCAGCGTGGGGTCTGACGCCGGCCCAACCACCGGCGTGGCCCGGGTGGGGGAAGGCTGGTATTCCCGCTCCGCCGAGGGTGCAGTGGAATAGTCCCTTTCCCGTGGGCGTGTGGGCGCTTGGTCCATTGAGCGTGTGGCGGCATCGTCCGCGGCTGCATCCCGGTAGCTTCCGCTGCGGGTGGTTTCATCCTCCCGGGCACGGCGGGGAGGCAGGTTCTCTGGGTCCGTTGAGCTGCTCATGATTCAACTCAACCACCCGACCGGAGGGATAGCAAGCGTGCTTACTATTTCGTGACCTGCGGTTTTACCGGTATTTCCGGTGCAGGTCCTCCTTTTTGGACGGCCCAAGCGACGCATCGGCAATCCATGGGCCGGTACCCTCTGACGGGTCCAGGACCCCGGCCTCCAGCCACGTGTAGTCGCCGGCGAGGACCTTGCGCGTCAGTGCCTGGTCGGCGTCGTCCGTGTTCCGCCACAGCTGGTCGAAGTACTCGTCCACCCGCACCCTGGCCTGTTCGCAGTAGGCATCGGCAAGCTCGTAGGCGCCGGCGGCCTTTTCGGGGGAGGTCTTCAGTAACATCTCCGCGCGGGAGCAGCAGGCGGTCATGGCGAAGAGCTCCGCGCCGATGTCCACCACGCGGCCCAGGAACGCCTGTTTCCGCTCCAACTTGGCCTGCCAGCGGCCCATCCCGTAGAAGGTCTGGCGGGCCAGCCGGCGGGACGAGCGTTCAACGAACCGGAGGTGCTTGGCCAGCCTGCCGAACTCCGCATAGGAGCGGGGGTCCATCCCGGCGCCGGCCACCAGCTTGGGCAGCCACTTGGCATAGAAGCCGGAGGCCCCGACGGCGGCCTTGGCTTTGTCGGCCAGGCTTGCATCCAGGGACGCGAGGTCGCCCGCGGCGGCCAGGTGGGCATCCACCGCTTCCCGGGCGATCAGCAGGCGCATGATCTCGGAGGAACCCTCGAAGATCCTGTTGATCCGCAAGTCCCGCAGCTGCTGCTCCGCCGGTACGGCACGTTCACCGCGTGCAGCCAGCGACTCGGCCGTCTCAAACCCGCGTCCGCCCCGGATCTGGACCAGCTCGTCAGCGATCCGGCAGCTGATTTCCGTGGCCCAGAGTTTGGCGAGCGCGGCCTCGATCCGCACGTCCTTCTGCCCGGCGTCGGCAAGTTCCGCGGAGAGTTCGAACACGGCGTCCAGCGCAAAAGCCGACGCCGCGATGAAGGCGATTTTCTTGCCCACAGCCTCGTGTTCGCCCACCGGCCTGCCCCATTGGGTGCGGGCGTTGGACCATTCGCGGGCAATCTTCAGGCTCCAGCGGCCCGACGCGACACACAGCGCCGGCAGCGCCAGGCGGCCCGTGTTGAGTGTGGTCAGGGCGATCTTCAGGCCCTGGCCCTCCCGGCCCAGCCGGTTGGCGGCCGGCACCCGCACCTGATGGAAGCGGGTGACCCCGTTCTCGATGCCGCGCAGGCCCATGAAGGCGTTGCGGTTTTCCACGGTGATGCCCGGCGAGTCCATTTCCACCACAAACGCGCTGATGCCGCCCTTGTGCCTGGTGCCGTGCGGATCGGTGTGCGCGGGGACAACGGCCATGACCACCACCAGTTCGGCGATCACCCCGTTGGTGGTCCAAAGCTTCACGCCGTCCAAAAGGTACGCGTCGCCGTCGTCCGTGGGCGTTGCCGTGCTGCCCATCCGGGCGGGGTCGCTGCCCACGTCCGGTTCGGTGAGGAGGAAGGCGGTGACGGCGCCCGCGGCGCACCGGGGCAGGTACTCCCGCTTTTGCTCGGACGTGCCGAAGACCTTGACGGGTTCAGGCACGCCGATGGACTGATGTGCCGAGATCAGGGCGCCCAGGCTGGGGTGCACGCTGCCCAGCAGGGCCAGGGCGCGGCCGTAATAGACCAGGGAGAGCCCCAGCCCCCCGTATTCCTCCGGGATCTTCATTCCGAAGACGCCCAGTTCCGCGAGGTCGTTGATGTATTCGTCGGGGATTTTGGCATCCCGTTCAATGACCTGCCCGGACATGGTTTTGGCGAACTCCGTGAGGCGGGCCATGAACTCCTCGCCCTTTTCCACGGAAGCAGGGTCCGGGGCCGGCCAGGGATGGACCAGGCCAAGATCGAAACTGCCCAGGTACAGGCCCTTGGCGAAGCTGGGGCGGTCCCAGCCGGATTCGCGGGCTGCCTCGGCGACGGCGCGGGCATCTTCAGCAGTTGCCCCGGCGCCGATGTTGCCGGCGGGGACGGGGGTTTCTTCAGCCGGGGCGTCTTTGGCCTGGCTGTCAGTTGCGGAGGTCATGGGTTATCTCCTAGGCCGGATTGGCCGGTGTAGCCATGGATCCGCCGGGTTGGAGAACCCTTCAGCTGTCCCTCAAGATTACCCGCGGGTAGGTTCCGGTGCTAGGGGCGGGCTGGCCCTGGAAATCGCCGGGCAGGTCCACTGCGGAGGCGCGATGGACCAGCCTGTCCCAGCCTGCGTTGATGCCGTGGACCACGGCCAGGAGCGTAGTGGACACCACCACCCAGGTGAACTTCCCCGCCCCCAGCACGGCCAGGGAGATAAGCCCGGCGGTGAGCACGAAGGCGGCCAGGATAGCCCCGAATACCAGTGTCCCGATGAAGACCAAGGTGGCTGTTTCCACTGAGCTTAGATCGAACTGCATGAATCCCCCTGCTGCGACGTTGCTTTGCATAAGACTGCTGTGGCGAAGACCAGTAGCAGAAGCGTAGGGGGACAGCCGCACAGCCAGCCAGAGCAGGATGGGGCAGAAGTGACTGTTGATACGGGATTGAAACACTACCGGCAGGTAGGTCACGGAGTGGTCGCGGCGGCCTGCGTTAACCTTGTAGTTGGCAGTTTTCCGGCCGGTCCCTCGCGTGCCGCCCTGCCAAGCCCCTGCCCAACAGCCAAGGAGAGTGTGTGCCCCGCTCCGCCAGGTCATCCGCTGACGCCATCAGCGCCCGGCTCCGGGACCTCGAACTCCTCACCAAGGGACCCGCGTGGGCCCTGACGCGTTCGGCGCCCTGGGTGATTGCCGTGCTCCAGGCTTCCTTTACCCGTACCCGCCCGCAGGTTCCGCTCGAGGAATTCCATGCCGACGTCGACTCCTTCCTTGAGGAGCTCCGGCGCCAGGATCCCGGGCTGGGAGGAGGAGCCAACGGAAAGGCCTTTGGTGACGAGTGGACCCGGCGGCAGTTCCTGACCCGGCGGAACCAGTCAGGCCGGATTGTCTACGAGGCCACGGAGCCTGCGGCGCGTGTGCTCGCTTTCCTGGACAGCCTCTCCAGCGAGCGGTCCACGCTGAACGGTTCACGGCTGGGCACGCTGCTGGGGGACGTGGAAAAGCTCGCCAACGAGACCAACCCGGACCAGACCGCCCGGCTCGAAGCCCTCGAAGAGGAAATCGAAGAGCGGCAGCAGCTGATCCAGGACATCAGCACGGGTGGGTTCGACGGCCTGCTCGATGACGACGAAGCCGTGGAGGCCGCCGGGAACATCCTGGACCTGGCCGCCAGCCTCCCCGCCGACTATAAGAAGATGCGTGACCGGATCGAGGAACTGGTGGGCGGGCTGCGCAACCAGATCATCGAGGAGTCGCTGACCAAGGGCGCCACCATGGCCCAGGTCCTGGAAGCGGACAAGCGGCTCCGCCAAAGCCCCGAGGGCAGGACGTTCCGGTCCTTTACCGCCTTCCTGGAGGACCCGCAGCAGCAGGTGAGGTTCCGGTCGGCCATCGGGGAGGTCCTGAGCCGCCAGTTCGCGGACGATCTCTCGCCGGACGACCGGGAGACGCTCAAGAACCTGGTGGCCGAGCTCCGCCAGCAGCACAGCCAGATCCAGCGCATTTACGGCAAGCTCAGCGAGAGCCTCAACACCTACGTCCAGAGCGACGACTTCCGGCAGTCGGTCCGGCTGCGGCAGGTCCTGCGCGAGGCTGAGCAGGCCATCCGTTCCCTTCCCTACGAGCGCGAACGCCCCGGACTGGTTCCCGGCCCCGTCCTGTACAACGCCGGGTTCGAGTCGCTGTCCATGGTGAAGCTCTTTGACCCGGACGAGTTCGCGGCGCCACCCCGGCTGGCCGATCCCATCGCCTTCACCGACTCGGACCGGGTGCGCTCGCCGAGGACCGGCAAAGCCAGGCCGGACGTGGTCCGGTCCGCCATGGCAGGGGCTGCCACCCTTGCCGACGCTTGGCAGCAGCTGCCGCCGGAAGAGCAGCACATCAACACCATCCGCGCGCTCCTGTCGGAGGCCCTACACGCCGGGGCCGACTTCGACCGCGGCGCCTGGGATGGCCTGGACTTCGAACAAATCGACGGCTCCACCCGCAGGGCCTACCTGCCCGTGGTTACGCTCGCAAAGGATTCAGATGACTGAGGAAATCACGACGACGGCCGTTGGGCACCCCTTCACGGTCTCACCCCGCGACACGTTCGTCGACGGCGCCGCCCTCTTCCCCGGTGACACCGGCGTCCTGTCCATGAAAGTGCGACAGGCCCTGGTGAAGCTGCTGAAGGGCCCGTACATTGACGGCGGCCGGGACGAAAAGCTCTGGACCACCCTGCTGGACAACCAGGTGATCCTGCGCAGCCGCCTGTCCGAGCTGTTCCTGACCCTCCAGCTGGACCACGAGCGCAAGATCGCGGTCCTCCGCCCCGTGGATCCGGACGTCATCGGAGGAAGCGCCCGGTCCAGCATCCTGCGCCAGCAGCGTGCCCTCAGCCGGGTGGAAACCATCGTGCTGCTCCGGCTCCGCCTGCTGCTGGACCGCCACGTCACGGCCCAGACCGATCCCACCATCACCCGCGAGGAAATCACCGACCTCGTGGCGCACTACCAGCCCGCCGGCCAGCAGGACGCCCTCCGCGACTCGGATGTGGTGACACGGGCCGTCAACAAGCTCCTGGCCCGCCAACTCCTGCTTCCCACGGGACTGGACGACGTCTACACCATCTCGAACGCCCTGCCCCTGGCCCTGCCGTTCGAAAACATCGGCGACATCCCGGCCCACATCGAAGCCTTGGTGGCGGCAAGCACCGATCCCACCGGTACCGAGGCAATGCTTGACCTGGACGCGGACAGTGGCGCCGAGGACGACGACGCCGATACCGCCCCTGGCGACGGACGGGAAGACGAAGCATCGGCTGCGGAGTCAAAGGCGACAAAGACTGAGGTGACCAAGTGACTATCGCAAGCATGCTCCCGTTGGGCGACGTGACGAACCCCGGCCAGATGCGGCTGGCCTTGGTGCAGGTGGTCAACTGGGGGACGTTCCACGGAGCGCACACCATGCATGTGGACCGGAACGGAACCCTGCTTACGGGCAACTCGGGCGTGGGCAAGTCCACGCTGTTTGACGCGATGCTGCGGGTTTTCGATGCCCGGCCGCGGTCCAATGAGGCGGCGGCGCAGCGTTCGGGCGGTGCCGTGGAGGACAAGCGGACCACGTTCACCTACATGCGCGGCAAGGTGGGGGACAAGGCGGTGGGGGAGGGCTCGGCGAGTGCGTTCCAGCGCCCGGGTGCCACGTGGTCCGCCGTCGCGCTGACGTTCGACAACGCCGCGGGCACGCGGGTGACGGTCTCGGCCTTGTTCGACCTGCCCAAGAACGGCACGGAGTCGAGCGTGGGCCGGTTCTACCTGATCGACAATGTGCCCCTGGACCTCGAAGCGGTGGAGGGCATCGCCGACAAACGCTTCACCAGAGGCGCGCTTGAGGCCATTTTCCCGCACGCCCAGGTCTTCGACGTGCACAAGGCCTTCGCCGAACGCTTCCGCCGGCTGCTGGGGATCAGCTCGGACCAGGCCCTGCCCCTGCTGCGCGTGATCCAGGCCGGCAAGGGGCTGGGCGGCAGCGTCAACACCTTCTTCCGGGACCAGGTGCTGGACGCTCCGGCAACTCTCGCCGCCGCCGATGACGTGGTGGAGGAATTCAGCAACCTGATGTCCATCCGCCAGCGGCTGGAGGACGTCCGGCAGCAGCGCGACCAGTTGGCGCCGGTGCCGGGACTGAACCGCGAGTATGCGCAGTCCCTGCTTGACGCCAACCGGCTCCGGGAGCTCGTTGGCGAGGAGTTCGAGGCGTACCGGCAGCAGCTCGCCGTTACGGTCCACCAAAAGACGCTGGCCCGTTTCCGTGAGCTGGCGCAGGCGAAGGCCAAGGAACTCGGGGCCGAGCGTGCCGTCCGCGACAACCTGGCCAAGGAACTGCGGCAGCTGGAAACCGACTACAACAACCAGGGCGGCAACGCGATTTCGGCGATTGAGCAGTCGCTGGAGAACGCCCGCGTTGGCCTCAAGCTGCGCCGGCAGGTTGAGGAGGCTGCCCAGCAGGCACTGGCCGACGCCGGGCTGCAGCTTGAGTGGAGCGCCGCCGGCTGGGAGCAGGCCCACGAGCAGGCGGCGGCACGGTCGGCCGAGCTGAAGGATGATTCGCAGGCCCTGCAGGAGCTGCGGTTCGAGGCCTTCGACGCCCACGCCGGCCGCAAACGGGAGCTGGCGGCTGCCGAGCAGGAGCTCGTCTCGTTGAAGACGCGCAAGTCCCTGCTGCCGCCGTCGAGCATTGAAAACCGCGCCGCCATCGCCGCCGCAACCGGCATCCCGGAAGACCGCATGCCCTTCGCAGGCGAACTCATGGACCTTGCCGAAGGCGAGGAACGGTGGCGCCCCGCCGCCGAACGCGCGCTCCGCAGCCTGGCCACCACCCTGCTGGTGCCCGGTGAACACTTCGGCGCCGTCACCCGTTACCTCAACGACCACAGCGTCCGGGGCGCGCTGCGGGCGGTGGACGTCTCCAAGCCGCTCGCCGGCGGTGCGCTCGCCCTGGAGGACGTGCGCGACGGCGACCTGCTCACCAAGCTGGATATCCTCGCCTCAGGTGCGGCGGCCGAAGCCGGTGAATGGGTCCGCGAGCGGATCGCCCTGGACTTCGCCTATCAGTGCGTGGAGGACCCCGACGAGCTGGCAGCGCTGGACAAGGGCCTGAGCCTGGGCGGCGTGGTCAAGCGCAACCGGCACACGGTGGAGAAGGACGACCGGTTTACCAGCCGGCAGGACTACGTCCTGGGCTTCGACAATGCCGCCAAACTGGAACTCGTGGCCGGCCAGGTGGAGGACCTCCGGCAGGAAGTGGTCAAGGCCGCGGAACTGGCGCAAAGCCGCGAGGATTCACACCAGGGCATGAGCCGCCAGCTTGACGCGCTGGGGCGGATTGCGGAAGACGACCGACCCTGGGAACAGGTGTCTGCTGCCGTGGCGGCGGACGAGCTGACCCGGATCGAGCAGCGGCTCAAGGACGCCCTCGCCGCGCAGGCAGACCTGGAGCCGCTGCGGGCCACCATCGAGGAGGTCCGGCAAAAGCACCAGTCCAGCACCGAGTCCGCCGCGGTCCTGCAAAGCGAATACAAGGCACTGGACCGGCAGCTCACAGCTGCGGATTCGCTGCTGGAAGCCGCGCGTGACCGCCTGGCCCAGGCACCGCCGTCGGACGCCACCGTGACGGCGCTGGAGCCGTACTTTGCGGAGTTCGGCGACGTGACCGAGATGCACGAGCTGGACAACCTGGCCAACCGGGTCCGGACCGCCCTGCTGGGCGAACTGCACGGCGCTGAATCCCGGGGGCAGGCCACGGCGGAGCGGCTCACCCGCATCTTCGAAGGCTTCGTGCGGGAGTGGGGCAGCGCCATCTCGGCGGACCACGGCACCAGCATCGGCGCGGCCAGCGAATTCGAGGCCCGCTACCACGCCATCGTGAATGACGGCCTGCCGGCCCAGGAGGCGGAGTTCCGGCTGTTCTTCAACCAGCGCACCCACGAATCCTTCAGCACCCTGCTGCACCTGCTGGACGAGGAGCGCCGCTCCATCACCAGCCGCATCCTGCCCCTCAACGGCATCCTCTCCCAGGTGAACTTCCACGAAGGCAGCTACTTGGAACTGGACATCAAGCAGACGCTGCCGCCCACCGCAAAGCAGTTCAAGGACGCCATCCAGAACGCTTTGAAGGCGCGCCACATGCGGCCCGGCAGGACGGACGCAACCAAGGGGGAGGGGCCGGACAACGACGACGCCGAGCTCACCGCCCGCTACAAGTCCCTGGAAACCCTGGTCAAGAGGCTTGGATCGCAGGCGCCCGAAGACCGGCGGTGGCGTGCGGAAGTGCTGGACGTCCGGGGCCACCTGTTCATCCAGTGCAAGGAGCACCGGGAAGTCGCCGCCCCGGCTGGCGAAAAAAAGAAGGGCGGCGCCAAAAAGACCGAGGTGTTCATGCACGCGGACACCGGCTCCATGTCCGGCGGCGAGCGGCAGCGGTTCACCGCGTTCATCATGGCTGCGGCCCTGAGCTACCAGCTGGGCATCGCCGAGCAGGGCTTCACGACGTACGGCACGGTGATGATGGACGAGGCCTTTGTGCTTGCCTCAGAGGAGTTCGCCGGTGCCGGCATCAAGGCGCTGCACGAATTCGGCTTCCAGCTGCTGCTCGCTGCGCCGGAAAACGTGATCGACCTGTCCCGGCACCTGGGCTCCGTCACCGAGATCCTCCGTGACCGCCGCACCAACCGCTCCGGTGTCCTCACCGCACCGGTGATCCGGCCCCGTCAGGGTGAGGAAGGTGCCTGGCGGTCGGAAGCGAACCCGGTGGACATCGTCCTGCGTTGAACGGAATCCTGCTATATAACAAATTGATGGATTTATTGCTCCGGCCATGGTGTCCGGTAATTCGGCTATGCCACTCTGGGCTTTACCAACTCACCTCGCCTGAGTAAATCCCATAGGTACTGCAGGATGCTGGGTCCGCACTGTTCCCCGAGAGAACGATGGCGTCCTCTTGAAAGGCACTTCCCATGCGCCTCCTGCACTGTGCACCGCTTACGCTCGCTGTTGTGTTGCTCTCCCTCGCCGCCTGTGCCGACGGGACCCCGGAGAATGGCGGTTCATCCCCGGCGTCCGCCGCCATTTCCACAGTGGCCCCGGACCCGGCACGGTCAATAGTTCCCGCCGCCACATCTTCCCCGGTTCCCGCGGGGCCGGAAACCTTCACCTTTCCCGATGGCCGGCTGTCCTTCAGCCATCCGGCGGACTGGACGGTGGAGGTTTTCGAGCCGTCGAAGACTCCGTACGTGGGAACGGCCACGGTTCGCGACGCCGAAGGAAACAGCCGCATCAACGTCCACTACGGCCAAATCGCCGACGTCGTGGCCGGCTCTGCCATCCGGACCGTCATCGAAACAGACCCTGTCCTGGGCCTCCGGGACCATTCTGTTCCCACGCCGCATTCCTCGTTCTTTGTAGACCGCAGTGAAGCCGCCGCAAGATACCGCATGGAACTCACGGCCGGACTGCCCGTTTCCCCGGACGGGCAGGTTCGGGAAGGTCCGGTGCTGCTTGGGGACCGGGTCCTGAGCGCGGACGTCCTGTTCGACGCGCAGCCGTTCACCGACGATGAGGCGGCGAAGGCCTGGTACTGGGGTGCTGAAGGCCAGGCGCTCAAAGCGGTGCTGATGAGCTTCTCGTACCGCTGACCGGCAGGCCGGGAAGCCCCGCTCACAGCCGTGAACGGGGCTTCCTGCTGCATGCCTGCGCGGGCCGGCAGCTCCCAGCTGGGCTGCACCTTTATTTGGCCTGCACCCTGGCCAGGAACTGGGCCGTGCGGTCCTGCAGACCCTGGATCTGGCGCTCCACCACGGCAGCCGGGTCGGGGTTGATCTCGTTGACCGGGGGTTCCTTGCGGACGTTGCCGCAGCAGAGGAAGTCGGCGCAGATCAGAGTGCCCACGGTGTTGCCGTCGCGTCCGGACTGGCCGGCGCGCTTGGCGACCCAGAGGAGCACGTCCTCCTTCGAAAACACGTCGCGGCAGAGCTCGCACAGCACGGAGCGCTTCTTTCGTGCCCCTCCTTCGGGTGCCCGGAGCATCATTCCCGTGAGGCCTTTGGGCCCGGGAACCACCAGGTAGCCCCGGAGCGGCATCTTCTGGTCGCGCCATCCCAGGAACTCCAGGTTGTCCCAGTCGAGGGAGTCGAAGTTCCTGGGCAGGGTGAGCTTCGCGGCTTCCGAGCGGCTGGCGTTGACGAAAGATGAACGGATCTGTTGGGGCGTGACTGATTGCATGGCTGAACTTTCGTGAAAGGTGGGCGGCCCGGAGCCGGGCCAGGGGTAACGGGGGGAGTCAGTCAGTCTCCGCGGTGCAGGCCAAAGCGGCCACCCCGCTTCCCACGGCAGCGGCGGCCCAGCTGGCCTTCTGCGTGCTCATTGTTCCCGTTGTCCTGTTCCTGTTCAGCATCCGGTGTTCTTTCCGCCGGATCGGCAAGGCCATCCTGCCAAATCAATCGCCTCCTGTCCAAGGAACTGCCAGGGAGCCCGCCCGGGAGTTGTGCGCTGCGTCACTAGGAAGTATTAGGTGACAAAACATTTGCGTAATTGCCGTTTACATAGGTTAGCCTTACTTAAGTTTCAACAGCCTGATCAAGGAGCACCGTGACATCCCCCCTCTTTCCCGGCCCCCTTTCCACCCGCCGGACCCTCTTCTCTTCCGCAGGCAAGGCCGCAGCAGTGCTGGCGGCGGCCACGCTCACGCTTTCCGCGTGCAGCACGGGGCCCGCCTCACCGGTTTCGGATGCAACCAGTTCCAGCAGCAGCCCCGCCTTCCCGGTGACCATCGAGCACGTGTACGGCAAGACCACCATCGACAAGCAGCCCACCCGCGTTGCCACCGTCTCCTGGGTGAATGACGACGTCGCTATCGCCCTCGGCGTGGTGCCCGTGGGGGTTCCCAAGAACGAGTGGGGCGGCAATGACAAGGGCTCCACCCCCTGGAAGGACGCGGCGCTCGAAAAGCTGGGGGCCGGATTTGGTTCGGCCAAGGCTCCCGCCCAGTACTCGGAGGCGGACGGCATCAACTTCACCGAAATCGCCAAGCTCAGCCCGGACGTCATCCTCGCCGCCTACTCAGGCCTCAGCGAGGAGGACTACAAGAAGCTCAGCGAGATCGCCCCCGTGGTGGCCCACCCGGAGGTGGCCTACGGAACCTCCTGGCAGGACTCCACCGCCATCATCGGCAAGGCCCTGGGCAAGGAAACGGACGCCACCAAGCTCGTCTCCGATACCGAGGCAACCCTCAAGGACAAGGTTTCCCAGTACCCGCAGATCCAGGGCAAGAGCTTCATCTACGGCAACCTGGAGCCGGCCAAGGGTGACGGCGTCAACGTCTACACCGCCAACGACAACCGTCCGCGCTTCCTGACCGAAATCGGCATGACCCTCGCGCCGGTAGTAGCTGACAACTCCAAGGGATCCAAGGAGTTCTACCTGGCCTGGTCCGCGGAGAAGGCTAACGAACTGCAGTCGGACATCTTTGTCACCTGGGTTCCCGATGCCTCCACCACGGACGCCATCAAGGCCGATCCGCTGCTCGGGCAGATTCCGGCCATCAAGAACGGCGCGCTGGTGGCCGATTCGGACAACACCCTGACCCTTTCCATCTCGGCCTCGTCGCCGCTGAGCCTGCCGTGGTCCCTGGACACGTTCCTGCCGCAGCTGGCCAGCGCCGCGGATGCAGTGAAGTAGGCACCCCTTCATGAGTACGACGACGGCATGTCCGGTCACGGGCACCGGCACCCCGGTGCCGGCCAAGGGAGCCGCTGCCCCCCGCCGCGGCGATGCTTCGGGAACGAAGCGCACCGCCTGGCTGGTTGCCGCCGTCGTCGTGCTGGTGCTGGTGGCCGGAGCATCGCTGGCCGTGGGGGCGCGGGACGTTGCCCTGGGTGATGTCTGGCAGGCCCTCGCCGCGTTCGATCCCACGAACGGTGACCATGCCGTGGTCCAGGCCCGCATCCCGCGCACGCTCCTGGGCCTGCTGGCCGGGGGCGCCCTGGGCCTGGCCGGTGCCGCGATGCAGGGAGTCGCCCGCAATCCGCTGGCCGATCCCGGCATCATTGGCGTCAATGCCGGAGCTGCCCTGGCCGTGGTCATCGGAATCTACGTCTTCGGCGTGGCCAGCTTCTCCGGCTACGTCTGGTTCGCCTTTCTCGGGGCCGCCGCTGCCGCCGTCGTGGTGTACCTCATCGCCTCGCTGGGCAGGGATGGTGCCACTCCGGTAAAACTCGCGCTGGCGGGGGCCGCGCTCAGCGCCGGACTGTCCTCGCTCATGAATGTCATCCTGGTCTCCAGCCAGGACACCCTGGACAGGTTCCGCTTCTGGCAGGTGGGCGGCATCGCGGGCCGTGACTGGACCGTGCTTCTGCCCGGACTGCCGTTCCTGGCCGCCGGTGCCCTCCTCGTGCTGCTGGCCGGCCGGACCCTCAACGGCCTGGCCCTGGGGGACGACGTGGCCCGGGGACTTGGCCAGCGGGTTGGGGCGTCCCGCGCCGTGGTGGCCCTTGGCATCGTCCTGCTGTGCGGTACGGCTACCGCGCTGGCGGGGCCCATCGGCTTCGTGGGCCTGGTGGTACCGCATGCCGTGCGCTTCCTGACCGGCCCCGACTACCGCTGGATCCTGCCCTTTTCCCTGGTGCTGGCCCCCGTCCTGCTGATGGGTGCCGACATCCTTGGGCGGGTGGTCCTGCTTCCGGGCGAAGTCCCAGCCGGCATCATGACCGCCCTGGTGGGTGCGCCGGTGTTCGTATGGCTGATCCGCCGCGGAAAGGGGGCCGGGCTGTGACGCTCCTCAAACCCCGGCTTGCTCCATCAGATATGGCTGCTATAACCCCCTCTAAGGGACCACAACTGATGGAGCAACGCCGGGGACGCCCGCACCTGAACCGGACCGCCGTGTTGGCAGCCGCCGTGGTGCTCCTGTTCTTCGCGTCTGTGCTGCTGGGCAGCTACACGGTGACCATCCCGGACCTCTTCACCATCGTGGTCAACCATGTGAGCGGCGGTGCGAAAATTCCCGGCGCCAGCTTCATCGTGATGGAGAACAAGCTTCCGCGGGCCGTCACCGGCACCATGATCGGAATCGCCTTCGGGCTGGCCGGCGCACTGTTCCAGACCATGCTGCGGAACCCGCTCGCCAGCCCTGACGTCATCGGCATCAGTTCCGGCGCCAGTGCAGCCGCCGTGACCGCCATTGTCATTTTCGGCGCCTCCGGTGCTGTTGTTTCCGCGGCGGCGTTCGTGGGCGCGCTGGCCGTGGCCGCCCTGATCCATGGGATCTCCAGCGGCGGGGCTGTCCGCGGGACCGGGCGGGGGAATGCCGCGGGAAACCGGCTGGTCCTGGCCGGTATCGGGATCGCGGCCGCCCTGCACGCCGTGGTCAGTTTCCTGATGACCCGCGCCGACATCCGCACCGCCGCCGACGTCCTGGTCTGGCTCAACGGATCCTTGAACTCCGCCAACTGGGACCGGGCCGGAGTCCTGTTCCTGGCGCTCGTGGTGCTGGTTCCCGCCGTCGTGGTCGTTGCCGGTCCGCTGCGCATCCTGGAACTGGGCGACGATGCCGCGGGCGGATTGGGCGTGCGCGTCAACGGGGCCCGCCTGGCATTGGTGCTCATTGCGGTGGCGCTCGCGGCCGTGGCGACCGCGGCCGCCGGCCCGGTCTCATTCGTCGCCTTCCTCGCCGGTCCCATCGCCCGCCGCTTCGCCTGCAAAGCCAGCCTGCCGGCGTCGGCTCTGGTGGGTGCCCTGATTGTCCTGGCGGCGGACTTCGTCGCCGCGAACCTCGCCCCGCTGTTCCTGGACGGCACCGTCCTGCCGGTGGGTGTGGCCACCGGCGCGCTCGGCGCCCCGTTCCTGCTGTGGCTCCTGGTCACGGCCAACCGAAAGGATTCCTGACGTGGCAGTTCTCGAAGCCCAGGACCTGACGCTCACCTACGGCCAGCGCTGTGTGGTGGACGGGCTCAGTGTCCGGATTCCCGCGGGCAAGGTGACCATGATCGTGGGGGCAAACGCCTGCGGAAAGTCCACCCTGCTCCGCGGACTGTCCCGGCTCCTGAAGCCCTCCGGCGGCGCCGTGACCCTCGACGGCAGGGACATCCATACCCGGCCCGCCCGCGAACTGGCCCGGACCCTCGGCCTGCTTCCCCAGCACCCCACCGCACCGGATGGCATCACCGTCCGCGACCTGGTGGGACGCGGGCGCTACCCGCACCAGGGTTTCTTCCGGAGTTGGAGTGAAAAGGACGACGCCGCCGTGCAGGGTGCGCTGAAAGCCACCGGAACGCTGGACCTGGCCGGGCGCGACGTGGACGAACTGTCCGGCGGCCAGCGGCAGCGGGCCTGGATTGCGATGGCGCTGGCCCAGGAAACCGACGTCCTGCTGCTGGACGAACCCACCACCTACCTCGACCTGGCCCACCAGGTGGAGGTTCTGGACCTGGTCACGGACCTGAACCGCAGGCACGGCACCACCGTGGCCATCGTCCTGCACGATCTGAACCTGGCCGCGCGCTACGCCGACAACGTCATCGCCATGAAGGACGGTGCCGTGGCGGCAGTGGGGTCCCCGCGCGAGGTGGTGACGGAAGAATTGGTCCGCGACGTCTTCGGCCTGGAGAGCAGGGTCATCCCGGACCCCGTCTCGGCCACCCCGCTGATCATTCCCATCGGCCGCCACCACGTCCCCGCCAACGATCTGGAGCTCGTTTCATGAAGACCCGCGACAACGCACCTGCCCAGCCTGTGACCGCCCAGCCGATGAGCCTTGCCTTCGAGGTGACCGTATCCTCCGTCCAGCAGCTCAGCCCCACGTTCCGGAGGATCACGTTCGGAGGCTACTCGCTGCGTGATTTCGGCGTCCACGGCCATACCCTGGACCTCCGGATCAAGCTCCTGATTCCGTCCCTGGCCCCGGACGGCTCACAGTTGCCGCTGCCTGCGTTCCACACGGGCCAGGCCGGGTGGTACCGCGACTGGCTTGCGATGGACCCGGAAGTGCGTGGCTCCATGCGGACCTACACCGTCCGCGAGGCACGGCTGGACGGGGTGTACCCCGAGATCGACGTCGACTTCGTGATGCACCTCGACGGGCCGGACAGCACCGGACCCGCCGCCGGCTGGGCCCTCAACGCCCGGCCCGGCGACGCCCTCACCATCATCGGCCCCAACAACCGCGCCGCCCATTGCGTCACCGCGGAGACCTACTCCGGCATCGAATGGCGTCCCGGCCTGGCCCAGCGCATCCTGCTTGCCGGCGACGAGACCGCCGTCCCGGCCATCTCCGCCATCCTCGGAACGCTCCCGGCGTACATGAGCGGGCACGCATTCCTTGAGGTTCCGCAGGCCGGCGACTTCCTGGAGCTCCACTCCCCGGCCGACATCGAAATCACCTGGCTGGCCCGCGGCGCCACCATCGGCCGCTCCCGGCCCCACGGCCAACTCCTGCAGGAGGCCGTGCGCAAAGCCGTCCCCGAGCCGGGCTGGGTGGGCATCAGAACGGACGACGGCGGCGCAGGGCCCGAGCCCGAGGACGTCAACGTGGACACGGACATCCTTTGGGAGACGCCCGCCCGCCTGGAGACCGCGGACATCAGCGCCACCAAGAACCCCGCCATGCCCGCGGGCGCCATGCCCTTCTACGCCTGGATAGCCGGCGAAGCAGCCGTCATCAAGGACCTGCGGCGCTACCTGGTGCGCGACGTGGGGATGGACCGGAAACAGGTGGCCTTCATGGGTTACTGGCGGAAGGGCAAAGCCGAAGGCTAGCTTCGGCCCTTGGTTGAGGCGCCGTAACTGCCGACTTGCCGTCGCTTAGACACCTCCCGGCGCTTCCTTCGGCCGCGGGCGGCCTCACTCAGCTCTGGTGTCGGCGATGCGCTCCTACGCAAGTCGTCAGTCACGGCTCGTTGTGGCGTCACTTCAGCCTGCTCCCGCGTAACACACGTTTTCAAGAATCTCCAGATCGGTAATTGCTATGTCATAGGGTGTGACAAGCCGTATGCTTCGGTTATTTCAACTGGAACATTAAGGTCTCATTCCATGAAAACCATCCTGCGGCGGGCTATTTCTGCCCTGACACTTTTAGTCATGCTCGTTTCGCTCGCGGTAGTGGGCAGCGTGGCCAACGCGGTTGGAGCGCTGACATTCGCGCCGACCGCCGACACTTACGTTCAGGCCGACCGGCCAACAGAGAACTTCGGGACCAGCGTCCGATGGTCCACGGAGGGCCGGACAAGCATCGCGCGGAACAGTCTGCTGCGGTTCAACGTCCAGGTCCCTGCCGGGGAGCACATCGTCTCGGCAAAGCTGCGGGCCTACTCCGAGGCGGCGGCAACATCGACTGAGTTTGTGGATGTTTACACCACGAGCGGGGCATGGACCGAAACGGGCGTCACCTGGAACAACGCGCCGGCGCGCGGGACCTGGCTGGGCAAGACCGGCGGGTTCTCCAACGGCGCCTGGGTGGAATGGGACGTCACCAGGGGCGTCACCGCCACCGGCGGTGAGCAGAACTTCAGGCTGGAATCCGGCGTTCAGAAGTGGCTGGGCTTCAAATCGAACCAGGCCTTGGACGCAGCGCTCCGCCCCAAGCTGGTGATCACCACCGAGGCTGACGTGGTGGTGGCGAACCCCACCCCGACGCCGACCCCCACCCCCACACCTGCGCCCACTGATCCGAGTGGTGCCCAGGCTGCCACCACGCAGAACTGGGGCGCTCCCGTCGCCGGGGACGAGTTCAATTACACCGGAGCCCCGGACGCAACCAAATGGAGCGTCTACAACAGCGCAGGACACGCCGGCAAGGGCATCCGCAGCCCACAGCAGGTAAAAGTGGACGGCTCCAAAATGGTCATGAACGGAACACCCGACGGGACAACCGCCGGCATGTCCGCGAAGTTCGCCCGCCAGAAGTACGGGCGGTGGGAGGTCCGCGCCGCCGGGTCGGGCGACAACGAATACCACATGGTCTCGATCCTGTGGCCGGACAGCGGGAACTGGCCTTGCGACGGTGAAGTGGATTACGCGGAAACATCGGGCGACTGGAACGTCATCAAGTTCTTCCAGCACTTCTCCTGCAGCAACTCCCAGACCAGGGCCAGCAAGACGCTGGACGTCTCCCAGTTCCACAACTACGCCGTGGACTGGTCCCCCGCCGGGATGGTCGGTTACGTGGATGGCGTGAAGTGGTTCGAGGACAACGACCCCACCCACCAGCCGCCAGGCAGCATGCACCAGACGCTGCAGCTGGATTGGTTCCCGGATTCCACTGCTGACGGTGCAGGGGAAATGCGCGTGGACTGGGTACGTGTTTACCCGGCTGCAGGCGCGGCCGGCCTGAGCCCGGCGCCTACCCCCACCCCGACGTCCAGCCCGGCGCCTACCTCTAGCCCGACCCCGGCGCCTACCACTCCGCCGTCGGGTGATTCTTTCGAATTCGCGGCCGTTGGCGACATGAACCCTGCAGGAAATACGTCGACGAGCTCGGCGTCCGGTAAGAATGCTGCAAGCATCATCGGCGGCCTCAACGACGGTTCGTTGGATAATTTCCTCGCAATCGGGGACTTCCAGTACGACAAGGGGACCTGCTCGACGCTGGGGGCATGGAACACGCTGTGGGGCGGCTTGAAGGCCAAGACGTACTGGACCACGGGCCCCAACCACGACCTGGAGCCGGGTGTAAATGATGACGTGGACCGGTTCATGGACGGCCAATGCGTGAGTACCACCAAGTCCGCTACCAGCACTACTCTGGGCCGGTTCCAGGATGCCATGGAGTGGTATTCGTTCGATAAGGGCAACTGGCACATCCTGGTGGCGCCCACCGCAACGTGGCGGTACAACGCGTCCCGGGCGCAGGCCATGACCGCGGAAATGGACGCTGACCTGAAGGCGGCCAAGGCCGCCGGGAAACATCTGGCTGCCGTCTACCATGACCCATATTTCACCTCCAACACGTCCAGCCACACCCGCTTCACCCAGGCGAAGCCTTGGATCGACATGTTCTGGAACAACCGGGTGAAAGTGTTGCTGTCCGGCTCCCAGCACAACTATGAGCGGACCTGCCCTGTGAACAACGCGGACCAATGCGTACCGGACGGCATGCAGCAGTTCCAGGTGTCCACTGGCGGTATCGGCCTCCGCTCGTTCACCAGCGACCCGGCCTACATCCAGCGGAAGTTCAGCGACACCTGGGGCCACCTGAGGATGAGCTTGAAGGCTGACGGCTCCTACACTTGGGAGTTCCGTCCGGTCCAGGGAGGGATGCAGACCGACAGCGGGTCACGGACACCATGATGACCGGCCCGTTCCCTATGGGAGGGAACGGGCCCGGGCACTCCGCAGCCGCCTCACCTCGACGCCCGCGCACTTACTGTTCATCCCGGCGTCGTCCTTGCTTTTCTTTGTGCCGTTAGGTTGGGGCGGTGGCGCGTGATTCCTTGCTCCCTGACTCCGGGCGGCGGGTCTTTGTTGCCCTTGGCGACTCCTTCACCGAAGGGGTGGGGGACCGGGATGAGCGGCTGCCCAATGGCGTGCGGGGGTGGGCCGACCGGGTGGCCGAGAAACTCGCCAAGGCACAGCCGGGGTGGAAGTACGCCAACCTGGCCGTCCGAAGCAAACGGCTGCGGCACATTATCGACGAGCAACTGGAACCGGCACTGCAGATGCGGCCAACCCTGGTCACCCTCTACGCCGGCGGAAACGACATCCTGGACCTGAAGACGGACATGGCAGCACTCATGGCGGACTACGAACGGTTTGTTGCCCGGCTCGCCGGCACCGGTGCCACGGTGGTCCTCTTCACCGGATTCGACGTCAAGGTTTCCGCGCTCCTGGAGCCGTTGAAGAAGCGCAACACCTATTACAACCAGCGGGTGCGGGAGATCGCGGACCAGTACGGCGCGGTGCTGGTGGACTACTGGTGCCTGGACGCCTTCCACGACCGGCGCATGTGGGACTCGGACCGGCTCCACATGTCCAAAGCGGGGCACAAATACCTGGCCGGGCAGGTGCTGGACCAACTGGGTGTGCCGCACAAGATCAAGCCCAGGGACTGGGAGCAGCCGCCCCGGCTCGGCCTGCGGGAGTGGGAGCGGCGCCAGCGGCGCTGGGTCCACGACTGGGTGCTGCCGCTCTTTGGCCGCAAGCTCCGCGGCGTAACGCTGGGGGATACGCTCAGCCCGCGCTGGCCCGGGCCGGTGAAGGTCCCGCGGAAAGGCGGGCTGAAGAAGGTCGCCGCGGAATTGCCCGACGGCGGCAGCCCACCCTAGCTGGTTTGTGCGGGCGGGGTGTCCAACAGGTTTTCGAACCCCGGGGCCACCCGGCCGGCGTGGAATTCCAACACCTCAAAGTCGGCCACGCCGTTGACGTAGAACGGGTCCTGCGCCAGGCTCGCGTCCAGGGTTTCCCGTTCCGACTGCGAGAGCAGCAGTCCTCCGGTGCGGGGGATCTTGCGGCCGGCCGCAATGAAGACGCCGTCGTCGAACGCCTTCTGCAGCCAGGCGATGTGGGCGTCGTTGTGGAAGTCCACGATCTCCTGCGGCACGCGGTAGGTGAGGGAGACAACATACATGAGGCCAAGCCTACCGGTGCTGCAGCAAGCTACTTGAAAGATCAATCGTAGAATGGAGCCCATGACCGAATCCCGCTGGCTCACCGCTGACGAACGCCGCGCCTGGTTGGCGCTGGTGAGCATCAATACGCTGCTGCCCGCGGCGCTCGACACCAGGCTGCATGCAGCGGGGAAGCTGTCCCTCTTCGACTACACGGTCCTGGCCATGTTGTCCGAGGCCGAGGACCGGTTCCTGCCCATGAGCGAACTCGCTGCGCGCAGCAGCGCTTCACTGTCCCGCCTGTCGCACGTGGTCACCAAGCTGCAGAAGCGCGGCTGGGTGGAACGGCGTCCCCACCCCCACGATGCAAGGGTGACCACAGTACACCTCACCGAGGAGGGCATGGCCACCATCGTCGGGCTGGCCCCGGGCCACGTGGAGGACGTGCGCGACCTGTTCCTCGACGCCCTGACGGAGCAGGATGTGCTGGACCTGGCCCGGATCGGCGAAAAAGTGGTGGGACGCCTGGACAAGGACCACTGGATCCTGCGCGAGACGCAGCCTGACCCGGCCATATAACCGACTGATTGGTTGCTCCCGGCAACGGATGGCAAACTGGCCGCATGGATTTTTCTTCCCGGTTCGTGGCCCTTGGCGACTCATTCACCGAAGGCGTCGGAGACGACGACCCCACACGCCCCAACGGTGTTCGCGGCTGGGCAGACCGGGTGGCAGAGCAGCTCTGCGCCGCCGATCCTGACTTCGGCTACGCCAACCTGGCCATCCGCGGCCGGAAGCTCCGCCAGATCCTGGCCGAGCAGGTGGACTCCGCCGTCGAACTCAACCCCACGCTGGTGAGCATCTATGCCGGTGCCAACGACATCCTTCGCCCGCGCGTGGACATCGATGACCTCCTGGTGGAGTACAACGACGCGGTTGGGAAGCTGGCTGCCACCGGTGCCACCGTTGTCATGTTCACCGGTTTCGATGCCCGGGGTTCAAAGGTTTTTGGCACGATGCGCGGCCGTACCGCCATTTACAACGAGCTGGTCCGGGGAATCGCGGGCGACCACGGCGCGCTGCTGGTGGATTACTGGCGCTTCAGCGAGTACTACGACTGGGGCATGTGGGCGCACGACCGGATGCACATGTCCGCTGCCGGGCACGCCAACATGGCCAAGCGGGTCCTCGAGGTCCTTAAATACGACCACTCCATCGACATCCCGCCGATGTCCCCGGTCCCGGAGTTGAGCGGTGCCGATGCCCTGCGTGCCAACGCCCAGTGGTTCCGCGAGTACGCGGCTCCGTGGGTGGTCCGGCGCGTAACCGGTAAGTCGTCCGGGGACAACCTGCAGCCGAAGTACCCCACGTTCACGCGGCTGTAGGGGTCCCGGCCGTGGCTCAGGCGGGGTGGAACGCCGGCGTCGCCAGGATGGAGCTGTCCGCGCGGATCGCCAGCACGGCAACATCCCATTGCTCCGTGGCACGGTTCAGCACGGTGCTTCCGCCGGCAACGATTGCCGTAGCCAGGACATCGGCCGTGACAATATCGGCCGCGGCCACGGTGACCTGGACAAACTCATTTCCGCGTCCCACCCGCCAAATGTGCTCCCCGCGCTCGGCGGAGCCGGAGGTGGCAATCGCCGTGTGCCGGCTGCTGCCACCCAGTGCGCAGCCCGTGACCAGGGTCCGGCGGTCTGCCGGGTCCACGATGCCGGCCTTCCATGGCTCGCTGCTGCCGGGACGGGGCGAGCCGCTGACCAGGACGTCGCCGCCGGCATTGAGGCACCAATCCTGCCGGCCCAGGGCCAGGAGTGAGGTACCTGCCTCGCGGATTGCATGACCTTTAATAATTCCGGAAAGGTCCAGTACCCCGTCGGGCCGTTCAGGGGTGAAGGCGCCGTCCGTGCGCAGCCGCCATTCATGTGCCTCCGCATACCGCTGGCGCATCTGCTCCGAGGCGCGGCGCAGCGTCAATTCGCCGCGGGCCAGCCTGGCCGCTTCCGAATCCGGGCGGTACAGGCTGAATTTTTCGTCCAGGTCCCGGAAAAGGCGTTCGACGACGGCGGTGGCGGCGGTGAGCTCGTCAAGCCCTGGTTGCCGTTCCGTGGGGGAGCCGATGGGCAGCGTCAAGCCGATGACCGTACCCATGCATTCAAAGGTGCGGGCCTTCAGGATGGGACCGCCGGTTGCTGCGCCCACTGGGTTAGAGGCTGGCGGCATCGATGGCTGCCTGGAGTGAAGCCAGGTACGCGTCGCTGGTGATGGTTGCGCCGCTGACGGTCTGGACATCGGCCGACTGCGCCGTGAGGACCTTGGTGCGGAGCAGGGGTGCCGCGCGGTTGCTGATCTGGATGGACTTGCGGTCGGTGTTGGTCAGCTGCAGGGCGGTGACCTCCGTGATCTTTCCGCTGGCCACCGTGATCTGGACCTGCACGGGACCGAACCGGGTCTGAACCGCGGTTCCCTTGTAGGTGCCGGAGGCTGACGAGCCGGTCGAACCGGTTGAGCCGGTCGAGCCGGCGGAACCTGCCGAACCCGTGCCGGTCGATCCACCTGTGCCGGACGAACCCGTCCCCGTCGACCCGGTGCCCGTTGAATCCGTGGTGCCTGTCGCCGTCGTACTTGTTGCCACCGTGCTGATGCCGCCCACCTGCGTGCCGGCCTGCCATCCAGCCATGAGGATCCCGGCGGAGGCCAGGCCCGCTGCGATTGTTCCGCGTATTTTCACCAGTCAAACCTTTCGTGATGGATCTGTTCTTCACGGACGCCGGCCTTCCCGGCATCCGCTATGACATTGGCCGCCCACGCCGCCGGACCGCAGACATAGACGTCCGCTTCCGCTATGTCCGGCACATAGGAGGCGAGGCTGTAGCCGCTCCGCACGGCGTCTTCCGGAAGCCAGGAGGAGCGGCCCTGCCCCTGTGGCCGCGGCCCGGTGAGTTGGAAGAGCCGAACTCCGCGGGCCCGGCAGAGGTCAAGGATCTCGCGGCCCAGGTACAGCTCCTGGTCTGTGTGGCCGCGAAGCAGGATGGTCGCCTGGCCGGGTGCGAACGGCGTGGTCTCCAGCAGTGCGCGCAGGGGTGTGATGCCGATGCCCGCACCGATCATCACCACCTTGTTCCGGGTCCTTGCAGCCGTGCTGAGCAACCCGTAAGGGCCTTCCAAGGCCACCTTGGTTCCCTTCCGCAGCCGGAGGAGCTGGGCCGAGCCGTTGCCGAGGTTCCGCACGGTGACCCGCAGCGTCCCCTGTCCATCAGGGCCCTGCAGGACAGGCTCGGCGGACAGACTGAACGGGTGCGGATGCCACCACATACCCGGGGCCAGGAAGCGCCAGATGAAGAAGCGTCCGCCCGTGCCTGCCAGCTGGTCCAGCTTCCGGCCGCTCATGACGATGTTCACCACGCCCGGCGCCACGGCATCCACGCGGGCCACGGTCAGCCGGTGCCGTGCCGTGGCCAGCACCGGCTCCAACACCCGGAAGTACACCAGGGCCGTGCCCGTGTAGATGCAGATGGCCAACCAGTACCAGCGCTGCCAGGTGCCGGCCGCAAAGAGGCCGCCCACGCTGAACTGGTGGGGCAATGACGTTGCCACCGCGGCATAGGTCAGGAGGTGCACCACGTACCAGAACTCGTAGGGGAACCGACGCCGGACCGCCACCACAGACGTCACCACGACGGCGATGAACAGCGCCATGGAGACGAATGCCAGCCACATGTCCGGCACCTGGACCCATAGGTTGATGGACTCGGTGACCGGATCCAGCCCCTCGGCCATGCCATACCCAATAACGAGCAGGAGGCCGTGAGTCAGGAGCAGGTACAGGGAGGGCTTTCCCAGCTTCCCGTGGAACTCCAGGGCCCGGTCGTGGCCGATGGTGCGGTCAATGAAAGGGATCCTCGCGGCCAGGAGAAGCATGAGCAGGACCAGGTCCATGCCCACCAATCCGGCCACAATGCCCGCTGCCGTGAATGCAGCGGCGGGTGAGATGATGCCGGTGGCCCCGCCGTCGGCAAGCCAAAGGGCAATCGCAGCGGCAACGGAAGTCCAGGCAATGACCGTCAGGAGATCCGTCCGCAGCATGCGCTGCCGGTACTGGCGGGCGAACCAGCCACGGTAGGGATTCTTCGGTGCTGGCAGTGAAAGCTCCGGGCGGCCGGAGCTGCTTGCGGCCGGTGATGCCGGCAGGAGCTGCGTCTTCATGCATCCACGATGCGCGCAAAAACTATGATCCTGCTGTGAAAAAGGGCCAGCCCTGGCTGTGATGTTTTGGTGGCCCTTATACACCCTTTGCCGCCCGATTGGTCTTTAATTGCGCCAACTCGTAGACTTGGTAGGCGCCAAGTGCGCGGAGCGTGCGCAATTGCTCCGGTTACCCGGTAATTTTCTCCAGGGTGGCCGGTAGTTAGGGGCTCAAGTTGCGTGACTAACCGTTGCCCTTCTTCATTTTTGGGTCGCACTTGGCAGCATGGTCCAGCAGCAGATATGCGGATCATTACTTTCAATTCTTGAGGAGAAGTCATGGCAGCACACTGCCAAGTGACCGGAGCCGAGCCGGGCTTTGGGCACAGCATTTCGCACTCGCACCGCCGCAACAAGCGCCGGTTCGATCCGAACATTCAGAAGAAGCGCTACTGGGTCCCGTCCCTGCGCCGTAATGTCACGCTGCAGGTATCTGCAAAGGGCATCAAGACCATCGACGTACGCGGCATCGACGTTGTCGTCGCCCAGATCCTGGCTCGTGGGGTGAAGCTCTAGTGGCTAAGGACAAGGACGTACGTCCCATCATCAAGCTCAAGTCGACCGCGGGCACGGGTTACACCTACGTAACCCGCAAGAACCGTCGTAACGATCCTGACCGTATGGTCCTGAAGAAGTACGACCCCAAGATCCGCCAGCACGTCGAATTCCGAGAGGAGCGCTAAACATGGCTAAGAAGTCCAAGATTGCTCGCAACGAGCAGCGCAAGGTCATCGTTGCGCGTTACGCTGCAAAGCGCCTCGAGCTGAAGAAGACCCTGGTTGACGAAAACGCAACCGACGAAGCACGCGAAGCAGCCCGCCTGGGCCTGCAGAAGCTGCCCCGCAACGCGTCCCCGATCCGTCTGCGTAACCGCGACATCATCGACGGACGCCCCCGCGGCACGCTCCAGAAGTTCGGCATCTCCCGTGTTCGCTTCCGCGACATGGCTCACCGCGGTGAGCTTCCGGGCGTCACCAAGTCTTCCTGGTAATTCAGCACCGCTGATTCCAACTGCTTGAGAAGGGCCGGCAACCTTAGGGTTGCCGGCCCTTCTGCTGTCTGCAGGCAGGTACTGCAGACTGTGCGGCAGCACACAGAGGGGAATGACGGCGGCGGCAGGCGGCCTGGGTGCCTGCATGCCCCATCGGCCCCGGGATTCCGGGGTTTGGAAGCCGGTGGACGGCCGGTTTGCGGTGTGCCAAGAGTGCGTGTATTGTTTTCTAAGTCGCCGCGGGGGAGACAGCGAAGAGCTGGTAACCGCGGGTGGCAAAACCCCCCCCAAATGCAAGCCAAAATCTGGTTGCTCCTTAGGGCGCCGGAAACTGGTGGGGGCGGTCTTCATGCTGATGGGAATCCTGAAAGACGGATTTGCATCGGGGTGGTTGATCGGGTAAGTTTGAAAAGTTGCTCCGGAGCGATCCTGAACGGAATGTTTGGGTGGTGCCGGGTGTGTCTGTTGTTTGAGAACTCAATAGTGTGCCAAGTTTGTTGATACCGATTTTTTATGAATTGGTTGAATTTGCTGTGCCGCCACCCCGTGGTTGGCATGGTTTTTACAGCTGGTTTCAAATTTTGTGCAGCCGTGGTCGCCGTTATTTCCGGTGGTTGTGGTTGTGTCTGTTTTACTTCAACGGAGAGTTTGATCCTGGCTCAGGATGAACGCTGGCGGCGTGCTTAACACATGCAAGTCGAACGATGAAGGGAGCTTGCTCCTGGATTAGTGGCGAACGGGTGAGTAACACGTGAGTAACCTGCCCTTGACTCTGGGATAAGCCTGGGAAACTGGGTCTAATACCGGATATGACTGACTATCGCATGGTGGTTGGTGGAAAGCTTTTGTGGTTTTGGATGGACTCGCGGCCTATCAGCTTGTTGGTGGGGTAATGGCCTACCAAGGCGACGACGGGTAGCCGGCCTGAGAGGGTGACCGGCCACACTGGGACTGAGACACGGCCCAGACTCCTACGGGAGGCAGCAGTGGGGAATATTGCACAATGGGCGCAAGCCTGATGCAGCGACGCCGCGTGAGGGATGACGGCCTTCGGGTTGTAAACCTCTTTCAGTAGGGAAGAAGCGAAAGTGACGGTACCTGCAGAAGAAGCGCCGGCTAACTACGTGCCAGCAGCCGCGGTAATACGTAGGGCGCAAGCGTTATCCGGAATTATTGGGCGTAAAGAGCTCGTAGGCGGTTTGTCGCGTCTGCCGTGAAAGTCCGGGGCTCAACTCCGGATCTGCGGTGGGTACGGGCAGACTAGAGTGATGTAGGGGAGACTGGAATTCCTGGTGTAGCGGTGAAATGCGCAGATATCAGGAGGAACACCGATGGCGAAGGCAGGTCTCTGGGCATTAACTGACGCTGAGGAGCGAAAGCATGGGGAGCGAACAGGATTAGATACCCTGGTAGTCCATGCCGTAAACGTTGGGCACTAGGTGTGGGGGACATTCCACGTTTTCCGCGCCGTAGCTAACGCATTAAGTGCCCCGCCTGGGGAGTACGGCCGCAAGGCTAAAACTCAAAGGAATTGACGGGGGCCCGCACAAGCGGCGGAGCATGCGGATTAATTCGATGCAACGCGAAGAACCTTACCAAGGCTTGACATGAACCGGTAAGACCTGGAAACAGGTCCCCCGCTTGCGGTCGGTTTACAGGTGGTGCATGGTTGTCGTCAGCTCGTGTCGTGAGATGTTGGGTTAAGTCCCGCAACGAGCGCAACCCTCGTTCTATGTTGCCAGCACGTGATGGTGGGGACTCATAGGAGACTGCCGGGGTCAACTCGGAGGAAGGTGGGGACGACGTCAAATCATCATGCCCCTTATGTCTTGGGCTTCACGCATGCTACAATGGCCGGTACAAAGGGTTGCGATACTGTGAGGTGGAGCTAATCCCAAAAAGCCGGTCTCAGTTCGGATTGGGGTCTGCAACTCGACCCCATGAAGTCGGAGTCGCTAGTAATCGCAGATCAGCAACGCTGCGGTGAATACGTTCCCGGGCCTTGTACACACCGCCCGTCAAGTCACGAAAGTTGGTAACACCCGAAGCCGGTGGCCTAACCCCTTGTGGGAGGGAGCTGTCGAAGGTGGGACTGGCGATTGGGACTAAGTCGTAACAAGGTAGCCGTACCGGAAGGTGCGGCTGGATCACCTCCTTTCTAAGGAGCACCTACAAATCGTTCATGCCGCGTATGTGGTGGTGGGGGTTTGTCAGGAAGCAAAGCCCGTTGCGCAGACGCAAGTTCTGCGGCGGGTGCTCATGGGTGGAATATCAACAAATAGCGGCCGCGTTGTTTTCTTCTTGTCCTAGTACGAGCCAGTGATGGTTCTGGAACGGTGGGTGGGGGACGGGGTGGTTTAGTGTTTGGCACACTGTTGGGTCCTGAGGCAACAGGGCCGCGGGTCTTTTGGCTTGTGGGTTTGTTTGTTTCTGGTTTCCCTGCCATGACGCCTCCGCGCATGCTGGCTCCCTTTTGGGGGTTGTGTGTGGGGGTGTGTGGTGTGGGGTTGTTGTTTGAGAACTACATAGTGGACGCGAGCATCTTGTATAAGAAGCAATTTCCAAGATAATGAACCTGGATCTGGCTGTGTTGTTGATGCCCTTTTGGGGTGTTGGGAGCGTGGTTGGTTTTCATGGTTCTCTCGAGTGTTTTTTGTTTTTGATCTTTGTGGTCAAGTTTTTAAGAGCACACGGTGGATGCCTTGGCATTAGGAGCCGAAGAAGGACGTAGGAATCTGCGATAAGCCTGGGGGAGTCGATAACCGGACTGTGATCCCAGGGTGTCCGAATGGGGAAACCCCGCCAAGCGCGCGAGTGACTTGGTGACCCGTACCTGAACACATAGGGTGCGTGGGGGGAACGCGGGGAAGTGAAACATCTCAGTACCCGCAGGAAGAGAAAACAATAGTGATTCCGTTAGTAGTGGCGAGCGAACGCGGATCAGGCTAAACCGTTCCATGTGTGATAGCCGGCGGGCGTTGCATGGTCGGGGTTGTGGGACTTTCCGTACCAGTTCTGCCGGGCTGGTGGGGTGTGATGTGCGCGCATAGGTGAACGGTTTTGAAAGGCCGGCCAGAGAGGGTGTTAGTCCCGTAACCGTAATGTGTTTGTACCGCCTGTGAGAGTATCCCAAGTAGTACGGGGCCCGAGAAATCCCGTGCGAATCTGTCAGGACCACCTGATAAGCCTAAATACTCCCTAATGACCGATAGCGGACCAGTACCGTGAGGGAAAGGTGAAAAGTACCCCGGGAGGGGAGTGAAACAGTACCTGAAACCGTGTGCTTACAATCCGTCGGAGCCAGTCTGATTCTGGTGACGGCGTGCCTTTTGAAGAATGAGCCTGCGAGTTAGTGTTACGTCGCGAGGTTAACCCGTGTGGGGCAGCCGTAGCGAAAGCGAGTCTGAATAGGGCGTTGCAGTGGCGTGATCTAGACCCGAAGCGAAGTGATCTACCCATGGCCAGGTTGAAGCGACGGTAAGACGTCGTGGAGGACCGAACCCACTTCAGTTGAAAATGGAGGGGATGAGCTGTGGGTAGGGGTGAAAGGCCAATCAAACTTCGTGATAGCTGGTTCTCCCCGAAATGCATTTAGGTGCAGCGTTGCGTGTTTCTTGCTGGAGGTAGAGCTACTGGATGGCTAATGGGCCCTACAAGGTTACTGACGTCAGCCAAACTCCGAATGCCGGTAAGTGAGAGCGCAGCAGTGAGACTGTGGGGGATAAGCTTCATAGTCGAGAGGGAAACAGCCCAGACCACCAACTAAGGCCCCTAAGCGTGTGCTAAGTGGGAAAGGATGTGGAGTTGCCCAGACAACCAGGAGGTTGGCTTAGAAGCAGCCACCCTTAAAAGAGTGCGTAATAGCTCACTGGTCAAGTGATTCCGCGCCGACAATGTAGCGGGGCTCAAGTACACCGCCGAAGTTGTGGATTTCGGATTTTAGCTAAGCTGCTTCCTTGTGGAGTTAGTTCAGGCGTCCGGAGTGGTAGGGGAGCGTCGTGTGGGCGGTGAAGTCGCGGTGTAAACCAGCGGTGGAGCCTACACGAGTGAGAATGCAGGCATGAGTAGCGAAAGACGGGTGAGAAACCCGTCCGCCGAATGATCAAGGGTTCCAGGGTCAAGCTAATCTGCCCTGGGTAAGTCGGGACCTAAGGCGAGGCCGACAGGCGTAGTCGATGGACAACGGGTTGATATTCCCGTACCGGCGAAAAACCGCCCATGCTGAGCGGGGGATACTAACTGCCCGAGACCTGCCCGATCACCCTTGTGGTGTGAGGGTTTTGGTGGAGCGCAGGACCTGATCCCGGGAGGCAAGCGTATTAACAGGTGTGACGCAGGAAGGTAGCCGAGCCGGGCGATGGTTGTCCCGGTCTAAGGATGTAGGGCGAGTGGTAGGCAAATCCGCCACTCACGAAGCCTGAGATCTGATGGGACCCCCGTTTGGGGGGATTTGGTGATCCTATGCTGCCGAGAAAAGCATCGACGCGAGGTTTTAGCCGCCCGTACCCCAAACCGACACAGGTGATCAGGTAGAGAATACCAAGGCGATCGAGAGAATTATGGTTAAGGAACTCGGCAAAATGCCCCCGTAACTTCGGGAGAAGGGGGGCCCCAACCTTGAACGGTACTAGCGACCGGGAGGGGATCGGGGCCGCAGAGACCAGGGGGAAGCGACTGTTTACTAAAAACACAGGTCCGTGCGAAGTCGCAAGACGATGTATACGGACTGACTCCTGCCCGGTGCTGGAAGGTTAAGAGGACCGGTTAGCCGCAAGGCGAAGCTGAGAATTTAAGCCCCAGTAAACGGCGGTGGTAACTATAACCATCCTAAGGTAGCGAAATTCCTTGTCGGGTAAGTTCCGACCTGCACGAATGGAGTAACGACTTCCCCGCTGTCTCAACCATAAACTCGGCGAAATTGCAGTACGAGTAAAGATGCTCGTTACGCGCAGCAGGACGGAAAGACCCCGAGACCTTTACTATAGTTTGGTATTGGTGTTCGGAGTGGCTTGTGTAGGATAGGTGGGAGACGTTGAAGCCCGGACGCCAGTTCGGGTGGAGTCATCGTTGAAATACCACTCTGGTCACTTTGGACATCTAACTTCGGCCCGTAATCCGGGTCAGGGACAGTGCCTGATGGGTAGTTTAACTGGGGCGGTTGCCTCCTAAAAAGTAACGGAGGCGCCCAAAGGTTCCCTCAGCCTGGTTGGCAATCAGGTGTCGAGTGTAAGTGCACAAGGGAGCTTGACTGTGAGAGAGACATCTCGAGCAGGGACGAAAGTCGGGACTAGTGATCCGGCGGTACATTGTGGAATGGCCGTCGCTCAACGGATAAAAGGTACCTCGGGGATAACAGGCTGATCTTGCCCAAGAGTCCATATCGACGGCATGGTTTGGCACCTCGATGTCGGCTCGTCGCATCCTGGGGCTGGAGTAGGTCCCAAGGGTTGGGCTGTTCGCCCATTAAAGCGGTACGCGAGCTGGGTTTAGAACGTCGTGAGACAGTTCGGTCCCTATCCGCTGCGCGCGCAGGAAATTTGAGAAGGGCTGTCCTTAGTACGAGAGGACCGGGACGGACGAACCTCTGGTGTGTCAGTTGTACTGCCAAGTGCACCGCTGATTAGCTACGTTCGGATGGGATAACCGCTGAAAGCATCTAAGCGGGAAGCTCGCTTCAAGATGAGATTTCCATACACCCTCGGGTGTGAGAGGCCCCCAGCCAGACCACTGGGTTGATAGGCCGGATGTGGAAGCGAGGACTAACGACTCGTGAAGCTGACCGGTACTAATAGGCCAACAACTTACACCACACAGATATATACAAACTCTGCTAGCGTCCACTATGTGGTTCCCAACCAACAACCCCCAACACCAGGGGAATGGTTGCACGGAACCAACACAACTGAATAACAACACCACAATTGTTGTAACCACACAAGTCTTCCCACACCACCCCACGGGTTGGTGACGGGTACAAGGGTTACGGCGGTCATAGCGTGGGGGAAACGCCCGGTCCCATTCCGAACCCGGAAGCTAAGACCCACAGCGCCGATGGTACTGCACCCGGGAGGGTGTGGGAGAGTAGGTCACCGCCGGACACACATTAGGTCGAGGCCCCAACCAGAACATGGTTGGGGCCTCCCACATTTAACAAAGCACCCGGATTTAACACCGCCTAGACTTACGGTTTATGACTCCCCGAACCCCGAGCCCCAGGGGCCGGCGTGCCACCATCCTGGATGTGGCAGCCGCAGCAGGCGTATCACGCCAGACTGTTACCCGGGCCATGAATGACATGGCAGGCATCAGCGCCGGGACGCGGGAACGGGTCCAGAAACTCGCTGCTGAGATGGGCTACAGCCCCAGCCGCTTCGCGAAAGGCCTTGTCCAGGGTGCGCGGATCTCCGTGGGCCTCGCCATCCCGGACCTGACCAACCCCTACTTCCCCGCCTTCGCGTCGAGTGTGGTGGAGGCTGCCACGGAGCGGGGCTGGAATGTGGTGGTGGATGACTACGGGCATGGAACCGGCAGCGCGGCGGACGCTGCCGCCCGGCTTGCGCCCCAGGTTGATGCATTGATCGGATACCTTGTGCCCCATCCGGACGAGGCGCAGGCACTAATGGGCCGGCGCCCCGTCGTCGCCCTGGACTCGCCGGACGCGGATACCGCCGGCGGGATCTCCTTTGACTACCACCACGCAGCCCGGCTCGCCCTCAGCCATCTTGTTTCCCGTGGGTGCCGGAGCATTGTCTTCCTGGACTCGGACCAGGGCGGACCCTCCGGCAGCCGGAGCGCGGCTGCAGCTGCCGTCGCCGCCGAAGCAGGCATCCACCTTGTCCGCTCCCAGGCGCACCCATCCGCGGCGGCGGCAGCGTCTGCTGTGGCCGTCCATATGGCGGGGGAGGATCGACCTGATGGCATTCTGGCCTTCAATGACCTGATGGCAGCCGGCGCCTTGAAGGCATTGCAGGAGTCAGGCATCTCCGTCCCGGCCGATTGTGCTGTCATCGGCATGGACGGAATTCCCCTCGGAGAACTGGTTACGCCTGAGTTGACCACCCTCTCCCTGGACCTGCGCGCAGTGGGCCGCGCCGCCGTCGGCCTCTTGGATGGTTTGCTCACGGGTACCATCCAGGACCGCAGCCCTGAGGCTCATCTGACCCTGCGGCACCAGCTGATCCTTCGGCAATCAGCCTGACCCCTACCCAAATCGGTAGTAAGCGCATAGGCTTTTGCACTGGTACGTGAACGTTCACGCGCCGCCTCAACGAATGCTCCCCGCTAGGAAAATCAATGCCAGCCCACACCCCCGCCGCAACCCGCGGCCCCCGATCCGCTCCGACAGCCGCAAGCTCCTCCCGCAGCCTCGATCTTGCCGCGGCCGATGTCGCTGAGTTGGCCTCCCTGGGACCCGGCCGGGGAGCACTTCCGGCGCGGGCTTACCTGGAGTCGGATGCACCCCGGCTCTCACTCAACGGGAAATGGTGGTTCCGCCTGAGCCCGGGAATCCGGACGGCGCCCAATGACGGATGGCAGGACGGAAGGGACCTCTCCGGCTTCACACCCTTGCCCGTCCCCTCCAGCTGGAACATGCACGGGCACGGCTCGCCTGCCTACACCAACGTCCAGTTCCCCTTTGCGGTGGAACCGCCCCATGCGCCGGACGCCAACCCCATCGGTGACCACCTGGTGACCTTCGACGCCGGCCCCGAGTTCTTTCCGCGGGCCCTGCTGCGCTTCGATGGGATCGACTCGGCCGCGACCGTGTGGCTGAACAGGGTGGAGCTCGGGACCACCCGCGGGAGCCGGCTGGCCCACGAATTCGACGTCTCCGGCATCCTGGTCGAAGGAGCCAATACACTGGCCGTGCGGGTGGCCCAGTTCTCTGCTGCGAGCTACGTGGAGGACCAAGACATGTGGTGGCTGCCGGGCATCTTCCGGGACGTCACTCTGCAGGCACGGCCGGCGGACGGCATCGATGATGTCTTCGTCCACGCCGGCTATGACCCGGGAACGGGCGAAGGCACGCTCCGTGTGGAGGTGAGCCGGGCGGGGAAGGCGATTGACGCCGTCGTACGCGTTCCGGAACTTGGCCTTGAACTGCCTGCAGGCATGGAACACCATATCTCCGCTGTGGAGCCATGGTCTGCCGAGATCCCGCGACTCTACAACGCAACGGTCAGCACCCTTGGTGAGTCTGTTGCCCTGCAGCTGGGTTTCCGCAGCATTGTCATCGAGGACGCGCAGTTCAAGGTCAACGGCCGCCGGATCCTGCTCCGGGGAGTGAACCGCCACGAGCATCATCCCAGGCTGGGCCGTGTGGTGCCGCGGGACGTGGTGGAGGCGGAGCTGCGCCTGATGAAGCAGCACAACATCAATGCCATCCGGACCTCCCACTACCCACCGCACCCGGAATTCCTTGCACTGGCAGACCAGCTCGGCTTTTACGTGGTCCTTGAATGCGACCTCGAGACGCACGGCTTCCACAGCGCCGGCTGGGCACAGAACCCCAGCGATGATCGGCAGTGGGAGGAGGCCCTGCTGGACCGGATGCGGCGCACCGTTGAGCGCGACAAGAACCATCCTTCGGTGATCATGTGGTCCCTGGGCAACGAGGCCGGCACCGGCCGGAACCTTGCGGCGATGTCGCGCTGGACCAAGGACCGTGACCCCTCCCGCCCCATCCACTACGAGGGCGACTGGTCCTCAGCGGACGTGGACGTCTACTCCCGGATGTATGCCAGCCAGGCCGAGACGGCCCTCATCGGGCAGGGCATCGAGCCACCGCTCGAGGACGCGGAACTGGATGCGCGGCGCCGTGCCATGCCGTTCGTGCTGTGCGAATACGTCCACGCCATGGGGAACGGGCCGGGCGGCATGAGCGAATACCAGGTCCTCTTCGACAAGTATCCGCGGCTGATGGGCGGCTTCGTCTGGGAGTGGCTGGAGCACGGGATCCTTGTTTGCTCGCCGGGCGGTGGCGAGCATTTCGCCTACGGCGGGGACTTTGGCGAGGAAGTCCACGACGGCAACTTCGTCACGGACGGGCTGGTGGACGCCAACCGGAACCCCCGCCCCGGCCTGCTGGATTTCAAGAAGGTGATTGAGCCGCTGCACATCGACGTTTCGGCGACATGGGACAGTTTCACCGTGCGGAACGGGCAGGACTTTGCGGATACCTCTGCCTACCGCTTTCAGTACAAGGTGGAGGACGACGACGGCACGCGGCTGGAGGGAACGGTGGCTGTTGCGCCGCTGGCGGCGCAGTCGACGGCTGCAGTTCAGCTGCCGGCGGAGGTTGCCGGGTATGTGGCGGGACTGCCGCAGGACCAGAGGGCGGTGCTCACCGTCGGCGCTGTGCTGGCCGTGGACACCGGCTGGGCGGCCGCTGGCCACGAGGTTGCGTGGGGGCAGGCTGTCCGTGTCACCTCTCCAGGCGCGGAGGTGCCGGCGGGGGACCTGGTGGAGGCCGGGGATGACGAACTCCGGCTGGGGACCGCGGTGTTCAACCGGGCCACCGGAATGCCAACTTCCATTGGCGGACTTCCCGTGGAAAAGTTCGGCCTGGTCCTTTGGTGGCCCCCGACCGACAACGACCTTGGCCGGGAGTGGGGAGGTCCGGACGAACGGCCACTTGCAACCCAGTGGAAGGACGCGGGACTCGACCGGCTCCACACCCGACTGCTGGGCATCCGCGCGGAGTCTTCTCCCGACGGCGGTGAGCACCTCCGCGTCAGCACGCGCATGGGCGCCGCCGACAAACAGTTCGGTGTGCTGGTGGACTACCTGTGGACCAGCAGCTCCGGCTCCCTGGCCCTGCGGACCCAGGTCCGGCCGGTGGGAGAGTGGGTCAACGCCGGCTTCGAGGTGGAGTGGGCGCGGATCGGACTGGAGCTGGTGCTGGGCTCACAAACCTCCAACGTGCAGTGGTTCGGACAGGGCCCGCACCAGAGTTACCCGGATACGGGCCAGGGTGCCCGGACGGGGTGGTTTGAACTTCCCCTCGGCGAACTGGATGTGGACTATGTCCGTCCGCAGGAATCGGGAGCCCGGTTGGGCGTACGGTCTGCTGTACTGAAGACCGGGGGCAGGGAACTGCGCATTTCCGGTGAACCCTTTGCCCTGACTGTTAGGCCCTACAGCATGCAGGCTCTGGATGCCGCCACACACAGGCCGGATCTGGTACCGGACGGCCGGAGCTACATCTACGTGGACCACGCCATGAGGGGTGTTGGCACCGCGGCCTGTGGGCCCGGCGTTCTGGAGCCATACCGGCTCAAGCCCCGGGAGGCTGACTTCGAGGTGGTCCTCAACGTGCAGGAGTAGCCTCCTTTGGCTCCTTGTCAGATGTGAGCCACTCCATAGAAGCAGCAAACCCGCCCTGGCATCGGAAAGTGGTCTGACGGCAACCCCAAAACCCTGAAATTCCGGTGTTTTTGGGGGTACGGGAGCCTCCTTGGGGTCGATTTGCGGTTGGGTGTAGGGGCGGGTATTGTTTTCTGAGTCGCCGCCGCTGAAGCGGAAAGATAGCGGCCAACCCCCTTACCAGACAGCCTGAAAATGGTTCGCCTCTTGGCGTGCCGGACGTGGGTGGGGCCGGTTTCAGAGTAGAGAAGATCGCGGAAACGCTGATTTGCGAAGCTCCTTGAAACCGGGTAAGTTTGGAAAGTTGCTCCGGAGCGATCCTGAACGGAATGTTTGGGTGGTGCCGGGTGTGTCTGTTGTTTGAGAACTCAATAGTGTGCCAAGTTTGTTGATACCGATTTTTTATGAATTGGTTGAATTTGCTGTGCCGCCACCCCGTGGTTGGCATGGTTTTTACAGCTGGTTTCAAATTTTGTGCAGCCGTGGTCGCCGTTATTTCCGGTGGTTGTGGTTGTGTCTGTTTTACTTCAACGGAGAGTTTGATCCTGGCTCAGGATGAACGCTGGCGGCGTGCTTAACACATGCAAGTCGAACGATGAAGGGAGCTTGCTCCTGGATTAGTGGCGAACGGGTGAGTAACACGTGAGTAACCTGCCCTTGACTCTGGGATAAGCCTGGGAAACTGGGTCTAATACCGGATATGACTGACTATCGCATGGTGGTTGGTGGAAAGCTTTTGTGGTTTTGGATGGACTCGCGGCCTATCAGCTTGTTGGTGGGGTAATGGCCTACCAAGGCGACGACGGGTAGCCGGCCTGAGAGGGTGACCGGCCACACTGGGACTGAGACACGGCCCAGACTCCTACGGGAGGCAGCAGTGGGGAATATTGCACAATGGGCGCAAGCCTGATGCAGCGACGCCGCGTGAGGGATGACGGCCTTCGGGTTGTAAACCTCTTTCAGTAGGGAAGAAGCGAAAGTGACGGTACCTGCAGAAGAAGCGCCGGCTAACTACGTGCCAGCAGCCGCGGTAATACGTAGGGCGCAAGCGTTATCCGGAATTATTGGGCGTAAAGAGCTCGTAGGCGGTTTGTCGCGTCTGCCGTGAAAGTCCGGGGCTCAACTCCGGATCTGCGGTGGGTACGGGCAGACTAGAGTGATGTAGGGGAGACTGGAATTCCTGGTGTAGCGGTGAAATGCGCAGATATCAGGAGGAACACCGATGGCGAAGGCAGGTCTCTGGGCATTAACTGACGCTGAGGAGCGAAAGCATGGGGAGCGAACAGGATTAGATACCCTGGTAGTCCATGCCGTAAACGTTGGGCACTAGGTGTGGGGGACATTCCACGTTTTCCGCGCCGTAGCTAACGCATTAAGTGCCCCGCCTGGGGAGTACGGCCGCAAGGCTAAAACTCAAAGGAATTGACGGGGGCCCGCACAAGCGGCGGAGCATGCGGATTAATTCGATGCAACGCGAAGAACCTTACCAAGGCTTGACATGAACCGGTAAGACCTGGAAACAGGTCCCCCGCTTGCGGTCGGTTTACAGGTGGTGCATGGTTGTCGTCAGCTCGTGTCGTGAGATGTTGGGTTAAGTCCCGCAACGAGCGCAACCCTCGTTCTATGTTGCCAGCACGTGATGGTGGGGACTCATAGGAGACTGCCGGGGTCAACTCGGAGGAAGGTGGGGACGACGTCAAATCATCATGCCCCTTATGTCTTGGGCTTCACGCATGCTACAATGGCCGGTACAAAGGGTTGCGATACTGTGAGGTGGAGCTAATCCCAAAAAGCCGGTCTCAGTTCGGATTGGGGTCTGCAACTCGACCCCATGAAGTCGGAGTCGCTAGTAATCGCAGATCAGCAACGCTGCGGTGAATACGTTCCCGGGCCTTGTACACACCGCCCGTCAAGTCACGAAAGTTGGTAACACCCGAAGCCGGTGGCCTAACCCCTTGTGGGAGGGAGCTGTCGAAGGTGGGACTGGCGATTGGGACTAAGTCGTAACAAGGTAGCCGTACCGGAAGGTGCGGCTGGATCACCTCCTTTCTAAGGAGCACCTACAAATCGTTCATGCCGCGTATGTGGTGGTGGGGGTTTGTCAGGAAGCAAAGCCCGTTGCGCAGACGCAAGTTCTGCGGCGGGTGCTCATGGGTGGAATATCAACAAATAGCGGCCGCGTTGTTTTCTTCTTGTCCTAGTACGAGCCAGTGATGGTTCTGGAACGGTGGGTGGGGGACGGCATGGTTTAGTGTTTGGCACACTGTTGGGTCCTGAGGCAACAGGGCCACGGGTCTTTTGGCTTGTGGGTTTGTTTGTTTCTGGTTTCCCTGCCATGACGCCTCCGCGCATGCTGGCTCCCTTTTGGGGGTTGTGTGTGGGGGTGTGTGGTGTGGGGTTGTTGTTTGAGAACTACATAGTGGACGCGAGCATCTTGTATAAGAAGCAATTTCCAAGATAATGAACCTGGATCTGGCTGTGTTGTTGATGCCCTTTTGGGGTGTTGGGAGCGTGGTTGGTTTTCATGGTTCTCTCGAGTGTTTTTTGTTTTTGATCTTTGTGGTCAAGTTTTTAAGAGCACACGGTGGATGCCTTGGCATTAGGAGCCGAAGAAGGACGTAGGAATCTGCGATAAGCCTGGGGGAGTCGATAACCGGACTGTGATCCCAGGGTGTCCGAATGGGGAAACCCCGCCAAGCGCGCGAGTGACTTGGTGACCCGTACCTGAACACATAGGGTGCGTGGGGGGAACGCGGGGAAGTGAAACATCTCAGTACCCGCAGGAAGAGAAAACAATAGTGATTCCGTTAGTAGTGGCGAGCGAACGCGGATCAGGCTAAACCGTTCCATGTGTGATAGCCGGCGGGCGTTGCATGGTCGGGGTTGTGGGACTTTCCATACCAGTTCTGCCGGGCTGGTGGGGTGTGATGTGCGCGCATAGGTGAACGGTTTTGAAAGGCCGGCCAGAGAGGGTGTTAGTCCCGTAACCGTAATGTGTTTGTACCGCCTGTGAGAGTATCCCAAGTAGTACGGGGCCCGAGAAATCCCGTGCGAATCTGTCAGGACCACCTGATAAGCCTAAATACTCCCTAATGACCGATAGCGGACCAGTACCGTGAGGGAAAGGTGAAAAGTACCCCGGGAGGGGAGTGAAACAGTACCTGAAACCGTGTGCTTACAATCCGTCGGAGCCAGTCTGATTCTGGTGACGGCGTGCCTTTTGAAGAATGAGCCTGCGAGTTAGTGTTACGTCGCGAGGTTAACCCGTGTGGGGCAGCCGTAGCGAAAGCGAGTCTGAATAGGGCGTTGCAGTGGCGTGATCTAGACCCGAAGCGAAGTGATCTACCCATGGCCAGGTTGAAGCGACGGTAAGACGTCGTGGAGGACCGAACCCACTTCAGTTGAAAATGGAGGGGATGAGCTGTGGGTAGGGGTGAAAGGCCAATCAAACTTCGTGATAGCTGGTTCTCCCCGAAATGCATTTAGGTGCAGCGTTGCGTGTTTCTTGCTGGAGGTAGAGCTACTGGATGGCTAATGGGCCCTACAAGGTTACTGACGTCAGCCAAACTCCGAATGCCGGTAAGTGAGAGCGCAGCAGTGAGACTGTGGGGGATAAGCTTCATAGTCGAGAGGGAAACAGCCCAGACCACCAACTAAGGCCCCTAAGCGTGTGCTAAGTGGGAAAGGATGTGGAGTTGCCCAGACAACCAGGAGGTTGGCTTAGAAGCAGCCACCCTTAAAAGAGTGCGTAATAGCTCACTGGTCAAGTGATTCCGCGCCGACAATGTAGCGGGGCTCAAGTACACCGCCGAAGTTGTGGATTTCGGATTTTAGCTAAGCTGCTTCCTTGTGGAGTTAGTTCAGGCGTCCGGAGTGGTAGGGGAGCGTCGTGTGGGCGGTGAAGTCGCGGTGTAAACCAGCGGTGGAGCCTACACGAGTGAGAATGCAGGCATGAGTAGCGAAAGACGGGTGAGAAACCCGTCCGCCGAATGATCAAGGGTTCCAGGGTCAAGCTAATCTGCCCTGGGTAAGTCGGGACCTAAGGCGAGGCCGACAGGCGTAGTCGATGGACAACGGGTTGATATTCCCGTACCGGCGAAAAACCGCCCATGCTGAGCGGGGGATACTAACTGCCCGAAACCTGCCCGATCACCCTTGTGGTGTGAGGGTTTTGGTGGAGCGCAGGACCTGATCCCGGGAGGCAAGCGTATTAACAGGTGTGACGCAGGAAGGTAGCCGAGCCGGGCGATGGTTGTCCCGGTCTAAGGATGTAGGGCGAGTGGTAGGCAAATCCGCCACTCACGAAGCCTGAGATCTGATGGGACCCCCGTTTGGGGGGATTTGGTGATCCTATGCTGCCGAGAAAAGCATCGACGCGAGGTTTTAGCCGCCCGTACCCCAAACCGACACAGGTGATCAGGTAGAGAATACCAAGGCGATCGAGAGAATTATGGTTAAGGAACTCGGCAAAATGCCCCCGTAACTTCGGGAGAAGGGGGGCCCCAACCTTGAACGGTACTAGCGACCGGGAGGGGATCGGGGCCGCAGAGACCAGGGGGAAGCGACTGTTTACTAAAAACACAGGTCCGTGCGAAGTCGCAAGACGATGTATACGGACTGACTCCTGCCCGGTGCTGGAAGGTTAAGAGGACCGGTTAGCCGCAAGGCGAAGCTGAGAATTTAAGCCCCAGTAAACGGCGGTGGTAACTATAACCATCCTAAGGTAGCGAAATTCCTTGTCGGGTAAGTTCCGACCTGCACGAATGGAGTAACGACTTCCCCGCTGTCTCAACCATAAACTCGGCGAAATTGCAGTACGAGTAAAGATGCTCGTTACGCGCAGCAGGACGGAAAGACCCCGAGACCTTTACTATAGTTTGGTATTGGTGTTCGGAGTGGCTTGTGTAGGATAGGTGGGAGACGTTGAAGCCCGGACGCCAGTTCGGGTGGAGTCATCGTTGAAATACCACTCTGGTCACTTTGGACATCTAACTTCGGCCCGTAATCCGGGTCAGGGACAGTGCCTGATGGGTAGTTTAACTGGGGCGGTTGCCTCCTAAAAAGTAACGGAGGCGCCCAAAGGTTCCCTCAGCCTGGTTGGCAATCAGGTGTCGAGTGTAAGTGCACAAGGGAGCTTGACTGTGAGAGAGACATCTCGAGCAGGGACGAAAGTCGGGACTAGTGATCCGGCGGTACATTGTGGAATGGCCGTCGCTCAACGGATAAAAGGTACCTCGGGGATAACAGGCTGATCTTGCCCAAGAGTCCATATCGACGGCATGGTTTGGCACCTCGATGTCGGCTCGTCGCATCCTGGGGCTGGAGTAGGTCCCAAGGGTTGGGCTGTTCGCCCATTAAAGCGGTACGCGAGCTGGGTTTAGAACGTCGTGAGACAGTTCGGTCCCTATCCGCTGCGCGCGCAGGAAATTTGAGAAGGGCTGTCCTTAGTACGAGAGGACCGGGACGGACGAACCTCTGGTGTGTCAGTTGTACTGCCAAGTGCACCGCTGATTAGCTACGTTCGGATGGGATAACCGCTGAAAGCATCTAAGCGGGAAGCTCGCTTCAAGATGAGATTTCCATACACCCTCGGGTGTGAGAGGCCCCCAGCCAGACCACTGGGTTGATAGGCCGGATGTGGAAGCGAGGACTAACGACTCGTGAAGCTGACCGGTACTAATAGGCCAACAACTTACACCACACAGATATATACAAACTCTGCTAGCGTCCACTATGTGGTTCCCAACCAACAACCCCGAACACCAGGGTTTTGGCAGGAACCAACAACTGAATAACAACACCACAATGTTGTAACCACACAAGTCTTCCCACACCACCCCACGGGTTGGTGACGGGTACAAGGGTTACGGCGGTCATAGCGTGGGGGAAACGCCCGGTCCCATTCCGAACCCGGAAGCTAAGACCCACAGCGCCGATGGTACTGCACCCGGGAGGGTGTGGGAGAGTAGGTCACCGCCGGACACACATTAGGTCGAGGCCCCAACCAGAACATGGTTGGGGCCTCCCACATTTAACGAACCCAGGACCTGAAGGACTGCTCAGGCAAAACCTGCCGGGAAGCTCAAAGGCTTCCGCCAACGGCTGAAAATGACCCCTGGAACCGGTGATTAACCTCAAAAAGTCGCGGAAACACGCGGAATTTGCGGACCGGAAGCGCCCAAGCTGGTAAGTTTTCGGACAGTGGCTTGTACGCATGCCGCGTGCAGGCTTCAGAATCAGAATCGTCCAGGAGGACATAAATGGCTAAGAACCGTAGTGAACTTGTTGCAGAGGTAGCAGGCAAGGCCGGCACCAGCCAGGCTGCCGTCAACTCCGTCCTCGATGCACTGTTCGAGGTTTTCGAGACTTCTGTCGCCGCGGGCGAGAAGATCACCATCCCGGGCTGGCTCGCCGTGGAGCGCACCGACCGTGCAGCCCGCACCGGCCGCAACCCCCAGACCGGCGAAACCATCCAGATTGCAGCAGGCCACAGCGTCAAGCTGACCGCCGGCTCCAAGCTGAAGGCTGCAGTCTCCAAGAAGTAAGGTTTGTCCCGTCCGGCACGCAGCCGGCTGGAACGAGGAGCGGCAACCCCCTGGGTTGCCGCTCCTTCGCTTTAACAGCCCGCTCCCGGATTCGCGGCCCGGGCAGGCGTAGCGGACAATGGAATGGTGTCTTCTGCCGCAAAACCACGTTCCACCGCGCCCCAGTCCGATCCTGGCAAGGGAGCTGCGGTCCGGGACGCCGGAAGCCGGAGGATCCCGGTGCCCTGGCAGCTTGCAGGCCTGGCAGCACTCTTCCTGGGCCTCGCAGCAGCACTGGTCTTCTCCGGCGCTGCAGCGGCCCGCAGCGTCGCCGATCCCGGCGCCCTGGTGCGTTGGGGCCTTCCTATCAGCAAGGCCGTCCACAACGTCTCCCTGGCGACGGTCATCGGTGGCCTGATCTTCGCCGTCGGCATTCTTCCCAAAGGCCTTAATGCCCGTGGCCGCGATCGGGAAGCGGCAGGCAACAACGGTGCACCCGAGCATCCCGCCTTCACCCGCGTCCTCGCCGTCGCCGCCGTCGCCGGTGCCGTGTGGACCCTGTCCGCCATCGCAGTCCTGGTGCTCACCTATGCCGACGTTGCGGGGCAGGGGCTGTCCGGCGACCCAGCGTTCACCCAGGCCCTGGTGTATTTCATGACGGACATCGAAACGGGCCGGGCCTGGCTTGCCGTCATCATCATCGCCGCGGTGGTGACCACAGCGCTGTTCGGCGTCAGGTCACTGGGCGGCCTGGCGCTGACCCTCGTCCTGGCCCTCATTGGCCTGGTCCCCACCGCCTTGATCGGCCACTCGTCCAGCTCTTCCGACCACGAGGGCGCCATCAACTCACTCGGCCTGCACCTGGTGGGCGTGAGCACCTGGGTGGGCGGCATCATCATCCTGGCCCTGCTGTCCGGGATCCTCACCGGGACCAAGGCCGGGGCAGCCACTGACATCACCGAACCCACGCTCCGGCGGTTCTCCACGTTGGCCGGCTTCGCGTTCGTGCTGGTCTTCGCCTCCGGCGTTATCAACGCGAGCATCCGGGTCACCAGCTGGGGTGATCTCTTCGGCTCCGCCTACGGCCAGCTGATCCTGGCCAAGAGCGCGGCCGCGGTGGTGCTGGGCGGCATCGGCTTCATGCACCGGCAGTGGGTCATCCCGCAGCTGGGCCGCAAGGGCTCCACCCTGTCTTCACGACGGGTCCTCTGGCAGCTGGTGCTGGCCGAACTGCTGATCATGGGGGCCACCTCCGGCATCGCCGTGGCCCTGGGCCGCTCTGCTCCGCCCCAGCCCACCGAACCGGCGCCCAATGCCTCGCCCGCCTTCATCCTCAGCGGCTACGACCTGCCCCCGGAGCTGACGCCAGAACGCTGGCTGACCGAATGGCGCCTGGACTGGCTCTGGGTGGCAGTGGCCCTCTTCGGCCTGGTGACTTATTTCCTGGGTGTGGCCAAGGTCCGCCGCCGCGGCGACTCATGGCAGTGGTTCCGGTCCGTGAATTGGGTCATCGGCCTGGTGGTCCTGACCTACATCACGTCCGGGCCGCCGTCGGTCTATGGCCGCGTCCTGTTCTCCGCGCACATGGTGGACCACATGGCCCTGACCATGGTGGCCCCGATCTTCCTGGTGCTGGGTGCCCCGGTGACCCTTGCCCTGCGCGCGCTGCCCGCGCGCGGCGACGGCTCACGCGGCACGCGGGAATGGCTCCTGGTGTTCGTGCACTCGAAGTTCTCGCAGCTGGTCACCCACCCGCTGTTTGCGGCCGCGAACTTCGCCGGTTCGATCGTGCTGTTCTACTACTCGGACCTGTTCGGCTTCGCCATGCGCGAGCATGTGGGCCACGAACTGATGAACCTGCACTTCCTGCTCACCGGATACATCTTCGTGCTGAGCATGATCGGCACCGACCCCCTGCCGCTGCGTGCGCCGTACCCCATGCGGCTGCTCCTGCTGCTGGCCACCATGGGCTTCCACGCTTTCTTCGGCGTCTCCATCATGGGCGGCACTGGGCTGCTGGCTGCGGATTACTTTGGCAACCTTGGCCGCGCGTGGGGACCGTCAGCTCTTGTTGACCAGCAGACCGGCGGAGCGGTGGCCTGGGGCATCGGCGAGGTGCCCACGCTGCTGGTGGCAATCGGCGTCGCCATCATGTGGTCCAGGTCCGACCAGAGGGAGACCAAACGGGTGGACCGAGCGGCGGACAGGAATAATGACGCCGATCTGACCGCTTACAACGATATGTTTGCCAAATTGGCCGAACGCGACGCCAAGCTGGCTGAACGCAACAAGCTGGAAGGACGCTGATGAGCGAAACCGTACGCACGCATGCCCGGGTCCGGGCCTCCGAACTGGTGGGCCGCAACTGGTTGAACACCGGCGGCAAGAGCCTGGACCTCGAGGCCCTGCGCGGCAAGATCGTGCTGCTCGATTTCTGGACCTTCTGCTGCATCAACTGCCTGCACGTCCTGGATGAGCTGCGCCCGCTGGAAGAGCAGTACTCGGACGTCCTGGTCACCGTGGGGGTCCACTCGCCCAAGTTTGAGCACGAAGCCGATCCGGTGGCGCTGGCCGCAGCCGTGGAGCGGTACGAGATCCACCACCCCGTGCTGGACGATCCGGAGCTGGACACCTGGAAGGCCTACACCGCCCGCGCTTGGCCCACCCTGGTGGTCATCGACCCCGAGGGCTACATCGTGGCGCACCTCTCCGGCGAGGGCCACGCGGACGGGCTCGCCGTGCTGATCCCCGAGCTCATCGCCGAACACGAGGCCAAGGGCACCCTGCACCGCGGCTCCGGCCCGTACGTGGCGCCGGAGGCGACCTCCGGCACCCTCCGCTTCCCTGGCAAGGCTTTGTTCCTGCCGGCGGGCCGGGGCTCCGCGGCTCCGGCTGGAACGTCCGACGACGGTTCTTCCGCAAGTGCCGCGGCCGGCGGCGCCGCGGAGAAGGGCTCCTGGCTGGTCACCGACACCGGCCACCACCGCCTGGTGGAGCTGGGCACCGACTTCCAGACCGTCCTGGCCACCTTCGGTTCCGGCACCAAGGGCTATGCCGACGGGCCTGCCGCGGGGGACACCGCCAGCGCCCAGTTCAACGAACCCCAGGGCCTGGTCCTGCTCCCGGAAGATGTGGCAGCCAAGGCGGGATACGACGTCGTCATTGCCGACTCGGTCAACCACCGCCTGAGGGGACTCTCGCTCACGGACGGAAAGGCCTCCACCCTGGCCGGCAACGGCATTCAGCGCCTGCTGGAAACCGGCCCGGCACGCGTGGACGAGGAAGGCGCCGGGTTCAGTGGATCCCTGGGCAGCGATCCGCTGGAGGTTGCCCTGAGCTCGCCGTGGGACGTGGTGTGGTCGCGCAAGCTGAACGCGGTGGTGGTGGCGATGGCCGGCACGCACCAGATTTTCAGCTTCGATCCCATTACGGGCGCCGTGGCCATCATTGCCGGCAACGGGCTGGAAGGCCTGCTCGACGGCCCCGCGCATGAGGCCTGGTTCGCCCAGTCGTCCGGCCTGGCCGAGGATGCCGACGGCAACATCTGGGTGGCGGACTCCGAAACCTCCGCCCTGCGCAAGCTGGTCATCGCCGATGGCGGCACCATCACCGTGGAGTCCGCGGTGGGCAAGGGACTGTTCGATTTCGGCTTCCGCGACGGCCCCGCCCCCGAGGCACGTCTGCAGCACCCGCTCGGAGTGACGGTCCTGCCGGACGGCTCCGTGGCGATCGCGGATACCTACAACGGGGCGGTGCGCCGCTACGATCCCGCATCCGGCACGGTGTCCACGCTGGCCCGCGGCCTCGCAGAGCCGTCCGACGTGATTGTGGACCACACGCAGTCAGCCGGCTCGGAGCCGCTGCTGGTGGTGGTGGAGGCGAACAAGCACCAGCTGGTCTACGTTCCCATCCCCAAGGAAGCGCAGCAGGTGGATGAGGGTGCGTCGCAGACCCACCGGCCCAAGAGCCCCGTGGCTCCCGGGACGCTTGATCTGACGGTCCGTTTCACCGCGCCCACCGGGCAGAAGCTCGACGACCGCTGGGGCGACCCCACGCAGCTGAAGATCTCCTCCACCCCGCCGGAGCTGCTGGTGTCCGGCGGCGGGACCTCCGTGGGACTGCTGCGCACCCTGGAGCTGTCCCGGGACGTGCCCGAGGGCGTGCTGCACATTACCGCCCGGGCCGCGGCCTGTGATGGCCCCGAGACCGAGGACGGCGAGATCCCGGACCACGCCGCCTGCCACCTGTACCAGCAGGACTGGGGCATCCCCGTGGTCCTGCAGGCCGATGGTGACACCGAACTGGTCCTGGACCTGCGCGGCATGGACTGACCCGGCCGGCTGCTGTTGTGCTGAGAGGCTGCTTCCTTGTGACCCTGCGTCACGGGAAGCAGCCTTTCGCGTTTCCGGCGTAATGGCAGCCGCGGAATTCCAGGGTTTTCGTTCTCCGAGGGTCTTGAAAGCGTGCCTGGCGTGACGCGGACTGTGTTCGCTGCTGTCCACATAGGCCCGGGGCAGGCTGTCGGCCACCTTCAGGAGCTGGGCAGCATGGCTGCATGGATGCCCTCAAAGCCCTGGAAATCTGCGGCGGCGCCGCCCGAAGGTCAGCCCTGGCAAGGCTCGGAGTGGATGACGCCGCCCTTCGGCGTGCCGTGAGGGCCGGGGTGCTGCAACCGGATCGAGGGCTTTATGCTCTTCCGACGGCGCCTTCGGACTTGGTTGCCGTGCTGCGGAACCGGGAGCTGCTGACGTGTTCCAGCGCCGCGTCTCCCTACAGCCTTTGGTCACTCCCCTCGGATGGAAGGCGCCACGTTTACCATCGCCGCCAGGAAGCTGTCTGCGGCGCCGCCGTCCACCACGCAGGACTTCTCCTGCCGCCTTCTCCCCTTCAGCCGGTGGCTGCCCTGGCCGATGTGCTGATCCATGCGCTGCGATGCCTGCCTTTTGCGGAGTCGCTGGTGATGGTGGAGTGCGCCGTCACGCGCGGCGACATGACTGTGGATTTCCTGCACAAGCGGTTACCGGGACATCGCAACGGAAGGGCCAGGGCGGTTCTGGACTGGGTGGACAGTGGGGCGGATTCACTGCTCGAGACGCTGGCACGGACATACCTCCGCAAGGCGGGGATCCAGGTGCAGCCGCAGGTGTACCTGGAGCGGGTGGGGTATGTAGATCTGCTGCTGGACGGGTGGCTGGTGGTGGAACTGGACGGGAGGCATCACGCGGAGTGGAAACAGGTTCAAAAGGACCATCGGCGCAACAACGAGTCGGTCCTGCAGGGGTACACAGCACTCCGCTACTACTACGCCGACGTGGTGTTCCGGCCGCAGGAGATGGTGGAGCAGGTGCTTACCGTCCTGAAACGGCGGCGGTAGCGAGTCGGCGGGGTCACGCAGAGCATGTTTTCACGCCATCCGAGTTGCCGGAACCCTGGAAAATCAAGGGCGGCAGCACGCACCAGGCCTGAAAGCGTGCCTGGCGTGACGCGGACTGGCGGGAGGCGGGCTAGAAGCTCAGCATCGGGGTGACTTTGACCGTGTCGCCGGTGACGTCCAAGCGGGTGGTGAAGCTGAAGTCCACCTCTTGATCCAGAGGATACCAGGCACCGGTGAACGAGTTCTGCTGGAGCGCCTCCACCTTGGCCTTGCCGTCCAGGGGTGCCACCACCCAGCGGCCGTCGAACGGCTCCACCGATACACCGGGGTATTCGGTCACGGTCCATCGGATGCTGCCGTCCTGGACCCTGTTGTTGCTGGTGTAGTAGAAGGGGCAGTCGGGCTGGAGCTTCTGTTCCTTGACGGCCTCCGCCGCGCAGCTGTCCAGGAATTCCCGGATCTTGGCCGCAACATCGTTCTTCAGCTTGTCAGTGGCCTGGGTCAGCAGGTTCAGCGGCGCCACCGGGGTGTCCTTGGAAGTGACGGTGGCGCGGGTGGCCGGTGCCGAGAAGTACTGTCCGTCGAGGGAGGCCTCGTACTCCCCGGGGTAGAACACGGCGAAGGAGTTGCGGCCGTTGGGCATGTTGACCGGGACGCCGTTGACAGTGGCCTCGCTGCCGTTGACCACGGTGATATCAACCGTGGGCAGACGGGACGGGACGAACGCCCAGGTGTTGAAGAACAACCACTCGGTGCCGGTCTTCTGCAGCAGGAATTCCGTGTGCAGGCGGCTGCCGTCTATGGTGTACTCGAGGGGCACCATCACCTGGTTGTTCGGGCGTTCCTCGGGGTCGCCGATGGCCACATTGGCGACGCGGGACGCTGACGTCTGCAACCCGGGGCCGTCCAGCATGGCGGCGTTGCTGGGCGGAACGGCGGCCTTCAGGAGCCCCAGCGCACGCCCCCCGTCACCGCTTTTCAGGGCATCCAGATACTCCCTGACCGGCTGCTGCGGACTGGCCACGGTATTGTTCACCACGTTGATGGCCACCACGGCTGCGGCGACGGCAAGCATGAGGCCCAGCAGCCATCCGGCCGCGATCCTCACCAACGCTTGACTCATCTGCACGTTCCTTACAGTAACGGCAGTGCGGACACACACTAAAGTTGGCGTCCCCCTAATCTGCCCGGCAACGGCGGGTGAACGCCCGACGCCGGGCGGCCGGGACAGCGTCAACAGGAACCTTGGGCAGGTCCCCGGGACACCCGGTGCAGAGCTATGAGGTGCAGGGCAAGGAGCGGCAGGTTCCCAGCGTCAGGGCCGGGAGCGGCAGCCTCAGCGGCGGCGTCGCCGGGAGGACGTGCCGAACACTCCGCGGAGCAGTTCGCGTCCCAGTTGCGTGCCCATGGACCGCGCCATGCTCTTGAGCCCGCCACCCAGGGCACCGCCGAGTACCCCTCCGAGGTCACCCATCATGCCGCCGGGCTGTGGCTGTGGCTCCCGGGACTGTCGCGTCCGCGGGGCCCGCGGCGCTTTTGCCCGAGGCTTGGACGGCGCCGGCTCAACGTCATCCGGTTCGCTGTACTGGGGTTCCGGATCCTGCGGTGCCGGGTCCGGCGCAGGCCTGCTGCTGGGCCGGCCCAGGATCTCCTCCTCGATCCGCCGGGCTTCGGCGTCGACGTCGTACCCGCCAGGCGTCTTAGATGCGCCGGCAGCAGGAGATGCAGCCGCCGGACCCGTGGATGCGGCGGCCTTGCCGGTGAGCTTCTCGTACGCGGAGGGGTTGTCCACCTCGGTTCCGTACTTGCCCAGCAGGGCTGAGCCTGCCACTGTGCTGCGGACCAGGGACTCGTCGCTGGGACCCATGAGCGACTCGGGTGCCCGGAGCCGGGTGAGGGCCACCGGCGTGGGTGCACCTTTTTCGTTCATGACGGTGATGACGGCCTCGCCGATACCGGCGGACGTGAGCGTCTCTTCGAGGTCGTAGTCGCTGAGCGGGAACGTGGACACTGTGGCCTTGAGCGCCTTGGCGTCCTCGGGGGTAAAGGCGCGCAGGGCGTGTTGCACCCGGTTGGCCAGCTGGCCCAGCACGTCAGCAGGGACATCCTTGGGCGTCTGGGTCACGAAGAAGATGCCCACGCCCTTGGACCGGATGAGCCGGACGGTGGTGGTGATCGCCTCGAGGAAGGCCTTGGACGCGCCGTTGAACAGCAGGTGGGCCTCGTCCAGGAAGAACACCAGCTTGGGCTTGTCCAGGTCGCCCGCTTCGGGCAGGTCCTCGAACAAGTCCGCCAGCAGCCACATCAGGAACGTGGAGAACAGCATGGGCTTGGTCTGCAACGTGGGCAGCTCCAGGCAGGTGATTACGCCGCGGCCGTCCGGGGCGGTGCGCAGCAGCTCGGCGGTATCGAACTCCGGCTCGCCGAAAAACTTCTCCAGCCCCTGCGCCTCCAGGGTCACGATCTCGCGCAGGATCACGCCCGCGGTGGCCTTGGACAGGCCGCCGAGTTCCTCGAGCTGGTCCTTGCCCTCGTCCGAGGTGAGGAACTGGATGATGGCTCGGAGGTCCTTGAGGTCGATCAGCTCCAGGCCGTTCTTGTCCGCGAAGTAGAACACCAGCTGCAGGCTCGATTCCTGCGTGTCGTTCAGCTCCATAATGCGCGAGAGCAGGATGGGCCCGAACGAGGTCACCGTGGCGCGGACCGGGACGCCGTTGCCGTCGCCGCCCAGCGCCAGGAATTCGACCGGGAAGGTCTTGCCCTGCCACGGCTGGCCGATGCTTTGCGTGCGGGCGGTGAGTTTGTCACTGCCGACGGCGGCAGTCGCCAGGCCGGAGAGGTCGCCTTTGATGTCGGCCAGGAAGACGGGGACGCCGGCGGTGGACAACTGCTCCGCCATCATGTGCAGCGTCACGGTCTTGCCCGTACCGGTAGCACCCGCCACCAGGCCGTGCCGGTTCATCATGGCCAGCGGCAGCCGCACCGGCGCGTCCTTGTGGAGCTCGCCGTCGATGATGGCGGCCCCCAGCTCAATCGTGGGGCCTTCCAGCGTGTAGCCCTTCTGGATGGTGGCAAGCTTCTCTGCTGTGGTTTTGGTGGCCATGGCGCCAGCTTAGCGGCGGCGGCCCCGGATCGGGCGGTGCCCGGGCGGTTAGTCCTTCGGCGCGGTGGTCAATTCCTTGGTGAACGCCAGCGGTCCAATGCTTTCCGGGTCGGCGTCGAGGTCGAACTGCGCCTGGTAGCCGGTGCTGAGGTAAAGGTGCTTGGCTTCGGGCTGCCGCGGGCCGGTGGTGAGGTACAGCCTGGTGTAGCCTCGCGCGGCAGCCAGGGCTTCCAGCTCGGCCAGCACCAGCCGGGCCAAACCACGACGACGGTGGGCCGAGTGCGTCCAGATCCGCTTCAGTTCCGCGGTGGTTTCGTCATACCGGCGGAACGCGCCGCCCGCGATCGACTCGCCATCCTCCTGGATGATCAGCAGGGCGCCGTGCGGTTCCTCGAATTCCGCCGCCGGGTAGCGGTTCAGTTCCTCCGCGGCAGCGGAGCGTCCGAACAGGTCCCCGTAGCGGGTGTCGTATTCGACGGCGAGTTCGTCCAGGAGCGGCCGGACCCGCGCATCGTGCATGGGCAGGCTGAGGACCGCCAGGCTGGCAGGGTCAAGAGGCCTGGGACGAAGGTGGGGTTCTGCTGTCATGTTCAGTTCTTTCCGGCGGCGGCTGGTTCTGGAGTAATTGTTGCCCGGGCAGGCGGGTCCTGGGCAGCCAGGTCCCGGGCAACGCCGAGGATGGTGCGGGCCACGGCGTCGTTTTCGCGGAACGGCGCCGCGTTGGTGTTGGGCCGGGCAAAGGCGCCCGCGCCCCAACCGGATGTTCCCGGACCGATGCCAAAGAGGGTGCGCCGCGGTTTCCCGTCGGCTCCCACCAGCTGGTGCTGCGGGGAGACCAGGAGTTTCCCGGTTGAGTGGATGCCGTCCGAGGTCAGCAGCTGCTGCTCGCTGCCCAGGCCGCTCCCGTGCAGCGAGGCGAGCACGGGGTTGAGCGAGCGGGCCACCGAGGTGGACGGCAGCCTGGCCTCGATCAGGGCCTTGGCCGTGACCGTTACCCCCGACTGCGCGGACGAAGCAGCAAACAACCCGGTGGCTTCGTCGGCGGAAACCTGCAGGCCCGGACCCAGGAACTGCAGCACGCCCGCCCGGTGCAACGCCAGCATCTGGCGGAGCCGGTGCGGCGGTGGCCCCGAGTCCACGAAGCTGAAGAAGCCGTGCCACCAGCCGTGGATAACCTGCTGCGACTGTGCATTCAGCCGCTCGGGCGGGACCACGCGCCCCACCTCCATATAGACGTGCAGCAGGGCCAGGAAGAGGGCAAGGGCCTCGGGGTGGTCGGGGCCGTCCCGCAGCGCCAGGTCGGTTTCGATGTACTGGGCCACGGCTTCCTGCACGTCCTGGTGGCCCGCGAAGATAAGGCCCTTGAAGGGACGATCCAGCCGCTCCAGGTCCAGGTGCAGGGCGGAATCAGGAACGGCGGCCGCAACCAGGTCCGCGCGACCCGGGCTGTACCAGTCCAGCCCGGCATACGCAGCGGCAAACTCCCCCCACGCCATGGTGGCGCGTTCGGGGCTTCCGGTCAGCAGCTCGCGGTAGTAGTAGTGGCCGGCTTCCTTGGCGATCAGGGGCCACAGGTGCTCACGGAAGTCCAGCTCGCCGTGCTGCCGAAGCAAGGACTCTACAGCTGCGGCAGTGAAGAACTGCAGCGGCCCGGGAGCCTGCCCGCGCAGCACCGCGGAGATCTTGGAGTGGTAGGGCACGCCGCGCCGCGACCCCGCCCACAGCACCGGTTCCCGTCCGGACGGAAGGTAGCGCAGCCCGCCGTCGTCCGTTTCCTGGAACCTGCCGCCGCGCCCTTCCATGAGGAGGACCAGCAGGTCCACGAACGCCAGGCCCATCCCGGCCACGACCACATCCTGCCCGGGGGCAATGCGGGAGTAGTCGACGTCGGTGGTGTAGCTGGGTGCCGCGTGATACCCGCCGTGCCGGGCGGCGAAGTCCGTAAAGCCGGCGGAGACGGCGTCCGGGCGGGAGTCGGTGTGGCCCAGGGCGGTCACCACGATGTCCGCGCGCAGGGTCCGGCCGTTGGCCAGTTCCACCGCATGGCCGCCGGCTGCCAGCTCGGTAATGCCGACGGCGGTGGTCCCGTGGACTGTGACGCTGCGGCCCAGGGACCTGGCGGCGCGGCGGAAGAACCACTCGAGGTACTGGCTCTGCAGCTGCCGGGTGGGAAACGTGGTGGCGGTCAGGGCCCGCAGCTGGTCCCACAGCGGCTGGGGGAAGTCAGGAACGTCGGTGATGGAGGCGTCCAGCACGCCGGCGGCCCACTCGGCCAGCCCCGGTCCCGGCACGGCCAGCCCCTCACAATCAACGGACGCGTCGGTGAACATGGTGATGTCCGCGGCCATCGAGTTCAGGAGGAGCCCGGGGTCCTGGTCGTACCGCCAGATGCGGCCCGAACCCGGGATGTGCGGCTCCACCACATGGAGCTGCAGCGGGCCGGCGAAGACGTCCGGCCGGTTGGCGGCGATCCGCTCCAGCACGCCCGCCGTGCGCGGTCCGCCGCCGATGAAGACGATGGCCGGGATGGTGGCTGGCATGGGCTCTCCTGACGGCGGGGGCTGGGTTGAGTGCCCATGCTAGGCAGCGGTGACGACGGCGGTCGAGCGCCTGGTCACGGCCGTTAACTCCGCGTCACGACGCGTTAAGGGACGCAAAAAACCGACTCATGACGCCGTGCGAAGCCCCGTGAAGTATTGCAACCTGCCGCCTTGCTGGCCGCTTCCGGCCGGTCCTAGATTTGCAGCCAGTAACCGGGGCGAGCGGCCCCGACGCCGGGCACTCCGGCTCCAGTCCAGGAAAGAGAAGCGAGGTGGCCCCGTGAGTTCAGCAACCAGGGTGGCGCAATCAAAGCAGCCGCAAGCCGTCCAGCCGGAGCCGGAGCTGGCCGCGGCCGCGCCACCGGACGGAGCTGGCGTCCCGGAACGGGTGGCCACGGATTACTCGTCCTACCGGGTGGTGGCAGCCAGGCATCCGTGGCGCTGGGTGGGGACTGCCGTCGTCGCGCTTGGCGTCCTTGCCGTGGCGTGGTCCCTGGCCACCAACCCGCGCTGGGAGTGGGGCGTGGTGGCGCAGTGGTTCACCGCCCAGTCCGTGGTCAACGGCTTGGTGGAGACCCTGAAGTTGACGGCCATCTCGGGCGTCCTGGGGTTTGTGCTCGGCTTCATCCTGGCGCTCATGCGGCTCTCGGCGTCGCCGCTGCTGGTCTCGGTGTCCTGGACGTTCTCCTGGATTTTCCGGTCCACGCCGCTGCTGGTCCAGATGCTCCTTTGGTACAACCTTGGCTACCTGTACGAGAAAATCAGCCTGGGGATCCCGTTCACCGATGTCCGGTTCTTCGAGGTACAGACCACCACACTGATCAGCCAGTTTGCGGCAGCAGTGCTGGGACTGACCCTGAACCAGGCCGCCTACTCCGCCGAAATCATCCGCGGCGGGATCCTGTCCGTGGAACAGGGCCAGCTGGAGGCCGCCGCCGCGCTGGGCATCCCGGCCTGGCGCAGGTCCACCAGGATTGTGCTGCCACAGGCCATGCGGGCCATCCTGCCCACGGCGTTCAACGAAATCATCGGACTGGTCAAGGGCACCTCGATCGTCTACGTCCTGGCCTACTCCGAGCTGTTCTACACGGTCCAGGTCATCTACAACCGCACGCAGCAGGTCCTGCCGCTGCTGCTGGTGGCCACGCTTTGGTACATCGTGATCACGTCCGTGCTGAGCGTCTTCCAGTACTACATCGAACGGCACTACTCCAAGGGCGCGGTGCGGAACCTGCCGCTGACGCCCCTGCAGAAGGCCCGTAAATTCTTCGCCACCCACGCGGCAGTGCCCAACCGGAGGAACTTCTGATGATTGAGACCCTTACCGCCCCCACTGCCACCCGAGGCCTGGTGGAGATCACGGGCGTCCGCAAATCCTTCGGCGCCACCGAAGTCCTCAAAGGCGTCAGCCTCACCGTCGAGCCGGGCGGTGTGGCCGTGATCGTGGGCCCCTCCGGCTCCGGCAAGTCCACCCTGCTGCGCACCATCAACCACCTGGAAAAGGTGGACGGTGGCTACATCGCCGTCGACGGCCAGCTGGTGGGCTACGAAATCCGCGGCGACCGGCTGCACGAGCTGCGCGAAAAGGAAATCCTGAAACAGCGCACCGAAATCGGCATGGTGTTCCAGAACTTCAACCTGTTCCCGCACCTCACCGCGCTGGAGAACGTGGCGGAGGCGCCTGTGGTGTCGCAGGGGCGTTCCAAGGAGGAGGCCCGCCGCCGCGGCCTGGAGCTGCTGGACCGCGTGGGGCTCAAGGACCGCGCCGGCGCCTACCCGCGCCAGCTCTCCGGCGGGCAGCAGCAGCGCGTCGCGATCGCCCGCGCCCTGGCTCTTGACCCCAAGATCCTGCTGTTCGACGAGCCCACCTCCGCCCTGGACCCCGAGCTGGTCAACGAAGTGCTGGACGTCATCCGTGAACTGGCCAAATCCGGCACCACGCTGATCATCGTCACCCACGAGATGGGCTTCGCCCGCGACGTGGCGGACACCGTGGTGTTCATGGACCAGGGCCAGATCGTGGAACAGGGCACCCCCCAGGAAATCTTCAGCAACCCCCAGGAACCGCGCACCCGGAGCTTCTTCTCCAAGGTGCTCGAACCGGCCTTCAACATCTAAAGGACCCACCCCATGGCATTCTCCACCAGCGGCCTACGCCGCAGCCGCGCACTCGCGGTGCTTCCCGCCGTCGTACTTCTTGGCACCGCCACGCTGGCAGGGTGCGCCGCTCCCGGCGCTTCCGCCGCCGGGAATGCCAGCGGAGGTGCGCAGACGACGGCGGCCCGCAACGGCGTCGTGTACAACACCTCCCCGGACCAGCAGCGGATCCGGGCTGGGAAGGACCCGGCGCTCGCCGCCAAGGTCCCCGCGCTGATCGGCAAGGACGGCAAGCTGACGATTGCCACCACCGCCGGCTCCATCCCGTTGTCCTTCCACGCCACGGATGACAAGACGCCGATCGGCTCCGAGCTGGACATCGCCCAGCTGGTGGCGGACAAGCTGGGCCTGGAGCTGGACGTCCAGGTGACCTCCTGGGAGAACTGGCCGCTGAAGACGCAGTCCGGCGACTTTGAGGCCGTGTTCTCCAACGTCGGCGTGAACAAGGATCGGGTGAAGCTGTTCGACTTCGCCAGCTACCGGGCCGCGTACATGGGCTTCGAGGCAAAGAAATCGGCCACGTATGACATCAAGGGTGCGGACGACATCTCAGGCCTGAAGGTTTCCGTGGGGTCCGGGACCAACCAGGAGAAGATCCTGCTGGCCTGGAACAAGGAACTCGAGTCCAAGGGCAAGCCGCCGGCCACGCTGCAGTACTACTCGTCCGACGCCGATACCATCCTGGCGCTGTCCTCCGGCCGGACAGACCTGAACATCGCCCCCTACCCGTCCACTGTGTACCGCGAGAACACCCGGGACGACCTGAAAGTGGTGGGCAAGGTCAACGCCGGCTGGCCGTCCGAGACGCTGGTGGCAGCCACCACCCTCCGCGGCAACGGCCTGGCACCCGTCATCTCGGAGGCGCTCAACTCTGTCATCAAGGACGGCTCCTACGGAAAGGTCCTGGAACGCTGGGGCCTGTCCGAGGAAGCGCTGCCGGAATCCAAGACCATCACCCAGGAAAACTTCGCTGCCGCGCAGGCCACGGCCACTCCGGCTCCTTCAGGGAAGGCATCATGAACGCACTATTCACCGAAACCGCCCTCGAGTCCTTCGACGCCGACTGGCAGGAATGGCACGCCGCCCACGAACAGAACCGGGCCCACCCGCACGGCTTCCTGGCCGTGACGCACCTGCACTGGCTGGGCAGCGAACCCACCCGGCTGGAAGGTGCCCCCGGCACCTGGAGCGTGGAGGCCGACGTCGTCCGCGTCGTTTTGGAGGCGGGCGAAAGTCTGCGGCAGGACGGCAAGGAGCTGAACACGGAGTCCGGCGCCGCCGTTGAGCTCGGCCCTATCGAGGAGCGCGGCGGCATCCACCTGGTGTCCGGCGAAACCGTCGTTGAGCTGGCCAAGCGCGGCGGCGAGTACATTGTGCGGCCGCGTCATCCCGGGAACCCGCTGTTGCAGGCCTACCAGGGCACGCCCGCCTACTCGCCGGATGCGGCGTACGTGGTGCGCGGTACGTTCGTGCCGTTCGAGGCGCCGCGGCCCACCACGGTGGGTGCCGCCGTCGAGGGCATCCAGCACGTCTACGAGGCGCCGGGCGAGATCCGCTTCAAGCTGGCCGGCCGGGAGCTGGCGCTGACCGCGTTCAACGGCCACGCCCCCGGCTCGCTGTCCGTGCTGTTTACGGATCAGACCTCCGGCAAGACCACCTATGCGGCCAACCGTTCGCTCTCGGCGGTGCCTGCGGCGGACGGGTCGGTGCTGCTGGACTTCAACCGGGCGGTGAACCTGCCGTGCGCGTATACGGACCTTGCCACCTGCCCGCTGCCGCCGGCGGAGAACCGGCTGCCCGTGGCCATTGAGGCCGGCGAGAAGATTCCCTACGAACGTCAGGACCAGCAGTGAGCACCTCTTCCCCTACGCAAGGCTTCCTTGCCATCGAGCTCGACGGCGCCGGCCGGGAAGGCGCGGACATCGCCCGTGCCGTGCTGGCAGCCGAGTCGGCCGGCTTCCACGCCGCCACCTTCACCGATGCCCCGGTGCCCGGCCGGGCGAACGCCCTGCAGCGGGCGGCCTTCGCCGGGCCCGTCACACGCACCATTGCCCTGGTCCCGGAGGTGGACACCGTGTACACGGAGCCCTTCCACGTCTCGACCCAACTGGCCAGCCTGGACTACGTGTCCGGCGGCCGGGCCGGCTGGATCACGACGGCGGCCGAATCGCCGGAGGCTGCTGCCGCCGTCGGACGCTCCTCCGCGACCGGTGCCGCGCTGGGCCAGGAGGCCGCCGCGTCCATAGAGGTGTCCCGGCGGCTGTGGGATTCGTGGGAGGACGATGCCGTGATCCGCGATGTGGCCACCGGCCGGTACATCGACGTGGACAAGCTGCACTATGTGGATTTTGAGACGCCTGCCGGTTTTGCCGGGCCGGGCTACTCCGTCAAGGGGCCGTCCATCATCCCCCGGCCGCTGCAGGGCCAGTTGCCGGTGCTGGGTCCGGCGTCCCTGCTGGGGGAAGTTTCGGTGGATGCCGTGGATGGCGTGCTGGTGTCCGCGCCTGCCGTGGAACTGCTCGCCGCCGAGATCCGCGACGTGCGGGCCCGGGTGGGTGCGTCCGTTGCGGTGATCGCAGAGCTCGACGTCGTCCTGGACGCGCGCGGGCAGGCTGCGGCCGGGCGTTTGGCTGGCATTGATGCCGGCCGCGCCGTCTACGCCGGTTCGGCAGCCGGCCTCACCGACTTCCTGACGGACATCCTGAAGGAGGCCGACGGCGTACGGCTGCACCCGGCGTCGCTCTTTGTTGACCTGGAGGAACTGGCCCGGCTGGTCCTGCCGGAACTGCGCCGCATCGGAGTGCTCCGTCCGGTTGTCCAGGACGGAACCTTCCGCGACCTGCTGGGGCTTCCGCGCCCGGTGAGCCGCTACGCAACCGCCACTGCCGCACACGCCGCCGCTGCGCCTGCCGGCGCCGGAAAGTAAGGGAAAACCATGACTCAGCACAGCCGTGCTAAATCCGATGCCTTTGTACCATCCGGGCAGATCCAGTTCGGTGTTTTCTTCCAGGGCGTCAACTCGGGCACCATCTGGAAGGCGCCGGAATCGGGCTCGCAGACGGGCTTCGAGTCGTTCCGCCGGATTGCCCAGACGGCGGAGCGGGGGCTGTTTGCCGCGTTCTTCCTGGGCGAGGGGCTCCGCCTCCGGGAGCACCTGGGCCGCCCGCACGCGCTGGACGTGGTGGGCCGCCCGGATGCGCAGACCATGCTCGCTGCCCTGGCGTCGGTCACCACGAACATCGGCCTGGTGGCCACCCAGAACACCACCTACAACGATCCCGCTGACCTGGCGCACCGGCTCGCGTCGCTGGACCTGATCTCGGGCGGCCGCGCGGCGTGGAACATCGTGACCACGGACAACGCCTGGACCGGGGCGAACTTCCGCCGCGGCGGCTACCTGGACCACGCCGACCGGTACAAGCACGCCGAGGCCTTCGTGGAGACGGCCAAGCGGATCTGGGACTCGTGGGAGACCCCGGCCGGTCCCGCCCGCCGGGTTCTGCACGAGGGCCAGCACTACACGGTGGACGTGACGCCGCGGCTGCCGCGCAGCGCCCAGTACCGGCCGGTGCTGTTCCAGGCCGGCGACTCGCCGGAAGGCCGCAACTTCGCGGCACGTCAGGCGGACGTCATCTTCTCGGCGCACCCCAAGTTCGATGACGCCGTGGAGTTCCGCAAGGACCTGGTGGAGCGTTCGTTGGCCGCGGGCCGCGGTGCGAACGCCGTGCAGATCATGCCGGCCAGCGAGTTCATTCTTGCCCCCACCGCTGCCGAGGCGGCGGAAAAGAAGGAGTGGGTGCGGAGCCTGCAGATCGGCCCGCAGCAGGCCATCGCCTACCTTGAGCAGTTCTGGGGCCGCGAGCTGTCCGCGTACGATCCGGAGGGGCCGCTGCCTGAGATCGATCCGGTGGTGGAGGAGACGTCCGAGACCCGCGGCAGCGGCTTCCATGGTGCCAAGGCGCGGCAGCTGGCGGACCAGTGGCGGGCGGAGGCCAAGGACAAGGGGCTGTCCATCCGGCAGTTCGTCACCTCGAAGACCGCGCGGATCGATGCCACCTTCACCGGCTCCTACACCGCTGTTGCCGACCAGCTGGCCGAGTACGCCCGGGTGGGGGCCGTGGACGGGTTCAACATTTCGCCGTGGCTGATCCCCACCGGCCTGGACGACATCGTGAACCACCTGGTGCCGGAGCTGCAGGAACGCGGCGTGTACCCCACCGAATACCGCGGCAGCACGCTCCGCGAGCACCTCGGGCTGGAGACGCCCGTGCGGACTGCGGACACAACTGCCGAGGCGGTCACCGCCTGATGCACTGGTTCCTTTTTGGTGAAAGGGACGCGTTTGCTGGGAGGGACGACGACGGCGGCGAGGTGAGTGCCGTCGTCGAGCCTTCCGTGGAAGGTGCTTTGCTTGGGACCGTCAGGTTACAGCTGACGGTGTGGGAGCAGTGGGCGTAGTTCCTAGGCCGGCCCGGAGGTGCAGGACTAAACTTTAATGATGAAACTGAGCCATATTCCCCTCCGCCTGGCCACCGGAGCGTTCATTCTTAACGCCGGCTACAGCAAGCGGAACCTGGACAAGGACAGCGCCGCCCAGATGCAGGGCATGGGAGCCAAGGTGTACCCGCAACTGGCCTGGATGGAACCCGAAACGTTCGGAAAGCTGCTCAGCTACGCCGAGATGACCTTGGGTGCAACACTCCTGGCCCCGTTCGTGCCAAGCCGGCTGGCCGGGCTGGGCCTGGGCCTCTTCTCCGGATCCCTTCTCACCATGTACCGAAGAATTCCTGACATGACTCTCGAAGACGGAATCCGGCCAAGCCAGCAAGGGACCGCGCTGGCAAAGGACGTCTGGATGTTCGGAATCGCCCTCGCGCTGCTCCTGGACCGGAACCGCGCAAAGAGCCCCGCCCCGAACCGGACCTCAACGGGCGCTTGACAGGATGAGGGGCGCGCAGCTGTTGCGCGGCAGGTAGTCGGCTTTGACCTCGATGCGGCGCGCCCCGTCCGGCAGCTTCCCGTGCATCCGCCCGAGCACCAGCTCGATGGCGTGAACGGCAAGCATGTCGAGCGGCTGGCGGATGACGCTCAGCGGGGGAGTGGTCAGCTCCGTCCAGGGATTGTCGTCAAAGACGATGAGGGAAAGCTCATCGGGGATGTCAATGCCCATTTGGACCAGCCTGCGGACCGAACTTTGCACCTGTGCCGTGTTTGCCACGATGAGGGCCGTGGGCGGCTGACGCATCGCAAGCAGTGATCCTACGGCGCCGCCGCCGGCGTCCCCACGGAAAGGCACGTCACGTATCAGCGTGGGGTCTACCGGCAGGGACGCCTTCTGGTGGGCGGCCTTGTAGCCGTTCAGCCTGGCACTACCGGTGGAGGTGGTGAGCGGGCCGGTGATCAGCCCGATCCGGGTATGGCCAAGGTTGATGAGGTGCTCGGTGGAGCGTTCCGCGGAGTCGAAGTTTTCGATGCTGACAACGTCCACATCCTCGAGCTCTTCGATGGCGCGGTCAATGAAGACCACGTTGACGCCAAGGTCCCGCAGGCGCCGCCACTTTTCGATGTTGCCCCCGGTGGGCGTGGCAATGACGCCACTGACGGAGCGGTCCAGCAGAGTATCCAGGGAGTCCGCCTCCAGGTGCGGATCCTCCTGCGTAGTCATCAACACCACCTGGACACCATGGCTTCGCGCCTCCCAGACGATCCTGTCCGCCAGGCGGGCGAAAAACGGGTTGGAGAGGTCGGTGACCACCAGGCCGATGGTGAGTGCCTGCCCCGCACTGAGTTCACGGGCGGCCGCCCTGGGCCGGTAACCCAGTTCGTCGATGACCCGCAAAACCTCTTGTCTTTTCGCGGGTGCCACCGGTCCCGAATCAGGGTTCAGGACCCGTGAGACCACGGAGACGGACACTCCCGCAGCCGCTGCCACATCGCGAATAGTAGGCGCTTTGCGCACCGCTCCTCCTTGAGACCAAGACCTTTTCGTCATTACGTACGCCATTCCTTCCTGCCCGTTCGCTTCATTACGACGGGGCGGGAAGGTGATCGTTGACACAGCTTATCAGTGACTGGTACAAAAGTGGAACCGGTTCCACTCCGGACAGTTTTCCTTACAAAATGCGACAAAGAAGTTGTGCCGTCCGGCCTGCCGGAGGTGCTTTCTTTCGCCAAGCACCGTTAGAGAGATCCCCGTGAACCTTCATAAACTCCTCAGCGACCGTGAGCAGCAGTCCCGTCCCATCCGCGTCGGACTGATCGGCGCCGGCCGCTACGGGACCATGTACCTGGCCCAGGCCAACAACATTCCCGGCATCCACGTCGTCGCCATCGCGGACATCAACGTCCAGCGGGCCCAGGGGGCCTTCGAGCTGGTGGACTGGCCTGCCTCCCAGGTGGCTCCGGACATCGCGACAGCGCTGAAGGACCGCACCACGGCCATCATTGCCAACGCCGACGAACTGTTCGACGCGGACATCGACGTCATTGTTGAAGCCACCGGCAACCCGATCGTCGGCATCAAGCACGCTTTGAAGGCGATCGAAACCAAGAAGCACATCATCATGGTCACCGTCGAAGCCGATGCCCTTGCCGGCCCCGCGCTCGCCAAGCGGGCGGAGGAAGCAGGCGTGGTCTACTCCATGGCTTACGGGGACCAGCCAGCCCTCATCATGGAACTTGTCGACTGGGCCCGCACCAGCGGCTTTGACGTGGTTTGCGCAGGCAAGGGCGCGAAATACCTGGAGCACTACCACGAGATGAACCCGGACAACGTCTGGGAAAACTGGGAGTTCTCCAAGGAACTGACGGACTCCGGCCAGCTCAACCCCTACATGCACACCTCGTTCCGGGACGGAACCAAGGCGGCCATCGAGATGGCAGCGGTAGCCAACGGCGCCGGCCTGGCTCCCTCTGATTCCGGCCTGAGCTTCACGCCCGGCAATGTTGAAGAGATCGCCACCATCTGCCGCCCGGCCGCCGTCGGCGGGTCCCTCGCCCACGAAGGAAGCGTCGACGTCATGTCCAGCGTCAACCGCGACGGCAGCTGGATCCCTTACAACACCCAGGAAGGCGTCTTCGTCGTGGTCAAGGCGACCAACGACTATGTTTCCGGCTGCTTCAACGAATACCCCTGGCACCCGGACCCCACGGGCCAGTACGCCGCCCTCTACCGCCCGTACCACTACGTGGGCCTCGAACTGAACATGTCCATTGCCAATGCAGCCCTTCGCGGCATCCCCACCGGCGGGCCGGTCGGTTTCTACGGCGACGTGGTGGCCACCGCCAAGAAAGACCTCAAGGCCGGAGAATTCCTCGACGGCGAAGGCGGCTTCACCGTCTGGGGCAAGCTGGTTTCCGCCAAGCACTCGGTTGCCACCGGCGCCCTCCCCGTCGCGCTCGCCCACCACGTGGAGCTGCGTAACGATGTGCCCAAGGGGGCCATCGTTGGTTGGGACGATGTCATCATTGATGACTCCCTGTCCCAAGCACTGGAACTCCGCCGCGAAACCGAAGCGCTGATCGCCACCCCCGTCACCGTTTCTTAAACCACACCCCTGGCTCAAAGCAACACCGCTGCAACCAGCGGACCGCCCGTGTCTGCCGCGCAGCACCGCATCCTTCCAATGAAGAAAGGCATCGAATGAACCTCAAGACCCGCGCCATCACCGGAGTGCTGGCAACCAGCCTGGCAGCAGCGCTGTTGACCGGCTGTGCAGGCGGAGCCCAGCCCGCAGGCCAAAGCGGCCCCATGGCCAAGATCCAGCTCTCCATCCCGGATCCGCTGACGTCCTCCGTCGGCGTCACCGCCCAGCACTTCGCCGACCAGGTCAAGAAGACCTCCAACGGTTCCGTCCAGGTCACCGTTGTGCCCAACGGCACGAGCTTCAGCGGCGACCAGAATGCCGCGGTGACCCGTCTGCAGGGCGGATCGCTGGACGGACTGATTCTGTCCACCTCCGTCTACGCTTCGGTGGTGCCGGAAATGAACGGCATCAGCATCCCGTACCTCTTTGCGGACACGAAGGAAGAGGCAAAGTTCCTCGCCGGGGAACCCGGAAAGGTCCTGAAGGAGAAGCTGGCGGCAAAGGACACGGTGGCGCTCTCCTTCCTGACCCGGACGGGCCGGGAGATCACCAACTCCGTGCGCCCGATTGAACAGCCGTCTGACCTGAAGGGGCTGAAGATCCGCGTGCCGGGCAACACCCTGTGGACCGACTTCTTCGGCAAGCTGGGCGCAAGCCCCACCACCATGGCCTTCTCGGAAGTCTTCACCGGCCTGCAGACCGGAACCATCGACGGCCAGGAAAACCCGATTGAGGTGCCCTGGACGAACAAGTTCTCCGAGGTGCAGAAATATGTCTCCATGACCAACCACATCAACGACGCCTGGGTACTGGCCCTGTCATCGAAGAAGTGGGATTCACTGACGGATGACCAGAAGAAGGCGCTCACCACCGCTTCCGAGGAAACGGCAACCTTCAAAACAGGCTATGACGAGGAACAGTCCAAGAAGCAACTGGATGAACTGGCAGCAAAGGGCATGAAGGCCAACGAGCTGAGCGCCTCCGGGCTCGCCGAGTTCAAGGCCGCTTCCCAAAGCCTCTACCCCGAGTTCTCCAAGCTCATCGGCAAGGAATTCTTCGACCAGGCCATCGCCTTCGCCGGCAAGAAATAACACGGACGGGTGGGAGCCTCCCGCAGGGCTCCCACCCGCACTGACCCTCCACTCCCCATAAAGAATCCCGCTCTCAATGTCGACAGTCTGGAAAACCATGAAACCCACCGTTGCTCCCCAGGACTACGAGGAAGTCCTTCCCCTCGAAGCGGAGGAAATCCTCCATCACGACCACGTGCCCTCCGGCTGGAGCGGTGCTGCATGGCTCGACAAGACCCTCGAATGGATTGTGGGAGCGGCGATTCTCGCGGAGCTCGTGGTGATCCTCCTGAACATCACCGTCCGCGTCATCACCGGGGACTCAGTTCTTTGGACACAGGAGGTCTCCGAGATCGCCCTGCTGACCATTGCCTTCATCGGTGGCGCAATCGCCTATCCGAAGGGCGCCCACATGTCCGTGCAGGCGCTCATCATGCGCCTGCCCGCAACGTGGAAGCCGTACCTCGCAGCGCTTGTGGACTGGCTCGTCTTTGTCATGAGCGCCGGCGCGCTTGCGCTGTTCGTGCCCACCCTCGTCCAGCAGATCGAGGAGAAGACCCCCATCCTGCAGCTCCCCGTTTTCTGGGTCAACATGCCCTTCACGGTGGGAATGGTCCTCATCGCCTGGTTCGCCCTGGTCAAACTCCGGCGTGAGGCCTGGCGGCCCGCCCTGGTTGGTGCCGGAATAGCGGCGGCCCTGGTCGTCGTCGTCCTTGTCTCCCCGCCGCTGTTCTACTACACCTCCCCGAACGTCCTGCTCGTCGTCGTCCTCGTGGCCCTGTTTGCCCTGCTGTTCCTGGGCCTGCCCATCGCGTTTGTCCTGGCCCTGGCCTCCGGAATCTACCTGTACCTGGGTGGTATTTCCGACGTGAGCGCCATCCCCATCGGCATGGCATCCGGAGCCAAGGGATTCGTCCTGCTGGCCATCCCGTTCTTCATCCTGGCCGGCACGGTCATGAACTCCGCGGGCCTTACCCTGCCGCTGGCCAAGCTCGTCGATGCGCTGATCGGTCATCTTCGCGGCGGGCTGCTGCAGGTTGTGGTGGTCACCATGTACATCTTCTCCGGAATTTCCGGCTCCAAAGTCGCCGACGTCGCAGCCGTGGGCACCACCATGCGCGGCATGCTTGAAGAACGCAAATACCCGCGGGGCGAAGTGGTGGCCGTGCTGTCGGCGTCGGCCATCATGGGTGAAACCATCCCGCCCAGCATCGTCCTGCTCATCCTGGGTTCCATCACCACCATCTCCACCACCACCCTGTTCCTCGCAGGCTTCGTGCCGGCAGCCTTCCTCGCCCTGGTGGTCATGGCAATGGTGTTCCTGAGGGCGCGCAAGCAGGGCGGGGTGCCCAGCGCCAAGGCCACGTGGCGGGCCCGGGGCTCCGCCACCTTCTTCGCCCTGCCCACGCTTCTGCTCCCGGTGGGCATGGTGGTGGGGATCCTCAGCGGATTCGCCACCCCCACCGAGGTGTCCTCGGTCGCCGTCGCCTACGCCTTCGTGCTCGCGGCAGCCTACCGCCGCGGCAGCAGGCGCCTTCTCGGCGACACCCTGCGTGAAACAACCACGACGGCGGGCATGGTGCTGTTCATCATCGCCGCGGCATCGCCCCTGGCCCAGACCCTCGCTTTGGCGGGCGTCTCCCAGCAGATCCACGACCTGATGTCCGGACTGGGCGATTCCCCCGTCCTGTTCATGCTCTTCACCGTGGTGCTGCTGATCATCATGGGCCAGCTCCTGGAAGGCCTGCCCGCGGTGCTCATCTTCGCCCCGTTGCTCCTGCCGATCGCCACCGACTTCGGCGTCAACCCGGTGCAGTACGCCATGGTCCTCATCATCTCCATGGGCATCGGCTCCTTCGCCCCGCCGGCAGGGGTTGGCTTCTACGTCGCCTGCGCCACCGCCCGCGAAACCGTGGAAAACAGCCTCAAACACTTCTGGCCGTATCTGGTGGCGGTGTTCGTCGGTCTCCTCGTCCTCGCCGCCGTCCCCTGGTTCAGCACCTTCCTTCCCGCCCTCGCCGGCCTGATCCCCTTCTAATCCATGACAGAAACCAAACCTCCCTCACCCCTCGATCCCGGCGTCTCCGTTTCACTGCTGGGCACGGGCCCCATGGGAGCACCCATCGCCCGGAACATCATCGACGGCGGGGTGTCCCTGACCCTGTGGAACCGCACACTCCAAAAAGCCGAAGCCCTCGACGGCGGGACGGTAGCCCCACGGCCGGCCGATGCCGCAGCGGATGTTGTCCTCACCGTCCTGCCGGACCTGCCCCAGGTGGAAGCACTCCTGGAGGGCGACGACGGCCTGCTCGCGGGGTGGGCGCAGGCGGGTGTTGTTGATCCTGTCCTGGTCATCCACGGCACCGTGTCCCCCACGGCGGTTGCCGCCTTCGCAGCCGACTGCAAGTCCCGTTACGGGGTGGTGGTCATCGACGCACCGCTCAGCGGCGGGACCATCGGGGCAGAGCAGGGCCGGCTGAGCATCATGGCCGGCGGGCCCCAAAGCGTGGTCCAGTGGCTGACGCCGCTCTTCGAGCTCTACAGCTCCACAGTCATGTGGTTCGGGGAAGCAGGGTCCGGCGCCATCGTGAAGGCCTGCAACCAGATCGTGGTGGCGGCGACAGTTACCGCCCTGTCCGAGTCGATGGCACTGGCAAAGGCCTCGGGCCTGGACCTGGACAAGGTCCAGGCAATCCTCAAGGGCGGGCTGGCCAACTCCGAAGTCCTCCAACAGAAAGGCGGCCGCTGGATCACCGGGGACTTTCACGGCGGCGGTTCGGCCAAAAACCAGCTCAAAGACCTGCGGTTTGTCGCAGACGCGGCGGCAGATGCCGGAGTCGCCCTGCCCGTTGCCAATACGCTGAAAACAGCATTCGAAACAATGGTCACCGATGGCCTCGGGGACCTGGACCACACCGGCATCTACTTGAGCATCACCAGCAATCGAGCGAAGGAACCATCATGACCATCGTCGTCACAGCAGTCTTCACACCCAACGACGGCGCCCGCGACCAGGTTGTCGCGGCCCTCGAGCCCGCCATCGCCGAGGTCCACGAAGAACCGGGTTGCATCCTGTACGCCATCCATGACGCGCCGAACGGCCAGATCGTCATGATCGAGAAATGGGAGAGTGCCGAGCTGCTCGACGCGCACGGCGCGGGCGACGCCGTCAAGCGGCTGAACGCCTCACTCGAAGGACTCCTGGCCGAACCCGTCGAGGTCACCCGCTTGGTCCCCATTCCCGCCGGCACCGCACACCAGGGCGCCCTGTAATGCCCCAAAGCATCGTGGTGATGGGTGTCTCCGGCGCAGGGAAGTCCTCCGTCGGCCAGGCGCTCGCCACCCAGCTCGGCGCCGATTTCATCGATGGCGATGCCCTGCACCCCGAAGCCAACGTCCAGAAGATGGCCTCAGGCGTTCCCCTGACCGATGAGGACCGGTGGCCGTGGCTTCACCTCGTTGGTACCCAGCTGTCCAGCAGCACCGACAACGCAACCATCGTCGCCTGCTCGGCCCTCAAGCGCAGCTACCGGGATGCCATCCGGACCGCTGCGCCGGCCACCACGTTCATCCTGCTGCAGGCAGACAGGCCCGCACTGCAGGACCGCCTCACGCAACGCCCCGGGCACTTCATGCCGGCTTCCCTGCTCACGTCCCAGCTGGAGACCCTGGAGGAGCTGCAGGACGACGAATCCGGCCTGATGATTGAGTCAACGGGCGGGATCGACACAACGGTGGAACGGATCCGGAGACTGCTGGAGCGAGCAGTATCGGTCTGAATTGCGCGTGACGGCCGCATGCGAGAATGGCCGCATGATTGACGAACCCCAAGCGTCCGCCGCTACGCCAGCAGCCTCCGACCCTGCCTTCGAAGCCGCGTACCAGGCTGCCCAGAAGAGCCTTGCAGAGGGTGGCATCCCGATTGGGGCAGCACTGGCCCGTGACGGTGTGGTCATCGCGAGCGGACACAACGAACGCGTCCAGAACGGCGACCCGATAGCGCACGGGGAAATGTCCGCACTCCGCGCGGCCGGCCGGCAGAAGAGCTACCGGGACACCACGCTCTACACCACGCTGGCCCCGTGTGCCATGTGCACGGGAACCATCATCCAGTTCAAGATCCCCCGGGTGGTGGTGGGGGAGGCGCGCACGTTCGACGGCGAGTTCGACCTGTTGCGCTCACGCGGTGTTGAGGTGGTGGTCCTGGATGATCCGCGGTGCGTGGAGATGATGCGTGCGTTCCAGGAAGACAACCCGGACTTGTGGGCGGAGGACATCGCCGAGGACGCCGCCGGCCGGCCACGCAGGAAGGGCCGACGACGGCGGCGGGGCCGGTGCCGTCGTCGACCCTTCCGCTGGGCTGCTTTCCTCCGGGACCGTCAGGCTGTGGCTGGTGGTGTGGGGGAGTCCTGCCGCTGGTGCGCGACCCGCTGGATGAACTCGACCGTCTCGCGCTCCGTCTCGGCGCGGGTGGTGGGTTCGTTGTGTACCTCGTGCCGGACGCCGGGGAAGACGCGGGTGCGGACGTCCGCGTGGCCCGAATCCGCCAGGCGGTTGGCCACGTGATACGCGCCCTCGCCGTAGTTGGTCACGGGGTCCTGGTCGCCGGCGAGGATCAGGACGGGGAGTTCTGCGGGGAGCTGTTTGTACCAGTCGTCGGAGGTGACCTGGTCGTAGAGGTCCACGAAGCCCTGGAGGAACCGCGCGCTCAGGGGTGCGCCGAAGTTGTTGAAGGCGTCCCTGCCGTGGTCGGCGACCACGTCTGCGTCCAGCGCCACCCAGGCGGTGGGGCCGGCGCCCTCGCCGAAGCGGCCCAGGAAGCCGTCGAACAACTGGGCCACCAGCTCCTGGGGTGCGGGCTCCGCAGCGCGCTCGCCGGAGGCAAGCCGCGCCAGTTCCGGCCGGTCGACCATTTTCTCGATGCCGCGCATCTGGGCGGCGATTCCGCAGAGGATCAGGCCGGACAGCTGCGTCCGCGGGTCCACGGCCATGCCGCGCGCAATCATCGATCCCCAGCTGTGGCCGAACACCACGTAGGGAAGCGAGGGGAGCGCCTCCCTGGCCTTGGCCTGGAGGGTGACCTCGTCGGCAACCACCACGCCGGCGGCATCCTCTCCGGCGTCGCCCCAGGTGCCCTGCTGCATCGCCGTGCGACCGTGGCCGGAGTGGTCGCCCGCCACCACGATGAATCCCGCGTCCACCAGGGTGGAGATGAGGTGGAGGTAGCGGCGGGAGTGCTCGCCGAGCCCGTGGATCAGCTGCACGATTGCCTTGGGCTGGCCGATCGGCTCGTAGACCCACGCCTGGATGGTGTCCCGGCCGTTGGCGGACGTGAACTCGATTTCCTGCAGTGACATAGTTTCCTCCCGTGCCGGCGCCGTCGCTGGCTCGTGGCGAGCCTAACGCCTTGGTGGACGGCGCCGTCAAGGTTGTCTTTGCATGCGGCGCTGGGCCGCGGGAAATGTTGGTTCATGCGGTGGCCCGGTGCCTAGGCTGAGGATCAGCCACGTCCCTGATTCCTGGAGGAAGCCATGCCGCAGCCCGACCGTCCTTTGCGCAAGCTTGGGTTTCTCACGATTGGGCTGTTCGATCCTCTTGACCCAGCTGCCGGCCATGAGTCGACGCTGCAGATCATTGAACTGGGGGAGCGGCTGGGGTTCGACAGCGCCTGGCTGCGCCACCGGCACCTGCAGTTCGGGATCTCTTCCCCTGTGGCGGTGATGGCTGCCGCGAGTCAGCGCACCTCCCGCATTGAGCTGGGCACTGCTGTGACTCCGCTGGGTTGGGAGAACCCGTTGCGCCTGGCCGAGGACCTGGCCACGGTGGATTTGCTCGCCGGAGGCCGCATCAATCCCGGAGTGAGCGTGGGTGAGCCGATGCAGTACGACACGGTGAAGCATGAGTTGTACCCGGATACCGCGGACGTGGAGGACTTCAGCTACGCCCGGGTGGAGCGGTTTGCGCGGTTGGTGGCCGGGGAGCCGGTGCGTGAATTCTCCGGCAAGCAAGGAGTGGTGGAGGAGTTCTCCAACGGCGTGGAGCCGCACTCGCCCGGCCTGCGGGAGCGGCTTTGGTACGGGGCCGGCAGTACGAAGTCAGCGGTATGGGCCGGGGCCAACGGGTTCAACCTGCTCTCCAGCAGCGTGATCTTCCCGGACAAGGACCAGGAACCGGACTTCGCTCTTGTCCAGCAGTCGCAGATCCGGGCGTTCCGCGAAGCGGCTGCTGCCTCCGGGCATGCTGCGGCCCGGGTGTCGCAGGGCTTGGTGGTGATCCCTACCGACTCCGCGACGCCGACCCAGCGGGAGAAGTACCAGCGGTATGTGGATGAACGCACTCCCCGCACCGCTTCTCAGCAGGGGCCGCGGGGCATGCTGTTCGCAGCTGATCTGATTGGGACGAGCGAGAAGATCGCCGAGCAGCTCTATGCGCGCGCGGGATTCCAAGAAGTCGATGAGGTGGCGTTCGCGCTGCCCTTTAGCTTCGACCACGAGGACTACGTCCAGATCCTGACGGACATGGCGGGGAAGCTGGGGCCGGCTTTGGGATGGGTTCCCGGAGACAGCAAGTAACACTTCCGCCACTTATCCAAACTGAAGGATGACGTTCCTTGGGGAACCTGGTGTACATGGGGATCGCCATGGTCGGCGGGCCGCAGGTGGCGTCTGGGGCCAGGCAGCTGGGCGATGTGCAGGCATTCATCCAGTACTCGCGGCAGTTCACCATGCCTCTGGCGCAGCCTGGGTCCATGGCCAACGTGCTGTAGTCCGGGGTGGCTTCTGCCGAGCAGGTGGTTTGACCTGCTGGATGAGGACGGGGAGTCTGCGGAGCCTGCCGCGTCTGCTTCGCCGGTTTTTGGGCGCGGGCGGCTGGTGTTTGCGGATGTGTCGTTCTCGTGTTCGGCTGATAACCCGCTGATCTCCGGGCTTTCCCTCGTGGCCGACCAAGGGCAGACGGAGGCGATCGTGGGACCCACCGGGGCGGGCAAGACCACGTTGGTGAATCTGATGATGCGGTTTACGAGCTGGACGCCGGACGGATAACGCTCGATAGCGTGGACGTCACCGGCGCCGCCGCGTGAGCTCCGCTCGCGTGTGGGATGGGGCGGCAGGATAAGTGGCTGTTCGGGACGACGTCGCGTACGGCCAGCCCGCTGCCACCGAGGACGAGATCCTTGAGGCTGCGCGGGCGATGTACGTGGACCGGTTCGTCCGGTCGCTGCCGGACGGGTACGACACCGTGCTGGATGACGAGGGCGCGAACGCGTCGGCGGGGGAGAAGCAGCTGCTGACGATTGCGCGGGCTTTCCTGGCCCGGCCTTAGGTGCTGATCCTGGATGAGGCGACGTCATCGGTGGATACGCGGACCGAGGTGCTGGTTCAGAAGGCGATGAGCGCGCTGCGGTCCGACCGGACGTCCGTCCATTGTCATCGCGCACCGCCTCTCCACAATCCGCGACGCCGACCTCATCCTGGTGATGGAAGCCGGGCAGATCGTGGAGCAGGGCACGCACGCATCGCTGTTGGCCGCTGGCGGGGCTTACGCGCGGCTGTACGAGGCCCAGTTCGCGGCGCCTGCGGCGGAGTCTTAGGCGCTCTCAGTTGGCAGTGCACAGTTTTGCGCTGATTCACTAAACTACTTCACTCACAAGTGAAAACTGGAGCGAAGAGCTAAGGCGTTCCATAGAATCAGGGGTGCGGTAGCGCGACGTTATCGAGTAAGAAACGAAGCAGCTGAAGCTGCTATCGCTACCGCTATATCTGGATCTACATCGTCATACTTCAGTTGCCGTAGCGCATGCGAATAAGCGATCGCGCAGATCGCGGCTTCAGTATCAATACTTGAAGCCCACGATCGGCAAGCCCTAAGAAACTCCTCATGGGGAGCTCCCTCGGCAAAGCGGTCTATATCCCACCACGATTCAAGGTTTCTGGGTTGGGGCCATCCTGACCCTCGGGCTGGTCCCTGCAAGTGGAAGAGAACGCTCAATTCTAGTGTGATCGGATCTGAGGCAGAGGTCCCGACGCCCAAATCACCGAAGTCAATCAGCATGGGACCACCGTTTGCATTCACTAGGACGTTCTCGCCATGAAGGTCTCCATGAATAACGCCCGTCCTGACTTCAACTGAGATTTCTTCTAGCGCGAGAAGCTCAGGCAGTGCAGCAATGCCGTCGGGAAGCTTTTCGTCAGGAATGCGGGCCCGTCGAAGATCGGCAAGGGAAAAGGAATGGGGAACGGTCGGACTGTGCCAGGCCTCCATTCCCACTTGCAGTCGTCGGACTATCTCGGCCCCAGCTTCCGGGCTTTCCCTGAGGACCTGGAAGATGGAGCGGTAGCTATTGCCTGCGAGGGTGGAAAATAGGGCCGCCTCTTTGCGTAAGCCGCTAAAGGTAGCAGTGAGGGCTGGGGCGAAGAAGCCAGGCTCCAGTCGATTGCCGGCAAATTGGTGGTAGCGATTGAGCTCATCACGAGCTGATTCGAAATCCAATACTTTTACAAATACGGAAGCGATTCCGCCATGTGTGTCGGTAAATCGAGCTGTGGCTACTTCGGCCCCCGATAATCCCTGTAGTGGTGTTACCGCAGCTGATCTACTACCGATGGATTTCGCGTAACAGCGCACCGCCCTCGCCATCATGGGAGAGATTGTGAGAGTTGATTCCACCTTGCACCAGTCGTCAAGGTCGGACAGTGCTTTAGCGAATCCTCTTAGAAGTGTGTCCAGTCGAGCCAAGTCACTCTTCAGGCACAACTGCACCATTGGCACGGAATTCAATCCGTAAATATCCGCGACTCCTCCCGACGACAGTTGATCCGTGATGTTGCTAGGTGTGGCGAATCCTGTTAGGAAAATGATGGGAGTGCCAGGGCAGACAGTCCTAGCCTCAGAGTGAACCGCGAGCCCATGTTCTTCGGAGATATCTAAGCTATTTGCGGTTGGGGGAATACGCAAGTCACAAAGAATCAGATCAAACTCGTCGAAACGGATGGCTGATAAGGCGGCATCTCTGTAGCGGGCAATGGTAGGAGTTACGGTTGTAACTCTCGCAAGTGCATCTGACGTAAGTCGAATGCTTCGGTCCTCATCTTCAATAAGCAGAACCTTCACGTAGTTTCCTTTCCGACGATCTCCACTAAGGGCCAGCGGATCTCACACGATATTCCCCTATGTTCTCGAGGTACCAGTTTGATAGTCCCACCGAGTGAGGCGACGGCGCGTTTCGTTATGGGAAGCCCCCATCCAAAGTGAGTCTCTTTCGACTTGCTTGTGATACCCGGTTCCCAAGCGCGTTCATGACCTTCTGGGAATCCAACTCCTTCGTCGAGGACTACAACCCAAGAATAACTGTCCGTAACCGCACAATTAACGAGAACTTTCACTTCAGTTTTTTCACTTGCCTCCACGGCATTTTTAATCACATTCTGTAACGCGATTCGCAGTAGGCCGGGATCGCCGACGGTGATTACCGGATCGAGTCTTGTCGCCAGTACTTGCTCCTCGGTGTATCCGCAGTAGTGAATGACTTCTAAGATTAGGCTTGACAGGTCAAACTCTTCATTGTTGGCCGACGCAGATGCCTCGTAAAGTCGATGAATAACTTGAAGAAACTCAGTGGTTCTAGCCAAAGCCGCAGCAGATCGGCTGCCGGCGAAGGGGAGGGAGATCTCGGCGGCTACTGCTGCAGAGATGTCTGCCAAGAGAGGGTGCATCTCGTGGAGTAGCGTTTGAGTTACATTCTGTATTGCTTGGGACCGGATATCCTCTAACTCGGACTCCGCCTTGGGGGATATCCAACTTTCATCTGAATCCGGTATGGCTGTACTAGCTTGCCATTTGCCGATGACGCGCGCCAAGGTATGCCGCACCCACGAGTCGGCTTCTTGGCGTTCATATTGGCGAAGTTCGGGAAGCTTTGAAAAATCTTTTGACTTTGCAAGAAGACGGGCGCCTTTTAGGCGGTCGCTCGAGCGGGGGGACGCTAGCAACGCAAATCCTTCATCTATGCTCAACGACGGCTCACCGTTTCATTGCGATAGAAAGCGGCACGAGTTGCAAACGCTCGTTCGCCTCCCTCCATGATGTCAGTGACGGCCGCAATAATTTCTGGCGCGTCCAAGTCACCCGCATGGGTGAGATAACCGCGGTCTCCATCGGAGTTCATCACAAGTACGCGATTTGCTCCTCCGAGCACAGGGATATTGGCATTGTGGGAAGAAAAAATAAACTGGTCGCTAGGCTGGCGGCTTTGCAGGGCTGAGACTAATGTAGAAGCGATGAAGGCATTGTCTAGATGGTCTTCGGGTTGGTCAACAATGAGGGGGTCGCCATGATGACCAAGAAGTATGGGTAGAACTGTTGTACATCTTTGCCCAATAGAGAGGCGGTCGCTCGCCTTGAACTCTTGCCCGTCAAGGAGTTCAAGCGTAACTCCGTCCTCAACAGTGCTGGCGATGATGTCAGGGGTGCCTCCCGCTCTGAGGGCGGCGATAATGGAGGAGGCTCTGTCAGGTGAAATACCGATGGCGCCGCCAAGTTCAGTCGCGTTGTTTTGCTCAACCCAACTAACGACTTCGTGAGGAGCTGCTGCTTGGGCGAGCATCGGCGCAAGCGAGTTGTAATGCAGGCCGCTACCTCTCAGAGCTGCGACGATGGTAGAGCGATATGCCTCCAAATTTTCCGATTTCGCTAGCCTGATGCGGATAGCGGGAGCTAGAGTTCGGTTCAGTTCACGCACGATTGCAAGGCGATCTGAATACACCTGGTCACGGAGTTCCTCTGCCTTGAGCTGGACGCTATCGCGTTGTGCTGAGACGCTCCGCAGTCTGTCCGTCCGTTCAGATAGCCGGTTCTGAAGTGCGAAAAGCTGACCTTGATATTCCTCGAGCTCGACCACACGCCGAGTGGTAAGACCTATTCCTGCCTGAAGCTCTTCAAGACTTTGCCGAAGTTGACGACTGGCCTCGTCTACCTGGACTTGGCGCTGCGCCGTTTCGTTTCGTGCAGCCTGCAGGCTGTTTCTTACCTCTGCCAACCGTGTCAACGAGGTGTTGAGCAGGCGCTCTACGTCTGCTAGGAGGAAACGCGCACCTGTCAGTGGATCATCTTGGTCGTCGGCCGGCCACGTCTGCAGGACGGACGAGGCATCGGAAGCTAAACGAGTCAGTGCGCCAGCCAAGGATTCAACACTTGATTCGCTTTGGTCCACCACGGACTCACGCAGAGCGAGACGTTGGCTGTCTTGTTGGAGCGACAGCAACCGGAGCTGCTGATCCTCTGTAGCCCGGGCGTTATCCAGTAGCTGCTGCTGGTGCTTCCTTGCCTCATCAAGATCTGCCGTGACAGCGGACATCGAGGCTATCTGTTCCGACAATCGGCCGCCGTCATTGAGGATGGCCAGTATCTCGGTCGTTAAGCTCCGGACATGAGCCAGCAGATTGCTCATCATCTTTGCTGTCTCATCTCGATTGGCCCTGAATCGGTCAATGAGGTGAAGTCTGCCCGCCGCTTGGGCGCCCACTGCCTCCACTTCATTTTGGGCGAGAACGGTGCACGTAGGTTGCCTTGTCCCTGTGGTGGTCACATGACCTGAAGCTGATCGCGTCACAAGAAATGAAGAGTCACCATCCCGCATAGTGACGGTGACAGCTCCCCCTTCTAGGATCGCCACGGCCTGCTGACGTCCTCGATTTGCAGCATCTTCAGTAAACGCTCCAGCTCCAAGGCAGTAGCGAATGAGCTCTATTAAGGAGGTCTTGCCGGTCCCTCGCGCGCCGATTATGACGTTTAAGCCAGGCGAAAATTCAACATCTAATCCAGATAGGAACCCCTCCGTCTCAACCTGGACTCTCTGAATGTACAAAAGTGCTCCCCTTTGTGCCGGGCTGAAGTCCGGAAAGTGATAAGTCGTTCCCCGCTTAGGTTCATTTACGATCATACTGTCCGGCTCACCTGCGAAAACGATCAGCTACAGGGCAGCTCTTCAAGTAAATCCTTTTGTGAAGACCTAGGAACGCGCTCGCCAGGACGGGGCTGTCGGTGGGACCGCCTCGGACTCACCTGCTTCGAAACTCACGGTTCCAGAGCCGGCTCTATCAGTGCTGGCATCGGTGGGCAATCCACACCCGCCACCGGCTTATTGCCGGTCTATCAAAAGGCTTCAGTGTCATTGCTATTCACAGGCCGAGGCTTATCCCTCGCCTCACCCAGCAAGCACACCAACCCCCGTCGTAGTACACAGACACACAGCGCAACGCAGGCGCCCCCGCCCGTAACCTGTTTAAATGCCTCGTTTCGCACTGGACATCGAGTCCGTCCCCCGCCCCGCCCGTTCCCAGGAACTCCTGGACGCCGTGAACCACCGCGTGGTCATTGCAGACGGAGCCATGGGCACCATGCTCCAGGGCCGGGACCTGCAGCTCGACACGGACTTCCAGAACCTGGAGGGCTGCAACGAGATCCTCAACGACACCCGTCCGGACGTCATCGCTGACATCCACGACGCCTACTTCGCCACCGGCATCGACGCCGTGGAAACCAACACCTTCGGCGCCAACTGGTCCAACCTCTCCGACTACGGCATTGACGACCGGATCGAGGAGCTCGCACAAAAAGGCGCCAAAATCGCCCGCGAACGCGCCGAAGCGGCCGAGGAAACGGACGGCCGCATGCGCTGGGTCCTCGGCTCCATGGGCCCCGGCACCAAGCTCCCCAGCCTGGGCCACACCAGCTACGACTACCTTAAGCAGACCTTCGCCCTCCAGGCCGAGGGCCTCATCGACGGCGGCGCGGACGCGTTCCTCATTGAAACCAGCCAGGACCTCCTGCAGACCAAAGCCGCGGTCAACGGCTGCAAGCAGGCCATCGTCTCCAAGGGAGTTCGCCTCCCGATCTTCGTCGAGGTGACGGTCGAGACCACAGGCACCATGCTGATGGGCTCCGAAATCGGCGCCGCGCTCACCGCGCTCGAGCCGCTCGGCGTCGACGCCATCGGCCTGAACTGCGCCACCGGTCCGGACGAGATGAGCGAGCACCTCCGCCACCTCTCGAAGCAGTCCTCCGTCGCCATCGCCTGCATGCCCAACGCCGGGCTGCCCGTCCTTGGCGCCAACGGCGCGCACTACCCGCTCTCGCCCGCCGAACTCGCCACCGCGCACGAGCAGTTCGTGCGCGAATTCGGCCTGGGCCTGGTGGGCGGCTGCTGCGGTACGACGCCAGAGCACATGGCCGCCGTCGTCGAACGTCTTGCGCCCTTCCGCGCCAAAGCCGTGGTCACTAACAGCGGAAAGCAGGCAAGAATCCCGGAAGAACGCGAAGCCGGCGTCGCCTCCCTCTACCAGCATGTGAACTTCGACCAGGAGTCTGCCTACCTGGCCATTGGTGAGCGCACCAACGCCAACGGCTCCAAGGCCTTCCGCCAGGCCATGCTCGAAGAGCGCTGGGACGACTGCGTGGACATCGCCCGCGAGCAGATCCGCGTCGGCGCGCACCTGCTGGACGTCTGCATCGACTACGTGGGCCGCGACGGCGTCGCGGACATCAAGGAGGTGGTGAGCCGCTTCGCCTCCGCCTCCACCCTCCCGCTGGTCATCGACTCCACCGAACCGCCCGTCCTGCAGGCCGGCCTGGAACTCATTGGCGGCCGCCCGGTGGTCAACTCGGTCAACTACGAGGACGGCGACGGTCCGAACAGCCGCTTCGCCCGGATCATGCCGTTGGTGAAGGAACACGGCACCGCCGTCATCGCCCTGACCATCGACGAACAGGGCCAGGCCCGCACCACGGACGGCAAGGTGGCCATCGCCTCCCGCCTCGTCGACGCCCTGGTGGGCGAGTGGGGCATGCGCGTCGAAGACATCATCGTCGACTGCCTCACCTTCCCCGTCGCCACCGGCCAGGAGGAAACCCGCCGCGACGGCATCGAAACTATCGAGGCCATCCGCCAGATCACCACGAAGTACCCGGGCATCAACACCACCCTCGGCGTGTCCAACGTCTCCTTCGGTCTGAACCCCGCTGCGCGCATCGTGCTGAACTCCGTGTTCCTGCATGAAGCCGTTCAGGCCGGCCTGACCAGCGGCATCATCGACGCCGCCAAGATCGTCCCGCTCGCCTCGATCCCGGAAGACCAGCGCAAGGTGGCCCTGGACCTGGTCTGGGACCGCCGCGAATACGACGCCGACGGCAACACTACCTACGATCCGCTCGCCATCATGCTCGACATGTTCGCCGGCGTCGACACCGCAGCGCTCAAGGACCAGCGCGCCGCCGAACTCGCCGCGCTGCCCACGGGCGCGCGCCTGGAACGGCGCATCATCGACGGCGAAGGCAAGGGCCTCGAGGCAGACCTGGACCTGGCCCGCAGTGAGGGCATGACCCCGCTGGGCATCATCAACGACCACCTGCTCGAGGGCATGAAGGTGGTGGGCGAACGCTTCGGTGCCGGTGAAATGCAGCTGCCCTTCGTCCTCCAGTCCGCCGAGGTCATGAAGAACGCCGTGGCCCTGCTGGAGCCGCACATGGAGAAGTCGGACTCCTCTGGGAAGGGCACCATGGTCATCGCCACCGTCCGCGGCGACGTGCACGACATCGGCAAGAACCTGGTGGACATCATCCTCACCAACAACGGCTACAAGGTAGTCAACATCGGCATCAAGCAGGGCATCGCCGAGATCATGGCCGCCGCCGAGGAGCACAACGCCGACGTGATCGGCATGTCCGGGTTGCTGGTGAAGTCCACCGTGGTGATGAAGGAAAACCTTGCGGAGCTGCAGTCCCGCGGGCTCGCCAAGAAGTGGCCGGTCATCCTGGGCGGCGCGGCCCTCACCCGCGCCTACGTGGAGCAGGACCTCGCCGAGCAGTTCGACGGCGTGGTCCGCTACGCCAAGGACGCGTTCGAGGGCCTGTCCCTCATGGAGCCCTTGGTCCGCGTGGCCCGCGGCGAATCACCGGAGGACGTCGGCCTGCCGCCGCTGAAGAAGCGCATCCACAAGGGCGGCGCGAAGTTCACGGTGACCGAGCCCGAAGCCATGCCCGGCCGGTCCGACGTCACCTCCGACAACCCGGTCCCCGTGCCGCCGTTCTGGGGCACGCGCATTGTCCGCGGCGTCTCGCTCCACGACTACGCCGCCTTCCTTGACGAGCGCGCCACGTTCATGGGGCAGTGGGGCCTCAAGCCCGGCCGGGGCGAGGACGGCGCCTCCTACGAGGAACTGGTGGAACGCGAAGGCCGGCCGCGCCTGCGCTACTGGCTGGACCGCGTCCTGGGCGAGGGCATGCTGGACGCCTCCGTCGCCTACGGCTACTTCCCCGTGGTCTCCGAGGGTGAACAGGTGGTGGTGCTGCACCACGGCGAGGATCACGACGGCGTCCTGGGCCAGGCAGGCCTGCTCGCCCCCGACGGTGGTTCAGGCGGCCCGATCGGCACCGACCGCCTGCGGTTCGATTTCCCGCGCCAGCGGCGCGACCGGCACCTGTGCCTGGCTGACTTCGTGAAGTCCCGCGAGTCCGGGCAGATCGACGTGCTGCCGGTGCAGTTGGTTACCGCCGGTTCCAAGATCGAGGAGTTCACCTCCAAGATGTTCGCGGCCAACCAGTACCGCGACTACTACGAGCTCAATGGCCTGGTCATGCAGCTCACCGAGGCGCTGGCGGAGTTCTGGCACGCGCGGATCCGCAAGGAGCTCGGTTTTGTGGCCGAGGAGCCCAAGGACACGGCAGGGTATTTCAAGCTCGACTACCGCGGTGCGCGGTTCTCGCTCGGCTACCCCGCCTGCCCTGACATGGAGGACCGGCGCAAGGTGACGGAGCTGCTGAAGCCGGAGCGCATGGGCGTGGTCCTCAGCGATGAGCTCATGCTGCACCCCGAGCAGTCCACCGACGCGTTCGTGTTCCACCACCCGGAGGCGAAGTACTTCAAGGTGTGAAATTTCGGAAAACTTCTTTGTCTCCTAAAAATCAGAAGGCTCCCCTCGGCTCATCGCATATACCCGGCAAAGGAGCTGTCTCCCACCGAAGGCGCGTACAGAGGACCACGCTGGGGATTAGGCGCCATTGTCGTGCAGTTGCGACACGGAGCCTTCAGGGACGAGATTTGGTCGACGGCGCTTGTGGCCTGAGCTTTTTGGCGGTGTTCTGGTGGCGCTCTTTGTCGTTAGTTACCTATAACGAGGGTGCTGGCGGCTGCTTCGATGACGTCGTCGGTGATGGTTTCGAGTTGGTTGATCGGTCAGTACGCGGGTGATCTGGGGGAAGAGTCGTTCGAGGAGCCGGAAGTTGCCGCGGGTGATGCGTTCGATTGCGGCGATTGCTTGAGTGTCGGTGAAGTCGTCCGGATCGAGGTCCTGCCGAGTCTTTTCCAGTGCCGGTCGAGGACGAATAAGAGTTCGTCCCGGCCGAGCGGGCGGTAGCGGTGGGAGAAGCCGAGGCGGCTGTATAGCTGGGGGTAGTGGCGGAAGCGTTGGTCGATGCCGGGCATGCCGATGAGGATGATCCCGAGGTGGGTGCGGTCGTGATTGTCGCGGAGAAGTTCCAGTGCAGTGGGGGTGAGGCGTTCGGCTTCGTCGATGATCAGCAGTTCGACCAGTTTGGTGATGCCGTTCATGATGCGGGGGGTTGTTGTGTCGTCTCGGTGGAGGTGGCCATCGATACAGGAGGCGATCCGGACTTGTGAGCGATGGATTTCTGCCATGAGTTCTTTGGGACGGCAGAGTACTTCAGGAGTGTAGAAGACGGCGCGGGCGCGGAAGCGGACGCGTGTCTCGAAAAGCTTTTGTTTTCTGAGACAGAAGTGCGTTGGTTTCTTGATACCGGTTCTCGTCAGCTGGCTTCTGCCCTAACGGTGTTGGTGATGCTGCCGACTCCTTCGACGGCCACGGTGATGGCGTCGCCGTCCTTGAGGAATAGTTGGGGGTCCCGGCGGTAACCGACTCCGGCTGGTGTACCGGTGAGGATGACGTCCCCTGGTTCCAGGGTGGTGAATTCGGAGATGGTGGCGATGAGTGTGGGGATGCTGAAGATCAGGTGGGAGAGGTCGGATTTCTGTACCACTTCCCCGTTCAGGGTGGTGCTGATGCCAGCTTTGCTGATGTCGGTGTCTGCCGGCGTGACGATGTGCGGGCCGAGCGGGGTGGTGTTGTCCCAGATCTTGCCCTGCAGCCATTGGTGGGACTTGTTCTGGAAGTCGCGCATGGTTACGTCGTTGGAGACGCAGTAGCCAAGGATGTGCTCCATGGCGTTGTGTTCGGCGATGCGGCGGCCTGTCTTGCCGATGATGACGGCGAGTTCGCCCTCGAAGTCGACCTGGGTGGATTCCGGGGGAAGGATGATGTCGTCGGCCGGTCCTATGAGGGTGGATGTGTACTTGGGGAAAAGGACGGGAAAGGTGGCCGTGCTGGGGTCATCGGCATGGTCTTTGTAGTTCAGGCCCACGCAGAGGATCTTGCCAGCCCTCGGTGACGCCGCGCGCAGGGTGACTTCGGATAGGGGAACCCGGGATTCGGTCAGACGGGCGGCACTGGCAAGGAGATCGGCGGAGGTTTCCGGTCCGATGTCGGTGAGCCCGGCTAACGGGATGAGGTAATCGCCGTGAACTTCGCCGAGGTAGTTGTGACCCTTATACCGGTAGTTTGCGTAAGCCATTCGTTCTCTCTTCATGGTTGTGTTTGCTGATGAGGCTGCTCGGGTCGGACGTGCGAAGGGCCTGGTTGTTCGCCTTGGCCGCCTCATGCAGGCGTCCGAGTCGGGAGCGGGCGTTAGTGTGCCGGGTCCACGCCAAAGGCGACGGCGAGTTTCATGATCTTCTCGGCGCGGCCCAGGCGGGGCAGCTCGGAGCCGTCGCGGATGACGCGGCCGTTGGCTTCGAAGTCGTTCATGAAGTCGGTGGCCCAGGTGACGTCGGACGGCGTGGGGCTGATGACCTCGTTGATGACCGGGGTCTGGTCGATGGCCAGGCAGAGCTTGCCGGTCATGCCCATCATTACGGTGATGCCGGTCTGCTCGCGCAGGATGGGGTGGTTGGTGCCGACGGTGGGGCCGTCGATGGGGCCGGGCAGGTTGCCCACGCGGCTGGCGACCACGAGCTTGGCGCGCGGGTAGGCCATGGCTTCCGGGGTGGCGGCCATGCCCGTGTCGCGGCGGAAGTCGCCGGAACCGAAGGCCAGGCGGAACGCGCCCTGGGCCTTGGCGATGTGGTTGGCTTCCTCGATGCCGAGGGCGGATTCCACCAGGGGGATCACGGGGGTCTTGCCGTCCATGCGGTGGAAGCTCTCGGTGACCTGGTCCGCGGATTCGGTCTTGGCGAGCATGACGCCCAGCAGGCCCGGCGTGCCGCGCAGCCCGGCGAGGTCATCGGCCCAGAACGGGCTGGTGGCGTCATTGATCCGGACCCAGGCCTTGCCGCCGGCGGTCAGCCAGTCAATCACGTTGCCGCGGGCCTGGTCCTTCTGGGACGGGTCCACCGCATCTTCAATATCCAGGATGATCGAGTCGGCACGGGAGACGGCCGACTGTGCGAAGAGCTCCGGCTTCATGGCATTGACCAACAGCCAGGAGCGGGCGATCTCTGCGGAGATATTGCGTTCAGGGACGAAGCCCGGGAGCACATTGCTTAGCACCGGGGAGGTGTAGGAGGTGTCTTCGGTGCTTTGGGGCATGTAGGTGGGCTGCGTCATGGGTCTCCGTGCTAGTTCAGTCATGCGATGGTGCTGTCGAGGTCGTGCGGTAGCAGATCAGTCTTCGGCTTCTTCCGGGTGCGCCCACACCTCGATCCGGGGCGCGGCTTCGTACATGGTGCGTGGTTGGGTGGCGTCGCCTGCGATCCAGAGAGCTGTGGAGTCTGCCATGGCGTCATCCACGGTTCCAGTGCGGATGAGTTGGCCGTGCTGGCGGATCTGAACGGTCGATCCTATGAGCCGTCGCCAGTGGAGGTGCTGGCGGAGCATGATCCGCTCTCCGACGGCGGGTGTGCGCCCGTTGCTGGGGCCGGTCGAGGGGGCCATGATGCAGTCAGGGACGATGCCACGGCTTTGCCCAGTTCCTTTGTGGTGGCATTGCCGCCCATGTCCGGTGTGAGTGCCTGATGTCCATCGGCGAGCACGGTTTCCATGGCGGTGGTGATGGCGGTTGCGGCCTCGGGTTCCCCCAGGTGGTCCAGCATCATTGCGGCGCACCAGATCTGGCCGATGGGGTTGGCGATGCCCTTGCCGGCAATGTCCGGCGCGGAGCCGTGGACGGGCTCGAAGAGGCTGGGGAACCGGCGTTCGGGGTTGATGTTGCCGCTCGGGGCGATGCCGATAGTCCCGGTGCAGGCCGGGCCCAGGTCAGAAAGGATGTCGCCGAAGAGGTTGCTGGCGACGACGACGTCGAACCAGTCCGGGTGCATGACGAAGTTCGCGGCCAGGATGTCGATGTGGTATTTGTCGACCTTCAGGTCCTTGAAACCCTTCGCCATGGCTTCCACGCGTTCGTCCCAGTAGGGCATGGTGATGGAGATGCCGTTGCTCTTCGTGGCGGAGGTCAGGTGCTTCTTGGGCCGGCTTTGGGCGAGGTCGAAGGCGTACTTGAGGATCCGGTCCACGCCGGTGCGGGTCATGACGGTTTCCTGGACCACGGTTTCGCGGTCGGTGCCTTCGAAGATTTTCCCACCGATGCTGGAGTATTCGCCTTCGGTGTTTTCGCGCACGACGTAGAAGTCCACGTCGCCCGGGACGCGGCCGGTCAGGGGGCTGGGCACCCCGGGAAGGAGCTTGACCGGGCGCAGGCTGACGTACTGGTCGAAATGCCGGCGGAACTGCAGCAGGCTTCCCCACAGCGATACGTGGTCAGGGACGACGTCGGGCCAGCCGACGGCGCCGAAGAAGATGGAGTCGAACTGGTTTAGTTCCTCGAACCACCCGTCGGGCAGCATTTTGCCGTGCCGGGTGTAGTAGTCAGCCGAGGCGTAATCGAAGTGCTCGTATTTGAGGTTGAGGTCGAAGGCTGAGGCTGCGGCGTCCAGGACGCGCAGTCCTTCGGGTACGACTTCGGTGCCGATTCCGTCGCCGGGAATGACTGCGATGCGGTGGGGTTTCGACATCAGGGAACCTTCTTCGTCGTTGTCGGGTGTTTGGGGTTAGCGATCGACCGGGTGGGCCGGTTCGCGGTTTTCGAGGACGTCGATGACGGCGTGTGCGGCTGCCAGGCCGGCCCGTGCCCGTGCCTCGATCGTTTGTCCGGCGAGGTGGGAGGTGATGACCAGGTTGTCCAGGCCGCGTAGAGGGCTGTCGTCGGGTAGGGGTTCGCTCTCGAGTACGTCCAGCGCGGCGCCGGCGATGGTTCCGTCGGAGAGTGCTTTGGCCAAGGCTTGTTCGTCCACGAGGGAGCCGCGTGCGGTGTTGATGAGGACCGCGGTGGGTTTCATTGTTTGCAGCCGGGGCGCGTCGATGAGTTTGCGGGGGCTTTGGCCTCCGCGGGTATGCAGGGAGAGGTAGTCGGCGCTGGCGATGACGGTGTCGAGATCCGTGTACTGGAATGTGGTGTTTGCTGGGTCCGGGTGGGCGGTGCTGACCAGCACGTTCATGCCGAGCGCTGCGCCCAGGTTCGCGGTGGCGCGTCCGCTGGGACCGTAGCCGATGATGCCGAGAGTGGATCCGCGCAGTTCGTGGCCGGCTTCCCGGGGCCAGCGGCCGTGGCGGACGGCGGTGGTGACCTCCAGTAGGCGGCGTGCGGACATGATGATCAGTCCGATGGCCAGTTCGGCGACGGAGTGGTGGTTGGTGCCCGGGGCGTTGCAGACCTTGATTCCTTGTGCGGCCGCGGCCTCGACGTCGATGGAGTCGTATCCCACGCCGCTGCGGGCGATGACTTTCAGGGATGCGGCGGCGGAGAGCATGTCGGCGGTGACCGGTTCGCTGGCGAGGATGGCTCCGGAGATGCCGTCGAACAACGAGCGGCGTTCCTCCAGTGTCCGTGAGCCTCTGGACGGTGCGTAGACGGGTTCCAGGCCATGGTCGCGGAGGAGGTCGTAGACGGCATCTCCGGCGTGCAGGTAGTCGGTAGTGATGAGTATGCGCCGGGCCATGGTGTGGTGTTCCTCGTCGGTATAGCGGTGGGCTGGTGCTGGGTGAAGTACGCACCGGGCAGGGCCGCCCCCCGGGGAGAGAGGCGGCCCTGACAGGGTTTAGTGGGCGTCGACCGTCTCGGTCTCGACGTGGTCGGCCGTCCTTGCCGGGAGTTCGTTTTTCTTTCGACCCGATGCGTGTATCACGTCGCGGGCCTGTGCCAGGTCGAAGTCTTTCTCCCATTTGCCGACGACGACTGTTGCCAGCACGTTGCCGATGACGTTGATGAAGACGCGGCCTTCGTTCAGGAGGCGGTCAACGCCGACGATGAGGGCGAGGGCCGCGGTGGGGATCGCGCTGACGGCTCCCAGGGAGCCGGCGAGCACGATGAAGGCTCCGCCGGCGACGCCGGCTGTTCCCTTGCTGGAAATCATCATGATGCCGACCATGGCCAGCTGCTGTTCCCAGGAGAGGTGGATCCCGACGGCCTGGGCCAGGAAGACGGATGCCATGGTCAGGTAGATCGCGGATCCGTCGAGGTTGAAGGAGAACGCGGATGGGATGACGATGCCGACGGTCGGCTTGCCGACGCCCATGTTTTCGAGCTTCTTCATGACCTGCGGGAGGACGGCCTCGCTGGAGCATGTTGCCAGGGCGATCAGGAGCTCGTCTTTGAAGTAGCGCATGACGGTGAAGATGTTCAGGCCGCAGGTCCGGGCGATGATGCCGAGGACGACGAGGACGTAAACGATGCAGGTGGCGGTGAAGAGCAGGATGAGGAAGCCGAGCTGCTGAAGGCTGGTGGCCCCGTACTTGGCCACGGTAGCGGCGAGGGCGCCGAAGGTGCCGATGGGTGCCAGGCGCATGAGCCAGCCAACGATCCGGAAAATAACGGTGGATAGGGCGCGGATGCCGCCGGTGAGCAGGACACCGGATTCGCCCGAGAGGTTCAGTGCTGCGCCGAAGACGATGGAGACCAGGAGGGCGGCCGGGATGGCGCTGCTGGTGAGGGCGCCGAAGAATGACGTGGGGATCAGGCTGGTGACGAACTCGATGCCGTCAAAGCTCTTGCCGGCGCCGGGGATTTTGTCGGCGTTCAGCTTGGACACGTCGATGTTCATGCCGTCGCCGGGGTGGAAGATGTTGGCGACGAGCAGGCCGATGAGCATCGAGATGAGGGAGAGGACGATGAAGTAACCGAGGGCCTTGATGCCGATTCGTCCTGCTTTGCGGAGGCTGTCCATGGACGCAACGCCGAGGGTGACGACGCAGAAGACGACCGGGATGATGATCATCTTGACCAGGGCGATGAACCAGTCGCTGAGCGGGGTCAGCTGCGAGCCGACCTGCGGGATGAACATGCCTACGAGGATGCCGAGGACTCCTCCGAGGAGTACCTGGAACCAGAGTTCACGGATCAGACGCCCGAACCGGGACGACTGTTTGGGCGGGTGTGGGGAATGCTGGTGGTCCTGGACAGTGTGGGAAGACATCTTGGGTGCTCCTTTGCACGTCAGACAGAGAAGTTTGGGGTGGTTGTCTGGTCCCGGGCGGTTCTGCTGCCCGGGACCAGACAGGTGTGGGTGGTTTACTCGTGCAGGCCGCGCAGGACCTTGTAGAACTCGGCCTTGCCTTCCAGGCCAATGCCGGGCAGGTCGCCGGGGGCTACGCGGCTGTTGACGACGACTGCGTCGTCGGTGAAGCCGCCGGTGGGCTGGAATTCGCCGGGGTAGGACTCGTTGCCGCCGAGCTTGAGGGCTGCGGCGATGTGCAGGGAGAACTGGTGTCCGCCGTGCGGGATGCAGCGGCGGGAGGACCAGCCGTGCTGGGCAAGCATGTCCTGGATCCGGCGGTATTCGGTGAGGCCGTAGCTCAGGGCCGGGTCGACCTGGATGAAATCCCGGTCCGGGCGCATGCCGCCGTAGCGGACCAGGTTCCGTGCGTCCTGGAGGGAGAACAAGTTCTCTCCCGTGGCGATGGGGTTCCTGTAGTGCTCGGAAAGGGTGGCGTTCAGGGCGTAGTCCAGCGGGTCGCCGACTTCTTCGTACCAGAACAGTCCGTACTTATCGATGGCTTTTCCATATTCCAGGGCGGTGTCCAGGTCGAACTTGCCGTTGACGTCCACCATCAGGCGGGAAGCATCGCCGTCGAGGACCTCGATCACGGCCTCGATGCGGCGAAGGTCCTCCGCCAGGTCGGCGCCGCCGATCTTCATCTTGACAATGTTGTAGCCCTGGTCAAGGAAGCCGCGCATTTCGTTCTGCAGGTCTTCCAAGGTCTTGCCGGGGGCGTAGTAGCCGCCGGCGGCATAAACGAAGACGTCCTTGTCCGGATTGCCGTCACCGTAGTGGTCCGAGATCCAGCGGTACAAGGGGACACCGGCGATCTTTGCGGCGAGGTCGTGCAGCGCCATGTCGGCCACGCCGACGGCGACCGACCGTTCGCCGTGGCCACCGGGCTTTTCGTTGGACATCATGATGTCCCATGCCTTCTCCGGTGACAGTTCGCCGTTCTCATCGATGAGATCCTCGGCAGGAGCATCCAACAGGCGCGGCAGGATGCGGTCCTGCAGGATGCCCGTAGCGTTGTAGCGGCCGTTGGAGTTGAACCCGTAGCCGATCAGGGGTTTGCCGTCGACAAACACATCGGAGACGAGCGCGATGATCGTGCAGTCCATCTTGGTGAAGTCAATGAACGCGTTCCGAATCGAGGAACTGATCGGGATGGTGCCTACGTGGGCGGAAACGATTTTCATCTTTGAATCTCTCTTGGTCGGATCTTATTTCTTATAAGATTGATGCTCGCGCCATGGCATTGGCTGCGCATCTGGCGGGTGGGGGATGCAAATATCTTATAAGACGTTGAATTGCGGTTAGCGGGCCGTGACCCGGAGCACAAGCCTGGCATCGAGATTTCTTATAAGATGTTGCTTGGAGGGCTACACTTAGCGGGACGGGGGCAACGCTCCCACAGATTTGGAGCGGCAGATGAGTACCAACGTCTTTTCGAGCAAGGGCAGCCTGGCGTACAGCGAATTGCGTCAGATGATCCTCTCCGGCGCCTTGGCCCCCGGCTCGCGCATCTCTCAATACGAGTTGGCCGAAAATATGCAGATGAGCATCACCCCCCTGCGTGAAGCCATCCGCCGGCTCTCGAGTGAGGGCCTGATCACGATGGACACCCACCGCGACTCCAAGGTGGCTGACATGAGCGCCGCCGAAGCCCGCGAACTGCTGGAAGTCCGCCTCTCCCTGGAGCCGTCCGCAACGGAACTGGCCGCCTACCGCCGGACCGACACTGACATTGCCATCATCCGGGCGGCCGCCGAAAAACTGCTCCCCGTCACGCGCGTGTGGGGCGAAGACGCCATCATCGCTCACCGCGACTTCCACCGCGCCGTCTACACGGCTTCTCACAACGCGACCCTGATCAAGCTCCTCGATGACCTCTGGGACAAGTCCGACCGCTACCGGCGCATCGGCCTGGAGCTGCCTTCCGGCGACGAGCCCCGCACCATCGACCTGAACCAGCACCACCAAATCCTTGAACTCGTCACCACGGGAGACGGGCCCGGCGCGGCAGAACTCGCTCGCACCCACATCGCAAACAGCCTCACAGCATCGGTAACAGGTGCCTTGGAGGAGCGGGAGAACGAATCCCCGTCCGACCTTGAGAGAACCGCCTAAAACCGCGCAGGCTTTTTAGGTCCGAGCTTCCTCATTCACAGCGTCATCTGGGGCGACATTCAGTGTCGTGAAAACGCCGCCATATAGCGCCGCGAGTAACAGACGGCGCTATCGGGAACGCCGCCCCCCGTTCCCCTGCCCAGAGGGCAACGTCCCCAACGGTTTAAAACCTTGTTCCTCGCGGCAGCCCTCCGCTTCATGTTCAGGAGCGTTGGGTCTTGCTCACGGCGGCTTCTCACGCGGGGAACCAAACGGCGTGAGAAGCCGCCCCATCTTCAGGTCCGCCTCCTACACGACATATATGCGTCCAAAGGCTTTGGTCGACGCCATTGCCGGTCTAACCGAGGAGCAGCGGGCCCGCTACCTCAACCCGACGTACACCGTCGGCAGTGCGATGATTTGGCCGGTCAGGTCCAAGGACCGACCCACCATGAACCAGGCACGAGGGATCAGGTCGCTGATCTCTGACCGCATGGACCTCACCCTTGAGTGCATCAGGCGCCACTACGCAGGAGAACCGGAGAGTCCGCTTGCCGATGTCATCACAGCCTACGCGGACTTCTTCGCGCTCTTCGGTGAGCAGGAGGAGAGGTTCAGGTGTTTTGTGGACTTCTTCCACTTCCAGGACCTGATTACGACCGACTACAACGAGGTACGGTTCTTCCTGCCGTTCGACAACTTCCAGCGTCGCGGGACACCGGCCACGACTGCAGAGTACGTGGAGTACCGGGAGAACGTACTGGATTTCATCAACAAGCGGGCGCAGCGCATGGCTAAATGGGTCGAGGAGAACCACCCGGACATCGAGGTTCGCGGGTAGTTACTTGAGGTTCCGTCGCGTCAAACCGTGAGTTGTAGCCGGTCACTGGCCTGGGTGGAGCGCGGCAAGGATGGCCCGCCCCACCAGCCACTATCAGCGGACGCCGCGGTCGGTGTCCACATACGAACCCGGGCGGACCTGAGTGCCATGCTGGCAATTGCAGCCACCATCCAGCTGCAGCCGAACGGTCACCGGACTCGATGCTTCGAGCCGGATGTCGACATGCTCCTGCCCGTTGCTGCTAAGGCGGAGAATTGATTCTTGGTCGGTGAGAAGGGTCATGTGATTGCCTCTGCTGATATATGGAGAGTGGATGCGCGTGCCACCCGGGCGGGTTGCTGCTTACGGTGAACGGCCTGCGTACTGTCTCGGTTTAGATGCCGGGGTGTGACGGTGGGGATGCCCCACCAGCTGCGGTTCTACGCCGCGACGTATCCGTTCGGATTCAGCACGAACTTCGTTGCAGAACCGGCGTCGAATTCGGCGTAGCCGCGCGGTGCGTCCTCAAGTGGGATCGCTGTGGCGTTTACTGCCTTGGCGATCTGGACCTTGTCGTGCAGGATCGCCATCATCAGCTGGCGGTTGTACGACATGACCGGGCACTGTCCAGTGGTAAACGAAAGGGACTTTGCCCATCCGGTGCCCAGGGACAGTGACAGGGAGCCGTGCTTTGCTGCCTCGTCGATTCCACCGGGGTCGCCGGTGACATACAAGCCGGGAATGCCAAGGGCCCCGCCTGCAGCGGTGATGTCCATGAGCGAGTTCAGCACGGTGGCGGGGGCCTCGTGGGAGGCGTCCTTGCCATGACCGCGGGCTTCGAAACCTACGGCGTCAACGCCGCAATCGACTTCGGGGACGCCAAGGATTTGCTCGATCTGGTCCTTCGGATCGCCCTTGGTGACGTTCACCGTTTCGCAGCCGAAGGAGCGGGCCTGAGCCAGCCGGTCTTCGTTCATGTCACCGACGATCACAACGGCTGCACCGAGCAGCTGCGCACCGACGGCGGCCGCGAGGCCCACCGGGCCGGCACCGGCAATGTAGACGGTGGATCCGACACCCACTCCTGCGGTGACAGCGCCGTGAAAGCCTGTGGGGAAAATATCGGAGAGCATGGTCAGGTCCATGATTTTTTCCAGGGCCTGGTCGCGGTCCGGGAACCTGAGCAGATTCCAGTCGGCATAGGGGACCAGCACGTATTCGGCTTGGCCGCCCACCCAGCCGCCCATATCCACATAGCCATAGGCGCTGCCCGGGCGGTCCGGGTTGACGTTCAGGCAGATGCCCGTCTTGCGCTCCTTGCAGTTGCGGCAACGGCCGCAGGAGATGTTGAAAGGTACAGAGACAATGTCTCCCACCTTAATGAACTCCACATCCGGACCGACCTCCACCACTTCGCCGGTGATTTCATGGCCAAGGACGAGGTCCTTCGGGGCCGTGGTCCGGCCCCTGACCATGTGCTGGTCCGAGCCGCAGATATTGGTGGTCACCGTGCGCAGGATGGCGCCGTGGGGTACTTTTCGGCCCACATTGGCAGGGTTGACGCCAGGCCCATCCTTGAGTTCGAACGTCGGGTAGTCGGTGGTGATGATTTCGACGACACCGGGTTCTTTGTAGGCAACGGCTCTGTTTCCTGACATGGACACTCCTTTTGGTAGGGGTATTTGGTGCAAAACCTTCCATTCGGATGGCCTTGCACTGGTCCTGCAACGTTGCAGACGAGACGCTGCCCCATGGCCCGAGAGCGGTGCTTCGATAGGGATACCTCCCCAGGTTTCAGGCCACCGAAGCACCCTTCACGGGTATGGGACAGCTCTTCATGCCTCTGATGATCGAAGAGCTTGCAATGATGAGACTAGGGTCACAAGGCGTACAACAAAAGCGCGAGATTTTGAAGATAACCATGCGGAATAGATGCATGATCGGTCCACAGTTCATAACTGCCCCACTACTTTCGGCGGGGTCCTCAGGCCTTGAGTTGTAGCCGGTCCCTGACGGGGGTGGACTGGGCCTTCGCGGCCTGCCCGCCCGCGCTGGAGACCGGCTTCACCCGCCGCAGTGCGGCGAGGATGGCCCGGCCAACCACGGCGATGCCGATGACCGTAGTGACGGCGCGCAGGGTGTCCCAGCCCGCCGTCGACGTCAACAGCGAGTACAAGAAAAAGCTACTGAGGTTGGTGCCCAGCGGCGCGCCCGGCACATAGGAAATGCCGGTGCCGGCGCCCACTGCGAACGGCCAGAACCACAGGTTGGTCAGCAGCCCGAACAGGTAGGACGCCACGACGCCGTAGCCGGCCAGCATCCACAGTTCCGCCCTGCCCCGCACCCGGCGGGGGAGCAGACCAGCGCCCGCGCCCACCCACGCGCACGCGAAGATCTGGAACGGCGTCCACGGCCCAACGCCACCCCACAGGACGCTGGAGACGGCGATGGTGGCCGCGCCCAGGAGCAGGCCGAAACGCGCGCCGAACGCCCGGCCGGCCAGGATCAGCAGGATGAAAACGGCTTCCACGCCGCCGACGCCGGTGCTCGCCACCCGGACAGCGGAACCGACGGCGGCCAGCACGCCGAGCAGTGCCACCGTGTGTGCCGACCGGACGGAGCCATCAAGGGACACCACGACGGCGACAGCCGCCACGGGTGCGATGGCCAGCGCCGCGTAGGGGAGGGCAGCGGTGGCATCCTGCGGCAGGGCGGCTGCGAGCAGCGGCCAGCAGAACGCCGCGAGGGCCAGCAGGTTTGCGGTTGCGAGGACTGCCAGCTCGACCGGGCGCGGCATCCGAAGGCGGCGGGGCTTTACAGTGTCCCGTGGGTCAGCCTGCTCGTTGAGGGTGTCCGGCTGGGGCCTGGTTGCTGCCGGCCGGGGTGGGAGGACAAGCGGCTCGGGGCTGATGGCTGGTTCGGCTGCAGGTGCCACACCGTCCCGCATCGGCAGGATGCGGGCGCCCACGCCGCGGGCGAACTCGAGGTCGTGGGTGGCGATCAGGACTGCTGCGCCGTTGTCCGCCGCTGCCCGCAGAGCCGCCGAGACGGCTGTCCGCGCTTCGGGATCCAGGCCGCGCGTGGGCTCATCGATCAGCAGCGCCTGCGGGCAGTCAATGGTCTGCAGTGCGATGGCCAGGATCCGGCGCTCGCCGGCAGAGAGGTCCCGGGGATGTTCATGGCCAATGGGAATCTGCACGCCTCCCCGCAGCCGGGCCAGGCGTGTGGCGGCAAATCCGCGCGCAGAAGGCTGGAGGCCCTTTCCACGTGCCAGTCGCCGCTCGGCCGCGCGGAGCTCGCCGGAAACGGTGTCCCGGGTGAACAGATCGTCCGAGGCATCCGGCACCAGTGCCACCCTGGCGCCGTCGACCTTGCCTTCAACAGATCCGTCACCCAGGGCCAGCGCCACCAGGAGGGAGGACTTCCCGGCCCCGTTCGGCCCCACCAGGGCCACTATTTCGCCGGGGTGAAGGGCCAGGGACGCGTCGCGCACCAGCGGCTTGCCCTTGCGGTGCACCGCGAGGTGTTCCGCGGTGAGCACGGGCACGGAGTCCGGCACCTCCCGCGCCGGGCCGGCTTCGGAGTGGGCAGCGGGGGTTGACGGCGCAGTACCCGGCACCAGGGCCCCATCGTCGATGGTCCACCACGAGTCGGCAATGGGGGCGAGTGCTTCCGCCCGGTGCTCCGCCACGATGACGCAGACACCCTCCTCCCGGGCCAGGGCGCTGAGCACGGTGATGACGCGTGCGCGTGCGGTGGCGTCAAGGTCCGCCAGGGGCTCGTCAGCCAGGAGCAGGGCAGGAGAATCCACGACGGCGGCGGCGATGGCCACGAGCGTCGCCTCACCGGCCGAAAGGGTGCTGACGTTCCGGTCCAGGAGCCTGGAAACCCCCATGCGCTCGGCCACCTCCAGCACCTGCGCCTTTGCAGCAGAGGCAGGCGCGCCGCGCAGCTCCAGGGCCAGGCCAATTTCGTCGCGCACAAGGGTGGTGGCAAAGGCCGCGCGGGGGTTCTGCAGGACGACTCCAACGAGGCGGGCGGTATCCCGCGGTGGGGCGGACGCGCGGTCCAGTCCGCCCACGCGCACAGTCCCGGAAGCCTCTCCACCGTCAACGTGGGAGAGCAGGCCGGCGATGCCGCGCAGGATGGTTGACTTGCCGGAGCCAGTCGGTCCGGTGACCACCGTGACGGACCCGCCCGGCGGGGCGAACCCGCCTACGTTGATGCAGGTGTCCCCAATCCGGAACCGGGCGTTCCGGAGCACAAGCGGCGCACCGCCGTCGAACCCTTGCGTTTGCGCTGCCCGGCTTCCGAAGCCGCGCAGCTCCAGCGCCGCGGCAACCCGGCCGGCGTGTTCCAGGGTGCGCTCCAGCACGGGCACCAGGGCGCGGGGCCCAAAGCGTTCACCCCGCAAGCGGAACGCAAGGCGGACGGAGGCCACGGCGTCGGCCAGTGCCGGAAGTGCCGCCCACGCCACCACCAGCATCCGGGCAACGCCCTGCAGGGGGCCGCCGCGGGCTAGCCGGACGAAGCCGCGGGAAATATCCACCCAGGCATTGAGGAGGCCGAAGCCCAGGATGATCGCGGCGATGGGCAGGGCGGACAGCACCGCCGCCCACAGGCCGGGCCCGGTGACCGGACCGAGGAAGACCACGTGGGCATAGGGGGCGGGAAGGCGCAGCGGCGGCAGGTCGAGCAGGATGGGGCTGCCGGTGCCCGCGCCGTTGAAGAGGACGCGGTAGACGACCCGCGCCGCGATGAACACAGCGGCGAGGACTGCCGCTGCGCGCAACGGCGCGGGCCGGAAGGTCATGCCGCGGGGGCGGCCGGCTCGCCGTCGACCGTGAAGAGCAGTTCCAGGCTCTCTCCGGGGTTGACCTTCAAGGTGGCCAGGCCTTCCTGGGCGTAGGCCCATTCACCGGAGGCGGGCTTGACCCACAGGCCCCAGTAGGCGAAGGCGGCGGGCATGCCCTTGCATTCCTCGCGGTAGGTGCCGTCCTTGTGCTTGATGTCGAAATCGGCGGCAGGGACGCCGTTCACGCGGCAGACGATTTCGTTGGGGTACTGCGTGGTGCCTTCGGTCTTGATCTTTGCCTCGTCGAGCACCTTGGACGCCACGGTGGGTCCGTCCACGGACACGCAGGTGGAGGTGGTTGCGGCGGACTGCTTCAGGGCGCCGGAATCAACGATGACCTTCACGCCCGCGCAGGGCTCGCTTGCGGCGCTGGAAGAGGCGGCGCTGGATGAAGCACCGGTTGAAGCCGGTGCCGAGGAGGCGGAGGGGCTGGGCTGGTTGGCAGTCGGCGTGGAACAGCCGGCGAGGGCAATCAGGAGACCGGCGGCGGCGAGTGAGCCTGCGGCGGCGGTACGGATGTTAGTCAAAGTCACCTGTCAAGGGTAGGGCGTTGCCCGTCCGGAGCAGGAGGCCGTGCCCTTGTATGACGCCAGGTCTCCATCAGAACCACTGACAGTCCGGCTGGTTCAAGGCTACTCTCGAGACATGCGCCCAGCGACACAACGGCTGGCCCCTGCTGATGAGGCGAACCTGGTGCTCGACCACGCCGGCCAGGTCAACGTGTTCCTCGTCGCTGCGCTGCTCGCACCCGGCGGCTTCCTGGCTCCGGACGGCACCGCGGACATCGCAGCGCTGAGGGCGGTCCTCCGTGAACGGATTGCGGAGTTGCCGGCACTCCGCAAAAGCGCCGTCCAGGCAGGCCGCCGACACTACTGGATTGAAACGGTTCCCGACCCCGAGCACCACATTCGCACGGTAGAACCCGTGGATGGCCTCACAGGGCTTGGGGACAGGTGCGCCGAGCTTATGGGGCAGCCGCTGGCAGGGGACCGTCCGATGTGGGAGATCCTGGTGGTACCGGGTGCCACCGCGGGAGGGCTCGGCGTCGTGCTGCGTATCCATCACGCGGTGGCCGACGGGATGACGGCGGCTGTCATCGTGCAGCGGCTTTTTGACCCCGGCGAACCGCTGGAGAGTCCATCAAACCAGCCGTCTATGCGCGGGCTGCCGGAGGCTCCCCGACACCATCCCCACAACGATCCGCGCGGCACACTTCGTCGCCTCGGGACGGGGCTTCGCCGCATCCGCAAAACTTTATGGGGCAATGGCGTGGGCCGCACCGTGCTGCTCGGTGAGCGCAGCGCCCACCATGGCGTCGCTTTCCTGCAGACAGAAATCGAAGCCCTTGAAGCGGCGGTGCGCCCGTGGGGTGCCACCGTCAACGATGCACTGCTTGCTGCGTCGGCGGCTGGGTTCCGGGCAGCTTTGTTGGCGGCCGCTGAACCGGTTCCGGCTTGGTTGCCGGTCTCGGAACCGGTGGCTTTGAGGCGCCGCGGCACTGCGGGGAACCAGGTGGGAGTCATGCTGGTGCGGCTGCCACTCGGCGAGCCGGACCCGGATGAGCGCTTGCGGCTCATCGCAGCCCAGACGCGTGACGAGAAGCTTCGGGCCAGGGACCAGGGCACCCTGGAGTTCATGCGCGGCCCGATCGGCGCGCGCGTCATGGACCACCTCGCCAGAAGGCAGCATCTGGTGGGCGGGTTCGTCACCAACGTGCCGGGTCCGAAAGGAGCTTTTCTCCTCGCGGGGGCTCCGGTCACCGCGCTCTGGCCGGTTGCGGTGCTTGCCGGCAACGTGCGGCTCGGCGTCGCTGCGGTCTCCTACGCCGGCAACCTGTGTTGCGGCATCCACTTCGATGCCTCGAATGTCCCAGGCGACGTGTTTGCGCGGGCCATGGGGGAGGAGCTGGCACGCCTGGGCAGGTGAGCATTGTGCTTGGAACGGTGCCTTCAGACCCAAAAGGGCCGACGGCGGCACTCGGGTGAGTGCCGCCGTCTGCCCTTGTTGCGTGCGGTGTTACGCGGGTTCTGTTGCCAGGGCTCCGTCGGCCGCCAGGGCATCCTGCGGTGCCTCGTGAGTTGCGTGGTGCTGCGCGGGGCCTGACGACGGGTGGGCGGCGACGGCGGCGGCGTGCTCGGCCAGCACCCCGGTCTGGTGCTGGATCTTGAGGCGGTAGAGCAGGGTCCCGCCTATGACCACGGCGGCGACGAACATCACGCCGCCCCACTGCAGGTACCACTCAAAAGGCGGCACCGAGTTGTAGATCTCGGGGCGGGGCCAGATCAGGTTCAGGGTCATGGCGCCGCCCCACAGGACCGCCAGGATGTTCACGGGAACACCCCACTTGCCCATGCTGAAACCGGGTTCGGAGCCGTCGTGCGCCAGGGGCCATTTCTTCAGGAAGCGGTTGCGCAGCATGGGCACCGTGACCAGGAGGTAGGACAGGTAGATCAGCACGATGCTGATGCTGGACAGGATGGTGAAGATGGCCGGCTGCATGACGTTGATGAGCAGCGGGACGACGGCCAGGACGCCCACCACGATAGCCGCGACGGTGGGAGTCCTGCGGACCGGATCCACCTTGCTGAGCTGCCGGCTGAACGGCAGGTTGTTGTCCCGGGCCATGGCGAACACCATGCGGATGGCTGCCGCGTGGACCGCGAGCGTGCAGACCACCACGGCCACCACGATGCACAGCAGGAAAGCCTTGCCGAAAGGCCCGCCAAGGACGGAGAGCACGATGTGCTGCAGGCCGCCGTCGGCAGATCCCACCTTGGGGTCGGTCAGGTCCGGTGCGGCCAGGATGCCGAACAGCAGGATCAGGCCGCCCAGCACGAACGAGGCCGTGACGGCGCGCAGGATGGCTTTGGGCGCCGTGCGCTTAGGGTCCTTCGTTTCCTCGCCCAGGGAGCTTGCGGTGTCGAAGCCGTACATCACGTAGCCGGAAGCCATGGCGCCGATGAGGAAGACACCGAAGAAGCCCAGGTCGTTGCCTTCCCCGAAGCCCGCGGTGTCGAAGAAGACCTCAGGTCCCCGCACCACGTGCCAGCCCAGTGCGAGGATGAGCAGCACGGCGGCGATCAGTTCCACAAAGACGCCGATGCTGTTGATCCGGGTCATCAGCTTCACGCCGAACGCGTTGATGAGGGTGGAGATGGTGATCATGATGGTAGCCAGCACCACGCCGTTCATGGCGAAGTCGTACGGGCCGGTGCCGTCGCCAACGAACTGGAAGCCGGACCAGAGCTGCGGCAGCGTCAGCTGCAGGGCCAGTGCCACGGCTCCCAGCGCCATGATGCTGGACAGCATCAGCAGCCAGCCGGCCAGCCAAGCGGTGGTCCCGGATGCGAGCCGTTTGGCCCAGTTGTACACGGACCCGGCCACCGGGTAGCGGCCGGCCAGTTCGGCAAAACAGAGGGCCACCATCAGCTGGCCGGCGAACACGATGGGCCAGGACCAGGCGTAGGCAGGGCCGGCCATGGAAAAACCGAAGTAGAACAGTTGGAAGACACCGGTGAGGATGGAGATGTAGCTGACGCCTGCGGCGAAGCTGGCAAACTTGCCGATGCTCCGGTCCAGGGTCTGGGTGTAGCCGAATTCGTCCATGCCGCTTGAATCAATACTCTTGCTGGGTTCCAATATGGACTCCTAGATCAGAAAAGCACGATGGGGACCGGCCCGACCTGTGGTGCGGGGAAGGTCGGGGAGGGTGTGGCCTGACGCCGTCTTGTGGACGGGGCCGGGTTGGCCCGCTGGGGTTGCGGGGCGGTGGTTGTTGAGTGGTGGCCTGGTGGGCCCGGGGTACCTGCCGCTCAGGCGAGCGACGCGCTGAGCTCCAGTTCCGCCGTCGACGTTTCTTCTGGCCGGTCGGCGCGAAGGTGGTCGGCGCGGATCAGATCGGCGCAGCGCTCGCCGATCATCATGACGGTGATGTTGGGGTTGACGGTGATGTGTTCGGGCATGACGGACGCATCGGCGACGCGGAGGCCGGTGACGCCCTTGACCCGCAGTTGGGGGTCCAGCGGCGACATGTCGTCGTCGGCCGGGCCCATGCGGACGGTGCCTACCGGGTGGTAGACGGTGTTGTGGGTCCTGCGGATGTAGTCCTGGAGTTCCTCGTCCGTCTGCGCCTCGACGCCGGGCGAGAGTTCGCGGCCGGTCCATTCCGCCATGGCGGGCTGGGCGGCGATTTCGCGGGCCTTCCGGATGCCGGCCACCATGACGCGCATGTCATGGCCTTCGGGGTCCGTGAAGTAGCGGGGGTCCACCATGGGCTTGTCGCGGAAGTCGCGGCTGCGCAGCCGGACGGTGCCGCGGGAGCGGGCATGGGTGACGTTCGGGGTGAGGCTGAAGCCGTTCTCCGTGGTGGGGTAGCCGTGCCGCAGGGTGTTCATGTCGAACGGGACGGAGCCGTAATGCATCATCAGGTCGGGGCGGTCCAGGCCGTCCTCGGTGGGGGTGAAGATCCCGATCTCCCACCACTGCGTTGAGGTCTGCACCATGGGCTGCCTGGCCTCGAACTGGACCACGCCTTCGGGGTGGTCCTGCAGGTGCTCGCCCACGCCGGGGGAGTCCACCAGGACCTCAATGCCGTGCTGGGCCAGGTGGGCGGCCGGGCCGATCCCGGACAGCATGAGCAGCTTGGGGGAGTCGATGGCGCCGGTGGACAGGACCACCTCCTGCCGCGCGGTGAGCCGGTGGGTGCGGCCGAACGCCGAGTCCACCACTTCCACGCCGGTGCAGCGCTTGTCCGCGTCGAACACCAGCTGGCGGGCGCGGAGGCCGGTCAGCAGGGTGAAGTTTTCGCGTTCCATGATCGGGTGGATGTAGGACACGGAGCTCGAGGCCCGCGTGCCGTCCGCCCGCCGGTTGATCTGGAAGAAGTTGGCGCCGTTGACCACCGTTTTTCCGGTGTTGAACCTGGCACGGGGTATCCCGGCCTGCTCGCAGGCATCCAGAAGCGCGACGCCGGCAGGATCCACCGGGGGCACGTTCATCAGGTGCACGGGGCCGGAGTCCCCGTGGTGCGGTGCGTCCGGGCCGGCGTCCTCGTTGGTTTCCAGCCGCTTGTACAGCGGCCAGGCCGCGTCGGCGTTCCAGCCGGCGGCTCCGTACTTGGACTCCCACTCGTCCAGGTCCTCCCGGGGGGCCCAGAAAGCGATGCAGGAGTTGTGGCTGGAGCAGCCACCCATGACCTTGGCGCGGGCGTGGCGCATGAAGGAGTTGCCGTTTTCCTGCGGTTCCACCGGATAGTCCCAGTCGTAGCCGGATTCCAGCAGCTCCATCCAGCGGTCCAGCTGCAGGATTTCCGGGATGTTGCGGTCATCCGGCCCGGCCTCCACTAGGGCCACGGTGACGTCCGGGTCCTCGCTCAGGCGTGCGGCCACTGCGGCGCCGGCGGATCCGCCGCCGATGACGATGTAATCGAACGAGCGCCCGCTGAGGTCCTCGATGTTGTCGACGTGCATCTAGTTCTCCTTGCCGTGGTCAGCGAACCAGCCGGTTACCTGGGGGTTGGTGTTCTGGTAGATGTGCTTGGCTTCCTGGTACTCCGCCAGGCCGGTGGGCCCCAGCTCGCGGCCGACGCCGGACTGGCCGAAGCCTCCCCACTCGGCCTGCGGGAGGTAGGGGTGGTAATCGTTGATCCAGATGGTGCCGTGCCGCAGCCGGGATGCCACACGCTGCGCCTTCCCGGCGTCCTGCGTCCACACCGCCCCGGCAAGCCCGTAGATGGTGTCGTTGGCGGTGGCCACGGCCTCGTCCTCGGTGCGGAAGGTTTCCACGGTGACCACGGGGCCGAATGCCTCGTCGGTGACCACGGACATGCCGCGTTGCACCTGGTCCAGGATGGTGGGCTGGTAGTAGAACCCGGCGTCGTACTTCTCTCCGGAAGGTGCCGCGCCGCCGGTGCGCAGCCGCGCGCCTTCCTGGATCCCGCGCTGGACGTAGGCGTGCACCTTGTCGCGGTGGGCGGCGGAGATCAGCGGGCCGGTTTCCGCGGCGTCGTCAAACGGGCCGCCGAGCCGGATTGCCTCAGCGCGCCGGACCAGCTCGGCCGTGAAGCGTTCGGCGATGGATTCCTCTACCAGCAGCCGTGCCCCGGCCGAGCAGACCTGGCCGGAATGGACGAAGGCACCGTTGAGGGCGTTGTCCACGGCGGCATCGAAGTCGGCGTCGGCGAACACCACATTGGGGTTCTTGCCGCCCAGCTCCAGCGCCACCTTCTTGACGGTGCCGGCGGCGGCAGCGGCGATGCGCTTCCCGGTTTCCAGGCCGCCCGTGAAGGAGACGAGGTCGACGTCGGGATGTTCAGAGAGCGGTGCGCCCGCCTGGGCGCCGGCGCCGGTGACGAGGTTGGCCACCCCGTCCGGCAGGCCGAGGTCCTGCAGCAGCTGCATGGCCAGGATGCTGGTGGACGGCGTCAGCTCGGAAGGCTTGAGGACGAAAGTGCAGCCGGCGGCCAAGGCGGGGGCGATCTTCCACGCTGCCTGGAGCAGGGGGTAGTTCCACGGCGTGATCAGGCCGCAGACGCCGACGGGTTCGTAGACGATCCTGCTCACGACCCCGGGGTCACCGGCGTCCACCACCCGGCCGGCCTGCTGTCCTGCGAGCCTGCCGAAGTATTCAAAACAAGCGGCGATGTCGTCCATGTCGATGCGGCTTTCGACCATCCGCTTGCCGGTGTCCAGGGACTCGGCCCGGGCGAACTTTTCCCGGCGGTCGCGAAGGCCCGCCGCGACCTTCAGGAGGAAGGACCCGCGCTCGGGGGCCGGGACCGAGGACCAGACGCCGGAGTCGAAGGCGGCACGGGCAGCTGCAATGGCGCGTTCGGAATCTTCGCGGCCGGCCTCGGAGACCGTGGCCACCAGTTCGCCGTCTGCCGGGTTGTGGATCCGGCGCACAGCGCCGGAGGCCGCCGGCTCCCAAACGCCGTTGATGAACAGGGAGGAAGCTGTCTCAGTTTCTTCGGTTGGGGCTGCATCCCGAACCGGTGTGGCGTAAGTCATAGGAAGGACAGTAACGCACGTTGAACGAGTGTTCAATACATTTCTTGAACACTTGTTCAATGACTTTGGGGAGGCTACCGTTGCCTTGCGGCAGCTGTTTTAGGCGAAAGCGATCTGCTCTGTGCGCTCGATACTCCGCTGGATGGAGGCCTTGTCCACGCCGAGCAGCGCCGTCAGCCACATGCCGTTCTGGATCACCACGATGTCCGCCGCCCGCTCCCGGCAGGCCTCCCATGGCAGGTCGGGTTTGGCGCTGGACACCAGTGCTGCGAGCCCGTCGATGTACCGGTCGAAGGCCGCGGCGTTGATCTGCGCGTAGTCCTCGTCGGCCTGGGCGAGGGCCCAGAGGTGCAGGCGCAGGGACAGGTAGCGGGTGGTCAGCAGGTCGGTGGCGGCCACGCGCCGGAGGGCCTTGCGCAGCTGCTCATCCGGGGGCGACGACGGGTCCGGGGCAACGAGCAGAAGGTCATGCTCATCCACCCGGCGCAGGGCTGCCCGGATCAGGGTGGTCTTGTCGTCGTAGTAGTAGTTGACCAGGCCCAGCGCCACGCCGGCTTCCCGTGCCACGGCCCGCATGCTCACACCGGAAATGCCGTGCCGGGACAGCAGATCCATCGCCGCCTCGAGAATGCGGGTCTGTCTGTCAGTCTGTTCGCCGGAGTTCACGGCACTGGTCCCCATCTGGCCAGACTATTGCCTAAGCGGCCGGGAGCGCACTTTCCCGGGAACCAGGCGAGCGGCTGTTGATTTTTGTTTGAAGCCTTCTTCGGCGGGGCACTTTGCTTGTGCACCAGGATTTTGTCTGTACAGCTTTGGAGATCGATGGAAAGCGCAAGCCTCATGGCCCTGCTATTTGTAGGTGCTGTCGGCGGAGGCCGGAGCGCCGAGCCCAACGCCCCGCAAATCATTGCCAGGCCTTCGCGGATGTCGGCTGCCTGGACGGCGGCCCGGAGCAGGACCGCCACGTTCCTGCACCGGTTGGCGTGGGCAGTGGAGCCGGACCCGCGCTGACACAGAAGAATCCCCACCGGGCGCACTTCAACCAGCGCACACCCGGCGGGGATTCATTCGTCGGCAGGCCGCCTACTTCTTGGGCAGGCCCGCCGGGTTCAGTTCGGACTTCTGGATGGCCTCCGAGGAGAGGCCCCAGCGGTCCAGGATTTTGGCATAGGTGCCGCCCTCGATCAGGTGGTTCAGTGCCGCCTCGGCGGCGACCGCCAGACCGTTGCCCTTCTTGGTGGTGAAGGCGATCTGCGCGGTCAGCGGCCAGCCACCGTTCAGCGTGCCCACCTGCTTCGTCTTCCCGTCCTGTGCTGCCTTGTAGGCGGCAGCCGCATTGGGGCCGAACGTCAGGTCCGCGCGGCCCGACTGGAGGGCCAGCGTGGAGGCGGAGTCGTCGTCGTAATACTGGAACTCAACCGGCTTCAGGCCATTCTTCTTGTTCTCCTCGTCCCAGCGCACCAGGATGGCTTCCTGGTTGGTGCCGGAGCCCACGATGATTTTCTTGCCTGCCACGTCCTTGGCTTCCTTGACCTCCCCGATGTCCGAATCGCTCTTGGCGTAGAAGCCCAGCAGGTCATTCCGGTAGGTGGCGAAGTCGAACTTCTCCTTGCGCGCCTCGGTGACCGTGACGTTGGAGAGGACGGCCTCGTACTTGGAGGATTCGATGCCCAGCGGCCAGTCCGCCCAGGCGACGGGCAGGACCTCGACCTGCAGGCCCAGCGCCTCACCCACGGCGTAGGCGATGTCCACCTCGCTGCCAATCAGGGTCTTGTTGTCTGTGGCGAATGTGCTGAGTGGGGCCGTGCCGCCGGTGGTGACGACCGTGAGCTTGCCGTCCGCCTTGATGGCCTCCGGCACCAGGGCGGCTGCGCCGTCATCCTTGGTCACCTTGAAGCGGTCCTGCTGCGGGGACAAATTGAAGGTCTTGCCGCTGGAGCTGGTGGCGGACGACGACGGGGCTGTCGCCGCCGAGGCGCCGGGATCTGAGCAGGCAGCCAGTCCCAGCAGCGCTGAGACGGCCAGGGCAACGACGGCGGCCGGCTTGGGTTTGAAGGCCATGGTTCCTCCTTGGAAGGGTGGCGGGGATGCAACGGCATGTGCGCGTTTGCAGCAACTATCCGGCAGCCCCCGAGGGGGAATCAAAGGCCCCGAAATGCTGGGATACAGGGAGTAACGGCGGTTAACCAGAGGACCGCGGCGGTCATATTTGGTCTGCCTTGGCTGCTTTGTCCCAAGTGGCGGCCCGTCACCGATTCATCAGAAAACGAGTACCCGGGGAAGAAAGACAGGTGGTGATTACGCGTGTTCTCCCCCCACGCCGGATCTTACGGTTGAGCCATCAGGCGGCCAGAGTGGGCCGCTTCAGTGGTCTTAACAGGAGCTCGCATGCACACTTCCCCGCCCCCCTCTGTCCGTGCCCGCCGCTTGGCTGCCGCCATTGTCCTGCCGGGGCTGCTTGCCACCAGCATGGTGCTGGTCCAGCCGGCGACTGCAGCTACCACGTCCACCACTGGCATGTGCAACGGTGTGGTGAACCAGCTCGCGCACCGTGGTGCTGTCCAGGAGAACCTCCTCAAGGCCGCTGCCAAGAAGAACGCCGATGCGATCGCTGCGCTGCAGGCGGACAACGCGAAGCTTCAAACCTCCAAGGATTCGCTCACCGCCCAGGTTGCGGCAGCACAGCAGGAGCTGGACGCTCTCGCGGCGCAGGAGAAGCAACTGGGCGACCAGGAGGCTGCTGCCCAGGCAGAGGTGGACAGGCTGACCACTGAGCAGGAGGACATCACCGCTGCCGTGGAGGCTGCCCAGGCTGAGCTCGCCGACCTGCAGGGCCAGCAGGCAAAGGTTGCAAGCGACCTGGCGCCACTGCAGGAGGAACTGGCAATGGCGCAGTCCGAATCCGCGAACCTGAAGAGCACGCTTGCCGACGTTCAGGCACAGCAGACCGCCAACACGCAGAACCTTGAGACCGCCAAGACGGAGCTTGGTGTGCTGCAGCAGGCAGCGGACCAGGCAGACTCCGACCTCGCGGACAAGAACGCCGAAATCCAGCAGGCCCAAATCGACCTCGTTGCACTGAATACCAAGGCAGAGCAGGCGGCTGTCGAGGTAAATGCTGCGCAGCAGGCAGTCTCTGATGCCGAAAATCAGCTGAAGGTACTTCAGGCAGCAGGAACCACCGCGACAGCGCAACTGGAGGACCAGCAGGCTCTGGTCGACGCCGCGAATGAGACGCTGGCCGGGCTGCAGCGCGATGCCGCCGCCGCGGACGCCGCTGTCACCGCGAAGAAGGACCAGATAGGGGGTGCCGAGGCCCAGCTCGCAGGCTTGAAGTCGACGGCCTCCCTGGCAAAGGAAGCCCTCGACGCCAAGAACGCCGAAATCATTGCAGCCCAGGACGCCCTGGTGACGCTGCGGGCCAAGGCGGCAGCAGCGGCGACGGCTGTCAGCGACAACGCCGACAAGATCGCCGCCGTCAACGCCGAAATCACCGCCCTGCAGGGCCAGATTGCCGACGCAAACTCGGCGGTTACGGCCAAGCAGGCCGAGATCACGAAGGCCCAAAGTGACTTGGCCACTCTCACCACGAAAAAGGACGCCCTTACAAAGCAAATCGCGGACCTGAACTCCCAGATCGCCGGAATCAATGGCAACTCCAACGCTAAGCGACAGTTGGAAGCGCAGCGAGACGCCGCCGTGGCCGATCTGAGCAAAGTGAACGCCGAAATCAGCGCCAAGAACGCCAGCATCTCCGCGCTCCAGGGTGACCTGACAAAATTGCAGAGCCAGGTCAACAGCCTCAACGACCAGTTGCTGACAAAGCAGCAGGAAAGCAGCGACCTGCAATTGAAGGCAAAGCCCCTCCAGGACGTGCTGACCGCTGCAAACGCCGCAGTCGCTTCGAAGGAAGCCGAGATTGCTGCCCTCAAGGGCCAAGTGACTGGGCTGCAGGATGCGGTCAACCAGGCGAATGGCGCGGTGACTACCAAGCAAGCGGAGCTGACCACCCTGCAGAATGGGCTTGCAGCCCTTCAGGGCGCTGCTACGTCGGCGGCGGACAAAGTAGCCGCCCAAGCGAAGGTGGTGGCAGATCTCGAAGCGGCGCTGCCGGCACTGGCAGGGAATGTCTCCGAAGCCCAGGCAAAGATCACGGAGCAGCGAGCGGTCCTCGAAGCTCTCCGGTCTGCCTTGGCCGAAGCGCAAAAAGCGCAGGAAGATGCAGTTGCTGCCGTGGATGCCAAGGCAACAGAGCTGGTAGGACTGCAGGAGCAGCTCCCGGCCCTTCAGAAGGCAGTCGACGATGCCAACAAAGCAGTTGGCGATAAGACAACTGAGATCAGCTCGCTCAACAAGATTGGCGACAGCCTTATAGCGCAACTCACGGTGCTGAACGGTCAGATTGCGACAAAAGAAGCCGAGATCCTCGGGTTACAGGACCAAGTGAAGCCGCTGCTGGCCCTGCTGGACAAGCTCAACGGAGAAATCAGCGCCGCGGAGGCAAACCTCTCGTCCTTGCAGTCGCAGCTGACAACCCTCGACGGACAGCTCACGGCCGCCCAGACAAAGCTCCGGGAGGTGCAAACCCAGAAGGGCGTTAAGAAAGACGCCGTGGAGGCGCAGAGGACCGTGGTGGGCAACCTCCAGCTTCAGCTGGCAAAGGTGCAGGACCAGATCACGGCCATCGATCCGACCATTGCTAACGGCGGCTGCGCCTGACCTGATAAGGCCGGCGCACAATGACGCGCGCCGCAAGGTGGGGACCAGTTCATTTCGAACTGGTCCCCTCTGCTGTTGCTAAAAAGCCGGCGTTACTCAGCTGAGGGCCGCGAGGACTTCCTTGGCCACGTCCTCGCTGGACTGCGGGTTCTGCCCGGTGATGAGGTTGCCGTCGCGCACCACATTGGAGGTCCAGGCGGCACCGTTTTCGATGACGGCCCCCTTCTCCTTGAGCGCGTCCTCCACCAGCCAGGGGGTGTTCTCGCCGGTCCCGCCGCCGAGCTCTTCCTCGTTGGTGAAGACCGTAAGGCGCCGTCCCTGGAACGCGAACCCGCCGTCGTCGTCCGTTGCACTCAGCAGGCCCGCCGGGCCGTGGCAGAACGGGGCGATGATCTTGCCATCCTTGTTGGCTGCCACCAGCAGGCGGCCCAGGTCGCCGTCCTTGTAGAGGTCCGCCATGGGGCCGTGCCCACCGGGCAGCACCAGGGCGTCATAGGCGGCAAGGTCGACGTCGGCAAGGACCAGCGGGTGCGCCAGCTCGCCGTCGATCTTCGCCAGGTAGTCGCGGAAGCCCTGCGCGCGTTCCTCGCCACCGGCGGACTCGGCGGCCAGGCTGACCTGGTCCACGGTGGGCTTCTTCCCGCCGGGAGTTGCGATATGCACCGTGTTGCCGGCCTCGGTCAGGGTCTGGTGGGATACCACCAGTTCCTCCGCCCAGTAGCCGGTGGGGTGCGCGCTGCCGTCCTTCATGGTGAGGGAATCGGCGGCCGATACAACCATCAGAATGTTTGCCATGCTGTCGCTCCTGTCTCTAATTCTTTACTTGCCGGCTGCTTCAAGCTCGGCGTACGTGTCGTCGTCGAGCGTGATGTCCGCAGCAGCCATGTTCTCCTCAAGGTGCTGAACGGAGCCGGTGCCCGGAATGGGCATCATGACGGGGGAGCGGCGCAGCAGCCAGGCCAGGGCGACCTGCGAGGTGGTGGCAACCAAGCGCTTGGCGGCCTCGTCCAGTGGGCCTCCCGGCTGGGCCAGCTGGCCGGCGGAAATCGGCGCCCAGGGGATGAAGCCGATGCCGTTCTCCTCCGAGTAGCGCAGCACGTCCTCTGAGCTGCGGTCGGTCAGGTTGTAGCGGTTCTGCACGGTGGACACGGTGAAGTGCTTTCCGGCGGCTTCGAGCTCTGCCACGCTCACCTGCGACAGGCCCAGGGCGCGGACTTTGCCTTCGTCCTGGAGCTCACGCAGCACGCCGAACTGCTCCTCGGCGTCCACCTTGGGATCGATCCGGTGCAGCTGCAGCAGGTCCAGCGTGTCCACCTTGAGCTTGCGCAGGCTCAGTTCGGTCTGCTGGCGCAGGTATTCCGGCCGGCCAACGGGAATCCACTTGTTGGGCCCGGTGCGGGTGAAGCCCACCTTGGTGGCGATCTTCAGCCCTTCCTTGTAGGGGTGGAGGGCCTCGGCGATGATTTCCTCGCTGATGTTGGGGCCGTAGGAATCGGCGGTGCCGATGAAGTCCACGCCGAGTTCGACGGCGCGGCGCACCACGGCCAGGGCGGCCTGGCGGTCTGCGGGCTCACCCCAGACGCCGTCACCCACGATGCGCATGGCACCAAAACCGAGCCGGTGCACGGTTCCCAGGTCCTCGAGTTCAATCGTTGCGGACAGTTCCAGCTGGTTCGTTGAATCATGGCTCATAGGGGCGGCAACCTCATCAGTGTGCTGAGTATTCCGCACATCACAGAAATAAGGTGGGGCCCGCCGTCGTTATGCCTCAAGTGCCCGCCGCAATCCGGCCGGCGCGCCCTACGAAACTTTTTGAAAGGCCGGCACCTGACGTGACTCTTCCCCTCTCCATCCTTGACCTGGCAACCATCGGCAAAGGCCAGACGGCGGCGGAGAGCTTCGCGGGCAGTGTGGCCATGGCCCAAAGCGCCGAAAAGCTGGGCTACCGGCGGGTCTGGTACGCGGAGCACCACAACATGTCCTCCATCGCCTCCTCCGCCACCAGCGTGCTGATCGCCCACGTGGCCGCGCACACCGAAAGCATCCGGCTGGGCGCCGGCGGCGTCATGCTGCCCAACCACTCCCCGCTGACCATCGCCGAGCAGTTCGGCACCCTGGAAACCCTGCACCCCGGCCGGATCGACCTCGGCCTGGGCCGGGCGCCGGGCAGCGACCAGAACACCATGCGCGCACTGCGCCGGGACCCCATGTCTGCCGACAGCTTCCCGCAGGATGTCCTTGAACTGCAGGGCTACCTGACCGGCCCCACCCGCATCCAGGGCGTCGAGGCCACCCCCGGCAAGGGGACCAATGTGCCGCTGTACATCCTGGGCTCGTCCCTGTTTGGCGCCCGCCTGGCCGCGCAGCTGGGCCTGCCCTACGCCTTTGCCTCGCACTTTGCCCCCGCCGCGCTGCAGGAGGCCGTGGCCATTTACCGCCGGGAGTTCAAGCCGTCCGCCCAGCTGGATGCCCCGCACGTGATCGCCGGCGTCAATGTCATCGCCGCCGACTCCGCAGCCGAGGCGCAGGAGATGTTGCAGGCCACCAAGCGTGCCCGTGTCTCCCTGTTCTTCGGCGGGGGCACCCGCGAATTCACCGACGACGAGGCGGACATGATCCTCGACTCGCCGCAGGGACGCCACATGGCACAGATGATGACGTACTCCGCCGTGGGGACGCCCGACGCGGTCATCGAGTACCTGGACAGTTTCGGAAAGCACGCCGACGCCGACGAACTCATCGTGGCGCACCAGAGCCCGGGGACCCAGGAGAGGCTGCGGTCCGTGGAGCTGCTGGCCGAGGCCGCCGGACTGGTCCGGGTCTGAGATGGCGAAGGCACAAGCGAATGCAAAGGAAGGCGTAGGCTTCCGGTCCGACCGCGGGCCCATCCTCATCGCCCTTATGCTGTCCACGGGACTCGTGGCCATCGACTCCACCATCGTGGCCACGGCCGTGCCGTCGATCGTCCGTGACGTGGGCGGCTTCTCCTCCTTCCCCTGGCTCTTTTCCGCCTACCTGCTGGCGCAGGCCGTGACCGTGCCCATCTACGGCAAGCTCTCTGACATGGCGGGCCGCAAGCCCATCATCCTGACCGGCATTGGCCTGTTCCTGCTGGGCTCGGTGCTTTGCGGGCTGGCCTGGAGCATGCCGTCCCTGATTGCCTTCCGCGCCCTGCAGGGACTGGGCGCCGGCGCGGTGCTGCCGGTATCCATCACCATCGCGGGCGACATCTACACCCTGCAGGAGCGCGCCAAGGTCCAGGGCTACCTGGCCAGCGTCTGGGCCGTTTCCTCGGTAGTGGGCCCCAGCCTGGGCGGCATCTTCTCCGCGCTGGGCATCTGGCGCGGGATCTTCCTGGTCAACGTCCCGCTCTGCCTGCTGGCTGGCTGGATGCTGGTGCGCACCCTCCACGAAAACGTGGAACGGGCAAAGCACAAGGTGGACTACGCCGGCGCCGTGCTCCTGGCCGGCTCGCTTGGCCTGCTCATTCTCGGCGCCCTGCAAGGCGGCCAGGCCTGGGCATGGAACTCCCCCGTCAGCATTGGCGTCTTTGCGGTGGGCGCAGTCCTCCTGGCCGCGTTCCTCCTGGTGGAGCGGCGGGCGGCCGAACCCATCCTGCCCTCCTGGGTGGTTTCGCGGCGCCTGCTGGGCACCACCGCATTGGTGTCCTTCGGGGTTGGCACGGTGATGATCGGCCTGACCTCCTACGTGCCCACCTTCCTGGAGGGGGCACTGTCCTCCTCACCCCTGGTGGCCGGCCTGGCCCTTGCGGCCCTGACCCTCGGCTGGCCGCTTAGCGCCTCGCAGGCCGGCAAGTTCTACCTGCGGATCGGCTTCAAGTCCACCGCCCTGATCGGCATAGCCATCTCCGTGGTGGGCCTGCTGATCCTGTCACTGACTGCGGCCGCACCCAACGTGGCGCTGATCGCCGTCAGTTGCTTCGTCGTCGGGCTGGGCCTGGGCCTGCTGGCCACCCCCACCCTGATCGCCGCCCAGTCCAGCGTGCCCTGGCACGAGCGCGGCGTGGTGACCAGCACCAACATGTTTGCCCGCTCCATCGGCAGTGCCCTGGGCGTGGCCGTGTTCGGTGCCGTGGCCAACTCCATCTACGGCGGCAGCAGCGGCGGCGAGGGGGACCCCGCCACCGTGATTTCCGCATCCGGGGCGGTGTTCCTGGCAGCGCTGGTGGCCGGGCTGCTGACCGTCGCGGCAGTGCTGGCCATGCCCGCGGTCAAGGCGGAAACTGCGGAACCGGCGGCGGAAACTGGGGAACCTGCGGCGGATTCCGCGGAACCCGTGGAGGAATCCGTGCCCAGCTCGGAGGGCCGTGCCGGTTAGGGTGCCTGGCGGGACGCGCGGAAGATCGACGGCGCGGGCCGGGTTCCGGTGGCAAGATCAGCCAGGATCCGCCCCACCACCGGCGTGAACTTGAAGCCGTGCCCGGAGAAACCGGCGCCGATCACCACGGGCCCCACCCGGTCCAGGATGAAGTCCTCGTCAGGCGTGGTGGTGTAGGTGCAGCTGATGGCCTCCAGGTCATCGGGGTCCACTCCCGGCAGCCACTGCCGCGCGTAATCCTGCAGGGCTGCGAGCTGGGTCGGTTCGGGCCGGAAATCGCGGTGGTCCGGATCTACCACCGGGCCCACCCCGTGCCAGCCGGCCTTGATGCCCTCGCCCGGGGTCTGCATGCCGTAGACGGGGGAGTACCAGCCCCGGTAGTCCGGCCCCGGGTAGTGGTTGAAGCCGGGCCACAGCGCCCGTTCATCCACCACCCGGAAATGCGCCGGCTGCTCCTGTGTGACCCTGAGCCGGGGAATCCGGATCGCGGGAGCCTCCCGGTCTGAAGCGGTGCCTGAAACCCTGCCGGAAGCCATCTCCAGCAGCTTCTCCGTCCAGCCGCCCGCCGTCACCACTGCCTGTGCTGCGGTGACCACCTCGGTGCCCGCAGCCGATTCCAGCGTCAGCCGCACGCCGTCGTCGAACACCTCAAAGTCCACGGCCTTGGTGTGGTGCCTGATCTCGGCGCCCCGGGCGGAGGCCAGCCGCTGGAAAGCCGGCAGCGCCGCTTCAGGGTTGAGCTGGCCGCCGTCGGGCATATGCAGGACCTGCTGGTCGAAGCGGATGCCGCGCCAGCGTTCATGGGCCTCCGCCGGGTCCAGGAATTCGGCGCGGATCCCGGCAGCGGTGAGGGCATCTGAAACCTTTTGGAGGTCCCCGCCCGGGCCGTGGTTGACGATTCCGGTGCGCGCCAGCAGCTGCGTACCGCTTTCCTGCTCCAGCTCGTCCCACAGCGCCAGCCCCTCGGCGAGCATGGCCACGTACTCCGGCCGGTGGTAGCCGGGGTTCAGGTTCCGGGTTGCCCCGTGGGACGCGCCGATCTTGTGCCCCGGACCGAACTGCTCCACCAGCGTCACCTGCCGGCCCCGGCGCGACAGCGCCCATGCCGCGGCAGAACCCATGGCGCCGCCGCCGATCACCACGGTGTCAAGAACAGTGTTCATCAGCCCTCCAAGCAGCGGTTGTGGTCACGTTGTAAAGCAGCCTTACGCCAGCAGGAGCGCGACGCCGATCATCGCCGGCACTGCCACCACGGTGGTGATCAGCACGGTGTCCTTGGCCACCGTAAGCCCGGTCTGGTACCGGCTGGCGGCCACGAACACGTTCTGGGCGGTGGGCAGGGCCGACGTGACCACCACCGCGAACAGCGCGTGCCCGTCCATCCCCAAGGCGAAGCGGGCGAAAACATAGGCAAGGGCCGGCTGGACCGCCAGCTTGAAGCCGCTCGCCAGCAGCGTGTCCACCCGCCGGCCGGCGGAAGCCTGCAGCGGGCGGGTGCCGTTCAGGCTCATCCCGAAAGCGATCAGCATGGCAGGGATCGCCGCGCCGCCAATAAGGTGGATGGGCTCCATGACCAGCGCCGGAACCTGGAAGCCGGTGCCGGCCACCAGCAGCCCCAGGCCCGAGCCCACGATCATGGGATTCCGCAGGATCATCAGGAAAAACCCCACGGCGGTGGTGCGGTGCGTGCTGGTGCTCGAGTCAAGGATCATCAGAAACATCGGTGTGAAGAACGCCAGCTGGAAGATCAGCAGCGGCGCCACGTAACTGGCGTCGCCCAAGACATATACCGCAATGGGAATACCAAGGTTTGCGGAGTTCGCCAGCGACGCGGACATGGCGGACATCAGCGCTTCGGGGAGTGCCCGCTTCAGCCAGAACCTGGCGAGGCCGAAGAATGCGGCGGCGGTAATAATGGCGGCCACCGCGGTAACCAGCAGCGGTTCGGCGAACACTTCCTGCAGGCGCGCCTTGCTGAGGGTTTCGAAAAGCAGTGCTGGGCTGGCGACGAAGAACGTCAGGCCACTGAGTACAGGGCGGGCGTTATCGCCGAGGATTCTCCGCCGGCCCACGAACCATCCCACCAGGATGATGCACCAGACCACGAAGAACCCCGCCAGCACCCCTAACAAGGATCAGCCTTTTGGGCACAGCGGAGGAAGGGACCGGGACGCACGCGCCGGTTACAGGGTGGAGTTGTTAAGCGCGAAAGGGGGGCGCATCATGCCGGGAGTGAGGCCCTCTGCGGGATCGTTGCCCAGCTGGATGATCCGGTTGTTTGCGTCCACGTGGACCACGCGCGGCTGGTAGGCGTGGGCCTCTTCGGTGGTCATCTGGGCGTAAGTAATCAGGATGACAATGTCGTTCTCGTGCATAAGGTGCGCCGCTGCACCGTTAATGCCGATCACGCCGGAACCGCGCTCGCCGGCGATGGTGTAGGTCTCAAGTCGGGCGCCGTTGGTGACGTCCACAATGGACACCAGCTCGCCGGGCAGGATGTCGGCGGCCTCGAGCAGGTCAAGGTCCACGGTGACTGACCCTACATAGTGCAGGTCGGCGTGCGTGACGGTGGCCCGGTGGATTTTGGACTTGAACATTGTTCGATTCATAACGGCTCCAGTCTAGACCTGCGGCCCTTTACCTGCAGTGACGCAGGAAACACAACGCATTTCAGGTGCACGCTTGCCCAGCGATGCCGGACCTCAGTGCGCAGGGGGCGCGCCTGCGCAGTGAAGTGGTGCGTGATGGCGCAGTTTGGGACGCGGACGACGGCGGCCGGTCACCCGTCGTCGTCCCGTGCCACTGCGGCGGCGGCCGCAGCGAGGGTCTCCCGGGCGGCCAGGATGGCGGGGCGCTGGGCGCTGGAGCGGCGGACCGAGGTAAAGATGGTGCGGTGCGGTGTGCCGGGAAGCTCCAGCAGCTGGGCTGTGGTGCCGCGGCCGGTCCACACCAGGTCCGGCATCAGGGCCACGGCATTACCGGACTCGATGAGCCTGGCCTGGGCCTGCAGATCGGCGGTTTCAAAGCGCACATCCGGCTCGAAGCCGGCGCTGCGGCAAGCCTGCTCCGCCCAGTGGCGCGACGCCGCACCCCTCGGTTCCATGACCCAGGCGAGCTCCGCCGTGTCCGCCAGCGAACGGATGCCGGGACCGTCGTCGGACGCAGGGGGAACGGCCAGCCGGATGGCGTCGGTGGTCAGCTTGACCCGGTCCAGCTCCGGGTAGCGCGGCGCAGCGTGCCCGGGATACTGCTCGGCGATCACCAGGTCGAAGTCGCGCGCCCACGTCTCATGCAGAGCGGTCTCGGGCTCACGCTGGATCATTTCGATCCGGACCTCGGGATAGGTGGCGGCCATCCGAGTCAAGGTGTCCGGCATCAGGGCCAGCGCCGCGGACTGGAACACCGCGATCCGCACCGTTCCGGTGACGGTGGTCAGGGATGCGGCCAGGTCCGCCTCCGCCTGCTCCATGGTTTCGAGCAGCTGCGCCGTGTGCGCCACCAGCACCTCGGCCTGGGGCGTCAGCTGCACCCGCCGCCCCGTCTTCCGGAGCAGTTCCACGCCCACTTCCTTCTCCAGGAGGGCCAGCTGCTGCGATACCGACGACGGGCTGTACTGCAGTGCCTCAGCCACCTCGGCGAGCGTCCCCCGGATGCTTAACTCACGGAGCAGCCGGAGCCTGCGAACGTCAAGCATGGCGGATTCCTAACTGAAACTAACGAATATAGGTTAGAAGTAGCCACTTTATCTAACGCAACCGCGCACGCATACTGTTGAAACCGAGTTACCCCCGTCACAGCCAGTTTCCTTGGCGTGCCGCGGCGGGGTCGCACCCCCGAGCAGGAGTCCCTGATGAGCACTAAAGACTTGAGCCAATCGATAATGCGGCGAAAGCCCATTGATGACATCGAAGAAGAAAACAAGCACAGTGGACTGTTTAAGTCCCTTGGGCTGTGGCAGCTCACCGCCATCGGTGTTGGCGGAATTATCGGCGTCGGCATCTTTTCCCTTGCGGGACTGGTGGCCGCCGGCAGCGAAAGTACACCCGGGGTGGGGCCCGCGGTATTGATTTCCTTCCTTATTGCAGGCCTGGCTTCAGCGGCCGCAGCCCTGTCCTACGCAGAGTTCGCGGGCATGATCCCGCGCGCCGGCTCTGCCTACACCTACGGCTATGTAGCGCTTGGCGAGGTGATCGGCTGGTTCATCGGCTGGGACCTGCTGCTGGAATACATCGCCATTGTGGCCGTGGTGGCAATCGGCATCTCCGGCTACCTTGACGCCTTCCTGTCCGGTATCGGCATCCATTTGCCGATCTGGATGACCTCAACCGCAGACGAGGGCAAGGGCGGCATCGTCAACATCCCCGCCATCTTGGTCTGCCTGCTGGTCACGTGGATCCTCTCCCGCGGCACCAAGGCCTTCGGCCGGTTCGAGCTCGTGGCCGTGGCCATCAAGGTGATCCTGATCCTCTTCATCATCGGGCTCGGCGTGTTCTACATCGACACCAACAACTACAACCCGTTCATGCCCAGCGGTTTCGGCCCTGTGGTTGCCGGCTCCGCCACTGTCTTCTTCGCAGTCTTCGGTTACGACGCCATGAGCACCGCGGCCGAGGAAGCCAAGGACGGCAAGAAGCACATGCCCAAGGCGATCGTGCTCTCGCTCATCATCGCCATGCTGCTCTACGTTGCCGCCACCTTGGTGCTGACCGGCATGCAGAACTACAAGGACATCGACCCCAAGGCAGGCTTCGCCTCCGCCTTCACCTCGGTTGGCCTGCCCGTCATCGCCACCATCATCTCCGTGTTCGCCGTGCTCTCCATCCTCACCGTGATGCTCACCTTCCTGCTGGGCGTCACCCGCGTCTGGTTCTCCATGAGCCGTGACGGCCTGCTTCCCGGCTGGTTCTCCAAGACCGACCGCCACGGCACCCCGCAGCGCGTCACCTGGATCGGCGGCATCGCGTCCGCCTTCCTGGCGGGTGTCTTCCCCATCAAGGCGGTCGCGGACCTGACCAACATCGGCATCCTGGCCGCGTTCGTCGTCGTCTGCCTGTCCGTGATCATCTTCCGCTACAAGCGACCCGACGCGCCGCGCACGTTCCGACTGCCGCTGATGCCAGTGGTCCCGGCCTTCGGTGTCCTGGCCTCGGCCTTCCTGATGCTGCAGCTGCATTGGGAGACCTGGCTGCGGTTCGTCGTGTGGCTGATCGTCGGCCTGGTCATTTACTTCGGCTATGGCCGGAAGCACTCCCTGATGAACCCCAACAGCCCCCGGCACCAGGAAATTGTGGAGATGCACCGGCCAGTCGGCTAACCCTCGCTCCCGACGCCCGCCCACTTTTGGCGGGTTGTCCCGGGACGCGCGGCAAGCCCTGCCCCTCAACACCAGTTCCTCTATCACTTTTGGTCCCTAAACAGCCGTTTTAGGGACCAAAAGTGATGGAGCAACGGGAGGGGCCGGGCTTGCCGCTTGGAGTTTAAGGGCGCCTGGGAGGCCCGAGAAATGCATCGGTTTTCCTAACCTGTATTGGTTGGAAAAGATCGCTTTATCTTATGTGAGCGGAAGCTCATACTGGTGGAAAGACCTCCTCCCAGAGCCAGAAAGATCGGGAAAAACCATGACCCACGTTGCAATGGAACCAGCAGTTTCCGCCGGTACCGCACAGCAGACCGTTGACGTCGACGTCCCCCAGGCAAAGGCCCTCGCCAATGACGCAGTGGCCCTGGTCCGGCGCTGGCTCACCGAGGCCGCCAAGGTCCCGGTGGACGCCTCCGCCCAGCAGCTCGCCGGCGTCCTGAAGGACCCCAACGGGCTGGAATTCACCGTTGGCTTCGTGGACGGCGTGGTCCGCCCCGAGGACCTGAAGGTGGCAGCCCGCAACCTGGCCGCCCTGGCCCCGAAGGTTCCGGCCTTCCTGCCCTGGTACATGCGCAGCGCCGTGGCACTGGGCGGAACCATGGCCCCGGTGATGCCGCAGGTGGTCATCCCCATCGCCCGCAAAGTCCTCCGCGAGATGGTGGGACACCTGATCGTTGACGCCACCGACGCCAAGCTGGGCCCGGCCATCGCCAAGATCCGCAAGGACGGCATCAAGCTCAACGTCAACCTCCTGGGCGAGGCAGTCCTGGGTGAGCACGAGGCCTCCCGCCGGCTCGAAGGCACCCACACCCTGCTGGCGCGCCCCGACGTCGACTACGTCTCCATCAAGGTCTCCTCCACCGTTGCCCCGCACTCGGCCTGGGCCTTCGACGAAGCCGTGGAACACGTCGTCGAAAAGCTCACCCCGCTCTTCCAGCGCGCCAACTCCTTCGCCGGCCCGGGTAAGAAGGCCAAGTTCATCAACCTGGACATGGAGGAGTACAAGGACCTGGACATGACCATCGCGGTCTTCACCAGGATCCTGGACAAGCCCGAGTTCAAGGACCTTGAGGCCGGCATCGTGCTCCAGGCCTACCTTCCGGATGCCCTGTCCGCCATGATCCGCCTGCAGGAGTGGGCCGCTGAACGCCGTGCCAATGGCGGCGCCAGCATCAAGGTCCGCGTGGTCAAGGGCGCCAACCTGCCGATGGAGCAGGTGGAAGCCTCCCTGCACGACTGGCCGCTGGCAACCTGGGGCAGCAAGCAGGATTCAGACACCAGCTACAAGAGCGTCATCAACTACTCACTGCACCCTGATCGGATCAAGAACATCCGCATCGGCGTTGCCGGCCACAACCTATTCGACATCGCCTTCGCCTGGCTCCTGGCCAAGCAGCGCGGCGTGGAATCCGGCATCGAGTTCGAGATGCTGCTGGGCATGGCGCAAGGCCAGGCGGAGGCCGTCAAGAAGGACGTGGGCTCCCTCCTGCTCTACACCCCCGTGGTGCACCCGTCCGAGTTCGACGTCGCCATTGCCTACCTGATCCGCCGCCTCGAAGAGGGCGCCAGCCAGGACAACTTCATGTCGGCCGTGTTCGAACTCAGTGAGAACGAAGGCCTGTTCGAGCGCGAGAAGCAGCGCTTCCTCGCCTCCCTTGAAGCCCTGGACAACAGCGTGCCACTGCCCAACCGCCGCCAGGACCGGAACCTTCCCCCGGAGGCCATGCCGCACAACGGTTTCCGGAACACCCCGGACACCGACCCCGCGCTGCCTGCCAACCGCACCTGGGGACGCGCCATCCTGGAACGCGTCGCGACGTCGACGCTGGGCAACGCCTCGGTGAAGGCCGCGTTCATTAACGACGAAGAAACCCTCAACTCCGCCATCGCCAATGCCGTGGACAAGGGCAAAGCCTGGGGTGCCATGTCCGGCGCCGAGCGTGCCGAAATCCTGCACCGGGCCGGCGAGATCCTGGAGGCCCGCAGGGCAGACCTCCTGGAGGTCATGGCCAGCGAGACCGGCAAGACCATTGACCAGGGTGATCCGGAAGTCAGCGAAGCAGTGGACTTCGCCCACTACTACGCGGAGTCCGCGCGGAAGCTGGACAAGGTCGACGGCGCCACGTTCGTCCCTGCCAAGCTCACCGTTGTAACGCCGCCATGGAACTTCCCGGTGGCCATCCCGGCAGGGTCCACCCTTGCGGCACTCGCCGCCGGCTCCGCCGTCGTGATCAAGCCCGCCAAGCAGGCCGCCCGCAGCGGCGCCGTCATGGTGGAGGCGCTGTGGGAAGCCGGCGTGCCCAAGGGCGTGCTGACCATGGTGCAGCTGGGGGAGCGGGAGCTCGGCAAGCAGCTGATCAGCCACCCGGCGGTGGACCGCGTGATTCTCACGGGCGGCTACGAGACCGCCGAACTGTTCCGGTCCTTCCGCAAGGACCTGCCGCTGCTGGCCGAAACCAGCGGCAAGAACGCCATCATTGTGACCCCCAGCGCCGACCTGGACCTGGCGGCCAAGGACGTGGCCTACTCCGCGTTCGGCCATGCCGGCCAGAAGTGCTCCGCGGCCTCACTGGTGATCCTGGTGGGTTCCGTGGCCAAGTCCAAGCGGTTCCACAACCAGCTCATCGACGCCGTCACCTCGCTGAAGGTGGGCTACCCGGAGGATCCCACCAGCCAGATGGGGCCCATCATTGAGCCCGCTAACGGAAAGCTTCTCAACGCCCTCACCACCCTGGGTGACGGCGAGAACTGGGCGGTGGAACCGAAGAAGCTGGACGACGCCGGCCGTCTCTGGAGCCCGGGCGTGCGCTACGGCGTCAAGCGCGGTTCCTACTTCCACCTGACCGAGTTCTTCGGGCCGGTCCTGGGCGTCATGACCGCGGACACCCTGGAAGAGGCCATCGCCATCCAGAACCAGATTGAGTACGGCCTCACTGCCGGCCTGCACTCGCTGAACTCGGAGGAACTGGGCATCTGGCTGGATACCATCCAGGCCGGCAACCTCTACGTCAACCGCGGCATCACCGGCGCCATCGTGCAGCGCCAGCCTTTCGGCGGCTGGAAGAAGTCCGCCGTCGGCGCCGGCACCAAGGCGGGCGGCCCCAATTACCTGGCCGGCCTGGGTGACTGGACCCCCGCAGCCAGCACCGCCACGGCCCCGGTCACGCACCCGGCCGTCAGCCGCATCCTCAACGCGGCGAGCTCCGCCCTGCAACCGGCTGAGCTTGAGTCCGTCCAGCGTGCCCTGGCCTCTGACGCCGAAGCATGGGCTGGGGAGTTCGGCACGGCAAAGGACGTTTCCGGGCTGAGCGCCGAGCGCAATATCTTCCGCTACCGCAGCCTGCCGGTCACCATCCGGCTGTCCGAAGGCGAACCGCTGGCCCACCTCGTCCGGACCGTGGCCGCCGGCGTTGTGGCGGGATCCGCACTCACCGTGTCCTCCGCCGTCGAACTTCCCGCCCAGCTGCGCTCCGTACTCACCGCACAGGACATCGAGGTAACGGTGGAGTCCGACGCCGGCTGGCTGGCGTCGGCGGGACACCTCGCCTCCGCGGGCAAGCTGTCCGGAGCCCGCATCCGCCTTATCGGCGGTGACTCTTCGGCGCTGGCCGAGGCCACCGGCGGAAGGCCCGACCTGGCCATCTACGCCCACGCCGTCACCGAGGCCGGGCGGGTGGAGCTGCTGCCGTTCCTGCACGAACAGGCCGTCAGCATCACCGCACACCGGTTCGGCACCCCGAACCACCTGTCGGACGCGCTGATCTGATCAGTACGGGATTGAGCCGTCCGGGATAAGTTCCCGGCGCTAAAAAGGCCGGGCAGCCACCTGATGGTGATTGCCCGGCCTTATCGCTTTAGCCCGGAGACCAGGTGGTTTTAGCCCAGATACCAGCCGGGCGGCGTCCAGGTAACGGGGACGCTGTGGGCTGAGAATTCCTCACAGCGGGTGCAGGTGTAGGCCACTTCGCCCAGTGTGGCCACTGTTCCGTCACGGCGGTACGTGGGCGGAATGTACGACTCAAGGTAGACGAATTCGTCGGTACGGCATTTGTCGCAGGTGGGTCTTCCCACGTATCCGGAGTCTACGGAGGCGTGTCCGGTTCCGAGGGTGTTCTGGCGGGTGGACGGCCGTGCTGTGGAGTACGGTCGCGCGTGCGCAGAACTGAGATGGGTGTTCCTGGCTGTCGTCATTGGCTGCCTGTCCCAAGGGCGGCGTTCCGGCATGCGGATGCGCACTTGTTTTGGGTGAACTGGCCTGCTGCTTGACCTTGGAGATCAGCATAGGGGATGCCACTTCCCCTATCAATGGACACGGGCCCCCTAACTCCCCTAAATGCTGGAAATTGCGACAGCGGGGGGTCAAGTTTGGCGGTTAATGGTCCGGCCCACGATCGATTGGGTGAGGGCATCGATGACTTCGGCGTTCGCCAGCGGGTTGCGGATCAGGGTGAAGTCCACGTCCCCGACGGCGGGAAGGTCGAAGCGCCGGGTGATGATCTTCAGATCCTCGGGCACCAGCGACGTGGGCATGACGGCCACGCCGATGCCGGCGCGAACCGCCGCGAGCACGCCGCTGATCTGGCGGGTGGTGCAGGTGATCCGCCAGGTCCTGCCGTTGGCTTCCAGCGCGTCGATGGCCAGCTTCCGGCTGAGGCTGGGAGCCGGGTAGGCGATCAGGGGCACCGGGGTCCCCGGCTCCAATACTGTCTGCTCCAGCCCCACCCAGGAGAACGAGTCATGCTGGACCACGGTGCCGTCCTTTGCACCCGCCACCCATTTCACGAATACCAGGTCCAGCTGGCCGGCGTTGAGCTTGCGGTACAGCTGATCGCTTTGCCCCACTGTCAGTTCCAGGTTGATCTGGGGGTAGATCTGCCGGAATTCACGCAGGATCCGGGGCAGCCCGGTGATGGCGAGGTCATCCGCGGTGCCGAACCGCAGGCGTCCCCGCATCGCGGAGCCGGAGAAGTAGCGGGCGGCGGCGTCATGCGCGGACAGGATGTTCCGGGCGAAGCCTGCCATCGCATCGCCGTTGTCGGTGAGCCGGACGTCCCGGGTGTCCCGGGTGATCAGGCTGCGCTTGGCTGCCGCTTCGAGTTTGCGGATGTGCTGGCTGATGGTGGGCTGCGCCAGCCCCAGCCGCTCGGCGGCCTTGGTGAAGCTGAGGGTGTCCGCCACCGCGAGGAAGGAACGCAGCTGGGCTGGCTCGAACATGATTGGCTCCCCGGCCTTCCGCTCTGATAGGTCATTGCGTTTTGCAATACGAGTTATAGGGACCATACGCCTCCATAATCTGCTCCGCCAGCCTAGCGTTAAGGGCATCCCAGACCGCCCGCAATTTTGAGGACACTCCTGTGGCACCCCCACCGCCTTCGTCGGCCTCCGTCTCCCAGCCAGTTATCGACGCGGCGGGCTCAGCGCCGCCGGACAGCCAGACCCAGCCGCTTCCCGTCGTCGCGGAGCGGCTCCCCTGGAAGCACACCTTCATCTCGCTGAAAGTGCCCAACTTCCGGATCTTCGCCGCCGGCCACTTCATCGCAGTCATCGCCATTTGGATGCAGCGGATCGCCCAGGACTGGCTGGTGCTGCAGCTCTCGGGATCCGTGACCGCTGTGGGCATTACCGTGGCGCTGCAGTTCCTGCCCTCCCTGCTGCTGGGGCCATGGGGCGGCATGATCGCCGACCGGTTCGCCAAGCGGAAGATCCTCATCCTTTGCCAAGGGATGGCCGCCATCCTGGCCGCGACACTGGCCACCCTGGCCCTCACCGGGGCCATCATGGTGTGGCATGTCTACGCCATCGCGCTGGTACTGGGCCTGGTGACCGTCCTTGACCAGCCGGCCCGCCAGGTGTTCGTGAACGAGCTCGTTGGCCCCCGGTATTTGCGGAACGCCATCAGCGTCAACTCCACCACCTTCCAGCTGGGCGGCCTGATCGGCCCTGCGCTTGCCGGGCTGCTCCTCACAGCGGTGGGGGCCGGCTGGGCCTTCGCCGCCAACGCGGTGGCCTGCTGCTCCACCGTGGCGATGCTCCTGATCCTGCGCAAGGACCAGCTGTATGTCAGCGCCCCCGCGCCCAAGACCAAGGGCATGCTCCGTGAGGGGCTGCGCTATGCCTTGAGCAAGCCCACCATCTACTGGCCGTGGCTCATGGCCGGCTTCATCTCTGTCTTCGCCATGAGCCTGCCGGTGCTTCTGGCCGCCTTCGCGGACCACGTCTTCAAGGTCGGCGCCGGCGGGTACGGGCTCCTCAATGCCTTGGTGGCACTGGGCGCGCTGTCCGGCGCCGTGGCGTCCACCCGCCGTCGGCAGCTCCGCCTGCGGTCCGTGGTGTTCTGCGCCGGAATGTACGGCCTGATGCTCTGCCTTGCAGTTCTGGCCCCGTCCATGGTGTGGTTTGGCGCCGTCATGGTGCTGTCTGGTTTTTGGTGCCTGATGTTCCTCACCGGCTCCAACCAGCTGGTGCAGGTCAGTTCCAACATGGGCATCCGCGGGCGGGTGATGAGCCTGTACATCATGGTGCTGATCGGCGGCCAGGCACTGGGCGGCCCCATGCTGGGCTGGATCGCCGAACATGCCGATCCCCACGTTGCGTTGCTGGTCTCCGGCGGCGTTCCCGCGCTGGCGGCCATGACCGTGGGCGTCATCCTGGCACGGAAGGGGGGATTGAAGCTCCGGATGGATCTGAAGGGCGGCCAGCCGGTCAGGATCGTCAGCCGGGCAGGAGCCTAGGCACGCAGGAGCCTGGGCACGCTGGTGCCTAGGTGCCCAGGTGCCCAGGTGCTGCGCGTAGGCGCGGTGCCTAGAGGGCAGCCAGGTGGAGCGGCCGGTGCGGATACTCCGGGCCCCGCTCCTGGAACTGGAGGACGGTGTCATTGCGGATGACACCGTCACGGATCTCGATGGCCCGCGCAATGGTGTCGTTGCCTTCCCACGCGGCCGGGCCGGCCATCACGGTTTCGAGGAACGGCTGCAGGGCCTGGCTGATCTCCCAACTGGAAGAGTTCCAGAGGTAGGAGGGGCTGTGGTCCACCGCGTAGTAGTTGATGTGGTCACCCACCGTGAACATGGGATCGGCGAACGTGGTGGACCGGGCCCAGCTGAATCCCATGCCGTCGTCGCAGGAGACATCGATGATGAGGCTGCCCGGGCGGAAGGCCGTGAGGTCCTCTGTCCGCAGGTACGTCAGGGGATTGTTCGGGTCCTGCAGGGTGCAGTTGACCACGATGTCGCTTTCGGCCAGGAACGGCGCCAGGGGAACCCGGCCACGCTCCGTGATGACCTGGCTCAGGAAGGGGGCCTCGGCGTCGTGGTCAAACTGCACGATGTTCACCGAATGGATCGGTGCGCCCACCGCGGCCACACCGCGGTTGGTGAGCACTTGGACGTCGTGGATGCCGTGCGCATTCAGCGCCGTCACTGCACCCCGGGCCGTGGCGCCGAAGCCGATCACGACCGCGCTCAGGCGGCGTCCGTAGTCTCCCGTGGAGCCGGTCAATGCCAGCGCATGCAGGACCGAGCAGTATCCGGCCAGCTCGTTGTTCTTGTGGAACACATGCAGGCCGAACCCGCCGTCGCTGGCCCAGTGGTTCATCGCCTCGAACGCGATGAGGGTGAGCTTCTTGTCGATGGCGAGCTGGGTGATGGCCCGGTCCTGGACGCAGTGCGGCCACCCCCAGAGGACCTGCCCGTCGCGCATGTCGGCAAGGTCTTCCGGCTGGGGTTTGGGCAGGAGTACGACGTCGGCCGCGGCCAACAGCTCTTTCCTGGCCGCCATTCGTCCCACCAAAGGTGAGAGGTGGCTGTCCGGGACGCCGAAGCGTTCGCCATAGCCCTGCTCCAGGATGATGCGCTGCCGCAGTCCGGGTTCGATCCGCTCAAAGTGCAGCGGGTGGATGGGAACACGGCGCTCGTCCGGTTTCAGCGTAGAGGCCAGGACGCCCAGGCTCAGCTGGGTCTGTTGGCCGCTCACTTCTTTTTAGCGGCCTTGCTGGACGTGGTGTCCAAGGAGCTGGCCGGCGCCGCGGCGGCCTTCTTGTCTGCGCGCTTTTCCTTAATGGACTTTCCGGACTTTTTTGATGCCGTTTGACGCGGGGACTTATCAGCCATGATTGCTCCTGTAGCGGAACCGAAAAGGTTCCTGGCTACCGACACTACACCCGTGCACCTAATGGGCTCCGGGGGAGGCTGCCCTTTATGGGAAGCGGGAGATCAGAGCGGCTGACGGGAATCGAACCCGCGTATCAAGCTTGGGAAGCTAGCGCTCTACCATTGAGCTACAGCCGCAGTGCCGCCACTCGCGCGGGGCAGAACTTAGCTTAGCGCAGATCTCGGGGCTCCCCGCCAACCCGGCAGGCGGCGGGTACCGTGTCCCGGCACGCATGACGTCATCCAGTAACTCTTCAATAACGTCGGCGCTGCCGGCTAGGTTTGGCCGTTGAGCGCTGGCTAACCTGATCCGGGTAGCGGCCGCAGTGGGGGAGGCAGCTATTGCGGCAGCCGACGTCAACCACAGGAAATATCTACATGGCAATCGCAGAATACGAGGTCCTCATAGAGCGCGACGCCATGGCCGTCTACCAGTACCTCCTTGACGCCACCAATCTCCCCGCCTGGCGGAACGATGTCCGCAGTGTAAAGCTCGTGCAGGGCCCGGCCGAGGCCGCCGGTGCCGTCTACCGCAAAATGGTGGCGGGGCGCTCCGGCCTGAGCATTCCCGCGGACCTGGAAGTCACCAATGTCCGGCCCGGTGCAGAAATCCAGTTCCATGTTGTTTCCGGGCCTGCTACCCGCTGGGGCGGTTACTACCTGAGCACCGACGACGCCGGGACGCGGGTCCGGTTTGCCATGGAAGCCAAACGCGAGGGCCGTTTCGGTTTCCTGAGCAGGTTTGGATTCCTGAATGGAATGCTGCAGCGCCGCGTCAGCGCGGATGTGGCCCAACTGGACCGGCTGAAGCACGTGCTGGAACTTCAACCGGTCATCTGAGCCGCAGCCGGCATCCCCGGCTTACTGGGCCAGCCGCTGACCGGTCCAGGGCCCGGCAATGGCCGACGCCGAGGCCAGGCTTCCCCCGGTCAGGTCCCAGTACTGCACGGTGTCGTTGGCCCGGCGGAGTGCTATACCCGTGGAGTTCAGCCCGGTGACATTGCGCAGCGCCTTGATTCCGGTGACATCCGTCCAGCCGGTGGCCACGGTAGGCCGCGCCTCCGCACGAAGGGCGGTGGTGCCCCACCCGCGGTAGAGCTGCACGCTTCCGTCGCCCTTCAGTCCCAGCAGGTCCTGGAAGCCATCGGCGTCGTAGTCCACCATGGCGAGGCGGGAAGCGTAGACGCCGGCCGCAACGGCGGCACGCTCCGCGATATCACCCGTGCCCTTGTTGGCGTAGAGGAACAGGTTCCCGGCACCGTCCAGGGCCAGGATCTGGGGCATCCGGTTGTTGGCGCACCAGCCGCCAACCGCCAGGGTGAGCGTGTTCCATCCGCCCCTGCCGAGAGCGATGGCGGCCTGGAACCCGCCGCCGGAGTTGCCGCGGTGCAGTGTCAGGTCACCGCCGGTCCACTGGGTCAGGACGTCGTATATGCCGTCACGGTCCCAGTCGGTGACGAAGACTTCCTTGGCTCCGCTGAAGCCTGAACCGATGACCTTGGCCGCGGCATAGGTGCGGGGCCCGGTGGATGCCCTGTCCAGCAGCTGCCCGGCGGAGTCAACCGACACGAGGTCTGCCGGGCCGGTGATCGCCGCGGCGGTGAGGTTGAGGGTGGGCGGCATGTGTTTGACCGGGGCGTCGCACAGGCTTGGCGGCGGTGCCGGGAAGGCGCCGCTGGCTCCTGCGCCGCCCGGCGAATCGAGGGTGCCCGCCGGCAGCGTGGTGTAGCCGAAGAAGTTCACCACGCCCCAGATCTGGTAGGTGGAGTTGGTGTAGGAGATTCCGGCGCCCATCACGTTGAAACGCGGGTCCAAGAGCATGGCGTTGTGGCCCGGTGATCCCTTCCACCATTCCACCAGCTGGGCGGCGTCGCGGTCGGTACGGATGGCGATGACCTCGCCGGCGCCGTTGTTGGGGCTGAGGGCGCGGGGATCCGTCCAGAAGCTTGCCCGGTGTTCGATCACCTCGCGGCTGGCGATGCTGTCCGACCATTCCTGCGACAGGCCGGCCACCGTGGGGTGGTACTTGACCTTGTTCAGGCCGTTGGCCACCCGGTACTCGTTGATCCTGGTGAACACGGTAAGGATGGCCGCTGCGTTGGAATCCGGGACCAGTGCCTCCGTGGAGGGAAGCGCTGTGGCGGATTCCGGGGCCGCCAGCCTGGTGGCGGGAGGCGAAGCCAGTTCCTGGTCCGGCGCCCACAGCGGGGGGAGCGAAACTGTTTGGGGGGCCGGCTCCGGCGAAACGACGGAGGGCGCCGGTGCCGATTCCGTGGCGGCCGCGGGCTCAGCCGTGGAAGGTGAAGCTGTGCCGGCGGTTGCAGTGGGCGCGGAAGTTGCAGTGGGCGCGGCGATGACATTCGGCAGGGGTGAAGCGACCCGGATGTCCGGGTCCACGGCGGGGGTGAGGCTCCCGGCGGTGCCGTCCCTCTGGGCGGATGTCCCGGCGTCGTGCACGATGGGAGCCGCCAGCGAGATGCCCGCTGCTCCTGCCTGGCCCAACTGCAGCGGCGCGGGAGGCACCGCAACTGACGAAGAGACCAGTGCCCACGCGCAGAGCACGCCAATAAAAGAGGGCGCCACAAATTTATTCACAAACATCCCCAGCTCTGTTACGCCTCCGGGAGACCATTCCGGCGGCTATCATTCGCAACATTAGCCCCACAAGGCCACAGCAACAACGGGGGAATGTGGCTGTGGATAACCAATACGGTAATTTGGGACGGTGCTGATCTCCGACCGCGACATTCGTGCCGAAATTGATTCCCAGCGGATCGTGCTGGAACCGTTTGATCCCGCGATGGTCCAGCCGTCGTCCGTGGATGTCCGGATCGACAAATTCTTCCGGTTGTTCGACAACCACAAGTACGCACACATTGATCCGGCGCAGGAGCAGCCTGAGCTGACGCGGCTGGTGGAAGTGGAGCAGGACGAGGCCTTCATCCTGCACCCGGGGGAGTTCGTCCTGGGTTCCACCTATGAAACCGTGACGCTGCCGGATGACATCGCGGCCCGCCTGGAAGGCAAATCATCCCTGGGCCGGCTCGGCCTGCTGACGCACTCCACCGCCGGCTTTATCGACCCCGGCTTTTCCGGCCACGTCACCCTCGAGCTTTCCAACATGGCAACCCTGCCCATCAAGCTGTGGCCGGGCATGAAGATCGGGCAGCTCTGCTTCTTCCGGCTGAGCTCGGCTGCGGAGTACCCCTACGGCCAGGGCGAGTACGGCAACCGGTACCAGGGCCAGCGCGGTCCCACCGCCAGCCGCAGCCACCTGAACTTCCACCGCACCAGCATTTAGCCAGAGCAGTACGCAGTCAGGCCACAGCAGCCCGGAGCGCTGGTGTGGCCTAGAGCTGTGGGGCGACGGCCGGCCTGCGGAGGAACGGCCTGGCCAGCGCTTCCACGTAGCGTGCGGCCAGCGGGCCCAGTACTGCCATCAGCAGCACGTACGCTGTGGCCAGCGCCGCGAGCTCATGCGGGACCACTCCCGAAGCAACGGCCAGGCCGGCGATCACGATGGAGAATTCGCCGCGGGCAACGAGCGCGGCGCCTGCGCGGAACCGGCCGGGCCTGGCGATGCCGGCGCGTTTGGCGGCCCAGATCCCGGTGGCCATTTTGGTGGCCGTGGTGGCTGCCGCCAGGACCAGGGCCCAGCCCAGGACCGGGGGAATGGATGAGGGGTCGGTGTTGAGCCCGAAGGCCACGAAGAAGATGGCGGCGAACAGGTCCCGCAGCGGCTCAAGGATCCGCGTGGCGTTGTGGGCAGTGGCGCCCGAGATGGCGATGCCCAGCATGAAGGCCCCCACCGCGGCTGAAACCTGCATGGCTGACGCGGCCCCCGCCACCAGCAGGGCGGCCCCGAGGACGTTGAGCAGGAAGACTTCGGAGTTCTCGCTGTGCACGGCCTTGGAGACGTGGTGTCCGTGCCGCAGCGCCACCATGAGCACCAGGCTGACGACGGCCAGGGCGATTCCCACCGTGGTGAGCCCGCCCAGGAAGCTCACGCCCGCGAGCGTGGCAGTGAGGATGGGCAGGTAGACGGCCATCGCCAGGTCCTCGAAGACCAGGATGGACAGCACCACTGGGGTTTCGCGGTTACCAAGGCGCCCGAGGTCGGTAATGACCTTGGCGGCGATGCCTGACGAGGAAATGTACGTGACACCGCCCATGACCATGGCCCCCACGCCGCCCCAGCCCAGGAGCAGGGCGAGTCCGGCGCCGGGCAGGAAGTTCAGGACCAGGTCCAGGACGCCGGCCTGCCAGGACCGGCGCAGGCCGGTGAAAAGCTCGGACGCGGTATATTCCAGTCCGAGCATAAGCAGCAGCAGGATGACGCCGATCTCGCCGGAGAGATGTGCGAACTCATGCATGCCTTCGAGCTTGACGATCCCGCCGGCGCCAAAAGCCAGGCCGCCCAGCAGGTAGAGCGGGATGGGCGACATTCCGATCCGTCCGGCCAGCCTGGCCAGCAGGCCCAGGCAGAACACAACGGCCCCCAGTTCAATGAGGGTCAGGGCCAACGGGTCCATAGGAACTAACCGTGGCGCAGGATATCGGCCGCTGAGTCGAGGCCTTCCTGGGTGCCAACCGCCACGAGCAGGTCGCCGGGGTGCAGCACGACGTCTGGCCCGGGCGAAGGCAGTACTTCGCCTTCGCGCATGATGGCCACGATGGATACGCCGCACCGGGTGCGGATGCACGCCTTGCCCATGGGCTGGTTCTGGAACGGGGAATCCGCGGCGATGGAGAACTGCCGGGTGACGATGCCCGGAACGTCTTTGTGTTCCTCAGTGAGCTTCATGGCCAGGTGCGTGCCGCCCAGGAGGTTGCCCAGTGTGGCGGCTTCATCACTGGTGAGTGGAATGGAAGCCTGGCAGGTATCGGGGTCGTCCCAGGTGGAAACGATCAGTTCCGTCTGGCCTTCCCGCCGCTCGACGACGCCGATGCGGCGCCCGGAAGCGGTCATGAAATCCTTCCTGCGGCCCAGGCCGGGAAGGTTGGTTTCGTCCACGTTCATACGTCCAGCCTAGTCTGCCTGGCAACCCTTGGCCGGGCCTTGGCAGAGGACCCGGAGGGTGTCTTCAGCTGGCGGGGACCACCGCGATGGGTGCCTTCTCCGGGGACTTCACCGGCAGCAGCACCAGGAGCCCGGCCAGGAGGACGACCATGATGCCGAGGATGCCCCACCGCTGTGCCTGCCCGGCGGGCACCAGCGGCGTTGCCACCGTGATGCAGAGCGTGAACAGGGCCGGGGCCAGGAAGCTGACGGCGCGGCCGGTGGTGGCATAAAGGCCAAACAGTTCGCCGGATTCGCCATGCGGCGCGAGCCGGGCCAGGTAGGCGCGGGACGCGGACTGGGCGGGCCCGACGAACAGGCAGAGGAAGAGCCCGAACACCCAGAACGTGGTGCTGCCGGCCCATTTCATGCCGAAGAAGACATAGTTCCCGTTGCCCAGGGCCAGGATGGCCGTTCCGGCGATCAGCAGCCCCACCAGGGAACCGGTGATCACGGCTTTCGGGCCAACCTTGTCATCCAGGAAGCCACCGATCACCGCACCCACCGCCGCCACCACGTTCCCGAAGATGGCGAAGAAAATGACCTGGGAGAGGGCAAAGCCGAAAGTGCCGGCGGCGATGATGCCGCCAAACGTGAAGACGGCGGCGAGGCCGTCGCGGAACACGGCACTGGCCAGCAGGAAGTAGATGGTGTGCGGGCTGGTGGCGTAGATCGCCTTGATCCGCCGGAACAACAGCCCGTAGCTGGCGAAGAACCCGAGCCGGGCGGCCTGGGCGGACCGGGGCAGCTCGGGGACGGCAAACAGGACCGGGAGCGCGAAGACGAGGAACCACAGGGCGGAGAAGACTGCCACCAGCCGGATGTTGAGGCTGTCCTGGGTGGACGCGCCGAACCAGTCGAAGGCCGGCTGCACGAACAGCTGCAGGACGATCAGGAGGGCCACGATGCCGCCGAGGTAGCCCGCGCCCCAGCCGAAGCCGCTGACTTTTCCGATGTTGTGCGGCGTGGAGACCTGGGCCAGCATGGCGTTGTAGTTGACGCCGGCGAATTCGAAGAACACGTTGCCCAGCGCGATCAGCGATACACCCAGGAGCAGGAATTCCGGGTGCGGGAACACGAAGAAGCACAGGGCCGTAAGGATGGCGACGGCGGCCGAGTTCACCCCCAGCCACAGCTTCCGCCGGCCGCCCGCATCAGAGCGCTGGCCGGTGACCGGCGCCAGCAGCGCGATGGCAAACCCGGCAACGGCCAGTGCCGCGCCCAGGACCGCCGAAGCATTGTCCTCGCCGCCGAAAGCGTTGGACGTCAGGTAGACGGTGAACACGAATGTGGTCATCACGGCGTTGAAGGCCGCCGAGCCCCAGTCCCAGGAAGCCCAGGCCAGCACCCGGCCCTTGCTGGATTTCCCGGGTCCGGTTTCGAGTTCCGAGGCAGGCTGCATTGCTCCCGGAGCGCTGGCGCTGTTCATACGATGCATCGTATCCGCCTGTGGCGAACACCCTTGGGACGACGGGCCCTTGGTGGCGGGGATTCCGCCTGCCCTTGAGCCACGGAAGAGGCAGGATACCTGACGGCCCTTGGTAAACTGAACCCTCCCGGACCTTACTTTTTGCCGCCTGCTCCAACTTTTGACAATCGAATTCCTGACGTTGCGGAGAATACAGTGATCACAGTCCTTGCCGTGCACTTTTCGGTGGCTGTCCTCGCGCCCTTCCTCTTCAGGCTGTGGGGCCGCAACGCCTTCTACGCGCTGGCCGCTGTTCCGGGGGTTTCCTTCGGCTGGCTGATGTTCCAGCACAACCCCATCTACTCAGGGTCCGGGGCCGTCACCGAAGCCTTCGACTGGATCCCCAGCCTCCACCTGGAATTCGCCTTCCGCATGGACGCGCTGGCGTGGGTCATGTCCCTGCTGGTGCTTGGCGTCGGCGCCCTGGTGCTGGTCTACTGCGCCCGGTACTTCAAAAGGGAAGACCAGGACCTGGGCGGGTTTGGCGCCCAGCTGCTGGCGTTCGCCGGGGCCATGTTCGGGCTCGTGGTGGCGGATGACCTGCTGCTGCTGTTCATCTTCTGGGAACTGACCACCATCCTTTCCTACCTGCTGATTGGCTTTGCCCGGACCCGGCTGGCCGCCCGCCGTTCCGCCCTCCAGGCACTGATGGTCACCACCGCCGGCGGCCTGGCCATGCTGGTGGGCCTGATCATGCTGGGCTACACCGCCGGCACGTACCGTATCTCCGGCATCCTGGAACAGGCCCCCGCGCTCGTTTCCGGGACGTCCGGCAGCATGGTGGGCGCCGCCGTCGTCCTGATCCTGGTGGGTGCAATCACCAAGTCCGCGCTGGTGCCGTTCCACTTCTGGCTCCCCGGCGCCATGGCTGCGCCCACTCCTGTCAGCGCCTACCTGCATGCCGCGGCGATGGTGAAGGCAGGCATTTACCTGGTGGCGCGGCTCGCCCCTGGGTTCTCGGAGACAGCGTACTGGCAGCCTGTGGTCCTGGGGCTGGGCCTGGCCACCATGCTGGTGGGCGGGTACCGGGCACTGCGGCAGACCGACATCAAGCTGATCCTGGCGTACGGCACCGTCAGCCAGCTCGGCTTCCTCACCATGGTGGTGGGCTTGGGCACGCCCGACGCCGCGCTGGCGGGCCTGGCCATGCTGCTGGCCCACGGCCTGTTCAAAGCCACCCTCTTCCTGGTGGTGGGCATCATCGACCACCAGTCCGGGACCCGCGACGTGCGCAAACTGTCCGGCGTCTTCCGTTCCTCCCGTGCGCTGGGCATCGTGGCCGGTATCGGCGCCGCCTCCATGGCGGGCGTTCCGCTGCTGGGCGGCTTCGTCGCCAAGGAATCCGTGCTGGAAGCGTTCGTCCACCATGCTGCGGACCCGCACTCCGGACTCTGGGGCATGGTGGTCCTGGCCGGGCTGGTGGTGGGATCCATCCTGACCTTCGCCTACAGCGCCCGCTTTATGTGGGGGGCGTTCGCCGCCAAGCCCGGCGTCGACCCCACCCCTTTCAAAGCGATTACGCCCTCCTTCCTCGCCGCGCCTGCGGTCCTCAGCGTCCTGACCATCGCCTATGGGCTCTGGCCGGTGCCGGTGGACGCGTGGATCCAGCCGTACGCGGCACTGTTCGCTTCCACAGCGCCCGACGCCGGCACTCCGGCTGAGCAGGCGGGTCACCTTGCGTTGTGGCACGGGCTGACCCCGGCCCTTGGGCTGACGGCGGTCACCTTCGTGCTGGGCGCGGCGATGTACTTTGGCCGCAACGCGGTGGCCCGTGTCCAGTCCCTGGTTCCGGCCTGGGTGGACGGCGACCGCGGCTACCAGCTGACCATCGGCGCCCTGGACGACGTTGCGGTGTGGATTACAGGCCGGACCCAGCGCGGTTCACTGTATTTCTACCTTGCGGTGATCCTCAGCGTGGCGTTCGTCCTGCCGCTGACGGCCATCCTCCTGGGCGGAAATGCCCTGCCGCAGGACGTCTACCTGGTGGACCCGAACTCCCCGCTTCAGCTCGTGGCGGGCGTGGGCATCGTGATCGGCGCCCTGGCCGCCGTCAAGGCGAACAAACGGTTCCTTGCCGTGCTGATGGTGTCCGTGACCGGCTACGGCATCGCGCTGGTGTTCGCCCTGCAGCGCGCACCGGACCTGGCCCTGACCCAGATGCTGGTGGAAACCATCATCCTGGTGGCGTTCGTCCTGGCCATGCGCAGCCTGCCGCCCGAACTGCGGGACCGCACGGGCGGCAAATACCGGGTGGTGCGCGTCATCATCGGCCTGGGATTCGGCGTGACCATGGTCTTCGCGGCGATCTTTGCGATGGGCGCCCGGACCGCCATTCCGGTGTCACTGCAGTTCCCGCAGCTTGCCTACGAGGGCGGCGGCGGCCTCAACGTGGTCAACGTGACCCTGGTGGACATCCGCGCCTGGGACACGTTCGGCGAGATCAGCGTCCTGGCGCTCGCCGCCACCGGCGTGGCCAGCCTGATCTTCATCCGCGGCCGCGGCGACCGCCTCCAGACCTCCGCCTCCGTTGCCGAAGGCACGGTGGGGCGGCATCACGGCGTGGACCCCGGCTCCCGCGACGGCGCGGCCCTGGCCATCAGCCGGAAGTTCGCAGCCGCCGCCCGCGATCCCTGGATCGTGGCCGGCCGGACCCTGGCTCCCGAACGGCGCTCCATCATCTTCGAAGTGGTCACCCGCCTGATCTTCCACTCGATGATCATCTTCTCGCTCTACCTGCTGCTGGCCGGGCACAACCTGCCGGGCGGCGGTTTCGCCGGCGGCCTCACCGCCGGGCTGGCGCTGACCATCCGCTACCTGGCCGGCGGACGGTTCGAACTGCGGGAAGCTGCGCCGCTGAGCGCCGGTGCGCTGCTGGGCACGGGCCTGGCCCTGGCTGCCGTGTCCGGGGTGGTGCCCCTGCTGCTGGGCGGCCAGGTGTTCCAGTCCGCCATCATCCAGGTCTGGCTGCCCGTCTTCGGCGACATCAAATTCGTCACCTCCACCATCTTCGACATCGGCGTGTACATCGTGGTGGTGGGGCTGGTGCTTGACGTGCTCCGCAGCCTCGGCGCCGAGATCGACGAGCACATGGAGGAGCGGTCCGCCGCGCCCGCGCACCAGGACGAGCCGGAGGAGGACCGTCCGGTGCAGCCGGAACTGGAAGCTGAACGCGATCCTGAACCGCCGCTGGAGCCCGACACCGTCCCGGCCCAGACCATGCCGGCCCACACCGTGCCCGCCGAGACCACCGCAAAGGGCCACGCATGAGCGTCAACCTGACCCTGCTGATCGTCATGGGCGCCCTGTATGCCTGCGGCATCTACCTGATCCTGGAACGCAGCCTCACCCGGGTGCTGCTGGGGCTGATGCTCCTGGCCAACGCCACCAACCTCCTGATCCTGGCCACCGGGGGATACGCGGGCCTGGCGCCGTTGTTCGCCAAGGACACGCCCGCACAGGACTACAACGATCCGCTGCCGCAGGCCCTGATCCTGACCTCGATCGTCATCTCCTTCGCTGTCACGGCGTTCATGCTCGGCATCATCTACCGCACCTGGGTGCTGGCGCGGCAGGACGACATCCAGGACGACCTGGAAGACCGCCGCGTGGCGGCAACCCCCAGCTTCGACGCCGAGGATGACGCGGAAGTGCCGGCAGAAACCTCCGAGTTCCCGCTCACCATGCTGGGATCGGACGGCCGGGACGTCTCAAACCACGCAACGTCCGGCGGGAATGGGGGCCCGGAAACGGGCCAGCCGGTGGCCACCGTCGTGGCCGGCGGCCTGGAGATGCATGCCGCCGCGGAGGAAAAGCCCGGCTCACTCAACATCGACGCCAGCACGGAAGGAGGCGGAAAGTGAACATCGCAAGCTTTGCCCCGCTCGCCGTCGTACTTCCCATCCTGGGCGCCGCCCTGACCTTCCTGCTGATCCGGCACACCCGGGCCCAGCGCACGGTCAGCATCGCCCTGCTCTCGCTGACCCTTACGCTGGAATGCCTCCTGCTGGCGTCGGCGTGGAACGGCGGGACCGCAGCGGTGACCATCGGCGGCTGGCTGCCGCCGTGGGGGATCGTCATGGTGGTGGACCAGTTCTCATCCCTGATGCTGGTGGTGTCCTCCGCGATCAGCCTGGCCGTGCTGGTGTACGCCACGGGGCAGGGCATGGCCGACGGCGACCACGACGCCCCGGTCTCGATCTTCCACCCCACCTATCTGATCCTGGTGGCGGGGGTGTCCAATGCGTTCCTGTCCGGGGACCTGTTCAACCTTTACGTCGGCTTCGAGATCCTGCTGACCGCCAGCTACGTTCTGATGACCCTGGGCGGCACCGGCCCGCGCATCCGGGCGGGCGTCACCTACGTGGTGGTGTCCGTGGTGTCCTCGGTGCTGTTCTTGATCTCCATCGCCATGGTCTACGGAGCCACCGGAACGGTCAACATGGCGGACCTGGCCATCAAGCTGGGCGAACTGGACCAGGGCACCAAGACCCTGCTTCACGTCATGCTGCTCGTGGCGTTCGGCATCAAGGCTGCCGTCTTCCCGCTGTCCTTCTGGCTCCCTGACTCCTACCCCACCGCGCCGGCACCCGTCACCGCCGTGTTCGCGGGGCTGCTCACCAAGGTGGGCGTGTACGCCATGGTCCGGACCGAAACCCTGCTGTTCCCGGGGGACACCCTGAACACCCCTTTGATGGTGGCTGCGCTGCTGACCATGGTGGTGGGCATCCTGGGCGCCCTGGCCCAAAGCGACATCAAGCGGCTCCTGTCGTTCACCCTGGTCAGCCACATCGGCTACATGGTGTTCGGGCTGGCCATGTCCTCCGTCGCCGGGCTGGCCGCTGCCGTGTTCTACGTGGCCCACCACATCACCATCCAGACCAGCCTCTTCCTGGTCACGGGCCTGATCGAGCGGCGCGGCGGCAGCTCGTCCGTGGACCGGCTGGGCGGCCTGGCCAAACTGTCGCCCCTGCTGGCGCTGCTCTTCTTCATCCCCGGCATGAACCTGGCCGGCATCCCACCGTTTTCCGGCTTCCTCGGCAAGGTGGGGCTGCTGCAGGCCGGCGTTGAACTGGGAACGCCGCTGGCGTATGCGCTGGTGATCGGCGGGGTGGTGACCAGCCTCCTGACGCTGCTGGCCATCGCCAGGGTATGGAACCGCGCATTCTGGCGCCGCCCCACGGACGCCGAACATCCTGATCCGGTGCTGCTTGCCCACCCGGCGGCCAGGGTGGCCGGACCGGGTGCCAAGCTCAGCAGCACCGTGACGCTCCTGCCGCGCACCATGGTGGGCTCTACCTTGGGCCTGGTGGTGCTCGGCGTTGCCCTGACCGTCTTTGCGGGTCCGCTGTTCGGGCTTTCGGACCGGGCCGCGCGGGACATGCTGGACCGGTCCCCGTACATCCAGGCGGTCCTGGGCAGTGATGTCCCCATCCCGGCCACAACTGCGGTGGGAGGAGTGCGATGAGCCGCAAACGCATTTCCCTGCGCCAGGAGTTGCCCCTCCTGGTGTGGCTGGTGATTGTCTGGGGCGCCCTCTGGCAGGATTTCAGCCCCGGGAACCTCCTGTTCGGGGCCCTGCTGGCGGTGGGCGTCGCCCGGCTCTTCTACCTTCCGCCGGTGGAGCTCAGCGGCCGCTTCAACATCCTCCACGCCGTGCCCTTTGCGCTGGCGTTCGTGGGCAAAGTGGTGGTGGCCAGCGCCCAGGTCCTGTACCTGGCCACGGTCCGCGGCCCCAAGGTGACCAACGCCGTCGTCGCGGTGAAGCTGCGCAGCCACCAGGACCTGATCGTCACCGCCACCGGCCACGTGATCTCCCTGATCCCGGGATCCCTGGTGGTGGAGGTGGACCGCTCCACATCCACCCTGTACCTGCACGCGCTCAACATCACCTCCAAGCAGGACGTGGAGGGCCTGCGGAACGAAGTGCGGTCCATCGAAGCCGGCCTGATCCGCATCATGGGCAGCCCTGAGGAACTCGAAGCCGTCCGAATGGAGGCCGCCGCATGATGCACGTTGTCCTGGCTGTTACAGCCGTCATCTTCTCGCTTGCCGCGGCCGGCGCCATCCTGCGGATCTCCCGTGGCCCGTCGCTGCTGGACCGGGTGCTGGCGGCCGATGTGCTGCTGGCCATCCTGGCCGGGGCCCTGTGCATCGACATGGCCGTGAACCGGCACCTGAACAACCTCATGCTGGTCGTGGCCATTTCCATCATCGGTTTCATCGGATCCGTGACCGTGGCCCGTTTCGTGGCGGACCGAAGGGTGAAGCCTGATGAATCCTGACCTCTCCGGTCCCGACGGCTGGATCGACGCCGTGTCCGCCGTCTTCATGGTGGCGGGGGCACTCCTGTCCCTGGGTGCGGCAATTGGCCTGCTCCGCTTCCCGGACCTGCTGAGCCGCATGCACGCGGCCACCAAACCGCAGGTCCTGGGCCTGTTCCTGCTGCTGGCGGCCATTGGGCTGCAGATGCGGACGTGGTGGGTGTGGCCGGTCCTGGCGGTGGCCTGGATCTTCCAGCTGCTCACCGTTCCAGTGTCCGCGCACATGGTGGGCCGCGCCGGGTACCGCACCAAGCACCTGCACCGGGAACTGCTCACGGCCGACGAGCTGGAGGCCGTAGTGCAAAAAGCCGCCGCCGAGGCTGCCCGGACGGACAGCCCCGACGGCGGCCGGTAGCGCTTGACGCTAGACGATGTCCTGAGTCTTGGCGAACCTGGTGATGGCGCGCTGGGTGCCGCGGTTGGCCAGGACCTGGATGATGGCGCTCACCGACGCCGAGATCAGCGCGAAGGTCAACGCCGAACGCAGGCTGGTGGGGACGTCCTCGTTCTTGCCGGTGGGGGCCTTCTGCCCGGTGGTCTTTTCCCAGATGGTGTTGACGAGCTTGGTACCGACCAGGCCTGCACCCAGGCTCACCCCGGTCCCGAGCAGCTTGATGAAAAGGTTCATTCCTATTACTCCTTGCGGGCGGAAAACGGACTGCCTCCAGCCTAGCCGTACCCCCGTGCCGGTCCGGGCAAGGGCGTGGCGTGCTGCAGGCGGCTTATTGGACTAACAGCCTGTTGGACTAACCGGCGGGCGGCTCGGTTCGGAACTTGATCATCTTGTGCGTGCCGTCGCAGTACGGCTTGATGGCCGAGGCCCCGCAGCGGCACAAGGCAACGGTCTTGCGGTCGCGGGGCACGGCGTCCCCGGACGGGGTGACGATCTCAAACTCGCCCCTGATAATCAGGGGCCCGTCCGGGCACACCACGATGGAGCTGGCTGCTTCCTGATCCATGTGGGCTTCTGTTCCATGCTGTCCGGGGTTCATCCCTGCACCGCTTTCGTCGTTGCTTCCTGGTTGCCGGTCACCCGGCGGAGCTTTCCAGCATGGCGCCGCCGGAGTTCCGCCTCCGAGTGCGCCGCCGTCCTGATCCTGCTGCCTGCGTAGGGGACCCCGCCAGCCAGCCTGAAGGCGGCCGCCAGCCAGACGCACACGGCCCGCTCCAGTGCCCAAAGCGGCGCAAACCACGCTGCCGAGGCGGGAAAGACGGCGGTCCCGTGGTGCCGCCGTCGACCAATTTCCGCGCAGGTGACGGCCGCGCCGGCCAGCCCCAGGAGGGCGTTCCGCCTTGCTCGGGCAGGAAAAAGTGCTGCCCCGATGACTGCCGGGAGCAGGGCAAGCTCGGCGGCAAGCCGCCGCGGCTGGGCAAAATCGTCGTACGCCTGCCGTATGCGTTGGCGCAGGAAGTGCCGGGCAGTTGGCGGCCGCCGGGCCACGAACAGGCCGGGCAGGATCCGTTCCCTACCGCCGGCGGCCTTGACGGTCCGGATGAGCTCCAGGTTCTCGAACAGGACACCGTCATAGCCGCCGGTGGCCAGGAGTGCGCTGCGGCGGACTCCCAGCGTTCCGGGATAGTCGGCGGACCATGCGCGGTTGAGCAGCGTCCTGGCCGTGTCCCACAAGGCGTGCCACGGGCGGGGGTCGAAGTAGTTCTGCGGCCGCACCAGGTCCGCGGATGCAAGGTGATGGACGACGGCGGCGAGGGCCTCGCGCGTGTAGCGGACGTCGTCATCGGCAATGACAAGGAACTCCGCGCTGGAGGCGCGGATGCCCGTCATCACGCCCGCCACCTTTCCGTTGTGGGCGTCGCGCCCGACGACGGGGCGGTCCGGGAAAGCGTTCTGGCCCGGGGAACCATCGGAGTCCGGGCAGAGGTGGCGCACGGCGGCGGGAAACGCGGCGCGGTGGCGTTCGAAGAGGTGGGGGGCGGAGCCGTCCACCACGGTGACCGGGATCCAGGCCACGAGGCGCCGGAGGTAGTCCGACAGATCAGCCAGGCCGGAGTCTTCACTCCAGCGCAGGGGAAGGATGTACTCCGCCCCGGGGGTCACGCCGTGCAGGTCCTGCACCGCTCGGCCCGTCACGCTGCCGCCGGCACGGCCGCCCGCAGCGATGATGTCCCGGCTTCCCACGAGGACAGGAGGTGGGCGGAGAGCCGGCCGTCGATGGCCATGACCGCCGTCGCCCCGAACAGGACGTCCGCGAGGAGTTCCGGCTCGGCTTCGACGAGCCCGCCGGCCAGGTCCCGCCCTGCGATCTGTTCGTGGACGGCGTCGGCCTCCACATGCTCGTCGAAGTAGTGCGTGACGTCTGCACCGAAACCGTGGCGGCGGAAGCCGTTGCCGTAGAACCGGTTGGGCTGGGAAGAGGTCATTTCGTAGATCGCCAGGTGGCCGGTGATGGCACCGCGGAGCCGCCGGTTCAGTCCGCAAAGGGACATGAGGTTTACCGATGCGAGGGAGACGGCGGGAACGGCGTCAACGTAGGCGCCGTAGTTGTCATCGAGGCCCAGGCCGCGCATTGTCCGGGCGAACAGCGCGCTGTGCATCCGCTCGGGGCGGCCGCCGCCGTATTCGTCCGCCTGGATTTCCACCAGGGCCGCTTTGGGTCGTCCGCTGAGGCGCGGGATGGCCCACGTGTGAGGATCGGCTTCCTTCAGCTGGTACATGGACTTGTGGACCAGGAACTCCCTGAGCTGATCCAGGGTTGCCTTCCGGGCAACGTAGCGGGAGACGCTGGGGCCGGTGTCCTTGCCGGCGAGGCCGAACAGGACATCTGCCACCTGGTCGCTGCTCATGGCACCGTCGACGGGCAGTTCGAGGGTTCCAGCGGCCTGTTGTGCGGCGGCGCGGAGGGCAACCTCAAACGGTTCCTCGAGCAGCTGCCGGACCTTGATTACCGCGGGCTCCCACTCCCAGTGGTCAGAGACGCCGTCCAGCCCGGAGTAATGGAGTTCGTAGAGGCAGAAGAGGGCCAGCTGGATGTCCTCGTCGCCAATAATGTCAGCGGTGCCGGCCACCTGCCCTGCGGCCAGGCGGTACAGGGCGTCCAGTTCCGTCCCGGCGGAGTCCGGAGCCTGCGCCAGGACCTCGAACAGGGCGCTGCTGAGGGGGCCTCTGGTTTCCGGGATTCTCATGGTGCTCCTTGGTCTGCCGCGCTGGTGACGGGAACGAACGCGGGACCGCCCATGGTGACTGCCATGCCCTGTCCTCCTCGAAACCCGGGGAACAATATAGTAAGCATGATTACTAATAAAAGCTAAGCAGTCTTTGTATATGGGGGGTTTCGCTGGTCCCCCAGTAGCAAGCCGGACAACGGCAAGTCAGACAGTTCAGTCAGACAGGGCTGACCCCAAGATGTCGCGCAGCGCTTCCACCACCAGGTCATGGTCCTGCAGCTGCGGCAATCCGGAGACGGTGACCGTGGCCACCGCGCCCACGCCGGTGACATAAATAGGAAAGGAGCCGCCGTGGGCTGCATACCGGGACTGGTCGAACCAGGCGTTGTCCTCGATCCGGCCGCCGCCCAGCCGGCCCCGCAGCCCCACCAAAAGGGACGGTACCTCGTACCGGGCGGCCGTGCGCTGCTTGGCCCGGATCCAGTGCCCGTTGTCAGGAGTGGCGCCGGGAAGCGCGACGTGGAAAAGGACCTGCTCGCCCTTGGTGATGTCGATCGCGATGGGAAGCGACCGCTCCTTGCCCAGTTCCACCAGGAGCAGGCCCAGGTTCAACGCGTCATCCACCGAAAAACCGGAGAAATGGAGCTCCCGGACCTCCGCCTCGACCCGGGCAACCAGTGCCTCCAGCGACCCCTCAAGCTGGGCGTCGGCGGAATCAGGATCGAACCCGGTCACATCCGGTGGAATGGCGCTCATGGCCTTCAATCTACCCCCGCCCGGTGTAAACTTGACCACGCCCGGAAGGGCAATCAAAAGCCTTACCCAACAAAAAGCAACACTACAAACGACAGGGGAGCGCCGCCGTCGGGCATCCTGGCATCCGCCGGGCACCGCAGGTGGGCGCTGAGAGTGCGGACAGCCGCAGACCCTCGAACCTGATCCGGTTAGTACCGGCGCAAGGGAGTCGAGTTCTCAAAGTGTCGCGGCTGCACGGCATCGGGCCGTCAGCCGGGTCCACTTTCCCCTCCTGTTTCCCAGGAGGATTCCAATGAGCACTGCAGCAATCAAGAAGACCACCAGTAAGTCCTGGCGCGTCGTGGACATCGTCGTCGCCGCGCTGGTGGCCATCGCCGGCGGCGTTATTTTCTGGGCCTGGTCCCAAGGCGCGGCGGCAGTATCCGTGCCGATGAACGCCGCCTACCCGCCCCTGACCGGCATCATCGCCGGCGGATGGATGATTCCGGGGGTGCTGGGCATGCTGATCATCCGCAAGCCGGGGGCCGCACTGTTCTGCGAAACCGTGGCCGCCACCGGGGAACTGCTCATGGGCTCCCAGTACGGCGCCTCGGTCCTCTTCTCCGGCTTCGTCCAGGGCCTGGGTGCGGAAATCATCTTCGCCATCTTCGTCTACCGCAAGTTCAACCTGCCCGTATCCCTGCTGGCAGGTGCGGCAGCAGGTCTCTTCTGCGGCCTGAACGACTCCTTTGCGCCGTGGGGCTGGAACATCGCCTACTCCGGCGGTGACAAGCTGGCCTACATCGTCTTCTGCATGATTTCCGGAGCAGTCATTGCCGGCGCCCTGTCCTGGGTGGCCACGCGCGGCCTGGCACGTACAGGAGTGCTGAGCTCCTTCGCCTCGCGCAAGGCTGCCACGGAGCCTGTCTTCTCCTGATGGCAATGGCCCAGGGCACGGCGGTCCGCCCTGCCGCTGTCACCGCCCGCGGCTGGGGCTGGCGGCATGCCGGCAGGGTCAAGCCCGCCGTCCACGCCCTCGACCTGGACATCAGCCCGGGGGAGCGGGTGCTCCTGCTCGGCCCCTCGGGCGCCGGCAAGTCCACGCTCCTGCATGCGCTCGCCGGGGTGCTGGGGGAGGACATTAACGACGACGGCGGCGAGGCGGGGGATGCCGACGAGTCAGGTTCGCTGCTGGTTGACGGCGCCGTGCCCCGCGCCCAGCGCGGGCGCGCCGGGCTCATGCAGCAGGACCCCGAGACGCAGGTGGTCCTGTCGCGCGTGGGGGACGACGCCGCCTTCGGTGCCGAAAACCTTGCGGTGCCGCGGGAGGAAATCTGGGCGCGGGTGCACGAGGCGCTTGCCGACGTCGGACTGTCCCACCTGCCGCTGGACCACCCCACGTCGGCCCTGTCCGGCGGGCAAAAGCAGCGCCTGGCGCTGGCCGGCATCCTGGCCATGCGCCCGGGCCTGATCCTGCTGGATGAGCCAACCGCCAACCTGGACCCGGACGGCGTGCTGGAGGTCCGCGATGCCGTGGCGCGCTGCCTCGACAAGACCGGGGCCACACTGGTGGTGGTGGAACACCGGGTTTCCGTGTGGAAGGACCTGGTGGACCGGATCGTGGTCCTACAGCCGGGCTCCGGCACCAATCCTGCCGTGCTCCTGGATGGGCCGCCGGACCGGGTGCTCACGGAGGCGCGGGCCATGCTCGCCGCAGCCGGTGTGTGGGTCCCCGGCTACGTGCCGGCAACCCGCGCCCGCGCCCTTGTCCCGGCGCCGGGCACGGGAAAGCTGCTGCTGGCCGCCGAACAGCTGGGTGTTTCCCGCGAACGTCCCCGCCGCAAGGGCTTCCGGAAGATCCCGCCGGTACCGGTCCAGGAAGGCCTGGCCGCGCAGGTCCGGGCCGGGCAGGCGCTCGCCGTCACAGGTCCCAACGGTGCCGGCAAGTCCACGTTCGCGCTGACCCTGGCCGGGCTGCTGGAGCCGGTCTCCGGAAAAGTGTCAGCCACCCTGGACCTCAGCCGCGGGGCCGGCATTGACCCGTACCGGTGGAAGGCCGAGCAATTGATTTCGCGCGTGGGGACGGTGTTCCAGGAGCCGGAGCACCAGTTCGTGACCGGCAAGGTGCTGGATGAGCTGCTGTTCGGCCCCCGGCACCTTGGCCGTGGCGAAGACCGGGTGGACGAACTGCTGGAGCGGCTGCGGCTCACCCACCTGGTGGACGCCAACCCCTATACGCTCTCCGGCGGCGAGAAGCGGCGGCTGTCCGTGGCCACCGTCCTTGCCGCCAGCCCGCAGGTCCTGGTCCTGGACGAGCCCACGTTCGGGCAGGACGCCAACACGTGGGCTGAGTTGGCCTCATTCCTGTCCGAACTCCTGGATGCCGGCACCGCGGTGGTCTCCGTGACGCATGACGCCGAGTTCACCGAAGCCTTGGGCGGGACCGAACTGCGGATGGCTGCGGCGGAAGCGGTGGCACCATGAGGCAGCAACTCACCTTGGCCGGCAACCATGCCCTCCTGGCCCGCGCCAATCCACTGAGCAAGTTCGCGGCCGTCCTGCTCATCACCGCGGTCCTGGCGCTGTCCATCGACTGGGTGTCGGCCTCCGTGGCCCTGGTTTTCGAGCTCCTGCTGTTCCCCCTGGCCGGGCTCACCCTGTCCCTGCTGTGGCAGCGCGGGTGGCCGCTCATCATCGCCGCCGCCGTGGGCGGCTGGAGCACGTCCATCCTGGCGCCGGACAGCGGCAGGATCCTGCTCGACGCCGGCATCTGGACCATGAGCGAAGGTTCCCTGCAGCTGGGCGTCGGCTTCATGCTGCGCGGCTTTGCCATCGCGCTTCCGGCGGTGCTCCTGATGAGCTGCACGGATCCCACCGACCTTGCGGACGCGCTGGCGCAGAAGGCACGCCTGCCGCACCGGTTCGTCCTGGGAACGCTCGCCGCGATGCGCCTGGTGGGGCTGATGGCCGAGGAGTGGCAGACCATCGGGATGGCGCGCCGTGCACGCGGTGTGGGTTCCCGCGGCAGCTTGGGCCAGCGCGTGAAAGCGACCCTGGGGCAGAGCTTCGGGCTTCTGGTACAGGCCGTCCGCCGCGCGTCCCGGCTCGCCGTGACCATGGAAGCCCGGGGTTTCGGCGGTGGCCAACGGACCTGGGCCCGGGAATCCACGTTCAGCACGCTGGATCTTGGGGTGGTGGCCGGCGGTGTCCTGGTGGCCGGGCTTGCCCTTTTTGCGGCGCTGGCTGCCGGAACATGGAACATGGTGTGGCTGGGCAGCTGAGGCTGGCGGTTACCCTACTGGTGATTTGTATCGCATGTATCGGGTAAAGGCTTTCCATTGACCCCGCTCGTGGTGCGACAACGGCCACGATAACTCATTTATGATATATTTTTGCTTATGACGCAGGAAACCGCTGAGCACGTTGCCGCCATGTTGAGGGACGCCCGCACCGAGAAGGGCTGGACCCAGGGTCAACTGGCCGCCGAACTCGGCACCAGCCAAAGCGCTGTCGCCCGAATGGAACAGGGCAAGCAGAACCTGAGCCTGAAGATGATCCAGAGGCTGGAAACCATCTTCGACCGCAGCATTGTCAACGTCGGCAAACCGCAAATGACGCATCTCCGCGTAGAGGGCGGCCACACCCTGTCCGGCGCCGTGGACGTCAACAGCAGCAAGAATGCCGGCGTGGCCCTGCTCTGCGCCAGCCTGATCAACCGCGGCACCACCGTGCTCCGCCGGCTGGCCCGGATCGAGGAAGTCAACCGCATCGTCGAAGTGCTGACCAGCATCGGCGTGGAGTGCACCTGGCTCAACGACACCGACCTGCGCCTGCGCCGTCCCGCCGTCCTGGACCTGGATGCCATGGACGTTGACGCGGCCCGCAGGACCCGGAGCGTCATCATGCTGCTGGGTCCACTCCTGGATGAGTCGCGGGAGTACCGGCTGCCGTACGCCGGCGGCTGCGACCTTGGCACCCGCACCGTGGAACCGCACATGCAGGCATTGCGCCAGTTTGGCCTTTCGGTGGAGGCCACTTCAGGTTTCTACACCGTCCAGGCGCCTCCTGCCGATACCCGCGACCGCTCCTTCGTCCTTACCGAACGCGGGGACACCGTTACCGAGAATGCCATCATGGCTGCGGCGCACCGGCCCGGTACCACCGTGATCCGGAATGCGAGCCCCAACTACATGGTGCAGGATCTGTGCTTCTACCTGCAGATGCTCGGCGTCACCATCGAGGGTGTGGGCACCACCACCCTGAAGATCACCGGCCGGCCCGAAATCGACGCCGAGATTGAGTACTTCCCGTCCGAGGACCCCATTGAGGCCATGAGCCTTATCACGGCCGGCATCGTCACCAACTCCGAGGTCACGGTGCGCCGGGTGCCCATCGAATTCATGGAGATTGAGTTGGCCACCCTGGGCCAAATGGGGCAGGAGCTGGAAATCTCCGGTGAGTACATGGCACGCAACGGCCGCACCAGGCTGGTGGACGTCACCACCAAGCCCTCCACGCTGCGTGCCCCGGAGGACAAGATCCACCCCATGCCGTTCCCCGGGCTGAACATCGACAACCTGCCGTTCTTCGCGGTCATCGCCGCGAACGCGCAGGGCCAGACCATGATCCATGACTGGGTGTACGAGAACCGGGCGATCTACCTGACGGAGCTGAACCGGCTTGGGGCGCAGGTGCAGCTCCTGGATCCGCACCGGATCTACGTCAACGGACCCACCAAGTGGCGCGCCGCCGAGGTGGGCTGCCCGCCTGCGCTGCGTCCGGCCGCCTGCCTGCTGCTGGCCATGCTCGCCGCGCGGGGCGTGTCCGAGCTGCGGAACATCTACGTGATCGAGCGTGGCTACGAGGACCTGGCCGAGCGCCTGAACACCATCGGTGCCAAGGTGGAGTACTTCCAGGACTAGGATTCACGGTTCGTCATGAACCGCTGGTGGCCTTTCAATGCCGGGCAAGTATCGCAGAATGTTGGTATGCGTACTTTTGGCGTGGAGGAAGAACTCCTGATCGTTGATCCGGAGTCCGGGGAGCCCCTTGCCTTGGCCGACGCCCTCCTGGCCAACCACCACGTTGCAGCCGACGATCTTCCCGTGGACCCGGAGGTCCACCACACGGGAAAGCAGGCGGATTACGACGACGAGATGGGCTTGAGTGCCGAGCTGAAGCTTGAGCAGATCGAGACGCAGACCCGGCCGTGCCTGGAATACGGGAGCCTGCTCGAACAGATCCGCGCGGGCCGCTCCCTGGCTGATCAGTCCGCCAGGAGACACGGCGCCCGGGTGGCGGCACTGGCCACCTCGCCGATGGCGTCCACCACCCACACCACTCCTGACCCGCGCTACGCAAGGATGCTGGAGCGCTTTGGCCTCACCGCCCAGGAACAGTTGACCTGCGGCTTCCACGTGCACACCTTTATCGAATCGCCCGAAGAGGGCGTGGCGGTCCTGGACCGGATCCGGGACAAGCTGGCAGTGCTGACGGCCCTAAGCGCCAATTCGCCCTTCTGGAACGGCGTTCCCACCGGCTTCGAAAGCTACCGCACGCAGGCCTGGAACCGGTGGCCCACCGCAGGACCTGCCGGTATTTATGGCACCTACGCTGCCTACCGGCGGGTTGTCACCCGGCTGCTGGAGAGCGGCGTCATGCTCGATGAGGGCATGCTGTATTTCGATGCCCGGCTTTCCCGCAACCACCCCACGGTGGAGGTCCGCGTGGCGGACGTGTGCCTTCGTGCCGAGGACGCCGCGCTCATTGCCGTGCTGGTCCGGGCGCTGGTGGAATCCGCCAGCAGGGAATGGCGGGACGGCGTGGACCCCGCGCCGGTTCCGACTGTCCTTTTACGGATGGCCTCCTGGCAGGCCAGCAGCGCCGGCCTCAGTGGTGAACTCCTGGATTTCGGCAATTTCCGACCCGCGCCGGCCGCGGACGTGGTGCGCTCACTGGTGGACTACCTGGCTCCCGTCCTGGCTGAACAGGGCGAGCTGGCCCTGGCCCGGCAGGGCGTGGAGGATGTCATCGCCCGCGGAACAGGAGCCGCTGAGCAGCGGCGCGCCCGGGAAAAGGCCCTGGCAGGCCCGCCCCCGGAGGACATGGGCTTCGGCGCGGTGGTCAGGCAGGCCGTCCACGTCACAATGCGCGATGCCCTGGATCTTGCAGATGTGGAGGCCACGCCCGAATTGCTGCGCGTCCGCCAGTCTTGAGGGACAGCCGGCCCGATTTCCCCGAGCCTTGTCGAGCGTTGCAGCCCGTGCTTAGGTGGGTTATCGGTGGCATGGGCTGCTCTTGTAATTGGGGGATTGAATTGGTGGAAAACGCGAAGTCGATGTTGTATCGGCGCACCTTGTGGGCGGGAATCATCCTGGGTGCGGTGGGCCTGTTGATCCTGTTGTTCTCAAATACGTTTATGCAGACGATCGGAACCTATACGTTGAACGGTTCCAACGGCTTTTTCTTCGCCTTGACGCAAATCTATGTTCTGGCAGCCCAGGGTTGCCTGCCGTTCTCGGCAGCGCTGATTTCAGCGGCCCTGGTAATGCGTTATCTCGCCTTGGTTTCACTTCCTTCAGAGCAGCAGACGACGAAGCCCACACTTTAGGTTCCAGCGGGCTCATAGCCACACCGGCGAAATCTGTGGCACCTGCGGGGGTGGCGTGCCATACTCGGCGCGTGACGCCGTCGTATTCCTTTAATGCCGAACTGTGGCTGTACCCGGGCGAAGCCGGCTGGCACTTCGTGACCCTGCCGGCAGAGGTGGCGGATGACGTCCGCGCTCTAACGGCAGGGGCAAGCAAGGCGTTCGGCTCCGTCAAAGTCCAGGCCAAGGTGGACGGCCATGCGTGGCAGACGTCGCTGTTCCGCGACAGCAAAAGCGCGTCGTACCTGCTGCCCGTCAAGAAGGAAGTCAGGGACAAGGCGCACCTCAAGGACGGTGACAGCGTGCAGGTCCAGCTGGAAGTCCGGACGGACCATTCCCCGCCCGGCTAGATCTGTTTCAGGGCCTGTTCCAGGTCGCCGATCAGGTCGTCAACATCCTCAAGGCCCACGGAAAGCCGGACCACACCGTCAGTGAGGCCAATGGCGGCACGTCCCTCCGGCCCCATGGCGCGGTGGGTGGTGGTGGCGGGGTGCGTGATCAGGGACTTGGAATCGCCGAGGTTGTTGGAGATGTCGATGATCCGCAGCCCGTCCAGCAGGGCGAAGGCCGCTTCCTTGCCGGAGCGTCCGCCGGTGGAGGCGAGCTCAAGGGTGAGGACGGTACCGCCGGCGCTCATCTGCCTTGCGGCCAGCTCATACTGAGGGTGGGATTTGAGCAGCGGATACTTCACCCAGCTCACGGCGGGCTGTTCCTCCAGCCACTCCGCGAGCCGCAGGGCGGTGGCAGAGGAATGGCTTACCCGCAGGCTCATGGTCTCCAGGCCCTTGGTGAGGACCCAGGCGTTGAACGCAGAGAGTGCCGGCCCGGTGTGGCGCATCAGCTGCTTCACCGGGCCGTCGATGAACTCCTTGGTGCCCAGGATGGCGCCGCCCATCACCCTGCCCTGGCCGTCGATGTGCTTGGTTCCCGAGTAGACGATCACGTCCGCGCCCAGGTCGCCGCAGCGCTGCAGCAGGGGAGTGGCAAAGACGTTGTCCGCCACCACGGTGGCCCCGGCGGCGTGCGCAAGCTCGCTGACCGCGGCGATGTCCACGATCTCCTGCATGGGGTTGGACGGGGATTCGAAGAAGACGGCGGTAGTGGGCTGGGAGAGGGCCTCGCGCCACTGGTCCAGGTCCGGACCATCCACGAAGACGGTCTCCACGCCCCACCGCGGGAGGATCTCGTTCAGGATCACAAAGCAGGACCCGAAGAGCGAACGGGCGGCCACCACCCGGTCCCCGGCAGCCAGCAGGGCACCCAGGGCGGTGAACACTGCGGACATGCCCGACGCCGTCGCAAAGCACGCTTCGGTCCCTTCCAGCAGCCTGAGCCGCTCCTGGAAAGTAGCCACGGACGGGTTGCCGTAGCGGGAGTAGACAAAGCGCTCGTCTTCGCCGGTGAAGGCCCGTTCAGCTGCTGCAGCGGATTCGTAGACGAAGCCGGAGTTCAGGAAGATGGCCTCGGACGTTTCCTGGAAGTTGGTGCGGTCCAGCCCGCCGCGGACAGCCTGGGTGTCAGGGCTCCATCCCGGGGCGTCTTGATTGAAGCTCACTTAGTTCTTTCCGAGGTTGGTGGGCAGGCCGCGGTTCTTCCAGCCGTTGACGGTGCGCTCACCGTAGCGGTCCGGCTCGCCTTCAAAGCCCTCCAGCACGTTGTAGGAGGTGAAGCCGGCCTGCGTGGCGGCGGTGGCAGCGGCAACCGAACGGGCGCCGGACCGGCACAGGAACACCAGTTCAGCGGAGGGGTCCTCCGGCGCCTGCTCCTTGAGGTCCTTCACGAAGTCCGGGTTGGGGATGCCGCCGGGGAAGGTCCACTGGATGAAGAGGGGATCGTTGTCCGTGGCCTTGGTGTCCGGGATGCCGATGTGGGCCCATTCGCCCTCGGTGCGGACGTCCACCAGGATGGCTCCCTGCTCCAGCTTTGCCCATGCTTCCTGGGGCGTGAGATCTCCCGCGTAGCTCATGCGTGGCCCTCGCCGTCGAACTCGCCCTCAAATTCTGCGTCCAGCTGATCCACTGCGGTGGCCACCGCTGCGTCGGCGGAGGCGATGGCTGCCGGAAGGACCACTGCCTGCGCCACGATGACACTGCTGCCGTTGAAGGTGGCTGCCGGGCTGCCGTGCAGGACGTAACCGTCAGCCAGCGCAGCCGAGATCCGTTCGCAGAATGAGCGGTCGTCCGGCCCTGTGATCAGGCGGTAGGACAATTTTTCGTCAGGGGCGGGTGCGTCGGACACGACGGATCTCCTTCTTTCACGCTTGCAGCTCGAATCGGTCGATATGCCGAGTATTCACCTGAGGCACCCCGCCGCGAAAGGGAGGGTTGCCGACCGGCCAGTCAGGGCTTCACACCGGTACTCATTACTCCCCAAAAACGTAACACCTGCCGCGCCGGGCCGCACGGCCGCCGTCGTCATGTTCCGTAATTGAGCTGCGGCGAGGGAAGTTGCAGCGCCCGGGGACGGTCCGACGCCGGACATCACCGCAGGTGGGCGGCCTGCCGCGCGCTGTCAGCAGCCGCCGGGCCGATAAAGTTCTTACCGGGGCGCCGCCGGCGTCATCAGGGCAATGAGTACCGGGGGACTTCTCACCATGCGTGCAGTCACATCGCACCACCACGCCGCAACCCGCCGGAACCATCGGCACCCGATCTGCGCGTTTCTGGCTGCGGCCCTCATTGGGCTCATGGTCCTGCTGGCCGCTGCTCCGTCGCATGCGGCGGAGGCTGCTCCGGAGAAGGGAAAGCCCTGGCTTGGTGCCGTGCTCGAATGGGGCGAGGACACCGCCGCAGGCTTCAGCGGCAGGCTGGGCGCCCGCCCGGCCGTCTTCGGCCATGACATCACCATTCCGTACCGCGATTCGGAACGGAATGACATCGATGGCTTCCTTCAGCAGGCCGGAGCCGAAGGCACCCACGCCCTGCTCACGGTAAAGCCATCGGTGCCGCTGGACCAGCTCGGCGCTCCGGAGGCGGAAGCGTTCGCCAAGCAGGTGCGCGGCCTCGCCGCCGGCTTCAAGGGGCAGCTGCTGATCCGGTTTGCCCCGGACATGAACTCAAGCTGGGTGTCCTGGGGCCAGCAACCTGCCGCCTACCGTGAGGCCTTCCAGGCGGTTGCGGCAGCGTTCAGGCAGTACGACGGCGGCCCGGCCGCCATGGTGTGGGCGCCCTACCTGGGCAAGGACTACCCCTTCGACCGCAACCGCGATGCGCCGCAGCCGGGAAGTGAAGGCTTTTCCCTCCTGGACACGAACAGTGACGGGGCCTGGGACGGAAGCGACAGCGCCTACGCGCCGTACTACCCGGGCGATGACGCCGTGGACTGGGTGGGGCTGGCTGCTTATCACGATGACACCGCCGGAGGTGCCGCCGCCAACACCCTGCCCCGGGCCGGCGAACTCCAGGAGATGCTGACGGATTCCGGCAACGAAAACTTCTACGGCACCTACTCGGAGGGGCACAGGAAGCCCTTCCTGCTCCAGACCGCGGCTTTCTACAGCCCGGCCTCGGGCGGGCCGTCCGAGGCGGAGATCAAAGCCGGTTGGTGGGACCAGGTGGTAACAACTGCCACCTCCTCCGGTTTTGCCGGGACTGCCGCCGTGGTCTGGGACGAGCGCACCAGCACCAGGGATACCGGCGTGGCAAGCATCAGTTGGCTGCTCACCGGCCAGCCGGAGATCGCCAAAGCGGCCCTGGAGAGACTGAAGGCAGCACCAATCGCCACCGGTCCCGTCTCCGACGTGGCCTCAGGAAGCACGTACGTCAGGGCCAACACACTCCCGGGGGCCGCCGCCTGGTCTGTCGCTGCCGCCATGGTGATCCTCCTGGCGGCCCTGTGGCAGGTTCCCCGCCGGATCAACGCTGCCACGGCCTGGAGCTACCGGGATCCCTCCACCCGGGATTCGCGCGTGGATCTGCTGCGCGGAGTGGCCATCGTCTTCGTGGTGGTGAACCACCTGGGCATGGCCTCGCTGTTCCAGCTGGTCACCCAGGAGGCCGTGGGCTTTGTGTCCGGCGCCGAACTGTTTGTCCTGTTCTCCGGCCTGGTGGTGGGCATGGTGTACGGGCCCAGGGCCAAGGAGGACTTCGGACGGGTAGTGGACCTCACCACGCGCCGCGCCGGCAAGCTCTACCTGACGGCACTGGCTGTTCTGATCGGCGTCTTCCTCCTGTCCCTGCTCCCGTTCTTCCATACCGAGGCCCTGACCACATTCGTTGACCAGGGAACCGGTGGAGCCGGGCATACCGGATCCGGCCGGACCTACGACCTGTACGCCGGCATGTCATCGCTGTTCCAGTTCCCCGTCCCGCCCCAAGTGCTCCCGGCCATCGTGCTGCTGCAGTTCGGGCCCTGGCAGTTCAATGTCATGGGGCTCTATGTGGTGCTTTTGCTGGCCAGCCCGCTGATCCTCGCGGCGCTGAACCGCGGCAAGGCCATTTGGGTGCTGGTTGCGACGCTCGGCGTATATGCGGCGGGGGCTGTGACAAGGTTGCGGATCCTGCCCTCGCAGTTCGAGGACTCCTTCCCGCTGCTGGTGTGGCAGGTGCTGTTCGTGCTCGGGCTGGTTGCGGGTTACCACCGGCGCCGCATCACGGCGTGGCTGTCCACGCACGCCGTGATAGTGGTGGCCTGCACCGCGGCCGCGTTCGCACTGGCCTTCCTGTCCTGGGGCAACCCGTACCTGGCCAACAGCTACGATGTCCGCCTGGCGCTCCTGCCGGACGCCTCCTACCGGGCCATGTACGACGCCTTCTTCTCCCGCACATACCTGGCCCCGGGCCGCCTGCTCAACGTCCTGGTCCTGGTGGTGGCGTCCTACGCGTTCCTCAGCGCCTACTGGAAACCGGTGGAGCGGCTCCTGGGCTGGTTCCTGGTTCCGCTGGGCCGGGCCACGCTTTACGTGTTCATCATGCACGTGGTGCTGATCGCCGTCGTGGCCAATATTCCGGCGCTGCAGCAGCAAAGCATCTTCCTGAACACCGCCGCCTACGCCGTGGTCCTGGCGCTGCTCTGGATGATGGTCCGCACCAGGTTCCTGTTCCGGATCATCCCTACCTAGCGCCGGCCCAGCCCGGGCTGCCGCCCTGTTGCCAGCCAGGGCGGGCATGAAAAATGCTGCGGCACGGTGTGCCACAGCATTTAATCAGGTACCACTGGTTGTCCGGTGGCCTTGTGCTAAAACCGGGAGGGCTCAGACCAGTCCGGGGTAGCTGGTAAGGATGTAGTCCGCAGCGGCAGGACCCTTCATGCGAAGGCCGTTGCGGCGGGGCGAAATCCGGTGCTTCATGGCTGACCAGAAGCTGTCCTCGGTGCCGGGCGACTGCTGGTTGATGAAGCACCAGCTGGTGTACAGCCCGTAGAGGCGGTCACGGTCCAGGCTGGAACCTGAGGCGTGGTCGGGGTAGGTGGCTTCGTTGAGAAAGAGATCGAACTGCGAATGTGCCATGATGGCTCCCCTTCGCTAAGTGCTCGGCGCCGCCGTTCGGCTACAGCAGCAAAACCAATGTCCTGCACGTGGCCATCGGATTTATAGGTTGAGTCCCCCTGAAATGCAGTGGGCCTCAGCGTTGTCAGCGCCTGTCTACGCTGTAGACTGTACTAGTAGACTACAAGTGATGCAACCGTCTCGATTTATTCGGGACACCACCCCCACAGCTAGGACAATGCCATGGATGCCCCGCGTGCTTCAGGCCGCACACCTGTCAAGGCAAGGTTGAGCAGGGAAACCGTGCTGGCCAAGGCCCTCGAGCTGGTTGATGCAGAAGGGCTCGACGCGTTGACCATGCGGCGCCTGGGGCAGGAGCTTGGCCGGGACCCCATGAGCCTCTACCGCTATGCCGAGAACCGGGCTGCGCTCCTGGACGGGGTTTCGGAGCTGGTCCTTGACCAGCTCCCGGTGCATCCCGAGGACCCGGACTGGAAGGCCCAGCTGCGGAACATCGCCCATGATCTGCGGATGCTGGCGCTCGAGCATCCCAACGTTGTCCCCCTGCTGGTGACCCGGCCGCTGTCCACGCCGTTGGGGCTGCGCCCGCTGGGCACGCTGCGGCCGCTGGAGCAGATCCTGACCCTGCTGGCGGCGGCAGGATTCGAACCGGCGGATGCGCTCCATGTCTACCGCGCCTACTACGGCTTCCTCTACGGGCACATCCTGAACGAACTGCAGGAGTACGTGGTGGACCCGGAAGAGAACGAGGTACTGCTGCGCCTGGGTCTCCACCGCCTGCCCGCCAAGGAATTCCCCCGGCTCCGTGCCCTGGCGCCGGCATTGGCAGAGTACGACGGCGCCAGGGAGCTTGACCAGGGACTCACCATCCTGCTGTCCGGGCTGGAAACGCAGCTCTCGCGGCAGGTGGCAGCTTCCAGCGCGTGACAGCAGCCTCCGTGCCAAAGGCGCGGGTTATGGCAGTGGCGCTATTCGAATGACGCCCGGCGCCGGTCCTGCGCGCGGGTGTTCCAGATGTCCGGCCGGTTCACCTGGAACCTGCGCCCGGTCAGTGCCTTGGCGTTCAACCTGACGTAATTTGCCTTTTCGCCCGGCTGCCAGGGCTCCAGGCCCAGGCCGTCCACGGCATCCTTGACGGCCTGGTCCTCGACGATCTCGGTATCGCCCCGCACCACCACGCTCCAGGCCAGTTCGGTGGCGGGATCGTAGCCGTCGATTTCCAGTGCGGCGGGCCGCTCCATCCTGGCGCCCCAGAGCTTGGACCCGGGTGCCGTGCGGAACAGGATGCTGCGCAGGTGGACAACGTAATTCACGGGAAAGATCTCCGGATGTCCGTCCACAACAATGGCCAACCTGCCCACGATGTCATTGGCAAGGAGATCCCAGCAGTCGTCAAAGGACAGGTTTTCGATCGGCAGCTTTTGCGAGTCCATGGTGCACACCTTACGGGTGATGCAAGGAGGGGAAAAGGGCCGGCCGCGGCCTGTCGGGGCCTAACGAATCCCGGCGAAGAGCCCGTTCAATTCAGTGGTCAGTTCCTTTTGGACAGACGGAGTGCCGATCTCCTTGCCATCGATCCGGTTCACGGGTGCCAGCAGCCGGACGCTGGAGATCAGCCAGACCGCGTCCGCGTCCAGGAGGTCGCGGGGCTCCAGCGGGCCATAGCCCAGTTCCCAGCCTGCCGCCTTGGCTGCAGCGAAGAGCGCACCCTGGGAGGTTCCGGGCAGGATGCCGCTGTCCAGCTGCGGCGTGATGAGGCGCTTGACTGTTGTGCCGTCGTCGGACTTTTCCACATGCGCCAGCAGCACTGTGGACGTGGGCCCTTCCAGGACGCGACCATCAGATGACGTGAAAATGACGTCGTCGGCGCCCTGCTTGTGCGCGTGGCGCAGCGCCGCCATGTTGACGGCATAGGAGAGCGTCTTAGCCCCCAGGAGCAGCCAGGGCGCCCGTTCGGCCACGTCACTGTCGTAGCCCCGGTCAAGGAGGATGACATCGATGCCCGTTTCCCGCTGCCGGCGGCCGGCAGCACCGGCCGGGGAGGCCTGGACCCACGCGGTGGGGGTGGGCGCGCCCTCCACGCCGCGGGTCACCACCAGTTTGACCACCAGTTCATCTGCCGAAGGGTCTGCCGGCGGGTTCTCCGACCGATGCCGGGCCACGGCAGCCGCAATGGCACGCCGCCATGCGTCCTGGTCCGGGATGTCCAGGTCCAGCGCAGTTGCAGATCCGGCAAGCCGGTCCAGGTGCGCCTGCATTTTCCGTACCGTCCCGCCGACTGCCAGCATGGTTTCGAAGACGCCGTCGCCGCGCGTGACGCCAAGGTCCGTGACCAGCAGCTGGGGCTTGGAGGCATCGGCCGCCCTGCCGTCGGGGTAGGCAGGGTCAAGGAAAACGAGAACCACGGGGGCTGGAGAGCTCATGGCACCAGCTTAGTGCGGTGCCGCGGATAAGCTGGGCAGAGTGCCCCGGGCGGAAACCGTCCTCCGGGAGCCCAATTTCCCCGGGAGTTATTGACGTGTTGTGGCCTTTTTCGCTTGCCGGCACCGCGCCGACATGGGTTGTGGTGCTCCTGGGCTTCGCGGACCTTGTCATCAGGGTCCTGGCGCTGGGCATCATCCCCGGCAACAGGCGGCCCACCACCGCCATGGCCTGGCTGCTGGGGATCTTCTTCATCCCGTTCGTGGGCATTGTGCTGTTCCTGCTGTTCGGCAACTTCCAGCTCTCCAGCCGCCGCCGCGCGCAGCAGCAGCAAGTCAACGACCGGGTGCGGGCCGGCATCACCGCCCTCGCGGATGCCGAAAGCGACTATCCGGGCCCGGAGTGGGTGAAGTCCGCCGTTGAGCTCAACCGCACCCTGGGTTCGCTGCCCATGGTGGACAACAATTCCGTTGAGCTCATCCCCGGCTACCCGGACTCCATCCTGGACATGACGAACGCCGTCCGGAAGGCGAAGAAATTCGTCAATGCGGAGTTCTACATCATGAGCTCTGACCATGTCACCAACGACCTGCTCACCGCCCTTGAGGAGGCCGCCGAACGCGGCGTGGAAGTGCGGCTCCTCTTCGACCACATCGGAACGCTGCGCATCAAGGGATACCGGAAGCTGCTGAAGCGCCTCAAGGCCGGCAAGATCCAGTGGAAGCGGATGCTGCCGCTGCTGCCCATCCACGGCCAGTGGCGCCGGCCGGACCTGCGCAACCACCGCAAGATCCTGGTGGTGGACGGCGAAGTCGCGTTCACGGGCTCGCAGAACCTGATCGAGCCTTCCTATAACAACCCGCGGCACCGCAAGGCGGGCCGCGAATGGGTGGAACTGATGGCGTGCCTCCGCGGCCCCATCGTGACCACCCTGAACGTCGTCTTTGCCACTGACTGGCTGACCGAGACCGACGAGTCCCTGGAGCACCAGCTGCAGCTCCCGTCGAACCCCGAACCCGGCAACGTCACGGCCCAGGTGGTGCCCAGTGGTCCCGGGTTCATCACCGAAAACAACCTCCGGCTCTTCAACACGCTCATCTACTCCGCGCAGCACCGGATCTCCATTTGCAGCCCCTACTTCGTTCCTGACGATTCACTGCTCTATGCCATCACCACCGCGGCGCAGCGCGGCGTGGACGTGGAGCTGTTCGTGTCCGAGAAGGGCGACCAGTTCCTGGTCCACCATGCGCAGCGGTCCTATTATGAGGCGCTCCTGGAGGCCGGCGTGCGGATCTACCTGTACAAGGCGCCGTTCGTGCTGCACGCCAAGCACTTCACCATCGACGACGAAGTGGCCGTCCTGGGCTCCAGCAACATGGACATGCGGTCGTTCTCGCTGAACCTGGAGGTGTCGGTGATGCTTCTGGGCGAGGACATCGTGAACAAGATGCGGGCGGTGGAGGACACCTACCGGGACATTTCCCACGAGCTGAAGCTGGCGGACTGGCTCAACAGGCCGCTCGCTGCACGGTATGTGGACAACGTGGCCCGGCTGACGGCCACGGTTCAGTAAGTACGGTCCAGTACATACTGTTCAGTAAGCCGGCCCCGCAGCCAACTATTCGTCCGCGCTGACCCGCTGGCCGTCGTCGCGCCCGGCGTGCTCCGCCCAGCCGCCCTTCCGGTAGGCGGGAGTCCCCAGGGCAAGCACCATGACCGCCAGGGCGCAGCTGCCGATCATAACGCCGGCCATCGACAGCGAATTTCCGCCCAGGACCCCCACCAGGGGACTCACCAGGCCGGCCACCCCCGACTGCAGGGCGCCGATGACCGCAGCTGCCGTTCCCGCCATATGGCCGTAATTGTGCAGGGCCAGAACAGAGGCGTTTGCCGGAACCATTCCCTGGGCTGACAGGACCAGCCATAGCGCTGCCACCAGGCCAAACGCGCCACCGGCACCCGTGGCCACCACCACGAGCAGCACCAGGGCAAGGCACAACTGGACCAGGAGGGCGGTGCGCAGGAGGCGGACCGGCGGGAACTTCCGGACCAGGGCGGCGTTGAGCTGCGCGGATAGGACCAGCGCGGCGCCGTTAAGGGCAAAGACCAGGGCGAACTGCTGGGCGGTGAGGCCGTATTCGTTCTGGAAGACAAAGGGGGACCCCACCACGTAGCTCATGATCAGGGCCAGCCCCAGCCCGGGAATAACGGCAAGCGCCATGAAATGCCTGTCCCGCAGCAGCGACCAGTACGCGTTTGCCACATGCCTGGGATTACCCGGACTGCGGCTGTCCTCCGGCAGCGTCTCCGGCATGAACCGCCAGACGATTGCCACCAGGACCACCCCGATCAGCGCCAGTGCGTAGAAGACCGCCCGCCAGTTCCAGGCACCGGCGATCGCCTGGCCCACAGTGGGCGCCAGGAGCGGCGCCACGCCAATCACCAGCATCAGGCGGGAGAGCAGCTGGGCAGCGGCGGAACCAACGAAGCGGTCGCGGATGACGGCGAGCGCCACCACGGCGGCGGCCGCGTTGAAGAAGCCCTGAAGCACGCGCAGCCCGGTCAGGGTTTCGATGTTCGGCGTCAGGGAGCACAGCAGCGAGATGGCCACGTGCAGCGAGATCCCGATGACCAGCGGCAGCCTTCGGCCGAACCGGTCCGAGAACGGGCCGATCACCAGCTGGCCGACGCCGGCTCCCACCAGGGTTCCGGACAGTGTCAGTTGGGCGGCGGTCTGGGTGGTGTGGAGATCGGCTTCCACAGCAGGCAGCGAGGGCAGGTACATGTCCGTGGTGATGGCAGGAAGGGCGGCCAGGGCGCCCAGCATGAGGATGTACTTGACGCTCCGTGGTGCCTGCTTGCTGGTGTTGCGGGGATGGGAAGGGTCCGTCACGCGGCAAACCTCACTCGTGTGGGCACTTGGGTATCCCGCCGCATTGCTTGAGCGGTTCAGCTGACGCTCAGCTCCCTACCCGCGGCGGCGTCCTCCTAAACCGCTTTCCTAAGAGTGGTGAAACGTCTCAGTTGTCCGGAAACTCCGCACCCAGCGTGGAAAGGACCCCATAGGCCTTGGTCCGGATCTCTTCATACTCGTCGTCGGGATCGGAATCAGAGGTGATGGCACCGCCGACGCCGAGTGAGAGTTCCGCGGTTCCGTCGCCGGCCGCACTGATCACCAGGGTCCGGATGGCGACGGCGAGGTCCGCCGCCGCGTTCAGCGAGAAGTAGCCGATGGCTCCCGAATAGAGGCCCCTGGGCCCTGCCTCCAGCTGGTCGAGGATGGCCATGGTGCTGATCTTGGGGGCGCCGGTCATGGAGCCGGCAGGGAAGCAGGCTGCCACCGCCTCTGCCCGCGGCGCTCCGGGGAGGAGGTGCGCGTCGATGGTGCTGACCATCTGGTGGACGGTGGCGTAGCTCTCGATGGCGCAGAGGCGGCTGACAGTGACGGAGCCTGGGATGGCAAAGTGGCTGAGGTCGTTGCGCAGCAAGTCCACGATCATGATGTTCTCGGCCCGGTCCTTCAGGGAAGTGGCCAGGTCCGTGCGCAGCCGGCTGTCCTCCTGCGGGTCAGCAGCCCGGCGACGGGTGCCCTTGATCGGCTCAGCGCGCATGCCGCCGTCGGACCCTATCCTGAGGAACCGCTCCGGCGAGGTGCTGGCCACGGCAAGGTCTCCCAACCGGAGGTAGCTCGCGAAGGGAGCCGGGTTCCTGCGGCGGAGCGCCAGGTACGTGGCCCACGGATCCAGGGAGCCGGCCGGGACCCTGGCTTCGAGCGTGGTGGTCAGGCACACCTCGTAGGTATTTCCTTGGGCGATTTGGTGCTGGGCGGCGGTGACCTTCTCCCGGTACCGCACGCCCGTGTCCCGGCTGCGGAAAGCGGGCGGCGCAGGGGGTACGACGCAGGGGCTGCCGCCGGCTTGTGCCGTCGGCTCCACCGCGGCTTCCACGGCTGCCCGGGCATGCGCCAGCCACTCGCCGGCGTCCGGTGCCTCGAGTGCCAGGAGCCAGGCGGTACCATCGGCATGATCCAGGACCACGGCCCTGCCCGCGAAGATCAAAGCGGCGTCCGGGGTGGGTGCGGAAAGGTCGCCGCCCCCGGTCTCACGTTTGAGTTCGTACCCCAGGCAGCCCAGCCAGCCAAGGGTGAATTCGGCGGGGTAGCCCTCCGGGGTCCGCACCGCGCGGCGGCCCCAGACCGTGTCCAGCCAGCGGAAGAAGGGGCCGGGAACGCTGGCGGTGGACGAGCCTGCGCTGATCCGGCTCACACCCCCGTGGTGCGTGACGCACTGCCCGAACGTGCCGGCGTCGTCAGCCATGATGCTGAACCGGCTGCGCCCGCCGGCAGTCCGCGGCGCGGGATCCGCAGCGCCAGGCTCCGTGCCCGCGTTGGAGGAGTCCAGCCACACGGCATTGCCGGAGCGGCCATACAGTGAGTGGAACAGGGCCGGTGCATCCGGGACGGCCTCCATGCGTTCGGCCCGAAGACGGAGGCCGCGGCGGGCCGACAGTTCGGGGGCGAGGACCGGAGCCAGGGCGGGGAGGTAGGGGAGCAGCTGCAAAATCTCCGTCGGGGCTGCGCCATCGGCGAGGTTCAGGACGCGAAGGTCCGCGTGGCCGGGCACGTTATCGCGGCCCAGCCATTCCTCCTCCTGGGCGGCCCACAGGTCCCAGTACGGTTCATACGTTGCACCGTCGCGGTCCAGTGCCCGGGTCCGCCGGTCATCGTCAGGGGATTCCGTCCAGATCACGGCGTCCAGCATGGGACGGGCCGCCTCCGCGGCGGCCCCTACCCCCTCCACAATGACGATCTCCGCCGGAAGCGTCACCCGGGCGTCGCCGTCGTAGTGGTTCTCCCAGTCCCAACTGGTCCACGAGGCCGCCTGGCCTCGGCTCAGCGGGGTGAGGACTGTGGAGACATAACGTTCGACGCCGGCAGCCAAGCCGTCCCAGCCAGGGTAAATGTCCTCAAGGTGGAACAGCGAGACCTTGTGGTGGGCGCGGAGCCGGGCCGCCAGCTCGACGGCGAGGGTGGTCTTCCCTGCGCCGGAGCGCCCGTCGACGGCGATAATGACGGGGGCTAGGCTCATGGACTAGAGCGTACCGTTTCCAGCGGGGCGTTCGCTTGGGGCCTATGCCGATTGGTTTCGCTGCGGCTAGTGCGGCTGAAGCTGGGTGTTTTGCAGGACTGCGGACTTGATGTGCTGGACCAGTCCCGGCAGGGCCGCGTGGATCTGGTGCCAGACGGCGTCGAAATCCGCATGACCGCCGTACCAGGGGTCCTCGATGCCCTGGTCCAGCCGGTCGCGCTCCGCCATGCCGGGATCGAAACTGCGGAGCATCCGGATCTTGTCCAGGGATTCCTGGTCCGGCGCCGCCTCGCTGAGCCAGGCGTAGTGGTCGATGTCCAGGGCCAGGATCAGGTCGCGCTCGCGGAACCAGCCGGGCTCCCACTCCCGGGCCACGTGGTCTTCGGAGGTGAGTTGGGTTGCGGCGAGCCGGCGGGCGGCGCGGGGATCGATGGGGCGGCCTGCCTCGTAACCAGTGATGCCAGCCGAATCGACCTCCACCAGGCGGTCAAGGCCCTCGCGTTCAAGCGCTGCCTTGAGCATAAGCTCGGCCATGGGGGACCGGCAGATGTTGCCCGTGCAGACGGTGATGACGCGATATGCGCTCGACGCTGAGTTCATGCCCCTAAGCATGCGCGCTTCCGATCACTCTTGGCTAGCCGCGTGTTCACAATGGTTTACGGCTTTGTAAAGATGCATTACTAACCCCGGAATGGGTACGGGTCACGTTGGTGCCCTCTTTGGGAAGCGCCTCTTTCAGTGGATCAGGGCCAGCAGGATACCCACGGCCACGAACAGCACGCCGAACACCCTGCTGAGGACCCTTTGGCCACGCTCTGTGTTGGTGAACCGTTGAAATGACCTCGCGGCTGCCGCAAAGAAAAACCACATCACCAGGATGTCGATGACAACAATGGTGGCCGTCAGCACGGCGTACTGGGTGAACAGCGGTTGATCGGGCCGGATGAACTGGGGGGTGAAGGCGAGGAAGAACACGATCGCCTTCGGGTTCAGGAGGTTAACCCAGAAACCGCGCCGGAAGATGGACCAGGCGGGTTCGTTGCGGAGGGTGGCGGCCTGCTCCTGGGCCACCGTGGGCTTGCTCAGGAACTGGCGGACGCCCAGGTACACCAGGTAGGCGGCGCCGGCATAGCGGATCACGTTGAAGGCAAGGGGTGAACTGGCCACCAGGACGCCAACACCCAGGGCCACGATCAGCACGTGCACCACCAGCGCTGCCTGCTGGCCAAGGATTCCCCAGATGGAGCGGCGGAAGCCCGCGTTCAGCGAGTTGCTCATGGTGTTGATGGCCCCGGCACCCGGGGTGAAGCTGATCAGGGCGCCTGCGCCCGCCAGGGCCAGCCAGAGAGAGAATTGCACTGATCAATCTTACTCGGCCCGGTCCAGGCGCCGGCCTTCACCACAAAGTGGTCACCGGTTCGAAGGCCTGGAGGTTTTGGTCGGCAGTGACAAGTGTGAACCCCTCCACCATGGCCTGCGCCGCCAGCAGCCGGTCAAAGGGGTCTCTGTGGTCCCATTCGAGCTGTCCTGCGGCAAGTGCATGGGATGCGCTGATTCCGAGCTCGGAGGCGTAGAGATGGGCGATTTGGCGCCCAAAGCTCGTTACGATCGCCGCGCCGGAAGGCAGCTTTCCCTGGCGGTGCTTGTACGACAGTTCATACGCGGTTACGGGCGAGACGTAGACGTGGTTTTCAAGTTTGATGATCGCATTTCTGGCTTTCGCCGAGAGTTTCTTCGGTTCAGCGATGGACCACAGGAAGACGTGGGTGTCCAGCAGCAGCTGCATCACTCGACGATTCCCATCTCCTCGTCAGTCCACGGCTCATAGAAGTCGTATGGGATGTGGAGGGGGCCAAGGAAACCCAGTTCCCGCTTGTAGGGGCGCTCTATCTTCACCAGCCGCGCTACCGGCCTGCCGGCCTTGGCGATGACCACGTCCTCACCGCGTTCGACGAGGTTCAGCAGCTCGGATAGGCGGGTCTTGGCTTCCTGGACGTTGTACTGCCCCATGTTGACCAACTCTACTTGGTCAACCTCCACCGCATAAGGTTCCGCCCAGTATTCGTTCTCGCTGTAGTACGTCATCACTCGAGGCTATTCCCGGCGACGCGGCGACGCGGCGGCGGGCGGCCGTGGAGGAGCCATGTGGATAACGACGATCCTAGGCCCTGGCGATGACCTCCCCGTTCGGGATCAGGAACCAGCCGTCGTCGGTGGAGCCCCAGCGGTGCCAGCCGGCAGAAATCCTGGCAAGGTCTGCCGGGTTCGCGAATCCGTACTCCAGCGCCTGTTCCGCGAAGGCCGAGTGCAGCACCCGCTCACCCCAGACGCGCGCCTGCCAGCGGCGCTGTTGGGCCGTGGCATAAAGCCAGTTGCTGCTGCTGGGGGCAACGTCGGTGAATCCCGCCGCCTGAGCCCAGCTGACCAATCGCCGCCCGGCATCGGGCTCCGCTCCGTTCCGGCGTGCAATGCGCTGGTAGAGGTCCATCCACTCGTCCAGCTCAGGGACGGCGGGGTACCAGCTCATGCCGTGGAAGTCGGCGTCGCGCACTGCCACGATGCCGCCCGGCTTGGCGACGCGCCGCATTTCACGCAGCGCCTCAACGGGGTCGGTCAGGTGCTGGAGCACCTGATGGGCGTGGACGACGTCGAACGTTTCGTCCGCAAAGTCGAGATCGTAGATGTTGCCGGCTACGAATTCCACGTTGGGTACTTCCCGCTCGACGGCGAGGGCTTGCGCCTGGGCAATGATGTCCGGCGAGCGGTCCAGGCCTGTGACCTTCCCAGGACTCACCAAGGCGGCAAAGTCGCAGGTGATGGTGCCGGGGCCGCAGCCGACGTCCAGCAGTGTCGAGCCGGGAGTGAGGTGCGGAAGGACGAACGCCGCGGAATTTTCGGCGGTCCTGGCGGCATGGGCGCGGACCACGGATTCGTGGTGGCCGTGCGTGTAAACGTCGTCTTCAGGCTGCTGCGCACTCATAACCAAACGCTACCCCCAACCACGGCCAGCTTGCGGTTACCCGGACTCTGTCCTTGCCGCCACCGTGGCTTCCACCATCGCCGTCATGAAGCGCGTGACGGTTTCCAGCTCCTCTTCCGAGAAGGCGGCCATGGCGCTGCCCATATGCTGCGCCAGGGGAGCGAAGACGGCCCCGCCCTCCCGGAACGCCTTGGGAGTCATCTTCAGTTGGACCTGCCGCCGGTCCGCGCTGTTCCGTTCGCGCACGATGTGCCCCGACTTGTCCAGCCGGTCGATCAGGGCGGTGGTGGCCGGGGAACTCAGGTTCAGCTCCTTACGCAGGACCCCGGGCGTCACCACGCTGCCGGCTGCCGTGTGGCGCATGATGACGGCCAGGGCATTCATGTCAGTGCGGTGCATGTCCTTCCGGCCGCCGGCAACATCCACGTAGCGGTTGGCCTCCATGGTGAACTCCTGCAGAAGGCGCAGCAGTGGGTGAGGGGGACCTCCGGGCGCGCCGGCGAGCGGACCCGGGGCCGCATCAGGCGAAGTTTTCCCTGCCATGTCCACCTCCCTGCATTCCTTGTTCCACGCGAACGTTTCTGTCCGGCCGTACTGACGGATATTACTGCAGGTCCGCTTGCGTCTTCAGCAGCTGAAAAAAGCTTGGCAGCCACTTATGTCTATCATGGAGATAATCTATGCTGGAACAAATACTACTCCACCCGCTTATTGATGGAAGGCGCCATGAACCGCACAAAAGTTGCCAAGGAGCGAGTCCCTTTCTGGCTGCGCTGGCTGGTCCCCGTCATCCTGGTGCTGACCTGGCTGGGACTGGCCGGGGTTGGCGGCCCCACATTCGGCCGGCTGGAGGAGGTGTCCTCCAACGACCAGGCGTCGTTCCTGCCCGCCAGCGCCGAGGCCACCGAGGCCCAGGACTGGCAGGCAAAGTTCCGTGACTCGGACGAGGTTCCGGGCATCATTGTCATCGAGAAGAACGAGGCTTTCACGCCCGCGCAACTGGGGGAACTGGCCACGCTCAAGGCCAGCCTTGAAGAGCTCAAGCTGGGCAGCACGGTGATTGGCCCGATTCCATCCAAGGACGCCAAGGCAGTCCAGTTCGTGGTCCCGGTCGGGTCCTCGGTTGAGGTCAAGGACGCGGCCAAGGAACTCCGCGAAACGGTGACGGAAGCAGCACCGGAGGGCACGCAGACATTCGTGACCGGCCCAGCCGGCCTCGCAGCCGACCTCACCGCAGCCTTCGGCGGCATTGACGGCATCCTCCTGCTGGTTGCCCTGTCCGCCGTGTTCGTGATCCTCCTCATCGTCTACCGGTCCCTCCTGCTGCCCATCATGGTGCTGCTGACATCCGTGTTTGCCCTGTGCGCGGCAATCCTGCTGGTGTTCGGCATGGCCAAGGCCGGCTGGATCCAACTCAACGGCCAAAGCCAGGGCATCCTCTCCATCCTGGTGATCGGCGCGGCCACGGACTACGCCCTGCTGTTCGTGGCACGCTTCCGGGAAGCGCTCACCCACACCACCAACCGCACGGCCGCCGTCCTCACCGCATGGAAGGCCTCCTTCGAGCCCATCCTGGCCTCCGGCGCCACCGTGATCATTGCGCTGCTGTGCCTGCTCTTCTCCGACCTGAACTCCAACAAGGCCCTGGGCCCCGTGGCTGCCGCAGGCATCCTGTGCGCCCTGTTCGCCGCGCTGACCCTGCTGCCCGCGCTGATGGCACTGCTGGGCCGTGCCGCCTTCTGGCCGTTCCGCCCCAAACTCCTCCCCGCAGACCAGCGTGAACCCGAGCTGGTCACGGGTCTGGAAGGCCAGAAGGGGCTGTGGCGTGCCACCGGTTCGCTGGTGGCACGGCGGCCCCGGACCGTCTGGGTGGCCTCGGTCCTCCTGCTGCTGGTTGCGGCAGGCGGCCTGTTCCAGCTCAAGGCCAACGGCGTGCCGCAGACCGACGTCATCCTCACCGCCTCCAACGCCGTTGACGGCCAGGACGCGTTGGCCCGCCACTTCGACGCCGGCAGCGGCAGCCCCGCCGTCGTCATTGCCGACCAGGCCAAGGCGGCCGAGGTGCTGGACCGCGTGAAAGCGGACGACGGCGTGGGCGAGGCTTACCTGCTGGGCCCGGGCAGTGTGCCCATCACCGGAGCCCCCGGAGCTCCCAGCGCCCCGGACGTCCGGGACGGAAGGGTGATCATCAACGCCACCCTCAACGATGCGGCCGACTCGCTGGAGGCGGAGGAAACCGTCAAGGCCCTGCGCACCGAGGTGAAGGCTGTCGACCCCGGCGCCCTGGTGGGCGGCGTCACCGCCACCGCGCTCGACACCAACACCACCGCCCAGCATGACCTGGTGGTCATCATCCCCGTGGTCCTGGTGGTGATCCTCTTCATCCTGATGCTGCTGCTGCGCTCCATCGTGGCGCCGGTCCTGCTGGTGCTCTCCGTGGTGCTTTCCTACGCGGCGGCGCTTGGCGTGTCGGCCTTCGTCTTCAACAACATCTTTGGCTTCCCCGGCGCCGATGCCACAGTGCCGCTGTTCGGCTTCGTGTTTCTGGTGGCCCTGGGCGTGGACTACAACATCTTCCTGATGAGCCGGGTCCGGGAGGAATCCCTTAAGCACGGCACCCGGCCCGGCATCCTCCGCGGCCTGGTGGTGACCGGCGGTGTCATCACCTCCGCAGGCGTGGTGCTCGCCGCCACGTTCGCGGCGCTGGGCGTCATTCCCATCATGTTCCTGGTCCAGCTGGCGTTCATTGTGGCGTTCGGTGTGCTGCTGGACACCGTCCTGGTGCGCTCGCTGCTGGTGCCGGCCCTGGCCTACGACATCGGACCGAAGATCTGGTGGCCCAGCAAGCTGGGACGCACGGACGGCCCGAGCGCTGCACGGCCGCGGGAGCCCGGCGTCGAACCCCTGGAAGAGGTTCCCAGCCGCTAACACTGGGCCCCTCGCCGCCCGGAGCACTACCCCTGCTGCCGCCACCAGTCCACGGTGGCGGCAGCAGCCGTTTCCAGCGGGGTGGGGCTGACGTCCAGGGCTGCCTGCGACGCGGCCGAGTCCATGATGAACGGCCGCTCGAACTGGTACAGCATCTCGGCCAGTTCTCGGGCACCGGCTGAGACAAGGCCTGCCGTCCGGAACGTCCAGCCAGGCAGGACATGCACTTTGGGAGCTGGCCGTCCCGCCGCTGCGGCGAAGGCGTGGGCAAGTTCCGTCTGGGTGAGCGCCGGGCCTGTGGGTGCGTGCCACACGGTTTTCCAGGCGGAGGGCCTGTCTGCCGCGGCGATCATTGCCCTGGCCAGGTCAGGGACGTACGTGAACGAGTGCGGCTGGCGGGAGCTGCCGATGACGCTGACGTTCTTCCCTGCCAGGATCGGCACCACCATGCGCTCGCCGCCGTGCGCCATCCGGACGCGGGGCCCAAAGAAGTCGCCCGCCACCACGCTCACGGCAGGAGCGGCTGCGGCCGCACGGGCCCGAAGCAATTCAGTCCGCACGCCGCGCTTGCCGCCGCCAGCAACGCGGGGACTGTCTTCCGTCATCACGCGGTCCGGCTGGGAGTAGGAGTAGAGGCTTTCGGGGAATACAACGACGGCGCCTGCTTCCTGCGCGGCGGCCAGGACTGCCTGCTCGGCGGCGGGCAGTTCGGACTGCCATGCCGAGGCGGTGTAGGCCGACCCGTGGATGCAGTGGAAGACGGCCTCGGCGCCGGCAAGGGCAGTGCGCAGAATGTCCGGATCCTTTGCATCCCCGGCAATGCGTTCGATGAGCGGGTGCCGGGGTCCGCTGCCCGAACGAGTCAGGACGCGCACCCGCCGCCCCAGGTCTGCCAGCTGTTCGGCCACCGTCCATCCCACCGGTCCAGCTCCCGTCACTACATGCACATCTGCCACTTGTCCTCCTCGTTCCAGTTTCCGAGAGCAGTGCTCTCAGAAACAGCATGGGGCCGAGTCTTGGCCAAAGTCAAGAGCGGTGCTCTCTTTTGATTCCCGCGCTCTCCATTGTGGCATGCTGGACCGGTGACTGAAGCCCAGGAAACAGCCGCCGGCCTTGACCGCCCGCTCACGCCCCGGCAGCGGGCAAGGGCGCAGACCATCGTGGACATTGTCCGCCTGGGCCGGCAGCACCTCGCCACTCATGGTGCGGCCGCGCTCTCCCTGCGGGCGGTGGCGAGGGACCTGGGGGTGGTGTCCTCCGCCGTCTACCGTTACGTGGAGAGCCGCGATGAGCTGCTGACCCTGTTGCTGATCGACGCCTTCGGCGAGCTCGGGGACGAAGTGGACGCCGCCGTCGCCCAGGCTCCGGAAGGTGACCATGGTGCCCGCTTCCTGGCGCTGGGCAGGGCTGTCCGGGAATGGGCCGTGCGCGAGCCCGCCAGCTACGCGCTCCTTTTCGGCAGCCCCGTTCCCGGCTACAGCGCCCCTGCCGAGCGCACCACGGGTCCCGGCACAAGGGTCATCGTCAGCCTCATCGGGATCCTGGACGCGGCTTCCCGGGCCGGCCAGTTGTCACTTCCGGCCGAAGGCTCCCCGCAGCTGCCGCCAACCCTGGCCGCCGACCTGGCCGCCATCCGTTCGGAGTACGGCCTGGACCTCCCAGAGGAGCTCGTGGCGCGGGGTGTCCTGGTGTGGAGCTCCCTCTCCGGCGCGGTCAGTTTTGAGGTGTTCAACCAGTACGGGCCGGACACGTTCAGGGCTCCTGCGGAGCTCTTCGACCATCACCTCGCCGTGCTGGCAGGCGTCGCCGGACTGCCGGTCCGGGCCTCCCGATAAGTGCCGGCGAAGCCCTGTTGATGCGCCCGGGCCGTCGATAGACTGCCAGTGCGCCCGCATGGACGCGGAGCCTCGAAGGAGAGATGCACCATGACTGAGAACCCTGAAGTTGCAGCCGAGGAGCCCCGCAAGGGCAGCAGCGCCCCCGGACTTGAAGGGGAAGGCGGGCAGTACGTGGACGGCGACTACGGCGACGCCGGGGCCGTGGAAAGGCCGGCCGGGGAACTGGGTGAGCAATATCCGGAGGGCGATTACGGCGCTGCCGGAACAGTCTCGACTCCTGCTGCTGGCGCGGGAGAGGGCGGGCAGTACGTGGACGGCGACTACGGCGGCTCCGGCACGAACAACGAGCCCGAACGCGGCGCTGCCGAACGCGACGTTGCTGACGGCGAGTACGAGGAAGGCGACTACGGCGATGCCGGCACTGCGGGCCGCCGCACGGAGGAGTCCATCCGTGAAGGACTCACCGATCGCCAGGTTCAAACGACGGCGGAAGAGCGCGGCCCGCTCCATGGCGACCGGGATACGGAGCGCTAAGCAGCCCGGCGTTACGTTCTCCTAAGGCGAAACCCTGGGTCGCCGTCGTAATCCTGCGCACGAAAGCCCGGAATCAAAGGATTATCGAGCTAAAAGCCTGACATGGTCTCCAAAGTTGAGCCGACCACACTCAACTTTGAATTGACATCGCTGGCGCCCTGAGTAAAGTTGAGTGCAGAACGCTCAATGCTTAGGGCGCCAACCAGTTTCCAAGGAAAGAAGGAAGCAACACATGTCACGTGCAGTAGGTATTGACCTCGGAACCACCAACTCCGTCGTCTCCGTTCTCGAAGGTGGCGAGCCCACCGTTATTGCCAACGCCGAGGGTGGCCGCACCACGCCGTCGGTCGTTGCATTCTCCAAGTCCGGCGAGGTCCTGGTTGGCGAGATCGCCAAGCGCCAGGCCGTCAACAACATCGAGCGCACCATCGCATCGGTCAAGCGCCACATGGGCACCGACTGGAAGGTGGACATCGACGCCAAGAAGTACACCCCGCAGGAAATCTCCGCGCGTATCCTCATGAAGCTGAAGAACGACGCCGAGTCCTACCTGGGTGAAAAGGTCACGGACGCCGTCATCACCGTCCCGGCCTACTTCAACGACGCCGAGCGCCAGGCCACCAAGGAAGCCGGCGAAATTGCAGGCCTGAACGTCCTGCGCATCGTCAACGAGCCCACCGCCGCAGCCCTCGCCTACGGCCTGGACAAGGGCAAGGAAGACGAACTCATCCTGGTCTTCGACCTCGGCGGCGGTACCTTCGACGTCTCCCTGCTCGAAGTCGGCAAAGACGAAGACAACTTCTCCACCATCCAGGTCCGCGCCACCGCCGGTGACAACCGCCTGGGCGGCGACGACTGGGACCAGCGCGTCGTTGACTACCTGTTGAACCAGCTCAAGGTCAAGGGCATCGACCTCTCCAAGGACAAGATCGCCCTGCAGCGCCTCCGCGAAGCCGCTGAGCAGGCCAAGAAGGAACTCTCCTCCTCCACCAGCACCAACGTCTCGCTCCAGTACCTGTCCGTCACCCCCGACGGCCCGGTCCACCTGGACGAGCAGCTGACCCGCGCCAAGTTCCAGGACCTCACCAAGGATCTGCTGGAGCGCACCAAGAAGCCGTTCCACGATGTGATCAAGGAAGCCGGCATCAAGCTCTCCGACATCAACCACATCGTCCTCGTTGGTGGCTCCACCCGTATGCCCGCCGTGTACGACCTGGTCAAGGAACTCGCCGGCGGCAAGGAGCCGAACAAGGGCGTGAACCCGGATGAGGTTGTGGCCGTTGGTGCAGCCCTGCAGGCCGGTGTGCTGAAGGGTGAGCGCAAGGACGTCCTCCTGATCGACGTCACCCCGCTGTCCCTCGGCATCGAAACCAAGGGTGGCGTGATGACGCACCTGATCGAGCGCAACACCGCCATCCCCACCAAGCGGTCCGAGACCTTCACCACGGCGGATGACAACCAGCCGTCTGTGGCCATCCAGGTCTTCCAGGGCGAGCGCGAGTTCACCCGGGACAACAAGCCGCTGGGCACGTTCGAGCTGACCGGCATCGCCCCGGCCCCGCGCGGCATCCCGCAGATCGAGGTCACCTTCGACATCGACGCCAACGGCATCGTCCACGTCTCGGCGAAGGACAAGGGCACCGGCAAGGAACAGTCGATGACCATCACCGGTGGCTCCAGCCTCTCCAAGGAAGACATTGACCGCATGGTCCGTGACGCCGAGGAGCACGCAGCCGAGGACAAGGCCCGCCGCGAGGCAACCGACACCCGCAACACCGCCGAACAGCTCGCCTACTCGGTGGACAAGCTGATCGCCGACAACGCGGACAAGCTGCCCGAAGAGGTCAAGACCGAGGTCCAGGGCGACGTCGACAGCCTCAAGAAGGCCCTCGAAGGCACCGACGACGCCGCCGTGAAGTCCGCGTTCGAGAAGCTGCAGGCTTCCCAGACCAAGCTCGGCGAAGCCATCTACGCCCAGCCCGGTTCGCCGGACGGCGCAGGCGCTGCAGGTGCCGAGGGTGCCCCCGGTGCTTCGGCAGGTTCCTCCGACGAAGACATCGTCGACGCCGAGATCATCGACGAAGACGAAGCGAAGAAGTAACCCATGCCGCACCACGGTAACGAGGAAGAGCACAACACATCCGCAAGCCAGCAGAACACGCAGGGCAACGGCCAGGAGCCGGTCATCCGGGACAACCGCAAGGTTGACCCGGTGACCGGGCAGGCCCGGCACCCGGAGGGCGGCCAGTCCGCCCCCGGGGCCGGTTCCCAGGCCGGGGCAGCAGATTCCGACGGCGACGCGCTGGCCCAGGCCGAGGAGATTCTCAACGGCGTGGACGTGCCGGCCGAGGAATCCGTGGCCCAGGGTGCGCCCGCAGGGTCCGGCGGCAACGCCGAGGCAGCCGAGCTGCGCAACGACCTGCTCCGCCTCCAGGCTGAGTACGTCAACTACCGCAAGCGCGTTGAACGCGACCGCGCCGTGGCAGGGGAAATGGCCGTCATCGGCGTCCTGAACTCCCTGCTCCCGGTCCTGGACGACGTCGACGCCGCCCGGCAGCACGGCGACCTCACCGACGGTCCCTTCGCCGCGATCGCCACCAAACTGGAGAACGCGCTGAAGACCTACGGCCTGGTACGCATCGATGAGACCGGCGTGGAGTTCGATCCCACGATCCACGAGGCCCTGATCCAGCAGCCCGGCGAGGACATCGAGGTTGACACCGTCAGCCAGGTGCTCCGCTCAGGCTACAAGTCAGGCGACCGCGTCCTCCGCGCAGCCCAGGTCATCGTGGCGGTCCCGGCTTAGTCGGCTTCTCACCTGCGCCGGACGGATAAGGGGCCCCGCCCCTACGCTGGGTGGCTGAGGATCTGCGATCCCCAGCCACCCAGCTCCGGCAGCGGATCTGGCCTCCCAACACTCGCAAGCTCGTGTCGGGGCCCTCGGCCAGATCCTTACAGCCACTCCCGGGCCCCTTATCCGTCCGTCGCTCAGCGGTTGTCTCGCCTAAGGTGGGACCAAGCGAAGCGCAGCTGGGTAGGGGGCCGCGGCGTGGCGGGCACCGCGGAGCGGGCACGGCCCCCTACCCAGCGGAGCGCGGTCCGGGCCCCTGTACCGCGGAGAGCTGTTAGTTAGAAGACTTTGAAAGGAAACGCCATTGGCTAGCCAGGATTGGGTGGACAAGGACTTTTACAAGATCCTTGGTGTTGCCAAGGACGCTTCCGACGCCGACATCAAGAAGGCCTACCGGAAGCTTGCGCGGCAGCACCACCCTGATACAAATGCGGGGAACTCTGCTTCCGAGAAGAAGTTCAAGGACATCTCCGAGGCTTATTCGGTGCTTTCGGATCCGGACGAGCGCCAGCAGTATGACGCCATCCGGGCCATGGGCAGCGGGGCACGGTTTGCCCCGGGCGGCGCGGGCGCCACGAACGGCGGGTTCGAGGACATGTTCGGCGGCCTGTTCACCGGCAACACCGGACGCCACGCCGGCGGGTTCAACCCCTCCGCGGGTGGTATTCCGCCCGAGTTCGCGGACCTCTTTGGCGGCTTCGGCGGAGCCCCCGGGTTCCAGCGCACCCCGCAGAAGGGTGCCGACCGGACCGCTTCCACCAGCATTTCCTTTGCCGGTTCCATCCGCGGCACCACCATCGGCCTGCGTGAACCCAGCGGCGAAGTGATCGATGTCCGGGTTCCCGCCGGCATCAAGGACGGCCAGAAGGTCCGTGTGCGCGGCAAGGGCCAGCCCGGTGCTGCCGGTAACGGTGACCTGGTGGTGACCGTCGCTGTCCAGCCGCACCAGTTCTACACGCGCGACGGCGACAATCTCAGGATCCATGTCCCCGTCACCTTCCCGGAGGCTGCTTTGGGTGCGGACATCGAGGTTCCCACGATCGACGGCGACAAGGTCAAGGTGCGTGTTCCGGCGGGCACGCCGTCCGGCCGCACCCTCCGGGTGAAGGGCAAAGGCGTCAAGACCTCCAAGGCCACCGGCGACCTGCTGGTGACCATCGACGTCGCGGTTCCCAAGAACCTCAACAAGGAAGCCGAGGCTGCGGTCAAGGCGTTCGCCGAGGCAACGTCGTCGGCGGATGTTCGCGAGGGCCTGGCAGCCAAGGCCCGGCTCTAGGCACGGAGGTGAGGCGTGGACATCAATGCTGACCAGCCGATCTTCGTGATTTCGGTGGCGGCCGAGCTGGCGGACATGCACCCGCAGACGCTGAGGCAGTACGACAGGCTGGGCATCGTCAAACCCAGCCGTGCCCCCGGAAAGTCCCGGCGCTACTCCCAGCGTGACGTGAACATGCTGCGGGAAGTGCAGCGGCTGTCCCAGGAAGGCGTGTCACTGGAGGGGATCAAGCGCATCCTGGAACTCGAAAACCAGGTGGCAGCCCTCCAAAGCCGGATCGCCGAACTTACCGAGGAACTCGCGCGGCGGCCGCGCTCTGTGGATTCGCGCATCTTCGCGGCCGGTGCGGCGGGCGACGTGGTGAGCCTGGCCCGCGGCCAGCGCCCCCGGCCCCGGTCCCAGGCGGTCATGCTGTGGCGGCCGCGGGCGCTCGGGCAATAAGTACCGATTCCCGGCAAGCCATCACAAATATGAGTACCCGCTACTCGTGACGGAAAAGCCCCCTGGAACTTGAATGGAACCATCGCCGGATCAGCGGCGGTGGTTCTGCAAGTTCTGGGGGTTTTTCCGTGTTTACAGATCTCAGCAAAGCTTCAATCAGGAGCCGGCCATGAGCCCGGGAATGGAATCCGTGGCCGCGTTCAGCAGTTCCATGCCGGGGCAGATCCTGTTGGCCATCGGGCAGACCATTGTTGTGGTCTGCGTCTGCTTCGACATGGTCCGTGAGTTGTCCGTCCCGCGGTCGCACCGGCGCTACGTGGCCAGTACCGTCTTCCGTACCCTGGCAATCCCGTCCATCGTGGCCAATGCCATGACCGTCTTCATCGCCCTGGTGGTGTCCTCCTGGGTGGACGTGGTGATGGGCATGTTTGTCCTGGTTGCCATTGTCTTCCGGTTCCACCACAACCAGGACGAGGACAACTGGTGGAAGGGCAAGGGCAAGAAGCTCGCCCGGTGGGCCCGCCGGCAGTTCGCCGGCAGAACGTCCACCGCCCCGGCCTTGGGGTAAAGCCATACAGCCCCGGGAGCCCGGCACTGGCAGACCGCGTGCCGGGCTCCCGAGTCAACGTCAGCCGTTGATGACCTGCGGTACGCCCAGGGCCTTGAGGCCTTCCACGCCGAATTCGACGCCGTAGCCGGACTGCTTGGCCCCGCCGAATGGGATGCGCGGGTCCACGGCGCCGTGCCGGTTGATCCAGACGGTGCCGGCCTGGATACGGGCCGCGACCTCCCGGGCGGCGGCCAGGTCAGGGGACCACACCGAGGCGCCCAGGCCGACGTCGAGCCCGTTGGCCATCTCCACTGCTTCGTCGATGCTGCTGTAGCGGATGATCGGCAGGGCAGGGCCGAACTGTTCCTCCGCTACCAGCGGGTTGCCGTTGTCGATGTCCGCCACCAGGGTGGTGGGGTAGAAGAAACCAGGCTGGCTGGTATCCGGGTTCCCGCCCAGCAGGACGCGCGCCCCGGAAGCCTTGGCCGCCTCCACGAGGTTCGCCACGACGTCGTACTGTGCCTTGTTCTGCAGCGGGCCCAGCACGTTGTCCTCGTCCAGGCCGTTGCCCATGGGCACCTGCCGGGCGACCGCCACGAGCTCCTCGCAGACGGCGTCGTAGATGTCATCGTGGACGTAGAGGCGCTTGAGGGCGGCGCAGGTCTGTCCGGTGTTCAGGAACGCGCCCCAGAAGATGTCCGTGGCGATGGCCTTGGGATCGGCGTCGGGCAGGACGATGCCGGCGTCGTTGCCGCCCAGTTCCAGGGTGAGCCGTTTGACGGTGTCCGCGGAGGACTTGATGATGGCGCGGCCGCCGGCGGTGGAACCGGTGAACATGATCTTGCCGATCGCGGGGTGGTCGGTGAGCCTGGCACCGACCTCCCGGCCGCAGGAGACCACGGACAGGATGCCCTCGGGGAGTTCCTCGTTGAGGACCTTGACCAAGGCCAGGACGCTCAGCGGGGTGTTGCCGGACGGCTTGACCACCACGGCGTTGCCCATGCGCAGGGCCGGGGCCAGCTGCCAGACGGCGATCATCATGGGCCAGTTCCAAGGTCCAATCGCGCCCACGACGCCGATGGGCCGGTAATGCAGTTCGGCGCGGGTCTCGCCGTCGTCCACGATGGTTTCGGGTTCCAGGGGCAGTGCGGCGGTGGCGCGGAGCCAGGCCACGCAGGCCCCGACTTCAAAGCGCGCATTGGGCCCGTTGAGCGGTTTGCCCTGCTCGCGGGAGAGCAGCTGGGCGAGTTCCTCTGCGGAGCGTTCGACGGCGTCGGCTGCTTTCAGGAGCGCGGCAGACCGGGCGTCGTGGCCCAGGGCAGCCCAGACGGGCTGGGCGGCGACGGCAGCGGCGACGGCTTCTTCGAGGAACTCGAGGCCGTGGACGGGTGCTTCGCCCACAGCCTCACCCGTAGCGGGGTCAAAGATGGTCCGGCCGGTGCCGGCCGCGGGGGAAATGGACGCGAGGAGTGCATCGTAGGTTTCCAAGGGATACTCCACTTCGAGTAGCAAGGACGCCAGCCGGTCGGCGTAGCGGGTTACTCCCCAGTCTGGGTGAAGGGCCGGTCCCTGCTCTTGTCTTTGTGCGCAAAGCCCTTGTCCGGGAGCGAACGCCGTGTCACGCCAGGCATGTTTTGGCGGAACGCGCGACGGCGGAACCCCGGATTTCCGGGGTCCCGCCGCCGAAGGTGGGCCGAAAGCATGCCCTGCGTGACGCCGTCGGACGTCCCTGCCATCCTAGTCCGCGTACGGGTCAGCGATGCCGATGTGCTGCGTGGTGGTGTATTCGGCGATGCCTTCGGTTCCGCCTTCGCGGCCCAGGCCTGATTGTTTGACGCCGCCGAAGGGTGCGGCTGCGTTGGAGATGACGCCGGCGTTGAAGCCGACCATGCCGAACTCGATCTGTTCCGCCACCCGGAGCAGGCGGTTGAAGTCCCGGCTGTAGAGGTAGGAGGCAAGGCCGTACTCGGTGTTGTTGGCGAGCCGGATGGCGTCTTCTTCGGTGCTGAAGGTGGTGACGGGGGCGACGGGTCCGAAGATTTCCTGGCCCAGGATCGCGGCGTCGTTGGGCACGTTAGCGAGGACCGTGGGCTGGTAGAAGTAGCCGGGACCGTCCACGGGTGCCCCGCCGGTGACGGCTGTTGCCCCGGCGCCGACGGCGGCAGCCACCAGGGCGTGGACGTCGTCCCTTGCGCCGGCGTCGATGAGCGGCCCGACTTGGGTGGCCGGGTCGGTGCCGCGGCCGGTGGCCAGGGCGCCCATTGCGGCTGCGAACTTGGCGGTGAATTCGGAGGCGACGGATTCGTGGACGAGGAACCGGTTGGCGGCGGTGCAGGCCTCGCCCATGTTCCGCATCTTCGCCGCCATGGCCCCTTCGACCGCGGCATCGAGGTCTGCGTCTTCGAACACAATGAACGGGGCATTCCCGCCGAGCTCCATCGAGGTGCGCAGGACGTTCTGGGCGGCGTCGGCCATCAGGCGTTTGCCCACCGGGGTGGAGCCGGTGAAGGAGACTTTCCGCAGCCGGGAGTCCTTCAGCAGGGGACCTGAGATCCCGGACGCCGAGGAGGAGGAGACGACGTTCAGGACGCCGGCGGGCAGGCCGGCATCGAGCATCGTCTGCGCAAAATACTGGGCCGTCAAAGGTGTGAGTTTGGCGGGTTTGAGGACCATGGTGCAGCCAGCGGCGACGGCGGGGGCTAGTTTGCGGGTGGCCATCGCCAGCGGGAAGTTCCAGGGCGTGATCAGCAGGCACGGGCCGACGGGTTTGTGCTGGACCAGGATCTTGTTCCTGCCCTCGGGGGTGGTGAGGTAGCGGCCGTAGTCCCGGACGGTTTCCTCGGAGAACCAGCGCAGGAACTCGGCGCCGTAGGTGACTTCGCCACGGGCTTCGGCCAGGGGTTTGCCCATTTCCAGGGTCATCAGGAGCGCGAAGTCCTCGGCCCGTTCGGTGACCAGGTCGAAGGCCCGGCGCAGGATCTCCGCCCGCACGCGGGATGCAGTCATGGCCCAGGACGCCTGGACGGCGTCGGCGGCGTCCAACGCCGCAACAGCGTCGTCGCTCGTGGCGGAGGCGAGGGTGGCGAGCACCTCTCCGGTGGCGGGGTCGTGCACATCGAACGTGCCGCCGTCGGACGCCTCCCGCCATTGCCCTCCGATCAGCAGGCCGGTAGGCACGGAAGCCAGCAACGATGCTTCACGCTCCGGTGAAATGGCAGGGGAAAGCGCAGAAGTAACTGTCATGGAAGAAGTCCTTTAGGAAGGGGAAGGTCAGTAGCTCGCGGTTGTGCCGCCGTCGGCCTGCGGGATGTATTCGGCGGCGAGGGCTTCGGAGCCGCGGGCCAGGATGGCGACGTCGGCGCCCACCAGGATGAAGCCGGCGCCGTTGTCCAGGTAATGCCAGGCGGTGGCGGGGGCGAAGGCGTTGACGCCTGCAGGCTTGCCGGCCGCCTTCGCAGCGGACAAGCAGTGTTCGACGGCGGCGCGCACCTCGGGGTGTTCCTGCTGTCCCAGCAGGCCCATGGAGGCTGCGAGGTCGGAGGGGCCGACGAAGATGGCGTCCACGCCGTCGACCTTGAGGATGTCCTCCACTGCCTCGACGGCCGCCGTCGACTCGATTTGGACGGTGACGCTAATGGTCTCATTGGCCCGCGCCAAGTAATCGGGGACGCGGTTCCACCGGGCGGCGCGGGCCAAGGCCGAGCCGACGCCGCGGACGCCCTGCGGCGGGTAGCGGGTGGCCGCAACCGCAGCCTCGGCTTCCGCCACGGAGTTCACCATGGGGATCAACAGGTTCTGCACGCCCAGGTCCAGGTACTGCTTGATCACCACGGTGTCGTTGACCGGCGGCCGGACCACGGTATGGACCGGGTAGCCGTGGATGGCCTGGAGTTGGGCCAGGATGGATTCGAGCCCGTTGGGGCTGTGTTCGGCATCCACCAGGAGCCAGTCCAGGCCGGACCCTGCGCAGAGCTCGGCGATCAGCGGGCTCCCGGAGCACACCCACATTCCGGCCAGCGGCCGGGCTGCTTCACCTTTTTGGGCAGCCAGGGCGGACCGGAAGGTGTCCTCTACTCGAAACGGCATGTGACGCTCCCCAGGGGTCCGTAGTCTGCGTGGACAGTATCGCCTTTGTACACCCACATGGGGCGGGTGAAGGATCCGGCCAGGATGATGTCGCCGGCCTTCAGGGCGTCGCCGTGGGCGGCGATCTTGTTGGCCAGCCAGTGGACGCCGTTGGCAGGGTGGTCCAGGACGCCCGCGGCCACGCCGGTCTCCTCCACGGTCTGGTTCTTGTAGAGGATGGCGGAGACCCAGCGGAGGTCCACGGCGTCCGGCTTCACGGGGTTGCCGCCGATCACCATGGCGCCCATGGCCGCGTTGTCCGAGATGGTGTCCACGATGGTCCGGCCCTCCATCTCGATCCTGGAGTCCAGGATCTCCAGGGCCGGAACCACGTAGTCGGTGGCCTTCAGGACGTCGAAGATGGTCACTCCGGGGCCCTTGAGCCCGTCCTTCAGGACGAATGCCAGCTCCACCTCCACCCGCGGATGCGTGTACCGGTCCCAGTCCACGGAGCAGCCGGTCTCCAGCACCATGTCGTCGAAGATGGCGCCATAGTCCGGTTCGGTAATGCCGGTGGCGGCCTGCATGGCCTTGGACGTGAGGCCGATCTTGCGCCCCACCAGCGTCCGGCCGGCCTCCTCGTTCCGGCGGCGCCACAACTGCTGCACCGCGTAGGAGTCCTCCACGGTCATGTCCGGGTAGCGGGTGGTCAGGCGGGGGACAGGGGTGCGGGTCCGGCCGGCTTCCACCAGCTCATCCGCGATGGCCTCAATCGTCTTCGGCTCCAGCATCTCCTAGACCTGCACTCCCAGTTTGAAGCCGGTCCGGTCGCCTTCGGCGGAGCCTTCCTTGCGGGTGTAGGAGAAGCCGTCGGCGCCAACCGTCACCGCCATCTCGGACTTTTCCTCTCGTTCGATGACCGGCTGCGGGTTGCCGTCCAGGTCCAGGACCAGGGAGGCCTCGGTGTACCAGGACGGGACCACGGGGTTGCCCCACCAGTCGCGGCGCTGGTTGTCGTGGACGTCCCAGGTGATGGTGGGGTTGTCCGGGTCGCCGGTGTAGTAGTCCTGGGTGTAGATCTCGATGCGGTGGCCGTCCGGGTCGAGGATGTAGAGGTAGAAGGCGTTGGACACGCCGTGCCGGCCGGGGCCGCGTTCGATCCGGTCGCTGATGCGCAGGGCGCCCATCTTGTCGCAGATCTGGATGATGTTGTGCTTCTCGTGCGTGGCGAACGCGACGTGGTGCATGCGCGGGCCGTTGCCTCCGGTGAGGGCGGTGTCGTGGACGGTCTGCTTGCGGTGCATCCACGCGGCGTAGGTGACGCCGTCGGCGTCCTTGATGTCCTCGGAGACGCGGAAGCCCAGGTCCTCCAGGTACTTGCGGCCCTTGGGGACGTCCGGGGTGACCTGGTTGAAGTGGTCCAGGCGGACCAATTCACCGGCGGAGTAGAGGTCGTAGCGCTGGGTGAGGCGCTCCACGTGCTCCACGTCGTAGAAGAATTCGTAGGGGAAGCCCAGCGGGTCCTCCACGCGGACGGAGTCGCCGATGCCCTTGGTGAAGCCTTCCTTGCGGCGCTCCACCCGGCAGCCCAGTTCCTTGTAGTAGGCCTCGGCGGCGTCCACTTCGGCGGGGGATTTCACCCGGTAGGCGAAGGCAGCGACGGCGGCGACGGGTCCCTGGCGGAGGACCAGGTTGTGGTGGATGAACTCCTCCAGGGAGCGCAGGTAAATGTTGTTCTCGTCTTCCTCGGTGACGTGCAGGCCGAGGACGTCCACGTAAAACTCGCGGGACCTGGCGAGGTCGGTGACCACGATTTCCATGTAGGCGCAGCGGACAATGTCCGGTGCCGGGACAGAAGGGGTGGGAACAAAGTTGGTCATGATGGTCTCTCTTCTTTGAGCAGGTTCTTCAGGAAGTAAGGGGTTAGCCCTCGTTGGTGGCGGAGTCTTCGATGCTGCCGAACTTGGGGGTGTGGACGCTGCCGAGCGTGATGTGCACGGCCTGCTGGTCGGTGTAGAAGTCGATGGAGCGGTAGCCGCCCTCATGGCCCAGGCCGGAGGCTTTGACGCCGCCGAAAGGGGTCCGGAGGTCGCGGACGTTGTGGCTGTTCAGCCACACCATGCCGGCCTCCACGTTCTGGGAGAAGTTGTGCGCCCGGGTCAGGTTCTGGGTCCAGATGTAGGCCGCAAGGCCGTATTTGGTGTTGTTGGCCAGGGCGAGGGCTTCGTCGTCGTTCTCGAACGGGGTGATGGCAACGACGGGCCCGAAGATCTCCTCCTGGAAGATTCTGGCGTCGGGGGCGACGTCGGCGAACACGGTGGGTGCGATGTAGTTGCCTTCAGGGAGGCCTTCCGGCCGTCCGCCGCCGGCCAGGAGTCGGCCTTCGGACTTGCCGATCTCTACGTAGGAAGCGACCTTTTCGAAGTGTTCCGGGTGGACCAGCGCGCCGACTTCGGTCTTCGGATCATGCGGATCGCCCACCACGATGCTCTTGGCCCGGGCGGCGTATTTTTCGCAGAACTCGTCGTAGATGGCGCGCTCAACGAGGATGCGGGAGCCGGCGGTGCAGCGCTCGCCGTTGAGGGAGAAGACACCGAACAGCGCGGAGTCGATCGCGGCGTCCAGGTCGGCGTCGGCGAACACCACGCACGGGGACTTGCCGCCGAGCTCCATGGACAGGCCCTTGAGGTTGGCGGCGGCGTTCCGGAAGATGGTCTGCCCGGTGGTGGTTTCGCCCGTGAAGGAAATCAGCGGCACGTCCGGGTGCTTGACCAGGGCGTCGCCGGCTTCCTCGCCCAGGCCGTTGACCAGGTTGAAGACGCCATCGGGCAGGCCGGCATCCTTGAAAATGGTGGCCCAGAGCGAGGCCGAGAGCGGGGTGAACTCGGCGGGCTTGAGGACCACGGTGTTGCCGGTGGCCAGGGCCGGGGCGAGCTTCCAGGACTCCAGCATGAACGGGGTATTCCAGGGGGTGATCAGGCCGGCAACGCCGATCGGCTTGCGGTTCACGTAGTTGATCTGCGAGCCCGGGACCTTCATCGCGTCATCGAACTGGGCGACGATCAGGTCCGCGAAGAACCGGAAGTTCTCGGCGGCGCGGAGGGCCTGGCCCTTGGCCTGGGTGATCGGCAGGCCGGTGTCGAAGGTTTCCAGTTCGGCGAGCCGGGCTTCCTGGGCCTCGACGGCGTCGGCGATTTTGTTCAGCACCCGGGCACGTTCGCGGGGCTTCATCCTGGGCCAGGGGCCGTTCACGAACGCTTCGCGGGCGGCGGCGACGGCGAGGTCGATGTCCTCTTTTTGGCCGGCCGCGGCGGTGGCGTAGTTCCGGTTGGAGACCGGGTCCAGGACATCGAAGGTCCTGCCGGAGACGGAGTCCACGAACTGGCCGTTGATGTAGTGCTGGATGTGGGTGGGCAGGTCATCCGGAACGTAGTGCTTGGTGGTTTCTACCGAGGTCGTCATCGTTGAAGTCCTAACTGGGTTCTATCCGTACAAGTGGTCTTTGGGTACTAGTTGGTTTGGGCGAGGTAAGCGTCCAGGGTTGCGGTGCGGTGCCGGCGGGCAGCTTTCTCGATGTCGTCTGCATCCGCCCCGGTCTCGATGAGGTGCAGCAGGTTTTCGTGTTCCTCCACGGAGTCGCGGGCCCTGCCGGGGACGAAGCGGAAGGTGGAGGAGCGGAGCGCGGCCAGCCGGTTCCAGCCGCGGTGGACAAGGTCCAGGATGTGCGGGTTGGGGCAGTATTCAAACAGGACGCTGTGGAAGTCCTGGTTGAGCTGGGTGAAGCGCACCGGGTCGAAGTGCTCCAGGCACTCGCGCATCTCCTGGTTCACTGCACGGGCCCGGGCGATGGACTGGCCGTCGATCAGCGGTGCGGAGAGTGCCGTCGCGGCCCCTTCCACGATGCTGAGGGTCTGCATGGTGTAGAGGTATTCGGTGGGGTCGATGCCTGCCACGGTGGCGCCGACGTTGCGTTCGAACGTCACCAGGCCTTCGGCTTCCAGCCTGCGGATCGCTTCGCGCACCGGCACCACGCTGAAGCCGAGATCCTTGGCAATGGCGCCCAGGACCAGGCGGTAACCGGGAGTGTAGGTGCCCTCCACGATGCGCGCCTTGACGGCCTGGTAGGCCTGCTGGGACTTGCTGCCGGGAGTGGCCTCAGAGAGGTCAGCCATGGTTTCAGTCATTATTGCCACCCCATTCCCTATATTTCGCCCGCCACTCGGCGTTCATCGGGTAGAGGCCGTCCACGCTGTTGCCCTGCTTGACCATCTCGAAGATGAAGGTTTCTTCCTTTTCCTGCTGGATGCAGTCCTCCACCAGTTCTTCGGCAATGGCCGGCGGGATCACCAGGATGCCGTCGGAGTCGGCAACGATGATGTCGCCGGGCTGGACGGTGGCGCCGCCGCAGGCGATGGTGATGTCCGTGTCCCACGGAATATGGCGGCGGCCCAGCACGGCGGGGTGCGGGTTGGCGAAGTAGGTGGGCATCTCCAAGCCGGCTACAGCGGTGTAGTCGCGGACGCCGCCATCGGTGACGATGGCTGCGGCGCCGCGGACCTGGGCGCGCAGGGCCAGGATGTCGCCCACGGTGCCGGTTCCTTTTTCGCCGCGGGCTTCCATGACCAGGATTTCGCCCTCGTTGACGGAGTCGATGGCCCGCTTTTGGGCGTTGAAACCGCCGCCGTGGGTCTTGAAGAGGTCCTCGCGGTTGGGCACGTAGCGCAGCGTCCGGGCCAGCCCCACCACGCGGCGGTCTGGCCGGGTGGCCTGCAGCCCGTCGATGCTGACGTTATTGAGGCCGCGCTTGCGCATTTGGGAGGACAGGGTGGCCGTGGCGACGCTTTCCAGCTTCGCCTTCAACTCGGCGGAAAGGGCGGGCTTGGGTGCGGGGAGCCCAGCAGCTTCGCGGGAACCATAAGCCTCCTCCCGCTGCAGGTCATCCACCTTGGGCTGGGCACCAAACTCAGCGAACGCCGTCGTGCCTTGCTCAACTGTGGTGACCAGCCGGCCGCTGGTGAGCGCGCCGTCAAGGGTGCCCACCTCAACCTCCAGGACGTCGCCGGGTTTGGCCACGGAGGCACCGGCCGGGGTGCCGGTGAGGATAATGTCCCCCTCCTCCAGCGTGAGCAGCTGGGACAGGTCCGCCACCAGCCGGGCGAAGGGGAAGAGGAGGTCTTCAGTGGTGTCGTCCTGGACCAGATCGCCGTTGTGCCAGGTGCGGATGCGTAGCTGGGAAGGGTCGACGGCGTCTGCCGGAATCAGTGCCGGGCCCACCGGGGTGAACCCATCGCCGCCCTTGGACCGGAGGTTGGATCCCTTGTCCGCCCAGCGGAGGTCGTACACGCCGAGGTCGTTGCTGGCGGTGACGGCGGCAACATGGTTCCACGCGTCTTCCATGGAAACGCGGCGGGCGGCCTTGCCGATGACCAGGGCGATCTCGCCCTCGTAGCCGAGCAGTTCGCAGCCTGCGGGGCGCTCGACGGGGCTTCCACTCAATGCCAGCGAGCTGGAAGGCTTGAGGAAGTAGGACGGCTGCGCCGGGGTGCGGCCGCGCTGGGCAGCCCGGCTGGGGTAGTTGATGTGCACCGCGACCACCTTGCGTGCTGCCGCCAGGGTGTCGCCGTTGACCTGCTCCAAAGCATCTCCTCATCAGGTACGAAATCGTATACGATCACTATCCATAGATTTCCCGCGTCCGTCAACCCCCGGTTTTCCTGCGCTTTTCGGGCACTTCCAGAGCCACTTGTCGTCCCCGTCACATCCGGCGTACAGTGGAAACCAAGTTTCTAGCTTTCAATTATCGAATCTGTTGTTCTTATATAGAACACCTCCCGCGACTCATCCACAAAGAAGTGAGGAAAGCCCGTGCAGTTCCACCACCACGGATATGTATCCGGTGACCCGCGCGTCCAGCCGGCGGCCGGCGTCGGCCTGAACCGCCACGAGGAGCTCCCGGAGGAAGTGGACGTGCTCATCGTCGGCACCGGCCCCGCCGGAATGCTCGCCGCCGCCCAGCTGTCCATGTTCCCGAATGTCTCCACCCGGATCATTGACCGCCGTCCGGGCCGCCTCGCCATCGGCCAGGCTGACGGGATCCAGGCGCGCAGCGTCGAAACCTTCCAGGCCTTCGGATTCGCGGAGCGGATCATCGCCGAGGCCTACCGCATCACGGAGATGGCGTTCTGGAAGCCGGACCCCGCAAACCACGCGAACATCGTCCGCGCCGCCCGTGCCGTGGACGACGAAACCGGGATCAGCGAGTTCCCGCACCTGATCGTCAACCAGGCGCGGGTGCTGGACTACTTTGCCGAGTTTGCCGCCAACTCACCCACCCGCCTCACGCCCGACTACGGCTATGACTTCCAGGGCCTCACGGTCGGCACCGAGGGCGACTACCCGGTCACCGTGACGCTGCTTCACACCGCCGGACCCAACGAGGGCCAGGAACGGACGGTCCGTGCAAAGTACGTGGTGGGAGCCGACGGCGCCCGGAGCAAGGTGCGTACGGCCATCGGCTGCACGCTGGCGGGGGACCAGGCCAACCACGCCTGGGGTGTCATGGACGTCCTGGCCGTCACCGACTTCCCCGACATCCGCACCAAATGCGCCATCCAGGCCGAAAAGGGCAGCATCCTGCTGATTCCGCGGGAAGGCGGCTACCTGTTCCGCATGTACGTGGACCTGGGCGAAGTGGATCCTGCCACCCACCACGACGTCCGCAACACCAGCATCGAGCAGATCATCACCAAGGCCAACGACATCCTGCACCCCTACACCCTGGATGTACGGAATGTGGCATGGCACAGCGTGTACGAGGTGGGCCATCGCCTTACGGACAGGTTCGATGACGTCCTGCCGGCGGAGCGCGGCACCCGCACCCCGCGCGTGTTCATCACCGGCGACGCCTGCCACACCCACAGCGCCAAGGCCGGGCAGGGCATGAACGTGTCCATGCAGGACGGGTTCAACATCGCGTGGAAGCTGGGGCACGTGCTGGAAGGCCGGAGCCCGGAAAGCCTGCTCACCACCTACTCGGAGGAGCGGCAGGTGGTGGCCAAGAACCTGATCGACTTCGACAAGGAGTGGTCCACCATGATGGCCAAGAAGCCGGAGGAGTTCGAGCACCCCTCCGACCTCGAGGACTTCTATGTGCAGACCGCCGAGTTCCCGGCAGGCTTCATGACCCAATACGCGCCGTCCCTGATTATCGGTTCGGCGGACCACCAGGGCCTTGCCGCCGGCTTCCCCGTGGGCAAGCGGTTCAAGTCCGCACCCGCCGTCCGCGTTGGTGACACCAACCCCATCCACCTGGGCCACCACGCCACGGCGGACGGCCGCTGGCGGATCTACGTCTTCGCGGACCAGGCCCTGCCCGGCACGGACTCCGCCACGGACAAGCTTGCCGAGTGGTTTGTTAACGCACCCGAATCTCCGCTGGCTGCCACGCCTGCCGGCGCCGACCCGGATGCGTGGTTCGACCTGAAGGTCATCTACCAGCAGCCGCACACCGCCGTCGACATCGGTGCCGTGCCTGCCGCGTTCAAGCCGCAGGTGGGCCCGTTCAAGCTCACGGACTACGAAAAGGTGTACGCAACGGATCCCACGGCGGACATCTTCGAGCTGCGCGGCATCGACCGTGCCGGTGCCGTGGTGGTGGTCCGCCCGGACCAGTATGTGGCCAACGTCCTGCCGTTGACCGCAACCGCCGAGCTCGGCGCCTTCTTCCGGCCGCTGCTCAAGCCGCTCAGCAAGGCGGCCCCCGCCCAGCCGCGTCAGGCGGTGGCTGCCGCCCGGTAGTCAGCCGCGGGGTACACGCCGAGGATACGCACCTCGGTGGTGAAGAAGTCCAGTTCCTCGAGGGCCAGCTTCAGCGGCAGGTCCTCGGGGTGGCCTTCGACGTCGGCCATGAACATGGTGGCGGCGAACTCGTTGCCTACCATGTAGCTCTCCAGCCGGGTCATGTTCACGCCGTTCGTGGCGAATCCGCCCAGCGCCTTGTAGAGGGCCGAAGGCACGTTGCGGACGCGGAACACGAAGCTGGTGACTGCCGGCCCGGGAAGTTCATCCCTGGCCGGCAGCGCTGTTTCGCGGGCCAGGACCACGAAGCGGGTGGTGTTGGAGGGGTCGTCCTCAACCCGCGAGGCCAGCACGTCGAGGCCATAGATCCGGGCGGCCAGCGGGGGAGCCAGGGAGAGCTTGCGGGGATCGTTCCACTCGGCCACCTCGCGGGCCGATCCGGCGGTGTCGCCGGCGATGACGGGCTTCAGGCCGTGTTCGCGGATCAGCTTCCGGCACTGGCCAAGGGCGTGGATGTGGCTGTGCACCTCGGTGGCACCTTCAATGGTGCTGCCCGGGATGCCCAGCAGGTCGAAGTGGATGGGCAGGAAGAACTCGCCCACGATCTGCAGGTTGGACTGCGGCAGCAGGATATGGATGTCCGCCACCCGGCCCGCGATGGAGTTCTCGATGGGGATCATGGCCAGGTCCGCCTCGCCGGTGGTCACCAGCTCAAAGGCGTCCTCGAAGCTGGCGCACGGCACGCTTTCCATGTCCGGGAACATCTGCTGACACGCGATATTGGAGTTGGCGCCGGGCTCACCCTGGTACGCAATCTTGGAGGCCATGATCCGTATGGTTTCATGTCCCGCCCCCGCCCGCCCAACTGGGTAGTGCCAAGTGTCGTTATGGGCGGTCATAACGACACTTGGCGCTACCTACTTGGGTTAGGCGGGGGTGACGCGCAGCCAGAGGTACTGCCGGGGGAGGAGGGTGACGACGTCGTCCAGCTGCAGGGTGGCTTCGGAGAGAAGGTCGACGGCGGCGGCAGCGAAACCGGCGAAGGTTTCCGCAGGGAGGGTCTGGGCTGAGTCGCCGAAGTTGGCGAGGGCAAGGACAGTTCCGGCGCCTTCGATATCGCCCGGGCGCTGGTAGGCGAGCACCGAGCGGTTGTTCGTGCGGAAATCGACCAGTGCGGTTCCCGCCAGTTCGGGAGTGCGGGCCCGGACCTCGATCATCCGCTTCAAACCGGCGTAGACCGCGCCTTCCGGGGTGGTGGGGTCGTCCCGGCGGGCGTACTGTTCGGCGGGGAAGTGCGGCCGGTGCACCCAGCGGCTGTCCTCCTCGTGGCCAGGCTCCGACGGGTAGGAGTAGTCGTTGACCTGGCCCACTTCGTCACCGAGGTACAGCAGCGGGATGCCGCCGGTGCTGAACGGCACCGAATGGGCCAGGAGGATCCGTTCCACCGCCTCAGCCGGGTCCACCTCCATGCCGCACAGGGACGCCGTCGTGCCCGAAATCCGGCAGTCACCCGTCTTGGGGTTGTCCTGGAAGGGGACACCGCGGGCGAAGCTGCCGGGGAACCGGTTGACGTAGAAGGAGTTCAGGAAGCGGCGGTGATCAAAGCCGTTGATGCCCAGTTCTGCGGCGTCCTCATCGGCGAAGGTCCAGCCAATGTCGTCATGGCTGCGGACATAGTTCACCCAGGACGTGCCGTCCGGGATGTTGTGCCTGCGTTCCAGTGCCTGGGAGAGAAGGGAAACGTCCCGGGTGGCCAGGGACTCCCAGATCAGGGCCATCTGCAGGGGATTGTAGGAAAGCTGGCACTCTGCGGGGTCGATGTACAGCGCCACCTCGTCCGGGTGCACGATGGCCTCGGACTTGAACAGCAGTGACGGTGCCGCCAGACGGCAGACCGCGTTGAAAGCGCGGAGCAGCGTGTGGGCCTGGGGAAGGTTTTCGCAGGGGCTGCCCAGCTGCTTCCAGATGAAGGCCACTGCGTCCATGCGCAGGATGTCCACGCCCTGGTTGGCCAGGAACAGCATCTCGGCCGCCATGGCCCGGAAGACCTCCGGGTTGGAGTAGTTCAGGTCCCACTGGTAGGTGTGGAACGTGGCCCAGACCCACCGGCCGTCGTCCATCTGGATGAAGGATCCTGCGTGGTTCTCAGGGAAGATTTCGCGTACGTTCGCCTCGAAGGCGTCCGGCATGGTCCGGTCAGGGAAGATCCAGTAGTAATCGCTGTACTCCGGGTCGCCCGCGGCAGCCTTCCGCGCCCACTCATGTTCGTCCGAGGTGTGGTTGAAGATGAAATCCACCACCAGGCTGATCCCGTGGGCGCGCAGTTCCGCCGCGAGGGAACGCAGCTGCTCCATGGTGCCCAGTTTCGGGTTGACCTCCCGGTAGCTGGACACCGCGTAACCGCCGTCCGAGTGCGGTTCGGGCGCCAGGAACAGCGGCATCAGGTGCAGGTAAGTGAGGCCCAGTTCCTTGAAGTAGGGAATGCGGCTGCGCACTCCTTCCAGGCTTTCGGCGTAGCGGTCCACATAGCAGACGCCGCCCAGCATGCCGTTGGACTGGAACCACTCCGGCGTCTCCTCGCGCTCGGCGTCCAGCGCCTTCAGCTCCGCGGAGCGATCCTGCCACGACCGTGCGCTCTGGACCACCAGTGCGGACAACTGTTCCAGCCAGTCCTGCCGGGCGCAGTAGAGCGAGTGGAAGAGACTGCGAAGCGTGGGGAAGTGCTCCTCAAGGCGCCGGTCAAAGTCCGGATCCGTATGGAGGCCGAGGTCCCGCTCCCGTGCCAGTGTTGCAAGCACTGAGTGGCGCGCCTCTTCGTCCTCATTAACGGTTTCCAGCATGTTGACCGGCCCTTCCCCATTTCCGCTGGCCTTCCCGGCCGCGCACCTCTAGGGAAGTATTCCACGTCACATGTTGGGGCGTCCCACTGCGGCGCGTTGCTTGCATAGTGCGCCATCCTGGTCCGGATTCAGCGTCGCTCAACGCTGGTTCCGTCAGATTGGACTCTGAGACTCTCCGGATTAGGTGTCGGTGGGTCCGAAATTGGACCCTATCCTGACGGAATTGACCCCGCTTCTGACGTCAGGTTGGGGTGTACGCCAACTGATGCCGCGGTTCAACTTAGGAGCACTCACTTCCGGGGAAGGGATGCCCGTAGGCGGTGTATGAAATCTCATTTAGGGCGAGGTCATGGAACGGGTATCCATTGAGATAGTGATCGCCTGAGCGGCACTGCGGCCTGCGATAGCTGCTCCTTCGAGGTGGCCAGCGTACGCGGTGGCGGTCTCGGTGGACGCCCAGTGTACGCGGTTGTGGATGGGCTGTTGGAAGAGTGGGTTGCCGTAGCTGCTTGTTCCCGCATCTTCCTGGTTTCTCGGCTGTGTGTAGGGCTCGGCGCTCCAGTCCATGACGTGAATTTCGGTGGGATTGCTTGCGTCGGCGCCGAACAGCCGTACAAGCTGGTCGTTGAATGCGTGCGCAATGGCGTTGGTTCCTTGTCGGGGGAGTCCTGCGCAGGGAGCGAATCCGAAGATCGCTGCAGGCTCCCCGCCCGGTCCGCTGTGGTCGTGGAATTCACGGAAAGGACCACTGTGGCTAATGGCGGATCCGGAGAGGCCGATGCGGCGCCAGAACGGGCCGGGGTAGACCGCGACGGCCTTGATCATTCCGCCCATCCACACCGCAGTACGCTTACAAAGCTCTTTGAGGTCGTGCGGGAGGACTGGGACGAACTCAATAGACTCCGCTGCCAGGGCGGGTGGGACGGCGAGGACAACACGTTGTGCGCTCAGCTCCCGTCTGTGGGTGAGTATCTGGACGTCATCGCCATCGACGGTGATTGCCTCGACAGGCTCGTTCAGGGCGAGCGATCCTTCCGGAAGACGGCGGGCCAGTTCGATGGGGAGGGAATGTGCTCCGCGTTCGAAGCGGAGAGATGGGGAGCCAACAGGGTTTCCGTGCAGCCGCCGGCTTCCATCCTGGCCGGTGTCGAAGAGTGCGTCTCCCGCCAATGACTGGGGAAAGCTCGCGAGCCCGAGGGTTTCGAGCATCGATCGGACCCGCAGTTCGTTCTCCCAAAACCATGTAGCGCCGAGGTCGATGCCCGCCTCTGCGGAGTTGATGCTGAATGCCCGTCCTCCAACACGGTCGCGGGCTTCGACGCACAGGACTTTGTGGCCGGCGTGGAGGAGTTCGTACGTTGCCACGAGGCCAGCGAGCCCGGCTCCAATGACGACGACGTCGTAAGAGGCATCCGGAGAGGTCATGGGGCATCCGTCGGGTCGAGGACAATTCGGAAGCGGGCTTCGCCCGCAGCAAGACGGGTGAGAGCTTCGTTCGCTTGGGCAAGGGGCATCTGTTCGGTCATGGGTTTCACGTCGTTGAACTGCGCGAACCGCATGGCTTCTTCGGTGTCTAGAGCGCTGCCGGTGAGGTGGCCGGTGATGAGTTGCCCGTTCATGACGAGTTGTCCGACCGGAATGGAGAGGCTGGCTGCGTCCACTCCAATAATGGTGAGGCGTCCTCGGATGGCGAGTCCGTGCAGGAGGCCTTCCAGGGGCCCGGTTGTGGGAGCAGTGCAGAGGATCAGATCCGCGGCTCCGAGTGCAGCGAGGGCCGTTCCCGGGTCCTCGGCGGTGCTGTCGATATAGTGGTGCGCGCCGAGTTGGTGGGCAAATTTGGTGCGCTCTTCGCCCCTGGCGATGGCAACAACGCGGTAGCCCATTTTCGCGGCGAACTGGACGGCGAGGTGTCCGAGGCCGCCAATGCCGAAGACCGCTACGGTCCCGCCTGCCGGGACGGAAGCTTCGCGGAGAGCGTTGAAGGTGGTGACCCCGGCGCAGCCCATTGGTGCCGCCTCGGTAAATGCCATGCCGTCGGGGATCCTGGCGAGGGCGTCTGCCGGGACGGTGATGGTCTGGGCCCATCCGCCGGGGTAGGACAGTCCGGGGATCTTCCGTTGCGGACAGTGAACGACGTCACCGCGCCTGCAATATGTACATTGGCCGCAGCTGCCACCGAACCAGCCCACAGCTACTCGGTTCCCAGGTTCCCACCTGGTGACGCCTTCACCGATCTCTGCGATAGTCCCGGCGGCTTCGTGGCCGGGCGTCACAGGAAAGGTGACACCCTTCCCCTTGGCGCGTGCTGTGCCGATATCGGCGTGACACATGCCTGTGGCGGCAACGTCAACCCGTACGTGGCCAGGCGGGGTCGCGGTCAGGGCCCTGTGAACGAGGTTCAGCGGCTGGCCGGGTTCCGCGACCTGCATGGCCGCCAGTCCGGGCGTAACGGGGGTGGTGGACACCAATGGTCCTTTCATCAGGTGCTGGGGGCTTCTTCTGGGTGGCGCTGACCGGGCGGAGGGAGTGGGACACCAGCGATGCCCACTCCCTCCGGTGGAACGTCAGTTCCGCAGGGCCCAAGACTCCGCCCGCGGCGTCCGGACCGTCCGGTCCTGAACGAGGGCGAGCGTCAGACGGTCTCGTAGATCCGGACTTCCGGCTCGGCCTTAAGCAGGGGAGCGAGCGCGACTACGACGTCCTGGGTGAAGAGATCAGTGGCCAGATATTTTTGCGCGCAGTCAGTGGAGCCGAATCCGTGCAGGACCTGCACGTCTTCCTCGCGCACCAGGAGCTGTTTGCTTTGGGCACCGCCAACGGTGTCCAGGAACGGCTGCTTGAACTTCTCGTACACGGCGGCCGCGGCCTCGCGGTCGGCATCGTCGATCTTCAGGGTGATTTCCAGGTAGGCCATATTGAGCTCCAATAGTCGCAAAGGATTCGCAGCAGGTGGCTGCGCCTTCCCAACGCTATGAACAGCAGCGCCTCCCCGGTAGAGGACGGTCATGAATACGGACATAACCTATCGTTATGCCTGCGTGGTCCGAGGCTTGATCAGCTGTTGTGCTCGACCAGTCGGCCTGCGAGATGGACTAGTTGGTTGGCAATGGGGGAGTGGGGGCTCCAGATCGTCTCGTAGAAGATCTCCAGGACGCTTCCGTCGGTATCGAGGATCTCGCGGTACGTCGTATCGGCGGCAGCAAGCTTCGACTTCGGGAGCATGGCGGACGCGAGCCCGAGCTGCGACCATTCCTCGAGGACCCGGTAGGTGCCGGCCTCGCCCGGGTAGGCGGTGATCGAGAGGTCGTGCTCGCGGATCAGGCTGCGGGTGAAGGCGGTAAGGCCGCACGTGTCAGGCATCAGGATCAGCTGTTTTCCCGCGAGGTCCTCCACGCGGGCCCGTCCTGCCCCTGGCCGTGTTTCCACCAGGACCAATGGCTCGGAATCGATGATCCTGTGTTCGTAGCGGGGCATCGGCTCCACGGAGGGAACGACGATGATGTCCAGGTCGCCGTCCTCGAGGGCACCGCGCAGTTCGCTCATGTTCGCTTCCCGCAGCACCAGTTGCTTGCGCGCGTCCTCCCCGGGCTCGTCGCAGACGGCCCGGTAGGCGCTGGCCACGATCTTTGGGTTGATCAGCGGAGAAACGCCGAGGCGGATCGTCTCAGGTACGGGCGCCTTCCACCTCGCGGCTTCTGCGTGGACGTCGTCAAGTGCTCTGAGGGCCTGCTCGATGCGCGGCAGCATCGTGTCTCCGAATTTGGTGAGTGCTACACCGCGGGGGGAACGATCGAACAGCTTTTCTCCCAGGGATGCCTCCAGCTTCGCGATCCCGTTCGACAAGGCGGGTTGGGTCACTCCGTGCGTCCTCGCTGCGGCACTGAAAGACCCCGTTTCCGTCACGGCCCGCGCGTACCGCAGGCCTTCGATGCTCAATCGTTCACCCATAAGCAGAGGCTATCGCTGAGGGCTTCTGGGAACGGAGTTCCCTTGGGTACTGAGGCCGGCCACTGCTCCCGGGCTCGTACTCAGGCTGGGGCCTACGACTGGAGGGAGTCGTTCGATGTCTCCTCTTGCCTGTCCGGGATTTTGTGCCCGGCCGGCGTCCACATCGAGGGCGTGCACCTGCTCCATCAGTGAGTCCCGCACAGCAGCAGGCAGCGCCCCTGGTTGTGAATAGAGGCGGATCCCGTCGCGGAAGATCATCAGCGCAGGAATCGAGCTGATCTGTGCCCGGGATGAGAGTTCCGGCTCAGCTTCCGTAGCTTGGTGAAGACGATGTCGGGGCTTGTGCTCGGAGGCCTGTTCAAACACCGGGGCGAAACGCCCTGCAGGGCCCACACCATGCGGCCCAGAAATCGGCCAGCACGATGCCGTCGGCGGAGGCGATCCGCTCGAAGTACTGGAGGGTGAGATCTCGGGTGGGTCAGGACGGGATTCCTTTCGGGGCGATGGCCGTGAGCACGGTCAGAGGTATCAGAGCAATGATGGCGATGGCCGCCAAGGCTGAGAAGCTGGTGAACATCAGGACCGGACCTGCCGTGAAGGCGGCCGCGGCTCCGAAAAGGTTGGAAAGGGCATCGAGGCCTCCTTGTGAGGCGGCCCGTGCCTGGCCGGATACCGCCACACTGAACAGGGCGGAACCTCCGACGTTGCCGAAGGACCAGCCCAGGCCGAGCAGGATCAGCGATGCCATCATCCATCCCATGTCGTACGACTTGATCATGCCGATCGTCAGAGAAACCGCAAGGAGGACGATACCGGCTGCGATAGTCAGGCGGTGGCCGATCCGGTCCGCCGCGATGCCCACAATGGGGGAAACCCCATACATCCCCACGATGTGGAGGCTGATTGTGATGCCAATGAACGTCACCGATCCGCCTTCGTGCTCGATGTGCACCGGCGTCATCGTCATGATCGCCACCATGACGAGCTGAGAGGTAAGAATCGCTACGACGGCCAGCCGCGCGGGCCGGTTCCGCCGGAGCTCGGCCAGCATGGCCCGGGGCCGGCCACGCCCTGCAGGCGGGGCGGCCACCGCGCGGCTGCCCGGGCCACCGGACTCGTTGACGGCATGGGCTCGGGCGAGCAGAAGGGGGTCGGGCCGCAGCAGCGTAAAAACAAGGCCTCCGGCAGCGGCGAGGCATCCTGAGGCGATCAGGAACGCTGCAGCGAACACCGTCAGGCCCGTTGCACGGCCGATGACTTCACCGGGCACCCCAAGGTTCGGGCCGAGGACGCTGCCGATGGTGCCCACCCAGACAATGAGCGCTAGAGACCGTGCGCGGTGACGGGGGGTGGAAAGATCTGTTGCGGCAAACCGTGCCTGCAAGCTGACCGCGGAGCCCGCTCCGATAAGCAGCAAGCCTATGAATAAGGGAACGACCAGGCTCCATTGAGCGGCAGCGACAAGAAGGCCGGAGCCGGCCGCAGCAACCCACCACCCGCTCGCCAGTGCAACTCTCCGCCCTCGGCGTGCCGCAAGGTTGCCCAGGGGAAAGCCCAGCAAGGCCGCGCCGAGTGTGCTTGAGGTACGGGCCAGCCCGGCCCATGCTTCGTTGTCGGTGACCTGGCCGGCCAGGAGCACGCCGATGGAAGGAGCGATGCCAACACCGACCGTGCCCACGACTTGCATCGCCGAAAGGACGACCATCGTGCGGCGCTGGAGGCGCTCCACGTCCTGTCCTGCGCTTTCAATGTGGCTGGCGGGCAACGTGGATATTTGGGTCCTGGTCATCTTCTTCTTCGGTTCCGTATCTCTATCCCTGCGTTCTTCTGAACGTGTTAGATCACCCGCTGGAGCCAACCCCTCGAATCGGGCCGGTCGCCGTACTGGAGCCCGAGGAGGTGTTCACGGATGGCGAGGGTGTTCGGGCCCGGTTCACCGGTTCCGATGGTGATGTCAAGGTCTTCGCCTTGGATTGACACGACGGGGGTGATGGCCGCTGCGGTGCCGCTGGCGAAGATCTCGGTGATGGTGCCGTCCGCGCAGCGAGTCTGCACTTCGCTCAGTCCGATGCGCCGCTCCACCGGCGTTAGTCCGTGTTCTTCGGCGAGAGCGAGGATGCTGTCCCGGGTCACGCCCTCCAGAATGGTGCCCAAGCCAGGGGTGATGAGTTCGCGGTCGGCTGTGATGATGAACAGGTTCATGGTGCCTGATTCCTCAAGCCATTCGTGTTCGACGGCGTCGAGGTAGAGGACTTGGTCGCATCCGTTGGCGCGGGCTTCGGCCTGGGCGGCGAGCCCGGTGGCGTAGTTTCCGCCGCATTTCGCGTCCCCGGTCCCTCCCTTGGCTGCGCGTGTCTGGGTCCGGCTGGCCCACAGGGAGATTCCCGTGGGCCCGTCAGGAAAGTAGGGGCCGGCGGGGGAGGCGATAACGCAGAACTTTGCTTCGGCCGCGGCTCGGACGCCAAGGAATGGTTCCGAGGCGAACATGAACGGCCGGATATAGAGGCTGTGCTCCTTCCCATGCTCGGGGACCCAGGCGTGGTCGGCCCGGACGAGTTCCGTGACGGCGTCCAGGAACAGTTCCTCATCGAGGACAGGCAACGAAAGCCGTGTGGCGGATCGTCCGAATCGGGCGGCGTTGGCTTCGGGACGGAAAAGCCAGACCGAGCCGTCAGCGTGGCGGTAGGCCTTCAGTCCTTCGAATATTTCCTGCGCATAGTGCAGCACCGAGGTCGCCGGGTGGACGCTAAAAGCTTCGAGAGGGCCGACCTTCTGGTCGTGCCAGCCGTCCGTCAGGGACCAGGAGGCGGTGGCCATGTGATCGGTGAAGTGGTTCCCGAATCCGGGGTCCGCCAGGACAGCCATCCTGTCATTGGGGGGCAACGGGCTTGGTGCGGGGGTCAGTGGGAAGGCGGTCATTCGGGTGTTCTCTCTGCTGGGGATCGATCGGTAGTGAACGGGCTGAAGCCCGTGCCCGGGATATTTCCGGGACACGGGCTTTAGCCGTGAGGTTACTCAGGACAAGGATGCCGCTGGGACGCTTGGGTTGGAAGCGGCGGCTTCACCTTGGAAGAACTTCAGGGCCTGCCAGCCGTGGGTAAGACCGCCTCCTGCCCTGAGCGCAGTGGCTGTCATGATGGTCTCCGCGAGCTCCTGTTCGGTGGCGCCTGCTTCACGGGCGGCGTTCGAATGGGCTTCGATGCAGTAGGGGCACTGGGTGGTCAGTGCGACGGCGACGGCGATGAGCTCGGTGTACTTGAGCGGAATGACGTTGTCCGGGTTCTCGAAAACAGCCTTGTCGAGCGCCTGAAAGGCATCGACGGCGGCGGGAGCGCCCTTGCGGAGGTTGCGGAAGAACTGGCGGTCATTGTGGTCGTGATACGTCATGGAGACTACTTTCTGTGAGTGGTTTTTACTGGAGGTAAGGAGTAACGGGCGGCGGGGTCAGCTGCCCATGTGGTCGGGGACGGGTACGGAGTCCTCGGTAGCGGTTTCGACTTGCTCGGGGGACTGCCGCTTGCGGTAGACCCTGTAGGCGACGGCGACTACCACGACCCAGGCCACAGAGACGATCAGTGAGACTTGCATGTCCGGCAGGATGGCGATGCAGACCAGGATCACGGCAACGAATACGAGAGCGATGTAGTCGGCGTAGGGGTAGAAGGGAGACTTGTACTTGATCGCGTCAGCCTGTCCGTTCTGGATGCGCAGCTTCCGGAATCGGAGGTGGCTGAGAGCGATCGAGCCCCAGGCGCAGATCAGTCCGAAGGTGGTCACCGAGGAGAAGATCTCGAAGACCTGATCCGGCATGAGCAGGTTCAGACCCACACCGGCGAGCATGATGACGAAGACGGCAATGACGGCGCCGGAGGGGACCTGCTTGCTGTTGACCTTGCCGAGGAACGCCGGGGCCTTGCCTTGGAGGGAGAGGTTGTAGAAGGTCCTGCTGTTGGTGAAGATACTGGAGTTCACCGCGGAGAGCACCGCGGTCATCACCACGAGGTTCATGATCGTTGCGGCCGCCGGGATGCCAATCCTGGTGAAAACCTCGACGAACGGGCTGCCTTTTCCGGTCAAGGAGGTCCAGGGGAAAATGGTGACCAGGATAGTGATGGCTCCAACGTAGAAGATCATCAGACGCCAGAACGTGGCATTTACGGCCTTGGGCATTGTCTTTTCAACGTCTTTGGCTTCGCCGGCAGTCAGACCCAGGTTCTCGATGCCGCCGAATGCGAAGGCGACCATCACGATGGACAGGATGGAGCCGCTGATGCCGTTGGGGAAGAAGCCTCCGTGTTCCGTCAGGTTGCCAAGTCCGAGGGGCTGGCCCCCGTTGCCGAGCCCGAAGAAGATCATTGCAGCACCGAAGATGATCAGGACGACGATCGCGACCACCTTGATGATGGCAAACCAGAATTCTGCCTCGCCATAGAACTTCACGCCGACGACGTTGATGACGAACATAATGAGTACCGCGATCGCCGCGGTGACCCAGATCGGCATACCGGGGACCCAGTACTGGACATATTTGCCCAGGGCATTGAGTTCGGCCGCACTGGTGGCGAGGAGGAAAATGAAGGCGTTCCATCCGTTGAGGAATCCCATAAAGGGGTGGATGTAGCGGCTTGAGTAGGAGATGTATCCGCCGGAGACGGGTTCCTCGACGGACATTTCGCCTTGGGCGCGCATCACGAAGTAGATGGCGGCTGAGGCGACGATGTAGGTGATGATGATGGCTGGGCCTGCGGTCTGGATGGCCCAGCCGGAGCCGTAGAACAATCCAGTTCCGATGGCCCCGCCGATGGCAATCATTTGCAGGTGCCTGCTCTTGAGATCCCGTTTCAGGTTCTCTTTTTCATATGCCTGAACGCGTTGGGGAGATTTCATAGCGCTCTTCTTCCTTGAAGGGGCTTGGGGGATCAGATGGTTTCTGGCATGCCTTTGGGTCGTCAGTGGTGTGCGGTCGCCAGTGCGTACTTGGTGAATGAGTTTGATGCGGGAGTGTCCCGCGGTTGAATCAGTGGAGTTCGAGGACGGCTTCGATTTCGACCGGGACGTCCATCGGCAGCGAGGGAACCCCGACGGCGGAGCGGGCGTGGTTTCCTGCCTCGCCGAGCGCCTCGACCAGGAAATCAGATGCACCGTTGGCGACCTGGTGCTGGTCGGTGAAGGCCGGCGCGCTGGCGACGAAGACAGTGATCTTGACCAGGCGCTTGATCTTCGCCAGGTCGCCCAGGGCGTCCTTGGCCTGGGCGAGGATGTTCGCAGCGCACCAGCGCGCGGCTTCCTGACCGGCGGCGATGTCGACGCCTTCGCCGAGCTTGCCCATTGAGGTAAAGCCACCGTCGCGCATCGGCAGCTGGCCGGAGGTGAAAAGCAGGTTCCCGGTGCGGACGTAGGGCTGGTAGTTGGCTACCGACCGTGCAGGGGCGGGGAGGACGACGCCGAGTTCGGACAGACGGTGTTGAATGGTGATGGTCATGGAATTCTCTTCTTTCAGTTGCTGATGAGGGCTGCGGTGAGCCGGTTAATGGCTTCGTCGACAGTGCTGCGCGGGCAACCCAGGTTGACCCGCATGTAGCCGTGTCCTTCGAGACCGAATTTCTGGCCCTTGTCCAGCCAGAGGCGGGCCTTGGTGAGCATGAACTTGTCCAGCTCTTCCGCGTTCAGGCCAAGGCCCCGGCAGTCCATCCAGGCCAGGTAGAGCGAGTCGGCCGGCAGGACCTTCAGTTGCGGAAGCGCGCTGTTGATCGACGCGGCGAAGTGTTCATGGTTGCTCCGGACATAAGCCACCATCTCGTCCACCCAGGCCTCGCCGTGGGCGTAAGCAGCTTCTGCGGCAACCATGCCAAGGACGTTGACCAGTGGGAACATGTTCCGGTCATACTGGCGTGCGAGCTCTTCCCGCATCCGCTGGTTGGGAACAAAGACGTTGGCACTCTGCAACCCGGGGAGATTGAAAGTCTTGCTCGGCGCAGTGCAGGTGATGCTGTTCTGAGCGAACTCCTCGCTGAGGGACGCGAAGGGGATGTGGCGCTTAGCGGGGTCCATGATGAGGTCCTGATGAATCTCATCGGAGATGACGATCACGCCGTGGCGAGCACAGATCTCCCCCATCGTGCGCAGTTCGTCTTCGGTCCACACGTTGCCGGTCGGGTTGTGGGGGTTGCTGAGGATGAAAATTTTGGTATCAGGCCGGATAGCGGCCTCGAACACCGTCGCGTCCAGCTCATACCGGTCTCCGACCCTAGACAGCGGTGCGAAGGCAAGGTGCCGGCCGTTCATGAGCATGTCGTTGTGGAAGTGCGCGTAGACCGGCGGCTGGATGAGGACAGAGTCGCCCGGCGCAGAGAAGGCCTGCACCGCAGTCTTGAGGGTCGTGATGATGCCCGAAGTCTGGAGGACCCACTTTTGGTCGACCTCCCAGCCGAAGCGCTTGGCCTGCCAACCCGTGACAGCATCAAGGTAACTCTTCGTGGCCCCGCCCGGGTAGCCGAACACGCCATGCTCGACAGCCTCATGCAGTGCATCCAGCACGACCCGGGGGGCCTTGAAGTCAGTGTCGGCCACCCACATGGGCAGCGGATCTGCCGCGGCCTCGTCCGCAGAAAGAAGAGCGTGCTTATAGGCCCACTTCATCGAGTTGGAGGTGCCCCGTTCGACGACCTCGTCGAATATCGAAGTCGGCGCGGTATCAAGGGAAGGGATCAAAACTGTGTCAGGCATGGTACTCACGAAGCGTTCCTTAGTGGTGTATTTGCGATGCAGTTCACACTAAGACGAAAGCCGTGCAACGTGTTTGCAACTTCTCCGGAAAAACCTCATATAAATGCTAGATTTTGAGGCATGGACAGGATCGATCGGGAGATTCTTGCATTGCTGCAACTTGAAGGGCGAATATCGTTCACTGAACTGGCGGGGCGTGTGCAGTTGAGCCTGTCGAGCTGCCAGCGACGCGTGCGGGATCTGGAGGCGCGCGGAATCATACGCAGCTATCGTGCGGTCGTGGACGCAGCTTCGGCCGGCTTCGGCTTTGAAGTCGTTGCGTTCGCAACGCTCACCCGTCCTGACGTGCTGGATGAGTTCGATGCCGCGATCAGCCATGTTCCGGAAATCATTGAGGCCCAAAGACTGTTCGGGGAGCCGGACTACATGATCCGCATCGTTGCGGCGGACCGCGAGGCCTACCAAAAGCTGTATGACAAGGTGCTAAGCCGCCTGCCGGGCGTGCAAAGCCTCAACTCCACCATCGTGATGAAGGAAGTAATTGCCTCCAGGGCGCTGCCCGTTGTCCGGCGCTCAATCGAGTAGCCAGGAAGTGGCCGAGACCAGTCTCGCCCATCCAGTACAGCCTCAATCTTGAACGTTCCAGCGCATGCCGAGGGAGAACTGCTGTACACCCCCTCGGCGTCCGAGCCTCGGTCCGCCGGCAGCAGTCTGGGCGTTCGTCGCCAGGAACTCATGAGGTGTTTGGCGCCGCCGAAGCAGTCATGCCGGAGAAGGAGCTCTTCTGGATCGTCACCCCCACTGGCCAGTGCCGGATCATAGAATTCCACGAATTTGATGTTTACATGCAGCAGGCACGGTGGGAAGCCAGACAACGTAGCCCCAACACGGCATAAGAACTCTTCGCTTTCAAAGGGGTCGTGTTGCGCGTGACTGGAATCACCTGTACGCTCTGATGTTAGCGACGGTTTTCGTCGGCAGGATTGTTACTCGGAAACGGGGCAAGACCTGAGAAGCACACTATGTGCGTCTCGGGTCTTTTTTTGTGCCCAAAAATAGACAGAGAGGTCTGACATGGCAAGTGTGGACTACCGGTCCTTGGCCGGCGACATTTTGCAGGGGGTAGGCGGCGAGAAGAACATCGTCAGTGCCGCCCACTGCGCTACCCGGCTCCGGCTTAAGCTGCGGGACGAGACGAAAGCAGATACAGCAGCGGTCGAGAAGCTCCCCGGCGTGATCACCGTAATGAAGGCCGGCGGCCAGTACCAAGTGGTAATCGGCGACAACGTACCCACCGTTTACGCTGAGCTCGGAAAAATCACCAAACTCACTGATGACAGCGCGGCAGACGAGGAACCGGCGCCGAAGGGCAACCTTTTGAGCCGCTTCATTGACCTGATCTCCTCAATTTTTTCGCCCGTCATCTGGCCACTCGCGGCCGCAGGCCTGCTCAAAGCATTTCTGAGCCTGGCCATTCAACTTGGCTGGCTCGATCCCACATCCCAGACCAATGTAATCCTGGCTGCCACCGCTGACGCGCTGTTCTACTTCCTGCCCCTGTTCCTGGCGGTAACCGCCGCCAAAAAGTTCAGGACCAACCAGTTCACCTCCATGGCGATTGCCGGGGCACTGGTTTACCCGAGCATCGTTGCCCTTGCCGCAAAGCCAGACGCTGTGAGCTTTGCCGGTATCCCGGTGGTGATGATGAACTACACCAGTTCGGTCATCCCGATCCTCGTCGCCGTGTGGCTGCAGGGCTACCTTGAGCGTTTCCTGACCCGCGTACTTCCGTCCGCTATCCGAAACTTCACCACCCCGCTGCTGACCCTTCTGGTCATGGTCCCACTGGTCCTGATCACCGTCGGCCCCGTCACAACCTTCGCAGCCAAGGGGCTGTCTGCCGGCATCGGCGCAGCGTTCACCTTCGCGCCGTGGCTCGCAGGGGCAATCATGGGTGGCTTCTGGCAGGTCTTCGTCCTCTTCGGCCTGCACTGGGGCTTCGTCCCCGGCATGCTCAATGAGATCGCCACTTCTGGCCACTCCCTCCTGTTCGGCCCGCTGCTGCCGGCCGTCCTCGCGCAGGCAGCAGCCACCCTCGCCGTCATGTTTCGTACCCACAACAAGGCCCGCCGCGCCGTGGCTGGTCCTGCGGCTCTCTCGGGCTTCCTCGCCGGTATCACAGAACCCGGCATCTACGGTGTGAACCTGCCCCTGAAGAAGCCGTTCTACTTCGGTATCGCCGGTGGTGTTGTGGGTGGCGCCATCGTGGCCGCAGGGGGCACCGGTGCCACGTCCTTTGTCTTCCCGTCGCTGCTGGGCCTGCCTGCATTCACCTCGGTGGGCAATATCGCCCTTCTTTTCCTCGGCACTGGCGTCGCGGTCGCCCTGGCCTTCACCTTGACCTTCCTCTTTGGCCCCCGCGAGGCAGAAGCAGCGGCCGACGCCGGCACTTCCGTTCCCGGAACGTCCGGGGATAAGCAGGCGGCAGCTGAGCCCGTCCAGGTTTCCGCAGTCCCCGGCACCGTGGAGGTACTGGCGCCGGTGACGGGTGAGGCGGTGGCCTTGGCAGATGTTCAGGATAAGGTGTTCGCCTCCGGCGCGATGGGCAAGGGCTTGGGCATTGTGCCCGCCGATGGCCGCATCCACGCGCCGATCACGGGGACCATCAAGGCAGCCATGAAGACCGGCCACGCTTTCGGCATCAAGTCAGATGACGGCGTGGAGGTCCTGGTCCACATCGGCATCGACACCGTCCAGCTCCAGGGCCGCGGCTTCGAAGCAGCCGTGACCCGAGGCCAGCAGGTCCGCGCCGGCGACCTGCTCGCGGTCGTAGACCTCTCTTTGGTGGCCGAAGCCGGTTACGACACCACCACCCTGGTGATGGTCACCAACACCGCCCAGCTCCAAAACGTCGACCCGGTCACCGAAGGGAAACTGGCCCTAGGGGACGCCGCGATCACGGTCCAGATCTGACTCCTTCTTCACTTCCACTTTCCCAGTTCCTGCTTGAAAGGATCCACAGCTGTGACCACCACTTTCCCCAAAGGATTCCTCTGGGGCGGCGCCACCGCCGCCAACCAGGTTGAAGGAGCCTACAACGAGGGCGGCAAGGGTCTGTCCATCCAGGACGTGATGCCCAAGGGCATCACGGAAACCCCTACGGAAGAACCGACGCCGGACAACCTCAAGCAGGTGGCGATCGACTTCTACCACCGATATAAGGAGGACATCGCCCTCTTCGCCGAGATGGGCTTCAAGGTGTACCGCTTCTCCATCGCGTGGAGCCGGATCTTCCCGCTCGGTGATGAAGAAACCCCTAACGCCGAAGGTTTGGCCTACTACTCCAGAGTCCTTGACGAACTGGAAAAGCACGGCATCGAACCGCTGGTCACCATCAGCCACTACGAAACCCCGCTGCACCTGGCCCGGAAGTACAACGGCTGGACCAACCGTGAACTCATCGGCTTCTACGAGCGCTACTGCCTCGCCCTGTTCGAACACTTCGGGTCCCGGGTCAAGTACTGGCTGACCTTCAACGAGATCAACTCCGTGCTGCACGAACCGTTCCTGTCCGGCGGCATCCCGGCGCCGAAGGATCAGCTCACCAAGCAGGACCTCTACCAGGCAATTCACCACGAGCTGGTCGCATCGGCACGCGCCACCAAACTGGCCCACGAATTGATGCCGGAGGCGCAGGTGGGGTGCATGATCCTGGCGCTGCCGGTCTACCCGCTGACCCCGGACCCCTCCGACGTCGTTGCAGCCATGCACACCGCGCAGGACAGCTACGCGTTCGGCGACATCCACTGCCGCGGCGAGTACCCGGGTTACCTGCTGCGGCACTTCCGGGACAACGGCATCGAGCTGGACATCACCGAAGGGGACCGCGAGGACCTGAAGAACACGGTGGACTTCGTCTCGTTCAGCTATTACATGAGCGTCTGCGAGACAGCTGATCCGAGCAAGAAGGTCACTGGTCCTGGCAACATCATGGGCGGGGTGGTCAATCCGACGCTGCAGGCCTCCCAGTGGGGCTGGCAAATCGATCCGCAGGGCCTGCGTGTGGCCCTGAACGACTACTGGAACCGGTGGCAAAAACCGCTCTTCATTGTGGAAAACGGCGTCGGCGCGAAAGATCAACTGGTGGAGGTTGAAGGTCAAAAAACGGTCATCGATGACTACCGGATTGCCTACCTCAACGACCACCTGGTGCAGGCCCGGGAAGCAGTGGCAGACGGCGTCCACCTCATGGGCTACACCGCCTGGGGATGCATCGACCTGGTCAGTGCCTCCACCGCGCAAATGAGCAAACGCTACGGTTTCGTCTACGTGGACCGCAACGACGACGGCACCGGCACCCTGGAGCGCTACCCGAAGAAATCCTTCAAGTGGTACAAGGACGTCATCGCGACCAACGGCGCCAGCCTCAAGAACTAGGCCAGTCTCACTGGCAGCCTGTAATACTGGCCGGAAGTGGGGTTTCCTGCCTCCGGCCAGTACAGCAGAGATTCCGGCACTCAACGAAAGGAGGGCGACATGGAGGTCTTGCGCGTCTTCAACAACAACGTCGTCCTCGCCCGGACCCCAGACAAGGGCGAAGTCATCCTCACGGGGCGCGGTCTGGGGTTTCAAGCCAAACCAGGCAAACCTGTAGATGAGAGCAAAGTTATTCGTGTCTTCGTCCCCGAGGATGGCCGGGACGCGGACAACTTCGGTGCACTCGTGGCAGCAATACCTCCCGAGCACCTCCTGCTCGCGGACGAAGCACTGCAGATAGCCCGGAAAGACCTGCCAAACACTATAAGCTCCACCACGGTTGTCGGCCTTGCCGACCACATCAGCTTCGCGATCAAGCGGATACGTCAAGGCATCGACCTCGAATACCCTCTCCGGGGCGAGGTGTCCCACCTCTACCCGGAGGAACTAAAGACAGCCCAACGCGTCCTTGATTTCGTCAATACCCGCATTGAACAAGCCCTGCCCGAGGCCGAAGCAGTGCCCATCGCCCTGCATCTTGTCAACGCAGGGTTCGCTACCGGAGACCTTTCGCTCACTTACCAAATGACCGGCGTCTTCACCCAGCTATTCGAGGTCCTGGAGCAGGCCTACGAACGACCGTTCGATCGCGACACTGTAAATGCCGCGCGCTTCATCACCCATTTACGCTATTTCTTCGTCCGTGCTCAAACAGGTCAACAACTAAACGACGGCGCGACAGCGCTGAGCAAAGCGATCCGTGAGTCGTATCCCGAGGCCCACGGTACGGCGCTGAAGCTCCAGGCGGTGCTCGAGCTGCGCCTGGGCGAGCCGCTTACTGAAGACGAAGTCACCTACCTGACGCTGCATGTAGCCCGCATGGTCGAAGACCTCCGGCTGCAGTAATCACCCAATTTCTTCAACAACTGAACGGAAGAGTTACATGTTCGAACGCACTGCCATCATCGCGAGCACGTCTGGCTTACACGCCCGGCCCGCAACAGTCTTTGTGGAAGCAGCAAACGAATACGACGGCTTGGACATCGCCATCGGACGCGAGGAAGAGCCTGCTGACGAAGCAATGGATGCTACGTCAGTTCTTTCCCTTATGAGCCTCGGCCTCGAGTACGGTGACCGGGTGATTCTGCGGACCGAAGGTACCGGGTCGGAGCAGGCATTGGATCGACTGGTCGGGCTACTCGAGACCAACCACGACGCCTGACAGGCTCTCCCGTACACGACGGTCGGAATTCTCACCAGCGGTGATCGACTACGTCTACTTCACTGTCGGGTGGAGAATCACTGCCAGCTGGAGCAGGATCACCACCACGCGCATCTACGACGAGGAACCTCACCATGAGAAAGAAAATCCCTGGCCTCATCGGCCTGGCGCCCAAAACGAACTGCGTCTACTACCTCGAGATGACTCAGTCAGCGGCAAACGTGGACCCGGCCCACACTCCGAACTCACTGCTATGGACCATCAACTTCGAAGAAGCCGCCCGCGCCGTTGGTGCAGGAAACCTCGAAGCGCTCAACGCGCTTCTGATCGACGCCGGCAAGCACCTTGCTGCAGGAGGGGCAGACTTTCTAGTGTTGACTTCCAACACAAGCCACAGTGCTGTTCAAGCTTTGGAAGCGGAGACAGCACTGCCTGTTCTCGACATCCGCTCCGTGATGGCACAGGAACTGCAACGTCGCCACGTGCAGCGTGTAGGAATCCTCAGCACCAGCCTCACGCAATCAGCAGGCCTGTACGAGGAGGTGTTCCCAGCAGCCGGTTTCAGCATTGAATACCCCGACCGTGCAACCGCCGCACACATCGACCAGGTGATCTTCAACGAACTGGTCAAGGGTATAACCGACGGAGATGCCTCCGCTGTCCTCAAACGCGCCGCAGCCCAGTTACGTGACCGAGGCGCGCAGGCCATCCTCCTGGCATGCACTGACATGACTATCGTCGCGGACCAGCTCAATGATGCCGACATCATCGACACCACAACTCTCCACGCCCGGGCCGCAGGAGAATTCATCTTTGCCAAAGATGCGGCTGTGAAAGCGCCTTCCTTGCCGTCCTCAAAGGCCCCTACGAGAGGATCTTGATTCTGGCATCCAACATTGGGCCTCTTAATGACGCGGTAGAACGTTATGCCCTCCTCGCCAGAACGCTGCAAAATGCCTGCGAGGAACAAGGTTCTGCATACGATGCCGTCCTGCTGGCCCAGTACTGGCTTTCCCCGGCCGCAAAACCCTTTCCGCGCACCTCGGCAATCCCGTCCTTGCAGGACCGAGGCTGGCCGCAGCCACCCTGCGATGCCTGCTGCTGCAAGCTCCAACCCCACAGTCACGGAAAGAAGGGTAGGCGCCCGTGCAGTGAACGGCACCTCAGGGAATCAGTCATCGACCCGGCGCGTCCATTTCAGGAGGCCGGCAGCAGGTCACGTTCCGGCTGTTCGCTCATCGATACCTGGTAGTGGAACCCGGTGCGCTCTTCGCATGCCCAGACCTGGTAGAAGCTGGCCTTCTCAAAGAGCTGCCGGCCATCGACGGTTGAGTGGATCCAGAGGATGGAGCCGTCATCCGTGACAGCATCGACGAATCCACTGCTGACGGTGGATCCCTGATAGCGGATTTCAACACTCGCGCCTTCGAGCGTGCGCCAGTCCTTAACGTGTCGCTGGTTCATGGGTTTCCTTTCGAAGGTTTTGGTCAAGGACGATGAAGGTGGTGGGCGTTTTCAGCGCACGTAATCGGCGCCGGTGATGTCGATGGTGGCCCCGGTGGTGTGCCGGGAGCGTGCTGAGGCCAGGAAGGCAATGACTTCTGCGACGTCACCGGGCGGAGTGACCTCACCTAACGGAAGCCCTTCAAGGACGGCGGGGTCCGTGGCGAGGTCGCCTGCGATGTCGGTGGCCACCCAGCCCGGGGCGACGGCGTACGCGAGGATGTTCTCCCTCGCGTAACCGCGCGCGATGCCCTTGGTCAGGGCAAGCAGCCCGCCCTTCGCCGCACCGTAGGCGAGGTGTTCTGCGTCATCCCCCCGGTGGGCGGAGCGGCTGGTGGTGTTGATGATGATGCCGCCGCCGCGCTGCCGGAATCCGAGGATGGCTTGCCGGCACAGGTCCGCGGGGGCCAGGAGGTTCAGGTCGTAGTTGCCCTGCCAGCCCTGTTGCCACGCGCCGTCGTCGCCAATATGTGAGGCGAGCCAGGCGCCGGCGTTGTTGACCAGCACGTCGACGCCGCCGCGCCAGGCGGCAGCCTCCGTCCAGACCCGTTGGCGCTCCGCCGGGTCCCGGAGGTCTCCTTGGACCAGGTGGACACGGTCGCCGAGCCGGTCGGCGGTGGCCTGGGCGGAATCCTTGTCGTTCCCGTAATGGAGGACGACGTGCGCGCCATCGCGGTGCAGGACTTCAACTGTCGCGCGGCCGATGCCACGCGACGCTCCCGTCACCAGGACGGTCTTCCCGTCCATGCGCCCGGTCATGCAACGGCCTGGGCGCCGGTGATTTCAATGACGGAGCCGCAGATGTAGGGGGCTTCGTCGGAGGCGAGGAAGGCCACCAAGGCGGCGATTTCCTCCGGTTTGCCAATCCGGCCGAACGGGACCAGGGCGTCAAGGTCGGCCACAGTGCGGCCGCTGCGGGCGAGCCCGGCTTCGAGCATGGGCGTGTGCACTTCGCCGGGTGCGACGGCGTTGACCCGGATATTGTTCGGGGCGTAGTCGCGGGCCAGGTTTTTGGTGAAGGCGACGACGGCGGCCTTGGAGACGTTGTAGGCGATGTGTCCTGGCGCCGGGTACAGGCCCCACTGGGAAGCCGTGTTCACGATGGCACCCCCACCTGCGCCGATCATGTGCGGCAGCACCGCACGGCACAGGTGGAACAGTGCGTCCACATTGACGGCAAAGGACAGGTCCCAGTCGTACTCCGAAAGGGAGAGCAGGTCCCCGCGTCGGTTAACGCCGGCGTTGTTGGCCAGCACGTCAATCCGGCCGCGGGCATCAACGATGTGCTGGACGGCCGCCGCTGACGCTTCGGGGTCGAGAAGGTCGAAGACCAGCGCCTCGGCGGAGAAACCTTCACCCGTCAGGTCGTCGGCTACTTCCTTTGCGGCTGTTTCATTGGCATCGGCCACGAACACGCGGGCACCTTCGGCGGCCAGCCGGCGGCTGATGGCGGATCCGATCCCGCCGCCAGCCCCGGTGACCAGTGCGGTCTTGCCGTCGAAGCGGCGCCCACGTCCCGTCGTCGTCATTCTGCCTACCCCTCCAGGGTGAAGATGGTGCGGTGCCACTCCTTGGCCTGCTGTCCGGTGAGGTCGAACATGACGTGCTTGACCACGGTGTATTCGTCGAAGGAGTAGGTGGACATGTCCTTGCCGAAGCCGGACTGCTTGAAGCCGCCGTGTGGCATTTCGCTGATGATCGGGATGTGGTCGTTGACCCAGACGGCGCCGGCGCGGATTTCGCGGGTGGCTCGCAGGGCACGGTAGACATCCTTGGTCCATGCCGAAGCGGCCAGGCCGTAGGGGGTGTCGTTGGCCAGTTCAATGGCTTTGTCGTCGGTGTCGAACGGGGTGACGGCAAGGACGGGGCCGAAGACTTCGTCGCGGAAGATTTCGCTGTCCGGGGTGGCGTCGGCGACCAGGGTGGGCCGGTAGTAAGAGCCTCCCGCCAGGTCCCCTTCAGGGATGCCGCCGCCGATGACGCGGGCGTAGCCGCGGGCCCGGTCCACCATCCCCGCGACGGTTTCCTGGTGCTTGCGGGAGACGAGCGGGCCGAGGTCGGTGGCGGGGTCGGCAGTGGGCCCGAGCTTGACCTTGGCGTACAGGTCGGCGACGCCTTCGATGAATTTCTCGTAGAGCGAGCGGTGGACGATGGCGCGGGTGGCGGCCGTGCAGTCCTGCCCGGTGTTGATCAGTGATCCGGCGACGGCACCATGGATGGCTGCCTCAAGGTCCGCGTCGTCGAAGACGACGAAGGGGGCCTTGCCGCCGAGCTCGAGGTGGACGCGCTTGGCGGTGGTGGCTGCGGCGTCCAGGACGGTCCGGCCTACGGAGGTGGACCCGGTGAAGGAGAGCATGTCCACGTCCGGGTGGCGCAGCAGTTCGGCACCGATGGTGGAGCCGCGGCCGGTGAGGACGTTGATAACGCCGTCAGGGACGCCTGCTTCGGTGGCCACTTCTGCGAACAGCAGGCTGGTCAACGGCGTGATCTCCGCAGGCTTGAGGACGATCGTGTTGCCGGCGGCGACGGCGGGCAGGATCTTCCAGGCGGCCATCTGCAGCGGGTAGTTCCAGGGTGAGATGGAACCGATCACGCCGATCGCTTCGCGGCGGATGGAGGAGGTGTGGTCGGGGGAGTATTCGCCGGTGGCTTTGCCTTCGAGGTTGCGGGCTGCGCCGGCGTAGAAGGCGATGTTGTCGATGGTGCCGGGGACGTCGAATTCGCGGGTGAGGCGGATGGGTTTGCCGGCCTGGCGGGATTCGAGCTGGGCAAATTCTTCGGCGCGTTCTTCCATGAACGCGGCAAACTTGGTGAGGACGGCGGACCGTTCACCGGGGGTGGCACGGGACCAGGCGGGGAACGCGTCGCGGGCTGCCTGCACAGCTTGTTTGACGTCGTCGCTTCCGGCCAGGGTGATGGTGCGAATGGTTTTGCCGTTGGACGGGTCGATGACGTCCACGGTTTCGCTGGTGCTGCCGTCGACGAGTTTGCCGTTAATGAACTGGCTCACAACTCCTGCTTTCAGTTGTTTCGGAAAAGTGTCTAAGTGGGTGCTTTAGGCGCCCGGGGCCCAGATGTCGCCGACGGTGTAGCCGGAGGGGAAGGGGTCGGTGGGGTCCAGCAGCCATTGGGTGCGGCCGGTCACCCAGCCGCGGCCCCGGATGGTGGGAAGGACCGCTTCGCGGCCGCCCGCCGTCGTTGTTCCTGTCAGCTGCCCGATGAATTCGCTGCCGATGATGCTGTGGTGGGAGAAGTCTTCGCCGATGGCCAGCTGCCCACGGGCGTGCAGGGCTGCCATCCGGGCCGATGTGCCGGTCCCGCAGGGGGAGCGGTCCAGCGCACCAGTCCAGGTGGACGGGTCCGACGGGACGAGTTTGCCGTTGGACAGCACCACGGTGTTGCGGTCCTGCCGGCCGGGAACGCGGTCGCCGGTGTGCAGCATGACCAGGTTGACCCCAGAAATCAGCGGATTGTCCGGGTGGACGCAGGCGATCTGCTCCAGCGCGGCCATCTTGATCAAGGCACCGGCGCGGGCAAGTTCCTTGCCGTTGTCCGGGTGCAGTTCCAAGCCGAGGTCCGCTGCCTTGGCCTGTGCGAAGAACTGGCCGCCGAAAACGACGTCGACGGGCACTGTGCCGAACTCCGGCACCTCGAGCGGGAAGTCGAGTTCGACGACGAACGCCGGGACGTTCACGACGGTCACGGAGAGGACCTTGCCGTCCTGGACCTTGGCGATTGCCTGGACGATACCGACGGCAGTGTCGATGGTGACCACGGTTTCCGGTCCGCGGACCGGCACGATGCCTTCCTCCAGGGCCGCGGTGACGGCGCAGATGGTGTTGGATCCGGACATCGGGGTGAAGCCGCCCTGTTCCAGGACCACGATGCCAAAGTCGGAGCCTTCGTTGACCGGAGGCAGGAGGATCACCGAGCAGAGGCCCGGGTAACCGCGCGGCTCATGCAGCATGAGCCGGCGCAGCCAGTCCAGGTTGTCCTTGCAGTACTGCAGGCGCTCCGCCATCGTCTCGCCCTGCACGAGGGACGCGGCGGAGGTCAGGATCCGGCCCGGCTCGCCTTCGGCGTGGACCTCGATGGCGTCGAGGGCGAGTTTGGTGGCGGAGCGCGCGGTCATGCTGCTACTGCCGGGAGGACGCCTGCGTTGCGCAGGATGCCGGCGAAACGCTCGCGTTCCTCGGCGGGCAGCGGCTGGATGGGCAGGCGGGCCGGGCCGACAGGTTCGCCGATGAGTTCCAGGCCTGCCTTGATGCCGGCCACGTAGTTGACGGACTCGAGGAAGTCGCTGATGGCCCACAGGTGCTTCCACAGTTCGCGGGCGCGGACCAGGTCCTTCTGTTCTGCAAGGGCCTCCCAGAATTCGACGGCGAGTTCGGGCACCACGCCGGCGGTGCCCCAGACCGAGGCCTCGGCGCCGGAGGCGATGCCGAAGAACGTCAGGGTGTCCCAGCCGTTGAAGGCCTTGATGCTGTCGGTGTGGTTGGCGAGGAGTTCGGCCAGGCCCACGGCGTCATCGGAGGTGTTCTTGATGTAGTCCACTCCGTCGATCTGGCCGAGCTCGGCCAGTTCAGCGGCGGTCAGCTGGATGCCGGTGGCACCGGGGACGTTGTAGTAGACGATCGGGATGTTGATGGACGCGGCGACGGCGGAGAGGAACGTCTTGAGGGTGCTGAGGTCCAGGGGGTCGTAGAACGGCGGGACCAGCATGATGGCGTCCGCGCCGACGGCTTCGGCGTGCTGGGCCAGGTCGATGGCGCCTTGGGTGGAGAGCGCTCCGATGCCGGCGACTACGGGGATGCGTCCGTCGGCGCCTTTGACGTAGAGCTCGATGACGCGGCGGTACTCCTCGGGGGAGAGGGTGGTGAATTCACCGGTGGTACCCGTGGGGACGAGGCCGTGGATGCCGGCGGTGACCAGGCGCTCCACCTGGCGCTGCAGAGCCGCTTCGTCGATGGCGGAGCCGTCCTCGGTGAACGGGGTGGTGACGGCGGCGAGGATGCCGCGGAGTTCCTTCTTGGTGCGTGCAGACATGGTGTGGCGCTTCCTTTCAAAAGGTGGTCAGGCCGCTGTTGGGCGGCAGGAAATTTGGGGGTCCGGTACTAGTGGGCCGGGACTGGCTGGCGCTGGACGCCGCGGAAACGGTCGGCCCTGAAGGGCTGGAGGGTGGGTGCCATCCTCCCGCGGACGATCAGATCCGTCAGTGCCGAAGCCGTTCCGGGGGCGAGGGTGATGCCCATCATGCCGTGGCCGGTGGAAACGTACGTGTTCTGCAGGTGTCCGAGATTTCCGATCACGGGGAGCCCGTCCGGTGTCATCGGCCGCATGCCGGCCATCGGCGTCGGCTTGGTCGCGGGCGGCTCCCAGTTGCGGAAGTACTTCGCCGGGGCCCGCAGGATCGCATCGACGCGGACCTGGTTGATCTTCTCGTCCAGGCCGCCGAACTCCATGGTGCCGGCCAGGCGCAGGCGTTCGTTGAACGGGGTGACCGCCACTTTGGCGTCCCAGAGGTTGACGGTGCTGCATAGGCCCAGGGCGGGAACCTCCACGCTGTACCCCTTCCCGGGACGGACGGGCAGGGGCACTCCGAACTGCTTGGACAGGTTTCCGCTCCAGGCGCCGGCAGCGAGGACGAAGTTGTCGCCCGTGTAACTGTTGCCGCGGCTGTGTACTGCGGTGACGCGGTCCCCGTTGCGGTCCACGGCATCAATGGGGGCGTTCTCGATAATCTTGACACCCATTGCCACCAGCCGCTGGTGCAGCGCGGTGGCCATTGCGCCCGGATCCACGTGGCGTTCCTGCGGGAAGTAGATGCCGCCCAGGACCTCGTCGGTGAGCAGTGGTTCCTGCTCGTGCACCGCGTCCCGGTCCAGTACGCGTGGCTGGCGTCCGTACTGGGATGCCAGGTCGAGGTTGTCGACGTGGTGGTCGAAGTTGTCCTGCTCCATGAATGCCATGAGCAGCCCGTTCGTGTGCATTTCGAAGTCCATGCCGTCGGCGCGGTACTCGTCAAAGATCTGCAGGGTGTCGGCGGCAAGCCGGAGGTGGCCCTCGAAGCCGGCGCGCTGGTCGCGGGCGTTGGACTTGCGCCACATGCCCAGCATGAATCCTATGAAGGCTGGATTCAGGGACGGCCGGATGTAGAGCGGGCTGTCCGGGCGGAGCATCCATTTCATGGATTTGAGGACGACGCCGGGTCCGGGCACGGGTGCCGATTCCGCGGGGCAGATCCACCCCGCGTTGACTTTCGACGCGCCCAGGCCGGTGGCCCGGGCGTCAATGACGGTGACGTCCTCGCCCTCGCGGGCGAGGTGGTAGGCCTGGGTGAGGCCGATGACGCCGCCACCAATCACTACGGTGTGCACAATGGTTCCTTTCTTGGTCCGGGGCAGAGGGGCTGTTCCGGACCGGTGGGCCTAGAAGCGGACGGCGTCCACGAATTTCTTGAGGTCTTCGTTATCGCACTTGTCGAACGCGGCCTCCGGGGTGGCGTTGACGGCGATTTCGCCGTTGTGGAAGAACACCACCCGGTCCGCGGCTTTGGAGGCGAAGGCCATGTCGTGGGTGACCAGGGCGACCGCGATGCCGTCCTCTTCCTTGAGCCGGCGCAGGACGTCGAGTACTTCTGCCGCGACGGGTGGGTCCAGGGCGGAGGTGATTTCGTCACAGAGCAGGAGCTTGGGCTTCATCATCAGGGCCCGGGCGATGGCGACGCGCTGGCGCTCACCGCCGGAGAGCTGGGTGGGCTTGCTGAGGACGTGGTGGGCCATGCCTACTTCGCCCAGGGCGGCTTCGGCCCGGTCGCGGGATTCCGAGGCGGCGGCGCCGCGAACCTTGCGGGGGGCAAGGACGAGGTTGTCCAGCACGTTCATGTGCGGCCAGAGCGTGTAGGCCTGGAAGACCATGCCCACTTCGGAGCGGATGTTGTCCCATTCCTTGGTGCGTTTCTGGTCCGCGAAGACCGTGTGCCCGTCGATCAGGATCTGGCCCTCGTCCGGGTCGGTGAGGCCGGCCAGGGCGCGAAGGAGGGTGGATTTGCCGGAGCCGCTCTTGCCGATGATGACGGTGATGTCGCCCTTGTTCATCTCGAAGTCGACATTCTTGAGGATCTGGCGGGGTCCAAAGGCTTTTTGGAGGCCGCGGGCTTCCACCAGGACCTGCCGATTCCCGGTGAGCTGGGGGGTGGGCTCGAGCGCTGTCACCTTGATGCCCTTCTGTTCGGTTCCATCATTGTCCTTCTGCTGCTGGACCGGAGGAAGCCCGGTGCTCAGTGAATGGCTCATGCCGGCACCACCGGACGGGTTCCGGGCATCATTCGCGATGCGAGCCTCCTGGGCGCCGGGGCACCCATGCCGGAGCTGTTCTGCATCCTGCGTTCGATGGAGCTGGTGATCAGCGAAATCGGGAAGGCGATGGCGAAGTAGACGCCCGCTGCGAGGGTGAAGACTTCCAGGGCCCGGTAGGTCTGGGAAGAAATCGTGTTGGAGATGAACATCAGGTCCGAGACGGCAATGGTGGAGACCAGCGCCGTGTCCTTGAAGAGGGAGATGTTCAGGGAGAGGATGACCGGCAGCTGCTGGCGCAGGGCCTGCGGGACGATGATGTAGCGCAGCTGCTGGAAACGGCTCAGCTGCAGCATCCTGCCGGCTTCGACCTGTTCAACCGGAACGGACTGGAAACCGCTGCGGTAGGTTTCGGCCATGAAGGCGGTGAGGTTCGCCGTGAGGGCAATGACAGCCGACGCGTATCCGGGGAGCGTAACCCCGGTGAGGGCAGGCAGTGCGTAGAAGATCCAGAACAGTTGGACCAGCAGCGGGGTGCAGCGGAAGATCTCGATGTATCCCTGGGCAGCCCAGCGGATCACCTCGATCTTCGACATGCGGCCCACTGCCAGGGGCACCGCGAGGATCATGCTGATGACGATGGTGATCACAGTGATCTGGAGGGTGAGACCCAGCCCCTGCATCATTGCAGGGAAGGCGTTGGCCACCACGTTCCAGTCGAAGTTGTAGTTCATGTCTTGGCTCCTTGGCCGCGTTGTTCCTGGCGGATCACTTCTTGGCGAGGTCGCCGAGGTTGTTGACCTCGAAGTAGTTGACCTTGGTGTAGGCCTGTGCCAGAGTGCCGCTCTTCTGGGCGCGCTCGATGGCGATGTTCACGATCTGCATGGACCGGGCGTCGACGCCGGCGGGAACCCCGTAGGCGGCGGTGCCGGAGTAGATTTCAGGCTTGGGGACGATGATCTTCAGGGAAGAGTCGGCCTGTGCCTGGGACTCTGCGGTGGGAAGGTCGGTAAATTCTGCCACCGCGCGTCCTGCCTGGATAGCGGAGATGGCGTTGGAGTAGGAGTCCATCGGCATGATGTTCCCGGTCAGGCCCTTCAGCGTCGCCTCGGGTGCTGCGCCCTGGGCGGTGGCAATTTGGCCGCCGCTGCTGATGACCTGGTCGCTTGTGGTGAATGGGGCATCCGCCTTGACGACGAACACGCCGGGGTATTCGTAGACCGGGTTGGTGAAGGAGATCGCCAGTGACCGTTCCACCGTGTAGTCCAAGTTTGCAGCGAAGTCGTAGCGGTTGGCCTGCAAGCCTGCCACGATGTTCTTCCACTCCGCGGCTACCGGAACCAGCTTCACGCCCAGTTGCTTGGCCAGTTCCTCGAGGGGAATGAGGTTGGGGCCGCCGAGGGTCCCGTCCGGCTGCTGGGTGGTCATGGGCGGGGCGATGGCCACGCCGACGCGGAGCTCGCCGCGCTTTTTGATGTCATCGATAAAGGAGCCCTGGGCGGAGACTGATGACGCTGCCGTGGCACTGTTGCCGCCGAACATTTTGCCGCCCAATGTGCCGCCAATCCCCCCGAGGACCAGGACGGCCAGGATGGCGAGGACAATCTTGCTTGTTTTGGTCATTTTAAAACCCTCTTTACAGGAAACGGGTCAGGGGGCCGGCGGGAAAAACTAAGGAAAATACGCCGACTGGATGGAAGTTTTTCTGATCGGACGCGGCCACCATGCTGCCGAGCTGTCCTGGGGGCGAATGGCTGAAGATGTTGCCATCCGGATGTCGTTTGGTTGTTTTATTGTCTTACAATCAGCTTCGTGCTTCAAGCGTAAACCTGTGACCGGCGCCACGTCCAGTGGCTGCTGCAAAAAAGACGAGTGTGAAGGAAATAAAGCTGTAACGCGGCTTCCGGGTGCTTCCGGGGCCGGGGCCGGCGAGGGGGTGAGGAAGACCGCGAATGTAAATTCCTGATGACCGCGCCGCAGAGGACTGCCACTGGAAACAGCAAAAGCCGGCCTTCACGGGTGTGAAGACCGGCTTTTGCGGGGGTTGCCCGCGGGAGGGGTGCGCGCGCTGCCTGTCTACTGGTCCAGGGCGTACGTCTGTCCCGTCTGGATGCCTTCGACGGACTTTACGTACGCGCGTCCCACCGTTTCCGCGGGAACCTGTTGGAATCCGGGGAAGTAGTCGTGGTAGCCGGTGGCCTCGGCAAGGACCGAGGGGCTGACGGCATTGATGCGGATACGGCGCGGCAGCTCGGCCGCGGCCGCCATGACAAAGGATTCCAGGGCGCCATTGGCCAGGGAGGCTGCGACACCAGTCAGGATGGGTTCACGGGCAAGTACGCCGCTGGTCAGCGTGAAGGAGCCGCCGTCGTTTACATACTCCACGCCGATCTGGACCAGGTTGACTTGGCCGAGGACCTTGTCCTCGAAGCCGACCCGGAAGTCTTTGACCGTGAGTTCTGCGAGCGGCTTGAAGGGGACGGAGCCGGTGCAGGATATGACGGCGTCCACGCGTCCTACCCGGTCAAACATCCGGCGGATGGAGTCCGGTTCGGTGAGGTCGACCGTGACCTGCCCGGAGCGGGAGGCTTCGATGATCTCGTGCCGGTCCCGCAGGGCGGCGGCGGCCGAGGACCCGAGCAGGCCGGTCGAGCCTACGATCAGAATCTTCATGGGTTAGCTCTCTTTCTGTGGGATTGCGCTGCCCAGCAGCGGGATGAGTTCCTCCGCGCTGCGCATGGTGTGTTCGCTGAAGGCTTTCCGGATGACGTCGAGGTCCTTGGTTCGAAGGGCCTGAACCAGCTTTTCGTGGACCCGGTGCGCGCGGACGGGGTCTGCCCGTGCCGCCTGGTCCTGGGCAAGGATGATGGTCAGGTGCGCTTCGGTGACCGGCCAGAGTCGCAGCAGCAGCGCGTTCTCTGACGCGGCCCACAGGCTCCGGTGGAATGACACGTGGCTTTCGTGCCGGATGACCGGGTCCGGATCCATCTCCACGCGGCTGTACTCGGCCCAGCTGTCCTCCACCATTTTCATGCGGCGCCCGGAGTCATCCTCCACGATCGCGGTGGCGGCCAGCATGTCCAAGGCCATGCGGGTGTTGGCGAGGTCCATGATGGCTGCTGCGTCCAGGGTTGCCACCCTGAGGCCGCGGTACGGCTCCTGGACCAGGAGTCCTTCCTGGGCCATCTGGTTGAGGGCTTCTCGGACAGTGGGCCGGCTGACGTTGAGCCATTCGGAAAGCTGGACCTCCGTGAGCTTCTCGCCGGGCTTGATGGTGCCAAGCACAACGGCGCGCCGGATCTCATTGACGACGCCATCCCTGCGCGACACCGAGGCCACCGGGGACATCCGCAGAGGAAGTGCCGCAGCTGACATGTTTGATTCCGCCATGAGCTTCCCCAATACATTCGAAAGTCGACTACTGCGTGTGCAGATTGTCAGACAAACTCTACCGTTTTTCCGACTTCGCGTATACACCGATATCGAACGAGTCTTTGGAACGGGCAACTGCAGCCCGGAGCCAGCGGGGCACCCATGTCCCGGGCAGGCCATTGATGGGCGGCATGAGGCTTCCCTCTCCTATGAAGCGTGCCTCGGCGGCGGCTCGGAGGGAAGCTTTGGTTGCCTCTTCCCCGGCCGGGTTCCACCATCCGGTTTGGGGGCAGTGTTCCCCGGTACGGGCGGCGCCTGGGGGTACAGAAGGGAAGTGGCTGCGTCGTTTCATTGGGCTCCTCAAAGACTTGATCCTGCTGTGGCCTCCACGGTAGGGACGTCCGCTGGCTGCGGCCGCCTATACATGTGTCGAGCCGAAACGGCACCAAGCTCCAAATGGAGTCCCCGCGAGCGTGCGGCGTCCCCGTACCGTTGCTGCAAAGCCGCTCCGGCAACACTCCCTGAACTGAAAGCGAGCAACAGCGTGACCGCGAACGAAGAACTTCCCGTCCTGTCCCACTGGATCGACGGCGCCGAGGCCCTTTCCTCGGGGGACCGCACCGCCCCGGTCTACGACCCGGCCCGCGGCATCGAAACCAAACGCGTCGCCCTGGCGAATGCCTCGGACATCGAAACCGCCATCTCGTCCGCCCACAAAGCCTTCCCTGCCTGGCGTGACCTCTCCATCACCAAGCGCCAGCAGATCCTGTTCCGCGTCCGCGAACTGCTGAACGAGCGCAAAGGCGAGCTCGCCCAGATCATCACCGCTGAGCACGGCAAAGTCGTCTCGGACGCGCTGGGCGAAATCACCCGCGGCCTGGAGGTCGTGGAACTGGCCACTGGTTTCCCGCACCTGATCAAGGGCGAGCACTCCGAAAACGTCTCCACCGGAGTGGACGTCTACTCCACCAAGGCACCCCTCGGTGTCGTGGGCATCATCAGCCCGTTCAACTTCCCGGCCATGGTTCCCCTGTGGTTCCTGCCTGTCGCCATCGCCGCCGGCAACACCGTCGTGCTCAAGCCCAGCGAGAAGGACCCCTCCGCCGCCAACTGGCTCGCCGAACTGTTCACCGAAGCAGGCCTTCCGGCAGGCGTGTTCAACGTCCTGCACGGAGACAAGGAAGCCGTCGACGGACTCCTCGAGCACCGCGACGTCAAGGCGATCTCCTTCGTGGGCTCCACCCCCATTGCCCAGTACATTTACGAAACTGCAGCCAAAAACGGCAAGCGCGTCCAGGCGTTGGGCGGCGCGAAGAACCACATGCTGGTCCTGCCCGATGCCGACCTCGACCTGACTGCCGACGCCGCCATCAACGCCGGCTTCGGATCCGCCGGTGAACGCTGCATGGCCATCAGCGTCGTCGTCGCCGTCGAGCCCGTCGCTGACGAACTGATCGAGAAGATCACCTCCCGGATGGCGACCCTGAAGATCGGTGACGGACGCCGCAACTGCGACATGGGCCCCCTGGTGACCAAGCAGCACCGCGACAAGGTGGCGTCCTACATCGACATTGCCGTTGAGGATGGCGCAAAGGTTGTGGCGGACGGCCGCGGCATCAACGTGGACGGCGACGAGAACGGCTTCTGGCTCGGCCCGACCCTGATCGACGAGGTCCCGGTCACCTCCCGCGCTTACACCGAGGAGATCTTCGGCCCGGTCCTGGCGGTGGTCCGCGTCCACAGCTATGAAGAGGGTCTTGACCTTATCAACTCCAGTGCGTACGGCAACGGCACGGCTATTTTCACCAACGACGGCGGCGCGGCCCGCCGCTTCCAGAACGAGGTGGAAGTGGGCATGGTGGGTATCAACGTGCCAATCCCGGTTCCGGTGGCGTACTACTCCTTCGGAGGGTTCAAGGATTCCATCTTCGGCAGCTCCAAGGCCTACGGCCTCCAGGGCTTCCAGTTCTTCACCCGCGAAAAGGCCATCACCTCCCGTTGGCTCGACCCGAGCCACGGCGGCATTAACCTGGGCTTCCCGCAGAACTAGGGCAGCACCCACAGGATGTCAGCACCTGGCACTGGGCCCTGACAGCGAGGACCTCCGGCACACCTGCCGGAGGTCCTCGCCTTCGTTTCCGGCCTATTCCAGGAACTGAACAGCCGCGTACAGCTCCAGGCGGTCCTGCATGCTGTCCAGGTTCAGTCCAAGGATTCGGCCGGCAGTATCAATCCTGTTCCTGAGCGTATGGCGGTGCACTCCCAGACGGCGCGCTGTCTTGTCCCAGACACAGTTATTGGCAAACCATTCCCGTACGGTTTCCAGCAGTTCCGTCTGCTCGGCCGCGTCATGGCTGATCAGCGGCTGCAGCAACCCCCGGGCCACCGGGCCGGCCTTCTCCTCGCGAAGCAGGCCCAGCATGCCGCCTGTCGAGAGCTCGGAAAATTCGACGACGGCCCTGCCCACTTCAGCTGCCCGCCGCAACGCACGTGTGGCTTCTTCCAGGGCACCGGCAAGCCCCTCCATTGGTGCCTCGGCCGAGACACCACACGTCGCGCCGTGGCGCCCCAGCAGCTCCAAAACCTTCCCCTGGTGGGCCTGGCCCGCCAGGATCACCAGGACCTCGCCCCGCAGCGCATAGAACACGGCACCCCGGTGGTCGTCCGCCAGCAGCTCCAAGGCCTCCAACAGGTTTGGCGCCGGGCTCTCCTGCCGGGAGACGGTCACCATCAGCGGATCCCGTGGCAGCTGGCCCCACACCTGGCGGGCTGTGCGGCATGCGACGTCGGTGCTGCCCGCCAGCAACTGCTCGAAGACTCCCGCGCGCAGGTGCCTGCGTGCCGTATCGAGGGTCCGCGCCTGCTCCAGGGCCAGGCTGGCCAGACCGATCACGCTGTTGACAATGTCCGCCCGGGCGGGGTCGAGGGGTTCGATGGCGCCCAGTACCAGGGCGCCGCGCAGGTTGTCTTTCCGGCCAAGAGTCTGCAGGGTCACCGACTGCCCTCGGACGTTCAGATGGGACGCCGACCTGGTACCGAGGTCGAGAGCGCGCCGCACCTTCTCCGTGACCTCTGGGGCAATGCCGGAGGGGACCGGGCGGTTCCGCGGCATGCGCACATAGTTTCCCGCGGCATCGTACAGGGCAACCCAGCTGTGGAGCTGGCGCTCGAGCTCACCGAGGATCGAGGTCAACCCGTCAGGCCGCAGGGCTGCCCGCGAGATGGCACGCTGGGCCTGCAGCGACCACTCGGCCCGTGCGTGCTCTTCCCGCGCCAGATAGTCCGCAACGGTGCGGATGATGGCGATAAAGGGTGTCCGGTCCGGTACCTCGACCAGCGGCAAGCCCTGATCCCTGCAGGCTTCCTCGAGGCCTGCAGGCAACGTCCCGTGGACTACCTGGGTGGCAAAGCCCAGTCCCACGATGCCATGCTCCACCAGCCGGCCCACATACTGCTCATACCCCTTCCGGAACTCACCCTCCACGGGGAACTGGGTACCGTCCGTCAGCAACAGCTGGCCGGAGTCCAGGAACGGGGTGGGGTCCGCCAGGTCCGAGCTGTGGACCCAGCTGACGGGCTCCTCAAGGCGAGGCGCCCCGAGGTCCGGCACCACCAGCCGCAGCTTCAGCGAGCGGCTGCGCAGCAGGACATTGAGATTTGGCGGCATGTGATCCCCGGTGTGAAAACGTCGAACAGAAACAGATGGGTTGTACAAACGTATACGGCACTAGCCCTGACGGAAAGCGGATGATGAAGGAACTTCCCATTCCACTTACCGAGAGGAAACGCCATGGTCGCCAACCAGGCACTCCTGCCCGCAGCAGACGCCAAGACGTCGGCCGCTGTATCCCTCAGCAACGCCGACGTCGTAGCCCTCGACCGGGCCAACGTCTTCCATTCCTGGTCCGCGCAGAAGTCCCTGAACCCTATGGCGATCGCCGGCGGATCCGGCAGCACCGTCTGGGACCATGACGGCAACACCTACCTGGACTTCTCCAGCCAGCTCGTCAACACCAACATCGGCCACCAGCACCCCAAAGTCATAGCCGCCATCGCCCAGCAGGCCACCACCCTGGCCACCGTGGCACCCGCGGCCGCAAACCACGTCAGGGCCACCGCCGCAGCCAAGATCCTGTCCCACGCACCCGCCAACATGGAAAAGGTGTTCTTCACCAACGGTGGTGCAGACGCCAACGAAAACGCCATCCGGATGGCCCGCCTGCACACCGGCCGCGACAAAGTCCTTTCGCGCTACCGCTCCTACCACGGCAACACCGGCGCTGCCATCGTTGCCACCGGTGACTGGCGGCGCATCCCCAACGAATACTCCCGCGGCCACGTCCACGTCTTCGGCCCCTACCTCTACCGCTCCGAGTTCTGGGCCGAAACCCCCGAACAGGAAACCGAGCGCGCCCTCCACCACCTCCGTCGGGTGATCCAGGCCGAAGGCCCGCAGTCCATCGCCGCCATCCTGCTGGAAACCGTCCCCGGCACCGCCGGCATCCTGGTCCCCACACCCGGCTACCTCGAAGGCGTCCGGGCGCTCTGCGACGAATACGGCATCGTGATGATCCTCGACGAGGTCATGGCCGGCTTCGGCCGCACCGGCGACTGGTTCGCCTTCGACGCCTTCAACGTCACCCCGGACCTCATCACCTTCGCCAAGGGCGTCAACTCCGGCTACGTCCCCGTAGGCGGCGTCATCATCTCCGGCGACATCGCCGCCACTTTCGATGAGCGGGTCTTCCCCGGCGGGCTCACCTACTCCGGGCACCCGCTCGCCGCGGCCTCGGTGGTGGCGTCCATCGAAGCCTTCGAAGAAGAAGACATCGTCGGCAATGCCGCCAGGATCGGCCGCGACCACCTCGAACCCGGCCTGCTCGCACTGGCCGAAAAGCACGGCGTCATCGGAGAAGTCCGCGGCCGCGGCGTCTTCTGGGCCCTGGAACTCGTCCAGGACCGGGACTCCCGCACCCCTGTCAACGCGGAGTACATGGGCCGGCTCAAGGCTGAACTGCTCCGCCTGGGCCTGCTGCCGTTCCTGGCCGACAACCGCCTCCACGTGGTGCCGCCCGCCGTCGTCACGGCAGATGAGGTGAAGCAGGCGCTGGCCATCTACGATCAGGCTTTCACCGCCATGACACACTGAAAAAATCTGCGGGCCGGCGTGCTCTTAGGCCCAGGGTGCCTATGAGACGTAGATCCTTGTGGTGCTGCCTATCCCTGCGATAGGCAGCACCATGTTTCGTGACGACAATGGACTGAAAACGTGAGAACAATGTCTGAGTACGAGCAGGACAGATCGAATCTGCCGCTCTTCTACCATCCCTACACACACGCCCCGGGGACGGACGCGATTCCCACCGCTCGGGAACAGGCCCGTATATTGGCCGCAGGCAAACAGCGCCGCTCCCTCGGCAGCAAGGCCCGGAGAACCCGCGTCAACCAGGTCGTCGACGACCTCACGCAGATGGCACTCCTTAGACGCGCCTCCCGTGGCGCACCCCAGGACCGCCATTTCTTATAAACCTGAAAGACGTTCCACGCCGGAAGGACGTCCTTGGCATTTCCTGGAACGGCCGGATCAACCGACCCCAAAAGCGGCGGCAGGGGAAGTGCCAGGAACAAAGCCAGCCAGCAAGCGCAGTCAAAGCCGAATCGACAGCTGAAACGTCTACATCGCGTGAAGTCCGGAAGCCGGATACTGGTAGGACAAAGGAGTCATATGGACACTCGAAAAATAATGCGCCCATGAGGGAAGCTTATGAGGCGAGCGACGCCCAGCTGAAGAAGCAGATCGGACTTTTCGGCCTGGTCGCGCTTGCTGTCAGCGTTCAAATCGGTTCCGGCTGGCTCCTGGCCACCCTCGCCGCAGCAAGTATCGCCGGACCTGCCTCGATTATCACCTGGGTACTGGGCGCCGTCTTCTTCGGCGTCATCGGAGCGGCATGGATGGAGCTGGGAACCATGCTCCCGCGCTCGGGCGCAGGCGTCCGCTACCCCAGACTCACCCACGGAGCATTCCTGAGTTGGTTCAACGGGTGGGGTTACCTGATTGCGGCGCTGGCACTGCCCGTTATTGAAGTCCAGGCAATCCTCACGTACGTCGGGGGCAACTGGCCTGAACTAGGACTCCTCACCGAAAGCGACGGGACGATGATCCTGTCATGGCCCCGGGGAATCGTGGCAGGTTTCGGGCTCCTCATTGTCTTCTTCATCCTCAATTCCTTTGGCGCGAAAGTCCTGAGCGAGTCGAACAAATACATCACTATTTGGAAGCTCGTGATCCCACTCGTGGCAGCGACGCTGATGTTCTTCGCTTTTTCCTCCGCGAACTTCACCATCGGCGGTGGCTTCGCCCCTCAAGGTGCAGGCGCTATCCTCGGCGCACTTGCCAGCGGCGGCATCGTGTTCGCCTACTCCGGCCTCCGCCAGATTCTTGACTTCGGCGGCGAGGCAATCAATCCACAGCGGAACATCCCGATCGCCATCGTGGTCGGAGGACTGTTGATTCCCCTGGTGATTTACATACTTCTGCAGATCGGATTCGTGGGAGCCGTGAACTGGGACGCGGCCAACGTAGCGTCAGGGGACTGGCACGCTCTCCTTGGAAGCCACTGGGCTTCCGCGCCGTTGCTCAACGCCGTCACCGCCGCCGGTTTCGCGTGGTTTTCCGTGGTCCTGCTCTCGGACGCAGCACTCTCGCCAATGGCCACGGGCTGGGTGTGGCTGGGCATTGGCGCACGGTCCACGTACTCCATGTCGGTAAATGGGGAGCTGCCCAAAGCACTTCAACGGATCAACCGGTTCGGCACACCCATCGTGGCGCTGGCCATATGCACAGCTCTGGGGATGTTCTTCTTCTTTCCGGCCCCAAGCTGGTACTCCTTCGTTGGTCAGGTTTCGATCGCCCTGACACTGAGTTACCTAATGGGTGGGCCAGTGCTCGTTGTCCTTCGGCGCACCGCACCTGAGCTCCCACGCCCATTCCGGCTCAAGGCCGCCACCTTCTGGGCCCTCGCCGGATACGTAGCCAGCCTGTTGCTGATCTACTTCGCCGGCTGGGTCTCTCTCATCAACCTTTTCACCGTCGTATTCTTCGCGCTTCCGCTCTACGGCGGCTACGCAAGCGTTCGGAGCGGGTGGAGCCGTCCTCTGCCCAGCTGGCTGCTCTCCGCAGGCTTCACTGTCGCGTGGATCTGGGTAGCGGCCGCCGGCGGCTGGTTGTTCACCCGGAACCAGGAACAAGCCCCGGGCTCATGGTCTTTCCCCATCTATTTCAGCGCCATGGTCATAGTCGCTGGGCTATTTCTAGGCGGCCTGTACCTGTCGAGCAACACGAAGGGGCGGGGTCACATCCGCGGCGGCCTGTGGATAGTCGTCACCTTCCTGACGACGCTCCTTATTGCCTACTATGGACAGTTCGGCCCCCTAGGCGAGCCCGCGCTGGGAAATCAAACTGACATCCTGACCATGGCAGCCCTCGCTGTCGGGACGTTCTTCTGGTCTGTTTGGGCCGGCGGCCCAACTGAAGAACTTGCCTCCCTCCTGGCTGCAGAGAAGTTGGAGAACATCCAATGTACTTCCCACGGCCCGAGCACGCGGTAGAAACGGATGCCCACGAAGAGCCAGAGATAACGGGAGCCTGCGTCAAGGCGCGTTCTTCCTCCCCATCACGGACGAACCGCTGCCACATCTGATTCCTATTCGACGTTCAGCCCGAGCCCGCTTTCCGGGCCACTCCCGAGGCTGGAATCGAGCCGCAATTCGCTAAAGTCGTCGCCAATTGTCCTAGAGGCGTGTCGGTTGGAAATCAGGCGAAGCCCCTTTCGAAGCCCTCTCCCCCGTCCATTTCAGCACGCCGATAATGCAGGTTCCGTAAAGCTGGCTGGCCAGATGAGGCAGTGCCCGATGGGCGGGGCTACGTGTGTCGACTTTTGCGGAGGTATTCGCGAAGGCCTGGGATGGCGAAATCCACCTTCCCGTACCCAGGTGCCTCAATGAGTCCAGCGGCGATGAGCCGGGCCCGGTAGTTGGCCACGACGTTGCTTTTCGCGTTGAGCCGCTTGCCGATGTCCCCGGCGGCAACAGCACCATCGTCTTCCGCCATGGCGCGGAGGAAGTCCTTATCTTTCTCCGAGGCAGTGGAAAGAGCTGCTTCTATTACCGTCATTTCATGACGGCGACTGGCTGCTGCGATGGCCTGGGTGACGTTCTCCGCTTCCAAGGTGAGGTCGTTGATCTCGGCTTGGCGCCAGAGCTGGTAGCCGATGAGCTGGATCAGGAAGGGGTAGCCCCCGGTCGCCTCAGCTGCGCGCCGGATCTGCTCCTTATTGACCCTGATTCCTGCCCGCCGGAACGTCTCTTCGTAGGAGCGTTCAACTTCGCTAATGGTCGCGGCATGCAGGTCGATCCGTTCGGCCCTGCGCAGGAACGTGGCAACGCCTTCGTTGAGCAGGTCCGATACCGCCGCCGGGAGCCCGGCGAAAATCAGGCCTATCGGCAGCCCGTCGCGAATGAAGTGTTGGACGTCGGCGGCGAGTTGGGACAGTTCCGTGCGGTCAGCTGAGTGGATCTCATCAACAGTGAAAAGCAGCCCGGTCTTCGTCTCCGCGAGCACGTTTAGGAGTTGCTCGCCCAGTCGGCGCCAATCTACCTGCCGCTCGGGCGGCAGTTGCGTCGTTACCGTGAAGCCGGCCACGCCAAGGGCGGTGATTCGGCGCGCGGCAGGGCCGGGGCCGAGTTCCTCCAGATGAAGCCGCATCGTCTCGCCGATCCGGCCGAGGAAGCCGGGCGTGGCTGTTTCGGAGATGACGATCCAGCCTTGCTGGCGGGCTTTTTCTTGAGCCTCGCTGAGCAGCGCTGTCTTGCCGATGCCGCGGGCGCCGGTGATGATAGTCAGCAATCCTGGGGCGCCCGAACCGAGCCGAAGGCCGTACTCGAACTCGTCGAGCATTCCCTGGCGTCCGATGAGTTCCGGGGGAGTGGCCCCCGCCGTGGGGCGGAAGGGATTGGGCAGCGGGGGCATCTGTGAGTCCTTGTGAGTCTTGTGGGTCTTGTGAGTCCCTGTGAGTGTACTCCTTCAGTACGGTGCTAGACCCTCCGGCTGATCGCTGTTACGGCAGCGGCTGTGGTGGCGTCAGGATAGTACGAGGTCCTGTTTTATTGACAGCGGTTCTTGGCCTTCTCAGATCTCACCCTGACAGTTGCTGGCAAGGAAGCAACATGCGGAAGCTTGAGAAGCATCCAAACGATCCTAAGATCTTGTCCCTGAAGAGTCCGCCTGGGGCATTTGGTGCCTGTGCTACCAGTGGCCACCGGGGAGTGCACCGGAGAACGATTGGGAGCTCCGCCGTTGGCCAAGTCCTCCCTTATCAGGCGGTTGTGACGCCAGGTTGGGGTGTACCCAATCGGGTCCGGTCGGGAGTAGAGCGATCGACCTCTTTAAGTTGGGCGCTGTTGTTGAAAGGGGGCTTGGGACCGGCGATGCGATGCTGGCCCTGTCAGTTGGGTGAGAGGCGTGCGAGAACCGCATCGAGACCTTCGCCCACGGCTGTGAAGGTGCCTTTCGAGGTGAGGTGCTTTGCGAATTGTTCGTTGAGGCCTTCTTTTGTCGTGTGCGTGCGGGCCAGGGTATTGAAATCGACGTGCGGCGTGTCCATTTCCTCGGACAAGTCGCTGAACGTGGCGGCGACGTATCGACGGGCATCTGTGGCGGCTACTCCGTGCGCAACGAGCCAGTCGGCGATGGCGCCAAGGTAGTGGAAGTAGGCTTCGACAGTCGCCGATGCCGCAGAGACTGATTCATATGCGAGCTCATCATCGAGCACCATGCCTCCGCCAAGTCTGTCGTAGAGGTCGCGGGCAGCTTCCGTGGCGGGGTAGATCGGTGTAATGCTCGACCGTGTGGCTACGGCTGGTGCCGGAATGCTTCGTGCGATGTCTTTGGCCGGGAAGACCAGGTTTTGCAGGACGGACAGGTGCACCCCGGCCACGGCACTGACAACTCCCTGGTTTTCTCCAAATACCAGTTCCCCGAGCACTTCCTCTGCTTGGTGCGGCAGTACGCACAAAACGACCACGTCGCTCTGGTCCACGACTTCTTGGTTGGTTGAAGCAATCGTGACTGTTCGGAAGCGTGCGGCAAGATCACTGGAACGCGCCTGGCTGCGCGGTGACAGCACTACCTGTGGGGGTTCTCCGACGTCTTCACATAGGCCGGTGACGATGGCGGCAGCAATAGACCCGACGCCGATTATTCCGAAGACCGTCATGAGGAGGTCCTTTCAATAAAGGGAAGCTCGTTGCAGGATCAGGGCATGGCTTGGGCCCGGCGGTGCCCTTGCCGGTTTTGCCTGCTACCTTGCGGGCTTCAGGGCAGCGCGTATCTGGGCTGCTACTCGTTCTCCTTCGGAATACGCCCCATGGGTGCCGGCGGTCTCCGAGGTATAGTCACCGGCGAAGTGCAGCCATCCCACGGGGTGCTGCAGTTCGGGAAGGGCAGATGCCCGTTCCGGGCTGAGCAGGGCGAAGCAGTGCTGCCAGGTTTGGGCGTGCACGCCGAGCACCCGGCCCCGAAGCTGGGGAGCCACCGTGTACACGTCCTCCATCCAGTCCCTGATCTTTTGCTCGTCGTCAGCAAACCCGGGCAGGTAGCCTGACGAATTTCCGTAGCAGGTCAGCTGGAGAATGTTTGCCTTGCGTGTCTGCTCGGTGCCGCCGGAACAGGATTGATGATGGCGTCAAAGGGCATGCCGACCGTCACGATGAAAGCCCAGTCCCTGAGCTCGGAAAGCCCTTCTACGTCAGCGACGATATTAAGCGTGGTGCTGCCTGGACTTGCTACCTTTCTCAGCGCTGCTGTCTGTTCCCCACCGCCCCGAAGTCAAAAGCCGACTGCGCCTCGATGCCCTCGGCGCTGTAGCTGACCTTCGGACGGCCCATCATTCTGCACCTCGATGGGTTCCGTTCCGCCGTTCGTCACAGCCAGGTTGAAAACAACTATCTTGCTTCAACGGCGCCCATTTGTGTCTGGCTGGAAGGAACAACTCTGCCGGGTGAGACCTTTACTGCAATGGCGCTTGGGTAGGTGACGGTGTCGATGCGGAACCTACAGCACGCTGCGGATGGCCTGCTCGAAACTGGTTACGTGCTCAAGGGCGAGCTTGCCCGCCCGGTCCGAATCGCCGTCGGCCACTGCTTCCAGCAGTTCCACGTGCTCGGCGATGTGCGCCGCCACGGACGGCACCTTTTCCAGCACCATGCACCAGATGCGGGTGGCCAGGTTGTCGTACCGGATCAGGACGTCCTCAAGGTGCGTGTTGGCGGCGGCCCGGTAGATCAGGCGGTGGACTTTGATGTCGTACCGCATGAGGTCATAGGGATCGTCCTCGTCGCCCATGTCCGCAATAGCCGCCGCCGTGTCCCTGATCTCCTTGCGGAGGGCAGGGGTGGCCAGCTTGGCGGCCCGGCGCGCGGCCAGCGGTTCCAGCGACTCGCGCAGTTCCGAGACGTCCGCAAGTTCAGTGATGTCGACGACGGTGGCGAACGTTCCGCGGCGGGGGTACGACACCACGAGGTGGTCGCCTTCCAGGCGCTTCAGCGCTTCGCGGACCGGCGTGCGGCCGATCCCGAGTTCCGCGGCGAGCTTGCCGTCGTTGATCGCCTCGCCGGGCCGGATGTCGAGCATGATCAGCCGGTCCCGTAGGTGCCGGTAGGCCTGCTCGGCGAGCGAGAGCTCGCCTTCTCCCGCCAGCTGGTTTTCTGTCATTACGCTCATCCGGGCTCTCCCAAGGTAGCTATTGACTGCCACGTGATCTACAACATACTATTGCGTCAGTTCTAATATATCAGTTACAGATCAGTTATGGATCAGTAACTCCGAAGGGCTCAAAAGGAGAACAATGCAGGACGTACTGAACGCCTCGCTCGCCACTGTCGACGCCGACGTCGCCGCCGCTGTGGCACAGGAACTGCACCGCCAGCAGTCCACCCTGGAAATGATTGCCTCGGAGAACTTCGCTCCGTCCTCCGTGATGGAAGCCCAGGGCTCGGTGCTTACCAATAAGTACGCCGAGGGCTACCCGGGCAAGCGCTACTACGGCGGCTGCGAGCACGTCGATGTGATCGAGCAGCTCGCCATCGACCGCGTGAAGGCACTGTTCGGCGCCGAATTCGCCAACGTGCAGCCGCACTCCGGCGCGCAGGCCAACGCCGCCGCCATGTTCGCGCTGCTGAACCCCGGCGACACCATCCTCGGCCTCTCGCTGGCCCACGGCGGCCACCTCACCCACGGCATGAAGATCAACTTCTCCGGCAAGCTCTACAACGTGGTGCCCTACCACGTCCGCGAATCCGACCTCCGCGTGGACATGGCAGAGGTGGAAGCCCTGGCCCTGGAACACAAGCCCAAGCTGATCGTGGCCGGCTGGTCCGCCTACTCCCGCCAGCTGGACTTCGCCGAATTCCGCCGGATCGCCGACCTCGTGGGGGCCTACCTCATGGTGGACATGGCCCACTTCGCCGGCCTCGTCGCCGCAGGCCTGCACCCCAACCCCGTCCCGTACGCTGACGTGGTCACCACCACCACCCACAAGACGCTGGGCGGCCCCCGCGGCGGCGTCATCCTGGCCAAGGAGGAATACGCCAAGAAGATCAACAGCGCCGTGTTCCCCGGCCAGCAGGGCGGTCCCCTGGAGCACGTCATCGCCGCCAAGGCCGTGGCCTTCAAGCTCGCCGCAGCCCCTGAATTCAAGGAACGCCAGGAACGCGTCCTGCAGGGCGCCAAGCTGCTGGCAGAGCGCCTCCTCCAGGAAGACGTCCAGGTCGCCGGCATCTCGGTTGTCAATGGTGGCACGGACGTCCACCTGGTCCTGGTGGACCTGCGGAACTCCGAACTCGACGGCCAGCAGGGCGAGGACGCCCTCCACCGCATCGGCATCACCGTCAACCGCAACGCCGTACCGTTCGACCCCCGCCCGCCGATGGTTTCCTCCGGCCTCCGGATCGGCACCCCAGCCCTCGCCGCCCGCGGCTTCGGCGCCGCCGAGTTCGCCGAGGTTGCAGACATCATTGCCACAGCGCTGATTGCCTCGGCCGGCACGGGCACCCTGCCCGGGGACACCGCCGTCGAACTCCGCAACCGCGTGGCGGCCCTGGCCGACAAGTTCCCCCTTTACCCGCACCTCTCCGCCGACGCCGGCCGGGCCGAAGCTGAAGCAGACCTGATTGGAGCCGCCCAGTGAGCACCCAGCATCTTCCGGAGCACCCGGACTTCCTCTGGCGGAACCCGGAACCCAAGTCCTCCTATGACGCCGTGATCGTGGGCGGCGGCGGGCACGGCCTGGCCACCGCCTACTTCCTGGCCAAGAACCACGGCATGACCAACATCGCCGTCCTGGAAAAGGGCTGGCTGGCCGGCGGCAACATGGCGCGCAACACCACCATCATCCGCTCCAACTACCTCTGGGACGAGAGCGCGGCCATCTACGAGCACGCCCTCAAGCTCTGGGAGATCCTGCCTGAGGAACTTGAATACGACTTCCTCTTCAGCCAGCGCGGCGTGATGAACCTGGCCCACACCCTGGGCGACGTCCGCGAAAGCATCCGCCGCGTGGGCGCCAACAAGCTCAACGGCGTGGACGCCGAATGGCTGGACCCGCAGCAGGTCAAGGAACTCTGCCCCATCCTGAACATCCGCGACAACATCCGCTACCCCGTCATGGGCGCCACCTACCAGCCGCGCGCCGGCATCGCCAAGCACGACCACGTGGCCTGGGCCTTCGCCCGCAAGTGCGACGAAATGGGCGTGGACATCATCCAGAACTGCGAAGTGACCGGCTTCCTCAAGGACGGCGACCGCGTGGTGGGCGTCAAGACCAGCCGGGGCACCATCAACACTGAAAAGGTGGGCCTCTGCGCAGCCGGCCACAGCTCGGTCCTGGCCGAGATGGCGGGCTTCCAGCTGCCCATCCAGTCCCACCCGCTGCAGGCACTGGTGTCCGAACTGCACGAGCCCGTCCACCCCACGGTGGTCATGTCCAACCACGTCCACGTCTACGTCTCCCAGGCCCACAAGGGCGAACTGGTCATGGGCGCCGGCGTCGACTCCTACAACGGCTACGGCCAGCGCGGCTCCTTCCATGTGATCGAGCAGCAGATGGCGGCCGCCGTCGAGCTCTTCCCCATCTTTGCCCGGGCCCACGTGCTCCGGACCTGGGGCGGGATCGTGGACACCACCCTGGACGCCTCCCCGATCGTGGGCCTGACCCCGGTGGAGAACATGTTCGTGAACTGCGGCTGGGGAACCGGCGGGTTCAAGGGCACCCCCGCCGCCGGCCTCACCTTCGCGCACACCATCGCCACCGGCGCCCCGCACGCGCTGAACAAGCCGTTCTCGCTGGAACGCTTCGAAACCGGCGCCCTGATCGACGAACACGGCGCCGCCGCCGTGGCCCACTAGCCGCTGCCACCAGAAAAGGACTAACGCATATGCTGCTGATCCCATGCCCCAACTGCGGCCCGCGGGACGAAACCGAATTCCACTACGGTGGCCAGGCCCACGTGCCGTACCCGGAGAACCCGAACGAGCTGAGCGACACCGAATGGTCCCGCTACCTCTTCTACCGTGAGAATCCCAAGGGCGTCTTCGCCGAGCGCTGGGTCCACAGCACCGGCTGCCGCCAGTGGTTCAACATGCTCCGCGACACCGTGAGCTACGACATTCAGGCCGTCTACCCGATGGGAGTGCCGCGGCCAGCCGCACCACTTCCCGCGGCCGCCGTCACTGGCACCGCCAGCACCGGCCCGGCGAGCACCACCCCCCTCAGCACCACCGCCCCGGAAGGAGCGACCAAGTGACTTCCCAGAACGCCCGCCTGGCAACCGGCGGCCGCTTCGACCGCACCATCTCCTGGCGATTCACGCTCGACGGCGAGGAGTTCACCGGCCACCCCGGTGACACCCTGGCCTCGGCCCTGCTGGCCAACGGCCGCATCGCCGCCGGCAACTCCCTCTACGAGGACCGCGCCCGCGGCATCATGTCCGCCGGCGTGGAGGAAGCCAACGCCCTGGTCCGCGTAGAGGCCCGGTTCCCCGGCCACGTGGCAGAATCCATGCTCCCCGCCACCACCGTCTCACTCGTGGACGGGCTGCAGGCCACCCTGCTCAACGGCCTGGGCAAGCTGGACCCGGAGGATGACCGCGCCGAGTACGACAAGAAGTACGTCCACACCGACGTCCTGGTGATCGGTGGCGGCCCCGCCGGCCTCGCCGCGGCCCGCGAAGCTGTCCGCACCGGCGCCCGTGTGATGCTGCTCGATGACCAGCCCGAACTCGGCGGTTCCCTGCTCTCCGGCTCCACCGCCCCCGGCCTGGCCGAGACCATCGAGGGCAAGCCTGCCCTGGAGTGGGTGGCTGACGTTGAGGCGGAGCTCGTGTCCGGCGCGGAATCGACCGTCCTGAACCGCACCACCGCCTTCGGAGCCTACGACGCCAACTACGTCATTGCCGTCCAGAACCGCACCGACCACCTCACCACCCCCGCTGCTCCGGGTGTGTCCCGCCAGCGGATTTGGCACATCCGTGCCAACCAGGTGGTCCTGGCCCCCGGCGCCCACGAACGTCCCCTGGTGTTCGAGAACAACGACCGCCCCGGGATCATGCTGGCCTCGGCCGTCCGCACCTACCTCAACCGCTACGCAGTGGCCGCCGGAAAGCGCGTGGTCATCAGCACCACCAATGACAGCGCCTACTCCGTGGCAGCTGACCTCGCCGCCGCAGGCGTCAAGGTTGCCGCCGTGGTGGACGCCCGTCCCGCGCTGACCGCCGCGGCAACTGCCGCCGTCGAATCCGGGATCCGGGTGCTGATCGGCAGCGCCGTGGCCAACACCTCCGCCGATTCCGCAGGTAGGCTGGACGGTGTCACCGTCCGCAGCATTAACGACGACGGCGAACTCACCTCGGGCGTCGAGCAGATCGGCTGCGACCTGCTGGCTGTGTCCGGCGGCTGGAGCCCGCTGGTCCACCTGCACTCCCAGCGGCAGGGCAAGCTGCGCTGGGACGACGAACTGGCGGCCTTCGTGCCCAGCACCGAAGTTCCCAACCAGCAGACCATCGGCTCCGGCCGGGGCTCCTTCGCCACCGCCGACTGCCTTGCCGAGGGAATCTCCGCCGGCGCAAAAGCCGCCATCGCCGCGGGCTTCGCGTCCGCCGTCGAGCCTTCCCCGCTCGCCGCACCGAAGGCAGCGGCCCCCACCCGCCAGCTGTGGCTGGTGCCGGGGGAGAACGGTACCCCGGACGACTGGCACCACCACTTCGTGGACTTCCAGCGCGACCAGTCCGTGGCCGACGTGCTGCGTTCCACCGGGGCCGGCATGCGCTCCGTGGAGCACATCAAGCGGTACACCTCCATCAGCACCGCCAACGACCAGGGCAAGACCTCCGGCGTCAACGCGATCGGCGTCATTGCGGCCGCACTCCGCACGGCCGGCGAGGCGTCCCGCGGCATCGGGGACATCGGCACCACCACCTACCGTGCACCGTTCACCCCGGTGGCCTTCGCGGCGCTGGCCGGACGCCAGCGCGGGGAGCTGTTCGACCCCGCCCGCATCACCTCGATCCATCCCTGGCACGTGGCCAAGGGCGCCCTGTTCGAGGACGTTGGACAGTGGAAGCGCCCCTGGTTCTACCCGCAGGACGGGGAGGACATGGACGCTGCCGTGCTGCGCGAATGCGCCGCCGTCCGCGAGTCCGTGGGTTTCATGGACGCCACCACCCTGGGCAAGATCGAGATCCGCGGCAAGGACGCGGGGGAGTTCCTGAACCGGGTCTACACCAACGCGTTCAAGAAGCTCGCCCCGGGTTCGGCCCGTTACGGCGTCATGTGCACGCCGGACGGGATGATTTTCGACGACGGCGTGACCCTCCGCGTGGACGGTGACACCTACTTCATGACCACCACCACGGGCGGTGCCGCGAAGGTCCTGGACTGGCTGGAGGAATGGCTGCAGACCGAGTGGCCGGAGCTGGACGTGCACTGCACCTCGGTGACGGAGCAGTGGAGCACCATCGCCGTCGTCGGGCCCAAGTCCCGCGAGGTCATCGCCAAGGTGGCCCCGGAACTGGCAGCCAACGGTGGCCTGGACGCCGAGGCGTTCCCGTTCATGACCTTCCGCGAAACCACCCTCGCCTCCGGCGTCCGCGCCCGGATCTGCCGGATCTCGTTCTCCGGCGAGCTGGCCTACGAAATCAACATCCCGGCCTGGTACGGACTGAACACGTGGGAAGCCGTGGCTGCCGCCGGTGCCGAATTCAACATCACCCCGTACGGCACGGAAACCATGCACGTGCTCCGCGCCGAGAAGGGCTACCCGATTGTCGGGCAGGACACCGACGGCACCGTCACCCCGCAGGACGCGGGCATGGAGTGGATCGTCTCCAAGGCCAAGGACTTCATCGGCAAGCGCTCCTACTCCCGGGCCGACGCCCAGCGCGAGGACCGCAAGCACCTGGTCAGCGTCCTGCCCGTGGACGGGACGCTCCGGCTCCCCGAAGGCACCCAGCTGGTGGAAAAGGGCCGCTCCACGAACCCTGCCTACGGGCCGGTGCCGATGGAAGGCTTTGTCACCTCCAGCTACCACAGTGCAGCCATGGGCAGGTCCTTCGGCCTGGCCCTGATCAAGAACGGCCGCAACCGCATCGGCGAAACCCTGGTGGCCGCCGCCGGCGACCAGCTGGTTGACGTGGTTGTTGCAGAAACAGTGCTTTTTGACCCAGAAGGGACCCGTAAAGATGGCTGAAACAGCAGCATCCCCCACCGCCGCAGACAAGAACCTCGCAGCCCGAGTCAGCCCCGCCAAGCAGCTCTCCGAAGCCTTCGCGGCCGGCTCTCTGCCCGGGACTGTTGAGATCGCCGAGCTGCCCTTCCTCACCATGGTGGGGCTCCGGGCAACGGCGGGATCGGACACGGCACAGCGCCTGGCCGCTGTCACCGGCGGCCTTCCCGCCGGATCCGGTGCCGTCGCCGGCAGCGGCGACACCTCCGTCCTCTGGCTGGGACCCGGCGAATTCCTGGTGGTGGCACCCACCGAGGCGCACGAATCCCTGGGCGGCGGCCTGATCCGCGCACTCCGGGAGGGACTGGGCAGCGACGCGGGCCAGGTGGTGGACCTTTCCGCCAACCGGACCACGTTCGAACTGACCGGCCCCCGGGCCCGCGGCGTCCTGGAAAAAGGCTGCTCGCTGGACCTGCACCCCAGGGTGTTCAAGGCCGGCACCGCCTTCTCCACCGAGATCGCCAACATCCCCGCCATCCTGTGGAAGACGGGGGAGGAGTCCTTCCGGATTTTCCCCCGGGCATCCTTCGCCGAGTTCCTGGGCCGGTGGCTGCTGGACGCCATGCGGGAGTACGCCTCACCAGAGGTTCCCTGATGGCGCTCAGCGTCCTTGACCTGTTTTCCGTCGGCATCGGGCCCTCGTCGTCACACACGGTGGGCCCGATGCGGGCGGCCAAGCTCTTCGCGGACGGGTTGAAGGGCGACGGCCAGCTGGCCTCCACGGTGCGCGTCCAGTCGGAACTTTTCGGTTCCCTGGGCGCTACGGGGCGGGGCCACGGCTCGGACAAGGCGGTGGTCCTGGGGCTGCAGGGCCTGGAACCTGAAACGGTGAACACCTTCACGGCAGACGACCAGGTGGCGGCCGCGGCGCTGAACGCCGAGCTGCATATCGCCGGCTCCCACCGGGTGGATTTCAACTGGGAAGAGGACGTGGTGCTCCACCGGCGCAAGTCCCTCCCCGCGCACCCCAACGGCATGACCTTCCGCGCGCTGGACCACACCGGAGCCGTACTGAGCGAACGGAGCTTCTATTCCATTGGGGGCGGCTTCGTGGTGGACGGGGACGCGGCGGGCGCTGACAAGGTGGTGCCGGACGACACCGTCCTGCCCTACCCGTTCTCCACCGCCGACGAGTTGCTGCAGATCTGCAGCCGTGAGGGCATGTCCATCTCCGAGGTCATGCTGGCCAACGAGCTCACCTGGCACAGCGAAGCGGAACTGCGGGAGAAACTGCTGGGCCTTTGGGCGGTGATGCGCGAATGCGTGGAGAACGGCTGCAACGCCGAAGGCATCCTGCCGGGCGGCCTGAACGTCACCCGGCGGGCGCCGTCACTGTTCCGCACCCTGACCGCCTCCGCGGCAAGCGCCGAAGCCGCGGCAGCAGCGCCGTCGCCCGTCCAGGCACCGGCGGACCCGCTGCTGGCGATGGAATGGGTCAACCTGTTCGCGCTCGCCGTGAACGAGGAAAACGCCGCGGGCGGCCGGATTGTCACCGCGCCCACCAACGGCGCGGCCGGGATCGTGCCGGCCGTGCTGCACTACTACATCAAGTTTGTTCCGGGAGCCGACGACGACGGCGTGGTCCGCTTCCTGCTGGCGGCGGCCGCCGTCGGAATCCTTTTCAAGACGAACGCCTCCATCTCCGGCGCCGAAGTGGGCTGCCAGGGTGAGGTGGGCTCCGCCTGCTCCATGGCGGCGGCCGGGCTCTGCGAAGTGCTCGGCGGAACGCCCGCGCAGGTGGAAAACGCCGCAGAGGTGGGGATCGAGCACAACCTGGGCCTCACCTGTGATCCTGTGGGCGGCCTGGTGCAGATCCCGTGCATTGAGCGCAACGCGATCGCCAGCGTGAAGGCGATCAACGCGGCCCGGCTGGCCCTGCACGGGGACGGCAGCCACAAGGTCTCGCTGGACAAGGCCATCAAGACCATGCGCGACACCGGAGCCGACATGAAAACCAAGTACAAGGAAACCTCCCGAGGAGGCCTCGCCGTGAATGTAATCGAGTGCTGAGCCATGACTGTTACTGAAACCCATCTCCCCGCACCCAAGGCGCCCACCACCGTGGAACACGTCCTGACCCTTGACTGTCCGGAAGGTCCCGGGATCGTGCACGCCGTCTCCGGCTTCCTGCTGGAGCACGGCTGCGACATCATCGACAACAAGCAGTTCGGCGAGCGCTCCGAGGGCCACTTCTTCATGCGCGTGCACTTCGTCTCCGAGGGGGACGAATCCACGCTGGAGCTCCTGCGGTCCTCTTTTGCCCCCGTTGCCGGGAAGTTCGGCATGCGGTGGCAGCTGGAACGCCAGGGTTCCAAGCGCAAGGTGCTGATCATGGTGTCGAAGTTCGGGCACTGCCTGAACGACCTGCTGTTCCGGGCACGGATCGGCGAACTGCCCATCGATGTGGTGGCGGTGGTGTCCAACCACCGGGACCACCAGGCCCTGGTGGAGTGGCACGGCATCCCGTTCCACCACATCCCGGTCACGGCCGGAACCAAGCCCGAGGCCGAGGCGAAACTCATGGAACTGGTGGACGGGCTGGACGTGGAACTGGTGGTGCTGGCCCGCTACATGCAGGTGCTCAGTGACGACCTGACCCGGCAGCTGGACGGCCGGGCCATCAACATCCACCACTCGTTCCTGCCCAGCTTCAAGGGTGCCAAGCCCTACCACCAGGCCTACGCGCGCGGTGTCAAGACCGTGGGCGCCACGGCCCACTACGTCAACGCAGAGCTGGACGAGGGGCCGATCATCGCCCAGCAGGTGGTGGAGGTGGACCACACGTACGGGCCGGAGGACCTGGTGGCCGCCGGCCGCGACACCGAATGCAAAGCCCTCTCCAACGCCGTCAAGTGGCACTGCGAGGGCCGGGTCATCCTGCAGGGCAACCGCACCGTGGTGCTCCGGTAACCGGATCCAACTGAATACTGCCAGCGCGGCTGGCTGCCCCGTCCGGGGTGGCCGGCCGCGCTTTGTTGTGCCCGGCGCACCGGCACTGCGCTGACGGACAACAACTGATCGCTGGTGGACAAAGCAGCAGCGCGGGCCGCTGCCAGGCTGGATCCCACAGCAATTTTCCCGAGCTCATGACCGTTAAGAAGGATCCAATGAGTATTTCGAATTCCGAGACCCGGACCACTGACGCTCCGGTCAAGGAGCATTCCACGGCCCTCCGCGCCGGCAGCATCGGCGTGCTGGGCATCCTGTTCTTCGTCCTGTCCGCCCAGGCGCCCCTGACGGGGATCGTGGGCGCGGCACCGCTCGCGGCAGCGTTGGGCAACGGTGCCGGCGCCCCGGGCGCCTACCTGATTGTCGGCGTCGTCATCGTGATCTTCGCCGTGGGCTTTGTGGCCATGAGCCGGAAGATCCAGGCCAACGGCGCCTTTTATGCGTATGTGACGGCAGCGTTCGGCAGGAGGACCGGCGCCGGCGCGGCGTGGCTGGCCCTGCTGGCCTACAGCACCGTCCAGGCCGCCATGTACGGCCTCTACGGTGCAGCCCTCTCCGGGCTCCTGGCTTCTGCCGGACTCGAGCTTCCCTGGTGGCTGCTGTCCCTGGCCACCATGGCCGGGGTCCAGGTGCTGGGCTCCCTCAACATCGAACTCGGCGCCCGCGTCCTGGCCGTCCTGGTGGGACTCGAGGTGGCCATCCTCCTGATGTTCGGCTTCACCGTGCTGTTCCACGGCGGCGGCCCGGAGGGCATCAGCGTTGCCGCGTCCTTCTCCCCGGAAGCCATCGGCGCAGGAGCTCCCGGTGTTGCCATCATGTTCGCGGTGGCCTCCATGTTCGGCTTCGAATCGACGGCCATCTACTCCGCCGAAGCCAAGGATCCGCACCGCACCGTGGCCCGGGCAACCTACCTCTCCGTCGGCGTGATCTCGGTGTTCTTCGCCTTCATCTCCTGGATGCTGGTCAGCTACTACGGGCCCTCACAGGTGATGGATGCCGCTGGCGCCGCGCTGGAATCAGGGGACGCCACCTCCTTCGTCATGGGTCCGCTGGTGGAACTGTTCGGCCCCTGGGCGGGCATCGTGGCCGGGATCCTCCTGGTCACCTCGCTGCTCGCCGGGATCATCGCGTTCCACAACGGCATCAACCGCTACCTGCACTCCCTGGCGCTGCGCGGCTCCATGCCCGCCGTCCTCGCCCGGACCAACCGGCACCGGGCACCCGCTGTCGCCGCCTGGGTCCAGTCCGCCACCGCCGTCGTGCTGGTGGTGCCCTTCGCCATCCTGGCGCTGGACCCCGTGCTGACCCTGTTCTCCTGGTTCAGCGGTTTGGCCGTGGCGGCCCTGCTGGTGCTGTACATGCTCTGCTCGGCGGCCGTCGTCGCATTCTTCCGGCGGGAACGTGCGGGTGCGCTCCTCTGGCAAACCCGCGTGGCTCCCATCCTGGCGGTGATCCTGCTGGCCTGGGTCCTCTACCTGGTGGTCAGCAACTTCACGGCCCTCATTGGCGGCAGCGCGGAGACCGCCGTGGCCCTCCTGGTGGCAGTCCCCGTGGTCTTCCTGGCCGGCGTGCTGGTGGAGTCGGCAGTCCAGCGCCGCCATCACGTTGCCGCCCTGGGCCACGCGCTCACCTAGCAGGCAGGGTCCCTTGGGCACTGGCCCGGCGCGGAACATTGCCTCCGCGCCGGGCCAGTGTCCGTGCTGCAAGGAACAGGGCGGACAGGAACAGGGCGGCCAGCGCCGCCGCGGTAGGGGAATGGGGCCAGTGCCCGGCCAGGCCAAGAACGGCCGGAACCGTGGCCGACGCCTGGCTGGTCAGCACCAACGCCCAGCCCGTGAACGGTTCGAGCCGCGCTGCGCCGAGGGCCATGCCGGCAAACAGCAGCGCCCACAGCACCGACCAGCACAGCCACAGAACCGCCAGCAGCGGGTCCGGGCCCAGCCAAGCGGCTGCCAGCAGCACCCCGCAGAAGGCCACCATCCCGCAGAACCAGCCCAGGCCGCGGCCACCGAGTTTCAGCAGTTGATCCAGCCCTGAGTACAGGTACGTCACCCCGAACAGGAACATGCCGGCCGCCGTCAGGAGCGCCGGCGGGGCGTTCCCGGCTGTGGAGACATGGACGACGCCGAGCGCCAGCTGGGTGCCCCCGATGACCAGGCTGAACACAGCGGCGTCGCGGCGGGGAAGGTGCCCAAGGGTGGCCAGGCCGTTGACCAGCAGCGCGGCGCCGGAGAGGAGGAGGCAGACGTACGGCATCAGGGCGTTCCCACTGTGCGTACCGGCGGGGCTAATCTCACTGAGCGGAAAATTACTGTCACAATACGGAGATTAGTGCACACGGTAGCAGCGGGCTAACGGCTCCCAGTCGCAATCGGATAGGTTGAACTGTAAACCTAATGGGGGCGACGTTGCCTGCCTGGCGCCCGCTCCCATCCCGGCTCCACGGTAAGGAACGAGTTTATGGATGCACGGCTGGAAGCCATCAGGGACACCGTCCTGGCGCGGAACCCCGGCGAAGCGGAATTCCACCAGGCGGTGGTTGAGGTCTTCGAAAGCCTGGGCCCCGTGCATGACCGCCACCCGGAATTCCTCGAAGCTGCCATCCTGGAGCGGCTTTGCGAGCCGGAGCGCCAGATCATCTTCCGGGTCCCATGGACCGACGACTCCGGCCGGGTGCGGATCAACCGCGGCTTCCGGGTGGAGTTCAATTTCGCCCTGGGGCCCTACAAGGGCGGCCTCCGCTTCCACCCGTCCGTATACCTGGGCATCGTCAAGTTCCTCGGTTTCGAGCAGATCTTCAAGAACGCCCTGACCGGCATGCCCATCGGCGGCGGCAAGGGCGGTGCGGACTTCGATCCCCGCGGCCGCAGTGACGCGGAGGTCATGCGGTTCTGCCAGTCCTTCATGACCGAGCTCTACCGCCACATCGGTGAATACACCGATGTCCCCGCCGGCGACATCGGCGTGGGCGGACGCGAGATCGGCTACCTCTTCGGCCAGTACAAGCGGATCACCAACCGTTACGAATCCGGGGTCCTCACCGGCAAGGGCATCTCCTGGGGCGGGTCCCTGGTGCGGCCCGAAGCGACAGGATTCGGCACCGTGATCTTCACCGAGCAGATGCTGCGGACCCGGGGGACGTCCTTTGACGGCCGGCGCGTGGTGGTGTCCGGCTCCGGGAATGTGGCCATCAACGCCATCGCCAAGGCGCAGGCACTCGGCGCCACCGTGGTGGCCTGCTCGGATTCCTCCGGCTACGTAGTGGATGAGGCGGGCATCGACGTTGCCCTGCTCCGCGAGGTGAAGGAGGTGCAGCGGGCGCGGCTCAAGGACTACGCCGAGCGGCGCGCCGGCGTTGCCTACGTGGACGGCGGCTCGGTCTGGGACGTGGATGCTTCCGTGGCCCTGCCGTGCGCAACGCAGAATGAGCTCGACAGCGGTGCTGCCGCCCGGCTGGTCCGCGGCGGCCTGGTGGCGGTCGGTGAAGGTGCCAACATGCCCTGCACGCGCGCCGCCGTCTCGGTGTTCCAGGACGCGGGGGTGCTGTTCGGGCCCGGCAAGGCGGCGAACGCGGGAGGGGTGGCCACCTCGGCTTTGGAGATGCAGCAAAACGCCAGCCGGGACTCCTGGACCTTCGAACACACCGAGGCGCGGCTGACGGACATCATGGTGGGCATCCACCACCGCTGTGCGGCAACAGCCGAGGAATACGGCGAGCCGGGCAACTACGTGCTCGGCGCCAACATCGGCGGTTTCGTCAAGGTGGCAGATGCCATGCTGGCCCAGGGCCTGATTTAGCCTGCGCGGCGCCACTGGGTGGGGGAGACGCCAAAAGCGTCGCGGAACGTCCGACTGAAGTGGGCGGCGTCCAGGAATCCCCAGGCGGCGGCCACGGCACCTACGGACTTCCCGGCGTGCAGCGGATCGCGCAGGTCGCGGCGGGCCCCGTCCAGTCGCTGGCTCCGGATGAAGCCGGCAACGGTGCTGCCTGACTCGTGGAAGACGTTGTGCAGGTGCCGCGTGGAGATGAAATGGGCGGCGGCGATGCCTGCCGGCGACAGCAGCGGATCGGACAGGTTGGCCTCGATATACTCGCGGATCGATACAGCCAGGAGTGCCTGTGGCTTCATCCTGTCCGGCGAAATGTCCATTTCAGAATGCAGCATGGTGGATACCAGGTCCAGTGCGTTGGTGGCGAGCCTGGATCCGCTGGGGCCGCTCAGGACATCCAGGTTTGCCGACAGCTCCCGAATAAACTGGCCCACGATCCCGCTGAGGCCCCCGCTGCCCATTCGCACCGCGGCAAGCTGGCCCACATAATCCGCAGGCAGCGACAGGGCGTCGCAGGGGAACATGAGCACCATGATCCGGGTCTGGTCCTCAAACGCCAGGGTGTAAGGCCGGTTGGTGTCGTAGATGGCCAGGTCCCCGGGCTGGAGCACGGCTTCCCTGTTGTCCTGGACCAGCAGGCCGGTTCCTTCCAGCTGCAGGTTCAGCTTGAAGTAGCGCTCGTGGGCCTGGGCAATCAAGTCCGGCGTGCGGTGCACCTCATGCGAAGTGGCGGTGACTTCGACGATGGACATCCGGTCCAGCACGCGCGAACGCATCCGTCCCTGGAAGCCCTCCACGTCATTGGTCCGTGCCGTGAGGGGCACGAAGGATTCGGCCACCAAGTGCTTCCAGTGGTCGAAGGAACCGGCCACCCTGGAGGTGAGGTCCTGGGGTGCCTGCCGGGACGATCCCCGGGTTGGAGCTGTTGCTGGCATGGATTTTCCTCGTAACGGAATGCAACTCGACGATCCCCCGCCTGTGTCCCGCGACACAGTGAGTTCAGGTTAGTCCCCTGACCGTCTATTTTCAACAGTTGTCGAAAATAAGAAGTCTCCACCTCCAGCAAAGCACAAGACGGGCGTGCCATGATCTGGCCATGAATCCCATGCAGGCCGTCCCCTCGGGTCCCGGCCGGAACTTCGATTCCCCCGCGCACCAATCACGGCTCCGCCTGCTGGTGATGGCCGGCGTCGGCCTGGCTGCCGCCCTGCTGGTGGGTTTCCTGGGCAACTGGGCCTACGCGCCGGCACTTGGCTGGGCCGCGGCGTCGGTTACGTACCTGCTGTGGGTCTGGCTCGTCATTGGGCGTCTCGGTCCCGCGGCTACCGCTGCGCACGCATTGCGGGAGGATCCGGGCCGGGTCTCTTCGGACGCGCTGGTCCTCACGGCCACGGTGGCCAGTTTTGCGGGCGTGGGGCTGATCCTGGCGGATGCGTCCAATGCCCAGGGCTACAGCAAGGACGCAACCGTGGCCATGGCCCTGGGCAGCATTGCCCTGTCCTGGTTCCTGGTCCACACCCTGTTCACCCTGAGGTATGCCGCCATCTACTACCGGAATGGGGCCGGCATCGACTTCAACGAGGAGAGCCCTCCCAGGTACGCGGATTTTGCCTACCTGGCCTTTACCGTGGGGATGACCTTCCAGGTATCCGACACCAACCTCAAGACCAACGCCATCCGTGCCACCGTGCTGCGGCAGGCCCTGCTGTCCTACCTTCTTGGCGCGATCGTGCTGGCCACCACCATCAACCTCGTGTCAGGGCTTATCCACTAGCCGCGCGGCTCCTCACCCAGGACATAGTCTGGGGCCATGACGGACATCAGAAGCAACTGGCACCGGCGGCACAAGGAAGGCCTCACTCCCGGTGAGAGGGCCGCGGACACCCTCCGGAACGGGATGGGCAGCTGGCCTTTCGTGGGCATCTTCCTGGCGTTCATGGCAGCGTGGGCTGCGCTGAACAGCTACGTCCTCGCCGCCAGTGCGTGGGATCCTTATCCCTACATCCTCCTGAACCTTTTCCTGTCCATGCTGGCCGGGCTGCAGGGGGCCATCCTGTTGATCGCGGCCAAGCGCCAGGACGCCATCGCCTCGGCCATGGCGCAGCATGACTACGAAACGGACGTTCGCGCTGCGGCGCACATCGAGATGCTCATGAACATCAACGCCGAACAACTGAGACTGCTGCAGGAATTGCGGGACATGCACGGCAATGTGCAGGCCGGCAACGTGGGGGAGCAGCGGCCCTGAATACGACAATGGGTGCAACTCCGGCTGGAGCTGCACCCATTATGCGAGCGTCGACTAGTCCTTCTTGAAGGCGTCCTTGACGTGCTCGCCGGCCTGCTTGAGGTCCGACTTCGACTGGTCCGTCTGGCCTTCGGCCTTCAGGCTCTCATCGCCCGTGGCGTTTCCGGCAGCTTCCTTGCCCTTGCCGCCGAGCTTCTCTGCTGCGTTGCCGATCTTGTCATCCAAACCCATGGAGATGCTCCTAACAGTTCGTGCTCGCTCCGGCGTGAACCAGAACCTGACCCCTCAATAGTAAGCATACTTTCGAGTAAGGCGCTCATTTGCCGGCAGGATTTTTGCCCAGCAGTGCCAGGTACCCCTCCAGCTGCGCCGCGTGGCCGAAGTCCGTGCGGCCTTCCGGCGCAAGCGCCGCTTCTATCTGCGCGCCCAGCAGCATGTTCAACAGTTGGCCGGCCAGGACATGGTTGTTGACGGCGGTTGTCACGTCTCCGCTGTCCCTCGCCTCCTGCAGGTAGCGGTGGATGGCGGCCAGCCATTCGTCCATCGAGCGCTGGTGGATCCCGGCCTTCTGGGCGTCATTCACCGCCCTTTGCCAGAACGGGATGACGATCCGTGCCTCGTTGATGCGTTCCTCGTCCAGGGGGAGTACTTCAAGGCAAAAGGCCCGCAGGGCTGCCAGGCCGGACTTGCCCCTGGTGCCCTCGGCGATGCGCTGATTGGTGCGGTTGAAGACGTGGCCGAAGGCGAACTCCAGCAACGTGTCCTTGGTGGGGAAGTAGGGCTTCAGGGCTCCGTTGGCAAAGCCGGCTTCCATGGCGATCTCGCGCATGGTGGCGCCTTCCAGTCCCTGCCGCGCAATGATCCGCCAGGTGGCATCCACCAGTTCCAGGCGCCGCTCGTCATGGTCGACAATCTTGGGCATCGCGGCCACTCCCCGGAAAATATTTTGGTCCTGACTCTTGTGAGCCATGTTACGTACGTTTATTCTCTACAACTATAGAAAATAAATCCCAGAGGCCGGCAACGGCCCGGACAAAGGTTCACCCATGACGCTTGCTCCAACTGAAACTGCCTCCGCATTCGGCCTGGCAACCGCTGCCGAAATCCTGCAGGTGCGGTCCATCCTGCAGGCGGAAGGCCGCCTGGGTCCGCAGCACCGGATTGCCTACCTGGGCCTGCAGGATCCGCCCCGCGGCTCGGATCCGGAGGCGGCGGACCGCCGTTTCCGGGTTTTCATCCACGACGTCTCCGGCGCGGCCCCGCACGATGTCCTTGTCTCCGTCACGCACCAAAGGGTGGACTCCGCCGTCGAACTGGATACAGCGGTGACGGGCGAACTGCCGGTGCTGGAGGAGGAATTCGAGGTGGTTGAAGCCCTCCTGGCCACGGATGACCGCTGGCTCGAGGCGCTCGCGGACCGCGGACTCGCCGTCGAAAAGGTCCGGGTTGCCCCGCTCTCCGCCGGTGTCTTCGAATACACGGAGGAGAAGGGCCGGCGGATCCTGCGTGGACTGGCGTTCGTGCAGGAGTTCCCGGAAGACAGCGCGTGGGCGCACCCCGTGGACGGATTGGTGGCCTACGTGGACGTGGTCAGCAAGGAGGTCACCCAGGTGATCGACCTGGGCGTGATGCCCATCCCGGCCGAACACGGCAACTACACGGACCCGGAACTGACCGGGCCGCTGCGGACCACCCAGAAACCCATCAGCATCACCCAGCCGGAGGGACCCAGTTTCACCGTGACCGGCGGCAATCACGTCGAGTGGGAAAAGTGGAGCGTGGACGTCGGTTTCGATGTCCGCGAAGGCGTGGTCCTGCACAACCTCGGCTTCCGGGACGGGGACCGGCTGCGGCCCATCATCAACCGCGCCTCGATCGCCGAAATGGTGGTCCCCTACGGTGACCCGTCACCCATCCGGTCCTGGCAGAACTACTTCGACACCGGCGAATACCTGGTGGGCCAGTACGCCAACTCACTGGAACTGGGCTGCGACTGCGTGGGCGACATCACGTACCTGAGCCCCGTCATCTCGGACGCCTTCGGCAACCCCCGCGAAGTCCGCAACGGCATCTGCATGCACGAGGAGGACTGGAGCATCCTCTCCAAGCACTCGGACCTGTGGAGCGGCGTCACCTACACCCGCCGCAACCGCCGTCTGGTCATCTCCTTCTTCACCACCATTGGCAACTACGATTACGGCTTCTACTGGTACCTCTACCTGGACGGCACCATCGAATTCGAAGCCAAGGCCACCGGCATCGTCTTCACGTCAGCCTTCCCCGAGGGCGGCTCGGACAACATCTCCCAACTGGCCCCCGGCCTGGGCGCCCCGTTCCACCAGCACCTCTTCAGCGCCCGGCTGGACATGGCAGTCGATGGGTTCACCAACCGGGTGGAGGAGGAGGACGTGGTCCGCCAGGCCCTGGGTCCCGGCAATGAGCGCGGCAACGCCTTCTCCCGAAAGCGCACCGTCCTGGCCCGTGAATCCGAAGCGGTCCGCGAGGCTGATGCCCGCCGCGGCCGGACCTGGATCATTTCCAACCCCGAATCCCACAACCGGCTGGGGGAGCCTGTGGGCTACAAGCTGCATTCCTCCAACCAGCCCACGCTGCTCGCGGACCCGGACTCGTCCATTGCGCGCCGCGCTGCGTTCGCCACGAAGGACCTCTGGGTGACCCGCCACGCCGAGGACGAGCGCTACCCCACCGGCGACTTCGTGAACCAGCATGCCGGGGGAGCTGGCCTTCCGGCCTACGTGGCGCAGGACCGGGACATCGACGGACAGGACATCGTTGTGTGGCACACCTTTGGCCTGACCCACTTCCCGCGGGTGGAGGACTGGCCCATCATGCCGGTGGACACGGTGGGCTTCAAGCTCCGCCCCGAGGGCTTCTTCGACCGCAGTCCCGTCCTGGATGTACCCGCCAATCCCAACAAGCAGGCCGCGGCCTGCCACACCGAGGGCGTCAGCCGTGGCTCCTGCCACTAGTCTGGTCGCCGCCGGGGCAGGGAGTACGACGGCGGCAGGACGGCCCGGTGCCAAGGGTCCGGTCCTGCATTCCCGGCTGGTCGCCGTGGTCACCGCCGCAGGCTGCGCTGCGCACCTGTGGCTGGCCGCGGCCGGCCGCCACGGCCTTTGGCTGAGCGTGTTCATGCTGGCGCTTGCCGCCGTCTGCCTGCCCTGCACGGTGCACATCTGGCGGCACAGCCGCATGGGCGCCCTGCACCAGGTCACTGTTGCCGCGGTGGCCATGGCAGCCCTCCACGGGTTCCTGCTGCTTGGCGCCGGCGGTGCGGGACACGCCCACGCCGGGGCGCCGCCGCCGTCGTCCATTGCCCGTGCAAACGGCGCCGCGGAACTGCTGCTGGTCATCGCGCTGGAACTGATGACTGCCCTGCTGGCCGCCTCGCTGGTGTCACGGCTCCGGCGGCGGCCTGCCTAGGCGGCCTCACCCCGCCGGGACGCCCAGCGGGCGCGCGACGTGCAGCTTGCCCTGCTCCACCAGCCACTGGATGGATTCGAAGACGGCCTGTTCCGGTTCGTACCGCGGCGCGTAGCCCAGCACGGACGCGGCCTTCTCGATGCTGAAGCAGTGGCTGCGGTAGAGGTGTTCCCAGCTGGATTCGGCGTACTCGCGGGAGGTGTTTTCGCGGAACCGCTCCCAGCTGACCGTCTCCAAAACGGCGGCGTGCCCGAACCAGGCGGCCGCAATGTCGGCGTAGCCGCGGACCGTAAGCGCCGTGGGGGCCACGATGTTGAAGTCCTCGCCGGCGGCCGCCTCGCGGTGGGCGAGGGCCTTTTCGAAAGCCTGGGCGACGTCGTCGGCGTGCACGTGGTGCATCAGTTCCGCGCCGGTGCCGGGGATCCGAAGGGGCTGGCCGGCGGAGAGTGCCTGCCAGACGGCGGGGTCCAGGTTTCCGAGCGGGCCGATGGGGTGCCAGCCCGGTCCGACGATGTGGCCGGGATGCAGCGAGGTGGTTGCCAGGCCGCTGCTGGCGGTCTCCTCCTGCAGCATCACCGCGATGCGGTTCTTCTGGACACCGTAGTCACCAAAGGGCTCCGCCGCTGAATCAGAGCCTTCCCGGATGGGCAGCTTCAGGCTTTGCCCGTAGCGCCAGATGGAGCCGCAGTGCAGCAGGTGCCCCACCTCGCCGCGCAGGCGGTGCACCAGTGACGCCGCAGATTCGAGGGTGAAGCAGACCAGGTCCACCACCGCGTCCGGCTTCAGCCCGGCCACCCGGTCCCCGAATGTGCCGTCCCGGTCTTCCGCCTGCCGGTCTGCGGTGACCTGGTGGACGTGCCGCCATTCCGGCGAGTCGATGTAGGGCTTGCTGGTGCCGCGGCTGATGGTGGTGACCTCGTGGCCGGCGCGGACCAGCCGTGGGACCAGGAACGAACCGATGTGGCCGCTGCCGCCGATGACGGTGACTTTCATTGCTCTCCGATCGTTGTATTCCCCTCAACCGTAGGGCCGCCGGCACAGGAAAGGGAGGTCCTGGCGGGCCTCCCTTTCCTGCTGGTTCGCCTTGGTCTTCCGTGTTATCAGGCGGGCTTGGCGTACTCGGCTGCACTCATGACTTCATAACCCACGAACGCCTCATCGTTTTCCACCCAGGCGTCGTGCCCGGCCGGGATGGAATAGGCGTCGCCGGCATGGATGGTCTGCTGCGTTCCGTCGTTGAGCTGCACCGTCAGGGTGCCGGAGGTGCAGAACCCGAGGTGGTTGTTCTGGCAGCTGTCCGTCTTGACCACGGTCTTGACGGTTTCAGACCAGCGCCAGCCGGGCTCAAAGGTGAAACGTCCCAGGGTTGCGCCGCCAATGTTGACCACATCCACCTCGGTCTTGGGCGGGCGGCGCTTCTCGTCAGGTTCGTTGAAGGATTTGGATTCGAGGTTCGTGACCGTTACTGCAGGCATTTCTGGCTCCCGGTAAGGAGTGGTTGTTAATTCATCCGGCGGGCTGGGCGGCGCCGGGAGATGGTCCGTCAGGGAGGGTGTGCCCGTCCAGAACCTGCCGAACCGCGTGCGCGACGCTCTCAATGTGCTCCCGGCCGGACCCGATGTCAATGGCGCATTTCCTCCCCGAACCACTCCCGGGCAGGGTTGGTCACTTCCGCGGCTGAACGCTGTAGCCCCGGTTGCGCGGCCCACTTCACGCCGTTGGCGAGGACCCGCTGGACCTGCGGGTGGTGGTACACCGGGTACTCCTGGTCGCCCGGGCTGAAGTAGAAAATGCGGCCCTTGCCGCGGGTGAAGGTGACACCCGAACGGAACACTTCGCCGCCCGCGAAGGAGCTGATGAAGATCAAGTCGTCCGGGTCCGGGATGTCGAACAGTTCCCCGTACATCTCCTGCTCGGGGATGACGATGGGGCTGTCCACGCCCTCGGCGATGGGGTGCGATGGCTTGACGGTCCACACCAGCTCGCGCTCGCCGTCATTGCGCCAGGCCAGCGAGCAGCTGGTGCCCAGGAGCTTGGTGAAGATCTTCGCGAAGTGTCCGGAATGGAGCACGATCAGGCCCATTCCGCCGAGCACGTGCCGGTGGACGCGTTCCACGACGGCGTCGCCCACCTCGGCATGGGCCATATGGCCCCACCACAGCAGGACGTCCGTTTCAGCGAGCACCTCCTCGTCAAGGCCGTGTTCGTCGTCGGTGGCCAGGACCGCCGTCGTGATGTCTGCGTCCGGAAAGTGGGAGCGAAGGCCCGCGGCGATGGCGCCGTGAATGCCGTCGGGGTAGATCTCCCCGATGTGGGAGGGCTCGTTGATGGCCTCGTGGACGCCCTCGTTCCACACCCGGATCCTCAGTTTGCCGTTCATTAGAGTCGAACCTCCCTCTGCTCCAGTGCGGACTGGTAGCACGCGTCAATGATCTGGGCACGGTACAGGGCCAGGGAACCGTCGTGCCCGGCCCACACTGCTTCGCCGCCGCGCACCGCCGTAACGAAGTCTTCCACCACTGCGTCGTGCGCCCGGCCAGGCAGCACGGCCGGCACGTAATCGGCGGATTCGCCCTCCTTGTCCGTGAAGACCCTGAGCTGGCCCACCGGCGGGAACGGTGCGCCCTTCACCTTCAGTTCTGCGCCACCGTCGCTGCCGTAGACGGTGAAGTCGAGCAGGTCGTCCGTTTCCCGGTAGGTGGCCCAGCCGGCCTCGAGGAGGAGCGTCCTACCGCCTTCAAGCCGGAGGAACGCTGACGCGAAGTCCTCCACCTCGAAGGCGTGGCTGGTGGCCTGCGCAGTATACCGGTTTCCACCGCCCCTGCCCTGCGGGCCCAGCTCTGAATGCGTGGCGGCGGACACGGCCACCACCTTCGGTTCACCGAGGAGGTGCAGGGCGTAGTCCAGCGCATGCACGCCAATGTCCGCCAGCGGTCCGCCGCCGGCGAGCTCCGGATTCGTGAACCAGCTGCCCAGGGTGGGGATGCCGGAGCGGCGCAGCCAGGACGCCTTGGCGTAATAGGGCCTGCCCAGCCCGCCGGCATCGATCACTTCCTTGAGCGCCTGGATGTCGCCGCGGCGGCGGTGGTTGAAGGCCACGTCCAGGACGCGTCCGGCCTTGCGGGCTGCGTCCACCATGGCCTGGCCCTCGACGGCGTTGCGCGCGATGGGCTTCTCGCTCAGCACATGGATTCCCCGCTCCAGGGCGGCGATGGCGATCGGGGCGTGCAGGAAGGTGGGAACTGCCACGCTGATGGTGTCGAGGCCGCCGTGGTCCAGCATCTCTTCCCAGCGGCCAAAGCCGTTGGGAATGGCATACTCGGCCTGCAGGGAGTCGCGCAGTTCCTGTTCCATTCCCGCCAGCGACACGATGCGGACGCCGTCCAGCTCCGAATAGGCTCTCAGGTGCTGCTGGCCGGCCCATCCGATGCCGACCACGCCAACCCGCAGTTCCCGCGGTTCGTCTCCGGGCGTGGGTGCCTGCCGGTCGATGGCCTGCTGGTTGTTCAAAGCGGTGCTTCCTTTCGTGCCGGGTTTTGACAGTGGCCGGTACCGGTCGAAGCAACCTTCCGCCCAATGGCTTTCAGCCTAGCCGTCGCTTCCGTCCGGCAATATGGAGCAGCCGGTCGACGGCGTCACGCAGCGCATGTTTTCGACCCACCTTTGGTGCCGGTGACGCGAAAACCCGGCCTCCCGCCGTCGTCCGCTCCCTCAAAGCATGCCGTGCGTGACGCACTCGTGCACCTGGGTGCAGTGGGACGCCTGAAACTCGGTGGCGGATGACCGAAACGATCATTTAACACACCGGAAACCCACCCCAAAACAGCGGCCATACAGTTGGAACCAGACGACACCAGCCGCCCCTCCGCCGAACGCGGCCTCTCCCTCCGCGTCCCTCCCACGGAGCGGCTCTGACGGCAACTTACCGTTCTTTCTTCGCATCTTGAAAGGGGTTTCCCATGGATTCGGGAAATGTCGCTTGGATTTTGGCCAGCTCGGCGCTGGTTTGCATGATGATCCCCGCCCTGGCCCTGTTTTACGGGGGCATGGTGGGGTCACGCCGGATTCTGAACATGATGATGATGTGCTTCGGCGGCGCCAGCCTGGTGGCCGTCCTTTGGGCCCTGTTCGGTTATTCGATGGCGTTCGGCAACTCTGTTGGGGGGCTGGGGCTGATCGGTGACGTCACCGAGTTCCCCGGCATGGGCCAGCTGCTGGCGGCCGATGATTCGGCATCCATCCCGGTCATCCTGTTCGCCGCGTTCCAGCTGTTCTTCGCCTGCGTCACCACGGCCCTGGTTGCCGGTGCCGCGGCCGGGCGGATGAAGTTCGGCGCCTGGATGCTGTTCGCCGGCATCTGGGCCACAGTTGTCTACTTCCCCATCGCCCACTGGGTGTTCGCATTCGACTCGGCCGACGGCAGCACCATGGGCGGCTGGATCGCCAACGGCATCAAGGCCATCGACTTCGCCGGCGGCACCGCGGTCCACATGAATGCCGGCGCGGCCGCCCTTGCCCTTGCCCTGGTCCTGGGCAAGAGCTCCGGGTGGCCCAAGGTGGAACACGCCAAGCCGCACAGCCGCCCGCTGGTCCTGGTGGGCGCGGGCCTGCTGTGGGTCGGCTGGTTCGGCTTCAACGCCGGTTCGGCACTCTCCGCCGGCCAGTCGGCGTCAGTGGTCTTCCTGAACACTGCAGTAGCAGCGTCCGCCGGCCTGCTCGCATGGGCCCTGGTGGAGCGGGTCCGCCACGGCGCAGCCACCAGCATGGGCGCCGCATCCGGCCTGATCTCCGCACTCGTGGCCATCACGCCCGCCTGTGGTGCCGTCAGCCCGCTGGGTGCTGTGGCCATCGGCGCCATCGCCGGGGCTGTCTGCTCCCTGGCCATCGAACTGAAGTTCCGGCTCGGCTTCGACGATTCCCTCGACGTCGTCGGCGTCCACCTGGTGGGCGGCATCCTGGGCACCCTGCTGATCGGCCTCTTCGCCACGGACGCGGCACCCAACGCGGTCACCGGCCTCTTCTACGGCGGCGGCTTCGAACTGCTGGGCGTCCAGGCCCTGGCCACCATCACCGTGCTGGTCTACTCGTTCGGCATCACCTGGGTCCTGGCAAAGATCCTGGACAAGACCATCGGCCTGCGCATCAAGCCCGAGGACGAACTGCGCGGCATCGATCTCGCAGCCCACTCTGAGCTGGCGTACCTGACGGACGAGGATCCGGTGGAACTGGGCTCGCCGCAGCGGGTCTAGCTGCAGCGCATCACGCATCCCAGCGCACGAATCAGGGCCAAACCTCGGACCGGTGCCGGCAGCAGCCGGCTTATAGTTCCGGGGTTTGGCCCTTCGCCGTGTCCGGCATTGGAGTGACTAATGTTCCGTGCAGACCAGGTTTCCACCGACCATTTCCAGTAACGCGGCCCGCACGTGGCTGAGGCGGGTGCGCGGGTCCGGCGCCATCGTGTCGATCTCCTCGCCGCCCCAGTACGGATGGGTGAAGTAGACCAGCAGCGCACGCTGCGTGCCGCCGTCGGACATGTCACCGGCCGCCCCGTCCGGAAGGGGCACCACGTCAGCATGGCGCCCGACGACGGCCCTTCCGTCCACGCTCTCCGGCGCCGTGAGGATCAGCCCGCCAAGGTGCTCCTGCCGGACCCAGTTGCCGGTTGCATCGGGGGAGCGGTAAACGGCCTGGCCGCGCCACTCGTCCACGATCATCCAGTACCAGCCGCCGAGCCGGAAGACCTTGGGCCCTTCGTGCGGCCGGCCGGGGATGGCGACGCCTTCAGCAATCCACGATGACGGGTCGTCCGGCCTGTCACTGACCGCGCTGCAGGTGTTCGATCCGTGGGCCTCGTCCTTGTACCAGAGCCGGTAGCGGCCGTCCCTGCAGCGGGCCACGGCTGCGTCGATCACCCGCGGCGAGTCCAGGTTGATGCGGCCAAGGTACTCCCACGTTCCAGGTCGCGGCTGGCGAACTGGACGATTTCCGCCGTGCCGGTCCAGTCCGTCCGCCGGCCGCCCAGGACCGTGAGATACATGATCCAACGGTCTCCAATGCGTACGACGTCGGGCGCCCAAAGGGTTGCGGGCAGTTCCGTTCCCGGCGGGATGAGTCCCTCAACGGTGCCTTGGTAGCGCCAGGTGGCACCGCCGTCGGAAGACCTGGCGACGCCGATGCCGGTTCCGTGCACCCATTCGACCCCCGTCAGCCCCGGTGCGGTGGCGCGGCGCTGGGTGTAGAACAGGACCCACTCGCCCTTGAGGTGGTCGGCGACGAGGATGGGGTCGGTGGGGCCATCCCACACGGGATCGCGGTAGGGGACGGTGAAGGCGTCGGGGCGTAGGGGAGCCAGGGCCGGCGGCGGCGCTTCCGCGGATTTCTGCTGTGCCGTCTGCTGCTGTGACATCGCTTCTCCAACGTTGTACTTTTCCGTTGGAACCAGCATAGGTCCAAACTGGGGGAGCCTACTCCTTGAACAGCCCTGCCAGGTCCTCGGCCGTGATGGCGCCACCGGCCAGGGCGTCGCCCTCCATGACGTCCGCGAACAGCTGCGACTTCCGGGTCTTCAGCGCCATGACCTTTTCCTCGATGGTGTCCTTGGCCACCAGCCGGTACACCATGACGTTCCGGGCCTGGCCGATCCGGTGCGTGCGGTCCACGGCCTGCGCCTCGGACGCCGGGTTCCACCATGGATCAAGCAGGAACACGTAGTCGGCCTCCGTGAGGTTAAGCCCGAACCCGCCGGCCTTCAGCGAGATCAGGAACACCGGCGCGCTGCCGTTCTTGAATTCGCTGACCACATCGGCGCGGTTGCGGGTGCTGCCGTCGAGGTAGCAGTACTCGATGTCCTCCTCGTCCAGCCGCTCCCGGACCTTGCCGAGGAATCCGGTGAACTGGCTGAAGATCAGGGCGCGGTGCCCCTCCGCCACCAGGTCCTCGAGCTGCTCGAAAAGAACATCCAGTTTGCTCGAGCGCACGGCGGAGAGGGCCGGATCCACCAGGGACACGTCCAGGCTCAGCTGCCGCAGCAGCGTCAGCGACTGGAAAATGGTGAACCGGTTCTTGTTGACGTCCTCGATCAGCCCCAGGATCTTCTGCCGCTCCCGCTGCAGGTGCGTCTGGTACACCTTCTGGTGCCGCGGGTTCAGCACCACCTCGAGGACCTGCTCCTGCTTGGGCGGCAGGTCCTTGATCACCTGGTCCTTGGTGCGCCGCATCATCAGCGGCCGGACCCGGCGTCGGAGCTTCTCCAGCTGCCCCTTGTCGCCGTTCTTCTCCACCGGCTTCTGGTAGTACTCGGCGAAGCGCTTGGGGCTGGAAAACAGGCCCGGAGCCACGATGGACGTCAGCGCCCAGAATTCCATGAGGTTGTTCTCCAGCGGAGTGCCTGTGATGGCAAGCTTGAACGCCGCCGGCAGCTTCCGCGCGCACTGGTACGCCTTGGACTGGTGGTTCTTCACGAACTGCGCCTCATCCAGCACCAGCCCGGACCAGGTACGGGAGGCATACGACTCGTAATCGATGCGGAACAACGCGTAGGAAGTGATGACGATGTCCGCCCCGCCGAGTGCCTCCGCCACCGCCTGGCCGCTCTTGGCAAAGGTCTCGCCAACCGTGCGGACGGTAAGGCCAGGAGCAAAGCGCGCGGCTTCGGCCGCCCAGTTGCCCACCACGCTGGTGGGCGCCACCACCAGGAAGGGCGCGACGGCGGCGGGCTGGTTTGCGCCGTCCACAACACTGGCGGCGGCAGCACCGTCGTCGGACCTTTCCAGTGCCGCCGCGGCTTCAACGGCCAGTTCCTTCGCGGCGCACATGAGCGCCAGTGCCTGCACGGTCTTGCCCAGCCCCATGTCGTCGGCCAGAATCCCGCCCAGCCCGTGCTTGTACAGGAAGCTGAGCCAGTTGTAGCCCTCCAGCTGGTAGGGTCGCAGCTCTGCGTTGAGGGAGGCAGGCAACGGCAGCCCGTCGATGCCGCCCTCCAGGAGGCCACCCACCGCGGACCGCCAGGCGGCAGCCTGTTCGTCAACGATCCCCAGCTGCGCCAGCTCGTCCCACAGCCCGGCCTGGAACCGGCTGATCTGCAGCGGCGCGTCCTTGTTGTCCTGCAGCGACCTGGCTTCCTCGATCAGGGCCCGCAGCTGGTGCAGCTCCGGCAGGTCCAGGGAGAAGTAGGCGCCGCTGGGCAGCAGCATCTTGGTGTGTCCGGCGGCGAGCGCGGAGAACACGGCGGCGAAGGAAACGGGCTGGCCTTCCAGGGAAATCTGGATGCCCAGGTCGAACCAGTCGCGCTGTTCGGTAGCCTTGGTGGAGATGGAGACCACCGGTGCCTCCTCGGCCTCGCGGTAGTCGGCGATGTCGCCCACCGTCTCCACGTCCACGTCCGGGGCTTCGCGCAGCCGGGGCAGCACTTCCTCCGTGAACGCCAGTGTGTCCAGGCCGCTCAGTTCGGCAGAGGCGGCCAGGCGGGGGGTGCCCCACCCGCCGGTGGCGGATTCGCCCAGGGCCGGCACCACGTCCCACGGCCGGCCGATGCCCTCCAGAATGCGGGATTCCGCTGTGTCGTCGCGGTAGCCGGCATCGCCTGGGTGCCGCCACAAAGGCTGCGCGGTGACCAGCTTGCCGGTCTTGTAGTGCCACTCCCAGTGCAGCCGCACCCGGTGGTCCGCCCCGTAGTTGGCCAGCAGCGACAGCGTGGGGACGGCCAGTTCGGGCAGTTCCACGGACTCGTCGCGCGCCGTGACCCGGGCCGTCTGCTTCAGCTTCGGATAGAAGCCCGTGAGGAACCGCGACTCGTCCTTGGCCGGGATGTGCAGGGTGCTGGCTGCGGTGACAAACGCCAGCAGCTCCTCGCTCAGCCCGTTTTCCAGGGGTGCCAGGGTGATGGTGCCGTTGGGGTCGGGAACGCCGGGCAGGGCTGCTTCGCCGGAGGTAAAGAACAGGCCGTGCGCGGGCCTGCCGATGGTGCCCACGGACGCCGGATCAACCTCAGCCCCCTCCACGGTGATGGTAGGCGAAAGCTCCAGGCCGCCGTCGGACGACTCTGCCTTGGCCGTGCTGCCGGCCTCCGCAGCGTCGGCCACCGGAGTGCCGTACCGGCTCAGGGAAAGCCCGACGGCGGCAGGGTCTTCGGCGAGCCGGACTGGTTCGGTGCCGCGCGAGTGGACCAGGGCGAGCCCGATCTTCGTGGCATCGGACAGCAGGCCCCACAGGTTCTTGCCTGCATAGGAGTTCAGGCTCAGCCACAGGCCCGCGGAGTTGTGCATCCGGCTGGCGGAGGAGGAGTGGCCGGCAAGGAACTCCTGCAGCCATTCCACGTGCGCCTGGTTCGATTCGCGCCGGAAGTTCAGGTAGCTCAAGGTATTCCAGGAAACGTCGCCGCGGATCCACTTGCCCTTGGCCCCCATGATCACCGGCCGCACCTTGAGCTGCCGCACGCCGCGCACCGGGTCCCGGCGGCCGGTGTAGGAGAAATGCGGCGGCGGTTCCTCCACCTCGAACTGCAGGGCCAGGGGAACCCCGCTGGTGGACGGGGCGGAACCTGGCTGGGAGATCAGCGGGCTGAGGGCCTGCTCCCAGTCGGAGAGCGCCGCCGAAGGGGCGCGGGACACCTGCGTGGAAGTGGACGGCGACAGCAGCTGCACCCGGATGGCCGGGTTGTCCTCCGCCGCGAAGAGCAGGGCCGCCACGTGCTTGCAGTCCTTGCGGACCGGGCAGCTGCACACGCCCACCGTGCAGCTCCAGCCGCCGCCCTTCCGGACCAGCTTGGCCGTGGTGGAATAAGGAACCTCCGCGCCACCCCGGACCTTTCCCAGCATGAGCCCCGTGCCGCCGTCGAACGATATGCCCGAGACCCTGCTGGCCATGGCATACGCCAGCCCCGCCGCCAGCGAGCGGTCGTTGATGGCGGGTGTCTGTATTGCCAGTTCCGCACTTTCGTCCGGTTGGGATGGCATGTACGCGCTACTTTCGGCAGGTCACGGCGGGGCCGGGTCCGGTGGGTGGTTATCTGATTCATCTTAGTTCGCCCGGCGGCAGGCCCATGCCGGGTGCCCTCCCAGCCGGCCCCGAAAACTTCGCGTGACGTTCATTTCCTGCCCCAGGCTGCCGTGGCCGCCGTAGCGTGAAGGCGTCCGGCGTACCGCCACCCCCCGCAAGGAGTGCCATGACCACCAGCCAGCAGCCCGTTGTCCTGACCAGCAGCAGCATCGACGGCAGGGACGAGGAGGTGGTGGAGGCCAACGTGGCCATCATCGACGCGATGCACAACGCCCTGCTGGGAGCCGAGCTCATGTCACCGGTGGCCGTCCGCAGCTACTTCGTGGACTTCTACCTTTGCCAGGCGCTGGAGGGCGGGTTCGCGCAGTATGCCGTCATGGCGGCCGCCCGGACCGCCACGGACGCGCTGGTCCGGGAGGGAATGGCGGGAATGGGTGCCACGGCACACTTCGACCTGTTCAACCGGGCCGTGGCTGCCTACGACGGACTGACCGCCGCCTCCCTGGAAGGGCCCGGCGGCACGGGGCCCCTTCCCGACGGCGTCTTCCGTATGGATGAGCTCGACGGCGAGTTCGAGGAGCTGCTGGAACACGGGAACATCACCGCCCTCAACGCCCGCTGGCTGTGCGGCCAGCCGGACCTGCTGGTCCTGGACGATGAGGAAGTGGGGCCGTACATTCAGCGGCTGGCGGCGCTGGTTCCTGACTAGGCCGGCAGGCGGGTGGCCCGCGCCGGCGCCGCTGCCTCGCGGATCGTGGGAGCGCTGCGACCTAGCCGGAACGGACCGGCGATCCCGAACGTTTCCAGCGATTTGGGCGCAGAAAAAGAAAAATCCAGCTAGCCGTAACCTTTCCGCAACCCCGGGCGATGTAGTCCGTGATGGGTCCGCACGGCGGCCCACTCTGATGTGTTGTCTAGGTTTGGAGAAGTTAGATGTCTGTGTTCACCGTTCTCGCCACCAGCAAAGTCGCCGCCGGAGTCCTGGCCGCCGGAACCCTGGCCGTAGGAGGAACCGGCGCCGCAGCCGTCTCGGGCGTCCTTCCCGCCCAGGCCCAGCAGACCGCCCACGAACTCTTCGGCGCTCCGGCCCCCAAGCTTGCAGCCGAAGCAGCCGCTGACGCCCAGGCCACCCCCGCTCCCACGGCCACCGGCGCTGTAACCGGCGCCCTGGAGACCGCCGACGCCGATGCCGCCGCCAAGGCTTCCGCCGCCGCTGACGCCTCCGACGAAGAGGTCACCGCGGACGCAACGGCTTCCGCAGCAGCCAACACCGCTGTTGACGCCGCCGGTCCGGCAGCCCTGGGCCTCTGCACCGCCTACACCCACGGCGGCGTGAACACTTCCTCGAAGGCGTTCTCCTCGCTGTCCATCGCAGCCCAGGGTGACGCGAACATCGAGAGCTACTGCACCGACGTTCTGGCCAAGGCCGATGCCGCTGCCAAGGCCGGCGCCGAAACCAAGGGTTCGGCTGCCGTTGAGGTTGAAAAGCCTGAGGTTCCGTCCGTTCCCGCCGTTCCCGCCGTTCCTGCCGTTCCGGCGGTTCCGGGCGTCGACGGCGAAACCACCGTTCCTGCCGTTCCCGCCGTTCCCGCCGCTGGCGGCAACACCGTGCACGCGCCGTCGGTTTCCACCCGCTAAGGCACATTGGCTAGTCTGGACTGCGGCCGCCGCCCCGGCTGCGGCCGCAGTCCAGGCAGCCGGCCGGGGACGCACACCAGTGGAGGTGCACCCCTGCCAGGCATGCAACGACGCAGCTGGAAGACCGCGGGGACTGACAGTCCGCACCGGAGACCGGGACAAGGCGCAGGCCGGATCCCGGGATGGAGGAGCCCCTGGTGCTAGACACTTTGGCCCAAGAAGAGATCGACATATTCGACGACGCAGCCGGAACGGATCCGGCCGCGTTGTTCGCCGCTGCCTATCGAACCTTCGCGGGCCCGGTGCAGGGCTATCTCAGGGCACGGGGACTGGATGATGCCGAAGCCGTCACCCAGGATGTCTTCCTGGCTTTCTATCCCAGGATCGGCACCCTCACCGGGGGCCTGGCGGGCGCGAAGTCCCTGATCTTTTCCATCGCCCATGCCCGGATGGTGGACCACTACCGCCGGCTGGAGCGCAGGCCGCAGCTGACACCGTACGACCCCCAGCAGGACGGCCGCACCTCCCCGTCCGCAGAGGACCATGCCGTGGAACTGACCGGCGGCGCCGCGGCGATGCTCGAAGGCCTCAGCGACGAACACCAGGAGGTCCTGGCCCTGCGCGTCGTGGCGGACCTGTCCATTGACCAGGTGGCCGCCATCATGGGCAAGAGCGCCGGAGCCATCAAGCAGCTCCAGCGCCGCGCCCTGCAGAACCTCAAGGCCCAAACACTCAAAAGAAACCAGGCGAACCATGAGTGACACCGCAGGACCCCGCAACGAAGGGGCCATCGACCAGCTCCTGCTCGAGGCCGGCATGGACGACGACGGCCAGCTCCGTCACGCCCTGGTCAACCTGGGTGCCCTGGCAGCAGAGACCCCTGAGCCTTCCGCCGAAGTCGCGGCGTTGATGGCAGGGATGTCTACCGCAGCGCTTCCCGCCGTCGAACCCGCTGCCACCGCCGCGCTTCCCACCGGCCGGCCGGCCGATGAACTCGCCGCACGCCGCAAGGCCAGGCGCCGCATCACGCTCACCACCTTGTCGGTGGCCGCGTCGCTCGCGGCCGGCGGCGCTGTTGCCGCCGCCTCCGACCAGGGATTCCGCGAATCCTTCAGCCAGCTGAACCACGCCGTCACCTCGTTCGTGACTGGATCCAGTGCGGCGCCGGCGCGCTCCGACGCCCCGCAGGTGCCTGCGCCCCGGCCCGCGGTGCCGCAGCCGACGGCAACCGGCGGCCCGGACGCCGTCCCGCCGGCACCGGCTCCGGCTTCGGCACCCGCCGGAGCGGCGCCGTCGGCCACTCCTGCCCGGCCGGGCAACACTCCCAGCCATGATGCTGCCGCCCGGAAACCGGCGGAGGCACCCGCCGAACCGTCACTGCCCGCCAATGTTCCGGAGGACGTCAGGAAGGGCCTGGAACAAGGCTCCAAACTGCCCGTTCCAGTCCCCACGGAAGTCCCGCTCCCCGGCAAAGTGCCGGACGTTCCCCTGAAGTAGGGCGGGCGGGTGCCAGGCCTAGTAGCCCTGGCCGGCCGGCTTGATCATCGCGCCGGACGGGTCCGACAGGTACCAGACGCCCCCGACGCCCTGGCCCAGGACGTCCCCGGGCTTGGTGTCCTTGACGTAGTAGTAGAGGGGCATGCCGTTCAGTGTCACCTGCTTCTTCCCGTCGGGGGTGTTGATGGTCCCCAGCTTCCCGGTCACGCCATCGGCCGCGGGTGACCCCGACGTGGTGGTCAACGGGGGCCATTGGACCAAACAGGAGCCGGTGCAGGCGCTGGTGCCGGAGTCCTTGGTGTCCTTGGTGAAGAAGTAGAGGCTCATTCCCTTCGCATCCACCACAATGTTGCCTGCGGACGAGGACGCCGTTTTAACGTCGACGGCGGCGCCTGGCTGCGTTGATGACGCGGGGGCTGAGGCGGTGGTGGACGAAGAAGCCGCGCCGGACGCACTGCCGGAGGCGGTGCTGGCGGCACCCGGGGCCGCGCTGGTGCCCGCAGGGGTGGTGCCTGTGCTGGTGCCGCAGGCGGAGAGGGCCGCCGCCAGGGCCAGGATGGCAAGGCCTGGCCCGACATGGTGTTTCATGGTGTGCTCCTTGGCTGGACTTTCCCGGTTGGTGTAATTGCTGATGCATCGAGCAGGCGCCCGGCGTCGAATCACCGGACGCTAACCCCTACGACGCTTCCCGGTAAAGAATGGTTCACAGGTGCGCTGTGGAACTCCGCGATTGAACCGTTTCCTGCTTCCGGACGTGGTAACAGCCGGGGGCGCAGGATGCGGTTGGCGTTCCACGCTGTGTGCAGGGCCGGGGACGGGAGGAGTGGTATGCCGCTCGATGACGACGTGGTGGAGGCAATCTACCGTGAACACGGGAGTGCGCTGCGCCGGTTCGTGCTCAGCGCCACGCGGGATCCGCAGCTGGCCGAGGACGTGGTGCAGGAAACCGTGCTCCGCGTCTGGCAGCACGCCCCGGACATCAACGGCAGCTTCCGCAGTTATCTGTACCGCACGGCCAGGAACATCATGATCGACAATTACCGCCGGAGCCAGCGCCGCCCGCCCGAGGCGCTGGAGGACAGCCTGACCGATCCCGCGGAGGTGATAGGCCGGGTTGACGGGATGCTCAACCGGGTCCTGATGGAGGAAGCACTGCTGCGGCTGAGCAAGGAACACCGGGATGTCCTGGTGACACTGCATTACCGCCGGTTCACGGTCAATGAGGCAGCCGTCCAACTCAACATCCCAAGCGGAACGGTCAAGTCCCGCGCGTTCTACGCGCTTCGTGCACTGCGCACCATCCTGGATGAGATGGGGGTGGAACGGTGAACACCAACGCGCACCACCTGCTGGGGGCCTACATCCTGGGCGGTCTCGATCCCGCCGACGTCACCCTCTTCGAGGCGCATCTCCAGGATTGCGGTGCCTGCCGGAAGGAACTGGCGGAGCTGGAGAAGGTGCCCATGCTCCTGGACTCCCTTCCCGTGCCCGACGCCGTGGCACTGACCGCCGTTCCCGGCGGCAGCGACGCCCCGGACACCAGCGTCCCGGGGCGCCTTTTTGACGAACTGGTCCGCCGGCGCAGGACATTGCGACGGCGGTGGGCGGCGCTGGCAGGGGCCCTTGCAGCTGCGTGCCTGGCCGTGGGATTGGCGGCTGGCCCCCTGCTCGCCAGGCCGCCGCAGCCTGACGCCACCTATTCGGTGGCGTCGGGAGGAGGGCTGCAGGTCAACATCGACATGGCCCGTAAGACGTGGGGAACCGAGCTTGCGGTGAGCGGCAGCAGCCTGCCCGCGGAAGGCACCCTCTCCCTGTGGGTGCGCGACCGTGCCGGCGGAGAGGACCGGGCCTGCGCCTGGACGGCCACCCCCAGCGGAAAGGTCAAGGTCACCGGGGCCACGCCCCTCCAACTGGGGAGCATCTCCAGCGTGGAACTGCGCGACGGCGCCCAGCGCTCCGTGGCGGTAATCACGGTTCCCTAGGGTTTGAGCGCCCTGAACTCCGCCACCAGGGCCTCGTCCTCGCAGGCGCGGGCGAAGGCCTCGATCCGCCGTTCGATCTCGTAGCCCAGCAGCCGGCTGCCGATCCGCTCCATGGCGGGCCGCAGCAGAGCCGGGCGGCACGCAAAGGTGTATTTCCAGACTGCCCGGGTGCCGGCGTCGTCCGGGCTGAAACGCCAGCCGCCGCCAAAGGTGGTGAAGAACCACGGCCCGGACACCATGGTCATGCCCACGTTGCGGGGCGGCGCGTAGGAGACGTACTGGCTCACCATGCGCAGGCCAAGCCGGGACCTCGTGCGGGTGCGGACGCCTTTTCCCGGCGCCCGCGCCCCGTCAAGGAAGCCCTGGGCGGAAATGAAGGGGTCCCACTTCAGCCGGAAGTCCCCGGTGGTCTGGGAGAAGGCAAAGGCCGTCTCCGGGTCGATGCGGATCACACGTTCGGCACGTACCTGGGGCATGACTCAACCTAACCACGCCGCCGGCGGCTACCTGGTCATTTTGGCCAGCCGCGCACGCATGATCATGTAGGCGCCGTAGCAGAGCAGCCCGGCTCCCACGGCAGCCAGGAGCCAGGGTCCCAGCGGCTGGTCGCGGAGCGCCCGCAGGCCGCCGTCCAGGCCGGTGGAATCCTCCGGGTGCTCCTTGAGGGTGGCGATGGCGATGAGCAGCCCGGCCAGCAGCAGCACCGTTCCCTTGGCCAGGTAGCCTGCCACTCCCAGGGCTGTTACCGCTTTTCTGGCCGGGCCGGGGGCAGGCATCTGCAACTGCTTCTCGAACGATTTCTTCGGTCCCCGGATGCCGTACACCACGCCCGTGACTGCCACTGCCACTCCGATCAGGACGAGCAGCGCAACCCCGCCCGGGGCCTCCATCATGGAGATGGTGAAGTCGCTGGCGGCCTTCCGGTTGTCGTCACCAGAGCCGGTGCCCATGGCGAAATGCCACAGGGTCAGGGCCAGGACGGCGTAGACGATCGCCTGCAGCGCGGCCTTGGCCTTGTTCTTGATCTTCTTCTTTGTGGCCTGGTGGTTGAAGTCGAAGATGGCATCGCCCGCCTGCCAGAGCGAGAGTGCCGCGCACGCCGCGAAGCTGCCCCACAGCAGGAAGGGACCAACGGGCATAGTGGCCAGCTCCGCCACCGCGCCACTGAAATCGGCGTGGCCCGTGCCGCCCATTGCAAGGCGGATGGAAATGGTGCCCACCAGCAGGTGCAGGATGCCGCTGGCCGCGAATCCGGACCGGGCAAAGACCTCAAGGACGCGTGAATTGGTGACGTCCTCGGCCTTGTCCACGGCCTGTTTCAGTTCTTCTTTAATTGTTGTTCCTTCGGACAGGCGCGTTGTGCGCTGCTGTGCGTGCCCTTCTTACAGCCAATCGTCGCACGTCGGACGGATCCCGAACAGCCGGCCGGCGGTGCTTTGAGGAGCTGGCACGAAAGCCACAGTGGTACCGGATGCCGGCGATGGGGAGGGATCCCCATCGCCGGGTTCCGCCAGCTGTGCAACCATAAGCACCAGCGATTGACAGGCATCGCACTCTTTCCCGGGGGAAAACCATGACTTTTTACGGCGCAGACGTCAGCCAGTTGCGGGCGTTGGCCAAAGCGGCGGACCAGGCAGCGTCGCTGCTCAGCAGCCGGGCCGGCTCCCTGCACAGCCAGATCCAGTCGGCGCCGTGGAAGGGCCGGGACGGGGAACGCTTCCGCCAGGAGTGGAGCAGCAGCCACCGGCCCAGCCTGGACAAAGTGGTGGCGAGCCTGCGGGAGAACTCAAGAATCCTGCTGAAGCATGCTGACGAGCAGGAAAAAGCGTCCACCGCCGGCGCCGGCGGTTCCGGCAGCAGCACCTGGGACCGGCTGGCCTCGCTGGCCGCCCAGGCCAGGGAGTGGCTCAAGGAAAAGGCCGAGGCAGCCAGGGCAGCCGCTGAACACCGCCGGGAGCTGGAGTCTGGGCTGGACCGGATGGTTGATGCCGGCCCGGACGAGCAGGCAAAATGGTGGGCCGGCCTCTCCGATGCCGACCGGAAGTACCTGATTGAAGGCGAAGGAAGCGACGGTCCGTTCGCCGAAGACCTGATGCGCATGGATGGCGGCATTCCCGCGGCCGCACAGCAGCTGGCCAAGCAGCACCTGCAGGAACTGGCCAAGGCGGACATCCCGGTTTACTCGGAGACGGGCAAGGCCTCCATCGAGGCCCGGGTCGCCTGGGTTCATGGCGGCGCCGAGGTGGGGACCGAAGTGGTGGAGAACGCTGACGGCTCCGCCACCATGAAGGTGTACGGAAACATGGGCCTGGGCGTCAATGACACCACTGGAACGGCAGGAGCGACGCTGACGGGGGAGGTCTCCCGTGAGTACACCTTCGCCAGCGTGGAGGAAGCCATGGCAGCCCGAAAACAGATGTACCGAGACCTTCCGCCGGACAGCATCGGCGAGATCAAGGACGTGGCCGGCAACCCGCCCGGATACATCCTGGACACCATCAACGATGCCGCGGAGGACAACGGTTCCACCGGGCAGACGGACAAAGCCAAGGGAACGTTCTCGCTTGATGCCTCGGCCGAGTCCGGGACAGCATCCGGCGGGGCCAAGCTTGACCTTGCCTACGAGCGGAACCTGACGGACGGGACCTCCACTGCCAGTGGGGAGGTCTCCGCGCAGGGCAAGCTCAACCTGGACGGCCGCGTGTTCGAAGCCTCCGGCAAGGGCGGGCTGCAGGTCAACCTGGACAAGGGCAACAACATCGATTCCGTCTCCGTGTCCATGGACGGCACCGTGGCCCAGGGCGTGACCTCGGGGGTGAAGTCCGAGGCCGCGAAGTTCGATTCCACGGTGACGGCCGGAACCCAGGGCACGGTGAAGATTGCTGTGGACTACTCACCGGAAAACCGGCCCGTCATCGACAGCTATTTGCGCAACATCGCCCTGGGCAATGAGGCCGGCGCCGCCCGCGACGCAGCCCGGCTGTACGAGGCCGGCTCGGCCACCGTGCAGGTGAATTCCGTGGTGACCGCAACGAACGAGGCGGGGTTCGACGTCAAGGTGGGCGAGGTGGAGGTCAAGACCGAGAACCAGTCCACCAGCAACGTGTCCACGTACTATAAAGTCCCCAACGACACCAAGCTCGAGAGGCTCTGAAACCAATGTCAGTGCACATCGAATCCCCGCTGGGCTTCACCGCAGACTTCCCCGAGCACACCCAGGTCCTGGACGACTCCACGGCCGGGCCCAACAGCGAGCAGTACGGCCTGCTGGGCGGGGTCCTGGTGACCGTGATCAAGGACGACACTTCGGTGCAGGATGCGCCGCAGGCCAACGGCTGGGCCCACCTGATGTCAGGCTTCTACCTCGAGGAACGCGGCGGCACCCTCCTGGCGGAGGGTGAGCTGAACCTGCCCGGCAAGGCCGCGTATGCAGTGGTTGTGGGATATGGCGACGACGGCGGCCCGGCCAAGGTGGCAGCCACAGTGGGTGTGTGGGAAAGCGGGCGGTTCATTGGTGTGGTGGTCATCTGGCCCTACCTGAACCCGCAGGCGGAACCCCGGCTGGAGATGCTGAAGGAGATTGTTGCCTCGATCAGCGTGGCCTGACCGCCGCGCGGCGCCAGTCAGCGGCGCGCGTCAGAGGCACGGTTCAGCGGCGCCGTCAGAGATGCCGTCAGCGGCGGCGGTAGCAGAGATCGAAGATGAGCCGGCCCGCCTCGTGGGCCTTCGCCTCGAAGCTGGTCCGGATCCTGCCCTCGAAGCGGGGTGCCCAGCCGCCCGTTTCATCCACGCCTTCGTTGGGGCCGGTGTGCTCCGTGCTCACCGGTGCACGTCCCTCACGGACGGGGGCGCCGCCCACCACCGATTCAACGCCGGACTGCCACACTTGGGTCAACGGGCTTTCGGGCCCGCGGCGCTCGCCGGTGTGGAGGTTTTCGAAGTCAGGTGAGCCCGCCAAGACGTCCCGGACGTGGACCGCATAGTTGGACCAGTCGGTGGCGATCCGGAACAGGCCGCCAGGCTTCAGCGCCCGTGCTGCCAGCCCGGCAAACTCGGGCTGGATGAGGCGGCGCTTGTGGTGCCGCGATTTGTGCCAGGGATCGGGGAAGAAGACCCAAAGTTCGCTGACCGAGCCTTCGGGCAGCATGGTGGCCAGTACCTCCGGGGCATTGGCCTCCACCACGCGGACATTGTCCAGACCGCGGCTGTTGATCTTGATGATGGTGTTGGCCAGCCCCGGGGTGTAGACCTCCACGGCCAGGAAGTTGGTGTCGGGATTCTGTTCCGCCGCATGGCAGATGGCGTCGCCAAGGCCCGAACCGATCTCGACGATGAGCGGGGCCTCACGCCCGAACTCCGCTGCGGCGTCGAAGGTGTAGTCGGGGTGGACCGAGGTGTTGGCCACGTGCCGTGGCACGTTGACGGCCCACCGTTCGGCGTGTTCGGCCCAGGCGGCCTGCCGCCGGCCCTGCAGCCTGGTGCCGCGGCGCACGAAGCTGACAGGACGGCCGCCGTAGGTGCCGAAGGAGGCCTGGGTGCCGGGCGTGACAGGCCTGGGAACATGCGGCTGCTGGGGGTTTTCAGGGGATTCGCTCATCCCTTCCAGAATAGCGCCGCGGTACGGGCCGGGGACCGGAGGGGTCAGAACAGCCCCAGGTTGGCCAGCGCCGGACCCAGCGCCAGGGCGAAGATCAGGCCGCAGATACAGAGGGCAACGGCCGCCGCAGTCCAGTTGGCTGATTTCCGCGGAGACACCTTGAGGGCAGGTAGTGCCAGCCTCAGCGCCAGTGACGCAAACAGGACAGGCAGGCTGAACAGCACCAGGGGAGTCACCCATCGCCTGCTCGAGGAGCCGTCATCCGAGTACGTCATCAACATGGCGAACATGGAAGCAGGTGCGGTGAGGATCATGCTTGCAGGGGCAAGGATCGCCAGGACCAGGCTGTTTGTTCCTTTGTTCCCGGGGCCTTCGTTGCCGGGCATGTTGTTGCCAGGTGGGTTGTTGCCGGGCACGCCCGGGGGGTGGCCAGGGTGCCCCTGAAGGACAGGAGGTGGGCTGGTCCCGGCCGGAGATGCGCTCTTGGAAGTGGTTTGCGTCGGCGCGGGGCGTGATTCCGGTGGCGGTGTGGTTTCCATGGTGCTCCCGTTGATTAGTGCGGCCCTCTGCCGGGCCGCGGCTGCTTATAACGTACGAAGCTGCAGGAGGGCGCCGGAAGGTGCTTTGCGCCGTATGTGGAAAACTTCCCGGCCGCGCTCTCCCGCAGACCGGCGGACCACTCCTGCAGACCGGCGGACCACTCCTGCAAGAATGGGCGCATGACGGACGCAACGAATGCCGAAGCGGGGAAGCGGCGGCGGGGGCCTTCCTCCGGGGACGGACCGGGACGGTCCCGGACCGGCAGCAGCCTGGTGGAACCCGGCACCCTGGTGGATGCCGAAATCGATGAACTGCCGCCTGCGGAACCAACCCGGGTAGGCAGCCGCCGCGCCCTTGCCTACCTGGGCGTGTGCCTTGTCCTGATCGGGCTGAACCTGCGGAGCGTCTTTTCCAGCCTTTCCGCCGTCCTCCCGGAGGTGACCTCGCAGGCAGCGCTGCCCGGCTGGTCCGTAGTGGTGCTCACCACCGTGCCCGTCACGCTGCTGGGTGTGTTCGCGCCGCTCGCCCCGGTCCTGGCGCGCCGGTTCGGTGCGGAGCGGGTGCTGCTGGGCGCCATGGCGCTGCTGACCGCGGGGCTGCTGCTCCGCCCGGTGGACACCGGTTCCGGCCCAGGCGGCAGCCATCTGCCTGCCCTCCTGGTCGGCACCGCAGCCTGCGGCGCCGCCATCGCGCTGTGCAACGTGCTTCTGCCGGGCCTGGTCAAGCGCGACTTCCCACACCGGCTGGGACTCATGGGCGGCCTCTACACCACCGCCATCTGCGCCTCCGCCGCGCTCGGTGCCGGCTTTACCTTCCCGGTCTACACGGCAACGGGGGAGTGGACCAAGGCACTGTGGGTCTGGGCGCTGCCTGCCGCCGTCGTCCTTCTCCTGTTCCTTCCCGTCGCTGTCCGGCAGGGGAGTGTCCGGCACCAGGCGGTCCGGGACGGGGTTAACGTGTGGCGCTCCTCCGTTGCCTGGCAGGTAACCATCTTCATGGTGCTGCAGGCCATGATGTCCTTCAGCGGTTTCGCCTGGCTGGCACCCATCCTTCGCGAACGGGGTGTGGACGGGGCGACGGCGGGCCTCATCGTTGCCGTATGCATCGTGCTGCAGATGTTGGGTTCCCTGTTCGCGCCGGCCCTGGCGGCGCGTTTCCGGGACCAGCGCGCCATCAACACGGTGGTCGCCCTGATGACCGGCGGCGGATTCGTGCTGAGCATCCTGGGCCCGCTGGACCTGATCTGGGTGTGGGCCGGGCTGCTCGGGCTGGGGCAGGGCAGCCTCACTGCCTGCGCGCTGACCTTGATCATGCTCCGCACCCGCGACGGGCACACCGCCGCCCACCTGTCGGGCATGATGCAGGGCGTTGGCTACGGGGTGGGCTCCACAGGGACGCTGATGGTGGGCCAGCTGCACCAGGCCACCGGGTCCTTCGTTCCCGCCGGAGTCCTGTTCATGGTGGTGGGCCTTCTCGCGGCGGTCTTCGGCTACCGGTCCGGCCGGAACCGGTACGTGGGCTAGGAAACGCTGTGCGGCACTCCACCCTTCCGGCCACCCACCCCGCTACCGGGATCTTCCGGCCCCCGTATTTCTGGGTAACCCTGGGCACCTGCGCCCTGGTGTTCCTGGCCGCGTTCGAATCCCTGGCCGTGACCACCATCATGCCCCTGGTCAGCCGTGAGCTGAACGGCGCAAGCCTTTACGCCCTGGCCTTCGCGGGGCCAATGGCTACCGGTGTGATCGGCATGGTGGGGGCCGGGAACTGGTCTGACCGCCGCGGCCCCGCCATGCCGCTGTACACCTCCGTGGCACTGTTCGTGGCCGGACTCCTGATCGCCGGCACCTCGGTTTCCATGCCCATGCTGGTGGCCGGCCGGCTGGTCCAGGGGCTCGGCGGCGGCGCCCTCACCGTGGCGCTGTACGTGCTGGTGGCGCGGTTCTTCCCCGGGCCCCTGCACCCCAAAATCTTCGCCGCGTTCTCCGCCGCCTGGGTGATCCCGTCGCTGGTGGGGCCATTCGCAGCCGGCGTGGTGGCCCAGGTCTTCAGCTGGCACTGGGTGTTCCTGGGCGTGGTGGGCCTGGTCATTCCCGCGCTGGCGATGATCGCGCCGGTACTGCGGGGAACCGATGCACCGGGCGCCGCGGACGGGCTGGAGAGGGCTGGCCGCCCGAAGGAAACTGTCCCGCCGTGGGCCCTTGGCCGCCTGGCGTGGGCGGCGCTGGCCGCGCTCGCCGTGCTGGGCCTGAACCTCTCCGCGGACGTCCGCATCCCCGCCTTTCCCGCCGCCGCGGCGCTCCTGGCGTGCGCCGCCGTCGTCCTGGCCCTCGTGGCGGTCCGGCCGCTGGTGCCCGCCGGGACCCTCACCGCCCGCCGCGGACTGCCCAGCGTGATCCTGGCGCGGGGGCTGGCGTCGGCATCGTTCTTCGGCGCGGAGGTCTACCTGCCGTACCTCCTGATCGACCGGTACGCGTTCCCGCCCACCCTGGCCGGCCTGACCCTCACCGGTGGTGCGCTGGCCTGGGCCGGTGCCGCCGCCGTGCAGGGCCGGCTGGGTGCCAGGCTGCCGGACCTGCGCGCCGTCCAGGTGGGATCGCTCATGGTTCTGGCAGCTGTTCTCCTGGCCCTGGCCACCACCGCGCTGCACTGGCCGGCCGCCGTCGCCATCGCCGGCTGGGTCCTGGCCGGGGGCGGCATGGGCCTGCTCTACCCGCGCCTGAGCGTGATGACCCTGGCGCTGTCCACCAAGGAGAACGAAGGCTTCAACAGCTCCGCCATGTCCATCTCGGACTCCCTCGGCGGGGCGTTGTCGCTGGCTACCACCGGGATTGTCTTCGCTGCCTTTACGACGGCGGTCCAGTCCTTCGCGGGCGTCTTCGCCTTCACAGCGGCCATCGGCGCAGCCGCGGCAGTGGTAGCGCCGCGGGTCACCGCCAGGAGGACGTTACCGGACTAGGGGCAGGCGGGTGGCGCGCAGGACGACGTCCGCAATGGTCGCTTCCTGTCCGTCCGGCCCGGTCGCCGGCCGCTCCCGGCTGGTGAGGACCTCGATCTGCCATCCGGGCCCGGCTAGCCCCAGTTCACGGACCAGGTCGTCACCGGTGTAGAACATCTCCCGGTGGCTGTGGTGGTCGTTGCCCCAGGGCGGCAGCCGGTCCGGGTGGTGGCCCACCACCAGCAGGGTTCCGCCGGGCTTGACGGCTGCGGCGGCCGTGCGCAGCGGGACCCGCCAGTCCAATTCCTGGGAGTGCAGGAACTGGGAGGTCACCAGGTCAAAGGAAGTACCCGGCTGCCACTGCGTGAGGTCCGCCAGTTGCCAGCTGATCCGGCTGCCGATGTCCCCGTTGGACACGCCCACGCTTTCCCGGGCCAGTTCCGCCAGCTCGTGCGAATGCGCCCGCTCCAGGGCAACAGCGGAAACGTCGACGGCGGTCACGGACCAGCCTTGCTGGGCAAGCCAGATGGCGTCCGCGCCTTCGCCGCATCCCAGTTCCAGCGCCTTTCCCGGGCGCAGGCCGCCGGCCTCGCGGACCAGCTGCGGGTTCGGCTTCCCGCTCCAAAGCCGGGCCCTGCTGCTGTACCGCTCGTCCCAGACTGCAGCGGGATCGATGCCGCCACCTGCCCCCTCCGGCGCCCCGCCGCCGTCGTCCGCTTGGTGCTGGCGTGCCTCACTCTGGTGCCTGTCCTGGCGCTGCCCCGGCTGTTCGCTCATGCCTCAACACTGCCCCGCCATGGACTCGAAGGCAACGCCCGGGACGGGGGATGGGCCGCGGGATGCTAGACTGGAGGAACTTGATGTGCAGTGATGCCGCCTGCTCCTGATTGGAGATCCTTTCCAGGGAGTGGGCTTTCTTCATGTGAGAGGCACATCCTGCGTCGATGAACGCGTTCCATTTGGTCCCGGCCGGCTGTCCTATTTACAGCGCCCGGTTTGATCACCTGACTTTTCTTCGGCGAAACCCCTGGTCCAACCGGCATCGGGGGCCGATATCCGCCCGGATACCGCCAGAAAGACCGTAAAAAACTACATGACTACTTTTGCTGCCCTCGGTACTCCCAAGGCCCTTGCAGACACCCTCTCCGCCCAGGGAATCGTTGAACCGTTCCCCATCCAGGTCAAGACCCTTCCGGACACGCTGTCCGGTCGCGACGTCCTGGGCCGCGGCCGGACCGGATCCGGTAAGACCATTGCTTTCGCCATCCCGCTTGTAGCACGACTCGCTGAGCGGGAAGCCAAGTACTTCCGCAAGCCCGGCCGCCCCATGGGCCTGGTCCTGGCACCCACCCGTGAACTGGCAACCCAGATCAACGCCACCATCGAGCCGCTGGCCAAGGCCGCCGGCCTGAACACCACCGTGATCTACGGCGGCATCTCCCAGGCGCGCCAGGAGAAGGCGCTGCGGGCCGGCGTCGACATCGTCATCGCGTGCCCCGGCCGCCTGGAGGACCTGATCCGCCAGCGCATCCTCACCCTCGAGGCCGTGGAGATCACCGTCCTGGACGAGGCCGACCACATGGCCGACCTCGGCTTCCTCCCCGTGGTCAAGAAGCTCATGGACATGACCCCCAGCCAGGGCCAGCGCCTGCTCTTCTCCGCCACCCTGGACAACGGCGTGGACAAGATCGTCCAGCGCTACCTGTCCAACCCGCTCACCCACTCCGTAGACGATCCGCAGGCCGCGGTGACCACCATGGAGCACCACGTGCTGGTGGTCAATGACCAGACCGTCAAGAAGCAGCTGATCGTGGAGCTCGCCTCCGGCGCCGGCCGCCGCGTCCTGTTCATGCGGACCAAGCACCACGCCCGCAAGCTGGCCAAGACCCTGACCGACGCCGGGATCCCCGCCGTGGACCTGCACGGCAACCTGTCGCAGAACGCCCGTGACCGCAACCTCGCCGAGTTCTCCAACGGTGACGTCCGCGTCCTGGTGGCCACCGACGTCGCCGCCCGCGGTGTGCACGTCGACGACGTCGAACTGGTCATCCACGTGGACCCGCCCACCGAGCACAAGGCATACCTGCACCGCTCCGGCCGCACCGCGCGTGCCGGTTCGGACGGCACCGTGGTCACCCTGACGCTGCCCGAGCAGCAGGCCGACGTGAAGAAGCTCATGAAGGCTGCCGGCGTTGACGTGAACTTTGAGCGTGTCTCCGCCAACTCCCCGATCGTGGCTGACCTGGTGGGCGAAATCGCCGACAAGGTGGACCCCCGCACCCGCGCCGCACTGATGGCCGCCAAGGCCCCCAGGCAGGGTGGCGGCACCTCGACGGGTGCCAACGCCGAGCGCAAGCGTGCACGCCGCCAGGCTGCACCGTCGGCCGGTGGCCGCGGCGGACGTGGTGGACGCGGCAAGGTTTCGGCCGAGCCCGCCCGCACCGATGTTCCCCGCGCCGAACGCCGGGCTGTCGCCTTCGAAGGACGCACGGAAGCCCGCGCAGCCTTCGACCGCAATGCAGAGCAGAACGAGGACCGCGCCGTGGCAGCAGCCGCTGCCCGCCGCAACGCCCGCGGCCGCGGCACCGCTGCCGGCACCCACCGCAACGACGTCCCCGCAGCAGGTGGCCGCTCATCGGCCGGCCGCGGTTCGGACGGACGTGCAGCCGAGGGCCGCGGCGATTCCCGCATCACCCGCAGTGCCGCCCCCCGCGGCGGCACCGGCCGCCCCGCCTCCGGCGGACGCCCGGCCTCCGGCGGAGGCCAGCGAAGTGGACGCCCCGCAACCGGCCAGCGCGCAGCAGCAGGAGCATCGGGCCAGCGCTCTGCGGGTGCAGGAGCAGCCGGCGGCAGCAAGGCCGTCTGGTCCTCCAACACCGGCGGAACCTCCGGCGGCTCTTACGGCTCGGGCAGCGGCGCCTCCGGCAACGGCGGTTCCGGCCGTCCCGCCCGCAGCGGCCCGCGCCGCGCGTCCGCCCCGGCGTCGAACGAACGCCGCAGCCGCTAATCCCCAACGGCCCCCAACGGCCCCAACATCGAGTGCTCCGTAGTTGTCGTTTAGACGCGTCATAACGACAACTACGGAGCACTCGATGGGTTTAACCGCCTACCAGCCGCGGGCGCGCCACTCCTCCAGGTGCGGCCGCTCGGCACCCAGGGTTGTGGGCTTGCCATGGCCGGGATGCACGACGGCGGTGTCCGGGTAGGCGCCGAGGAGCCGCTCCGTGACGTCGGACAGGAGCTGGTTGAACCTTCCGGGGTCCTTCTGTGTGTTGCCCACCCCGCCCGGGAACAGCGAGTCACCGGAGAAGATGTGCGCAGGCCCGTCCGGGTCCTCGTAGACAAACGCGATTGAGCCCGGAGTGTGCCCCCGCAGTTGGACGGCCGTGACCTCAAAGCCGTCCACGGCCACCTTGTCCCCGTGCCCAAGCCGCCGGTCCACGGGTACCGGCAATGCGTCGGCGTCGTCCGCCCCTGCGGCTGTCGGCACCCCCGTTGCTTCCACCAGCTCCTTCAGCGCGCGGACGTGGTCCCAGTGCTGGTGCGTCGTGGCGATCAGCGCCAGGCGGAGAGACGCCGAGGTGTCCGCTGCCCCGTCCGCCAGCAGCTGCCGGATGGCAGGCAGGTCGTCAGCGGCGTCAATCAACAGCTGTGCACCGCTCTCCTTGGCCGTCAGGAGGTACACATTGTTGTCCATTGCGCTGACGGAGATGCTGCGAATGGTCAGGGCCGGCAGGTCGTACCGAAGAGAGTCCATGGGCTAAAGGTCCAGCGTCATGGTGGTGGAGTAGACCTGCTTGGACGGCGGCCCGGCGAGGATCTTATGCAGGCCGCTCTTGCCTTCCGGCGTGGTCCGCCAGGCCGCATAGTCGTCATGGTCCTGGGTGGTGGCCCAGGTTTCCACCACCAGGATGTGGCAGGGGTCGGCGTCATCCACCAGCGCTTCAATGCCTTGGTTGCCAGGCCAGGCGCGGGTGGCTGCAAGCGTTTCGGACAGGTACTTGGCGGCGTCATCGCGGTGCGCGGGGTCAATCTGTACTTCGAAATGGACGATGGCAGGCATGGGGCTCCTTTGGGTGGCGGTTGAGTCAGGGTGTGCGGGCGAAGAATGCCTTATTCCCGACCCTCGGACACCCATTTGGGGTCCGCGGAACGGGAGCCGACGACGGCGTCCGACGCTGCGTCGAGGGCCTCCAGGTGCGCCGGGGTCAGGTCCAGGGCAAGCGCGCCAAGGTTTTCGTCGATCCGGGCGGCCTTGCGGGTGCCGGGAATGGGAACGACCGGCAGGCCGAGCCGCTTTCCCTGGGCCGGCAGCCAGGCAAGGGCCACCTGCGCGGGGGTGGCACCGAGTTGGTCCGCCACGGACCGGACGGCGTCCACCACCGCCTGGTTGGCGCTTGCGGCGTCCGGGGCAAAGCGGGGGATGTTCCGCCGGAAGTCCTTCTCGCCCAGGCTTGCGGTGTCAACGGTTCCGGTGAGGAAGCCGCGGCCCAGCGGGGAGTAGGGGACAAAGCCCACGCCCAGTGCTGCAGCGGCGGGAACAACATGGCGTTCCACGTCCCGGCTCCAGATGGACCATTCGCTCTGGACCGCCGCGATCGGGTGGACCGCTGCCGCATCCTGCAGTTCCTGCGCCGTCACTTCGGACAGGCCCAGATGCCTGACCTTGCCCTGCTTGACCAGCTCCGCCATGGCGCCCACGGTTTCCTCGATGGGGACGCGGACGTCGCGGCGGTGCATGTAGTAGAGGTCGATGACGTCGGTGCCCAGCCGTAGCAGGCTCCGGTCCACGGCTTGCCGAACATACTCAGCATCGCCGCGGATGTCCGTGTAGCCGTCAGTGGGCGTGCCCACCAGGGCGAACTTGGTGGCCAGCTGGACCTCATCCCGCCGGTCCTTGAGGAGCCGGGAAATCAGTTCCTCGTTGCTGCCGCCGCCGTAGATGTCCGCGGTGTCGATGAAGCTCATGCCGGCATCGACGGCATGGTGCAGGGTCTGCAGTGCCTCGGCAGGGTCCACCTCGCCGTACACGGGCGTGAGGGCCATGCCCCCGAAACCCAGGGGGCTGACGGCCAGGCCGTCGCCGAGTTGGACAGTGCCACCGGGATTAGTGGACGTGTTTGCCATGGTGCTCCTGTTCGTTTCCTTGATTTTCAAAAAGTTTGGCTAAATCCAGGGGATGATGCGGTCCGCGGCCGGGCGCGTGGCCTGGATCAGGCGGGCATTTGCTTCATCGGGTCCATTGGCCCAGGCCACCGCGGCGTCCGGGTCCATCCCGAATGACACATGGCGGTCCACCAGCCGCTGCAGCCGCAGGGCGGGCGGCGTTTCCAGGAACCACACCTCGTCCAGTTGCGCCCGGATCTCTTTCCACGGTTCCTGGTCCGCCAGCAGGTAGTTGCCTTCCGTGATCACCAGGGGGACGTCAGCCGGGACGGCGATGGAGGCGGCCACCGGCTCGTCAATGGCGCGGCGGAACTCGGGTGCGTAGACCACGGCCTCGTCCCGGCGCGCCAGGCGCCGCAGCAGCGAAAGGTAGCCGCCGGAGTCGAACGTATCAATGGCGCCTTTCCGCTGACGCAGCGGGGTCCCCTCAATGATCGCGTTGCCCAGGTGGAAGCCGTCCATGGGGACCACAATCGACGTTCCCGGAGTGAACTGCTTCTGCAGCCAGGCGGCAAAGGTGGACTTCCCGGAGCCCGGCGCCCCGGCGATGCCCAGGATGGTGCGCGTTCCGGCGGCTACCCGGCGCTGCAGCGCGTCCAAGGCATTGGTCATCTCGGGGGAGTCCATGGCAAAAGCCTAGTCACTGGTGCGGGCAGGCGCCGCGTCCATCGCAGGCAGCGCCTTGAGGCCGGCGGCGCAGCCCACGATGCCGGCAATGAACAGCAGCTTCACAACGCTAAATGGTTCCACTCCGGTAGCCATGGCCCAGCCCACCGTCAACGCGGCGCCGATGCCCACCCAGATGGCGTAGGCGGTGCCCAGCGGAATGCTCCGGATGGACATGCCCAGGCCCAGCATGCTCAGGGTGGCGGTGACGGCGAAGACAATCGTGGGCAGCGGCCTGCTGAAACCGTCGGACAGGCCCAGGGCCGTGGCCCAGACTGCCTCCAGGACAGCGGAGGCCAGGAGCACCAGCCAGGGAACAGAATGCTTCATCATCACGCCACAACCTTGAGGCCAACCACGCACGCGGCGATGCCGGACAGCAGCAGCAGGCGCGCCGCCGTCGGACGTTCCACCCTGGTAGCCATTGCGTAGGCGGAGGTCAGGACCACGCCCACCCCTACCCATACCGCGTAGGCCGTGCCGGTGGGAATGGACTGCATCGCCACCGCCAGGCCGCCGGTGCTCGCGGCAACAGCCACCAGGAACAGGGCTGCAGGGGCCAACCGCCGGCGCCCGGAAGCCTTGGAAGCACGGTGCAGGGCGGCTGCCCAGACGGCCTCCAGCGCGCCGGAAAGAATGAGGATTAACCAGGACATGACCAGATCCTTTGGCCAGTCTTGTCGCGTGCCGGGTACTGAACCGTCGTCCGGAGGCTCGGGATGGAGCCTTGGATTCCAAGGTAGCAAGGCGCGACGGCGGCGGCCACCTTGGTGCCCAACCTCACCGGTCACAGTGGGTGGCGTGCTCAGCCGCCGTGCTGGGCCAGCAGTTGCTCCACCCGCTCCGGCGCGTAGAGGCTTTCCTCCACGAGCCGGCAAAGGCCCACTGCGGTGGCCTTGCGGCTGTCCGCCGGGACGATCTCCAGATCCACCAGGGAAGGTTCGAAGGCGTCCGTGAGGATTTGCTGCCGGCAGGCCTGCAGGAAGCCTGGGAGCACTCCCACCAGCCCGCCCACCGCTACCCGGCCGGGGTTCAGCGTGCCCACCATGGCGGCGAGGGCCCGTCCCAGCACCCTTCCGGCCGCCGAGATTGCGGCCCGGACGTCCGGATCGTCGTCGGAAGCGTCAACGAACCGGCGCAGCGTCCCGTAATGCGCAAATTGCGGATTGGCCAGCAGTGCGCGCCCGGAAGCCACCGCCGCCAGGCAGCCGTCCCTGCCGCAGCGGCAGCGGCAATCGGCGGCCTCCGGGATGCGCACGTGCCCGATGTCCCCGGCGGCGCCGTGGGCGCCGCGCACCAGCGAACCCCGGACAATAATCCCGGAGCCGATCCCGGTGCTGACCTTCACCGCGACCAGGGAGTCGAGGGGGCCCCGGACTTCTCCCACCGCCATGGACCGGGCGTCGTTTTCCAGCAGGACCGGGCAGTCAAGCATGGATTCCATCGCCTCCTGCAACAACTGCAGGTCCCAGTGGGCAAGGACGGTCCGCTCCAGCCCCAGGCGGTGGAGCGGGTCAACCGGAGCTGGCAGTCCTACTCCTGCCCCTACCGGCCGCCGGCCGTCGAGCAGCCGCAGCGCCTCCGCCACCACCTGGCCCACCACCACCTCCTGGGCGTTCCCGATCTCCACGGGGATACGCGCCGAAGCCACCACCTCCCTGCCCAGCGACAGGAGATGGATTCCGGCGTGCGTATGGCCGATTTCCAGGCACAGCACCAGCTTGTTGCGGTCATCGAAACGGAGGGAGCGGGGCGGCCTGCCACGCTGTGCGCGCAGGGGAGTGGATTCGTAGACAAGCCCGGCCGCGAAAAGCGCGTCGAGCCGCTCGTAAAGGGTGGAACGCGCCATTCCGGTGATCTCCAGCAGATCGGCCCGGCTGTACCCGGAGGCGTTGGAGCGCAGGAGCTGGAGAAGGTGCCCGGCGCTGGTGGCGGGGCCCGCCGGCGGCTGGGCAACTTCTCCCACCAGCGTCCTCTGGTCCGTCATTCCGCCGGCTACCTTTCCTCATGCGTCTGATCCGTCCACTGCGGGCACAGGGACTGGCCCGCAGCATTGACGTGATCTGTATCACACAATTATGATCGATCATCAGACAAAAAACCTAGCAGTCCTTCACCCCCAGGAGGCTCTAATGTCCGTTTCCGCCCACCACGACGTCAGCCGGCGAGCATTGTTGAAGGGGGGCCTTACGGTCTTGGCGGCCGGCCCGGTGCTTGCAGCCTGCGGGGTGAATACCAGCGGAAGCGGCGGCAAGGGATCCGTCAGCTTCCTCTCAACGCAGTTCGCCCCGGTGGAGGAACGCCAGAAGTACGAGGCCACCCTCAAGAAATTCGCGGGGGACATCAGCGTTGCCTACAACCCTGTTGATACCGGTGTCTTCAACACCACGTTGAAGTCCCAGCTCGCCGCGGGGAAGGTCGAGGTGGGCATCGCAGGGGGGCTCCACGGCGACCTCGCCCCCTTCGCCTCGCAGCTGGAGGACCTCAGCTCGCTGATGAAGGACCTCTCCTCGGCCGGTTACTCCAAGGACGTGGCTGAGCTTGCCAAGCTTGGCACCGACGTCCCCCGCTACATCCCGTGGATCCAGGCCACGTACGTGCTGGCAGTCAACAAGAAGGCGCTGCAATGGCTGCCCTCGGGAGCTGACGTCGACAAACTGACCTACGACCAGTACCTGGCGTGGGCCAAGGCGGCCAAGGAGGCCAGCGGCCGCCCCGTCTTCGGCCTTCCCGCTGGACCCAAGGGTCTGCACCACCGGTTCTACCAGGGCTTCCTGATTCCCAGCTTCACAGGCGGACAGATCACCACCTTCCGCAACCAGGACGCCGTCACTGCCTGGACCTACATGCGCGAGCTCTGGGCCAACATGAATCCCGCCTCCGCCAACTACGACTTCATGCAGGAGCCCCTGGCTAACGGCGAGGTGTTGGTGGCATGGGACCATGTGGCGCGCCTCATCAACGCAGTCAAGGACAAGCCGGACGACTGGCAGATGGTTCCGGCGCCGTCCGGGCCCAAGGGCAGGGGCTACCTCCTGATCGTGGGCGGTATGGCGGTGCCGAAGGGCTCGCCCGAGAAGGACAAGGCCTTCGAGCTCATCAAGTCGCTGTCCAAGCCCGAGGCGCAGATCGAGACACTGAAATCCAACTCCTTCTTCCCCGTGGTGAAGACGGACATCGGCGGCGACCTCCCCGGCGGCGTGGCCCTTGAAGCAAAGGCGGTCAAGGCGCAGCAGGAGGCCTCCGACGCCCTGCTCGCCCTGCCGCCGGTGGGCCTGGGCGACAAGGACCCCCAGGTCTCCCAGCTGTTCAAGAACTGCTTCCAGGAGATCTGCCTGAACAACGCGGACGTCAAGGCCACGCTGGACCGGCAGGGGGCGGAACTGGCCAAGATCATGGACAGCCTGAACGTCCCGTGCTGGGCACCGGATCCCAAGACGTCGCCCTGCAAGGTTGCGTGATGGCCGCCCCGGATGCGCCGGCGGCAGCCAGGCCGCACGTTCCCCCTCCCGGTCCAAGAGTCCGCGCACCCAGGAGGAGGGGGAGTTCCGCGGCGCTGCTGCTGATCGCCCCGTCAATCGTGTTCATGACGCTGCTCTTCGGCTGGCCGATGGTCAGCGGCGTCCTGCAGGCGTTCGGCGGCCCCGAAGGCCTGACGACGGCGAACTTCACCAGGATGTCCCAGGACCCGTACTTCTGGTCCTCCGTGGGCAACACCCTCCTACTCATCGTGGTGATGATCCCCATCCAGTTTGTCCTGGCCCTGGCGATGGCACTCCTCATCCGGGCCAAGCCGCGGGGGGCGTCTGCCTACTTCTACATCTGGGCCATCCCGCTGGCAGTCAGCGACCTCGCAGCCGGCCTGGTGTGGCTGACCGTCTTCACGGACCGCGGCTACCTCAACTCGCTCCTGGCGTCCCTGGGCATGCAGCCCTTCTCCTGGCTCGCCTATGACAACTATCCGTCCATGTTCGCTGCCGTGCTGATCGCGGAGGTCTGGCGGGCCACGTCGCTGGTGTTCGTGATCGTCGTGGCCGGCCTGCAGTCCATCCCCAAGGATTACGAGGAAGCCGCCGGCGTCTTCGGGGCCAGCTTCTGGAACCGGCTGTGGCACGTGACCCTGCCGCTGCTGCGCCCCAGCCTCCAAACAGCCCTGATCCTGAGGACCATCCTGGCCTTCCAGACCTTCGCCGTGGCCCTCGCCCTCACTGGCCAGAACTTTCCGCTGGTGGTGGGCGAAACCTACCGCTGGTACACCGGCCTGCAGGATCCCAACGTGGCATCCGCGCTGGCCCTGGTGGTCATGGCCGTGTCCATGGTCACGGCAGTGGGCTACCTCAAACTCCTGAGGGATCAGACGGAGGCGGCGCGATGAGCCACGCAACAACGTCCAGGACCGATGCCGGGACCAGCCGGCCTGAACCCGGCGTGGACCGCAGGCCGCTGGCGCGGCGGCGCCGCAACCGGGTGCTCCTCCAAGTGGCCTGCATCCTGATCACCCTCTTCATGGCACTGCCCATCTACCTGATCGCGCTGGCCGCGATGTCCAGCAGGCAGTCGCTGCAGAAGTTTCCGCTCAGCTTCATCCCGGACAACTTCTCCACCGAGACCATGCAGACATTCCTGCAGTCCACCGGCATCCTGGGCGGCCTGATCAACTCCTTCCAGGTGGGCGTGTTCACCCTCGTGCTGTCGCTGCTTATCGGTGTTCCCGCAGGGTACGCCGTGGCACGTTTCGCCTTCCGCGGCAGGGAACCGTACCAGCTGTTCCTGCTGTTCACCCGCGCCCTGCCCATCGTCGTGCTGTCTGTGCCGCTGGCCCAGCTCTTCCTGCAGACGGGGCTCTACGACAGCGTTCTCGCCGTCGTCCTGCTCCACAGCGCACTGGCCCTGCCCACCACCATCCTGATTACCGCCTCGGTGTTCCTCGGTGTTCCGCGCGACGTGGAGGAAGCGGCCAGGATCTTCGGCTGCAGCCCGGTGCAGGCCTTCCTCAAGGTGGTCCTGCCGATGGCCATACCCGGCATCGCCGCGGCCTCGATCTTCACGTTCGTCATGTCGTGGAATGAAGTCCTGGGCGCGTCCATCCTGACCCTGAACCAGCGCACCCTCCCCGCCCAGGTCCTCAGCTCCCTCGCCGAATCGCCACTCGCCTACCGCTTCGCCGGCGGCTTCCTGCTGGTGGTCCCGGCCCTGGTCTTCATCTTCTTCATGCGCCGCTACCTCACCAACATGTGGGGCTCCACCATCCGCTGATTGCGTCCCAGAGAGGCCCGTCCCATGGCTGACATCTCCATCAAGGGTCTGCACAAGACCTACCCGGGCAGCACCGAGCTGGCCACCAACAACGTCTCCCTCGAAGTTGCGGAGGGCGAGTTCATGGTGCTGCTGGGTCCTTCCGGCTGCGGAAAAACCACCCTGCTGCGCATGGTGGCGGGCCTGGACTTCCCGGACCAGGGGAGCATCTCCATCGGCGGGAGGGACGTAACCTACCTGCCGCCGCAGGACCGCAACCTTTCCATGGTGTTCCAGTCCTATGCCGTCTTCCCGCACAGGACTGTCCGCACCAACATCGGGTTCGGGCTGATGATGAAGAAGGTTCCGCGGGAGGAACTGGAGCGGAAGGTGGCATGGGCCGCGGACCTGCTGCAGCTCAGCCCGTACCTGGACCGCTACCCAGCCAACCTCTCCGGCGGGCAGCGGCAACGCGTCGCCGTCGCCCGGGCCATCGTCATGGACGCCGATGTGCTGCTCATGGATGAGCCGCTGTCCAACCTCGACGCCCTCCTTCGCCTCGACTTCCGCGCCGAGCTGAAGAAGATCGTCCAGCAGCTTGGCTCCACCACGCTGTACGTCACCCACGACCAGGTGGAGGCGATGAGCCTCTCGGACCGGGTTGCGGTGATGAAGAAGGGCCAGATCGCCCAGCTGGGCCACCCCATCACGGTGTACGAGGAGCCGGCGGACCGTTTCGTGGGCGGCTTCATTGGCTCGCCGCCCATGAATTTCCTGGACGGCCGCATCACCCAGCAGGGTGCCCTGGAAGTGGGCGGCCAGAGCATCGCGGCGCCCGAATTCCTGGCCAGGGCAGCGGCACGCACCGGCGGCACCCCGGTCATGGTGGGCATCCGGGCAGAGAATATTGCCCTGGCCCAGCGCGGCTCGGAGGGATCCCTGGACGCGGCGGTGGAGGTGGTGGAGCCGCTGGGGCACGCCACGTTGCTGACGGTGGACCTGGGCGGCCAGACCGTCAAGGTCCAGGTCCCCTCCACGGCCAGGGTTTCCGCAGGGGACACGATGGGCCTGCTTTTCGAGCAAGGCGCGCTCCGCTTCTTCGACACTGAAACCCAGTTGGGACTGACGGCATGAGCGCAGAAGCGGACGCAGCCGGGTTTCCGCTTCGGGACCTTGAGGAGATGCGGCAGCGGGCCAGGGATGTCCTGGCCGGGAATGACCTGGGCACCATGGTCACCGCCGCACCGAATCTTTACCCGCACATGTGGAGCTGGGACGCGGCGTTCGTGGCCACCGGCCTGTCCACCATGAGCGTGGCCCGGGCGCTGCAGGAGCTGGACCACCTTCTCGCGGCGCAGTGGAAGAGCGGGATGATTCCGCACATTGTCTTCTCCGACGTCCCCGGCTATTTCCCGGACGTGGAGCGGTGGGGAACCCGCGGAGCGTCACCCGAGGGAGTGCAGTCCAGCGGCATTTGCCAGCCGCCCGTGCATGCCACGCTGCTGCGCCGCATCGTGGAACGCGCGACGGCGGCCGGCGGCGAGGATGCCAGGCTCGCCGAGGAGTTTACCCGGCGGACGCTGCCGCAGTGGATCCGCTGGCATGCCTGGCTCCGCAGCAGCCGCGGCGGCGACGGCTCCGGCCTGCTCACCATCTACCACGGCTGGGAGTCCGGGATGGACAACTCGCCAAGGTTCGACGGGCCCTACTCCAGGGTCCGGCCCGGGAAAATGGAGCCCTTTGTCCGGACCGACACCTTGAAGGTGACCGACCTGAGCCAGCGGCCCAGCGACGAGGAATACAGCCGCTACCTCTGGCTGGTGCAGCAGATGGCCGACGTCCGGTTCGACGACGCCCGGCTGCCCGGCGTGATGGATTTCCAGGTCAAGGACGTCTTCATGTCCGCGATCTTCGCGGCGGCCAACGAGGACCTGGCCGTGCTGGCGGAACATATCGGCCTGCGCGGGGACGCGCCCCGCTTGCGGGAGTGGGCACAGGAGTTCCGGGAGGGCGTGGACGCCACCGTTGATGAACAAACAGGGCTGGCGCGGGACCGGGATGTGCTGGCCGGCGAATGGATCGGGCTGCCGACCATGGCCGGGTTCGCCCCGCTGATCTCCACGGCGGACCACTCCCTGCTGCCGCGGCAGCTGGAGATCTTCGAGGGGCCGGACTGGACCGGCGACCCGCGCCTGGCCTTCCCGCTGCCGGCATCAACCTCCACCACCTACGAGGGCCTCAAACCGCGGCAATACTGGCGCGGACCGGTCTGGCCGGTGATGAACTGGTACCTGGCGGGCTGCCTCCGCAGGCGGGGCGACGAAGCACGGTACCGGCGGCTGCGTGAAGCGTCCCTTGCCCAGTTGATGGAAGGCCATTTCGCCGAGTACTACGAGCCGTTTACGGGCGAGCCGCTGGGCAGCATGGACCAGTCCTGGACGGCGGCCGTTGCGCTGGAATGGCTCGCCGACCCAGACGCCGCCGACGCCGGCTGACCCATGGAGGCACCGCCGTCGTCCGCTCCGCTGCCCACAGCACCCGTGCGCCTCCTCATTGCCGGTGCCGGTGCACGGGGCTCCGCCTATGCCCGGCTTGCAGTTGATACCGGCCGCGCCGTGGTGGCGGGCATCGCGGAGCCGCGCCGCCCGCTGCGCGAAGCCCTCGCGGCGGAGCTTGGCGTGCCGGCCGCGGGTGCCTTCGAGGACTGGCAGGCCATGCTGCGCACCCGGCTGCCGGCGGACGGCATCATCATTGCCACCCCCGACCGCGAACACGGAAGGCCGTTTGCCGCGGCGGCAGCCCACGGCTACCCCGTCCTCCTCGAAAAGCCCATCGCCCCCGACCCCGCCGGATGCGGGGAGTTGGCCCGCCTGCAGCAGGAATCGGGGATCAGGGCCGCCGTCTGCCACGTCCTGCGCTACACCCCGCTGACGGCTCTGCTGCGGCAGCTCCTCTCTGCAGGGGCCGTAGGCCGGATTATCTCCGTCCAGCATCTGGAGCCTGTGGGTTTCTGGCACTTCGCGCATTCGTACGTGCGCGGGAACTGGCGGCGGGAGGAAGAATCCAGCCCCTTCCTGCTGGCCAAGTGCACCCACGACGTGGACTGGCTTTCCTTCATCGTCGGAAGCCGGCCCGTGCGGGTGTCCTCCTTTGGCCGGCTCTCGCATTTCCGGCCCGGAGAGGCGCCGGAGGGCGCGTCCGACCGCTGTATCAGCTGCCCGGCTGAACCGCGTTGCCCGTATTCGGCCCTGCGCATCTACGGGCCGGGCCGGCCTCCGAACGGTGAAGCGGCGGACCCCGCCCGGGCCTACTTTGCCGACGTGGTGGACCCGGGCGGCACACGGGAATCGCTGTGGCAGGCACTGGAAACAGGGCCGTATGGGCGCTGCGTCTACAGCGGAGGCAACGACGTGGTGGACCACCAGGTGGTGAACATTGAGTACGAAAACGGGACAACGGCCGCTTTCACAGCCACCGCTTTTACCGCCAAGGGCCCACGGATCACCAGGATTTTCGGCAGTCACGGGGAAATCACAGTCGAGGCCGGCACCGTCTCGGCCTATGACTTCCTGACCGGGGAAACCACCGTCTACCCGATCCCGGCCGCTACTGCACAGCTCCAGGGCGAAAAGCACGAGGGCGGCGACAGGGGCCTCGTGCAGGCGTGGGTGGGGGCGCTGGCCACCGGAGACTGGTCAGGAGTCGTGTCGGGACTGGAGGAGTCGCTTGTCAGCCACGGCGTGGTTTTTGCCGCTGAGCACGCGCGCCGGCGGGGCACCGTCGCAGCGGTGGAGGAGTTCAGCCCTGCGCGGTAACCGGGTCGATCGACACCACGGCCAGGAAGCCGCGGCCCAGGATTTCGGGGGAGTCGGCGTCGGAACCAATCACAGCGTCGTACCGGCCCAGCTCCAGCGGTTCGGCCCCGCGTTCACTGACCTTCGCCTGTCCCTGCAGCAGCACGCCAAGCTGCCCCTCAAAGACGGGGTGGGCACGCTTTTTGGACAGCTCAATGATGGAGGTGTAGCCCTTGCAGGCGGCCGTGCGCGTGATGACGTTGAGGTCCCGGATGTCGCCGGTGGGCAGCTTGGCCGTGGTGGCCGCGCCGCCGTCGAATCTGAAGGGCCGGTACTTTTCCATGGCGTGTTCGGCGCCGTCGACGCTGAGCACCAGCAGTTCCCCTTCAATGACCGTCAGGACGCGCTCCATGCCGGGGAAGGTGGAAAAGTCCCCTGCCTTGGCGACGTCAGCGATGCTCACCCGCCAGTCCCAGCCGCCGTCGTCGGTGCCCTTGCGTGCGATTTCCTTGGTCACGCCGCCGCCGTTGCGCCATGGTTCGGCCTTGAGGTCAGCGAAGCGGATGATCTGCATCAGCCCAGCCTAGTTCGCCGCGGTGGTCACGCGTCGCAGCGTGTGCCCTGTGCCTGCTACTCTCCTGCGGGGGGTCATCACGAAAACAGCCTGAAGGAGCCGGGAATGTTCGTCAAAGTGTGTGGTCTCAGCACCCCCGAATCGGTGCGCGAAGCGGTGGATGCCGGCGCGGATGCCGTGGGATTTGTGCTCACCGCCAGCCCCCGGGTTGTCTCGCCGTCGCAGGCTGCCTCCCTGCTGGCAGCGGTCCCCAGCGGAGTTTCCCCCATCGGAGTCTTCCGGGACGAGCCGGTGGCGGATGCCATCGCCATCGCCCGGGCCGCGGGCATGGAATGGATCCAGCTGCACGGTGCGCGGTCACGCACGGACGTGGCAACGGTGCACGACGCCGGCATGAAGCTGATCAGGGCCGTCACCATGGGTACCGGACAGGATGAGTTCGAAGACTGGGGCGAGGACCTGCTCCTGATTGACGCCGCCGTGCCGGGCTCAGGGGAATCCTGGGACTACGCCTCGGTGGCGGCCCTGCCGGCGCTGCGGGGACGGAACTGGCTGCTCGCCGGCGGCCTCGATGCCGCCAATGTTGGCCAGGCATCAGCGGCGGCGCATGCCTGGGGAGTGGACGTTTCCTCCGGCGTGGAAGCATCCCGCGGAGTGAAGGACCTGGCCAAAGTCCGGGCCTTTGTCCAGGCGGCAAAGGCAGCTGCCACGGTTTAGGCGCTGCACCTGATTCAGCCCAAGGCGGGGATCAGGGCTGAATCAGGGGAGTCCCCCAGCTTGGTCCCGCAACGGCTGGGGGCACAATAGGTGCATGAAGACACTTCTGAACATCATCTGGCTGGTTTTCGGCGGCTTTTGGCTGGCCTTGGGCTATTTCCTGGCAGGCGTGGTCTGCTGCCTGCTGATCGTCACCATCCCCTGGGGCATTGCCTCATTCCGGATTGCCGCCTACACCCTGTGGCCGTTTGGCCGCATGGTGGTGGACAAACCAGGCGGCACCGGTGTCTTTTCGCTGCTGGGCAATGTGATCTGGCTGCTCGTGGCCGGGATCTGGATCGCCATCGGCCACGTGGTGACTGCGTTCGCCATGGCCGTGACCATCATCGGCATCCCGCTGGCCATCGCCAACCTGAAGCTCATTCCGGTATCCCTTATGCCGCTGGGTAAGCAGATCGTGCCCACCAATACGCCTTTCGTGAGCAACTACCCGGTCAGCAGCTACCGCTAGGCGGATTCGTCCGGCCGCAGGGCGCGGAGCACGCAGAACTCATTGCCGTCCGGGTCAGCCATGACAACCCATGTTGCCGCCGCACCCTGTCCCACTGTGATCTGACGGGCGCCCAGTTCTTCCAGCCTGGCGACCTCTGCGTCCTGGTCTTCGGGGCGGAGGTCCAGGTGAAGGCGGTTCTTGAGTTCCTTCCGTTCCGGGACCCGGAGGAAAAGCAGGTCGGGCAGCACGCCGTCTTCGGGGCTGCCCGCCGGCGGTTCGAGCACAATCTCGTCGTCCTCTTCGTGGGTGCGGCGCCAGCCGAGCGCCTTTTCCCAGAAGGCGGCAGGAACCCGGGGGTCGGTGGAATCAATGGCGAGGGCTTGGATGCGCAGGCTCATCCCTGCAGTTTTGCATCCGGTTCCGTGATCCGTAAACACGTGCAAGGCTGGGGCCCTCACAGCGGCCGGAAGGCCCCGTTCCGCAGGATGGCCACCGAATCGCTTTGGTCCAGTTCGGCGGCAATGTCCACATCCTCCGCATAGCCGGCTCCGGACAGCTCACGGCCGCTGGAACACTGCTGCAGCATTTCGCGCAGCCGTGGTTCCGCGGCTTCAAACACGGCCATGGCGGCAACGGCCTCCGGTGCGTAGCCGTGCCTGCCGTCCCCGGCTTCATAGCCGCCCCTGCCGGCGGCCGCCAGCCCTGCGATGAAAGCCCCGGCGCCGATTTGGTCCTCCACGGCAGGCCGCAGCTTGCCGTCAGGCCAGCGTTCACCGGCGGCCACCACTGCCAGTACCGCGTCTCCCGGGAGGTTCGCCGCCACCCAGTCGGAAGTGGCTGCGGCGTTCCGAAGGCACACGGCGGCGACCAGCGGCACGTCCGCGGCCAGCGCGTGGCACAGTTCCGATCCATTGGGGGAGGGCAGGACCACTCTTTCCAGGGACTCCGCAGCGCGGAAGCTGGCGGGGGAGAGGCTCAGGCCGCCGCCGCCGCGGGGGCCGGCCAGCTGGGCCTGGTGGTGGGCGGCGAAGTCTTCGGCGCTGGTATCCCGCCAGGGATAGGGGAAGATTTCAGCGCCCCGGTCCAGTGCCACGCTGACGCAGGTGCCGAAGGAAAGGACGTCCACCACCACCGCAATGTCGGCGCCCGCTGCCACGGTCGTGGCTCCCTCCAGCCCCCAGTCCAGCCTGACCGTGAAAGGGAGCTGGCGGTGTGCGGCATTGGCAGAGTGCGTGTGCCGCGGGCTGGAACCCGGAGCGTTCATGCCAGTTCACCTTTCAGGTTCCGGTGCGCGGCGTCCTGCCACAGTTCCCGGGCCCGCGGGTGGTGGAAGAGCGGGTCCAGTTCCAGCAGTTGGCGCACGACGGCGGCCCTGCCGGCTGAGAAGTCGGCGTCACCGATGTGGGCGTAGTCTTTCCGGACGGCGGCGAGGTAGCGGGCGTACTCCTCAGGTTCGCCGCCCAGGACTGAAAGGTCCGCGTCGCAGAGGAGGGCGCCGTCGTCGTCCCCTGGCTCCGGCCGGTGTTCCGACGTAAGGCGGACAAGCCGTGCCACTTCCGCCACCTCGTCCGCCGGCAGTCTGCTCCCGGCCAGCCTGCTTTCAGCCAGCCGGGCAGACTCCTCCTCGTCCTGGCCCGCCGACCCGCGGTACACGGCATCGTGGAACCAGGCCGCCAGCAGCACTGTCCGGGGCGCCTCGCCGGGCTCGGTGAGCAGGTCAAGCGCCTCCAGCACCGATAACAGGTGCGTGCAGCCGTGATAGTGGCGGTGCGGTTCGCTCCACCGGTCCAGGAGGTCCAGAAAGAGTGCGTCGTGGCCGGGCATGATGGCTTCCCAGCGGGCCAGCAGCGGGACTTTCAGCGATTTGTTCCGCCGTCGCGCCGGGATCCGCAATCCGCTGGCAATGAGTTTGCGGACCAGCACCCTGCCCTCCACCGGGACCGCCCCGGCCGCCACCAGCTCCTCAAGGCGGCGTTCCGGCACATCGTAATGGTCGCCGTCGAACGCCCGCTCCGGGATCCCGGCAGCAGCGGCGAATGCATGCAGCTCGTCGAGGGACGAGTCCGATACCAGATGCGAGAAGTGTGTTCCGTGTGCAGGCCACAGCGGCGGGTCGATGTAGATGGCCATGGAAGGAGTCTAGTGGCGCCCCTGGTGCCCAGACCGGAAACGACGTGTCCAGCCGAAATCCTCAATACCTGCTGATGCTAGACGTATTGCCGCATTTGCGGATTAGAATCACGGTATGGCCCTCATTCGCGTTTCCGAAGCTGCCCGTTTCCTGGGCGTGAGCGACGATACCGTCCGGCGCTGGACGGAGCACGGAACGTTGACGCCGCTCCGGGACGAGTCCGGCCGGCTCGCAGTGGACGGCCTCGAGCTGGCAACGCACGCACAGAAGCTGGCCCAGCTTCCGGACGACCCCAAGAGCGGCAGCAGCTCGGCGCGGAACCGGTTCGTTGGCCTGGTCACCAACGTCATTACGGACAAGGTCATGGCGCAGGTGGAACTGCAGTGCGGGCCGTTCCGGGTGGTCTCGCTGATGAGCAGCGAAGCCGTGCGCGAGCTGGGCCTGGAGCCGGGCTCGGTGGCCACCGCGGTGGTCAAGGCAACAACGGTCATCATCGAATCCCCGAAGGGACGGGCCACGGCATGATCCGGGGACGCATCCTGCCGGCCGCCACGCTGTTGCTGGCGGCCGTCCTTTCCGGCTGCGCAGTAACCGGCAGCGCAGTAACCGGGAGCGCTCCGGGAACCGGCTCCGGGGCCAAGCCAGGCGGCACCATCACCGTTTTCGCCGCCGCCTCCCTCAAGGCCACCTTCACCCAGCTGGCCCGCACTTTCGAGGCGGAAAACCCTGGCACCACAGTCACCCTGAGCTTCGCCGGGTCCTCGGACCTGGCCAGCCAGATCAGCCAGGGGGCACCCGCGGACGTCTTCGCCGCCGCGGACGCGGCCACCATGCAGAAGCTGCAGGACGGCGGCCTTACTGAGGGCGCGCCCCGGAACTTCGCCACTAACACCCTTGCCATCGCCGTGCCGCCCGGCAACCCTGCGGGCATCGCAGGGTTCAAGGACCTGGCCCGGCCGGGCGTCAAACTGGTCACCTGCGCCAGGCAGGTGCCCTGCGGGGCAGCCACGGCCAGGGCGGCGGAGGCGGCCGGAGTTACCTTGAGCCCGGTCAGTGAGGAGAACGCGGTCACAGACGTCCTGGGCAAGGTCACCTCCGGCGAGGCCGACGCCGGCCTGGTCTATGGCACGGACATCAAGGCCGCCGGGTCCAAGGCGGCGGGTATCCAGTTCCCGGAGTCGGGAAGCGCGGTGAACATCTACCCCATCACCGGGGTTGCCGGCAGCCGGAACAGGGCCACCGCCCAGGCCTTCCTGGACCTGGTCACGGGCCCGGAGGGCCAGGAGGCCCTCGCCGCTGCAGGGTTCGGCCCACCGGGTGCCGGCAACGGAAGCAGCACATGACCCGGCAGCAAGCAGGCCCGCCACCGGCACGCCTGCGCACCCCGAGTCCTGCCTACTCTGGCATCCCCGTCTGGGTCCGCGCGCTGGCCGTCCTGGCCGCCGTCGTCGTCGTGCTCCCGCTTTTGGCTATGGTGCTCCGCGTGGACTGGGCACAATTCCTTCCGCTGGTGACCTCCCCGTCGTCGCTGACTGCGCTGGGACTGAGCCTGCGGACCTCGGCGGCGAGCACCCTGCTGTGCATTGTGCTGGGCGTTCCCCTGGCCCTGGTCCTGGCGCGGGACACCTTCCGCCTGCAGGGGCTGCTGCGCTCGCTGGTGCTTTTGCCGCTGGTGCTTCCCCCGGTGGTGGGCGGAATTGCCCTCCTCTACACGTTCGGCAGGCAGGGGCTGTTGGGGCAGACGCTGAATGTGCTCGGCCTGCAGATCGCGTTCTCCACCACGGCGGTGGTCCTGGCACAGACGTTCGTTGCGCTGCCGTTCCTGGTGGTGAGCCTTGAGGGGGCGCTGCGGACCTCAGGCTCACGGTACGAGGCCGTGGCCGCGACGCTGGGCGCCCGGCCCGGCACGGTGTTCCGGCGCGTCACGCTTCCGCTGGTCCTGCCCGGGCTGGCGTCGGGCGCAGTGCTGTCCTTCGCCCGGAGCCTGGGCGAGTTCGGCGCCACGCTGACCTTCGCGGGCAGCCTGCAGGGGGTGACCCGGACCCTGCCGCTGGAAATCTACCTGCAGCGCGAAACGGACCCGGACGCCGCCGTCGCCCTGTCCCTGGTGCTCGTAGCCGTCGCCGTGGCAGTGGTTGCGCTTGCCTACCGGCGCCCGGCAGCGGACCGTGCCGGATCAGGACAACGGACGACGACGCCGGCCCCGGCAGGAGGGGACGTCCGGTGACGTTGTCCTTCCAGACAGTGGTGGCCGGGCGGGACTTCGACGTGGCCCTGACGGTCCGGCCGGGCGAAACCGTGGCCGTCATGGGGCCCAACGGCGCCGGCAAATCAACCCTGCTCGCCGGCATCGCGGGCCTGCTAAGGCCTGACAGTGGCATGGCCCAACTCAATGGCAGGACGCTCTTCGACCTCGACGGCGGGAAGCGTACGTGGTCACCGCCGCACCACCGCGGCACCGCCCTGCTCGCCCAGGAACCCCTGCTCTTCCCCCACCTGGACGCCCTGGACAATGTCTCCTTCGGCCCCCGCAGTGCCGGCGTTTCCAAAAGAGTCGCGGAGGAGCAGGCCCGGCGCTGGCTGGCTGAGGTCGAAGCCGGAGACCTGGCCGCGCGGCGTCCTGCCCAACTCTCCGGCGGCCAGGCCCAGCGCGTGGCCGTGGCCCGTGCACTGGCCGCCGACCCGGCGCTCCTCCTGCTCGACGAGCCGCTGGCCGCCCTGGATATCCACTCCGCCCCGCTGCTGCGCCGGCTCTTCAAGCGGGTCCTTGCCGGACGGCAGGCGATCATCGTCACCCATGACGTGCTGGACGCGCTGATGCTCGCGGACCGGGTGGTCATCCTGGAGGGCGGCCGGATTGTTGAGGAAGGCCCAACCCGCACAGTGCTGGAGCGGCCGCGCAGTTCCTTTGCAGCCGGGCTCGCCGGACTGAACTTCATTCCGGGCACCTTGGACGGCGCGGGGGTGCGGACCAGTGAGGGACTCACAATCACCGGCCACGATGACGAATCCTTCGCCGCGGAGCCAATCCCGCACGGCGAACCTGCCCCGCTGCCCAGGCCGCACGGCCCCGGCGTCGCCGTCTTTCCGCCGTCGGCCGTCTCCGTGTTCCTCAACGACGCGCACGGCAGCCCCCGGAACTCGTTCGCCGTCACCATCACGGACCTCGAGCCGCACGGCGACCAGATCCGCGTCCGCGCCGGCGGCCTGGCCGCGGACATCACCCCCGCCGCCTCCGCCGACCTCGGCCTTGTCCCCGGCATGACGGTGCACTTCGTGGTCAAGGCGGCTGCCGTCGCCGTGTACGGAACCTAGGGCGGCGGGACCTCCGGCTCTGGACAGGTATTTCGCCTTGGGCAAACATGGCTACTGGACCTCGCCGTCCAAAGTTGAGCGTAGTAGACTCAACTTAGTCAACAAGCCCCAGAAAGGAGCTCTCTTTGGACGTCAAATTCACCACCAAGAGCCAGGAGGCTCTTTCCGCCGCCGCAATGAACGCCTCGACGGCCGGGAACCCGCAGGTGGAACCAGCCCACCTCCTCAAGGCGCTGATGGACCAGCGTGAGGGCGTCGCCGTCGCGTTGCTTCGCGCCACCGGTGCCGATCCCGATGCCGTCAGCGTCCAGGCCAGCAGCGCCATCAAGGCCCTGCCCGCCACGTCCGGCGGCTCCAGCCAGCAAGCGCAGCTGTCCCGGCCCGCCCTGCAGGCCATCCAGCATGCCAAGGAGGAAGCGGACCGCCTGGGCGACTCCTTTGTCTCCACCGAAGTGCTCCTGGTGGGCCTGTCGGCCGGCAACGATGCCGCGGCCCGCCTGCTGCGCGACGCCGGCGCCTCCCGCGAAGCGCTCCTGGCTGCCCTGCCCGGAGTCCGCGGTGACCGCAAGGTGGACAGCCCGGACCCCGAAAACACCTTCCAGGCGCTCGAGAAGTACGGGACCGACCTCACCGCGATGGCCCGCGCCGGCAAACTGGACCCCGTGATCGGCCGCGACTCCGAAATCCGGCGCGTGGTCCAGGTCCTGTCGCGGCGCACCAAGAACAACCCGGTACTCATCGGCGAACCCGGTGTGGGCAAGACCGCTGTAGTGGAAGGGCTCGCGCAGCGGATGGTGGCCGGTGACGTCCCGGAAAGCCTGCGCGGCAAGACCCTCATCTCCCTGGACCTCGGCTCAATGGTGGCCGGCGCCAAATACCGCGGTGAGTTCGAAGAGCGGCTGAAGGCGGTCCTGGAGGAAATCAAGGGCTCCGAGGGCCAGATCGTCACCTTCATCGACGAGATCCACACCGTGGTGGGGGCGGGTGCCACCGGTGATTCCTCCATGGACGCCGGCAACATGCTCAAGCCCATGCTGGCCCGCGGCGAGCTGCGCCTGATTGGTGCCACCACGCTTGACGAGTACCGCGAGAACATCGAAAAGGACGCAGCCCTGGAACGCCGCTTCCAGCAGGTGTATGTGGGCGAGCCCAGTGTCGAAGACACCATCGGCATCCTCCGCGGCCTCAAGGAGCGCTACGAGGCGCACCACAAAGTGTCCATCGCGGACTCCGCCCTGGTGGCCGCCGCCACCCTGTCCAGCCGCTACATCTCGGGCCGCCAGCTGCCGGACAAGGCCATTGACCTGGTGGACGAAGCCGCGTCCCGGCTGCGCATGGAGATCGACTCCGCTCCGGAGGAGATCGACCAGCTGCGGCGCCAGGTGGACCGGCTCACCATGGAAGAGCTCGCGCTGGAGGGCGAGACTGACGCCGCCTCCGTGGAACGGCTGGCCGCGCTCCGGGCGGACAAGGCGGACAAGGAAGAGGAACTCTCCGCACTCAACGCCAGGTGGGAGGCCGAAAAGGCCGGCCTGAACCGGGTGGGTGACCTGAAGGCCAAGCTGGATGAGCTGCGCTCCGCCGCGGACAAGGCCCAGCGCGAGGGCGACCTGGAGGCAGCCTCCCGCATCCTTTACGGGGAAATCCCGGCGCTGGAACGCGAACTCAACGCCGCTGCCGAAGCGGAGGCTGCCGTGACGGACAAGTCCGCACAGATGGTGGCGGAGGAAGTGACGGCGGAAGACATCGCCGAGGTCATTTCCGCATGGACCGGCATCCCCGCCGGCCGCATGCTGCAGGGCGAAAGCCAGAAGCTGCTGCACATGGAGGAGGAACTCGGCAGGCGGCTCATCGGCCAAAGCAAGGCAGTGGCCGCTGTGTCAGACGCCGTCCGGCGTGCCCGGGCCGGCATCAGCGACCCCAACCGGCCCACCGGTTCCTTCCTGTTCCTGGGCCCCACCGGCGTGGGCAAGACCGAGCTGGCCAAGGCCCTGGCGGACTTCCTGTTCGACGACGAACGCGCCATGGTGCGGATCGACATGTCCGAGTACGGCGAGAAGCATTCTGTTGCCCGGCTCGTGGGGGCGCCTCCGGGCTACGTCGGCTACGAGGAAGGCGGGCAGCTGACCGAGGCCGTCCGCCGTCGTCCCTACTCCGTGGTGCTGCTGGACGAAGTGGAGAAGGCGCACCCCGAGGTGTTCGACATCCTCCTGCAGGTGCTCGACGACGGCCGCCTCACCGACGGGCAGGGCCGCACCGTGGACTTCCGCAACGTGATCCTGGTGCTCACGTCCAACCTGGGCAGCCAGTTCCTGGTGGACCAGTCCCTGGACGCCGAGGCCAAGCGCAATGCCGTTATGGCCACGGTGAACGCGTCCTTCAAGCCGGAGTTCCTCAACCGGCTCGATGAAGTGGTGCTGTTCGACGCCCTCACGGTGGAGGAGCTGGCCCACATCGTGGAGCTGCACGTCGGCGAACTGGGGCGCAGGCTGCACGAGCGGCGGCTCACCCTCGATGTCACCGACAGCGCCAAGGCGTGGCTGGCGCTGTCCGGCTACGACCCCGCCTACGGCGCCCGGCCGCTGCGACGCCTGGTGCAGCGCGAGATCGGCGACCGGCTGGCCAAGGCCATCCTCGCCGGTGAGATCAGCGACGGCGACACCGTGCTGGTTGATACGGCGCCGGACTTCGGCGAACTGACTGGGGGCAACGTGGACACAATGACTGGGGCCCCGAGCTCCGGCCTGTCGGTCAGGCGGAAGGACTAGCCGCCGGCCTTGTGATGCGGACCGTGCTGCCCTGGCGGGTGAACCGTCAGGGCAGCACGTTTGCGTTAATCACATTGCCGGTGTCGGCCGCGACGTAGCAATCCACCCTCCGGTCGCCGGATTCCCAGCTGGTGCTGCTGGGGAAGGTGCGCTGGTAGTTGAGCTGGAACTGCTTGGCCGCCGGCCCGAGCTTCGCCGCCTGGCAGACTTGCAGGGCTTTGGCCTTGAGTGACTCGGCCCCTGGATACTCAGCGCTGTCCGGGTAGCGGAGAGTCGCAACGAGCTGGGCTGAGTGGCCGGTATCGCATGGCACCACGGTGGACGCGAGGGCCTGCGGGTCGAAATCCTTGAAGCAGTCACCAATCGCGTAGGCAGCGGGTGCAACACCCTCCCGGGGAAGGGGCTGGGGAGTGGCCGGCGGCGTGACGGCGGTTTGCAGCACACCCTGTGCGTCATTCTTTGCCACCTCGCTGCCGGGTGAAGAATTCAGCCAGACGGCAAGCCACACCAGTGAGCCCGCTACGGCGACGATAACGGTGACGAGAAGCGCCTTCCACAGGGCAGGCTTCCTGTTGACGTGATTTTCCGGCGCGGGATCGTGGCGGGGCTGGGACCAGGTGACGGATTCCGGAGCCGGGGCCGGGCCGGTCCCGCCCTGGATCTGTGGCACGCTACCGGTCTGCGGGGGCGAAGCGGGTTTGGGCGGGATGTCCTGGTGGTTCACGGGTTCGCATCCTCCTGGGTTTGGTTCCGCGGCTCGCCAAAGGCCAGACAAAATCGGCAGTTCTTAAGTGACTCTACCCAAGAAAAATGCCGGAATCCCGCGGGTGGAGGTGCGCCATGGTACCCCACCCGGCCGTCCGGACCCCGAGGCGGCAAGCGGGGCCCGCCGAAAGCATGTAATCTAGGTGTACGACAAATTGACCAAACATTCCGGGGCCTCACCGATCGCCAAGGTGACCACCTCCGGTCCAAGTACAAAAGGGGGTCACGCCATGGGGCGCGGCCGTCAAAAGGCAAAAGCTACCAAGCAGGCTCGGGACATTAAGTACTACTCCCCGAACACTGACTACTCGGCACTTCAGCGTGAGCTGACGGGCCCGGGCAGCCGTTCAACGAGCCATTACTCGAATGAACCGGTCGAACCGGACTATTCGGCTTATGTGGATAAGTACGCGGATGATTTGGATGACGATGACGACGAGGTAGACCACCGTCGCATCGGCTAGTTGTCGCAAGCCTGCTGTGGCCTCCGGGCCCGGCTGCTGTGGCGCGAAAGCACATTCTGGTTCTGCAGGAGCTGCTGTTTGGACCCAGGGAATGTGCGGACCTCCTTTTTGATACCCGTTTTCGGGTGACCGCTTACTTCACGGAGCCCGCTGCCATACCGGAATACCGGTAGGGCAGCGGGCTTTCCGTGTTGGTTGGTAACCTGACCGCATGACTGTTCGGACCACATACGCCAGCGGCGAGCCTTGCTGGGCGGATTTGCAGACCCCCGATGTTGCTGCCGCCAAAGACTTCTATGGACGGGTCTTCGGCTGGACCTACGAGGACTTCCCCACACCGGACGGCCGCAGCTATGCTCAGGCCTTTGTCCGCGGGCACTTGGTGGCCACCATAGCGCCGCAAAATCCCTTGCAGCTGGAGGCAGGGACTGCTGCCGAGTGGAACGTCTACTTTGCGGTCCCGGACGCCGCGGAGCTGCTCCGCGATGCCCGTCATTCCGGCGGTACCGTGCAGTTTGGGCCCGAGAAAGTGGGCGATACCGGCGTACTGGGCTTCCTGGCCCCTCCCGGCGGCGGAACCACCGGGATCTGGCAGGCGGGTACCCACTACGGCAGCCATCTCTTCAATGAACCCGGCGCCTTGGCCTGGGCCGAGCTCTTCACGCCCGAGCCGCAGGCCGCCATCGGATTCTTCCAGCAGCTTTTCGGCCATGGTGTCACCGAGTACCCCCAGCACGACGGCGGCAGCTACTGCACGTTGCTCATTGCCGGGAGTGAGGTGGCCGGCATTGTTCCTGCCGACGAAGACGAAGACGAAGACGCCGACTGGCAGATTTATTTTGGGGCGGCAGATATCGCGGCGGCGGCAGCGGCCGCCCTGGCGGCAGGCGGCGAAGTGCTGGTGGAGCCGGATGACCATCCGGCTCCTGGATCACTGGCCACCATCGAGGACCCCCAGGGTGGAATCCTCAACCTCATCCAAGTGCAGGGTTGAACCGGCCGCTTAAACACATCGAGTGCTCCGTAGATGTCGTTATCGGGGGTGAAAACGACAAGTACGGAGCACTCGATGGAGGGTCCTAGGCGTAGGCGTTGACCAGGCGTACTGCTCCGCCGTCCACGCCCTTGGCGCCCTGGACGTAATCCGGGCCGGACTTGAGGATGGAGTCTGAATCCTCGGTGACCGTGCCCATGATCCAGGACGGCAGGCCGCGGTCGTTCAGGCGGGAAACAGCGGCATCGGCGGCTTCGGGGGACACAATGGCCACCATGCCGACGCCGAGGTTCAGGGTGCGCTCCAGGTCCGCAAGGGGCACGTTGCCGAGTTCAGACACCAGCTTGAAGATGGCGGGGAGTTCCCAGGTGGCGCGGTCCACGGTCGCCACGAGGCCCTGGGGGAGGACGCGGGCCAGGTTCGCGGCCAGGCCGCCGCCGGTGACGTGGCTGAAGCCGTGAACGGCCGCGCCGGCGCTGACCGGGAAGGTGCGGGCCAGGTCAAGGCAGTCGGCGGCGTAGACGCGGGTGGGCTCAAGGAGCTCCTCGCCCAGGGTGCGGCCGAGTTCGGATACCTGCCGGTCAAGGGCCCATCCGGCGTGGTTGATGACGCGGCGAACCAGGGAGTAGCCGTTGGAGTGCAGGCCGGACGAGGCCATGCCGATCACTACGTCCCCGGCACGGACACGGTCCGGGCCCAGCAGTGCATCGGCCTCCACAACGCCGGTGGCTGCGCCGGCAACGTCGTATTCGTGTTCGCCCAGCAAGCCCGGGTGCTCGGCGGTCTCGCCGCCCACCAGGGCGGTGCCGGCAACGGAGCAGGCGGCGGCAATGCCGCGGACAATGCCAGCGATGCGCTCCGGGACCACCTTGCCGCAGGCGATGTAGTCGGTCATGTACAGCGGCTCGGCGCCCACCACCACGATGTCGTCCACCACCATGCCCACCAGGTCGAATCCGATGGTGTCGTGGATGTCCATGGCCTGGGCGATGGCAACCTTGGTGCCCACGCCGTCCGTGGACGTGGCCAGCAGCGGCTTCTTGAAGGTCAGCAGCCGGGAGACGTCGTAGAGGCCGGCGAAGCCGCCCACCCCGCCGATCACCGAGGAGTTGTGGGTTGCCTTGACGGCATCCTTCATGAGCTCGACGGCGCGGTCCCCGGCTTCAACGTCCACGCCTGCGGAGGCGTAGGTGATGCCGGAGTTATCTGCGGCGGTGCTAGCGGAAGTCATACGGACTCTTTCTTGTCGGCGCTGGTGGCGGCGGGTACGTCGGGCACAAGGTCGGCTTCGGTCAGCAGGTTTTCGAATTCGGAGTCCGGGCCCGGGTCGCAGCCGGTGGCGCCGGGCTTCTCCGCCGGGTCCTCGGTGGCGTCAATGGCCAGGGCGGCGGTTTCGCCGGGAAGCGCGGACGGGGAAGGCTTCAGGCCGCCCAGGTCTGTGCGCTCCAGCAGGTTCTTGCCCAGCTTGTCCGCGTCCGGGAGCTTGATGGGGTACTTGCCGGTGAAGCAGGCAGTGCAGAGGCGCTCGCGCGGCTGGCGGGTGGCGTCAATCATGCCGTCCTCGGAGATGTAGGCCAGCGAGTCGGCGCCAATGGCCTGGGAGATCTCCTCGATGGTGGCGCCGTTGGCAATCAGCTCAGCGCGGGAGGCGAAGTCGATGCCGTAGAAACAGGGCCACTGCACCGGAGGGGAGGAGATCTTCACGTGCACCGACGCGGCGCCGGCTTCGCGGAGCATCCGGACGATGGCGCGCTGGGTGTTGCCGCGGACGATCGAGTCATCCACCACTACCACACGCTTGCCGCGGATCACGGATTCCAGGGCGTTGAGCTTGAGCCGGATACCCAGCTGGCGGAGCGTCTGCGAGGGCTGGATGAAGGTGCGGCCCACGTACGAGTTTTTGACGAAGCCGTGCGCAAACGGGATGCCGGACTCTTCGGCGTAGCCAACAGCCGCGGGGGTGCCGGATTCCGGTACCGGGATGACGATGTCCGCCTGCTGCGTGTTCTCGCGGGCCAGCTGGCGGCCCATCTCCACGCGGGACTCGTAGACGGAGCGGCCGGCAATGGCGGCGTCCGGGCGCGCAAGGTAGACGTACTCGAAAACGCAACCGGCCGGCGTCGGCTCCGCGAACCGCTTGGACCGCACGCCGTCCTCGTCGATGGCAATGAACTCGCCCGGCTCGATCTCCCGGATGAAGCTGGCGCCCACGGTGGCCAGGGCGGACTGTTCGGAGGCAACCACCCAGCCGCGCTCCAGCCGGCCCAGGACCAGCGGACGGATGCCGTAGGTGTCACGCGCAGCGTAGAGCGTGCCTTCATCCATGAAGACGAAGCAGAAGCCGCCCTTGATCTTGGGCAGGAGTTCCGTGGCTGTTTCTTCGAGGCTCTTGCCCGGCTCGCCTTCGAGAAGTGCGGTGACCAGGGCGGTGTCCGAGGTGTTGCCCTGCTTCATTTCGCCGGTGAGCTGGCCGCCGTTGCGCTCGGTGATCATGGCGTTGAGCTCGGCGGTGTTGGTCAGGTTGCCGTTGTGGGCAAGGGCGACCGTGCCGGTGGCGGTGGCGCCCAGGGTGGGCTGCGCGTTGGCCCAGTGGCTGGCGCCGGTGGTGGAGTAGCGGCAGTGGCCGACGGCCAGGTGCCCGGTCAGGGTGTTCAGCGTGGTCTCGTCGAAGACCTGGGACACGAGGCCCATGTCCTTGTAGACGTTGATCCGCTTGCCGTCGCTGGTAGCTATGCCAGCCGACTCCTGACCGCGGTGCTGCAGTGCATACAGCCCGTAATAGGTAAGTTTTGCTACTTCTTCGCCTGGGGCCCAGACGCCGAAGACGCCACAGGCGTCCTGCGGGCCTTTTTCGCCGGGGAGAAGATCATGGGAAAGTTTTCCATCGCCGCGTGCCACTGGTCGATTATCTCACGATATGGGGTACGACTTTTCCGGCCGCTGGTTTGTGACTTGCTAACCCTGGGGATCCGTATCCGGCTCCGAATCCGGAACGGCCTCCACCACGGCTTTCTCCTGCCGCTTCAGGCTCCGGCGGTCCAGGACCAGCGCCAGTGCGGCGCCCAGGATTGCGCCGCCGGCGGCAAACATCACCAGGAAGAATCCGAACACTGCGCCCGGGTCGAAGGTTTCATCGCCCGGCACCGCATAAGCCACTACCGCGGCTGCAGCAACACCCACCAGCGCCCCCAGGATCAGGAAGGGGACGTACTTGGGTGCCCGGCGGACGTTAACTTCGCGCCGCTCGGCAGGAGATTCTTCAAAAGCCATGCCATCCAGCCTACTGCCCGCGATTTGCAGCACGTAATGCGGCTGCATGGCGCTCCGAGCGGCTGGCGACCAGCTGCCCGCGGACTGATATATCTATTGACAGCGACCGCTGCCGCTGCCATATTCGCAGTAGGCGCTATGCGCATCATGTTGTGCATTACGCAATTGTGTGCGGCAAGGGCAACGAGATGGCGGGGGTCCCCGGGAGTGCACTCCGCTACATTGGCACTTGGTGCCCACTCACCGGATCCGGCCGGATCCACGAAAGGAACACAAGAACATGGTTCACAAAGTCCAGGCAGTTGTAGTCAAAGAGAAGAACGCGCCGGTGTCGCTGGAAACCATCCTGGTGCCGGATCCGGGCCCGGGGGAGGCCCTCGTGGACATCCTCACCTGCGGTGTCTGCCACACGGACCTGCACTACAAGCAGGGCGGCATCGGCGATGACTTCCCCTACCTGCTGGGACACGAGGCCACTGGTGTGGTCAGCGCGGTGGGCCCTGACGTCACCTCCGTGGCTCCCGGTGACCGGGTCATCCTGAACTGGCGGGCCGTTTGCGGCGAGTGCCGGGCGTGCGCCAAGGGCCAGCCGCAGTACTGCTTCAATACGCACAATGCCACCCAGAAGATGACCCTGGAGGACGGCACCGTGCTCTCGCCGGCGTTGGGCATCGGTGCCTTCGCCGAAAAGACGCTTGTCGCTGCGGGGCAATGCACCAAGGTGGACCCGGAGGTTGATGCCGCGGCCGTGGGCCTGCTGGGCTGCGGCATCATGGCGGGCATCGGCGCCGCGATCAACACCGGTGAGGTCAAGCGTGGTGAGTCCGTGGCGGTGATCGGCTGCGGCGGCGTGGGCATCGCGGCGATCGCGGGGGCCAGGCTGGCCGGTGCGACGACGATCATCGCCGTGGACATCGACGACAACAAGATCGGGATGGCCACGTCCCTCGGCGCCACCCACGGCGTGAACTCGCGCCAGGAGGACGCCGTGGAAGCCATCCGCGCCCTCACCGGAGGCCATGGAGCGGACGTGGTGATTGACGCCGTCGGCCGTCCTGAAACCTACAAGCAGGCCTTCTATGCCCGTGACCTGGCTGGCCGCGTGGTCCTGGTGGGAGTCCCCACGCCGGAGATGACGCTTGAACTGCCGCTGCTGGACGTCTTTGGCCGCGGCGGCTCACTGAAGTCCTCCTGGTACGGCGACTGCCTGCCGTCCCGCGACTTCCCCATGCTTGTCTCGCACTACAAGCAGGGCAACCTGGACCTGGACGCCTTCGTGTCCGAACGGATCGGCATCGACCAGGTGGAGGAAGCCTTTGGCAGGATGCACGAGGGCAAGGTCCTGCGGTCCGTCGTCGAGATCCAGCCCGTTGGGGCTTCCGCATGAGCGTCACCATTGAGAACCTGGTCACCTCGGGCACGTTTTCGCTCGACGGCGGCACCTGGGACGTGGACAACAACGTCTGGATTGTGGGCAATGACGAGGAATGCGTCATCATCGACGCCCCCCACGACGCCGCCGCGATCATCAACCAGGTCCGCAGCCGTAAGGTCAAGGCCATCCTGCTGACCCACGCGCACAACGACCACATTGGCGCCGCCCGCGAGGTTGCCGATGCCCTGGGGGCGCCCATCTGCCTGAACCAGGAGGACCTGGTCCTGTGGGAACAGGTGTACCCCGACACCCAGCCGGACCGCTACCACGCTGACGGTGACGTGTTCGAGGTGGGCGGAGCTGCGCTGCGGGCCATCCACACGCCCGGCCACTCACCCGGATCCACCTGCTTCTACCTGGAAAGCGAGGGGACCGTCTTCACCGGCGACACCCTCTTCAACGGCGGCCCGGGTGCCACGGGCCGGTCCTACAGCGACTACCCCACCATCCTGAAGTCCATCCGGGAACGGCTGCTGACGCTTCCGGCCGAAACCGTGGTCCGCACCGGCCACGGTGACAGCACCACCATCGCCGCGGAGCAGGAAACGCTGGCCAAGGTCACGCAGTAGTCAACGGGAAGCCATTGAAGTGCCAGTGAAAGGCGCGCCGGGAACACCCGGTGCGCCTTTCACTGAAGGTCGACCAGCGCAAGCCGGTAAGGAAGTTGGAACAATGAAGTTCGGAAAGCAGCCCGCCCCCGTTGCGGACATCAATGAGGACAACCTCGAGGTCCACAAGCCCAAAACCGAGGCCGCCGGCGTGAAGGCCGTGATGGTGGCGCTGGAACGCGCTGTGGCGCAGGCGGGGGTTACCCGCACGGCGCACTCGCTGCTCCGGTTGAACCAGCGCGGCGGCTTCGACTGCCCGGGCTGCGCCTGGCCGGAATCGGACAAGAAACGCAAGACAGCGGAGTTCTGCGAGAACGGCGCCAAGGCGGTGGCCGAGGAGAACACCCTCCGCACCGTGGGGGCCGAGTTCTGGGCCAAACACTCCATCGCGGAGCTGTCGGAGAAGACCGAGTACTGGCTGGGCAACCAGGGCAGGCTTTCCGAGCCGGTGGTCATCCGCGAGGGGGAGACACACTACTCGCCGATCTCGTGGGCCGACGCGTTCGAACTGATTGGCGAACACATCCGCGCCACCACCCCTGACCGCTGCGTGTTCTACACCTCCGGCCGCACGGCGAACGAGACCGCATTCCTGTACCAGTTGTTCGCGCGGTCCCTGGGCACCAACAACCTGCCCGACTGCTCCAACATGTGCCACGAGTCCTCCGGCTCGGCCCTGAATCCGACCATCGGCATCGGCAAGGGCACGGTGTCCCTGGACGACATTCACGACGCCGAACTGATCTTCGTCGTCGGCCAGAACCCCGGCACCAACCACCCCCGTATGCTGTCCGCGCTGAAGGAGTGCAAGGACAAGGGCGGCAAGGTGGTGGCGGTGAACCCGCTGCCCGAGGCCGGCCTGTTCAACTTCAAGGACCCGCAGACCGTCTCCGGCGTGGTGGGCGGCGGCACTCCGCTCGCTGACGAGTACCTGCAGATCAAGGTGGGCGGGGACCTGGCGCTGTTCCAGGCGCTCGGCCACCTGCTGCTGGAGGCCGAGGAAGCCAACCCGGGGACCGTCGTCGACCATTCCTTCATTGAGGCCCAGACGGACGGGTTCGACGCCTACCGCCATGCCCGCGCCACGCTGGACTGGACGGAGACCGAGAAGGCCACGGGCCTGACCCGTGCGCAGATCGAAAAGGTGGCCGGGATGCTGGTGGCGTCCAAAGCCTCGATTTTCTGCTGGGCACTGGGCGTGACGCAGCAGCCGCACTCGGTGGACACCATCAAGGAAATGGTGAACGTCCTGCTGCTGCAGGGCAACTTCGGCAAGCCCGGCGCCGGGGCCTGCCCGGTTCGAGGGCACTCCAATGTTCAGGGCGACCGGACGATGGGTATCTGGGAGAAGCCCAAGGAATGGCTCCTCGCAGCGCTGGATACGGAGTTCGGGATCACTTCCCCGCGGCACCATGGCTACGACGCGGTGGAGTCCATGGAGGCTTTCGAACGCGATGAGGTGGACGTGTTCGTTTCGATGGGCGGCAACTTTTCGCTGGCCTGCTCCGACACCGAGGCGCTGGAAGCGGGCATGCAGCGGATCGGGTTGACCGTGCACATCAGCACCAAGCCCAACCGCTCGCACATCGTGCACGGCCGCACCTCGCTGATCCTGCCCACCCTGGGCCGGACGGACAAGGACGACAAGCACCCGAACGGCGCGCAGTTTCTGTCCGTGGAGGACTCCATGTCCGTGGTCCACTCCACCCAGGGCCGCCTGACCCCGGTGTCCGGGCACCTGCTGGCCGAGCCGGTGATCGTGGCCCGGATGGCGGAGGCCACCTTCGGCCCGGACCACCCCGTGGACTGGAAAGGCATGGCCGAGGACTACGACGTGATCCGCGACCACATTGCCCGCGTCCTGCCCGGCTTCGAGGACTTCAACGCCCGGGTCCGGACCAAAAACGGGTTCGTGCTGCCCAACCCGCCGCGCGACACCCGGTCCTTCAAGACCGACATCGGCCGCGGCCGGTTCACCGTCAGCCCCCTCGAGTACCTGACGCCGCCGCCCGGCCACCTGGTGCTGCAGACCATCCGCAGCCACGACCAGTACAACACCACGTTCTACGGCCTGGACGACCGCTACCGGGGCATCTCCGGCGGCCGCCGCGTAATCCTGATCCACCCCGAAGACCTCGCCGAATCCGGCTTCCAGGACCGCGAACTGGTGGACGTGGTGAGCACCTTCCAGGGCGTGGACCGCAGGGCAGACAAGTTCCGGCTGGTGGCCTACCCCACCGCCAAGGGCTGCGCCGCCGCCTACTTCCCCGAAGCCAACGCCCTGGTCCACAAGGAAAACGTGGCCCGCGTGTCCAACACCCCCGGCTTCAAGGCAATGTTCGTCCGCTTCGAACCACACCGGGGCGGAGCAGCGGTGGCTGCGGAGCCGGCGGCCGTGCCCGAGCCGGCGCCGGCGGGGTAGCCGGGTCATTGGGCCGCGGGGTGCCGCCCAGGGGCGCCGGAGTTACAAGGAATCGAAATGGGTTGTGGGGGCGGTGCTGTCGAAGCGGGCCAGGATGCTGCGCGCAACATCCCTCAGCTTCTCATTCCGGTTGCTCGAGGCTTTGATCAGGACCTCCATTGCCTGCTCATGGCCGCAGCCCGTCTGGGCCATGAGCACACCGGCTGCGAGATTGATGGCGGTGCGCGACTCCATGGGTGCCGTAAGGTCCTCGGACTTCTCTGCGGACGTTTCCAGCCTCACGCTGAGCGCTATCGACTGTGCCGCCGCTGCCGCCAGGTCCAGCAGGGCGTCCCTCACATCCTCAGAGACCGGGCCGGGATCCCGCCTGTAACAGTTCAGTGCTGCGCCACCTGACGTTTTGAGCACGATGGGAACAGCAAAAACCGACCGCATGGGGCTTTCGGCCATTGCTGCCAGATATGTCGGCCATCGCGTCTCGGTATGGAGGTCAACTACCTCAATCTGGTGGCCCGACCTGATGGCTTCCAGGCAGGGGCCCTGCTTCGAGGCGTACTGTACCTCGTCCATCTCGGCTGCCTCGGGACCACCGCTGCAGACGGTCATGGGCCTGCGGTTCCTGGTTACGGTCACACTGCAGGACGTTCCGCCGGGGCCTTGGCCGAGCTCGGCACTTGCAAGCTCCACCAACCGTTCCAGGAACACTTTCATGTCCGGACTGTCCAGGAGTACGTCAATGAGCGGGTCTGGCCGCGTGCTGCTCAGTTTGCCGTCCACCATGAGAATCTCCTGCCTGCCCAGGCTCGTCGCCGCCGTGCTGTTCTCCCCTTACCCATATCCGCCTTTAATGAGTGCCGGCTACACCGGTGTGTTACCGTCCGGCTGCGCTTCCGGGTTTAGATCCTTGCCGTATCCGGTAGCGGACGCAAGCCCCGACACCTGCTGCCCGGCGTTTGTCTGCCCGGCCCGGGATGACATTTAACAGCGATGTTCGACGCTGCAACTGCCGCTAAATGCCATCCCGGGGGACGAAAAAGGGTGGTTGGGCCTGCCGGTCTCAAGCAGGCCCAACCACCCCTAATGGTGCGGCTCAGCCGCGGATGCGCTCCATGCCCGGATCGAACAGCGGTTCAGCGGTGACAGTGGCGGCGATGCGGGTGCCGAAGTACTCGATCTCCACGCTGTCGCCTTCAGACACCGAAGAGGGCAGCCAGGCGTAGGCGATCGGCTTGCGCACTGTGTAGCCGTACGCCGCGCTGGTCACGTAGCCCGCGGCTTCCCCTGCCACGTACACCGGTTCCCTGCCCAGCACAATGGACGTCCCGTCGTCGACCGTCAGGCAGCGCAGGGTCTTGGCGGCGGGCTGTTCCCGCAGGGCCGCCAGGGCTTCCGCCCCCACGAACCCGGTCTTGTCCTTAGCCACCGAGAAGCCCAGGCCGGCCTGGTACGGGTGGTGCTCGGACGTCATGTCCGTGCCCCACAGCCGGTAGCCCTTCTCAAGGCGCATGCTGTTGAACGCTCCGCGGCCGGCGGCAATGATGCCGTGCTCCTGGCCTGCCTCGAACAGCAGGTCCCACAGCTTAAGCCCGTACTCCGCCGTGGTGTAGAGCTCCCAGCCGAGCTCACCCACGTAGGACAGGCGCATGGCCGTGACGGGGATGCCGCCAACCGAGATTTCCTTGGTGCGGAAGTACTTCAGGCCGTCGTTGGTCAGGTCGTCGGAGCTGACCTTGCCGATCACCTCGCGGGCCAGCGGCCCCCACAGGCCGATGCAGCAGGTGCTGCCGGTGATGTCTGTGACATGCACCCACTGGGAGGGATCGGCGGCGGACTGCTTCCGGGCCTCCACCCGGAGGTAGTCGAAGTCGACGTTGCTGTTGACGCCCAGCTGGAAGTCCTCCTCCGCCAGCCGCGCGACGGTCACGTCACTGCGGATGCCGCCGTCGTGCTCCAGCAGCAGGCAGTACGTTACGGCACCGGGCTTCTTGGCAATGTTGCCCGTGCTGAGCCGGTGCAGCAGAGCCTGCGCGCCCGGGCCCACCACGGACAGCCGCTTCAGGGGCGTCATGTCGTAAAGTCCGACGGCGGTGCGCGTCTTCCACGCTTCGGCTGCGGAAATGGGGGAGGAGAACAGGGCGGACCAGGAGTCGCGCTCCGGCGCCTGCCATTCGGCAGGAAGCTCTTCGAGCAGGCCGCGGTTGGCCTCGAACCAGTGCGGGCGCTCCCAGCCGGCGGACTCCAGGAAGAACGCCCCCAGCTCCTTCTGCCGGACATTGAACGGGCTCACCCGCAGGTCCCGCGGGGATTCGCGGGGCTGCAGCGGGTGCATCACGTCGTAGATCTCCACAAAGTTCTGCTGTGAGGTTTCGCTGACGTACGCGTCGGAGGTCTGGACCTTCTCGAAGCGGGTGAGCTCGCAGCCGTGCAGGTCCGTCTGCGGCCGGCCGTCCACGAGGAGCTCGGCCATGGCTTTCGCGACACCCGCGGAGTGCGTAACCCAAACGGCTTCGGCCACGAAGAAGCCTTCCAGGTCCGGCGCCTCGCCCATGAGCGGGCCGCCGTCCGGGGTGAAGGAGAAGATGCCGTTGAAGCCGTCCTGGATCTCCGAGCTGCGCAGCGCCGGCAGCAGGTCCTGGCTGTCCTCCCAGGCGGGCAGGAAGTCTTCCAGGGTGAACTCCAGGCGGGAGGGCATGCGGTGGTCCGACATTTCCTCTGCGGGGACCTTCGGCAGGGCGGACATGTCCACCGGCATGGGACGGTGGGCGTAGCTGCCGATGCCGATGCGGTCGCCCCATTCGCGGTAGTACAGGTCCTTGTCCTGGAAGCGCAGGATGGGCTTGCTGGCTCCATTGGGGAGTTCGTTGACGCCCTGGAGTTCGGTCAGCGGGGTGCTGATGGCGTACTGGTGGGCCAGCGGCAGCAGCGGGACTTCCAGCCCCACCATCCTGCCGAGTTCACGGCCCCAGAAGCCTGCGCACGACACCACGATGTCCGCCGGGATCAGTCCGTTGTCCGTTTCGACGCCGGTCACCTTGCCGCCCTCCTGGGCGATGCCGGTCACCGTGGTGGAGCCGAGGTAGGTCACGCCGGCCTCGGTGGAGCGCTCGATCAGCAGCTGCACCGCACGGGCGGCCAGGGCCAGGCCGTCGGTGGGGATGAGCAGGCCGCCCAGGACTTCGCGCCCGCCGGTGAGCTTGCCGGTGTTCAGGAGGGGGTAGATCTTTTCGCATTCGTCGGCGTCGACGATCCGGCTTTCGACGCCCCAGGAGGTCATCACGCCCATCTTGCGGTGGAGATCGGCCAGTCGTTCGGGGGTGGTGGCCAGCTCCAGGCCGCCCACCTGGTTGAAGCAGGACTCGCCGTCCTTGCTCAGGGCCAGAAGCTTGTTCACCGTGTAGGTGGCGAATTCGGTCATGGTCCGTGACTGGTTGTTCTGGAATACCAGGCCCGGCGCGTGCGACGTGGAGCCGCCGGCAAGTTCCAGCGGTCCCTGTTCCACCACCGTGATGTTGGTCCAGCCTCGGGCAGTGAGTTCGTCGGCAAGGTTGGTTCCGACAATGCCGGCGCCGATAATGACAACGCGTGGTGATGCGCTCATGGGTGTTGTTTCTCCTGTTTTGCTTGGCGGGCGTTGGCGTTAGCGGAAGACGACGGTGCGGGTGTTGTTGAGCAGGACCCGGTGCTGGCAGTGCCACTTGACTGCGCGGGACAGAGCCTGGGATTCGGCGTCCCTGCCTACCGTGACCAGGGCGTTCGGGTCCAGGCTGTGGTCCACGCGGAACACTTCCTGCTCGATGATCGGGCCCTCGTCCAGGTCCGCGGTGACGTAGTGCGCGGTGGCTCCGATCAGCTTCACGCCGCGGTCATAGGCCTGGTGGTAAGGCTTGGCGCCCTTGAACCCCGGCAGGAAGGAATGGTGGATGTTGATGGCGCGGCCGCGAAGGGTCTTGCTGAGGCCGTCCGAGAGTACCTGCATGTAGCGGGCCAGGACCACCAGGTCTGCCTGGTACTCCTCAACCAGTTCCAGCAGTCGCGCCTCGGCCTGGGGCTTGGTGTCCGCGGTGACGGGGACGTGGATGAACGGCAGGCCGGCGGCTTCCGCCATGGGACGGAGGTCCTCGTGGTTGGACACCACGACGGCGATCTCCGCACCCAGGCTGCCGGCGCGCCAGCGGAAGATCAGGTCGTTGAGGCAGTGGCCGAACTTTGAAACCATCACCAGCACGCGCTGCGGGCGGCCGTCGTGGATGGTGAACTCCATGCCGAATTCGTCGGCAACGGCGGCAAATTCAGCGCTGAGTCCTTCCGGGGAAACTTCCTTGTCTCCCGGGGTGAAGGCCGTGCGCAGGTAGAGCTTGCCGCTCATGTGGTCATCGAACTGCTGGTGTTCAACGATGTCGAAGCCGCGGTCAGCGAGGAATGCGGTGATGGCCCGGACGATTCCGGGGCGCTCCGGGCACGCAAGCGTAAGGACGTACTGTGCCGTGTCGGTGCTGCGGACGCCGGCGACGGCGCCTGCTTCCGCCGTCACGTTAGCGGTGGGGCGGCCCTCAAGGACTGTGGTCATGGTCTACTCCTGGTTCTTTGCGTGGGCTTGGGTGTCAGCGGAGGAAGCCGCGCAGCGGCCGTCGTCGGGACAGCGCTGATCACATTGATGTTTGGTAACGAGGTCGAACTGGGCGCCGCCGTGCTGGTCCACGCCTGTGCGGATGGCACGCTCCACCACGGAGTCGGCCAGGCGGCGCCGCAGGGAGAGCGGATCGCGGCGCAGGTCCTTGACCAGTGCGAAGCACAGCAGCAGCATGACCAGCACGAACGGCAGGGCCGCCACGATGGTGATGCGCTGGAGGCCGGAGAGCGCTTCCGATGGCTCGTCGCCGCCGGCCAGCAGCATGACCGCTGCCACGGCGCCGGTGAGGAGCCCCCAGAAGATGACCAGGCCGCGCTTGGGATCGGCGGCGCCGTTGGAGCTCAGGGAGGCCATGATGATCGACGCCGAGTCGGCTCCGGTGATGAAGAAGATGGCCACCAGAACCATGGCCAGGACGATGACGGCCGCGGTCAGCCAGGCCGGCATGGACATGTTCTTCACCAGGTCGAACAGTGCACCGTCGAAGTCGATGCTCGGGACCCCGTTGGTGGTGGTCACCATTCCCGGCGTTCCCGCCTTGTCCGCTTCCTGCTGGATGTGGAAGGCCGTGCCGCCAAAGATGCCGAACCAGATGACGCTGACGATGCTGGGAACCAGCAGGACGCCGGTGACGAACTGGCGGATGGTGCGGCCGCGGCTGATGCGGGCGATGAACATTCCCACGAACGGTGTCCAGGAGACCCACCAGGCCCAGTAGAAGATGGTCCAGCCGGACATCCATTTGCGCAGGGCTTCATCACCTACCGCCTCGGTGCGGGAGGACATTTCCGCGAGGTCCCTCGCGTAGTCCCCCACGGCGGCAGGGATGAGGTTCAGGATGAACAGGGTAGGCCCGGCAATGAAGACGATGAGCGCCAGGACCACGGCCAGCACCATGTTGATGTTGGACAACCATTGGATGCCCCTGCTGATGCCGGAAACGGCCGAAGCCACAAAGCACGCGGTCAGGATGGCAACGATGGCCACCAGGACCGGGGTGCCGATTTCCCCGACCCAGCCGTTCGAGGTCAGGCCGCTGCCGATCTGGAGGGCGCCGAGGCCCAGGGATGCGGCGGTGCCGAAGAGGGTGGCGAAGATGGCCAGGATGTTGATGAACTTCCCGGCGGGGCCTTCCACGGCCCGGAGCCCGAAGAGTGAGGTAAAGGCAGCGGAGATCAGCTGCCGGCGGCCCAGGCGGTAGGTGCCGTAGGCCATGGCGATTCCAACGACGGCGTACATGGCCCAGGGATGAAGGGTCCAGTGGAAGATGGAGGTGGCCATGGCTGTCTGGATTGCGGCAGGAGTGCGGCCGTCCACCGTTCCGGGCGGCGGGGAGATGTAGTGGTAGAGCGGCTCGGCCACACCGTAGAACATGAGGCCGATGCCCATGCCGGCCGCAAACATCATGGCAATCCATGACACGGTCCGGAACTCGGGCTTCTCACCGTCCTTGCCGAGGGGAATGTTGCCCCACTTGCCTAAGGCCAGCCAGAGGACGAAAACAACGAACAGCGAGGCCAGGACCATAAAGAGCCAGCCGGTGTATTCCATCACCCACCCGAGGGCGGCTGTTGACGTGGCGGCCAGGCTGTCCCGGCCCAGGAAGCCCCAGGCAACGAAGGCCAGTGCCAGGACGCCTGTGATGCCAAAGGTGGCCTTGTCGAGGGTGAGTTTGCGGTTCCGCCGTTGTGCCACAGCGTGTTCGGCCTTGGTCTGGCGGAGTTCCTGCATGATCTGCTGGGTGTCCTCCACGTCATGTGGTTCGTGGGAGGAAGGAGGGTTCTCCGTTGCGGAAACGAGGTTGGGCTCCTCCAGCTCAAGGTGGGGTTGGGCATCCGGGCGGATGTCGCTGTTCAAAGCCATGTCAAGTCCTTTGGTTTGAATTCATGGGCTGAGTTGTACTCCGGCGTCCCCGAGCCGGGCGGAAGATGGGTCTTCCTGGGTTGAACAAGTGCTAGGCATCTATCACCAGGTCCGTCTGGGCCGTGGAGCAGCAGGGCAAGAACTTGCCTGCAGAGATTTCCCGCGCCCGGATCCCGCCCTGGTGGTTCATTTCGACCTCCCCTGAAAGCTTGACGACCTTGCAGGAGCCGCACATGCCTTCCTTGCAGTTCGCGCCAATCCTGACGCCCGCACGCTGGGCCACTTCGAGAATGTGCTCGGTGGGGTCGATCCGGACATTGATGCCGGTACGCATGAAGGACATGGTGAGGCTGCCTGTTCCCACGGTGTCGAAGCTTGAGGCATCCGGGGAACCGGCTTCCGGCTCCATGCCCGGGCTGTCGACGGCGGGGTCGGAGCCGGGTGCTTCCGGGTCACTGATTTCCAGTGGCAGCCCCGAGGCCTCCAGGGTCCCGTCGGCGTCGTAGCCGGGCTCGTAGAGCCCGAACGCTGCGGGCTGGCCTTCAAAGTAGTCCTCGGCGGAATCAGCGATTTCCTCGGCGATTTCCTCTGCAATGTCCGTTGCCAGCGCCACCTCCGCCTGGTATTCAAGGAGCGTCTGGCGGTCTCCCGAGAAGAACTCCATGTAGATGGAAGTGTCATCGACGCCGACCTTTTGGAGGAGCTCGGTGGCGGTGTTCAAGTAGCCCTCGGGACCACAGGCGTACACCTGGCGGCCGTTGGCATCGGGGGCCACCTCCTCGAGCATGGCCGCCGTCAGCCTTCCTCTAAGCCCTTCCCACCGCTCCGGTACGCTGCGGTCGCCCAGGGAGTAGTGGACCTTGAAACGAGAGTCCACGGAGGCGATATAGGCCAGCTCCCGGTGGAAGGCAAAGCCGCCGGCATCCGAGCCGTGGTAAAGCACAACAACATCGGCGTGCCCGGGCAGTGAGTGGATGGTCCGGACCATGGACATGACCGGAGTGATGCCTGCGCCGGCGGCAAGCAGGAGATACCGTGCCCGCCGGTCAGCGTCGGGCAGGTGGAAGGCTCCCACCGGTCCCAGCATCTCAAGGATGGTGCCGGGTCTGACGTTCTCGTGCACCCAGGGCGAGACCAGTCCTGTGGGGTCGCACTTGACGGTGATGCTGAAGGTCCACGGCTGGGTGGGTGAGCTGGACAGCGAGTAGCTGCGGTCTACCGGCTCCTGGTCTTCGCCATTGACCGGAAATGCAACGTTCACGTACTGGCCCGCACGGAATGCAAGGGGTGCACCGTCACAGCGGCGGAACACGAAGGTCATCATGGCACCGGCCTCGGGAACAGTCTCGACGCATTCGGCCATGAACTCCTGGGGGTGCCATGGCCCCAATGCGCGGGCTGCCCGGGCGGGTGTCTCCGGGCTTCCCATCACCCTGTTCCACGGCATCTCCAGACCGCGGATTCGCTGTGGTTCCTGGATTGCCGTTTCGGTGAGGAGTTCAATCATGCCAAGTGCTCCTGCACGCGCTGCACGTACCAGTTGATGAACGCCTCCACCTGGTATTCGCTCTTCATGTAGGGACCGGGCTCATAGGCGGGGCTGCCGGCACCCTGCTGGCACAGCTCCACGAACGCCTTGTCCTGCAGGTTCGTCTGCTTCCAGGTGTAGGTGAGCTTCTCCAGGTCGTAGTCGACGCCTTCCACGGCGTCGTCAGCCACCAGCCACGTGGTGCGTACCAGGCTCTGGTGTTCGTTGATGGGGAAGACACCGAACGTGATGACGTGGTCGCCGAGGAAATGGAACCAGCTGTTGGGCTGCAGGTGCATTGAGCAGCGGCCAAGGCGGAAGTCGGGCAAGTCACCGAGCAGCTTCTTGGAAAGCCTCCGCCCGTCAGCGGAGAAGGATTCACCCTCGCCATCGAGGGGTTCCCGTGAAATGCGGATTCCCGCGATGCGCGTGTCCAGCTGCTCCACCACCTCGTAGGGAAGGCCGTAGCGGCGGCAACGCTCCTCGAGCGAGGCCTCGGCTTGCTTGTTACGGTCCCACACCTCCTCAAGGTGCGCCGGGATCAGGCCTTCCGTCAGGCCCCAGGTCGGGAAGAGGGAGCAGGCGAGCTCAGGGTGGCCGTCGCAGTGGTAGCACTCACGGTTGTTCTCCATGACGAGCTTCCAGTTGCCCTCTTCGATGATGTTCTGCTGGTAGGCGACCTTTGTCTTCGAGAGATCGTGGGGCGCCAGGTAGGGCTCGAAGATCTTTGCGGTTTCGTCGAAGTCTGCCGGCGGTTCATCCGCAAGGCAGACGAAGATCAGGCCGGCGACCTCACGGCCGTGGGCGCGCTTGAGGCCAAAGCAGCTCTTGTCGAACTTCGTTTCCCCCGGCGCGGAGGCATGGATCAGGTTGCCCTCCGGGGAATAGGTCCAGGAGTGGTAGCCGCAGACAAGGTTTCCGGTTGACCCGGCAGCTTCGGTGAGAACGCGGGCGCCGCGGTGGCGGCATACGTTGTGCAGGACGTTCACGCCGCCGTCGTCGTTCCGCAGCACAATCAGGGAGTAGGGCCCGTAGTCAACGGTGACGTAGTCGCCCGGCTCCGGCAGTTCGGCGGTGCTGGCGGCAAAGATCCAGTGCTGGCCGAAGATCGCCTCCATGTCGATGTTGAAGATCGAACGATCGGTGTAGAAGGGGGCATCGAGGGAGTAGCCGGTGCGCCGGAACTCAAACAGGGCGGTGATCTCTGCCAGTTGCTCGGCAGGCAATGAGGCAGCGAGTTTTCCGCGTGAATTGAGGGGGACGTTCACTGAAGCAGTCATGGGCTTCCTCCCGGGAGGCATGGGTAGTGGGTGTTGCGTGTTGACCACGGGTGCTGGCGGCAGGGTCAAAGTACTTGTAGTGATGAGATTAGGGTCACAGGCGGTGCAACAAAAGCGCGAGATTTTGAAGATAACCATGCAGAATAGGTGCATGATCGATCCGCGGCTCATCACTCTCCGGGTGTTTGCCCGCTGTGGCACCATCGGCGCCACCGCGGAACTTACCGGCTACTCTGCCTCCGCCGTCTCCGCTCAATTGCGGGAGCTCCAGCGCGTGCTTGGAATGCAGCTGCTGACGAAAGACGGCCGGGGCTTGCGGCTTACCGCCACGGGACGTTTTCTCGTGGCGGGCACGGATCCCCTTATTGCCGAGTGGGAGAGGCTGCGCGCCGCAGCCATGGAGGCCGGCGACCAGGTGCAGTCCCACTTTGGCCTCGGTGGATTCTCCTCTGCAGCCGCCCACTTGCTCGCGCCGCTGGCCGCCACTCTGCGCTCAACACGCCCCATGCTGGAGGTACAGGTTCTGGAGGCTGATCCGGCCCGCTGCTTCGACTTGTTGGTTGCGGAACGAATCGACCTTGCAGTCATTGTTGCCATGCAGTCCGGCAGTTATGGCGAGGATGACCCGCGCTTCGAGCAGAAAGTCCTGCTCGATGATCCGCTGGACGTGATCATTCCCGGTGACCATCCCTTGGCCTCACGGGGAACAGCGACGCTTGAAGAGCTGGCGTCGGAACCATGGATTACGGAGGCCGCCGGTTCCACTTACCATTCGCTCTTCACCGCGGCGTTCACGGCAGTTGGGGTGACACCGCGGATTGCCCATGAGGCCGTTGAATGGGAAACCCACATCGCATTCGTCGGTGCGGGGCTGGGCGTCGGGCTGTTGCCCCGGCTGGCACCGTTGCACGGTGCCGAAAATGTGGTTCGGCTGCGCATCACCGGGAAGGCAAAACCCACGCGCCGCATTGTGGCCGCGGTGCGCAGGGGCAGCATCGCCTCACCCCTGATCCAGGAGTCGCTCGACATCCTGCAGGTCAACGCCAACCGGATCCTCACCAGCCGGCTCGACGAGGATCTTTGAGCGCTGCCGGCGTCCGTCCTCAGCGGTGCGTGTAGCCCATGTTGGCACTGACCTTGAGTCCGGCTTCCTTGAGCTTCTCCAGCAGGCCCGGAGTCTGCTCGGGGTCGAAGCGGAAGGCCGGGCCTGAGATGCTGAGGGCGCCAAGAACCTCACCCTGGTGGTTGTAGACGGGCACCGCAACTGCATTGAGGCCAATCTCGAACTCCTCGCGCACCACGGCGTACCCCTTGGCAGCCACCTCGAGCAGCTGTGCGTCGAGTTCCTTGCGGCTGGTGATGGTCCGGGAAGTGCGTTCCCCCAGCCCGGCCTCCTTCAGGATGCGGTCCCTTTCGCCGGCATCCAGGGCGGCCAGGAGGACTTTTCCGCTGGACGTGGCGTGCAGCGGTGTCAGGCTTCCCACCCAGTCGTAGGTGGCCAGCGTGGAGGGGCCCATGGCCTGGTCCACGTTCACCGCGTAGTTTGAACGCAGGACGGCGAGGTTGACGGTTTCCTTGAATTCCTCCGCCAGGCTTTCCAGGACGGGCCGTGCCTCGTGGACCAGGCTGAGCCGCCCGGGAATGGAGCTGGCCAGGCGCAGGATGCCAAACCCGAGCTGGTACTTTCCGCGCTCCGTGTTCTGATGGACCATCTCCCGGCTTACCAGGGACCCGATCAGCCGCGACACGGTGGATTTATGGATCCCCATCTCCTCGGCGATCTCGCTCACCCCGGCATGCCCCTCCCGGGCCAGGATTTCCAGGACCGTCAGGGCGCGCTCCACGGACTGCACCCCGCCGGACTGGCCGCCGTCGGCATCGATATCGGATTCAGGATCTCTCTTCGAAGCCATACTTCCTGATCCTATGCCGGGAACTGTGACGGCCTTGACATTGGGTTACGCGATTGATGCTGAGGCCCGCGAGTTGGAGCTTAGCTGCCGCGGTAGGTGGAGTAGGCGAACGGGCTCAGGAGCAGGGGCACGTGGTAATGCTCGGGGCCGGTGACTTCGAAGACCAGGTCCACCTCGGGGAAGAACGTTGCCGTCCCCAGTCCGGCGTAGTACTTGCCCGTGGCGAAGTTCAGCTTGTAGTGCCCGGGTTCCAGCTGCTCCGGCCCCAGGTCCTTCGCCCGGCCGTCCGCATCCGTGCTGGACGCCGCCAGCTCTTGCCAGGTGCCGCCGTCGTTCTTCAAAAGGACGACGGCGACCCCCGCCGCCGGGCGCCCGGCACCGGTGTCAAGGATGTGGGTGGTGACGTGGGAAACGCTCATTCGCTGATCAGTCCTTCAAGCCGCAGTACGGCGATCTCGCGCAGCTGCTGGGCCACGATGGTGTCTTCTTGGCCGGGGGAGTTGGTGAGCCGCTGGTTCAGGGCCCGCAGGATCTCCGGGGCGGTGCGGCCGGCGGCCCGGATCAGGAAGACCCGGCCGAACTTCTCCTCATACTCGCGGTTCCCCCGGGCCAGGGCCTCGGCCGCCGCAGCATCCGCGGGGTCCACCCCGGCCTGCTCGGAACGGGACATGGACGCTTCGGTGCTGGCCGCCGTCGGACGTTCCCCGATCCTGGGATGATGGGCCATGGCGGCTTCAACCTCTGCGCGGGTGAAGGGATTTGCTGCCTGGGCGGCGAACTCCAGCAGCTGGTTACGGCTGCTGAACGGCCGTGCTGCCGCCACCGCCTCCACCCAGCGGCTGACGTCGATGCAGGGCCGGAGGGTGGCCTGGGCCGCAGCGGAACCGGCGGCGTTGAATTCGGCAAGCTTCATGCTGGCGTCTTCCTCGATGGTCATGCTGGCATCCATGGTGACGGCTATGCGGATGCCGGAGAGCCCGGCGCCCGTTTATGGATCACCATCAACAGGGCTTCCGCATCATGGAACTGTTATTTCAGCATACGTTAATATTCAAGAGCAGCCACGGGGAGGTGTCAAGCGGTGACGTCGCAGCTTCAGTCATGTCGGTTCAACAACCACCAGCCCCAGCCGGGAGAGTCCTAATCCTGGGAGGACGTCCTGGACAACACCCAGGTGTTGGTGGCGCCCTGGCGCTCGAAGGTGACCGTGGTGACCAGCGCCTCGATCAGCGCCAGGCCCCGTCCGGACTCGGCGTCGTCGCCCGGCGTGGCCGGCTCCATGGGGCCGAACGGCGGCTTGGCGTAGTAGGCGCTCACCCGGGCCTGGAGCAGTGCGGGCTGCACGGTGGTCTCCACCCCAAGTTCCACTTCCCGGTCACCGGCGGGCTGCGCGTGCTGGACGATGTTGGACGCGGACTCAATGACCGCCGTCGTAAACGTCATCTGGTCCATGTCATTGACGAACGGAACGTCCAGCCAGAGGCTGTCCAGGTCGTTGTGGACCGACTCAATGGCGTCCTCGGCAGCGGGCCCCCGGAAGCTGCGCGAGGCCAGGACCTCAGTCATTGCTGAACGCCTCTTCAGCCGTGGCGTAGGCCGTGAGGACCTTGTCCATGCTGGTCAGCTTCAAGACCATGTTCACCTGTGGCTGCACCGCGGCGATCCGGAGGTCCCCGCCTGCCTGGCGGGCCGCCTTGAGGCAGCCGATCAGCGCGCCCAGCCCGGAGGAGTCCATGAAGGCGGTGCTTTCCAGGTTCACCACGATCCGGTTGGAGCCACCGGCAATGACGTCCGTAACGAATTCGCGCAGCTTGGGCGCGGAGACCATGTTGAGCCGCCCGTCCGCCTTGACCTCGGCGTAGGAATCTTTGACCTCGTAACTGAACTCCATCAGGGTTCCTCTCTGTTTGCAGGTTCTGCGGCCGGTTCGTACCCCTTGTAGAGCACGGCGCGGACCAGGATGCTCATGACCACCAGGTCAAAGACCACCCAAACAACGTTGACCAGGGTGCCCAGAGGTTCCGCCAGTCCCGTGGCCAGGCGGATGATTCCGACGGCGGCGGCCACGGCCAGCAGGATGGACACCACGATCTGGGGCCGGATGAGGCTCCAGCTGGGTCCGCCGCTTTGGCGCGCCTTGGGGGTGACCGCAAACCCAAGGGGACGGCCGAACCATACGTTGCGGGCCGCCGTCGTGCATGCCTTGATCCAGGTGGGGAACAGCGCCAGGCTGTACTGCTGCCCGCGCCAGGTGGGGATGCCGCGGCCGGCCACGGCGAACAGCAGCTGGTTGACCACCATGAACGGGATGAAGCGGATGAAGAAGTCCCAGCTCAGGCTGCTGACCGGCAGGATGCCCAGCAGCAGGTAGATGATGGGGGCCGCGAAGTAGATGACCGCCGCGAACCCGCTGAGGTAGGTCCACATGGTGGCGAAGTACATCAGGCGCTGGCCCAGCTTGAGGCCCTTCTGGACCAGAGGGTTTTCGCGGAGCAGCACCTGGATGGTGCCCTGCGCCCAGCGGAGGCGCTGGGTGAGCATGGTGGCGATGTCCTCGGGCGCCAGGCCGTAGGCCAGGATCTCGTGGTGGTAGACGCTCTCCCAGCCCATGGCGTGCATGCGCATGGCGGTGGCCATGTCCTCGGTGACGGAGATGGTGGCCAGCGGCATCACCGGCTGGGCTTCGTCGCTTCGTTCCACCGTCAGGGCATCCAGGACGGCTTGGACGGATTCCAGGGCGCCCAGCGGGGACCAGTCGCGGGCGGACATGCGCTGGACGGCGTCGTCAGCCACCACCGGGACGCCGGACTCGCCCACGTGGGCCAGTTCCATGGCGGCGATCTCTTCGAGGTCCGCCTGCAGTGCGGCGACGTCGGCCTGGACCAGGGTCTGCACGGCGGCATCCACCCGGCGGCGGACCCGGTACGTGACCTCGCCGAGGGGCCTGCCGGCGTCCACTTCCTCCTGGGCTTCGCGGGTGGCTGCCTCCACCTCGTCCAGGACCTCCGCCACCAGGGGTGAGTCCACGTCCGCTGACTTGCGGGCCTGCTTGATGGCTGCACGGGAGGCGGCCAGGGCGCGGCGGATGCTCTTCTCGGTTTCCTTGACGTACCCCACCAGGCCCAGCTGCATCAGGGCCTCACGGCGCAGGATGGCGTTGGAACCGCAGAAGAAGGCGGCGTTCCAGCCGTCCTTGCCCTGCTGAATGGGGCCGTAGAACAGCGGCGCCTGGCTGCCGAGCGGATCATCGGCGGGGACGTTGCTGAAGTACTGCGGTGTCTGGACCAGGGCCACCCGGCGGTTGTTGAAGTAGCCCAGCGTTTTCTCCAGGATGTCCGGCTCGGGGATCTGGTCCGCGTCCAGGATCAGCAGGAACTCGCCGTGGGTGACCATGAGGGCGTTGTTCAGGTTGCCGGCCTTGGCGTGGCGGGGGAGGTCCTTGGTCCAGTCCCCGCTGCGGGTCACGTAGCCCAGGCCATGCTGTTCAGCCAGGGCCTGGAGCTCGGGCCGGGCTCCGTCGTCCAGGATCCAGGTGCTGTGCGGGTGCCGGATCTTCTGAGCCGCGAGCGCAGTGGTGAGGACCATGTCCAGGTCTTCGTTGTAAGTGGTGATGAAGACGTCCACGGTCGCATCGTGCGGCGGCGCGGGAGCGCCCTTGCGGATCTTCAGTTTCCACACGGTCATGCCGAAGAGCATGACGTCGATGAGGCTGTAGGTTTCCGCCACCACCAGGGGCAGGGCGATCCACCACGCCTCCCAGTTCAGGGACGCCATCCAGCGCCACGCGATGTAATTCAGGCCGGTCAGGACGGTGAGGACAACCACCAACCGGGTCCAGAAACGGGTCACGCCGCGGCTTCCAGGGGCAGGCGCCGGACCACAACCACCGTGACATCGTCTTCGGCCGTCTCGGCGGGGGCGAGGCCAAGGATGGAGGTGCTGGCTTCCTGCGCCGAACCTGCGGACTGGGTTGCCTGCTGCACCGCGTCGGCGAAGTCCTCCACGGTTCCGAAAACATCCAGCACTCCGTCGCTGACCACCACCAGCGAATCGCCGGGGGCGAGTTCCAGGTCCGCCTGCGGCCACTGGGTTCCCGGCCAGGCGCCAACCGGCGGTCCTGCCGAGGGGAGGCGGTCTGCCGGGCCGCTTGGCTGGACGTGCAGCGCAAGGCCGTGCCCGGCGTCGACATAGCTCACCTTGCCGGAGGCCGCGTCAAGGCGGGCGTGGAACAGGGTGACGAAGGAATTGGAGGAGTCCAGGTCCGCGGCGATCGCCTTGCTGGCGGCCGCGAACCCGGCGTCCAGGTCCTGCCGCAGGCCGGTGGAGCGCATCACTGCCCGGACTGTTGCCGCGATCAGCGCTGCGCCCATGCCCTTGCCCATGGCATCGGCAAAGGTAAGGTGCAGCCCGTCGGGCGTCTGGTACCAGTCGTAGAAGTCCCCGCCCACGCTGCGGGACGGGCGGAAGAGGCCGGCGACGTCGTAACCGTCAACCCGGATATCTTCCTTGGGCAGGAGGCTTTGCTGCACTTCGGTGGCGCGTTCCAGCTCGCCCCGGGCCGCGGATTCGGCTGCAGCCGAGGGACGGCGCCGGAACAGGGCATTGATGCGGGACTGCAGTTCCCGGGGGCTGAACGGTTTGCTGATGTATTCGTCGGCGCCGTTGTCCAGGCCGGTCAGCTTGTCGAGTTCGTCCGCACGGGCGGTGAGCATCACGATGAATGCGTCAGAGAATTCCCGCAGGAGCTTGCACACCTCCAGCCCGTCAAGGTCCGGCAGGTTCAGGTCCAGAGTCACCAGGTCCGGCTTGGTGCGGCGGACCTCCTCCACGCCCGGCAACCCTGCACCGGCCTGGGTGACGTCGAAGCCCTGCTTGACCAGGACGCGGACCAGCAGCCCTCGGATGTCCGGGTCATCTTCAATGACCACGGCACGGCGGATTTCAGGGGGAGAGACCATAGCTCTACTTCTACAGTATTAAGGCGCACAGGGCATGTCGTGCGCTCCACGGCTTTCGTGACTTCGCTGACAGCACCGTTGTATGGGTCCATTTCCGCCCCTCCTTATGGCCACTCAGCAGATCTTGCGGAAATCTTGGCATCTGCTTGCCGGGACGTTGAGGAACGCCGGTCACACTCGAAGGAACGTAGCAGCTTCCACAAGAGACGGTACGACGACGGCCGCTTGGGGGCTGCACGGCTTGCGGAAGGCGGGGAAGCCAATGGAACACGTAAAAAGGAACGGTGCGGACAAGGCGAAAGCATTGCTCCGCCTTTACTTCCATTCACGCAAAGTGCGGGCAGCGTCCAGGGAACTGGAGCACGCGCTCGCGGAATCACGGGAAGCGTCCAGCTGGCCGGGGGACCGGCTCCCGGTGGGGGAGGAGATGTCGCGGCACGTGGAGAAACTGACCCGCCGGCTCAAGCTGGAGACCGAGGCACACCACAGGTTGGGCGTGCTTTTTAAAACTGCGGGTGGAGGGCATTCCGTCCCGGCGCTCTAGGTGCCACACTTAGCAGCAATCGATTGGCTGGGGATAGTCAGGAGATTGCAGTGGGTGCTTTGGCGGGTTGGGCGTACCTTTTGGCAGGGCTGATGACCATGGACGCGCTGCTTCTGGCGCTGTGGGCCATGGAAGTCGACTGGGGCAAATACTGGCGGCGGAAGTAGCCACCCGCCAGCCCGTCACGTCCCGGCTCGGGTGTACTGCCGGTCAAGCCCGCTGCTGCCGGCTGACCATCTCGTTGATCCATGCAGGCGCGTACGGCGACGTGCAATTGGGCGGCGTGGGGTAGTACTTCAGGACGCCCAGGCGCTCGCCGATGTCCAGGGCCCGGACCCGGAGATCAGCGTGTCCAATGCCAATCCGTGCGAGGGTGGTGTTCATTGACCACTGCAGCCGGCCCGGAGCGTCCTTCATCTGCGCTTCAATGGTGTCCAGGAGGCCCGGCAGATCCAGTCCATCGGGTTTCCTGGCCACCCGGTCGGCGGTCAGCTCCCACCCGGCACTTGCCACCCGTTCGTCGGGATCAGCCATCCAGGCGAGCCGCAGTGCCTCGGCGTGAGGAGTCTTTTTGACCACGTAGTTCACCAGCCAGTCCTGCAGTTTGGGTGCGCCCGACTCGCGGAGCATGGTGTCGAGTTCGTCCGGACCAAAGTCTTTCGGGCGGCAGATCAACACTGCCAGCAGCCGGGCGGCCGTGTCACCGGCAGCCCAAAGATCCAGGGCGAGGTCCTGCTGGGTCTTCAAACGCCTGGCGATCTCCCGCAGCCGGGCGAGGTTGACGCCGTGGTCATCCCCGCGCTTTTGATTGGCCCCGCGCACATGTGGGTCCTCAAGCGCCGACAGCTCAGCGAGGACAGCTTCAAAAACTGCCCGGGTCATGCCAACTCCAACCGCATGAGTACCCGTGGGAAGCCGTTCAGCACCGATTGGGTGTCCGCCGCCTTGGTGAAGCCTGCGTCCTCGAACAGTTTCCGGGTGCCCACGTAGGCCATGGTGAGGTCAACCTTGCTGCCCTTGTTGTCTACGGGATAGCCCTCGATGGTGCGTGCTCCGTGGGAGCGGGCCATGGCCACGGCGCCGGCCAGGAGATGGTGCGAGATACCTTTGCCGCGGTGGCCGGGACGGACGCGGAGGCACCACACGGACCAGGCGTCCTGGTCGTCGACGTGCGGGATTTTTCGGTTCCGGGCGAAACTGGTGTCCGCACGTGGATGGACCGCTGCCCACCCGACTGGTTCGCCGCCGTCGTACGCCACCACCCCGGGCGGCGGATCCTGAGCCACCAGCTGCCGGACCAGCTCCCCGCGCTCTTCAGCACGGAGGGCAACGTTCTGTTTGGAAGGGATCCGGTAGCTGAGGCACCAGCAGACCGTGGCGTCAGGCCGCTTGGGCCCCAACACTGCCTTCACGTCCTCGAAGTTCGTCGCCGGGTGCACCTCAATGGCCATGCGGCCATCCTAGTCTTCCGGTAGCCTGCCGACGCTCCATGCCGCGACCTTGCGGACATCAACCCTGGTTGCCTGGAGGGGCACCCTGACACCTCCGGAAAGCAGGACTGGCCCCAGGAAATGGATGTACCGTGGCTGGCCTCCAGTGCGGATATCGGCTGCATCCGCCCCGGCTTCCCACGAGTCGAGAACCCCGGCGATGGCCCAGCTGCCGATCCGCACCTGGTCATTCTGGCGCTGGGTCCACGAATGCTCCGACACAGCCGACCCCGAAATGACGGCACCGTCAACCACCACGGTGAGTTCCAGGGTTGCGTCGGGGCCTGTCCCAAAGACCGAGTCCAACAGCAGCAGGAGGCGGGGATCCGTCCCGTCGTCCGGGGTTTCCTGATCCGTCCCGTGGTCCATGCCCGTCCCTTCCCTCGTTGGGTTGGAGTTGAGCGCCCTCCCCATCAGCCTAGTTTCCACCCTGTTGGCAATTATGGTGCCTCACTACACTGGAACCCATGACCCAGCAGGAACCGGGCAAGGCTGCTGCGGGTCCGGATACCGCCGGCACCTCCCCGCGCAGTCCAGCCGAACGCTCCCGGACCTTCACCGGCATCCTGGTCAACACCGCCCTGGCCAACATCACCACCAGCTACCTGTGGTTCGCCCTGACGTTCTGGCTATACCTGGAGACGCGCAACGTGATCGCCACCGGCGTGGTGGGCGGCGCGTACATGCTGCTCATTGCACTCTCCAGCATCAGTTTCGGCACCTTCGTGGACCGGTACCGCAAGCTGGCCGTGATCCGCTTTGCTGCCGGCTTCACGCTGGTGATGTTCGTGCTGTCAGGGGTGATGTTCCTGCTGACGCCGGCCACGTCCCTGCTGGATCTGGGGGGCCCGTGGTTCTGGGTCTTCACCCTGGTCATCCTGATCGGCGCCGTGGTGGAGAACCTGCGGAACATTGCCCTCTCCACCACCGTGACCATCCTCATCGAACCGGAGCGCCGCGCCAACGCCAACGGGCTGGTGGGGATGGTGCAGGGGCTGATGTTCGTCGTCACCTCCCTGCTGTCCGGATTATCGGTGGGGCTGCTGGGTATGGGCTGGACCATTGCCACCGCCCTGGTGCTCACAGCGGGGGCCTTTGGCCACCTGCTGACCCTGCGGATGCCCGAGGAGGTGCGGGCCGCTGCAACCGACGCGCACGGCGGGTTCGACCTCCGGGGCTCGCTCGCTGCCGTGCTGGCCATCTCGGGGCTGTTCGCGCTGATCCTGTTTTCCACGTTCAACAACTTCATCGGCGGCGTCTACATGGCGCTGATGGATCCGTACGGGCTGGAAATGTTTTCCGTGGAGATGTGGGGCGCCGTCTTCGCGGTGGGATCCACCGGGTTCATCATCGGCGGGGCCCTGATCGGCAAGTTCGGGCTGGGCGCCAATCCCCTGCGGACCCTGCTGGCTGCGGTGGCGGCCATGGGCGTGATCGGTGCGGTGTTCACGCTGCGGGAGTGGGCGTGGCTTTACATCCTGGGGATCTGGCTGTACCTGGTGCTGGTCCCGTTCGTGGAGGCGGCGGAACAGACCGTGATCCAGCGGGTGGTTCCGTTGGAGCGGCAGGGCCGGGTCTTCGGCTTCGCCATGGCATTCGAGTCAGCTGCGGCGCCCGTGACGGCGTTCCTGATCGCCCCCATTGCCCAGTTCTGGATCATTCCCTACGCGCGGTCCGCAGACGGCGCGGCGCGGCTGGCCCCGCTGCTGGGCGAGGGCACCTCGCGGGGCATCGCCCTGGTTTTCCTGGCGGGCGGCATCATCATGATCGCGGCCGCCCTGCTGGCCTTCCTGACGCCGGTCTATCGCCGCGTCTCGGATTCCTATGCGCAGGTGGCGGCAGAGGCGAAGGCGGCCGGTTAAACGCCGAACGCCCCGGCCAAAAAGTGCCAGGGCGTCCGGTCAAACGGCGCGGAAGGTGATGGCGCGTCCTAGACGCCCAGGGCTTCCTTGAGGCGGGCGACGTGGCCGTCGGCCTGCACCTGGTACTGGGCCAGGGTGACTTTTCCTTCGGGGTCCACCACAACCGTGGAGCGGACAATGCCCTCGTGGATTTCGCCGTGGACCAGCTTCTCGCCCCAGGCGCCGTAGGCCAGGGCAACAGTGTGGTCGGGGTCGGAGAGCAGCGGGAAGGTCAGGGAGAAATCGCCGGTAAAGCCGGAGAGGGCTTCCTGGGCATCCGGGGAGATGCCTACAACCTCGTAGCCCTTGCCCTGGAGGGATGCCAGGCTGTCCCGGAAGTCGCAGGCCTCGGTGGTGCAGCCGGGGGTGGCGGCCTTCGGGTAGAAGTAGACAATGACGTTCCTGCCGCGGAAGTCGGCCAAGGAGGTCTCCCGGCCCTGGGCGTCCCGGAGGGTGAATTCAGGAGCCGGGGTGCCGGGCTGAAGCTTGGTGGTCAGGGTGGGGCTCATGGCGTTCCTTTGTAAGACTCGGTCAGTGATGGCCAAACATCAAGTGAAGCGGGTTGCCGCTTAGTGATACAAACCAGCGCGTCATATGCAGTATTCCGCCGGTCCACGAACGGCTGCGTGCGGACCCGGCACAAACTGGTATCCGCCGCCGCGGACGGTGGCCACGGCATGGCGGGCGTTGCCCAGTTTCTTGCGGATCCTGCCCACGTAGACGTCGATGGATCGTGCCGTGGCGCCGGGAAAATCCAGCGATTCCAGGAACTCCTGCAGTTCCTCGCGGCCCACCGTCCGGGACAGATGGGTCACCAGGTAGCGCAGCACTTTGTATTCGACTCCGGTCAGGGCCACGGGCCTGCCGTCCAGCAGGACGGTGTCCGCGGCGAGGTCCACGGCGACCCGGCTGACGGGGCCGGCCGACGGCGGCAGGCGGGTGCCGCCGTCGTCCTTTGAAAGTGCCGGGCCGGCTGCCTCCGCCGCGGAAGGAGACGGAGAGGAGTCGGCTGCGTCTCCCTCCGCGGCGGACGTGGGGGCTCCGGCGGCAGGCCAGTGGACTTCCGCCTCCGGAGCAGTTTCGAGGGCCCTTGCCAGGACCATTTGGGCGGCGTGGCGCAGGATTTCCGGGCTGGTTCCTTCGGCCGGGACCACCCATACGGCGAGTCCGCGGGCGGCAGCTTTGGGTGGGGCCACCCGCGGACGGTACGCCGTCCTTGGATGGTGGACTTCCACTGCCATGGCGCGTCCCTAGACGCCGCCGCGGCGGATCAGCCTGCCCGTTGGGGTCTGGCCGTCCACTGCGGCACCGCGGAGGAAGGTCTTGCGCACCACACCGGACAGCGCTTTGCCGTCGTACGGGGTGATCGGGTTCTTGTGCTTGAGCTTTGACACGTCCACCACGAACGCCTCGTCCGGCGCGAAAATGGCGAAGTCCGCGTCGTAGCCCAGCGCCAGCTGCCCCTTGTTCGTGAGGCGGGCCAGGCTGGCGGGCTTCGCCGCCATCCAGGACACCACCTGCTCCAGCGGGATCCCGCGGTGCCGGGCCTCGGTCCAGATCAGGGACAGGCCCAGCTGCAGCGAGGAGACTCCGCCCCAGGCCACGGCGAAGTCGCCGTTTTCCAGGTCCTTCAGGTCCAGCGTGGAGGGGGAGTGGTCCGAGACGATGCAGTCGATGGTGCCGTCCTGCAGGCCCTGCCACAGCAGTTCGCGGTTGGAGGCCTCGCGGATGGGCGGGCAGCACTTGTAGGCGGTGGCACCGTCCGGAATTTCCTCGGCCATCAGGGTGAGGTAGTGCGGGCAGGTTTCAACGGTGAGCTTCACGCCGTCGCGCTTTGCGGAAGCGATCATGGGCAGCGCGTCCGACGACGACAGGTGCAGGATGTGCGCACGGGCACCAGTCCAGCGGGCCCGTTCGATGACCTCGGCGATCGCCTTGTTCTCGGCGCCGCGGGGGCGGGAGGCCAGGAAGGTCTGGTAGTGGTCACCGCCGGGGTGCGGGGCGCGGTCAATGGCGTGCGAGTCCTCGGCATGGACGATCATGAGGGAATCGAAGGACTTCAGCTCGGCCATGTCCTCCTCCATCTCGTCCGCGTCCAGATGCGGGAACTCGTCCACGCCCGAGTGCAGGAGGAAGCACTTGAAGCCGAACACGCCCTCGTCATGCAGGGGGCGCAGGTCGGCCTTGTTGCCGGGGATGGCGCCGCCCCAGAATCCGACGTCGATGAACGCCTGGTCCTCTGCCACCTCGCACTTGAGCTTGAGGTTTTCCACAGTGGTGGTGGGCGGGACGGAGTTCAGCGGCATGTCGATGATGGTGGTCACGCCGCCGGCCGCCGCTGCCCGGGTGGCGGAGGCGAAGCCTTCCCACTCGGTGCGGCCCGGCTCATTGACGTGGACATGGGTGTCCACCAGGCCGGGCAGCAGGGTTTCGTCGTCGGCGAGTTCAATGACTTCAGCACCGGCCAGGCCGTTGCCCAGCGGTTCGATGGCCACGATCCTGCCGTTCCGGACGCCCACTTCACGGGGTGCGATGCCGGCGGTGGTGAGGATGCGCCGGCCCCGGATGACCAGGTCAAAACGTTCTTCAGACACGGAGGTCCTCCTTGGTACTTGCGGTGGCGGGCCTGTTGGCCGCGAGTCCCGCACTGATCTGGGTGCCCAACTGCTCCAGCAGCGGTCCTGCCTCTGCTATGCACCTGTTTACATCGCTTTCCAGCGCCGTCAAAGCGTGGATGTCCTCGAATCCGGCGGCAGCCGCCTGGCCGTGGTCCAGGGTAGTCCGGCCGCAGACGGCGACGACGGGAACGCCCTGGGCGGCGGCGGCGCGGGCGACACCCATGGGGGTCTTGCCCAGCAGGCTTTGCTCGTCCAGGCTGCCTTCGCCGGTGATCACCAGGTCGGCGCCGGCGAGGCGGTCCGCCAGCCCGGTGAATTCAAGGACGACGTCGATGCCCGGCCGCCGCGTGGCGGCCAGGACAGCGATGGCGGCGTAGCCCACGCCACCGGCTGCCCCGGCTCCGGGAGCCTCGGCAGCCTTGACGGCGCGGAATCCGATTTCCCTGGCCAGGACTTCGACAAACCTGACCAGGGCGGCGTCGAGCATGCCGACGTCTTGTTGCGTGGCACCCTTTTGCGGGCCGAAAACCGCAGCGGCGCCCTGGGCGCCCAGCAGCGGGTTGTCGACGTCGGATGCCAGCACAAAGCGGGTGTCCACCAGCCGGGGCTCGAAATCGGTGAAATCGATGCTGTGCAGGTTTGCCAGCGCAGCCCCGCCCGGTGGCAGTTCGTTGTTCCTGCTGTCCAGGAACCTGGCGCCGAGCCCCTGCAGGAGCCCGGCGCCGCCGTCGGTGTTCGCGCTGCCGCCCACGCCGAGGATGATCCGGCGGCAGCCGGCATCCAATGCGGCGCGGATGAGCTGGCCGGTCCCGAGGCTGGTGGCGTTGGTTGCGGCTGCCGAATCCGGCCGGCCACCGTTTTGCACGCCTGGCACCAACGCGAGCCCGGACGCCATCGCCATCTCGATGACGGCTTCGTGGCCCCGGACGGCGAAGTCGGCTTCCACTGGTTGTCCCAGCGGACCGGCGACCGTTGCGCTCCGGCGGGTGAAACCGGAGCCGACGGCGGCGTCAAGGGTGCCCTCGCCGCCGTCGGCCACCGGAATCCGGACCACCTCAAGGTTCCCGCCCGCCCCTCGCTGCAGGCCCTTTTCCAGGTGGCTGCAGACTTCCGGAGCGGAGAGCGATCCCTTGAACTTGTCCGGGGCAATAACCACGCGCATGGTTATGCCTGCAGGGCCAGGATGGCGGTGGGGGCGTCCGCGGCGGTCTCCGCCAGTTCCTCGAACTCGTTCACGGCGTTGATCTCCACGCCCATGGAGATGTTGGTGACCTTTTCCAGGATCACTTCCACCACCACGGGAACCTGGAACTCGCCCATGAGCGCCTTGGCCTTGTCGAACGCTGCGGCGAGGTCGTTGGGATCCTCCACGCGCACGGCCTTGCAGCCCAGGCCCTCGGCCACCTTCAGGTGGTCCACGCCGTAGCCGCGTGCGTTTTCGGACAAGTCCGCGCTGTTGACGTTGTCGAACGCCAGGGACACGTTCTGTTCCATGTTGAAGCCGCGCTGGGACTGGCGGATCAGGCCCAGGTAGGAGTTGTTCACCACCACGTGGATGTACGGCAGGTTGAACTGCGCGCCCACGGCCAGTTCCTCGATCATGAACTGGAAGTCGTAGTCACCGGAGAGGGCCACCACGGTCTGCTCCGGGTTGGCGCGCACGACGCCGAGGGCTGCCGGGGCGGTCCAGCCCAGGGGGCCTGCCTGCCCGGCGTTGATCCACTTGCGCGGGCCGAAGACGTGCAGCATCTGCGCGCCGGCGATCTGGGACAGGCCGATGGTGGACACGTAGGTGGTGTCGCGGCCGAAGGACTTGTTCATCTCCTCGTACACGCGCTGCGGCTTGATGGGGATGTTCTCGAAGTGCGTCTTGCGGTGCAGGGAGGCCTTGCGGTCCTGGCACTCGGCAACCCAGGCGCTGTAGTCCGGCAGGGACCCGGCCGCCTTGCGCTCACGGGCGAGCTCAACCAGCCCCGACAGCGCCGCGCCGGCGTCGGACGCGATGCCCAGGTCCGGCGAGAACACGCGGCCGATTTGGGTGGGCTCAATGTCGATGTGCACGAACTTCCGGCCGGCCGTGTAGGTCTCCAGGCCGCCGGTGTGGCGGTTGGCCCAGCGGTTGCCGATGCCGATCACGAAGTCGCTCTGCAAGTAGTTCTCGTTGCCGTAGCGGTGGGAGGTCTGCAGGCCCACCATGCCGGCCATCAGCTGGTGGTCGTCCGGGATGGTGCCCCAGCCCATCAGCGTGGGGATGACCGGAACGTTCAGGGTCTCGGCCAGTTCCACCAGCTGGGCGGAGGCGCCGGCGTTGATGATGCCGCCGCCGGCCACGATCAGCGGGTGCTTGGCGGCGAGGAGCATGTCCAGGGCCTTTTCCAGCTGCTTGCGGGAGGCCTTGGGTTTTTCGACGGGCAGGGGCTCGTAGGTGTCGATGTCGAACTCGATCTCGGCCAGCTGCACGTCGATGGGCAGGTCCAGCAGGACCGGGCCGGGGCGGCCGGAGCGCATCAGCTGGAAGGCTTTCTGGAAGGCGCCGGGAACCTGGCCGGGCTCCAGGATGGTCATGGCCATCTTGGTGACGGGCTTGGCGATGGACTCGATGTCCACGGCCTGGAAGTCTTCCTTGTGCAGCTTGGCCACGGGGGCCTGGCCGGTGATGCAGAGCATGGGGATGGAGTCTGCCCAGGCGGCGTAGAGGCCGGTGATCATGTCGGTGCCGGCGGGGCCGGAGGTGCCGATGCAGATGCCGATGTTGCCGTCCTTGGCGCGGCTGAAGCCGTCGGCCATGTGGCTGGCGCCTTCAACGTGTCGGGCCAGGGTATGGCGGATGCCGCCGTGGGCGCGCATTGCGGAGTAGAAGGGGTTGATGGCAGCGCCTGGCAGGCCGAACGCCTCGATGGCGCCTTCCTTTTCCAGGATGGCCACCGCTGCATCAACGGTACGCATCTTGCTCATTGGGTGCTCCTTGAAAGCTTGGGAAGTCTGTTTTTGGGTGTGCTGAAGTGCGCCCACGAACCGTCGTGGGGCACTTTGGGGGTGGCCGCCGTCGTAATTGACGACGGCGGCCGGCGTGTCTGTGTCGAAGTGCCCCGTTATGGAGGGGCTGGTTTGCCTGCTGCCGGGGTTACTTGCGGCCGCTGAGCTGGAGGACCTGCTTGAAGAGTCCGGAGTGGTCCAGCGCGCCGTCGCCCTGGTTGACGGTGGCGGCGACGAGCTGTGCGACGACGGCGCCGAGCGGGATGGCGACGTTGGCTTCGCGGGCGGCGGAGGTGACGATGCCCAGGTCCTTGTGGTGCAGGGCCAGGCGGAAGCCGGGGTCGAAGTTGCGGTCCAGCATCTTCTGGCCCTTCTGGTCCAGGACCTTGGAGCCGGCAAGGCCGCCGCCGAGGACCTTGAGGGCTGCGTCGGTGTCCACGCCGTAGGCCTCGAGGAAGGCGATGGCCTCGCCGAGGACCTCGATGTTGACCGCGACAATGAGCTGGTTGGCTGCCTTGACGGTCTGGCCGGAGCCGGAGGGGCCCACGTGGACGATGGTCTTGCCGACGGCGTTCAGGACGTCCGAGGCGGCGTCGAAGTCGGCCTTCTCGCCGCCCACCATGATGGAGAGGACGGCGTCGATGGCGCCCTGTTCGCCGCCGGAGACCGGGGCGTCAAGGGGGCGGATGCCTGCTTCCTTGGCCTCTGCCGCGAGGCGGACGGCGACGTCGGGGCGGATGCTGGAGGCGTCGATCCACAGGGTGCCCTGCTTTGCATTTGCGAAGACGCCGTCCTTGCCGCTGACCACGCCCTCGACGTCGGGGGAGTCCGGCACCATGGTGATGACGACGTCGGCATCCTTCACGGCGTCAGCGATGCTCGAGGCGCCCTTGCCGCCTTCAGAGACGAGCTTGTCGATCTTGTCCTGGCTGCGGTTGAAACCGGTGACGGTATGGCCGGCCTTGACCAGGTTGATGGCCATGGGCAGGCCCATGATTCCGAGTCCGATGACTGCAACGTTGCTCATGATGGTTCTCTTTCCTGAAAGTCTTGTGTGGTCTTTGCTGCTGTGCGGCTAAGGCCTAGCGGGAAGCGTGGTCGCGGATGGCCCAGCTGAAGGCCGTCTCCTGCGGTTCCTTGTACTCGAGGCCGATGTAGCCCTCGTAGCCGAGTTCGCGGCTGCGGGCGATCCATTCACCGAGGGGAAGTGTGCCGGTGCCGGGGGCGCCCCGGCCGGGGTTGTCGGCGATCTGGATGTGGCCGAAGTCCTTGGCGTGGTTCTCGATCACGGCCGGGACGTCGTCGCCGTTGACGGCCAGGTGGTAGAAGTCGGCGAGGAGCTTGATGTTTCCGACGCCGGCCTCCGCCTTGACGCGGGCGATGACCTTGAGTGCGTCGTCGGCGCTGAGGAGGGGGTACCTGGGTGCGCCGCTGACCGGTTCCAGGAGGACCGTGCCGCCGATGCGGGCGACGCCTTCTGCCGCTGCAGCCAGGTTCTTGACGGCGAGCTCGTCCTGCTCCTCCGGAGTGAATTCTTCCTGCCGGTTGCCGTAGAGGGCGTTGAAGGCCTTGCAGCCCAGGCGCTCGCCGATGCCGGCCACGACGTCGATGTTGTCCTTGAACTCGGAGCAGCGCCCCTTCCAGGAAACCAGGCCGCGGTCGCCGCCGGGCATGTTGCCGGCATTGAAGTTCAGGCCCGTGAGCTGGACTCCGGCGTCCGTGATGGCGTTCTCGAACTTGGTGATCTCGCTGTCTGCCGGGACCGAGGTTTCGAAGGGCCACCAGAACTCGACGGCCTCAAAGCCTGCTGCCTTTGCGGCAGCGGGGCGCTCGAGCAGGGGAAGCTCCGTGAGGAGGATGGAGCAGTTCACTGTGTACGTCATCGTAGGTCCTTCCGAGGAGGGGCTTTGATCTATCTTCCCTTGCTTCCGGCTTCCTTACCGTTTCCGCTTTGTGGAATTTAGATTCTGCTTTATGAAAAGTGTAGGGAAAGTGGGGTGGGGTAGTCAAGGGGAGCCAGTGGCAGGAGACTGGTATGAGGTAAGCCAGCTCAACAGGAATGGATACGAGCGATCATGACCGGTGCCCGTCTGCGCCTTGTGGCCTGGCTCGTTGCCCTGGCCGGATTCCTTACCGCCTGCGTTCCCGTGGCCGGATTGCAGGAGGGCGCCGCCACTCCCGCTCCCGCCGCCTCGGCGGGTTCCTCCGTTGAGGCAGGTTCGCCTGAAGACGCGTCCGGGGGTACTGCCCTGGCTGCGCCCGCGGCTCCCGTCGAGTCCGCGACGCCAATTCCGGCACCGGTCCCAGCCCAGGCGCCCGTCGCTGCCCCGGCCCCTGCGCCAGTGCCACAGCCGTTCGCCCTGAACCTGTACCGGGAGGGGGACTTTGTTCCGCAGTACACATTCGACTGGTGCGTGGCGGCGAGCATCCAGATGGCCCACAACCTCATTGATGACACAGGCGGCGGCACCTGGGCCGACTCCACGCAGCAGGGTCAATTGTGGGAGATGGCCCGCGCCCGCTCCTCCGACTCGTTCAATGGCGCCAACCCGTTCGGCTGGGCGCAGGTGCTGACGGAATCGGGGATGGGGCCTTACCGCGTGGTGAGCATTGCCGACTATGGCGAGGCGGTTCGGACGGCGGCCCGCGCTATTACTGACACGGGCAGGCCGGTAGGGCTGGTGATGTGGAGCGGGCGCCATGCCTGGGTGATGAGCGGATTCGAATCCCTCGGCGACCCCCGGCAGTTCCCTGACTTCGCCGTGACCGGCGTCCATGTCCTGGACCCGCTGTACCCGTACGGCAGCGGACAGTGGGGACCGTCGCCTGTCCCCAACAGCCTGCTCACGCCGGAGGAGCTGGCCAGGCAGTTCGTGGTCCGTGAGCCGCGCCGCTGGAGCAGCAGCCTTTCCGCGGGGTACCTCCTGGTACTGCCGGTTGCTGCCTGAGCGCCGCCAGGCGCGGGACAAAGTAGCGAGTAGCCTACTGGTAACCCCCGCGGCAGCATCCAAACATGAGGACGTCCGAGACGGATGAGCAACAGGAATATTGGCATCAAGGACGTGGCCGTGGCCGCCGGCGTGTCCGCCACCACCGTTTCACACGTCCTCAACGAGGTCTCTTACGCCAGGGTAAGTCAGGAAACCCGGAATAAGGTGCGGTCCGCCGCGGAACAGTTGGGTTATGGGCCCAACCGTCTGGCCCAGGCCCTCCGCACCCAAAGGACCGGGATGCTGGGCCTGCTCAGCGAGGACATCGCCACCACGCCCCATGCCGGAAGGATCATCATGGGCGCTGATGAAGCTGCGAGGGCGGGCGGGTACAACCTCATGGTCATCAACACGTCCGGCTCGGCCAGCCTGGAATCCCGGCAGGCCGACGTCGAGGCCCTCCTGGAGCGCCGGGTGGACGGAATCCTCTACGCCACCATGTACCACCGCAGCGTTGAGCTGCCGCCAAACCTCGGCAGCGTGCCCTCCATCCTGGTCGACTCCGTAGCGGCCGACGGTGGCATCGTCGCCGTCATCCCGGACGAAGCAGGGGGTGCCCGCGTTGCAGTGCAAGCGCTCCTTGAGGCCGGCCATACCCGGATCGGTTTCATCAACAACACCACGGACGTACCCTCAACCCGCCAGCGGCTTCAGGCCTTCCGCGCCACCCTGACTGAAGCAGGGCTCGACGGCGACGCGGCACCTGTCGAGTCCGCAGCCTCCGATGCACAGGGCGGCTATGAGGCGGCGCTGCGGGTCCTCGCGGGGGAGGAGCCGCCCACTGGCCTGTTCTGCTACAACGACCGCATGGCAATGGGAGCCTACCGCGCCGCCGCCGAGCTGGGGCTCTCCATCCCCGCCGACCTTTCAGTCGTCGGCTTCGACGACCAGGAACTGATTGCCGCCAATCTCCATCCGGGCCTGACCACCGTGGCCTTGCCGCACTATGCCATGGGAGCCTGGGCCACAGAGCATCTGATTGATGCGATAGAGGGCAAATCCGACCTGCCCCAAACGGCGGTTCGCCCGACCATTCTGGGTTGCCCGCTGGTGAGCCGCTCTTCCATCGGGCCTCCCCGGCACTAGCCCTCGGCACCACCGGGGTTGGGACACATGGGACAGGACAAGTGTCCGGCCGAGGCTTCAGTCTGCCTGTTGCTGGGTACGTCCAGGGGACAGTGACCAAGCAGCCCGCCTGAAGGAGCCCCCGGCAATGATCATTCCCAGCGTCGCAGACGGCGTTCACCTGATTACCCACGCCAACGTCAACTGCTATGTGATCGAGGACGACCACGGCGTGACCCTGGTGGACGCGGGCCTGCCCACCATGTGGCCCATGCTCACCCAGCTCCTTGAGGAACGGAACCGGCGCCCGCAGGACGTCAAGGCCTTGGTCCTCACGCACGGCCACTTCGACCACGTGGGATTCGCGCTGCGGGCCCACCGGCAGTGGGGAATCCCGGTGCTGGTACATCAGGGAGATGCCAGGCTCGCGGCGCATCCCTACCGCTACAAGCCACAACGGAACAGGTTCCTCTACCCGTTCACCCACCCCAAATCGCTGCCGCGGCTCGGCAGCATGGCAGCGGCAGGTGCCCTGGCCGTCAAGGGCATCTCCGACACACAGCCGCTGGGCACCGGGGTCGCGGACGGACTGACTGGCCGTCCCGCCGTCGTCCATACTCCCGGCCACACGGACGGGCACTGCATCCTCCACCTCCCGGACCGGGGCGTCCTCCTCACCGGCGACGCCCTGGTGACCTTGGACCCCTACACCGGAAAGGCCGGTGCGCAGATCGTGGCCTCCGCCGCCACCAAGGACACAGGACAGGCGCTGGCATCCCTCGAGGCCATCGCCGCCACAGGAGCCACCACGCTGCTGCCCGGGCACGGCGAGCCCTGGAAGCAGGGGGCGGAAGCCGCGGTGAAGCAGGCACTGAAGATCGGCGCCCACTGACGGCGGCAGCCCGCAACACAAATGCAGAAAAGGGTCCCCGGCGCTCAACTGCGCCGGGGACCCTTCTGCCAGTACGGGCGGCTAGTGCGTCAGGTCCTTGCCCCTGGTCTCCGGGATGCTGAAGACGAACGCGGCGCTGACCACCAGCAGCAGCACGGCGTAGACGTTGAACACCTGCGGGGCACCCAGCGAGGACCCGAGCCACTGCTGCAGGTAGGGCGCGGTGCCGCCGAACACGGCCACGCAGATGGAGTACGGGACGCCCACGCCAACGGTGCGGATCGACGTCGGGAACAACTCTGCGTACACGGCCGGGACGATGGCGGCGCTCGCGGCAATGAAGACGAGCATCACGGACATGCTGACCGCCAGCTGCCAGGCGGAATCCTTCAGCAGCCAGGTCATGGGGAAGTGCATGACGGCGGAGCCGATGGCGCCGGCCCAGAGAACCTTCTTGCGGCCGATCCGGTCCGAGAGCTTGCCCCACACCGGCAGGGCGGCGATGAATACGATGTTGGCAATGACGCCGGCCCACAGCGCCTCGCCGCGGTCGATCTTCAGGGCAGTGGTGGCGTAGCTCGGGGCCACCACGCCCCAGATGTAGTAGATCACCGTCAGGCCCACCGTCAGTCCGATGACCTGCAGCGCCTGCTTGCGGTAGCGGACGATCTGCGGCCAGATCGGGGCGCGCCGTTCCGAGGTGGCTTCACCTTCAAAGGCCTCGGTTTCGTGCAGCCGCGACCGCATGATCAGCGCATAAAGGCCCATGGCGGCGCCAATCAGGAACGGGATCCGCCAGCCCCACGCGTTCATCGCTTCGGTGCTCAGGCTCATGTTCAGGACGGCGCCCAGCAGGGTGCCGAAGAGGATGCCCACGGTCCCGGAGGTGTAAATCAGGGTGGCCCAGAAACCGCGGTGCTCCTTGGGGGCCATCTCGGACAGGTACGTTTGCGACGATGGCAGCTCACCGCCGTGCGCCAGGCCCTGCACCAGCCGTGCCACCAGCAACATCAGGGAGGCGAACGCCCCGACGCTGGCGAAGGTGGGGGCGACGCCGATCATCAGGCTGCCCAGTGAGGCGAGGCCGACGGCGAGGGTCATCGACGTCTTCCGGCCCACGCGGTCGCCGATCCAGCCGAAGAGGAAGCCGCCGAACGGCCGGGCGACGAAGCCGACGGCGAAGATCGCCAGGGTGGACAGGACGGCCGACGCGGGGTCCGCCTTGCTGAACAGCTGGCTGGCGATGAAGGGGGTGAACGTGGCGTAGATGGCCCAGTCGTACCACTCAACGGCGTTGCCGATGCCGGTGCCGATGACGGTTTTGACGGTGGACATGCGTCCAGTCTGTGCCTTGGTTGCTGCAACGGACATGGTTTTCTTCCTGGTCGGTTGGGTCTGGGGGGATGCCGGTGGAGCTGCTGCCGGCCTTAGGCGGGCTGTGAAAGTGCGGCCAGCCGGGAGATGGCGAGTTCCGCATAGAGGGCGGCCCCGTCAGCCAGCACGCCGTCGTCGAACGTTGCGTACGGTGAGTGGTTGAACGGCGAGGTTGCCGGATCGCCGCCCGGAGCGACGGCGCTGAGCCCCACGAACGTGCCGGGCACCTCCTCGAGGACCCGGGAGAAATCTTCCGAGCCGCTGAGGGGAGTGGCCCAGCGCGAGAGGCGGCGCTCGCCGAAGAGTTCGCTGATCACCTTTTCGGCGGTGTGGGTTTCGTCCTCGTTGGTGATGGTGAGGGGGTATTCCTGCAGGTAGTCGACGGCGGCCTCCACCCCGTGCGCGGCCGCGATTCCCTTGAGCAGGCGCGGCACGGCCTCCATCATCTTCAGGCGCGATGCTTCGGAGAACGTCCGGATGGTGGCCTCGATGCGGGCCGACTCCGGGATGACGTTCCGCTTGGTGCCGGCGTGGAGGACACCCACGGACAGGACCACGGGATCGAACATGTTGAACTGCCTGGTGACCATCACCTGCAGGGCCGTCACCATTTCAGCGGCCACCGTGACGGGATCCTTCGCTGAATGCGGGGCCGAGCCGTGGCCGCCGGCGCCAAGCACCGTGACTTCCAGGCCGTCCGAGGCGCTGAGCATGACGCCGGGCTTGGTGCAGAAGGTGCCGTGCGGCTCGAGCGAGGAGAACACGTGCATGCCGTAGGCCGCCTGGACGCGGGGTCCGGCAGCGTCGAGGACGCCTTCGCGCAGCATGTAGCTGGCACCGTCGAAGCCTTCCTCACCCGGCTGGAACATGAGGACCACATCGCCGTGCAGCTGGTGCCTCTTCTCTGCAAGGAGGGTGGCGGCGCCGGCGAGCATGGAAGTGTGAAGGTCATGGCCACAGGCGTGCATGGCACCCTCGGCTTGCGAGGTGAAGTCCACGCCGGTCTTTTCCTGGACGGGGAGGCCGTCCATGTCGGCGCGGAGCAGGACGGCCGGGCGGGCCGTCGTGTCCCCTGCAGCCTCCTGCTTCCCGGCGTCCGGGTGCCCGCCGCGCAGGACCGCAGTGACTGACGTCGTGTCCTTGCCCAGGGTGATCTCGTACGGAAGTCCGTCCAGCGCCTGAAGGACCCGTTCCTGGGTGCGGGGGAGGTGAAGGCCGATTTCCGGCTGCCGGTGCAGGTCGTGGCGGAGCCTGGTGAGGTCTTCCTGCAGGTCCTTGGCGTCATCGGTTATGGGCACGTGTCACTCCTTGGAAATGGGCATCGGGGCTTGGGGACTATTCTGAAGTGGCGTGGTTCACATGTAGCGAAAGCGCAGGAAGTATTCAAAATATGCTGTTTCAGGGCAGGATTCATAAATAAGCAAAGGAAGCGAAAATGGAGCTCAGCGAGGATGATCTTGCCCTGATCCAGGTCCTGCAGGCCGCGCCGCGCCTCGGCTGGGCGGATGCTGCCAAGGTGCTGGATGTGCATGCCACCACGCTGGCAGCCCGCTGGGAACGGCTTGCCGCCAGCGGCGCCGCATGGGTGACGGCACACCTCGCGGGCGACCCGAAGCAGATGCTCCTTGCCTACGTGGCGGTGGACTGCGAGATGAACCGGCGGGACAGTGTCACGGCGGAACTGGCCGCCGTTCCGGAAATCATCACCGTGGAGGAGGCGGCCAGCAACCGCGACCTGATGCTGACGGTGATTACGCGGTCACTGGAGGAGTTCAGCGACAAGGTCGTCAGGCGCCTGAAGGCAGTTGAGGGGCTCACCAAATACCAGGTGGCCCTCTGTACCCGGCTGCACAGCAGCGGTGACGACTGGCGGCTGAATGTCCTGAGCCGTTCACAGCTGGCCACGCTCCGGACGCTTGCCGCCCCGGCTGGTCCGGCCTCCGTTCAGCCGGCGCAACTTCCGCAAAGCCACCTCGACCTGCTGCCGTTCCTTGCCAGGGACGGACGCGCAACGGCTGCCGACATCGCCCGCTCCCTTGGCCGTCATCCGGCAACGGTGCAGCGCCAGCTGAACCGGGTGCTGGCAAGCGGCATTCTGTCGTTCCGCTGCGAAATCGCCCAGCGGTACTCGTCCTTCCCGGTGACGTGCCAGTGGTTCGTCAACGTACCGGCGGGGCAGCATGAGGCGGCTGCCGCCGGGATCCGCACCATCAGCAATGTCCGGCTGAGCGCCTCCACCACAGGGCCCACCAACTTCGTGATCATCATGTGGCTGCACACGCTCGCCGACGTCATGTCCGCCGAGCTGGCGCTGCAGCAGAAGGTGCCCGGCATTGAGATCGTGGAGAGCGCGGTGATGCTGCGGACGGTCAAGCGCGTGGGCTGGATGCTGAAGGAAGACACGACGGCGAGTGGCGCCGTCGTGCATGGCGGAAGCCTGGGCGCCGCGGAGTGAAGCGGCAAGAGCAGTAAGGAGCCAGGGGCGCCGGCCCTGGCTCCTTACTTTGTGGGTGCGGGCGACTAGGGACTAGTGCCCGTGATGGTCCACTTCCACTACGGCGCTCTCCTCCCAATCAGTCCAGTCGGACCAGTGTCCGCCGTGGTTCTGAACACGGAAGGAGACGAGTTGGTAGACCTCTTCAACCTTGCGGTCATGTTTGCGGTCATCCATTTCGAGATCTTTACAGTCGTCGTGGTTATTCATCGCGTAGTCATGGCGTCCATGGTCGTCGCCGAAATCCACGTATCAGTGAATAGTCGTTGCGTCGTCATGACGGTCAAAGTCCACGCTGACCGTCCTTTCCGCCAGGCGGTCGTCGTGGTGATGACCTCGTTCGTTCTCGTAGATCCACTGGCGGATCTCGACGGACTTTTCGCCGTTGCAATCGACCTTAATACTGAAGTCGACTTTGTCGCCGCTGAGGTCCTCTGGATCAAGCGGGTCGACCGTACAGCCGTAGCGGCTGGTTTCGGCATTGGCCGGTGCGGCCAGAGCCAGGAAACCTCCGAACATACCTAATGACAGAACCGGAACCAGGGCCACCTTTGCCCGGGTCGAGTGGTTTTTTTGCGTGTTGGACATATTTCTCGTTGCTCCTCAAAGGGTGCCATTCACCTTTGCGGGCAGCCTTAAAGCCGTCACATCATGAGCATTTTCGCTGATTCAGCGTGGCGGCACTGCCCACTGCCCGCCCCATTTAACGGCCAGCCCGGAAATGCGGGCGGCTTCGACTCCGGACCCTTCCGGGGTAGTCCGGTCGTTTAATCCTCCGCCTGTGTCCAACACTGTGCTAGGGGGAGGCTTACCCTACTTGCGCAGAGATTTCAAGGGCCCGCGAGGGTACGGCTGTGGACCGCGACCGTTGTCCGGATGGTACTGCACACTGTCCCTATGACATTTGCCAATGTGGGAGTACTTGGAACCAAGCCCGGCCAGCGCGACGCCCTCGTGGCCATCCTGCTGCGACCCAAGACCGGAATGAAGGACGCGGGCTGCCTGCTCTATGAGGTGGGCATCAACGATGACCTGCCGGACACCGTTTTCGTTTCCGAACTGTGGGAATCGGCGGAGGCCCACCGGGCATCGCTGGAACTGGACAGCACCAGGGCCGCGATCGCCGAGGCGATGCCGCTGCTGTCCGGGGAGATGGGAGGCCATCGGTTCACGGTGCTGGGGTCACCCCTGCGCTGACCGTAGCCACCTGACTTCCGGCCCACCATTGTTGCCCCTCCTGATCCAGGGCTATGCTCTCGGGCATCGACTGGATACCTGGAAACGGGGTAAGGGGACACACATGAAGCCACTGCCTGCACTTGAGCTTGTCACCCGTCTTGAGGAAGCTGAATGGCTGGACCCGCTGGCCAAGAGCGTTCGGAAAGCCGTCAAGAAGGTCATCAAGCCACAGTGGGCCCGCGACCTCCTGCATGGCGTTCCCATCGGCCACCCGGTGCACCCCCTTGCAGTGCAGGTCCCCATCGGCGCCTGGCTCTCGGCCGGTGTCCTTGATGCCGTTCCGGGTGGTGAGAAAGCTGCCAGGTTGTTGATCGGTGTGGGTACCGCAAGTGTGCTTCCCTCTGCGCTGGCCGGACTCACCGACTGGACGCAGCTGCATCCACAGCAGCAGAGGGTGGGACTGGTGCATGCAGCGGCCAACGTCACGGCAACCGGGCTCTACATTGCGTCACTGGTCCAGCGGGCCAGGGGCAGCCAGGGCAGCGGCAAGGTACTTGCGTATCTGGGGCTTGCCACAGTCAGCGCCGGCGGTTTCCTGGGCGGACACCTCACATACCGGCAGGCCGCCGGCGTCAACCACAGCGAGGAAATCCTGCACCGTTTTCCGTCCGGCTGGCATCCGCTGGCACCGCTGACCGAGCTGCCGGAGGGCGGCCTCCATAAGCGCGAGGTCGCGGGGATTCCATTGCTGGTCCACCGTGAAGGCGGCACCGTCAACGTGCTGTCCGACGTCTGCAGCCACCTGTCCGGGCCGCTGCATGAAGGCAAGATCAAAGACGTAGCCGGGGAAGCGTGCGTAGTTTGCCCCTGGCACCGGAGCACTTTCGCGCTGCGCACGGGGGAAGTGAAGGCCGGTCCCGCCACTTCCCGGCAGCCTGTTTTCGAGACCCGCGTGAGTGGGGAACTCGTGGAAGTGTGCCTGCCCGGGGCAGACGGGTAGAGAAGGACATTCGGCCCTACTGGCTGCTCCAGGGCGGGGGAAAACTGGCTTCATGGCGAGGTCCATTGGAGTGACATTGTCAGGGCCACACGTGCTTTGGCTTGGCCCCGGAGGCTTTGGGCTTCCCGCGGCGGGGCTCTCCATGCCGTTCCATCCAAGGCAGCCGAATGGAGTGCATGTACGGTGAGTGACCTTCGGCAGGACGTTGCGGCTCTCTATAAAACACGCAAGGGGTCTGTCGACTTCGTGGATGTTCCTCCGCTGCTCTTCGCCCTTGTCCAGGGTCAGGGGGACCCTGACGGGCCGGCATTCGCCGAGGCGGTCCAGGCGCTGTTTACGGTCAGCTACGCAGCGCACTTCGGGCTCAAGAAGCAGTCCGGCGAGGTGACAAAAGTAATGCCCCTGGAAGCCTTGTGGTGGTTTGAGGACCCGAACCATGCGGAGAATGAGGAAGGTGTGGCCGCTAACTTTACGGGACTATCAGGCATTGCCCGGGAGTCATGGCGCTGGCAGGCCATGATGCTCCAGCCGGAACCTATCGATGAAGCCTTTCTGGAACGGGCCCTGGACGACTCCCGTCCCAAAGGCCTTCCGGGCTTGGCGTTGGTCCGCTTCGAACGTTGGGAAGAAGGCCGATGTGCCCAAGTGCTCCATATCGGTCCCTACGCGGACGAAGGTCCCACTATTGCGCGACTGGACGCTGCCATCACGGAAGCCGGACTAAAGGTCCGGGGGCGCCACCACGAGATTTACCTGGGTGATCCCCGGCGCAGTGCACCGGAAAAGCTGCGCACCCTGATTCGCCACCCGGTGGTGTGAGAGGGCGATGATGCGGATTTCGGAACCACGGGAGATTGCCTCCGGAGTGATTCTCATGACCACAGGTTCCGGGCCGATGGCCTCAAATCTCTACTTGGTGAGGTCCGGTTCCGCGTGGGTGATGGTTGATTGCGGATGGGCGGGCAGCGCGGAACCGGTGCGCGCTGCGGTGGGAAGAATTCTCGGACCCGGCAACGCCCCCGCAGCCATCTTCCTGACGCACATCCATCCGGACCACTCCGGCGCAGCCGGAGCCCTGGCGCGGCTGTGGGGCGTCCCGGTGTTCGTCCACCAGGCCGAGCTGCCTATGGCTTCCGGGCGGTACATCCCTGAGTTTTCCATGCCATTGGACAGGTGGTTCATCGCCCCGTTCCTGTGGTCCCTGCCGGCACGGGCACGCCGGCGGATAGAAGCGGCAGGCGACATTACCGACGTGGTGCAGAGCCTTCCCCCGGACGGGAAAGTGCCTGGCCTGCCCGAGTGGGCTGCCGTCCCCACCCCTGGCCACACCGCCGGGCATGTAGCATATTGGCGCTCCAGCGACGGCGTCCTGATCACCGGCGATGCTGTTGTGACAGTGAACCTGAATTCGATCGGCGGAATCCTGTTCGGGGTGCCGGATCTGTCCGGACCGCCCCGGTACACCACGTGGAACTGGAAACTGTCAAAGGACTCGGCTGCGCGCCTGGCGGAGCTGGGCCCCCGGTTGCTGGCACCCGGCCACGGGCCGCCGCTGGCCATGGGGGTTGTGCCCCGGCTACGGGCTCTGGCTGCCGGGGAGCGCGCTCAACGGATCCCACTTCGTCGCCGCATTGCGGGAGGGCCCGAGGCAGCATAGGCAACTGGGTCTGCGAACTACGGTTCCCAGGCATCAAGCCCCGGCCAGGACGACCGGGACCTGCCGTATCGGGCCGCTCAGCTTGGTGCGGTGGCCCAAGCACCCTTTCGCAGCACCCCGGCCAGGTTCAGGTCCTGATCAACCAGGACCACATCGGCGGGCATCCCGGGCCGCAGATCGCCTGCCTTGGCTGAAAGCCCCAGCACGGCGGCGGGGACGGCGGTCGCGGACGTCACCGCATCCCGCAGGGGAACACCAGCAGCAACGGTGGCCCGGACGACGTCCAGCAAAGTGCTGGTACCACCGGCGATGGCCCCCGTGTCATCCACGCGCGCCACGCCTCCGCTGACTGTCACCGAGAGGGAACCCAGCCGGTACCGCCCGTCGTCCAGGCCGGTGGCGGCCATCCCGTCGGTTACCAGGGCGATGTTCTCCGCACCCACAAGGTCGAACACCAGCTTCATAGTTTCCGGGGCCAGGTGCACGCCATCGGCAATGAGTTCCACCACTGCTTTTCCAGCTTTTGCCGCGCTGAGGCTGGCCGAGACAGGGCCGGGGGAGCGGTGGTGCAGGGAAGGCATGGCATTGAACAAGTGCGTTACCGTCGGGCGGTTCCTCCCGGTGGAATCGCCGGACGGGTCCAAAGCCGCCGCCGCGCGCGCCAGGAAGGCTGAAGCCGTCGTATGGTCCGCCGCGGTGTGGCCCAGCGAAGGAATGATGCCGCGGGCGGCGAGCTGGCCAGCAAGTTCGGGGGCGCCGGGCAGCTCGGCCGCCAACGTCATGGAGGCCAAGGTTGGCCCTGCTGCGGCCAGCATGCGGGCCACCACATCCGGATCTGGTTCCAGGAGCAGGGCGGGATCGTGCGCGCCACACTGCTGGCCCGAGAGGAAAGGGCCCTCCAGGTGCGATCCGGCAATCAGCCCCAGGCTTGCCAGCTCCCGCAACATCCCAAGGTTCCGGACCAGGTGGCCGGGCTCTCCGGTGACCAGGCTGGCCACCAGCGTGGTGGTTCCACGGCTGTGCAGGTAGCGTGCAGCACGCTCCGCGCCGTCGGGATCGCCCTCGGAGAAATCCGAACCATAGGCGCCATGGCAGTGCACATCCACCAGGCCCGGCAGCAGGACGCGGCCGGCGGCTGCGTCCGGCGGAAGTACCCCGGGGAAGTCCTCCGCCGGTCCCGCGAAGGTGACCAGGCCGCCGTCGGCCGCCACCAGTCCGTCCGCGATATCCAGCGATGCGGTGACAATACGGCCGCGAAGAAACAGTTCATTGCCCATCGTTTACTGTCCTTCGTTCGTCGGTTGCATCAGCGGCACGGCGGACACGGCGGCAGCCATGCGGGCGGCCAGGCCGTGGTCTGCGGCGCCAGCCCGGTCCCCGCCCCCGTACCGGGGCCGCGCCGAGGTGTGCACGGCATGGACTCCCGCTTCAAGGAGCGACGGTACCAGCGCCAGGGTGACACCCCCGCCTGCCATGATCTGGACCGAGGGAGCACTCCGGCGTCCCTGCTTCACAATCCTGCCAAGCATCTCCAACCCTGCTGCGCAGTCGAGGCCACCACCGCTGGTGAGGACCCGGTCCACCCCGGCCTCCTCCAGCCGGGAGAGCGCCTCGGCGGGGTCCAGGCCGGCGGCCAGGGCTGCGTCGAACGCGCGGTGGAACGTGACTTCGGCGTCCGGCCTCACGGCCCGCGCTGCTGCCACGACGCGCCGGAGTGCCTGAACATCCGGGCCGCCGTCCGATGCCAGGACACCTACCACCACGCCCGCGGCTCCGGCACCCAAAGCCGCAGCGGCATCGCGCTCAATGACATCGAGCTCGCCGGGTGAATAGGTGAAGTTGCCCGGCCGCGGACGCACCAGGACGTGGACGGGAAGGCCCAGCCCGCACGCCTGCTCGATGGTGCCGATGCTTGGCGTGATGCCCTCCGTCTCCGCCAGGGCGGCGCAAAGTTCAACCCGGGCCGCGCCCACGGCGGCGGCCAGCCGGACGCCGTCGCCGTTTTCCACGGCAAGTTCCAGCTGCGGGCGGCGGACAGCAGCGGGTGTGCCCTGGCCCATGCTCAGAGCCCCTGCCACGCCGGCTTCCGTCCGAAGGTGTCCGTGTAGTAGTCCCGGTGGGTCAGCCGCGAGGCTGCGGCCTCGTCCACCAGGACCGAGACGTGCGGGTGCAGCTGGAGCGCCGACGCGGGGCAGTTGGCGGCGACAGGGCCCTCGACGGCGGCCGCGATGGCCTCGGCCTTGGCCTCGCCCATGGCGAGCAGCAGCAGGTGCCGGGCTTCGCGGATGGTGCCCAGCCCCTGGGTCAGCACGTGGTCCGGGACGGCGTCCGCGGAGTCGAAGAAACGGGCGTTGTCCTGGCGCGTCTGGCGGGTAAGGGTCTTGATCCGGGTGCGCGAGCCGAGCGAGGACATCGGTTCGTTGAAGCCCACGTGCCCGTCCGTGCCGATGCCAAGGATCTGGAGATCCACCCCTCCCGCAGCTGCAATCCGCGCCTCGTACTGCTCTGCCTCGGCCTGCAGGTCTTCCGCCATGCCGTCCAGGCCATGCACCGCGTCGGCGCCGAAGTCCACGCTTGCCGTGAATTCCTCGCGGATGACCGAGTGGTATGACTGCGGATGCCCGGCGGACAGTCCCACGTATTCGTCCAGCAGGAACGCCTGGGCCTCTGCGAAGCTCAGGCCGCTTCTGCGGTGCCGTTCGATAAGTTCCTGGTAGGTGCCCAGTGGCGTGGACCCGGTGGCCAGGCCCAGGACGGACGGGCCGCGGCGGACCTGGTCCTCGACGGCGTCCGCGGCCGCGCGGGCGACCTCGGCAGGGGTGGGGAGAATGATGATTTCCATGCGGTCTGGGTGCTTCCGGTTGCAGTTGCGGGAGATGAGGATGAAGGCGCGTGACGCTACTTGGCGGCGTCGGTCTCCACGGTGACTTCGTCGTCCTCGCGGCCAGGGGTGCGCAGGTTCCAGTGCTTGATGACGAAGGAGAAGAGGAAGTAGTAGATCGCGGCGTAGCCCAGTCCTATGGGGATGAGCAGCCAGCCGTTCTGTGATTTGCCGAAGTTGAGGACGAAGTCGATCAGGCCTGCAGAGAACGTGAACCCGTGATGGATTCCCAGCGCGTTGACCAGCGCCATGGACGTTCCGGTCAGGGCGGCGTGGACGATGTAGAGCGGGAAGGCCACGAACATAAAGGAGTACTCAAGCGGTTCGGTGATGCCGGTGAAGAAAGCGGTCAGCGCGGTGGAGAGCATGATGCCGCCCACGATTTTCTTCTGCGAGGGCTTGGCGTGCCGCCAAATGGCAAGTGCTGCTGCAGGCAGGCCGAACATCATGATGGGGAAGAAACCGGTCATGAAGATGCCCGCGCTGGGGTCCCCGGCGAAGAAGCGGTTGAGGTCACCGCGGACCAGGTGGCCCGAGGCGTCGGTGTAGTCGCCGATAAGGAACCAAACGCCGGAGTTCAGGATGTGGTGCAGGCCGGCGGGGATCAGCATGCGGTTTGCGAAGCCGTAGATGCCGCCGCCGGCAACAGCGTTGCTGGCCACGGCCTGGCCCACCGCGGAAAGGCCGGCGTTGAAAAGGGGGTAGGCCAAGGCCAGGACGACGCCGGCTACCAGGCTGGAGACGGAGGTCAGGATGGGCACCAAGCGGCGGCCGCTGAAGAAGCCAAGGAAGTCCGGCAGTTTTGTGCGGTAGAACCGCTGCCACAGTGTGGCGGAGAGCAGGCCCACCACAATGCCGGCCAGGACGCCGTAGTTGATCATTGCTTGCTTTCCGGCCGGATCAACCTGTCCGGCCAGGACCAGCGGGGACATGGCCTTGAAGACGCCGTCGATCACCATGTAGCCCACGACGGCGGCCAAAGCAGTGGAACCATCGGCCTTCTTGGCCCAGCCGATGGCGATGCCCACTGCAAAAATGAGCGGCAGCCAAGTGAAAACGGCATTGCCGGCTGCGGAAATGACGGCGGCGCCGCCTTCAAATCCAGGGATGGCCCCAAGCAGGTCGGCCTGGCCAATGCGCAGCAGGATGCCTGCGGCGGGAAGAACAGCGATGGGCAGCATCAGGGTGCGGCCCAGGCGCTGCAGTGTGGCAAACGCCTTGTTTGGCTTCTTTTCGGGAGCCAAGGCGGCGGTCTCGGATGTTGACATGGTTGCACCTTTGCGGGTTCTGGTGGGGCTTGTAAAGGAGGGGTTCCAGCCGGTACTGTCTGGTTATGACCAGTTCAGTGTGATCCATCCCACGAGCGCCTGTCAAGGCAATGGGAAATTCTGCCGGGCCATTCAAAATGGCCGGTGGTGGAAGCCATAATTGGTCGCACTTGGGCCGCCGGCCCCGGTGAGGAAGCAGTGCTCCGAGCGGGCACCGTCAGAAAGGGCAGCCATGTCCAAAGCAGAAAAGATCATTGAAGGACTGGGCGGAGCCGGCAACATCGTGGAGATTGAAGCCTGCATTACCCGCCTTCGCACTGAGGTTAAGGATGGTTCCCTCGTGAACGAGGCCTCCCTGAAGGCCGCCGGAGCCCACGGCGTGCTGGCCTCCGGCACGGCTGTCCAAGTCATCGTTGGCCCCGAGGCCGACACCCTGGCCGAAGACATCGAGGACCTCCTCTAGTGGCACAGTCCCTGGTGGTGCTGGCACCCATCGCCGGTACCGTAGTTCCCCTTGCCGAAGTCCCCGACCCTGTTTTCGCCGGCCAGATGGTGGGTTCCGGCGCCGCAGTGGAACCGCCGGCAGGCGAGATGTTCGACGTCGTCTCCCCGGTCGCGGGAAAGGTGATCAAGCTGCTGCCACATGCCTTTGTAGTGGTTGAGTCCTCAGGGCGCGGTGTGCTCACCCATGTGGGCATCGACACGGTCAAGCTCAAAGGCGATGGCTTTAAGCTGCTGATTGCCCAAGGCGACACTGTCGACGCCGGCGCTGCCGTCATGCGCGTCGATCCCACCGCCGCCCTCGCGGCCGGTTACTCGATGGTGAGTCCCGTCGTCGTCCTCGACACGAAGCCGGACGTGGCAACGCTCACTGGAGCCGGCACTGTCACCGCCGGCCAGGAGCTGTTCTCGCTGGACTAGGGGTTTGTTTCTAGAGCCGGACTTCCATGTTCAGGGAGTAGCGGTCGGAGCGGTACCACGAGCGGGAATGTTCGATGGCAAGGGGCCCTGAATAGGACACCCGGTCGAAGGCCAGCACCGGCGCCCCTGTGCCGGTTCCGAGGAGCGCCCCCACATCCGCGGGGGCGCCCTCGGACCTCACGCTCTGCCGGGCCCTGTCGATCTGGTGCCCGAACTGCGCGGCGAGGGCTTTGTAAACCGAGCCTGTCAGGTCGATATCCAGAAGTCCGCGGGCATGCTCGGGGTTGTACCAGGCGTCATCCACGCTGACCGGCCGGCCGTCTGCAAGGCGGAGGCGCTTCAAGTGGATGGCCTCTGAGCTCGGTGGCAGGCTGAGCGCCTCGGCCGTATCCGTGGGGGCAGTGCCCGCCTCGGCCACCAGCACCACCGTGCTGGGCACGTGTCCCATCGCCTCCATTTCCTGCGTGAACGAGGCCAGGTGGAGCGTTGACTGCACTGCGGAATCCGCCACGAAGGTACCCTTCGCCGGAACCCGGACCAGGTGCCCCTCATTGACCAGGCGGCCGATGGCAGCGCGGACTGTGATGCGGCTTACACCGTAAGAGTCCATGAGCGTCCGCTCGCTGGGAAGCCGGGCTCCGGGCTCCAGTTCCTCTTTGGCGAGCTTGAGTATGATCAGCCGCAGCTGCTCGTGCTTGGGGACCTGGGTGTTATTGATGGCCATGGCCGCCGCTCCGGCGGCGCCCCTTGATATGGCGGACAATTGAGGCCCCTCCTGCTGCTGGATCAGTCCGGTACGGACCACCTGCTTGGATTATTCCATAGGCGGGGGCTGTCGGCGCCGCCAGGCCACCTTTGTTGCCGGGCCGGGCGTCAGCCCACCATCGGGGCATTCCCCCGCCTGACCTGCGGCCACCCCAGCCATCACGCCTGTTTTGAAACCGTTCTGTTATTTCCGTCCCCGCCCATCACCCTTTACGCTTAGAACTACTAAGCATGCTGTCTATTTCGGAGGTTGATCCTGATGCGAAAAGTTTCTGCGCTTGGAGTGGTGACTGCGGCGATGCTGGCCTTGGCCGGCTGCACGGGAGGAGGCGGCGGTACTGCCACCCCGTCAAGCACGACCACATCCGCGACCCCTTCCCCCACCCAGACCGCGAACGCCAAGGCGTATTCGGAGGATGAGCTCCGCAACCTCATCTCGGGCAAGAAGGACGCCGGCGGGAACGAACTCAAGCTCTACTCCAAGGAACAGGTTGACCAGGGCGGTAACATCGCCAACCTGCTGATGAGCACGGCAACCATTGATCCCAAGGACTGCAAGGACATTGCCACCGCCGGCCTGCTGGACAAGGTGGAAAGCGGCGACGTGGCCGTGGCGCTCTCCGAAGGCAACCAGCCGCGCACGCTGTCCGCCCAGTCCGGCAGCGAGGGCACGGACGCCGTCAAGACGCTGAGCGACATCAGCGGCAAGATGAACCAGTGCGCCAAATTCTCGGTCTCCGCGCTGGGCCAGAAGTACGACGTTTCCAGCCAGGAGCTGAAGGCGGACACTGACGCTGAAATGACCTTCGCCACGGTCAGCACCCGCAGCGGCGACGACCAGCAGAAGCTGATGCAGGTTTCCGCTGCCGAAGGCCGCCTTTTGGTGGTTGCCACCAAGAGCGGCACGGACCTGGGCGACCAGGACCAGAAGGAGCTTGAGGACCTCATCAACGACGTGTTGAAGAAGGCTGAAAGCAGCGCGACCTCCAGCGCCACCGCCAACAGTTCCGCCGGTGCGGCAAGCACATCCTCGCCGAGCAGCTCGGCCTCGTCCACTGCCTCGTCCACCTCGTCGGCGACGATGTCCTCCGGCAGCGGCTCCTCGTCGTCGGCCTCTCCCACGGCATCGCGGTAGCGGCACCCACTCCGCAACGTTTGAAAGGGGCGGGCCAGGACATAACTGTCCTGGCCCGCCCCTTTCTTTAAGAACAAGGCGTCTAGCCGGATAATGCGGGGTCTGTATCCACGCCGACGGTGGCCAGCCGCGAGAACAGCTCCGCCATCAACTGCTCTTTCGGGACGGAGGCGTCCACCTTCACGAACCCCGCGTACTCCGGCAGTTCCCGGTACCCCGCGTGGAACGCTGCGAGATCGCCAAGGCTCTCGGAATCAGTTCCGCGCGAAACGATGCGGCGGTGTGCCTCGGCGGGCTCGATGGCCAGGTGGAAGACGGCGTCCGGCTGCAGCAGGCGGGCCAGCAGCCAAGGCAGGAACCGCCCGCGCGGCAGTCCATTGGCGGAACGCAGCGCCAGCTGGCAGTGCAGGTGCCGGTCCATGACCACCAGGCCGTCGAAGCGGCCGGCGCGCAGGTGCGAGACCAGGACGTTGCCCACCCGGAGGGCGGTCTCGACGGCGTCAGCCGGTTTGGCGGGCAGGCGCACTCCCAGCCTGGCGGCCAGCAGGGACATGACCCGCCGACCCGCATGGTTGCTCAGGAGCAGCGCCCTGCCGCCCTGCGCCCGCACCGACGAGACCAAGGCGCGGGCCGCCGTCGACTTTCCCGATCCGTCGATTCCCGTCAGCACAATGATCATCCGGCCTCCTTCCGCCGCTCCGTTTAACGCCGCGGGCGCGCACAACGTCCCGGGTAAGCCGTAATTCACAGCTGGGAGACAGGATCAGGGGAGACGGGCGGAAATAAAGGGAACAGCCAAGCGGCCCGCCAGCAGATGCTGACGGGCCGCCCGGTTATGAAAGAAGAACTACATGATGCCGGTGGGCACCAGCAATGCCCAGGCCAGGGCGGGGGCTACCAGCACCACGCCGCCTGCGTAGAACATCAGCTGCTTGTAGACGCGCTGCCGGTCGTCGTCGCGCGCGTTGGCCACAACCAGCGCACCGTCCGTGGAGAAGGGGGAGACGTCGACGACGGTGGCGGCGATGGCCAGGGCGGCCACGGTTCCGGAGGCGCTGAGCGAGCTGGTGGCCAGGAGAGGGCCGGCCAGCGGGATGAACGCGGTGAGCAGGGCGGTGGACGACGCGAAGGCGGAGCCAACACCGATCACGTAGCAGAGGACCAGCGCGATCAGCAGCGGAGCGCCCAGGGCCAGTGCCTGCTCGGCCAGGGTGTCGATAACGCCCACGTGCTGCAGCAGGGACACGTAGGTGATCATGCCGGCCACCAGCAGGACGGTGGACCAGGAGATGCCACCGATGAAGGTCTTGTGTTCCTTGATGTTGATGAAGGCGAGCAGCAGGCCGGCGGAGAGGGCCACGAAGCCGATGGGCATGTGGAAGCCGAGGGTGCACACCAGCATTGCCGCGATCAGCGCCAGCGTCAGGATCTGCTGGCCGTGCGGGCGGCCGGTGGAGGACGTATCGATGTCCATGTGCTGCCCGCTGCCGTCGCGCAGCTTGCCGATCAGGGCGAACAGGACGATGGTCAGCACCGACAGGATCAGGTTCAGGGCGAAGCTGGCGATGAACAAGCCACCCTGGGAAATCGGGAAGTCATTCTTCACCGCGATGTCGTGGACCAGTACGCCGGCCACGGACAGTGGGGAGAAGCCACCGGCATGTGCACCGTTGATGATGAAGGCGCCCATGACCACTGGGTGGATGCGCGATTCGTACGCGAATCCAATGGCGGCCGGTGCCAGCAGTGCGATGGCGGCGGGGGAGAACGTTCCGAGCGAGGTCAATGCGGCGGCGATCAGGAAGAACACCCACGGCAGCAGCAGCGTCTTGCCGCGGACCATACGCACGCAGCCCTTGACGATGATGTCGATGGTGCCGTTCCGCTGGGCCATGCTGAAGAAGTACGTCACGCCGATGATGGTCAGGACGATGCTGGCAGGGAACTCTTCAAGGATCTGCTTATCGGACATCCCCAGCATGAAATAGCCGACGCCGAAGGACGCCACGAGCCCCATCACGCCGATGTTCAACGGCCATTTGGTGGCCACGACGAACATCACCACGAGGATCACCAGCGGGATGATCTGGACAGCGGTCATGGTCGGCTCCGGGTCCGTGGCGGCTCCCTGGTTGAAGATGCCGCCGACAACGAGGGCGATCACACCCAGGATGGCCAGGCCGGCCACCACCCACAGCAGGATACGACGACGCCGGGAGGAAGCGCGCGAGGGGCGCCCATCCAGCGTTTCCGGTACAGGCGCTGCCTTGGGCTGCGCGCTTTGGGTTAGTACGTCTTTGGTCTGCGTTTCTTCTGTTTGGGCAGTCTTGGTCATGACGGTCTCCTCAGAGGGTAGCGCCCGCGAGGGCTGCAGCGGCGGCGCTGCCGGAGACCTCGGGGAGATGGATGATGGTGGTGGCAATGGTGCGGGCCGTGCGGTCGACGCCGACGAGCAGGCTTCCGTCGTGGGCTTCGGTCCACGTCTCGATCACCCCGGCCGGGGTGCGGAGGCGCAGCGTGGCGCCAAGGGAGTCGCCAGCAAAGGCGTGCAGTATGGTTCCCGGCGTCCGGGCGGCCAGTGTCAGGGCGATGCTCCCGGTGATGGCCAGCGCGGGGTGCGGCTTGCCCATCGAAAGCATCATGACGTTGACATCGCAGTCCGGGTCCCTGTCAACGGGAGGTCCGACGACGGCGAGCTTGGGGATGGCGCGGGCCGCACCGGCGATGGTGGGAGCCAGCCCCATCCGCACGGCTGCCTGCCGCCGGATCTGTTCCAGGACGTCGAGTTGTTGTTCGATGCCGGACTGCCAGGTTTCGTAGCGGGACGGGTCCAGCCCGAGTTCAGAAGCCTGGACCATCACCACCGGGGCTCCGGCATCCACCATGGAGACTGTCCAACGCGTCCCGCCGGCAGTAATGGTGTCGGTTGCGGCACCGGTCGGCAGCAGGGCTCCGGTGGTCTTCCCGGCGGGGTCCTGGAAACCCAGGCCCACCAGGTGGCCCGCAAACGGTACGCCGGGCATGTGGGCAGACGGTACGTCCGGCAGTTCCCCGGACGGAGTGGCCACACGCTGGACGATGATCTGTCCGGTGTTCGTGTTCCTCGTGACAACGCGGGTGACGTCGCCGACGGGAACCACCCACCCCTTCTCGATGGCGTACAGGCCGACTACTGCCGAGCAGTTTCCGCAGTTGCTGCCCCAATCAACGGTGGCCTCTTCTATGCCTACCTGCGCAAAGGTGAACTCGATATCCACGCCCTCCCCCGCGGGCCGATGCAGGATCACGGCCTTGCTGGTGGTGGACGTGGCCCCGCCCACGCCGTCAATCTGCCGGGAGTCGGGACTCCCGTACAGCCGCGGCAGCAGCACATCCAGGCTGGCGCCGCCCTCCTGAAGGTGCCCGGCCTCGAAGACCCAGCACTTGCTGGTGCCCCCGCGCATCCATTCCGCTTCAAACCTCATTGTCGTCCCACATCTCCTTGTGCCTGATCTTCGTTGTGGCGCCTGAATCGAGAATGAGCCAGATCACAAGTTAAGACAATGTTCAATAGTTGAAGAGGTCTGTAGTATTGCTTCAATCACTTGAAATATACGGTGAACGGAGTGGCAGTGTGTGCCCTCGCGGCTGGAAAAGTCCGGCAACGAACAGCTTTTACGCGGGCCACTTCAGCCAATGAATCGAATCCTCAGAAGGGTTAAGCGTTGCTTCACGAAGAAGAGGACAATTTATTCGACATCCGGCGGCTCGCCCTGCTGCTGGAGGTGGTGGAGCAGGGCTCCATCACCGCGGCAGCCGAGCTGAAGATGTACAGCCCGTCGGCTGTGTCCCAGCAGCTCCGGAAGCTGGAGCAGGAGGTGGGCCAGCCGTTGTTGAACCGCCGTTCCCGTGGCGTGGTGCCCACCGAAGCAGGACAGATGCTGGCCGGCCACGCACGCAAGATCGTGCGCCAGATGCGGGCGGCGCAGTCCGACCTGAACCAGCTGGCTGGACTGAACCGCGGATCCCTGACTGTAGGTACCTTTCCAACGCTGGCGGGATCCTTCCTGCCCCTCGTCATCCGCGCCTTCAAGAAGCGTTACCCCGCAATCGGCCTGTCCCTCCGCAGCGCCCGCTTCGACGAACTCGTAGCGGACCTCGAATCCGGGGTTACCGGGCTGTGCCTGCTCTGGGACTACCCCTGGAATCCCTTTCACGACGAGGCCATCCGCGTCACGGAAGTCTTCCGTGAGAGCACGGTTGTCCTGGTGGCCCGGGGACACCGGCTGGCGGACCGGGAGGAGGTCAGCATGGAGGATCTTCGCACCGAGTCGTGGATTGTGCGGGCGGAGGCGCACCCGGTAGTGGAGGTGCTTCAGCGCTCCGCCCATGACGCCGGTTTCGAACCGGTGATTGCGTTCCAGGCGAACGATTACCAGGAGGCCCAGGCGATGGTGAGCGTCGGGATGGGGGTGGCCATGGTCCCCAAGACTGCGGTGGCACTGCAGCATCCCGACGTGCGGGTACTGAGCCTGGGCGAGGCTGCACCGCTGCGCAGGGTGCTGCTGGCGCAGCGGCAGGACAAGGTGTACGCCCCGGCGGAGGTTGCCTTCCACTCAACCCTGCTGGAAATCGCGCGGGAACGGGCCGGCGACTACCTGTAGACCGTAGGCTGGAAGCCGGCGGGGTTACCCGGCCGGTTGCACAGCAGTTCCCAGGTGAAAGGCAGGACCATGACCGTTTCCAGCGACGATCCCCAGAACACCGCAGACCTTCGCGGACCGGGCGACCCGGACGAGGCCAGGAGCGAAGCCAAAGAGGCGCCGCAGGCCGGCATGCACCCGGAACAGCCGGGTGCATCGAACATCCGGGAGGAACAGCAGGCACACGCTGCGGGCACGGTCCCGGCCTCATACGTGGGCGGCGAAGAAGCGGCCCGGGAGCCCGAGCCGGAAGACGCGCTTAAGGAGCCCGGCACGTGGGATGACGAAGTCTGACGGATGATCACCCGCGCCGACGTTGACCAGGCCGCACAGCGGACCGCGGGCCTCATCCGCAGGACCCCCGTCATGGAGGCGGACCCGGGCGCCGTCAAGGGCCAGGTCTGGTTCAAATGCGAATTCATGCAGCACACGGGCACGTTCAAGGCACGCGGCGCACTCAACCGGATCCTGGCCAGCAAGGAGCGGGGCGAATTGCGGGCGGACGTGGGCGTTGTGGTGGCGTCCGGCGGAAACGCTGGCCTGGCCAACGCCTATGCGGCCAGGCAGCTCGGGGTGCCCGCAACCGTCTTCGTGCCGGAAGCAGCTCCGCCAGTCAAAGTGAGCAAACTGAAGGCCATCGGCGCCACCGTGATCCAGGGCGGTGCAGAGTACGCGGCCGCCTACCAGGCCGCCGTCGTGCACGCGGAGGAGACCGGCGCCATCTACTGCCATGCCTATGACCAGCCGGAAATCGCCGCGGGTGCCGGGACCGTTGGCTCCGAGTTACTGGAACAGGTGCCGGACGTGGGCACCGTGTTGGTGGCCGTGGGCGGCGGGGGGCTGATGGCGGGAGTAGCTGCCGCGGTCGAAGGCTTTGCCAAAGTCGTGGCCGTTGAGCCCGAAACGGCCCCCACCCTGCACGCTGCCCTGGCGGCGGGGGAACCGGTGGACGTAGCGGTATCGGGAGTGGCGGCGGACTCCCTGGGTGCCCGGCGCATAGGCGACATTGGATTCTCCGTGGCGGTCCGCTGCGGCGTCGAAAGCGTCCTGGTGACCGACGAACAGATCATTGCCGCGCGTTCCGCGCTGTGGAACGACTACCGGATAGTGGTGGAGCACGGCGCCGCAGCTGCCTACGCCGCGCTGACCTCCGGCGCCTACGTGCCGCGGAAGGATGAACGCGTTGCGGTCATCCTGTGCGGCGCCAACACGGATCCGGCCACGCTGTAGGCACGGACGCGAAAAGGGGACCGGCCGCCTGTCCGCAGGCGGCTGGTCCCCTTTGTAAACGGATTGTTTAGCCGCCGGCCTGGCCGCAGAACTTGCTGTACGTGCTGCCTGCCTCCTGGTAGCCGGACTGGAGATCGGCCAGCTTGTCCTTGTCCGGGTTTTCCTTGGCCTGCTCGTCCGTGTACGCAAGGATCGAGGCCAGGGCGGGCTTGAGATCGTCCGAGGCAACCGCGTGGATGGGGCGGATCTGGTTGGCGAGGTTGTTCATGCCCGTCTTGCCGGCGTTGTTGGCGGGGTTCGACACAACGGCCTGGATCCGCTCGCAGGTTTCAGCGGTGGACAGTTGGTGCGTGGCGGAGCAGGCCGTGGCGGAAGCAACGAGGCCGGCGGCAAACAGGGCTGTGGCGAATTTCTTCATGGGTCCCTCAGTAGTGGTCAGAGGTTTCGATTGTAAGCAGATTGGGTAGCCCCATGCCTTCGCAAGCCCAATACCGGCGCTTAAACTGGCAGCACCAATCGTGCGGAGCTTCCGCAGATGGGCCCCGCGCGCATCGACCCAGACTAAGGAACCAGCATGCGCCAAACAGTACGCCGCCGTGCCGCCGCCGGGCTCGTGGCCTCATTTTCATTGCTTCTTCCCACCGCCCTTCCGGCGCTGGCCGCCCCGGATCCCAGGGAGATAGTGCTCGACGGCGCAACCTCCGCTGAGGGCATCGCGGCAGGGGAAGGCAAGACTTTCTACGCAGGTGAACTCACTACCGGTGACATTTTCCGCGGCGATATCCGCAAGGGCACTGTCACCCGCTTCATCGACGCTCCCGCCGGCCGCGCCGCCGTGGGGATGAAGGCCGATCCCTGCAACGGGTTGCTGTTTGTGGCAGGGGGAGCCACCGGCAAGGCGTTCGTTTACAGCACCGAAACCGGCAAGCCCGTTGCCGACTTCCAGCTGGGCAAAGGGTTCATCAACGACGTCACCCTCACCGGCGATGGAGCCTGGTTCACCAATTCAGCGGCGGCGGAACTCTACTTCCTGCCCGTGGGCGAACACGGCGAGCTGGGCAAGGTGGAGACCCTTAAGCTGAGCGGCCCGGCGGCAGAGCTCACGCAGGGATTCAACCTCAACGGCATCGCCGCCTCCGAGGACGGCAAAGTGCTGATCGTGGCCCACTCCATGAACGGAGCCCTGTACACGGTCAACCCCAAGACCGGGGAAAGCACCGCGATCAAGGGCGCCAGCGTACCGTTTGTGGACGGCATCCTGGTGCGCGGCGACAACGTATGGGCGGTCCAGAACCAGCTGAACCAGATAACGCGCCTGGATCTTTCCAGTGACCTGTCCTCCGCCGAGGTCAGGAACATCATCAAGAGCGGCGCATTCAATATCCCCACCACCGTGGCCCTGTTCGGGGAGGGCACCCTCGCTGCGGTCAATGCCCAGTTCAACCAGCCGCCGAGCCCGTTCGAAGTGGTGCTGGTACCCGCCTGGAAGTAGTGCCGAAAACACAAAACTGGCTGGCAGTGGGAACTGCCAGCCAGTTTGGGGTGGGACGAAAGTTTTGAGTGGGACGGATCAGACGGTCCGTGGCGCCTTGGCCAGGTTGTCCTTCAGCTCCAGGGCGTTCTGCCGCTTCACGTAGGCGGGGCGGTCCCGCTCGACGCGCCAGCTCTCGGACAGCGGCCCGACGTCCACGGTGTCGAAGCCGAATTCGTCGTAGAGGCGGGTCACCAGCTCCGCGGCTTCGGGGTAATTGCTGGCGGTGGCCAGCGCACGCCGGTTTTCGGTGCCGGCCGGAGTTCCGTCGGTGGTGATGTCCTTGGCCATGATGTGGTTGAAGCCCTTGGCCACCTTGGACTGGGGCAGGTGCTCCTGCAGCAGGCCCGAGGTGGTTGCTTCACCATTGTCCAGGGCGGGGATCCTGCCGTCCCGCTCCCAGTAGTAGTTGTTGGTGTCAATCACAATCTTGCCCGCGAGCGGCTCCACGGGAACGTCCTTGTAGTTCTTGAATGGCACCGTGACCACGGCGAAGTCCCCGGCGGCTGCCGCTTCAGCTGCCGTTGCCGCCCGGGCGTTGGGGCCCAGCTCGGAAACCAGGTCCTGGAGGGTTTGCGGGCCCCGGGAGTTGCTGATGACTACGTCGTAGCCCAGTTCCACGGCCTTCCGTGCAACCTGGCTTCCAATATGTCCTGCACCGATGATTCCGATTGTTGTCATATGGGCGCCAACGCAGGTCCCCGCGCAGATATTTCAGCCGCCTGCGGGGAATAAATGCCCGGCCGCCTGCCTACTTTCCCAGGTAGCGGCCGGGCCGGTGGTTCAGGGCAATGATCAGGTTCAGGAGAGTGGCGCCGGCGGCGGACAGCAGCACCATCAGCGGCGTCACGAGGATGAGCGATGCCAGGACGATGGCTACGTCCAGCACCATCTGCACATACCCGGCCCGCCATTTCAGCTTTTCCTGCAGCAGAAGGGCCAGGATGTTGAAACCGCCCAGGCTGGACTGGTGCCGGAACAGGATCAGGAGGCCGACGCCGGCGAGCAGATTTCCGCCCAGCACGCCGTACGCCGGGTCGATATGCAGGGACCCCAGGGCTGCAGGGTGCAGGCTGGCCATCACCGAGACAAGGGCGATGGCGGCGCCGGTGCGGAGGGCGAAGTTCCAGCCCTTCTTCCACACCGCCAGGGCGAAGAACGGAAGGTTCACCGTAAAGAAGAGGACGCCGAACGGCAGCGGGGCCGAATAGCTGAGCAGCAGCGCCAAGCCGGCGGTACCGCCGGTCACCGCCCCGCTGGATTTGAGCAGGAACAGTCCCAGCGACGCGGCGAACGCCCCCGTCCCGATGCCCAGGACGTCCTCAACCATGGAATGACGGACGGCCGACGGCGGCGCTGAAGGTGCCGCCGTCGGCCCTTCCATATGCGGGGCGGGGGCAGCAGGGGTTGCGGCAGCAGGTGCTTCTGTGGAGGTACTCGCTGGGCCATGCCCGCCCCGCGCAGGAACCGCGACCGGTCGGCCAGGACAGCAAGGACACGATCGTTGGTGGCTTCATCGGCCAGGGTGATGCGTACTCCGTCCACGGCGTAGCCGCGCACCAGGATGTCGGCGTCTGCCAATGCATCGAGCAGCCGCACCCGCAGTTCGTCGTCGGCACGCAGCCAGTAGAAGTTGGCCTGGCTGTCCGGCACATCCCAGCCGTAGCTCCGAAGCGCCTCGACGACCCGGGTGCGCTCCCGGGCTACCGCCTCGGTCCGCTCAAGGACCTCATCCCCGGCCGCCAGCGAGGCAACCGCGGCCGCCTGCGCCATCCTGTTGACGCTGAAGGGGATGGCGGTGCGGCGGAGGCCTTCCGCAATGTCGGGGCGGGCGATGGCGTAGCCGATCCGCAGGCCTGCGAGCCCGTATGCCTTGGAGAAGGTCCGCAGGATGCACAGGTTGGGGTAGCGGCGGTAGAAATCCAGCGAATTCACGCCTGGCCCGCGCTGGAACTCGATGTAGGCCTCATCCAGCACCACCAGCACGCGCGGCGGAACCGAGCGGAGGAACTCCTCCAGGGCGGCCTCACTGATGGACACGCCCGTGGGGTTGTTGGGTGAACACAGGATTACCAGGCGGGTTCGGTCGGTGATGGCCGCGGCCATGGCGTCCAGATCGTGGTGTTCATTGGCCAGCAGCGGCACGGGGACTGAAACGGCGCCTGCCACTGCCACCAGGATGGGGTAGGCCTCGAACGAACGCCACGCGTACACCACCTCGTCGCCGTGGCCGCAGACGGCGGAGATGATCTGCTGCAGCACACCCGAGCTTCCCGGCCCGGCGGCAATTTCCCCGGCGCTGACACCGAAGTGGCGGGCGATGGCATCCCTTGCCTCCACCGCACCCATGCTGGGGTACCGGTGGATCCTGCCCGCCTCGGCTGAGATGGCTTCGATGACAGATGGCAGGGGAGTGAAATGGCTTTCATTCGAGGCCAGGGCCGCGGTCAGGGCAGACTGCGCGCTCTTGCCGGCCACGTAGGCGGGAAGCTGGGCGACGGCGGCGCGGACCTCGGGTGCCGCGGCTTCGGGAAGGGTGCTGGTCATGGACAGCATGGTGCGCGGATTCAGGACGTTTGCGCAACACAACTGTTTGGTGGAGGACAGATCCGGCCTTTGTGAAAGACGCTGGTGGCAAAATGCTTAGTATGCACCTCATCGATGCTCTTGATGCAGAGATCCTCCTCACACTCGACCAGGACCCGCAGGCCACCGTGCTGTCCCTCTCAAGGACGCTGGGCGTGGCGCGGAATACTGTGCACGCCCGGCTCCGCCGCCTTGCCAGCGACGGGAGCCTGGCGCCCTTCAGCCAGCGGGTGCGGACGGAAGCGTTGGGCCTGCCGCTGCTGGCCTTCATCTCCATTTCCATCAGCCAGTCCTCGAGTGACATTGCCGTGGCGGCGCTGCAGACCATCCCGGAAATCATCGAGATGCATGCCACCACCGGTGACGCCGACCTGCTCGCCAAGGTGGCCGCGAAGGACCCGGCCGACCTCCACCGCATCACCAACGCGATGCTGGCGATTGACGGCGTCGTCCGCACCAGCACGGCCATGTCCCTGGTGGAGGTCATGCCCACCCGCACCCTGCCGCTGCTGCAGGCGGCAACACGCAAATAGCGGCTCAACGCCCGCTCACCTTTGGCACGTTTTCTGGCAACGCCCGCCCACTCCAGGGGTTCCGAGTGAGCGGGCGTCCAAGGGGCGTAGAAGCAAACGCAATAGAACAAATTCTCCCAATAACTTTCGGTCAAACTGTTGACGGACTTTGTCAGGCGCTGATAAACCTGAAGGGCAGAAAGCGTTTCCTCGCAGCCCAACTCTCCTCGAAATCACTTTTGAGGGCATGTGCGGCTGCGTGAATGAAACGTTACAAAACTGTCGTGCGGCAGACTCAGCTGCCGCCGCATCAAAGGAGATGTTCTTTTGGCACACCCCTCAATGTGTTCCCCGAAGTCGCCAGCGGGCAGGGCCTGGAAGGCTGCGCCCGCCGCAGCCGCGGCCACTCTCACCGCAGCGGCGCTCGCTTTCACCGGTGTCCCGTTCGCCGCTGCTGATCCAGGCCAGCCAACCCCGGCAGTGTCCGGACCCACGCGCCAGGTGGAAAACCTGGACCGCGCCCCGGTGGCAGTGCTCACGGACCAGGGCGTCACCCTGGGCTGGCGGATGCTGGGCCTGGACAAGGACAGCGTGGGCTTCCATGTCATCCGCGACGGCGTCCAAATCACCGACGAGCCCATCCGCAGCACCACCACCTATGTGGACCCGGCGGGAACGGCCGCCTCGAAGTACGTCATCAAGACGGTGGGCAACGGCAATGGGCAGGACAAGCTCAGTGCGGAGTTCAGCCCGCTGCCGCAGAACTACCTGCCCATCAAACTGGACAAGCCGGCTGATGGCGTCAGCAAGGACGGTAAGCCGTACACCTACACGGCCAACGATTCGACCGTGGCGGACCTGGACGGCGATGGCGCCTACGAAATCATCCAGCTCTGGAACCCCTCCAACGCGCAGGACAACTCCAAGTCCGGCTACACCGGCAACGTATACGTCGATGCCTACAAGATGGACGGCACCAAGCTGTGGCGCATCGACCTGGGCCGAAACATCCGTGCCGGAGCCCACTACACGCAGATGCTGGCCTACGACTTTGACGGCGACGGCAAGGGGGAAGTGGCCTTCAAGACCGCGGACGGCACCACCGATGCGGCAGGGACGGTCATCGGCGACCCCGCCGCGGATTACCGAAACAGCGCCGGCTACGTCCTCTCCGGGCCGGAATACCTCACGGTGTTCAACGGCGCCAGCGGCACCATCATGGACACCGTTCCCTACGACCCGCCCCGTGGAAGCGTTGCCGCCTGGGGAGACAGTTATGGAAACCGCGTGGACCGTTTCCTGGCAGGCGTTGCCTACCTCGACGGCGAGCACCCGTCCATGATGTTCAGCCGCGGCTACTACACCCGCACCGTCCTGGTCACCTACGACCTGGTCAACGGCAAACTGGTCAAGCGGTGGAAGTTCGATTCCGACGTTGCCGGCGCCGAATACAAAGGCCAGGGCAACCACAACCTCTCCGTGGCGGACGTGGACCAGGACGGCAAGGACGAGTTCGTCTTCGGCTCCATGACCATCGACGACGACGGCACCCCGCTGTACAACACCAAGCTGGGCCACGGCGACGCCATCCACACCGGCGACCTTGATCCGTCACGCCCGGGCCTGGAGACGTTCGCCGTGCACGAGAGCATGTCCGCCAGTGGCAACCGCGGTGCCACCTTCCGTGACGCCGCAACGGGCGAGGTGCTGTGGAGCATTCCCGCCGTCAAGGACACCGGCCGCGGCGCCACCGGCGACATCGACCCCCGCTTCCCCGGCTCGGAAAGCTGGGCCGTCGGCGGCGACGCTGCCTGGAACTCGCCCGTCGGGTTCCTGATGTCCGCCAAGGGCGAGCGGATTTCGGACAAGATCCCGGCCGCCAACTTCATGGCGTGGTGGGACGGCGACCCGCTGCGGGAAATCGTCGACCACGACTTCAATGCCGAGGCCGGCGTGGGCGTACCCACCATCTCCAAATGGAACTGGGAGACCGAAACCAGCGACCGGCTCCTCACGGCCACCGGCGCCCGCACCAACAACCACACCAAGGGAAACCCGTCACTTCAGGCGGACCTGCTGGGCGACTGGCGCGAGGAGCTGGTGTTCCCGTCCGCGGACAGCACCGAACTGCGGGTTTACACCACCACCTCACCCACGGAGATCCGGCTCCGCACCCTGATGCACGACCCGATGTACCGGACCGCGGTAGCCCGCGAAACAGTGGGCTACAACCAGCCGCCGCACCCGAGCTTCTTCATCGGCGAGGGCATGCAGACCCCGGCCATGCCGGCCGTTTTCTACGCAGGAAGCACCAAGTAAACCGCCCTGCATAACGGCAAAGCGCCGCCCGCCTTGGGGGAAGGCGGGCGGCACTTGCTTTTGCGGGTGGCGGTCAGTGGCCGCCGAGGTTGCCGCCGACCGGCGGCAGGCCGCCGTCGTTGCGGTCGTCCTCGCGCCGTTCGCCGGCACTCAGGTTCTCACCCTCCAGCGTTTCATCGGACTCGCCCGTGGCGTCCACCAGCCCGTTGGTCTGGTCGAACGGGTGGCCGATCCTGCCGTCATCCAGGTCGGCGACCGAGCCTGAAGAGCCGGCTGCCGACGTCGTGCCTGCCGTTGTGGTGTCAGCTGTCCCCGTGCCCGGGTAGGCGCTGCCGGTGGTGGCGCCGGTGGTGAGGGGCTCGGCCGGGACTGCGCCGGCGGTGCCGGTGGATGAAGTGTCCGTGGTGGTGTCCGTCGTAATCGGGGTGACGGTGGCCGGCTCGCCGGAAGCCACCGGCGTTACCGTTTCATCGGCGGCCGCCGTGTCTCCCTTGTTGCCGCTTGCAGCCATGGCCGCTGCTGCGCCCGCCGCTGCTGCGATGCCCACGCCGGCAGCAACCTTGCCGGAGACGCCGGCCTTGCCGGAATCACCGAGGGACGCGCCCGCATGCTCAACACCGGGCGTGCCCACCGTGGCGCCGGGATTGACGGAACCCCGCCATGCGCCGCTCGCGTAGCCTTCGTCCTCGATGAATTCCTTGAACTTCTGCAGGTCTGATTCTGCCTGCCGGTCCACGACATTGAGCTTGTCGCCCACCTTCTCGATCAGGCCTTCGGGCTCATATTCGAGGGTCAGCTTGATGGAGGTCTGACCGCCTCCGACGTCCTCGAATTCCACCGCCCCGGCGTTCGTGGCGCCTTCGGTCGCGGCCCAGGCAACCTTGCGGTCCGGAACCTGCTCCAGGATCTTGGCTTCCCACTGCCTGCGGACGCCGCCGATTTCGGCCACCCACTCCAGCCGGTCATCACTGAGCTGGGTCACGCTCTTGACGCCGCCCATGAAGTGCGGGAACTCCTCGAACTGCGTCCACTGGTTATAAGCGGTGCTCACCGGTACGTTCACCAGAATGCGTTTTTCCACCTTCGTGCTCATAACGTCTCCTTCGCTTTGCTACCGGGAACTGATGAGTAGGAAAAATCATCAGCATGCTTACCAACATACCTTTTGGGTGCGGATGTTTCCAGAGCCTCACTTCAGCGGGCATGGAAAACCGCGACGGCGGCACGTGGGTGGGTGCCGCCGCCGCGGTCTGTTTGGGGCCGGCAGCGTCAGTCCAGGTACTGGCCCACCAGTGCCAGGTTCTGGATGACTGCCAGCCCGAACTGGGCGGTGTCATTGGTGGAGACGGTGGGCGCTTCGTCCACCGGCAGCAGCACGTGCGGCGGCGCGATCCTGCGGAGCGTGAAGGCCGATTCGTGGTTCAGGTGTTCGCCGCCTTCGGCAAAGCTATGCCACGCCCGCGCTGCCAGATGGGGATCATTCAGCTTCGCCGCCGCGTAGGCCGTCAACCGGCTGTGTGCCTGGGTGAGGTAGATGCCCTCGAGCGGCTGGCCCACGGCGTCCACCTGTTCCTCTTTGGTTGCCAGGAAGAGGCGGCAGTACTGCAGCCACGCCCGCTCGAATTCCGGATCGTCCACCAGGTCCACCAGTTCGCTGCAGATCTCCACCAGGCCGAACACGGCGCTGAGGTGGGAAACCGAGATCATTTCCCGGCCCGTGTCGAACCGGCCCTTGTCCAGGTGGTACAGCGCTTCACCCGTGAGGAATCCGTACTTGAGTGCGCCGATGTCCGCCATGGTGCCCAGCAGCCGGTCCCGGGACCGCGGGTTGCCGGTACGTTCCCAGTCCGTCAGCCATGTGGCGGCGAGTGAGCCCCAGTCCGTCCCCAGGCCCACGCCGAGTGCTTCACGGTTGGGACGGTAGGTGGCGGCATCGGGCCGGACCTTGCGGACCGGGTCAAGTCCCAGGAAGTTCTGGTCGCTGTCCACCAGCTCGGTGAGCAGGTCCCCGGTGCGCTCGTCAGCGGTGAGGTAGTAGTAGAAGCGGCGGTAGGCGGGTGTGCTGATCCGCAGCTGCTTGGCGCTGCAGCCCCAATGCTGGACATTATGCCGGGAACCCAGGCCCTTCCAGGGGCCCAGGTGGTAGACGTCCACCTCGCCCGTGTGCCGTGTCATGGCCTCGGCGGAGCGGAAGATATCCGCCCGGCCGGAGCGCAGGTAGGAATACCAGAGCCACAGATCCGGGGAGAGCTCCGAGTTGTCCCACGCGTAGCCGCCCACGTCATAGCGCCACACGTGCCGGTCAAAGTCGTAGGTGTGCATCACGTCGCCGTAGTTCCAGAAGCCGTACCAGCGCCGCTGTTCCACCTGGCCGGCGTAGAAATCGAACAGGAAGTCCAGCCGGTCCTCCAGCCGTGCCCGCGCCGGAGTGCTGCGGTCCACCGGATCCCAGTCGCCGAAGACGCCCGCCGCGTGCATGTATTCCGGTGTGGCCTGCAGAAGCGCGGGAGCGGCAGCGGAGGCGGCGTCGGCGGCGAGGCTTTCGGTGGTGGGGGTCGCTTCGTAGGCGAACAGGGTCAGCTCATGCGTCCGGGCGATTCCGGTGGGATTGCCGAAGCCCGGCTCGTAGTCCTCATACGTGATCTCCAGGCCCTCGAGCTGCTCCTCGAACGTGTCCTGGCCCAGGCCGTCATGGTAGAAACGCAGGTCCATCGGCTGGGCCTCGGGGGAGTAAAGCCAGGCGGTCAGGGATGCTTCGTCCGTGCCGGCGCTGCGGATATCCAGCTGGCCCGGGTGGGACTGCCAGAAATCCTTGATCCCCACGCCCAGGCCGCCCCGGGTATCGCTCAGGGAGCAGAAACCGCCGGCGCGGGTGCCCCCGGAGATCCCCACCCACCCATGGCCGGCGGCAGTGCGCTTGCGCAGTTCGAATCCATCAGCACTGAGCTGGCTAAGGGTGTAGTCGCCCCAGGTGGGGATCAGGTGCAGGCGGTTTGAGACTTCGGGATTCCAGCTGTCCGCCGGGGGAGTGGGGCGGCCGGCGATCTGGGCGTCCCGCACCTCCTCGCCGGGATCCCGCCGCAAGCCGGTAAGGCCGCGGACCGCTTCGGTGAGGAATCCTCCATCGGCGCCCGCGATCCGGATGTGCCGGTTATGCAGGTCGGCCTCCAGCGGCACGGTGAAGCGGACGCCCAGCCCGGCCAGGAAATCACGGTCCGCGTCGCCGTCCCAGATGAACGAATGCACCATCCGGACGCTGCGGGAGTTGGCGTGGAAGTAGAAGCGGACAACAAACGGCAGCCAGTCCCGCTTTCCGCTCTCCGGCACGTCCGGGCGGTGGTGGCCTTCAAGCCGCACAACGGCACGCACGGGACCGCTTTGCTCCAGCACGACGGCGTTGACGCCGCCGGTGAAGGCGTTCCGGTCAACCCTTCCCGCACCCTCGGAAACGCTGTCCTGCAGCAGGCTGACCAGCCGGGCATCCCGGGCAACTTCCCGCCCGTCGCGGGAAAGGCTGCTGAAGAGGGTGGACCCGCTGCGCTGGATCACCATCTGCAGGACTCCGGTGTCCACGGTGAGCGCGTCGGCACTTTCGGTGACCGTGACGGACCCACCGCCCGGGGACGGATGGCCGGCGGTGAAGACTGTGCCGCCGTCGGCCGTCAGGTGGTAGCTGGCCGACGGCGTATCCGTGGCCGGGAGCGCGATGCCCGCCCACTTCAGGGAGCCGTCCGGCCATGTTGCCAATGGCCAGGCCTGGCTGGAAACCGGTGTGCCGCTGCTGTCGGCAACAGCCAGGGCCTCCGCGCCGGGCACGGTCCCGCGCGGGAACGGCATGCCCCACGTGGTCCCGCCGCTGATTTCCGCCGGTGCCTGTCCATCGATCCACCTGATGAGGGTGCTGTCCGTCATGTCATCCAATTCCACTGGTGATTGCTGCGCAAAGAAGTCCCAATCAAAGCGGGAAAGCGCTTTCTCGATTTCAACTACAACGTAGTAGACCAGTGGCGTGGGTGCAAGGGGGTGTTAACAGGCGGAAGCCGGGAGGGGTTACTTTTTGGCGTCCCCGTCGTCGTCCGGCCCCTCGGCCGGGTCCTGGGGGTGGGCGCGGAGATCAGTGGGGTCCGCGCCCGGATCGCCTTCGGCAGGCGCCTGGTTGTGGATCCGGTCGTCGTCGTCCTTTGTGGGATTCTCGGTCATGGCTGCTCCTCGTGGCGGTGTTCGCGGTACCCCTCATTCAGCGCCCCGCTCCCTGACCTGTCAAGGACCTTCCGCGCCCAGGCAAAGTACGGTCCTGCGGTTTTCGGCGACGACGGCGAGGTCAAGGACGACTCCCCGGCCAAGTTCCGGGGCCACCACATGGAGGTGCAGGCGTACGGATGCCCGCCGTCCCAGCAACGGCGGGCATCCGAGTCTATTGGGCCGGCATGGTGCGCCGGCGGGTCAGTCAAGCGGCAGTGTCACCGTCACGCTGGTGCCCTGGCCGGGAGTGGAACTGATGTCCATCGCACCGCCGGCTTCCTGCACGGCCACCGCCATGAGCCGCAGGCCGTACCCGTGGTGCCGCCCGCACGTGGCGAGGTTGCTGTCAAAGCCCGTGCCGTCGTCGGCCACTACCAGGCGGATGCCGTGGTCAACGGCCGCCAGTTGGATGTTCAGTGTGGACGCGGACGAGAACTTGAACGCGTTGCTGAGCACCTCGCGGGCGGACTGGTACAGGAGGGACGCGCAGTCCGCCGGGATCTCGACGCCCCAGTGCGGAGTATCCCAGTGGACCGCGGTCCCGCGCTGCCGCAGGGGTGCGGTGAGCCGGTCGATGCATCCGGCGAGCCCCAACGTGTGGAAATCCAGCGGCTGCTTGTCCGTCAGCACGCCTCCCACGGTTGTGACTTCGTTGTCCAACGCTGTTCTGCTTCCCATGACTTCCTGCTCCCCACAAGCTGGTTTTGTCCTATGGCTTCAGCGTGGACCAGTAAGGTCTAGGGATCGCAAGGTTTGCCTCAAGATCGCATCAATTCGGCGCGCGGACCGTGACGGGGTGCACTGATGCCCTTCGTTTCATTTCCGCCGCACTGGGGACGGAAGACGTATGCCTACTTGGTTGATGTCGCTGTTATGGGGCACCGGTGCCGGTGCAGCCCTGGTCCTGGGAGCTGCCGTTTCCTGGCGGTGGTCCATCCCGTCCAAAGTTGTTTCCACGATCATGGCCTTCGGCGCAGGCGTTCTGATCTCCGCGCTTGCCTTTGAGCTGGTGGACGAGGCCGTGAAGGGCGGCGGTCTGTGGCCCACGGTGGCCGGCTTCCTGGCCGGTGCGGTGGTGTACGTGGGCGCCAACATGCTCCTGTCCAGGGCCGGCGCCAAGCACCGCAAACGGTCCGGGGACCAGCAGCCCTCCGAGAAGGACGATCCCGGCAGCGGCACGGCCATAGCCGTCGGCGCACTGCTGGACGGCGTTCCGGAATCGGTGGTTCTGGGCGTCGGCCTGCTGGCCGGGGGAGCGGTGAGTCCTGCAATGCTGGCGGCCGTCTTCATCTCCAACGTGCCCGAAGGCCTGTCCGGTACGGCCGGCATGAAGAAGGCCGGCCGGAGCAGGGGCTATGTGTTCGGGCTCTGGGGCGGCATTGCCATCCTGAGCGGACTGGCCGCGCTGCTGGGCTACGTCACGCTGGAAAACGCGCCGGACGAGCTGGTTGCCTTCATCACCTCCGTTGCGGCCGGCGGCATCCTGGCGATGCTCGCGGACACCATGATTCCCGAGGCCTTCGAAGAGCACCACAACCTCACCGGGCTGACCGCTTCCGTGGGGTTCCTGACGGCATTTACGGTGCATCACTTGGGCTGAGGGCCAGGACAGGCTCCGTCAGCCGGCCGTCCCGCATGGTGGCCACGACGTCCGTCAGCGGCACGAACTCGGTGTCATGCGTGACCATCACCGTTGCTACCCCGAACTCCGTTGTCACCTGGCGCAGCAGGGCGATGATCGAGGCGCTGCGCTCGTGGTCCAGCGCGGCGGTGGGCTCGTCCACCAGCAGCACCTTGGGGCTACCCATGAGTGCCCGGGCGATATTCACCCGCTGCCGCTGCCCGCCGGAAAGCTGGTGCGGCAGCTTCCGGGCGCTCGCGGAGAGGCCCACAACGTCCAGCAGTTCCGCTGCCCTGGTCCCTGCCGCCTTGGCAGGCTTCCCGCGCAGGTGGTCGCTGATGATGAGCTGTTCGACGGCGGTGAGCGAGGGTAGCAGGTTGGGTTGCTGGAAGATGATGCCCACTTTGCCGCGGCGCAGGGCGGTGAGCTCCTTGTCCTTGAGGGCCGTGGTGTCGGTGCCGTCGATCGTGACCTGCCCCCGGGTGGGCCGGACCAGGGTGGCGGCAACGGCCAGGAGGCTGGATTTGCCGGAGCCCGACGGCCCCACGAGCGAAACCAGCTGCCCGGACTGTGCCGTCAGGGTGACCCGGTCCAGGGCCGTGGTGGTTCCGCCGCCGTCCGGGTATTCGAGGGTGACGTTGACCAGGCTGAGGGGCGCGGGGATGGAGGACATAAGGGTGTTCCTTTCGGGAGGGAGGAGTTAGTTGCCGCCGAGCGCCAGGAGCGCATCGACCTTGGTCACGCGGCGGACGGCCAGGGCGGCACCGGCCAGGCCCAGGGCAACAATCCCGACGACGGGAAGCACCGTGGTGCCTGCGTTCAGCAGGAACGGGGCAGCTTGGGCGGCCAGGGAACCGGCGGCCACGCCCACGGATCCGCCGACGGTAGCTCCAGCGACGAGGACGATCGCGGCCTGGGTCATGGCGTCGCGCAGGATGTAGGAACCGGGGGCGCCCATGGCTTTCAGCACCGCGATGTCCCGGGTGCGCTGGATGGTCCAGACCGTCAGGAAGGCCACGATCACCAGCGATGAGATCCCGTACAGGAACGCCTGCATCAGGGTCAGGGAGCCGTTCTCGCTCTTGAAGGAGCCCAGCGCCTGGAAAGATCCCGTGCGCGACTCGCTGACCGTATGCGCGGTTGCGTTGGCAGTAGCCTCGTCCACCGTAGCCCCGTCCCCGTACGTGACGGCGACGACAGTAGCCAACTGCCCGCCGTCGGACACGTGCGCTGCTTTAGCCCAAGCGGGCAGCGCCGTCCACACCACGCTGGTGTGGGCATACCACTGGTCCGGCACCACGGCGGCGACTGAAAGCTCCACGCCTCCAAAGGACACCGTGTCCCCCTGGCCCACGGACAGGGCCTCCGCAACGGTTGTGCCCAGCACGGCAGTGCCGGTGGATACCTCAACTGGCGCCAACCGGCTGCCGGGTGAAACACCGAAAACCGCCACGTTGGCCGTTCCTGAACCACCGGCCGTCTGGGCCCGGGTCTGGGTGATTCCCAGCGGCTCGGCGGACTCGACGCCGGACTGGTTCCGCCAGCTCTCCACTTGGGCGGCGGTCACGGAGCTTTCCGTGTAGGACGCCTTGGGGGCGGCCGAACCGGGGGCGCCGAAAGCGATGATGTCCACCGGTTTGGCGCCGGCCGCACCGAGCTTGCCGATGGCTGACGTCGACTGCTCGGCAAGGCCCGCGGTCAGCCCTGACAGCATGACCAGCAGGAGGGTGATCAGGGCTACGACGCCGCCCATCATGGCGAACCGGCCTTTGGCGAAGCGGATATCGCGGATTGCCAGGAACACGTTGTTTCTTCTCTCAGCAGGGGTGGTTTCTTCTGTCCTTCCACTTTCCCGGGAACGGCATCGAGCGGCATCGCGGGGACGGTTGATCCGGCGGCGTGGAAAGGTTGATTCCGGAGTCAACCTTTCAGTTGATCCCCGGTGGGCGGTCTCGGCATAAGCTGAGGGAATGCCTGCCACGCCCCTGATGCAAACACTGGAAAAGGCCGGCAGCATCCCGGCGAAGGGGCCGTTGAATGCCTTGGAAAATGCCTCGTCGGCGGCCATCCTCCGGGTCCTGCGGGTCACCCTGCACACGGGGTTCGCCGTGCTGCTGGCTGTGGCACTGGTTCGGATGCTGATGGCCGGAGGGCCGCTGCGCTGGCTGTGGGCGGGCGGCGCGATCGTCCTGGCCGCTGTGTACCTGGCCGGAACGGTCCTCGAAAAACGCCATGCCGAAGCCCGCACAGGGTTCAACCCCCGCCGCTACGGGCTGCTGTGGCTGGGCCTGGTCACGGGCCTGTGGGCGTTCCTGCTCGCGGGCAGCGCCGACTTCGCCTGGCTGGCCTTCCCCATCTTCTTTCTCCACCTTCACCTGCTGCCCCGCCGCGCAGCGCTGCCGGCGATCGCGTTGATGACCGTGGCGGTGGCCGCATCCCAATGGGTTGCCAGCGGTGCTCCGGTGCCGCACGCGGCGGCCATCGTAGGGCCCGTGCTGGGGGCGGTCTTCTCGGTGATTACCGGCCTTGCCTATGGGGCCCTGTACCGGGAGGCCGAGAACCAGCGGCGTGCGGCGGACGAACTGCGCCGCACCCGGGAGGAACTGGCCAGGTCCCAGCATGAGGCCGGGGCGCTGGCGGAGCGGGAGCGGCTGGCCCGGGAAATCCACGACACCCTGGCGCAGGGGCTGTCCAGCATCGTGCTCCTGGGCCGGGCGGCGGAGAAGTCGCTCACGGACGGTGATACTGCCACCGCTTCCGCCCGACTGGCGCTGGTGCAGCAGACCGCTGCGGACAACCTTGCGGAGGCGCGCAACTTTGTCCGCGGCCTGTCCTCGCCGCAGCTGGAGGGGACCACCCTGGTGGAGGCCCTGCGACGGCTCTGCGGCACCACGGAGACCGGCGCCGCGGCCGCGGGAGTGGCGCTGCGGTGCCGGCTCGAGGTGGACGGCGAGCCGCAGGAGCTGCCCCAGCCGGTCCGCGTCACCCTGCTGCGGACGGCGCAGGCAAGCCTCGCGAACGTCCGCGAACACGCCCGGGCCGCCACCGCCGTCGTCACCCTTGCCTTCCTGGGCAGCGAGGTGACCATGGACATTTACGACGACGGCGCCGGCTTTGATCCCGCCGCTGCGGCCGGTGCCGGGGACGCAGCGGACGGCAGCGGGTTTGGGCTGCGCTCACTGCGGGAACGCGTCGCAGCACTGAACGGCTCGCTTGCAGTTGAATCCGTGCCGGGAGAGGGCACCGTGGTGGCCATCCGGCTGCCGATGGACGGGGGACCGCGTGGCTGAAGTGCGCGTCCTGCTGGTGGACGACCATCCCGTGGTCCGTGCCGGACTGAGGGCCATGCTCACCGGATTCGAGGGCATCTCCATAGCCGCAGAGGCCGCTGACGGCGCTGCTGCGCTGAAGGAACTGGCACGGCTGCGGACACTTGGCGAGGCGCCGGATGTTGTCCTCATGGACCTGCAGATGGGCGACGGAATGGACGGGGTCACGGCCACCGCACAGATCCGGAAGCTCGCCACACCGCCGCCGGTGCTCATCCTCACCACGTACGACACCGACGCGGACATCCTGGCCGCCGTGGAGGCCGGGGCCAGCGGCTACATGCTCAAGGACGCGCCGCCGGAACAGCTGCGGCAGGCCGTCCTGCAGGCCGCGGCGGGCGGCACTGCCTTGGCGCCCCGGGCCGCTGCCCTGCTGATGCAACGGATCAGCAATCCCGGCACCTCCCTCACCCCGCGCGAGGTGCAGCTGCTGGAACTGCTGGCCACCGGCCTGTCCAACCGCGCCATCGCCAAGCAGGTCTTCATCTCGGAGGCCACGGTGAAGACCCACCTGGTGCACATTTACGGCAAGCTCGGCGTGGACAACCGTACGGCCGCCATCGCCGCGGCCACGCAGCGGCGCATCATCCGGGCGCCGGGGGCCAAGGGCTGACTGAGTAGTAGGTTTATTCCACTGCCCCAGATCGCATTGTTCAAAGGAGAATGAATGTCCCGTCCGGTTCCAGCCGTTGATGCCCTTCTTGCCACTTACGGTGCTCCTGATGCCTGCGCAGCCGAACTCCTGTGCGACAGCCACGATCCCAACAATGTTGCCTTCACGGTGGTTGCCGCCGACCTCTCCGCGGAGGACATCACCTACGGCGAGCTCCGGGAACGCTCGGAACGGGGAGCCGCCGCCCTGGCCGAGCTGGGGGTGGGGCCCGGAGATGCGGTGGCCACCCTGATGGGGAAATCGGCTGACCTGGTGGTCATGCTCCTGGCCATTTGGCGGCGCGGGGCTGTCCATGTTCCGCTGTTCACTGCCTTCGCGTGGCCTGCCATCGAACTTCGCCTCACAGCGTCCGGCGCAAAGGCTGTGGTTACGGACCACGACCAGCGGGCGAAGATCCAGGAAACCGCTGCCGTCGTGGTGGTTGCCGGTGCAGAAGCATCCGGTCCGGACCTGGCGCTCACGCCGCTCCTGGCCAGGCAGCAACCGGGAATCGCGGCCGAAGGTGTGGGCGGTGACGGTGACCTGGTGCTGATCTTTACGTCCGGCACCACGGGTGCCCCCAAGGGCGTGCCGGTGCCCGTCCGGGCGTTGGCCGCTTTCCGCCAGTACGTCGAAGTGGGCCTGGACGTCAGTGAAGAGGATGTCTTCTGGAACGCCGCAGATCCCGGCTGGGCATATGGCCTGTACTACGGGATTCTAGGGCCCATGGCGGCAGGACGGGGCAACCTCCTGCTGCGGCCGGGGTTCTCGCCGGAACTCAGCTTCAAGGTGCTGGAGGCGTTTTCCGTCACCAACTTCGCGGCTGCTCCCACGGTGTACCGCACCATGCGCGCAAAAACCGAGGCCGGAACGGGACCCTTCCGGCTTCGGCGTGCCTCCTCCGCCGGGGAACCGCTGACCCCCGAAGTGATCAGCTGGGCCCGCGAGGTGCTGGGCGTTCCCGTCCGGGACCACTACGGACAGACCGAACACGGGATGATGATTATCAACGCCTGGCATGACGAGGTCAGGACGGAGCTCAGGCCCGGTTCCATGGGCCGGCCCCTGCCGGGGTGGACTTGCACCGTCCTCAAGGACAATGCCGACGAACCGGCCGCGCCGGGTGAACTGGGCAGGGTTGCCGTCAACGTGGCAGAAAGCCCCATGATGTGGTTCAGGGGGTACCGGGACGCCCCGGACAAAACGGCCGAAAGGTTCAGCGCGGACGCCAAGTGGTACCTGACCGGTGATGCGGGCATGGTGGACGCGGACGGCTACTATTTCTTCTCCTCCCGGGATGACGACGTGATCATCATGGCCGGATACCGGATCGGCCCTTTCGACGTCGAGAGCGTCCTGGCCACCCATCCGGCGGTCCTGGAAAGTGCCGTGGTGGGCGCACCCGACGAACTGCGCGGAGAAGTCCTGGAGGCCTACGTTGTCCTGGCGGAAGGGACCAACGGCAGTGACGCCCTGGTGACCGAACTCCAGACCATGGTGAAGACGCAGTTCGCCGCCCACGCCTACCCGCGCCGCATCCACTTTGCGGCGGACCTGCCCAAGACGCCGTCGGGGAAGCTGCAGCGCTACATCCTGAGGCAGCAGCGGGCCGCGGAAGCGGGCAGTTAAGCAGGACAGGAAAGGACGACGCCGGGGTGCGGCACCGGGGTTCCGAAGCCATGGGTGCCGCACACCGCCGTCGCGATTCCTTTTGTGGCTCCCGTCAGGCGGCCCCGCCCAGCAGGCCCTGCCTCGTGAGGTCAGCGGTGACCAGGCGGGCCAGTTCCGCTGCACCTGCCCGGTTGGGGTGCAGGGTATCGCCGGTCATGAACAGGGCGAGTGTTTTTTCGGGCCCGATCTCGGTGAAGTAGGCGGAGGACAGGACGTTCAGGTCCACCAGCGGCACGTTTTCCTCCTGGGCCAGGGCCACTATGGAGTGCCTGTACCAGCGGTTGACCGAAGTGTGGATTCCGTCCACGAAGTCGGTGGCCCGGCCCTGCGGCGTGACCAGGACGGGGGTGGCGCCCGTAGCGGCCACCTGGCGGACCATGTCGCGCATGATCTCCTTGAACTCGGTTTCGGTGGTGGCGTTCTTCGCGGCGGTGTCGTTGATGCCCATTTCGAGGAGGAACAGGTCGCCGGGCTTGATGTACTGCAGGATGGCCTCGAGTTGGCCGTCGTTGCGGAAGCCGCGCGCGATCTGCCCGCCTGTTGCCATATTGCGGATGTCGAAGGCCTCCGGGTCCACGAACTGCGGGAGCATCTGGCCCCAGCCGCCCTGGACGCTTGTTTCCAAGGGGTAGTAGTTGGCCACCGTGGAGTCGCCGCCCACCCAGATAGTCGGGTCCATCTCCGGATGGCGGGACACCTTTTCAATCTCCAGCGAGCTCAGGGTAAAGGCCGTTCCCACCTTGCCCTCGGTGACCAGCAGGTTCAGCTGGCCGTCCGTCACCGGGATCTCAAAGGAATCCGTAGCGCCGTTGCCGGTGAGGTTCATGGCCTGGAAGACCCCTTCGGCCGCGATGCTGGCCCGCGAGGTGTCGCCCAGGGTGACCGTGACTTTATACAGGCCCTCCTTCAGATCCACGTTGAACGTGTTGGTGCTCTTGGTTCCAAACTCCAGGAAACGGACTGCATCACTGCCGGCGCCGCTGCCCTTTGCCGGGACGTTGGCCATGTTTTCGGGGGTGTTGAAGCCGTAGCGGCTCTCGGGGCTGTACGTGTCCGTTGCGCTGACTCCGGTGTAGCCCTGCTCTACGGGACCGGCGCCGAAGTCGAAGCGATAGTTGCTGGGCTCGGCATTGGCTGCGGGAGCGGACACCGTGAGTCCCGCGCCTGCCGCCAGTGCGGCCAGAGCGAGGGAACAAGCCATCGGCCTATTGAACCTTGATCGGAAGGTGGGGAGTTTTGCTGTCACGTTCATCTCCTTTGATGGGGGTGGACTTTGTACGCATCGTTGTTGTATCGATTCAAAAATGCGCTGAGTAACGGATGGCCTGAGGCCTGGCGATGTGGTGAATGGCATGCTGCCGGTGTTACAAAATTTGTAACAGCGCTAAACGTTCGAAGTCAAGACAATTTGGGAGATCGGTGTGAGATTTTGATGTTTCCTGTTTGCTTGCAAAAGTGATGCCCCCGTTACAGGCGCCTTTTGCCGCGGGGGCTGTTAGCGTGGAGGCCCAGCCACAGAAGGAGGAGCGATGTCCATCAATTCACCTGATTCACTGCCCGAGGATGAGCCGCAGGACGGTTCGGCGGGCGGCAAGGGCAATCCCGACGGCGGTATCCCCGGCGGCAAGGACGGCGTGGGTATATCCGATGGCGCCGAGCCCAACACCTTTGAACCTGAAGAGGATCCTGATGCCACGGCGGGGCCTGCTGACTGAGGTACCTTGAGGAGGTCCCGGGGCTCCTCTCAAGGTTGGCTCAAGATTGGCCGAAGGTGCCCGTTTTGGCACTTTGGCCAACCTACTGACCGGTAGTTTTTAAGTGCTTGCCCGCCATTTCCCCCGGCAGGGAAGCAAGAAGCCCCCGCGCTGGAGCCAGACTCGCGCGGGGGCTTCCCCCGTGTTCGGGCCGTGTCAGCGACCTGCCAAGTTTACGTGTTCGAAGTGCTCAACAACCGGGAACGGGTCATAGAACCGGTGCAACAGGGCCCGCCACTGCTGGTATTTCGGGGACCCGCGAAAACCCACCGTATGGTCCTCCAGCTTCTCCCACTCGACCAGCAGCAAATAGGTGCCAGGGGATTCGATCGATCGGGACAGGGACAACGAAACGAAGCCCGGCATCGAAGCAATGATGGGACGGGCCTGGCGGAACGCGGCCTCGAATTGCTCCTCGCGGCCAGGGACGACGGAAAGCAGCGCATGTTCGGTAATCACTGGGCAAGTCTGGCAGACCGGTGGCGGGGAATACGCCTGGCTAGGGGTTATTGATCCAGTAGCGGCGCTTGCCGTTGCGCGTGTCCTCATACCGGCCACCGTTTTTCTCGATGGTTGCCCGCGATCCGGCGTTGTCCTCGTCGCAGGTCAGGAGAACCCGTTCGATCCCCAGTGTCCGCGCCACGGGAAGCGCGTCAGCAAGGGCTTGCGCTGCATGGCCCCGCCGCCTGGCACTGGGCCTGACGCTGTAGCCGATGTGCCCGCCTTCGTTGAGGAGGTAGCCCGTCAACTCGTGCCTGATGGCCAGCGAGCCGAGGAAAGTGCCGCCGTCGACAATCCAAAGGTAGGTGCAGGGCACAAAGCCGGGCTTGCGCACGGTTTCGGGCAGGGCGTCCTTGACGAGGGCATCGACGAAGCGGCCAAACACCTGGGCGTCCTTGAGTTCGTCCAGGGACCAGCCGTCGGCGCCCGCACCGTCCTGCCGGGCGCCGCCAAACTCCGCGGCTGCTTCAAGCCAGGACCGGTGGAAGCTGATGTTTGGGGCAATGAGCTGGGCCATCACAAGATCCTACGGTGCCGGGCTTCCTGCCGGCCGCGCCCGGCGAGGGCGTTCGGCGGAAAACAGGCACTGGCCTGTACTATCGCCCGGGACCCTAATTTGCGGACTGAAAGGGGACAATCAATGGCGCGCACTCTCGCGGCACCTACAGCCCTCGGGGATCCGATCGGGCGGGACGAGCTACTGCAGGAATACGGTTTGGCATCCCCAACTGGTCAGGGCCTGCTTGTCACCGGCGCCGAGCAGTCAATCGAACCCCTTCAAAACCTCGTTGAGCTGGCCGCCAAACTCTGCGGCGTGCCTAACGGGGTGATCAACGTTGTCACGTCCGACGAGCAGCGCCAGGTGGCCGCCGTCGGTTTTGAAGCCGCGGTCTGTTCCCGGCAGGACTCCATGTGCGCCAAAGTCTTCCTCACCAGTGAAACGACTGTTGTTACTGATGCCTCCCTGGATCCCCGCTTCGCTCCTTCGGGCCTGATGCGGTCGTGGACAGCGAGGATTTGACGCTCCACGTGGACCGGGCCAGCTGCGCACCCTGTTGCAGAACCTGGTTGCCAATGCCGTGAACTACCGGAGCCCGGACCGGGACGTTAAGGTGCGGATCAGCGCGACTTCCAACTATCACGGAGCCATGGTCCTGGTGGCGGACAACGGCAAGGGGATAGCTTCCGGGGACCGGCAGCGCGTGCTGGAACCCCTGATCCGGCTGCACCGGGAGGGCGACGGACAAGGTTCGGGCCTGGGCCTGACCACCTGCCGGCGGATTGCTGAAGCGCATGGGGAGAGCTGAGCCTGAAGGAGACGCCGGGCGGCGGCACCACCGTGGTGGTCAGCTTCCCGGCCGACCAGTACGACCGTTAGACAGGCCCGGGCCTGTCTAACCCTGGCCCGCCAGGGCTTTCCTGACAGCGGCCGCCAAGGCGCTGCGGTGCTCGTCCAGCCAAGCGATCCGCTGATCTTCCAACCGGATCTTCGTGTAGTCGTTGTCGGAGAGCTTTTCGCCGTGCCGTGAACGGCTGATCCGCCCCAGGCCGCGCTTCAACCGTTTGGCCTCCAGCAGCAGCGGAAGCGCCTCGATCTCTGCCTCGGTAGGCCACAAGTCCCGGCTGTAAGCGGCCAGCAGTTCAGTGACCCGGTTGAGGTCGAGGGCGACCTTATTGTCGGCTTCGCCTGGACGGGTGTAGACCTTGCCGACGTCGTGGACGGCGACGGCAAGGTCCAGGACGCGCACGTCCGCGTGGGCACTGTCGAAGTCCAGGACGCCCACTATCTCGCTGCCGTTGAATACCAGGCTGCCTCGTCGGGCACCGCCGTGCACCACCACCCGGGGCAGGTGTGGCAGGATGGCGATTAATTGTGCGACCAGGAGCGCGGTCCGGGTTCTCAGGGCCGGCTCTACCCCTTCGTCATCTGCCCGTGTACGCAGTTCAGCCAGCACGGCGGGTTCGGTTACTGCGGCTGGAAGGTCGGCCACGGTCTGGTGGTACCGTGCAAGCGTTCGTCCCATAGCCCGCACGTGCGCCGGCGATGCATCGATGAACGGTGTCCCTTCGACTCCCCGCGTGGCGATCCATAACCGGCCGGCAAGCTCGGCGTGGTCCTTGCCCGAGCTGGCCGGGGCCACCTCCGGTGCGGGAAATCCCCGCTCCCGAAGCAGCCGCATCAGGCGGAGTTGGAGGGCGAGTTCCTCATGCGGTTTGGATCGGTACGAGCGGCGCAGGTAGTGGACACCATCCGCGGCTTCAACGCGCAGGTGCTCGTTCTTGCCGCCTGCCACGGGGGCAACTGATTTCCAGCCGCCCAGCGGCCACAGACTCACGAGCTCTGACAGCGGGAGCTCCACCCCTGCACGGTCCAGCAGGACGCCCATAGTTGACGTCATGCTCCTGCCCGCCCTTCCGCCACCCGGTAGAATTCCTCCCGGTAGCGCCGGAAGACATCGTTTGCACCGTTGCGCCAGTCGGCGTCCCCGTTTTTCACGTCGCGATTGAGGCTGTGGAATATATACCGGCACCAGTGGAACCGCAGGTTTCGCAGCCGCTCGACGCCAGCTGCCTCCCGATACGCGCCGAGGAAAGCGTTGCACGGCTGGTCGGCCCGGGAAATGTCACCGGTGGCTGAGTGAACGCCTTGGCGCAGCCGGTGGAGGAACTCGGCCACATCGCGGGCGGGGTCTGCCGGGGCGCTGCGGTCGAGGTCAATCACCGTAACGGTGTCCTCGGTCAGAAAGACGTGGATCGGCCGGTACTGCCCGTGGCTTTGGGCCTGGACGCCGTCCAGGGTGTCATGGGTGAGGTCGTCCAACCGTTCGAGCATGCCCAATGCCACCTCAGCGTAGCCAGGACGGTCTGTCGCCACTCTGACAAGGCGTTTAGCCAGGCTGGCCAGTTCCCCTGTCACCAGCAGGGAGTGTGGAGCCCCGATCCGGAGATCCACCTTATGCAGGTGGGCCAGCCACGATCCCGCTCGGGCGCAGCCCTCGATGAGCTCAGCGCCGTCGTCGAGTACTTCTGACAGTGCCTTGCCCGGGGCTCCCTGGCACAGCAGGACCTTCTCTTCCCCGCACCACGCCAGCGGCTCAACAGCCTGGAACGGGGAGCCGGCGCCCAGCCCGGCATTGCGCAGGGCCTGCAATTTTGCGTGCACGGCAGGGCCATCCTCGAAGGGGAACAGCTTGGCGAAAACAGGGGGGCCGTCGTCGAGATTAATCTCCACAGTGGCGGCTCCCGATCCGTCCAGCTGAATCACCTTTGTTGTCCACGTCCCTCCGTCCGAGGCGCCCGGAACCGCCGGACCCAAGTGTGGGCGGACATAGCGGTTGAGGAACTCCGGTGCACAGACCCGTTCGGCACGATTGACCTGCTGCTCCTTGATATGGCGGTGTTGGGATGGGACTTGGGTGCGGTTCATGCGTCATCCTTTACTGGGAAGGGGTGATGGGTAATGCAGCAGCACGTGCGCTGCCGATTCGGCTGAGGGATCTATGACGCCGGACAGCGCATGCGTCCTGCTGCCGTTGACACCAGCCCTCAGGTCGGTTGGGTCCGGCTGGAAATTAAGCCCGGTCACGGTCGGCTTCCTCTCCGGTAGATGGCGGGCTGGTCAGGTTCGACTATGGGCTGCGGCGAGGGGTGGCGCCCATTGCCCTGGCTGGTGCCGTTCCACGTGGGGCGTAAGCCGGTGATGCCTTGTAGACGGCACATCTCGCTGTAGAGGCCGCCGCCGGCGATGAGCCGGTGGTGGGTACCGCGTTCCACTACCCGGCCCGCATCCAGGACGATGATCTCGTCCGCTGCCATGGCCGCAGCCATGCGATGCGTGATGATCACTGTGGTCCGCCCGGAGGCCACCTGCCGGAGGGCCTCCAGCAGCGCGTGCTCGGATTGGGCGTCCAGACCCGTCGTCGGTTCGTCGAGCACGAGGATAGGGCAGCCCTGCAGCAAACCGCGCGCCAGCGCCAAACGCTGTTTCTGGCCTCCGGACAGTGTTGCCCCGCGTTCGGCCAGCACGGTGTCGTAGCCGCGGGGCAGCGCCTGTACGAAGTTGTGGGCCTGGGCCGCGCGGGCTGCGTCCTGGACCTCTTGGAGTGACGCGTCCGGCCGGCCGTATGCAATGTTCTCCCGGACGGATGCCCGGAACAGCACGGCGTCTTGGGTAACCAGCCCCACCTGTGCGTGCAGGCTCTTGCCAGTCAGGTCACGTAAGTCTGTGCCGTCCAGAAGGACCCGGCCTCTGGTGGGGTCCTGCAACCGGCACATAAGGGCGGCGATTGTTGATTTCCCTGCCCCGGTGGGTCCGACGACGGCCACGGAACTGCCCACCGGGACCGTCACGTCCACATTCCACAGGACGGGGCGGTCATGGGTGTAGGCAAATTCGACCGCGTCCAGGCTCAGCTGCTTCCGGGGTGGGCCTGCGGGAACGGCACCGGGTTTGTCCTGGATGTCAGGGCTGCGCCGGAGGGTGTCCGCGATGCGTGCCGCGCGCACCCCGGCACGAGTCAGCTGGGCGGGGAGCTTGGACAGGGCGCGTGTTGGACCGAAGAAGTCACGCAGGTACGAGGTGAAGATGACCAGGTCTCCTGGTGTTAGCGCACCTTCGAGCACACGCTGGGCTCCAAGCCAGATCAGACCTGTGGTGGCTACGGCCACCACAGCATCCACGGCGGCGCCAAACGCGGCGCTGGTGCGCGCCGAGCGCAGCACAGCAGAGACGGAGGCATCGGAGTGGCGGCGGAAGCGCTTGGACTCGTCCTCTTCCCGTCCTGTGGCCTTGACCAGCTTGATCGCTACCAGTGACTCCTGTGCCACGGCCGCCAGGTCGCCCTCGCTGTCGCGCGCGTCTTCTTCCACTTTGCGGATGCGGGCCCGAAAGCTGGACACCGTGAGCAGCAACAGTGGCAGCACCAACAGCAGTGCCAGGCTGAGTTGCCAGTCCATGATCAGCAGCACCCCGGCCATGCCGCCCAGGGTGAGCACGTGCGTTGAGGCGTCAACGAACGTCACGGTAAGCAGTGCCCGCACTTTGTCGACGTCTCCAGTCAGGCGGGTGGTCAGTTCACCTGTTGGTGTCCCTTCGTGGTACGCAAGGGGCAGCCGCTGCAGATGATCATAGAGCTCCGTGCGGATCGATGCCGCGACACGTTCGCCGATCACGGTCAGGACATAGCTTCGGACTGCACCGACCAGGGAGTCCAGTACGGCGATGCCGGCCAGCGCCACGACGACCAGGACCAGGATGTACTGGACGTCCTGGCTTGTGGGATTCCCGCTCGGCAGCAGCACTTCGTCGAAGAGATACTTCAGCGGCCACGGCTTGAGCAGCGCGATGCCCGTCCCGGCGACCGCGAGCAGCGCGGCCAGCAGGCAGCCGGGCCACTGCGGGCGCAGGAATGGCCCGAAGGTACGCAGGATCATGTGGGCATGCATGACCGGAATAGGGGTGCCTGGCGGGTGTGCCGCTGCGGCAGCCATGGGAGTCCGACGCCTGCTGGTTGGTCTCACGGGGACCTCCCTCCGGCGGTGGCACTGAGGGCCTCTTCCCAAGCGTCCAGCCAGTCAGGGACGAACGAGGAGTCCTTTACCGGGCGCACCACGAGGCGGTAGAAAAGGACCTCTGCGAAGGTACGGGCAACGTAGGCAGGGACGGACCGGACTGCACCTTCATCGCCGCCGGCAGCCAAGTAGTTTTCCAGGAACGTGTCCACCCAAGGCACGGCGGCCGCCAGGTTTCCATGACGGGAGGCGCCCATGGTCAGCGTCTGGCCGATGAAATGGCCGAGGTCCCGCGCGGCAGGGGCCCAAGCGGCGCGGTCGAAGTCGATTACCACGAGACGTTTCCGGTCCAAGTGGATGTTCTTGGGTTGGAAGTCCCCGTGTGTGAGCACGCGGGACCCATCCGCCCGGGCCAGCTCCTCAACGGTGGCTGCGGTAAGCTCAGCCACTCTGGCGGCGACCTGGGGAAGGAGCCCGGCCAACGCCTCGGCATACTCTGCCAGCTTGAGCCGCTCGAAGTCTGCCGCCAGGTCGGGCACATGAACACCCCTGACATGGTGGAGGCGGGCCAGCCAGCGCCCTGCTCGGCCCGCTTCGGGCGCGGCGGATCGTGGGTCGCCGTCAAGGAGTGAATGCAGCGTGGTGCTCGGGGCCTCCTCCTGTGCGAGGAGCTGACGGGACGGGTCATACCCGTATGGTGCAGGGACCCTGAGGTCACCGTCGTCGAAGCAAACTTCACGCAGGCTCCTGAGCAGCCGCCATGCCTGCTCGCCGCCGCCGGCAAGGTAGGCCTTGCCGATTACTGCCAGCAGAGTTGAGGTGCCGGACCCTGAGCCAAGGGCTACGGTCCACCGGACAACGGGCCGGCTGCGGGAGGCATGCACAACCGAGCGTGTGAGCACTTGCGCCCGTCCCGGAGGCAGGGCATCAAGCGGTGGCGGCGAGGTGAGCAGAGCCTCGGCAATCGCCTGCCTCAGCGCACGTGCATCAGTGTCAGGGTTTGGTGCACTCACGCCGGGTCTCCCGTCAGCTCGCGTGCAGCCAGGGCGGCGAGCCCTTCCCGGGCCGACGTCATCTTTTCTTGGGCGACCTCCTCGTTGATCTCGCCGAGGCCGATGAGCAGGTGGAAGGGTCTTGCTTGCGCGCGCAGGCTGATGAGGACGCCGTGTCCCGGTTCCTGTGCTTTCGGGTCGCACCATGCGCTGCCTTCGTCGTCGGCCAGCACCACCCATACCTGTATGGCCCGGTTGGAGGCGCCCCGCCAGCTGGTTCCTCCAGTACGCTGCAGCTCTGCCACGCCGTAGCGGAGTAACCGGTAGTAGTCGGGCGACAGGCACGTATGGACGGTGACCCCGTCTGCGCCCGGAGGCAGGTCGTAGGCCACCAGCAGAGATGGGACAGCGTCGTCAAGGACCACCTTTTTGGACAACCCGAACAGAGGGCTGTCCTCCTGCACATTCCTCAGCTCCGATACGATCATGCCGTCCCCCCAGTGGATGCTGACTTCGTATCGGTCGTGGACCCCTCCGCCATCGGCAAGGCCGCCGGGGTGGTTGGCTGGGACGTCCATGTAGATGTTCAGCTCCTCCTGGCGGTTCCAGTCGTCGGTGGGGTTGCCGATCACCAAAACGCCTCCCTTCGCGCCGCGGTAGGCCAGGTAGACCAGCCGACCACCATGCTCGGGCGCGAGCACCGCGAACAGGTGGTCGCTTCGCATCACCAGCTCCTCGGCGCCGTCCTCGTCAATGTCAACCATTTCGGCCTCCAGCGGGCGGGCCTGCCGGCCAAACCACCTCGCCGCAGCAGCCAACACGCAGGCGGCCCGCCCATGGCTTGCCACAGCCTTGGCCCAGGCGGCCGGCATCCGGTCGGGGTGGTCAGTGTCGTGCCATGCCGTCTCAAATCCAGAAGCAAGCAGATGCTTCCAGGCCAGCGCCGTCAGCCGGCGTTCTGCACCCGCTTGCTCTGCGTCGGCCACCACACGGCGGGCCCGGGCGAGGTGCTCTTGATAAGGGGCCCACGCCTCGTCCTTGGACCAGCCGCTGTAGTCCTCTCCCGCGTGCCAATCCTTCGCCAGCTCCACGAAGGTTCCGCGTTCCACAACCCGAACACCGGGGCTCCTCCGGCGCTGGCGAAGCCACGATGAGAGGTCCACAGGTAAAAGCTTGGGCTCGGTGGCAAGCCAACGCAGGAACTCCTCATACCGGCCGAGTGCACTGGGATGCCACGGCCCCACTCCCGCGCTCCTTTCCATGTCGTCCGCATACACCAGGACGCTGTCATCACCGGGAGCCGTTGGGAGCGCGGCGGCCCGGGACAGGCTACGCCAGTGGCTCCTGTCATCAGGAGGTATCCAGTACCGCAGCCGGGTCGACATCGGCACCACCTGCAGGCCCTTCCCGCCCTTGATCCGGTATGGGCGGAGGGCATCCGAAGGCGGAGGGCTGGCAGGGTCAGCCCCGTCAAATTCAACCCTGTCGCTGACTCCGTGGGCACCGTCGGAGGGATACAGCAGCCGGTCATCAAGCAGGACGTAACGGTATCCGCCATTTGGCAGCCGAGGGTCGGTCAGGACCTTCGCAAGGCGGTCCGTATCCCACACCCGCTCAGGGACCCAGCAGATCTGCAGATCGCTCGGGGCGCACCCGAGGTGGTGCCGGTAGAGCCAAAACAACTCCCGCAGTTGCCGCCGGTTGTATTCCCTATCGAAGGCGGTCAGGATGTTTTCGGAGTATGTCCCGCCCGTGAGTGAGACCAGGCCGACGTCGCGAAGCCGGCGGACCTCCGCCAGGAACCAGGGGTGCTGCCAGGCCGCGGCTTCAATCAGTGTCCCGGAGAAGTGGAGGTTCAGCGGGATGCGGTACTTCTCGTGCATCTGCAGCAGCGCACTGTACCCCCTAACGAGCGAGGTCAGACCCTCCCGGTCCTCATAGCCGTCGGTAATCAGGAACTGATTGGCATGATGGACGAGCGCCAAGGGAAGCGGAGCGGGACACGGCCTCGAGGGGCGTCGTGGTTGGGCGGTCTGTTCGGTGCTCCGGCTGACCTCCACGTGACTGCGTGAGTGCAGGGCCTCCTCGTACACGGCCACGTACTCACGCCCAGGCACCCGCCAGGAGAAGTCCGCCTTCATTGCCCGCCGCTGGAGATGGTTCATTTCAGGCATCCGTGAGTAGACTGCCAGTGCGTTATCCACAGCCGACAGCATGGACGCGACGCGCCGTTGCACGAAGACGAACCCCAGACCTTCGGCCGGGTCCTCGGCGTAATCCGTCACGGTGTCGGCGAGGCCACCGGTGCGGCGCACGACGGGGATGGTCCCGTATTTCAAGGCGATCAGCGGCGTCAACCCGCAGGGCTCGAAAACGGACGGCGCAAGGAAGAAGTCACTGCCTGCGTAGACCTGCCGTGCCAGGGACTCACTGGAAGTGGGAAGGTAGCTTACGCTTCCGGGGTAACGCCGGGTGGCCGACTGCAGTTGGCGCCGGTACCGAGGCGCACCTTCACCCAGCACCACCACCTGGGCTCCCCGGGCGACAAACTGCGCCAAAGCGGAAGTCAGCAGGCTGATCCCTTTCTGGGATACCAGCCGGGCGACCATGCCGAAGACCGGTTGGTCTGGAGAGGACTCAAGGTTGCTCAGCTTCTGCAAGACTTTCTTGTTCGCGCCCTTGCCTGCGATAAAGTCACCGTTGTAGCGGGTGTCAATCCACGGGTCCTGCCCGGGGCTGAACTCGGCGTAGTCGACGCCATTAAGGATGCCCCGCGAGACGTCCCTGCGGTCGCGCAGCAGCCCGTCCAAACCCGCTCCCTGGGCCGGGGTGAGGATCTCCTCCATGTAGCGGGGACTTACGGTGTTAATCCGGTCTGCGAACGCGATACCCCGTTGGAGCAAACTTCCGCCCTGTGGCAGTCCTATCAGCTGGTTGGTCGCCGCACCTACAGGCCCCTGATAGGTGATGTTGTGGATGGTGAAGACGATCCCAGTACTCGCTAACGCCTGCCTGTGCAGTCCCTGCCGGGCTTCCTGCGCCACGAGCCCGCAATGCCAGTCGTTGCAGTGGATGATGTTCGGACGCCACTCTTCCCGGGCAGCCAGCGCTGTGACTGCTTTGGAGAACAGCACAAACGGCATGACATCGTTGTCCTGGTAGCTGTACGGCAACTCCCGGTCGAACCACCCCTGAGCATCAAGTGCGAGGACGTCCACGGCGCCCAGGGACGGGAGCCGGCGAACAATGACTCGCTCGGTTATCGGACCGAACGGCACATCGATCGTCAGCACCGGGCTGCCTCCGAGGCCCCTGTAGGCAGGGATGACGAGACGGACGTCAAGGCCCAGCTCGGATAATCTCTTCGGCAGAGCACTGCTGACATCAGCCAGTCCGCCCACCTTCATGAAGGGGTACGCCTCGGCGCTGGCGAACAGCACCCGTTGCAGCGGAACGGCCGCGACAGTAAAAGTGCCCTCCGGCGGTCCCATCTTGCGGAGGGCGCCGTCCTTTTCACCGTTGGTGGGGAGAGACAGTTCAGTGCGCATGGCGTTGGCATCGTGGGTGCAGAATCAATCCGGATATTCCGGTGCGGTTCGTCTTAGGGCCAACGTCAAGGCTTAGGCGGAGGAGCAGTGCCATGATTTCCGTTCCCATCATCGATCGGAACGGCTCCACCGCCAGTTCCGATTACTGGGACGCCTTATTCAGGCTCATGGGGTGCCATGGCTGTAGGAGAATGCTGAATTGCCACCCGCAACCCGGCACGCCCCCGGCATCGCGGGGACGGAACTGGCCGCGTAAGAACTGAGTCACGCGGCCAGACAAGACTTTGCTTTCTACGAATTTCCCATCGCGGACAAGCGAAACCATGCCCATTCTGACATAGCGAACTGTTTGTCCTCATCGGGCAATCACCCCCTTTATTGGGCGATACTTCCCCTTTTTACGGGCAATAATCCCCCAATGCGGGTGATAAACCTCCCCCGCAATGGGGGCAATAACCCCTGGGCAATACCGGCAATATCGGGCAATAATCCCCCAATGCGGGTGATAAACCTCCCCCGCAATGGGGGCAATAACCCCTGGGCAATACCGGCAATATCGGGCAATAACCCCCCCATGCGGGTGATTACCCTATTTGAAACGGCATGATGAGCAGTCAGGGCCGGCTGCAGTTGCAGCCGGCCCTGACACAGCGGTTCAGTTCACCCTGATCAGTTCAGGTCGAAGCGGTCCAGTTCCATGACCTTGGTCCAGGCGGCCACGAAGTCGTTGACGAACTTCTCCCTGGCGTCCCCGCTGGCGTAGACCTCGGCAAGGGCCCGCAGCTGCGAGTTGGAGCCGAACACCAGGTCCACGGGGGTGGCCGTCCACTTCAGCTCACCGGTGGCGACGTCGGTGATCTCGTAGACGTTCTCCTCCGACTCGGATGCCTTCCACTTGGTGCCCGGCGAGAGCAGGTTGACGAAGAAGTCGTTCGTCAGGACCTGCGGCTTGTCCGTCAGCACGCCGTGGCTGGAACCGCCAACGTTGGTGCCCAGGGCACGCATGCCGCCCACCAGCGCCGTCATCTCCGGTGCGGAGAGGTCCAGCATGTAGGCCTTGTCCAGCAGCAGGGTTTCGGGCGGGAGCTTCGAGCCGGGCCGCAAGTAGTTGCGGAAGCCGTCAGCCTTCGGCTGCAGGTACTGGAAGGACTCGACGTCGGTCTGCTCCTGCGCGGCATCGGTGCGTCCCGGGCGGAACGGCACGGTGACGGGGAAGCCGGCGTCGGCAGCGGCCTTTTCCACTGCGGCGGCACCGCCGAGGACGATCAGGTCAGCGAGGGAGACCTTCTTGCCGCCCGTCTGCGCGGCGTTGAACTCCTCCTGCACGCGCTCAAGGGCCTGCAGCACGGTGGACAGCTGCCCAGGCTCGCTCGCTTCCCAGCTGCGCTGCGGCTCCAGCCGGATCCGGGCACCGTTGGCACCGCCACGCCGGTCCGTCTTCCGGTACGTGGCAGCCGAGGCCCAGGCCGTGCCTGCCAGCTGCGGGATGGTCAGGCCGGAGTCCAGGAGTTTGGCCTTGAGGGAGGCAATGTCCTGTTCATTGATCAGTTCATGGTCGACGGCGGGAACGGGATCCTGCCACAGCTGCGCCTCCGGCACCCAGGGACCCAGCATGTGCGGGCCAACCGGCCCCATGTCACGATGCAGCAGTTTGTACCAGGCCTTGGCGAAGGCCAGGGCGAACTCGTCCGGGTTCTGGAGGAAGCGGCGGCCGATTTCCTCGTAGACGGGGTCGAAGCGCAACGACAGGTCCGTGGTCAGCATGGTGGGGCGGTGCTTCTTCGCGGGATCGTGGGCGTCCGGGATGATCTCGGGCGCGTCCTTGGCAACCCACTGGTGGGCGCCGCCGGGGCTCTTGACCAGTTCCCATTCGTACTCGAACAGGATCTCCAGGAAGCGGTTGCTCCACTGCGTGGGCTTGTCAGTCCACGTGACCTCAAGGCCCGAGGTGATGGTGTCACCGCCCTTGCCGCTGCCGTAGGTGCTCAGCCAGCCCAGGCCCTGTGCCTCAAGGTTGGCACCCTCCGGTTCGGGACCCACGTGCGCATCGGCCGGGCCGGCGCCATGGGTCTTGCCGAACGTGTGGCCGCCGGCGATCAGCGCGAACGTCTCTTCGTCGTTCATCGCCATGCGCTTAAACGTCTCGCGGATGAAGGCGGCAGCAGCCACGGGATCGGGATTGCCCATGGGGCCTTCCGGGTTGACGTAGATCAGGCCCATTTCGGTGGAACCAACGTCTTCGGACATCTGGCCTTCGCTCACGTAGCGCTCGTCGCCCAACCAGGCGTCCTCAGGGCCCCAGAAGATCTGCTCGGGCTCCCACACGTCCTCGCGGCCAAAGGCGAAGCCGAAAGTCTCGAAGCCCATGGATTCCAGGGCAACGTTGCCGGCCAGGACCAGCAGGTCGGCCCAGGAGAGCTTCTGGCCGTACTTCTGCTTGACCGGCCACAGCAGCCGCCGGGCCTTGTCCAGGTTGGCGTTGTCCGGCCAGCTGTTCAGCGGCGCGAACCGCTGGCCGCCGTCGCCCGCTCCACCGCGGCCGTCATGGACGCGGTAGGTACCGGCCGCGTGCCAGCTCATGCGGATCATCAGGCCGCCGTAGTGGCCGAAGTCCGCCGGCCACCAGTCCTGTGACGTGGTCAGGACCTCGGTGATGTCGCGCTTCAGGGCCTCGACGTCGAGCTTCTGGAATTCCTCACGGTAGCTGAACGACGGGTCCAGCGGATTGCTCGCCTTGCCGTGCGCGTGCAGCACGGAAAGGTCCAGCTGGTTGGGCCACCAGTCCTGGTTGGTCCGCGGCCGGTGGCCCTTGGGCTGCGGGGAATCGATCGCCGGGTTTTCACTTTCACTGCCCTGGGCTGTGGCGCTGCCATGGGCCACCGGGCACCCGCCCTCAGCCTTGCTGTCCAGGCCTTGGGCGCTACCCGGCGTGGGGACTGGAGGGTGTTCCTGGCGGTCGGTCATGTGCTTCCTTCCATCGGGTCGAGGCCGTGGAGCGGACTCGGGGGGGGCCGGTTCAACCTTCCCATTTGAACATAGGCGGGCCGCCCGGGGGAGGTCCTCTTTGTCCGGAAAAACTGCAGGAACTTGTCCGGGAAAACTGCAGGAACAATAGGAAACGCATTGCGTCGAGCGCTTCCCCTGCCCGTCTACCTGTGGATGGCGCGGCCCGCGGACTCGGACAACCCCGCCGTGCCGCCGGTCATCGCGCTCGCCGAACGCGTCTGGCCTGGCGTTTCCGGAGCGGCCACCGCATAGGTGCGGAATATCTGCCTAAGGCTGCAGCTTGTCGCTAGGAGGCCGTCGTCGGAATTAACATCCCGGCCCGACCAAGCACCCACCAGAAGGAGCACTATGACCATCGGCGCAGGAATAGCAGCGGGCAACGGACGGACGGCCCTCGTCGTCGGAGCCACCGGAATCGCGGGGTCTGCCCTGGTGGATACCTTGGTTGGACAAGGCTGGGCGGTCCTTGCCTTGTCCCGCAGGCCCGGAGCCGAGCGCGCCGGCGTCAGGTGGCTCGCCGCAGACCTGACCTCGGCTGCCTCCCTGGCCGCCGTACTTGGTCCGGAGAACCCCTCACATGTCTACTTCACCGCGTGGTCCCGGCGTGCCACGGAGGAAGAGAACATCGCCGCCAATGCCGGCATGGTCCGTGACCTCCTCGCAGCCCTCCGGGGAAAGGAAGTGGCCCACGTTGCCCTGATGACCGGCCTCAAGCACTATCTCGGACCGTTTGAGGCGTACGCCGCCGGGGAAATGCCGGACACGCCCTTCCACGAGGAGGAACCGCGCCTTCAGGTGCCCAACTTCTACTACGCCCAGGAGGACGAACTTTGGGCGGCGGCGGCTCAGCAGGGCTTCACCTGGTCCGTGCACCGTGCACACACCGTGATCGGGCACGCGGTGGGCAATGCCATGAACATGGGCCTCACGCTCGCCGCACAGGCCACCCTGTGCCGGGAAAGCGGCGAGCCGTTCGTCTTCCCGGGATCCGAGACACAATGGAACGGGCTGACCGACATGACGGATGCCGGTCTGCTGGCCGAGCATATGCTCTGGGCCTCCACCGCTCCCGCAGCCGCGAACGAGGCTTTCAACATCGTCAACGGTGATGTGTTCCGCTGGCGCTGGATGTGGCCGAAACTCGCAGCCTACTTCGGCGTGGAGTGGGAGGGATACCAAGGTGAGCCACGTCACCTGGAGCAGTCCATGGCGGGCCGCGAAGACCAGTGGCGGCAGCTTGCCGCTAAGCACAACCTGAGCGAACCGGAGCTGGACCGGGTGGCGTCCTGGTGGCACACGGATGGTGACCTGGGGCGCAATATCGAGGTGGTGACGGACATGGGCAAGAGCCGTGACGCGGGGTTCACGGGGTACCGGCGGACGCTGGACTCGTTCACCGCACTCTTTGACCGCTACCGGGCGGAAAACCTGATTCCCTGATGGTGGAGGCCCATATATCTGTCAGTAGGGCCAGCCGTACGCCGTGCGGAAACCCGCCTCAGCGGCTGAATCGTTCAGGTCGGAAAGTCTCCAGCATTGGGTGCTTTTGTCCGGTGATGATTTCGAAGGAGAGCAGTTCTCCGGCGATGAGTCCCACGGTCGCTCCAGAGTGGGAGAAAGCCACAAAGCAACCCGGGAGTTTTTCCAATTCTCCGAACACCGGCTGGCCATCTCCCGGTACCGGCTTCCGACCGACCCTGCAGCTGGCAGCTGTGAGCTGGGGATTGCCTTGCAGGAGCCGGGAGGCTTCTTCAGTCAGCTCCTTCACCACCTCATCCGGCATGGAAAAGGTACCGTCTGCTGCTTCCACTATCTGCTCCTCGTACCACGAATGATCGAGTGCGAGGCTGCCTCCGGGGTTGGGTCGAACTGCTGCCCGGGGTGTGTTCAGGACGGCTTCAAGGTCAGTGTTCGCGGGCTCGGTAATGACGAGCGCGGAGAGAGGTGATGCGTCTGCGATATAGACGCCATGCTCTTTAACAACACTGGGTGTAGCGGCTCCACAGGCGACGACCACTTTGTCGGCGGTGTACCTGGTGCCGTCTTCTGTTATGACGCCTGCTGCCATTCCGTCTGTGGCGAGGACCCGTGATTTGCCTGAGTTCGTAACCAGCTCGCCCCCGCGGGCCCGGAACTCTTCCATAAGATAGGCCACCAGGTGCGGGAGGCTGACCCATCCTTCTCCGGGGTTGAAGACTGCAGCGTCTGTGACCGCTGTGTCATCGATTCCGGGGGTGAGTGCCGAAATTTGCTCGGGTTTGATCAGGATGGAATCGTACCCATGGGATTGCTCGTACTCATGCCGGGCTTCCGCCTTCGGCGCGTCCCCGGCCGGTGCCCAGAAGAGGCCACCCTGGAACTGCAGCCATTCCCGTGTGGGGTCCTCTGCGAAGAGCGTCCGGTAGCGGTCAATGCCAGCCATGCGCAGGTGGTGATAAGCGTGGGATCGATGTCCTGCAGAGTTCAGCCACGACAGGGAACGTCCGGTTGCACCGCTGGAAAGTTCACCTTCCGTAATGAGGACCACGGAAGCCCCGCTACGCAGGAGATGGACGGCCGTCGAAACGCCCAGGATGCCGCCTCCCAGGACGGCGACGTCGATTTCACTTCTGGTGGAAGTCATTTCTTGGGACTCACTTTCTTCAATTTGAATGGTTGCTTTTGTTCGCGGTGCGGCTGACTCCGTTTCGACCGGGAGTCCCAGCCCGTCCGCCCGGTAAGTCCATGTGGCCGCGGCGCCCGCACTGGGAGGCATAAGTTCGCCTTCATTGATCCAGGCTTCGACGGTTTGGTCTTCAGCCTCGGTGGTCCACATTCCGGATAACGGACAGTGGCTTCCGGTCTTCGTTTCGCGATCAGCGCCAGCTTCGAAGTTTGCGGGCCTCACGCGCAGGAGGACATTTTGCACCCCATCCCATGCCGGCAGGTCTTCAGGGGCTGGTGGCGCGTGCGGTCCCGGAAGGGCTGCCGGTACGGGTGTGCGCCTTTTCAAGGGCTCATCCTTTCGAATATCACAACTAGTGGGGAACGTTCCCAAAAGATGTTGTGATGACGCTACAGCTGACCCGTGCAGCTCGTCAATAGGTCGCTGTGGTGCCGCGGGGCGTTTCCGACGCTGCCCGAATCAGCGACTTCCCGGTTCGATTGAGAACGATCCCAAAAAGCGTTGACGTGTGATCCAGCTCATGTCACACTCGATATCAGATCCCGATGGGAACCTTCCCAAAATTTCTCACTGCGGGACCAAAGACCCCTAACAGCAGCCGCACGACAGGCAGGCAGAAAATCATGAGTCTAAGAATCGGTGTCGACACCGGAGGTACATTTACGGATCTCTGCGCGTTCGACGAATTGACCGGACAGGTCCATGTCCGCAAGGTCTCCTCTACTCCGGATGACCCAGGCCGGGCCATCATCCAGGGAGTCCAAGAACTGCTTGACCAGATCGGCGGGCGGAATATCGGGGAGATCAGTTACTTTGCCCATGGGACCACCGTAGGTACAAACGCCCTCCTGACTGGACGCGGCGTGCGCACAGGACTGATCACCACCAAGGGCTTCCGGGACTTGCTGGAGCTGGGCCGGGGACGCAGGCCGCACATGTACGACCTCCAGGCGGATAAGCCGGAGCCGTTCGTTCCCCGGGACTTGCGCGTGGAAGTCACCGAACGCGTGCGTCACGATGGCCGGGTGGAAACCGGCCTGGACCCCAATGAAGTCCGGGCAGTGGTCCGCGACCTGAAGGCCAAGGGCGTTGAATCAATTGCGGTGTGCCTTCTGTACAGCTACGTCCGCCCGGAACACGAGCGTGAAATCGGCCGTATCATCGCCGAGGAATTTCCGGAAGCCTATGTCTCCCTGTCCAGTGAGGTGCTGCCCGAATTCCGTGAATTCGAGCGGCTCTCAACGGTAGTGACGAACGCTTATGTCGGACCGGTCGTTGCCAAGTACCTGGCACGGCTTCGGAGTAACCTTGCGGACGCCGGGCTTAAGTGCCTTCCGCACGTCACACAGTCAAACGGCGGCATCATCCCCTTCCCGACGGCGGAAGAACTTCCGGTCCGCCTTGTCCTGTCAGGCCCAAGTACAGGCGTGGTGGGAGCTGCAGCCATCACCGCGGCCGCAGGCAGCCCGGACATCATCACCTTCGATATGGGCGGAACATCTTCGGACGTTTCGCTCGTCCAGAACGGCACCCCCAAAGTCACCTCCAGCATGGAGCTCGACGGCCGGCCCATCCGCTCTCCCATGCTCGACATCCACACCGTCGGTGCCGGGGGCGGTTCAATCGCCTGGATCGACAGTGGAAACCACCTGCGTGTCGGCCCCGCCAGTGCCGGAGCCTTCCCCGGACCAGCCTGCTACGGCAACGGCCAGGAAGCGACTGTGACCGATGCCAATGTGGTTCTGCAGGTCCTGAATCCTGAATACCTGCTTAACGGCCAGCTCAAAATCGATGCGCAGGCTTCACACCGGGCGATAAAGGCCATCGCAGACCCGCTCGGCCTGTCAGTGCCGGAAGCTGCACAAGGCATCATCCGCGTGGTCACGGCCAACATGGCCCGCGCCATCCGGGTTATCTCTGTGCAGCGCGGATACGATCCCCGTGATTACGTCCTCGTGCCATTCGGAGGAGCCGGTCCGCTGCACGCGTCCCGGCTGGCCACCGAACTTGGAATCAACAGGATCATCGTTCCGGAGACCCCCGGTGCCCAATCCGCCCTGGGGCTGTTGATGACCGACATCCGCAGCGACTTCATGCGGACCAAGATCCTGCAGGTCACTCCCGAATCCTCCAGCGGCTTCAGTCAGGTCTTCGCCGAACTCACGGACCAGGCTTCCGCCTGGTTCGCCGAGGAAAACATTGGAGAGGACCGTCGAAGCCTCCTGCGCCGTGTCGAGATGCGCTACGCCGGGCAGAACTATGAACTTCCCGTCGATGTCCCTGACGGTGCCCTGGACGAGGAATCGATCAGCTCACTGATCGAAGCCTTCCAGCGGGCCCACGACCGGATGTACGGCTACAGCGCCCGGAACGAAGTGGTCGAGGCCGTCACCTTCCGCGTCCAGGCCATCGCCACCGTTCCGCGCGCAGACCTGCGCCGCTCAAACTCGGAGGGGCGCAAGCCTGAAGGCGCCATCATCGGATACCGGGATGTCTTCCTGCCCGAAAAGGCAGATTACGTCCCTTGCCCGGTCTATGACCGCTCCAAGCTGGACGTCGGCCACCGCGTTGCCGGACCCGCGGTCGTCGAACAGATGGACACCACCACCCTCCTCTTGCCATCGGACGTCTGCGTTGTGGACGACCTGCGCAACCTTGTCATCGAAATCCGCAGGAGCACCAGTGAATAAGCCCGTTTCAGCCGACTCCGCCCGCCTGGACACTGTCCTGGTCGAGGTCATCGGCTCCGCACTGTCAACCATCGTGGAGGAAATGGGCGGCACCCTCGTCCGTGCCGCCTACTCCACCAACATCAAGGAACGCAGGGACTGCACCGCCGGACTCTTCGATGCCAGCGGACATGGCATCGCCCAGGACGAAGGAGGCTCGCCACTGCATCTCGGATCATTGATGGGCATCGTGGACGGAATTCTCGCCCGCTACCCGCTCGAAGAGATCGCCGAGGGTGACACCTTCATCGGAAACGACCCCTACAGCGGCGGTGGCTCGCACCTTCCAGATATCGTCCTGGCCACCCCCATCTTCATCGATGGCGTGCTCACCGCCTGGGCGGCCAATCTTGCCCACCATGCCGACTTCGGTGACCGCGGCCACGCCCACATCTTCCAGGAAGGCCTGCGGATCCCGCCTGTGCGCCTGATCAGGGCCGGCATCCTGCAGCAGGAAATGCTCAACCTGATCCTGCTCAACTGCCAGGTACCCCACGAGCGTCAGGCCGACCTCCGGGCCCAACAGGCAGCCAACCGCTTGGCCTGCCAACGATACAAGGACCTGTGTGACCGCTACGGCCGGGAGGTCATGGTCTCCGCCGCCGCCGAACTGTTGGACTATACAGAACGCCGGACCCGGGCAGCGATCGGAAATATGCCTGACGGCGTCTACACCTTCACCGACAAATTCGACTGCCCGGAGCTCGACAACGAACTCGATCTGCAGATCCGGATTACAGTCTCCGGGGAGGAAATCCTGTTCGATTTCGACGGCAACCCGCCACAGGTGAGGGCCAGTGTAAACGTTGTCTGGACGGCACTTTACGCATCCGTCTACTACTCGTTGAAGAGCCTCATCGACGCCGACATCGTGCCGAACGCCGGCCTGTACCGGCCGGTCCGTATCGAGGCGCCTCAAGGGTCCATCATCAACTGCCAGGAACCAGCCGCTGTCAATGGACGCAGCGAAACGTGCCAACGCATCGTTGACCTGATCCACGGCGCCCTTGCCGAAGCGGTGCCCGAACGCGTCACCGCGGCGAGCAATGGAGCCAACACCGGCGTGCACTTCTCCGGAAAAAACTCACGCACCGGCAAAGAGTTCGTCTACCTGGAAACGATCGGCGGCGGATGCGGCGCCCGGGCCACCAAGGACGGGCTCGACGGCGTCCAGGTCCACATGACCAACACCTCCAACCTGCCGGTTGAGAGCCTTGAAGCCGAATACCCCCTGGTCATCGAAGCCTACGAACTGATCCAGGACTCGGGCGGGGCGGGGCGCCACAGGGGAGGCCTTGGCATCCGGCGCGCCGTCCGGGTGGAAGATCCGGACATCCACTTCTGGCTTGATACCAGCCGGCAGAAGTCCCAGCCCTGGGGACTGGACGGAGGGATGCCGGGAGCCAGTGCGAAAGCAGTGCTCAATCCGGAAGCACGGCCTATCGACCACGGGTATACGGTGCTGCAGCCAGGTGACCGGGTTGCCATTGAGACGGCCGGCGCCGGCGGATACGGCTCACCCGCACTCCGGGAAGCGGAGCAAGTCGCCCGCGACCTGGCCGAACAGAAAATCTCGGACGCCTACGCTCGGCAGGCCTACCCGAACCAGATGCAGGACCTCACCAAGTCCGACGGCTCCTGACCAGGAATCGTGCCAGGGCCGCCGGTGGGCGGCGCAGCAGCCCGCCGGCGGCCCGGCACTTCAACTGAAAACGCTCGCAAATTTTTGTTTCCCGTAACAGTCGGCTTTCGGCCCGGCAAAGACGCTGTGCCGAAAGTCCCCCGCTGACGCCTCGAGGCTCAGCCTTCACCCAAAGGAAGAATCATGTCTGATAACAAGACGCCGGACACCGACCTGTTGGCGGCACCGGCAGCCCGGCGGCGGATCTTCGCCTCCACAATGCTGGGAAACGTGGTCGAATATTACGACTTCACGCTCTATGGAACCCTGGCAGCTATCATCGCCACCCAGTTCTTTCCCTCCGGCGATCCCACCGTCGCCCTCCTGGCCGTGTACGTCGGCGTCGTCCTTTCCTACGCCATCCGCCCCCTCGGTGGCATCATCCTGGGGCCGCTGGGCGACATCAAGGGACGGAAATTCGTGCTGATCCTGACCATCGCCCTGATGAGCATCGGGACGGCAGGGATTGGTTTCCTGCCGACTTACGCTGCCATTGGCGTCACAGCACCCGTTCTGTTGCTGCTCTCCCGGCTCCTTCAGGGAATCGGAGCCAGCGTTGAATACACGACGGCGGCAAACTTCCTCTTCGAACATGAACGGGGCCGCCGGCCCAACTTCATCGCCGGGGTGCTGAATTCCACCGCTTCCGTGGGTTCCTTCCTTGCGGCAGGGCTGGCTTATGTCCTCAGCGTCGCCATGCCGGGAGACGTCTTCACCTCATGGGGATGGCGCATCCCCTTCCTGCTCTCGATCCCCATTGCCCTCATCGGCGTCTACATGCGCAACCACCTCAGTGAGACCCCCGAATTCCAAGAAGTGGTCCGGACAGTCGCAGCCGAAAAGGTCAAGCAGACCCCGCTGCGCACCGCGTTGCGGCTGTACTGGCGAGACATGCTGAAGGCTATCGGCCTGGGCGCCGGGCAGCGGATTGGCTCCTACACCATCCAGGCGTACTTCGTCACAGCTCTGATCACCGCAGGCTTCCCGGCGTCCCAGGCGCTACTGGCCTCAATGCTGACCTACCTCGTTGGACCCATCACCAGCATCTGGGGTGGACAGCTCTCGGACAAGTACGGTGCCCGGCGTGTACTGCTGACCGGATACGGACTCTTCGTCGCCCTGACCGTGCCGGCCTTCTACGCCATCAGCAACAAGTCCATCCTGCTGGCCACCGCCGCGGTCATCGTCTTCACCCTCATCAACAACCTTGTCGCGGCGCCATTGAGCGTGGCCTACGTGCTCAGCTTCCCACCGGAAGTGAGGGCAACGGCTGCAGCCCTGAACTTCAACATCGGCACCTCCGTGATCGGAGCCACCGCAGGACTCGTCGCCGTATGGCTCTTCTCGGTCACCGGGTCCAATGTCTCGTTCGGCTGGTACACGACAGCCGCATGCGTGGTGTCGATCTGCGTGGCGATCTTCGCCCTCCCCGCTGCACTCCACCGGGTGCTGCCTGCCAAAACGGAGGTAGCAGTTACGGCCTGATCAGGAGTTTGGCCGGGACGAGGCATTTGCCCGTCCCGGCCTTTCCCCTGCTCACCCCAGAAAGCTTCAGCGATCCGCTGCCAATGGTGTGCGGGGCCTGGCGGTAGAGTCCCTCACGATGAGGCGTCCGCTCAGCGTCCGGTCTCCCCGCCGGTCCTGGGGCGCACCTATAGCCAGCAGCAGTTCGTTGGTGGCCGCCATCCCCAGCTGGTGGCTGGGCTGGTCCACAACCGTCAGCTTGGGGCGGACCAGAGTGGCCCATTCCTGGTCGTCGAATCCGATCAAGGACATATCTTTCGGGCACGCGATCTCCAGATCCTGCAGGGCCGCGAAGGCCCCTGCGCTCAGTTCACTGTCCGTGCAGTAGATCGCGGTCAGCCCGGGGTTATCCCTTATCAACCGCCGGGTAGCCTGGTAGGCCGCAGCCTTTGCATAGGCGCTGTGCGCGACGTACTCGTCCCGGTACCGAATTCCCGCGCTCTGGAGTGCATTCACATATCCGAGGAGACGTGCCGCGCTGGGCCGCAACTTCTTGCCCTCCTCAGGGACAGATGCCTGCCATCCCTCCGGCATCAGCGCCTCGGTGACTATCCCGATGTCGCGGTGTCCAAGGTCAATCAGGTGATTAACGGCAAGACTGGAAGCCTCCACGTGATTCACCGAGATGTAGGAAGCAGCCTTGACTTTAGGGGCCGGGCGATCTAGCAAGGTCACTGCAATACCCTGGCTCTCCAGTCTTTCCAGGTGCTCTGTTTCCTCTGTGGAAACAGGCGCAATGACAATGCCGTCTACCCGTTTACCAGCGAGAAGTTCAACGGCGCGGCGCTCCAGCGCCAGATCGCCCTCGGTACTACTCAGCAGGACCTCATAACCTGCGTCGCGCGCCGCAGTGGAAATTCCCCTCATCGCGACGGCGAAGAAGTGGTTTCCCACATCGGGTATCACCACGCCAATGGTCCGCGTTCGCCCAGTGATCATGCTGCGGGCAAGGGCGTTGGGCTGGTAACCCAGTTCATCCGCCGCTTTCTGCACCCGTTCCCTTGTCTTCGGGCTGACCGATCCGTACCGAGCCAGCGCCCTGGCGGCAGTTGACTTCGAAACGCCTGCCTTCAATGCGACGTCGATAATGGTGGCTGGAGGAAGCGGCGGTTGGCTCACGGGGTTCCCCTCCTCAGGAAGTTTCAGCGCTGCGTCCGCGGTTGCCGACTCAATACACCCGTTTTTGGGATCGTTATCATGCTCTCACGGCCAGCCCGGAGGTTAAGGCGGCGCTTGACTGTCCTGACGTCTGGGTGCCTCCTTTAGTGCACTGTGCCCAGTTCGATGAGCAGGACGCCGCCGATGATGAGTACGAGGCCGAGCATCATGACGGGGGTGATGGCCTCCTTGAAGAAGACGCGGCTGGCCAGGGCAGTGAGTGCGACGCCGGCTGCGGCCCAGATGCCGTAGGCAACGCCGAGGCTCATGCCCTGGTCCAGGGTCAGCGTGAGGAGCGTGAACGCCAGGACATAGCCGACGCCGACCGGTACGTACCAGCGCCGCTTACCGGTGGAAGCGACCCGCAGGAGGAGGGTGGCGCTGACTTCAGTGAGGATTGCCGCTGCCAGCAGCAGCCACATCATGAGTTGACCATTTCTTTGGCAGGTTCCTCCGCCGGCTCCTTGCGCGATCCGAGTTCAACGCAGAGCACACCGCCGATCACCATGGCGACGCCGATCATCATCACCGGCGTCAGCGCTTCGCCGAAGATGAGGGCCGCCAGCAGCACGGTGAGTGTCACCCCCAGGGCAGCCCAGATGCCGTAGGCAACACCGAGGCCCAGGCCTTTGCGGAGGACTCCGGCGAGGAATGCAAAGGAGGCGGAATAGCCGAGAACCACCACGATGAAGAGCGCAGGATTATCCAGGGCCGCTTTCAATGAGAGGGAGGCTGTCACCTCACTCAGGATGGCGCCGGCGAGAAAAATCCACTTCATCCAAAAAGTCCTTGACATTCGTTTGGGCTGGTTCCCGTGGATGCAACGCCGCGATTGCTGCCGGTGTTCCCGGGCTTCCCGCCGGGAAGGGCAGGCGGGAAGCCGGGGACGCTGGCTAGGTTTGCGGAACCAGTTCCAGTCCGGCCACGGCGGAGCTGCCGAGGTCACTGCCGGTGAGTGGCTGCTGCGCACTCAGGGCGTTGGCCCAGGTGTCGGTGTCAGCCACTGCTGCCCAGTTCGAGTTCAGCAGCGCGAGCAGCGTGGTGTGCACTGTTTTTGCGTCGGCGGAACCTGCGTCATTGGCGAGGTTGATGGCACCCGTGGCATCGGAGAGGACTTCGGTGCTGAAGCCGAGGAACTCTGCCTCCACGGCGGAGGCGAGCACGCAGTTGTTGGTCATGTAGCCCACCAAGGTGACCGTGTCGACGTCGTGCTTCCGCAGCCACTCGGCAAGGTCCGTACCGGCGTATACCGAGCCGTACTGCTTGACCAGCGACTTCCATTCGCCGGTCCTGCGGCGTTCGATCTCGGGGTGCAGCTCGAAGGCAGGTGTGCCGGGAGCAAACACCGGCGCGCCTTCGCCCGCGGAGTGCTGGATCACGGCGATGGGAATGCCGGCGGCCGTGGCGGCGTCCACCGCTTTGGCGATTGTGGGCAGGGACTCCTGGTGCGGCGGGTACTGGATTTCGAGGGGGCCGCTGAAGTACTGCTGCTGCACATCGATGAGGATGAGGGCGCGGCGGGGGCTGCTCATGGTCTTGGTTCTCCCTGGCGTTTGATTCGGCTGCCGGTTGGCGGCCGTTCCACTCTTCCCGTTCCCGATGCAGGTCAACAGTGGCACGAAGGCGAACGTACGATGGATTCGGGCCAAAAGTACGGGGAGGGGTGCCATGAGGATCGCCGTGTATGCCTTCGACGGGGTGACGATGTTCCACCTCTCCGTGCCACAGATGGTTTTCGATGAGGTGGCGCGGCAGGGCCTTGCCGGCTGGACGACGGTTCTTTTTTCCGACCAGGAAGGCGGGATCACCACCGCTGAGGGATACCGGCTGGGGGAGATGGAAGGACCGGCGGCCGCAAAGGAAGCGGACATCGTGGTGGTGCCTTCATGGTTCGACGACGGGCGAATGCTGGGCAATTCGCTGCGGCAGGTGCTCCAGGAGGCACACGGGCGCGAGGCACCCATTCTGGGTTTGTGCCTTGGCGCGATCCCCGTGGCCGACGCCGGACTGCTCGCCGGGCGTCCGGCCGTCACGCACTGGCAGGCGTTCGACTCCCTTGCTGCGCGGCACCCGGATGTCCCGCTGGACCAGTCTGTCCTCTACATCGACCACGGTGATGTGCTCACCTCCGCCGGCACTGCTTCGGCGCTGGATGCCTGCCTGCATGTCGTGCGGGCCCGCCTGGGGGCGGAGGCAGCCAACCAGGTGGCCCGCAGCCTGGTCATCGCGCCGCACCGGCAGGGCGGACAGGCGCAGTACATCGAGCATCCGGTGCCGGCGCGCTCAAGTGACGACCCGATTTCGCGCCTGCTTGAATGGGCGCTGGCCCGCCTGGGGGAGCCGCTGACCATCGACCGGCTGGCGGCCCAGGCGCACCTGAGCCGCCGCACATTTGTCCGCGCCTTCCGGGCAGCAACCGGGACCACTCCGGCCGCCTGGATCCGCGCCCGCCGCCTGGACGCAGCCCGGGGGCTGCTCGAAACCACGGACCTTTCGATCGAACAGATCTCCGCCGACTGCGGATTCGGCAACGCTGTCACCCTGCGCCAGAACTTCGCAGCCGCCTTTTCCACCACCCCCACGGACTACAGGCGGCGGTTCGACGCGCGGCATGCGTAGGACAGACGTACGCCGTAAGAGAACCGGGCAACTTCCTGCAAAAACCCCGGTTAAGTGCCAGTTTCCGGACGTACACTGACCTTCGCACCACACGTTTGTGGACACTCCGTCAGGTTGGAGCCCGGCCTTGCTCTGGAAGTTGCTCGTCGAATACCTGCGGCCGCACCGGCCGCTGCTCGCCGCCGTCGTGGTTTTCCAGCTGGCGCAGTCCATCGCGTCGCTGTACCTGCCCACGTTGAACGCGGACATCATTGACCAGGGTGTGGCCAGGGGCGATACCGGTTACATCATGTCCACGGGCAGCTTCATGCTGCTCATCACGCTGGCCCAGATCGTGTGCGCCGTCATCGCCGTGTACTTCGGCGCCAAGGCCGCCATGGGCCTGGGCCGCGACCTGCGCGGCGCCATCTTTGAACGGGTGGGAGAGTTCTCCGAGCAGGAGGTCACGCGCTTCGGCGCCCCCAGCCTGATCACCAGGTCCACCAACGACGTCCAGCAGGTCCAGCAGCTGGTGCTGATGTCCGCCACCTTGATGGTTGCCGCGCCCATGCTCAGCATCGGCGGGGTGATCATGGCCATCCGGCAGGACGCCCAGCTGTCCTGGCTCATTGCCGTGTGCGTCCCGGTGCTGCTGATCGCCGTCGGCCTGATCGTCACGCGCATGGTGCCGCTGTTCCGCAAGATGCAGGCCCGGATCGACACCGTGAACCGTGTCCTGCGTGAGCAGCTCACCGGCATCCGCGTGGTGCGGGCATTCGTGCGCGAGGACATGGAAACGGCCCGCTTCGCCCGCGCCAACACCGACGTCACGGACGTTGCCCTGCGCGCCGGCCGCCTGATGGCGCTCATGTTCCCCGTGGTCATGCTGGTCCTGAACGTCTCCAGCGTGGCGGTGATCTGGTTTGGGTCGTTCCGGATCGAGGACGGGTCCATGCAGGTGGGCACCCTGATCGCGTTCCTGAGCTACCTGATGCAGATCCTGATGTCCGTCATGATGGCCACCTTCATGGCCGTGATGATCCCGCGCGCGTCGGTGTCCGCGGACCGGATCGGCGAGGTGCTGGGTACCGAGTCCAGCGTCCGGCCGCCCGAGAACCCGGTCACCAGCGCGGCCCTCGCAGGCGGGAAGCGGCGCGGCGAGCTGGAGATGCGCGACGTCGGATTCGCTTACCCGGGTGCCGACCAGCCCGTCCTGTCCGGAATCAGCTTCACCGCCAAGGCGGGCCAGACCACGGCTATCATCGGCAGCACCGGGTCCGGCAAGACCACTCTGGTGAACCTGATGCCGCGGCTTTTCGACGTCACCTCCGGGGCGGTGCTGATCGACGGCGTGGACATCCGCGAGCTGGATCCGGACCTGCTCTGGGGGCACATCGGCCTGGTGCCGCAGCGGCCGTACCTGTTCTCCGGTACGGTGCGGAGCAACCTGCTGTACGGGAATCCGGACGCCACGGAGGACGAGCTGTGGAGCGCGCTGGAGATCGCGCAGGCCCGGGACTTCGTGGAGGAGATGGAGGAAGGGCTGGACGCGGCCATCTCGCAGGGCGGCACCAACGTCTCCGGCGGTCAGCGGCAGCGGCTGGCCATCGCCCGGGCCCTGGTGAAGCGGCCCGAGCTCTACATCTTTGACGATTCGTTTTCGTCCCTGGACACGGGCACCGATGCCCGGTTGCGCCAGGCCCTGAAGCGCAGCACCGCCGGCGCCACGCTGGTGATCATCGCCCAGCGCGTGTCCAGCATCGTGGATGCGGACCGGATTTTGGTGCTCGACGACGGCAGGATCGTTGCGCACGGAACGCACCATGAGCTGCTGGAGACGTCAGAGACGTACCGCGAGATTGTCTCGTCCCAGCTCGCAGCGGAGGAGACGGTATGAGTCCGGAACCCACTCGTGAAGCCGGCACCAAGGCCGGGCCTGCGTCCAAAACTGCAAGTGCCGACGTCGTACGCATTCCCCGCCCGGCCGGCGGACCGGGAAGGGGCGGTCCTTTTGCCGGGATGAACGTCCCGGCCGAGAAGGCGATGAACTTCAAAGGCTCAGCCAAGCGGCTGCTGGCCACCCTGCGGCCGGAGCGTGCGTGGCTGATCCTGGTGCTGTTCATGGCCGTGGCGGGCGTGGTGCTGCAGGTGATCGGGCCGCGGCTGCTGGGCGAGGGCACCAACCTGATTTTCGCCGGGGTGGTGTCCAAGCAGCTGCCGCCGGGCGTGACGCAGGCGCAGCTGATTGCGCAGCTGCGGGCGGCGGGGGAGAACCAGAAGGCGGACATGCTCAGCGCCATGACGTTGACGCCCGGGACGGGGATCGATTTCGGGGCGCTGGCCAGCGTGCTGACGTGGGCGCTGGTGCTGTATGTGCTGGGGTCGGCGTTCATGTGGGGGACGGCGTATGTGCTGAACGGCGTGGTGCAGCGGACCGTGTTCGGGCTGCGCGAGAAGATTGAGGCGAAGATCAACCGGCTGCCGCTGCGGTACTTCGACTCGATCCAGCGCGGTGAGCTGCTCAGCCGGGTGACGAACGACGTGGACAATATTTCGCAGAGCCTGCAGCAGTCCATCAGCCAGGCGGTGACGTCGGTGCTGACGGTGCTGGGCGTGCTGGTGATGATGTTCATCCTGTCGCCCACGCTGGCGCTGATCGCGCTGGTGACCATTCCGCTGACGCTGGGGATCACTGCGCTGATTGCCAAGCGCTCGCAGAAGCTGTTCGTGCAGCAGTGGAAGAACACGGGCGAGCTGAACGGGCAGATCGAGGAGACCTACACAGGGCACGCGCTGGTGAAGGTGTTCGGCCGGCAGCGCGAGGTGGGGGAGCGGTTCCGGCAGAAGAACGTTGAGCTGTATGAGGCGAGCTTCGGCGCGCAGTTCATATCCGGGCTGATCATGCCCGCCATGACGTTTATCGGGAACCTGGTGTACGTGGGGATCGCTGTCGTGGGCGGCCTCCAGGTGGCGTCCGGGGCGATGCAGCTGGGGGATGTGCAGGCGTTCATCCAGTACTCGCGGCAGTTCACGCAGCCGCTGGCGCAGCTGGGGTCCATGGCCAACCTGCTGCAGTCCGGCGTGGCTTCTGCTGAGCGGGTGTTCGAGCTGCTGGACACGGAGGAGCAGTCGGCGGATCCTGCGGGGGCCTCCCTTCAGAGTCCGGACGGTGCTGCGCGGGGGCGGCTGGTGTTTGAGGATGTGTCGTTCTCGTATTCACCGGACAAGCCCCTGATTAGTGGGTTGTCGTTGGTGGCGGAGCCGGGGCAGACTGTGGCGATTGTTGGACCGACGGGGGCGGGCAAGACCACGCTGGTGAACCTGATGATGCGGTTCTACGAGCTGGACGCAGGTCGGATCACCTTGGACGGCGTGGACATCACCACCATGACGCGGAACGACCTGCGCTCGCGGATGGGGATGGTGCTGCAGGATACGTGGCTGTTCGGGGGGACCATCCGGGACAACATCGCGTACGGGCGGCCTACTACTTCTTCGGACGAGATTCTGGAGGCGGCAACGGCTACCTATGTGGACCGGTTCGTGAAGTCCCTGCCCGAGGGGTACGACACGGTGCTGGACGACGAGGGCGCCAACGTGTCCGCTGGTGAGAAGCAGCTGCTGACGATTGCGCGGGCGTTCCTGGCGCAGCCGTCTGTTTTGATTCTCGACGAGGCGACGTCCTCGGTTGATACCCGGACCGAGGTGCTGGTGCAGAAGGCGATGAGTGCGTTGAGGTCCGACCGGACGTCGTTTGTGATTGCACACCGCCTGTCCACCATCCGCGATGCCGACCTCATCCTGGTGATGGAGAACGGCCAGATCGTGGAGCAGGGGACGCACGGTTCACTGCTGGCTGCCGGCGGCGCTTACGCGCGGTTGTACGAGGCCCAATTCGCGGCGCCGGTGGCGGAGGTTTAAGGGGCTCGCTTCCGCTCGTCGCCGCGGTGGGCATCAATATCAAGGCCCGTTCTGTCGCCCGACGGCGGCTGGGCTGGCCTTGCAGGACGATGGAAAGGCAGCCGGGGCAGCGGGGCCCTCCGCCCCTATCGGGATGACACGGGAAGGCCTATCTTTACCTGACCCAGCCCGAGGAAAGGAACAATGATGTTCACCTTGCAGATCAGCTATCCAGTCCGGGATTACGAGGCCTTCAAGAAGGTATTCGACAGTGATCCTGCAGGCCGCGCTTCCTCCGGCGCCAGGTCTGTCCGGCTTTTCCGGGATACCCAGGAGCAGAACAGCGTTACCGTACTCCTTGACTTCGATACCAAAGATGCTGCGGACGGCTTTCTGAAGGGGCTCCGCCGCGACGTGTGGGACAACCCCGACGTGATAGGGCAACTGATGACCGCAGCGCCCTCGGCCAGGATTCTGGAGGAGACGGCGCGCGAGGGCCAGGGCGCGGGCTGACCGCAGAATAGGCGCGAGCTGAAAATCCCCATCGAGCAGCCTCCCGGATCCGGCCTTTGAAATGAAAGCGGACGACGGTGGGTGCCCACCCGCCGTCGTCCGTTCCGCGCAAGCCGCCCAAAGACGACGACCCGCAACTAACTCAGTGCCACAACCCCAGCGCGAACTCGGCAATAACCGTGGACAGCAGGAACGACGCCGTGATGGCCACCAGCCCCACCGGGATGATCTTCCAGCCGATGTTCTTCAGGAGCGGGATGTCCTTGCCCAGGGACAGGCCGGCCAGGGTCAGCATCACGGTGGCGATGGACAGGAAGTCCACGGTCTTGACGGCCGCGTTAAGCGCCTCGGCCCCGAAGAACCACGGGCTGGAAATGTATGCGCCGATGGTGGTGATGAACACGATGGCAGAGATCTTCCGCGTCACCTTCGCCAGCGCGATGCCCACCAGGACAAGCGCCAGCAGGACCACATACCCCAGCACGATGGTCAGGCTGAACCCCTTCGCTGCGATCGACGCCGTGCCAATACCCAGAACCGTCAGCACAGACAGTGAAAGCCACAGCGGCAGCTTGATGGCCGCGGAGGACTCGGCCACCCGCTCACGGAACCGACGGTTCTCCTCCGCCTGCGCGGCCTCGCGCTCCACATCGGCAGCGCTGCGGGCCGGAGCGGCAGGAGAGCCAGAACCAGCACCAGCAGCAACAACCTCACGGCTCACCTGCTTCCGCGTCAGCACCCGGTAGAACTTGTCCGCCAGCGGCAGCGCCACATAGATGCCCACGTACACGCCCAGCACCGTGGTGATCAGGTTGGATACGGCGGCCATGCCCAGGACAGCTTCCTGGTCGCCCGGGTAGGCGGCGGTGATGCTCGCGACGGACGCGGCCATCATGGAACCGGACCCCACGCCGGCGCCCATGGCCAGCGCCAGCGGATCGAAGATCTTCCAGTTGGCCACCAGCGAGGTCAGCAGCGTAATGAACACGGCGCCGAAGAGGGTCCCGAACACGTACATCGCCAGCACGCCGCGGTACTGGTCCGAGTCCGGGCCGTACTTCTCGGACACCATGGCGAAGGACGGTTCACGGTCCAGCGAGAAGGTGGCACCCACGGTGGCCTTGCCCATCCGCAGCAGCACGGCCAGCGGCAGCGCCAGCACGATGGTCCCCAGCAGGTGGCCCACCTCCTGCAGCAGCAGCGCCGGACCCGCCTTCAGCAGGGTGGGCAGGCTGGGGCCGATGTTGAACGCCAGCCGCGCCACCAGCAGCAGCACGGCCACGCCCACCAGGGCAGCCGCAACCCGCTGCAGGTCAATGCCCAGCGGCTTGAACTTCTGGATGGACACCAGCAGGCCAAGGATCAGGCCCCACACCATGGGAAAAATGATGATGGCGCCGATGCCCAGGTCGATCTTCGCCTGCCCAATGAACTGCACGGCGAGGGCAATCACGAACGCCAGAGCGGCGATGGGGATGGTCAGCCTGGTGCCGGCCTTATCCGTCCGGGCTGTTTTGACAGTGCTCATGATGCGCCTTCCTGGGTGAAAGTACGACGGCGGTACGCCGCTTGGGTGAAGCGTTGACGTTGGGTGGGGGTTGAGGCAGCCGCGGCAACGGTCCAGGCCAGCGCGGTGCCGGCCTCGAACATCACCCCGTACGCCTGCGGAGTATCCGCCAGTGCGGCGAACGCATGCGAATGGATGGGAACGTCCGCACCCGGAATGCTCAGCCACGGGTGCAGGGACGGGATGACCTGGGAGATGTTGCCCATGTCCGTGGAGCCGCCGCTCAGCCCGGCGGCGGGCGAGGTGTCCTTGCCGAATGCGTCCATCGCCGCGGTCCAGTGCGCTGCCAGGTCGTCATCCTGGATCAGCGGCTCATACAGCGGTTCGGTGTCCTCGAACGCCAGCGTGGTTCCGGTGGCAAGCGCTGCCCCTTCGAAGCAGCGGCGCACCCGCACCAGCAGCGCCTCGAATTCGCGCAGTGTGAAGGCACGGCACTCGAACTCCACCACGGCCTTCTCCGGGATGATGTTGGTGACATGACCGGCCTCGGCCACAAAGCAGGCAATCCGGTGGTCGGATGGGATCTGCTGGCGCAGCAGGCCGATCGCCACCTGGCTCAGCACGGCCGCATCCGCGGCGTTCACCCCCATGTGCGGGGCGGCCGCCGCATGGGCCGCCTTGCCGGTGAACGTGGCCTTGTACCGGCCTACAGCCTGGGCGCTGGTGCCGGCCGGGTTGTAGGTGACCCCGTCCTGGACGGGGTGGACCATCAACGCCAGCCCCACGCCGTCGAACGCCCCCTGCTGCAGCATCAGCGCCTTGCCGCCGCCGTGCTCCTCCGCCGGGGTGCCGATGGCCTTGAGCGTGATGCCAAGTTCGTCCACGTACGGCTGTAGCGCCAGTGCCGCAGCCACGGACGCGCCGGCGATCAGGTTGTGCCCGCAGGCGTGGCCGATACCAGGCAGCGCGTCGTACTCCACGCACAGCGCCACCGCCAGGTCGCCGCTGCCGGCAGTCGCGGTGAAGGCGGTGGGCAGGCCGCTGGTGCCGTGCTCCACCTCGAAGCCGCCCTCGGCCAGCAGCGCGGTGATGGCCTCCGCGGACTTCACCTCCTCGAAGGAGACTTCCTTGAAACCGTGAATGTCCTTGGCCAGCGCCTCCACCTTGGGTTTCCAGCGTTCGACGCCGTCCGCCAGGGCAGTGCGCAGCGCATCGGCCGCGGGGGTTGTGTCAGTCGTTTCCATGGGTCTCCTAGTAGGACAGGGACGGGAAGGGGGAACCGGCGGCGCGTGTGGGCACCCAGACGGCCTTGGTCTGCGTGTACTCGTCCAGCACGCCCGGGCCGGAGGAACGGCCGTGGCCGGAATCTCCGAACCCGCCGAACGGCACCGCCACGTGGATGGTCTTGTAGGAGTTGATCCAGAAGGTGCCGGCCTTGACCTCGCGGGCCACGTGGTGCGCCCGGGAAACGTCCGAAGTCCATACCGCGCCGGCCAGGCCGAAGCTGGTGTTGTTGGCCCGGGCAATGGCCTCGGCTTCAGTATCAAACGCGTCCGCGCCCACCACTGGTCCGAAGACCTCGGTGGTTTCCAGCCGGTTCTGGGGCGTGACGCCGTCCAGCAGGGTGGGCATCACCCAGTGCCCGCCCTTCAGGGCTGAGCCGCTCAGCGCCTCCGGCAATGTGGCCCCGGTGAGGCGACGGCCGCCGTCGTCCATTCCTGCCTCGATCAGGCCGGTAACGGTGGCGAACTGCTGCGGGGTGATGATGGGGCCCACCTCGGTGTCAGCACTGAGCGGGTCACCGACGCGAAGCCTTGCTGCCTTGGCGGCGACCAGCTCCACGAATTGTGCGTGCACGCTCCGTTCCACCAGGAGCCGGGACCCGGCCACGCAGGATTGGCCCGCGCCCGAGAAGATGGCGGAGATGGCTCCGTCCGCGGCCCGGTCCAGGTCGGCGTCGGCGAAGACGATGTTGGCGCTCTTGCCGCCGAGTTCCAGCAGGGCCGGGATGCCGGCCTGGGCTGCTGCCACGGCAACGCGGCGGCCGGTGGGGACGGAACCGATGAAGCTGACCTTGCCCACGCGGCGATCGGTGGTGAGGGCTGCGCCCACCGTCTGGCCCAGGCCGGCGGCAACGTTGAAGACGCCGGCCGGAAGCCCTGCTTCGTGGGCGATCTGGGCGAGCCGGACCGAGGACGCGGGGGTGAATTCGCTGGGCTTGATGATCACCGCATTGCCCGCGGCGAGCGGTGCGGCAGAGTTCCAGCCGGCGGTGAACAGGGGAGCATTCCAGGGGGTGATGGCGACGACGACACCCCACGGCACGCGCTCGGTGTACGTGTGCCAGTTGCCAGGGACGGGAATGGTCTGTCCGGTGAGCTTGTCCGCCCAGCCTGAGTAATAGCCGAACATTTCGGCCACCTTGGCGGCTTCTGCACGGGCGTCGCGGATGGGCTTGCCGGTGGTGGCCGATTCGAGGATGGCGAGTTCCTCGGCATGCTGCTCCACCGCGCGGCTGACATTGCGCAGGATGGCGGCCCGCTCGAAACCGTTCAGCCGCCCCCACACGGCGGCTCCCGCCGTCGCGCTTTCCAGGATGGTGTTGGCACCCTCGGCTCCAGGGTCCGCGTAGGTGGCGAAGGGCTCGCCGGTGGCGGCGGCGGTGAGGGTGATGCTGTCACCGCTGCCGGTGGCTATGCCGCCGTCAATGAAGGCACCAAGGCCGTCCGGGAAGGCGGCGTCCAGGACTTCCCTGGCAGTGGCCGCGGAGGATGAGGTGGGTGCTGTGGTGATACTCAAGATGCTGTTCCTTTGGGGGATCGTGTCGCTGGAGGCCTATGCAGCGGACGGGGTGCCGGGCGCGCCGGCCGGGGTGATGGCGGGAGCCACCGTGCGGGCGATCTCGGTAAAGTCGGCCTTTGGTCCGAGCACTGCCAGGGCGTCCTGCCACTGGTTGGCGACGGCGGCCAGGAGCGCGGGCTTCTCACCGATCTGCGCCGCGACGTCCACGGCCAGGGCGGCGTCGCGGGCCATCAGCCCCATGGAGAAGCCCGAGTCGTGGCTGCCGGTGAGGACCCAGTTGGGGTACATCGTGGCCGAGACCTTGCTGCCGCCGGAGGCACCGCTGATGCTGGCCGCTGCCGTGGCGGGGTCGATGCCGTACGCCTTGGCCACGCCCAGGGCCTCGCCCACGGAGGCGAGGTTGGCGGCCGCCAGGACGTTGTTGAGGAGCTTGACCACGTTGCCGCTGCCGGGGCCGCCGATGTGGCTGAAGTTGCCGCCCGTGAGCGCCAGCAGGACGGGCTCGGCGGCCTTCAGCGCGGCATCCGTGGCGCCCACGAAGGCGCTGAGCCTGCCGGTTGCGGCGCCGTCGCGGCCGCCGGATACGGGGGCGTCGATGAAGGCAGCCCCATGGGATTCCGCGAGCTCGGCCATGTGCTTGCTGGTGGCCGGCTCTGAGGTGGTGGTGTCGACGATGGCGACGGTTCCCGGGCTGGCCAGGAGCTGCGGCACGGTGGTTTCCACGATGCCGGCGGCGGGGAGGGAGAGGACGGCGTAGGGGGTTCCGGCCAGGCCGGCCAGGGAGTCCGTGGTGCTGATGCCTGCTTCTTCGGCAGCTTTCCGGGCGGCTTCCGAGGGGTCGAAGCCGGTGACGTCCCAGCCTGCCTTGTGCAGGGTGGCGGCCATGGCTCCGCCCATGGCGCCGAGGCCGATGACGGCGACGCGGCGGTTTTGTGGCTCGTTCATAGGGGTACTCCTGGGTGGCTGTGGTGGTTCTGGGTGCGTCGTTCTGTTTGTGCAGCGCAGTTAGTCGAGGTAGATGTCCAGGTCTTTCCAGAGCTGCTGGGTGCGGCGGATGGTGGCCCGGCTGCGCTCCGGGTGCGCTGCTTCCATGCCGGCGAGCAGGCCGTAAACCAGGGAGTTCGCGGCGGTGACGGACTGGAAGAATGAGATGCCTTCGGAGGCCACCACCAGGAGGTGGTCAGCTGCCGTGGCCAGTCGGCCGCGGCGCAGGTCGCTGATGGCGACGACGGTGGCACCGGCCTGCTTGGCGGCTTCTGCGGCGATGATGATCTGCTTGACCGAGCGCCACATGTTGATGACCACTAGGACGTCGCCGGGGCCCAGGCTGTTGGTGCTTGAGGCCAGGTGCGGGCCGGCGCGGCTTTCCAGGCTGATGGGATAACCCATGGTGGACCCCAGGTGGGCCATGACGCTGGCGGGTCCGGCAAAGGAGCCAATGCCGACGACGGTAATGGACTTGGCTGCCGCCAGCGCGGCAATGGTGGCCTCGGCTTCCTCCGGGGTGTTGGAGTCCAGCGTCAGGCGGAGGTTTTCCATGTCGTGGTTGATGGCCTCATACAGGGGGCTGCGGGTTTCCCCGTGCTCGGTGAGGGTGTCTTCGGTGGAGATCATCACCAGGTAGCGGGAGCGGAGTTCCCGCTGCAGGTCGGGCCAGCCCCGGTAGCCCAGGTGCTGGGCAGTGCGCACTACGGAGGAATTGTTCACATCAGCGCGCTGGGCGATTTCGGCGATGTCCGCGTAGGAGGAGAGCTGCGGGTTGCGGCGGATGACCTCCACCACCCGGCTCTGGGCCTTGGTCAGCGGAACATGGGGCAGGGCGTCGCCGAGCCAGGCGTGCGAGCTGATGTCGGAGCCGTTGGTATCCAGTTCGACGGACTGCTCGGGTGCCTGCTCTGGGAAAGCGCTGGGGTTCACGGTAGGCCTGTCCTGTAACGCAGATCACTCTGCAAGTGCAATTGCATCCAATGTACTCTGCAATTTCGTTTGCGAACAGGGCTTTGCGTTTCCGGGATGTAAATCTTGTTCCGGGTTGCTCGGGCAGCTCTGTAGCCCCGCCGGGCAACCTGCAGCGCATCACGGTGGATGGCGCCAGCAATGCAGTCGATTATGTCCGGTTCACGGTCACGGGCAACAGCGCCCCGGGTGCAGACGTGCTGAGCTGGGAAAAGGTCCCCTTCAGCGGGTAGTCACCCAGCGGAAGCTGACGACGGCGGGTTCCCGCCCGCCGTCGTCCGCTTCTTTGCGGAGGTCTGGACCCCGGTAGCCGGCGGATCTATCGTGAAAAGGTGGCGGCTGCCTGACTGGCAGGATGCCAAGCCCTGCCAGTCCGCTGTTGCGGCCGTCCGTTTTTAGGAGGCAGCAGATGGAACACGTAGAAGAGACCGTTGACGTCGCTGTACCGGTGCACACCGCGTACAACCAGTGGACCCAGTTCGAATCCTTTCCACGGTTCATGTCCGGCGTGGAATCCGTAACCCAGCTCACCGACACCACCAACCACTGGGTAACCAAAGTGGGTGGTGTCCAGCGCGAATTCGACACCGAAATAGTCGACCAGGAGCCGGACGACCGCATCGCCTGGCGCAGCACCGACGGCAAGTCCCACGCCGGAATCATCAGGTTCACGCCGCTGGATGCCAACCACACCAAGGTCAAGGTCCACTTCGAATGGGCGCCGGAAACCGCCACCGAAAAAGCCGGCGCGGCCCTGAAGGTCGACGAGATGCAGGTGAAGGCGGACATGCGGAAGTTCAAGGACTTCATCGAATCGCGCGGTACCGAAACCGGCGGCTGGCGCGGCGAGGTCAAGGACACCGGGCCCACCGGACAGTTCTAGACACCTGGCAAACTGAAGCGGACGACGGCGGGTGCCCACCCGCCGTTGTCCGTCTCCGTTCGGTGCGTCGGTTCGACGCGGGCTTGCCTGTGGCCGTGTAAGGTTTCCAGTCCTCGGCTGTGGAGATGCTAGGTATCCAACAGCCCGCCGCTGGCCCAACGCCGGACCGCGAGCTGCTCAGCCGCGTCGAACTCCAACAACGCAACCCGGCACAGTTCCTCAACGTACCGTGTCCAGGCAATTGCCAGCTGGGCTGACGTTGCCTCATCACTGAGCGGGAAGCCGGCGTAGGAGAGGCCCTGCAGCACGAAACTCACGGCGTTACGGGACACGGGCTCGCCCGCGCTGACGCAATCATCCCGAACCTGTCGTGACAGCTCGGTGCGGTTGGCCGGATGCTCGCCGAGCCGGGCCGCCATGGACTGGAAGATTTGCCGGAACTGGGCGGCCGAGAGGGCCGGGACATCCGTTACCCGCGTAACTTGCTCTTCAACGCCGGGCTGCTTGTCAGCAGGAGCCGGAAGATCTTCAAGTGAAAACCGCTTTGCGTCCCAAACCCAGCCGCCCTGCACCGACGAATACTCGATGTCCTTGCCAATTTGTGAGACCCACGTTCCAAATCGTCCAAAACCGCCCCAGTCCGTCTTCAGGGAAGGATCTGCTGCGAGGGCACGGTGAGCAACCATCGCACCGACTACCGGACCCGGGGCGGCGCGGACGAACTCCAGCACGTCCCGGACACCCGGCGAAGCCGCCTTTGTTTTGGTCTTGCTTGCGGCGGGGGCCTGGCGTTGAGTCCCGGGGGCAACCGCGTGAATGGGTTCGCCCGCGGTGCCGTTGAGGATAGCAACGAAGTCGTGGGACTCCACCACGTGGTCCGCCATCTCCCGGTACGCGAAGGCGACGGCGCCGGCCGCTATCACCGTGGTCATCCGGTCGGCGGCGCGGAACCGCTGTATCAGCGATGTGAAGTCCGCATCCGCAGAGGCGAGAAAGAACTCTTCGATGCCGACGCTTCCAGAGAGTGCGTCCATGGCATCAAGTACCAGGTTGATGTCAGTGCTGCTTTTACCCCGCTGTGTCAGTGACGGGCAGTCGATCACGCGGAATCCGGCGCGGGTCCAGTAGGTCCGGTACTTCGAGTACACCGTCGGGTTCAGGTAGCAGTTGCGGATCAGGAAGCGGCGGGCGCTCTTGCCAGAGTCTCCGGCTGACAGTGCTTCGGCCCAATGCTTGGGGTCCTCCGCGAAACGCTTCGCGGCCTCCGGGTCGATGGCCTGCAGGCCGGTGAAGACATTATCGAAGTCAACGAACATTGCAGCACGTATGCCGGGCCGGCGGGTGGGTGGGAGGGCCTCATTCATTGGCCCAGTGTGCCAGCAAAGCCCGGCAGGGGTGACCGGAACGCGCCCAAACGCAGGAGGGACGACGGCGGGTGGCCACACGCGGTCGTCCGCCTCCTTACGTGCCGGGCATGTGCCTTGCTAAAGGCGAAGCTCCATGAAGACGCTGTTGGGGTCCAGCACGTAATCGGCGAACGGCGGGCACTCGGCGAAACCGTGCCGGGCGTAGAGGCGGCGGGCGGGCGCGAAGTAGTCCTCGGTTCCCGTCTCCAGGTAGACGTGCTCAAGGTTCCGGGCCCGGGCTTCGTCCAGGATATGCCGGAGCATGAGGGTGGCAACGCCCCGTCCCCGCGCGGTTGCCGTGGTGCGCATGGACTTGATCTCGCCGTGCCTTGCCGGGCCGGTGGGGGAGTCCAGGAGCTTAAGCGCGCCGCACCCCAGCAGGTTGCCGTCCTCCCGGGCCGTCCAGAACGTGATCGAGGGGGCGGACAGCGCCGAGTGGTCCAAGGCGTGGACGCTCTCAGCCGGCGAGGTGGCAAACATGTCTGCCAGGTGCTCGCTGAGCAGGAGGTGGACGTCGTCACGCGTGGGGTTGTCCCGGTCTATGGAAATCATCGCCTCAAATTTACCTGTTGCGGGCAGCTTCTCCGCTGTGCCATGATTCCCGTGATCGTGACCCGACCGCAGGAGGTGAGACCCATGAATGCTGTATCCGCAATGGGTGCTCCCCGCAGTCCACGATCGCGCGGCTGACGTAGCCGCCACCGGGAGCGCCAAACACGCTATTCGCGAAAGGCGACTCCCATGAACTCAACACCTTCTTCAACACCACACCTCATCCCGCCGGCGGACTCCCGACGGGCACTGGTCCTCGGCGGCGGCGGATCAACCGGCAACGCGTGGCTGATCGGCGTCCTCGCCGGGCTGGCCGACGCCGGCCTGGACGTGACGGACGCGGACCTGGTCATCGGCACCTCGGCCGGGTCCACCGCTGCGGCGCAGATCGCCGGTGCCGCGGCCACAGAACTCTATGCCGCAGTCCTGGATGCGCCCCCGCACCCGACGGCTTCGCCAGGATCCACCACTGGCCCCGCTCCTTCCAGACCCGTGTCTGACCACCTGGAGCGGACGGGCAGGATCATCGCCTCATCGAAAGACGCGGGGGACATGCGCCGCCGGATGGGGGTTCTGGCCATGGATCTGGCCGCGGCCCATGACCCGACCGCACGTTGGCGCGGGACTGTGGCCGCGCGGCTGCCAATCCGAAATTGGCCGCACCACAAGCTGCTCATCACGGCCGTCGATGCCCACACCGGCGAGCCGGCCGTGTTCGACAGCAGCAGTGGCGTGGATCTGGTGGACGCCGTTGCCGCCAGCTGTGCCAGCGGGTTCGCCTATGGGATCGGGGACAGGCGCTATATTGACGGCGGCTACCGGCGCAACGAGAACGCGGACCTTGCGTCGGGGTTCGCGCGCGTCCTGGTGCTCTCGCCCTTCGGCGGCAGGACCCGGACGCCGCTGGAGTGGGGAATGCAGCTCGCCGCGCAGGTGGAGGAGTTGCGGGCAGGCGGGAGCAGGGTGGAAACAGTCTTCCCCGGCAGCGAAGCTGAGCACTTGTTCGGCCCCAACGCGATGGACTTTTCGTTGCGCCCGGCCGCAGCCCGGGCGGGGCACCGCCAAGGTGAAATGCTTGCGCAACAGCTCACCGAATTTTGGCGCTGAAGGAATGAGAGAAAACTCGGGGGTGTAGCAAGCAGATCAGCCGGGATCCCGGTACTTCAGAGGGCTAGCCAAAAAAATAAAAGCGCGTAGCGTTGCGGGTACGCAAGCAAGGAAAGGCGTGATTCCGATGTCCGGAAAATCCCCCAAAAGCAGCGCCGCCAAGAAAGTCGGCAAGTCGATCCTCGAAAAACGGGCTGACAAAAAAGCAAAGCATGAAAGCGGCGAACTCAACGTTGTAAAGCCCCGCAAAAATCGGCGCTGACCAGGCCAGCGGGCGGCCGGAACTCCTAGCCCGGCCACCCGCCGCCGGTAGCAGCAGCAAGTGACGCAGAAGGACGACGGCGGGTGCCCACCCGCCGTCGTCCTTCTTATCTGCCTGCTAGTCCTCGATGGTGACGCCGCGCCAGAAGGCGATCCGGTCCTCGATGTGCTTGGCCTTGTCCTTTGGATCGGGGTAGTACCAGGCAGCGGCGTCGTTCCGCCGGCCGTCCACTTCCAGCGTGTGGTAGCTGGCCTGGCCTTTCCAGGGGCAGAACGTGTTCTTGTCGCTGTCGCGCAGGTAGCCGGCGTTGACGGCGTCTCGCGGGAAGTAGTGGTTGCCCTCAACCACCACCGTGTCCGCGGACTCGGCGATGATTTTTCCGTTCCAGATAGCCCTGACCATGAGGTTCCCTTCCGTCGCTGCCGCCGCTTGGAATGCGGCAGGTGTCGTACGGGTGCCAACGGCCTGGACGGCGGGCTTGTTCCCGGCGGCTACCGCGGACTCTTGTCGATCACGCAGAACCGGTTTCCGTCCGGATCCTCCAGAACCACAAAGTCGGGGTCGTCGGGGTACATGTCCCAGTCCACGTGCTTGGCTCCGAGGGACACCAGCCGGTCCACCTCCGCACCCTGGTCATCCGCGTACAGGTCCAGATGGATCCGCGGATAGGCCTGGACCGGGGTTTCGCTGAGCATGAGGGACAGTGCCGCGCCCGGGCCCGACGCCGGCACAAGGGTCACCCACGTGTCGTCACAGGGTTCCCGGGGGACGTAGCCGATGGCTTCCTGCCAGAACTTGGTGGCGGCGGCAACGTCGTTGACGCCGAGGACGATGGTTCCAATGGTCAACATCCGCCCAGCCTAACCCCGGGTCCGGCCCGCTGTCCCGGCCCTGGAGAGGAGAAATGCCCGGCTCCATTCCGGAACCGGGCATCCCCTCGGCAGCTAGGCAGCCGCCTCCGCCGGCACCACGCTGCAGTCCGCCCTGGTACCGGCGAGCTGCGGCGCCCACCCGTCCGTTCCCTGCAGGTACGTCCGGACCGTGTACTTGCCCGCCTCAGCCCCGGGCAACTGCGGACGGTCGGGCGTAACCTGCGCGCCGGGGCCGCGGTTGTTGAACTCGTGGAACCGTGCCTCCCGCCAGGAGAAGCCGCTCATGTCCGTCCACGGCGTTCCGGAGATGTGCGCGCCCAGCCAGCAATCCCGCACCAGCACCTGGGCAACGGCTTTCGGGTCACCGCTGGGATGCCACGGCCGGCCGAGATGGACGGTATCCCTCGCGGCATCCGAGATGAGCCTGCACTGGTCAAAGAGGTAGCCGTACGGGATGGACAGGTCCTGGCTGCCCGCCGTCACGTAACCGTTGTTGGTGCTGGAGCCGCGGTCCAGCGACGTGATCTCGCAGCCACTGAAGACGGCAGTTCCGCGGCCGAAAATGAAGTCCACGTCGCCCTCCACGTAGCAGCCCTCGAAGTAGAACCTGGCCTGGACGCCTGCCCCCGGTGAGTTGACCAGCAGGGTGTCCTGGTTGCCCAGCAGCCTGACGTTGGACAGCACCGCACGGTCCCCGGTGATGTGCAGCGCCACGGCCTGGCGGTCCTTCATCCCCATGTTGGCGGCCTCGTCGAAATCGTTGCTGATGGTAAGGTTCCGCGCCACGAAGTCCGGCCCGTCAATGCGGACGGACGCGCTGCCGGAGGTGCCGAAGTTGCCGCTGCCGTCGGGCTTCGGCGTGCCGGATGCGTTGTTGAACACCAGCAGCACGTCCTCCGGCCGCCCGCCCTGGCCAAGGAAGGAGATCCGGGGCTTGTCCGCCGGAACCCGAACGGCTTCCCGGTAGGTGCCGGGCTGGATCCTGATGATGGTCCGCTGGAGGCTGCCCGCAGGGACGGAATCGATGGCGGACTGAACTGTCGCGAACGTCCGGCCCGGTCCGACGTCGAGCGTCACCGGAAGGTCGATGGGCCGCTCGGCAGGCCAGTACATATCCAGCAGGGGATCCGTGACCGCGTCGATGTTCAGGAAGTAGCCCGGAGGGGCAATCTCCTTGGACTGCAGTTCGCGCGCCACCAGGCCGGCCACAGCCACCGCACCGGCGGCCTGGAAATGCGTGTTGTCCTCCGAACCCTGCGGATACTGCGGGTGCTCACCGGGAGCCAGGAAGAGGAACTGCGACTTGGTTCCTTCCGGCCCCAGTTGCTGCCACAGCGCCTTGGAGGACGCCGTGAGGTCCACCAGGGGAGTCCCGGACGCGGCGGCGAGCTCCCGGACGGCCTGCGGATACGCCCCGTGGGAGTCCTTGGCATTGCCGAACGAATCGAAGCGGCGGCGTTCCACTGGGGTGACCAGCACAGGCATGCCCCCACGCGCCCTGGCCCCGTCGATGTACCTGCCCAGGTACTCCTTAAAGGTGGTGTCGGGGAGCGTTCCGCGGGCCGGGTCCGCCACTTTTTCATCATTGTGGCCGAAGGAGATCAGCAGGTAGTCACCCGCCTGCATCAGCGCCAGCACCCGGTCCAGCAGCCCGGCGTCCGCGAAGCTCTTCGAGGAGGCGCCGGACCAGGCGTAGTCAAAGACGGTGGCCTGCGGGCCCAGCAGGAGCGGCAGGGCCTGTCCCCAGCCGGCGCGGGGACGTTCGGACTGCTGGTAGGCCGACGACGTCGAGTCCCCCACCACGAAGATGACCGGCTTGGTGCGGGGTTTGGTGGGGTCGGGACCGGCCTGGGAGAGTGCGTTCGCCATGCCTGTTCCGGAGAATGCCGCGGCCCCTGCGGTGAGTGCCAGTGCCGTCAGGACGCCGCGGCGGCTGGGCAGGATGGCAGCCATTAAAGGTTGCCTCCTGCCGTGAAGACCGGTCCAGTGGAGTCCTTGAGCTGCGCCGGCACGGCCTGGGCCGGGTGGACCTGGGTACGCAGGGTTGGGGTCCAGGACGTATCCTCAGCCAGCTGGTCGGCGGGGGCTGCGGCCGCGTTGTACTCCGCGCGAAGGTCGGTGATCTTGCCGTTGACCGCATTGGCGATAGTGGTGATGGCCGTTCCCTTATAGCGGCCGATGATGTCCGCAGCATCAATGCCGGCCGGAAGCGTGAAGGCGTTTGCCTCGGCGTAGAGGTGGGAGCTGAACCCGGCGCCCAGGCTGTATTTGTAAGGGATCTTGCTGTCCTCGGTCACCTCGAAGTGGTTGTTGTACACATCCACCTGGCCGAATCGGACGCGCGGCGCGCGCTGGCCCACGTTTTCGAAGACGTTGTGGTGGATGGTGACCCGCAGCTTGCCGGGGTCGCCGCGCGTGGGTGAATCGGTGGAACCGATCAGGAGCAGCTTGTCGTGCTCGGAGAACCGGTTGTAGGACATGGTCACCAGGTCCGAGCCGTTGGTGACATCCACTGCGCCGTCATGCACCTGGTAGGGGCGGCCGAAGTAGAGCGGCTGGGCGCTGTCCAGGTTGGGGGCGTCCGTGAAAGCCGAGTGGTCAATCCAGACGTGCGTGGCCTTGTTGATGACCTGCAGCAGGTCGTACTCGCTGTTCCAGTTTCCCTCGGTGCCATCAGTCGGATCCCAGGCGGGGAAGCAGTCCGCCGCATCCCTCAGGGTGAGGTTGCGGACGATGACGTTCCCGGCACCATTGATGCGGAGGGCGGCGCCGGTGATGCTGCTGTCCGGGGTGGCGCCAACGATCGTGGTGTTGCTGGGAATATCCCACCGGATGGTTTTCGCCTGCTTGGCGGCTGCCAGGCGCCTGGCGTCCTCCTGTGGACCTGCCGGCTCCTGGTCCCGCCCGTAGGTTTCGGGGTCAAAATCGTGGAGGTACTGCGCAAGGCTGTAGCCCGTGCCTTCGGCATAGCTTTCACAGGTGAGAGGGGAGCCGTCCGCCGCGGTGTTGGCGTTGATGCTGCCGTGGATCCGGATGATCTTGGCCTGGCTTCCGGCGGCGAAGGCGGCCAGCAGTTCTGCCTTGCTGGAGACGTCGTAAACGTTGGCGGCCTCTGCTGCCGATCCGCCGGTGGTTCCGGTCCCTTCGGATGCCCAGCCGTTTCCTGCTGGCAGGACCTGACGTTCAAGGGGTGTCTGGGTGGTCTGGGCGGTAGGATCGGCCGCCGGGTTTGGGGAAGCCCCTGCCGGTCCGGCAACGAGGAGTGCTCCTGCCACGGCGATGGCTGCAGACATGGATAAGTGCGTACTGCTTTTTCGCATGTTCTCTCTTCCGTCATTGGAATGAACTGCGCCCCGGTCCGGGGCCACTTTGCCGCCGAATATTTGTGAGCGCTGACAAGGACCATACCGAGAAAGCGTTTTCTCGGCAATAGAAGAGGCAGATGTTTCTAAAGTGGCGGAAGTACTGCGAGTGAGCGCTCTCCGGCAGGTCGACGCTCGCGGCTAGACTCGCCTGCATGGGGGAGAATGCAACACCTGAAGAACGCCCGGGGTCCAGACGCGGCAAGGTTCCTGCCGCCGTCGTGCCTTTGCTTGGCCTGGTTGCCGTGCTTGTTGGTTTCCTGATCGCCTACCTCAACCGGGATTTCACCGGGTGGGTTGCCTACGCCCCGCTGAGCAACCAGCCGTTCAGCGCCAATGGAGCGGCCTTTGTCACCCAGGGAACCCAGCTCGGCCTTGCCGTTGCCGTCGTGGGCCTGCTGTTCCTCGCTTTCTGGGCCGGCTACAGGTTTGGACGGCGGGCCGGGGCCATGTCCAACCCGGCGCAACCGACCTAGGCGACGAGGAGAATCCGTCATGACCGAGAACGCCATCCGGCTGGAACGCCGCTTTTCGCACCCCGCCACGGCGGTGTGGGCCGCGCTGACCACCCCGGAATTGCTGGCCCGCTGGTGGGCACCGGGCGACATCGCACCCGTGGTGGGCCACCGCTTCACCATGGACATGGATGCGTGGGGCCACCAGCAGTGCGAGGTCCTCACCGTGGACCCGGGAAAGTCCATCAGCTTCCTCTTCTCGGAGGGCATGCTTGACACCACCATCACCTGGCGGCTGGAGCCGGTGGACGGCGGGACCATCCTCCACCACGAACACGCCGGATTCCGCCTCGACACCCCAACGGGCAGGCAGGCCATCGAAGGCATGGGCAACGGCTGGCCGGGCCTGCTGGCCCGGATTGAAGGGATTCTCGCCGACGTCTCCTGAGGCGCAATGGAAACAGACGACAGGGGGACGCGCCCGCCCTCGTCCGTTTCCATCGGCGCCTACTGCCCGTTTACTGCCGGACAGCGAAGGGTAACGATGGAGTATGACTGATTCCGGAGCTGGCGGCGCCAACGACCCCTTTGACGGCAACGACGAGATCGTGGCCGGAACCGAGCACCATGAGACGCCTGAAAGTATCGCCGAGGATGTCCGCCATGACATCCAGCTGGGCCATGTCCAGGACGATGTGACACACGTCCTCGAGGAGCGCTTCGAGGAAGCGGGTATTGAAGCCCGCCCCGAAGAGGTGGAAGACCTCGCCGAAGAAATCGAGCGGGACGCCTCAAGCTGACACTTGGCTTTTAGCGTCAGGGAGCACGCGCTTGGCGAACCCGGGCGGGCCTGAAACGGCGGGTAACGACCTGGACCAGTGTGCTGGCCGTGTTGGGCACATGGCTCCAAGGAGTCATACCGGTGGTCCAGGTGGCCCGTCCCCGGGCGGCGCGGTCCGCGCTTAGGGCCAGTCGGCCCGGATGAAGCGGATGGGACTCTTGAGTGTGAGAAGGCAGTCAGACGTCCACTCGGCAACGTTGCCTTCTGAGTCCATGGAATTTGGCGCCGCCACCTGCTGCGTGTCCTGGTTTGCGGCGTCCTGAGAACCTTCGGTGGTGCTTTTCATTTATCCCCCTTGGCAAGCATGTGTGCCACACTAGGCACCCCGCAAAGCCAAAGGAAGAGGATTAATCCACTGGCAGGATAAACTTGGCAAATCTTGAGGATCGGGCTAATCGGTACCCGAAGCAGCCGGCGTGCGGGCAGCGCTCGCAGCCTTCCAGGTTTCCGCGCCCGCGGCAACCAGCGGGGCGATTTCCAGCCGCGTCCCCGGCCCCGCAATCACCAGGACGTGCCGGGGCGTCACGCCCTCCAGGGCCGCTGCCACCTGCCGGATGACCTCATCAACCCCGCCAGAAGGGACGGACGACGGCGGAAGTCCGGTGCCGTCGTCGTCCGCCCTGAGCCACGTGGTCACCTTGGCGCCGCCGGTGGCATCAGTGATGCCGCGCGCCAAAACCTCCGGGTCCACTGCGTCCTGTGCGTAGCCGCTGATCAGCGTGACCTGGTCAATCACCCGCTGGTGCACTGGGGCCGCGGCAGCAAGCAGTGCCCGGTCGTGCCGCCACAGAGCAAAGTGGTAACCCGCCACCAGCCCGGCGGCCACCAGGAGTCCCAGTGGTGCCCGGACGCGGTCCAGGAGGCTTCCAGCCGAAACATCGCCCAGCAGGAATTCGAACAGCCGGTAGCCAATGACCAGCAGTGTAATGAGCGCCACCACCGCGCTGACACCAAAAAACGCCACCAGATAGAGCCGCCGGCCGGGGGGAATGTCGTCTGCCGTCCGCGGTTGGCGCCTCGGCTTCCAGGCCAGCCACCATACCGGGCCTCCCACCACCAGCGAACTGATGCCGCCCAGAAGAAGGGTGCGCGTGGCGCCGCCGGCCAGCGGCGACACCGCTGCGGCGAGCAAGGCATTCACCACTACCCCCACGCCGGAAGCCGCTGCCGCGAGTGCCACAGCCGACGTCACCAGCAGGCTGGCCCGGCGGGTCCGGGTGGACCTGTGGACGGACTCGGTGCGGTGGTACCGCCAGACCACGGCCCCGATGACGGCGGCCGCGATGGCCGGGGCGAGCGGTTCGAGGAGGAGGTTCAGCGGCTCGCTGCGGTCGAACGCCAGCCGCAGGAGCACAAACAGGATGAGGCCCAGCCCGCCCAAAGCCGTGATGCCAGCGACGAAGATTCCTACGGCGATGATGGTGACGTCCACCAGTGCTGTCTGGAAGCGCCGCCCGCCTTCCCTGATCCAGTGCCACCACCACACCACCGCGCCGCCGGCTGCCCAAATGAGGGACCGCAGGATGGGAAACCACCAGGGTTCCAGGGTGGCAGTGGAGGTGAAGCCGCGGATCGCGACGTCCAGCAGTGAGCTCAGTGCGGCAATAGCGGTGCCTGCGCCCAGCAGCAAGCCGAAGACCCACCCGATGAGCACCCGGATATCTTCGAGATGCCGCGGGGATCTGTGCGGGTGCTTCCACATCCACCGGTGCCACCACCAGATGGCTCCCCACACAAGGCCGTTGGCCAAGGGGGACGGCCACTGGGCTGCCTGGAATTCAAGGAAGGATGCGGCCAGGTTCAGCAGCGATGTGGTGGCAATGATGAGGGAGACTGCATACATCCCGGTGAGGTAGAGCCCCCAGCCTGCGGCTGTCCGCTCCGACTCGTCGTCGAGCCGCCTCCACACGAACCACCACAGAAGGAGCGCAAGCGGGCCGCCGATCAGGGTGAAGGCCAGGGACAGGGCCAGGCCGGCCACGTCGCCCTGGACAAGGACTGACGCCGTACGGAAAAGGCGCTCCAGCAGTCCGCTGAGGCCTGACGCCGTGATAACCACCAAAGCAAACAGCAGGACATACAGGATCAGCCGGCGGAGGGTTGCCAGGCCGCTGGCCTGCGCGCGGACTGCTGGGGCTGCCGGCGCCGTCATTGCTTGGCCGGAACTACGGAGCAGGCCGTCAGGGGATACGGCGGCTGGTCAATCATCCACTTCCCATTCACTTTCAGGAGCAAGAAGGCTTCCTCCATCTCATACTCCGACGGGCCGAACGGTCCGCCCTGGGATGACTGGACGATCGAAACCCTCACGGTGGCAGAATCCGTTCGCTCCGTCGTCGAAATCAACACAACGCGGGCGGGGCGGGGTTCACCTGGATAGGATCCCCGGCAACTGCTCCGGGCACCCGGCGTGAGGAAGGACTGGGCGGTGGGAATGTCGCCGTCGATCACGGCCTTGCTGTACTGCTGGACCACTCCGGCAGGGCTGGACTGATCCAGCGGGGCCGGCTCACCCCGGGTGAACACCACAGCCAGCGCAACAACCACCAGAACCACCACCACGCCCACCAGCGCGAGCAGGATCCGGTCCGGTTTTCGCGCTGCAACGTCCATGGCGAAAGTATGCGGCAGGGCGGGGTTTTTGGCCCGTGTCTTAGGACCCTTTTTCGGCAGCGTCCGCTTGTTTCAACTTTGTTGCAATGAGCGCAACATGCCCTAGCGGTGGAACTCCTCCTTATGGTCTTCCGCGCAGGTACTGTTTCCGTCGGAAACTAAGGGGATAAATCTGCGCTGCACCTATTGACTGTGGTGCGCGTCACGGCCTATCTTGAAACAACCACGTTGCAACAGATGCAACTCCTACTTTCTCTGGTGGTTCCATTGAATACAGAATCAACCTCACCCCCCGCAGGAGTCGTTGCCAATGACGGCAATGCTCCTGCCCGGGCAGGGCATGGCGTGGACAATACGGTGCCCAGCAAAGATGTACGACGACGGGTGGTTACCGCGAGCTTCATCGGCAACTTCGTCGAGTGGTTCGACTACGCCGTGTACGGCTACCTCGCGGCCGTCATCTCCTCGGTCTTCTTCCCCGAGGCGGACCGGCAGACCGCACTGCTGGCAACTTTCGGCGTCTTTGCCATTTCCTTCTTCGTCCGTCCCCTGGGCGGCTTCTTCTGGGGCCATATCGGCGACAAGCTCGGCAGGCGCAAAGCCCTGTCCCTCTCCATCGTCATCATGTCCGTCTCCACCTTCTGCATCGCCCTCATCCCGGGCTACGCCACCATCGGCATGCTGGCTCCGCTCCTGCTGCTCCTGGTCCGGGTGGTCCAAGGGTTCTCGGCAGCCGGCGAATACGCAGGCGCCTCAGCCTTCCTGGTGGAATACGCGCCGGCCAACCGCCGCGGACTCTATGCCGCCGTGGTGCCGGCCAGCACCGCAGCGGGCCTGCTCCTGGGCTCACTGATCGCGGCGCTCCTCAGCTCGGTGCTCAGCACCGAACAGCTGCACGAGTGGGGCTGGCGGCTGCCGTTCCTCCTGGCCGCCCCCATGGGCCTGATCGGTCGCTACATCCGCACCAAGCTCGAAGACACTCCTGCCTTCCGCGCCCTGGCTGAGCAGGAAGAATCAGCACCCAAAGCGCCTGCCCTGGACATGTTCAGGACTTACCGCAGACAGCTGATCATCGCCTGCGGCGCAGTCCTGCTCAACGCCGTCGGCTTCTACGTCATCCTCAGCTACATGCCCACCTACCTGTCCGAGGAACTGGGCTTCGGGCCCACCGAATCCTTCCTGGCCACCACCATCGCCCTGGCCAGCTACATCGGCTTCATCTTCCTGACCGGCATCGCGTCAGACCGGTTCGGCCGCAAGCGCATGCTGATCACCGCCTCCGTGCTGTTCATGCTCCTGACCGTCCCGGCCTTCATGCTGCTGGACACCGGCAACTTCCTGGTCATCGTCCTGGTCCAGATCCTGCTGGGCGGCATGCTCACCCTGAACGACGGCACCCTGCCCAGCTTCCTTGCCGAACTGTTCCCCACCAAGGTCCGGTACAGCGGCTTCGCCGTCAGCTTCAACCTCTCCAACGCGCTCTTCGGCGGCACCGCGCCGTTCATGGCCACCCTGCTGATCGGCCTCACCCAGAGCAAGCTGGCCCCCGGCTGGTACCTGGTGGCCGCCTCCGCCGTATCCCTGGTGGCCGTGCTGTTCGCCGCCGAAACGTCGCGGAAACCCCTCAAACACCTCTGAGCAACCAGAGGCCCCTAAACCAACCTCACTACGCAAACCAACACCAACTGCATCAACAGCAGCTGGCATCCATTAGAAAGGCACCACCCCTGTGACTATCACCACCGATAACGCCTCGTCCATCGCCGAACTCGAGCGCCTCAAGGTCCTCCACATCGGCTCCAAGGGCAAGCTCACGTTCTCCGACGCAGAGTTCGAGCGCCGCCTGGGCGGGCTCCGCCGGATCATGGCCGCCAAGGACCTGGACGCCGTCATCCTGACCAGCTACCACGGCATCAAGTACTACTCCGACTTCCTGTACACCACGTTCGGCCGCAACTACGCCCTGGTGGTTACGGCAGAGGATTCCGTCACCGTCACCGCGAACATCGACGCCGGCATGCCGTGGCGCACCTCCTACGGCGAGAACATCGTCTACACCGACTGGCGCCGCGACAACTTCTTCTTCGGCCTGCAGGAGGCTCTGCGCCAGCGCGGCGTCAAGGCCTCCCGGCTGGGCGTCGAGGACGACTTCCTCCCGGGCCTGACCCGCGAGAAGATCGCCGCAGCCTTCCCGGGGGCAGAACTTCTGGATGTCTCGCAGGACGCCATGCGCCAGCGCATGATCAAGTCCGCCGAGGAAATCGAGGTCATCAAGCATGGCGCCCGCATCGGCGACCTGGGCGGCGAAGCCATCCGCAACGCCATCCGCGAGGGCATCACCGAGTACGAGGTGGCACTGATCGGCACCGAGGCCATGGTGCACGAGATCGCCCGCACGTTCCCGCACCGCGAGGTCCGCGACACCTGGGTGTGGTTCCAGTCCGGCATCAACACCGACGGCGCGCACAACTGGGCCACCACCCGGAAGCTGCAGCAGGGCGACATCCTCTCGCTCAACTGCTTCCCGATGACCTCCGGCTACTACACCGCCCTGGAGCGCACCCTCTTCCTGGGCCAGCCGGACGAACGGTCCCTGGAACTGTGGAACATCAACGTGGAGGTCCACAAGCGCGGCCTGGAACTCATCAAGCCCGGCGCCGTCTGCAAGGACATCGCCGCCGAGCTCAACGAGATCTACATCAGCCACGGCCTGCTGGCCAACCGCACCTTCGGCTACGGCCACTCCTTCGGCGTCCTCAGCCACTACTACGGCCGCGAAGCCGGCCTGGAACTGCGCGAGGACATCGACACGGTACTGGAACCAGGCATGGTGGTGTCCATGGAGCCCATGATCACCGTGGCGGACGGCCTGCCCGGCGCAGGCGGCTACCGCGAACACGACATCCTGGTCATTGGCGAGGACAACACGGTGGAGAACATCACCAAGTTCCCCTTCGGCCCGGAGCACAACATCATCCAGGGCTAACAATCAGTACCGGGAAGCGGCGCCACGGACACGTGGCGCCGCTTCCGCCGTCCCGGCCAAATACCTGCGCATGAGGAAAGATGGTGTCCACCATGACTCCTGCAACAACCTCCGACAGCAACGGCAGCGGCACCGGCACCAATGGCGGGACGGACGCCAAAGGCGCCTCCGTCGTCGTCAATGCCATTGCCGTCCTGCGCACCTTCACGGCGGACGAACCGCTGCTGGGCGTCACCGAAATTGCCAACCGCGTGGGCATGCACAAGAGCAGCGTTTCCCGGATCCTTGCCACCTTCGAGCAGGAAAACCTGGTGGAACGGGATCCGGAAACCAAGCGGTTCCGGTTGGGACTGGGCCTCATCGCCGTCGCCGGACCGCTGCTGGCCGAGATGGAGGAACGGCGCGTGGCATATCCGGTCCTGCGGCAATTGACCGAGCAGACCGGGGAGACCAGTGCACTGATGCTGTGGAACGGCGACGAGGCCATCTGCGTGGAGCAAATCGCCAGCCACCACCAGATCAAGCACACCACGCCCCTTGGAGCGCGCTACCGGGACGCCATGAGCGCCTCCGTGCAGGTGTTCCTCTCCACTCTGCCGGCAGAGCGGGTGCGGGAGCTGCTGCGCAGCGGAACCATCACCTTCCCTGGACTGGACGACGCCGGATTGGCGGCTTACGAAGCCAGGCTCCAGGATGTGGCACAACGGGGATGGGCGGGAAACTACGGCGAATCGTCAATGGACGAGGTGGGCGTGGCCGCCCCCGTCCGGGACCACCGCGGCGACGTGGTGGCTGCCGTCCTGATCCCCGCCCCCCGATTCCGGGTGTCGAAGGAACAGTTCGGGAGCCTGGGCGAGGCCTGCGTGGCCGCCGCCGCCAAGGTCACCACCCGCCTGGGCGGCCGCCCGGCAACCTGACCCGATAATCCCGTGCCGTGCTGCTCTGTACAACGAATGCCGGCTCAGGGAAGACTGACGCCATGCGCAAACTGGCCTTCGCCATGAACGTGAGCCTGGACGGCTACATTGCCGCGCCCGGCGACGACCTCGGGTGGAGCGTACCGAGCGACGAGTTGTTCCAGTGGTGGTCCGACCGGGTGGGGGCGACGGGCCTGGCGCTGTACGGGCGCAAATTGTGGGAGACGATGAGCGCCGACTGGCCCACGGCTGACCGGCAGCCTGGCGTCACACCGGCGCACGTCGAGTTCGCCCACCGCTGGCGGGACATGCCGAAGGTGGTGTTCTCCTCCACCACCCGCACAGTCGACTGGAACACCCGGCTGGTCATCGGCGACGCGGTCGCTGAGATCACCAGGCTCAAAGCGGAAGAAGGCGGCCCCATGGACATCGGCGGTGCCACCCTCGCCCGGGCAGCCATGCGTTCCGGGCTGATCGACGAGTACGTGATCGTCTCCCATCCGGTCCTGGTAGGCGGCGGCACGCCCTTCTTCACTGCCCTGGACCACTGGGTCAAGCTGAGCCTGGTGGAGGCCCGGACGTTTCCCGAAGGTGTGGTGCTTTCCAGGTACCAAACGAAGCGTTAAGTATTCGGCGGCTAGTTATGGCAGCCCGGCCATCCGTGCAGCCAGGTGCAGCGCCGCGAGCCGCCCGGTGCCCCGCGGGTCGCCGCCGCACAGCTCGAAGATCCGCTGCAGCCTGTGGTGCATCGACTGCCGCTCCAGGTGCAGTTCGCGTGCGGACTGCGCCGTGTTGCAGCCTGAGTCCAGCCACACCTGCAGGGTCTCCAGCAGCTGGGACTGTCGCTGCGCATCATGCTCCAACACTGCGCGCAGATGCCGGTTGACGAACGCCTCGCGCGCTGAGCCGTCGAGGCAGGTCAGGGAGAGGCTCTCCACGGCGGCGTCGTCGGCGTCCACCACCACCAGGCCGCGGGCCGGGAACCGCCTGCGCGTCGAGGCGTTCCGCCGCCGGATCTGGCGCACCTCCAAGGTGCGGCGGGCTTCGGCCAGGGACCAGGCAGCGTCAGCCACCCCGCCGGCTACCGGACCGACGGCGATCACCGCATCATGGTCCCCTTCCAGCCCGCGGAGCGATTCCAGGAGCTGCCGCCGTTCGCCGGCGGTGTCCGTGCAGGGCAGGCCGATCATGACCACCAGTTCGGCATCGTCCAGGTACGCAGCGCACGGGATGCGCTGCGAGCTCAGGAAGGTTTCGACGGCGCCGCGCAGCTCCTGCGGCGATGCCGCGTGGATTGCTGCCACCACGGCGGGGGAGTCAATGGGGAAGCCGGCGGCCGGCGCGAGCTGCTCCAGGCGCCACTCGGGGGCAGAGTGAAGCACGGCCCGCATCAGTTCGGCGCCCGCCAGGGCATGCAGCCCGGGCGGGGTGTGCTGCAGCAGTGCCAGGCCCAGGATGTCCACGGCGCGTTCCCCTGCCACCTGCGCCAGTGCCAGGTCCGCAGCGTCAGGCACCCGCACCTCCAGCCGGCCCATGAGGACCCCGCGCACAGGGATGTCCACGGTGACCACTGTTTCGCCGGCCACCCCGGAAAACGCGTCCTGCACGCCTGCCCGCGCGTCGCCGTCGTCCTCCCAATCCTCTGGCGCCGCGCTGCCCATGGTGACTCCCCACGGGGAGGTGAGCGTCACAGCGGAACCGGTGATGCCGGCCAGCACGCCCAGGATCTTGTCGAGCGAAGCACCGTGGGCCAGTTCGGCGGCCATGGCGCGCGTGGCGGCGTCGGCCTGCTGCAGGTGCCCCACGGACTCGCTGACCAGCATCGAATTGATGGCCTGCATGACGCCCACAAAAGGCACCACCTTGCGCAGCTCCACTACCGGAAGGCCGAATTCCTCGGCCTTTGCAAGCATGTCGGCCGGGATCTCGGGCAGGGCGCCGCCGGTCTCGATGGCGAGCGCCGCAATGCCGCGCTGGGCCAGTTCGCGCACGTAGTCTTCACGTTTTGCCGGCGTGGCCGTGGCCAGGGTTATCCCGCCGCAGAGCAGCAGTTCGCCGCCGCGGAGCAGGGGAGCGATGTCCAGCACCTCGCTGGAGTGGACCCAGCGGACCGGCTGCGCGTCGGCCACCGCGCCCAGCGGATGGACCAGGGGGTCGGCGGCAGCAAGGGCGGGGTGGGCGAGTATTTCGCCGAGAAACACTGACACGACGTTCCGTAACGTAGTAGGAGAATCTGTTCGACATATCGTATCTTGTTCCTTGTGATGGGGGCCACATAGCCTTTTGGTACTTATTCACCTCACGGAGGCCCCCATGCAAAAAAAGCTTTCACCAGCCACGCACGGCCAACCCGGCCAGGGCACGCAGGACCACAACGTCGTGGACCACGAAGCCTGGCTCCAACCCATCCCTGAATCAGCACGAACACGCAAGGTATCCGGCCAGTTCTGGATCTGGGCGGGCGCCAACCTGGCACCCATCAACTGGGTGCTGGGGGCACTCGGCATCCAGTTGGGACTCGGACTCGCGGACACCATCACCGTCCTGGTACTGGGCAACCTGATCGGCATGCTGCTCTTTGGCTGCTTCGTCCTCCTGGGCCAGAAGACCGGAGCCACCGGGATGGTCCTGGCCCGCGCCGCATTCGGACGGCGCGGCAACTATCTGCCAGCCGCCATCCAGGCCCTGCTGGTCATCGGCTGGTGCGCGGTCAACACCTGGATCATCCTGGACCTGGTCATGGCGCTCTTCGGAACCCTCGGCTGGGTTGACCCGGACGCCCCCAACTACGGCTGGAAGATCGGCGTCGCCACCTTCATCATGGCCCTGCAGGTGGCCATTGCGTGGTTCGGCTACAAGGCCATCGCGGCCTTCGAAAAATGGACGGTACCGCCCACCATCCTCATCCTGGCCGTCATGTCCGCCGTGGCCTGGTTCGGCATGGACATCGACTGGGGCTACGCCGGACCCGCCGGCGCCATTCTTGAAGGCTCGGAGCGCATCGCCGCCATGAGCGCCGTCATGACCGCCATAGGCATCGGCTGGGGCATCACCTGGTTCACCTACGCCGCTGACTACTCCCGGTTCGTCAGCACCAGCGTCCCCAAGAAGAAGGTCTACCTGGCCTCCGTGCTGGGCCAGTTCATCCCCGTGGTGTGGCTCGGTGTCCTGGGCGCCAGCCTGGCCACCAACAGCGGCGAAATCGACCCCGGCAAGCTGATCGTCCTGAACTTCGGCGCCATGGCCCTGCCGGTGCTGCTGATGGTGCTCCACGGCCCCATCGCCACCAACATCCTGAACATCTACACCTTCTCCGTGGCCACCCAGGCCCTGGACATCTCCATCAGCCGCCGCAAGCTCAACCTGTTCGTTGGCGTCTTCTCGCTCGCCGCCGTCGTCTTCTTCATCTTCCAGGAGGACTTCGCCGCCGTGCTCGACGCCTGGCTGATCGGCCTGGTGGCCTGGGTGGCCGCCTGGGGCGGAATCATGCTGGTGCACTACTTCTGGCTGGACAAGCGCTGGCCCGGTGCGCCGGACCGCCTGTTCGACGGCGTGGGCACCAAGCGCCTGCCGGGCGTCAACTGGGCGGGCGTCATTGCCCTCCTGGCCGGCATCTTCGCCACCTGGCTGTTCATGTACGGACTGATCCCCATCATGCAGGGCCCCATCGCCGTGGCCCTGGGCGGCTGGGACCTGTCCTGGCTGGCCGGCGGACTGACCAGCGCCGGAGTGTACGCCATCCTCGGGCCGCGGCAGCACATCCGCTATCTGGCCCTTGAGCCCCGCGCCTCACAGAAGGCGGATACCGCTCCCGGAACAGAGGGCAAGGCGGCGGACAGCTCGCCCGCCCTTCCCGCCCTCTAAGCGGCACAACTCCTCTTCCACAAACCCTGGCGGGCGCACAGCGCCCGCCGAAAGGATTTCCCGTGAACAAGCCCGCCATCGCGGACGCCCTGCACCCCATCACCTGGCCTGACGGCTTCAAGGCCGCAGCGTCCTTCACCTTCGACGTCGACGCCGAGTCCTGCACCATCGCCCACGATCCCACCAGCACCCGGCGTATGTCGCTGATGAGCCACCAGTCCTACGGCCCCAAGATCGCGGTGCCCCGGCTGCTGGCCATCCTGGCCCGCCAGGACATCCAGGCCACCTTCTTCATCCCCGGCTTCACAGCCGAGTCCTACCCGGATGTGGTCCGGCAGATCGTGGACGGCGGGCACGAGGTGGCCCACCACGGCTACCTTCACGAACCCATGCAGGGCATCAACGCCGCCACCGAGGCCAGCTACATTGACCGCGGCCTCGAGGCCCTGGCCAAGGTGGCAGGGGTCCGGCCCGTGGGTTACCGCGCACCGTGGTGGGAACTGAACTGGCACTCCCCGGGCCTGCTGGCGGACCGCGGCTTCCTCTACGATTCGAGCCTGCTCGACGGTGATGCCCCCTACCGCTTCGCCGTCGCCGCCGACGATCCCCGGGACATCGTGGAGATTCCCGTGGACTGGACCCTGGACGACTGGGAGCAGTACGCCTTCTACCCTGGCGTGACCGGAAGCGGTGTGATCGAGAGCCCGGCGAAGGTCCTGGAAATGTGGACGCTTGAAGCCGAGGCCCACCACTCCCAGGGCAGCTGCTTCGTCCTGACCAACCACCCGTTCATCTCCGGCCGGCCCTCCAAGGCCGTCGCCCTGGAGCAGCTCATCGAGCGGGTGAAGTCGATGGACGGAATGTGGGTGACCACCATGGAACAGATTGCCCTGCACACCAAGGCCACGGTCACCGAGGTCCACACCCACGCGCGGATTGACGTGCCGGTATTCCCGGGCGCGGGTGCGCAGTTCAAGCCGGCCGTCGTGCGGCAGGGGGTGCCGGCCTAGCATTCGGAGGCAAGGAAGCGGCAGGCGGCGGGTTCTCCCGCCGCCTGCCGCTTTTGGTTGCCCATGGACACCATCCACAGGTGCTGCCTATGGTGGCCGGAAGGGCCGGGGCAGGCGGCCGGGAGGAGGCTTCGATGGACTTAGCGAACAGCGCTGCGGACGGCATCGAGCAGGAGCTGGCCTGGCAGATCCCGCTCTACGAGCAGCTCCACCAACACCCGGAACTCGGCCTCGCCGAACACGAAACGTCTGCCGCAGTTGCGGCAAAGCTGGCCGGCTGGGGCTTTGACGTGCGGCACTTTGGCGGCACCGGCGTCGTCGGTGTCCTTGCCAACGGCGCAGGTGCGGCCGTCCTGGCCCGGGCAGACATGGATGCCCTCCCGGTCACCGAGGCGACGGGGGCAAGCTACGCCTCCATGGTTCCGGGGGTGATGCACGCGTGCGCGCACGACATGCACGTGGTGGCGCTGCTTGGTGCGGCAAAGTACCTGGCGGAACACCGGGAGGCCTGGCAGGGAACCTACACCGCCCTCTTCCAGCCGGCAGAGGAAACGGCGGCGGGCTCGCAGGCAATGCTCGACGACGGCCTGGCCGCCGGAATCCCGCGGCCGGACGTCGCGCTGGCCCAGCACGTCATGCCCACCGAGGCGGGAACCATCGGCACCACCCCGGGCCCGGTACTCTCGGCAGGCGACTCGGTACGGATTATCGTCCACGGCCGCGGCGCCCACGGCTCCATGCCGCACAAGTCCGTTGATCCGGTGGTGCTCGCCGCCTCGCTCGTCCTCCGCCTGCAGACTGTGGTGTCACGGGAAACCAGGCCAGGGGAGTTCGCCGTGCTGACTGTTGGATCGGTGAGCGCCGGAGCCACGGCCAACATCATCCCCGACCGGGCAGAGCTGCTGCTCAACCTCCGCACATACGACCTGGCCGTCCGGGCCGCCATGATTGCCGCCATCGAGCGGATCGTACGGGGCGAGTGCGCAGCCGCCGGCTCGCCGCAGGAACCGCAGTTCGAGTATTACGACCAGTACCCGCTGACCAGCAACGACGCGGAGGCCAACGCCCTGGTCACTGCAGCCTTCACCAGGACCTTCGGCGCGGACGCTGTCTACCGCACCGCCCCGCAGACGGCGTCCGAGGACTTCAGCCGCATCCCTGACGCCTTCGGCATCCCTTACGTGTACTGGGTCGTCGGCTCCGTGCCCCCGGAAACCTACCGGCGGGCCGTGGCGAATGGCACAGTGGACGCTGACATCCCTGCCAACCACTCGCCGTCGTTCCTGCCCGCCGTTGACCCCACCCTCCGCATGGCCACCCGGGCCCAGGCAGCCGCCGCGCTCGCCTACCTCGCGGCGGAACCCGTTTAGGCCCCGGACAGCAGGGACATCATTTGCGCCGCGGCATCGCTGCCCGGGGTCGGCGTGTACACCACGATGTGCAGGTCCGGCCGGTCCGAGGGGGAGACCTGGTGGTGCTCCAGTTGCAGGACTCCGACGGCAGGATGGTGGAAGAGGCGTTCGCGGGATTCGAAGCCCAGGATGCTGTACAGGTCCCAGCCCTGCCGGAACTCCGGGCTGGCTTCCTTGAGTCGTTCCACCTGGTACTGGATGTCCGGATCTCCGAGCCGCTGCCCGGTTTCGGCCCGGAACTCGGCAAGGAACCGCTTGCTGGTGGTGTCCCAGTCCGGGAGTAGGTCCCGGACATAGGGGTCCGTGAACACCAGCCACAGCAGGTTCCGGTCCGCTGGCGGCACCGTGGCAATGTTGGGATACAGCGCCGCATAGGCCTTGTTCCAGCCGGCCACGCCCCAGTCCGGGAACAGGGCAAAGGACGGGTTGGGATCCAGCGCATCCAGGAGGCGCTGGATATGGGGTGGGGCGGTGTCTGCGGCGGGGCCGGCAGGGGCGGCGGATGCGTAGCCGCCCAGGGACAGGACATAGCCAAGGCCGGTGGGGGAAAGATGCAGTGCGCGGCTGATGGCCTCCAGGACCTGGCGTGACGGGCTGATGTCCCTGCCCTGTTCAAGCCAGGTGTACCAGGTGACGCTGACGCCGGACAGGAAGGCCACCTCTTCGCGGCGGAGCCCGCGCTCGCGGCTGCGGCCGATCGGCGGCAGGCCGTAATCGGCCCGCAGCGCCTGGTCCCGGCGGGCCCGCAGGAAGAGGCCAAGTTCTTTGCGCCGCCCGGGATCACTCACCCGTAAATACTATTACTCTGGTACTCCTGCTACTAGTAGCAGCGCCGTCTTCCGGGACCGGGAGCGACAGGACAGGATGGTACGCATGCCTGCACTCCGCTCAAAAACAGTCACCCACGGCCGCAACATGGCCGGCGCTCGCGCACTGCTGCGCGCCTCCGGCGTCGCCAACTCTGACATCGGCAAGCCGATCATCGCCGTGGCCAACAGCTTCACCGAATTCGTTCCCGGCCACACCCACCTCGCCCCCGTGGGCCGGATCGTCTCCGACGCGATCCTTGCCGCCGGCGCCGTGCCGCGCGAGTTCAACACCATCGCCGTGGACGACGGCATCGCCATGGGCCACTCGGGCATGCTCTACTCGCTGCCGTCCCGCGACCTGATCGCCGACTCCGTTGAATACATGGTCAACGCGCACTGCGCCGACGCCCTGGTCTGCATCTCCAACTGCGACAAGATCACCCCCGGCATGCTCATGGCCGCGCTGCGCCTGAACATCCCCGTGGTCTTCGTTTCCGGCGGCCCCATGGAGGCCGGCCGCGTGACCCTGACCGACGGCTCCGTGCGCTCCCTGGACCTGGTGAACGCGATTGCCGACGCCGTGGACGAATCCATCTCCGATGCTGACATCAACCTCATCGAAGAAAACGCCTGCCCCACCTGCGGCTCCTGCTCCGGCATGTTCACCGCCAACTCCATGAACTGCCTTGCCGAGGCCATCGGCCTGGCCCTGCCCGGCAACGGCTCCGTGCTGGCCACCCACACCGCGCGGAAGGCGCTCTACGAGAAAGCCGGCCGCACCGTCGTCGAGCTGGTGAAGCGCTATTACGACGGCGACGACGACTCCGTGCTGCCGCGCTCCATCGCCACTGCGAAGGCCTTCGACAACGCCATGGCCCTGGACATTTCCATGGGCGGCTCCACCAACACCATCCTGCACTTGCTGGCCGCGGCCCAGGAAGCCGGCGTGGATTACGGCCTGGCCGAGATGGACGCAAAGTCCCGCCAGGTGCCCTGCTTGGCCAAGGTTGCCCCGAACGTTGCCGGGAACAAGACCTATTACATGGAGGACGTGCACCGCGCCGGCGGCATCCCTGCACTGCTGGGCGAGCTGAACCGCGGCGGCCTCCTGCACAAGGACGTCCACTCCGTGCACTCCGCCGACCTGGACGGCTGGCTGGACGACTGGGACATCCGCGGCGGCAAGGCCACGGAAGAAGCGAAGGCCCTGTGGCATGCCGCTCCCGGCGGCGTCCGCTCCTCCACCGCGTTCTCCCAGTCGAATGAATGGACCTCCCTGGACACCGACGCTGCCGAAGGCTGCATCCGCTCCGTGGAGCACGCCTACTCCAAGGACGGCGGCCTGGCCGTGCTCCGCGGCAACGTGGCCATCGACGGCGCCGTGGTGAAGACCGCGGGCGTGGACGAGTCCATCTGGACCTTTTCCGGACCGGCCGTGGTGTGCGAGTCCCAGGACGAAGCCGTGGAAAAGATCCTGAACAAGACCATCAAGGAAGGCGACGTAGTGGTCATCCGCTACGAAGGCCCGCGCGGCGGTCCCGGCATGCAGGAAATGCTCTACCCCACGTCGTTCCTCAAGGGCCGCGGCCTGGGCAAGAAGTGCGCCCTCATCACCGACGGCCGTTTCTCCGGCGGAACCTCCGGCCTGTCCATCGGGCATATCTCGCCGGAGGCTGCTTCCGGGGGTGCCATCGCCCTGGTGGAAGACGGCGACATCATCAGCATTGACATCTCCCAGCGCACCCTGCAGCTGGAGGTCTCCGACGAGATCCTGGCCGAACGCCGCGAAAAGCTGGAGGTCAACGGCGGCTACAAGCCCAAGGACCGGGACCGCCAGGTGTCCGCGGCGCTGCGCGCCTACGCTGCCATGGCCCTGTCCGCGGACAAGGGCGCCGTCCGCGACGTGTCCCTGCTGGAGCGGTAACACTGGAGCGGTAACACGGCTGCCGGCGGGGGAGGGGATAGGTCCATTGGCCCTGCCCCGCCTGGGCATGCCGCGCCACACTTGAAGGGTCACCGTCAGGCCCAAAGGAGGGTGTGGTGCGCAGGCTCAGCAAAGCTTTCCCCGGACTGTTAATGGCCGCCGTGGTCCTGTTCACACCGGTCCTGGCCGGGTGCTCCCCGCAGGACGGAAGTCCGCAGCCCTCGCCCACGTCATCCGGCCCTGCCAGTCCCTCCGCAACGGAAGCCGGGACGTCAGGCGCGCCCACGCCGTCGGACGTTCCCTCCGCCGCCGGCAATCCTCCCGTCAGCACCGCCGCGGCGGAGTGGACCACCTCTACGACGGCGGACGGCACCATGGCGTTCGACCTCCCTGCCGCCTGGCGCGTCAAGGACCCTGCGGGGGAACTGGCCGAGGGCGGCGGGGCCTTCGCCGAGGTGCGGAACCAGGCCGGCAATGTGATGGCGACACTGCGGACCAACATGGCCACCGGATCCACATGCACCGAGCGGTATCCCTACGAAATCCTGGACACAGCGGATATCCCGGTACTGGCCCAGGGCGGGGTGGTGCCGCAGTTCGTTTTCGAGACCCGCGGAAACGCCGCCACGCCGGGTAATTACCGCACCCCGGCTGCCGGCTACGGGATTACGTCCGGCCCCGCGGCAAGCGGCCCTGACGCCTGTCCCATCTTCCAATTCTTCCGATGGCCGCCGAATGCTGCCATGTTCGGCGCATCCTACAACCCGGAGAACAACGCAACGCCCGGTGACCCGTCGCTGCCCTATCTGGAACTGGCGAAGAAATACCGGGGCACGGCCGAGTACGCGGACATCAAGAGGATGATCACCTCGCTGCGGCCGGCGAACAGGTAGCCGCGGACGGGGACCCGAAGGTGTCCCATGTCAACGGGCCAAAGGTCCGGTTCCACGCTCCTGCGGTGACGGTACCCTGTTGACATGGTGCAGGAATTTTCCGATTACCGTGCGGAAGGCATCTTGCTTGCTGGGGCAGGTCGAGCCATCCTGCTGCAGCTTGCCCATCCGGCCATCGGCAGGGGCGTGGCGGAACACAGCACGTTCACCGAACGCCCGGTCAACAGGCTCAAGGGCACCCTGACCTACGTCTACGCCGTTGTTTATGGCAACGACGCACAGGTGAACGAGGTCCGCCGCAGGGTAAACCGGGCCCACGTGCCGGTGCAGCGCCCGGCAGATAAAGCCTCCGCCGGATACAGCGCCTACGATCCGGAACTGCAGCTCTGGGTGGTGGCCACCCTCTACGACACCGCACTCACCATTATTGAGAAGATCTACGGCCCGCTGGACGACGCCGCTGCGGACTCGATGTACCGGGACTATGCACGGATCGGTACCGCCCTGCAGCTTCCCCCCGGCATGTGGCCGAAGGACCGTACAGAGTTCGGCCGCTACTGGGCGGAACATATCTCCACCCTCAGGGCGGAGTACCCCGGGGTGCGCGTTGGCCGCGGCCTGCTGTTTCCCAAGCACACGGCCCTTTGGTACCGCGCCATCATCCCCCCGGCCAGGTTCCTCACCGCGGGGCTCCTTCCGGAGCAGTTGCGGAAGGACTTCGGACTGGCCTGGAGTGACCGGCACGAGCGCCGCTTCAACCGCGCGTTCGGCCTCCTGGCCGTGGCCTACCCAAAGCTGCCGCAGGGCATCAGGTACTGGTTCAAGGATTACTGCCTGCGTGAACTGGACAAGGACCTGAAAAGGAACCCCCAGTCAGGCCAGTCTGCTGTCAGTCATCAAAATGCGTAAGGACTTTCGGATCATCAGCCACCGAAGCGACTACGGCGGCTGCCACATCACGGAGCTTGACGTTGCGTGAGCTGGAGGCGATGCGCAGAATCTTGATGGCCGACTCCTGGCTGCACCGGTTTTGGGCCATGATCGCCCCGACGGCGACGTCGATGGTGGTCCTTGATTCCATTGCCGCGATAAGGTTCTCGCGGTCATCGACCAACTGGGCGATCCGGACAGCCAGGCGCAGGGATTTGGACGCTTCCAGCGCATAGGCTTCCGCTTTTTCGATGGCTTCCCCGCTGAAGGCATGGGTCTTCGCGGAGTAGACGTTAAGTGCGGCGTTCGCTTCGCCCTCGAGCGGGAGCGGGACGGCCAGGATGGAGCCTATGCCTTCCGCCCAGGCAGCCGCAGTGTAGTGGGGCCACCGTGTGTCTTCGCGCACGTCTGGAACATGGATGGTTGTCAGTTCCCGAAGCGCCGTCAGGCAGGGCCCTTCGCCCTTCCCGTACTGCAGCTCGTCCAGGGCCGGAACACGGGAATTACTCGTCGCAACCGTGGTGGGCTTCTTCCGACGCATCAGCGTCACTCCGCACATCACCTCGTGGTCAACCGAGAGGGTGGCGGCTGAAACAGTTGCGAGCTCGCTGAGCAGCGCCCCGACGTCGACTGACTCCAGCAGGAGGTCCTGCAGGTGTTCTGTGACTGTTTCATCATGCTGGATCATGCGGTCTCTGGCCACGCTGTCCTGCTCTTTCCCGCTAAGCCTCATGGAGGCATGATGCGAAACGGCCGCCATGGCTTAACTTCTCCAAGCCTACAACCTCCCCGTCGATACAAAACCATGGCAACCTGGGTGAGAACCAGAAGACAGGGGACAGGACACGGACGACGGCGGGAGGCCCAGTTGTCCACTGCGGCGAGGGCGCGTAAGGGGGGTCTGCCAAGACCCGTTTCAGCAGGGCCCTCGCTAGGGTGCCGGGAGCACGGTTTGATGGAGGACATGCCACCCGAAACAACAGTCATCAGTTCCAGCGAGCCGCAGGAAGCAGGCGCCCGCGGACACAACCCGGCCCACTGGGGCGGAGTCTTCGCGATGTCGCTGTGCGTCTTCGCGCTGATCGCCTCCGAATTCATGCCCGTCAGCCTGCTCACGCCCATGGCCGCCGAACTGCAGGTTTCAGAAGGCACGGTGGGGCAGGGAATCGCGATTTCCGGTGTCTTCGCCGTCTTGACCAGCCTCTCGGTTTCCACCCTGGCCGGCAGCATGAACCGCAAAACACTCCTGCTGGGCCTGACGGGGCTGATGGCGGTCTCCGGGGCGCTGGTGGCCACCGCACCCGGTTATCTGCTGTTCATGGTGGGCCGCGCCCTCATCGGCGTGGTCATTGGCGGCTTCTGGTCCATGTCGGCAGCCACGGCCATGCGGCTGGTGCCGGCGCACAGGGTGCCGCGGGCCCTCGCAATCTTCAATGGCGGCAATGCCCTGGCCACGGTCCTGGCCGCACCCCTGGGAAGCTACCTTGGCTCGCTCATCGGCTGGCGCGGCGCGTTCTTTTGCCTGGTGCCCATAGCGGTGCTTGCCCTGGCCTGGCAGTGGATCAGCCTGCCGTCGATGAAGGTCCAGAAGCGGGCACCCGGCAACGTGCTCGGGATTTTCGCCGGGCTCAAGAGCCGGCCGGTCGCCTGGGGAATGGCTGCGTGTGGGTCCTTCTTCATGGGCCAGTTTGTCCTTTTCACCTACATCCGCCCGTTCCTGGAGACCGTGACGCGCGTGGACGTTGCCACGGTGTCCCTCGTCCTGCTGGTGATCGGCGTGGCGGGCTTTGCCGGAACGCTGCTCATTGGCCGGTTCCTGGGCAAGGGCCTGTACCGGACGCTGGCCGTCATTCCGGTGCTGATGGCGGCCATTGCCGCAGCGCTCGTTCCCGCCGGCGGCTGGATCGCCGCCGTGGTGGTTCTGCTGGGCCTCTGGGGCCTGATGTCCACGGCCGCGCCCGTCGGCTGGTGGAGCTGGCTGGCGGAGGCGATGCCGGATGACGCCGAAGCCGGCGGCGGCCTGATGGTCGCGGTGGTCCAGACGTCCATCGCCATCGGATCCACGCTCGGGGGCGTGCTGTTCGACTCTGCGGGCTACCAGGCCGCATTCCTGGCCGCCGCGGCCATTCTTTCCATCGCCGCCGTCCTGTCATACCTGACATCCCGGGCCCCGGCCCGCCAGACCACATAATCCATCCCTGAGGAGGAGAACATGAAGTACACCAAGAGCGGCGGCCAGACAGGAGCCGGCCCCGAGGAATGGTTCACCGGAACCGTGCAGATTGACGGTATCCGGAACCCTGATGAACAATCGGCCATCGGCTGCGCGCACGTCCGGTTTGCCCCCGGCGCCCGGACTGCCTGGCACCGCCACCCCAAAGGCCAGACCCTCTACGTCACGGACGGGATCGGGCTGGTGGCACGGCGCGGCGGGGAGGTCCAGGAGATCCGTCCCGGCGACGTGGTCTACATCGAGCCCGGCGAGGAGCACTGGCACGGGGCCACCCCGGAGCGGTTCATGGCCCATGTGGCCATGCACGAGGCCGACGAAGACGGCGAGGTGGTCACCTGGCTCGACCACGTGACCGATGAGGAGTACGGCGCCTGACCAGGCCATTGCGCAAAGGGGAGCGGACGACGGCGGGAGGTCCCGCCGTCGTCCGCTCCCCTTTTGCGGGAGTCAGGTCAGTCGTCGTAGGTGTTGGCGATGTAGACATCGCACGGGGCGTTGTGCGCCACGCTGTTGGCGACGCTGCCCAGAAGCCTGCCGATGCCGCGCATCCGCCGGTTTCCCACCACGATCAGCCGGGCATCCAAGCGGACGGCTTCCTTGATGAGCGAATCGGCCGGCTTGCCGCGGGCAGCGAAGTGGGTGATTTCCACTCCCGGATGCGATGCGCCCAGGGACTTTGCCACCATCTCCGAGCTGTCCGCGTTGGAGATCCGCACCTTGTCCGAGCCCACCCCGAAGGTTTCAGCGTTCTCGACGTCAAAGGCGGTCACCACATGAAGGGACGCCCCCAGCGAGTCCGCCAGGCCCAGCGCCACTTCCGCGGCCTTCCGTGCCGACGGGCTGGCGTCCACACCTACAACGATTACTCCGCTCATATCCTGCTCCTCTATCCAGTCCTGGCATCAACGTTCAGCTGCCAGTCTAGGGAGTACCCTCCGGAAGTCCCCGAATCACACCGCTGCCGCCGCAACCGTGGCCGCCTGCCGGCTGAACCGGTTCTCCGGCCGCGGCAGGCCATAGTGCTCCCGCAGGGTCCGGCCACTGTATTCGGTGCGGAACAGGCCGCGCTCCTGCAGGATGGGCACCACCTGGTCCACAAAGGTTTCCAAGCCGGCGGGGAGCACCGGCGGCATGATGTTGAAGCCGTCTGCCGCGCCGCCGTCGAACCATTCCTGGATGGCGTCCGCCACCTGCACGGGGGTGCCCGTGAAGGTGCGGTGCCCGCGGCCGCCGCCCAGGCGGCCGATCAGCTGCCGCACGGTGAGCTGTTCCCGGCGGGCCAGCTGCACGATCAGCGTGTAGCGGCTCTTGGCGCCCTCGATCTCATCCTCGCTGGGCAGGTTGTCCGGCAGCTGGCGGTCCAGCGGCAGGTCCTCCGGGTCCACGCGCAGGGTCCTGGCCAGCTGGATCCGGGCGTACTCCGGCTTGATTAGGCGGTCCAGTTCCCGTTCCAGCTCCAGGGCTTCCGCCTCGGTGGCACCGATGACGGGCACAATGCCGGGCAGGATCTTGATGGTCTCCGGGTCACGGCCGGCAGCGGCGGTACGGGCCTTGAGGTCCCGGTAGAACTCCTGGGCGTCGGCGAGGGTCTGGTGGGCGGTGAAGACGGCGTCGGCATAGTAGGCGGCGAGGCCCTTGCCGTCTTCGGATGAACCCGCCTGGACGATCAGCGGGTGCCCCTGCGGGGAGCGGGGGACATTGAGCGGGCCGCGGACCTTGAAGTGCTTTCCCTCGTGGTCGATGGTCCGGATCTTGCCGTCATCGCCCCACACGCCCCCTGTCTGGTCCGCGAGGACGGCGTCGTCCTGCCAGCTGTCCCACAGCTTCTGTGCCACGTCGATGAACTCGGCGGCACGTTCGTACCGCACAGCATGGGCAGGCTGGTCGTCCACGCCAAAGTTGCGCGCGGCGTCCGGTCCGGCGGTGGTCACCACGTTCCAGCCGGCACGGCCGCCGCTGGCCCAGTCCACGGAAGCGAAGCGGCGAGCAAGGTTGAACGGTTCGTTGTAGGTGGTGGATGCGGTGGCGATCAGCCCGATCCGTTCGGTGGCCCCGGCAATTGCCGTCAGCAGCACGGTGGGCTCCAGCTTGCCGGCCGGACGCCGGCCCACCTCGCCGAACAGGACGGGGGAGTCGGCGAAGAAGATGGAGTCCAGCTTGCCGCGCTCGGCGGTACGGGCCAGTTGCTGGTAGTGCTCCACGTTGGTGCCGGCGTGCGGGTCGCTCTCCGGCAGCCGCCACGAGGCTTCGTGGTGGCCTGTGCTCATAAGGAAGGCGTTCAGGTGCAGCTGGCGCCGGGAAGGGGTCTGGTCAGTCATGGGAAGGCTCCTTGCGGTAGGGGTGGGTTAATGGCCGACGGCGCCGGGTTCAGCAGTGTGGGTTGGCTCGACGCCCGCTGCACTAAGGACACCCAGCGCGGCCAGCAGGTCGCGGCGGAGGGCTTCATGCCCGGCGGCGTTGGTGGACGAGCGGATCTCCGGCGACACCGGGCGGACGGTGGTGATGCGGCCGTGGTCCAGGACCACGATCCGGTCTGCAAGCGCGATGGCCTCGTCCACGTCGTGGGTGACCAGCAGGACTGCGGGCCGGTGGGCGGCCACCAGGTCCTGGAGCAGCCCATGCATCCTGATCCGGGTCAGTGCGTCCAACGCGCCGAAGGGCTCATCGGCCAGCAGCAGCTGGGGTTCGCGGACCAGGGATCGGGACAGCGCCACGCGCTGCTGTTCGCCGCCGGACAGCTGGTGCGGCCACGCTTTTTCGCGTCCGGCGAGGCCCACCTCGGCGAGGGCCTTGCGGGCCCGGGCACCGGCGTCGCGCTCCCGAATGCCAAGGGTGACGTTGCCCAGCACGCTGTCCCAGGGCAGGAGGCGGGAGTCCTGGAAGACCACGGAGACGCGGTCCGGGACTTTGATCACGCCGCTGCCGAGGACATCGTGATCCAGACCGGCGAGGGCGCGGAGAAGGGTGCTTTTGCCGCAGCCGCTGGGTCCCAGCAGGGCCACGAACTCGCCGGGGGCGATATCCAGGTCCACGCCGTTCAGGACTCCTTTGGGGCCGAAGCCGCGGATGAGGCCGCGAACCGAGACTGCGGAAGCCGCAGTGCTGGCTGGACGGTTGTCGACGGCGGTCAGCCCGCCAGGGTGCGCTGCCATGAGAGGGCCTTTCGTTCGATGAGGCGGACAATGCCGTCGGAGAGGAGGCCAAGGATGCCGTAGACCGCCAGGCCCAGGACGATGATGTTGGTTTGGCCATAGGTGCGGGCGAGCTCCATCATGTAGCCGATGCCGCTGGTGGCGTTGATCTGCTCCACCACCACCAGGGACACCCAGGCGCCGGTCACCGCGAAGCGCAGTCCCAGGAAGAACCCGGGCAGCGCACCGGGGAGGACAACCTTGCGGATGAACCCGGCCCGGCTGAGCCCCACGGTCTGCGAGAGTTCCACGAAGCGCAGGTCGATGCCGCGCAGCCCCGCGTGCGTCTGCAGGTAGACCGGGACAAAGACGCCCATGGTGATGGTGAGGACCTTCATGGTCTCGTCAATGCCGAACCACAGGATCAGCAGCGGAATCAGGGCCAGCCCGGGGATGGCGCGCTTGATCTGCACGGGACCGTCAATGAGGGCCTCGCCCACCCGGCTCAGCCCGGACAGGAGCGCCAGCACGGCGCCCACCAGGATGCCGAAGAACAGTCCCAGGCCTGCGCGCTGGGCGGAAATGGCAAGGTTCTCCTGCAGCCGGCCGTCCGCGATGAGCTCACCGGCGGTGGCCACCACGGTCCACGGCTCGGACAGGATCCTGGGGTCAAGGAGCCCTGTCGCGGAAGAGGCTGTCCACAGCAGCAGCAAAGCGGACGGGCCCACCCAGGCGAGCTGCCGGCGTCGGCCGGGCCCCAGCCTCTTCCCTGTTGGCCGCACGTCTGCCGCCCCGGCCAATGCCGGATCCTGGTGCGGGGCCAGCACGGGACGGTCCAGGACGGCGCTCATGCGGCACCTGCCTTTCCGGCGGAAGCGAATGCGGTGCCGGCGATGGCTTCAAACCGGGCGTCGTACAGGTCGGCCGCCGTCAACTGCGGCTTCTTCTGCTCGCGGGCCAGCAGGTCGATGGTCTCCTGGTGCCGGTCGATTGCCTCGGCCCAGGCCGTGGGCAGGTCGCGTTTGCCGGTGGCATCGATCAGGTACTGGCCGTCCTCGCGGGACAGGCCCTGGTCCTTGACGTAGTAGCCCTCCAGCCATTCGGCGGGGTGGTCCTCGATCCAGCGCTGCGCCTTGCCCCAGACCCTTACGTAGGCGGCAAGCGCGGCTGCCTTCGCGGGATCGGCGAGGACCTTGGCGGGGGAGTAGAGGAGGCTGGGATCGTCGCGCAGCCCGTGGCGGAGGGTGGTGGCGCCGTCGGCCCTGTACTTGGCCAGGTAGCGCTTGATCTGCACCCCGCCCAGGGGAGCGGCGTCCACCTGCCTGCTGGCCAGTGCCGTGGCATAGGCGTCGCCGGTGCTGGGCAGCTCCACGAGCTTGACGTCCTCCTGCTTGAGCCCGGCCTTGTCCAGGAGGCGCAGGACCAGGGCGCCCTGCGCCTGGCCCGGGCTGTACGCCACCTTCCTGCCGCGCAGGTCCTCAAGCCTGCTGATGCCGGCTCCGGGCGCGACCCCCAGCTCGTAAATCGGATGGTTCACGGCGTCCTGCCGGTAGCCGGCTGCGATGATGCGGACGTCCAGGCCGGTCCAGGTGGCATGGATGGGCGGAATGTCCGCCACGGACCCCACGTCCAGGGCGTTGGCCCGGAACGCTTCGGTGGTCTGCGGGCCGCCGGAGATGTTGGCGAACTCCACCGTGACGCGGTCCAGTTCCTTGGCCAGCCCGGACAGTTCCAGCGCCACTTTGATGCTGGGATCGCCCACCTTGATGGTGGTTCCGGCCGGCACGGAGGCAGCCAAAGGTTCCAGGGCGGCCTGGCTGATGCGTTGGCTGCCGGCGGTGGCGGTTCCACCGCAGGCGGACAGCAGGCCGGCGGCGGGAACCGCCAGGAGTGCGCCAAGGGCGCTGCGCCGGGTGAAGGCAGGGGAGCCGGGACTGGAGTGGGGCTTGGGTGCTGGGAAGGACATGGTGTTCCTTTCGGGGAAAGATTCCGGGTACGACGACGGCACCCGGGGTGTGTGCCCGGGTGGGCGTGGGAGGTGGATGGGACCGCCTGCGCGGCGGTGTGCGCGTGCTTCTGGCTGGTGCTTTGGGGTTCTGCTTACGGCCTGGCCGGTGCCGTGGAAACACCTAAACACGGCGGCCACGGCGTTGGCCAGCAGCGCGCAATGAACGCTAAATCCTGCGAAACGGCGCTACTTATGGCGCCATCCGGGCGACAAATGCGGACCCACGGCGACAAGCCAGGCAATGCGGAGCCACGAACCGCAACGGGGGTCAATGTGACTGGAATCAGTGTGCGTGGACGGGCCGGTGGCCGTCAGGCGCGTCAGGCGCGTGCGTGGGCCATCTCCACGATGTTCTCGGTCACGGCCCAGGACGCCAGGAGCTTGAGGGCTTCCTCGGAGGGGCTGCCGGGAGTGGCGGGATAGACGGTCAGGGTGTGCCCCGGGTCCTCTTCAAGGCCCAGGACCTGGTAGTTCAGTTCCAGGAGGCCCACTACGGGGTGCTGGAAGAACTTGGTCCCGGCGTAGTGGCGGCGGACGTTGTGGGCTGCCCAGAGCGTACGGAATTCGTCGCTGCGCATGGACAGTTCACCGATGAGCTCGGCGATCCCCTTGTCGTGCGGGTTGCGGCCGGCCTCCCGGCGGAGGATGGCCACGTTGGTGTTGGCTGCCCGGTCCCAGTCCGGGTAGAAGTTGTGGGCGCGGGGGTCAAGGAAGATGAACCGGGAGTGGTTGGCCGGCCGGGACGGAGTGCGGTACATGTCCGAATACAGGGCGTAGCCCAGCGTGTTGGCGGCCACGATGTCCAGCCGGTTGTTGCCGATGAAGGCAGGCGCTCCGGTGATGGTGTCCAAAAGGTACTGCAGTTCCGGGCGGACCTTGGAGGGAGCGGAACCGCCGCCTGAAGCCCTCTTCCGCGCCGGCGTGTTTGCCGCCCGCGCCAGGTCGTAGAGGTGGTCGTGCTCGGCGCGGTCCAGTTCCAGGGCACCGGCAATGGCATCCAGCACGCTGTCCGAAACGCCCGAAAGATTGCCGCGTTCCAGGCGGGTGTAGTAGTCCACGCTCACGCCCGCAAGCCGCGCCACTTCCTCGCGCCGCAGACCCGGCACGCGCCGCCGTCCGCCGTACGGTTCAATGCCTGCCTGCTCAGGGGTGATGCGCCCACGGCGGGAGGACAGGAACTGTCGTACCTCGGCTCGGTTATCCATAGTGAACACGTTACGACGGATGGTCCAACCCTAAGGAGGTTCTGCCGGAACCAGTTACAGCAGGACCCTCGCTAACGGGTCCCTGGCCGGGTTTGATGGGAATGTCCGCTTTCAGCCTTTCCCCACTTGGAGGACCCAGCATGCGAGCAACCATCATGCACGCTCCCGGAGACGTGCGCGTCGAGGACCGTGACAAGCCCGCCATCAAGCAGCCCACGGATGCGGTTATCAAAATCGTTGCCGCCTGTGTCTGCGGGTCCGACCTGTGGCCCTACCGCGGCGCCGACAAACTGCCCAAGCCCATGCCGATGGGCCACGAGTACGTGGGGGTGGTCGAAGAAGTCGGGGCTGAGGTGAAGAACGTCCGGCGGGGCCAGTTCGTCGTCGGGTCCTTCTTTGCCTCGGACAACACCTGCGAAATCTGCCGCTCCGGCTACCAAAGCGGCTGCATCCACCGGCAGGGCGTAGGCGGCGCGCAGGCTGAGTACCTGCGCGTCCCGCTCGCGGACGGCACCCTTGTGGCAACGCCGGAGATGCCCGACGCCGGCATGGTTCCGTCGCTGCTTGCCGCCTCCGACGTGCTGGGTACAGGATGGTTTGCCGCCAAGGCGTCCGAGGTGGGACCCGGCAAGACCGTGGCGGTAGTGGGCGACGGCGCCGTGGGACTTTTGGGGGTCCTGGCAGCAAAGCAAATGGGAGCCGAGCGGATCATCGCCATGTCCCGGCACGCCGACCGGCAGGCCCTGGCCCGTGAGTTTGGTGCCACCGACATCGTGGCGGAGCGCGGTGACGCAGGGGTGAAGAAGATCAAGGAACTCACCGCCGGGCTCGGAGCACACTCGGTCATCGAGGCTGTGGGTACCCAGGAATCGATGCTGCAGGCAATCCACGCCGCCCGTGCCGGCGGCCATGTCGGATTCGTGGGCGTGTCCCACGACGTAGCGCTGCCCGGCCGGGACCTTTTCTACTCCCACGTCCACCTGCACGGCGGTCCGGCTCCGGTCCGGCAGTACCTCCCCGAACTGATCGACCTGATCCTCCGGGGTGAGATCAACCCCGGCAAGGTGTTCGACCTCGAACTCCCGCTGGACCAGGCGGCAGAGGCGTACAAGGCCATGGACGAACGGCGTGCCATCAAGGTGCTCCTCCGCCCCTGACCAACAGTTCCACCGGCGTGGCCCTGGCTGCCGCCCAGGGTAGGACTCCCAAGACCAGGTACAACAGGGCCATGCTGGCCCCACTTTTTCCGGGGTTTGATCCGAACAACCCCGGTAGCATTTTAATAGTCCCCCAACAGATCACAGGAGAACCATGACTATCGTCAAGGCTTATGCATCCCCGTCCGCCACGGAGGACCTGGTGGCAACCACCATCGAGCGCCGCGAAGTGGGTCCCCATGACGTCATGATCGAGATCAAGTTCGCCGGCATCTGCCACTCGGACATCCACACGGTCCGCGGCGACTGGGGCCCGCAGCAATACCCGCTGGTACCCGGCCACGAGATCGCCGGCATCGTTACCGAGGTGGGAGCGGCCGTGACCAAGCACGCCGTTGGCGACCGCGTTGGTGTTGGCTGCATGGTCAATTCCTGCAAGGAGTGCGTCAACTGCCAGAAAGGCGAGGAACAGTACTGCCTCAAGGGCAATGTCGGCACGTACGGCGCCGTTGACCGCGATGGAACCATCACCCAGGGCGGCTACTCCACCCACGTCGTGGTAACCGAGGACTTCGTGGTGACCATTCCCGAGGGCATCGAGCTCGACGTCGCGGCGCCGCTGCTGTGCGCCGGCATCACCACCTACTCCCCGTTGCGCCACTGGGGCGCCGGGCCCGGCAAGAAGGTCGCCGTCGTCGGCCTCGGCGGCCTGGGCCACATGGCCGTCAAGCTCGCCCACGCCATGGGTGCCGACGTAACGGTCCTGTCCCAGTCGCTGAAGAAGCAGGAAGACGGCCTGAAGCTTGGTGCGGACCACTACTACGCCACCAGCGACGAGAGCACCTTCAGCGACCTCGCCGGCAGCTTCGACCTGATCATCAACACCGTGAGCGCCTCGATCGACATCAGCTCCTACCTGGGCCTGCTGAAGCTCGACGGCGCCCTGGTGAACGTCGGTGCCCCCGCCGAGCCGCTCCCCGTCAACGCCTTCGCTCTGATCGGCGGCCGCCGCTCGTTTGCCGGTTCCATGATCGGCGGCATCCGCGAGACCCAGGAAATGCTTAACTTCTGCGCCGAGCACGGCCTGGGCGCCGAGATCGAGGTCATCCCGGCAGAGAAGATCAACGAGGCCTACGAGCGCGTCCTCGCCTCGGACGTCCGGTACCGCTTCGTGATCGACACCGCCACCTTCTAAAGCACCACCCACGCGCGGCGGGCCGGCTCCGAAAGGGGCCGGCCCGCCGTCGTTCGTGGCAGGGGAGGTGCTGCCCCTACGGCGCGAGGCTTGTCAGGACGACCGCGGCAGGGCCTTCCTTGGCATGCCGGTAGTTGATGCCAGCCCACAGGTTCAGCCAGTCCGGCTCTCCTGCGGCTGCGGCCGCGGCGCGCAGGGGAGTGGTCAGGTGGTGGATCTCCGGGTACCCGTACGGCGCGTCCGCGTCATGGCGGCGCATGAATTCGTTGTAGAGGCCGCGGGCATTGCGGCCGGAGAAAGCCCGGGTGACGGCGGTGGTGGTGAAGCGTCCGGCCGGCGACAATGCGGCACGGTGCGCCGCCTTGGTTCCTGCTTCATCGGCCAGGAGGAAAGCCGTTCCGGCCTGGACCGCTGCGGCGCCGACGTCGAGCGCAGCCCGCGTATCCTCCCGCGTCCCAATGCCGCCTGCTGCAATGAGCGGCACCTCAAGATCGGCCAGCTCTTCGAGGATGCCATGCAGGGGCACTGTGGGCGGCGGAGCAACGGCGTTGAACGTTCCCCGGTGGCCGCCGGCTTCCGGGCCCTGGACGCACAGGGCATCGGCGCCTGCCGAAAGCGCCCGGAGTGCTTCCCCGCGGTCCGTCACCGTGGCGATCACATAGACACCGCGTTTGTGAAGCGCTTCGACAACCCCGGAACCGGGAACATCGAAGGTGAACGAAACAACCGCCGGTGCGAGCTCCAGCAGGACCTCGAGCTTCTTGTCCCAGTCGTCGTCGTCATGCCGCGGCTCTCCCAGGCTGACACCGAAGCGTTCGGTGTCGGCGGCCAGGGACGCCGCGTACTGCTGCAGGGGCGCAGGGCTGACGACCGACGGCTGGGGGACGAACAGGTTGACCCCGAAGGGCCGGTCCGTGAGCGACCGGATGGCTTCAATCTCGGAGCGCATGACGGCAGCGGTTTTGTAGCCTGCCGCCAGGAACCCCAGCCCGCCGGCGGCACTGACGGCCGCGGCGAGTTGCGGGGTGGAGGGTCCGCCGGCCATCGGCGCCTGGATGACCGGGACTGCCAGTGACCCAGGATTGAAGCGGCTGGCCTTGTGCTGGTTATCCATCTGTCCTCCCCGTCCTGCTGCGCGTACCTGACGAATGCTACGCCGTTCCAAGGACAGGAAAAGAGCGGACGACGCCGGGTGGTGTCCGGCGTGGTCCGCTCCCTTTGGTACTGGAGTGCTTAGAGAACCAGTGCCGGCTCTTCGCCGCGCAGGCTCAGCGTGAAGGTGTTGGGGCCGCTGCAGGTGACAGCGATCCGGCACGTGGTGGTGTTGTGGCGGGACGAAAGATCGGTGACGGCGGAATCCAGGGTCTCGTGGAGTGCGGCACGGTCCCAGATCTTCAGGGTCACGGATTCGGCAGTGTTAAACGTCATTGTTCAGTACTTTCCTGTATCAAGCCGGCGCTGTGTCCGGTCAATGGCCTGTCCGCGCTCGGAGGGTCGGTGGCCTGTGCTCACCGGTGGGCCTCGTTGCGTCACCAGGATGTCAAGGGCGGATGTTCCCCGCCCTGCCTATCCATAGTGCCCGTGCTTGAACAACCGACTCAACCAAAACACTGAATTATTGCGAGTGATTCTCATCACCTGTGAGCGGCGACACAGTCGTCTACTCACTGAAATGGGTGGGAATCTTCTCTTCACCGGAGATCGAGGTGATGACCGACGCCGCCACGTCCCTGAGTTTGATGTTGCGCGTACTGGAGGCCCGGGTGAGGATGTTGAAGGCTTCGTCCCGGGTGCATCTGTTTTCAGCCATGATGGCGCCGATGGCCATGTCGATGACGGTGCGCGACTGCATGGCTGCTGACATGTCTTCCCGTGCTTCGTTCAGCTGGGTGATCCGCAGGATCAGCCGGATGGAGCCGGCTGCCTGCCGGGCGAATGCCTCCGCTGTGCTGATGTCTTCGGCCGAGAAGCCGTTGCTGCAGCCGGAGTAGAGGTTGAGCACGGCCTCGGCATCCCCCGAAAGGTCCAGTGGAATGGCAAGGATCGACGAAACCCCGTGTTCCAGGGCGGCCCGGACGTAGGGCTCCCAGCGCTTTTCGGCGGCCAGATCGGGAACCAGGAGGGTGGTTCGTTTTCGGAGCGCCGTGAGGCAGGGGCCATCGCCGAATCCGTTCTGCAGTTCGTCAAGCACCCTGGCCGCGGCCTCGCTGGCCGCTACGGCCTGGGGCTTCCTGCGGCGGATGACGGTCACACCACTGTGGATGGTATTTCCCCGTACGGACAACCGTGAAGCTGCCCTGACGGCCAGTTCCGCGAGGAAGTCACGGACGTCGCGGCTCTCCAGGACCAATCGCTGGAAGGACTGTTCGGAGTCCGAATCGGCCAGGCCACCAGGTTCCTGCAGCGGTCCCGTGTTGTCCGTCATTCGGCATCATCCCATGTCAATTCGGTCATGGCCGTGTTCACGAGTCCCACCTGGGCCGCGGGGAGGTGCAGTGCTTCGTTGAGGTAGGCGTCGAGGGACAGCTCGTCCACGTCCCCGCCGATGCCGTAGTAATACGTCCACAAATTCAGGAGTGGAACGCCGGTGTCCTGGAAGCGGCGTGCTGCTCCATGCCGCTGCTCGTCGGCTTCGACCAACTGGTCCGGACCCCCGGTCCATTCGGCATTCATGCTTCCCCCTTACCCGGACCAGCGCTGAAGCTTCCCCTTGCCACGATTTCCTGCGCAATTTCCTGGATCCGGCGGTTGCCCGACTTGGCGGCGGCCTGGAGGAGCTCCAGTGCGCCATCCCGGCTGCCGCGCGCCTGGAGCATCACCAGCGCAACGGCCGCGTCCACCACCGCGCGGGATTTAAGGGCAGCGCGCAGGTCCTCGGGAAAGACTTCAGGGGCGTGGAGCCGCAGGGCGAGCCGAAGGATGCGGGACATCGACGCGGCCTGGTCCTCCACCAGCTTGACGGTGTCCGGGCCGAACGCATGGACGGTATGCGCGTAGCAGTTCAGGGCTGCCTGGGAAAGGGGATCCGTGTGGATGGGGACCGCCAGGGCCGAACGGACGCCCAGCTTTGCAACGGCATAGGTGTACGGGGCCCACCTCTGGTCAAGCTGCAGGTCCTCAATCAATACCGTGTGCTGCTCCCGGAGAGCCGTGAGGCAAGGACCGGTACCAAAGGCGTATTGCGTCTCATCCAGCCGGCGGCCCTCTTCACTGCTGTAGGCAAAGGTGGACAGCGCACCGTCGCGCTCCACCGTGACCGTGCATTCCACCGGAGCGCCGTCACCCCCAAGCTGCGATGCCGATATGGTCGCCAGGCCCAGGAGGAACTTTGAAAATTCCGGAGTGTTGAGCAGTAAGTCCTGGTACTCGTCCGCTGTGGTGACTGCATCGTTGTGGGCCATAGGGCCTCGATCCCTAGTTGCGCCAGTGACCGTTGCTGCTGGCTGTCGGCCTTCTGCTCTCGATGCGGAAGGCCCGGAATTCAATGTCCGGATGCTGCGTCCGGAAATCTCCTGTGTTCGACACTACGCCTGTGCAGGGGCTTCGGAACAGGGCCCCAAGTCCTTCTGGCGGGAAGCCGGAACCTAGGGGCCGGGTGATGCGGCACCTGGCTGGCTGCCGCCGTCGTCATTTCCTTCCGCCGCCCGCGGCTCGGATGTGAAGTCATTGGAGTACGGCGCCCGCGGCCGGGGCCGCTCGTCAATGAGTTCGTTCGCAGCCAGTGCCAGCAGGTCGCGCTGGACCGGCGGCAGCGAGAGAAGGCCCTGAAGGTAGGCCTCCACCTCGTACTCGCCTGCGTCCCCGGACATGCCAAAGTACTTCAACCACAGCTCAGGCACGGAAATGTCTGCTGCCCTGATGGCTGCGCGGAGCCGGCGTCTTTGCTCTGGTTCGTGTGGATCAAAACCCATCCGCGCTGCCTAAATCCCGGACGCCGGCGTCCCGGCCAGGATGGATTCGCTGACGTTGAGCAGGGTGGTGCGCTCCTGCCGCGCCTGGTTCATCAGCTGCTGCAGCGCCGCCTGGTGCGTTGTTCCCCGGCGTTCCATCAGGACACCGCAGGCGCGGTTGATGACATCCCTGCTGTGGAGCGACGTTCGCAGTGCCTCCGTCATCTTGTGCGGAGCCTCGGTCCCCTGGATATGCGACAGGAGGGTGGCCGCCGGTGCGGCGAACAGTTGAAGCAGCCGCACGCTCCCCGCGTCATAGGCGGATGGGGTGGCCGCGTACAGCTTGATGGCGCCGAGCGTTTCCTTGCCGGCTATCAATGGGGCGCTGACCACAGACCGGATGGGCAGGTCCCGCACGGAATCCCGCCACAGCGGCCAGCGCGAGTCGTCGTGGAGGTCCTGGACCAGGACGGGAGTCTCTGCTGCCCAGGCCGTCAGGCAGGGGCCTTCACCGTGCCGGTACTGGGCGGCGTCAGCCTGTTCCACCACCCTGTCCGTGTAGCCGCTGCTGGTACGGCGGCCCCTGGAATCCAGCAGGGAGACACCGGCGCCAATGGTGCCGGGGACTGAGTCCTTGGCCGCCTGGGCCAGGAGGCTCACCGCGGTGCCCACCTTTTCTTCCGTTAACAACAGTCCCTGGATGCGAGCGATAACGGTGCTGAGCTCGTCAAGGGGGAGATGCTGGGGCATTTCTCCAGCATATGCCAACCCTTAGACGCCTCCATGCGGCCGGCGCCTTGTGACAGTAAGATTGCTCCATGTCGACGTCAGCAGATAACGAGTCCGTGCGCCAGCTGCAGGAAATCCTGGTGGGCGCCGAGGGCATTGTGGATTTCCTGTCCGGGCTCTCGGAGATGGCTGCCGCCGCGGTCTCCGAAGCTGCGGACGATACGATCGAGTGCGCCGTCACCCTCAAGCTCCGTCGTCGGCCCACCACTGCAGCCGGCAGCAGTGCACGTGCCGTGGAACTTGACCACATCGAGCAGATGTTGGGCGATGGGCCTTGCGTCCGTGCCCTCCGGGAAATGACTCCCATCATGATCGATGATGTCGCAAGAGATCCGAGGTGGCCTGAATTCAACGAAAAGCTGGCAGAGCACAACGTGCGCAGCTCCCTTGGCGTGCCGCTGGAAATCACGGGTGATGCCAGGGCGGCCTTGAACTTTTTCGCAACCAAACCACATGTGTTCACAGCGGATGTCTACGACAAGGCAGTGGGTTTCGCTGGGGCGGTGCACAACACCATGCAACTCTCCGTGCGCATCAACACGATAGAGAACCGCGCCGAAGATCTTGAGGCCGCGCTCGAGAGCAGGACTGCAATCAATCTGGCCTGCGGCGTGATCATGGCGCAGAACCGGTGCTCGCAGGAGGAAGCCATGGAAATCCTCACCAAGGTCTCCAGCAACCGCAACCGCAAGCTCCGGGATGTTGCCAGGGAATTGATCGAGCAGCTGTCCGGCAGCAGCGTCCGCACCCACTTCGACTCATAGCCCGTACGTTTGCGCCAGCCTTGTTCCGGCCCGGTCAGGTCGCCGAGCGGACGACGACGGCGGTGGCGGCCCCTCCGGTTCGGTGGATGTCCCAGCAGTTCCCGCTGCCGATGACGTCGTAGTCCAGGTCTCCCGGCGCCGGCAGAACAACGGCTGTGTTTTCGTCTATGGCCACGGCCCTCTCCATCAGACCCGCCGCCACGGCGCCCACCGCCCGGCTCAGCGTCCCGGCCTGCGCCGCGTGGACATCCACAGAAAACGCGGCAAGCCCCAGGCCTTCCCGGATATCTACTGAGTCCAGGCCTTCCAGCACTCCTGGCCGCACACTTCCACCCCGCAGATCCTGTATCCGCCTATCAGCGCGCCCTGCGCTGCCACCATGGCGCCGGCGGAGAACCCCAGGTACGGCGTCCTGTCCACAACCTTTCTCCTGATGACTGCGGCCAGAGGATGAAGGGCGTCCCAGTAGGCCGGGGTCAAACCCCCGCCCACCACGATTGCATCCACTTCGTCCAAGGCGGCGGCCTCGGCAGGGTTTCCCGTAATAAGCGGCAGGGCGATTATTTCGCAATCGATCCTGGCCTGGAGGGGTCCGGCATAGATCGCCACGAGGTCGTTCGCGTTTCCTTCGCGAACGTGCCCTGCGACGGCAATGCGTGCCTGCCGGTCCCTGCCGGCATGCTCCCGGGCATCGAGTGCGAACCGGTCAAAGACTTCCGGGAATCCCAGCGGATCCGGGCCCGCGCCGGCGAGGAAAATGCTCATGGGGTTCAAGATACCGGCACCGGCAGGGCGGCGGCGGGGGCGCCGGATGGATGCGACCAGAACCCATTGACGCACGTCTACCTGAGGGCTAATCTACAACCAAATGGTTGTAGATAAGCTGAGTGAGACCGAACTGGACCGCCTTTTCCAGGCGTTCGCCGATTCCACCCGCCGCGACATCGTCCGCCGGGCCACTGTCGGCGAGTACTCCGTCTCGGGCCTGGCAGCCCTCTACGCCATGAGCTTCGCGGCCGTCCAGAAGCATGTGGCGGTGTTGGAGCGCGCATCCTTGGTCACCAAGGAAAAACGCGGAAGGGAGCAAATCGTGCGGGGCAATCACGAAGGACTCGAAAAAGCCCGGCGGCTGCTCGATGAATATGAACAGATCTGGCGGCAGCGCGCCGCCAGGATGGAAGAGATTCTCGCTGAAGGTTAGGAAGGCTTTGCCATGACAGTCATCAGTACGGATAAGAACCCCGAGGCCCTGAGCCTCACCCTGGTTGCCGAGTTCGATGCCGGCGTGGAACGCGTCTGGCAGCTCTTCGAGGACCCGCGGCAGCTGGAGCGCTGGTGGGGTCCACCCACCTACCCGGCCACCTTCTACAGGCATGACTTCGTTCCGGGCGGCAAGGCCAGCTACTACATGACAGGTCCTGAAGGGGACAAGGCGCACGGCTGGTGGGAGTTCACCAGTATCGAGGCGCCGCGCCAGCTCGAGTTCAACGACGGCTTTGCGGACAATGACGGCAATCCCACCGGGGAATTGGGTATCAGCCACGCCACAGTCACCCTTGAGCCCGCGGGGGAGCGGACCAGAATGACCATCCTGTCCACGTTTGAGTCCGAGGAACAGCTGGAGCAGGTGATGCAGATGGGCATGGAAGAGGGCCTCAAGGAGGCCGTGGGCCAGATCGATGGCATCCTCGCCGAGCACGCCAACGCCTGATTGCCGTCACCAACCTCCGCCACGGCGCCAGGTGGGCGGACGACGGCGGGACGTCCCGCCGTCGTCCGCCCACCTTTGGGCGTTGATAGAGCAAGCCCGCCGCTGAAATACTGGAAGCCAGTCAGCCCGAGGGAAGGCGGTGGCAGCGATGAGCGGCGGGGCAGGGGATTTCCGGAAGCGCCTGGAGAGGGCGGCGGAGCTCCGTTCATACCGCGGCGCGGGCATCAGCGCCGAAGAGGAAGCCGCGCTGGATGCCCTCGACGCCCAGGAGCGGGAGAAGCGCAGGAAAGTCAGCGACGCCGCCCGCGCCGAATACCTGGTCCGGGACGCCATGGCGCACGGCAAGTTCGACAACCTCAAGTACGCGGGCAAGCCGATCCCCGGCCTGGGCGAATCCTACGATCCCGACTGGTGGGTCAAGGGGCTGATCCAGCGCGAGAACATCAGCGGCCTGGGCCCGGCTGCCATCCTGCTCCGCACCGAGGATGCTGAACTCGATGCCAAGCTGGACGTCCAATACACGGAGCAGCAGGTCCGGGATCTCCTGCAGGATTTCAACCGGCGGGTGATCGATGCCCGCCGCCAGCTGCAGGGCGGGCCGCCGGTGATCACCAAGACCCGTGACGTGGAGGAAGAAGTGGAGCGCTGGCGCGGCCGGCGGGCAGCGCGGGTTGTGGAACTTCCTGCCGAGCCGGAGCAGGGGCGTTCCTGGTGGAAGCGGCTGTGGAAGGGGACAGGCTAGGACAAGGGGTTCCACCCACGGCAGGTAACCGGCCCTAGGGTTTGTAATTGGGGTTGGGGCCGATCATGGACGCGGGAGGCGGCGCGAACGGCGCAGCGGGATAAAGCGGTGCCACCTTGAGCATGTAGTTGGCCCACTGCGGCCCGGCGATCATGAACCCATCAAGGCGCGGGTAAAAGGTGCCGTTGATGGTCACGTTCTGTCCTGCCCGCTTTTGGCCTTCCAGGGCGTCGCCGAAGAAGGACGCGGTGACCAGCCCGGTGGTGTACCCCACCACCCAGGTGGAACCGTTGTTGTTCGAGGTGCCGGTCTTGGCCGCAGTGGGAACCTTGTCATGCACTTTGGGGTTGATCCAGACGCCGGAGCCCTTCTTCAGGACATCCTGCAGCACCGAGTTGACGCCGCGGGCCACGTCCGGTTTGACGGCGTCGTGGCAGTCCGATGCCTGGGCAGGCAGTTTCGCTCCGGCCGCATCCGTGATCTCAGCCACTGCGATGGGTGCGCAGTAGCGGCCGTCCGTGGCGAAAGTGGCAAACGCGTTCGCAAGGGTGAGGGGGGCAACGCCGGTGCCACCCAGCAGGTTGCCCAGCTGGTGCATGTTGACAGGGCTGCTGTCGAGGCCACTGTGCAGGCCCACGGCATCCACCATCTTCTGGATGCCGCAGAAGTCCAGCTGGGATGCCGAAGCGAAGGTGGCGGTGTTGATCGAGTTGTAGAGGCCGTAGTTGACTGGCATGCGCCGGTAGAAGCCCTCTTCCGCGTTCTGCAGGTCATCGGCAGCACCAAGGGCAGGGTTTGCCTGCGCAGTGCTGTAGGCTCCCAGCACCTTGCCGCAGCTGTCCTTCCACGGGAAGCCCAGGGGGTAGACCCGCTTCGATGCGTCCACTTCGGCGGTAATCGGCTTGCCCTCGTTCAACCATTCCGCGAAAGTGAAGGGCTTCATGGTGGACCCCGGCTGGAATCCGCCGGCGCCGTTCAGGTCATTGCCCTGCGCGTCCTTGGCATCCACGTTGAAGTTCAGGTTGGTGTCGAACTTGCCGGGTTGCGGAAGGAATGTGGTGTTTTGGGCCATCGCCAGGATCTTGCCGCTGCCGGGCTGAACGGTAACCAGCGAAGCTGCCCACCGGTCCGGATTTGCGCCTGCAGTCCCGTCCACCTGGGCCTGCGCGGCCGCCTGGAGCCTGCTGTCCAAGGTGGTGATGATGGTGAGGCCGCCCCGGTACAGCCTCCGCTCACGTTCAGGCTCCGTCGGACCGTAGGCGGGGTTGTTCAGGATCAGGTGTGAGATGTAGTCGCAGAAGTACGGCGCCATGGCCGCATTGGCGCAACCCTGCTGCTGCGGAGTGATCTTCAATTCGATGGGAGCGGCCACGGCCTCATCGTGCTGGGCCTGCGTGATCTTTTTCAGGCGCAGCATCTCGGACAGGACCTGGTTGCGGCGCACCGTGGACTTGTCCGGATTGGTGGCGGGGTTGTACAGCGTGGGGCTGTTGACCAGCCCGGCCAGCAGGGCTGCCTGGGGAAGCGTCAGGTCTTTCGCTGTGGTGCTGAAGAAGTAGCGCGCCGCGGCTTCAATTCCGTAGGCATTGCTGCTGAAGAATACGATGTTGAGGTAACCCTCGAGGATCTGGTTCTTGGTGTACTTCTTCTCCAAGGTGACGGCGAGTTTCATCTCCCGCAGTTTGTCGCCGAGGGTCTTCTGCCCGTTCAGGACCACCTCGTCCGGCCTGTCCTGCGAAAGTTGCGCCTCGTTCAGGACATTGGTGACGTACTGCTGGGTGATGGTCGATGCGCCCTGCTCGCCGCCCTTGGTCAGGTTGGACACCAGTGCCCGCAGGATCCCCTGCGGATCCACACCTGCGTGTTCGTAAAACCTGCTGTCCTCGATGGCGATAATGCCGTCCTTGATGAAGGGTGACATCTGGTCCAGCGGCACGCGCACGCGGTTTTCCGCATAGAACGTTGCGATTGGCTGCCCGTCGGACGTCAGGACTTTCGTAGCCTGCGACGGCGGCTGCACCGCCAGCTCCTCCGGCAGGCGTTCGAAGTAGCCAATGGACGAACTGACACCCATCCCTGCGGCTGCCACCGCCGGGACCACCAGGCTGGCCACCAGCACGCCGCACATGACACTCGCTGCAAGGAACCCCAGGATCCGTCCCAGAGCAACGCCAAAGCCACGCCTGCGCTTCCGCCTCTTCACCATTCCTCAGCCCTCGTCCTTGAAGGTGGGAACAGAATACGCTCCGGCCAAGGGGTGAAACAGGGGGGGGGAAGGTCAGGATTTGGTCACGCAAAACCATTGACCAGCGATAGTTACCGACATATCGTTAACTATCGCTGAATAAGCAGCGACGACTTCAGGAATGAAAGGACCATGCCACCATGAAAGGCATATTCGACGACAGGAATCCGGGCCCCGAGTTTGGCAAGGGGCGTTTCGAGCGGGGGAGGGGCCACCGGGGACCCCACGGGCACCGGGGTCCCGGTTTCGGACCTGGATTTGGGCCCGGTTTTGGCCCGGGTTTCGGACCCGGCTTCGGACCCGGCTTCGGTCCGGGTTTCGGACGGGGCGGCCGGCGCGCCAGCCGGGGTGACGTCCGCGCAGCCATCCTCTCGCTGCTGGCGGAGGCGCCCTCCAATGGTTACGGACTGATCAAGACCATCGCCGCGAAGACCGGCGGAATGTGGCGGCCAAGCCCGGGATCCATTTACCCCACGCTGCAGCAGTTGGTGGACGAGGGCCTGATCGAGGCGCTGAGCGAAGGGCGCGGCACAGAGTTTGCCCTTACCGACGCAGGCAGGGCCTACGTGGCGGAGCACGCCGAGGAGATGGAGAACGCCTGGAACGCCGAACCGGACAGTGCTGACAGGGACTTCCACCAAAGCATCGGCAAGCTCCTGGGCGCCATCCACCAGTTCCGCACGGGCGTGACGCAGGAACAGCGTGCTGCTGCCGTCGAGAAGATGGACGAAACCCGCCGCGCGCTGTACAAGATCCTCGCGGACTAGGACCTACGCGAAGGAGTCTTCCTTGGCGTGCCGTTCTGCGGGAGCCGCAGTGGTGGGGATGTGGACCGCAGCCTGGCGCAGGGGATTAAAGCCTGCTCCGATCTCGCCGAACGCGTAGGCGGTCTCGGCGTGCTCGGACAGGTCCACGCCGGCGGTCTCGGCCTCGTGGCTGACGCGGAAGCCCACAGTGTTGTTGATGATCCGGGCAATGACTGCCGTGCCAATGCCGGACAAGAGCAGGGTAATGACGACGGCGGCTGTCTGGGCAATGAGCTGCTGGACACCGCCGCCGTAGAAGAGGCCGCCGCCCTGGCCATCCACAGGCAGGGCGATGAAGCCCAGGGACAGGGTGCCGATGAGGCCGGCACCCAGGTGGACACCCACCACGTCCAGGGAGTCGTCAAGGCCGAAGCGGTACTTGAGGTCCACGAAAACACAGCACGCCGCTCCGGCCACCAGGCCCAGGCCGATTGCTGCCACTGGGCTGATGTTGGCGCAGGAAGGGGTGATGGCCACCAGGCCGGCGACAACGCCTGAGGCGGCGCCCAGCGAGGTGGGATGCCCGTGGCGGACCTTTTCGGTAATGAGCCAGGTGAGCATGGCTGCGGCAGGGGCCACCAGGGTGTTGATCCAGATGAGGCCGGCCTGTTCAACGCTGGTTGCGGCGCCGCCGTTGAAGCCAAACCAGCCGAACCACAGGATGGCCGCGCCCAGCATGATGAAGGGCAGGTTGTGGGGGCGGTGGTTGGGGTCCTTGGCGAAGCCATGGCGCTGGCCCACGATGACCGCCAGCACCAGCGCGGCAGTTCCTGAACTGATCTCCACTACAGCGCCGCCGGCGAAGTCGATCACCTGGCCGAAGATTGCAGTCACGGCTCCGCCGGCACTCATCAGGCCGCCACCCCAGACCATGTAGGCGAGGGGGCAGTAGATCAGCGTGATCCATACGGGCACGAACAGAGCCCAGGCGCTGAACTTGGCGCGGTCTGCGATGGCCCCGCTGATGAGGGCCACGGTGATGATGGCGAACGTGGCGCTGTAACCGGCCTTGATGAGGTCCGGCGAACCCATCAGGTTCTGCAGGCCGAAGCTGGTGAAGGGATTTCCAAAGAGCCCCAGGAAGCCGTCGCCCGTGGTCATCGAGTAACCCCAGAGAACCCAGACAACGCCCACGATTCCTGCCGAGATGAAACTCATCATGATCATGTTCAGCGCGGCCTTGGCGCGCGTCATGCCGCCGTAGAACAGGCCAAGCCCGGGGGTCATCAGCAGAACCATGGCGGCCGAAATCATCAGCCAGACGTGTTGGGCAGTGATTTCCACCGGTGGGTCCCTTCGCAACGTGATCGTGGTCCAGGGGCCCGTTTGGCCCCGGGGCATTTCCCCCGGGTTCCATTTTTGGCGCCCCGTGTTTCAACCAATGCCGCTTAAAGTTGCGGCCACGTTACACAAACTGCTCCCGCGTGAAGTTCACGTATCCGCCATGTTTCCGGCATGTAAACGGCGGCTCTGGCTGAAGACTCCCGCGGCGGGAATTTCCGCGGCGATTCCCGCCACTACAGGCCACCCGGCCCGCCCAAGGTGGGAAACGCCGTCGTACCCTGTTTTGCCTTCTGTTTCAGAGCGGTGAACGGCGCCTCACGGGGTTAGAACCTGCGGGCGTTGGCCAACACCGGCAGCGTGGCCCGCACGTCATCCACGGTTGCGGGATCAATATCGACGACGGCGAGTTCGGGCTTGCCGCCGAGTGCCACCACCGGTTTGCCCAAGGGGGTGACAATAGCGCTGTGTCCCACTCCGGTGGGAGCCGCACCCGCGGGACCTGCGCCAGTGGTTTCGGGATCACCCTGGCCACAGGCAACCACAAATGTGGTGCTGTCCAGCGCCCGGGCGCGCACCAGCAGGTCCCACTGCTCGGTCTTGCCCTCACCGGCGCCCCAGGAAGCACACACGATGTTCACCTGGGCGCCGGCGTTGGCGTTTGCCGTGAACAGGCCCGGGAAGCGCACGTCGTAGCAGGTGGCCAGGCCGAATAAGGTCCCGTCCAGCTCAAACGTCACCGGCGCTTCCCCTGCATCAACCGTCCGGGACTCGGTAAAGCCGAAGGCGTCAAAAAGATGCACCTTGTCGTAGGACGCTTCCACCCCGGGGCCGGTGACCAGCAGCGTATTGCGGACGCGGCCGTCCTTCCCGGGAGTGAACATGCCGGCCACGATCGCGATGTCCAGGTCCTTGGCGATCCTGCGGACCTCGCTGGCCCAGGGGCCGTCCAGCGGCTCGGCAATGTCTTTGAGCGAGTGGCCAAAGGCGCGCATCGTCGCCTCGGGAAACACCACTAACCGGGCGCCGGCATTGCTGGCCTGGGCGGCGTAGTCCCACACTAGTTCAAGGTTGGCGGCGGTGTCGGCGCCGCTGATGATCTGCGCTACTGCAATCCGCATTACTGCCGGTAGCCCTCAACTTCGCTGATGGGGCGGGGCTCGGCGTCGTTCGGGTTTTCGCCCGATTCCTTCTTGGCCCGGCGCTGGCGCAGCAGGTCCCAGCACTGGTCCAGGCTTTCCTCCACGTACTTCAGGCGCGCCTGGTCCGGCGCCTGCCCGTCCCCGGAACCCTCGCGCAGCGAGTGCTCCTCCTCCACCAGGGCCTGGATGTGCGTCAAAATGTCCTGATCGTTCATGGTTTCCCCTTACGTCGGTCCGGTCTCCTTCAGCGTACGGATCAGGTGCTTAAGCCACCAGTCCCCGCGCTGTACCATCAACTTCATGCCCACTGCGCTCGATATGGCAGGTCCCATCCTGGAAGTGCTCACCTGGTTGTGCCTGCCCGCCGGACTGGGGCTGCTGTTCTACACCGGTTTCCTTCGCCGCTTCGTGCACCCGTGGGAGGTGGCCGAAGCCGTGGTGTATTCCGATTCCACCGGGGTGGGGTTCCGCTGGGTCGACCGGAGGCACCAGGTGCACAACGCGCCCATGTCCCCCTACGACATCCGGGACATGGCAGTGGGGGACACCCTGCCCATCTACTACCACCCCAAGCGCCCAACCCAATGGCAAACCACCACGCCGGAGGAAGCCGGCAGGACGGCCTCGGTCCTGGGGCGCTGCCTGACGGCGATCGGCTCGGTGGCGCTCCTGGCCGGCTTCGTCCTGCCGATGTTCTAGCTGACTGATGTCCTAGCTGACCAGGACCACCACAATGCCCAGCCCGCCAAGGACAACTCCGGCGGCAGCGGTCCAGAACACCGCTGTGAGGTCGGCCTCGATGCTTTCGCCTGCCAGGCCGTGGGACCTGGCCTGGTACCGGCGGCGCTGCGTGAGGTAAATGGCAAGGGCGGCGCCCCCGGAGATCGCCGGCAGCATCAGGATGGGCGGCCCGTAGGTGGGAAGCCAGCGCAGGAAGAAGGCGCTCGCCGTCACCAGCGCCAGCATGGTCCGGCCCCAGGCGAGGGCCGTCCGTTCGGGCTGCAGGCCGGGGTCGCCATGGTGGCTGGGTGCGCGCGATGCCATCGGCTCAGCGCCAGAGGATAAAGACCAGTACGACGGCGGCAGCCAGCGCGCCTGCCCCGGCCAACAGGGGCACGAAGAGCGGCAGGGGCAGCGGTGCCTTGGTGCGCATGCTCCGTTCCACCCGAAGCCACCGCACGGCGGCGCCACCGCTGAGCATCATGCCCAGCAGGAGCAGGAGGACGGCCAGGCCTTTCCGGACAGGCTCGATGAAGAGGCCGGACGTGAACGCCTCGACGGCAATGCCGCCCGCCAGCAGCGCGAGCGACGTACGGATCCACGCCAGGAAGGTTCGCTCGTTGGCAAGAGTGAAGCGGGGGTCGGGTTCCTCGCCGCCGGGCAGCAGCCGTTCGGCGATTCTTCCGCGCGGGGGCGGGCCTGCCGGTCCTGGCTGCTGCTCGCTGTTGGTCACCGGGCCAGTTTAGCCGTGGCCTATCCGCCGCTCCGCGGGGCAAACATGATCACGGCGACACCCAGCAGGCAGACCAGGGATCCCGCAATGTCCCATCGGTCCGGGCGGAAACCGTCAAAGGCCATTCCCCAGGCCAGGGAACCGGCCACAAACACTCCGCCATAGGCGGCCAGGATCCTGCCGAAGTGCGCGTCCGGCTGCAGGGTGGCCACGAAGCCGTAGGCGCCGAGCGCAATCACGCGGGAATGCCGCCGCCGGCCGTGCAGTTGGGGAAGGTATGGAGCGCATAGGATTCCTTTCATTCGGCCACTGGGGCCCCGGCCAGGGTTCCCGAACCAGGACAGCGGCGGACGCCCTGCTCCAGGGGATCGAACTGGCGGTTGCCGCTGAAGAACTCGGCGTGGACGGCGCATTCTTCCGCGTCCACCACTTCGCCAGGCAGCAGGCATCGCCCTTCCCCCTCCTGTCGGCCATCGCCGCCCGCACCAGCCGCATCGAAATAGGCACCGGCGTCATCGACATGCGCTACGAAAATCCCCTGTACATGGCGGAGGAAGCCGCAGCGGCAGACCTGATCAGCGGCGGCAGGCTGCAGTTGGGCATCAGCCGCGGTTCACCCGAACCGGCCAGGGAGGGTGCGTCAGCCTTCGGCTACCGCCCAGAGCCGGGGGAGACCGACGCGGACATGGCCCGGCGCCACACTGCCGTGTTCCGCAAGGCCATCACGGGGGCCGGCATGGCTGAGGCGGACCCCCGGTACGCCGGCGGTGCCACCGGCCTCCTGCCCATCCAGCCGCAGTCCCCGGGCCTGTCCGAACGGATCTGGTGGGGCGCCGGCAGCAGGAAGACCGCCGTGTGGGCCGCGGAACTGGGCATGAACCTGATGAGCTCCACGCTGCTCACCGAGGACACCGGCGTTCCCTTCCATGAACTCCAGGCCGAACAGATCCAGCTGTTCAGGGACGCGTGGTCGGCGGCAGGCCACGCCCACACCCCGCGTGTTTCGGTCAGCCGCAGCGTCCTTCCCATCGTGGACGAGGAGGACAACTACTACTTCGCCGGCAGCGCGCTCCGGGACGGCCGCGACCAGGTGGGCGTCATTGACGGACTGACCGCCAGGTTCGGGAAGAGCTACGTGGGTGCGCCGGACCTCCTGGCGGAGCAACTGGCCGCCGACATGGCCGTGCAGGCGGCCGACACCCTCCTGCTGACGGTCCCCAACCAGCTGGGTGTGGAGTTCAACGCCAAGTTGCTGGGCAGCATCGTGGAGCACGTCGCCCCCGCCCTCGGCTGGAGCCGCCGATAGGGTGCGGGAACCTTTTGCGAGACCTAACCGTTATCCTTTAAGTGCGTGGTGGGGGCTGCGCACCCCTACTACTGTGTGACTGCGGAACGGTCGTACGACGGAGAGAGAGAAATATGGCTCGCGCCGCCTTAGGCTTAACCGCATGATCCGGCTACGACAGCTGGCCCAGGCGGCCTCAGTACTTACCACCCCGTTGGCACCCGAAGACGTCCTCGCGCTGTTCAACCCTGTCTACTCAGCCCGCCAGCTCCGCGGCGTGGTCACCAGGGTGGTCCAGGAGACCGCCCAGTCGGCCACCATCTTCTTCCGCCCAGGACGCGGCTGGAAGGCGCACATGGCAGGACAGTGGGCGCGTATCGGCGTCGAACTGGACGGCGTCCGCCACTGGCGCTCCTACTCGCTCAGCGCCCCGGCCGGAAAAGACCCCGCCATCACCGTCACCGACGTGGGCGCGGTCTCCGGCACCCTGGTGCGTACCACCAAACCCGGTGACGTCCTGTTCCTGGCTCCGCCGCAGGGCGACTTCGTGCTTCCGGAACACCCCCGCCCCCTCCTGATGGTCACCGCGGGCAGCGGCATCACTCCGGTGATGTCCATGATCCGTACCCTCGTGCCGCGGCGCCCGGATGCCGACGTCGTGCTGGTCCACTCCGCCCGCACTCCGGGTGACAGCCTCTTCAGGGAAGAGCTGGCCGAACTTGCCGACCAGTTCCCCAACTTCCGGCTGGCCCACTGGTACACCGGAGAACAGGGCCGCATGGACTTCTCCAGCACCAAGGAGCTGGACGAGATCTGCCCCGACTGGAAGGACCGCGCTGCCTACGCCTGCGGGCCCGACAGTTTCCTGGACGACGCCGAAGCCCTCTGGAAGCGCGCCGCGCTGACCACCCGGGCGCCGGGGACCGACGTCGCCGTTGCCGGGGAAGCCGGCAACCTCATGATCGAACGCTTCAACACCACCTTCAACGCCGGCGTAGGACACGACGGCGGCCTGGTCACCTTCGAAGCGTCCGACCGGGAGGTGGAAGCCGACGGCGACACCCCCATCCTGGATATCGGCGAGGACGCCGGGGTGCTGATGCCCAGCGGCTGCCGCATGGGCATCTGCCACAGCTGCCTCACACCGCTCCTGGCCGGCCAGGTCCGCGACCTGCGGACCGGGGAAATCCACGGCGAACCAGGCCAACTGATCCAAACGTGTGTCTCGGCAGCCGCCGGGCCCGTCAACCTCGAACTCTGAGGAGCAGTACGTATGTCTGTCATCTCACCCACAAAGACCACTGCCGCCGGAGGAGCCAGCGCCGGTACCTCACGGACGCGGCCCGGCAAGCTGGCCGAATCCGGCAGCCCCGCCGTCCGGCCGCCTGCCGCCGCGCACCTTAGCGATGAACAGGTAGCCGAGCTTGGCCGCGAACTCGACGCCATCCGGGACGAGATCCTGGGCAAGCGCGGGGCCGAGGATGCCGCCTACATCCGCCGGATGATCAAGATCCAGCGCGGCCTGGAACTCTCCGGCCGCGCAGCCCTGCTGGTCAGCAAGAACAAGGCCGCCTGGGTCACGGGCACCACCCTGCTCAGCCTGGCCAAGATCCTGGAAAACATGGAGCTGGGCCACAACATCCTGCACGGCCAGTGGGACTGGATGCGGGACCCGGACATCCACTCCACCACCTGGGAATGGGACTTCGTCACCCCCTCACGGTCCTGGCAGCACACCCACAACGACCTGCACCACCGCTGGACCAACGTGGTGGGCAAGGACAACGACGTCGGATACAACCTCCTCCGGATGGACGAGAACCAGCCGTGGAAGCCCATCAACCTTGCCAACCCGCTGTTCAACGCCATCCTGGCACCGGTCTTCGAGTGGGGCATCGCCATCTACGACCTCGAGCTGACCGAGTACAAGGAAGGCACCAAGTCCAAGGAGGCCCTGCTCAAGGACCTCAAGGCGCTGGGCAAGAAGGTTGTCACCCAGTTCACCAAGGACTACGCTGCCACCCCCGCCGTAGCCATGCTGACCGGATCCGCCAAGCAGGCCCTGCTCGGCACCATCACTGCCAACGCCGTCCGCAACGTGTGGGCCCACGCGGTCATCTTCTGCGGCCACTTCCCGGAAGGAACCGACACCTTCACGGAAGAGATGGTTGACGGGGAAACCCGCGGGGACTGGTACGTGCGGCAGATGATCGGCTCGGCCAACATCTCGGGCTCCAAGTTCATGCACCTCATGACGGGCAACCTCTCGCACCAGATCGAGCACCACCTCTTCCCTGACCTGCCCTCCAACCGGTACGCCGAGGTGGCGCCCAGGGTCCGCGAAATCTGCCAGCGTTACGGCCTGAAGTACACCACGGGCCCGCTGCTGAAGCAGGTGGGGTCGTCCTGGGCCAAGGTCTTCAAGCTGGCACTGCCCGGCAAGGCTGCCCGCGCCTAGCCAAAACCGCCTGACAAAAATGCGCCTCCGGCACCGGGAACCACCCGGGACCGGAGGTGCATTTTTGCCGCATAATTGATCCCACAGCCGCCGCGGCCATGGAGGAATCATGCGGATTCTCGGAGCACTTATCGTCATCTGGCTGATCATCGGCGGCGTGGCCGCCTGGCAGCGCGGTTACTTCGGCTCGGCGCCGGGGAATTGCGCCGAGGCCAGCACTGTAGCGTTGACCATCGCAGCAGGCCCACTGAACTACATGGGCGCCAACCCCCGGATATCCTGCGAACTTCCGCAGCCTTCCCGGTAGCGGCCGGCATGGCGGACCCCCCTAGAGTAGGAACTGCAGGGCCAGGCACTGCCCGGCCCGGACCGATTCCACAGCCTCGAAAGGACCGCCTCCATGGCTTTGATCACCGTAGGTACCGAGAACAGCACTGACATCGAGCTCTACTACGAGGACCACGGGTCGGGGCAGCCTGTGGTGCTGATCCACGGCTACCCGCTGGACGGGGCCTCCTGGGAGAAGCAGACCACTGCGCTGCTGGATGCCGGTTACCGCGTGATCACCTACGACCGCCGCGGGTTCGGGAAATCGAGCAAGACCACCGAAGGGTATGACTACGACACCTTCGCGGCGGACCTCAACACGCTCCTGACTGCCCTGGACCTCAGTGACGCCGTGCTGGTGGGCTTCTCCATGGGCACCGGTGAGGTGGCCCGGTACCTGGGCAATTACGGATCGGCCCGGGTTGCAAAGGCCGCATTCCTCGGATCCCTGGAGCCGTTCCTGCTCAAGACGGATGACAACCCGGACGGCGTCCCGCAGGACGTGTTCGACGGCCTCAAGGAGGCGGTCACGGCTGACCCGTACGCTTTCCTGGGCGACTTCTTCAAGAACTTCTACAACTCCGACACCTTCCTGGGCACCCCGCGCCTCAGCCAGGAGGCCGTCAACGCCAGCTGGAACGTGGCCGCCGGAGCGGGCGCCACCGCCTTGGTTGCCGCCCAGGCCACCTGGATCACGGACTTCCGCGGCGACATCCCGAAGATCGACGTTCCGGCACTGATTCTGCACGGCACGTCGGACAATATCCTGCCCATCGACTCCACCGGCCGGCTTTTCGCCAAGGTCCTGCCGGCCGCCGAGTACGTTGAGATCGAGGGCGCCCCGCACGGGCTGCTGTGGACCCACGCCGCAGAGGTCAACGAGGCCCTGCTCGGTTTCCTTTCGAAGTAGCGATCGGCAAACGCGGATGGCGACGGCGGGTTCCCGCCGTCGCCATCTGTTTTCCGGGACTACCAGCGCGGCCCGCCACCGCCGCCCGGGCCCTGGGACGCGGTGTACTGGCCAGCTGTCACCGTCCCCACCTGCTTGGCCCCGTCCAGGCTGCCGGCGCCGATCCCGGCGGCCGTAGTGGCCGTGCCGCCGGTGTAGACGGTGTACTGCTGTCCCTTGGCAATGTCAGGTGAGGAGAAGACCAGGGAGGCCGTGGCCTTGGTGGTGGTGAACGCCGCCACCGCCTTGCCGGCCGAATCGGCAAGCTGGATCACGGTCCCGGCCGGAACCGGGGACCCCAGCGTCACCTGCACGCCTGACTGCGTGGAGGAATCGCCCGGTGCCACCGCCATGCCCGAACTGCCGGCCGCCGCAACGGTACCGCCGGTAACCGTCAGCTCGCCGTTGACGTCCAGGGCGCCGTTGTTGTTGGCTGTAGGACCGTTGACCACCACGGTGCCACCCGAGATGCCGGCGTTGCCGTTGGAGTCCAGGCCGTCACCCTGCGCATTGATGGTCAGGGTGCCGCCGGTGACGTCCACGCTGTAGTCACCCACCTCCATGCCTCCGCCGCCCATGCCGCCCCCGCCGGAGGTGGAAGACCCGCCCGAGGCGTTCACGCCGTCGTCGTTGGACGTGACCGTGGTGGCGCCGCCGGACACCACGATGTGCTGGGCCTCCAGGCCCTCCTCGGATTTGGCGACGGTGGCGGTCCCGCCCGCTATGGTCAGCGTGTTGTGGGCCTTGATGCCGTCGTCCGTTGCGGAGACGTTCAGGGTGCCGCCGTTGAGCAGCACCCAGCCGCGGCCCTCGTCCTGGTCGTTGTCGGACTTGAAGCCGTCGTCCCCGGCGGTCACCTGGTATGCCCCGTCCAGCAGGACGGCGTAGTCCTTGCCCACGATGCCGTCGTCCTTTGCTTTCACGCTGACGTTGCCGGATGCGAGGACCAGCCCATCTTTCGACGAGATGCCATCGTTGAAGTTGCCGTCCACGCTCAGGGATCCGCTGCCCGCGATGGTCAGGTCGGCCTTGGAGTAGAGGGCGGCGTTGGGCGCGTCGGTGCCCTGGTCCGCGTAGTTGGTGGCGTCGCTCAGGGAGCTGGAGGTGCCGTCCGCCAGGTAGAGAATGGCCTCGTCGGCGCTCTGGACCACGAACGGTGAGCCGTCCGCGCTTGAGATGCTGGCGCCGTCCAGGATGATGCGGACCGTGTCCTGATCGCCCGCAGCCACCACAATGCGGCCGTTGGCCAGGGACCCGCTGAGGCGGTAGCTGCCGGCGGCGCTGATGGTGACCGTGTCGCCGTCCACCTTCACGGCGTCCGACCCCGCGGCAACGCTGCTGGCGCCGTCCGCCAGGGCCACGGCCACCTCGCTGGCGGCATCCCAGGTGAGATCGTCGGCATCGTAGTGCGTGTCCTCCGCCACGGTACCCAGGGCGACGGCGGCAGTGGCGCCGGTTGCAGCGGTGGACGAGGTGCCGCTGACGGACGAGGTGCTGCCTGTGCTGGTGCCGGCGGTGGAGCAGCCGGCGAGACCAAGCGAGAGGGCCAGGGCAGCGACTGACAGGTAGGAGCGGATTTTCTTCATGGGGTGTCCTTTGACGTGTGGGGGAAGGCAGGAGGCAGTCGGTGTGGGTTGGTCAGGCGGGCGGAACGGGGCGCAGCGCCAGGTGGCGCAGGGTCCGGTTCCAGCGGTTGGCGGGAAGCCCGGGACGCAGCGCCGCCATCCCGGTGGCAAATTTCGAGATCCGGGAGGGCCTGACGCCGGCGGCCCAGAGGTGCCGGTCCAGGGGCCCGGCCGTGGAGCCCGACTTCGTTTCCAGGATGACGGCGCCGTGCAGGACCCAGGGCTGGTGCTCCGGACGCTGCCAGATCACGTCGGTGTCGATGGTGGCGCGGCTGCCCGATTCCGGCAGGTACAGCGTGGTTCGGTCGTAGCGGGTTACCAGCACGGGTTCCAGGGGCAGTGCGGGTACTTCAATCCCGGATGCGCTGAGGGTTTCCCGGATGTAGGCCAGGCCCTCGGGGGTCAGGCGGGTCCGGTCGCCAAGGCTGTACGGGATGCGTTCCTTGACCGTTGCCTCACGCGATCCCTCGGTTTTCACCTCAAGGAAGCTCAAAGCGCTGTCCACATAGGTCCTGGTGCGGACCTTGTAGCGGCGGCGCCGGCCGTGTGCAGCCAGCAGGTAACTGTCAAGCGCGGCGGTATCGAAGTAGACGGAGTCGTAGGCGAAGCTGCGGGTGCCGGCCATGTCCAGGACGCGCATTCCGGTGCGGACGGTCGCAAGCAGCCGGCCGGCCACCTCAAGCGGAACCACATACTTCCGGTCCACCCGCGTCTGCAGGGCCGCCTGGGCGTTGAGTTCCTCAAGGCTGACGGACGGCAGGAAATCGAGGTGGCCGACGGCGGTGTCCACCAGCGTGCTCATGCGGCACCTGCCTGGACGGCTTCCTGGACGGGTGCCTGGGCAGGGGAGGGGCCGGCATAGGCACGGCGGGGCATGGCAGGGACTGCGGCCGGGGCGTAGGCGAACCGGACGTCCACGATGGTCTTGTCGTTCACCAGGTCCAGCTCGGAGATGGTGGCCGAGTGGACCTTCCCGTGGAGGACCTCTTCCAGCCGGGCGCGGAGTTCGCCGTCTTCGGAAATGGCGCGGTCCAGGATGACTGTCTGGTGCCGGTAGGCCGGCAGTACCCGCGGATGGTCGCCGATGAACATCACCAGCAGGATCAGCCCCATCAGGGATCCGGTCAGCCACAGCGGTTCGATTCCCAGTCCGGCGATGAGGCCCAGGGCCAGGGCGGAGAAGTAGTAGGCAACCTCGTGCTGGGCCAGTTCGGTGGAGCGCAGCCGGATGATGGACAGGACCCCAAAGAGCCCCAGTCCAAGGCCAAGGCCTGCTGCGGAACCGGAAAGGGCCGTGGCCACGGCCAGGACGCCCACGTTCATGCCCAGGTAGGACACCACCAGGTCACGGCGGCGGTGCCTGCGCAGGTACAGGGCAAAGGTGAGGATGCTGATGGCCGCGAGGTCCGCGGTGATGAAAAGAAGCTGGTTCATGTGAAGTTCTCCGGGTGGTAACGGTGGGCTGGTATTGACATTGCCCGGCCAAACTGTGCCGGGGCTGTGCCGGGCCCTAGGCGGAAATATGAGTCCGGGACCGGGAACTGCCGGTCGCTCCCGTGGCGGTCCGGCCGGTAAAAAGGAAGCGCTGCTGCACGGCGAAGCTGACGGCAAGGAGCGCGGCCTCGGCCAGGACTTTCGCCGGAAGGGCCGGCACCCTGGCGGCTTCAAGGGCCCAGACAAGCCCGAAGTTGGCGGCCAGCAGCACGGCCACCAGGCTGAAGTAGCGGACGCCCGCCTTACCGGCCGAACTGTCCCTGCCGCGCTCAAACACCAGCCGCCGGTTGACCAGGAAGTTCACCGCGGAGCTCACGGCCCTGGCGCCGACCACCGCCAGCAGCAGGGAATCGATGGCCACGGTGAGCAGGACAAACACCACGGTGTCCACCAGAAAGGCTGTGAAGGAGGAGGCGAGGAACTTCAGGAGCGGCGCATAGATCCTGGCCGAGTCCGCGAACGGCCGGAAATGCGAGCCGGAGTTGTGGTCCAGGTAGACCGTGGCGATGGTGATGGATTCGATGGAATAGCCGTTGTTCTGTGCCTCGAGCAACAGGTTCAACTCGTACTCGTAGCGGTCTCCCTGGACTGAGCGGAGCCAGGGAAGCATAGCGGCAGGGTAGCCCCGGAGCCCCGTCTGGGTATCCGGAATGCGCTCGCCGGTGGCCAGGGCAAAGAGCAGACCGGTGGCGGTGTTGCCCAGGCGGCTCCTGGCCGGGACGTTCCCGGTGAAGCTCCTGGCGCCCAGCACCATGGTGGAGTGTCCCCATTCCAGGTCCCGGTTGGCCAGCAGCCAATCCGCCACCCGCAGGATGTCCGCCACGGTGTGCTGCCCGTCACTGTCCGCGCACACCACGTCCCGGCCGGGCAGGTTGTCCACAATGAAGCCGAATCCCGCCCTGAGGGCAAAGCCCTTTCCCCGGTTGCGGGCGTAGCCGATGACGTGGCACCCAAGTGCCCTGACGTCGTCGAACACGTCCCGGAAGGCGGGCCCGCTGCCGTCATCCACCACCACGATTGGCACCTCCGGCCTGGTGCTGCGGATGGAACGGACCAGGGCGGGAAGCTGCCGGTCCGGCTCGAAGGCCGGGATCAGGATGACCATGGCTGTTCCTACTGCCCGATGTAGAGGATGTCGGAGGTGCCGCGTTCCTTGTCCTGGCCCAGCGGATTGTTCACCAGGGACCCGTTGAAGTACATGGTGGAGGAGCCGCCGCCGTCGATGTTGTAAGCGGTGGTGGCGCCCAGGCCCTGCATGATCCCGGCCAGGCCGGTCATGGTCACGCCCGCGCTGTAGCCGGGGCTCCGCCCGTCCACCACCACGAACACCAGGTGGTTCTGGTCGATGACGCCCACGGCGGTGCGGGGCTGTTCGCCCTGGATGGAGTGGTTGCCGAAGTTTGTGTCCACCTCCACGTCCTCGATCCCTGCCGCCACCTGGCCGTTGTCCAGCAGGGACGGGCCGAAGGAGAGGGTGTTCCACACGCCGTCGGCCACCAGCTGCGCGGCGGTGGTGGTGGTCTCGTCGTAGACCTTCACGGTCCCGTCCCGGTAGAAAGCCAGCCCCTGGCGCGCCCCGGCATCCCGGAACACCACGCCGTTGCGGATGACGATCCCGGTATCGCGGAAGCCGTAGTAATCGCCGTTGATGGCGAACACGGCATTGTTGTCCGCTGCGATGGCGGACGTGTTTTCGGTGATGTTTTCGCCGAAGCTGTTGTTGGCGAACGCGGACTGCAACGCCGTGGCGTCGGACAGGACGACGTCGGCAACGTAGTAGGTGACCGTGGTGTCACCGCTGCCGGTGGTCACCTTGGAGATCGAGATGTTGGAAGAATCGGAGACGTGGGTGCTGTCGGTGGTGACCGCGCCGCCGGTGCCGCTGGAGGCGGCGGAGGTGTCCGCCGCCGTGCCTGCCTGGCCGGCCTGGTAGGCGGAGACGTCGGAGATCTCGACGTGCGGGACAACGTACCGGTCAACTGCCCAGGCGGCTGCCCCTCCGGCGGACAGTGTGAAGGCTACCGCTCCTGCCGTGACGGCCCGGCGGACGCGTCCGGGTTTTCGTGCTGATCGCTGCTGAGGTGTCATGCCTCATTTCTAGGAGGCGAACTTAGCAGCAGGATTTGCCCGTTATGTGCGGCTCCTGTGAAACCGGTGGCGTTGACGCTGCGAGCTGTCCTGCGAGCTCCCTGAGCTCCCGCGGCCGGAAAGGCTTGGTGAGGTAGCCGGCAGCCCCCGATGCCATGCCCGCCAGAACGTCGTCACCCTCCGAACGGGCCGTCAGGAACAGCAGGGGCGCGCTGCTGACCTCCCGGATGGCGCGGGCCACCACGTGCCCGTCCATGTCCGGCAGGCCAAGGTCCAGGGTCACCAGGGCAATGGCGGGATCGGCCGCGGCGGCGATGGCCCCAGCCCCCGTGCCCACGGTCCTGACCTCAAAGCCCGCCTGTGACAGGACCACTTCGATCAGTCCGCTGATATCGTCGTCATCTTCCACGACAAGGCAAACACGCTGCTGTTCCATCAAGCCCCCCGGCGAAAAGTTGGGACCAGTCTACCGGCGGAAAAGCCGCCTGCGGACGGCCGCACCAGTTGTAAAGCTAACCGTCGTAATGCGTCCGTGCCGGTCCCTGTCCCAAGGCGTTGACCACTGCGGCTGCCACGTCATGCAGCTTGGTGTTGCGGGTGCTGGAAGCGGTCTTCAGGATGTCGAAAGCGTCCTGCTGGCTGCACCGGTTCTGGGCCATGATGATGCCCACAGCCATGTCGATAACCGTGCGGGACTCAAGGGTGGCCCGGAGGTTCGCGGCCGTCTCGCTGTAATGGGCAAACCGCACCGCGAGGCGGAGCGCCAGCGATGTCTGGCTGACGAAATCCTCGGCGAACTTCAGCACCCGGCCTTCGAACCGGTGTGCGCGGCGGGAGTACAGCAGCAGGGACGCCTTGGTTTCCCCTTCAAGCCGGAACGGAACCGCTGCCACGGAGCGGACCCCTTGGGCAATGGCGGCCGTGGAGTAGTCCGGCCAGCGGCCGTCGGCGGTGAGGTCCGGGGCATGGACAATCTCCTGGACGGTGGAAGCCGTCAGGCCCGGGGTGTCGCTGAAGCTGTGCTCAAGCCGTCCGATCGACTTCGCCTCCTGGCTGCTGCTGGCCACCGTGGCGGCTTTGCGCTGCCGGAGAAGGGCGATGGCGCACAGCATTTCGTCGCCGGGCTCGGAGAGATTGCGTGCGGAGACTTGTGCCAGTTCATTAAGGAAGTCCTCAACGTCGGAGCTGTTGAGGACTAGTTCATGCAGATGCTCGGTAATCGATGTATCAGTTTTTGCTGTTGACTCGCTGGCCACGGTTTTCTGGTGCCATTCGTTCAGGTCAAAACGAGCCGGCAACACGCGAACCCCCGCAACTGGGTGGGGGCCGGTGATGGTCGCTGGATCGACGAACTTTCCAACGGCCTGCTGCTAAACCGATAACCAGAAGTATATACATTCCCGGGACGCCCACAGCGTCATATTCGCCGCCCTGGAACGGGATGAAGGCTGGCGCGGGGCCAGGCAGTACCGGCACAATGAAGCAGGCGCCGGTACTGCTGCGGGCTGGCCCTGGGACCAACGGCTGCCCGGCGGCGGAGGGACAGGAACATGACCAGGCTGCTCATCATCGGCCCGCCCGGGTCCGGCAAGGGAACGCAGGCCGAACACCTGGCGCGGCATTTCCGGGTCCCGGCCGTTTCCACGGGGGACATTTTCCGCAGCAACGTCACCCGGCAGACCGAACTGGGGAACCAGGCCGCCAAGTACCTGGACGACGGCCATTTCGTCCCGGACCATCTCACCAACGCGCTGGTCAGGGACCGCCTCCTGGAGAGCGACGCGGTGCAAGGGTTCCTGCTGGACGGCTATCCGCGGACAGCGCACCAGGCAACGGAACTCGACCGCATGCTTGCGGCCCAGGGGCATGTGCTGGATGCCGTGATCGAACTCCAGGCACCGGACGCGGAACTGGAGCAGCGCATGCAACGCCGGGCCCTGGAGCAGGGGCGCACGGATGACACCATTGACGTCTTCAGGCGCAGGCTGGACCTCTACCACCGGCAGACGCATGAAGTAGTCTCGGTGTACGCGGGCAGGGGCATTCTTGTGTCCGTCAACGGCAGCGGGGACCCGGGCGGGATTACCGCCCTCGCGATCGCCGCCGTCGAACAGTTCCTTGCAGCCCCGCGGCCCCCGTCCTGACCGAAACACCGCACGGTGAACGCACTCGAGCAAAAGGAAACAGTGATGAGAATTGCCGTTACAGGCGGAAGCGGAAAACTGGGACGGCATGTGGTGCGCCGGCTGGCCGATGACGGCCACCAGGTCCTCACCCTGGACCGGGCGGGTGCCCGGAGTCCGGAGCTGCTGGTGGTGGACCTGCGCAACTACGGCCAGGTAGTGGACGCGTTGCTGGGCGTGGATGACCGGCATGACGGGTTCGACGCCGTGGTGCACCTGGGTGCCATTCCCGCCCCGGGCATCCTTCCGGACGCAGCCACCTTCGAGAACAACATGCTCTCCACCTACAACGTCTTCCAGGCCGCACGGCGCGCCGGCATCAAGAAGGTGGTGTACGCCTCCAGCGAGACCGTGCTGGGCCTGCCGTTCGACATCGACCCGCCCTACATCCCGGTGGATGAGGAATACCCGCCGCGGCCGGAAAGCACCTACTCGCTGGTGAAGCGCCTCGAGGAGCAGATGGCCGTGGAAATGACGCGGTGGGATCCGGAGCTGAGCATCACGGGCCTGCGGTTCTCCAACGTCATGGACGAGGCGGACTACGCCAGATTCCCCTCCTTCGATGCCGACGCCACCCTGCGGAAATGGAACCTGTGGGGCTACATCGACGGCCGGGATGGCGCGCAGGCAGTAGTGCGGGCACTGGAGAACGCCAAGCCGGGATTCGAAGCCTTCATCATCGCCAATGCGGACACGGTCATGAGCCGGTCAAGCGCCGGCCTGGCCGCCGAGGTCTTCCCCGGTGTCAAGGTGACCAAGGAACTGGGTGAGCACGAAACGATACTCTCCATCGACAAGGCGCGGCGCCTGCTCGGTTTCGAGCCCGAGCACAGCTGGCGGAACCACGTGGGGGCCGCCGCCAGCGCCGGAGAAAACCAGGAATAGATACCGGTCCGCAGGAACCGCCAAGGGTTGGCGAAGGATCATCCAAGGAGCCGGAAGCCGTGTGCTTCCGGCTCCTATCCTTTTGGTACAGCCACCCCTTTCCCGCCGTCTGAAGGACCCCAAAATTCGTACCCGTTTCCTCGCGCTGCCTGTCCTCACGGCGCTGCTCTCCGCCGTCGCCCTTTCCATGGCGTCCCTACCGGCGGCTGCTGCCCCCGCTCCCGCTCCCGCTCCCGTTGCCGGTGCCGGCCGTTACATCGTCCAGTACGCCGCCACCACCGACGTCGCAGCAGAGGTTGCCGGACTGCGCGGCCAGGGCCTTGCCGTCGGCCGCACCTTCGAGCACGCCATCCGCGGCGCTGTCATCACCGCCACCCCCACCCAGGCGGCCGCACTGGCCAAATCCGGAAAGGTCTTGTCCGTGGAGGCCGACGCCCCCATCAAACTTTCCGGGACCGAGCAGCCCGCCCCCTGGGGCCTGGACCGCACGGACCAACGTGCCCTTCCACTCTCCGGTTCCTACTCCTGGGCAGCGGCCGGCGCCGGTGTGAGGGCCTACGTGGTGGATACCGGCATCCTGGCATCGCACACCGACTTCGGGGGCCGGGTGACGGCAGGCTGGACCGCCGTGGCGGATGGCAACGGGACCACTGACTGCAACGGCCACGGAACCCACGTGGCCGGAACCGTGGCCGGCACCACGTACGGCGTGGCCAAGGGCGCCACCCTGGTACCGGTCCGGGTGCTCGATTGCGCCGGCTCCGGCTACAACTCGGATGTGGTGGCAGGCCTGGACTGGATCGCCGCGAACCATGCCGCCGGCACGCCCGCCGTGGCCAACCTCAGCCTGGGCGGGGCAGCCAGCAGCACGGTGGACGCCGCCATCCAAGCAGTCCTCAACGACGGCGTCACCACCGTGGTTGCCGCCGGAAACTCCGCCGTGGACGCCTGCACCGCGTCACCTGCCCGCGTCCCGGGGGCCATCACCGTGGCAGCCAGCGACTCGGCCGACCGGCAGGCTTCCTTCTCCAACTTCGGGTCCTGCGTGGACCTCTATGCTCCCGGCGTGGGCATCACCTCCGCCTACTACACGTCCACCACCGCCACGGCATCCATGTCCGGGACCTCCATGGCCGCACCGCACACCGCCGGAGCAGCCGCCGTCATGCTGTCGCAGAACCCCGCCCTGACTCCGGCTGACGTTGCTGCAGCCCTGGTGTCCAATGCCACTCCCGGAGTGATCGCCGGGGCTTCCGCGGGGACCCCGAACCGCCTGCTGTACACCGCTGCAGCGGCTCCTGCTCCAGTGACTGCTCCTGCCCCTGCGCCCACTGTCACGTCCGTTTCGCCGGCACCCAAGGCCACGGCAGCCGCCTCCGGTGCGAACGTAGCAGCCACCTTCAGCACTGCCGTGCAGGGTGTGTCCGCCGGGACCTTCGTGCTCAGGAATGCGGCCGGCAGCAGCATCGCGGCCACTGTCACCTACAACGCCACCACCACGACTGCCACCCTTGATCCGGCAGCAAACCTTGCTCCGGACGCAAGCTACACGGCCACCCTGACCGGCGGAACCTCGGCCGTCCGTGATGCCGCAGGCACCCCGCTGGCGTCCACCAGCTGGACGTTCACCACCGGCCCGGCGCCCACCGTCACCAGCTACTCGCCGGGCAGCAACGCCCTCCTGGTCCGCAGGAGCAGCAACATCAGCGCCACCTTCAGCGAGGCAGTCCAGGGCGTGGGCACCACCACGTTCACCCTGAAAAATTCCGCAACCGGCGCCGTGGTGGCGGCATCGGCCTACCGCAACGGCACCACCAACCAGTGGATCCTGGACCCGCAGGAGCCCCTGGCCGCCAAGACCCGGTACACCGTGACCCTTGCCGGGGGGACTGCCGGTATCCGGGACCTGGCCGGAAACCCGCTCGCGGGCCGGAGCTGGCAGTTCACCACCGGCTCGTTTTGACCGCGTGATGGAGTGAACGGCCCAACCCCGGGATAATCTTCACCCTAGGCATTCATCACGGCACGCAACTTCCGCGGCATAGGGACGGGCAGCACATTGGCGCAGAAATCAGCAGGTTCCGCAGTCTCTGACCGAAGGGCGGGCAGGTGGCATGTCTTCCACGAGAAGTTCGTGGTGGAGGAACGCTACCTGGACCCTGCCGACCGGCGCGCTCTTTACCGGACGTCCATCATCCTGGCCGTCGTGGGGGTGGCACTCTTCATCGCCACGCTGATCAGCGTGGTGCAGGCCGACGGCCTTTCCGCCGCCGATGTCCCCGTGCATGACTGGCTCCTCACCACGCGTTCAGGCGCCGTTACTGCCATCATGATCTTCCTGGCGGTGTTCTTCGGCCCCATTGCACTGCCCATCATCGTGCTGGTGGTGATCCTTGTCTGGGGATTCGCGGCGAAGCACGCCTGGCGCCCCATCCTGCTTGCATCCGCCATGCTGACCGGCGTGATCATTTCGCAGATCATCCTCCACATCGTCCAGCGCTCCCGGCCGCCGGTGGACCAGATGCTGTTTGGTGCGGACCAGACGTTCTCGTTCCCGTCCGGGCACGTCCTGGGAGCCTGCGACTTCCTGCTGGTGGGGACCTACCTCATCTTCTCCAGGCGCCGGAACCCGCGGGCAGCAGTGTTTGGATTCGTCGGAGCCGGAATCGGAATCGTCCTCGCTGTGGTCAGCCGGCTGTACCTCGGCTATCACTGGACCACGGATGCGTTTGCGTCGTTCTCGCTGTCGCTGCTGATCCTCGGCGGCGTCATCGCGCTGGACACTTGGCGGACCGCCAGGATTCCGGGGGAGCCGGTCACCGGGGAGCTGTCAAGGGCCGAGTCGCCGCACGAGTAAACTCCTGCAGGGATACTGCCTTCACTGTGGCCGCGACCTGGCCCGCTGGAGCGCCCTGTGCAGCTTCACGTTGGCCGCCTCCAGCTCCAGGACCTTGGCAACGCCTGCCAGGTTCAGCCCCTCCTGCAGGAGCTCGCCGATCCGCAACAGCACGGCAATATCGTCATCGCTGTACTGCCGGGTGCCGCCCGCTGTCCGTGCCGGCGTCAGCAGCCCCTTGGTTTCGTAAAGCCTGATGTTCTGCTGCCCGGTTCCCGTCAGCTCCGCTGCCACCGAGATGGCGTACAGGGCCCGCGGGCCGGGGGAGCGGCCGGCCCGTCCCGCAACAGGATCTGCCATTGTCTCTCCCAAAAATCGCGCCGCCGGAATCTTGCTTCAGTTTCGCACGGGTGCTATAAAAAATCTATATTCACCACCATAGATTAAGCAGGTGGTGGGTAGCCACAGATCCAACACCTGGAAGCTAAGGAGTGGGAAATGATGTTGATGCGCACGGACCCGTTCCGTGAGCTGGACCGGCTCACGCAGCAGGTCTTTGGCACCGCCGCCCGCCCGGCCGCCATGCCCATGGACGCCTGGCAGGAAGACGGGGAATTCGTTGTGGCGTTCGACCTTCCCGCTGTGAAGGTGGACTCCCTTGACCTGAACGTTGAACGCAATGTCCTGACAGTGCGGGCCGAGCGCCAGGACCCCACGCAGCCCAACGTGGAGCTGGTGGCTTCTGAGCGTCCCCGTGGCGTGTTCAGCCGCCAGCTGATCCTCGGTGACACCCTGGACAGCGAAAAGATCAAGGCCAGCTACGACCAGGGCGTCCTGACCCTGCGGATTCCGGTTGCCGAACAGGCCAAGCCGCGCAGGATCGAGATCCAGACGCAAGAGGGCGAAAAGCACCAGATCAAGAGCTAGGACCATGCTTTCGTGCCGGGCGCCCCTGCCCTTCGACAGGGGCGCCGGGCGAAACAGGAGGCAGGGATGACTGAAGTTCCCGACTACTACGCCATCCTGGGCGTAGGCAGGGATGCCGGCCGGCAGGAAATCTCCCGCGCGTACCGGGCTCTCATGCGCAGCCACCATCCGGACCTGGACGGCGGGCGCGCGTACGGGGTCACGGAAACGATAGGGGACACGCCTGGGACGACGGGCCACTCCGGGCAGGGGGACGAACTTCTCCGGATCATGCAGGCATTCAACGTGCTGCGTGACCCGGTGCGCCGCGCCGACTATGACAGGACGCTGGCGGCAGCGGCGCCCACCATTATTCCGGTCCGGAAAGTCCGCAGGAGTGGCGGCCCGTCCGGACCAGCCATCCGCGTCACCCCGGTGCGGTGGGAAAGCGGGCCCTGGTCCTGAACAGGGGCAGGGCCATTCAGCCAAGGAGGCGGAAGACTGCATGAGCGACTGGCGGCGCTACGATTCACACCTTATTCCTGCATTTTTTGAGCGCTTTGAGCAGCGGTGGGGCGAGGGAACGGCGCCCTTCCTGGACCCGGAAGCGCATGAACAGCCACTGCCGCGGGCGCAGTGGATCAACCCCGCCACGGGTGCTGCGCTGGCGGTGGTCCCGGTCTGGACCGCCGACGAGACGCAGCAGCGCTCCTTCGGTGTGTTCTACCTCCCGCCAGCCGGGGACATCTGGGTCCTGCGGCCCGGATTCACCGGCTACCTGGAGCCGTCCGACGGCGATACGGAACACCTGGTGACCCTGCGCAATGATGCCTTCCGCAAGGCAGTGGCGCACGCCAAGGAGTTCCTCTTTGGATCGCAGTGACCCCCGTCCCGGCTAGCGGGTTGCTGCCCGGCAGTCCTCCGCTGTGCCATCCTGAGACGTACCCTAACCACCGTGACCAAAAGGCTGGACCCAATGCATATCTCCGCCAAGGACCTCGCAGCGCTCATCCCTCCGGGGTTCACGCTTGGCGTCGCAACCGCAGCATTCCAGATCGAAGGGGCGCTGGACGAGGACGGCCGCGGGCCCGCGGGCTGGGACAGGTTCGCCGCCAAACCCGGTGCCATCGTGGAGGACCACAGTCCCGTGGTGGCCACGGACCACTACCACCGGATGCCCCAGGACGTGGCGCTCCTGAAGCAGCTTGGCGTTGACTCGTACCGGTTCTCCTTCGCCTGGCCGCGGATCCAGCCGGGCGGCACCGGCCCGGCCAACAGCGCAGGCCTGGCGTTCTACGACCGGCTCCTGGATCAGCTCCTGGCCAACGGCATCTCGCCCATGGCCACCATCTACCACTGGGACACGCCCCTGGAGCTGGATGAAGCGGGCGGCTGGATGAACAGGGATACGGCCTACCGCCTGGGGGACTATGCCGCGCTCGTGGCGGAGGCTTTCGGTGACAGGGTGGCACGCTGGGTGACCATTAACGAGCCGGCCACCGTCAGCGCCAATGGCTACGCATTCGGCCTGCACTCACCCGGGAAGGAGCTGGCCCTCGGCGCCTTCCCCACCGTCCACCACCAGCTGCTGGGGCATGGGCTCGCCGTCCAGGCCCTGCGCGCGGCAAAAGTGCCGGGCGAGATCGGCATGACCAACGTGTACTCGCCCATGGTGCCGAACTCGATCAACCCGTTGGACAGGATCAGTGCCGGGCTCATGGACCTGGGCCAGAACCGGCTCTACGCCGATCCCGTCCTGACGGGCAAGTACCCGGACCTCATCCGCGCGGCCAAGTTCTTCAGCTCCTTCGAGCACCCTGAAGAGGACATGGCGGTCATCTCCCAGCCCCTGGATTTCTACGGGCTCAACTACTACATGCCCACCAAGGTTGCAGCTGGCCCCGGCGGCGGTACGGTGCCGACAAGCATGGCGGAGGCCATGGGCAGCGACCTCAACGCAACCGGCAGCGGGACAACACCGTTCCACGTGGAAGCCTGGCCGGAAGCCGACATCACGTCCTACGGCTGGCCGGTCAAGCCGGAGTACATGGCGGTGGCGCTGAAGGAGATGGCGGAGCGGTACCCCAACCTCCCTCCCGTAATCATCACCGAGGGCGGAGCGAGCTTCGAGGACATCATCGTCCGCGACAAGTCCACCAACACCCGCTTCATCCCGGACGAGCGCCGGCTGAAGTACCTCTCCGACCATCTGGAAACCGCGCTGCGGGCCACGGCGCCCGGGGGCGTGGCGGAGTCCATGGACCTGCGCGGTTATTACGTGTGGTCCTTCCTGGACAACTTTGAATGGTCCGCCGGCTACAACCAGCCGTTCGGGCTCCTGCACGTGGACTTCGAGACGCTGGAGCGCACGCCCAAGGCCTCCTATTTCTGGTTCCAGGAACTTATCGAGGAACGCGACCTGGCTGCAGCAGCTGACCTTGCCATCGCCCAGGCGGTGGTCCCGGATGTCCTGGCCGATGAAGGCGCAGAGCCCACTGAAGCGCCCGACGGCGGCGCGGCACTGGGTGCCAGCGCCTAGCAACCGAGGGCGGCTGGGTCAGCCCCGGAGCAGGTCCAGCATGGCGAGCTGCTTTGCGATGCCGGCGCCGTCGGGGGAGTAGATCCACGGCACCCTGGAGGTGGTGTGGTCACCGTCCTCGGAGTGGCCGCCGGCGAACACGGACTCGCTGACGGACAGCTGGCGGATGGCGATGGCAGCAACCTTGTCCGGGTTTTCGGTGGCAAAGGCCGAGTAGATGGCCTCGTCATGCTGCCCGTTGTCACCGATCAGGAGCCACCGCATATCCGGGAATTCCTGGGCAAGCCGCTCCAGGTTGCGGTGCTTGTGGTCCTGGCCGCTGCGGAACCAGCGGTCCTGCGTCAGTCCCCAGTCGGTCAGCAGCAGCGCGCCCTTGGGGTACATGTTGCGGGTCAGGAACCGTGCCAGGGTGGGGGCGGCATTCCAGGGGCCGGTGGACAGGTAGATGACCGGGGCTTCCGGGTGTTCGATGGTCAGCCGGTCCAGCAGCACGGCCATTCCCGGCGTGGCCATGCGCGCCCGTTCGCTGAGCACAAAGGTGTTCCACAAGGCCAGGAAGGGCCGGGGGAGGGCTGTGACCATGACGGTATCGTCGATGTCGGAGACGATGCCGAACTCCACGCCCGGGGCGATCACCTGGATCAGCGCTTCCGCCGGATCGGTCCCCTCAGCCCGAAGCACCGCGGTGTGCCAGCCGGGGGACAGCTGCACGTCAACCTCGGTGTCGATCAGTCCGCCCCGGTCCGCCGTGACGTGGGTGACCACATCGCCGATGGTGATTTCGACGTCGGAAAACTGCAACGGCACGCCCGTGAATGCCCGCCAGCCGCGGACGTTCTGGTTGCCGTTCCTGGCCGCGTGCTCGGCTTTGCTTCCGGGCAGTGGCTTCTGAGTCAGCAGTACCCTGCCCAGTACGCGCACCCGGGTAGTGGAGCCGTAGCCCTGGTAGGCGATGGTCTGCGGCACGAAGTTCCAACGCTTGGCGAGCTGGATCCGGACGTCGTTGACTGCGTCCGACAATCGGTGTGCCAGCCGGAAGAACTGGCTTCCGGAAAGGGCGGCGTAGCCCTTCGTGTTCCGCGCGGCTGGGCGTGCCGTGTCCTGGGCTGGGTTCTGCGGGGCCGTGTCCATGCCACCACTCTGCCACAGGGCAGCGTCAGGCATCAGCCGTTGTTGCCAAGGATCGCGCGCAGGGTCCGGGTGTTCCGCACGGCGTTCCCGCCGCCGTCGTTGTTGAAGTACGCGTAGACGTCGATGCCCGTGGCGTCCCACTCACGGATCCGGTCGGCCCACCAGTGGAGGTCGGCGTCGGCGTAGGAGCCCCCGTACAGGTGCTCCTGGTCGGGTCCGTGCAGCCGGACATACGCGAAGGGGGCGGTGGTCCGCAGGATGCAGGGCAGGTTGGCGCCGCTCATGATGCAGTAGGCGGCCTGGTGCCGCTCCAGGAGGGCAAACACCTCAGGGCAGTCCCAGGTGGGATGCCTGAACTCCACAGCTACCCGGATCCACGGGGGAACGGCAGCGAGGAAGTAGTCCAGCCGGGCGTCGTCCCGCTCCAGTTGCGGCGGCAGCTGGACCAGGAGCACTGCACGCTTGTCCCCGAGTTCGTGCCAGCAGCGGGCGATGCGCTCCACCCAGACTTCCGGTGAATACAGCTTGCGCGCATGGGTGAGTCCCCGCGGAGCTTTCACTGACATGCTGAACCCCGGCGGCAGCCGCCTGTTCCAGCCGGCGAAGGTGGTGTCCCTGGGCCACCGGTAAAAGCTGGCGTTCAGTTCCACCGTGCTGAATTCGGCGACATAGCACTGGAGCCGGTCCCGGACGGGCAGCCCGGGCGGGTACAGGACGTTCTCCCAGTGGTCGTAGCTCCAGCCGGAGGTGCCGATGTGGATTGCCATCTGCCTCAGGCTACACCTGGGCATCCCCTTCCCTTCGGAGCTCTCTGTGGCAGGGTAATGTCATGGCGCGAATCGAAGATTATGCGGTAGTTGGCGACCTTCAAACCGGAGCACTGGTCAGCAAGGAAGGCTCGATCGACTGGCTTTGCCTGCCGCGGTTCGATTCCCCTGCCTGCTTCAATTCCCTGCTGGACACGCCGGACTCCGGGCGCTGGCTCCTGGCGCCCGAAAGCGGCGGTGCGTGCACGCGCCGGAGCTACCGCGACGGCAGCCTGATCCTGGACACCGAATGGGAGACGCCGGACGGAACCGTTCGCGTCACCGACTTCATGCCGCCGCGCGATTCCGTGGCCGACATCGTCCGGATTGTGGAAGGGATCAGCGGCAGCGTCAAAATGCACGGCGAGCTGGTCATGAGGTTCGACTACGGGCACATCATCCCGTGGGTGCGCAAGGACAAGCGCGGGCTGCACGCGATCGCGGGCCCCGATGCCGTCTACCTGGTCACTCCGGCGCCGCTGCATGGCGAGAACATGCACACGGTCAGCGACTTCACCATCAACGCGGGCGAGAAAGTGCCGTTCGTGCTGACCTGGGCGCCCAGCCATGTGGGACGCCCGGTATCCGTGGAAGCGGAAGCAGTCCTTGACAGCACCTTTGCGTTCTGGCGGGGCTGGTCCTCGCAATGCACTGTCAAAGGGAAGTACCAGGAGGCCGTGGTCCGCTCCCTGATAACGCTCAAGGCGCTGACCTATGGCCCCACCGGGGGCATCGTGGCCGCAATCACAACGTCACTGCCGGAGCAGCCGGGGGGCCAGCGCAACTGGGACTACCGCTACTGCTGGCTGCGGGATGCCACCATGACCCTGCAGGCGCTGTTGGCTGCCGGCTACACCGCGGAAGCCGCCGCCTGGCGGGACTGGCTGCTCCGGGCCGTGGCCGGTGATCCCGCGGACCTGCAGATCATGTACGGGATCCACGGCGAACGGCGGCTGCCGGAGATGGAATTGACGTGGTTGAAGGGGTACGAGAACTCGGTACCGGTGCGGATCGGGAACGCAGCCGCCGAGCAGTTCCAGCTGGACGTATGGGGCGAGGTCCTCGACTGCCTGGCGCTGACGCGGAACTCGCTGCTGAAGCACACTGATGAGGCGTGGGACGTGCAGGTTGCGCTGATGGAACACCTCGAAACCATCTGGGACCAGCCGGACAACGGGCTGTGGGAAATGCGGGGACCGCGCCGGCATTTCACGCACTCCAAGGTCATGGCATGGGTCGCCGCCGACCGGATGGTGAAGGGCGTGCGCGAGTCCGGCCTGCCGGGCCCCGTTGAGCGCTGGGAGTCGCTGCGGGACCAGATCCGCCGGGACATCATGGCCAACGGCTTCGACGCCGGCCGGAACACGTTTGTCCAGTCCTACGGCCGTCCCGAGCTGGACGCCAGCCTGCTGCTGATCCCCAGGGTGGGTTTCCTGCCGCCCGATGATCCCAAGGTGGTGGGGACCATCGAGGCAATCCAGCGGGAGCTGACCCAGGACGGCTTTGTGTTGCGGTACCGGCCGGAACAGAGCGACGACGGCCTGCCGGGCGATGAGGGCGTGTTCCTGGCCTGCTCGTTCTGGCTGGTGGAGGCGCTGTTGGGTGCGGGCCGCCCCGAGGAATCCCGCGAACTCTTTGAGCGGCTGCTGGACCTGCGCAACGACGTGGGGCTGTTGAGCGAGGAATGGGCAGTGAAAGCGAAGCGACAGCTGGGCAATACCCCGCAGGCCTTCAGCCATTTTGCCCTTGTGACTAGCGCCCTGGAGCTGCATCAGGATACGGTTCGGCGCAGTGACACCCCCATTCCGCCGGAAGGGGCGGATTCGCGCTGAGGCGGCGCGGACCGGGGCTGTAACTTCTCCTTCGCAGGATAGATAAGTATACTTACTAACACCTCATGGAGTGCTCCCAAGCACAGCGCCGTGATTGATGGAGGAGTGATAGTTATGGCCGGATATTTTGAACTCGTTGACGCCCCCGATGGTGGATACCGGATCAGGATGATGGACGGAAGCGGGAACCTGATGGCCATTTCGGTGACCTTCCCCACCAAGAGGGCTGCTGTGGCAGGCGTTGCCATGGCCCGGGAAATCGCCGGCACGGGCCTCATTCGGGACAAGAGCCTGGACGGGGCTGGATCCGTGATCCGCGACCGCGTCCGCACCGTCAACTCTCCTAAGGAGGAGGCGGCCCGGCGGAAGAAGGCGCCGGACGTGCGACGGGCAGCGGTGGGCTGATGCCGGATACCACGACACCCCCTGGCGGCACGCGCCGGGGGGTCCTCTTTGACGTAGACGGGACGTTGATCGACTCGTCCTATATCCACACCATCGCCTGGTGGGGCGCGTTCCGCCAGTACGGCCACGACGTGTCCATGGCGGCCATCCACCAGCTCGTCGGCATGGGTGGTGCCCGGCTGGTGGACAACCTCCTCCCGGCGGACCGGGACCGCGACGAGGATGGGGATATCATGGCCAGCCATGGCGCCCTGTATGCCTCACACTGGCCCTCGCTCCGCGCCTTTGACGGGGGCAAGGAACTGTTGGGCCAGTGCCATTCCGGCGGCCTGGCGGTGGCGCTGGCATCCTCGGCGCGGGAGCGGGACCTGCAGGTGATGCGCTCCGTGCTGGACGCCGACTCCTTCATCGATGCCGCCACCAGCGCGAACGATGCGAAGGAAAGCAAGCCTGCGCCGGACATCCTGGAAGCGGCCCTGGCTGCGGTGGGCGTTGACGCGGCAGATGCCGTCTATGTCGGCGACGCGGTGTGGGACATGAAGGCGGCAGCGGCGCTGGGAATCCCGTCCATCGGTGTTACCTGCGGGGGAATCCAGGCAAGCCAGCTGCGCGAGGCCGGCGCAGTGGAGGTCTATGACGGGCCGCGCCACCTGCTGGAAAACCTGGGCTCCAGTGCCATTGGCCGGCTGCTCGCCCTCCAGCCGAACCCTTGACAGCCACGGCGTCCGGCATTCAGAGCGGCTGGCCGCCGGGCACTGATTCCTCGTCGCCTGCGATGGCGGGCTTGACCCATGACACCACCACCTTCACCGAACCGTCGTCGTTCCGCTCGATGTCCGTGGCCACCTCTGATGCGGGTGCACCCATTTCTGCAATCCGCGTGCGGTAGCTGTTGACCAATTCCACCAAGCTGTCCTCCGTCCATTCACCCGGACGCATGCGGGTGGAGATTTCGACCGGTTCCGGCTGGTACAGCGACATGGCGTTCCTTTCGCGTGGTCTTCTTCCCTGCCCTTCCTACGCTAGGAGCAGTCGACGGCGGCCACAAGGTTTCATCAGCATGCTTACTTTTTTCGCGTAAAACCGATAGCGTCGAAGAAAGGGTGCCTGCGGGCGTCCTGGCCGCCCTCCGGAGAGACCCCGGGGGCAAGACAGAGCGAAAGGGAGACTGTGAAAGCACTGACGTGGCAGGGAAAACGGTCGGTAAGCGTGGAGGAAGTACCCGATCCCGTGATCCAGGAACCGACCGATGCAATCATCCGGATCACCTCCACCGCCATCTGCGGCTCCGACCTCCACCTCTACGAGGTCCTGGGGCCGTATATGCACAAGGGCGATGTCATCGGCCATGAACCGATGGGCATTGTGGAGGAAGTGGGAAGCGGCGTCACCAACCTCCGCAAGGGTGACCGCGTGGTGATCCCGTTCAACATCGCCTGCGGTTCCTGCTACATGTGCAGGCAGGGCCTGCAGTCCCAGTGTGAGACCACCCAGGTGCGGGAGAAAGGGTCCGGCGCGGCCCTGTTTGGCTACTCCGAGCTCTACGGGTCCGTTCCCGGCGGCCAGGCCGAATTCCTGCGGGTTCCGCACGCCGACTACGGTGCGGTCAAGGTGGGATCAGAGCTTCCGGACGAACGCTACCTCTTCCTTTCGGACATCCTGCCCACCGCCTGGCAGGCGGTGGAGTACGCCAACGTGCCGCCCGGCGGAACGCTCGGGGTCTTCGGCCTGGGGCCGGTGGGCCAATTCGCCAGCCGGATCGGTGTGCAGCGGGGATTCCGCGTGGTGGGTGTGGATCCCGTTCCCGAACGGCGGGAGATGGCGGCCCGCCACGGGGTGGAGACCTTTGATTACAGCAAGGACATTGCGGACGAACTGCGGGAGATGACCGACGGAAGGGGACCGGACGCGGTGGTTGACGCCGTCGGAATGGAAGCCCACGGGTCACCGCTGGCCGGCTTCGCCCACCAGGCGCTGGGACTCCTGCCGGACAAGCTCGCCCAGAAAGCGATGGAGACCGGCGGCGTTGACCGGCTGGCCGCGCTCCATACCTCCATCGACGCCGTGCGGCGCGGCGGGACGGTCTCCTTGAGCGGTGTGTACGGCGGAACGGCCAGCCCGCTGCCGCTGCTGACCATGTTCGACAAGCAGCTGCAACTTCGCATGGGCCAGTGCAACGTGCGCAACTGGACGGATACGCTGCTGCCCCTCGTAGAGGACGACGCCGACCCGCTGGGTGTCATGGACCTGGTCACCCACCGCTCGGGACTGGAAGGTGCACCTGCCCTGTACGAGAAGTTCCAGAAGAAGCAGGACGGCTGCATCAAGGTGGTCCTCAACCCGGGCGCCTGAGCCATGTAAGTAGCAGTAGGTGTCGTTCTGGGGCTCCATAACGACACCTACTGCTACCCAGTTGGGCGGGTGGTGCTTAGGTAAGTTTCACCTGGCGGTTCATGTCCTTGTAGAGCAGGTAGCGGAATTCGCCGGGGCCGCCGGCGTAGCAGGCCTGCGGGCAGAACGCGCGCAGCCACATGAAGTCGCCGGCCTCCACCTCAACCCAGTCGTTGTTCAGCAGGTACATGGCCTTGCCCTCCAGGACGTACAGGCCGTGTTCCATCACATGGGTTTCCGGGAACGGGATGACGCCGCCCGGCTGGAAGGTCACGATGTTCACCTGCATGTCGTGGGCCAGGTCGTTGGAGTCCGTGAAACGGGTGGTCTTCCAGACGTCGTTGGTGTCCGGCATGGACGTGGGCTCCACGTCCTTTTCGTTGGTGACGAAGGACTTGGCCTCGAAGCCCTCGAGCCGTTCGTAGGCCTTGCGGATCCAGTGGAAGGACACCTCGTCGTCCGAAACGTTTTCCAGGCCCCACTCCGACCCGGCCGCCAGGTAGGCGTAGCCGCCTTCCTCCAGCTGGTGCAGTTCGCCGTCGAGGGTGAGGTTGACCTTGCCGCGGGTCACGAAAATGACGCCTTCCACCCCTGCCTCGAACTCGGCCTTGGGGGCACCGCCGCCCGGGCCGATCTCCACGATCAGCTGCGAGAAGGTGGTGGCGAAGCCGGAGATGGGGCGGGCGATGATCCAGGAGCGCGTGTTCGAAAAGCCCGGCAGGTTGGACGTGACGATGTCCGTCATGACGCCCTTCGGAATCACCGTGTACGCCTCGGTGACAATGGCCCGCTCGGTGGTCAGGTGCGTCTGCGGCGGCAGCCCGCCGGTGGGGGAGTAGTACTTGCCCATGAAGAGAGATCCTTAGTTAGGAGTTGGAAGTGGTGGCGAGCCGCGGGTGCGCCAGCCCGGTAAGCTGCGGAATTCCGACGCCGGCAAGCGCCTGGACTTCTTCGGCACCTACTGCGCCGCACTGGACGCCGCGCAGGACGAAGGCGGCCAGGGCGCGGGCCGTGGCGGGTTCGTCCATCACGCCGCCCTCGGTCCGCTCCACATAGTTGCGCAGGCGGGCCGCGGCGGCCGGAAGGCCCTGCCGGTAGAAGGCATAGGTGGCGGCGAACCGGCTGGGCAGCTGGGCCGGGTGCAGGTCCCAGCCTTGGTAAAAGCCGCGCTCCAGCGAACGGCGGACCAGCCGGCCGTGCAGCTGCCAGGCGTTCTCCACGTTGTCCCCCACCGGGATGATATTGGTGGACCCGTCAGAGAGCCGGATACCGGTTCCGGCCACGGCCAGCTGCATGACTTCCTTGGCGAAGTCGGCCACGGGGTGCTCCATGGACTGGTATTCGGCTGAGATCTGCAGTGACGCGGAGTAGTCGTACGTGCCGTAGTGCAGCCCGCTGATCCGGCCCGGGACGGCGTGCGGCAGTTGCGCCACCGGCGATGTCCCTTCCGGGCCGAGGATCAGCTGCGGCGTTTCCACCTGCACCTCGAAGCGGAGCCTTCCCGCCGGGAGCGAGTGCACTTCCTCCAGCCGCGACACGGCGTAGTCCATCGCCTGGACCTGGGCCACGGTGGTCACCTTGGGCAGGGTCAGGACCAGGCCTTCGGGCAGTTCGCCCGCTGCGGCCAGGCCCGAAACGAACAGGTCCAGGGTGCGCAGTCCGCGGGCGCGGGTAGGAGCTTCAAAGCACTTGAACCGGATCCCAATAAACGGGGGCGCAGTGCCCGCCGCGACTGCGCCGGCCACAGCGGAAGCCGCAGCAACCGCGGCGGCATCCTCGGCGTCGTCGCCCCTGTCCCCGAACCCGTCCTCAAAGTCCAGGCGCAGGTCCTCGATCGGCTCGCCGGCAAGCTTTGCTTCCACGCGGGGGGCAACGGCCTCCGCCAGCGCCGCGTCCTGGTCCAGCAGCGCGCCGAGCTTTTCCAGGCCGCCGTGGGCGTTGGCCGTGGCCAGCGCCTCGGCGCCCCAGTCGGCAGCGAACGACGCCGTGAACCGGTCCGCGGGCACGTACACCGTGTGGACGGGCTGGCGCGAGCCGTCGTCGCCCGGGTAGTTCTGCTCCAGCAGCCGGTCCGTGGCGGCCAGCTGCCCGTCGATGGCCGCCAGGTCTCCGGCGGTCAGTGACGTTTTGGGTGATGCTGCCATGCCTCAGCCCACCAGTTCGTAGGCCGGGGTGGTGAGGAAGTCGGTGTAGTCCTCGGACAGGCAGATGTCCGCGATCAGTTCGCTGGCCGGCTGGTAGTAGCGGCGGAAGGCCTCGTCACCGAACTCGGTGCGGAGCCGCTCGGTCTCCTCGTTTAGGATCCGCTCCACCAGTTCGCGGGTGACGGTGTTACCGGTGTCCGCCAGGACTGACTTGTTGCGGATCTGCTGCCACACCTGCGAGCGGGAGATTTCAGCGGTGGCGGCGTCCTCCATCAGGTTGTGGATGGCCACGGCGCCGTTCCCGGACAGCCACACGGCCGTGTAGGCAATGGCCACATAGAGGTTGAGCCGCAGCCCTGCCTCGGTGACCTGGCCCTCGGCGGAGGAGACATCCAGCAGCTGTTCCGCCGTAACGTTGACCTCCGGGCGCTGCTTGTCCACCTGGTTGGGCTTGTCGCCGAGCACCGAGTCAAAGACCTCGCGGCAGGTGGGCACCAGGTCCGGGTGCGCCACCCAGGACCCGTCGAAGCCGTCGTTCGCCTCGCGGGTCTTGTCCGCGCGCACCTTTTCGAAGGCGGCTTCGGTGACCTCGGGGTGGCGGCGGTTGGGGATGACCGCAGCCATGCCGCCCATGGCGAAGGCGCCGCGCTTGTGGCAGGTCTTGACCAGGAGCTCGGTGTAGGCGCGCATGAAGGGCGCGGTCATCACCACCGAGGCACGGTCCGGCAGGACGAATTCCTCGCCGGCATCACGGAAGTACTTGATGATGCTGAACAGGTAGTCCCAGCGGCCGGCGTTCAGGCCGGAGGCGTGGTCCCGGAGTTCATACAGGATCTCGTCCATTTCGAAGGCGGCCGGAATGGTCTCGATCAGCACTGTGGCGCGGATGGTGCCCTGGTTCAGTCCCAGGAAGTCCTGGGCGAAGACGAACACGTCATTCCACAGCCGTGCTTCGAGGTGGCTCTCCATCTTGGGCAGGTAGTAGTACGGGCCCTGCCCGTTGAGGACCAGCTGCTTGGCGATGTGGAAGAAGTGCAGCCCGAAGTCCACCAGCGCACCTACCGCGGGTTCGCCGTTGACCAGCAGGTGCTTCTCCTGCATGTGCCAGCCGCGGGGGCGGGCCACCACGACGGCGAGCGGCGCGTCGCTGCGGAGCCGGTACTCCTTGCCTTCGTCCGAGGTGTAGCTGAGGGTGCCCTGGGCGGCGTCACGGAGGTTCAGGATGGCGTCGATGACGTTGGCCCAGGTGGGAGTGCTGGCGTCTTCGAGGTCCGCCAGCCATACCTTGGCGCCGGAGTTCAGGGCGTTGATGGCCATCTTCGCCGGTGACGCGGGCCCGGTCATCTCCACCCGGCGGTCCTGCAAAGCCGCCGGTGCGGGCGCAACTTTCCAGTCGCCGTCGCGCACGTCCTGCGTCTCCGGCAGGAAATCCAGCTTTCCGTTCTCGGCCACCCGCTGCCGCTTGGCGGCGCGGGCCGCCAGCAGCTCGTTGCGGGTGCCGGCGAACCGGGTGTGGAGCTCCTCGATGAAGGCCAGTGCCTTGGGCGTGAGGATCTCCTCTGCGCGGGCGATGGGCCGGGGATCTGTGACGGTGATGGCCATTTCTGGTCCTTTCCTTTGGCTGGAAGTCGGGCGGTCAGGCGGAAGCCAGTGCTGCTGCTGGTTCCGTGGCGGAATCGGCCGGTTCAGCCGTTGCAACGCGGGCTGACCGGGCGGCCGCGGCCACCGCTGCGGCAACGTCGGCAGCCACATGGGGATCGAAGACGCTGGGGATAATGTAGCTGGCATTGAGCTCATCGTCAGCCACGCGGTTGGCAATGGCCTCCGCGGCGGCCACCAGCATGTCCGGCGTGATGTCCGAGGCTCCGGCATCCAGCAGGCCGCGGAAGAAGCCCGGGAATGCCAGCACGTTGTTGATCTGGTTGGGGAAGTCGCTGCGCCCGGTGGCCACCACTGCCGCATGCCTGGACGCGATGACGGGGTCGATTTCCGGGGTGGGGTTGGCCATCGCAAAGACGATGGCGTTCTCCGCCATGGACGCCACCTGTTCTTCGCCGATCACGTGCGGTGCGCTGACGCCGATAAACACGTCGGCACCGTTGAGGGCGTCGTGCAGGGTTCCGGAGAAGCCCTCTTCGTTGGTGTTCGCGGCAATCCAGCTGCGGTGCTCGTCGTCGTACTTCTCTCCTGCGTGGATGGCGCCGGAGCGGCCGGCGGCGATGATGTGCCGCGCACCCTGCGCCTTGAGCAGCTGGATGATGGCGGAGCCGGCGGCGCCGACGCCGGAAACCACGATCTTCACGTCCTCCAGCTTCTTGTCCACCACGCGCAGCGCATTGACCAAGGCGGCGAGGGTGACAATGGCGGTGCCGTGCTGGTCATCGTGGAACACGGGGATGTCCAGCTCGTCGCGCAGCCGGTTCTCGATCTCGAAGCAGCGCGGGGCGGCGATGTCTTCCAGGTTGATGCCCCCGTAGACCGGTGCCATGGCCTTGGCGATCATGATGATTTCTTCGGTGTCCTGGGTGTCCAGGCAGACCGGCCAGGCGTCCACGTTGGCGAACTGCTTGAACAGGGCAGCCTTGCCTTCCATCACGGGGAGGGCGGCGGCGGGGCCGATATTGCCCAGCCCCAGGACGGCCGAACCGTCGGTGAGAACAGCAATGGTGTTGCGCTTGACCGTGAGGTTGCGGGCTGCCGCGGGATCCTCGGCAATGGCCAGGCATACGCGGGCGACGCCGGGAGTGTAGGCGCGGGAGAGGTCGTCCCGGTTGCGCAGGGCTACTTTGGGGACAACCTCGAGCTTGCCGCCGAGGTGCATCAGGAAGGTGCGGTCGGAGACGTGCTGGACCGTGACGCCGTCGAGTGCGTCCAGGGCGTCCTTGACGCGGGCGGCGTGGGCGTCGTCGGTGGTGTTGCAGGTGACGTCAACAACCAGGGTCTCGTGGTGGGATTCGGTCACGTCGAGGGCGGTGATCGCGGCGCCGGCGGCTCCCACGGCTGCGGCCAGCTCGCTGGTGGCGCTGAAGCTTGACGGTGCTTCCACGCGCAGGGTGATCGAATTTCCGGGGCTCGGGTTCGCCATTGAATGTCCTCCTGTTAGGGCCTTGGCCTGTTGCTGCTTCAAACCGAATGTTTTCGTATTATGGATATTATTATCTACTTTATGGAAATACAAGCCCTCCGATTGCGACCGAAGGCGGACGTCGCCGGGGAAACCTCTGTGCTGTATCTTGGGTGTTCTAAGCAATTCTTTTCACGATGCGGATAAGAGTTGTCGGATTCCGAGCCATAGGAGACAACGGAATGGCAGAAAAAGCCTCTGGTGGGGTGCAGTCGGTGGAGCGCGTTTTCGAACTGCTGGAGCTCATCACCGATGCCGGCGGCGACGTGACGCTCAGCGAGCTCTCGTCCTCCACGGACCTGCCATTGCCCACCATCCACCGGCTGCTCCGCACCTTGGTCTCGCTCGGCTACATTCGCCAGCTGCCCAACCGGCGCTACGCCCTGGGTCCCCGGCTCATCAGGCTGGGGGAGGGCGCCAACAAACAGCTCGGCGCCCTGGCCCAGCCGCAGCTGAAGGTCCTGGTGGACCGGCTGGGGGAGACCTCCAACATGGCCGTGCTGGATTCGGACATGGTGATCTACGTGGCCCAGGTTCCCTCGCTGCATTCGATGCGCATGTTCACCGAGGTGGGCCGGCGCGCCCACACCCATGCCACGGGGGTCGGAAAAGCCATCCTGGCCCAGCTCGATGACGACACTGTCCGCGGCATCGTGGCCCGCGCCGGAATGCCTACCCCCACTGCCAAGAGCATCGGGGACGTGGACGAACTCCTGGCCGACCTCAAGCTGATCCGCGAGCGCGGTTACTCGATCGATGAGGAAGAGCAGGAGCTGGGTGTCCGCTGCTTCGCCATGGCAGTGCCCAACGCCCCCACCCCGAGTGCGATTTCCGTGTCCGGTCCGGTCTCCCGGGTGGACGAGGACTTCGCCGACAAGGCCGTACCCGTCCTCCGCGAGGCGGCTGAGGCCATCTCCCGCGAGCTCAACCGCACCTAAGCCACCTGTCCTGTCCGGACTGCGCCAACCACGCGCGGCGGCGGCCCCTCCTTTTCGGAGTGGGCCGCCGCCGTCGTATGTTGCAGGGGAGGTCAGTGCTCTGATGCCTTCCCTGATGCCTGGACGGCGACTTCCTTGCCGTCGCAATCGATCAGCCGGCCGTTTTCGAAGCGGTCGCCTTCGGCCAGGCAGCGGAGGTCCTCCGCCCGCACCAGCCGCTCAGTGCCGGCCACGAACACCGACTGGTTATCCGAATTGCCCGCCCGCAGGTGGTTGAACAGCAGGTTCAGCAGGATGGCCATCACGGCCGCGGAGCTGATGCCGGAGTGGAAGATGGTGCCAAACCAGGACGGGAACTTGTCGTAGAACGCCGGGGCGGCGATGGGAATCATGCCGAAGCCGATGGAGGCGGCCACCACGATCAAGTTCATGTTGTTCTTGTAGTCCACCTTGGACAGGGTCCGGATGCCGCTGGCCGCCACCGTGCCGAAGAGCACGACGCCGGCACCCCCGAGGACAGGCGTCGGCACCGCTGCGACCACCCGGCCAAGGACCGGCAGCAGGCCAAGTACCACCAGGATCACGCCGCCGGCGCTGACCACGAACCGGCTCTTGACGCCCGTGATGGCCACCAGCCCCACGTTCTGGGCGAACGCGCTCTGGGTGAAGGAGTTGAACAGCGGGGAGACGGCGCTGGACAGCATGTCAGCCCTCAGGCCGTTGCCGATCCGCTTGGAGTCCACCTTGGTGCCCACAATCTCGCCCACTGCGATGATGTCCGCGGACGTCTCCGTGAGGGTGACCAGGATGACGATCAGCATGGAGATGATGGCAGCAAGCTCAAACGTGGGCGGTCCGAAGGCGAAGGGGGTGGGGAACGCGACAATCTCGCCCTGGCCCACCCTGGAGAAGTCCGCCATGCCGAAGACGAAGGCGATCAGCGTGCCCAGGACCATGGCCAGCAGGATGGACAGTCGGGAGATGGCGGCGCTGCCCACCTTGCTCAGGAGCAGGACGATGCCCATGGTGGCTGCTGCCAGGCCGATGTTTGCGACGCTGCCGTAGTTGGGCGCCTTGCTGTTTCCGCCCATGGCCCAGTTGGCGGCGACGGGCATCAAGGTGAGGCCGATGGTGGTGATCACGGTGCCCGTGACGACGGGCGGGAAGAACCTGATGATCTTTGAGAACAGCGGCGTGATCAGCAGGCCGATCAGGGAAGCCGCGATGACCGAACCGAAGACGGCCTGGATTCCCCCGCCGCCATGGACGATGGCCACCATGGTGGAGACTCCGGCGAAGGAGACGCCCTGTACCAGCGGCAGTTGCGAACCGAAGAAGGGGACGCCCACGGTCTGCAGGATGGTGGCCAGGCCGCCCACGAAAAGGCAGGCCGCAATGAGCAGGCCGATGTCCTGGGAGTTCATTCCTGCGGCTGCGCCGATGATCAGGGGAGGGGCAATAATGCCGCCGTACATGGTGAGGACGTGTTGGAAGCCGTAGGCAAACATGCTTCCGATCGGGAGGCGCTGGTCCTCGGGGCGTGAAGGCCGTGCACCTTTTTCGGCGGCTGCAGGGGCCAGTTTCTTCTTGGTGTTCATGGCAGACTTTCTTGGTTCATGGCAGACGTCATCGTCTGGCTAACTGGTGTCTGGCTAACAAGGTGAAAGCTGTGGGGTGGCCCCGGCGGGCCCAGTCATGCGGTGCGTGGCTGGGCCCGCCGAAACCCTGTGGGTGTTGTGTTTTAGCAGAAGCCGGCGATGCCGGACCAGGCGGCCGGGGCTGCCGCAGCATCCTCGCGCTGGACAGTGGCCTCGATCAGGCCGTACGGGCGGTCTGCCGCGAAGAAGACCTCGTTGGGGTTGTCCAGGCCGAAGGGCGAGAGGTCCACCAGGAAGTGGTGCTTGTTGGGCATGGAGAACTTGATCTCGTCGATTTCGCTGTGTGCCTCGAGCACCTTGGCGCCCATGTCGAACAGCGTCTGCTGCAGTGCGTGGGAGTATTTCTCGGTGAAGCCTTCGAGCAGGAGGCCCTTGACGTCGTCGTAGCTCTTGTTGAAGTCCAGCGCGCTGAAATCGGTGCCGGTCTTGAAGCGCCAGCGGGCCGAGACGTCGGTGGCCAGGATGCGGTCGGTGGTCTCGGGCAGCGTGGTGTAGCGGTCCCGGGGGTAGCCGACAAAGCCGGATTGGGTGGACTTAAGGACGGTGAGGTCCTTCAGTCCGGAGATCAGGTGGCTGGTGGCGCCGTCACGGACCAGGACCGCGGTGCGGACTTCCTGGCCGTTGCGGACGAACGAGTGGTCGTGTTCGCTGCCGTGTGCCTGGATGCGGTTCCAGCCGTAGGACTCTGCTTCCCAGCGGCCGCCGGTGACCCAGTCGAAGCTGGAGGTGAAGTGCTCGCCGAGGCGCAGCAGGAACGCTTCCGGTGAGCCGATGCCGTCGCGGGCGAAGGCATAGATGGTGTTCTTCTGGGTGTCGGTGGCCACCACGTGGGCGTTATCGCCCTCCAGGTGGGCCGCGGCGAAGTCGCCCCGCAGCTGCGAGGTGACGTTCAGGTCTTCGATCTCGTGGCGGTTGGTGTCCCGGGTGATCTTGACGACGCGGACTTCTGCCTTGCCGTACTGGTTTTCGCCGAGGATGATCTTGCTGCTCATGGTCTGTTCCCAATCTCCGGTAAGTGGAACCAAGGTTCCATCACTGAAATTAAGCGCGCGTTTCGAGCGCGTTTCCGGTGGAGCCGACCCAACAAAAAAGAGCCGGCATCCATTGATGCCAGCTCATTACGACCCTGCCTGCTGCTCCCAGGTTACGTGACGTGCGCCACGAGTTGCCTAACAGCGTACCTCCGCAATCCGGTGGTGTACATCACAGGGCCAAAATTCATTTTGTGACTGCCGGGCGTCAAGGCCTGCGTCAGGCGGGCACTGACGCCCGGGAAGCCGCTGCCTATCCTTTTCATATAGCAATAAATATTTTCCGAGATACGGAAACGCTATGTGGAACAGGAGGAGCAGATGAACCCCCAGGAGCAGAAGCAGGTTGTGGAATTTCCGGCACCGGGCCAGGAGTTGTACCTGCCCTTCGGGGCCAGTGACCCGGATTTCTACATTCCCGCCGACCATGAGCGGCGGGCCGGGGGATTTTCCCGCTGGCTCCGCGCCCTTCCGGTCTTCGGCCGGCGCTGATCTAACAGCAGCCAGTCAGGAGCCGGGCCCGCCAGGCCACTGTTTGCCGGCCCAGGGGTCGTAGTCCGCGATGAGGTCCTCCTGGGGAGGGCGTTCAGCCTCGGGCACATGCTGCAGGTTCACCCGGACCCGGTACCAGAGCGAGCTGGACCCGCGCATCCCGTCCACCAGGACATCGGCGGGCTGGAGGGCAGCTACGACGCCGGCATGCCCGGCCTTCCATTCATCGAGCGCCGCGAGTGCCTCGGGCTTGGTCCTGGTCCGGGCCACCTCTATGAGCGGCATCAGCGACTGCCGGCGTCCGGAGCCGTTGCCGCTGCGTGGCGCCTTCTCCGCTGGCCCCAGCTTTTCGGCAAGGGCGAGGAGGCCGTCCAGCCTGCCCACGGCACCTTCAATGCCGGCATGCGGATCGCCGATCTCCGCGAACCGCTCCAGGACCGTGGGCACCGTAAACTGCTCCGGCCGGGCCTTGCGGACCTCTTCCCACGTGAGCGGCGTAGACACCCGGGCATCCGGTAGGGGCCTGACGGAATAGGCGGAGGCCACCGTGCGGTCCTTGGCGTTCTGGTTGAAGTCAACGAACACGCTCTCGCCGCGCTCCTCCTTCCACCACCGTGCCGTGGCGAGGCCCGGGGCCCGGTTCTCCACTTCCCGGGCCAGCGTTTCGGCGGCGAGCCGGACGTCGCGGTAGGACCATTCCGGGGCAATGCGCGCCAGGATGTGCAGTCCCCGTGAACCGCTGGTCTTCGGCCATCCCATCAGCCCCACGTCGTCCAGGACCTCCTGCGCCACATACGCCACGTCCACGATCTGGGACCAGTCCACGCCCGGCATGGGGTCCAGGTCCACCCGGAGTTCGTCCGGGTGCTCCAGGTCCTCTGCCCGGACCGGGTGCGGGTTCAGGTCCAGGCAGCCGAGGTTGATGACCCAGGCGAGGCCAGCGGCGTCGCGGATCACCGCTTCCTCGGCCGAAGTTCCGGACGCGTAATGCAGCGTGGTGGTGTCGATGAAGGGAGGGTGGTTTTCGGGTACGCGCTTCTGGAAGAACGGCTCGGCGTCGATGCCTTTGGGAAACCGTTTGAGCACCATGGGCCGGCCTCCCGCACCCCGCAGCGCACCGTCCGCCACGGCCAGGTAGTACTGAACGAGGTCGAGCTTGGTCAGCCCCGGTTGGGGGAATACCACCTTGTCCGGGCTGGAGATCCGGACCTCAACACCCTCAATGTCCAGGATCTCGGCCGGCGTCTTTGACGGAGTCATGGCGCCACGCTAGCAGTTGGCCGGGAAAGCGTCAGCCGTTCAGCGCGAGCCGCTCACCAGGCGCCGTGCCGCGGCCGAGTGCTCGGCAATCAACCCTGCCACGTCCAGCCCCGGGATCTGCCCGTCCACTACCCGCCACTGCCCGGCCACCATCACGCGGTCTGCCCGGTCCGCGGCGCACAGGAGGAGGGCGGCGATGGGATCGTGGCTGCCGGAGAAGCGCAGGTCATCGAGCCTGAACATTGCAAGATCCGCCTGCATCCCCGGTGCCAGCTGGCCCAGCGCCGGCCGCCCCAGGACGGCGGCGGAACCGCGGGTGGCCCAGCCCAACGCCCGCTCCACCGGAACATCCGCGCCGTACCTCAGCCGCTGGAGGTAGAGGGCCTGCCGCGCCTCCAGGATCATGTTGGAGGCATCGTTCGACGCCGAGCCGTCAACCCCCAGCCCCACCGGCACTCCGGCATCCTCCAGTTCCAGAACGCGTGCGGTGCCCGAGGCCAGCCGCATGTTGGAGGTGGGGCAGTGAGCGACGGCGGTCCCCGCGGCGCCGAGGCGGGTGATCTCCGCATCGCTGAAGTGGATGCCGTGTCCCAGCCAGGTGCGGTCCGTCAGCCAGCCAACGCTGTCCAGGTAGTCCACCGTCCGCACTCCGAACATCTCCCGGCAGAAGTCCTCCTCGTCGAGGGTCTCGGCCAGGTGGGTGTGCAGCCGGACGTCCAGCCGCTCCGCCAGTGCCGCACTCTCGGCCATGATCTCCCTGGTCACCGAGAACGGCGAGCAGGGAGCCAGCGCGATCTGGATCCCCGCGTCGTCGCCGCGCTCGTGGTACCGGCCCACCAGGCGCTCGCTGTCTTCCAGCACCACCTCTGGGCGCTGCACCGTGGACTGCGGCGGCAGGCCGCCGTCGTCCGTTCCCAGCGTCATGGAGCCGCGGGTTAGCGTGGCGCGCATGCCCAGCCGGCGCACTGCCGCCACCTCAATGTCGATGGCATCTTCGAGGCCGGCGGGAAACAGGTAGTGATGGTCGGCAGCGGTGGTGCAGCCGGAGAGCAGCAGCTCGGCGAGGGCCACCGTCGCGGCCAGTTCCAGGTCCTTGGGGGTGAGCCGGGCCCACACGGGATAGAGGTTCTGCAGCCAGGGGAACAGCGGTGCATTGGCCACCGGACCCCAGGCCCGGGTGAGGGTTTGGTAGAAGTGGTGGTGCGTGTTGATCAGGCCCGGCAAGAGCACGTGACTGCGGGCGTCAAACGTTTCCGTGCAGGGTGCGGACGGCTGCTGTCCCGCTGCCAGGACCTCGGTAATGACGCCGCCACTGACCACCAGGCCGCCTGAAGCATCAAGGGTGTTGGCGGTGAAAGCTGCCTGCGGATTCCTGATCCATAGACGGGATGCGGGTGCGGTGGATTGCGTCATGGCTGTCCTTCTCTGAGCGCTGATGGTTTTCAATCCAGCTCAGTGAGGCCCTGTCTGCTGATCCAGGTGCCCGCGGCCTGCAGGGCAGGACGGGTGGGATCAGCCTAGGAAGACGCCCCCGCCTACGTCAACGGGAGTCTTTGTGACTGCCCGGCCGGCAGCACCGTGAAGACGCCGAAACATCGATTTCACATTACGAAATTAAATTTCCAGAAAACTATGGCGTGGCCCACACAGCGGTGCTAATCTCGATTCTGCCAAAGGCGGGCGCCCGAACCCGGGAAGCTATCTACCAGGCGCAACTTAACCTTCACAGCACATGCTGAAGCCTGGTAACCGTTCGCACCTGGTTCTACTGGTCCTGCGCAACACCAGGCTTCCCGGCAAAAGGAAGTCGCATCATGAGTACCACCGTCACGGCCGAACAATTTTTGGCCCGCTCCATCCGGCTGGCAACGGCCAATGTCCTTAACAGCGGAGGCCCCTTCGGCGCCATGATCGTCACGGCGGACGGCCAAACGTTTGACGGCGTCAACCGCGTCACCGCGGACAACGATCCCACCGCGCACGCCGAAGTCACGGCCATCCGCACCGCCTGCCGCGAACTCGGCACCTTCGATCTCAGCGGCGCCACCCTCTACACCAGCTGCGAGCCCTGCCCCATGTGCCTGGCCTCCGCGCTCTGGGCCCGGGTAGGCAGTGTTGTCTACGCAGCCGACCGCCACGACGCCGCCTCCGTGGGCTTCGACGACGCGGTGTTCTACGAATACTTCGAAAACCAGGACAGGGACTCCCTGATGCCGGTATCCAAGCTGGAACTGGGCGATCCCCAGGCCCCCGCCCCGCTGGAGCCGTTCAACACCTGGAACACGCTCGAATCCAGGATCGACTACTAGGCCCGGCGGCTTCGATGACCATCCTGGACCATTCCCACGAGGAGCATTCGGCTCCAACCACCAGCACCTCCCGGCGGACGTCGCACACTTCGGCGCAGGGATCACAAACCCCCCAGCCCCCCGAATCCTTCCTGGGCCGCTTCTTCCAGGTCACCCGGCGCGGCTCCACCCTTGCCCGTGAATTCCGCGGTGGCCTGGTCACCTTCTTCACCATGGCGTACATCGTCATCCTGAACCCCCTCATCCTCGGCGGGTTCAGCGCGGACAACGCCCCCACCGACGTCGCCGGGGGCTGGCTGTCCGCCGCGCAGGTGGGTGCCGTCACCGGACTCACGGCCGGCGTCATGACCATCCTCTTCGGCCTTATCGCCAACCTCCCGTTCGGACTTGCCGCCGGGCTGGGCATCAACTCGTTCCTGGCGGTCTCCGTGATCCAGGAAGTCACCTGGCCCGAGGCCATGGGCCTGGTGGTGATCAACGGCATCCTGATTGTCCTCTTCGGCGTCACCGGTGCCCGGACCGCCATCTTCCGGGCGGTGCCCAAGGAACTCAAGGCGGCCATAACCGTGGGCATCGGCCTGTTCATCGCCTTCATCGGTTTCGTGGACTCCGGCTTCGTCCGGCCCACGGCAGGCGGGCCCCCTGTCCAGCTGGGCGACGGCGGCTCCATCACCTCGGTGCCCACGCTCGTGTTCGTCGTCGGCCTCCTGGCTATGGGCATCCTGGTGGCCCGCAAGGTCCAGGGCGGCCTGCTCATCGGCATCGTCGGCACCACCGTGCTGGCCGCCGTCGTGGAAGCCATCCTGAAGCTGGGCCCCGCCAGCGCCACCAACCCCGGCGGCTGGCACCTGAACACCCCGGTCCTGTCCGGCCAGCTGGTCTCGGCACCGGACCTTGGCCTGGTTGGCCAGTTCGATCTGTTTGGCTCGTTTGCCAGGATCGGCGGACTCGCGGCCACCATGCTGGTCTTCACGCTCGTGTTCACCAACTTCTTCGACGCCATGGGCACCATGACCGGCCTGGCCAAAAGCGCCGGCGTCGCGCACAAGGACGGCACCTTCCCGCGGCTGAAGGCAGCCTTCATCGTAGAAGGCTTCGGCGCCGTGGCCGGCGGGGCCACCTCAGGCTCCTCCAACACCGTGTACATCGACTCCGCGGCCGGCATCGGCGAAGGTGCCCGCACCGGCCTGGCCTCAGTGGTAACCGGCGTGCTGTTCCTTGGCTCGATGTTCCTCACGCCGCTCACCAGCGTGGTGCCGCTGGAAGTTGCGGCCGCCGCGCTGGTGGTGGTGGGCGCGATGATGATGGCCCAGATCCGCGAGATCAAGTTCACCAAGTTCACGGTGGCCCTGCCGGCATTCCTCACCATCGTCACCATGCCGCTGAGCTACTCGATCGCCAACGGCATCGGCGTCGGCTTCGTGAGCTGGGCGATCATCGGGGCGGCCTCGGGCAAGGCGAAGAAGATCCATCCGCTGATGTGGGTGGTGAGCATCGGTTTCCTGGTGTACTTCGCGCGCGGACCGATCAACCACCTGCTGGGCGGCTGAGCTTTGCCCCAAACAGCCGGGGGGCCGGGTCAACTCTTGGCCCGGCCCCCTGCAGGACAGACAATGGACACCACCGCCGCGCGGAAGAAGGAGTGCCGCCATGCTTGACCTGATCCCTTCGCTCGGCCCCTGGATGCCCCGGCTCGAAGGCCGGTGGTTCGCCGTGGCCACCATCGTGGCTGCTTCCGGCTCCGTGCCCCGGCCCGTGGGCACGTCCATGCTGGTCACCGAATCGGGCGAGGTGCTGGGCAGCCTCTCCGGCGGCTGCGTGGAAGGCGCCGTGGTGGCGCTCGCGCAGGAGGCAATGGACGACGACGCCACACGCCTTGAGACCTTCGGCTTCAGCGCCGCCGACGCCTTCGCCGCCGGGCTCACCTGCGGGGGTCAGCTGGACATCCACATCCAGCCGGTGCCCGCCGCCCAGCCCGGAGAGGCCGCGCATCCGCTGCGCACCGCCCTGCTGCAACTCTCCGGTACCAGCCCGGACCAACCCGTGGCCCTGGTACGGGTGCTGGGCAGCGCAGGAGGCGGCGCCGTCGTCCTTTCCGATCCCGCCACCTTCCCTCTGGCTGCGTCCCCGGAGCTGGCAGCCCTGCTGCACGGGGAACCGGCTGCCCACGTGGAATCCCTGGTGCGCAGCGGCGGCACGGGCCTGGTCCGGCTGGGCCAGCCGGGGGATTGTCCTCCGGACCGGACAGGCACCGGGCAGCCTTCAGCCGGGGACGCCATCCTCGTGGAGTCCCGGCTGGCCCCGCCGCGGATGTTGGTGTTCGGCGCCAACGACTTCGGTGCGGCGCTGGTCCCGGCCGCCAAGCTGCTGGGCTACCACGTCACCCTCGTGGACGCCCGGCCGGCGTTTGCCGGGCAGCCCCGGTTTGCCGCCGCGGACCAGGTGGTGGCCGACTGGCCGCACCGGTACCTTGCGTCGGAGGCGGCCGCCGGCCGGACGGACCGCCGAACCGTGGCCGCCGTCCTGACCCACGATCCCAAGTTCGATATCCCGCTGCTGGAAACCGCGCTGGCCCTGGACCTTGCCTACGTGGGCGCCATGGGCTCCCGCCGCAGCCACCTCCAGCGGGTTGGCGAACTCCTCAGCGCAGGCGTCCCGCCGGAGCGGATCGCGCAGCTGCACTCACCCATCGGGCTGGACCTCGGTGCCGTCACGCCCGCGGAAGTGGCGGTGTCCATCACCGCGGAAATCATCGCCGCCCGCAGCCGTGCGGCCAGCTGCCTGCCGCTGCGGGAAACGTCCGGCGCCATCCATCAACATCCCACGCATTCCCACCCCGCGCCCGCCCCGGCGCCCACAGACGTTGACAAGCAGGAGATCGCATGGACATGAACACCATTGAGGCGGTGGTCCCCACCACCGACCCCGCGGAATGGCGTGACGGCGATGCCTGGCTGGCCGGCGGGACGGTCCTTTTCTCCTACGGCAGCTACGCCTTCGGGCCGCAGCCGCTCAAACGGCTCCTGGACCTGGGCGCTGCAGGATGGACGCCCATCACGGTGACCGACGACGGCATCGAGTTCGCCGCCACCTGCACCATCGCCCAGCTGTACAGCCTTCCCGGCCTGCCGGATGTTTCGGGCCGCGGCTGGCCGGCGCTGGACCTGGTCCGGGCATGCTGCGACTCCTTCGTGGCCTCCTTCAAGGTGTGGAACATGTCCACGGTGGGCGGCAACCTCTGCACGTCGCTGCCCGCCGGACCGGTCATCTCCCTCTGCGCCGGGCTGGACGGCGTGGCCACCATCCTGGCTCCCGGCGGCGGCAGCCGCGCCCTCCCGGTGGCGGACTTCATCACCGGTGATGCCAGGAACGGCCTGGCACCAGGTGAGCTGCTCCGCAGCGTGCACCTCCCGGCGTCGGCCCTTTCCGCCTGCGTGGCCTTCCGCCGCCTGTCGCTGAGCAACCTGGGCCGGTCCGGGGTGCTGCTCATTGGAAGGCTCGACGCCGGGACCTCGCTGGTGCTGACGGTCACCGCCGCCACCAAGCGGCCCGTGCAGCTCCGTTTCGACGCGCTGCCGGACGTGGACCAGTTAACGGCGGCGCTCGATGAGGCGATCCCTGCAGACCTTTACCACGACGACATCCACGGGCTGCCGGCCTGGCGCCGCGACATGACCTACCGGCTGGCCGAGGAGATCCGGGCCGAACTTGCAGCGCCGCAGGGAACGCCGGGACTGGCTGTGTCCGGAGACTTCTGGCCGCCGCGGAACGGCGGGATCCCGGAGTCCGGGCCCACAACTCTTTCGAAAGGGGCCTGAGCATGGCCATTGAGATCAACGGAACTTCTGCGAACGCCGCGCCCCGTCCAGGGCAGTGCCTGCGGACCTTCCTGCGGGAGCAGGGAAACCTGGGGGTGAAGAAGGGCTGCGACGGCGGCGACTGCGGGGCCTGCACGGTCCACGTGGACGGCGTGCCGGTGCACAGCTGCATTTACCCGGCGGTCAGGGCAGAAGGGCACTCCGTCACCACTATCGAGGGGCTCGCCGCGGCCAACTGCGCCGACGGGAAGCTCCCCGGCGGGCAGCTTCACCCCGTGCAGCAGCAGTTCCTGGAGCGCCAGGGCTTCCAGTGCGGTTTCTGCACGGCCGGCATGGTGATGACTGCCGCCTCCTTCAGTGATGAACAGAAGGAGAACCTGCCGCGGAACCTCAAGGGCAACCTTTGCCGGTGCACCGGGTACCGCGCCATCGCTGATGCGGTCTGCGGGGATGCCGGCCATCCGGATCCCCAGGGGCCGGGGTCCGGCATCGCAGGGGAGGGGCAGCCGGACCCGGAAGCGGGCCGGCTGGGTGACGACGTCCCGGCTCCGGCCAGCCGGGCAGTGGTCACCGGAACGGCCCGGTACACCCTGGACGTTCCGCAGGAGCAGCTGCAGGGCCTGCTGCACCTAAAGATCCTGCGGTCGCCGCTTGCCCATGCCCGCGTGGTGTCCATCGACAAGGCCGCGGCACTGAAGGTCCCCGGAGTGGTGGCTGTCCTCACCTCCGAGGATGCGCCCGAGCAACTGTTCTCCACGGCCCAGCACGAGCTGTTCACGGATGACCCCGACGATACCCGGGTGCTCGATGACGTGGTCAGGTTCATCGGGCAGCGGGTGGCCGCCGTCGTGGCGGAATCAATGGGCGCCGCGGAAGCAGGCGTGCGTGCGCTGCAGGTGGAGTATGAGGAACTCCCGGCCGTCCTCTCGCCCCAGGAGGCGCTGCTCCCCAACGCGCCGCTGGTCCACGGGGACAAGGATGCTGCCCGCTCCCGGATTGCGGGGCCGGAACGGAACGTGGTGGCGGAGCTGCACTCGGAGCTGGGAAGCGTGGCCGATGGCTTCGCCGCCGCCGACTTCATCCATGAACAGACCTACCAAACCCAGCGGGTGCAGCACGTGGCACTGGAAACCCACGCGGCCATCGCCTCGGTGGATGCAGAGGGCCGGCTGCAGGTGCGCACCTCCAGCCAGGTCCCGTTCCTGGTCCGCCGTACCCTCTGCCGTGTCTTTGGGCTTGAAGAGGACAAGGTGCATGTGGTGGCCGGGCGTGTGGGCGGTGGATTCGGCGGCAAGCAGGAAGTCCTCACGGAGGACCTCGTGGCGCTCGCGGCCCTGAAGCTGCAGCGGCCGGTCCAGCTGGAACTGACCCGCACCGAACAGTTCACCGCCACCACCACCCGGCACCCGTTTACCATCAAGCTGAAGGCCGGGGCCAGCCGGGACGGGAAGCTGACGGCACTGGAGCTGGACGTGGTGACCAACACCGGCGCCTACGGCAACCACGGTCCCGGCGTCATGTTCCACGGCTGCGGCGAATCGCTGTCGGTGTACAACTGCGCCAATAAGAAGGTGGACGCGCATTCGGTATATACCAATACCGTGCCGGCCGGTGCTTTCCGCGGGTACGGGCTGAGCCAGATGATCTTCGCCATCGAGTCGGCCATGGATGAGCTGGCCGCCGGCATCGGCATGGATCCGTTGGAGTTCCGCCGCCTGAACATGGTCCGCGAGGGGGACCACATGCTGTCCACGCAGCCCGACCCGGAGGAAGACGTCCACTACGGCAGCTATGGGCTGGACCAGTGCCTGGACCTGGTCCGGGATGCCCTGGACCGCGGCCGCGAACGCTACCGGCAGGCAGGCCTTGAGGATCTTGGGCCGGACTGGATGGTGGGCGAAGGCGCTGCCTTGTCCATGATCGACACCGTGCCGCCGCGCGGCCACTTTGCCCATTCCCGCCTGCGGCTCCTGACGGACGGGACGTACCAGGCCGACGTCGGAACCGCCGAATTCGGCAACGGCACCACCACGGTGCACGCCCAGCTTGCCGCCACCGCCCTCTCCACGCAGGCGTCCCGGGTGGCGGTGCGGCAGTCGGACACGGACCTCGTGGAGCACGACACCGGCGCGTTCGGCTCAGCCGGCACCGTGGTGGCCGGCAAGGCCACCCTCGCAGCAGCGGAGGAACTGGCGGTCCGGATCCGGGCGTTCGCCGCCGGCATCCGGCAGACCCAGGCCTCGGCGTGCGTCCTCGATGGGGATTCCCTGGTGGTGGACGGGACTCCCGTGGCACTTTCGGAACTTGCGCAGGCGGCCGCGGAAGCCGGCGTCGAACTCGCTGCCGAAGGGCGCTGGGGCGGTACGCCGCGCTCCGTCGCGTTCAACGTGCACGGCTTCCGGGTGGGGGTGAACCGCGGCACCGGCGAGCTGAAAATCCTGCAAAGCGTGCAGGCAGCTGACGCCGGGGTGGTGGTCAACCCGCGGCAGTGCCGCGGCCAGATCGAAGGCGGGATCGCGCAGGCCCTGGGTGCCACGCTGTACGAGGAAGTGGTGGTGGACGACGCCGGCAAGGTCACCACGGACATCCTCCGGCAGTACCACATTCCTACTTTTGCGGACGTGCCGCGCAGCGAGGTCTACTTCGCGGACACCAACGACAAGATGGGCCCGCTGGGGGCCAAGTCCATGAGCGAAAGCCCGTTCAACCCGGTGGCCCCCGCGCTCGCGAACGCCATCCGCAACGCCACTGGAGTTCGCTTCGCATCCCTGCCCATTGCGCGGGACCGGATCTACCTGGGGCTGAAGGAGGCAGGGCTGGTGCCCAAGGTGGAGCACGTTCCGTCCTAGGGCAACGAGGTCACATCCGGACCCCAGAGGCGTTCGCAGCGGGGCGGATCTGACCGCGGGTTGCATCGTTGCATATAGTCGTGGGATGGAACAGCGGATTTTAGGCAAGACCGGACGGAACGTCTCCATTGTGGGGCTGGGTACCTGGCAGCTCGGGGCGGACTGGGGCAACGTTGACCCGGCACAGGCGCAGGCCATCCTCGCAGCCTCCGTGGAGGCCGGCGTGACCCTCTTTGACACCGCCGACGTCTACGGGGACGGCAAGAGCGAGCAGGCCATTGGAAAGTTCCTCGCGGACAACCCGGGCCTGGGCGTTACGGTGGCCACCAAGATGGGCCGGCGCGTGGAACAGCGGCCGGAAAACTACACCCTGGCCAACTTCCGCCAGTGGGTTGACCGGTCACGGACGAACCTGGGCACGGACACCCTGGACCTGGTCCAGCTGCACTGCCCGCCCACTCCGGTCTACAGCAACAACGAGGTGTACGACGCCCTGGACACCCTGGTGTCCGAAGGCGCCATTAAGAACTACGGCGTCAGCGTGGAACGGACGGACGAGGCCCTCGAGGCGATCCGGCACGAGGGGACCGCGTCGGTCCAGATCATTCTGAATGCCTTCCGGCTCAAGCCGCTGGATGAGGTCCTCCCGGCTGCCAGGGCCGCAGGCGTGGGCATCGTCGCACGCGTGCCGCTCGCCTCCGGGCTGCTGTCAGGGAAGTACTCGAAAGACACCGCCTTCGCCGAGAATGACCACCGGAACTACAACCGCAAGGGCGAAGCCTTCGACGTCGGCGAGACCTTCTCCGGCGTGGACTACGAACTGGGCCTGAAGGCCGTGGCTGAGTTTGAGCAGCTGGTGCCGGAGGGTGCCACCAACGCCCAGGCTGCCATCGCCTGGATCGCCGCACAGGATGGGGTCACCACCGTCATCCCCGGTGCCCGCAATGTGGAGCAGGCCCGGGCTAACGCTGCCGCAGCCACGGTCAGCGTTGGCAAGGACTTCGACGAAGGCGTCCGCTGGATCTACGACCACTACTTCCGCGAGGCCATCCACCCCCGCTGGTAACGTTCGCCGCCTGGTTGAGAGCACGCCGGTGACTGCCTCCTTCCACGATCTTGTTGAGCGGCTTGCGGCTGTGGAAACGGGAGCGGCGGCCAACAACTTCTTCAACCATGCGGTGCCGGCAAATGAGCTGCGCCGCCGCAACCTGGAAATCTACCTGCAGGAGATGCTCGACCGGCGGCCCGGGATACTGCTGGTAGGGGAGGCACCGGGATTCAGGGGCATGCGCGTCACCGGGGTTCCCTTCACCAACCGGACCATCTTTGAGGGCCCCGCCAACAGCTTTGGCCTCTTTGGACCCGGGAAGGGGTACGTGCTTCCGCCGGAAGCTGCGGGAGTTGCCGCAGAGCCAACGGCCACCGTGATGTGGCAGGTGCTGGAGGACGTAGGGCTTCTGCCACTGCTGTGGAGCGCATTTCCCTGGCATCCCCATCAACCAGGGAAGCCGTTGTCCAACCGCACGCCCAAGCCGTCCGAGACGAAACTCGGAACCCCCTTCTGGCAGGACCTCGCAGCGTTGTTCGGGATCAGTTCCATCGTGGCGGTGGGCAACGTAGCCCAGCACAGCCTGCAGCGCAGCGGCCTGAACGCCCCCAAAATCCGGCATCCCGCCCACGGCGGGCGGGCTGGCTTCAAACGGGGACTGGAGCAGTTGCTGGCGGGAAGGATGCAGGGCTGAGCTGAATTCTCCGTGGCCGGTCTTGATTGTCAGACCCCCTTGTCATGATGGGTTTATGGGGAAAGCGGCGGTGGCGAGGGCGTTTGAGGACATCAAGGCTGCCCTCGCTGTGCTTGATGCGGAGGTTGATGGGGCGGGGTCGTTGCCGTTTTCGGCCGCTGATCCGTTGGCGGGGTTGGCGGATGGGTGCCTGGATATTTTGGCTGGGTCCCGGCAGGTCGAGGCGGGGATCGCGGGGCTAAAGGCGAAGGCCGCGGTGAGGTACGCGGAGGCTGCCTGGGCTGTTGCGGGGCCGGATGTGCTGGTGGTGGCGCAGGAGATGGCGGTCTCGGCGGAGATCGGGTGCGTGCTGGCGTTGGGTCCGCGGGCTGCGGGGTCTTTCCTTGCCACGTCCCACGCCGTAACAGCCAGGTTGCCGCTGACCCTGGAGGGGTTGCAGGCCGGGGTGATCTCATGGCAGCACGCCGTGGCCATGGCCGATGAGACGGCCAGCCTTGATGCTGCGGGGGCGGCGGCGTTGGAGGCGCATTTCCTTGACCCGGACGCACTTGACGCGGCCCGGGGGTGCCCGATGGGGCAGATGCCGGCGCACCGGTTCAAGTCCAAGGCCCGGCTCTGGCGGGAACGCCACCACGCCGAAAGCATCGAGAAGCGCCATGCCAAGGGCGTGGCGGACCGGCGGGTGGAGTTCCGGCCGGACCAGGACGGGATGGCCTGGCTCAGCGCGTGCCTGCCCGCGGACCAGGCCTTGGCGGGCTGGAACCGGCTCACCGCTATTGCCCGTGGGATGCAGGGCCCTAACGAGTCCCGCACCATGCCCCAGCTGCGTGCCGATACCTTTGCCGAAGCGATCCTGAGTGGTGGGCTGGGCACGGGCGGTGACACCAGTGGCAACATGAGCGGGAGCAGTGCCGGCGCCACGGGCGAGGTCGCGGGCAGCGTCGTCGCGGGCAGCGTCGTCGCGGCCGGTGGCGGCGACGGTAGGAGTGACGGCGCCGGGCGGGAACACCTGTCGACGCACATCCAGGCGCAGGTTCTGGTCACGGTCCCGGTGTTCGCGCTGATGGGGGTGACGGAGGAGCCGGCGGTCCTGGACGGGTACGGGCCCATCCCGGCGTCCATGGCACGGCGGCTCGTCGCGGACGGGGCCGATTCCTTCCACCGGGTCCTGGTGGACCCGCGCGACGGTGCACCGCTGGAGATCGGCAGGACCAGCTACCGAATCACAAGAGCGATGCGGGCCTGGCTGCGGATGCGGGACGGCAAGTGCCCGTTCCCCGGTTGCAGCAACAACTCCCTGGACAACGAGGCCGACCACATCCTCGCCTGGCACAAAGGCGGCACCACCGGCATCAGCAACCTGGGACAATCATGCCCCAAGCACCACCGGCTCCGGCACATCACAGGCTGGAAACCCACCCCCGCGACCAAGAATGAACCACCCGGCTGGACCTCACCCACGGGCCGGCACTACAAAAGCGAACACCAGGACTGGGAGCCACCACACTGGCCGGAGGGACTAAGGCTTGGCAGTGTCGACTTCTTTCGACATGGAAAGTCACCCGGAGAAGATGCCCTTGAACGGTACCTTCGGGTGCAGGCATGACCATCAGCGGGTGTCAGCGGAGAAGGTGCAACTGGTCGGGAGTATCCACGTCCTCACCGGTTGACTGATCGCTGCAATCCACCTCATCCACCAACTCCGGATGTGCCCGCAGAAAGCCGCGCGCCCCGGCGTCACCCGTCACTGTTGCGCACACCGCATCCCTCAGCGAGGCGTCGATGAGCAGCGGGTGACCCCTCTGGAGTTCGGCGTCCCCGCCTTTGTCGAGGCCGTCCCGGCGGCGGTACGCGGCGGCGGTGATCCGTCCGGGGCGGTGGCGGGCAAGCAGCCGCTTCACCGTTGCGGGCGTCAGGCCGGGCTGGTCCACCAGGGCGATCAGTAGGTGGTCTCCCGGATCAGCGGCCTGGTGGCCGAGCAGGAAGGAACGGCCCATTCCCGTGTGCCAGTCCTGGTTGACGATGACCCGGTAGCGGTCCAGTTCGGCTGCGGCTGCCACGTGCGGTGCGCCCGCTCCAAGGACCACCACCACCTCGCGGCAGCCGCCGTCGAGGAGGTTCCCGGCAATCGTCTCCACTAGCGGCCGTCCGCGGTAGGGGAGCAACGCCTTAGGGCCCAGACCGAGCCGGCTGCCTCCACCGCCAGCCAGGACGATGCCCGTCGCCTGCCGATCCTGCGAGTTGTCCGGCCCTGTGTTGCCCATAACTGAACCCTAACCAAACAAGGGAGCCGGGTCAGTCTCCCCACGGAAATGACCCGGCTGCCGGATTGTGCCGCGATCAGGCGTCGCCGCCTGCCCCGCCCGTGGTTCCGGCCGTAACGTCCAGGAGCTTGTAACGGTCCAGCGCGTATTGGGGCGCTCCCGCCTCCACTTCGCCCCTCGCCGCTAGCAGCTGCAGCACTTTCACCACGATGGAGTGGGTGTCGTTTTTGAAGTAGCGGCGGGCTGCTGCGCGGGTGTCGGAGAAGCCGAAGCCGTCGGCGCCGAGGGTGGCGAATTCGTTGGGGACGAATTGCCGGATTTGGTCCGGGATGGCTTTCATGTAGTCGGACACGGCGACGATGGGGCCGGTGGCGCCTTCGAGTTGCTGGGTGACGAAGGGGGTGCGGGCGGGTTGGCCGGGGTTGAGGAAGGCTTCTTCTTCGGCGGCGAGTCCGTCGCGGCGCAGTTCGTTCCAGGAGGTGACGGACCAGACGTCGGCGGAGACGTTCCAGTCATCGGCGAGGATGCGTTGGGCGTCGATGGCCCAGGGCACGGAGACGCCGGAGGCGAGGATCTGGGTGCGGGGACCGTCGATCTTTGCCGGGGCGAGCAGGTAGATGCCCTTGATGACGCCTTCGACGTCGAGGTTTTCCGGTTCTGCGGGCTGGATGATGGGTTCGTTGTATACGGTGAGGTAGTACATGACGTTCTTGTCGTTCGAGTCCGGCCCGTACATCCGTTCCAGGCCCGAGCGGACGATGTGCCCGATTTCGTAGCCGTAGGCGGGGTCGTAGGTGATGACGGCGGGGTTGGTGGAGGCCAGCAGGGGGGAGTGGCCGTCGGCGTGCTGGAGGCCTTCGCCGGTGAGGGTGGTCCGTCCTGCGGTGGCGCCGATAATGAAGCCGCGGGTCATTTGGTCCGCTGCTGCCCAGAAGGCGTCGCCGGTGCGCTGGAAGCCGAACATGGAGTAGAACACGTAGACCGGGACCAGGGGAACGCCGTGGGTGGCGTAGGAGGTCCCGGCGGCGGTGAAGGCTGCCACGGCGCCGGCTTCGTTGATGCCCGGGTGGATCAGCTGCCCGGCGGGGGATTCCTTGTAGGCCAGGACCAGGTCGCGGTCCACGGACAGGTAGTTCTGGCCCTTGGGGTTGTAGATCTTCGCGGTCGGGAAGAACGCATCCATCCCGAACGTGCGGGCTTCGTCGGGGATGATCGGGGCGATGTGCTTGCCGAAGTTCTTATCCCGCATCAGGTCCTTGAGGAGCCGGACGAAGGCCATGGTGGTGGCGGCCTGCTGCTTGCCCGAACCGCGCTTGGCCACCTCGTAGGACTTCGCGTCCGGCAAGGCGATTTCGGCGTGGGTGTTCCGGCGCTCCGGCACGGACCCGCCGAGGGCGGCACGGCGTTCCATCATGTACTTGATTTCCGGGGCGTCGTTACCGGGGTGGTAGTACGGCGGCCGGTAGGCGTCGTTCTCGATCTGTTCGTCGGTGACGGGGATCCGGAGGTGGTCGCGGAACTTCTTCAGGTCATCCTGGGTCAGTTTCTTCATCTGGTGGGTCGCGTTGCGGCCCTCGAAGTGCGGGCCCAGGCCGTAGCCCTTGACGGTGTGGGCGAGGATGACGGTGGGTTTGCCCTTGAATTCGGTGGCGGCCTTGTAGGCGGCGTAGACCTTGCGGTAGTCGTGGCCGCCGCGTTTGAGGTTCCAGATCTGGTCATCGGTGAGGTCCGCGACGAGGTCTTTGGTCTGCGGGGTCTTCCCGAAGAAGTGTTCACGGACGAACCCGCCGGATTCGGCTTTGTAGGTCTGGTAGTCCCCGTCGACGGTCTCGTTCATGATTTTCACCAGGGACCCGTCGGTGTCGCGGGTGAGCAGGTCATCCCACTCCCGGCCCCAGACGACCTTGATCACGTTCCAGCCCGCGCCGCGGAAGAACGCTTCGAGTTCCTGCATGATCTTGCCGTTGCCGCGCACCGGGCCGTCCAGGCGCTGGAGGTTGCAGTTGATCACGAAGTTCAGGTTGTCCAGGTTCTCGTTCGCGGCCAGCTGGAGCAGGCCGCGGGACTCGGGCTCGTCCATTTCCCCGTCGCCCAGGAACGCCCAGACCTGCTGGTCCGAGGTGTCTTTCAGGCCCCGGTTGTGCAGGTAGCGGTTGTTCTGGGCCTGGTAGATCGCGTTCATCGGCCCGATGCCCATGGACACGGTGGGGAATTCCCAGAAGTGCGGCATCAGGCGCGGGTGCGGGTAGGAGGACAGGGCATGCCCTTCCCGGGACTTTTCCTGCCGGAACCCGTCCAGGTCCTCCTCGGACAGGCGTCCTTCCATGAACGCCCTGGCGTACATGCCGGGGGAGGCGTGGCCCTGGAAGAAGACCTGGTCCCCGCCGCCGGGGTGGTCCTTGCCGCGGAAGAAGTGGTTGAACCCGACCTCGTACAGGGTCGCGGCCCCGGCGTAGGTGGAGATGTGCCCGCCGACCCCAATATCGGGCCGCTGCGCCCGGTGGACCATGACCGCGGCGTTCCACCGCATGTACGCCCGGTACCGGCGCTCGTACTCCTCGTTGCCCGGGAATTCGGCTTCCTGGTCCACCGGGATCGTGTTCACGTAATCGGTGGTGGTCACCATCGGCACCCCGACGCTCTGCGCGCCCGCGCGCTGCAGCAGGCTCCGCATGATGTATTGGGCACGCTCGGTGCCCTGTTCCCTGATCAACGCGTCCAGGGACTCAACCCACTCGGCAGTCTCTTCCGGATCACGATCAGGCAGCTGGTTAGTCAACCCGCTGAGGATATGGGAGGTATCTTCTCCTGCAGCCACGTCAGCCTCTTTTCATCTTTGAATGCATCGGGCTCATGTTTTTCGTATTGCGAGAAAACATTATTGCTAGATGAGAATAGTAGGAGTCTGAGCCTCGGTCAACGTGACGGCTGGCATGCGGGCGGAGAATCAGGCGGACGGCAGAAAGCAGCGGTTTGTGACTGGCTTGCACTGATGCTGCTGCTTGACCGTCAGTGACGCAGGTCATATTCTTATTTCACTATTCAATATCTTGATTCCGCAATGTGGAATAACAGAAACGACGAAACGTCGGCCTCACCACCCGGAATCCTCCAAAGAATTGAGAACCCTATGCAAACCCCTCCCTCCACGGGCGTTGACGCGGGCCAGGGGCTGACAGAGACGTCAGCCGTTCCAGCCCATCCGTCGGGCAGCGTTGAAGCCCTGTGCGAAACCGCCAGCGCAGCTTCAAGCACAAGCATCAGCCCTTCCCTCTACAATGCCGACCTTGCCCCCACCAAACGCGCGGGCCGCAGCTGGACGAGCTACAGCATCTTCACCCTCTGGGCCAACGACGTGCACAGCCTGGGCAACTACGCCTTTGCCATCGGACTGTTCGCCCTGGGTCTGGGCGGCTGGCAGATCCTGATGGCACTTGGCATTGGTGCCGCGCTGCTGTTCGGACTCCTGACCCTTTCCGGTTTCATGGGGGTCAAGACCGGTGTCCCCTTCCCGGTCATGAGCCGCATCAGTTTCGGCATCAGGGGTGCCCAGATTGCCAGCCTCCTCCGCGGCGCGGTGGCCGTGGCATGGTTCGGCATCCAGACCTACCTCGCTTCCGTGGTCTTCCGCGTGATGCTCGTAGCCATGTTCCCGGCCCTGGGGGACCTGGACCAGGACTCCATCCTGGGACTGTCCACGCTGGGATGGATGGCCTTCGTGGCCCTCTGGGTGGTGCAGCTGGTCATCGTCAGCTTCGGCATGGAAATGATCCGCAAATATGAGGCCTTTGCCGGTCCTGTGATCCTCGCCACCATGGCGGCGATGGCCGTCTGGATCTTCGTGGAAGCCGGTGGAAGCATCGCCTGGTCTTCCAACAAGGCCCTGGAAGGGCCGGAAATGTGGCTCACCATCTTCGCCGGCGGCGCCCTCTGGGTCTCGATCTACGGCACGTTCGTCCTGAACTTCTGCGATTTCACCCGCTCAGCGGTCTCCAAAAAGGCGGTGGTCCGCGGCAACTTCTGGGGCATCCCCATCAACATGCTCGTGTTCGGCGCCATCGTGGTGGTCATGGCCGGCGGCCAGTTCAAGATCAACGGCACCATCATCAAGAGCCCGTCGGATATCGTCCAGACCATCCCCAACACGCTGTTCCTGGTCCTTGCCTGCCTTGCCCTGTTGATCCTGACCATCGCCGTGAACCTCATGGCCAACTTCGTCGCCCCCGTGTACGCCCTGACCAACCTGTTTCCCCGCCGGCTGAACTTCCGCAGGGCGGCAATGGTCTCGGGCACCATCGGACTCGTCATCCTGCCGTGGAACCTTTACAACAACCCGCTGGTCATCGTGTACTTCCTCGGCGGCCTCGGTGCGCTGCTTGGCCCGCTGTTTGGCGTCGTCATGGCGGACTACTGGCTGATCCGCCGCGGCAAGGTCAATGTCCCCGAGCTCTACACGGCATCACCGGAAGGCGCGTACTTCTACCGGAAAGGCGTGAACCCGCGGGCGATCATCGCCATGGTTCCGGCGGCCGTCCTGGCCCTGCTGATCGCCTTCGTACCCGGGCTGGCTGCCGCGGCACCCTTCGCCTGGTTCTTCGCAGCGGGCATAGCAGCGGCACTGTACTTCTTCGTCGCCGACCGCAACCAAAGGCTGGACGACCGCGACGGCGAGGCCATCGCCGTCGTCAGCACCCACTAAGCCCCACCACTGAACACGGCCCAACCACGGCCGCCCGACCAAGGATCCTCCCCATGCGCATACTCGTCGCAAACGTCAACACCACCCAGTCAATGACAGACTCGATCGCCGCATCGGCACGCAGCGTGGCCGCTCCCGGCACAGAGATCGTCGGCATCACCCCGAGGTTCGGCGCCGACTCCTGCGAAGGAAACTTCGAAAGCTACCTTGCCGCCATAGCCGTGATGGACGCCGTCACGTCCCACCCCGGGCCCTTCGACGCCGTCATCCAGGCAGGATACGGCGAGCACGGCCGCGAGGGGCTGCAGGAGCTGCTGGACGTCCCGGTCGTTGACATCACCGAGGCCGCCGCCAGCACGGCCATGTTCCTGGGGCACAAGTATTCGGTGGTCACCACCCTGGACCGGACGGTACCCCTCATCGAGGACCGGCTGAAGCTGGCCGGGCTGGACGCCAGATGCGCGTCAGTCCGTGCAAGCGGCATGGCAGTCCTGGAACTTGAGGAAGAACCGGAGCGCGCCGTGGAAGCCATCATCAACCAGGCAATGCTGGCCGTAACCCAGGACCGGGCTGAGGTGATTGTCCTTGGCTGCGGCGGCATGGCCGGCCTGGACGAGCAGATCCGGCAACGGGCAGGTGTTCCCGTGGTGGATGGCGTAGCCTCTGCCGTGACCATCGCCGAATCCCTGGTCCGCATGCGCCTGACCACCTCCAAGGTGCGGACGTTCGCTGCGCCGCGGCCCAAGACCGTCATAGGCTGGCCGCTGAACAAGCCGGCCGTGCCGGCCCAGCTTTAGCCCAGGAGAGCGCATGAACACTTCCCCTCCCACAGCACGCGTCGCCGTCGTCACGGGCGCAGGCTCCGGCATCGGGCGGGAGGTTGCCCGGCAGATGCTGGCCGACGGATACCGGGTGGCACTTGCCGGCCGCCGGGAGGCGCAGCTGAAGGAAACAGCGGACGGCAGCCCGGACGCACTGGTGGTTCCCTGCGACGTGACCCGGCCCGACGACGTCGAACGCCTTTTCGAGGCGGCCCGCCAACGGTGGGGGCGCGTGGACGTGCTGTTCAATAACGCCGGGGTGTTCGGCCCGGCGGCCGGGGTGGATGAGATCAGCCTGGCGGACTGGAACGCCACCTTGGCCGTGAACCTGACCGGGTCCATGCTCTGCGCCGCCGCTGCCGTCCGGACCATGAAGGCGCAGGAACCTCAGGGCGGGCGGATCATCAACAACGGCTCCATCTCCGCGCATTCACCCCGGCCGCGCACCGTGGCCTACACCGTCACCAAGCACGCCATGACCGGCCTGACCAAGAGCATCGAACTGGACGGCCGCGGTTACGGCATCACCTGCGGGCAGATCGATATCGGCAACACCGCCACCGAGATCATGGACACCATCGGCGTCGGCTCGGGTGCGCTGCAGGCGGACGGCAGCCGCAAGGTGGAGCCGATGTTTCCGGTGGCGGATGCTGCGCGTGCGGTGCTGATGATGGCCAACATGCCGGCCTCTGCCAGCGTGGGCTCAGTGGTGGTCACCGCGGCAGGGATGCCTTTCATCGGCCGCGGGTAGCCGCACCGGAAGGACTACAGCGGCAGCAGGGCCGACAGGTCCGCGCGCAGGCCGGACGCGGCCACCTTGCCGGCCCCGACTGCCTCCGCCCAGCCCAACTGGCCGGTCACCATAGCAAGCCAGGTGGCGGCGTCGCACTCAATCACGTTGGGCGGGGTTCCGCGCCTGTGCCGCGGACCCTCAACGCACTGGGTGACGCCAAAGGGCGGGACGCGCACCTCTACGGAGTTTCCGGGCGCGCGCGCCGTCACCTCCTCCAATGAGTACCTGACGGCAGTGGCCAGGACCGTCCGCGGCAAGGGAACGTCCGACGTCGGCTGGGCAGCTTCCAGCCACGCCTTCAGTGCTGCTTTGCCTTGCTGGACGTCAATACGACGGCGGGCTACGGCCATGCGTTCAATCTTCCTTCGGCGTGTTGCTGGGGGGTGGGCGTCAGTCCAGGAGCGCGGAAACTGCCGGGCCCAGCCTGATCTTGCCAACCGGGCGGCCGCCGCCGAGTACGGGTTCCACCACGCGCTCCAGGGCGCTGGCAACTCCCGGGATCTCCACGGCCCCTGCCGCCGCGAGGAGGGTGAGGGCCACCAGCGAGGTGGCGCGGACATTTCCGTCAAGGATCTTAACTGCCACGGAGACCCCTTGGGGCGTTGCCATGGCCAGGACGCCCTCAGCCCCGATCTTGGCAATGACCTCCAGCTCATCCATTACCAGGGTGTTGGCTTCGCCGCGGCCCTGCACCGCCCAGGGGTAGTCGAGCATCGAGGTGGCGATGGTGGCGGCCCTGGCGCTGAAGCTCTGGTCACCGGGGGCCTTGGCCAGGTGGGAGTAGGCCCTCGCCAGGCCCTTCAGGGAAACAGCCGCCACGGGGGCGCCGCAGCCGTCGATCCCCAGGTGCGCGATCTTCTCGCCCGCATATTCCTCGACGACGGTCCGCACCCGTTGCTGCAGCGGATGGTTTGGCTCCAGATAACTGTGGGTGTCCCACCCGTTCTCAGTACAGGCCCACAGGAAGGCTGCGTGCTTCCCGGAACAGTTGTACGCCAGCCGCGACTTCCCCTTCTCCGAGCGCACCAGCCAGTTCCGGGCCGTTTCATCCTGTGGCCACGCCTCAGGGCACTGCAGCTGGTCTTCACGGACGCCCGCTGCCTTGAGCATGCCCGCCACCACATCCATGTGGTCCAGGGATCCGGTATGGCTTCCGCAGGCGATGGCGACCTGGGCGCCCCGCAGCGGAACCCCTGACTGCATGGACGCCAGGGCCTGGAACGGCTTGAGCGTGGACCGCGCATAGATGGGGGTGTTGATGTCCCCGAGTTCAGTGACCACCGAACCGTCCGCGGACAGGAGCACGGCCGAACCGATGTGCCGCGACTCCACAAAGCCGCTTCGTTCGATCACGGCCAGTTCGACGGCGGAGTCAACAGTGAAGGTGGCATGCGGATTGTGCGGCATACAGCCAGTCTATGGGCCAGTCCAGCAGATGCCGGGGACTACTGCACGGGACTACTGCACCGTGACCATCACCGACTGCCACCCCGATGCGCCGTCAGGGACGGGATCGGCGCGCTGGTCCGTCTGTACCGCCCCGGTCCCGTCCGTGGCCCGGACCTTGATGTAGTGCGGGCCGGGCGTGGCGTCCCATTCGTAGGACCACTGGCGCCAGGTGACCGTGGATGCTTCGGTGGAAAGGGTGGCTTCCGTCCAGTCGCCGTTGTCGATCTGGATTTCCACTTTGGTGATGCCGCGCGTCTGGGCCCAGGCGGTCCCGCCCACGGCCACTTTCCCGGCGGGTACCTTCGCAAAGGATTTCGGCACGTCCACGCGTGCCATCGTCTTGATGGGACCGCGCTCCGACCAGCCCCGCTCGGTCCAGTAGGCCTTGCTGTCGGCGAACCGCGTGACCTCCAGGTCCACCACCCACTTGGTGGCGGAGACGAACCCATACAGCCCGGGAACCACCATCCGGACCGGGTAGCCGTGCTCGAGCGGAAGCGGCTCCCCGTTCATGCCGATGGCCAGCATGGCGTCCCTGTCGTCCTGCAGGACCTCCAGGGGAGTGGAGGCGCTGAAGCCATCGATGGACTTCGACAGCACCATGTCCGCCCCGTCCTTGGGTTTGGCGCGGGCCAGGACCTCACGGATAGGCAGGCCCAGCCACTTGGCGTTGCCGGCCAGGTTGCCGCCCACGGGATTGGAGACGCAGGTCAGCGTGACATGCGACTCGATCAGGTCGGCGTCGAGCAGGTCCTGGAAGGTCAGCGTCACTTCCTGTTCCACGAGCCCGTGCACGCGCAGTTCCCAGTCGTCAACATTGATTTCCGGCACGCTCAGCGCCGTATCGATCCGGTAGAACTCGCCGTTGGGAGTCAGCCACGGCGGAACCCCGGGCACCGGGGACTGGACCCCGGCCGGTACGGCGGCTGCGGCCTCTGCAGGCGACGGCAGCGTCAGTGCCTCCCTTGCCTTGGCCACATTGCTGCGCGCGGCAGCCAGCACCCGCCCACCGGTGGCGGCAATGCCCGCGGCCAGGGCGGTGATCCCGGCAGCGGCGAAGAACCGGCGACGGCTGGTACCGTCGCTCCCAACCCGTTCTCCGCCGTCGGACGCTGTATCCGCCGGCGCTTCCGGCCACGCCTTCAACCCCCACAGCGGCACCATCAGGCGGCGCAGGACCACCAGCCCGGCAATGGTCCCCAGCACGGAAGGGATGGAATCCGCGGCGCCCACCCCCGCGCGGGTCACCACACTGGCCACGATCACGGCCCCCATGAAGAGCACGCCCAGGACGCCCAGCGCCCATTTCCGGTAGGCCACCACGCCCAGGATGCAGGCAAGCACCGCGATGGTCAGGCCCATGCCCACGAACAACGCCGCCTTGTCGTTGGTGCCGAAGGTGGCGATGGCAAAGTCCTTCAGGGCGGGCGGCGTGAAATCAATGAAGGTGGACCCCAGGGCAAACAGGGGGGTAGCCCTGGCGGTGAAGAACGCCCCCGTCAGCTCCGCAACAGCAAGTACGACGGCGGCTGCCACCACGCCTGCCAACGCGGCCATGGTTGCCGGGCCTGTAATCCTGTTTCGCAACTTTGTCATGTCTATGGTTCGGAGCGGGCGGGAGTCCGGATTGACCGGTCGGGGGAGGACACAGCTTAGGAGCGGGGAGGGTGCACAAAGTACCCTTGGACACTGTGAAGGTACTCGTCATTGGCCCCGGAGGCCGCGAACACGCCATTGTCCGCTCCCTGCTTGCCGACCCCAACGTGTCCGAGGTCCACGCGGCGCCTGGCAATGCCGGCATCAGCAAGCTGGTTCCCACCTACAACATCAACGGCAACGATCCTGAGGCAGTTGCGGAGCTGGCCACCCGGCTCGGTGTGGACCTCGTGGTGGTGGGCCCGGAGGCGCCGCTGGCCGCGGGCGTATCGGACGCCGTCCGCGAAGCCGGGATTCCCGTGTTCGGGCCCAGCAAGGCAGCAGCCCAGCTTGAGGCCTCAAAGGCCTTCGCCAAGGAAGTCATGGCGGAAGCAGGCGTCCCCACGGCGATGGCCATGGTGGCCACGACTGCCGAGGAAGCAGCATCCGCCCTGGACACCTTCGGTGCCCCGTACGTCGTGAAGGACGATGGGCTCGCCGCCGGCAAGGGCGTTGTGGTCACCCGCAACCGCGACGAAGCCTTGGCGCACGCCCAGTCCTGCTTCGACGCCGGCGGTTCGGTGGTCATCGAGGAGTTCCTGGACGGCCCTGAAGTTTCCCTGTTTGTCCTCTGCGATGGGCAGAACACCGTGGCGCTCTCGCCCGCACAGGATTTCAAGCGCATCTTCGACAACGACGAAGGGCCCAACACCGGCGGCATGGGCGCCTATACGCCGCTCGAGTGGGCCCCCGAAGGGCTGGTCCAGGAAGTCCTTGACCGGGTAGCCCAGCCCACCGTCAAGGAAATGGCCCGCCGCGGCACCCCGTTCGTAGGCGTACTGTTCGTGGGCCTGGCCCTCACCTCGCGCGGCACTCGCGTCATCGAGTTCAACGTCCGCTTCGGCGACCCCGAGACCCAGGCGGTCCTCGCCCGGCTCAAGACCCCCCTCGGTGCGCTGCTGATGGCGGCCGCCAAGGGCGAACTGGACAAGGCAGAAGAGCTGCGGTGGGCCAGGGAAACTGCCGTCGCCGTGGTCATCGCCTCGGAGAACTACCCGGACAAGCCCCGCACCGGCGACCGCATCCGCGGGCTCAAGAAGGTTGAGGAACTCGACGGCGTGCACGTCATCCACGCCGGAACCGCCCTGGACGAGGAAGGCAAGGTGGTGTCCGCCGGCGGGCGGGTGCTGGCCGTCGTCGCCCTGGGCAGCGACCTGGTGGAGGCACGCGAGAAAGCGTACGACGGCGTGGAGCTGGTGAAGCTGGACGGCTCGCAGTTCCGCACGGACATCGGTCGCAAAGCCGCCCGCGGGGAAATCAAGGTACCGTATGGTGCCACAGGCTCCATGCCCATCGTGAAAGCAAAGGCCTGACCCATGACTGAAACCCCAGAGAACCGCGGCTACGCCACGAAAACCGTTGACCTGCCCGGCTGGACACACGTCTACTCCGGCAAGGTGCGCGACCTCTACGAGCCCGCCGACGAGTCCATTCTGCAGCGCGTTGGCCAGGAATGCGTGCTGGTGGTGGCCAGCGACCGGATCAGCGCCTACGACCATGTGCTGTCCAGCGAAATCCCCGACAAGGGACGCATCCTGACCCAGTTGAGCCTCTGGTGGTTCGACCAGCTGGGCGTGGAGCACCATGTGCTCGGCTCCACCGTGGAGGACGGAGTGCCGGCCGAAGTGGAAGGCCGGGCCATGATCTGCAAGAAGCTGGACATGTTCCCGGTGGAGTGCATCGCCCGCGGCTACCTCACGGGGTCTGGCCTGCAGGAGTACAAGGCTTCCGGAACGGTGTGCAACATCCCGCTGCCCGAAGGCCTGGTGGACGGGTCCAGGCTCGAGCGCCCTATTTTCACGCCGTCGGCCAAGGCGCTGATCGGTGAACACGACGAGAACATCACCTACGACGCCGTGGTGGCGTTGGTTGGCGATGACATCGCCGCCCGCCTCAGCGAGCTGACGCTAAAGATCTACACGACGGCGGAAAAGGTCGCCCGTGAGCGCGGCATCATCCTGGCGGATACCAAGGTGGAGTTCGGCTACGACGCCGTCTCCGGGTCCATCACCCTGGGCGACGAGGTTCTGACCCCGGATTCCTCGCGTTTCTGGGACGCCGGCACCTACAAGCCGGGCCAGGCCCAGCCTTCCTATGACAAGCAGTATGTGCGGGACTGGCTCACTTCAGCCGAGTCCGGTTGGGACAAATCTTCGGACACCCCGCCGCCCGCGCTTCCCGCGGAAGTCGTGGAGCGTACCCGCGGCCGCTACGTCGAAGCGTACGAGAAGATCACTGGAAAGACGTTCTCCTAGGCCAGCCTCGGCCAACCTTGAAGCCAGGTAAGCCCGCTTTCGCGGGTTTACCTGGTTTCGATCAACTGGCCTTTGCGGCCGCGGCAGCGCGTTTCTGCGCCAGCTTGATTTCCAGGATCGCGTCCAGCGCCTGCTGGACCCGGTCCTGTGCGCCGGCGGCCGCGAAGGCCTTTTGGGCGTCCTCAAGATGGACCAATGCTTCGTCGGTATCGCCCGCGGCCTTGAGGGACTTGCCAAGCAGCAGTGAAACCTCCCCAGCCGTGTGCTTGCCCAGCGCGTCGCGCTCGGCATGGATCTCGCGCAATTTTTCGACGGCGGCAACAATGTCCCCGGTCAGGTACAGCCAGCGGGCACGGATGAAGGCGACTTCCAGTTCGTCACTCTTGGTTCCGCCCACAATAGAGAAGGCCAACTCTGCCCGCTCGATCGCCGAGAGCGTCTCGGGTTCAACGATCCCGGAGGAAAGCCGAACAGCAGCAGACGCCTTATTGAATCGGGCCCACAATTCGATGTCGTTTGCAGGAGAAAGCAGACGTGCGGCCCTCTCGTGGTGCTTGACGCCTTCCGTATAGTCGTGCCGCATGAACGCCACATTGCCAATCACCCAGGCAACTTCGCCCGCGAGCTGGGACATGGCGTGCTCGTCGACCTGGTCAAGCAGAGCCTGGCAGTACTTCCAGGCTTCATCCAACCGACCGCTTTCGGCCAAGGCGCCAATCAGGATTCTGTGGGCCCCGATAAGCACGGTCGAACCACGGGGCAGATTGACAGAGAGCCTGACAGCTTCCAACGCGTGCTCCACGGCGATGGGCAGTTGGCCCTGGCCGTGGCACACGGCGGCCAGCATCTGGCGGGCACGCACGCCAAGGCCCACAGACTCTGTTGCCATTGGATGCTCAAGGAGGCGCTCAACAATTTTGCGGCACTCCTGCAGGTCACCCTGCTTCATGAGGCACTCGGCCTGCATGTAGGTCATGTTCCACCAGGCACTGGTGTTCTTGCCGTCAAGCGCTATCTGCGCGGCTGCCGCAGCGTGGGTTGCAGCCAAGGGGTAGTCACGCAGATCCCATGCCTGGCGGGCATAGAGCCCTGCCAGCACGTACTCGGCATCACTTACGGAAATCGGCTGGCTCCAAGCCTCCAGGGCCTTGGGAGCCAGCTCCAACCTGCGCGCCAATTCTTCAATTACTTCGGCCGTCGGCTCCCGGCGTCCGGTTTCGAGCAGCGAAATATAGCTGGGTGAATACAGGTCCTTGCCCAGTTCGGCCTGTGTCAGTCCACGCTCAAGGCGCTCCGCCCGGAGCTTTTCTCCGAATCCGTTGCCCACGCGTTTCCTCCTTCTGGACAGCCAAGGCTGCGCGAATGCTTGACAGCCCCTGTGGAAAATATTTTACAATGTGTGTCAACAAGGACAGTGCTGGCTTTGTAACGAATCCGACTCGTATTGAGGAACTTATATGTTGAAGAAGATCGCAACCGCGGCTGCCTTGGCTGGGGCCCTGGCTTTCTCCGCGGCGGCTCCGGCCGTCCTGTCTGCAGGTTCCATCGCCGATAACCCGGGTACGTCGGTAGCCATCGGTAACTGGCCTGACCCTGCTTCCACGAAGGTGAAGAAGGACAAGAAGACCACTACCACTGACACCTCCGTCGTCACCTACATCGGCAACTGGCCCGATCCCGCGTAAACAGCTTCCTCACAGCAGGAGGCGATGAGACAGCCCCGGAGCAACCGCTCCGGGGCTGTTTCTGTTAGAGGATCAGTTATGGCCGTGACCACATCGAGATGAAAAAAGAGGGCCTCCGCAAGGAGACCCTCTTTTCGTTATGGTCGGGATGACAGGATTTGAACCTGCGACCTCTTCGTCCCGAACGAAGCGCGCTACCAAGCTGCGCTACATCCCGATCCGCTGCAAAAGCAACTTTACAAGGATAGCCGATCCAGGCTCTGGATGCGAAATCCCGGGCGGCGAACCGAAGAAGCGGGTCAGACCAGCGAGTCTTTCCATGCCCCGTGCAGGTCGGCGAAGCGTCCGCCGCCGCCGATCAGTTCCTCCGGCGTGCCATCCTCCACGATCCGGCCGTCGTGCACCACCAGGACACGGTCCGCCGTCTCCACCGTGGACAGGCGGTGCGCGATGATCAGGGCCGTCCTGCGCTCCGCCTCCGTCCCGGCAAGCAGGCGGGCCAGCCCGGCCTGCACCAGCCGCTCCGACGGGATATCCAGCGAGGAGGTGGCCTCGTCCAGGATCAGCACCGCCGGTTGCGCAAGGAACGCCCTGGCAAAGCTGATCAGCTGCCGCTGGCCGGAGGAGACCCTGCCGCCGCGCTTGTTGACGTCGGTGTCGTAGCCTTCGGGAAGCTCCAGGATGAACTCGTGCGCGCCCACCGCCTTGGCGGCCTCTTCGATCTCCCCGCGTGATGCTTCAGGCCGGCCAAGGGCTATGTTGTCCGCCACCGAGCCGCTGAACAGGAAGGCTTCCTGGGTGACCATGACGATGTTCCGCCGGAGGTCGGTGGTGGCCAGGTCGCGGAGGTCCACGCCGTCCAGGGTGAGGGTGCCGGAGGTGACGTCGTAGAAGCGTGCAATGAGTTTGGCCAGGGTGGATTTCCCGGCGCCCGTCTGTCCCACCAGGGCAACGGTCTGTCCTGCCGGGATGTGCAGGTCCAGAAGGGGAACCACCAATGGGCCATCGCCGTAGCGGAATTCCACGCCGTTGAAGTCGATGCGCCCCGTGGCACTGGGAAGGGGCACCGGGTTCTTCGGCGGCCGGACCGTGGGCACCTCCTCGAGCAGTCCGGACACCTTTTCCAGGGCTGCCTGGGCGCTTTGGAACGAGTTGTAGAACATGGCCATCTGGTCCACGGGCTGGAAGAACCGCTTGGTGGAGAGGATGAGGGCCAGGAGCACGCCCACTGCCAGGTCGCCGTCCAGCACCCGGAATCCGCCGAACAGCAGGACCACGGCAACGCAGACGTTGCCGATCAGCACCAGGCCAGGCTGGAAGATGCCGTTGAGGTTGATGGACCGGACGGTGACCAGCCGGTAGTCCTCGGCGAGTTTGCCGTAGCGCTCCGAGTTCTCCTTCTCCTTGCGGAAGGCCTTGACGGCGCGGATGCCGGTCATGGTTTCCACGAAGTGCACGATCAGCCGGGCGGAGACCACGCGGGATTCCCGGAACGCGATCTGCGAGTGCTTCTGGTACCAGCGGGACAGGAAGAACATCGGCACGCCCGCCGCCAACACCAGCAAACCGCTCCGCCAGTCCAGGGCAAAGATGGTGACGGCGGTAAAGGCCATGAAGAGCATGCCGGAAGCGAGCGAGCTGACGCCCGAATCGAGGAGTTCGCGCAACGCCTCCAGGTCCGAGGTCTGCCGGGCGATGATCCTGCCCGAGGTGTACTTTTCGTGGAACTCCAGACTGAGCCGCTGCGTGTGGCGGAAGACGCGCACGCGCAGGTCCAGCAGCATCGCCTGGCTGAGCCGCGCAGTGGAGGTGACGTAGAGGGCGGTGAGTCCCGCCGTCGCAATGGCTGCCAAAAGGTAGGCGACGCCGGTGAACACCAGCGGGAGGTTGTCGCCGGCCTGAAGGGCGGGCAGGGCGTGGTCGATCCCGAACGCTATTAGTGCGGGGCCGGCGACCCGTGCGGCCTGGGACAGGACCACCATGGCGATGGTCAGCCAGAACCGTACCCGCACCGGACGGATCAGCGACCGCAGCAGGGCGAGCGACCGGCGTCGTACTGCCCTGCTGTCGCTCTTGCTGAGGTGGGCGTTGTCTTCATTGGCGGTGCCGAACGTTGCGGTGCTCATCGGGTCACTTCCTCAGCCTGGTCTTCGAGGGCCGACAGTTCGGAGTCCAGGTCCCGCGGCTCCCGGTCCAGGCTGGCGATGACGTAACGGTAGTGCTGGTTGGCGGCCAGCAGCTCGGTGTGCGTTCCCACGGCGGTGATGCGCCCGTCCTCCAGCAAAGCCACCCGGTCTGCGAGGGCCACGGTGGAAGGACGGTGGGCCACGATCAGGGTGGTGGTGTCCTTCAGGACCTCCCGGAGGCGGGCCTCCACCAGTTCTTCGGTGTGAACGTCCAGGGCGGACAGCGGATCGTCCAGGACCAGGACTCTTGGACGCGCGGCGATGGCACGTGCCAGCGCAATGCGTTGCCGCTGGCCGCCGGACAGGCTCAGGCCTTCCTCGCCGATCAGCGTGTCCACGCCTTCGGGCAGGGAATAGGCGAAGTGAGCCTGGGCCACGTCCAGGGCCTCGTCCAGGACATCCTCCGTGCGGACCGGGGCGCCAAGCAGGACGTTGTCCCGCACAGAATTGGAGAAGAGCGTGGTGTCCTCGAAAGCCACCCCGACGATCCTGCGCAGCTCCTCGACATCGAAGTCCCGCAGGTCGACGCCGTCGATGGTGATGGCGCCGCCGCTGACGTCGTACAGCCGGGCCACCAGCTGGATCAGCGCACTCTTGCCGCTGCCGGTAATGCCCACCAGTGCCATGGTTTCTCCGGGCAGGATATCCAGGTCGATGTCCTTGAGGATCGGCTTGTCCGGTGCGTCCTCGAAAGCGAAGGCTGCGTGGTTGAAGCGGAGCGCCCCCGCCAGTTGGCCCGGACTGCTGGGCTGTGCAGGGCTGGTGATGGCGTTCTGCGTGTCCATCACTTCGTAGTGGCGGTCGACGGCGGTCTTGGCCGTGAGTGCCATGGCCAGCAGCATGCCGGAAAATTCCACGGGGGAGGCGATGACTGCGGCGGTGGCGAAGAACGCCACCAGGGCGCCGATGCTCAACTCGCCGCTGGCGCACAGCATCACGCCCACCACGAGGCCGGCTCCCAAGGCGAGTTCGGGAAGCAGTGTGACCACCATGGTGAACGTTGCCTGGTGGCGTGCCTTCGCGATCTCCGTCTGGCGCAGTTCTTCCGCCTGCTCGTTGAAGTTTTCCAGGGCCTCCCGGCTGCGCCCGAAGGCCTTGAGCACCCGGATGCCGTGGACGGATTCCTCTACCGTTGTGGCAAGGTCCCCGGCCTGGTCCTGGCTTTGGCGGGCAACCTTGCTGAACCGGGTGCGGAACCGGAAGCTGTTGATGGTGATGGGAACGGCGGCGCCCAGGAAGATCAGGGCCAGCTGCCAGCTCATGGCGAACATGGCCACGATGCCGATGATCACGGTCAGTGTGGTGACCACCAGCATGATGGCGCCAAAGGCCATCCAGCGGCGCAGGAAGTTCAGGTCCGTCATGGCCCGGGACAGCAGCTGGCCGGAGCCCCACCGGTCGTGGAAGGAGACGGTCAGTTCCTGCAGGTGGTCATAGAGGGACACCCGCATCCGGGTTTCCACGGAGGTGGCGGGGTTGATGACGAACTGCCGGCGCAGGGCCACCAGTCCCGCCTCGGCGATGCCCAGGACCAGGATGATTGCGGCGGAAACCCAGACGGCATCCGGCGTACCCCCTGGCTGCAGTGCCGTGTTCACCAGGACCCGCAGCACCTGCGGGATGGTCAGGGCCACCACGCTGGCCAGGAGGGCGCAGAGGAGTCCCAGCAGGAGCCTGGGGATGATGGGCCGGACGTGCGGATAAAGACGGCTGATGGATCGGAAAAATGGAGTCTGCTTGGCCATGCCCGCTTCTCAAGCTCTAAAACGAATGTAGTTTCCTCTAGCAACTACCCTATGCCATTGGCGTGAGGCGGTTCACACTGATTTTGAGCGGCGCGTGCTGCTTGCCCAGTTATTGCAGACCGTAATGCCGATGCCCTATCAGATATGGTCCTCATAACCCCTTTTTGGGGACCCTAAGTGATGGAGCAACAGGTCAGTTGGGGGAGGTGAGGGTCAGTAGGACCGCTTCAGGTTTGCAGGCGATCCTTACCGGGGCGAAGCGCGAGGTGCCGATGCCGCCCGAGACGTTGACCGGCGTCGTGCTTCCGTTGCTTGACCAGTCGTTGAGGCCCTTTGCACGCCAGGTGGGAAGGTCGCAGTTGGACACGATGGCTCCGTAACCGGGGATGCACAGCTGGCCGCCGTGCGTGTGTCCGGCCAGCAGGAGGTCCGCTCCGCTTTCGGTGAAGTGGTCCAGGACCCGCTGGTACGGCGCGTGGATGACCGCTACCCGGAGGTGGTCATTCGCATCCTGGCTGACCGTTCCGCGGGGCCAGCCGGCGTACCGTTCCCGCTTCAGGTGCGGATCATCAACGCCGGAGAAATCGAAGCGCATGCCCTTGAGGACCAGGGACTGGTTGCGGTTGGTGAGGTCAACCCAGCCGCTCATGCCGAAGCCCGAGCGCAGGCGCGGCCAGTCGAGGGCGATCGGCTTCGGCTTCACCTTGGACGGCCCCAACAGATACGCTGCCGGATTCTTGGGGCTGGGCGCGAAGTAATCGTTGGAGCCGGGGACGAAGACGCCGGGGAATTGCAGCAGCGGCTTCAAAGCGTCCAGCAGCGGGTCCACGGCCTTGACGTGGCTCAGGTTGTCGCCCGTGTTCACCACGAGGTCCGGCTGAAGGTCCGCCAGCGACCCCAGCCAGTCAGCCTTCTTGTTCTGCCCCGGTACGAAATGGATGTCGCTGAGGTGCAGGATCCGGAATGGTTCGCGGCCGGGAGGCAGGATGGCCAGCGTTTCCTCGCGGAGGACGAACTGGTTCTTCTCCCACAGTCCATAGCCGAAGGCAGCCATTCCGGCTGCTGCGCCAGCGCCTGCAGTGACGGCAAAGCCGCGCCCGATTGCACGTGCGCGGCTTGCCAAGGTGTCGATGTTCATGGGCGCTTAGCCGTTGCCCTTCTTATCGTTCCCATTGCCGTTGCTCGTGGGTGCCGGGGCCGGCGCCTGGGTGGCGGGAGCCTGCGGAGCCGGTGCCGTCGGGACGGGGGCCTGGGTAGCCTGCGGGGTGGTCCTTCCAGGGGCGGTAGTGGTGGTTCCGCTGATCATGTTGCTCGGCGGTGCCGGGAACGGGTTGGTGCCGTACGCCGGGGCAATCTTGGCCATGTAGGTGGAGAACATGGGGCCGGCGATCATGTAGCCGTCAATGCCCTTATAGAACTTGCCGTTGACCGTGATGTTCTGTCCTGCACGGCTTTGGTCGCCCAACGGATCGCCGAACCAGGCAGCCGTTGCCAGTCCCGTGGTGTGGCCCACAACCCAGGTGGAGCCGTTGTTGTTGGACGTACCGGTCTTGGCGCCGATGGGGAAGCTGGTCCGGGTAGAGATGCGGGGCTGGATCAGCGAGCCCGAACCCCGGTTCAGGACTTCCTGCAGCGCATAGTTCACGCCACGGGCAACTTCCGGCTTGATGGCATCACGGCAGCTGCTGGACTGCGCCGGGAGCTGCTTGCCGGTGGCGTCCGTGACCGCGGTGATGGCGATGGGTTCGCAGTACTTGCCGTCGTTCGCGAAGGTGGCAAAGGCGCTGGCCATGGTCAGCGGCGAGGTCTGGGTGGAACCCAGCAGGTTGCCAAGGGTCATCATGTTCACCTTGGGGTTCGGCTCGCTGCCGTCAGCTGAGGGCAAACCGCTGTGCAGTCCCACGGCGTCCACGATCTTCTGGATCCCGCAGAAGTCCAGCTGGGCGGCCGAAGCAAACGTCACGGTGTTGATGGAGTTATAGAGGCCCTCCAGGACCGTCAACGGCCTGTACCACTGGGGCTCGGCGTTCTGGAGGTCGTCCGCGGCGTCCAGGCCGGCGTTCTTCTGTGCGGTGCTGTAGGCGCCCTGGATCTTGCCGCAGGTGTTCTTCCACGGATAGCCAACCGGATAGACGCGCTGCGCGGCGTTGACCGTGGTGTTCATGGTCTTGCCCTCGTTGAGCCACTCGGCAAATGTGAATGGCTTCATGGTGGACCCCGGCTGCGCGCCGCCCATGCCGTTGAGGTCGTTGCCGTCCTTGTCCAGCTTGTCCAAGTTGAAGTTCAACTGTGAGTCGAAGCCCTGGCCGGGCAGGAAGGTGGTGTTCTGGGCCATCGAAATGATCTTGCCGGTGCCGGGCTGCACGGACACCATGGCGGCGCCCCACTTATCAGGGTTGGCGCCGGCGGCTGCATTGGCCTGCTCCTGGGCCGTGGCCTGGGCGTTGGGATCCAGCGTGGTGGTGATGGTGAGCCCGCCGCCGTAGATCAGCCGCTGGCGCTCTTTCACGTCCGCACCGTAGGCCGGGTTGTTTTCGAGCAGGTGCAGGATGTAATCGCAGAAGTACGGGGCAGAGGCCGCGTAGGCGCAGCCCTGCTTGGGCTGGGTCACCTTGGGCTCCACCGGGGTGGCCACGGCGGCGTCATGTTCGGCCTGGGTGATCTTGCCCTGGTTCAGCATGAGTCCCAGGACCAGGTCGCGGCGCTGCTTGGACTTCTCCGGGTTGGTGATGGGGTCGAAGGCGGAGGGGCTGTTCACCAGGCCGGCCAGGAGCGCTGCCTGCGGGAGGGTGAGGTCCTTCGCGGTGGTGCTGAAGAAGTACCGGGAAGCGGCCTCAATGCCGTATGCGTCACGGTTGAAGAACACGATGTTCAGGTAGCCCTCAAGGATCTGGTCCTTGCTGAACTCCTTCTCCAGGGCGATGGCCAGCTTCATTTCGCGGAGCTTGTCACCCACGCCCTTGTTGACGCCGTTGAGCTTGATCTGGTCCTCTTCGCCGGCGGCGGCGAGGTTCGCGTTGAGCACGTTGTTGACGTACTGCTGCGTGATGGTGGACGCACCCTGCTTGTTGCCCCGGGCGGTGCTCACCAACGCGCGGAGGATACCGGTGGTGTCCACGCCGCCGTGCTCGTAGAACCGGCTGTCTTCAACGGCGATGATGGCGTTCTTCATGTTCGGCGAAATCTGGTCCAGCGGAACCTTGGTGCGGTTCTCGGTGTACACGCTGGCGATCTCGCTGCCGTCCGCGGCCAGGATCCTGGTGGTCTGGCTGGGGGGATCAACCTTCAGCTCTGCCGGAAGGGAATCGAAGAAGTCAATGGAACCGCTTGCCGCGCTGCCGGAGACGGCCGCGGCAGGGACCAGCAGGCCTGCCACGAGGACACCGCAAATCGCGCTCACACCAAGGAAAACGAGGATCTTACCCAGTGTGGTGGCAGTGTCGAATAAGGGGTTGTTGCGAGTCGCCATGTTTTCCACTTTACCGGCAAGGGCTACGCTTTCTCTCATGACCAAATGGGAGTACGCGACGATTCCGCTCATTATCCACGCCACAAAGCAGATCCTGGACCAGTGGGGGGAGGACGGCTGGGAGCTCGTCCAGGTGGTCCCCGGACCCGACGGCAACGGCCTGGTCGCCTACCTCAAGAGGGAGAAGCAGTAGCATGAGCACCCCCGCCGAAGCCCAGTCCAGCGCCGCAACGGCGCCCGTTTCCGCCGTCGAACAGCGCCTCGCGGAACTTGGCATCACCCTCCCCGAGGTGGCCGCCCCGGTGGCCTCCTACGTTCCCGCCATCATCTCCGGCAGCCACGTCTACACCTCGGGCCAGCTGCCGTTCATTAGCGGCAAACTCGAAGCTACGGGCAAGGTGTCCGCCGGTAGCGAAGGGTACGCCGACGAGCCCACCGTTTCCCCCGAGGACGCGCAGCGTTACGCAGCCGTCTGCGCCGTCAACGCCCTGGCCGCCGTGAAGAGCGTCATCGGCGACCTCGACAGGATCACCCGGATCGTGAAGGTTGTGGGATTCGTCGCATCGGATCCCTCATTCACCGGCCAGCCCGCGGTCGTCAACGGCGCCTCGGAACTGCTGGGCCGCGTCCTTGGTGAGGCCGGGCAGCACGCACGTTCCGCCGTCGGCGTTGCCGTTCTTCCGCTCGACTCTCCCGTAGAGGTCGAGCTGATCGCCGAATTCAGTTAAGACCGGACACTTCCCTTGCCACACCTCGCGCGACGCCTTTTTGCACTTCCCCAGGACCTTGAAGGGGCAGCGCAAAGCTGGCTCGAACACGGCGAGCGCACCCCCCGGGCAGCGCGCTACGCCTCATCAGTAGTCCTCCTGCGTGATTCGCCCACCGGCCTGGAGACGTGGCTGGGTTACCGGCCCGGCTCCTCGCCGCTGGGGGTCCTTGCCTTCCCCGGGGGGTCCCTTGACCCGGCCGACGACGATGCCATGGGGTGGCTGGGCCCGTCACCGCAGCATTGGGCTGAGCAGATGGGAACGGACGACGTCGGGCTGGCGCGGCGCCACGTGGTGGGCGCCATCCGTGAGCTCTTCGAGGAAACCGGGGTGCTGCTGGCCGGCCCGGACATGTCCAGCACGGTCGAGGCCACCTCCACCCCCGAGTGGATGCGGGCACGCATTGCGGTGGCCGAGCAGGAGAAAACGCTCGCCCAGCTGCTGGGCAAACGCGGCCTCTCCCTGCGGACCGATCTGCTCAAGTCCCTCGTCAACTGGCGCAGCCCCGATTTTGCACACCGCCGGTTCGACACCCGCTACTTCGCCGCCACCGTTCCGCTCGGCCAGGAACCCTCGCTGCTCGAAGGCAAGGGCGTGTGGGGCCGGTGGGTCAACGCCGCACAGGTGATCCAGGAGCGGAACACCACGGCCCTGGGCGATGAGGCGGCGCAGGAGAACACCGTAGGCCGCCAGCTGGGTGAGCTGCTGGTCCCCGGCTCCGAAATCATGCTCGAGAAGATGGCCTCGGCCAACGGCTGCATCGCCTACCTGAGCTACAAGCGCAAGCCGCATGTCTACCAGCCAACACTGGTTGAAGAAGACGGCAGGCTCATGCTCGAAGTCGAGGCCGCCAAGACCGTGGCGGGGGACCACCAGCGCGAACGCTGACGCTCCGCCCTCGGTGCAGCTTGGGGGAGTGCGGGCCGGAGTAAAATCGTCAGCAAAGCCATACCGGGAGCAAGGGGGCGCCGTTGCGCGCAACGGTCAAGGACGTAGCGCGCCTCGCAGGGGTTTCGCCGAAGACGGTCTCGAACGTCATGAACGGCATTGTTCCGGTCAGCGGTCCCACCAGGGTCAAGGTGGAGCGGGCCATGGCGGAACTGGACTACGTCCCCAACCTCTCGGCCAGGGGGCTCCGCAACGGCAGGTCGGGCGTCATTGCCCTGGCCTTGCCCGACCTCGGAACGCCGTACTCCGCCGAGATCGCACACAGCGTGGTGGAAGTAGCCCACGAGCAGGGGTGGAGCGTACAGATCGAGGAGACGGGGTCCGACCCCGCCCGTGAGTACGAACTGATGTCGCGGGCGCGGTCCAACCTGATCGACGGGCTCATCCTGAACCCCGTGGTTCTGGATGAAAGTGCCGTCAAAGTGGGGGTTGCCCTCCCGCCGGTGGTCCTGCTGGGGGAGGTGTCCCAGAAACTGGCCGACCGCGTATGGGTGGACAGTGTTGCGGCTGCCCGTGACATGACCCTGGCGCTCGGCAGGACCGGCAGGCGGCGTATCGCAGTGCTGGGAGCAGCTGAAGGCCGGGGTTCGGCGGCGGCGGTTCTCCGCACCCGTGGTTACCATGCGGCACTCAAAGAACTTGGCATTGCCCGGGATGACTCTCTGATCATCCGCTGCGAAAAATGGAGCCCGGACACAGCGGCGAAAGCACTGTCCACCTATCTTGACTCGCACCCGCTTCCCGAGGCCTTGTTTTGCTTCACGGACTCCATGGCCATCGGAGCACTCAGCGTGCTGTGGAAACGCGGGCTAAGGGTTCCGGACGACGTAGCCGTTGCCGGGTTCGACGATATTGCCGACGCTCAGTACGCAGTGCCATCGCTGACAACTGTTTCCTTCGACAAGCGCCAGGTGGCCAGGGAGGCTTTGCGCCTGCTGACCGAACGCATGGGCGACCGCGAGGGACCGCAGAGGGTTGTGGCCATCGACTACCGCATCGTGGAGAGGGAGAGTACCGCCTCCCAGGCTCAACCCTGTGCCACACCTTCCGGCAGCTAACCGAGAGCAGCGGGTCACTTTGGGAACGCTAACAATTTTTCATTGCGGTAGTCATTACATCGATGTAATCTGAGGCGGGCGTCACACTAAAGCCCTCCGGGGCGTGGCTGCCGGCAGGCAGCGACAACGATTTGTGGCACGGAAATGACTTTCAGCGGACCCATCCAAAGGAGTGACGGGTGAAGCAGTTTGAGTTTTTCGAAGGCAGGCAGCTGTCAAGACGGCAGCTGTTATCAGGAACCGCGGCCGTGGGCAGCGTGTTTGCTGCAGCGGCCCTGGCCGGGTGCGGCGGGAACGCTTCCGCCGCAGCCGTCAGGGACATTCAGTTCTGGCATCTGCTGTCCGGCGGTGACGGCATCAAGATGCAGGCCATGATCAGCAAAGCCAATGACGCAAACCCCGGGTTCAAGGTTCATCCCACGGTCCTTGCCTGGGGGCCGCCCTACTACACCAAGCTCGCCATGGCTTCGGCTGGCGGGCGGCCGCCGCAATTGGCCATCATGCATGCCAGCCGGGTTCCCGGCTACGCGCCCGGCGGCCTGATCGACCCGTGGGACCTGGACCTGCTGTCCGAATTCGGCGTCACGGCCCAGAACTTCGCGCCGAGGATCTGGGACAAGAGCCAGAACAACGGCAAAGTCTTTTCCATCGCCCTGGATTCGCACCCCTTTGTCATGTTCTACAACCGTGACGTGGCGGGAAAGGCGGGACTGCTTGGCAGCAACGGGCAATTGCAGGAGGCGAAGTCGCCCCAGGAATTCCTCAGCATGGCCCGGGAAATGCAGAAGGTGACCCAGGCGCACGGGCTGTCCTTTGGCTACCTTGGCAGCGGGTCCCAGATGTGGCGGCTCTTCTACACCCTCTACCGGCAGCACGGCGCGGACATGGAGCTGACGCCCGGCAAGCCGATGGTTGCGGACAATGAAGCGGCGGTGGAGTCCCTGGAGTTCATGGCATCGCTCTTCGATGACACCATTGCGGCGCAGAGCGGTGATATCAGTACAGGGATCGCGGAGTTCGCCCGCGGCGGCTCGGGGATGCTGTTCAGCGGCGTCTGGGAACTGCCAACGATGAAGAAGGCAGGCATCCCGGTAGACGCAGCAACCATTCCAACGCTTTACGGCACACCAGCGGCTTATGCCGACTCGCATTCCTTCGTGCTGCCCCGGCAGTTGAATGTCGACGACGCGAAGCGCCGTGATGTCTACAAATTCGTCAGTGACATCCTCAAAGGCTCCCTGTCCTGGGCCGAGGCAGGCCACATCCCGGCGTACCAGCCGGTAGTGCAGTCCCAGGCTTACCGCGACCTCACCCCCCAGATCCACTATGCCAACGCGGCGGACATTATCGCCTACGACCCCGAGGCCTGGTTCAGCGGCTCAGGCTCCGACTGGCAGACCTACTTTGCCGAGACCGTACAGAACGTACTCCTCGGCCGCGACAAGGCTGCTGATGGCTGGGATGCCTTCGTGCGGCGCACCAACACCCTGCTTTCCCGTCCCAACCCGGTGTGAACCGCCAAGTGACATAGGAGTCCAAATGAGTTCCTTAGCAACATCACACGACAGCGAGGGGCAGGCGCGCACGCTGCCAGGGCTGTCCCGCCAAAAACAGTCCAACCGGACGGGATCCCGGTCCGCCCGGCCCCGTCCCCAAGGGAGCAGGGACAACCTCAACGGCTGGGCGTTCGCCGCGCCGTTCCTGGCGTTCTTCCTGGTCTTCCTCGTCTGGCCCCTCCTCTACGGGCTGTACATGAGCATGACGGGCAAGTCGCTCACCGGTGCCAACGACAGTGTCATCGGCTTCGCCAACTATGCGGAAGCCCTCGCCGACGCCGACATGTGGCATTCGCTGGGCAACACCCTCTACTTCACGGTCATCAGCACCATCCCACTGGTGGTCGTTGCCCTGATCATGGCGGCACTGGTCAACGTCGGACTGCCTGCACAATGGCTGTGGCGGCTTTCCTACTTTGCCCCGTACCTGCTGGCCTCCACGGTGGTGTCCCTGTTCTTCACCTGGATGTACAACCCCCAGTTGGGCCTCATCAACGACACCCTGGTGAAGATCGGGCTGCCGAAGGTGGCTTGGCTGAATGACCCCGGCGTAGCGATGTGGGCCATCGTCATCGCCACGCTGTGGTGGACCGTGGGGTTCAACTTCCTGCTGTACCTGGCTGCGATGCAGAACATCCCGGCCCAGCACTACGAGGCAGCATCGCTGGACGGTGCCGGCGCCTGGCGGCAGTTCTTTTCCATCACCCTGCCGCAGCTGGCCCCCACCACCGTGATGATCGTGCTCCTCCAGATCCTGGCCTCGCTGAAAATTTTCGACCAGGTCTACCAGATGACCGCCGGCGGGCCCGGTGGAGCAACCAGGCCGGTGGTGCAGTACATCTTTGAAACCGGCTTCACCGGTTACCGGCTGGGCTATTCGGCAGCCATCTCCTACATCTTCTTTGGATTGATCGTGGCTGTTTCGGTCATCCAGTTCTTCATCACCCGCCGCAGGAGTGCATAGCCATGGCAACCGAAACCCTCACCCGCCCCGTCACCGCCACTGCCAAATCATCCGCCGGCCGCAGGACCGGCCGCAGGATGACCCCCGGCCGGGCTGCAGTCCTGGCGGTCGCCGCGCTGCTGGCCGTCCTCTGGCTGGTGCCTTTCGCCTGGGCAACCGCCACTGCTTTCAAGAGCGAGACGGACGCTGCCGCTCCGAAGATCAGCTGGATCCCGCCGTCGGGCTTCACCGCCGATGCGTTCATAAAGGTGTTCCAGGACGGCAACATCCCGCTGTGGACCTGGAACTCCCTGTACACCTCGGCGGCCATCACCGCCATCACCTTGGTGATCTCCGCACTCGTGGCCTATGCCCTGTCCCGGATCGATTTCCGGGGCAAGAAGGTCCTGATGGTGGTGATCATCGCTTCCATCATCATCCCGCCGCCGGTCCTGATCATTCCGCTGTTCTACCAAATGGTGGCACTGCACATGATCGACACCTCCTGGGCCATCATCCTGCCGCAGGTCATCCACCCCGCCATGGTGTTCGTGCTCAAGAAGTTCTTCGACCAGATTCCCCGTGAACTCGAGGAGGCCGCGGTGATGGACGGTGCCAGCCGCATGCGGATCTTCCTGCAGGTGGTCCTGCCGTTGTCCCGTCCCATCCTGGCCGCCGTCGCGATCTTTGTGTTCATCGGCGCCTGGAACAACTTCCTCTGGCCGTTCATCGCCACCAACGACGGCTCCATCCTGACCCTCCCCGTGGGGCTCCAGACCATCAAGAGTGCATACGGCATCCAGTACGCCCAGAACATGGCATCGGCCCTGCTCGCAGCACTGCCGCTGATCCTGATGTTCCTGTTCTTCCAGCGCCAGATCATCAAGGGCGTTGCGACGACGGGACTCGCCGGCACCTGAACCCCGCCTTCGCTTTTCCACCACAGACCCCAAGCACAACCAAGGAGATTTGCACATGTCCCGCGCCAGGATCACCCTCGACCGCGACTTCACCATCGCCGACGTGCCCCGCCGGCTGTTTGGCTCATTCGTGGAGCACATGGGCCGCTGCGTCTACACCGGAATCTACGAACCGGGCCACCCGGAGGCCGACGACAACGGCTTCCGCCAGGACGTCCTCAAACTCGTCAAGGAGCTCGGCGCCACCGTCATCCGCTATCCCGGCGGCAACTTCGTCTCCGGCTACGACTGGGAGGACGGGATCGGCCCCCGCGAGGACCGGCCCCGCCGGCTGGACGGCGCCTGGCATACGCTGGAGACCAACGCCTTCGGCCTGCACGAGTTCGTGGACTGGTCCCGGCAGGCCGGCACCGAAATCATGGAAGCCATCAACCTGGGCACCAGGGGAGTGGACGCCGCCCGGGCCATCGTCGAATATGCCAACCACCCCGGCGGCACCCGCCTCTCCGACCTGCGGGCCAAGAACGGCCACAAGGACCCGTTCAACATCAAACTGTGGTGCCTGGGCAACGAGATGGACGGTCCGTGGCAGATCGGCCACAAGACGGCCGAAGAGTACGGCCGGCTGGCCCAGGAAGCGGCCAAGGCCATGCGGTTCGTGGATCCGGGCATCGAACTGGTGGCCTGCGGAAGCTCGAATTCCGGAATGCCCACCTTCGGTGCATGGGAGCAGACGGTCCTGTCGCATGCCTATGAAGAGGTGGACTACGTCTCACTGCACGCCTACTACCAGGAGCGTGACGGCGACGTGGGCAGCTTCCTCGCCAGCGCTGTGGATACCGATTACTTCATTGAATCGGTTATCGCCACTGCCGACGCCGTCCGGGCCAAGGGCAAGCACAAGAAGCACATCAACCTGTCCTTCGACGAGTGGAACGTCTGGTACCAGCGGGGCCTGGACACCGAAGACCAGCCGCACAACGTCTCCAAGGCCGGCTGGCGTGAGCACCCCAGGGTCATCGAGGACAAGTACAACGTGACGGACGCCGTCGTCGTTGGGACCCTGCTCAACTCTCTGCTCCGCCATGGGGACAGGGTCAAGATTGCCAACCAGGCACAGCTGGTCAATGTCATTGCCCCCATCTTCAGCGAGGAGAATGGGCCCGCCTGGCGCCAGACCATCTTCCACCCCTTCGCAAGGATGGCAGAACTGGCGAAGGGCCGGATCCTGCGGTTGTCCGTGGACTCGGACAAGTACGACAACGCGCGGTTCGGCGACACGGACCTGGTGGATGTCAGCGCCACCTGGAATGAGGAAACGGGCCGCGTGGCCCTGTTCCTGGCCAACCGGGGACTGGAGGAGGCCGCCGAGGTGGAGGTCAGCCTGCGTGGCTTCGACGCGCAGCGGGTGGTCAGGGCGGAGGTGCTCGAAATCCCGGAGGGCGGTGACCGTTTCACCATCAACAACCAGGAGAATCCGGACCGGGTGGGCCTGAAGCCGCTCCAGGGAGCCAAAGCAAGCGGGTCCGAGCTCCGGCTCAGCCTTCCCGCATTGTCGTGGGCCGTCGTCGAACTGGACGTGGTCAGGAACTGACCCGCTACCCAGATACGGAAAAGGCCGCCCCTCGGGGCGGCCTTTTTGCTGTCCTACTTTTTGCCCGGTCCTAGCGGGAACGCTGGCGGAGGCGCTGCATGTCCAGGATGACCACGGCGCGGGCCTCGAGCCGGAGCCAGCCGCGCTGGACGAACTCGGCCAGGGCCTTGTTGACCGTCTCGCGGGAGGCGCCCACCAGCTGCGCCAGTTCTTCCTGGGTCAGCTCGTGTGCCACCAGGACGCCATCGGTGGCCGGCCGGCCGAAGCGGTCTGCCAGGTCCAGCAGGGCCTTGGCCACGCGGCCGGGGACGTCGGAGAACACCAGGTCGGAGAGGGAATCGTTGGTGCGTCGCAGACGGCGGGCCAGGGCCTGCAGCAGCTGGGCCGAAACCTCGGGGCGCGTGCGCAGCAGGGTGTTCAGGCTCTCGTTCTTGAGCCCGGCCAGGCGGGTTTCGGACACTGCGGTGGCGGTGGCCGTGCGCGGGCTGGGGTCGAACAGCGCCATCTCGCCGAAGAGCTCACCCGGGCCGAGGATGGCCAGGAGCGATTCGCGGCCGTCGGGGGAGGTGCGTCCGAGCTTCACCTTGCCGGAGACGATGAAGTACAGCTGGTCACCCTGGTCGCCTTCGCGGAACACGGACGCGCCGCGGGACAGGTCCACCTCGGTCAGCTCATCCGTCAGAAGCCGGAATGCGTCGTCGTCGAGCGTGGCGAAAAGGGGTGCTCGGCGCAGTACCTCGATGTCCATGAAATCTCCTGAGTAAAAGTATCGGCTGTGGCGCTTGTGCCATTGTTTCAGAATTTTCAACGTTCTGTGACGAACTTGGCAGCCGAAACGCCTGCAGGCAGCTGAGCGCGGGTCTGCCGGAGGGCGCCGCAGGCCGCGGAAGATTGTCAGGGTCCGCCACTAGAATGGGAATTCAACTGTTAATAAGGAGCCTTTGTGGTCGGCCTGACTGTCCTGGACATCGTCCTGATCCTGGCGCTGCTGTCATACCTGATCTATGGCCTCCGCAACGGGTTCCTGGTCACGGCCGGTGGCCTTGCAGGGTTTGCTGCAGGTGCCATTGCCGCCTTCTTTGCCGTCCCCCTCGTCAGCACCTTCGTCGAGGACTCCGGATGGAGGCTTACCGCCATCATCGCCGCCGCCGTCGTCCTGATGGCGTTGGGGCACGGGCTGGGCACCATGGTGGGGCGCCAGCTCCGCGGCGTGGTGCGTATCCGGCCCCTGCGTGCTGTGGACCGGCTGGTGGGCGGTGCGCTGAACCTCGTGGTCTCGGCCCTGGTGATGTCCATGCTGGCCTTCAGTGTCAGCTCCCTCGGCGTCCCGGTGGTGTCCCAGCAGTTGGCCGAGTCCAAGGTGATCCGCTTTATCGACGGGCTCACTCCGACACCCGTCAAGGCCACCATGGCGCAGCTGCGCTCCACGGTGATCGGCAACGGCATCCCCACGCTGATCGAAGGGCTGGACCAGGGCCAGAAAGTCCAGGTGCCCAACACCAGCACCAATACCTCTGCGCTTAACAAAGCGGCACAGTCGGTGCTCAGGATCGCCGGCACCGCGTACGAATGCGGGCAGAACCAGACCGGCAGCGGCTTCGTGGTTTCCCAGGACCGCGTGGTGACCAACGCGCACGTGGTCGCGGGCGTGTCGCAGCCGGTGGTGGAGATGTCCGACGGCGGCGCGATGCCCGGGCGCGTGGTCTACTTCGATACCAAGCGGGACCTGGCGGTCCTTGCCGTAGACAACCTGCCGTCCCGGCCGCTGCCGCTGAGCCGCGACCTGCCCGGCGGCAGCCAGGCCGCGTTCGCCGGATATCCGCACGGCGGACCTTTCCAGTCCAAGCCCGCCACGGTGCAGGACATCGCCACGGTCCTGGTCCCGGACATCTATGGAAACAACCCCTCGCCGGAGGACATCTACCGCCTGGCAGGGGATGTGCAGCCGGGAAACTCGGGCGGCCCGCTGCTCACCAACGACGGCCAGGTGGCCGGCGTGATCTTCGCCAAGGCAACCTCCGATGCCGAGGTGGGGTTCGCCATCACCATGAACGACCTTGACCCGGTGGCAGAACAGGCGCCGGCACTGTCCGCTCCCGTTTCGTCCGGGCAGTGCATCCAGAAATAGCGCCTCCGGCTAGAGGACCTCGGCGAGGTAGTCGATGGCGAGCTTGTAGCCGAACACCCCGGCGCCAACAATCACCGCCGCGCAGACCGGCGACAGGTAGGAGTGGTGCCGGAATTCCTCCCGCTGGTGCACATTGGTGATGTGAACTTCGACGGCGGGGAGCTGCACGGCGGCCAGGGCGTCACGAAGTGCCACGGACGTGTGCGTGAAGGCGCCGGCGTTGAGGACAATGCCGACCGCGTTCTGCCGGGCGGCGTGGATGGTGTCCAGCAGGACGCCTTCATGGTTGGACTGGACGCACTCCACTGCAAAGCCATGCTGCTCTCCCGCGGAAGCGGCCAGCTGCTCCACATCGGCAAGGGTGGACGTACCGTACTTCTCCGGCTCCCGCGTACCCAGCAGGTTCAGGTTGGGGCCATTGATGACCAGGATGGTGCCGCGGCCGGCTTCGACAATGGAGGAGGCTTCAGTCATGCGTGCAAATCTATCGGTTGGCCCTGCCCGCCGCGCATTCTTACGCCCACCCACCCCCATCGACTGCTCCGTAGGTGTCGTTTTGAGGCCCGAAAACGACAAATACGGAGCAATCGACGGTTGTTTAGGCGGCGGTCACCTTCAGCAGCAGGGCATGCTCGGGGTTCAGGATGGGCATGGGGAGGCCCACCTCGGCGAGGAACCTGCCGTTCGCCACCGCTCCTTCGGCCAGCCAGGCGGGCGGCTGGACCTGCGTGTAGTTGTGGGCGTAATCGGCGTCACCCGGCGTGGGAAAGAGGGCTTCCACCCGATAGGTGCGTTCCGGCTCCAGCCCGGGGAAGCCGAGCCGGCCCGGGACCTCGGCTGCGGAGGTGCGCATACTGACCACGGCGAACAGTGCCGCCGTCGTGCCTTCCGCAACGGCCCCCTCCGCCACCACGCCATGCAGCAGAAACGCTTCATCCATGACATCGGCATTGACCCGGCGGCCGCTGTGGATCAGGCCCCGGTGTTCCTTGTACAGCCGCACGAAGCGCCGCAGCTCGTCGCGGTCCCTGCCCTGCACGCCGCGGATGTCCCACTCCATGCCGAAATGGCCAAAGAGCGCGGTGATGGCCCGGAAGGACAGGTCATGGGTGCGGGCGGTGGTGTGCGAGGTGGTGGGGCCAATGTGGCTGCCCACCAGCTCCGGCGGGACCACGGCGCCGGTCCAGCGCTGGATGGTCTGCCGTTCCAGGGCGTCATTGCAGTCCGAGGCCCAGATCCGGTCCGTCCGGTCCAGGATGCCCAGGTCCACGCGCGCGCCGCCGGAGGAGCAGCTTTCAATTTCGACGCCGGGATGCGCCTTCCGGAGCTCGTCGAACAGTCGGTAGGCGGCCAGGGTCTGCTCGTGGATAGAAGGGCGGCCGGCGTGGCCGTGCTCCAGAAGATCCCGGTTCTGGTCCCACTTCAGGTAGCAGATGTTGTTGTCGGCGAGCAGCGCGTTGATGCGGTCGTAGATGTACTGCCAGGCCTCCGGGTTCACCAGGTCGATGATGTGCTGGTTGCGCCATTCCAGGGGCAGCCGGCCGCCGTCCTTGTGCTGGATCGCGGATGGCCCAACAATCCAGTCCGGGTGGGCTCGGGCGATGTCCGAGTCCAGGTTGACCATCTCCGGCTCCACCCACAGCCCGAACTCCATGCCACGGGAGGTGACGGCGTCGATCAGCGGGGTCAGGCCCTGGGGCCACAGGGTTTCGTCGACGTACCAGTCGCCCAGGCCGGCGTGGTCATCGCGGCGGCCCCGGAACCAGCCGTCGTCGAGCACGAAACGCTCCACGCCGAGGTCCGCGGCCGAATCGGCGAGTTCGATCAGGGTGGGGAGGTTGTGGTCGAAGTAGACCGCTTCCCAGGTGTTCAGCACCACGGGACGGGGCTTTCCGGCGGGCAGGCCTGTGGAGGCGGCGGGCAGGACGTGGTGCGGGCGGGACCGGAACCAGCTGTAGAACGCCGCGGTGATCCCGTCCAGGCCACGGTCCGAGTAGGCCGCGAACAGGGCGGGTGTGGTGTAGCTGCCGCCGGGCTCCAGGATGACCTCGGCCGGACCCAGCAGCTCCGAGCCGCCGATCATGGTGCGGCCGTCGCCAATGGTGTCCGCGAACTGCTCGTGGTTCCCGCTCCAGGCCAGGTGCGTGGCCCAGACTTTGCCGTGGCGGTTGCCGAAACCCTGGGTGCCGGCGGCGAAGAGCAGGGAGGAATCGTGCCCGGTGCGGCCGTGGCGGCCTGTGCGGACCCAGGTGCCCTGCTGGATGGTGCGGCGTTGGGGGTGGCGCTCGCGGCACCAGCGGCCGGTCAGGTCGAGAAGTTCGACGGCGTCCGGCGCCACCGGGAGGACGGTGGCCAGTTCATCGACCTGGAAAGGAGTGGCACCGTCATTGGTGACGGTGTGGCGGAGTTCCAGCAGGCCGCCGTCGTGAAGCGTCAGGGAAGACGAGACGCTGATCCCGGTATCGGCGTCGGCCTGGACAATGGTGGCGCCGGCTCCGTCGGCGGTGACGGAGGTGACGCGAAGGCGGGAGGAGAAGTCCAGGCCTGCACCGCCTTCGGAGAAGCGGGAGCCGCGCAACGCGGGGCGCCCGCGCCATGACGAGGAAGCCTGGGGGAGGAGTCCCGCGGGGACGCGGGCGTCGATGGCGGAGTGCGCCACTGGGGCGGTCAGGATGGCGGGATCGGGCAAGTCCGCGCCCAGGTCCGCGCCCCAGTGGATGACCTCGGCCTCCCCGCTGTCGAAGCTGATCACCAGGCTGGTGCCGGCGGAACGGAGGTGGAGGGGTTCCATAAGGAGGTCTCTTTCGTTGTGCTGGGGACGCGCCTGGGGGCCCAGGGCAAATCCCTCAATGAGCTGAGGATAGCCGGATGCCGCCGCCGCGAGGAGGGGGCGGCGGCATCCGTTGTGTGGCTGCGACCACATACGCAGCCACGGCTTGGGCAGGTGCCTACTTGAACAGGGCGTTGACCTGGTCGTTCGCCTGCGTGAGGGAGCTGGCGGGGGCCTTGCCGGAGACCACGGCATCCATGGCCGGCTTCAGGATGCCCTTGACCTTGGCCGTGTTGTCAGTGATGGGGTAGAGGAACGTGGTCTTGTTCTTGACGTGCTCGGTGAACGCGGTGACGTCCACGCCCTTGGCCTTGAACGCCTCGGCAGCCTTGTCGGAGGAAGTCTTCAGCGCGGGGAACACCACGGCCTTGGCTGCGACCACATCCTGGCAGTCGGCAGAAGCAAGGTACTCCACCCACTTGATGGACGCGTCCTTCTTCTTGGTCCCGGCCCAGATCGAGTCCGCCAGGCCGTTGAACATCGACGCCCGCTTGCCCTCCGGGCCCACAGGCGTCGGGGCGATGCCAAGGTCGATGCCCTTGTAGCCGGTGTACTGGCCGATCATCCATGACCCGTGGGCGTTAATGGCCGATTTTCCGGCCGCGAAGGTGTCCGCCATGCTGGCACCCACTGTCGTTTCCAGCTTGGGCATGTAGCCCTTGTCGGCCAGGCCTGCGAACCACTCCATGGAGGCCTGGAACTTGGGGTCATCGAAGTTGTAGTGGGTGCCCCACGGGTTCTTGTCCGTGTGCGACCAGCCGGTGGTGTTGGTGAGGTAGCTCCACTCGGTCTGGCCCGAGGAGTCGCCGCCGCCGTTCAATCCGAGCCCGTAGACGTCCACGTTGTTCTTGTCGAAGCCCGGCTCGTCACCGCGCTTGCCGTTCTTGTCCACCGTGAGGTGCGCAATGACCTTCTCGTAGGTGCCGCCGTCCTGCGGGTTCCAGGTGAGGTTCTTCATCTGGTCTTCGGTGATGCCGGCGGAGGCAGCCATCGCCTTGTTGTAGAACAGCCCGATGGTGTCCCAGTCCTTCGGCAGGCCGTAGCGCTTGCCGTCCTGGCCCACCCACAGATCGGCAAGGCCCTCGTTGTAGCCGGCCACATCGATGCTGTCCTTCTTGACGGCGTCATCGATGGCGAGCAGCTGCTTGTTCTTGGCCAGTTCACCGTACCGGCCCAGGTGGTCGGTGAAAACGTCAGGGGCTGTCCCACCGACGAAACCGTTGGTCAGCGTGCTCCAGTAATCGTCCCAGCCGCGCTGGGTGATCTTGACCGAGATATCCGGGTTGGCCTTATGAAAGTCATCCGCGCACTGCTGGTAGGCGGGAAGCTGGTTTGCGTCCCAGAGCCAGTAGTTGATCTCGCCCTTGGCGGATTCGGCGGATCCACCGCCACCTCCGCAGGCGGAGAGGGCCAGGACGGCGGCAGCGGCAGCAGCGAGGGTGCCGATTGCTTTCTTTTTCATGACGGGTCCTTTCGGGAAGGTACTTCCGGCAGGCCGCCATGGCGCGCCGGGGTAGGGAGGTGGGGAAATTGCAGGGTGGGTGGGGAGGGTTGCGTGATGAGGGGTTACTTGATGCCGGAAAAGCCGATGGAGTTGACGATCTTCTTGCCGAAGGCGGCGAAGAGGATCAGGACGGGAAGGGCCGAAACCAGCGTTGCCGCCATGAGGCCGGACCAGTCCGGGGCGCCCTGCGGGGACTGGGACTTGAAGACGCCCAGACCCACCTGGAGAACGCGGACATCGTCCTGCGACCCCACCAGCAGTGGCCAGAAGTATTCATTCCACTGGCCGATGAAGGTGAGCAGCGCCAGGGTGGCGATGGGGGCGGCGGCGTTGGGCAGCACGATCTGGAAGAAGATCCGTAGGTGCTTGGCGCCGTCGAGCATTGCTGCTTCCTCCACTTCGCGGGACATGTTCAGGAAGAACTGGCGAAGGAAGAAGATGGCAAACGGCGTCATGAAGAGGTAGGGCAGGACCATGCCCAGCATGGTGTTCAGGAGGTCCAGGTTCTTGATCAGCAGGAAGTTGGGCAAGGCCGTGAAGATCGGCGGAACCAGCATGGTGCCCAGGAACAGGCTGAAGACCGCATTGCGGCCCTTCCAGCGGAGCCGGGCGAAGGCATAGGCGGCCATGGCGCTGAAGAAGACGGCGCCGGCGGTGGTGACCGAGGAGAAGATGACCGAGTTGCGCAGGTAGAGCCAGAAGTCGATGGCTGCCCCGGAACCGCCTTCTGCGACGGCCTCGGCGGGGGACTGCAGTCCGAACACCCGAAGGAACGCGCCGAAGGTGAAGTCCGCCGGCAGCAGGCTGGCCGACTGGGATGCCAGGGCCGAGTTGGTGGACAGGGCCGTTCGCAGCACCCAGAGGAAGGGGAGGACCGAGACGGCGATGGCGAGGACCAGGAGGGCCCATGCGCCGGCGCGGCGCGGATTGAAGGGACGCCGACGGCGGCTGGCTGGCTTGGCCAGCGGGACGCGGCTGGTGGTGGTGGTCATGCGGGACTCCTTAGTCCAGGTCCGACTCGTTGCCCTTGAGGAACTTCATCTGGATGAAGGCCACCAGGGCGAGGATGAGGAAGAGAATGACGGCGATGGCTGATCCGTATCCGAAGTCGGATTCCGTGAAGGCCCGCTGGTAGATGTAGTACTGGATGACCCGCGTGGCGTTGACCGGACCGCCCTGGGTGGTAACGGCCACGGTGTCGAAGACCTGGAAGGAGCCGATCACCGTGACCACCAGGACCAGCACCAGGACCGGCCGCAGCAGCGGGATGGTGATTTTGCGGAAGGTCTGCCACGGCGAGGCGCCGTCCAGCTTTGCTACTTCATAGACGTGGCCCGGAATGGCCTGCAGGCCGGCGAAGATCAGCAGCGCCGTGTAGCCCATATGGCGCCAGGTGTTGATCAGGGCCTGGGTGGGGATGGCCCACGCTTCGCTCCCGAAGAACGCGGTACGGGGCAGCCCCGCCCAATCGATGAACTGGTTCACCACGCCGATCTGGTAGTCCAGCATCCAGAACCACAGCAGCGCGGCAATGACATTGGACATCAGGTAGGGCAGGAGCAGCGCCCCGCGGACCAGGGTGGATTTGGCCACCTGGTGCATCAGCAGTGCCAGGCCCAGGGCCAGGGCTGTTTGCAGGGCGATGTTGATCAGGACGTATTGCCCGGTGACCGCAAGGGAGTTCCAAAACAGCGGGTCCTTGGCGATGGCCTGGTAGTTCCCGAGGCCGATCCATTCGGGGTCCCCGAGGATGTTGTACTCGGTGAAGCTGAGGTAGATGCCCCGCAGCGTGGGCACCAGGTAAAAGACGATAAATCCGATCATGGCCGGGGCGATGAAGAGCAGTGCGATCTTCAGGTCGCTTTGTCCCCGGCGCTTCAGCGGCCGGCGCACCGTGTGCTGGGCCGGGCTGGCGTTCCTGGTAAGGGTGGTCATCGTCGACCCTTTCGGCGAGTGTGATGAAAGTAACAGGCTGTGAAGCAATCTACACGAGTAGATATGCGGGTGGCAAGAGGATGTTTTTCTTTTACGTGCGGGCTGTCTTATTCGTCTATTGGTTATTGACTCGAGTAGATCGTGGTGCAAGACTCGGTTATCCCCTCAACGGAAGGCATGACAATGACGTTTTCCATCGGCGTGGTAGGAGCCGGCCAGTTCGGCGCCCAGTTCGCCCACCTTTTCAACCTCCACCCGGGCGTCAGTGACGTGTATGCGGTGGACGAGCGGCCGGAGCGTGCTGCCGAAGCCGCGGAGCGCTACCACCTTGCCGGGACCAAGGGGGACTACGACGAGCTCCTTGCCTCGGATGTCGACGCCGTTGCCATCTTTACCCAGCGCTGGACCCACGGCCCGCTCGTGGAACAGGCGCTCCGCGCCGGCAAGCACGTCTACTCAGCCGTGCCCATGGCGGTTTCCGAAGAGGAAATCGCCCGCATCATCGAAGCGGTCCGGGACACCGGGAAGGTCTACATGATGGGCGAGACCAGCTACTACAACCCGGCCACCGTGTATGCCCGCGAGCAGCAGGCGGCAGGCAGGTTCGGCCGGATTTTCTATTCGGAAGGTGACTACGTCCACGACATGGACCTCGGTTTCTACGACGCCTACCAGTACAGCGGCGGTGAGCGCTGGAAAGAGACGGCCAGCTACCCGCCCATGCTCTATCCCACGCATGCAATCGGCGGTGTACTGGGGGCAATTCCGGCGCACGCGGTCAGCGTCAGCTGTGTAGGGGTCCGGGATGACCGGAACGACGGCGTCTTCGACCGGGACGTCAGCATGTTCGGCAACGACTTCTCCAACGCCACCGCGCTATTCGAGCTGAACGACGGCGGCGTGATGCGCACCAATGAGATGCGCCGCGTAGGCTACCCCTCCCACATCCGGGAATCACGCTTCCGCTTCTTCGGTACGGAGGCAAGCTTTGAACAGCTCGCCAAGGTCACCGTGTGGCAGGACAAGCAGGATGTCCATGACATCTCCGAGCAAATGGAAACCCGGCCCAGCATGTCCCTGGACGACCCCTCACTGGCCAATGTGGCCCCGGAGCTACGGGACGCGTTCGTGTCAGGACTTTCCCCCGTTCACGACGCCGAACGGCTGCCGGATGAGTTCAGCGGCGCACCGAACGGGCACGAGGGAAGCCACCACTTCCTCGTGGACGACTTCGTCACCGCGGTCAACAACGGCACCCTGCCGCCCGTGAACGCGTGGGTTGCTGCCCGCTTCACCCTTCCGGGCATCGTGGCCCACCAGTCCGCCCTGCAAAACGGCGCGCGGCTCCCCATCCGCGACTTTGGCGACGCCCCGTCCACTGGTAGCTAGCATGTACTCCATGGCCACTTCGACTGCCCCGGCGCCCCGCGGACCGGTGACGCGCAAGGATGTTGCGCGCTATGCCGGCGTCAGCACCGCCGTCGTCAGCTATGTGGTCAATGGCGGACCCAAAAAGGTGGCCCCGGCTACGGAGGCGAAAGTCCAGGATGCCATCCGAAAGCTGGGGTACCGTCCCAATGCTGCCGCCCGGGCCCTGAAGCTGGGGTCCAGCGAAACGATAGGCCTGGTCATCCCGGACAACAGCAACCCCTTCTTCTCGCTGCTGGCCCATGCGGTGGAAGATGCCGCCGCAGAATTGGGCTACGCCCTGGTGCTGACCAATTCGGACGGAAACCTGGCGAAGGAACTCCGGAACGTCCGCAACCTTGCTGCCCGGCAGGTGGACGGGGTGATCCTTTCCAGCGTTTTGATGGAACCTGCCCTGCCGGAACTTGAATCTGCGGAGATCCCTGTTGTCCTGCTGAACCACAGCGGCGATGCGCCCGGATTTAACAGCGTGGGGGTGGACCTGGTGGCCGGGGCAAAATCGGCTGTCAAACACTTGATCGGCCATGGGCACACCAACATCGCCCTCGCCATGGGTACCAACACCGGCAACTACTATGACGGGCGTGAGGAGGGCTGGCTGCAGGCCCTGGCCGAGGCGGGCCTGCCGGAGGGCCCCATTGTCCGCGCGCCCTTCACCCGGGAGGGCGGGTACGCGGCGGGCAAGCGGCTCCTGGCCGCCGCGGACCGCCCCACCGCCATTTTTGCCACCTCCGACCTGCAGGCCGTGGGGATCCTCCGGGCCCTCCATGAAGCGGGGCTGTCCATTCCGGAGGACATCGCCCTGGCGTCCTTTGACGGTTCAGCTGAAGCGGAGTACAGCTGGCCGCCCCTCACCACGGTGAAGCAACCCGCGAAGGCCATGGCGGAGGCCGCCGTCAGTGCCCTCATCGGCGCACATCGCGGCACCGCCGCCGAGCACCTGATCTTTCCCGCCGAACTGCAGGTCCGGCAGTCCTGCGGCTGCCCCTAGGCTGCAGCGAGCCGGAGCTTGCCCACCTTCTCCTGCAGGACACGCTGCGCGTCCGAACCCAGTCCCGGATCGCTGATCACCTCATCCACTTCGTCCAGTGACGCAATGGAACTGATGCCCAGGACGCCCCATTTGGTGTGGTCCGCCAGCACCACGGTTTTGCGCGCGGCAGCCACAAAGGCGCGGTTCGTTTCCGCCTCGAGCAGGTTGGGAGTGGTGAAGCCGGCCACCGCGTCCATGCCATGGACGCCCAGGAACAGCAGGTCGAGGTGCAGCTGCTTCAGGGCGCTCGTGGCGATGGGGCCAACCAAGGCGTCCGACGGGGTCCGCTGGCCGCCGATGAGGATCACCGTGGAGCTGTAGTGGGCCCGGCCGGTGGCCGCGGCATGGTGGAACAAGTCCGCGATGCGCACGGAATTGGTAACCACAGTGATCGGCGGCCCATTGACCAGTTCCTTGGCGAGGGCCCACGTGGTGGTTCCGGCGCTCAGGCCAACAGCCATCCCCTCATGGACCAGCGCAGCCGCTTCGACGGCAATGGCACGCTTCTCGGAGGTCAGCTGTGTGGACTTCAGTTCGAAGCCGGGTTCATGGGTGCTGGCGTCGCCGGGAAGCTTGGCGCCGCCGTGGATCCGTTCAAGCTGGCCGGCTTCCTCCAGCAGTTCGATGTCCCGCCGGACGGTCATGAGGGAAACGCCCAGCTGCTGGGCGAGGTCTGACACGCGGACAACCCGTTCCCGCTGGACTGTGTCCACGATGGCCTGGTGTCGTGCAGCGGGGAGCATGGTGTTCCTTTCGGGCGGCGGTTGGGGGAGCAGCGTCCCCGTCACAGTCCATCTTTACCTACCCCTTGCTGGAACCCAGCGTCAGGCCCGCAACAAACTGCCGTTGCAGGAGCAGGTAGATGACCAGGGTGGGAATCACGGTGATGACCGCTCCCGCGGCCAGGAGGTTGTAGTTGCTCAGGAACTGTCCCTGCAGGTTGTTGATCGCCGTGGTGATGGGGAGCCGGTTGCCGCTCTGGATGAAGAGGAGCGGCCAGAAGTAGTCGTTGTAGATGAAGATGACCTCAAGCGTGGCCAGTGCGGCGAACGCGGGCCTGCACAAGGGCATGATGATCTCCCGGTACTGCCGCCAGATGCCGGCACCGTCCACCAGCGCAGCTTCGGTCAGGTCTGCGGAGAGTGCCTTCATATAGTTGGACAGCACGAAGGTGCAGAACCCCATTTGGAACCCGATGTGGATGGCGATCACCACGATGTACGTATTGAGCAGGTTGCCGGAGTCGCTGAACGAATACGGCACCTCCAGGTGTTTGGCCATCTCGAAGAGGGGTGCTGCCAGGACCTGCGGGGGCAGGAGGTTGCCGGCCGTGAACATGATCAGCAGCGTGATGTTGAATTTCCAGTTCACCCGGCTGACGGCGAACGCCATCAGGGAGGCAAGGAACAGCGTCAGCAGGACGGAGGGGACGGTGATGATGACCGAGTTCCAGAAATAGGTGGCGAACCCGCCCTGGGTCCAGGCCTGGACGAAATTGTCGAAGTTGAACTCCCCGGCCACGCTGAAGTACCCATGCTCGTTGGTGGAGGCCACCGGCCGGAGCGCGGTGAAGAGGGCCCAGCCCAGCGGAACCAGCCACATGACAGCCATGGCCGCAAGGAAGATATGTGTCCCGTAGTGGCGCTTGGGCCGGCTGCCGGAGCGGGCCTGGTTGGCGGTGGCGTTCCCGGCGGCGCGGGCAGCGGTAATGCTCATGCTCGGTTCTCCTTGCCGAAGGTGCGGCTGAGGTAGAAAACGATGGGAACAAGCGAGATGACCAGCAGCACCACCGCCAGGGCAGATCCGACGCCGATCACCTGGCCCTCGCCCACCAGGTTCTGGATCACCAGGGCGCTGAGCATTTCCAGGCCGTTGGTGCCGCGGTTGATGACGTAGACGACGTCGAAGGCGCGGAGGGACTCGATGATGGTGATCACCACGATGACGATGTTGATGGGGCGCATGGCCGGGAAGACCACGCGGAAGAAGGTCTGGACGGCGCTGGCGCCGTCGATGGCCGCAGCTTCCTTCAGGCTCGGGTCCACGCCCTTCAGGCCGGCCAGGTACAGCAACATCACGTAGCCCGCATGGCGCCAGGTGGCTGCGATCATTGCCGCCCAGATGTTGACCGACGAATCTCCGAACCAGTCCACCGCCTTCGGTGTGCCGGCCGTACCCAGGAGGAAATTCAGGAGCCCGTTGTCCCGCTGGTAGAACAGCTGCCAGATGATGCCGATCAGGGCGAGGGACAGCATGACGGGAGCGAAGAAGATGCTTTGGTAGATCTTGCTGCCGCGGATGTTCTGGTCCAGGAGCACGGCCAGCAACAGGCCCAGCGGCGTGGCGATCAGTGCCAGGAACAGGAGCCACAGCAAATTGTGCTGGACCGCGGGCCAGAACGGTGGGTAGTCCTGCGAGATGAATTGGTAGTTTTCGGTTCCCGCCGGACGGATGTCCGCCAGGTCCAGCCCGTTCCAGCGGGTAAAGCTAAGTCCCACGGACATCAGCGTGGGCAGCCAGACGAGGGCCAGTTCGATCAGGGTGGGGATGCCGACCATCAGGGACAGGACCAGTTTGTCCCGTCCGGACAAACGGCGGACACGGCCGCCTTTGGCAGGCCGGGAGCCGGCGGGTTCCCGCGCTTCCGGCGGGATCAGTTCTTGTGCGGTGCTGCTCATGGAAATCTTTCCCTAGCTGGGGCCTGTGCAGGTGGGATGGACGACGGCGGAAGTCTCCTGCCGCCGTCGTCCTCCGTTTAAGGGGACTACTGCGCTGCGTAAAGGGTTTTGGCCTGCGCCTCAAGGTTCTTGACATCCACGCTGCCGTCCTTGATGAAGCTCTGCAGGGCAGGGATCATCACGTTGTTGGCCATGGCCGGCAACGCGTCGCGGTCAAAGAACTGGCTGATGTACTTGGCATCCTTGATGGTGTCCGCGCACTTCTTGTTGAGCGGCGTGAACTTTGAGGTGTCCGCGCCCTTGGCCGTTGCGATGTTCGAGTTGTCCACCTTGGCGTAGGCATCCTGGGCCTCGGGAGTGCCGAGGAACGCCAGGAAGTCCCGGGCGGCCTTGTTCTCGCCGCCCTTTTTCGAGAGCAGCAGGCCATCAATAGGTGCCTCGACCGCGTCCCGGCCTTCCATGGCGATCTCCGGGAAGGCGAAGAAATCGATGTCGTCCAGCACCGCGGGGTCGGTGAACTGCTGCGTGACGAAGGAACCAAGGAGGTACATGCCGGTCTTCTTTGCTTCCAGGGCCTTGGCGGCATCCTGCCAGGTCTGGCCGAGCGCCGCGGGGTCCTGGAACGGCAGGAGCGCCTTCCAGGTGTCAAAGACGGTGCTGACTTTCTGCTGGTCCCAGGATTCCTTGTGGGCGCAGAGGTCCACGTGGAACTGGTAGCCGTTCAGCCGCATGTTCAGGTAGTCGAAGGTGCCCATGGCCGGCCAGCCGTCCTTGTCCGCAAAGCCGATGGGAATGATGCCGTCGGCCTTCATTTTCGCGGCGAGCGACTTCAGCGCATCAAAGGTTTCCGGGACCTGGTAGCCCTTTTCGGCCCACAGGCTCTTCCGGTAGAAGAATCCCCACGGGTAGTTGTAGTTGGGCACGAAATACATCTTGCCGTCCGGGCCGGTGGAGGCTTTCTTCAGCGCATCGGAGTAGTTGCCGCCAATGGTCTGCCAGACGTCGTCAATGGGCGCGAGCAGTCCCTTCCCCGCGTAGTACTGCATGCGGTAGCCGGCAAACCAGGTGAAGGCGTCATCCGGTGAACCCTGCAGGTACGAATTGATCTTGTTCTGGAAATCGTTGTGGGGCACTACGTTGGTGGTGACCTTCTTGCCGGTCTTTGCCGTGAAGGCATCCGTGACGGCCTGGTACGCACGCTTGGGAACGTCATCGGAAGAACCGGATCCAAACGTCAGGCCGGAGGACTCCGAGCCCGTTGCCGACGGGCCACTGCCGCCGGTACATGCTGCCAGGAACGGGATGCCGGCCAGTCCGGCTGCCCCCACGCCGACTGTCTTGAGGATGGTCCGCCTGCTGGGAAACGCAGTTGCCGACGCATCGAACTTTGAAGCCATGTTCTCTCCCTTGAAAAATAGCCGGTGTGAGGCATCTCACACGCTGACTATAATCTTGCAAAAGCGAACATGGAAGAACTTTAAATAACAGTTTCGAGACTAGGACCTTTTGAATCGTCACAACGGCAAAATGGCCCCGCTTTCCCGCTGTGACGGGGGAAACGGGGCCATTCCGTGGTCCGCAAAGGGATGCTAAGCCACTGTTACTTTCTGAGCGACTGGGCGATCTGCTGCATGATCGTGGGATCGGAGAGCGTGGTGGCGTCGCCCGGGTCGCGGCCCTCTGCCACGTCCTTGAGGAGCCGGCGCATGATCTTGCCGGACCGGGTCTTGGGCAGCTCCGGCACCACCAGGATGTTCTTGGGCTTGGCGATGGGCCCAATCTCCTTGCCCACGTGGTTGCGCAGTTCCTGGACGGTGGCGTCACCGTTGTTCACAGCATCGCCACGGAGGATGACGAACGCGACGACGGCCTGGCCAGTGGTCTCGTCCGTAGCGCCCACGACGGCGGCCTCGGCCACGGCGGGGTGGCTCACCAGGGCGGATTCGATCTCGGTGGTGGAGAGCCGGTGCCCGGAGACGTTCATGACGTCGTCCACGCGGCCCAGCAGCCAGATGTCCCCGTCTTCGTCCTTCTTGGCACCGTCACCGGCGAAGTACATGTTCTCGAAGCGGGACCAGTAGGTGTCCTTGAACCGCTGCGGGTCCCCCCAGATGCCGCGGAGCATGGCCGGCCACGGTTCGCGGATGACCAGGAAGCCGCCGTGGCCGTTGGGGACCGATTCGCCCATCTCATCCACGACGTCCACGGCAATACCGGGCAGTGGAACCTGCGCCGAACCGGGCTTAGTGGCAGTGACGCCGGGGAGCGGGGCGATCATCTGCGCGCCGGTTTCGGTCTGCCACCAGGTGTCCACGATGGGCGCCTTGTCGCCGCCGATCACCTTGCGGTACCACATCCAGGCCTCAGGGTTGATGGGCTCGCCCACCGAACCCAGCACCCGCAGGGAGGAGAGGTCGTACTTCGCCGGGATCTCCGCGCCCCACTTCATGAAGGTGCGGATGGCGGTGGGGGCGGTGTAGAGAATGGAAACCTTGTACTTCTCCACGATCTCCCACCAGCGGCCCTGGTGCGGGGAGTCCGGGGTGCCTTCGTACATGACCTGCGTGGCCCCGTTGATGAGCGGCGCGTAGGCGACGTAGGAATGGCCGGTGACCCAGCCGACGTCGGCCGTGCACCAGTACACGTCCGTTTCCGGATGCAGGTCAAAGACAGCCCTGTGGGTGTAGGCGGTCTGGGTGAGGTATCCGCCGGTGGTGTGCAGGATGCCCTTGGGCTTCCCGGTGGTGCCCGAGGTGTACAGGATGTACAGGGGGTGCTCCGAATCGTGTCCCACGGCAGTGTGGTCGGGGGATGCGGCTTCAACCGTGTCCGCCCACCAGTGGTCACGGCCTTCCTTCCAGTCCACGTCCTGGCCGTTGCGCTTGACCACCACCACGTTCTGCACGGTGTGGCCGTCGTGGGCCAGGGCGTCGTCAACGGCGGGCTTCAGGGGGCTCGGCTTGCCGCGGCGGTAGGTGCCGTCGGCAGTGACAACGAGCTTGGCCTCGGCGTCCTCGATCCGTGACCGGAGTGCATCGGCGGAGAACCCGCCGAAGACCACGGAGTGGACCGCGCCAATCCGTGCGCAGGCCAGCAGGGTGATGACGGCTTCCGGGATCATGGGCAGGTACACGGCAACGCGGTCACCCTTGGCCACGCCCAGGGACTCGAAAGCGTTGGCTGCCTTCTTCACTTCTTCGGTCAGCTGGGCGTACGTGTAGGTGCGGGTGTCGCCGGGCTCGCCCTCGAAGTAAATGGCTACGCGGTCGCCTTTGCCGGCCTCGACGTGCCGGTCCAGGGCGTTGTAGGCGGCGTTGAGCTCGCCGCCCACGAACCACTTGGCGAACGGCGGATCGGACCAGTCCAGGGCCTGCGTGAAGTCCTTGCTCCAGGTCAGCAGTTCCCGTGCCTTCTTGGCCCAGAATGCCGGCCGGTCAGCATTCGCCTCGTCGTACTCGGCTGCGGTGACAACGGCGTCGGCAGCGAATTCAGGGGAGGGCGGGAAAGCCCGGGTCTCATTGAGCAGGTTCTCAAAGGCGTCGCCCTGGCGGCCTTCCTGTCCTGCCGGCTGGGCCGAAGCGGACGGAACGGTGGCCGTGGAGCTGGGGGTGTCCTGGGACATGTGAACCTCATCATTCATCGATCTTTGCCGCGCGGGACGCCGCCACCGCATGGCCCGCCGTTCGCACGGCAATGGGCTTCAGCCGGGGCGGCATACCGCAAAGAGCTGTTCCGCAATCAAGCCTAATGCTTCCCGCGCACCGTCTGTGTGCGGCGTCACATGTACCACCGCGAGCGGCATTTTTTATGCGGTGAATGGCGTCTTCATGACTCGCCCGGCACGCGTGGAGACCTGCCCCAGCTAGTGATCAGCTTGGCCGTTGACTAGGCTGAGATGGAATTGTGACTTCACTTCGGACCCCTCCGGCGGGGCGCAAACAGTGCCTTGCCGGGCCCGGACCGCATGTCAAGACGGCACAGTTTTCGGGTCCGGACCGGGCCCGGTGCCGCCACGCTAAGGAGAGCAGAATGAACCAGCAGAGCTACGGCCAGCGAACGGGCCCGGATACCACGGCGGAAACCGGAGGATCCGGATCCGCCCTGGGAGCACCAGGGCACGCAACACCGGCCGGTAACGACGCCAAGGGGCAGTCTGCAGGGCAGAAGGCCGCTTCCGCAAAGATCGACCCGAACGCCAACCAGGCCGTGCTTGGTCCGTTCACCGTGCGGGACCTGGCCGTCTTCGCCGCCACCCTGGTCCTGTTCGTCGCATCCCTGCTTCCCCTCTTCGGCGCCAGGTATAACCTGTGGAACCTGAACAACCTGTTCTTCCTGGGACTGGGCATCATCCTGCCGCTGATCGCCAGCGCACTGTTCGCCGCCCGCCGCCTTGCACCCGCCACCAGGATCCGGGTGGGGTCGCTCTCGATCGACCAGTTCGCCTCCGTAGTGGCCTCCTTCGCCCTGGCCTTCTTCTTCCTGTCGGTTGCAGGCGGATATGCCACCAGCCTGCTGGTGGGGCTGATCGGCGCGCTCATCCTCTTCGCCGCCACCGTGCTCGGCCGCTTCCTGCCGTACCTCTCGGCCGACTTCAAGGACCGGCCTGAAGCGCCGGCCCACATCGTGGCACGCGAGGCCGCGGTCCCGGCCCGGAAGCCGCGGACCCCCAAAGCCCCCAAGCCCCAGTCCGGTTCCAACCAGTCCGGCTCCAACCAGTCAAAGGGCGGCTTCAAAGGCGGTGCCCTGTTCGGTGGCGCCGGAGCAGGTTCCTCCGCAGTCCAGCCGGGATCTTCCAGCCCCAACCATGAGCCGGCGCCTTCCGCCCACATGCCCGCCACCGCTGCCGTCCCCGTGACGGGTCCCCGCAGCGCTACCGCAGGAACCGCCAGTGCGGGCACCGGCGCGACAGCTGCCGGAGCCGGCACCGCCACCGCCGGCGCCGCCGCTGCCGGAGCGGCCGCCTCTGCCCCCGCGCCAACCGCTCCCGTATCAACCGCCCCCGAAGTCTCCGACCAGGAAGCCGGCACACCGCATACGGACGCTGGCCCGCCCACCCAGGCAGCCGACGTCGTCCGCCCTGGCCCAACCCCGGCAGCGGAGGAGACGCAGCACCCGGCAGCCCCTGCAGCCGGCGCTCCACAGGCGGCATGGGAACCGCCGGCCGCCACGGCCGTGCACCAGCAGGTCCGTGCCGAGCAGCCGATCGGGGCAACGGTGGATCCGTCAAGCCGCCACGACGAGGCTGACGGGCAACCGATCCATGAGGCGTTCTGGTTCGCCGTTGCCCAGCACCGCACCGCGTACGACCCCCGCACTGGTGCCCCTGCCTTCGTGATTGAACCCGGCGGATGGGTGCTGGCACTTGAGGACCGGGGCAACGAATTCCTGGTCCAGCACACGGACGGGCGGCTGGGCGTCCTGCGCGACCTCAGCAACATCGAGCGCGGCTGACGCCGGTGGCAGGGCCCCGCAGCAAGACCGGGCAGGCCACGGGGATGCCCGTGGTCTCGTCCGAATCCGTCCTGGCGCTGAAGCGGCGGGCACGGCGCATCCACCGGGCCCTGGCCGAAAAGTATCCGTACGCCCATGCGGAACTGGACTTCCGCAACCCGTTCGAACTGTTGGTGGCCACCGTGCTGTCCGCCCAGACCACCGACGTCACGGTCAACCAGGTCACCAAGGTGCTGTTCGCGCGCTGGCCCAATGCCCGGGCCTTGGCTGAGGCCGACCCCACGGAGCTGGAAACCATCCTCAAGCCCACCGGGTTCTTCCGCGCCAAAGCGAGTAACGTCCGTGCGTTGTGTACGCGCCTGGTGGACGACTTTGATGGCGAAGTCCCGGGGCGGATGGAGGATCTGGTCACGTTGCCCGGCGTGGGCCGCAAGACCGCCAACGTGGTGCTCGCCAACGCCTTCGGCATCCCGGGCATCTCCGTGGACACGCACTTCGCCCGGCTCGCCAAACGGTTTGGCTGGACCCAGTCCGAGGACCCGGTGCAGATCGAACAGGACGTGGCGGAACTGTTTGAGCGCAGGGACTGGACCATGCTGTCCCACCGGGTGATCTTCCACGGCCGCCGCGTCTGCCACGCCCGGAAGCCCGCCTGCGGGGCCTGTCCGGTCGCCAACTGGTGCCCCAGTTACGGGCTGGGGGAGACCGACCCCGGCAAGGCGGCCAAGCTCCTTAAATATGAACTTGCACCCGGCAGCGAGGCACTGCTGGAGCAGTACCTGTCGGAACAGCACCGGGCCGCGGAGATCCGGATGGCTTCCCAGACGAGGACTTCGTGAGCGCACGCGAAGACCTGGCCGGCCTGGTCCGGCGGGCGGAATCCGGAACGGCCGGCCCGCCTGATCCACGCTGGGCCGCGCTGACCGTTGATGCCGCCCGTGCCCGCAGGGCAGCCGTCCTGATGCTCTTCGGCGTGCTTGATGATGTCCCGGCAGCGTCCGGCAAACCGCTGGCGCCGGCGGACCTGGACGTCCTGCTCCTGGAGCGCGCCCACACCCTGGGCTCGCATCCCGGGCAGGTGGCGTTTCCCGGCGGCAGCATCGACCCGGGCGAAACGCCGGTGGCGGCTGCCCTGCGGGAAGCCGAGGAGGAAACCGGGCTGGACGCAGGCGGGGTGGAAGTCCTGGGCACGCTCCAGGACCTGGGCCTGGCCCACAGCAACTTCCTGGTGACGCCCGTGCTCGGGTGGTGGCATTCGCCGTCGCCGGTCCGGGTGGTGGACTACGGCGAGTCAGCGCAGGTGTTCCGCGTCCCGGTCAGGGACCTCCTGGACCCGGACAACAGGGTCATGGCCACCGTCCACCGGGCGGGCCGCACGTTTGACAGCCCTGCCTTCACCGTCAACGGCATGGTGGTGTGGGGATTCACCGGCATTGTCCTGAGCGGCCTCTTCGACCAGCTCGGCTGGTCCGTCCCGTGGGACCGCACCAGGCTGCACCCGATAGGGGTCTAGTTTTCAGGCCTGCTGCTGGCTCAGGCCTGCTGCTGGCGCAAATCCACCACGATCCCGGTGGCGGCATTCCCGCGCATGGCCTTGATCCCGTCGCGGAGCATGCTGAGGGATTTGAAGGTTGGGGACACCGCAACGATGTTGCCCTCGGCGTCGGTTAGCCTCAACCGGTACGACTCGTCGCCTGCACGGTGTATTTCAAATCTTCCCGCCATGGACGGGGACCTCCCTGGTATGCGTCGTTGCATCAGCGTGTGGACCGGTCTGCTTCAGTCGCCGCTTCGACTGTAACGTCCGTCACCGGGGGAGTATAGCTACCGCCCGGTAGGTTACTTTTGCGTCGCCAAGGGTACTGCCAGCCTCGGCAGCAGCATGCCCTTGCGCCCGGCTATTTGGCGAGGTCGTAGGAGTCGACGACGGCCATGCTCACCGGGAACTCCACAGGGATAGGGCCGAACAGCAGTTCCTTCGCCGCCTTCGCTGATTCCTCGATGGCCGTGATGCAGGCGCCGACGCCGTCTGCCGGCGCGTGCACCATCACCTCATCGTGCAGGAAGAAGGCAAGCTCGGCCCGGACACCCCCGCCGCTGCCACCGGTTCCTGCCGTCCGCAAGGCACGCAGCCGCCGTCGTAATTCTGCAAGCCAGCAGGCCGCCCAGTCCGCTGCCGAGCCCTGGACCACGTAGTTCCGGGTGAAGCGCCCGCGGGACCGGGCGATCGACTCTGCCCGCCGATGCTCCTCCGCCGTGGCCGAGCGCTGGCTCAGGAACCACTGCCCGGACGGCGGAGGGCTGCTGCGGCCCAGCCTGGTGGTCACCGTCCCGCCCGACTCACCAGTCCGTGCCGCGCGTTCCACAAAGTCCACGGCGCGCGGATAGATGCGGGTCAACTGCGGCATAAGCCGGCCCGCCTCGCCGGACGTGGCCCCGTACATGGCCCCCAGCAGCGCCATCTTCGCCTTGGCCCGGTCCCCGCCAAAGCCCTTGGCGGCAATCCCGGCATACAGGTCCTGGTCGCGCGCCGCCTCAGCCATTGACGAGTCCTGCGCGAGCGCAGCCAAAACGCGCGGTTCCAGCTGAGAGGCATCAGCCACGATGAGCTTGTGGCCGGGGTCGGCGTGCACCGCGCCGCGGACCTGGCGGGGGATCTGCAGCGCGCCGCCGCCACGGGAAGCCCAGCGCCCCGACACCACGCCGCCCACCACGTACTCCGGGCGGAACCTCCCGCCGTCCACCCAGGCATCCAGCCAGGCCCAGCCGTTGGCGGTATGGAGGCGGGAAAGCTTCTTGTACTCCAGCAGCGGCTCGATGGCTGGATGGCTGGACTCCCTGAGCTCCCACTTCCGGGTGCTTTTGACCTCGATCCCGTTGCGGTGCAGGGCACGCATCAGGTCCTGCGGGGAATCCGGGTTCAGCCCGGGTGAGTTGAGCAGGGTGCGCAGCTCCGCCGCCAGCGCCTCCAGCTTTACCGGGCGTTGGCCCATCGGCGGGCGGGGACCCAGATGGCTGGCCAGGATCTGTTCGTGCAGGTCTTCGCGCCACGGGACGCCGGCGTGCTGCATCTCCGCGGCCACGATGGCGGCCGCGGACTCCGCCGCGAGCAGCAGCTGGAGGCGGTTCCGACGGTTTTCCTCCGTGCCCACGGCGGCCAGCGCGGCCTGCTGGGCCGCGTATTCAGCCCGGATCTCCTCAAGCGTCCAGCCGGATGCCGGTGCCGCGGCGGGGTTGTCGAACAGGGCCCCCTGGTCCGCAGGGGGACGCGGTGGCTGCAGCGCCTTTGGCGGAAGCACGGGATCCTCCACCGGCATCCTGTCCGTGTTCCGGGCATAGTCAGTGTGGGCGCTGAACTGGGAGAAGGCCAGGATGTTGCCGCAAAGGGTGAGGTCATAGCAGCGTTCCACCTCCACCCGGGATGCGAGCAGCGCCGGGTACCAGTCCTGGGTCCGCTGCCAGATCCAGCGCGGCGGCTGGCCGCCGGGGCGCCGGGCTTCCAGCTCGCACACGACGCCGGCAAGGCCGCTGAGTGCCACGGTGCGGGGTTCAGGGTTGGCTGGCTGGGCGTGGCCCGCCTGCGTCAGTTCCTGGAGTGCCGCGCCGTGGGGGTGGGCGGCGAGCAGCAGGTACATGGTTCCATTCTGCCCTGCCGTTCGGTGTGCTTTGCCGTTCGGTCTGGCTTGCCCTCGAGGTGGTGGGTCAGCGGTGTCCGTGGTGCGGTTTGTCCACATACGGAGTTTGTTCCCTTAACCGGGTTGGGTGTCCGCGGCAGAGTGGCTCCATGAGCAGGCACCAGCTGAACGCATCCCCATCCGGACCGGGACAGGCCGCCGGCTCCTCCTGGCGGCCAACGGAGGTGGCGTCATCCGGCGCGGCCTGGCTGCCGGACAAGGTAAAACCTGATGGTTCAAAGCCTGATGGTTCAAGGCTTGGTGGTTCCCTGCCGGCCGGTTCGGGCGAGGTGCTGCTGGTGACCTCCTCCGGCGTCCTCCGGGCCGAAGTGGAGCGTATCGTGGCAGCCGCCGCTGCGCAGCTGCGCGTTGTGCCCGATGCTGTGGAGGCTGGACGCTATTGGGAAGCGGCGTCCGCCGTCCTGGTAGGCAGTGACGTGCGCGAACTGCCGCCGCGGCGGCACACACCTGCGGTCATGGTGGGCCTCGACGGTGAAGGGGACAGCCTCTGGCACCTCGCGGCTGCCCTGGGGGCGGAACGTGTTGCCGTGCTGCCGGATGCTGCTGCCTGGCTGGCCGACCATCTCAGCAGGTCCCGGTCGCCGGGCCCTGGCGGACTGGTCCTTGGCATCACGGGCGGCTGCGGCGGGGCCGGAGCCACCACCGCCGCCATCTGGATCGCGCAGGCGGCAGCAGGGCTGGGGGTGCGTGTCCTGCTCATCGACGGCGACCCATGGGGAGGGGGCCTGGAGTTGGCCCTCGCCGCCGAGGAAAACCCCGGGCTCCGGTGGCCGGACCTCGCTGAGGCCCGGGGAAGCATCGACCCCCTCCAGCTCTCGGATTCCCTGCCAGTCGCGGGAGGCTTTTCCTTCCTGTCCTGGCCTGCCACCCGGGAGCAGCCCCTTCCTGTCGCCGCCGCCGCAGCAGCCGGTGTGCTTGACGCGGCCCGCCGTGGCTATGAACTGGTCCTGCTCGACGTGGGGAGGGGTGCAGAGCCGCTCCATACGCTGGCGTGGGACTGCGACCGGATCCTGATGGTGGTGCCCGCCCAGCTGAAGGCGGCAGTGGCGGCGGTGCGCCTGCTCCAGGAGCTTCCGCCGGTGGAGGCGGCCCTGTTGGTCCGGGGCCGGCCCGGTTCTGCCCTGGACAGTGCGCTGATCGCTGATGCTGTAGGGCTGCCGGTGCAGGGCCGGATACCTGAACTGCGCGCCGTTGCAGGAGCAATGGAATCCGGCCGACTGCTGGACTTGGGGAAGTGCCGGAATATCCGGCGCTTTGCTGCCTCTGCGCTCGATTGGCTAGGCGAGGACCTGACGGTGGGAGACATGGCATGAGGCGCGCGGCGGGCAGTCCGCCGGCTCCGGCCGGTGAAACGGGCAGTGCAGCGGCGGCGGGAGGCCTGGGTTCACGGCGCAGCACCCGCGTCCTGGAAGCGCACCAGGCAGCCCGCCCGGTGGGCAGCAGGGAAACAGCCGGCGCCAGGAGGGTCGATTCCGGGCTGCTGGAATCCGTCCGGGAGTCCATGATGGCTGAGGCGGGAGCCGTGACGCCGTCACGCGTCGCGGCGGCAGTCCAGGCCACCGGCAGGCTGTTGGGCACCGCTGGTTCCCTCGCCGCGGTGGAGCGGATCAGCGCCGAACTGAACGGACTGGGGCCGTTGCAGGAGCTCACCCGGGACCCCGCAGTCACGGACATCTTCGTCAACGCTCCCGGCTCCGTCTGGGTGGACCGGGGCCGCGGGATCGAGCGGGTTCCCGTCCTGTTCGACGGCGAGGCCCAGTTGCGGGCGCTGGCCTGCAGGCTTGTTGCTGCGGGCGGGCGCCGCCTGGATGACGGTTCACCCTGTGTCGATGTCAGGCTTGCCGGCGGCTACCGTGTCCATGCCGTGTTGCCGCCGGTTTCCACGTCCGGGACGCTGCTGAGCGTGCGGATCCGCAGGGAGCGGGTCTTCAGCATGGAGGAGCTGCGGTCCGGTGGAATGTTCGGTCCGGGATTGCAGGCCGTGCTGGAGAAAGTAGTGGAGCGGAGGCTGAGCTTCCTGATCAGCGGGGCCACGGGCTCAGGGAAGACCACCCTGCTGTCCACCTTGCTGGGCCTGTGTTCGGCGGAGGAACGGCTGGTCCTGATCGAGGACGCGTCCGAACTGAATCCTGTCCATCCCCATGTGGTCGCCCTGGAATCACGCCACGGAAACCTTGAAGGCGGCGGGGCAGTGGATTTGGGTGAACTCGTCCGGCAGGCATTGCGCATGCGCCCGGACAGGCTGGTGGTGGGCGAATGCCGGGGCGCGGAAGTCCGCGAACTCCTCACCGCGATGAACACCGGGCACAGCGGCGGCGGAGGCACCATCCACGCCAATACGGCAGCAGCAGTCCCCGCCAGGCTCAACGCCCTCGGGGCGCTCGCAGGGCTGGGACCCGAAGCCGTGCGGCTCCAGGCTGCCAGCGCCCTCGATGTTGTCATCCATGTGGGCAGGACGCTCCGGGGCAGGGAAGTCCTGTGCGTAGGACTCATTGCCGACGGCCCGGAGGGATTGAGGGTGGTGCCGGCCCTTGAAGAATCAGGTGCGCGGGCCCCGGGCTGGCCTGCCCTGGCGGCCCGTTTGGGGATGGACCCGGGGGACATCCTGTGACGGTCCTCCTCTGTGCGCTCCTGGGCACCGCTGTGGTGCTGCTCCTCAAGCCGCCCCTGAATGCCGCCTACAGGTTGCGCTCAACGTGCGGCAAAAGCATGAAGGCGACCGGAGGCCGGAGAAACCGGATACGGCCTCCGGGCAGCCACGCCGGCAGGGGTACCGCAGGAATGCGTGGACCCGGCCTGACCCTGGTGGTTCAGCAATTGGCGGCGCTGCTCAAAGGCGGACGAACACCGGGGCGGCTGTGGGACGAACTGTGGACTGTATACGGAACCCCTGATGATCGGCAGGGGCAGCACCCGGCATTCCCGTCCCCGGTGCTGTCAGGTGGTTCACTTGCAGTCCTGGCCTCCGCACGCGCGGCTGCGGCAACCGGAGCCCCTGTTTCGGAGGCCATCCGGCGTGCTGTTTCCATTGCGTTCCCGCGCAGGGGCAGGGAAGCCAGGACCTGGTCTGAGCTTGCTGCCTGCTTCGACATCGCCGAAGCCAGCGGATGCCCGCTCGCCGACGTGCTGACCAGGTTCGCTGCCCAGCTGGAAGCGGAGGACGATGCGGACGCAGCCAGGCAGACCGCTCTCGCTGGCCCCAAAGCCACAGTCCGCCTCCTGACCTGGCTTCCGGCGATGGGTCTTGGACTGGGCGCCGCCTTGGGCGTGGACCCGCTGGCCACCCTGCTGGGGACACCCCTGGGGCTGGCCGCGCTGTTCGGCGGCGTGGTGCTCACGGCAGCCGGGAGGGCCTGGTCCGCCCGGCTTGTTTCGGTGGCTGCAGGGGCAGGAGTGCCATGACACCGGGTTGGCCCCCGGGCCTGGCGCTGTTCCTGCTGCTCGGCGCAGCTGTCTGGCTTGCATGTTCAGGGCCCGACCGGTCGCGTCACCGGCTCCGTCACCTGTTTCACGCCGCACCAGGAACACAGCGGACGGCCGCCGCCGAGGGGCCGGAGGGTGAGCGCAGTACTGGCCTGAAGGATACGGCCATGATGCTCGAACTCGTCGCGGCGATGCTCGACGCCGGCGCGGGCATCGGGCGCTCGCTGGAACTGGTGGCTGCCTCAGCCGTGCCCCAATACAGGGACTCCCTGCGGCCCGTGGTCTCGGCGCTCGCCATTGGTGCCGACTGGGAAACAGCGTGGCGCAGCTCTGCCGTTCGGCTCCCGGAAATCCTGGAACTCAGGGATGCGCTGGGCTTCGCCGCACTCACGGGGGCGCCGTCGTCCGCAATCCTCTACGCCCAGGCCGCCAGGCTTCGCCGGGAACGCTTCAGGGCCGCGGAAAAACGGGCCGCTTCGCTGGGCGTGAAGCTGGTGGTTCCGCTGGGATTGTGTTCCCTTCCCGCTTTCATTTGCCTTGGCGTCGTCCCGGTCCTGCTGGCCCTGGTGCCATCCGGCTGACCCACAGCTGCCGTGCCCGGAACTGAGCGCCGGTCCCTTCCTCCACAAGGCTGAATTGCCCACCTTTTCCACTTAGCCCATCCACCCACTTACCCACTCCCGCGGGGCCGGGAAGAGTCAAGACAGCCGGGAAGAGCACCGGCACAACGGAAAGGAAACCACATGTACATCAACCACCACCGCCGCCACTACACCGCCGGAACCTCCGCGCTCGCCGCATCCGGCCTGAAGCCCGGACAACGGGACAGCAGCCGGCCAGGCACCAACAGGGCACCGTACGCTTCCGCCTCTTCCCTTGCCCCCAAAGCTTCTGTCCCCGCAGTCAGCAAGGTCGTGGAGCTCTATCCCGGTTCGGGCGGTACCGGAACTCAGGTCCGGCGCGGGGGGCTGCTGGGTTCACAGGCCGGTATGGCCACTGCCGAGTACGCCATCGCCACCCTCGCCGCAGTCGGATTCGCGGGGCTGCTTGTGTTCATTCTCCGCAGCGACGAGGTGCGTGGCTTCCTCCTCAACCTCATCCGGACCGCCCTGGCGCTGCCGTGACGGCTAAACCGGCCCGGCTTCTTCTCCCTGGAGCCCTCGATTCCAGGACCCTCGGTTCCAGGTCCGTCGAAGCAAGTCCCGTCGAAGCCAGTTCCTTGGAAGACGGGAACCTGAAAGCCAGGTCCTCGGAAGACGGGACCGGCCGTATGGCCAGCGGCAAAGGGGACCACGGACCAACAGCCTCTGGTGCAAACGCACGGGGTGCCGTCACTGCGGAGTTCGCCGTGGCACTGCCGGCCGTGCTCGCACTGCTGGCCATGCTGCTGGCCGGAGCCGCCGCGGGGATGACGCAACTGCGCATCGAGGAGGGAGCCCGGGCCGGTGCCAGGGCGCTGGCCCGGGGCGAGGACCCGGCGGCAGTAGAACGGACAGTGAGGACGCTGGCCGGCAGTTCGGCCGCTGCGTCGGTCGCTGCCGACGGTGAATGGTTCAACGTCACCGTTACGGACCGGGTGCCTGGACCATTAGGAGCATCCATCCCCTGGACCCTCACGGCACGTGCGGCAACGCGGAGCGAAACAGCGGGGACCGGTGCCGGCAGTGCTACTGGTGGCGTCGGCGGCCCGGCGCACGGCCGGGCAGTCAGATGATGGGCAATGCTGAATGGCGGTATCACGTCAAGGGGCGGGGCAACGCCGTCGTGGTCCTGAAGTACGCCGCCGCCGGGTTGCGCCATCCCGCAGTCGGGCGCAGTCATCGCACCGCGGGCAGGTGCGGGCCGGGGACTCGTGATGGACGCGAACGCGGTTCCGGGACTGTCCTGGCCGCTGGGCTGGCACTGGTGGTCATGACGGCCATGGCCGTCATGCTGCTGCTGGCGCAGTCGGCGGTGCTGGCCAGCAGGGCGGCAGCGGCCGCGGACCTGGCGGCCCTTGCCGCAGCCGATGCCCTTCGCGGCATCACCACGGGTGAGCCCTGCAGTGTCGCCGCGGAGGTGGCCGCCCGCCACGCCGCCACGGTTCTTAACTGTTCAGAGGGCGTGGGCCAGACCGTTGAGGTGCGGACCGAGCTGGTGGATTGCTCGCTGCTGGGTGCCGCAACCGGCCGTGCCCGGGCAGGGCCTCCGCCGTAGTGGTCATGCCAGGAGCGGGGTCAGCTCCTGGCCTCCACATCCAAAAGGGTGGTCTCGGAGGCGTCCTTGAGCAGGACGTCCAGCAGGGTCACCGCGGCGGCCTTGTCCAGCGGGTTGTTCTTGTTTCCGCACTTGGGGGACTGCACGCAGGACGGGCAGCCGGAGTCGCACTCGCAGGCCTTGATGGCGTCCCTGGTTGCTGCCAGCCACACCATGGCCTTGTCGAAACCCCGTTCAGCAAAGCCGGCCCCGCCGGGGTGCCCGTCATACACAAAGATGGTGGGCACCCCGGTGTCCGCGTGCAGCGCCGTGGAGACCCCGCCGATGTCCCAGCGGTCGCTGGAGGCGACGAGGGGGAGGAGCCCGATCGCCGCGTGCTCCGCGGCATGCAGTGCACCGGGGAACTGGGCTTCGATGAGGCCGGCCCCCGTGAGGGAACGGTTGTCCACCACGAACCACACTGCCTTGGTGAAAAGTTCGCGGGCACCCAGCTCAAGCGGCTCCTCGCCCAAAACCTCATTGGAAATCAAGGCCTTCCGCTGGAAGGAGACAACCTGCGTGGTCACCTTCACGTCACCGAAGTGGACGGTCACATCACCCCACTGCATGGTCCGCACGGTGTCCAGGACCTCGATCTGGGTCACGTCTCTTGCCGTGGTGTAGTAGTCGGGGTTTGCCCGCCGCACCATGACGCAGTGGTCGTCCTCGTTCAGGTCCTCCACCACATACGTGTCACCCTGGTGGACGTACACAGCGCCTGTATGTGCCTGGTAATGGGTCTGGGGCGAGTCCATCGTGCCCAGCAGGGAGCCGGTCTCGGCGTCGACGATGCTGACCGGACCTCCGCCGTCGGCCCGGAGATTAACCATGGCCGCAGCGCTCTGCGAGTGGGTCCAGAACCAGCCGGCAGGCCGCCGCCGCAGGTAGCCCTGCGCCACCAGCCGGTCCAGGAGCATCTCGGCGGTTCCCCCGAAAAGGTCCAGCTCCGCCGGTCCCAGGGGGAGTTCCGCCGCCGCGGCACAGAGGTGTGGTCCGAGCACGTAGGGGTTGGACGGGTCAAAGACCGTGGCCTCCACCGAGACGTCGAAAATGGCCTCGGGGTGGTTCACCAGGAAGGTGTCCAGCGGATCGTCACTGGCCACAAACGCGGCGATGGCATCCTGGCCTGCCCTGCCGGCCCGGCCAATCTGCTGGAAGAGCGAGGCCCTGGTGCCGGGCCAGCCTGCCACCAGGACTGCATCGAGGCCGGAGATGTCGATCCCCAGCTCCAGGGCGGACGTGCTGGAGACGCCCAGCAGCTGGCCGGAACGCAGGGATTTCTCCACTGCCCGGCGTTCCTCCGGCAGGTATCCCGAGCGGTAGGCGGCCACCCGCTGCGGCAGGCTGGGATCCACCTCGTCAAGGAGCCGCTTGGTGATGGCCGAAATGGTTTCGGCACCCCGGCGGGACTTGATGAAGGCGATGGTACGGATCCGGGCGGACACCAGGTTGGCCAGCAGGTCCGAGGTCTCGGCCACTGCCGTCCGGCGCTGTTTAGCCCCGTTCTCGCCGCGGACCTCGGTCAGCGCCGGTTCCCAAAACGCCACAGTGGTGGCGCCGTGGGGTGAGCAGTCCTGGGATACCGCCTTCACCGGGGCACCAATGAGGCGTGCGAAGGAGACATCGGGCTCGGAGGCGGTTGCGGATGCCGCAATGAATACTGGTTCCGGGAAAGAGGTTCCCGCCCCGTAGTACGCACAGATCCGGCGGAGCCGCCGCATGAGGTTGGCCACGTGTGATCCGAACACGCCCCGGTAGCTGTGCGCCTCGTCCACAATGACGTAGCGCAGCCGGCGGAAGAACCCGGCCCACCAGGCGTGGTTGGGCAGGATGCCGAAGTGCAGCATGTCCGGGTTGGCCAGGATGAAGTTGGCGTGGTCCCGGATCCAGCGGCGGGCGGCCGGATCGGTATCGCCGTCATAGGTTTCCGCCCGGACCGTGGGCAGCTTCAGGGCGCGGATGGCGTTCAGCTGGTCGGCGGCCAGCGCCTTGGTGGGGGACAGGTACAGGGTGACGGCGCCGTCGTCGTGGATCTTTCCCGGGTCTGCGAGCACCCGCAGTTCGGAGCGGTGGATCGCGTCAAGCGCCGGCAACTGGTACGCCAGCGACTTCCCGGACGCGGTTCCGGTGGCCACCACCACATGCGCCCCGGAGTGCGCCGCATTGGCCGCGTCCACCTGGTGCCGGTAGGGCTCGCGGATGCCCAGCGACCCGTACGCCTCAGCAATGTCCGGGTGCACCCAATCGGGCCACGGCGCGTGGATTGCCTCCCGCGCCGGTATGGTCCGGACATGACGGAGCTGTTCCGGTTCCGGGCCGCGGCCCAGCAAAGGAATCAGGGAGTCATGGGGATTCACCCCACCATTCTTTCATCCGGTGCTGCGGGCCGGGCACGCGGTTCGCCAACGGGAAAACAGCACGGGGCGTACTTCCGCCGGGGCGGCTTAGCTCAGCGAGAGATCCGATCCGTCATGGGACGCCGAGAGCATCAGGACCCGCGCAACGGTTGTCCAGCCAAGGTGCGAATAGAGCTTTTGCCCGTCCCTGGACGCCAGAAGGAGGCCGCTGCGGACATCGTGCCCGGAAGCCTGGGCCGCCAGGGCGCGCATGATGAGGCTGCCCAGGCCCCTGCGCTGGAAGGCCGGCTCCGTAATGATCTTGTCGAACACCGCGGTGTCACCCACCACGAACACCCGGCCGCTGGCCGCCACGGCGTCTCCGGACCTGACCTCGGCGTAGTGGACGCCATTCTGTTCGGAAGTGGACAGCCTCAGATCGTCGTCGGAAAGCCAGGGGTCCTCAGTGTCCTGGGTCTCCATGTCCACGATCATCATCGTCTGGGAGTCGGAGGTGACGTTGAGCCCATGCCGGCCTGCCATGGCCGCATACCGGGAGGGATCGTTGGTGAGGACGGTCAGTACCTTGGCGGGGGATGCTGCCGTCCTGGCAGCCAGCGCGGCGAACTCGTCTTCAGTTGGTTCTGACGCGAAGACTTCCCATTCGCCGCTGGTATCAGTCCGGAGCGCGGCAGGGAAGCGGCCCTCGGTGGTGGTCTGGTAGCCGCGACACCCGGCCCAGCCCGCAACCCACACCTCGAGCAGGCCAGTGATGTCTTCAACCAGGGTTTCCGGACTCATGGCAAGAGACTATTCCAGCCCGATCGCCAGCAACAGGGGGTAGGGAAGTGCTTATGCAATCGTAATGAGGCCAGTCCTCCCGCCGTTGTGGAGCAGGACCAGGCCGCCACGGCAGCCGGTACCCTTAAATGCGTGGCTTTGAACAAAATTGTGCTCTTTTACGGCTTCACCCCCATCGCTGATCCGGACGCCGTCCGGCTCTGGCAGCGCGCCCTCTGCGAGAAGCTGCGCCTCACCGGGCGCATCATCATCTCCAAGGACGGAATCAACGCCACGGTCGGTGGGGAAATCGGCGCGGTTAAGCAGTATGTCAAGACCACCCGCGAGTACCCCGGGTTCCGGGGAATCGACGTCAAATGGTCCGACGGCGGCGCGGAGGATTTCCCGCGGCTCAGCGTGAAGGTGCGGGACGAGATCGTCTCCTTCGGCGCACCGGGAGAACTCACGGTTGATGCCAACGGCGTGGTGGGCGGCGGCAAACACCTGAAGCCCGAAGAACTGCACCAGCTCGTGGACGCCAGGAAGAAGGACGGGGAGGATGTGGTCTTCTTCGACGGCCGCAACGCGTTTGAAGCGCAGATAGGCCGCTTCAAGGACGCTGTGGTCCCGGACGTCGCCACCACCCACGATTTCATCAAGGAACTCGACTCGGGAAAATACGACTCCCTGAAGGACAAGCCGGTGGTGACCTACTGCACCGGGGGCATCCGCTGCGAGGTGCTCTCCAGCCTGATGGTGAACCGCGGCTTTAAAGAGGTGTACCAGCTGGACGGGGGCATCGTCCGGTACGGGGAAGCCTTCAAGGACCAGGGCCTTTGGGAAGGCTCGCTCTATGTCTTCGACAAACGCATGCACCTGGAGTTCAGCGAGGACGCCAAGACCATTGGCGAGTGCGCCCGTTGCTCCGCGCCCACCAGCAAGTTCGAGAACTGCTCAAACCCCAGCTGCCGCTCCCTCACGCTGTACTGCGAAGAATGCGCGGCCAGCCCCGAGACGCTCCGCTGCCCGGAAGGCTGCGCCGCAGCCTGAGCCCCGGCCCGCCATAAGCCTGCCGGGTCCACGCGGGCATCATCCCAGCCGGTACACACGGAACGCGTAGTTGGCCGCGGTCCTGGCTTCCACCCTGACCGTCAGGACGCTGTCCGTGGACACGTAGATAACGTTTTCACGGTTGATGCCGCAGCGCAGGCCCAGGTCCACCAGGGTGAGGGTCTCGGTGCGCACCGTGAAGGTCACCCGGCGCTGGCTCCGGCAGGCGATGGCCAGGATGTACGTTCCGGTCTTCAGGACCGGTGACGAGATGATCCGCACCTCAGCGGCAGCAAGGAGCCCGGCATCTGCCTGGACCACGGGGCCGGTGCTGTCCGGAAGCGCCCGCGACACCCAGTCGCCCAGTTCCGCGTCGCTGACCGGGTCCTGCTGCAGGGGGTCCCGGGTGAAGGCCGGTGCCGGGGCAATGGTGGCGGTGCCCTGCACGGTGCCGGCCCGGGCGTCGTCGTACGTATATTCGCAGCCCGCCAGCGCACCTGCCGCAAGCACCAGCGCAAGGACGACGGCGGCCGGGGGCTTCGTTGCCGGCGGCACCCGTGCTGTCCCTTGGGAAAGGGGCGCGGAGAACCTCCGCACACTGGGCATAGTCAGACTTTATGCCCGCAGCGGGCGGCGGGCCATAGCCGGAACGGGCGTTATTGCGTGCGCACCAGCCGGTAGGCGTAGAGCAGCGGAGCGTCCACGCTGGAGCTGCTGATTTCGACCCGTCCGGCGGCGGGAAGGCTGATCCTGGTGGTCTCCTGCCGGCCGTTGCATGCGGCCCCGGCTTCGGCCACGGGCTTGCCGTCCAGCGACACCGCGAAGAAGGCCTTCCCCGCTCCGTCACAGACAGCCGTGAGCGTGTAGCTTCCGGCAGGAACGTTTGCGGCATCCTGCACAATACGGTCCCGGTTGAGGATCTTGCCCGAGTCCTGAAGCACAACAGCAGCCGGTGACGATGGCAGGGCGGTTGCCCGCCACTTCGGCACATCCGCGTTTTCCACGGAAGACACGGGCGAGCACCCGGCCACAGCCAGGCCGAGGACCGCGGCAAGCACCGTCCCCGCCAGCGTTGTCCCCGGCAGCGGACGGCGAAGTGCAGCAGCTGCCGTGCGGGCGCGCGGAAGGAGGGCAAGGCGGGAAGGCATGGCTCCACCGTACCCCGCAGGCACGCCGGACTAAACTTGAGCGGTGCCTAGATCCCCTTACGAGTTCACCGCCGGCAACACCCCCGACGCTCCCCGCAGCGACCTTCCCGGCCTGCTGGCGGCGCTCGCCGCAGACCTGCGCCGCCTCGAGTACACGCTGGACGGCGTGGCCGGGCTGCTGGGCCCTACGGCCTCCGCGGCACTGAGCCGGGACCAGATCATTCCCGCGCTGCTCGCTGCCGAGCGGGCAGTGAAGGAGGACAACGGGGTGGCCCCGCTTGCCGCCGTCGTCCGCCTCTGGCTCCTCGCCGAGCCCCAGGAACGGGAAACGCTCGACGCCGCGCTGCCGGACACAGGCGTTGAAGGCCTCCTTGAGCTCGGGCTGGTGCAGCCCGTACCCGGCTCGGGCCTGCTCACCGCCAAGGCGGACCTGCGGCCGTACGGCTGGGACAGGAATGACGACGGCACCGGCGGTGCCGAGCTCTGGGTGGCCAGCGACCTCGCGGCGCATCAGCAGGCGGGAGTGCTGCGGCACGACCACGTCCTGGGCATCGGGCAAGCATCCACCACCCTGGTGCAGACCACCGTCCGCCGCCACACCGAGCGCGCCCTGGACCTGGGGACCGGCTGCGGCATCCAAGCCTTCCATCTGCTGCACCACTGCCAGCATGTGACCGCCACCGACATTTCCGCGCGCGCCCTGGCCTACGCCCGGTTCAACATCCTGCTTAACGCAGAGGCGCTGTCCGTCGACCCGGACCGCCTCGAAGACCGGGTGAGCCTGCGCCTCGGTTCGCTCCTGGAGCCCGTGGCCGGTGAGGAATTCGGGCTGGTGGTCTCCAACCCGCCGTTCGTCATCACTCCGCGCAGTGCGGGGGAGGATGCAGCGGACCGATTCACCTACCGCGACGGCGGCCTGCCGGGCGACGGGATCGTTTCAGCCCTGGTGGCGGACCTGCCCGGCATCCTGGCACCCGGCGGGTCGGCCCAGATGCTGGGGAACTGGGAAGTTCCAGCCGGTGCCGGCTGGGACGAGCGGCCACAGTCATGGATACGGCCGGGGACCGACGCCTGGTTTATCCAGCGCGAGCAGGTCAGCCCCGAACAATACGCCGAAACCTGGCTGCAGGATGCCTCGGAGTCCCGGGACCGGCAGCACTACCGCGACGCCTACGCCGCCTACCTTGAAGACTTCGCCTCCAGGAATGTGGCGGGAATCGGATTCGGCATGGTGTGGCTGCGGCGTCCCGCTGCCGGCGACGGGGCCGCCATCAGCCGTTTCGAGGAAATCACCTACCCCATCGAGCAGCCCATCGGACCCCACTTGGGCGCCGCCGTCGAACGCAGCGACTGGCTGGCCGGGCACGACCTTGCCGGCACGCACCTGCTCGTGGCGGACGACGTCACCGAGGAGCGCCACCAGCGCCCCGGCGCCGAACACCCCGGGGTGATCCTGCTCCGGCAGGGCGCCGGGCTGCGCCGGACCAATCTGATGAGCACCGAACTGGCAGGCTTTGTGTCGGCGTGCGACGGCGACCTGACCGCCGGGCAGATCGCCGCCGCTTTGGAGGCCCTCCTGGGTGGAGACGCCGGGTCCTTCCAAGGTGCGCTGCTCGCCGACGTGGCCAACCTGGTCCGCGACGGCTTCCTCATTCCGGCAGCGGTTCCGGCCTGACGGCAAGCCCCACAAGCGCTCGCCGGAACCGGCATCTTTTCCACAGGAATGCGCACGATTCCCCAAAATATGGTGAACTAGGCGGACATGGGCTCATCTGCCCCAGCAACCTTTTTCTGTAGGAGCACCGTGCCAAGCAAGGCCAAAACCGGCAAGAAACTCGTGATTGTGGAGTCTCCGGCCAAGAGCAAGACCATCGCCAAGTACCTCGGCGAGGGCTTCATCGTTGAGGCCTCCATCGGTCACATCCGCGACCTGCCGCAGCCGTCCGAACTCCCTGCCGAGCTGAAGAAGACCTCGGTGGGCAAGTTCGCCGTCGACATTGATCACGACTTCAAGCCGTACTACGTGGTGTCCCCGGACAAGAAGAAAAAGGTGACTGAGCTCAAGGCTGCGCTCAAGGACGCCGACGAACTCTATCTCGCAACCGATGGGGACCGCGAGGGCGAAGCCATCGCGTGGCACCTGCTGGAAGTGCTCAAGCCCAAGGTCCCGGTCTACCGGATGACATTCGGCGAAATCACCAAGGAAGCCATCCAGCGCGCCATGGGCAACCTGCGCGACGTGGACCAGGACCTGGTGGACGCCCAGGAAACCCGCCGCGTCCTGGACCGCCTCTACGGTTACGAAATCTCGCCCGTGCTGTGGCGCAAGGTGGCCCGGGGCCTGTCCGCCGGCCGCGTGCAGTCCGTAGTGACCCGCATGGTGGTGGACCGCGAACGTGAGCGCATGGCCTTCAAGTCGGCCTCCTACTGGGACCTGACCGGACAGTTCGGCGCCGATTCCGGCTCCTTCAAGGCCAAGCTTGCCGCCGTCGACGGCGCCAAGGTGGCCACCGGCCGTGATTTCAACGACAACGGCGAACTCACGTCCCGGAACGTGGCCCACCTCAACGAGGAACTGGCAACGTCGCTGGCGGCCGGGCTGCAGGATGCTTCGTTCACGGTCCGGTCGGTGGACACCAAGCCGTACACCCGACGTCCCGCGGCGCCGTTCACCACCTCCACGCTGCAGCAGGAGGCGGGCCGCAAGCTGCGCTTCTCCTCCAAGAGCACCATGCAGATCGCCCAGCGGCTGTATGAAAACGGCTACATCACCTATATGCGTACGGACTCCTCCGCGTTGAGTGACGAAGCCATCACCGCTGCCCGGCGGCAGGCCTCCGAGCTGTACGGCTCCGAATACGTTCCGCAGTCGCCGCGCGTGTACTCGAACAAGGCCGCCAACGCGCAGGAAGCGCACGAGGCCATCCGCCCCGCCGGTGATTCCTTCCGCACGCCTGCCCAGGTGGCCAAGCAGCTGTCCGGGGACGAGTTCCGCCTCTACGAGCTGATCTGGAAGCGCACCGTCGCGTCCCAGATGGGCGATGCCAAGGGTTCGACGGCGACCATCCGCCTGGGTGCCGTGGCGTCCGACGGGCGGGACGCCGAGTTCTCCGCGTCCGGTACCGTGATCACGTTCCCCGGCTTCCTCGCAGCCTACGAGGAAGGCAAGGACGAGACGCGCGGCGACGACGACTCCGACGAAGCGCGCCGCCTGCCCAACGTGGCCAAGGGCGATTCCCTCACCGCCGCGGACATCCAGGCCGTGGGCCACGAAACCTCGCCGCCGCCGCGCTACACGGAAGCGTCGCTGACTGCGGAACTGGAGAAGAAGGGCATTGGCCGGCCCTCCACGTACGCCTCCACCATCTCCACCATCCAGGACCGCGGCTACGTCCGGAAGCAGGGTTCCGCGCTGGTGCCCAGCTGGATCGCCTTCTCGGTCATCCGGCTCCTGGAGCAGCACTTCTCCGACTACGTGGACTACGAGTTCACTGCCGACATGGAAGGCGACCTGGACAAGATCGCCAACGGCCAGGAAGCGGGCGCCTCCTGGCTGCGGCACTTCTACTTCGGCGAGGACTCTGATCCCGGCCTCCTGAGCATCGTCAACAACCTCGGCGAGATCGACGCCCGGGAAATCAACTCGATCCCCATCACGGACGACATCACGCTCCGGGTGGGAAAGTTCGGCCCGTACCTGGAAAGCTCGGCCGCAGTGGTGGACCCGAAGACCGGCGAGATCGTCGAATCGGCCCGCGCCAACGTGCCCGAGGACCTGGCTCCGGACGAACTGACGGCAGCCAAGGCCATCGAACTCATGGAGACGGCGGCGCCGGAGGAACGCGTCCTCGGCACCGACCCGCACACGGGGCACACCGTCGTGGCCAAGAACGGCCGGTACGGCGCCTACGTCACCGAGATCATCCCCGAGATGACAGAGGAAGAACTGGCCAAGCAGCCGGTGGAGTATTACAAGAACGGCAAGCCCAAGCCGCCCAAGAAGCCGGTCAAGGCCAAGCCGCGCACCGGGTCGCTCTTCAAGTCCATGACCGTTGACTCGGTCACCCTGGACGAGGCACTGCAGCTCATGAGCCTGCCGCGTGCGCTGGGGGAGGACGCCGAAGGCAACCTCATCACGGTCCAGAACGGCCGGTTCGGCCCTTACCTGAAGAAGGGCACCGACTCCCGCTCCATCGGGTCGGAGGAGGAAATCTTCACCATCACCCTGGAACAGGCCCTGGAGATCTACTCCCAGCCCAAGCAGCGCGGCGCCCGTGCCGCCGTGCCGCCGCTGGCCGAGTTCGGCCCGGACCCCGTGTCCGAGAAGAACATCGTGGTGAAGGAAGGCCGGTTCGGCCCGTACATCACGGACGGCATCACCAACATCACGGTTCCCCGCGCCACCTCCCTCGAGGAGCTCACGCGGGAGCAGGCCGTGGAGTTGCTGGCCGAGAAACGCGCCAAGGGCCCCGTCAAGCGGACCGCCACCCGCAAGGCGCCGGCCAAGAAGAAGGCAACAGCCAAGAAATAGCGCCCTGGCCGGCGCGTTTGCGCCGGCCACCGGATCGTGATCGGGTAGTCGTATGACTGAACAGCCTGCGCACACGGACCTCCAGCCGCTCAACGACCTCGAAGAGAAGCTCGCCACCGGCGGACAGCCTGACGCGAACCCTGTGGACGTCATCCTGTCGTTCCTGAACAGCGAGGTCTACATCATCAGCTCGGACACGGTGGAGGGCATGGACTCCCAGGTGGAGCCCCTTGTTCTCGCCAACGCCGACGGCGACCCCGTCCTCGCCGTTTTCTCGCACCCCAGCAGGGTGGACCAGCAGTACCTGGAAGCTGCACCCAACGTGCTGGGCACGCAGGGCGCAGCCATCATCGCCAACCTTGGCGATGAACTCGGCATGGTGATCAACCCCGGCGCCGCCTATGGTTTCGAAATCAATCCCGAAGGCGTGGCCAACATCCGGCGCGACTTCAAGCGCGCTGACGAGCAATAATGTCCCCATGCGTCTAGGCGTCCTCGATATTGGTTCCAATACTGTCCATCTGCTCCTGGTGGATGCCCATCCCGGCGCGCAGCCGGTCCCTTTCGCGTCCCACAAGCGGCCGCTGTCCCTGGTCCAGTACCTTGAGCCCGATGGCAGCATCAGCGACGAGGGCCAGCACGAGCTGACCGAGTTCGTGCTGGAAGCGTGGGAATTCGCTGCCCGGCACAAGGCCGAGGACCTGCTGGCTTTCTGTACGTCAGCCATCCGCGAGGCCACCAACGGCCCCGCAGTGCTGGCCCGGGTCAAGCACGAAACCACGGTCACCCTCCAGGAACTCACCGGCAGCGAAGAAGCCTCCATGACGTTCTTTGCGGTGCGGCGCTGGCACGGCTGGGGTGCCGGGCCCATCCTGAACCTGGACATCGGTGGCGGTTCCTTTGAAATGGCTTTCGGCCAGGACGAGCTTCCCGAAGTGGCCACTTCCGTGCCGCTTGGCGCCAGCCGCCTCACCAGGGACTGGCTCGCCGAGGACCCGCCGTCGGCCAAGAGCGTGAAGGAACTCCGGCGCTATATAAGGGCCACGCTCAAGCCTGCCGTCCGCGAATTCGACGGCCTGGGCCGGGCCAACGTGGTGGCCGGCACCTCCAAGACCTTCCGCTCCCTGGCCCGGATCGCCGGTGCTGCCCCCAGCGCGGAAGGCCCGTACGTCAAACGGGAACTGCACGCCTCAGACCTGGGCATCTGGACCCAGCGGATCTCGGCCATGAGCTCGGAGGACCGCCTGCACCTTCCCGGCGTCTCGGAGGCCCGGGCCCATCAGCTCCTGGCCGGCGCGCTGGTGGCCGAGGCCGCCCTTGAGATGTTCAAGTTCAAGAAGCTCCGCATCTGCCCGTGGGCACTGCGCGAGGGCCTGATTCTCCGCCGCCTGGACCAGCTGGTATTTTCCGGTCCCCTCGAGCCCGCACCGCACGTGGCCGCTTCCCGCTCTGTGGAAGCCGCGGTTTAACCGCCCAGCAGCGCGCCTGATCCGTTAAAAGCGGAAGCACCGGGGCGGGCAACAGGAAAATGGGGGAAAACCTGTTGCCGCGCCGCCGGTGCCCTGGCAGGCATCCCCATGCCTGCCGCATCACTCGCACCCTCAATGAGGTAATAACTACGTTAGGACCCCAAGTTGTGTGCTGCCTGCGCCCAACATGGGAGTTGCCTGTGAATGCGTGCGAACTGCAATGATGGAGGCATGAGCAACCGAATCGCATTCCTTGGCTGTGGATCCATGAACGAGGCCATTCTTGGCGGCCTGCTGGAGGCAGGAACGGATCCGGCGGATGTGGTGGCCACGGTCCGCCGGGCAGGCCGCGCCTCGGAACTGGCCGAGCGGTACCACGGGATCACTGCGATCGCCGGTGAGGAAGAGCCTGACAACAACAGGCAGGCCACCAAGGGATCCGCCGTCGTCATCCTTGGCGTCAAGCCCGTGGGCATCACGGACCTGGCCCGGGAAATCAGCCCCGCCCTTTCGCCCGACACGGTGGTGGTCAGTGTGGCCGCTGCCGTGTCCATCGCCCAGCTGGAGGCTGCCCTGCCTCCCGGGCAGCCGGTGATCAGGACCATGCCCAACACGCCGGCAAAACTGGGGCGCGGCGTTGTGTCCGTCTCGCCCGGGACCCACTGCACCCCTGAGCAGCTCCAGAAGGTCAAGGGGATCCTGAAGGGGGCCGGGACCGTTGTGGAGGTCCCTGAGGAGCAGGTGGATGCGCTCTCCGCGATCAGCGGGTCCGGCCCAGCCTACGCGTTCTACCTGGCCGAGGCCATGGCATCTGCCGGGGAGGAACTGGGCCTGGACCGGGAGCTGTCCCTGCTGCTGGCCCGCGAAACGGTGGCCGGTGCCGGCCTCATGCTTGCCGAGCCCGGAGCAGACCCCACCGCGCTCCGCCGGGCCGTGACCAGTCCGAACGGAACCACCGAACGCGCCATTGCCACATTCGACGAGCAGGGCATCCCTGCCATCATCGCCGCCGGGGCCCGCGCCGCAGCCAACCGGGCAGCGGAGATCACCAAACAGCTGGGTTAAGGGCGCGCGGCGAACCGTTCCAGCAGGTCCACGTGGCCGGAGACGATCAGCATGTCGCGGGAGGACACCTTGGTCTCGGGGCGGGCGTAGGTGAAGTCCTCGCCGGGGGACTTCACGCCCACGATGGTCACGCCGTATTTGGACCGGACCTTTGACTCGTCCAGGGTGAACCCCACCGTTTCGCGCGGCGGGTACATCTTCACGATGGCAAAGTCGTCGTCGAACTCGATGAAGTCCAGCATGCGCCCGGACACCAGGTGCGCGGCGCGGACCCCGGCGTCGGCCTCCGGGTAGATCACGTGGTTGGCGCCGATCCGGGTCAGGATCTTGCCGTGCGACGGGGTGATGGCCTTGACCCACAGGTGCTCGATGCCAAGGTCCACCAGGTTGACGGTGATCAGCACCGAGGATTCGATGGAGGTGCCCACACCCACCACGGCGGAGCTGAACTCCTGGGCGCCGAGCTGGCGGAGCGCATCGATGTTGGTGGCGTCGGCCTCCACCACGTGGGTCAGGAGGGGCGCCCATTTCTGCACCAGGTTCCGGTCCCGTTCGATGGCCAGGACTTCCCGGCCCTGCTTCACCAGCTGCTCGGCCGTTGATGATCCGAACCGGCCCAGCCCGATGACCAGTACCGGAGCATTGTGGGCGGGGCGCCGGGCGGCGTCTGTGGAACTAGCCAATGATCGGCCTCTCTTCGGGGTAGTGGTACAACTGGCTGCGCTGGCGCAGGGCCAGGGCAGCGGCGAGGGTAACGGTACCCACGCGGCCCGCGAACATCAGCAGCGTGAGGACGTAGACGCCGGCCGGCGGCACCTCGGCGCTCAGGTTGGTGCTGAGTCCCACCGTGGCAAACGCGGAGATGGTTTCGAACAATACGCGGTCAAGGGACTGGCCGCTGATATGCAGCAGCAGGAAAGCCGACACGGACACCAGGGTGGCGCCGGCGACGATCACGGAGATGGCCACCCGCATGCTGCCCTGCGGGATGGTCCTGCCATAGACCTTGACGTCGGCGTCGCCGCGGGCTTCGGCGATGATGGCCAGGAACATCACGGCGATGGTAGTCACCTTGATGCCGCCGGCCGTGGACGCGGAGCCGCCGCCGGCGAACATCAGGGCGTCGGTCAGCAGCATGGTGGTGGAATCCATCAGGTTCTGGTCCACCAGGTTGAACCCGCCTGAACGGGTCATCACGGACGCGAAAAGCGCGTGCGTGATCTTGTCGCCCACGCTCATGGAGCCGATGGTCCTGGCGTTGTCCCACTCCATCAGCGCCCAGAGGAAGGCGCCCGCCACCAGGAGGATCAGGGAAACCTGGATGGTGAGCTTGGTGTGGAGGTTCCACTTCTTCCAGTTCAGGCCGTTCTGCTGCAGGACCATCACCACGGGGAACCCCAGGCTTCCCATGAAGACTCCCACCATGAGGGGGATGAGGATCCAGAGGTCCGTCTCATAGGGGACGATGCCGTCCGAGTGCGGCGTAAAACCGGCGTTGTTGAACGACGAGATGCCGTAGAAGACACCGTGCCAGACCGACTGCCAGAACGGTTCACCCAGTGTCAGGAACCGGGGGATCAGTGCGAGGGCAAGGACGCCCTCGATGACCACGGACGTGGTGATGACGATCCGCAGCAGGGTGCCGACCTCGCCCAGGCGGCCGGCGTTGTTCATGGACTCCGCCGCGATGATCTTGCCCCGGACGCCCAGCCGCTTGCTCACCATCAATGCCAGCAACGACGCCAGGGTCAGGGTGCCCAGGCCACCGATGAAGATGCCCACCAGGATCACCAGTTGGCCAAAGAAGGACCAGTGGACCGCCGTCGACACCACCGTGAGTCCCGTAACGCACACCGCTGAGACCGCAGTGAAGAGCGCCTGGTGGATGGGCGTGGGGGTTCCGTCAGCGGAAGAGACCGGCAGGGACAACAGAAATGTAAACACCGTGCAGACGGCGGCGAACGCCGTCAACGCCAGCCGCGCCGGGGTGGTGTTGGCGATGTCGTCGATGAAGTCGCGCAGCCGCGTCAGGACCCAGAGGCCCTCCCGCTCCTGCACCGGGGGGTGCCAGGCGGCCGGTGTCCGGGGCCTCGACTGGCTCTGCGTCATGTGTGGCTTTTCCTCGGTTGAAACGGCTTCCCCCAGTAGTAAACCACTAAAGCCCGCGTCATGGCCGGTGGGCGGCAGCGCGGGCTCGGGTAGCCTGTGATTGATGACATACCTGCCCGGCCTCAGCCAGCCCGCGCCGCCAACGATGGTGGCGTGGAGTCCTGACATGACAGCCTACAACTTTGGTCCGGGCCATCCCATGGCGCCGGAACGGATGGACTTGACGGCCCGCCTGGCCCGCAGCCTGGGGCTCTTCGACCTGGACCATGTTGATGTCGCGGCACCGGATGTGGCCTCTGACGCTGAACTGGAGTCCGTTCACTCGGCAGATTACGTTGCGGCGGTCCGCCGGGTCAGTGCCGACCCCTCCCAGCCGGACGAGTCCCGGGGGCTGGGTACTGAGGACGACCCCGCGTTTGCCGGCATGCATGAGGCCGCGGCGCGCCTGGCCGGGGGATCCCTGCTGGCCGCCAGCCGGGTCCTGGAGGGATCGGCCGTCCACGCCGTCAATTTCGGCGGCGGCATGCACCATGCGGCCCGGGACCGCGCCAGCGGATTCTGCATTTACAACGACGCCGCCGTTGCGGTGCAGAAGCTGCTCGACGGCGGCCTGCGCAAGGTGGCCTATATCGACGTCGACGCCCATCATGGGGACGGCACCCAGAACATCTTCTGGGACGATCCCCGGGTCCTCACGCTCTCGCTGCACGAAACGGGGCTGACCCTCTTTCCGGGGACCGGGTTCGCCAACGAGATCGGCGGGCCTGCAGCGGAAGGCACCGCGGTGAATGTCGCCCTGCCCGCAGGTACCGGGGACGCCGGGTGGCTGCGCGCCTTCTACGCCGTGGTGCCGCAGCTGGTGGGTGCCTTCGAGCCCGAGGTCATCGTGAGCCAGCATGGCTGCGATTCACACCGGAACGATCCGCTGACGCACCTCAATCTCAGTGTGGACGGACAGCGCGAGGCGGCGAACGCCGTCGGACATCTGGCCGAACGCTACTGTGGGGGACGGTGGATCGCCACCGGCGGCGGGGGCTACAACGTGCTGGACGTGGTGCCGCGGGCCTGGACGCACCTGGTGGCCATCGCTGCCGGACGGCCTGTGCCGCTGCGAACGCCCGTGCCCGGGGACTGGCGGCAGTACGTAACCGAGAAGTTTGGAAGGGACGCTCCGGCCCTGATGGGGGACGATGTGGAGCTGTGGTGGCGGTCCTGGGAAGTGGGCTTCGACCCCAACGACGCCGTGGACCGCAGCGTCATGGCAACCCGCAAGGCGGTGTTCCCGCTGCACGGGCTGGATCCCTGGTTCGACTAGCTCTCCGGGCGCCCGAAATAGTTGATGCCTTTCGAGGCATATGTCGCTAGGGTGGGAGGCATGGTGACAGACGACGTATTTGCCGTCATAGCGGAATCCACCCGGCGGGACATCCTGGTGGCCCTTAGGGCAGGAGACAAGGCCGTGGGGGAGTTGGTGGAGGAACTGGCGGCGAGCCAGCCCACCATTTCCAAGCACCTGAAAGTCCTCCGTGAGGCACAGCTGGTCAGTATGCGCGCGCAGGGCCAGAAGCGTTACTACGCCCTGAACCGCGGGCCGTTGGAGGGCATCGCCAGCTGGCTGGAGACGTTCGACGTCGGCCTTGGCGCCAAAGCCGCCGCTTCACCGGCCGGCCATGATCTGACAGTCCCGCAACAGGCGGTCCCCGCCCCGGAAGTCGCCGCCCACCTGAAGGAAGGCGTTGCAGCCGCAGCCCCCTCCCTGCCCCACGCTGCCGGCCCGTCCGCCGCTGAAAGGCCTGCCGCGCCGCGGACGGCCCGGGAGGAAGCCCCGGCGCCCGTGCTGGTGCGGGAGGGCGCCGAGCTGAGCCCCGCCGTCGTGATTCCCGGCGGCACGGCCGCTCCGTTGAGTGACGACAGCGTTCCGCAGCAGATCGGCCGCACGGTGGGCCGGGCCGCCACGAAGGCGGCGGACCTGCTGGCCAACCTCCCCAACCTGCCGAAGTTCGGCCGGAAGAAGTAGGGCTTACTTCTGCAGCAGCCGCACGTGGTCCGGGGTCAGGTCTGAGACCTTGCTGACGCCCAGCAGTGCCATGGTCCGTGCCATGTCCTTCTCCAGGATCTGTAGGGTGCGGTCCACGCCTGCCCGTCCGCCGGCCATCAGCCCGTAAAGGTAGGCGCGGCCGATCAGCGTGAAATCGGCGCCGAGGGCCAGCGCCGCCACGATGTCCGCGCCGCTCATGATCCCGGTGTCCAGCATGACGGCGGCATTGCTGTTGTCTGCAATGAAGGCCTGCTTGACCTCGGGAACCAGATGGAAGGGGATGGGCGCCCGGTCCAGCTGGCGGCCGCCGTGGTTGGACAGCACCACGCCGTCGGCGCCATGGTCAACCACGCGGCGGGCATCCTCCACGGTCTGGATGCCCTTGACCACCAGCTTGCCTTTCCAGGTTTCGCGCAGCCAGTCCAGGTCCTCGAAGGTGAGGGTGGGATCGAACATGGAGTTGATCAGGTCCGCCACGGTACCCGTGTAGCGGGACAGCGACGCAAAGGTGAGCGGCTCGTGCGTGAGGAAGTTGAACCACCAGGCCGGCCGGTAGGAGGCGTCCAGGACCGTCTTGAGGGTCAGCGCGGGCGGGATGGTCATGCCGTTGCGGACGTCGCGGAGGCGGGCGCCGGCCACGGCGGTGTCCACGGTGACCATGAGGGTGTCGTTGCCGGCCTTGGCTGCCCGCTCGATCAGTTCCAGCGAGCGGTCCCGGTCCGTCCACAGGTACAGCTGGAACCAGTTGCGGCCGTTCGGTGCCGCTGCGGCAACGTCCTCGATGGAAGCGGTGCCCATGGTGGACAGGGTGTACGGGATCCCGGCTGCCTCGGCTGCCTGCGACCCCGCGTACTCGCCCTCGGACTGCATCATCCGGGTGAACCCGGTGGGGGCAATGCCAACGGGAAGCCGTGACGGCTTGCCCAGGATCTCCGTGCTGAGGTCGATGCTGGAGACGTTGCGCAGGATGCCCGGGCGGAACTCGATGTCCAGGAAGGCCTGGCGGGCGCGGCGGAGGGTGATTTCCTCTTCTGCAGCGCCGTCGGTGTAGTCGAACGGTGCCTGCGGAGTACGGCGCTTGGCGATGTCGCGCAACTCCCAGATGGTGCTGGCCCGCTTCAGCCGGGCCTCCCTGCTGAACTCCGGCTTCTTGAACTGCATCAGCGGCGCAAGGTCAGAGTATTTGGGAATGCGCCGCTTCAGTGCGGCAGGCAGGGCGGACGACGACGGAGCCCCGGCGGGTGCCGGCGCTGCGGGGATGTCCGTGGCGTCCGGCGCCGGGGTAGCCTCCGGATTGTTGGGCTGGATGGTGTGGGTCATGGCTCCTCCTATGGTCCAACCACACTCTAGGTGATGTGGTCCAACCACATCAACTACCATTGGGCCTATGCGCACCCATCAGCTGGTCCTGACCTGGATCGAGGACCAACTCTCCGCCGGCGGGTTGGCCGTGGGTGGCCGGCTTCCCGCCGAGCGCACGCTCGCCGAACAACTCAAGGTTTCCCGCACGTCCGTCCGGGAGGCCATCCGGATCCTCGAGGCAATGGGAGTGGTCCGCGCCGGCGTGGGGTCCGGGCCGGACTCCGGAACGGTAGTGATTTCGGACCCCACGTCCGCGCTGGGCTCTGCCCTTCGGCTGCACGTGGCCACCCAGCACCTGCCCGTGGCGGACATTGTGGAAACGCGGGTCCTGCTGGAATCGTGGGCTGCGGCGAAAGCACCGCAGGACGCGCCCGAACTCGATGACGCGGCTGCCCTCCTGGCGGCCATGGATGCCCCGGACGGCCTGTCAGCCGGGGATTTCCTGGCCCTTGACGTCCGGTTCCACCTGGCGCTGGCCAACGCAGCCGGCAATACCGTGGTCAGCGCCATGATGGGGTCGCTGAGGGAAGCCATCCAGGGATACGCCGCCGAACTGACGGCCAATCTGCCGGACTGGGAAGCCACGGCCTCTCGGCTGCGCACGGAGCATCACGGCATCCTGGCTGCCGTCAGGAATGGCGACGGCGGCCGGGCCGCAGATCTGGTGGCGGCCCACATTGGGGGGTTCTACAAAGAGGCCGGGCTGGGTTCTGATGCAGCGGGATGAGAATCAGCCGTGCACCATGCTGCGCGGCGCCTTGGCCGGCCCTGTGCTGGCCCGGACTTCCAGCCGCGGCTGGTAGCGGCTGCCCGGGGTTTCATGGCCTTCCTTCCGGATCAGCGCCCGGAGCTGATGCCAGGCCTGCTCGCCCAGTTCGGTGATGGGGACCGCGGCCGTGGTGAGGGCCGGCGTCGTGTACCTGGCGAAAGGGATGTCGTCGAAGCCCGTCACGGAAATGTCCCCGGGGACATCCATGCCGCGCTCATGCAGGCCACTCATGAGGCCCATCGCCACCAGGTCATTAAAGGCCAGGATGCCTGTGGCCCCGCTGTGCAGGACGGCATCCACGGCTTCGTGCCCGGTGTCGAAGTCGGAGCCGCCCTCCAGCATGGTCACCTCCACCTCGGGGTGGGCGGCCTTGAACGTTTCCAGGCCCTTGAGCCGCATCTCATTGGAGGCGCTGCCGTGCGGTCCCGCAAGGAAAGCCAGGCGGGTGTGGCCCAGTTCCACCAGGTGCCCCGCGATGTCCTGGACGCCCTGGCCGTAGTCCACCACCAGGCTGGGCACATTCGGCGCGGCGGTGGTGCGGTTGATCAGCACCACCGGGTGCAGGGAGGGTGCAATCTCCTCCAGTTCCGCGTCCGACATGCGCGGGGCGCAGAGGACCAGCCCGTCACACCGCCGCCGCGCCTCGCCCGCCAAGATGGACTCCTCGCTTGACACTTCGAATGAGTCCGCGATGAGCACGCGGTAACCGTCCTGGGCGGCCGCCCTGCTCAGGCCGCGGAGGATCGCCTGGAAGGTGGGGTTGGCCAGGTCCGGCACCACAATGCCGATGGTGTCCGTTTTGCCCAGGGCCAGGCTGCGGCCCACGGGATTGGGCTGGTACTTCAGCTCGACTGCGGCTGCCCGGACCCGGGCGGCAATGTCCGGGTCCACGGTGAAGTTTCCGTTCATGACGCGTGAAACGGTGGCATGGGAAACTCCCGCCTTCACGGCGACATCCGCAATGCCGATCCGGCCGCTTGCCGATTTCCTGGCCATAGGGAACCCTTCTTTTGCGCCATCCGTCCGCGCCGCCACCGAACCCTTGGTGTTCCGGCAGCTGGGCGGGGATGGCAGATGCTTTGAAAGACAGCATATACGGGAGCAGGAAAGCGATTTCTACGCTTTTCCCACCTGTTTTCCCGCGCCGATGGCGAACAGCCGGGGAGCAGCCTCAGAAAACGCTTTCCTTCAAGCTGGAAAATGGTTGACGGATCGCCCGAGGGGTTGATACAACTTCTATAGATAGCTGAGAAAACGCTTTCTCAGGCGTTTCCCCATCCGGTGCTACCAGTGCCGCCGCCGATCCACAGCCGCCGTTCGCACGGCCGGCAATTAGTTTTGAAAGGGACCCCATGGTCAACACAGCCGAGACGACGTCGGCCGCAGCTGCTTCCCCGGACACCATTTCGCAGGTCACCAGCCCCAATGGTGGGAAGGCACGGATCGCGCTGATCGGTACCGGCGGCCGGTCCGAGATGTACATCCGCGCCATCTTCGGCAAGCACGCCGATACTGCCGAGCTCGTGGCGTTCTCCGACGTGAACCCCGGACGCGTTGAGTTTTACCAGAAGCTCATCCAGGAACTCGGTGCGCCGGGACCGGTGGCATCGTTTGATCCCGCGGACCTGACCGCGTTCATCCAGGCCAACAACATCGACCGCATCATAGTCACGACACCGGACTACACCCATGCCGACTACATCGTGGAGGGCCTTCGCGCGGGGGCGGATGTCGTCGTCGAAAAGCCCCTCACCATCGACGCCGAAGGCTGCCGCCGGATCACCCAGGCCGTCCAGGAGACCGGCCGGAACGTGGTGGTCACGTTCAACTACCGCTACTCGCCCCGCAACAGCGCGCTCAAGGAAATCATCCAGAGCGGCGTGATCGGCAAGGTCACCTCCGTGGACTTCAGCTGGGTGCTGGACACCGTCCACGGTGCGGACTACTTCCGCCGCTGGCACCGGGAGAAGAAGAACTCCGGCGGGCTGCTCATCCACAAGGCGTCGCACCACTTCGACCTGGTCAACTGGTGGATCGACGACGTCCCGGAGCGGATCTTCGCGTCCGGTGGCCTGAAGTTCTACGGCGACAAGAACGCCGCCGAGCGCGGGCTTGGCCCCCGCCCGGAACGGGGAACGCCCGACGCCGATGCCCCCGGCGGCGCCAAGGACCCCTTCGCGCTTGACCTGAGGGAGGACGAGCGCCTCAAGGCCCTGTTCCTGGACAACGAACACTACGACGGCTACCGCCGCGACCAGGATGTGTTCACCGCCGGCATCACCATCGAGGACAACCTGGCTCTGGTGGTGGAATACCAGGGCGGCCCGCGCCTGAGCTACTCGCTGAATGCCCACAGCCCGTGGGAAGGCTACCGGGTGGCTGTCAACGGTACCGAAGGCCGCGCCGAGCTTGAGGTGGTGGAACGCGCCGCCGTCCTGCACAGTACGGACAAGAAGACCGTCGTGGACCCGTCCGCAACCCCTGTTGAGGAAGAGGACGCCGTCCGCCGCAACGGCGAGCGCCTGGTGGTCCAGCGCCACTGGGAGGCCGCGTACGAGGTGCCGATCGTCAACGGTGAGGGCGGCCATGGCGGCGGTGACGAGCTGCTGCTGTCGGATCTCTTCAACGGACCGGGCGAGGACCCGCTGGGCCGTCCCTCCGGTTACCTGGACGGGCTGCGTTCGGTGTCCGTGGGCATTGCCGGCAACCGCTCCCTGGAAACGTCCCTGCCCGTCCGGGTCGAGGACCTGGACCTCGGCGTCGACCTTCGCCGCGGCAAGTAGAGGAACAACCATGAGCAGGATATTCGTTACCGGCGGCTCCGGCCGCCTCGGCCGCAGCGTGGTGGCGGGGCTGGCACAGGCGGGACACGAGGTAGTCTCGGTGGACCGTGACGTGGTGCCCCCCGAACTCCTGCCGGCCGGCGTCGTTCAGGAAACCGCGGACCTCCTGGCGCCGGGTGAGGCGCTGCGCCTCCTTCGGGCGGCAAAGCCCGACGCCGTCATCCACCTTGCGGCGATCGCGGTACCGTTCAGCGCGCCGGAGGACGTCATTTTCGGCACCAACACCCGGCTCGCCTTCGCCGTGATCAGCGCAGCAACGGAACTGGGAATCGGCAAAATCGTCACCGCCAGCAGCCCCACGGTCCTGGGTTACGGCTGCCCGGCGGGGTGGCTGCCGCCGTCGTTCCCGCTCGATGAGCGCACCCCGCCCAAGCCCTGGAACGCCTACGCGCTGTCTAAGCTCATCGCCGAACAGACCGTGCAGATGTTCGCCGCTGCGCAGGGGGAGAAGATCCGGTACGCGGCGTTCCGTCCGTGCTTTGTCATCTCGCCAGAGGAATGGGAAGGCGCTCCCACCCAGCAGGGACACACCCTTGCCGAACGCCTGGCCGACCCCGCCCTCTCAGCACCGGCGCTCTTCAACTATGTGGACGCCCGCGACGTAGCGGACTTCCTGGACGTGCTGCTGCAGAAGATGGAAGACATTCCCAACGGGGAAACCTTCTTCGTGGGGGCAGCCGACGCCCTGGCCACCGTCCCGCTTGCTGAGCTGATGCCCCAATTCCTGCCGGGAAGCGAAGCGCTCAGCGCCGGCCTCACCGGCACCAGCCCCGCATTCTCCATTGCCAAAGCCCATGAGCTGCTGGGCTGGCAGCCAAAGCGCACCTGGCGCAGTGAGCTCAAGTCCAATCCAACCCTCAACGACGAGGCCTCCACGCTGGTCACAGCCGGCACCGGAGGCAAGGAGACACCATGAAATTCGACGGCGTACTGTTCTTCCCCGTCACCCCGTTCACCGCCGAAGGCGCCGTTGACGTGGACCTGCTCAAGGAACACATCAGCTCACGGTTGCCGTTTGGCCCCGGCGGAGTCTTCCCGGCCTGCGGCACCGGTGAGTTCCATGCCCTCAGCATCGAGGAGGTCCGCACCGTGGTGGCAGCCGCCGTCGAGGTTGTTGCCGGACAGGTCCCCGTGGTGGCCGGCGCCGGCGGACCCCTGGGCCACGCCCTTGCCGCCGCCCGGGCTGCTGAAGAAGCCGGCGCCGACGCGCTCCTGGTGCTGCCGCCGTACCTGGTGACCGGTCCCACGGACGGACTGGTGGCCTACATCGAGGCCGTGGCCAACGCCAGCAGCCTGCCGGTCATCGTGTACCACCGCGGCAACGCGAAGTTCACCGCGGCGTCCATGGCCAAGCTGGCCGCCAATCCCAAGGTCATCGGCTTCAAGGACGGCCTGGGCGACGTGGGCCTGGCCCAGGAAATCGTCACCGCGGTCAAGGCCACCGGACGGCAGGACTTCGCCTTCTTCAACGGCCTGCTCACCGCCGAACTGACGCAGGGCGCCTACCGCGGCCTGGGCATCCCGCTCTACTCCTCGGCGGCGTTCGCCATGGCCCCCGAGATCGCCAAGGCCTACTACGACGCCTACGCCGCAGGGGACGAGGACCGCCGCAACGCCCTCCTCGAGGGCTTCTACGCACCCCTGGTACGCCTGCGCGACCAGACCCCCGGCTTCGGCGTTTCCCTGATCAAGGCCGGCCTGAGGCTGGGCGGACTGCCGGTGGGCTCGGTCCGGCCGCCGCTGGTCGATCCTACGGAGGAACAGCTCGTGGAGCTCAAAGCCATCCTGGCCAAGGGCTACGAGCTGGCCGGGCGCTGATGAGCGCACCGGCGGCCGAAGCCGTCCGCACTGTTCCGCGCATCACCGGATTGTCCACCCGGCTCTTCACCGTTCCGCTGCTCCGCAGCTGGGGGGCGGAGGCGCCGGAGAACCACGTGATTGCCACGGAAATCCAGACGGACGACGGCGGCACGGGCTTCGGTTTCTCGTGGACACCCACCATCGGTCCCCAGGCCGTCAAGGCGCTCCTGGATTACGACATCGCCCCTTTCGTCACCGGCCTGCCGGCCACCCCGGAGACGGTGTGGGATGTGCTCTGGAAACGGCTGCACGAGGCCGGCGGCGGCGGCCTCACCACCATCGCCATGGCAGGCGTGGACCTGGCCCTGTGGGACCTGCAGGCCCGCCGCGCCGGAACCTCGGTCACCGGCCTGCTGGGCCAGCGGCAGGAATCGGCAGAGGTGTACGGCTCCGGGGTCAACCTGCACTACACTCTGGACGAGCTGGTGGCGCAGACCGAACGCTGGGTGGCCGCCGGCCACCAGGCAGTGAAGATCAAGGTGGGAAAACCGGACATCCGCGAGGACCGCGAACGCGTAGCCGCCGTCCGCACCGTCCTGGGCCCGGACCGCAGGCTCATGATCGACGCCAACCAGCGGTGGGACCTGCCCACCACTTTCCGGGCCCTGGATGTCCTGGCCGAATTCGGGCTGGAATGGCTGGAGGAACCCATCCGCGCGGACGACCTCTGGGCCTACCGCCGGCTCCGGAAGCATTCGCCCGTGCCCATCGCCCTTGGTGAAAACCTGCACACCATCTACCGGTTCCGCGATTTCATTGAGGCGGAGGCGGTGGACATCATCCAGCCCAACATCATCCGCGTGGGTGGGATTACCCCGTTCCGGCGGATCGTTGAGCTGGCGAGGACCAACAGCATCAAGGTCATGCCGCACCTGCTGCCGGAACTGTCCGGGCAACTGGCCCTGACCCTGGCCGAACCCACCATGGTGGAGGACGTCGAAGAGGCTTCCTTCGAACAATTGGGGATCCTGGCCGGGCCGTCGCCGGTGCGGTTCACCAACAGCAGGTTGGCCCTGGCGGACCAGCCCGGACTGGGCTTCCGTTTCCGGGACACGCTGCAACCATGAATTTCCATACGACGAACAGGTACCTGACGTGACAACTGCAACGCTTTCCCTGACCGAGCTCACCGCTGCGGCCACAGCAGCGGCCAGGATCTCGGCCGCAGCTTCCGATGCTGAACGCGCCGGCTGGCTGAACGCCGTGGCGGACGCCCTGGACGCCAACGCTGCCGAACTGGTGGAGATCGCCGATGCCGAGACCAGCCTGGGCGCCGCGCGCCTTACCGGTGAAGTTGCCCGCACCACCGGCCAGTTGCGCCTGTTTGCCCGCGTGATCACCGAGGGCTCCTATCTTGAGGCCATCATCGACCACGCGGACCCGGCGGCAACCCCGCCCCGGCCGGACCTGCGCAGGATCCTCAAGCCCATCGGCCCGGTTGCCGTCTTCTCCGCCTCCAACTTCCCGTTCGCCTTCTCGGTAGCGGGCGGGGACACGGCCTCCGCCCTCGCCGTCGGCTGTTCGGTGATCGTCAAGGCACACTCGGGCCACCTCCGCCTGTCGGAGCGCACCGCTGAAATCGTGGCGGAGGCGCTCCTCGGCGCCGGTGCACCGGAAGGCCTGTTCGCCCTGGTCCACGGACGCGAAGTGGGAACGGCGCTGGTGCAGGACCCCGCCATCAAAGCCGTGGGCTTCACCGGCTCCATCCCCGGCGGCCGTGCCCTGTTCGACCTCGCCACCTCCCGTCCCGACCCCATCCCGTTCTACGGCGAACTGGGGAGCCTGAACCCCGTGGTCATCACCGCCGCGGCACTGCAGGCCCGCTCCGCCGAACTCGCCGCCGGACTGGCCGGCTCCTTCGCCCTCGGTGCGGGCCAGTTCTGCACCAAGCCGGGCCTGGTGTTCATCCCTGCGGGAACGCAGTTCGCCAAGGAAGTGGCGGAGGCCAGCAAGGACAAGCCTGCCCTGGGCATGCTCACCACCCGGATCGCCGAAGCCTACCCGGACGGCCTGCGCGCCTTCGCATCAGTGGACGGCGTGGCTGTGGTCGCCGGCACCGTGGAGCAGGACGCCGCGTCCAATGGTGCGGCTCCGGTGGTGTTCTCCACCACCGCCGCCAAGGTGCTGGAACGCCCCGAGCAGCTGCTGGAGGAATGCTTTGGCCCCACCACCATCCTGATCGAATACACGGACCAGGAGGAACTGTCAGCTGTCCTGGCCAAGGTCCCGGGCAGCCTGACCGCCACCCTGCACGCGCAGCCCGATGAGGACATTGCGGATCTGGCCGAACAGCTTTCCGGGCTCGCCGGGCGTGTCCTGTTCGAAGGCTGGCCCACGGGCGTGGCCGTCAACTGGGCCCAGCAGCACGGCGGCCCGTACCCGGCCACCACCTCCCTCTTTACCTCGGTTGGTGCGACGGCGGTCCGCAGGTTCCAGCGTCCGGTGGCCTACCAGGATGCTCCCGAGGCGGTGCTGCACCCGGCGCTTCGCGAGGACAACCCCCTGGGCATCCCGCGCCGCGTGGACGGTGAACTGCAGCTTCCGTAGGCTGAGGTTTCGACAAGCTCAACCACCAACGGTAAACCCCGGGACCGCATCGGTCCCGGGGTTTCCTGTTGCCTGCGGATCCTTCCTACAGCTGAAGCGTCACCGGCCGGTCCAGCCCGTTCACCGTAACCACCGGCCAGCGCGGGTCCACGGTGAGGACGCGAAGTCCGGATTCGGTGAGCTGCACGGTGTCTTCGATCTTGACGCCGGGGCCCGAGGGGTTCCAGGTGAAGGCCTGGTCCAGCAACACCGTGTCGGTCACCTCTGAGGTCACCCGGGGATCCCGGCCCGCGTAACCGGCGGGACCGCCCTGGTGGTGCTGTTCCCACTGGTCCGCCCCGAAACCGTGCCGCGCATAGGCTGCCTGGATCTCGGCGAAGATCCGATCCAGCCGGGCGCCGGGAACGGTGGCGTCAAAAATGTCCGCCTCCACGGCCGCGATGCGGGCCTCGGCGTCGCGCTCTTCGGGGGTGCCGGCGTCGAACCGGATCCAGCGGGTGATGTTGGCAACCAGGCCGTCCCGGCGGGCGCACACGACGGCCATGGCGCGGCGGCCAAGCGGGGAATGGGTTGCCAGCGGGTGCCGGAAAGTGCTGCGGGAGCTGCCGTTGCACAGGAGCACCAGCGGTTCCGCACCGGCGGCCACCACCCGGGCGGCCAGCGCAGAGACCAGCTCGAACTCCGTGGTGTCCGGGCGGGCGGCGGACAGGACATCGGTCATGATCCCTGCCAGTTCCGCGCTGAGCATGGAATAGCGGGCAGTTTCGGCCGGGAGGAGCTGCTGCCGGGCGGCGCGCAACTGTGCCGCGACGTCCGCTTCGGCCAGCGGCGGCCGGGAGCCGTTCCCGACGGCGGCCGCGGCCTGGTGCAGGTTCCCGTACCAGGGGACGGTGTGCAGGTTGACTCCGGCGGGCAGCTCCTCGGCGGCGATCCTGCCGGCTTCGTTGTTGAACGTGACCAGGTGGTCACCGTCGCGGTCCACCAGCAGGGCGGCGATGGGATCGCCGGCAAGGCTGATGTGGACGCGGCTGCCGTCCAGGTACCAGGTCAGGGCGGTGTTGGTGGTGAGCAGCAGGGAGTCCTGCCCGGTCCCGTCCAGAATGTCCAGGACGCGCCGGCGCTTGATGGCCCGGTCCGTCCTGGATCCGGGGGCCAGGCGCGCTTCCCCATGGGGGACGGCTGAAGTGGTTGTTTGGGTCATGACGGGTCCCCCTGCTGGTTGATCAGATCTTGGATGTCGGTTGTGGACAGGATTCCGTCGGCCACAAAGACGGTGATGCTCCGCCGCACCGGGCTGCCCCGCCGGGCATTGACGGGGGCGTCCCACGCCAGCGACTGGCCTATTCCGGGGTAGCCCTCCACCCGGACAAACCAGGGATCAGTGGAGCCTTCCGGGGCGACGAACACCAAGGTGGCTGGGCCGCCGTCGAACTCTCCTGACCAGGCGAGCCAGCGCGTGACGCTGCCGTGGGTCTGTGATTCGCCGGCACCGGCGGGCGTCCAGACTGCCGCGTCCCCGCACTGCGGCAGGCGCCAGAAGAAGCCGCCGTACCCGCCCTCGAAGCGTCCGTTCGATCCCGGGCTGCCCAGGCTGACCGGCGTGTCACCGGCGGGGGACAGCGCGAAGTCGAGGGACAGCCGCCAGATGGAGGGCGCGACGCCTGCCCAGGCCCAGGAGCGTTCCTCCACAAGGATGGGGGTACCGTCCGGGCCGTTCCAGCTGAGGGTCTCCTGGAGTCGGCCCTCGCGGCCGTCCACCGCGTCATTCTGTTCGGCCGCGGTGCCGGTGCTGGCGATGCTGCCGTGGTCCGGGCGCCAGACGTACTGCCCGGCCTCCCGGGTATAGGTCCGGCCGCCCCAGAAATTCACTCCGTCCACGTCCTGCAGCGCCACTCCAACGCCCAGGTGCCACACATGGTCCAGTGGCTGGTGGTCCGTCACCACCGTTCCGGCAAGGGTCCGGACCGGGTGCAGGTAGGGGCGCGGGGAGGAGACGGCGCGGATGTGGCTGCCGTCGCGGTAGTCCGCCACCGGGTGGCCGTCCAGGGGCAGCGTGTGGGTGGGCGGCAGGGCGCGGGCCCAGGGGGCTCCGAGCTCGGCGAAGGTTGCCTGCGCTTTGACGGCGCGGGCCATCAGGTCGGTGATGCCCTGGACCACGGGATGTGCGTCGTCGCCTCCGCCCTCCCACGAGATGTATTGTCCGTCGATCGGGGCCGGCGCGGGAGAGGTGCGGATCGCTTCCAGCACGGCGGTGAACGCGCCGGTGTCCTGCAGCGCAGAGAGCAGGGGAGCCCCGGTGGCCCGGGCGTCGAGGAGGTTTTCCAGCAGGTCCGTGCGCGCGTAGGTCTCCCGCCGCTCGCCGTTGGCGGTAGTGATGACCACCTCGTCCCGGGTGTAGGAGAGCGTGATGTCGCCCAGGGTCCCGTGCACGGTGACGGTCGGGTCCAGCTGTTCGGGGGCGCAGAGCGTGAGGGCGCACAGCAGCGTGGTTCCCTGGGTGGTGCGGACCCGGAGGACGGAGGTGTCGTCGCTTTCGGTCTGGTTGGCGCGGTACAGGTCCGTCTCCACGGAGGCGACGTCGGCGAGGGTCCGCGCGCCGGCCAGGGAAAGGCCCGTGGCAACGGCGTGGGCCAGGGCGTTGGTTGCAACACCGTCCACCACATCCACGCCGTCCAGGCTGCGCTTTCCGGCCCAGCGTGAGCGCTTGAAGTATGCCTGGGTCCGGAGCCACTGGCCTGTGGCGCTGATGCCCAGGACAGTACCGATCTCCCCGGCGGCTACAGTGTCCCTGATGGCGGGCAGGGCGCGGGATCCCAGGCTCTGGAAGCCCACCTGGACCAGTCGGCCATTCTCCCGGGCAATGGCGAGGACCTGCTCGAACTGGGCCAGGGACGCCACGGGCGGCTTTTCCACGTAGACGTCCATCCCGGCGGCCAGGGCGGCGATGGCCAGCGGGGCATGCGTCTGGATGGGGGTGGCAATAATGACGACGTCGACGCCCGGCTGGGCGGCCAGCAGTCCGTCCAGGCCCGGGAACACGGCCACCGAAGCGGCCAGGCTGCCAGGCTGCGGCGGGTTGGGATCGGCGACGGCCACCAGTTCCAGGGCGCCCGCCTGTTCAAGCCGGGACAGGTTGGCAAGGTGCCGCTCGCCGAAGCCGTGCACGCCCACCAGGGCCACCCGCGGGATGGCGGTCGGAGCGGTCTGCTGGTGGGTGGATTCCGCCGAATGCTGTGTGGTCACGTGGGTCCTTGGGAGCAGTTGTAAGACGTGGGAGCAGTTGTAAAAGTGGTCAGAATGCCAGCGTTTTGGCCAGGAAATCAAGGGCTTCGTCCTGCATGGCAGCGGTGAAGACGTGCCCGCCGGGCTGGAAGCTGCCCGTGTACCGGCCGGTGCCGCCATGCAGGGATTCCAGGATCCCGTGCGCCTGGCGCATCCCGTCCTTCGGAAAGAGCTCGTCGGCCAGGGCGTACTGGACCAGGAACCGGGCGTCTGCTGAGCGGGCTGTGAGTTCCGGCCAGTCGCCCAGTTTCCACAGTCCGGGCGTCTGCAGCAGCCAGGAATGGGCGTCCAGGTAGTCAGGGAGAAGGGATTCGAAGGTGGTCATCATGCAGGTCACCACGGCGGCCCGGATGCGCGGGCTGAGGACTGAGAGGGCGAGTGACCGGCCGCCGCCGCCGGAGAAGCCGATGCAGCCGAGCCTGTCCCGGTCCACCTCCGGCAGGGCCGCCAGGATGTCGAGGGCGGCAAGGTCGTCGTGCGCCACCATGCCGGCCAGGCTGGTGCCCAGGAGGCCGGCGGCTTTGGCAACAGTGTCTTCGTGGAAAGCCGCAGCGGCGTTGTATTGGTCGGCGTCGGAGGGCACGACGCCGTCCTCCCGCCACTGCGCCTGCCTCGCCGCTGTCGCCGAGGCGGTCCGCCAGGGTGGAGTTGAAAGGTCAAATCTGCGGCTGCCCCAGGCGAACGTGTCATGGGCCAGGACAGCGAAGCCGCGCCGTGCGATGTCGGTGGCCAGGGCGCGGCCATCGTAATGGCCTGAACGGGCGGCCGCCGCCGACGGGTGGATGTCCGGTAATTCCACCAGCCGGTCGGCCCCGCCGAACTTGTTTCCGCCGTGGCAGTGCAGGGCCAGGACCCCCGGGAGGGGTCCTGGACTTCCGGCCGGCCGGACCAGCCAGCCCGTTGTCCGCGGCCCGAAGCCCAACTGCCAGCTGAGCTGGGAGGTGGTGGCGCCGTCGTACGTTTCCTCCCAGTGCACCGTCACTTCTGGTGGTTCCCCTGCCCCCGGCACACCCAAGGCGTCCGAGAACTCCTGCGTCGACTGCGTGGACGCCTGGTGGCGTGGATGCTCGCGCACATAGGCGGGCCAGTCGTGGTAGCCGGCGATTGCGCTGGGCCGTACCGCTGGGATCTGTGGTGTTGGGGTCACTGTGCCGGCCTCCTTCCGATGGTGATGCTGGCCTTTACCGCGCGGATGGTCTGGTCAGCCCAGGTTTTGGTTGACCTCGGGGATCAGGCCCTTGGCTGCGTCCCGCGGGGAGATCTTTCCGAAGAGTACATCCGTGTTGTAACGGTTCAAAACTTCCATGGTGGCCGATGATCCTGCCGGGAACGGCTTGGGAGCCTGGACTTCAGGGCGGCGATGCGGTCCAGGTAGGCCGCTTCCTTCTGCTGGGTTTCCTTCAGCAGGGGAGTGATCCCCGCCTTCAGTTCGGTATTGGCAGGCATGCCCCGGTCACTCTTGATCTTCGCGGCCGCGTCCATGTTGTTGACCAGGTAGTTGATGAACAGGGCCGCTTCCTTGGGCTGGGAGGATTTGGAGGAGATGGCGTACTCCATCGAGGAGCGCAGCCATGCGCCGGCCTGCTTGCTTTCGCCGGGCAGCTTGGCCATGACCAGGGGAGCGCCGGAGTAGGACGTCATCTGGTTGCTCCAGGAGATCTTCATGCCCTGCTTTCCCTGTCCCATCAGGGTCATTTCCGGCTGCGCGGAGCCGTCCTCAACGGTCTGTGACGCGGAGGGGGCGCCGCCGGTATCCATCAGCTTCTTGTTGAGCTCGAACCAGCGTGCCAGTGTGTCCTCGCTGATGCCCATCTTCCTGCCGTCATCCGTGTAAAGGGCTTCCCCGTTCTGGCGTGCCCATACCGCAAGGAAGGAGTCGTTGGACATGGGCGTGGTGCCGAAGGTTCCGGCCGGGGATTTTTGCGTGATCTCGGCTGCGATCCTGGCGTAGTCGTCCCAGGTCCAGGTCTCGTCGTCCGGCATCGCCACGCCTGCGGCCTGGAACACCTTGGGGTCCAGGACCATGGACATGGAGTTGACCCCTGCCGTGATGGTGTATTGCTTGCCGTCGATCTTGCCCAGGTCCGCGGTGCCTTCGGCGAACTTCGAGGTATCGATCTGGTCCTTGACCTTGTCCAGGTCCAGCAAAACGCCGCGGCTGGCGTATTCGCTGGGGTAGGCGCCGCTCATGGCAATGACGTCCGGTGTGGTTCCGCCCGCAATCTGGGTGGCCATCTTGTCCCAGTAGGAGCTGTATTCGGTGTTTTCGCCCTGGACCTTGATGGTGGGGTTTGCGGCTTCGAAGGCTTTGATAACCTCCATAGTGGTTTTCGCCCTCGAATCGTTGCCCCACCAGGCGAAGCGGATGGTGACAGGGTCTTCCGCCGTGCCCACTTTTGCGGCCTGCTGGCTGTTGCCGCAACCGGTCAGTGCCAAGGTGAGTGCGGCAACAACGCCGGTGACGCCCATGACGGATTTCTTGAGACCAAACTTCATTGGTTGTGCCCCTCGGCTTGTTGGGTGGGGGTGGCGTAACGCCGGTAACAGAAAACGTTTTCTCAAAAACTAACAAAGGGCTATACAGGAGTCAAGAAACCGTTTACTTTGGTACGGAGCCGCAATTCAAACGGCACCCCGGGCCCCGGATCCTGCAGTCCTGTAAGGCGGCAGCAGACCGTGCCGGAAGTGCCCGATCCCCATCGCCTGGCGATGACCGTAACGTGGAGGCCACGATGACCAAAGGAGACCACATGGCCGCAAAACACATCTCCAGGACACTGCGTCCGGCGCTGGCGCCGGCCGCCGTGACCCTGGCGTCCCGGATGGAGCAGGTCCCGTGAGCGCCATCAGCGAGCTCAGTTCCATCACCCGGCGGAAAGGCAAGGCCACCCCCGAGGAGAAGAAGGCCAACAGGCGGGACAACAAGGCCGCCTACATTTTCCTGCTGCCGTGGCTGGTGGGCCTGGTGGCCATCACCATCGGCCCCATGCTGATGTCCCTCTACCTTTCCTTCACGGACTACAACCTGCTCCAGCCGCCGGAGTGGACCGGGTTGGACAACTTCACCCGGATGCTCAGCGACGCCCGGCTGCACAACTCGCTCCGGGTCACGTTCACCTATGTCTTTGTGGGCGTGCCGCTGCAGCTCGCCGTGGCGCTGCTCATCGCGCTCGTCCTGGACAAGGGGCTTCGAGGCCTGCCGTTCTACCGTTCGGTGTTCTACTTGCCGTCCCTCCTGGGCGGTTCGGTTGCCGTTGCCATCCTGTGGAAGCAGATCTTCGGCACCACCGGGCTGGTCAACCAGGTCCTGGCCATGTTCGGCATCCAGGGTCCGGGCTGGATCTCGGACCCCAGTACGGCTTTGGGCTCGATCATCCTGCTGCACGTCTGGACCTTCGGTGCCCCCATGATCATCTTCCTGGCAGGCCTGCGGCAGATCCCCAACATGTACTACGAGGCCGCCAGGGTGGATGGCGCATCGACGCTTCAGCAGTTCCGGCAGATCACCCTGCCCATGCTGAGCCCCATCATCTTCTTCAACCTGGTGCTGCAGATCATCGGTTCCTTCCAGTCGTTCACGCAGGCGTTCATCGTCTCCGGCGGCAACGGCGGGCCTTCGGACTCCACCATGTTCTTCACGCTGTACCTCTACCAAAAGGGTTTTGGCCAGTTCGACATGGGCTACGCGTCCGCCATGGCGTGGGTGTTGCTGCTCATCATCGGCGTGTTCACCGCCATCAACTTCATCGCTTCTAAGTATTGGGTTTTCTATGACGACTAAGCTTGAGACGCTGCCCACCCCGGACAAGAAGTCCGCGGGCGACGGCAAGCCTAAGAACCGCAAGCGCCGGGTCCGCGAGTCCCGTGGAACGCTGGCCTTCAGCCGGGCCCAGCGCGGTAAATCGCTGATGAAGCATGGCATCCTGATCCTGGCCGGCGGGCTGATGATCTACCCGCTCCTGTGGATGGTGGTGTCCTCCCTGCGTCCCAATGAGCTGATCTTCCGCGAGCCGGGACTCTGGCTCAACAGCCTGGAAATGAGCAACTACACCTCCGGCTGGTCAGCGCTGACGCACCCCTTTGGCCACTACATGTTGAACTCGGCCATCGTGGTGATCGGCTCCATCCTGGGGAACCTCGTTTCCTGCTCCATGGCCGCCTACGCCTTCGCCAGGCTCCAGTTCACGGGTAAGAAGCTGTTCTTCGGCATCATGCTGCTGACCATCATGCTGCCGTTCCACGTGGTCATCGTTCCGCAGTACATCCTGTTCTCGCAGATCGGCTGGGTTAATACCTTCTGGCCACTGCTGGTGCCCAAACTGCTGGCCACGGACGCGTTCTTCGTCTTCCTCATGGTGCAATTTATCCGCGGCATCCCCAAGGAGCTGGATGAGGCGGCGCGAATTGATGGTGCCGGCCATCCACGGATCTTCCTGCGGGTCATCCTGCCGCTGATGGTGCCGGCCCTGGCCACCACCACCATCTTCACCTTCATCTGGACCTGGAACGACTTCTTCGGCGCCCTGATCTACCTCACGGACCCGGATATGTTCACCGTTCCGGTGGCGTTGCGGGCGTTCGTGGATTCACAGTCGGCCACGAGCTGGGGCTCGCTGTTCGCCATGTCCATCGTGTCCCTGCTGCCGGTCTTCCTGGTCTTCCTCTTCGGCCAGCGGTTCCTCATCAAGGGCATCGCCACCACGGGCATCAAATAACCCCGGGCATCTCATAAGCCGGGCGCAAACCTCAAAGACGAACGGCCTGTCCGAGCGGCGGGCCGTTCGTCTTGGTTTTCCGGTGCACCAATCGCTCAATATTCATGGCAGCACCGTCTTGTAATACAAGTGAGCAACTTATAGCATTAGGACCAGAAAGCGCTTTCACGGCTTTCGGCCAGACTTCCGCTGAAGTCAGCCGCCGTCCCCACATCAACCCGCACCTGGATCAACGAAGATCGGAGTACACAGTGCCGCTTTTCCCCCGTCCTGCGTCTGCTGCCAAGCAGCCTGCAGGGGCACCCGCATCAGGCACCAGCCACCCACCCCGTTTGGGCCGAACCCGTAAGGCCGGCGCGGTTGCCGCCGCAGTCGCCGCCGTTATGGCCCTTAGCGCCTGTGGCGGGGGAGCAGCCCCGCAGAACGCCGATGGCACCGTGGAGCTTCGCTTTTCCTGGTGGGGCGGCGACAAGCGCGCCCAGCTGACCCAGGAGGCCATCAAGCAGTTCGAAGCCGAAAACCCGAAGATCAAGGTCAAGCCCGAGTTCGGCGACTGGAGCGGTTACTGGGACAAGCTGGCCACCCAGGTAGCGGCCAATGATGCCCCGGACGTCATCCAGATGGATGAGAAGTACATCACGGAGTACTCCAGCCGGGGTGCCCTTCTTGACCTGTCCAAGTACGACATCGACACTTCCAAACTGGACGAAGCGGCGCTGAACGCCGGTAAGAGCGAGAAGGGACTGACCGGGATCGCCGCAGGCATCAACGCCGCCACCATCCTGGCCAACCCCGCCGTCTTCCAGGCAGCCGGAGTGCCGCTCCCGGACGACACCAAGTGGACGTGGGACGACTTTGGCCGCATCGCCGCAGAAATCACCGCCAAGTCGCCCAAGGGAACCTATGGCGCTGCAGCGTACGGAACTGATGAGGCTTCCCTGGGGGTTTGGCTCCGGCAGAACGGCAAGTCGCTGTACACCTCCGACGGCAAGCTGGGCTTCGAGCCGGGCGACATCGCCGAATGGTGGGCCTTCCTGAAGCAGCTGAGCCAGAACAAGGCGGTGCCGTCCGCGTCCGAGGTGGTGGAAGCCGAGGCTGCCCCCCTTGACCAGAGCGGACTGGCCACGGGCAAGAACGGCATGGCCTTCTGGTGGTCCAACCAGGCCCCGGCACTGGAGAAGGCAAGCGGCGGGGACCTGAAGATCCTGCGGTTCCCCACCAAGACCGGCTCTGCTGATGATGCGGGCCTTTGGTACAAGGCCTCACAGTTCTGGTCCGCCTCCTCGCGCACCAAGCACCCGCAGGAAACGGCGAAGTTCATCAACTTCCTGACCAACAACGTCAAAGCCGGAGAGGCCCTCCTCGCTGACCGCGGTGTCTACCCCAACTCGGAGGTCCGGGCCGCAATCCAGCCGAAGCTGACTCCGGCCGACGTCAAGGTGGTCAAGTTCATCGACCAGATCAAGGATGAGCTTGGCGAGGCACCGGCACCGCCCCCGAAGGGTGCAGGAGCCATCCAGGAAATCATCAAGCGGTACACCTCCGAAGTCCTGTTCGAACGGCTCTCTCCAGAAGATGCAGGCAAGAAAGCCACCGACGAGATGAAGTCCGCCATCAGCAAATAGTCCTCACCCCGCCAACACGGCTCCGGACCGTCTCTATGGTGCCTCCTCATCACAGACGTCCGACGGCGGGTGGCAGCTCTGCCCCGGAAGGAACCAATGTTCCTTCCGGGGCGGAGCTGTTTAAGGCGCAGTTGTCAGGCTGACCTGGCGGGGTAATGGAATGGAGCAGCCGCGTTCCAAGGCATGGCTTCTATGGAGCGGCGCGTTCCCTTCGCCTGGTCCGAGGTTCGTTATGTCGTCGTTCCGGTTCAGAAGCCCGTCCGACCGGTTCGGCGGGCACTATCCGCCCCAGGACCTGGATGGAAAGGGCACGTCCGGAGGGCAGGGTAGGGAGGACGCCCCGTGCAGAAGCTGTTCCTTGAGCCGCTTACCCATGCCGCTGCCGGGCAGTGGTGGTGCGGTGGAGTGGTAGGTGTGGCCGGTTGGGGTGCAGGTCGCTACCGTGTGCCGCGGGCCGGGGACTGCTTTTGCGGTCCAGCCGGGTGTTTCTTCGGTGTGGTTGCAGGCTTCGCAGAGCCCCTGTCCGTTACTGGCGCTCGTGGGGCCGCCGTCGTGCCACGCGGCGATGTGGTCGTGGTGGCGGATGGGGGCGTCGCAGTACGGCGTGCGGCAGGTATCGTCCCGGACCTGGAGGAAGCGTTTTAACCCGCCCGGAAAGAACCTTGCCTTGGAGTCCATCGCCACCATCTCCCCGCTACCAGGGGCGGCGAAGAGGCGGCGGACCCACACGTCCAGGTCACGCCGGCCGCCATTGTCGGCCGTGTCGGCGGGGTGTTCGGCGGTGTCATCAGTGGCGGGGGAACCGGGTTTGGTGGTTGCAGGGGTGAGTGCGATGTCCCGGGCGACTGCTGCGGGGATGATGCCGTAGCCGGGGACCCGGGCGGGTTCGGTATCGGCCTGGAGGAGCATGCGGTCGGTCATGACGAGCTGGATCTGAACCCCGCTGATCCCGCCCGGGGTACCGGTAACGCGTTCAACGAGGGTGTCGGCCATGACCTGCCCCCGCGACCTCTCATCACCGGCCGGGCGTGCCGTGTCGGCATCCTTGCTGAGGGCGGCGTAGGCGGCCACCCCTTGGGCGACGGGTAGCAGCGCGGTCAGGTAGGTCATGGTGTCCTGTGCCGGGCGCAGGCTCACACTCCGTTCGGTGGCCGCGCGTGCGGCCCGCTTCGCCACCGAGACGGCGGCACCCAAGGGGGTGCCGCCGTCGTACGCGTTTCCGTCAGACGCAGGGCAAGGGGGCGCTGAACCAGCCGGCGCGCCCGGACGCCTATGCCTCCGCGATAACCGCAACACCGCCGGACGGAACGGTCCCGGAGAATGTCCCGCCGGTCAGCAGGTCGGTGCCGGTGGCCGACACCGAAGCGTCCGAACGGGTGTGGTTGATCGCGAACAGGTAGCTCTGCCCGTCGGAGGAAAGCCGGCGCACCAGCTCCACGCCGGGATCGGCAGCCGCGGCGGGGGAGACGCCGGACTCGGCCAGCAGTTTGTCCAGGACAGCATCAATCCCGTCCCGGTCGGGGAAGGTGGCCAGGTACCAGGCCGCCCCCGAGCCCACGGCGCGGCGGGTGAGGGCAGGGACTCCCTCCAGCGGGTACCCGGTAAAGGACTGCATTGCCTCCGCACCGGCCAGGTGGAGGTCCTCGCTCCAGATCGAAGACACCGTGCCGTCGCTCAGCTTCAGCTGCGAACCGGCAAGGAGGGGATGGAACTCCTCAACCCGCACCCCCAAGAGCTCGCGGAAGGCGCCGGGATAGCCGCCCAGCCGCACATGGTCCTTCTCGTCCACGATGCCGCTGAAGTAGCTCACCAGCACCGTGGCACCGGCGGAGGCGGCTGCGGCAATGTTGGCCGCGGCATCGTCAGCCACCGAGTACAGCGTGCACACCAGGACCAGGTCATACCCCTCCAGTGAAGCGGAGGGATGAACCAGGTCCACGGAAATCCCGCGGAGGAACAGTGCCCGGTGGAAGGCCCGCATCAGGTCCAGGTACTTCACGTCGATGCTGGGCTTGGAGTCGATCTCGCTGGCCCACCAGGCCTCGTAGTCAAAGACAATGGCAGCCCGGGACTGGACCCGCGAAGCGCGCACGGGCTCAAGCCGTTTCAGCGCAGCCCCAAGCTCCACCACCTCACGCCACACGCGCGCGTTGCGTCCGCCGTGCGGCACCATGGCCGAATGGAACTTCTCGGACCCGGCAAAGCTCTGCCGCCACTGGAAGAACATCACGGCGTCGGCCCCGCGGGCCACGTGGGCCAGCGAATTCCGCAGCATCTCGCCGGGCATCTTGGGCTGGTTGCGCGGCTGCCAGTTAACGGCCGACGTCGAATGCTCCATCAGGATCCACGGGTCACCGCCCGCAATCCCCCGGGTGAGGTCCGCGCTGAACGCGAGTTCGATCTGCCGTTCGGGGTCGGCAGCCACCAGGTAGTGGTCATTGGCGATGACGTCCAGGTCCTTGGCCCAGTCGAAGTAGTCCATGGACTTGGTGGCGCTGGATGCCATCAGGTTGGTGGTACAGGGGATGTCCGGGGTGACTTCGCGCAGGACAGCCACGAGCTCCCGGTAGTAGTCCATCAGCGCCCAGGAGTTGAACCGCTGGAAATCCAGCTGCTGGCCCGGGTTCAGGGTGGACGGCGCAACGGAAGGCGGCAGGATCTCCTCAAAGGAGCCGTAGTTCTGGGACCAGAATGCCGTCCCCCAGGAAGCGTTGAGCGCATCGATGCTCCCGTACCGGCGCTCCAGCCAGGCGCGGAAGGCAGCGGCGTCGTCGTCCCCGTAGAACTCGGAGACGTGGCAGCCCAGTTCGTTGTCCACATGCCACAGTGCCAGGGCCGGATGGTCCTTGTACCGTTCCGCGAGGGCGCGCGTTATCCCGGTGGCGTAGCGGCGGTAAACGGCCGACGACGGCGTGTAGTGCCGCCGCGAGCCCGGGCCCAGCACAGTTCCGTCAGCCGTGACCGGCAGGATTTCCGGATGCTTCCGGACCAGCCAGGCGGGGGGAGCGGCGGTGGCGGTGGCCAGGGCCACCTTCACCCCGATGCCGGCCAGGTTGTCCATCACCTCGTCCAGCCACCCGAAGTCGTAGTGCCCTTCGGAGGGTTCCAGCAGCGCCCAGGAGAAGATCCCCACGCTGAGGAAATTCACCCCCGCTTCCTGCATAAGTTCCAGGTCCTCCAAACGGACGCTGGCCGGCCACTGTTCAGGGTTGTAGTCACCACCGAAACCGATGCCCTGGATCTTGGTCCAGATGCTCGACGGCCCGGTGGTTTCCTGCTCTGTCATGGGACTCCTTTGTCTGTTTGGGGCGAAAACCCGATCTGACATCAGACCTTTGGAAAACGCTTGCCCAATTTCGGGAATGAAGATATTGTATCGTTTCAGAAGCCGTGTAAGCCAGCTCACTACTCACGTTGTAGGCCGAGAAATGGCAAAGCACTCATCGAGCAAGGAGGCTCCCGTGATCAACAGAAGGCATTTCCTCACTACCGTGGCCATCGGCACCGCATCCGCCGCAGCGCTGTCGGCGTGCGGCAACGGATCCAGCTCTTCCGGCCAGACCGGATCCGCTGAGAAACCCGTCACCATCAACTACACCTGGTGGGGCAACGACGACCGCGCGACGCGCACCCGCAAGGCCATCGAGCTGTTCGAATCCAAGAACCCGGACATCAAGGTCAACGGCAACTTCACCGACTTCGCCGGCTACTGGCAGAAGCGTGCCACCGAGGCTGCCGGCGGTGGCCTGCCGGACGTCATGCAGTGGGACCTGTCCTACCTGCGCGACTACGGCCAGCGCAACCAGCTCCTGGACCTCAGCACCGTCAAGATCGATACATCCGCCTTTGACAAGTCCCTCCTGCCGTCGGGCCAGATCAAGGGCAAGACCTACGGCATCCCCACCAGCACCAACGCCTTCGCCGTTTACTATGACCCCGCAAAGCTGGCCCCGTTGGGCATCGCGGAGCCGACCGGCAAATGGACCTACAAGGAATTCAACGACTTCCTTACCCAGGTGGGAACCAAGAGCAACGGCGCCCTCTACGGCGGCACCGACTACACCGGCGTCTGGTGGATGTTCAACATCTGGCTGCGCCAGAACAAGATCGAGGCCTTCACCTCTGACGGCAAGCTGGGCTTCAGCAAGGACGACCTGAAGAAGTGGTGGAACCTTCCCGCGAACCTGCGGGGTACAGGTGCCATCATTCCCGAGGACCGCGTGACGCAGCTGGCTCCGAAGTCGCCGTTCGGCTCCAACGCCACTGCCACGGAAGTCACCTGGGACAACTTCATGGCCGGCTACCTGGGCGACAGCGGCGCCAAGGAACTCAAGCTGGTGCCGGTTCCGTCCGACGATCCGAACAATCTTGGCCTGTTCCTCAAGCCTTCCATGCTGATGGTGGCCAGTGCGAAGACCAAGTACAAGGACGCTGCTGCCCGGTTCATTGACTTTATGGTCAACGACCCGGAGGTGGGCCAGATTTTCAAGACCTCCCGCGGCGTCCCCGCCTCCAAGACCCAGCGTGACGGCACCACGTTCGAAGGCACGGACAAGCTGGTGGTGGATTACGAAAAGTCCATTGAAAAGTACCTCAAGGACGCCCCTGAGCCGCCCATCGTCGGTTTCGGCACGCTCGAAGCCTCCTTCAAGCGCATCGCCTCGGACCTGAACTACGGCAAGCTCACCATCGACGGTGCCACCGATGCCTGGTTCAAGGAAGCCGAAGACCTCATCAAGCAGAACGGCTGATCAGGCACATTGCCTCATCAAGCGTTCACGACTGACGGAATGACCTCGTGACTCAAAGCCCAACCCTGAGCAGGCGTTCGGCGTCGTCCGGATCCCCGCTGCCGCGCAAGTCGCGGCGGCGGGGCGCGGATGCCCGTGCCGGCTACACCTTCCTGCTGCCCTGGCTGCTGGGATTCATTGCCCTCACGGTTGGGCCAATGATCTCCTCGCTCTACCTGTCCTTCACCAACTACAACCTGTTCGAGCCGCCAAAGTGGATCGGCCTGGACAACTACACCACCCTGTTCCAGGACGAGCGCTTCCTGCAGTCCGTTGGCGTGACCGTGGGCTACGTGGTGTTCGGTACGCCGCTGAAACTCGCGGCGGCGCTGGCGGTGGCCATGCTGCTGAACAGCAAGCGCCGTGGCCAGGGCTTCTACCGCTCCGCCTTCTACGCCCCGTCGCTGATCGGTGCATCCGTCTCCATCGCCATCGTCTGGAAAGCGATGTTCGGCGACAGCGGCCCGGTGGACCAGGGCCTGTCCTTCTTCGGGATCAACCTGGGCGGCTGGGTGGGCAACCCCGCAATGACCATGCCGATGTTCATCCTGCTGACGGTGTGGCAGTTCGGTGCCCCGATGGTGATCTTCCTGGCCGGCCTCAAGCAGATCCCCGTTGATCTCTATGAGGCAGCCTCGATGGACGGCGCCGGCCCGGTGCGGAAGTTCTTCAACATCACCTGGCCCATGCTCTCCCCGGTGATCTTCTTCAACCTGCTGATGGAGACCATCCACGCATTCCAGATCTTCGCATCGGCCTACATTATTTCCAACGGTGAAGGCGGCCCCGCCGGCTCCACCCTCTTCTACACCCTCTACCTGTACCTGCGGGGCTTCAGCGATTTCCGGATGGGCTACGCCTCGGCCATGGCCTGGCTGCTGGTGATCGTGGTCGGCATCATCACGCTGATCTTCTTCCGCACGTCCAAGTCCTGGGTCCACTACAGCGGTGATGCAAAATGACAACCATGGCAACGCCAACCCAGTCCGCCCCGGACACCGCGGCCCAGGCCTACAACCCGAAATCCGAATCCACCGGGACCAAGCGGGCCAAGAGCGTCATCTTCCACCTCGTGGCCTTGATCCTGACCGGCATCGTGCTCTACCCCGGTCTGTGGATGATTGCCTCGTCCTTCAAGCCCAACGCGGAAATCGGCGGCCAGAACACGTCGCTGTGGTCCAACAACTTCAGCTTCGACAACTTCGTCACGGCGATGGACGGGATCGGCGGGGTGTCCACCCTGCAGTTCTTCACCAACTCGCTGATCCTGGCCATCGGTGCGGTGGTGGGGACCGTCCTCTCGGCAAGTGTGTCGGCGTACGCATTCGCCCGGATCAACTTCCCCGGCCGCAGCGTCTTCTTCGGCATGATGATCGCCACCCTGCTGCTGCCCTTCCACGTGGTGATCATCCCGCAGTACATCGTGTTCCAGCAGTTGGGCCTGGTGGACACCTATGTGCCGCTGCTGATCGGCAAGTTCCTGGCCGCGGATGCGTTCTTCGTCTTCCTCATGGTCCAGTTCATGCGCGGCCTGCCCGCTGAACTGGATGAGGCGGCAAGGATCGACGGCGCAGGACACGCACGGATTTTCGGCTCCATCATGCTGCCGCTGATGAAGCCGGCCCTGATCTCCACGTCGATCTTCTCCTTCATCTGGAGCTGGAACGACTTCCTGGGTCCGCTGCTGTACCTGAACACCCCGGACAAGTACCCGCTGCCGCTGGCACTGCGGCTCTTCGTGGACCAGACCCAGTCCTCGGACTACGGCGCCATGATTGCCATGTCCGTCCTGGCCCTGCTGCCGGTGCTGATCTTCTTCCTGATCTTCCAGCGGTACATTGTTGAAGGCGTCTCCACCCAGGGCCTCAAGGGCTAGCGGAAACGAGACAGAAAATGAGCACCATGGACAGCACCACGCCCGCATCCAGCCACGAGCCCATCCCGGTGAACCGGTTCGCCCTGTTCTCCGAAACCCTCCTGGCGGGGGTGCTGGTGCTGGTGCTGTCCATCCCGCTGGTCACCATTCCCGCCGCCTACGCCGCCGGTACCGCCCACCTTGAGCGGCACCTGAACGGCCGGGACGATTCGGTCCGCGGCCTCTGGGGCCTGTTCAAGGCTGCCCTGCCCGGCAGCTGGAAACTGGGGCTCATGACGGCGGCAGCCGCCGTCGTGATTGTCCTCAACCTGCTGCTCGCGTGGGTGGGCCAGTTGCCTGGCCGTGGCGTGGTCCTTCCCGCCACGCTGCTGCTTGCCGCCGGCGCAGCCATCCTGCTGCTCCGCACGGCATCCGCATGGTCTGATTCCTCCTGCACCGGAAGCACCGGCAAGGACACGTGGCGCCGGGCCCTCCACGCCGGCCAGGCAATCTCGCTGCGCGACTGGACCGGCTCCCTGCTGATCGCCGCCGCGCTGTTCGGTGCCGTGGTGTTCGTCTGGATGCTCGCCGCACTTTTCGTGGTGGTTCCCGGCACCCTGATCCTGGCCGCAGCCGCAGTGAAGCTGCGCTCCCACCGCCACCGCAACTGACTGTGCCTTCCCGCCGCACCCGTTCGGCTCCGGCCGCCCGTCCCGGGATCAGCCAGCCCCGCTGGTACCACCCCTTAAAGCAGCACAACTACCGCCTGTTCCTGGCCATGCAGCTGGCCGGCAGCCTTGGTGTCTGGATGCAGCGCCTGGCCCAGGACTGGCTGGTGCTGCAGCTGACCGGAAGCCCCGCCGCGGTGGGTGCCGCCGTCGCCCTCCAATTCCTGCCCATGCTGGTGGTGGGGCCGCTCGCGGGACTGGTGGTGGACATCTTCCCCAAGCGCCGCATCATGATGGTGTGCCAGTCAATCATTGTGCTCCTCGGTGTGGGGCTGGCCGCGTGGGCCGCGAGCGGCACCATCACCGTATGGGTGGTCTACGCCAGCTGCATTGCCCTGGGCATTACGGCAGCGGTGGACCAGCCCACCCGGCAGGTCTTCGTCAATGAAGTGGTGGGCGACGCCGGCCTGCGGCCCGCCATCGGACTCAACAACGCGCTGTCCCAGCTGGGCGCAATGGCCGGCCCGGCACTGGGCGGCATCCTGATCGCACAGGCGGGCCCGGCGGCGGCCTTCGCTTCAAACGCGCTGATCGGCGTGCTGGTGCTGGGCATGATCGCCGCCATCCGTGGCCGGGAGCTGCATCCGGGTGTACCGGCGGAGCGGGGGCGCGGGCAGGTACTGGCCGGTTTCCGGTACGTTCGGGAACGGCCGCGGCTGCTTCTCCTCATCCTGCTGGCGGGGCTGCTGGGTGCCTTCGGCATGAACGGGCCCGTGGTCCTCGCCGCCTTCGCCGAACGGGTGTGGCACAACGGTGTGGAAGGCTTCGGGCTGTTCAACACCGTCAGTGCCCTCGGGGCGCTGGCAGGCGCGCTCCTTGCGGCCCGGCTGGGGAACATGGGCCGCCGCGGCATCGTGGCTGCGGCAGGTCTCTTCGGGCTGTCGCAGCTGGTGGCCGCCCTCATGCCCAACTTGGTGCTGTTCGTGGGCATGCTGGTGGTGGTGGGCATCATGACGCTCTTGTTCCTGACCAGCGCCGCCACAGCTGTCCAGCTGGAGGCGGGGCCAGCCATTCGCGGCCGCGTCATGGCGCTGTACCTTCCGCTCCTGCTGGGCGGGCACGCCTGCGGGGGACTCCTGGCGGGCTGGCTGACCGAACAGTTCGGCGTCCGCACCGGCCTGGTGGTCACCGGCGGCCTTGGTATGCTCTCCGCGGCCGTGGTGGGCCTGCTGCTCTGGTGGCACGGGCGGCGGCAGCGGGATTCTGCGCCAACGGAGGCTTAGGCGGGCGTGAAGGTCCAGGTTCCGGTGTGCACCCGGAAGTCCCGGGCGGCCCCGTCCGCCTGACGGTCACCTGCAGCGGAAGGCACGACGGCGGCATCCGCACCGGGCCCCTTGACGCCGTACGTGCCGGCGGGCAGCCGGACGGTGGCTGTAACGCCAGGTGGAATGGTGCACTCCAGTTCCACCTGTCCGCCGCGGCGCCGCCAAGCGGCCTGCACATACCCGTTGCCCACCGGGACGCTGCCGCGGACGTGCTCCAGCCGGCACAGCGGCGGCTCGATCACCACCCCGTTCCCGCCCGGCACGCTGAAGCGGACTCCGAGCAGGTGCTCCAGGATCTCCTTGAGCACCGCTGCGGACCAGGCGTGCGACTGGCTGTAGTCGCTGCCGTCCGCCAGGTCCCACGCCTCCCAGGTGAAGGTGGCGCCGCGGTCCAGGAGCTGCGCCCAGCCGGGCTGATCCTTGTTCGTCAGCAGGTCCAGCACGCCATCCGTCATCCCTTGGCCCACCAACGCCCGGACCAGCCGGTGCACGGTCATGGGGCCCTGCCGCATGCCCATCCCGGCGATCCGGGCGGCGTCCGTAGCGGCGTACGTTGGCTCAGTGATGCCCAGCGACAGCGGGAAGGAGGTGGCGTGCTGGGAGGCGTGGGAGCTGGGCGTCCCGTCTGCCTGCAGCCCGTCCACCATGACTCCGTTGACCCGGAAACGGGTGCGGACGGCAGTTGCCAGGGCACGGGCAGCAGCGGCGTAGCGGGCCGCCGCGTCCTCCTCACCTGCCGCCCCGCAGACCCGGGCCGTGGACACCAGCGCCGAGTAGGCCTGGGCATTGACAGTGGTTTTGGCCGCGCACTCCATGTCGTAGCCGAACCGGCCGGGCGCCGGCCAGTCCACGATGCCGTGCAGGTAGGGGCCGGAGCCGCCGCCCAGGTTGGTGACCAGTCCCGCCGTCGGGCCTTCTGCTGGTATATAGCGCAGGGCGTAGTCAGCTGTGTCGCGCAGGTGCGGCAGCAGCTCCCGGACCAGGGCAAGATCACCCGTGCGGAGGTGGTACTCCTCGGCCCACTCCGGCAGCATCAGGGAAAAATCGGGGATATCGCGCTTGCCGTCGCCGTTTGGATAGACGGCGTTATAGCGCCCCTTCTCCTCCCCGGCATTCCAGTAACGGCGGGCGGACCATGCGAACTCCCGCAGCGCCTGCGCCGTGAAGGCGTGTTCGCCGAACAGCGCCATGGTGGCATAGGAGATGTTGGCGGCGTCGGCCAGGAACTGGCCCTTTTCGCGGGTGGGGGTATCCACGAACTGCTCCTGCACGCCATACAGCGCAGAATCGCGGAGCAGCCCGAACACGGAGTCCAACACCGGGTCCGAGCTGCTGAAGCTGCCCTCGCCGGGATGGCTGGCGTGGACACTGGCGGCGCCGATGCGTGAGACCTCCGCGGCGTCCACGCCGGGGAGCTCCAGGTAACGGAAGCCCAGGTGCACCGACGCCCGGTACTGCTGCGGCCCTGAGGTTTGGGTGTAGGGAAAGGACATGTCGGTGTTCTGGCTGGCGGTCTTCCCGGCGTCCACCCTGCCGTCGGGACCCAGCGCGTAGCCGGCACGGAGCATGACGGTGCGCCCTGGCGCGCCAGCCAGAAAATCTATTTCGGGCCTCGCGGGGACCACCTGGCCGAAGTCCGCCACCATGGTGCCATCGACGGCGGTCAGGAACTGCTGCGGCGCCACGAACCGGCCGGCAAGGAAGGTCCTGCGGGGGTGCAGCCGGGGAAAGTCCGACGACGGGTGGCGGCCTGAGGTGATGGCGGCCGGCAGGTCAACGGCGGCGCTAAGGGACGCCGCAGCTTCCCCGTCCAGGTGCTCCACCGGATCGCCCTCATCGTTGCGGTAGCCCGACTGGCGGTACGGGGCTTCGCCGGCGGTCCAGCCCGGGCCGGACGTGAGGACCTCGCGGCGCCCGTCGTCGTAGTCCACGGTGAGCCGGACCAGGAGGCCCGGGATGCTGGCAGCGCGGCCCTGGCCCGGGCCGTACCAGTGAAGCAGGGCTGTCACCGGCACGGGCGTGTCCGCGGGGTGTTGAGTAAGGACCTCCGTGAGGTCGGCGGCGTCGTAATAGCCTTCGCCGGGGTAGCCGAACGAGGTGGTGCTGAGGCAGGGTGTCCCCGCGACGGAGAGCTGGGCGTGGTGGTGGGCTGCGGCGTAGAGCCGGGCCCGCCGCACCGTCCCCGTGAGGTTCAGGGTGGTCCGGAACAGGGTCCACTCATCGGGCTGGCGGTGTGCCGTGGTCCGGGACCAGCGTGCCAGGCAGGCCAGGGCCAGTTCACTGCCGGCATCGAAGCGGTGGTCTAACAGGAGTTCTTCCCGTTCGCCGGGTTTCCCTTCTGTGGTGCCCGCGATTCGCAGCGAGGCGTACTCGGCCTGGCTTCGCGGGCCCTGGTGCAGGGCGATAGTGCCCGCGGCGACTTGGCCCACGGACTGTTCAAGCGGCTCATCAACGGCCAGCAGTTCCAGGCCGTCGACAGCCACCCGAATGGTCCTGCCGTCGTCGCTGACCGCAAGGTCCCGCCACGCGCCGGACGCAGCGCCCAGGGCGTGGGCGCTCGCCAGTACCGGGGTTTCCGGAGCGGCGGAGGCCGGGATCTCCCAAGCCGGAGCGAGACGGAGCGATACCTGTCCGTCGGCGCCCAGCTCCAGCAGCAGACCGGTTCCGGGGCCGCTGCTGCGCAGGAGCAGCCCCGCGCGGCCCATCATGGGGCGAAGCCGGGCCTCCAACCGGAAGCTGCGGAGCCCGGGGCAGGGGACTGGCAGGAAGGGGGATCCGGCCACCCGGAGCGCGTCGTTAAGTAGTTCCAGCGGAGCACGTCCACCCGGCGTCCGGCCCATCCAGCCGGCCTGCCAGGAACTGTCCGTGAGGCCGGTGCTGAAGGTCTGCAGGGCGGACCACGAACCGGGGGCTCCGGCTCCGTCCCGGATACGCACGCGCCAGGCGTAATCGGCGTCGTCGCCAAGCGGGGAACCGCCATACGGAATGCCGCGCTGGCAGGATGACGCCACCGGCCCCGACGTCCACAAGACCGTGCCCTGTGAGTCCTGGACCTCAAGCTCATAGCCGGTTTGCCGGGCAAGGGCGGGATCGGCGTCGTGGTCCAGGTCCAGCTGCCAGCTGAACACAGGGGAGGGGGCTGCGGTCAGGCAGGACTGAAGCCCGTCCGTCAGGAGGTTGGAAGCGTGGAGTTGCCCGGTTTCCGGCTCCTGCGCTGCCATCAGGAAGCAGGCAGCTCGAAGGCAACCGGGGCGGCTGCAGCCCAGGGGAGGCCCAGTTCGCTGAAAGTGGCATGCTGCCGGCCCGCGCGCTCCAGGGCGTCCTCAATGCCCACCACCACGGCGTGTGCTGCGTCGCCTTCGCCTTCCCAGCGGACATGTGCGGGATCGATGGGAGCAGGAAGCGGTGCAGTCCTGACGGCCTCCAGAACCAGCATGAAGGCTCCACTGTCCACCAGGCTGCTGGTGAGCGGAACTCCATGCGCCCGGTGGGCCAGCAGGTTTTCCGTCAGGTCGTCGCGGCCGTAGGTTTCCTCCGTGTGCCCGGACCCAGTCCCGATGGTGAGCCGGTCCTCGGTGTAGTGGAACACCGCCGTGCCGGCCGAGCCCTGCAGGGTCAGGTAGGGCTCCACGGATTCCGACGCGCAGATGGTCAGGGCGCACGTAATGGGCAGCCCGGCCGCGGTGCGGATCCGGATGACGGAGGTGTCATCGGATTCGATGTCATTGGCGCGGTACAGTTCGGTCTCCACGGACGCAACGTCCGCGGTGGTGCGCGCCCCGGCAATGCGCAAGGCAGTTGCCACGGCGTGCGCCAGCGGGTTGGTGGCCACACCGTCCACCACGTCCACGCCGTTGATGCTCCGTTTTCCGGCCCAGCGGGAGCGTTTGTAGTAGGCCCTGTCGCGGACCCAGCGCCCGGTGGCGGAGATGCCTTCCAGGGTTCCGATGGTGCCGGCGGCAAGCAGTTCTTCGATGGCCTCCAGGGCGTGCGAGCCGAGGCTCTGGAATCCGACTTGTACCCCGCGGCCGGATGCCGATGCCGCCGCGCAGAGGCGGTTGAAGTCGGCCAGGGAAGCGACCGGAGGCTTCTCCAGGTACAGTTCCGCATCCGTGGCCAAGGCGCCCAGGGCCAGCGGGGCATGGGTCTGGATGGGCGTGGCCACGATGATCAGGTCCAGGTCCGGGGTGTCCTTCAGGAGGTGGTCCAGTCCCGGGTGGACAGCGGCCGACGGCGGGACGGTCCCGGGTGCCGGCGGCTGCGGGTCCGCGACGGCAACGAGTTCAACGCTGCCCGCGGCGTGGAGTCGCTCCAGGTTCCGGAGGTGGTGGGTGCCAAAGCCATGTACTCCCACCAGAGCAACCCGGGCAGCGGGTTGCGGGGTGGCCGCTGTTCCGGCGTCGCTGCCGGGCGCTTCCGTTGCCGTTCCCAATGGTTCTCCATTCCGCCCTGGCACCAGCTTCGCGGGCACCGAATCTTCTCGCCCGCACATCCCAGCAAGCGCTTTCCATCAACAAGTGTGCGGTATGCCACCCTGCCGAGTCCAGCTATGTAACGATTCAAAATTTCGCTTGACCATCGTGTGGCAGGAGGTCTAGATTTTCGAGAAACCGATTACCAGCGTGATGCGGGACACTTTCCGCTTCACCTCTGCAACGATGGAGAACAGAAGGGAGCCCCGCCATGCTGTCCGGGACCTTCAGTGCGCGTGCCTACTCATTTTTTGACACCCTCATCTGGATCGCGGGACTGAACCTGCTGTGGATCGCCTTTACCCTCCTGGGTCTTGGGGTCTTCGGAGCGGGACCGGCCACCGCTGCCGCCCATATCGCGGTGCGCAAACGGGCGGCGGGTGACGGCGCTCCGCTGCTGCGAAGCTTCGCCACCGCGTACTTCCACAACTTCTTCAGGGCGAACATGCTTTCGCTGCCGCTGATGGGCGTCGCGGCGGCCCTTGTCCTGAACTGGAACTACTTCTCCCGGGGCCCGGGCCTCTTTCCGCAGCTGATGGCGGCCGGCATATTTGTTGCGGCGATCTTCCTGGCCGGGGCCGCCTGCTATGTGTTCCCCATGTATGCGCGGTATGAGTTGCCCGTATCGCAATACCTGCTGATGTCCTCCCGTTTTGCGGTGCGGCACCTGGCGGGAACGGTCATCCTCCTCTTTGTCACCGCCGCTGTGGTTTATGCCAGCAGTAGCCTGCCCGGCCTGATCCCGTTCTTCAGTGTTGGAGCCTGGTTGTACTTCACGGGCTGGTTGTGTGACCGCTTCTTCGCCGCCAATGACGAATCCGTGGCGGCGGCGGAACCTGCGCTCCACCCCGCTCTTCATGGAGCTTCCACCGCCTGACCCCCCCCGGCGGGCACCTCCTGAACGGGCGGCATGAAATGAAACGTCTCAATCCAAGGGGCAGGCAGCCCCAAGTACCCCAACGAAGTGGAGTGGAAAAATATGATCCGCAGAAAACTGTCCCTGGCCGCCGCCGTCGTCACCGCCACGGCCCTGACCCTCACCGCCTGCAGCGGGGGTGACACCCCGGCCGCGGACCTCACCTCCGTGTCCATCATGGCCCCGTTCCTCGAAGCACAGCCGCCCGCCGCGGACGGCGCCGTCCAGAAGAAGCTGGAAGAACTCACCGGCAAGCAGGTCAAGATCAACTGGGCCCCCAATGCGTCCTACGAGGACAAGACCAACATCACGCTGGCGGGTTCAGACATCCCGCAGGTCATGGTGATCCAGGGCAAAACTCCCGGATTCGTGAAGAACGCGCAGGCCGGTGCCTTCTGGGACCTGACCGACAAGCTGGACAAGTATCCCAACCTCAAGACAACCTTCCCGGACATCCAGAAGAACGCCAGCGTCAACGGCAAGGTCTATGGTGTGTTCCGCGGCCGCGCCCCCATGCGTGCAGCCGTGATGTTCCGGCAGGACTGGCTGGACAAGCTGGGGCTCCAGCCGCCCAAGACCACCGAAGACCTGTACAAGGTGGCCAAGGCCTTCACCGAACAGGACCCTGACGGCAACGGCCAGAACGACACCTGGGGCATCACCATTCCCAAATGGGGTGCGTTGGGCACCAACAGCCCCTACGACCTGATCGAGGAGTGGTACGGCGCCGGCAACCGCTGGACCGAGAAGGACGGGAAGCTGATCCCCAGCTTCGAAACCGACGAATTCCTCGAAGCGGACCGGTTCATCAAGAAGATGGTGGACGAAAAACTCATCAACCCGGACTTCGCCACGTTTGACAGCACCAAATGGAATGAGCCGTTCTTCAACGGCAAGGGCGGCATCATTGTCGACGTCGATTCCCGGGTGAGCGTCCTCATCAACCTGTTCAAGCAGGCGGACCCCAACAACTTCCAGAACAAGGTGGGCTTCGTGGGCAACCTCGAGGGACCCGACGGCGAACTGCACGCCCACCCCACCGACGGCTACTCCGGCTTCCTGGCCATTCCCAAGGCCAGCGTCAAGACCGACGCTGAGCTGGACAAGGTCCTGCAGTTCCTGAACACCATGAACGGCAAGGACGTGGCCATCCTGCTGAACAACGGCATCGAGGGCGTGAACTTCACAGTGGAGAACGGCAAAGCGGCCACCATCAAGCCGGAGACCGCCGAAGGCAAGGCCGTCACCACGGACATCAAGAGCTACGCCCAGCTGGGCATGAACGTTGCCGGCAACGAGTTCTACCCGGTGAAGCAGCCCTCCGACTACGAGCAGCAGGTCTTCGACAAGCGCACCGAAGTGATGGCCGCGGACCTCAAGAGCGCCGTGTACAATCCGGCGGCACCCTACGTCTCCGAAACGTACGTGGCCAAGGGCGCGCAGCTGGACAACATCGTTGCCGATGCCCGCATCAAGTACCTGGCGGGCCAGATTGACGAGCAGGGCCTCAAGGACGCCATCAAGCTGTGGGGCACCAGTGGCGGCAACAAGGTCAAGGAAGAGATCAACAAGCTCTGGCAGGACAGCAAGTAAATGGCAGCCCCTGTCATTGACACCCTCGCCGGGGAGCGGGTGGGGAAGAAGCCGCCCGCTCCCCGGACCGGGGGCAGGTTCTCCGTCCATTTCGCCCACTACAAGTGGCTGTACCTGCTGCTCCTGCCGGGCGTGGTGTACTTCGCGGTGTTCCGCTACGCCCCCATGTACGGGGTGTCCATCGCGTTCAAGGATTACGTCCCGTTCCTTGGCGTGAACGGCAGCCCCTGGGTGGGGTTCCGTAACTTCGAGGACTTTTTCGCCAACCCGGACTTCCCCCGGCTGCTGGGCAATACCCTGATCCTGGCCTTCCTGAACCTGGGGGTGGCCTTCCCGCTGACCATCGTCCTGGCGCTGCTGCTGAACGAGGTCCGGTTGTCCATCCTCAAGCGCACGGTCCAGACGCTGGTGTACATTCCGCATTTCCTGTCCTGGACCATCGTGGCGTCCCTGAGCTTTCTGCTGTTCGCCCTGGACATCGGCCCGCTGTTCCAGCTGCTCAACACCGTCATGGGCACCAACATCGATTTCCTGTCCGACCCTGCCTGGTTCCGGCCGCTGATTGTGCTGCAGGAGATCTGGAAGAACACGGGCTGGGGAACCATCATCTTCCTGGCCGCGCTGTCCACCGTGGACCAGGACCAGTATGAGGCGGCGATCATTGACGGCGCCGGCCGGTTCCGCAGGGTCTGGCACATCACCCTTCCGGCGATCCGGTCCACGATCATCGTGATGCTGATCCTTGCCATCGGGCAGATGCTCAACACCGGCTTCGAACAGATCTACCTGATGACCAACGCCCTCAACCGGGAAGTGGCGGACGTCTTTGACACCTACGTCTACTTCGTGGGCATCACCCAGGGTGCCTACAGCTACTCCACCGCGGTGGGCCTGTTCAAGTCCCTGGTGGGCATTGTGCTGATCTTCGGCACCAACTGGCTGGCCAAGCGATTCAACCAGAGCGGACTGTTCTAATGAAGATCCACAACACCCGCGGCGGCCGGGTCTTCGACGCCGTCAACTATGCCTTCCTGTCCCTGATCGGCATCATCACGCTGCTGCCGTTCGTCTACGTGATCGCCGGGTCCTTCGCCACTGAAGCGGAAATCACGCGCCGGGCCTTCTTCGTCTGGCCGGAACAGTTCACCCTGGGCTCCTACGAATACATTTTTGCCACACCGGCATTCGTCCGGGCCCTGGTGACCACCATCCTGGTCACCGCGGTGGGCACCCTGGTCCAGTTGGCCTTCACAGTGACCATGGCCTACCCGCTGGCTAAGAAGACCCTGCGGGGCAGGAACGTCATCCTGTCCCTGGTGGTTTTCGCCATGGTGTTCTCCGGCGGCATGATCCCCACCTTCCTGCTGGTCAAGGACCTGGGCCTGCTCAACTCCTACTGGGCGCTGATCCTGCCCGCGGCCATCAACCCGTTCAGCCTGATCATCATCAAGAACTTCTTCCAGGAACTCCCCGCGGAGCTTGAGGAATCGGCCAAGATGGACGGTGCCACGGAGATCGGGATCCTCTGGCGGATCCTGCTCCCGCTGTCCAAGCCCGTCCTGGCCACGTTCGCCCTGTTCTACGCCGTGGGCATCTGGAACGACTTCATGTCACCCCTGCTCTATCTCAGTGACAACTCCAAATGGACCCTCCAGATGTACCTCCGCCAGGTCACCGCTGCCTCCGACCTGCTGGGCACCGGCAACGTGGACCCCAATTACATCCCGCCGGAACAGGGCATCAAGTTCGCCGTGATCGTGGTGGCCACCCTGCCCATCCTCATCTTCTATCCGTTCCTGCAGAAGCACTTCGCCAAGGGCATGCTCATCGGCTCGGTGAAAGGCTGAGCATGAAAATTCTGCTGGCCGGAGACTCCACCGTGGCCAACTGCCCCACGCAGGAGTTCCCTATGAGCGGCTGGGGCGCACACCTCGCCCCGCTCACCTACCGGTGGGGCGCTGTGCACAACTTCGCCAAGGGCGGGGCAAGTACCGAATCCTTCCGCCATGAGGGGTTGTGGGCGGACCTGATCGCCCAGGCAGGCCCGGCCGATGTGGTGCTGGTCCAGTTCGGCCACAACGACCAGAAAAAGCACCATCTCGCTGCCCGCACCGGGTACGCGGCGAACCTGCGCACCATGGTGGCGGAGGTGCGTGCTGCCGGCGCCGCGCCGGTGCTGTGCACCTCCGTGGAGCGGCGGCACTTCCTGGCCGGCAGGCACCCAAGCCACCTCCCGGCGTCGGACGCTCTGCTGGAAGAAAGCCTGGAGGACTATCCGGAGGTGGTCCGCGAACTCGGCCGGGACTTGGCGGTCCCTGTGATGGACCTGAACGACTGGACCCGGAACCTGTACGTCCGCCTGGGGCGGGACAAGTCCCGGGAGCTCTTTTGCCACTTCGCCCCCGGGGAACACGCACATTGGCCTGAGGGCCTGGCCGACGACACTCATTTCTCCCAGCATGGCGCCGCACTGGTTGCCGGTGAGGTGGCCAGGCAGCTTGGCGCCCTGGGGTACGGCGGCTCCAGCGCAGGGCCCGGGACCAGAGAGTTAAGTACGACGGCGGGACGCGGCTAGGTGGGCACAACAGGCCTGGAGACGGGGACCCTTTACAGCAACCCGCTGGCAGGCCCTGATGACGTGGTCGGATGGGTGGCCGAAGGACCGGTAAGGATGGGAAGCCACGAAGGAGCCCTGGAACTTTCCGGCGCACTGGATGACCAGGAATTCGGCGACCACGCACACTGGACGTTCTGGTGCCCGGTGGAGTTCCCGGACGGCATCCGCATCAGCTGGGACTTCCTGCCGCTCGCGGAGCCGGGCCTGGCCATGCTGTTTTTTGCATCCGCGGGGCACGGCGGGCTGGACCTTTTCAGCCCGGCCCTCGCACCGCGGACGGGCTACTATCCCCAGTACCACTCGGGCGACATTGACGCTCTGCACGTATCCTATTTCCGGCACAAGTACCCATCAGAGCGTGCCTTCCGGACCTGCAACCTGCGCAAGAGTGCGGGCTTCGAGCTCGTGGCGCAGGGCGCGGACCCGTTGCCGCCCACTGAGGACGCGGCCGGCTTCTACCGGCTGGAAGTGGTGAAGGACGGGGCCCGGGTGGCATTTTCCATCAACGGGCTGCTCCTCTTTGACTGGCAGGATCCCTCGGGGAAGGTGCTGGCCGGCGGCCGGATCGGCTTCCGCCACATGGCGCCGCTCCGGGCTGCCTACCGGAACCTGGTGGTGGAGCGGCTCTAGGGGTAGAACCTTCAGAGGAGCAAAAGCGGGCGGCCTTGAAGGGCCGCCCGCTCTTGTCAATACTCGGTTGTTGAAGCGCTGGGGAAACTACAGTCCCAGGACGCGGTTGAGCAGGTTGGCCAGGCCACTCAGGCCGTTTCCGCCATCCAGGAGGCCGGTGATGGCGCACAGGAGGTTGCCCACCAGATTGCCCGCTCCGGTCTGGGCGGTGATATCCAGGACCACCTGCTTCAAGTCGACCTTGAGGCCCAAAAGGTCCAGATGCAGGGGACCGAGAACCAGGTTCAGGACATCGCAGCCAGCCCCGCCGCCGCCGGCCATGGTGGTGGGTGCAGCAGCAGCGGTTGTGGTGACTGTCTGGTCGACGGAATGAGTAGCCCCGGCAAGGTCGGTGAAGGTGCCCTGCAGCAAACCGGTGACCATGAGCTGGCCGTCCTTAGTGCTGAAGTTGGACGGTGTGAACGAGCCGGCGAAGCTGCCTACGCCGTCGATGGTCTGGTTGATGGTCCCCGTCACGTTGGCAACCTGTGACGACTGGGAGGCGGCAGAAGGAGCCGCGGGTGCCGCGGCCGTCGCCGGGCCTGCCATGCCAAAGAGCATGGCGCCGGAGAGGGCAAGGGCGGTTACTGAAGCTGAGACCTTGGTACGCATTTTCGGTAAATCCTTTCAGCGCCGGGTTGCGGCGCACTGAATCCTCCGAGGCTCCGCCCCCATGGAGAACCCCGGCGGAACTGTTTATTTCAAATGCAGTTTTCACTTTCATATGCAGCCCTCGCGGGCCGCGACACGTGGCCTTGAGCTGGTGATCCAGGCCACGGGCACGTCGACCAACCTAATAGTAAGCATGCTGACTAGTCAAGCCGGCCTTGGGGTACGCCTGGTTGTGGGGGAGCGGCGTGCGCCCCGGACTGGCCATGCTGGGGCAAGATGGAGGGGTTCAGGAACTGCCCACTGGAGGGAGGCGGGGTCATGGAGCCCATAACGGTCGACGGCGGCAAGGGCACGGTGGAATTGCGTGCAGACGGCGTCATTCACCTTATTTGGGAACCCAGCGTCCGGATAGAAGTCGAAGATGCGCAGGCCGCGATGGCGACAGTCAACCGGATAGCCGGCGACGACAGCTATCCCATGCTGGTGGACATGGCCACTACTGAGAATGTGAGCATCCAGGCGCGTTCCGTGTTCTCCATCCCCTGTGCGGCCAACCGCATCGCACTGCTGGGCTCAAGCCCGGTGGACCGGATCATCGCGAACTTCTTCCTGGGCGTCCACATTCCGCCCTGCCCTACCCGCTTCTTCACCTCCCGCGCCGAGTCCATGAAGTGGCTGCAGCAGGCAGGGAAATAACCCTGCCGGAAGGGTCAGCCGGCAGGGGGTGTGGCCGTGCTCTGCCGGACTACCAGCTCCGGTGTGAACACCACTGAGCGGTGGGTGGGGTTCTGGGACTCCACTTCCTCGGACAGCAGCTCGATGGCCGTCCGGCCCAGCAGTGCGGTGGGCTGGCGGATGGAGGACAGGGGAACCACGGCCGACACTGCAAAATCGATGTCGTCATATCCGATCAGGGCCACGTCCTCGGGGATCCGGAATGTGTGGGTCATGGTGAGCGACTGCATGACGCCCAGGGCCAGGAGGTCGTTGGCGCAAAAAATTCCGTCCGGCAACCCGGCCCGGCCCCGCTCCACCAGCATGTCACCCACACTGCGGCCCGCCAGGACCGTCTGCCCCTCCGCGTCCAGCACCTCGAGGGCGGCGTCCGGCTCTTCCTCCACGGCGCGCCGGGCCCCCTGGAGACGGTCCGCCACTTGCCGGATGGAGGTGGAGCCGCCAACAAAGGCGAGCCGGCGGCGCCCGGTGTCCAGCAGGTGCCGGGCGGCCAGGTACCCCCCGGCGTCGTCATCCACCGCCACGGAACTGAATTTGGACTCGTCAGCCAGTCGGTCCACCAGCACCGTGGGCACTCCGCGCTCGCGGAGGAGGTCCAGCCGGTCCGTGATGTCACCAACCGGCGAAATCAGCAGGCCCTGGACGCGCTGCTCCTGGAAGAGGTCGATGTAGTTGGCCTCCCGGCTGGCATTGTGGCCGCTGTCGCCCAGCAGGACGGCGCTGCCCTGCAGTGCCGCGGCGTCCTCGGCGGCGCGGACCACGGAGGTGAAGAAGGGGTTGCCGACGTCCAGGACAATGAGCCCGATGGTGCGGCTGTGGCCCACCCGAAGTTGCCGGGCGGCGTCATTGCGCACAAAGCCCAGTTCATCGATGGCGCGCAGCACCCGTTCCTTAGTCCGATCCGAGACCCGGTCCGGATAGTTCAGGACGTTGGATACGGTTCCCACGGCCACGCTTGCGTGGTTGGCCACGTCCTTGATACTGGCTGTGCGGTTCATCGATTCTCCGTGCTCATATGCCCGCTGCCGTAGGTTCCACGCGGGAGATCAAAAGTTTTTTGTTATTGCTTGACACCTGCTCAAGTCCAAGAGTACTTTGAATCGTACCAATGAAACGATTCAAAACATTTCGAAATTGAAGGGATTCCCGATGAGGGTGTGTTTCCGTTCCTCCATCCAGCCGGCGCTGATCGACGAATACCGCCGCCGGCATGCAGCGGTGTGGCCGGAAATGCTGCACGCCCTCGAGGAGGCAGGCTGGCACAACTACTCCCTCTTCCTTGCCGGGGACGGGCTCCTGGTGGGCTACGTGGAGTGCGACGACTTCGATGCCGTCCGTGCCCGCATGGCCCTCACGGACGTCAACGCCCGCTGGCAGGCGGAGATGGCAACCCTCTTTGAAGACTCCGGCCAGGCGCCCGACGAAGGGTTCCAGGTCCTGGAAGAAGTCTTCAACCTCGACAGCCAATTGGCAGCACAGTCCTCCGCGGGCTGATATAGCCAGACACGACCGGCACGGCTCCAGCAGCGGGGCAACCACCACAACGCATCAGACTGATCATCAAACACCGGAAAGAACCATCATGAATGACGTAGCAACGGCGCTGGGCAGGCTCGGGGAGCTTGCCATCGAGGTCCCCTCGTGGGCCTATGGAAATTCAGGCACCCGGTTCAAGGTGTTTGGCACACCCGGGACGCCGCGGACCGTGCAGGAAAAGCTGGCGGACGCCGCCAAGGTCCACGAACTGACCGGACTGGCCCCTACCGTGGCCCTGCATATTCCGTGGGACAAGGTGGACGACTACGCCGCACTGAAGGAGTACGCGGCCGGCCTGGGCGTGGGCCTGGGCACCATCAACTCCAACACCTTCCAGGATGACGAGTACAAGTTTGGCTCACTGACGTCCTCGAACGAGGCCGTGCGCCGCCGCGCCATCGACCACCACCTGGACTGCATTGACATCATGCATGCGACCGGCTCGAAGGACTTGAAGATCTGGCTGGCGGACGGCACCAATTACCCGGGCCAGGATGACATGCGCGGCCGCCAGGACCGCCTGGCCGAGTCCCTGCGGGAGATCTATGCCGCCCTGGGCGACGAACAGCGCCTGGTGCTCGAATACAAGTTCTTCGAGCCGGCTTTCTACCACACCGATGTTCCGGACTGGGGCACCTCCTACGCCCAGACCCTCGCGCTGGGCGAGAAGGCGTTCGTCTGCCTGGACACCGGCCACCACGCCCCGGGCACCAACATCGAGTTCATCGTGATGCAGCTGCTGCGCCTGGGCAAGTTGGGTTCCTTCGATTTCAACTCGCGCTTCTACGCCGACGACGACCTCATTGTGGGTGCGGCCGACCCGTTCCAGCTCTTCCGCATTATGCACGAGGTCATCCGCGGCGGCGGCTTCGGCAAGGATTCCGGCGTGGCCCTCATGCTGGACCAGTGCCACAACCTGGAAGAGAAGATCCCGGGCCAGATCCGCTCCGTCCTGAACGTCCAGGAAATGACCGCCCGGGCTTTGCTGGTGGACACCGCAGCCTTGGGCGAGGCCCAGCGCGCCGGGGATGTCCTGGCAGCCAACGGCATCTTCAACGATGCCTTCTACACCGACGTCCGGCCCATCCTGGCCGAGTGGCGTGAATCCCGCGGCCTGCCCGCGGACCCGCTGGCCGCCTTCAAGGCCAGCGGTTACCAGAAGAAGATCAACGAGGACCGCGTGGGCGGCCAGCAAGCCGGATGGGGCGCCTGATTAGTTATGACCAACAAGACTGTTGAAGACCTGATTTCCCGTTCCAACCGCCTGGGTGCGGACAAGCGGAACACCAACTTCGCCGGCGGCAACACCTCCGCCAAGGGCACGGAAAAGGACCCTGTCACAGGTGAGGACGTTCAGCTGCTCTGGGTCAAGGGTTCCGGCGGGGACCTGGGCACGCTGAAGGCAGAGAACCTGGCGGTGCTGCGCCTGGACCGCCTGAACGCGCTGAAGAACGTCTACCCGGGCGTTGAACGTGAAGACGAGATGGTGGCCGCGTTCGATTACTGCCTGCACGGCAAGGGTGGCGCAGCCCCCTCGATCGACACGGCCATGCACGGCCTGGTGGACGCCGCGCACGTGGACCACCTGCACCCGGACTCCGGCATCGCCATTGCCACCGCTGAGGACGGCGAAGCGCTGACCACCAAGATCTTCGGCAACAAGGTGGTCTGGGTTCCCTGGCGCCGCCCCGGCTTCCAGCTGGGATTGGACATCGCCGCGATCAAGGAGGCGAACCCGCAGGCCATCGGCACTATCCTGGGCGGACACGGCATCACCGCCTGGGGTGCCACCAGTGAAGAAGCCGAGCAGAATTCGCTGTGGATCATTGAGCAGGCCGAGAAGTACATTGCGGACAACGGCAAGGCCGAGCCCTTCGGTTCCAGGCTGCCGGGCTACGCCGCACTGCCGGAGACCGAGCGCCGTGCCAAGGCCGCAGCCCTGGCACCCGTGATCCGCGGCCTGGCCTCCGCGGACAAGCCGCAGCTGGGGCACTTCAGCGATGACGCCGTCGTCCTGGACTTCCTCGAAGCTGCCGAGCACCCGCGCCTGGGCGCCCTGGGCACCTCCTGCCCGGACCACTTCCTGCGCACCAAGGTCAAGCCGCTGATCCTGGACCTGCCTGCTGACGCGTCGGTCGAGGACTCGATCGCACGGCTGCACGAGCTGCACGCGGACTACCGCGAGGACTACCAGGCCTACTACGACCGCCATGCAGACCAGGACAGCCCGGCCCTCCGCGGCGCGGACCCGGCCATCGTGCTGGTGCCCGGCGTGGGCATGTTCTCCTTCGGCGCCAACAAGCAGACCGCCCGCGTTGCGGGCGAGTTCTACATCAACGCCATCAACGTGATGCGCGGCGCCGAGGCCATCTCCACCTATGCCCCGATCGAGGAATCCGAGAAGTTCCGGATCGAGTACTGGGCGCTGGAGGAAGCCAAGCTGGCCCGGATGCCCAAGCCCAAGTCCCATGCCACCCGCATCGCCCTGGTCACCGGCGCGGCCTCCGGCATCGGCAAGGCCATCGCCACCCGCCTCGCCGCGGAAGGCGCCTGCGTGGTCATCGCGGACCTGAACCTCGAGAACGCGGAAAAGGTCGCCGAGGAGCTGGGCGGCCCGGACGTCGCCATCGGCATCCAGGCCGACGTGACGGACGAGGCCCAGGTTGCCGCCGCGATCGACGCCGCCGTGCTGGCGTTCGGCGGCGTGGACCTGGTGGTCAACAACGCCGGCCTCTCCATCTCCAAGCCGCTGCTGGAAACCACCGGGAAGGACTGGGACCTGCAGCACAACGTCATGGCCAAGGGCTCCTTCCTGGTGGCCAAGGCCGCGGCGAAGGTGATGATCGCGCAGGGCCTGGGCGGGGACATCATCTACATCTCCTCCAAGAACTCCGTGTTCGCCGGCCCCAACAACATCGCCTACTCCGCCACCAAGGCGGACCAGGCCCACCAGGTCCGCCTGCTCGCCGCGGAATTGGGCGAGCACGGCATCCGCGTCAACGGCATCAACCCCGACGGCGTGGTCCGCGGTTCCGGCATCTTCGCCGGCGGTTGGGGCGCCAAGCGCGCCGCCGTGTACGGCGTGGACGAGGAGAAACTGGGCGAGTACTACGCCCAGCGCACCCTGCTCAAGCGCGAAGTCCTGCCCGAGCATGTGGCCAACGCCGCCGCCGTCCTCACCAGCAACGAACTGTCCCACACCACCGGCCTGCACATCCCCGTGGACGCCGGAGTGGCCGCAGCCTTCCTGCGATGAGCACAGTTCCTGCCCCCGGCGTGTTTGCCGCCGTCGACATTGGTGCCTCCTCCGGGCGCGTGATGCTGGGCCGCGTATCCGGGGCCGGGGTGTCGCTGGAGACAGTGCACCGCTTCCCCAACGGCGTGGTGGAGCTCGACGGCGGCCTCCGCTGGGACTTCGACGCCCTGTTCGCGGAGGTCCTGGCCGGCCTCCGCGCTGCGGCCACAGTGGCGGCCGTGCAGGGTGAGACGATCGCCAGCATCGGCATTGACACCTGGGCAGTGGATTATGGCCTGGTGGATGCATCGGGGAAGCTGGTGGCACAGCCATACAGCTACCGCGACGACCGCAGCAGGGCAGCCGTTGCCCCTGTCCACAAAAAACTGGAACCAGAGCGCCTGTACCAGACCACGGGGCTGCAGTTCCTCCAGTTCAACACCATCTACCAGCTGGCCACCGAACGTCACCTGGACGGGCTGAAGGCGTTGCTGATCCCGGACCTGATCGCGTTCCTGCTGACCGGGGTGCGCCGGACCGAGGCCACCAACGCCTCCACCACAGGACTGTTCGACGCCGTGGCGGGTGAGTGGGCCACCGAGTTCTTTAGGGCGCTGGGGCTGCGGAAGGACCTGTTCCCGCCCTTGATCCAGCCCGGGGAAGCCTACGGACACCTCCTGCCGGAGATCGCCGCAGCCGTGGGCCTGCCCCGTGAAACCACAGTGGTGGCGGTGGGCTCGCACGACACTGCCTCCGCCGTCGTGGCCGTTCCCGCCCGGGATGACGCATTCGCCTACATCTCCTCCGGCACCTGGTCGCTGGTGGGGCTCGAACTGCAGCATCCGGTCCTGACGGAAGCAAGCAGGGAAGCCAACTTCACCAATGAACGGGGCGTGGACGGCACTATCCGCTACCTGCGCAATGTGGGCGGACTGTGGCTCCTGAGCGAATGCCAGCGGACCTGGGCCAGTGAGGGTTTCCAACCCGACCTGGCCGCACTGCTCGCCGCCGCGGCGGCATTGCCTGCGGGCGGTCCCCAGGTCAATGCCGACGATCCCTACTTCATCGCCCCGGGCAATATGCCCGAGCGCATCCGGGCGGCGGTACGGCGTACAGGTGACGTCCTGCCCAACGATCCCGCAGCCATCACCCGCTGCATCATGGACAGCCTCGCCGCCGCATACGCCAAAACCATCACGGCAGCAGAACGCCTGGCGGACTGCGAGGTGGACGTGGTGCACGTGGTGGGCGGCGGCTCGCAGAACACCCTGCTCTGCCAGCTCACCGCCAATGCCACCGGGCGCCCCGTCGTGGCCGGTCCCGTCGAAGCCACCGCCCTGGGCAACGTGCTCATCCAGGCCCGCGCCGCCGGTGCTGCCACCGGCGGGCTGCCGGACCTGCGCGGAATCATGGCCGCCGGAACCAGCCTTTGCCGGTACGAACCCCTCATCACCGCGCACCAGGGGTACGTGCGCTAGAAATAGAGGAACTCCCCGTGAGGCCTACGAACAACTGAAAGCCGAAGGACAACGATGCCCCTCTTCGACCTGCCCCTTGACCAGCTTCGCAGCTACACCTCGGCCGTCACTCCGCCCGAGGACATGGCCGCATTCTGGGATGCCACCCTTGCGGAGGCGCGTGCCTTCCCGCTGGACGCGCACTTTGAGCCGGTGGAGAACTACCTCACCGTGATCGACACCTTTGATGTCACCTTCTCCGGCTTCGGCGGCGCACCGGTTAAAGGCTGGCTGCATCTTCCGGCCCACCGGGACGCCGGCGCGCGGCTTCCGGTGGTGGTGAACTACATCGGCTATTCCGGCGGCCGCGGCCTGGTCAACCAGGACACACGCTGGGCGCAGGCCGGGTACGCGCATTTCATCATGGACACGCGCGGCCAGGGGTACGGCGGCACGCTGGGGCACACGGCGGACCCCCACCCCTCTGCCGGCGATGTTGCCCACGCCGGCCTGATGACCCGGGGCATCGCCAGCCGGGAGGACTATTACTACCGCCGGGTCTATGTGGATGCCTTCCGCGCGGTGGAGGCCGCCCAGGCCCACCCCGACGTGGATTCGTCCAAGGTGGTGCTGGCCGGAGTCAGCCAGGGCGGCGGGCTGGTGGTGGCCACGGCAGGGCTTACCGCAGGAAGGCTCGACGGCGTCATCGCCGCGCTGCCCGACGTCCCCTTCCTCCAGGACTTCCCCCGCGCCATTGACATCACCCCGCGCGGGCCCTACCCGGAAATCGCCCAGTTCCTGGCACGGCACAGGGACAGCTACGAGTCCACGCTTGCCGTCCTCGCCTACTTCGACGGTGTGAACCTGGCGCGCTCCGCCACCGCACCCGCACTGTACTCAGCGGCGCTGATGGACGACATCTGCCCGGCGTCCACCGTCTTCGCCAGCTTCAACGCCTACGGCTCCGGCATGTCCGCTTCCTCCGCAGGCGGGGCGGAGAAGGAGATCGAGGTGTACCGGTTCAACAACCACGAAGGCGGCCAGGAGCACCACTGGATCCGGCAGCTGGTGTTTCTCCGCAAGCTTTTGGGGTAGATTCCCTACGGGATGAGAAAACGTTTTCTCGTTCCGTGACGAGGAGAAATGAAGCGACTGAACAGGGCCGCCATTTGGGGCTATGGCGCGGGCGACGCGGCGAACAGCATGATCATCAGTACCGCCAACATGTTCCTGCTGGTTTACTACACCGATGTTGCCGGCATTGGCGCCGCCGCTGCCGGCACGCTCCTGGTGGTGGCGCGGGTGTTCAACGCCTTCACGGACATTGCCGCAGGCCGGATCGTGGACCGTTTCCACAGCCCCCGCTGGGGAAAGTTCCGGCCCTTCCTGGTCTTCGGCTTTGTTCCACTGGTGCTCGGGATTGCCGTGTTCCATGTGCCGGACGTCGAACCAGCGCTGAAACTCCTGTATGCCTACTGCACGTACGGTCTGGTCTGCCTTGCCTACAGCCTGGTGAACGTTCCCTACGGCTGCCTGGTGGGGGCCATGACCCAGGACCCCCGGGAACGGGCCAGGCTGGCCGGCGCCCGGACCATCGGCGGGTTGTCCACGGGGGCTGCGCTCGGGTTCTTCGTGGCCCCGCTCCTGGGCAGGGGCGGGGACATCCAGCAGATCTTCACCGTGCTGACGCTGGCCTTCGCGGTGATTGGTTCCGCGCTCTACGTATTCACGGGGATCGCATGCCGGGAACAGGTGGCCGGCAGCGTCCCGAGGATCAGTTGGCGCCAGACCGTGGAGGCGCTCAAGGTCAACTCGCCCCTGGTGGTCCTGTGCCTCAGCTCCGTGCTGTTGGTGACGGGCAACTCCGCCACCGTGGCCGCCCAGTTCTACTACCTGCGTGACGTCCTTGGCCGGGTGGATCTCTTTCCGTTACTGGCGGCAACGCAGGTGGTAATCACCCTGGCCCTGGCCGTCGTGATGCCGCGCCCGGTGGCCCGGTGGGGCAAGAAGGCTGTCTTCACCGTGGGCTGCCTGCTGGGCACCGCAGGCGGGATGGTGGTTTTCCTGGCGCCCGCGGGAGTGCCCTGGCCGGCAGTGGCCGGAATGGTCGTGGCGCAGTTGTCCGCCGCAACGGTCAGCATCCTCACCTGGGCCCTGATCGCGGACACGGTGGAATACGGCGAATGGAAGACGGGTGTCAGGGTCCAGGGCATCAACTATGCGCTCCTGGCGGCAACCCGGAAACTGGGCATGGGCTTCGGCGGCGGGCTGGTGGCCTTCGCGTTGGCGTGGGGCGGGTATTCCTCGTCCCTGGCGGAGCAGGCCGCCCCGGCGGTCATGGCCATCCGGGCCGCCGCCGGACTGCTGCCCGCCGTCCTGGTGCTGGCAGCGGTCGGCATCATGTACTGGTACCGCCTGACTGACCGGAAGCACGCAGAACTGGTGGCCGGACTCCAAAGCCGGCGGTAACGGAATGTGACGGACACTGATTTTGCGCCCGCGGCGGCCTGGGCTTATGGTCTTTTCCATGACTAACCGTTGGTATGCGTATTTTTCGTTGGCTCTGGAGGGGCCCGCGTCTAACTGACACGCATCCAGCATTCCTTCAGAGCCAACAGGGCAGAGATCATTCTCTGCCCTTCGCCGTTTCTCCGGCGGGTTCTGAAATCCGGGCCCGCTTCCCATCTGGAACAGGACCCCGAACATGAGCACCGCAACAGCCGCAGCAACCGCCAGCGACACCACGTCCACCTCCAACCTGCGCGTCAGCGAATTCACTCCGCTGCCCGCTCCGTCCGACCTCCTCGCGGAACTGCCCCTGGACGCCCGGGCGGCCGCCGTCGTCGAACGCGGACGCGACGAAGTGCGCGCCATCATGGACGGCGTGGATGACCGCCTGCTGGTCATCGTTGGCCCTTGCTCCATCCACGACCCCAAAGCCGGCCTGGAATACGCCCGGCGGCTGGTCAGCCAGGCGGAGAAGCACCGGGAAGACCTGCTGATCGTGATGCGGACCTACTTCGAAAAACCGCGCACCACCGTAGGCTGGAAGGGCCTGATCAACGATCCGCGGCTTGACGGCAGCCACGACATGGTCACGGGCCTCCGGACCGCCCGGCAGTTCCTGCAGCAGGTCACCGCGCTGGGCCTGCCCACCGCCACCGAATTCCTGGAACCCATCAGCCCGCAGTACATGGCGGACCTGATCTCCTGGGGTGCCATCGGCGCCCGCACCACGGAAAGCCAGATCCATCGCCAGCTCGCGTCCGGGCTCTCCATGCCCATCGGCTTCAAGAACGGGACCGACGGCGGCCTTCAGGTGGCCATCGACGCCTGCGGTGCCGCGGCGGCTGCCCAGGCCTTCCTGGGGATCGACGGCGACGGCCGGGCGGCGCTGGTGGCAACGGCCGGCAACCCGGACGCCCACGTGATCCTGCGCGGCGGCCGCAAGGGGCCCAACTACTCAGCGGCCGACGTCGAACGCGCCTCTACTGAACTGGCAGGCAAGGGACTGAATCCCCGCCTGATCGTTGATGCAAGCCATGCCAACAGCGGCAAGAGCCACCACCGGCAGGCCGAGGTTGCCTTGGAAATCGGAGCCCAGCTGGAGGAAGGCGGTGCCGCGGCGCGGGCCGTGGCCGGGGTGATGCTGGAAAGCTTCCTGGTGGGCGGCGCGCAGAACCTGGATGTTGCGGATCATGCAGCCGGGCGGTTGGAGCTGGTCTACGGGCAAAGCGTCACGGATGCCTGCATGGACTGGGAGGTTTCCGCGTCCGTTCTTGAACAGCTGGCGGCATCGGCACGGAAGCGGAGGCAGTCAAATTAGGGGGTGAAATAGGGGAAGCACTACTTTCACATCTGCCACAGGAACATCTAGAGTATCTTTTTAGGTGGTTGGTGGATGGCTCAGCATCGGAACACCGCATTGGCACGTACCTGGGGTCACTGTTGTCCATCCGTCAGCAAAGGAAAATAGGGAAATGTCGGCAGAACAGAACTTCTCCAACGCGAAGTTCCTGACCGTGGCTGAAGTAGCCGAGGTCATGCGAGTCTCCAAAATGACTGTTTACCGCCTGGTCCACTCCGGCGAAATGCCGGCAGTGCGCTTCGGCCGCTCCTACCGGGTCCCCGAAAACGCCGTCGAACAGTACCTCAAGGGTGCTGTGGTGGACGGCCACACCGAGACCGCCTGAGGCGGCCTGTCCTGAGCCGCTCCCGATAGGCGGTACCCTGTTAAGGAACGTTTTACGTCATTGTAAGAATCTGTCAGTTGTTCAGTTCGTAGCTCTGTCCACGGACATTCTCCATCAGACAGGTACTGCATCTAGTTTGTAAGGAACTTTCGTGGGTTCAGTTATTAAGAAGCGTCGCAAGCGTATGGCCAAGAAGAAGCACCGCAAGCTGCTTCGCAAGACCCGTCACCAGCGCCGTAACAAGAAGTAGACATACTTCGAACAGCGTGGAAATGCCCGTCGCCTTCCAAGGCGGCGGGCATTTCTGTGTCCCCCGCCCAACCAGGTAGCAGTAAGTGTCGTTCTGAGGGCCCAAAACGACTGTGAGGATTGGGGTGGCTGGTCCGGGACTGGCTGGCAGAGTAGGTGTTGGCCGTTCCGCCCTGTGGTCGTGACTCACAAAACGATTGGCCCCCTTGTGGGTGCCTTTCAATGACTTGTCCGTCCGCTGGGGTGGACGGCCGGCACCTGCCCGGCCCACCTCGGTGACTTGATCAGAAGGTTGCCCGGCCCCTCTAAGGGGGCGTGGCTCGTCACAGTGCTGTTCCGAAGTGACCTCTACCCGGACTGGTACCGGCCGAACGCGGCCTGACCCTATCCGGTCTAGAGGAAGATGCCAGAACCGCTATGTCTATCGTTACGCATTCGCACCCGTTTGTCGTCGGCGTCGATACCCACGCCAAAAACCATGTCTACGCGATCATCACCACCACAACCGGGGAACTGCTTCAAACCCGGGACTTCCCGACCACCAGCGCCGGGATCAACCGCGCCCTGGCCTGGGTGGCACGTCACATCGGAGCTGACCTGGCCACCTTGTGGGTGATCGAGGGAGCCGCGTCCTATGGTGCCCTCCTCGCCGGAGCTGTAGGCGCCGCCGGCTACGACGTCGCCGAAGCACCGAGGATGGATGCCCGGTCCCATCACGGGGTTGGCAAATCCGACCTGTTGGATGCCCACCGGATCGCCGCGGCCGTCCTGCCGTTGGAAACGGATCAGTTGCGCAGGCCACGACTGAACGAAGGTATCCGGGCCGCCTTGCGGGTCCTGGTCACCGCGCGGGAGTCGATGACGACCGAGCGCACCCGGGCCGTGAACGCCCTAACAGCGCTGGCCCGGGTCAACGACCTTGGCCTTGACGCCCGCAAACCCCTCACGGGAACCCAGATCCGTGAAGTCTGCCGCTGGCGCGCCCGTGAAGAACCACTGGCACTGTCGATCGCCCGCTCAGAAGCAGTCCGGCTCGCCAAGCGGATCGGCGAGCTCGACGCGGAGATCAAAACCAACAACGACCGGATCACCGAACTGGTGGAAGTGAGCGAAGCCGCACCTTTGCTCCAGGAAACCGGCTTCGGCCCCGTCACCGCCGCCATCTGCCTCACCGCCTGGTCACACCACGGCCGGGTCCGGTCCGAAGCCGCCTTCGCCTCGCTAGCCGGGGCCAGCCCGATCCCAGCCTCCTCCGGGAACACCGTCCGGCACAGACTCAACCGCGGCGGTGACCGAACCCTGAACAGGGCACTGCACATGGTCGCCCTCAGCAGAATGACGTTCGACACCGAGACCAGCAACTACGTCACCAAACGACAAACCGAAGGACGCACCAAAAGGGAAATCCGCCGCTGCGTGAAACGCTACCTCGCCCGACGTATCTACCGCACCCTCAACGCCGCCACACCCAGCGCCTCCCAGGCTTGACGAACCATAGAAGGGTCACTTAGGGCTACCTAGATGCGGGGGCCGCGGATGCGGGCGAAGCCCTTCCAAAGGCCGTAAACGGCTCCGCCGAAGGTGGCCGCCTTGAGCCCAAAGGTGGCGGCGCGCCTGCCGGCCCGGAAATCGTAAACCGGCCAGTTGTGGTCGCGCGCGTGGCGGCGCAGCTTGGCGTCCGGGTTGATGGCCACCGGGTGGCCCACCAGCGAAAGCAGCGGAACGTCGTTGTAGGAATCGCTGTAGGCCCAGCAGCGCTTCAGGTCCAGGCCTTCCGCGTCCGCGATGGCCTGGACGGCCACGGCCTTGGCCGAGCCGTGCAGGATGTCTCCCACCAGCCTGCCCGTGTACATGCCGTCCGATACCTCGCCCACGGTTCCCAGGGCTCCGGTCAGTCCCAGCCGGGTGGAGATCACAGTGGCCACTTCGATGGGGGTGGCCGTCACCAGCCAGACGCGGCGGCCTACCCTCAGGTGCTGCTCGGCCAGGGCCTTGGCGCCCGGCCAGATCCGCGACGCAATCATTTCGTCGTAAACTTCTTCACCCAGCGCCTTGATGTCGTCCACGCTGATGCCCACTGCCAGGTTCAGGGCGGAGTCGCGGACGGCGTGGACGTCATCCATGTTTTCGCCGCGGGCCACAAACTTGAACTGTTGCCAGGCCATACCAGCCGCCTGCCTCAGGGTGAAGGCTCCGCGCTGGTGCATCTTCCGCGCCACATGGAAGAGGCTGGCGCCACGCATCAAGGTATTGTCCACATCGAAAAACGCCGCCTCGCCCGGCTGCGGCGCAGCAACCGGCCGCGTGACTACGGCGACGTATTTCTCCTCGGGCATGGACTCGAGTCTAGTCAATCCACTGGCCGGCCGCCGTCGGCGTCACCGGCACGCCACGAACGGCGATACCGTTAAGCCATGGCTACACCTCGCGTCGTCCTGGTCACCAAAGCTGACTGCCACCTTTGCGAGGAGGCGCGCGACGCCGTCGCCCGGGTCACTGCCACATTGGGCCTGACGTGGAGCGAAGAGCAAGTGGACAACCAGCCCGACCTGCGTGAGCGTTATGCCGAGGAAATCCCCGTAGTGCTGGTGGACGGCGTGCAGCGCGACTTCTGGAAGATCGACGAGGCCCGCCTGGAACGCGTGCTGCAGCGCGCCATGGCCCAGTAGGGGAGCGGCAGTGACATCAGATGCCCGGATGCCGCGGGTTTTCGATGGCCCGGGTTTTGAAGCCATGAGCGGCAGGGACCTAGAGTGGACTCACAACGCGATGCAAGGGAGGTGCGGGTGACATCCCTGGGTTCAACGCCCCAGCCTGTCCCGGACCTTCCGGATGCCACGGGCCCAATCGCCAAGCAGATACCTCCTGCCGCCGTGGCCCGGCTGACCATTTACCTCCGCGCCCTGAACACCTTGCTGTCCGAGGGCGTGGAGCGCGTTTCCTCCGAGTCCCTGGCAGAAGCCTCAGGCGTCAGTTCCTCAACACTGCGCAAGGACTTGTCGCATGTGGGGTCCTACGGGACCAGGGGTGTTGGCTATGAGGTGCAGTACCTCAGCCGCCACATTGCCGCTGCCCTGGGACTGACCCACGACTGGAAAGTGGCCATAGTGGGCGCCGGCAACCTGGGCAAGGCGCTGGCGCGCTACGGCGGCTTTGAATCGCGGGGGTTCGATGTGGTGGCCATCTTCGACGCCGACCAGATGGTGGTGGGCAACGAGGTGGGATGGCTGCGCGTCAGCGACGTGGCAGACCTTGAAACCGTCCTGCACCGTACGGGGGCCAACATGGTGGTGCTGGCACTTCCTGCCGCGGTGGCCCAGGGGGTGTGCGACCGCGTGGTGGCGGCAGGCGTGCACAGCGTGCTGAGCTTCGCACCAGTGATGCTGCAGGTTCCCGAAGGCGTGAACCTCCGCAAGGTGGACATGGCCACCGAACTCCAGATCCTGGCCTACCACGCGCAACGGGCCCAGACGCCAGGGCAGACGGCCTAGGAATTTAAATCAGGCGGCCCGGGATGCGATGCATCCCGGGCCGCCTGATTTCAGCGCTGGTACCGCTACCGTCCGTACGGATTGCCGAAGCCGCCCGGGTACGGGTTGGCGAACGGCTGCTGCTTCCGGAAGTACGGGGCGGCCCCGGGAAGGTAGAGCAGCACGATGGCCGCGATTCCCAGGAGCGTTCCGATTGTGCCCAGGCTGGGGGGACCGAAGAGGCCCAGCACTGACAGCGCAGCGAACACCGTGCCCAGGATGCGCGCCCAGTTCTTGCCCTTCCGGACAAAGAAGGCCACCAGCAGGTAGAGGGCCACGCCGATGATCGCGAACACCACCAGGGTTCCGGCAATGACTCCCTGGATGTCGTCATAAGTGACTCCGGTGGCGCCGCCGGCCTCCATCTGCTGCTCAAAGGCCTGCCGGTAGGCGGGGTCGTCCAGCTGGCTGAGGCCGGTGAGCATTGCGACGACGAAAATGACGGCTGACGCAATGAGCAGCCAGAAGGAGATGTTCACCAGCTGCGGGATTCCCTTGGCGCCGGCGGGTTGCGGCTGCTCCGAGGGGTACTGGCCATACGGCGACTGCCCGTATTGGGGCGCATTCTGGCCGTAGCCGGGAGCCTGGGGTGCATTCTGCCCATATTGGGAGCCGTACTGGGGAGGGTTCTGCCCATACTGCGGGCCATTCTGGCCGTACTGCGGCGCTGCCGGCGGCTGGGAGCCGTACTGCGGCGTGTTCTGGCCGTACTGCGGGGCATTCTGCCCATACTGCGGCGCGTTCTGGCCGTAGCGGGGCTGCTGGTCTCCGGACTGGTTGCCGGCCTGGTCATGCCCCGGCTGGCCGTTGCCGGAATGGGGGTCCTGGGGCGCGGGTGGCGGGACGGGAGGAGTACTCATGGCGTTCCTTCTGCAGGTTGGGATCCGGGTAGGCTGCCGGGAATCGGTCCTCTGCCTTCCCCCCAGCATGGCTTAAGTCCACCGTACCCCCGGCAGGCGGCGTTGTGGGTGATTCCAACGCTATTGCCGCAGGTGGTTGCCGTTAAGCAGTTGCCGTTAAACAAGGGACCCCGGCGCCAGGCGGGTTGGCCTGGTGCCGGGGTTTGCCCCTGAGGGGGTGAAATTATGCTGCGGGAGCGATGAAGGCGAGTTCCAGGTTGATGGCAACCTTGTCGCTGACCAGCACGCCGCCGGCTTCCAGGACCGCGTTCCAGGTGAGGCCAAAGTCCTTGCGGCTGATGGTGGTCTCGGCGGAGACGCCGGCGCGGGTGTTGCCGAACGGATCAACGGCAACGCCGTTGAATTCGGTTTCCAGGGTCACCGGACGGGTGACACCCTTGATGGTCAGGTCGCCGGTGAGTTCGTAGCTGTTGCCCTTGGCCACCAGGCCGTTGGACACGAAGGAGATCTCGGGGAACTTCTCCACGTCGAAGAAGTCCTCGCCCTTGACGTGGCCGTCGCGGTTGACGTCGCCGGAATCGAAGCTGGCGGTCTGGATGGTGGCGTTGATGGTGGAGTCGGCAACCTCCTGGGCCAGGTCCAGGGTGGCGGCGGCTTCCTTGAACTGGCCGCGGACCTTGCTGATGCCGGCGTGGCGGACCGTGAAGCCGATCTCGCTGTGGGAGTTGTCCAGGGTCCAGGTACCGGTGGTGACGTCTGCGGGAAGTGCCATGATGTTGCTCCTTGTATAGGTATGTGGCGCTGGTTGTTCTACTGTTGAACCTTCATCTGTTGAAGCCTCAACTAACTTGCTGCATCAAGTATAAACATGCATTTGCATGTTTTGTTCCCGGCTCCGGAACATTTCTTCAAAAACTTCAGTTCTACTGTTTGTAGAAAGCATGTGCGGAAGATTTCGGATCGCACGCCATCTTTGAGAAACTGGTAAACATGCCCCAAGCCACTGTCCATCTGCTCCGCCACGGCGAGGTCCATAATCCCGACGGCGTTCTCTATGGGCGGCTTCCCGAATTCCACCTCTCCGAACTGGGGCAGGAGATGGCCCGGACGCTCGCAGAACACTTTCGGCAGCGCGCCGAGCTCGGCGCCCGCATCACCTACCTGGCCGCCTCCCCGCTCGACCGTGCGCAGGAGACTGCGCGGCCGACGTCGGAAGCCCTGCGCCTGCAGATCCACACCGATGAGCGAATCATCGAAGCCGAAAACTACTTCGAGGGCATGAAGGTCACCAAGGCCGAGCTCCGGCGGCCGCGCCACTGGCCGCGCCTGCTCAACCCGCTGCGCCCGTCGTGGGGCGAACCGTACAAGCGGCAGGCCGCGAGGGTGGCCGCCGCTGCACAGGACGCCCGGCTGCGGGCCATCGAACTGGCTGCAGGCGACTTCGGCGCCCGGGGGCCCGAGGCCATCCTGGTGAGCCACCAGCTGCCCATCTGGACGGCCCGGCTGAGTGCCGAAGGCCGGCCCCTGTGGCACGATCCGCGCAAGCGCGAGTGCACCCTGACCTCCGTTACGTCCCTGGTGTTCGACGACGACGGCTCGCTTTTGCGGGTCGAGTACAGCGAACCCGCGGCATCCCTTCTTCCCGGTGCCGCCAGCACCCCTGGAGCCTGACCGTGAGCAGCAACAACCTTCCCTCGCGCCGGAGCATGCTCGCTGCCGGCGGCTTGGCCCTCACCGCACTGACCCTGGGCCTGTCCGGCTGTGCCCAGGAGGATGCGCTGGCCAAGCAGGCCAAGGCGGGCGACAACAAAAACTATGTGGCGGGTGACGGCTCCGTGACCGAGTTCGCCGCGGCGGACCGTAAGGAAGCCGTGCAGATCCAGGGTGCGCTTTTCAACGGCACCGCAGTAACCCCCGCCGACTTCCAGGGCAAGGTCAGCGTCCTGAACTTCTGGTTCGCCGCCTGCGCCCCCTGCCGGGTGGAGGCACCGCTCCTCGAAGAACTGCACCAGGAGTTCAAGGACCAGGGTGTCCAGTTCTTCGGCGTCAACCTCCGGGACGAAAAGCCCACGGCGGAGGCGTTCGAGAAGACCTTCAATCTGACCTACCCGAGCTTTGACGACAAGGACGGCAGCGTCCTGCTGTCTGTGTCCGGCCTGGTGCCGCCCGGCGCCGTGCCCACCACCCTGGTCCTGGACAAGCAGGGACGGGTGGCCTCGCGCGTCCTCGGCGAGATTGAAAAGGGCACCCTGAAGGCCCTCATCAGCGCCGCCGTGGCCGAGTAGGGCGGGACCGTGAACAGCCCCTTTGCTGAAGCCATCCTCAGCGGCTCCATCCTGCTGGCCATTCCGGTGGCACTGCTCGCCGGACTGGTCTCCTTCCTGTCCCCCTGCGTCCTTCCACTGGTTCCCGGCTACCTCGGTTACGTCACGGGCCTGAGCGGCGTGGACCTGCAAAAGCAAAAGCGTGGCCGCATGCTGGCAGGGATCGGGCTGTTCGTCCTCGGCTTCTCGGTGATCTTCGTCCTGCTGGGCGGCGCCTTCGGCCAGCTGGGCACCCTGATCACCGGCAGCCAGAACGCGTGGATCACCCAGCTCCTGGGAGTCCTGGTGATCATCATGGGCATCGTCTTCATGGGCGGCTTCAGCTGGCTCCAGCGGGACGCGAAGATCCATGCCAAACCACCGGCCGGGCTCTGGGGGGCGCCGTTGCTGGGGCTGACCTTCGGCCTGGGCTGGGCGCCGTGCATCGGACCCACGTATTCAGCCGTCCAGCTGCTGAGCCTTTCCGGCGGATCCTCGGCGGCCAAGGGCGCCTTCCTGGCGTTCGTCTACAGCCTGGGGCTGGGCATTCCGTTCCTGTTGATCGCGCTGGCCCTGCGCCGGGGGATGGGCGTCATGGCGTTCTTCCGCAAGCACCGGCTGGCCATCCAGCGGACCGGCGGCGGAATCCTGGTGGTGCTCGGGCTGCTGATGGCCACCGGCGTCTGGGGGACCTGGGTGACAGGGCTGCAGTACTGGTTCCAAACCGACGTGAAGTTGCCGATCTGATGAGCGAGCGTGTGAACGTAAAGAAGAAGCAATCCGACCCCGTTGCGGAAGCAAAGGCCCAGGCCGCCCTTCCGGCCCTGGGGCCCAGGGGCATGCTGCGGTGGGCCTGGACCCAGCTGACCAGCATGCGCACGGCGCTGTTCCTGCTGCTGCTCCTCGCCGTCGCCGCCGTCCCCGGCTCCCTGTTCCCGCAGCGGCCGGCCAACCCGGCCGTGGTGACCCAGTACATCAAGGACCACCCGGACTACGGCAAGCTGCTGGACTCCCTGCAGCTCTATGATGTCTACTCGTCGGCCTGGTTCTCAGCGATCTACCTTCTGTTGTTCATCTCGCTGATCGGCTGCGTGGTGCCGCGCGCCATCGCCCACTACAAAGCCATGCGCTCCCAGCCGCCACGCACGCCGCAGCGCCTCTCCCGGCTGCCGGAATACGGCACCCTGGTGATTCCCGCCGGAGCCGGGATCCCGGCGTCGGACGCCATCAACGGTGCCGCGGGGCTGCTGCGGAAGCGCGGCTACCGGGTTGAGGTCCGGGACGCCGGCGGCAACCGCCCGTCGCTGGGGGCCGAGCGCGGGTTCATGAAGGAAGTGGGCAACCTCGTCTTCCATACCTCGCTGATCGGCGTGCTGGTGGCCGTGGCCGCGGGCGGCCTGTTCGGGTACAGCGGCCAACGCATCCTGGTGGAAGGCGACACCTTCGTGAACACCCTGGTGGGCTACGACCAGTTCAACCCGGGCACCAACTTCCAGTCCAGCCAGCTGCAGCCGTACTCGCTCCAGCTGGACAAGTTCAACATCACGTTCGACCGCGAATCCAGGGGCAAGTTCGGCCAGCCCATCGACTTCGCCGCCACCGTCACCACCAAGGAAAACCCGGACGCCCCGCCCAAGCAGGAAATCCTGAAGGTCAACGATCCCGTGACCCTGGGCGGGACCAGCATCTACCTCACCGGTAACGGCTACGCACCGGTGGTGACCATCCGGGACGGAGCCGGCAACGTGGCCATGCAGGGCCCCGTGGTGGCCAAACTCCAGGGCGATAACTACTACTCCTCCGTGGTCATCAAGGTGCCCGATGCCCAGCCGGACCAGCTGGGCTTCGTGGGCTTCTTCCTGCCCACCGCGTTCGTGACGGACAAGAATGTCTCCTTCAGCGCAGACCCGGAGCTGTTCAACCCCCAGCTGACCCTGAACTCCTACTACGGGGACCTGGGCCTGAACAGCGGCGCCCCGCAGAACGTCTTCGAGCTGGACGTCAAGGACCTGACCCCGCTCAACGCCAGGAACCTGGCCGCCGGCGGCATCACCCTGGCGCCGGGCTCCACCTACACGCTGCCGGACGGCAAAGGCACCATCAGCTTCGACGGCGTGAAGCGGTACATCGGCGTGGACATCCACCACAACCCCGGACAGGCCTACGCCCTGGTCTTCGCTTTGCTGGCCGTGGCCGGCCTCATCCTCTCGCTCTACGTCAACCGCCGGCGCGTCTGGGTGCGGACGGGCACCGCTGACGACGGCCGCACCATGGTGGAATACGGACTCCTGGCCCGTGGCGAGGACCACCGCCTGGCCGGCGAGGCAGCAGCCCTCCGGAAACTCTTCGCCACCGAGTGGCAGCTGCCGGAAGACACCGACCCTGAAGGCTCTGCGTCCCAGGACCTTGCCTCTGAAGTCCTTGCCTCTCAAGGCGATGTCCAGTCCCAGCGAACTCCCAGCAGGGCAAGCGATAATGTCGCAGGCTCCGCCGACAATGCCGCAGGCCCCGTCACCACCCCAGCAGGCCCCACCGGGCCCGAAAAGGACCAGTAATGCCATTCGGAATCAACGAAACCATGGGCCAGTACAGCGAACTCTTCATGCTGCTGGCGGCGGGTACCTACACCGTGGCCTTCATCGCCTTCGCCTGGGACCTGGCCAAGAGCAGCAAGGCGCTGCGCGCCGTGGACCTCAAGGCCGCCCAGGCAAGTGCTGCCGCCAAGGTCCCGGTAGCCGCCGGTGTTGCTGCCGGGGCGGGGGAACCCGAAGGATCCAGTGTCGAGTCCCGCCTGGACGGGCCGGCAGGCCGGGCAGAGCGTCCGTCGTCGTCCGCTGCCAAGACCGGCCGCGCAGGAACCGGCGGCGTTGTAACGGCTGACGGCGACATGAAGTACGCTGCGGAGCGCCGGGTTCCGGCACGGGTCGCCGTAGCCGTAACCACCCTCGCGGCCGTCATCCACGGCGCCGGCGTGGTCACCAGGGCACTGGGCGCAGGCCGCGTGCCGTGGGGCAACATGTATGAGTTCCTCACCACCGGCGCGTTCCTGGTGGCGGCCGTGTTCCTGCTCTCGCTGATCCGCCGCGACCTCCGCTTCCTGGGTACCTTCGTGGTGGGCCTGGTGGTCATCATGCTGGTGGCTGCCTCGGTGGCGTTCTGGACCCCGGTGGGCCACCTGGTTCCCGCCCTCCAGAGCTACTGGCTGGTCATCCACGTTTCCATCGCTGTGCTGTCTTCGGCGCTGTTCACGCTGACCTTTGCCATGTCCGCACTGCAGCTGGTGCAGTCCCACCGGCAGAAGACCGTGGCGGCAGGCGGCGCCGACAAGCTCGGCTTCATGCGCCTGGTGCCGTCCGCGCTGAGCCTGGAAAACCTTTCCTACCGCATCAACGCCATCGCCTTCATTGGCTGGACCTTCACCCTGATGTTCGGTGCCATCTGGGCCGAGAAAGCCTGGGGCCGGTTCTGGGGCTGGGACACCAAGGAAGTGTGGACCTTCGTGATCTGGGTGGTCTACGCCGGTTACCTGCACGCACGTGCCACCCGCGGCTGGACCGGAACACGCGCAGCGTGGCTGTCGATCGTGGGCTACCTCTGCGTGATCTTCAACTTCACCATCGTGAACCAGTTCTTCAACGGGCTCCACTCCTACTCAGGCCTCTAGGGAGGATCATCAGGCCCTTGGAACAGGGCCTTCCGGCCCTAAAAACCGGGGTTTTTTGAACCCGAAACGGGTGACGGCACTCAGTTACGGCTACTGCCCGGTAAATAACCATTCGATGTACCAACAGGGGTGTTCCCCGGTCCTTCGGTAATGCTACGTTTGTGACGTTCCCTGTGATGAAGCTTGCAGGTGAAACACCAGCTTTCCGAGGTACCCATGAGCTACGCTCTCGCCGTTGACGTCGGGACCAGTTTCACGGCAGCTGCCGTTGTTCGATTTCACCACGGTCCCTCCGCCGTGCCCGAGTGCCTGCCCCTCGGTGCGCGTGGAGCCTCCGTGCCGTCCGTGGTGTACTACCCCGAGGAAGGCGCGGTCCTGGTGGGCGAGGCCGCGGAACGCCGCGGACTGGACTCGCCCGAACGCGTAGTGCGGGAATTCAAGCGCCGGATTGGCGACGACGTCCCGTTCGTCCTGGGCACCCTGGCGCTGCAGCCGGAGGACGTCTTCGCCACCATGGCCCGTTGGGTGGCGGACCGGGCCGCCGAACGCGAGGGGGGTCCGGCGTCGGCCGTTTTCCTGACCCACCCCGCAGCCTGGGGCAGCCACCGCCTCTCAGTGATCCGTGATGCCCTCGCCGCACATGGCCTGGAGAAGGTCACCCTCCTTCCCGAACCCGAGGCCGCAGCCCTGCACTACGCATCCCAGGTGCGGGTGGAGGAAGGCAGCACCATTGCCGTGTACGACCTCGGCGGCGGCACCTTCGACACCGCCGTGCTGAGGAAGTGCGGCAGCAGCCGCTTTGAGCTCCTGGGGCGCCCGGAGGGCATCGAAGACCTGGGCGGCGCCGACTTTGACGCCGCCGTCTTCCGTTACGTGGCGGCGCATACAGGGAACGCGCTGGAAGGCCTGGACACCAGCGATCCGGCGGTGCTGGGGGCCCTGACGCGGTTGCGGCGGGAATGCGTGGAGGCCAAGGAAGCACTCTCTGCGGACAGTGAAGCCAGCATTCCGGTGCTGCTTCCCGGCGTCCAGCAGCAGGTCCGCATGGTCCGTTCAGAGTTCGAGGCACTGATCGAAGAGCCCGTGCGGGAAACGGTGGAAGCCCTGGAGCAATCGCTGGCCCAACTCGACCTGGAGCCGGCAGACCTGTCCACGGTGCTGTTGATCGGCGGCTCCTCCCGGATTCCCCTCGTGGCCCAGGTGGTGTCCGAGGAGCTGGACCGGCCCATCGCCGTGGACGCCGATCCCAAGTCCTCCATCTGCCTGGGAGCCGCCGTAGCGGCCGTCCTTGCCCACGCCGCAGCTGAAGCAGTCGAATCCCAAGCGGCAGTCACCGAAGCGGACGCCGCAGAGGCTCCATCCGCCGTCGTACTCTCTGACATGCCACCCGCGCCAACCGGCCCGGCAATGCCCAGCTGGTCACGCAAATATACGACGGCGGCAGGTGCGCCTGCAGGGCCAGGCACCGTCCGCGGTGCACGGCACGGTGCCGGGGGCGCGCACGCTCCAAAACCTACCGTCCGAGTGACCGCTGTTGCCGCGGCCGCCGCTCTCCTGACGGTCCTCACGGCTACTGCCGCCCAAAGCCCGGACGGCTTCGGCAGCCTGACGGCCATGTTCGTGCCGCAGGCCGGTGCCAGCACTACGGGCGGCTCAGTTGGCGCAGATGCAGCCGGTGCCGCCGAGGCCGGTGCCGGGGAAGCAACAACGGCAGCGGCGGTCCCCGGACCCTTTGCAGGCGTCGAGGCCAGCGCCAGGAAACCCCTTGCCGCAGAGCCTGGACTGGAAGCAGCTGCCGCACCCCCCGCCGGGCAGGCAGCCGGCGGTGAAGGGCCGGGGCCGGGAAGCAGCGCCATTGCGGACGGACCTGTCGTGGCAGGCGGAGTTGCCGCCCCCGATCCACTCGCCGGTTCCGGTGGGACGCCGGACGGGTCAGGGACTGTTCCCGGGGCCGTTACCGTGGATCCCGCCTCCCCGTTGGACACCCCTTCCGGAACTCCTTCGGACACCTCCTCCGGGACCCCTTCGGACACCGCTTCCGGGACTCCGTCAGGCACCGATTCAGGCACTCCGTCCGGGACCCCTTCGAATACCCAGGAGCCCGGCGGTTCAGGCGAACCCACGCAGAGCTCAGGCACCGAAACTCCAACCGGTTCCGGGACGGGTGACACCACCACTCCTCCTGCGACCGATCCGTCCACAGGGGAAACCACCCCGCCCACCTCGCCGGACAGCACAAGTCCAACATCTGACCCGAATCCCTCGACGACCCTAACGGAGGTGGCCGTGGAAGCTACGTCATTGCCGCAAGAGACACCGCTTGAGCCCGCGTCCCCTTCTGTTGAAGCAGCCGTGGAAACGGCCCCGACCACCTCTCCGGCGGCCTGATATGGATGGGCAGATCCACGGAGCGGAGCTTCAGGACATGCAGCATCAGAACGGGCAGTATCAGGACGTGCAGTTTCAGCGGGAGGAACACCTGGAGGCTGCGTTCGCAGGACCGGAGGACCAGGGGCACCCGTTGCACGCCGCCGAGCTGATGGCCAGGCAGCTGAAGGGCACCAACGCCGTGGTGCGGGAGCTGCTGCTGGCGCTGTCGGTGGGTTTCGCCCTGCCGGGGCCGCTGCCTGCGGACCTGCAGCAGAAGTTCGGCAACGGCGGGGTGGAGGACCTTGATGCCCTGGTGGACCGGGCAGAGGCCGCCGGGCTGCTGAGGCCGGACGGCACTGTGGTGGGGACGGCGCAGCACGCACTGCTGGCCGCCACACCCATTGCCAAGGTGCACGCGCTCCAGCGTGAGCTTGTGGGTGTGTTCACCTCGACGGGACAGCGGCTGGGAAGCCTTGCCCGCGAGCTGGCCCGTGGAGGACTGTCTGACGCCCGAGTGGCCGCTGAGCTCGAGCTGGCCGCGGACAGTGCATTGGAGCACAACCCCAGGCTCGCGTCACAGCTCTATGAGGAGGCCCTCCTGGCCGGCGCCGATCCGGTGGCGACGGCAGCACGGCGCGCACAGGCGGCAGCCGGCGATGGTGAACTGGATGCCGCTGCCCGCACCATCGACACGCTCCTGGTCAGCACCGAACCGCAGGATGCCCGGCGGGGTGCGGACGTGGCCGCCTCCGTGTGGGCGCAACGGGGGATGCTTGCACGCGGAGCCGATGTCTACAGCTGGTTGGGGCCGGAACGGGTGGGCGTATCGGCGCCCCTTGCCGCCGTTGTCCTGATAGGAGTCGGAGACCGGGACGGTGCGGAGGCGTTCTTCCAGCCCGGGGCGCCGGCAGCGTCGCCCACCCTCCTTGCCGCCACCCTGGTCCAGACCGGCCAGGGAGTCTTTGCATCCCTGGGAGAGAAGCCGCAACAGGGCATCTCCGTGCTGATCCACGCCTCGGACATGCTGAACTCGGCAGGAACATCACTTCCGCTGCCGGAGACGCCAGCCGCCCTGGCAGCCCTGCTGGCCTTGCATACCGGTGAGCCGCACCTGGCGGAAACCGTCTGCAGGGCTGCTGTTGCTGCCGGGCAGGGCGGCAATGCCGCACAACCAAGGCTCCTGTTGCTGCAGGCCTGGGCGTGCATGATGCAGGACAAACTCGAGGATGCCCGGCTGGCCGCCACGGAAGCCGCCAAGGTCAACCACTGGCCGCTGGTCCCGCGGGACGAGTTCATGTGCGCAGCACTCGAGGTGGGTCTCGCCCGGCGGAACGGCGACGTTCCGGAACTCCTCAGGGCGTGGGAACGGGCCCGCGAGGCCATGCTCCATACCTCGGTGGACCTCTACAACCTGCTCCCGTGGGGAGAACTGCTGATCGCTGCTGCCCGCCTGCGGGAGACGCGGCGCGTGGCGCACTACCTGGAAGAGGCATGGAGGCTGCTGGGCCGCCTGGGCGAACCGGCCCTGTGGGCCGTTCCCCTGCATTGGGCGGGCGTCCAGGCCGCGCTGCTGAATGAAAGCCCCGCCGATCTTGCCCCGCACGCAACGGCACTGGCGCGGGCCTCCGCCCACAGCCAGCTTGCCGCAGTCCTGGCCACTGCGGGAAAAGCCTGGGTATCGGTGCTCGCCGGCCGCTTCCGCACCTCTGATGTGGAGGGTGCGGCCAGGCTGCTCGGTGCGGTTGGAATGCCCTGGGAGGGCGCAAGGCTGGCAGGTCACGCCGCCGCACGTGCCGACGAGCGGCGGGACATGATGCGCCTGCTCTCCTGCGCACGGGACCTTCACCCGCAGGGCAGCCCGGCCGGCGGCATGTCCGGGGCCGCGATTCAAACAGGAACCGCTGCCGAGAACGGCGGCAGGGCGCACCAGCCGGACGGCTCTGGTCTGAGTGAACGCGAAAAGGAAGTGGCCAGGCTGGTGCTTGAGGGCAAAACCTACCGTGAGATCGGCGAAGCCATCTACATTTCGCCCAGGACGGCAGAACACCACATTGCCCGGATCCGCCGCCGCCTTGGCGCCGAAAACCGGTCCGACCTGCTGGCCCGTTTAAGGGTGGCCCTCGGCGTTGAGAACTCCCAGCACCTGAACCCGCAACAGGAGTAGTCCCTAATGCCCCTAGCAGCGGAGGCGGGAGCGCCCCGGGGCGGACCCAACCGGTAGGGGGAATGCGCCCGATGCCCTGTCTCCGGCAGCGAACCTAGGTTTGAAGCAGCCGGACGCGTTCCGCCGGATGATCCGTAACTCAACGAAGATGTGAGGACCACGCATATGCCAACACTCGCAAACGACCTTGTTCAATTCCTGATGCACCTCTTCGGCAACCGCAAGGCCATCCAGGCCTTCCTGGATGACCCGGAGAGGGCGTTGTCCGAACACGGCCTGGGGAACGTGTGCCTGGCTGACGTTGACGCTGCAATGCCCGTGGTCCTGGACTATGCACCCATCACCGTCAACGCGCCGTCGTTCGAGCGCGAATACAACACCGGCGCCGGCAACGTGTGGGCCGGAGCAGGCGCCTCGGCGAGCCACGCCGTGGGTGCATCAGCCGTCCACAGCGGAAGCCAGGGGGCCGCCCATGGCGGCAGGAATTACGACCAGGACGACCACGCCCACGCGGTACAGCAACTGCACCACGTGGTAAACCACTTCTCCTATACCGCCAGCACCACCATGGTGGACGACCGGGACACCGTCACGGACCAGTCGGTCAGCCAAAACATCTGGGCGGACGGGGACGTGGAGCAGTGGTTCGACAACGACGCCGTGGTGGCAGCCGGGGACCACGCCGTGGCCGCCGGTGACGATGCCGATCTCCAGGACTCGAACAACATCCGGGATTCCTACAACACCGACCGCTCCGTCGATGAGTCCACGGACGATTCCATCCATGCAGGCGGGGACGTCAACATCGGCAATGAGGAGACGGACATCGCCGACTCCTTCAACACGGACCTGGACCTGGACGACTCCTTCAACGACAACTCGGACAATTCCGACAACTCGGACCATTCCGACAACTCCGTCAGCACCGACACCGACGTCGATGTCCGCGACTCGTTCAACGACAACTCGGACAACTCCACGCAGAACACCGTGGAGGTGGAGGACTCCTTCAACCAGGACAGCTCCACCACGACCGTGCTGGAGGACTCCTTCAACCAGGACAACTCCAATACCACGGCCGTGGACATCGACGTGGCGGTGGAGGACTCGTTCCAGGACAACTCGGCCACGAGCAATGTGGAGGACAGCGTCGTGGTCGCGGACAACCAACTCGACTTCACGGAGGACAACTCCAGCCACACGGACATCGACCTCGATAACGACACCACCATCGACGATTCGGTGGTTGACGACTCCACCGTGCTGTAACACGCTGGTTCCAACACGCTACGCCCGGGAGGTAACCGCCCGGCAGGAGGCAATGACCTCCTGCCTGGCTGTTCCCGCAGTACCGACAGCGCACAGGAAAAGGGGGCTGCTGTGGCAGAAGCAGGACCGGCAAGGGCACCGGGGCCAATGACCGCCGGCCAGCTGGTGAGGCTCGTTGAAGAGGGCCTGCAGCTGGTGGGCACCGGAGAGCGTGCGGACCTGCGCAGGAGGCTGGCCCAGGCCATGGCCCGGCTGCAGGACCCCAGTATCCGGGTCATTGTGGTGGGGGAGTTCAAACAGGGGAAAAGCAAGCTCATCAATGCCCTGGTGAATGCACCGGTGTGTCCGGTGGACGACGACATTGCCACCTCGGTGCCCACCGTCGTCCGCTACGGGGACCCGGCCTCCGCCGCGGTGCTGGTCCCCGCGCCGGAACAGCCTGGCGGGGAGGCTGCAGGCGACGGCGGGGACAGCAGCGTGGAGCGCCGGCCCGTCGACCTGGCAGAGCTCCCGGCGCTCGTCTCGGAGCAGGGCAACCCGGGCAACAGCAGGAAACTCGTGGCCGCGGAAGTCTGCCTGCCCCGCCGGATCCTCACCGGGGGCCTCAGCATCATTGATTCCCCGGGCGTGGGCGGCATGGGCTCCACGCACACCCTCACCACCCTTACCGCCCTGCCCACCGCGGACGCCATGCTGCTGGTATCGGATGCGTCCCAGGAATACACGGAGCCGGAACTGCGGTTCCTGCGCCAGGCCATGCGGATCACCCCCAGTGTTGCGGCCGTCCTCTCCAAGACGGACCTCTACCCGGAATGGCGCCGGGTGGAGGAACTGGACAGGACACACCTGGACCAGGTGGCTCCGGACATTCCGCTGTTCCCGTTGTCCGCGGACCTCCGCCTTGAGGCCTCACGGCTCCAGGACAGCGAGCTCAACGCAGAGTCGGGTTTCCCCGGCCTGGTGGCCCACCTGCGCAATGATGTGGTGGGCAAGGCACAGCGCATCCAGCGCCGGTCCGTCAGCCAGGACCTGCTGTCCGTGACGGACAACCTGCGGCTGTCCCTGCAGTCCGAGCTTGAGGCCCTGGAAAACCCTGCCGGTACGCCGCAGATGCTTGCAGACCTTGAACGGGCCAAGACAGAGGCGGACGAGATGCGGAAACGCTCCGCGCGCTGGCAGTTGACCCTCAGCGACGGCATCAACGACCTCATTGCCGACATGGAGTACGACCTCCGGGACCGCCTGCGCCGGATCCAGCGGGAAGCCGAGACGGCCATAGACCAGGGCGATCCCGGCCCGGTCTGGCCCCAATTCTCCCAATGGCTCGAAGAGTGCGTCGCCGCGGCCGTCTCCGACACCTTCGTCTGGACCAGTGAGCGGTCGCAATGGCTGGCCGCACACGTGGCAGAACACTTCGCAGCCGACGAAGTATCACTGCCCGTTCTGCACGTGGATGACTCAGGGGACGCGCTGGACCCGGTGGACCAGATGCCGGGACTGGATCCGGGGCGCGTGAACCCGATCCAGAAAGTCCTGATCGGCATGCGCGGGTCCTACGGCGGGGTCCTGATGTTTGGCCTCCTGACGGGAATTTTCGGGATGGCCCTGATCAATCCGCTCTCGGTGGGCGCCGGACTGCTGCTGGGGCGCAAGGCCTACCGGGAGGACAAGGAAACGCGGCTCAAGCGGCGGCAGGGAGAAGCGAAAGCGCTGGTGAGGCGCCAGCTCGACGACGTAACGTTCCAGGTGGGAAAGCAGCTGAAGGACAGGCTCCGGCTGGTTCAGCGGACCATCCGCGACCACTTCACCGAGATCGCGGACGAGTACCACAGGTCGTTATCGGATTCGGTGGCCGCGGCCCAGAAGGCTGCCACATCTTACGCCCAGGAGAAGGAAGGACGCATCCGGGACATCAGGGCCGAACTCAAAAAGGTGGATGCGCTGCATCGCGCCGCTAAAGCCATAGCCGCGGAGGTTATTGCCGCCGGGACCCGCAGCGGGGCGGGGGTTGGATGACACCGTCCACTACCGCGGGGGCAGCTGGACTGATCCGGGAAGCGCTGGAAGTTTACGCCGGCGACCCGCAGGCCACTGCTGGGCTGCACGGCTATGCGCGGCGCCTGGCGGAGCCATTGAGAATTGCCGTTGCCGGCATGGTGAAGGCAGGGAAGTCAACGCTCCTCAACGCCATCATCGGTGAGGAGATTGCACCCACTGATACCGGCGAATGCACCCGGATCGTCACATGGTACCGGCACGGGCATACCCCCCGCATCACCCTCCACCCCGCCAAGGGGGAGCCCCGGAACCTGCCGTTGAAGCGCGTGGACGGGCGCCTGGTCTTCGTCCTTGACGGCGTCCAGGCAGAAGACGTGGAACGGCTCGACGTCGAATGGCCCGCCCCGGCCCTGCAGGCCATGACGCTGATCGACACCCCCGGCATCGCCTCCCTCTCCCGGGACGTGTCAGCGCGATCCGTAAGGTTCCTGACCCCGGAGGATTCGGCGTCGGAAGCTGATGCCGTCATCTACCTGATGCGCCACCTGCATGCATCCGACCTCCGGTTCCTTGAATCCTTCCGGGACACCGGGGCAGGCCGCTCGGGTACCGTCAACGCCCTCGCGGTGTTGTCCCGGGCCGACGAGGTGGGGGCGGGCCGCATCGACTCCCTGCTGTCCGCCGGCACCATCGCGGAAAGGTACAGCCGGGACCCCAACCTCCGGAAGCTGGCACTGGGCGTTGTCCCCGTCGCCGGACTGCTTGCCCAGAGCGCCCGTACCCTTCGCCAGCCGGACTTCGAGGCCCTCCAACTGCTGGCCACCCTGGACCGGGCCGCACGCGAACGCATGATGCTTTCGGCCGACAGGTTCCGCCGGGCCAGGGAACCTGAGGGACTAACGGAAGAAGCACGCTCCTCACTGCTGGCGCGCTACGGGCTTTTCGGTATCCGGCTGGCCGTTGTCCTCATCCGCAACGGATACCCGGAACCAACGCCGCTGGCCCACGAACTGGCCCGCCGCAGCGGCCTGGACCCCCTGCTGGACGTACTGGACCGGCAGTTCCAGGCGCGGGCCGAGGCGCTCAAGGCCAGGACAGCGCTGGTTGCGGTGGGGAACCTCCTGGACAGCCGTCCCCGCGAAGGATCGGAACAGTTGGCGGCGTCCCTGGAGCGGCTGCAGGCAAACGCGCATGAGTTCCGTGAGCTCCGGCTCTTGGCAGCCCTCCGGACCACCGGGGTGGACCTTGCCCCCGAACTGGCGGCAGAAGCTGAACGGCTCATCGGCGGCCACGGCACCGCTCCGGATCTGCGGCTGGGCCTGGCGGCCGGCTCCAGCCTGAATGTGCTGGCCGCCGAGGCGCGGCGCTGCCTTGCGCGTTGGCGCAGGGTTTCTGAAAGCCCGCTGACTCCCAGATCCGCCCTTGAAGCCTGCCGGGTGGTGATCCGCAGTTGTGAGGGTGTCCTGGCGGATTTGGCGGACAGGGACAGCCATGCCCGGTCGGCGTAGGAAGGGCAGGTCCCCAGCCAGGCGCCTGCTCCAGCCAGGCGCCTGCTCCAGCCAGGCGCCCGCTTCAGGCAGCCTTGCGTTTCAGCCAGGTTCCGGCGGCCGGCAGGAACAGAAATACCATCCCGGAGGCCGCAAGGAGCAGGCCGGCGCCCCACAGCATGACTACGTAACTGCCCTCGGCGCCGCTGGGAACAAGGAACGCCGATGCCAGGAGCAGGACGGGAACGTGGGCGGCCAGCAGCAGCAGCAAGACCCAGCGGGCCCAGTTACGGCGGCCCAGCGCGGCGCCCAGGAAAGCTGCTTCGAGCGCGCTCACCAGCAACAGGGCGCCAATGCTGCCCCAAAACACGATTTCCGCCGCGGTACCCACCGATTCGGCGTCGCTGCCCGCCGCCATGTCCGCGACCACCCCACGAAGCCGCTGCAGGTTGGAGTCACGGGCCACAAACGATCCCAGCAGGACGGCCAGCCCAGCGACGAAGCTGAGAACCCAAAGCGTGCGGGCCGTCCGGACAACCCGGGGCAGCGGGGGAGTGACGGGGATGGGCGGTGGCGCGGAGTAGGACAGGCCGGGCCTCGGTGGGGGAGCAGGCAGGCGCCCCTCATCTCCGCCGGGTTGGAACGCCATGGACCCTACTTCAGTCCGTCGGCATCGTGTTCATCGGTGCCGCGCCGGCCTTTGCCGCCGTCCTCCTTGGCTTTCGCCTCCAGCTCATCCCGGAGCTTCTTCAGGCGCTCCGCCTCGGCCTGGTTGCGCCGGCGGGCCTCAAGGTTGCGGAGGAAATCCGGATCATCGTCGGGGGCGGTGGGATGCGGGTAGCTGGGGCGCGGCTGCGCCGTGCCGCGCGGCCTGCCGATCACGAGCCACAGGATGGCACCCAGGACGGGCAGGACGATCTGCACGATGATCCAGGCCGGTTTTGATATTCCACGGGTCAGGCGGCCCTCAGTGCGAATCACGTCCACCAGGCCATACACGAAGATGACGAGGACTGCGACGGCCAAAGCCACACGGAAGAGCATGCCATTAAGTCTATCGTCAGGACGCGCAGGGACCGCTGGCGGAGGCGGCTAAACTTGAATAGTGGCCTTTTTGAAATATTCCCTGATCCGGCTGGCGATCTTCGTGCCCCTGTTTGCCCTGTTCGCGCTTCTGCAGGTGGGAGTGCTGATGTCCGTGATCTGCGCCGCGCTGATTGCCTTTGCCATCAGTTACCTCTTCTTCCAGAAGCAGCGCGACGCCGCCGCAGCAGCCCTGCAGCACCGATTCTCAGGGAAGGCCAAGCCGCTGCGTTCCGCCGGCGAGGTCCAGGACGCCAACGCCGAGGACGCCCTGCTTGACGCCAATCCGGACATCACCATCAACAACGCCAAAGGCAGCAACCACAAGGGCTAGAACCCGTGGCTGAGGATCAGTCCCAGTGAGAACAGCACGCTGTAGCCAAGGTTGATCAGGCCGGTCTGCTTCAGGACCGGAATCAGGCTCTTGCGCTTCCGCCCGTTGATCATCAGCCAGGCCGGCATCAGGCAGGCCGGAATGAGCAGCAGCACGATCAGGATCCACGGCCGGCCCGGCGCCAGGATCACCACCAGCAGGATGGCGACGGCGAGCATCAGGACGTAGCTTTCACGGGCATGCTTGTCCCCCAGCCGCACGGCCAGGGTCTTCTTCCCGGCCTGCATGTCCGTGGGAATGTCCCGGACGTTGTTGGCCATGAGCAGCGCCGTGGCGATCAATCCGGTGCCGATGGCGCCAATGACCGCGGACAGGCTGATGTGGCCGGCCTGCGTGTAGGTGGTGCCCAAGGTGGCCACCAGGCCGAAGAACACGAAGACGAAGAGATCGCCCAGGCCCATGTAGCCGTAGGGGTTCTTGCCTCCGGTGTAGCCCCAGGCGGCCATGACGCAGCCCAGCCCCACCAGAATCAGCCACCACGCCTGGGTGAGGAACACCAGGACCAGGCCGAACACCATGGCCAGGGCGAAGGCTCCGAACGCCGCCCACTTGACGTGTTCAGGCTTCGCGGCGCCGGAGCCCACCAGCCGCAGCGGACCCACCCGGTCATCGTCGGTCCCGCGGATGCCGTCCGAATAGTCGTTGGCAAAGTTCACGCCCACCTGGAGCAGGAGGGCCACCAGCGCCGCGAGGATGGCGTTGGGCAGGAGGAACGAGTCCATTTCGTAGGCGGCGGCAGTGCCGATCAGCACAGGCGCGATCGCTGCCGGCAGCGTCCGGAGTCGGGCGCCTTGGATCCATTGGGCGGCTGTGGCCACGGTTAGTACCTCGTGTTGTTTCGGTAAGACGGCAGGACGGAACGTGCGCACCCGCCGCGGTGGTGCAGGTCCAACTCTACTTTCCCCCGTGCAGGGCGCTGAGTTCGGCGGTCATGGCGAGCCGGTCCGGTTTGCCGTTGGGCAGCATCGGCAGGGCCGGTGCGGTGAGGACGGTTTTGGGCGCCAGGACCCCCAGCTGCTGCTGCCACTGTTGCTGGAGCACGACGGCGGCGTCCCCGGCATGGTGCCGGGCAGCGGCTTCGGGGGCGAGGGCCACGTAGGCCGCCACGGCCTGGCCCCATTCCGCGGACGGTACCCCGGCCACGAAAGCTGAGGCGACGGCGTCGGACTTTTCCAGCTGCTCCTGGACGTGCCCCGCGGAGACCTTCACGCCGCCGGTGATGATGACGTCGTCCGCCCGGCCCAGCACGGTGAGCCGGCCGTCGTCGTCAATGGCACCCAGGTCGCTGGTGCGGTACCAGCGCACGCCGTCCTCCTCGAAGAAGGTTCCGGTTTCCTCGTCCGGTGCCTCGATGTAGCCGGCGGCCACCGTGTCACCGCCCAGCAGGATCCGGCCGTCCTCGGCCACCCGGACCGAGACGCCCTCCAGGGGGTAGCCGTCGTACACGCAGCCGCCGGAAGTTTCGGCCGAACCGTAGGTGGTGACCACCCGGACCCCGGCGTCGCGGGCAGCTGCCAGAAGGGCCGGCGGAGCGGGGGCGCCGCCCAGCAGGATGGCGTTGAAGCGGCGGAGGACGGCGAGCGTGTCCGGCGAGGGATCGTCCAGGAGCCGCTGCAGCTGGGTGGGCACCAGGGACGTGAACCGGATCTTGTCCGTCAGTTCCAGCGCGGCGGCGGTGAAGGCCTCCGGGGTGAAGCCGCCGGACATGTCCATGACCCAGGGCCGGGTGCCGGCGAACAGGGACCGCACCAGCACCTGGATACCGGCAACGAACTGGACGGGCAGCGCCAGCAGCCACTGGCCCTCGCCCTTGAGCCGCAGGGCCGTGGCCATGGAGGAGGCCGCCAGGGATTCCACGGTCAGCAGGGTTGCTTTGGGTGTGCCGGTGGAACCTGAGGTGCGGACCACAGCCACGGCGTCATCGCAGCCAGGCGTTTCCACGTGGCCCACCACCAGCGCACCGTCCGGGCCCACGGACAGTTCGACGGCGGGGCCCTCGCCATGGAGGGCGGCCGCGAGGGCTTTCAGGGCGGGTTCGATGTTCAGGGGCCCGGTGGGGGCAGATGCCGGGGTTTCTTCGCTGTTCATTGGCGTCCTGCCTTAGAAGTAGTGCGGGAAGCGTGACCAGTCGGGGTCGCGTTTTTGCAGGAAGGCCTCCTTGCCCTCCACGGCCTCGTCCGTCATATATGCCAGGCGGGTAGCCTCACCGGCGAATACCTGCTGGCCGGCCAGGCCGTCGTCGGCGAGGTTGAAGGCGAACTTCAGCATACGGATGGCCTGTGGGGACTGGCGCGCGATGTCCGCCGCATACTCCAGGGCGACCTCTTCGAGCCGCTGGTGGTCTACGGCTTCGTTGACGGCGCCCATCCGAACCATGTCTTCAGCGGAATATTCGCGGGCCAGGAAGAAAATCTCCCGTGCTGCCTTTTGCCCCACCTGCCGGGCCAGCAGCGCGGACCCGTAGCCGGCGTCGAAACTTCCCACCGTGGCATCAGTTTGCTTGAACTTTCCGTGCTGCCGCGAGGCGATGGTGAGGTCTGAGACCACGTGCAGGGAATGCCCGCCGCCCGCTGCCCAGCCGTTAACGACGGCGATGACCACCTTGGGCATGGTGCGCATGAGCCGCTGGACTTCCAGGATGTGCAGCCTGCCGGCCCGGGCGGGGTCGATGGTTTCCTGGGTCTCGCCGTCGGCATATCTGTAGCCGTCCCGGCCACGGATCCGCTGGTCGCCGCCGGAACAGAAGGAGTGGCCGCCGTCCTTGGGGGAGGGGCCGTTGCCGGTCAGCAGGACGGTGGCGACGTCGGGGGTCATCCGGGCGTGGTCCATGGCCCGGTAGAGCTCATCCACGGTGCCCGGCCGGAACGCGTTGCGGACCTCCGGGCGGTTGAAGGCAATCCGGACGGTGGGCAGGTCACGTACCCAGCCGCCGTCGGAATCCCGCTCCACCTGCCGGTGGTAGGTCATGTCCTGGAAGTCCTCGAAGCCGGAGACCACCCGCCAGCGCGTGGGATCGAAGACATCGGACACCGGGGCGGGGATCTGGTTGCTCACCGTCCAAGTCTAGTAATCGGCGTCAGCTGATGCAGAACTCGTTGCCCTCGGGGTCGGCCATGGTGTGCCAGGAATGCGGGCCCTGCCGCGCGGACCAGAGGAAGGAGGCGCCCCGGGCCTCGAGTTCGCTGCGGACCTCGTCCTTGTCCCGGCCGTCCAGCCGGACGTCCCAGTGCACCCGGTTCTTCACCGTTTTGCCTTCGGGCGCGGTCTGGAACAGGATGCGCCGCTCGGGGGCCTTGGACTCTATCTCTTCCGGTGGCCTGATGGCGGCACCGTCCTTCCACACCAGGTTGCCCCGGTGGGTCATGGTCTGGCCCTCGGTGGCGTACCCCTGCTCGATCATGGAGCGGATGAAGCCGGCGTCCTGGGGTTCCACCGCCCATTGAAGGGTTTCCGCCCACCAGTCGGCGAGCTCATGGGGGCGGGCGGAATCGATGACTATCTGGATGTTCAGTCCCATCCGTCAACGGTAGAGGCGGCCGGGGCGAAGCGGAAGATGCCGGGGAAAGGAGGACCCAAGGGCAAAGCTGCTGAAAAGTATTCTTGACTTTATGTCATGACATAGGTCACAGTTTTCTTCGGAAAGGGTTTTCCCTCACACCGAGAGACAGGACAGAGCATTGTCAGAGAAGACAAGAATCTCCAGCATCAGCCGCCGCCAGTTCGGCCTGACGGCCTTCGGGCTGTCAGCCCTGGCCGCGGGCCTCACGGCCTGTGGGGGAGGAGGCGGGTCCTCTGACGGAGGCGCCAAGACCCTGCAGCTCGTCCTGTCCGGCGACACCAACCAGGGCGGCGCGTTTGCCGCGGCGGCGAAGAAGTACAAGGAAGCCACCGGCATCACCATCGAAGTGGTGGACGTTCCCACGGCTGACATCACCACCAAACTGAAGAACGCAGCCACGGCAAACGACCTCCCGGCGCTGGCCCGTGTGACCAGCATTGACCCGCTCTGGGTCAACCAGCTCCAGGACCTCACCGACATTGCCAAGTCCCACGGAATAGACGAAAAGTACCTCCAGGAGTCCCCGGACGGCATCATCCCAGCCATCCCGTCCGACCTCACCGCCGTCGGACTGTTCGTCAACAAAAGCCTGTTCGATAAGGCGGGAGTCAAATACCCGACGGCGATCGGGAACACCTGGACGTGGGACGAATTCATAGCCGCCGTCAACCAGGTCCGCGAGAAGGCCGGAGCCAAGTACGGCGTGGTCATGGACCGTTCCGGACACCGCCTGCGCGCCATGATGTACGAGTTCGGCAGCACGGCCTTCGCCAAGGAAAACGGCAAATACGCCGGCGACGCCAAAGCCGTGGAGACCCTGGAGTACTTCCGGAAGATCAACGATGACCAGACCATGCCTAAGTCCGTCTGGCTCAGCGGCGAGGATGGCAACGCCATGTTCAAGAGCGGCCAGGTTGCCGCATACTACTCCGGCAGCTGGCAGGTTGCGGACTTCAACAAGAACATCAAGGACTTCGAATGGCTGTCAGTCCCGTTGCCGAAGAAGGAAGTCAACGCCACCAATCTCGGCGGCGGGTTCATGGTCGCGTTCAAGGACACTGGTGCGGACGAGGAAGCTAAAAAGTTCATTGACTGGTTCTACCAGGACGCCAACTACATCGAGTTCGCGCAGCTGGGAGGATACCTGCCTGCCAAGGACCTCAAGGTGGAGTACCAGTTCCAGCAGCCTTCCTTTGAGCTGTACCAGCAGCAGATCTCCGGCAACCAGGCCAAGGGCGACAACGCCATCAAGCGCGTGGTGGCCGAGGCCTACGCCGAGACGCCGTTCTCCGGCGACCCGCTGCGCGAGGAGACCGTCAAGATGCTCTCCGGCGGCCAGGACGCAAAGACCACGGTGGACAACATCGTGAAGCTCTACAACGGCGCCTGATCCCGTGGCGCAACCAACCATCAGCACTGCGCCGGCGCCGGACGCACCGGCGCCGGCGCCTGTCCGCAGCAAATCCGCACAGAAGCGCCGAAACCGCTATGTCATCGCCCCGCTGGTCCTGATCGGCGTCAACGTTGTCCTCTTCCTGGTGTTCTTCGTATGGCCGGGGGCGCTGGGGCTGCTGTACTCCTTCACGGACTACCGCGGGATCGGCAAACTGCACTTCATCGGCCTCGCCAACTTCCAGAAGCTCTTCGCCGATGCCGGCTTCTACGCCGCGCTGGGCCGGACCTTTGTGTATACCGTGTTGTCCGTTCCGCTGGTCTACCTCTGTTCCCTGGGCGTCGCCGCGCTGTTGGTCAGCAAGGCGGTCCGCGGCCGCACCGCGGCAAAGATGGTGATCTTCCTGCCGTGGCTGATTTCGCCCATCGTGGTGGGCGTCATCTGGAAGTGGCTTTTCGGCCAGGACTTCGGGTTTGTGAACTTTGTCATCTCCACCTTCGGTGGGAACCCGCTGCCGTGGTCCAGCGACGGCAACCTGGCGCTGGCCGTCGTGATCTTCGCGTCGGCGTGGGGCGGCACCGCCTTCAACATGCTGCTGTTCATTGCGGCGCTGAAGAACATTCCGGAGTCCCTCCTCGAGGCAGCAGAGCTGGACGGCGCCAACGCCTGGCAGCGCTTCCGCAACGTCACCCTGCCGGGCATCGCGCCGACGTCGTTCATGGTCATCCTGCTCTCCACCATCCACGCCATGAAGGAGTTCGCCATGATCCAAGCGCTGACCGGAGGCGGCCCGGGGACGCAGAACACCCTGATCGTGCAGTACATCTACAAAACCGGCTTCGAGCAGTCAAAGGTGGGTTACGCGAGCGCGGCCTCCATGGTGCTGATGGTTGTCCTGCTGGCCATCGCCCTCATCCAGCTGCGGTTCAACCGGAAGAAGGGCTGACCCATGGCAACAGCTGCCAACCTGCCTCCCGCCGTGGCGGAGGAACCCGCCCTGGGTGCGGAGCGGGCCTCCGTCCGGCAAGCCCGGAGGAAGGCCCGGCACCAGCCGGGCAACACTGAAATCCGGGCCAAGGCATCCGTTCCCCTGACCGCCCTGATGTGGCTCATCGCCGCCATCTATGCGCTGCCGCTGCTGTGGTTCCTGCTCAGCTCGTTCAAGCCCGGCAGTGAGCTGTTCAGCTACCCCCTGTCCATGATTCCCCGCGAATGGACGTTCCAGGGCTTTGTGGATGCCTGGGAACGGGTGGACTTTGCCCAGTACTTTCTGAACACGGCAACGGTGTCCATCGTGACCACGGTGCTGACGGTCTTCTTCAGCGCCTGCACCGGCTACGCGCTGGCCAAGTACAACAACAAGGGCACGCGGCTGTTCTTTGTCTGCATCCTGGCCACCACCATGCTGCCCACCGAGGTCATCCTGAACCCCACGTTCTCGGTGATCCGGGACCTGGGGCTGTACAACTCGCTGGTGGGCATCATCGTCCCGTCCGTGTTGACGGCAACCGGCGTGTTCATGTTCCGGCAGTTCTTCCTTACGGTTCCGGACGACCTGCTGCATTCCGCCCGGATTGACGGCGCCGGCGAGCTGGCCATCTTCTTCCGGATCATGCTCCCGCTCTCCAAGCCCATCCTGTTCACACTGGCCATCTTCTCCTTTCAATGGCGCTGGAACGACTACATCTGGCCGCTGATCGTGCTGAACGATCCCAAGTGGTACACCCTGCAGGTGGCGCTGCGAAGCATCGTGGGTGCGGAAAACATCGACTGGCCTGTCCTCCTGGGGGCTTCCGTGATTTCCCTCCTGCCGCTGGTGCTGGTCTTCTTCGTCTTCCAGAAGTACGTACTGAACGCGGACGTCAGCGCCGGCCTGAAAGATTAGTGAAAGGCAGCAACATTGCAGACAGCAACAGCGGACACAGCATTCCTGGAACGGGTGGCGGAAGCGGCGGACGGGCACGTGGCGGCGTTCCTGGTAGCGCACGACGACGACGTCCCGGCCCTGGCGCACCGGCCCGCCATGGCCAGGCTGCTGGCACTGGTAACCACCTTCACCCAGCCCGGTTCCGGGTTCCATCGCCAGGAACGGCTGGGGAAAGCCATGGGCGGGTGCCTGGACAGGCTTGAAGCGCTGCAGGGGCCCACCGGCCTGTTCGACGGCACGAATCTATCCTCGCCCCCGGACTCGGCCTTTACCCTGAACGACCTCTGCCTGGCGTTACGGATCATCCGGGCCACGGACGCGGCCGCGACGCTGCTGTCCGACGTCGATACCCGGCTGGCCGGGATCGTTGCCAGGAGCATTGACGCCATGGTGGCCGGCGGTGTCCACACGCCCAACCACCGGTGGGAGCTCTGCGCAGCACTGGCCCAGATCAACGGACTCCAGCCGCGCCAGGACATTGGGGAGCGGATTGCACAGTGGCTGGCCGAAGGAATAGACCAGCTGCCGGACGGCATGTATTCGGAACGGAGTCCGCTCTACGCCACGGCGGTCACCAACCCATCCCTGCTGACCATTGCGGACAGCACGGACCGGCCCGAACTCCTGGACCACGTCCGGCGGAACCTCACCGCCTTCCTGCCCTGGTTCAACGGGGACGGCAGCGTGGAGTCGGTGTTCTCCCGGCGGCAGGACCAGTGGCTTGCCTTCAGCGCTGCCCCGTTCTTCCATCTTTACCGGCGCCTGGCCACGCAGGACGGACGTGCCGATTTCGCAGCCGCAGCCGCCTGGCTGGCCGCCCTTCCACTCCACGAACCCGCCAAGCTGCTGGCCCTCACCAGGTTGGATCCGTGGCTGGCCGGGGCACTTCCGCCCGCGCTGCCGTCGGACGCTGCTTTGTCCCTGCCGCTGGACCTGCCTGCCGCCCTCGCTCCGGTGGAGGCGGCCCTGGACAGCTGCGGTGCCTTCCGGTTCCGCTCTGCCGGTACCGTGGCCACGGTGTTCGGCGGCTGTGATTCCCTGGTCCCGGGGGTGGGGTCTGGCCTCGCCACCAACCCCACTTTCCTCCGCTTCGGAAACGGTGCAGCGGTGCTGTCCGACGTGCGGCTGTCCAGGAGTTTCTTCGACCTGGGGCCGTTCCGCAGCCAGCACACGGCCCGGCGTGGCCGTTCCGTGGTCCTGCGGGAAGAGCTGGAAGCGAGCTTCTACCAGCCGCTGCCGCCGGAGCAACTGAGGGCCGACGGAATATACGCGCTGGAGCATGAAGGCCGGTTCAGCGCCGGGATGGAGTTCACTGCCCGGCCGGCGGACGTCCACCGGTTGGCCACGGAGATCAGTGTGGACTGTGGCGACGGGCACGTTGGCCTGGACATCGGTTTCGCGGGCACCCACACCGCTTTTGCCCTGGAGCTCACGTTCCGGCCCGGTGGAGTGCTCGACGGCGTCCAGCCGGCGGGTGCACCCGGAACCTTCCAGTTGCTGTCAGGGACCGGAACCTACCGGGTTGGCCGGGATGTCGTCGAGTTCGGGCCCGGTTTGCCCACGGACCCGGATGCCCCGGCCGTTTACAATCCGGGCGAAAGCTACCGCTACCTGGGCGGCACCAACGCGGCCGACGGCATCAAGGTCTACATCGCGGGCCGGACCAGTGGCAGCCACCGCTTCACGTTCCGCGGGTACACACTTCCGGCGTGAACACCTGTCAGGGGTGACTGCCCGTGCAGAACATGCAGGCGCTACGCCTGGATGTTCTGCATCTGCTCAAAGAGTTCCGGCGGGATGGCGTAGACCAGGATCACCGCCAGCAGGTTCTTGGCGGCGTGGACGAAGTAGGAGAACATCAGGTTCTTCCCGGTCCACATGTAGACGAATACCAGCGTGGCACCCATGGCCAGGTAGGGGAGCAGCGCCGTGAGGGTGATCGCTTCCTGCCCCACGATGTGAAGCGCTGCGAACAGCACCACGGAAAGGGCGCAGCAGATCCAAACGTTGATGCGCCTGCTGAGCTTGCCAATCAGGAGGTGCCGGAAGATGTATTCCTCCACGAACGGGCCCACCACCACCAGCAGTGGAACCATGAGCCAGGCGGGGACCTGCTGCATGAGTGCCTGCAGTCCCGCCTGGTTTGCCGAGGTCTCCACCTGCCCGTTCGCCGCCACCACAACCGCGGTGAGGATCATCATCGCGATTACGGCTGCCGGGACCATCAGCAGCGTGAACCACGGCCGGGTTGCCAGCACCCTGAGGTCGCGGACCGCAACTCTGCGGGCCGCCAGCAGCGCCAGTATTCCCACCGAGGCATAGAACAAAAGGTTCACTGCATAGGACGCGGCGGCAGGCGACGGGGCGATCTGCCGGAGGAACGGGGCCAGCAGGTCGCCGGCGGCTGCGAAGAACCCGGCGATGGCGACGTAGAGGCACAGGGTGGCCAGGTCCAGGCGGGAAAAGCGGTACAGCTGGGGCTGCGGAGCGGGCGGTAAGCGGTGGACTGTTGCCATGCCGCCAGCCTATCTCCGGCGGCCAGCGTGTAGTGCGCGTCACGTACCACCCCGCACCGTCTTGTAAGATGGTCAGGCCGCGTGAAGCTTCGGCAGTTCGAGGATCCCGCGCTCACATTTGTAGGTCCAGAGACGTAAAGCCGAATTTTGTGAGCCTGATCATACGAAGTCCGGATGCGGCCAACCCCCAACCCACAAGGAACAGTTGTGCCTCAAAGTACCCCCATAGACCTAAAGAACAGCACGGCACCATCAACCGCCGTCGTCGACCCCACCCTCAGTGCCGAGGGCTACAGCAAGACGCTGGGCAGGCGCCATGTCACCATGATCGCCATGGGCGGCGCCATCGGCGTCGGCCTCTTCATGGGAGCCGGCGGCCGCCTCGCCTCCACCGGCCCCGCCCTGATCTTCTCCTACGCCATCGCCGGCGTGATCGCCTACCTGCTCATGCGTGCCCTGGGCGAACTCATCATGTACCGCCAGACCTCCGGCTCGTTCGTCAGCTACGCCGGCGAGATGTTCGGCAAGAAGGGCGCCTTCCTCTCCGGCTGGATGTACTTCATCAACTGGGGCATGACCGGCATCGCCGAACTGATCGCGATCGGCCTGTACTTCCAGTTCTTCTTCCCCAATGTCCCGGTGGAAGCCTCGGCCATCGCCGCCCTGGTCCTGCTGGTTGCCGTCAACCTGCTCAGCGTCAAGGCCTTCGGCGAGTTCGAATTCTGGGCGTCCTGCCTCAAGGTGGGCGCCATCCTGATCTTCCTGGCCGTGGGCACCTTCATGGTGGTCACCAACGCCCAGGTGGGTGACGGCCACGCGTCGGTGGCCAACCTCTTCGCCGCTGAGGGCGGAATGTTCCCCAAGGGCGCCCTGGTGATGGTGCTGGTCCTGAACGCCGTGATCTTCGCCTACAACGGCATCGAACTGGTGGGCATCACCGCCGGCGAGATGCAGAACCCGGAACGCGAAGTGCCCAAGGCGATCCGCGCCGTCGTCCTCCGCATTGTGGTGTTCTACGTCGGTTCAGTGACCCTGCTGGCCATGCTGCTGCCGTCCGACCAGTACAAGGCCGGCACGTCCCCGTTCGTGACCGTGTTCGGCCAGATGGGCCTGGGCTGGGTGGGCGACGTGATGAACATGATCGTGATCACCGCCGCCCTGTCTTCCTGCAACTCCGGCCTGTACTCCATCGGCCGCGTGTTCCGCACCATGGCCAACAACGGCCATGCCCCGCAGTGGCTTACAAAGATGTCCAAGCGGCACGTCCCGTACGCGGCCATCCTTGCCATCGCGGCCTTCTACCTGGTGGGCATCATGCTGAACATCTGGCTGGGCGGCTCGCACGCGTTCGACCTGGCCCTGAACACCGCCTCGATCGGCGTTATCTTCTGCTGGGGTTCCATCTTTGCCAGCCAGATCATGCTGCGCCGGCGCAAGGGCGTCACCTCCGGCCTGGCGATGCCCGGCTCGCCGTGGACCAGCTGGGCCGGCCTGGTGGGGCTGCTGGCCATCACGGTCCTGATCGGCTTCGACACCATGACCAGCAAGTCCGGCGAGGTGTTCTACCTGGGCCTGTGGACCCTGGGCACCATTCCGTTCTTTGCGGTGGTCCTGTGGCTGGGCTGGCAGAAGGTCAAGAACAACCAGCCTAAGAGCGAGCTCTTCAGCTGACGCTTCCTTAAACAAAGTTCGACGGCGGGCCGCCCCCTTTTGGTGGGGCGGCCCGCCGTCGGCGTTTTCCGTCGATTGCTCCGTAGCTGCCGTTTTGGGCGTTCAAAAGGGCAGCTACGGAGCACTCGATGGAGATTAGCCCTTCAGGTACGTGGCGAAGTGGTCTTCAATGCGCCGCCACGCTTCGGGCGAAGACTCCGGGTCCGGTCCCACGCCCATGACCCGCATCAGCGGCCGGAGAAGTGCCGGGCCCAGCTCTTCATCATTGAGGAAGGAATGGCCGGCCGCAGGAAATTCCTTCACGCTGTGCTCAATGCCCAACTGGTCCAGGGCTGATTCGAGCCGCGCGGCGGCTCCCTTCAGCGACTTGTCAACGCCGCCGTAGTTGGCCACGATCGGACAGGCTCCGCGCAGCGCTTCCACCAGGTCCTCCTGCTGCTTTCCCGGGAGCCGCCCGTAGTTGACGGAGGCGGCGTCGAACCCGTCCCGTGCCACCAGCAGGGCGAATCCGCCGCCCATGCAGAAGCCGATCACCCCGGTCCTGCCGTTGCCCAGTTCCGATTCCGCAAGCCATTTTCGCGCTGTGGCGATGTCAACGAAGGGCCGGCCCGTCCGCGCCGCCATGGCACGCATGGTTCCTACCAGGCAGCGCCGCCGGCCGCCGTCGCTGAACAGGTCCAGCGCCAGGGTGAGGTAGCCGGCCCGGGCCAGCCGGTCCGCATGCCGGCGGGTCTGGTCATCGAGGCCGAACACCTCGTGGATCATCACGACGGCGGGGAAAGGGCCAGGCCCTTCAGGTACGGCCAGGTAGCCGCGCAGGCCCGGGGAGCCGCCTGCGACGGCGCTTGCAGCGCTCAGGTCAACGATGGTCATCGGCCAAGGCTAACCGGACGTTCCGGGGAAGTCCCGCCTTTTACGGTCCAGCCCTGGAGGTCGCGGGAGGGTGGCCTGCGCCGCCGGCCCGGGGCAGACTGGGGGATGTGAGCGAACCTTGGGTGCTGCATGTGGACCTGGACCAGTTCATCGCCGCCGTCGAGGTGCTCCGCCGGCCTGAACTTGCGGGCAAGCCGGTGATCGTGGGCGGCCGCGGCGACCCCACCGAGCGGGCAGTGGTGTCCACCGCGTCCTACGAAGCCAGGGCCTACGGCGTGGGTTCGGGAATGCCTCTGCGCATCGCGGCGCGGAAAGTGCCGGACGCTGTCATCCTGCCCGTGGACCACGAGGCGTACCTTGAAGCGTCGGAGAAGGTCATGGCCGTGCTGCGCTCACAGCCCGGAGCCACCGTGCAGGTGCTCGGCTGGGACGAGGCATTCGTTGGCATTGAGGCGGCGGATCCGGAGGCCTGGGCCCGGCAACTCCAGAAGGCAGTCCTGGTGGAAACAAGTCTCCACTGCAGCATCGGCATCGGTGACACCCTGGTCCGTGCCAAGGTCGCCACCGGGTTCGGCAAGCCTGCCGGCGTCTTCCGGCTTACGCAGGGCAACTGGCTCGAGGTGATGGGGGACCGGCCCACGATTGACCTGTGGGGTGTGGGAACCAAGGTGTCGCAGCGCCTGGCCAGGCTGGGCATCAAGACCGTTGCTGCCCTGGCGGCCGCGGACCCTAATGACCTCGTCCCGGAGTTCGGCCCCAAAATGGGTCCCTGGTATGCCCAGCTTGGGCGGGGTGACGGAGCCCGCGTGGTGGACGATACGCCGTGGGTGGCGCGGGGCCACAGCCGAGAGACAACCTTCCAGCACGACCTGACAGACGCTGCGGAGATTGACGACGCCGTCAGGGAGTTGGCTGCCCGGGTACTGGAGGATGTTGCTGCCGAGGGGCGGCCGGTGGTTGGCCTGACGCTGAAGGTGCGGTATGCCCCGTTCAGCACCACCACCTTCGGCCGGAAGATCCCGGCGACGTCGGATCCCGCCGTCGTCCTGGCGGCGGCGCTCGATCTGGTGTCAAAAATCGAGCCGGGCCGCCCTATCCGCCTGCTCGGCTTCCGGGCAGAAATGACCATGCCCGAGGATTCCCGGAAGGGGCACACTCCCACCCGCAGTGGATGGTGAATCCCATAGATTGCTGAGTACGTGCCGTTATGACGCCTTAAAACGACACGTACTCAGCTGTCGATGGGATCTCGACAGCGAAACGGCGGTGGATCCAGTGGATCCACCGCCGTGGGGCTGTTGCAGCACGCCGTTCGCTACGGCTGCACCAGCAAGGAACTAGTCCCGCTTGAACTCGTCCTTGACATTTTCGCCGACCTTCTTGGCATCTGCCTTGACCTGGTCGGCCTGGCCTTCTGCCTTCAGACGGTCGTTATCGGTCACGTTGCCTGCAGCTTCCTTGGCCTTGCCGCCAAGGTCCTCTGCCGCGTTACTGATCTTGTCTCCGAGGCCCATGGTTCCGGCCTCCTTTCGTTTCCGTCGATCAACCGTGCCCTTTCACGATAAGCAAAGCTTGCTTACTATTGCAAGGCCCTCGGATTCCGCGTGCTGTATCTTGTCGGTGCCCGCCGTTAGGCTCAGGGTCATGGATAAAGTGCGCGGCAAAGGCGCGGCAAAGGTGGCCCCGCCCCGGCTTTCCCCCGTGGAACTGCAGGACCTTGAGGACCTTCCGGAACTCGAGTTCCGGCGGGGCGGGAGGCATGAGAACGCCCGGTTCAACCGTGCGGTCGCTGACGGCCTGGACCTGGGCGGTGCCGTCTTTGCCGAATGCGAATTTGATGCCCCTTCCTTCAATGAAACCCAGCTCCGCGGCGTGTCGTTCCGCGACTGCGTCCTTGCGGAGCTGTACGCGCCGGTGTTCAGGGGCGCCCGCAGCACCTGGCAGGAGGTGGAGTTCCGGAATCCCCGCCTGGGTTCCGCGGAACTGTACGAAAGCGGCTGGCAGTCCGTGCGGATCGACGGCGGCAAGCTGGACTTCCTCAACCTCCGCGGCGCCAAGCTCGCGGACGTGCTGATCACGGGGTGCATCATCAATGAACTTGACCTTGGTGCCGCGGTGGCAACCCGCGTGAAGCTCGTGGACTGCACCGTGGGAACCTTGGACCTGGCTGGGGCCAAGCTGAAGGACTTCGACCTCAGGGGCACCGAATTCCGCAGGATCAGTGGACTCGGCAGCCTGGCCGGCATGGTTATTGACGACTACCAGCTGGGACTCCTCGCGCCGCTCATGGCAGCGCACCTGGGGGTGACCGTCCTGTAACCGGATGCGCGCCCACGGCCTCCCGTGTACCATTTACAGAACGAACGGTCGGTAAGTGGATGATTCCGCTGCGCCGGCCGCCGATGACAGTGCTGTTTATCGCGTGAAGGGTGTTTCCATGGCTGCAACCGCAGGTCCGCAGGCTTTCCTTGTAGGTGGGGTCCGAACGCCCGTGGGCAGGTATGGGGGCGTGCTGTCCACCGTGCGCCCGGACGATCTTGCGGCCCTGGTGGTCCGGGAAGCCGTGGCACGTGCCGGATTGGATCCCGACAGCATTGACGAGGTCATACTCGGCAATGCGAACGGCGCGGGGGAGGAGAACCGGAACGTTGCCCGGATGGCCACTCTGCTGGCCGGGCTGCCGCTGCACATTCCCGGGATCACCGTCAACCGGCTCTGCGCCTCCGGCCTGAGCGCCATCATCCAGGCCAGCCACATGATCAAGGCCGGAGCCGCGGACATTGTCATCGCCGGCGGCGTTGAATCCATGAGCCGGGCACCCTGGGTCCAGGAGAAGCCCGCCGCCGCATTTGCCAAGCCGGGCCAGATTTTCGACACCTCGATCGGCTGGCGGTTCACCAACCCTCATTTCCAGCACGGCGGACTGTCCCGCGACGGGAAGATGACGTACTCGATGCCTGAAACGGCCGAGGAAGTGGCCAGGGTGGACGGGATCTCCCGCGAGGACGCTGACGCGTTCGCGGTCCGCTCCCACCAGTTGGCCCTGGATGCCATCCAGGCCGGCCGCTTCAAAGACGAGATCGTCCCGGTGACCGTCAAGTCCCGCAAGTCCGAGACCGTGGTGGACACGGACGAGGGCCCCCGCGCCGGCACCAGCATGGACGTTCTGGCGGGACTCAAACCCGTGGCACACGGCGGATCCGTGGTCACCGCGGGGAACTCATCATCCCTCAACGACGGCGCGTCAGCGATCATCGTGGCCTCCGAGGCCGCCATCGAGCGGCTGGGCCTCATCCCCCGGGCCCGCATCATCGACGGCGCCTCCGCCGGCTGTGAACCCGAGATCATGGGCATTGGTCCAGTCCCCGCCACCCAGAAAGTGCTCAAGCGAAGCGGCCTGAGCGTCGGTGACCTGTCCGCCGTCGAACTTAATGAAGCCTTTGCCACGCAGTCACTGGCCTGCATCCGGCGCCTGGGGCTGGAGCCGGAGATCGTCAACCGCGACGGCGGAGCCATCGCCCTGGGGCACCCGCTCGGTTCCAGCGGCTCACGGCTTGCCATTACCCTGCTGGGCCGGATGGAACGCGAAGACGCCCGAATCGGCCTGGCCACCATGTGCGTGGGCGTTGGCCAGGGCACCGCGATGCTGCTGGAGAAGATTTGATGGGGATGGCCGTAGACCTGGCATCGGAAAACTTCGCCGCCCTGCTGGTGGAGGAGCGGGATGACCGCGTGGTGGTGCTGCTCAACCGGCCCGACGTGAAGAATGCCATTGACCAGCAGATGGTGGATGAGCTCCATACCGTCTGCGCAGCGCTGGAACAGAACCCCAAGGTGCTGATCATCGCCGGTGTGGACGGAGTCTTCGCCTCCGGCGCCGACATCGCCCAGCTGCGCGAACGGCGCCGGGATGACGCCCTGCAGGGAATCAACTCCACCATCTTCGTCAGGATCGCCAAGCTCCCCATGCCGGTCATCGCTGCGCTGGACGGTTACTGCCTGGGCGGGGGCGCCGAACTCGCCTATGCCGCGGACTTCCGGATCGGCACCCCCAATGTCCGCATCGGCAACCCGGAAACAGGGCTCGGGATCCTCGCTGCTGCCGGTGCGAGCTGGCGACTCAAGGAACTTGTGGGCGAGCCGCTGGCCAAGCAGATCCTGTTGGCCGGACTGGTTCTCGGCGCAGAGGAGGCCCGGGCTGCCAACCTCATCACCGAAATCCACGATCCCGCAGACCTTCTGGATGCAGCCCACAGCCTGGCCAACAGGATTGGCCGGCAGGACCCGCTGGCGGTACGGATCACCAAGTCCGTGTTCCACGCCCCCGCGGAAGCCCATCCGCTCATCGACCAGCTGGCCCAGGGAATCCTGTTCGAATCCCAGGCCAAGTTCGACCGCATGCAGGCATTCCTGGACCGCAACGCAGCGAAGAAGGCCAACGCCGCCTCCGCCACCCCCGCCGACGGAAAGTAAACCATGAGCAACGTTGAAATTCCCGCCAACCTTCCCACTTCTGTCGGCGTGCTGGGCGGCGGCCGCATGGGCGCCGGCATTGCCCACGCCTTCCTCATCAAAGGTGCCGACGTGCTGGTGGTGGAACGCGACGAACAGTCGGCGGAGGCCGCCAGGGAACGGGTGGAGTCCGCGGCCGCGAAGAGCATTGAGCGCGGCGTGACCGACGCAAACCTGGACGAGATGGTGTCCAGGCTTAACGTCGGGGTGGACTATGACGCCTTTAAGGACCGCCACCTTGTGGTGGAAGCGGTCCCCGAAGACTGGGACCTGAAAGTTTCGGCGCTGCGGGACATCGAGGAACGGCTGGCGGAAGACGCCTTCATCGCATCCAACACGTCGTCGCTGTCCGTGAACGGCCTGGCCCGTGAGCTGAAGCGGCCGGAGAACTTCCTGGGGCTGCATTTCTTCAACCCCGTGCCCGCTTCCACGCTCATCGAGGTGGTGCTGGGCGAGCGCACGTCTCCCGGACTTGCCGCCGAGGCGAAAAGGTGGGTGGAGGCACTCGGCAAGACCGCCGTCGTCGTCAATGATGCCCCCGGGTTCGCATCATCACGCCTTGGCGTGGCCATCGCGCTGGAGGCCATGCGGATGGTGGAGGAAGGCGTGGCGTCCGCGGAGGACATCGATGCCGCTATGGTGCTGGGCTACAAGCACCCCACCGGGCCGCTGAAAACCACGGACATCGTGGGACTGGACGTCCGCCTGGGCATCGCCGAGTACCTGCACTCCACCTTGGGCGAGCGGTTCGCTCCGCCGCAGATCCTGAAGGACAAGGTGGCCCGCGGGGAACTGGGCCGCAAAACGGGCAAGGGTTTCTTCGACTGGCCGAGCTAGGAGCGCTGGCTAGTCGAAGAAACCCACAATGTAGCCGATGAAGTACAGGAGGCACAGGACGACGACGACGCCGATAATGGCGATCCACAGGAACTGCGTGCCCTTCCTGGTGCCATGCTCGTCATGACCCTGGGGGCCAGCGGTTGATGCCTCGCCCGGCGGGGTTTCGCCCGGCGGAACCCCGCCACCAGGCTCAAGGCCGGTGACCTTGTCGTCCTCGGGATCCGGATTGGTTCCTGACAAAATAACTCCCTCGCTCGACGTCGTGGTGTTTCCCCAGCGTAACCCGCCCGGTGGGCGGGCCTAGGCTGGGGAAGTGACTTTCCTTGAACCCCTTACCCTGACCGGCCGCCATGTAATCCTGGAGCCTCTCGCGGAGGAGCATCACGACGGCCTGGTGGACGCGGCCACCGACGGCGGACTCTGGAAGCTTTGGTACACCTCTGTCCCGGCTCCGGACGCCATGGCGGCGGAGATCCGCCGGCGGCTGTCCCTGCAGGAGCAGGGATCCATGCTTCCGTTCACCACCCGGCTGATCGACGCCGCTAGCGGAGGGCCGGGCCGCATCGTTGGCATGACCACCTACATGAACATCGACGCCGGCACGCCGCGGGTGGAGATCGGCTCCACCTGGAACGCGGCATCAGTGCAGGGGACCGGGACCAACCCGGATTCCAAACTGCTGATGCTCAGGCACGCCTTCGAGGTGATCGGCTGCCCTGCCGTGGAGTTCCGCACGCACTGGCTGAACCACCAGTCACGGGAGGCCATTGCCCGGCTGGGTGCAAAACAGGACGGGGTGCTCCGCAGCCACTCACGGACCAGCGACGGAAACCTTCGGGACACCGTGGTGTTCTCCATCCTGGACCACGAATGGCCTGCCGTCCGCGCCGGGCTTGAGTATAGGCTCGCCCGGCGCGGCTAACGGGTTGCCGTGAACTAGCGGGTGACCAGCTGGGAAGGTTTGACAGCCTCCAGGAGAGCCGAGGCGTATGCCCGGTGCCCTTCCTTGTTCGGGTGGAAGTTCCTTGGGTCGAAAACCGGCCCGGATGGGCTAACCGTGGGAGGGCTGAAGAAGATCCATGAGTCTGCGGAATTGACCTCATGTCCCACAAAGCCACCGCTGACATTGATGAATACAGCGCCGGTTCCGGAGGCTGCCACCGCACCTTCGATGGCAGTATTCAAGCCATCCACAGCCGTGTTGATGGAGTAGAGCAGCGAGGGGTCTGCCTGGCCGAATGGAGTTGTTGGGTTGAAAAGCCTTGGGTAGCCGAGGACCGCAATTCTTGCGTTCGGTGCTGCAGTATGAATCTGGTGGAGAACGCTCATAAAGTGTGTCTGCATGCTGGGAACCAAGGCGGCGGATGCCTGGATCGCGGCCGTACAGTCTTGGGCAGGCTGAGTCAGACAGGTCAGCAGGACGCCGGTCACTCCCACATCGTTGGCGCCCGCGGTAATGCTCACCAGTTCGCTTTCAGGTGTCAGGGACGAACCTGCGAGGGAGCTGATCTGCTGCTCAACGTTGGGGATTCTGAGGTCGTGCAGAACGGGGCTTAAAGGGTCAAGGGTCAAGAAGGCGCCATGACAGGCAGCGTTGTCTAGGAGGTTAACCCGCCCCGTCTTTCCCACGGCGTCCACATAACCGCCGGGAGTCCGATCACAGGGGTAGCCGAAGTCGAAAGGTCCTGCACCCGTGCCGGCGGTATAGGAATCACCCAAGGCGACGTAATCGACCTTGGGTGAGGCCGCTTCGGCTGGAATGGCCGCGATGCCCGACGCCATTACCAGGCTGGCGAGACCGGTCGCGAAAGCCGGGAGCCGGCGTCGTAATGAAGTATTTCCCATTGAGTTCCCCTTTGAACATGAGTCACATGAAGTAGCTGGAGTCGCAACAGTATTGCCCAGTCGGTGTTGGCCGTGAGGTCTTTGTACCCTTTTTGGTACCTGCTTTTGTGACGTGCGGCATTCCGGAGCGTGTGGTTAGCTGTCCGGGTGAACAAACTTGGCAGGCCCATGGACTGGGATGGAGCTGTCAACGCATGGCACGTTTCGGGGGGCATCTACCGGATGGGCCGGCGTGAGTGGCTGACTGAAGCAGGCTGGAAGCAGGTGTTCGACGACGGCGTCCGCACCGTCGTGGACCTTCGTAACGCTGCGGAGGGGCGGCGCCGGGACAACGATCCCGTGGTGCCGGCCGCGGCCTGGGCAGGTATCGACGTGGTGCAGGCGCCCACGGAGGAGCCCGATGATCCACGCTTCACCGCCGTCACCGGCCCTTACCTGAACGATCCCGCCCACTACGCCGAAAATGCCCGGCTCTTTCCGGAGAAGCTGGTGGGTGTCTTCCGGAGCATCGCCCTGGCCGCGCCCAGCGGGAAGGTCCTGCTGCACTGTGCCGCCGGCCGTGACCGCAGCGGACTTGTCGCCGCCATGGTCCAGGACCTGGCTGGCGACTCCGACGAGGCTATCGCCGCGGGCTACCGGCGGGCAGCCCGCGGCATCAATGAGCGCTACCGCACCCACGGGCCGCCCCACAGCCGAGAGCGGTACCTGACTGAGCCGGAACTTGCGCCGCTGCTGGAGCAGCGCGGGCTCGCGGTGGTCGCGTTTGTCCGCGGCCTGGACACCCGGAATTACCTGCTGGCAAATGGACTCAGCGCTTCGGAACTGGACGCTGTCCTGGTGCTGTCCGGAGCTGCCTACGCGAAGGAACCACGATGACAACAGCCACAGCATCCAGGCACGGAAAGCGCAGCCTGGCATTGGGGGCGGCCGCAGGAATAGTGGCTGCCTCGGCGTTCGGGGCCGCCCCTGGGTGGGCCTTCACGGACCCGGGCGGGAGCTCCGAAAACCAACCCGCCGCCACTTCTTCGCCAGGTCCCGCCAGCACCGCCGCCGGGGACAGTGCCGCCGGCCCGATCGGGAACCACAGTCTCCCCCAGGCGGACCTTGACGCCGCCATACTCCGGGACCTGGGCCTCACGCCGGAGCAGTTCGCCGCGGCGGGGGAGCTGGGCAGCCGGGCAGCGGCTGCGGCGGAACAGCTGCGCACCATCCCCGGCTATGCCGGCATCAGGCTCCAGGACAACAAGATAAGTGTGACCGGCGGTGGAGCCGAACTGGAGTCGGCGGTCGGAAAATTGGCTGCAACCGTTCCCGGTATCTCTCTTGAAGAGCCGGCCGTTCCCGCTCCGAATCCCACGCCGCCGGCAACTGAACCTGCCGGCACGCCAGCCAGTCCACCGCCGTCGTCCGCTCCCCAACAGACACCCTCCGCAGAGCCCGCCGCTCCGGCACCCGGCCCGCAGGTGGCGGCCAGCACGGAGCAGCTCTTCCAAGCCTACGTTCGAGAGGTGGGTACGGCCGGGCTGCAGGCGGTGGTCACCTCCGGCGGCAGCTTCGTGATCCGGACCGGCGGCGTCGCATCCGCGCAGTCAATCCAGGACGGTGCTCCCGGAACTGCCTCCAACCAACCCGGCACGCCGTCCACTGACGCAGTGCCTGGCAAGATCTCGCCAGCGGAATTCGTCTCGAAGTACGCCAACGTCGTGCTCGATGGCGCTGCCCCCCTCAAACCGGAAACGGACGTCCCCGGCGGGGTCGGGTACCTGTCCGACACCGGGTTTACCTGTTCGACAGGCTTCTCTGCCTTTGACCCGGCGGGACTGCCCACTGTCCTGACCGCCGGGCACTGCGCGGAAGACGGCACTGCTAAAACGGCTGACCTGCTGCTCGGCGGAGCGCCCGCGGGCCGCCTGGGCAGCTTCCAGTTCAGCCAGTTCGGCGGCCCTGGAAACTCCCCGGTGCTCGACCCAAACACCCCCACGGGCTCCGACTACACAGCGGTCGCCGATCCGGGCAATGTGGGAACTGACATCGCCGTCATTGGAACCATCCCGCAGGGCCTGGATCCGCTTCCGGCCACCAGCACCCACGGAGACCCGTCCCAGCCGGGCCCGGACGTCAAGATCATCGGCACCGCGTCCCCGGTGCCCGGCATGCCCGTCTGCCGTTCCGGATGGAGGACGGGGTGGTCCTGCGGCCATATCAGTGCAGTGGGGATCTTCCTGGTTGGCGGCCCCAACTACCCCGCCAACGCTAACGACATCCGCGCGTTCAACGGGTTCCTCTCCTACGACGTGCAGTCCAGCGGCGGCGACTCCGGCGGCCCTTGGATCAGTGGGAACTTCGCAGTGGGTACCCATTCCGCCGGCGACTCGGACGGGGTCCTGAACATTGCCGTGGCAGCCACCCTGGAGGACTCGCTCAAGGTGCTTCCCGGCTACCAGCTGGAACTCTTCCTCAACAAGCCCGGGCTCGTGACCACTGCGGACAGTACGGTCAAAGCCGGTACCAGCATCACGGGCCAGGTCCCGGCCGCCCCCGCCTCCGCCGTCGCCGCGGGATCAAAGGTCCGCATCACCTTTGCTGGCCGGCCGCCGTTCGATGTTCCCTTGGACGCCGCGGGCAACTGGTCGTTCACTGCGCCGGAGGCGCCCGGCCCGTTCACCTTTACCGCCGAAACCGTGAACGGATTCAGCGGTTCCGGTCCGGCCACAGTGAGCCTGCTCATCGCGCCATCGTTCCTTCCCGCGCCGGTCATCACCACGCCGGCCAGCCAGCCGCTGACCAGCTTGGATGCCGTGGAAGGCACGGGGACACCGCGCGCCACGGTGACGCTCTCCGGCGACGTCGCAGGCTCTGCGCTGGTGGGGGATGACGGGCGCTGGTTGATTCCGCTGCAGGCTCCGGCTCCTTACGGCAAGGTGAACGTCACGGCAGTGCAGTCCTACCCCGGCCTGCCGGACAGCCCCGCCGCCACGGCAGCCTTCGCCGTCATGCCGCCGCCGCCGGCCGTAAGCAGCCTTTCCGACGGACAGCACCTTCAACATGACGCGCTGCCGGGAGCGATCGCGGGTACCGGGCTGACCGGCGCTGATGTGACGGTGTCCCTCGACGGGAAGCCGCTCTCCTCCGCGCCGGCCGGCGCCGCACAGGGATCCCGTTCCATGGGCCTGGTCCTTGCGCCGTTGGTGCTGGTAGACGGGGGAACCTGGCAGGTTCCGTTCCCCGCCGCGCCGGCAGCGGGGACCCATGTCCTGGCGGTGACGCAGGCGGTGGACGGTGTGGCTTCCGCCCCGGCCCAGCTCAGTTTCATCATCGACGCCGCTCCGTCCGTGCTTCCCGCCGGGAACATCACGGACGGGACTCTTGCCGCCACGGGGGCCGGGGGACTGGTCACCGCGGCGATTGCCGCTGCCGCCGCGCTCGCCGTCGGGGTCCTGCTGATGGTGCTTGTCCGCCGCCGGAGCCGGCGGTCTGCCGGGTAACCGTCGAGGGCGGGGCCGCCATCTGGCAGCCCCGCCCCGGGTGGCGCTCATTCGTGGCCGCAGGCAGGACGCCGGTCAGTGGTCGTCGTCGCACCTGTCCCTGCCGTCAACCACCTGGACGGCGACGTCCAGGGTGCCGTCGGCCAGGCTTCCCCACGCGTAGACGATGGTGTTCTTCCCGCCTTCGACCGTGATGTCCGCAGGCCCGATCACGGGGTCGGTGGTCCCTGCTGCGGCGACGGACGCTGAGATGGTGCCGGCCCTGAGCTTCAGGATTGCCTCGTCCGGGTTGCTGAGTCCCTCGATCACTGCGGAGCCGCCGGCCAGGACGTCGACGGCGGGAGCAGCGGCTACGTGCCGGACCGTCAGCTTGCCCTTCTTCTCATTCCGGGGCGCCTTGGTGTCGTTGGTGAAGAGCGACGCGGTGGGGGTGCCTTCGGCGTCAAGATGCGCCACTGCGGTGTAGTTGCCGCCCTCGTCGAGTTCAACGTGCACCGGTCCGATCACCGGGTCCTCCGCGCTGGTGGCATCCGCCCCCGTGATGGCGATCTGGTAGTCCCCGGCCGCCAGTTCCAGCGGCCCGGCCAAAGTGCCGGGCGTGAAGTTGTCCAGGGTGAGGTCGCCGTTCACCCACACATCCACGGTGAGGCCGGGCACGCCATGCAGGACGGACAGAAGGGCGGGGTGGTCATCATGATGTCGGCTGTCCGCCTGCGCGGGGGCAGCGAAGGCCAGTGACGCGGCAAGTGAAAGTGCTCCGGCGGCGACGGTTATTTTGCGCATTTCGAACTCCTTGAAGGATGCCCGGGGGACCGGACTGTTTCATGCTTACGCGCTTACTACCGCCGGAACATCACGTTTGGATGCAGTACCCGGATTTTTGGTGTCAGTGTTTCCGCTTCATCAGCAGGTTGGTGATGCGCAGGGTGCAGAGCCGCTGGCCCGCCTCGTTGGTGATCAGCACCTCGTGCGTGGTCAGGGTCCCGCCAAGGTGGATGGGGGTGGCCGTGATGGTGATCTGGCCCTCCCGGGCGGAGCGGTGGTGGGTGGCGGAAACGTCCACTCCCACCGCCGTCTTGCCCATGGTGCTGGCGTGGATGACGGCGGCCCAGGACCCGACGGCCTCACCCACGGCAAGGGAGGCGCCGCCGTGCAGCAGTCCGAACGATTGCCGGTTGCCCTCCACCGGCATGGTGGCCACCACGCGGTCCACGGACTCCTCCAGGATCTTCACGCCCATTTTCTCGTCCAGTTCGCCGAGCGTGATCTTCCACAGTTCATGCGCGGAAGGCTGATGGTCCGCAGCTTCCATGGGGGATGGGGTGCTCATACGTTCTCCTTTGGGTGGTCGAATTCGATCCTGGCCTTCTAGTGTGCAGCACGGCACTTCATGTATGGTGAATATATTACCGAACGGACGGTCAGTAATGACCTGCCCTGTTTGCCTGCCCCCTTGTTGGAAGGACCGTCAACGATGACCACCACAGCCACAGCTCCCCAGGCCACGGTCGACACCGTGGAGACAGTGCCCAGCTTCATCATGGATGCATGGTGGACGCCCGACGCCGGCTCGTCGGCTTCCGCGGTCCCTGTCCGTGATGCGAGCACCGGGGAAGTCCTGGCGAAGGTGAGCACGGAGGGGCTGGACCTGGGCGCCGTCGTGAACTACGGGCGCACCACGGGCCAGGCCGAACTGGGCAAGCTGACCTTCCACCAGCGGGCCCTCAAGCTCAAGGAACTGGCGCAGTACCTGAACGCCCGGCGCGAGCACTTCTACGCCTTCTCGGCCCAGACCGGCGCCACCAAGGTGGACTCCATGATCGACATCGATGGCGGCATCGGCGTCCTCTTCACGTTCGGCTCCAAGGGCCGGCGAGAACTGCCCAACTCCCAGGTGGTGGTGGATGGACCCATGGAAGTGCTGTCCAAGGACGGCTCCTTCGCTGGCGAACACATCTACACGCGCATCCCGGGCGTTGCCGTGCAGATCAACGCGTTCAACTTCCCGGTGTGGGGCATGCTGGAGAAGTTCGCGCCCGCCTTCATCGCCGGCGTGCCCACCATCGTCAAGCCTGCCACCCCAACCGGCTATGTGGCTGCCGCAGTGGTCAAGGCCATCGTGGAATCGAACATCTTGCCCAAGGGCTCGCTGCAGCTGGTCTCCGGTTCGGTCCGCGGGCTGCTGGACGTCCTGGACTACCGCGACCTGGTGGCCTTCACCGGATCCGCCTCCACCGCATTGTCCTTGAAGTCCCACCCCAACGTGGTCCAGGGCGGCGTCCGTTTCACCTCCGAAACAGACTCCCTCAACGCCGCGATCCTGGGCCCGGATGCTGTGGAGGGCACCCCGGAATTCGACGCATTCGTCAAGTCCGTGGTCACCGAAATGACGGCCAAGGCAGGGCAGAAGTGCACCGCTATCCGCCGTGCCATCGTGCCGCAGGAACTGGTCCCGGCAGTGTCCGCCGCCATCGGCAGGCGCATCACCGAGCGGATAGTCCTCGGCGACCCCCGCGCCGACGGCGTCACCATGGGTGCGCTCGCCTCCGTCGAGCAGCTCAACGACGTGCGCGCAGCCGTGCAGTCCATGCTCGACGCCGGCGGCGAGCTTGCGTACGGAACGCTCGATTCGCCGTCGGTCACCTCCGCCGACGGGACCACCGGCGTGGTGGAAGGCGGCGCATTCATGGCACCGGTCCTGTTGAATTGGCAGGACCCCGAAGCGGAGGAAGTCCACTCGCTGGAGGCTTTCGGCCCCGTTTCGTCCGTGATCGGGTACAAGGACATCGCCGACGCCGTCCGCCTCGCCGCCCGGGGCAGCGGCTCCCTGGTGGCCTCCGTGTGCACCAACGATCCGGACGTTGCCCGGGAACTGGTCACCGGTATCGCCGCCCACCACGGCCGCGTCCTGATGCTCAACCGCGAGGACGCCCGTTCGTCGACCGGGCACGGATCACCGGTGCCTCACCTGGTGCACGGCGGACCGGGGCGCGCCGGCGGCGGCGAGGAACTGGGCGGCATCCGGTCCGTCATGCACCACATGCAGCGCACCGCCATCCAAGGTTCCCCCAACATGCTCACGGCCGTCACCGGCGTGTGGCACACCGGCGCTGACCGGAACTTCACGGTGGAGACCGAGGGGACGCACCCGTTCCGGAAGTCACTGGCGACGCTGCGGATTGGCGATGCCGTCCGCTCTGACCTGCGCCAGGTCACCCTCGAGGACGTCACCGCGTTCGCCAACTCCACCGGTGATACGTTCTACGCCCACACCAACCAGGAGGCCGCCGAAGCCAACCCGTTCTTCCCGGGCATCGTGGCCCACGGCTACCTCCTGCTCGCGTGGGGCGCCGGACTGTTCGTGGAGCCGGCACCGGGTCCCGTCCTGGCCAACTACGGGCTGGAGAACTGCCGCTTCGCCAAGCCGGTCGCCGCAGGGGACTCCATCCGGGTGACCCTGACTGCCAAGAAGATCACTCCCCGGGAAACCGACGAATACGGCGAGGTGGCCTGGGACGCCGTGCTCACCAACCAGGACGACGAGATCGTGGCCACCTACGACGTCCTGACCCTCGTGGAGAAGTAGCCCGCTCCCAAACCCCAAGTTGCTCTATCACTATTGGTCCCTAAAACGCCGGTTTAGGGACCAAAAGTGATGGAGCAACCGGGCGTTTGGGGGAGGGTCTTTTCCGGCAGCCCGGGCGTAGGATTCAACCCGTAGGAGGTGGCCACATGACCCTTAAAATGAACACAGCCACAACCATCCTGCCTGTCGATGACGCAGCCCGCGCCCGCGCTTTCTACACCGAAAAGCTCGGACTCCCGCACCGCGGCAAGGCGGAGGACGGCAGTGAATTACTCGGTACCGACGGCGGCCCCATGCTGCAGTTGATGCCGGTGGCGGACGGCAAGCATTCCGAGCACACGGCCTTGAGCTTTGAAGTTTCGGACATTGAGGCAACTGTCCGGGACATGGAAGCCAGGGGAGTGATGTTCCAGGACTACGACCTGCCCACGCTGCGGACGGAGAACCATATCTGCACCACGGAGTCGGAGAAGTGCGCCTGGTTCATGGATACGGAGCACAACATCCTGTGCGTCCACCAGAACCTCGGCGGCAAGCTCGAGTACCAGGTCTAGGCGCACCGGCAGCCAGCAGGACCAAACGAAGCAGCAGGGGTGCCCCGGTCGGATCGGGGTACCCCTGCTGCTTGTCTTCGTCAGGCGTCAGTTTTCGGCGCCGCCGTGCAGGCCGTCGTCGCTGCTGTCATCCTCGGGACCCGTGCCGCGGCCGCCTTCGCTGCGGTCGGAAAGGTCCATGTTGCCGCGGGCCTCATCCATGGTGGGGCCGCCGGAGGGGACGCTGTAAGTGTCAGGGCGGATGCCGTGCGCCTGTTCCTCGATCAGGGCCTGCTCCTCGCTGAAGCGGATCACATTGGCCTCGTCGCCGGCGTCGCCGGGAACGTCCTCCCGGATCTTTGAGGGGTCCGGAATGATGAATCCTGCGTCGGGTTCTTCCTTGGGGTGGCTCATGTTCTTTTCCTTCCTATCGGGTGGTTGTGCTGGCGGGCCGGTCGGTAAGGTCCACCTTGATATCCAAACTCTGATCGCCGCGTTTGACCTTGAAGCCTACGGTGTCGCCGGGGTTGCGCTTGCGCAGTTCCGCCACGAGCTTCTCCGGCGTGGTGAGCTCCACGCCCTCCATGGACTGCAGGACGTCGCCCGGACGGATCCCAGCGCGCCCGGCAGGACCGTCGCTGTCCGCCGCGAGCACCACGACGCCGGCCCCTTCCTGGATTCCCAGCTGGTCGGCGATCTGCGCCGTCAGTTCGCCCGGAGTGAGGCCCAGGTACGCGTGCTTGGCGGTGCCGTTGGCCAGCAGCTCCTCGGCGACGTCCACAGCGGTGGCGGCCGGAATCGCGAAGCCAAGTGAGACAGCCCCGGCCGACGGCGGAATGTAGGCCTCGCTGATGCCGATCACCTCCCCGCGCATATTGATCACCGCGCCACCGGAGTTGCCGGGGCTGATGGGCGCGTCAGTCTGGATGAGGTCCACCAGGGAAAGGCTGTTCGATGCGGAGCCGGGGATGGAGCGGTGGAGGCCGGAGATGATGCCGGCGGTGGCCGTATTTTCAAAACCAAGGGGTGAGCCCAGGACCAGGGCGCCTTCGCCGACTTTCGGCAGCTCGCTTTGGTAGGTGGGTTTCGGCAGGCCGGTGCGCTTGGCCTGCACCAGCGCAAGGTCGGTCACGGCGTCGCTGGCCTTTACGGTCCCTTCCACGCGCTGCCCGTCGGCGAACCCCACCTCGACGTTGGTGGCACCGCGGATCACGTGCTCGTTGGTCAGGATCAGTCCGTCCGCCGAGTACACTACGCCGCTGCCCAGGCCGCCTTCCGTGAAGATGGTGACGACGGACGGTGAGAGGTTCTCCACGAGCTGCGGCAGGTTGCCGGCCGCTGTCCCGGAGCCGCCGCCTTCCGCCGGTGCAGCGGAGTTGGCCGCGGAGGATGCCGGTGCCGGGTTGGCAGAGTCCGACGACGACGCCTGGCTTGAGGAGGACCCGCTGGGGGCCGGGGGGCTTGGCGTACCGGTGCAGCCGGTGAGTGCCAGCGCGGCCACGAGGACGCCGCCGCCCAGTACCGTGCGCAGGCGGCATGATCGCCGCGGATCGCTGGCCTGGCCCATTTGTACCTCCCTGCGGATGCTGGTTTTCTACCACCGTAGCCGGGGAGTGGGGAAAATACCAAGCACCCTTATTATCGCCGCCAGGGAGCCGGCCGCGAGCCTCTTACACGTCCGCGTGCAGGCCGTCGAACGCCATGGTGATGACGTCGTCGGCCAGCCGCTGCGGCGACAGCGAACCGCCCGGCTTGTACCACTCGACAATGGAGTTGATCATGCCGAACAGGAGCCGTGAGACCGTCCGGGGGTCGATGTCCTGGCGGAGCGAGCCTTCGTCGCGGGCGGCGGAAATCAGGGCTGCCACCTTGTGGTCGAAGGCGCGCCGCCGTTCCAGCGCGTCGCGCTCGATTTCGGTGTTGCCGCGGAGGCGCAGGAGCAGCGTGACAAAGGGCAGGCGGTCAACCAGCACCGCCACCGTCTGGCGCAGCACGAACTCCAGCCGTGCATCGGCCGCTCCCGAGGTTGCCTGGGGCTGCTCCAGGATGGACTCGAGACCGCCCAGTGCGTGGTCCAGGGCGAGCTTGAGGAGATCGCCCTTGGACGGCACGTGGTGGTAGATCGCCGACTTTGAGATGCCCAGGTTGTCCGCCAGGATCCCCATGGATGTCGCGTCGTAGCCGTGGCGGTTGAAGACGTCGACGGCGATGCGCAGCACCGACTGCTGGTCGTAGCCGGGCCTGCCCCGCTTCGCTGTGCCATTGACGGCGGTGCCGTTGGTGCTGGTGGTCTCAGTGGTGCGGGGCATAGTGGCTAGTTTCTCATGAGCGGTCGGTCAGTCGGCGCAGGGCTGCCTACCCCTTCGGGCGCAGGTCGTAAATCCGGCGCAGCTTGCCGTTGGACCGCTCGAGCGAGCCCGGCTCCACGACGTTCACGGTGCAGGAAGAACCCACGTGGATCTTGATCTGCTCCTTCAAGGTGCGTGCCGCCGTCGTGCCCTGCTCAACGCTCACCGCGTCCCGGCGCTCGATCTTGACCGTCATCTGGTCCATCCGCTGGCCCTCCGGGCGTGTCAGTTCGAGCTGGAAGTGCGGGCTGAGCTCGGGGATCCGCAGTGCGATTTCCTCGATCTGGGACGGAAAGACGTTCACGCCGCGCAGGATGATCATGTCGTCGCTGCGGCCGGTGATGCGTCCCATCCGGCGGTGTGCGGGGCGGGCCGTGCCGGGCAGCAGGCGGGTGAGGTCCTTGGTACGGTAACGGATGATGGGGAGGGCTTCCTTGGTGAGCGACGTGAACACAAGCTCGCCGTGCTCGCCGTCCCGCAGGACGTTTTCCTTGCCCACCTCCGGGTTGAATGCGTCAATGATCTCGGGGCGGAAGTGGTCCTCCCAGATGTGGCTGCCGTCCTGGGTCTCCACCGCTTCGCCGGCGACGCCCGGGCCCATCACTTCGGAAAGGCCGTAGATGTCGCACGCCTTGATGTTCATGGTGACCTCGAGCTCGTGCCGCATCTCCTCGGTCCACGGTTCGGCGCCCAGCACGGCGTACTTCAGCGAGGTGGAGGCGGGGTCGATCCCCATGTGGGCCATGGCGTCGGCGATGGTCAGCAGGTACGTGGGGGTGGCCAGGATGGCGTCCGGCTTGAAGTCCTGGATCAGCTGGATCTGGCGCTCGGTCTGGCCGCCGGAGATGGGGATGACGGTGCAACCCAGGGCTTCGGCTCCGGCGTGCGCACCGAGCCCACCGGTGAACAGGCCGTAGCCGTAGGCGTTGTGGACCTTCATGCCCGGGCGGACGCCGGAGGCACGGAGGCTGCGGGCCACCAGCTTTGCCCAGTCCGCCAGGTCCTGCTTGGTGTAGCCGACGACGGTGGGCCGGCCTGTGGTGCCCGAGCTGGCGTGGACGCGGGCTACTTCAGCCTGGGGAACCGCGAACATGCCGAACGGGTATTCCTCGCGCAGGTCGTCCTTGGTGGTGAAGGGGAAGTTGCCCAGGTCGCCGAGTTCGCGCAGGTCGTTGGGGTGGACGCCGGCGGCGTCGAACTTGCGCTTGTACAGCGGCACGCGGTCGTACGCATAGGCCACCGTGTGCTGCAGGCGGCTGAGCTGGAGGGCTTCGAGCTCATCCCGGGAGATGGTTTCCTCGCGGTCCAGGACGGCGTCGGTGCCGACGGGTGCGGTTTCGGGGGCATGCAGGGTCATGGTTTTCCTACTTCTTGGGGATGGTGCGGCTGCGTCCGCGGAACTCGGCGATGAGCTCGCCCGGGGAACTGGGTTGGGTCTCGGCGGCCGGCGCGGCGGCGTCGGCGGCGAAGATCTGGATGTCGTACAGGCCGCTGCGCCCGGCACTGGAGCGGCGGTCGGCGACGGCGGTCAACACCTGGCCGCGGAAGGCGGGCTTGAGGAAGTTGATGTCGACGCCGGAGGCCACGGTGATGGTGCCTTCCTCGCCGGGTGCAGGGTGGATGGGGTTGCACGCGAGGGCGAAGGCGGTGTCCCCGAACGCGAAGATCATTCCGCCGTGGGCCATGCCGAATCCGTTGAGCATTTCCTGCCGAAGGGTCATCCGGATGGTGGCGTGGCCGTCGCTGAGGGCGAGGACCTCGATTCCCATCCATTCGGAGGCGTAGTCGTTTTCCAGGATGGGGTGGGTGGCCCCGGAAAGTGTTGCTTCAGCCATGCGTCATTGCCTCCAGCTTTATTTACCGAATGTTCATTAGGTAATCCCATGAGGGGGTCCGGTGTCAAGGGGATGCAGTTCCGGTGCGTGCGTTCCTGCCCACGTACTTAGCGGACCTCAGGCACCAAGACCGGGGACACGCCGTCGTGCACGGCGCGCCGCACTATGTAGGGAAAAGCAACTGGGCTGGAACGCTCGACGGCGGCACGCACCTTTGCCATTTAGGGCGCCCGGGGTGCAAGGATGGGAGGACCGGCACCAGCACAGCAAAGGGCGGACCATGGCAAAAGGCATCTACGTCAGCGCAACCACCCCGGGATCGGGCAAGTCCCTGATAGCCCTGGGCCTGGCCGATACGCTGCACCGGCACGCGGACAGGATCGGCTTCTTCAAGCCGGTGGTCCACGGGCCCTCGGCAGCGAACGACCCCATGCTGGCGCTGATGAAGTCCCGGTTTGCCCTGGAGGATGACCGGTGCCGCGGCGGCCTGACGTACGACGAGGTCCGCGCGCTGCTTGCTGAGGGAAACCGGGCGGAGATCGACGCCAGGTGCGTGGAGATCTTTGCGGACATCGCCCGCCACTGCGACGTGGTGATCGTCGAAGGCACCGACCTGGTGGGCCAGGATTCCGCCGTCGAATTCGACCTCAACGCCCGGCTTGCCAACAACCTCGCCACACCCGTGGTGGCCGTGGTGGGCGCCAAGGGGCGCACCGTTCCCGAGACCGCGGCCGCCGTCGAGGTTGCGCGCAAGGAACTTGCCGCCGAAAAATGCGCGCTCCTGGCCATCATGGTCAACCGGGCGGACGCCGATGACTTGGACGCCATTGCGGCTGCCCTGAAGCCGGGTGCCTCCGGCCGGCCTGTTTACATCCTGCCGGAACTGGAGGAGATCGCCCGGCCTACCACCGGCGAGGTGGCCCTGGCGCTGGGCGTGCGGCAGATCGCGGGAACTCCGGACATGGAACGCGACGTCAGGGACATCAAGGTGGCCGCCATGAACGTGGGCAACTTCCTGAATGTGCTCGATGAAGGCGCCCTGGTGATTGTGCCGGGGGACCGGGCGGACGTGATGGTGGCCTGCCTGGCATCCTCCTTCTCGCCTGAGTTCCCGGTGGCCTCGGCCCTCATCCTCACCGGCGGCCTGGCCCCGGACGCGAACATCTACCCGCTCCTGGCACAGGCGCCGTTCCCGGTGTTCGCCACGGAAGATGACACCTACCAGACCGCCCGCCGGGTCTCCGAGGTCCGCAGCGAGATCTGGTCCGGCCACCGGCGCAAGGTGGCCTCCGCCCTGGGGCTCTGGTCCCGGCGGGTTGATGAAACCGAGCTGGTGGAGCGCCTGCACCTGCCCCGGGCAGAGCGGATGACGCCGCTGCGTTTCCTGCACGACCTCATCGAGCGCGCCCGGGCGCAGCGGCGCCATGTTGTCCTGCCGGAGGGAACCGATGTCCGGATCCTGCGGGCAGCCGAAATCCTGCACCGCCGCGATGTCTGCGACCTGACGCTGCTGGGCCCCGAATCCGACATCCGGGAACTGGCTGCCGCCAACGGCATCGATTTGGCCGGCATCAACGTCATCGACCCGGCCACCTCCGAGCTGCGCCTGAAGTTCGCCGAAAAGTACGCCGAGCTTCGGGCGCACAAGGGCGTGGACCTGCCCAAGGCCCTGGAAATCATGCAGGACGTGAGCTACTTCGGCACCATGATGGTCCAGCTGGGCGTGGTGGACGGCATGGTCTCCGGCGCGGCCCACACCACCGCGCACACCATCCGGCCGGCCCTGGAGTTTGTGAAGACCCGTGAGGGCGTGAAGATCGTGTCCTCGGTGTTCCTGATGCTCATGCCGGACCGGGTGCTGGTCTACGGCGACTGCGCCGTGAACCCGGATCCCAACGTGGAGCAGCTGGCGGACATTGCCCTGGCCTCGGCCGAGACCGCCGCCCAGTTCGGCGTGGAGCCGCGGGTTGCCATGCTCTCCTATTCCACCGGCGGCTCGGGCTCGGGGGAGGCCGTGGACGAGGTGCGGCAGGCCACCGAGCTGGTGCGCACGCGCCGCCCGGACCTCGCAGTTGAGGGCCCCATCCAGTACGACGCCGCCGTGGACGCCTCGATCGCCGCGTCCAAGATGCCGGGCTCCTCGGTGGCAGGGCAGGCAACGGTGTTCATCTTCCCGGACCTGAACACCGGCAACAACACGTACAAGGCGGTGCAGCAGAGCTCGGGGGCCGTGGCCGTGGGCCCCGTCCTGCAGGGGCTGCGGAAGCCGGTCAACGACCTCTCCCGCGGCTGCACCGTGGAGGACATCGTGAACACGGTGGCCATCACGGCCATCCAGGCGCAGGCCCCGGGGCCGGCCGAGGGGGCCGTTCAGGCCGAAGTTTCGGCCCAGGCGCAGCCGGCCTCCTAGGACACCACGCACAAAGGTCGACGCCGGCACTTTCGCAAGTGCCGGCGTCGACCTTTTCTTTAGGGCCGGGAATACTTAGGCCGCTGCCGGGACCTTCAGCGGCTCGATCTTGCCGATGACGAACAGGTAGTTGGCTGCGCCAATGAGGGAGACTGCGCCGATGACGGCCAGCGGCGCCACGAAGGATCCGGTCTGGTCAACCAGCACGCCGATCAGGATGGGCGTGAAGATGCCGGCCAGGTTGGACGCGAAGTTCTGCAACCCGCCGATGGAGCCGACGTGGCGGGAGCTGGGGGCCACGTCCGCCGGCAGCGACCAGATGCCGGTTGCCGCCACGGTGAGGCTGGAGTAGGCGACGGACAGCAGTGCCAGTGCCATCCAGGCTTCCGGAACCAGTGCCGCAAACATGATCACGGAACCGCCCGCCAGGCCACCGGCGATGGCCGTTTTACGGACCTTGCTGACCGGGGACCCGGCCCGGACGGCACGGTCGGCAAGGTAGCCGCCCAGCCAGCCGAACAGGACGGCGCAGATGCCGGGGATGGCGCCGAAGAAGCCCAGCTTGAGCAGGTCAAAGCCGCGTTCCTTGACCAGGTAGCTGGGGAAGAACGTGATGAAGAAGTAGATGGCGCTGTTCAGGCAGAAGAAGCCGAACATCATGCTCAGGATGGTGCGGTACTTGAAGAGCGAACGCCAGGGGAGTTTGGCCGCGCCCTCGTCATCGCTTGCCGCGCCGCGGGCGCCGCCCTCCTGGATGTAGCTGATTTCGGCGGCATTGGCGCCGGTGTGCTCCTCCGGGCTGCGGTAGTACTTCCACCAGACGGCGGCCCAGATGATGCCCAGGACGCCGATGATGATGAACACCGCGTGCCAGGAAGTGAAGGCGACGATCAGGGTGACGATCGGCAGGGCGATGACTGCCCCGACGCGCGAGCCGGAGTCCCAGATGCTGGTGGCGAAGGCGCGTTCGCGGACCGGGAACCAGGTGGCTACCACCTTGGCCGCCGTGCTGGGGGCCGGGCTCTCGCCGACACCCAGGAGGAAACGGGCCGCGAAAAGTGACCAGAAGCTGGAGGCCGCGGCAGTGACCATGGTGAAGACGGACCACCACACGGCGGCCAGTGAGAACGAGCGGCGGGGGCCCACTTTGTCTACGTACCAGCCGGCGGCGAGCTGGAAGAAGTCGTAGGCCCAGAAGAAGGCCGCAAAGATCAGCCCCTGCTGGGTGGCGGTGAGTTCAAAATCCTTGCCCATGAACGGCAGGGCAACGCTGAGGCTGGAACGGTCCAGGTAGTTGATGCTGAGGCCTATGAAGGCGAGCCAGATGATGACCCAGCGTTTGCGGGTCATCATGCGGGGCTGCCGGGCCTGGTTGGCAATGGATGTCTTACTTCCGAGCGTAGTCATGCGGTCTCCTTCGACATATACATGGCTTCGGGTGCGGTGCGCACGGGCGGAGGGGAGACGCGGAAGATATCAGCGCCAAAATCATATAGGAATCTGGTTAATCATATAGATATTGTGATCCAGATCAAGTGTTGCTTTCGAAAAGCCCCTTATCGGAGCCGCCGGTGATGCGTGGCTTATGATTCCCCCAGCAGCTCCCGACCAACCACTGGCAGTCCAAACCGGCGCAGATTCTGCCGGCGCCAGTCCAATCCAGTGCAAGAGGTAACCGCGTGCCCCCACGTCAACCATCCGAAGTTCCGCGCGGCAAGGCGGCCGTGCCCGACGTCTATACGGCCATGCGCGCCTCCATCCTCGACGGCGAAATTGCCCCGGGGACCCGCATCAACATTGATGCCGTGGCCCGGAGCCTGGGGGTTTCGCAGACTCCAGTCCGCGAAGTGCTCCAGCGGCTCGAGGGCGACAACCTGGTGGTCTACAACCCCGGCAGGGGCTACAGCACCACCCCGCTCCTGGACCTGCCGGAACTGCGCTCGCTGTTCGAGTTCAGGCTCCTGGTGGAACCCTGGGCAGCGCGTGCGGCTGCGGTGGACCGCCTGGCCAATCCGGCAGGGACGCTGGAAAGGGAGCTGGCAGGCTTCCGGGACGCCATGAAGCGCAGCAGGGACCTGCGGCAGGATCTGGTGGCCCACGACACCCGCTTCCACGACACCATCCTGGCCGCCTCCGGCAACCCGGTGGTCCGGCACGCCTTTGCCCAGACGCACTGCCACCTGCACACCTTCAGGCTCTACCCTGCGGACGTGGACGGCGCCATCACCGTCGCTGAGCACACCGCCGTGCGCGAGGCAATCGAGGCCTGCGATCCCGAGCGGGCCGAGGCGGCCATGACCACCCACATCCGCAACTCCTTCGACAGGTTTGCCAAGGCCTTCGAGGGCGAACTTGCTCCCCTGGAGGACAGCGGCCCGCCGCGGCGGCGGATTGTCACCGGCTAGCATGCGGCGGCCCAGCCCCGGCCTGTGGAAGGCCGGGGCTTTTTTGGCCCTTTGCCGCGACGTTGAATGACAGGCAGGCCTTGACCTGGATCACATGTCCTATATGATTTTAGAAATTCGTATAGGAATCGAATCTTTCCCCTTCCCTCACAGCTGCCATCCGAAAGTTGAGATCCATGCCTTCCATTACGTCCGTCAAGACCCAGGACGTCCGTTTTCCCACATCCCTTGAACTTGACGGTTCCGATGCGGTCAACGTCGACCCCGATTACTCCGCCGCCTACGTGGTCATCCGCACTGATGCGGGCGACGAGGGCCACGGCTTTGTCTTCAGCTGCGGCCGCGGCAATGACATCCTGACGTCGGCCATTGACGCCTACGCACGACTTCTGGTGGGCCGCGACATCGACGAGCTGATCTCTGACCTGGGTGCCGCCTCCAAGCTCCTGGTCCACGACTCCCAGCTCCGTTGGCTGGGTCCCGAAAAGGGCGTCACCCAGATGGCGTGCGGCGCCCTGGTCAGCGCCCTGTGGGACATCCGCGCCCGCCGTGAAAACAAGCCGCTCTGGCTCCTCCTTGCCGAGATGACGCCCGAGGAACTGGTCAGCGTGGTGGACTTCACCCACACCCGGGACGCCCTCAGCCCCGAGGAAGCACTGGAGATCCTCCGCGCCGGCCAGGAAGGCAAGGCCGAACGGATCGCCGCCCTCAAGGCTGACGGCTTCCCTGCCTACACCACCTCCCCGGGCTGGCTCGGCTACAGCGACGAGAAGCTGGTCCGGCTGAGCAAGGAAGCGGCGGCGGAGGGCTTTTCCATGATCAAGCTCAAAGTGGGCGGTGACATCAACGATGACCGCCGGCGCATGGACCTGGCCCGCGAGGCCGTGGGCGCCCTGCCCATCGCGATCGACGCCAACCAGCGCTGGGAAGTGTCCGAGGCCGTTGAGTGGGTCAACCAGTTGGCTGAATTCAACCCCTACTGGATTGAAGAGCCCACCAGCACGGACGACATCTTGGGCCATGCCGAGATCCGCAGGGGTGTCAGCCCGGTTCGGGTTGCCACCGGAGAGGCCGTGGCGAGCCGGATTGTCTTCAAGCAGCTCCTCCAGGCCAGTGCCATCGACGTCCTCCAGCTTGACTCCACCCGAGTGGCCGGCGTCAACGAGAACATCGCCATCCTGCTGCTCGCGGCCAAATTCGGGGTTCCCGTCTGCCCCCACGCCGGGGGAGTGGGCCTGTGCGAACTGGTCCAGCACTTCTCCTTCTTCGACTACGCCGTGGTGGCCCGCAGCCAGGAAAACCGCATGATCGAATTCGTTGACCACCTGCACGAGCACTTCGCCGAACCCGTCCGGATCATCGACGGCCGCTATGCCGCCCCCGCACTTCCCGGTACCGGCGCCGAGATGTTTGCCGCCTCCCGCACCCGCTGGGAATTCCCCAACGGTGCAGGGTGGCAGGAAGTGGGCACCCGAGCCGCCGTCACCGGTGGCTCGGTGGCCGCGGCAGCAGGAGCCGGCCGATGAACACGGCGCCGGAAGGAACTGCCGTCCTTGCCGACCCCACCACCGTGGGGCAGCTGGACGCGGCGGTCACTGCCGCCCACCGTGCCTTCGAACAGGCCCGGCTGGCGGACCCGCAGCGGCGCGCATCATGGCTGGACGCCATTGCCGCCGGCCTGGAGCAGGATGCTGCGGGGCTGGTGGAGACCGCCGTCGCGGAAACGCACCTTGGGGCGGCCCGGCTGGAAGGGGAACTGAAGCGCACCGTGTTCCAGCTGCGGCTCTTCGCAGCGGAAATCCGCCAGGGTGAGCACTTCGACGCCACCATCGACCACGCCGATCCCGACTGGCCCATGGGCCCGCGCCCTGACCTTCGGCGCTGCAACGTTCCGCTCGGCGTCGTTGGCGTCTTCGGTGCCTCCAACTTCCCCTTTGCGTTCAGCGTGATGGGCGGGGACAGCGCGTCGGCCCTGGCCGCTGGCTGCGCCGTGGTCCACAAGGCGCACGACGCGCACGCACGGCTTGCTGCCCGGACCGTGCGCACGGTGGTCGACGCGCTGGAAAGTGCCGGGGCGCCGTCGGGCCTGTTCGCTATGGTGACCGGACGGCAGGCCGGCGAGGCACTCGTTGACCACTCCCTGGTCAAGGCCATCGGCTTCACCGGCTCCACGGCCGGCGGCCGGGCTCTGCTCAACCGCATCGCTGCCCGCCCGGAACCCATCCCGTTCTTCGGCGAACTGGGCGGCATCAACGCCGTCTTCGTCACGGGCAAGGCCTGGGCAACCCGGCGGGCGGAAATCCTTGCCGGCTACGCTGCCTCATTCACTCTGGGAATGGGCCAGTTCTGCACCAAGCCCGGGCTCCTGTTCATCCCCGCGGGACAGGCTGATGGCATCCGCCGCGAGCTGGAGCAGGCCCTGTCAGGGTTTACCCCCGCCCGGCTGCTCAGCCCCCGCCTGCACGATGGTTACGCCGGTGCCGTTACCCGGCTCCGGGACAGCGGCGGCGTTGAGGTCCTGGTGGAAGGCAACTTTGCCGAGGAACCGGCCCCCACGGTCCTGCTCACCACCGCAACGGACGTCCGGAAGAACCCGGAGCTGCTCCGCCAGGAAATGTTCGGCCCGGCCAGCCTGGTGGTCGAATACGGTGACGAATCCGAGTTGCCGGCCCTGGCGGGGCTGCTGGAAGGGCAGCTGACCACCACGCTGCAGGCTGAAGCTGAGGACGACGTGGACGCGCTCGCCGCCAGGCTGGCGGACATCAGCGGCAGGGTCCTGTGGAACGGCTGGCCCACCGGGGTCACCGTCAGCTACGCCCAGCACCACGGCGGGCCCTACCCGGCCACCACCTCAAACACCACCTCGGTGGGGACGGCAGCGATCCGCCGCTTCCTGCGGCCCCTGGCGTACCAGTCATTCCCGGCGCAGCGCCTGCCTGAACCGTTGCGGGATAACAATCCCTGGCAGGTGCCGCAAAGGGTCGACGGCGTCTGGCAGCGCCCGTCCGTCCCCGCGGCCGGGTCCGTGGCCGCCAGGGAGGACAAGCAGTGAACGCCATAAGCCCTGAAGAAGTCCAGGGAGTCCTTCCCGAGGATGCGGACCAGGCCCTGCTGATCGGGCGGGTCTGGGATGTGGAGAGTGGCGGCCCGCGCGTTGTCGCCGTCAGCGGGGGCAGCATCTTTGATCTGCACCGCGTGGCCGGAACCGTCGCGGAGCTCCTGGAGCTCCCGGACCCGGCAGCCGCCGTCCGCTCCGCCCTCGCGGATCCCAGCCTGGCGGAACCGCGGTGGGAGGCGGCCGCCGTCGTCAACGCTTCCCTGGCGGGCGACAGCACCCGGACCAGGCTGCTGGCCCCCGTGGACCTCCAGGTCATCAAGGCCTGCGGCGTCACGTTCGTGGACAGCATGATCGAGCGGGTCATCGAGGAGCGCTGTGCCGGTGACGCTGGACGTGCAGCCGAAGTGCGGGAACTGGTGGGGCGCGCCCTGGGCGGAAGCATCTCCGCCCTGCGGCCGGGATCGCCGGAAGCCGCCGAGGCCAAACGCGTCCTGATCTCCGAAGGCCTGTGGTCGCAGTACCTGGAGGTGGGGATCGGCCCGGACCCGGAGGTCTTCACCAAGGCCCCGGTCCTGTCCTCGGTGGGCCTGGGAGCTGGCATCGGGATCCCGGCCTTTTCGTCCTGGAACAACCCCGAGCCTGAGCTGGTCCTGATCGCCACCTCCGCCGGCAACGTGGTGGGCGCAACGCTGGGCAACGACGTGAACCTGCGCGATGTGGAAGGCAGGAGCGCGCTGCTGCTGGGCAAGGCCAAGGACAACAACGCCTCCAGCGCGCTGGGCCCGTTCATCCGGCTCTTCGACGGCGCCTTCACGCTGGATACGCTGCGCGATGAGGAGATCCTCCTGCGCGTTGAGGGCCCGGACGGCTACCTGCTGGAGGGCCGGAACAGCGTTGCCCGGATCAGCAGGCCGTTCGAGGAGCTTGTGGCCGCGACCTATGGAAAGCACCACCAGTATCCGGACGGGTTCGCGCTCTTCACGGGGACGCTGTTCGCCCCAACGCAGGACCGCGATGTGCCGGGGGAGGGCTTCACGCACAAACACGGCGACCTGGTGACCATCCGCAGCCGGCACCTCGGTGCCCTGGTGAACAGGGTGGGCCCGTGCGAGGAGCTTCCGGAATGGTCGTTCGGCCTTCGCCGGCTGTTCGCTTACCTGGCCGCGCAGCGGCAGGGGGCCCGGGCGTAGTTGCCACAGCGCAAAAAATACGACGCCGGCACTTTGGAAAGTGCCGGCGTCGTACTTTTTGCGCTGGTGTCCTTAGCTGTTGTCCGGCTTGGCCAGGCTCTCCGGGTCCTCCTGCTTGGCAGCTTCGTCCGAGAGGCCCTGCGGCGTGAGGTCCAGGTCCTCCCGGTTCTCCGGTGCCTCCGGCGCTTCCCCGGTCTCCGCGGCCTTGACGTGGCCGGTGTCGTCCAGGGCCGGGTTGGCGCCCTCCACGCCCGTGGGATCATTCTTGCTGCCCGAGTCCGGCTGGGCGTTGAGCGGGGCCGTGCTGCTGGATCCCGTGTTGGTGGGGTCGTTCTCGTCGATCGAATTGGGCTCGTTCGTCATGGAATTGTCCTCTCGGCGTGGTCCAGCCTTGTCCGCCGACCATAGGCACAGCCGCGCCCGATCCGCAAGGAATCAGCCGCGCGGCGCGGCACATATAGTGGGGGTTGAACTGCAGACGCCAGGCTGAGGAGGCCCCGCATGCTCGTGCTCGTCATCAACTCCGGTTCGTCGTCCCTGAAGTACCAGGTCCGTGATGTGACGGCCGGGACGGTCCTCACCGAGGGGCTGATCGAGAAGATCGGCATGGGCAACGGCGGCGGCGGAGACGGCGAGATCGTGGGCCCGCGGGACCACGCGGAGGCACTGGAGCAGGTGGACGCGGCCATCCACCAGGAGCTGGGCGACCTCGAGCTGGCCGCGGTGGGGCACCGGGTGGTCCACGGCGGCGAGCGGTTCGCCGAACCCGTGCTGGTGGACAACGAGATCACCCGCGCCATCGAACGCCTCAACCCGCTGGCCCCGCTGCACAACCCCGCCAACGTCCTGGGCATCCGTGCCATCACCAAAAAGTGGCCCACAATGCCGCAGGTGGCCGTTTTCGACACCGCCTTCCACCGGACCCTGCCGGAGCACGCCTGGCGCTACGCAGTCCCGGACGAGCTGTACACCAACCACGGCATCCGCCGCTACGGCTTCCACGGGACCTCGCACGAGTACGTGGCGCGCCGGTCGGCCGCGCTGCTGGACCTCCCCATCGAGGAGTTCGACGGCGTCATCGCCCACCTCGGCAACGGCGCCTCCGTCACCGCCATCCGTGGAGGGCGGTCCGTGGACACCTCCATGGGCTTCACCCCTCTCGAGGGCCTGGTCATGGGCACCCGCTCCGGCGACCTGGACCCCTCCATCCTGGTGTTCCTTGGCCGCGCCGGCTGGACGCCCGAGGACATCGACACCATGCTCAACCGGGAATCGGGGCTGAAGGGCCTGGCCGGCAACAATGACATGCGCTCGGTGGTGGAAGCCTCCGAGTCCGGTGACGGGAAGGCCGCGATGGCCCTCGCGGTGGCGTCCTACCGCCTGGCCAAATACATCGGCGGCTACCACGTGGCCGTCGGCGGGGCCAAGGCGCTGGTGTTCACGGCCGGCATCGGCGAGAACTCCCAGCAGTTCCGTGCTTTGGTGGCGGACAAGCTGGGCGCCTTGGGCATCGAGCTCGACGGCGGCCTGAACGCCGAGCGGTCAAAGGAGCCGCGCGTCATTTCCACGCCGTCCTCCGCGATTCCCGTCCTGGTGGTGCCCACGGATGAGGAACGTGCCATCGCAGAGGCGACAGCCGCCGTCGTCGGATCATCGACTGCTCCATAACGGTCCTTTTGGGCGCCCAAAACGACGTTTTTGGAGCAACCGATGAACCAAGGGTTAGCCTCGATCCATGCCTGAGATCTCCCTGCCGATCCGCACCGAACGGCTGGTCCTTCGCCGGTTTGACGGCGGTGACCTGGACGCGTTCCACGCCTACCACTCGTTGCCGGAGACCGCCCGGTTCCTGCCGGGCCCGGCCAAAAGCTACACGCAGTCGATGGAGCGGGTGGGCCGGTACGCCAACTTTGTCTTCGAAAAGGAAGGCGACTGGGTAGCCCTTGCCATTGAGGCGGCGGATGAGCCCGGGTTGCAGGGTGAAGTGGTGCTCAAATGGCTGCCGGGGCGCGGCCAGGGCGAAGTGGGGTGGACCCTGGCGCCTGGAGCCCGCGGCAAGGGCTACGGCACGGAGGCCGCGGGGGCCGTCCTCAACCTGGGTTTCAAGGAGCTGGGCATGCACCGGATTGAAGCCCGGCTGGACGAGCTCAACGGGGCGTCGGCGTCACTGTGCGGCCGGCTGGGCATGCGGCTGGAGGCGCGGCACATCGACAAGTGGCACTACAAAGGCCAGTGGGCCACCGAGCTCACCTACGCCATCCTCGCCGATGAGTGGCGGATCGGTTCCGCCGGCTAGGTTTTACGCCCGGCCCTTGAGGATCAGGTTCCAGTAGATCTTCGGAAACAGGTCCCGGTCCACGAGCCATGACAGTTTGCTCTCATTCCAGGTGGGAACCCGGGGAACGGTGGGCATGGGCCGGTACCGGTCGTCGAATTCGGCGAAAACCACGGTGTCCCTTGACACCGTGAACGGACACACCGAGTAACCGTTGTACTTCGCCGGCAGCGGCTTGCCTTTCCGGGCCGCCACCAAGTTCTTCGCCACCACCTTGGTCTGCTTGCGCAGCGCGCCGCCCGATTTGGAGTTGGTGGTTCCTGCGGCGTCACCCAGGGACCACACATTGGGGTAGCGCAGGTGCCGGAGCGTCTGCCGGTCCACCTCCACGAAGCCGCCCGCGTCACCGCCGGCCGGCAGATCCGTGGCCTTGAGCCAGTCCGGGGCCGACTGTGGCGGGACGGCATTGAGGACGTCGTAGGCCAGGTCCTCGGTGGTGTTTGCGGCGTTGTCCCGAATGGTTGCCCTGCGGCCTGCAGCGCTCACGGACACTAGTTCGCTGTTGGTCCGCAGTTCGATCCCGTACTCGGCGATCTTCCGGTCCAACTCACGGTCCACTTCCGGAACCCCGAACACCGTGGGGTAGGGCTGCACCATCACCACCCGGATCTTGTCCAGGACCCCTTGTTCACGCCAGTAGTCGCAGGCAAGGTACATGGGTTTCTGGGCCGCGCCGCCGCACTTGATGGGTCCCCCTGGCATCGTGAAAACGGCGGTGCCGGAGGTCATTCCGCTGAGCAGCGTCCAGGCCTTGGGGGCAAGATCGAACTCATAATGGGAGGCGCCATGCGGCGAGTGCACGGCCTCGGCCAGCCCCGGAACCGAATCCCAGTCATACTGCAGCCCGGGGCACACCACCAGCTGGCCGTAAGCCACAGAGGCCCCGGACTCCAAGGCGACGGTGTTGGCATCGGCGTCCACGCCCGCCGCCGCGTCCCGGATCCAGGTGACGCCCTGGGGGACAACCGATTGCTGGGGCCGGACGGCTTCCTTGGCCTGGGCCCGGCCGCCTGCGATGTGCGAAAACAGCGGCTGGTACAGGTGGTGGTCCCGTGGTTCGATCACCGCCACGTCCTTGACGCCGTAGCGCTGCAACCTGGCGGCCAGCGAAATGCCGGCATTGCCGCCGCCGATGATGACCACCTCATGCTGGACAGGCACGGCGCTACTTCTTCTCAGTCAGCGCGGATGCCTTGTGGGCCGCACGGGCACCGGTCTTCTCCGACTCCACCACGTACTGCGGCTCATCCTCAGTGGCGCGGTGCGTATTGCCGTCCAGGTCGAAGTCGCTGGTCTTCTTTTCCACGATTTTGCCGTGCGTCTTGCCCTGCGAAGTGTTCCACTCCACGTGCGTTCCCTTGCTTAATGACATGCCCGCTCCTCTGGTCCCTGCGGAAAACAAGTGCCCCACAATAGTAAGCATGGTTAGCTTATTGGCGCATTGACAGTGACACGGCAGCGGTCCAAGCTGGCGCTGTGCCTACCTGCCGGACGAGCCGCGTCGGCAGCAGGTGCTGTTCAGGAGAATCCGATGCCAGTAGTAGAAGAATCCGTTGTCATCGCCCGGCCGCCGCAGGAAGTCTTCGATTTCCTGTCGAAGTTCGAAAACATCGCCGTCTATGACTCCTCGGTCACCGCCTCTGAGCAGGTGGGGGGTGGCCCCGTGGGGAGGGGAAGCCGGGGACGGGGAACAAGCAAGATCATGGGCCGGCGCTTCGACTGGACTGTCGAGGTGGTGGAGTTCGAGCCGCCACGGCGAATGGTGTCCCGCTCCGTTGAAGGAAAGCTGAACTTCACGGTGTCATTCACCCTTGAACCGGCCGATGGCGGCACCCGCGTCACCCAGCGGATTGACGCAGATTCCGGCCTGGGCGGCATCTTTGGCAAGGTCGCCGATCCGCTGGTGGAGCGCGCCCAGGGACGCACCGTCCGCGCCAACCTTGAAACACTCGCTGAATGGCTGGTGGAGCACCCGCAGACCTGAAGCCCTGCCTGCTGGGGCGCGGGCAAAGGAAAGCCCACGACGGCGGGACCCGCCCGCCGTCGTACGCTTCAGTCCTACTTCAGGCCGGCGCCCGGCAGTAGTTCGGTGGCGCCCAGGGCGTCGGCGATGAAGGCGTAGTCCCAGGCCCGTTCCCGCCACTGGACGTACCGGCCGGACGCGCCGCCGTGGCCGCCGTCCATCTCGATCTTCATCACGATCGGCGCGGTGCCGGTGGTCTTGTTCCGCAGTTCCTGCACCCACTTGGCCGGCTCAACGTAGAGGACCCGAGTGTCGTTGAAGGACGTCACGGCGGCAATCTTGGGGTAGGCCACCTCGCGCACGTTCTCATAGGGGGAGTAGGACTTCATGTAGGCGTAGGCCTGGGGGTCCGTGATGGGGTTGCCCCACTCCTCCCACTCCAGGGCGGACAACGGCAGGTCCGGGTCCAGGATGCTGGTGAGCGGGTCCACGAACGGCACCTGCGCCACGATGGCCGCGTACTTCTCCGGTGCCATGTTCGCCACGGCGCCCATCAGGAGCCCGCCGGCCGAACCGCCCAGCGCGGCGATACGGGAGGGATCCACCCAACCCGAGTTCGCCAGCCAATCGGTGGCGTCAACGAAGTCGGTGAAGGTGTTTTTCTTGGTGAGCTTCTTGCCGTCCTCATACCAGTGCCGGCCCAGCTCGCCGCCGCCCCGGATGTGGGCGATCACGAACACCACACCGCGGTCCAGCAGGGACAGGCGTGCGATGCCAAAGCCGGGGTCCATGCTCATCTCGTAGGAGCCGTATCCGTAGACCAGGCCGGCCGCCGTCGAATCCTGTTTCACGGTCTTATGCCGCAGGACCGACAGCGGGATGCGCGTGCCGTCACCTGCCGTGGCCCATTCCCGCGTGGCCACGTAGTCGCTGCCGTCATACCCGCCCAGCACAGGGCTTTCCTTGCGGAGCAGCAGCTCGCCGCTGGGCTGGTCAAGGGTGGGGAGCACAAAGTCGTAGATGCGCGACGGCGTGAAGTAGGACGTATAGCCAAGCCGGATTACGGGGGCTTCATAGTCGGAACCGCCCACACCCGCGGTGTAGAGCTCCTCGTCAAACGCCGGCTCAACGGGCGCCTGCTGTGCGGGCGTGCCCAGCCCGGCCAGCCCCATCACCTGGACGCGCTCGATGGTGTCCTTGCGGATGGAGACGATGAGGTGCGTGGCGGTGACGCCGGCGCCGTTGACCCGGACGTCGCCGGAATGTTCGACGACGGTCTGCCAGGCCTGTTCCGCCAGCGGCTTGTCCAGCTCGGCCGGGTCCGCCAAGGAGACCATGGAGTTGATGGCGCCGTGGTTGTGCGTGAGCAGGATCTTCTCGGCCTTTTCGCCGTTGGGGCCTTCCAGGAGGAAAGGCTCGGCCTCATACAGGATGCGTTCGTTCCGGGAGATCACCGTGATGACGGCCTGTTCGGGGTCGTCGAAGCGCAGCACCCTGGTTTCGCTGTATTCCGAGCACCCGATGCCCAGCACCAGGTAACGCCGGTCCGCGGAGAGCTCGAAGCCCAACCACATGGCGGCGTCATCCTCCTGGTACACCACCACGTCGTCGGCCACGGGAGTGCCCAGGACGTGCGCCTTCACCTGGTACGGGCGCCAGGCCTCGTCCACCACCGTGTAGAAGAGGCGCGTGCCGTCCGGGGAGAACGCCACGCCGTAGAAGATGTTCTCGATGACGTCAGGCAGGAGTTCGCCGGTGCGGAGGTCCTTGATGCGAAGCGTGAAGCGTTCGTCGCCGGAGTTGTCCACGGCGTAGGCGTAGAGGGTGCCGTCAACCGTGACGGCTGTGCCGCCCACGGAGAAGAACGGTTTGCCTTCAGCTTCTACGTTGCCGTCCAGCAGGACTTCCTCACCGGGGATCCCCACCCCGGCTTCCACGGCCGGCGGGGTCCAGTCGGCCACGGCATCCCCGGTGTCCTGCGCCCTGACCCGGCAGTGGATGCCGTACTCCTTGCCCTCCGCGGACCGGCTGAAGTACCACCAGCCGTCCTTGCGGTGCGGAACGGAAAGGTCGGTTTCCTGGGTGCGGCCCTTGATCTCCTGGAAGATGGCCTCGCGGAGCGGCTCCTGGTGCGCGGTAACGGCTTCCTGGTACGCGTTTTCGGCCTGCAGGTGCTCCACGACCTCGGCCGACTCCTTGTCCCGCAGCCACTCGTAATTGTCCACGAACGTCTCCCCGTGATGGGTGCGCTCGGTGGGAATCTTCTTGGCAACCGGGGGCGCCGGGATAGCAGTGCCGGTGGAATCCTGTAGGGAGGTGGAGGTCATGGATTCAATATATAGACCACCCCGGACAAGTCGGCAGGCCGTTCGCTACCGGGGGAGAAGGGGCGGCCGGAAAGGGGCGAAAGACTCTGGGACCCTGCCCGCGGTTCCCGCCACGCTGGGAGGGCGGTGCAAGGAATAGGAGAAGCCATGGACCTCGAAACCGGACCGGCGCCCCGGGCCAAAGCCTGGCCGGCCGTGGCCCGCAGCGTGGGAACGTCCTGCCTCATGCTGGCCCGCAGGCAGGTGCATCTCCCGAAGGGCAACGTGGGCCGGGTGCTGCGTTTTGCCGACGGAAGCACCTCGCGGGGTCTACCGGGAGACCACCGTCGACAGCCAACCCGGGGAGCCCTGCGTCCTGGTGGTGGCCTTCACGCTCCGCCTGGTCCGTGGCCGGGCGCACCGCTTTTTCGAGGCGGAAAGCCTGCTGAACACCCCGCTCTTCGTCGGGTTCCCGGGGTTTGTCTCCAAGCTCTGGTGCGCCCACGACACCTTCGGCGCCTACCGCGGCCTGTACGAGTGGGACGGCGCCGCGCCCGCCCGCAAATACGCCGCGGCACTCTGGCGGGTCCTGGAACTGGTCAGCGTTCCCGGGTCCATCAGCTACAAGGTCCTGCCCGGGCTGCGCCGCGATGAGTTGCTCGCCAACCCCGCCCTGATCGAGTCGCCCGCCCACCCCGATCACGCTTGGTGGCGGCTGCTGGGCCAGGGATGAGGCCGGGCGGGAATGCCTGGCAGGCAAGGCACGACGGCGGACACTGATGTTTTAGTGGTGGGCGCCGGTCCTGCCGGGCTCACCACAGCACTCCAGGCCCACGCACATGGGGCCACGGTCAGGGTGGTGGACCGGCGCGAACACCCGGCCCGGCCTTCCCGGGCCATGATGCTGCATGCCCGGGCACTGGAGGGGCTCCGCCCGCTGGGCGTGACCGATGAGTTGCTGAACCGTGCCGACACCACGCCCGAAGCACGCATCCACCTGGGCCGCCGCGTCATTGAAGCCCGGATGGGCCATGCGGACCTCCCGGACACCGCCTTTCCGCACCTGACGCTGGTCCGGCAGGCCGACGTCGAGGACGTGCTCTGGCAGGCGCTGCAAGCCCGGGGCGTCCCGGTGGACTGGGGCGTGGAGTTCCGCGGCCTGGGACGTGAGCGCAGCCTGGCGGAAGGCTTGCCGTCCGGTGCTGGAATGGTCCATGCGCAGTTGCACGGGGCTGGCGGCAATGATGCACGCGACCATTCCGGGCACCACAGCTCCCGGTTCCTGGCCGGCTGTGACGGGCAGTCCAGCACGGTCCGCAGTTTCACGGGAGCGCAGTGGCGCGGCGGCCCGTACCGGGTGGAAGCGGTCCTGGCGGATGTGGAACTGGACGGCCGCCTGGATCCCGGGCTGCTGCACGTGGCCGTGGGAAGCGCGGGGCTGGCTTTCCTCTTTGCGCTGGGTGAGGGGGCCACCTGGCGCATGCTCGCCACCCGGCCAGCGCTGCCGCAACCCATAGCGCGCTACGGCCAGCTGGGTCCGCCCGTTCCACCGGAGGAAGTGGCCCGTCTGCTCCGGGAGTCGGGGCTGGGCGCTGCCGTGCGGGACGTGCGCTGGTCGGCCCAGGTCCCGCTGCAACACCGCCTGGCCAGTACGTTCGAAAGCAATCCCCTCTTCCTTGCCGGCGACGCCGCCCATGCCCATTCCCCGGCGGGCGGGCAGGGCATGAACAACGGCATCCTGGACGGCCTCAATCTGGGCTGGAAGCTCGGCTTCGCCTCGACGGCGGGAAGGCCGCTGCCGGAGCTGCTGGAAACCTACGGGCAGGAGCGGCGGCTTGCCGCCCGGCAGGTGCTGGCGCTGACGCATGTCATCTTCTTCGGCGAAGCCTCGCCGCATCCGGTGGCCCGGCTGGCCCGCAGCCTCCTGCCCGCGTTCGCTCCGGTCCTGCCGCTGCTGCTCCGCCGGCAGTGGCTCACCTCCCAGGGAATCCGGCTGTTGGCCCAGCCCTTCGTGCGCTACCGGACCAGTGCCATTTCCCGGGACGGAACGCCCCGCGCGGACGGGTGGCCGAGCCCCGGTGACCGGCTGCCGGATGCGGCCGTTACGGTCCACGGGCGGGCCGTCCGGCTTCACGAACTGACCGCGGTGCCCGGCATCCATCTGTTGCTGGAGCGCGACGCCGGCCCGGGCGCCTTGGATGACGACGCCACCCTGCGCGTGGTTGCCGGAAGGGGTTCCCTGCTGCACCTCCACCGCCTCGACAGCCACCCCGGCCGCGGCGTTGTCGCGGTCCGCCCTGACGGGTACGTCGGCTTCCGGTGCGGGGAGCCGGACCCGGCCCAGCTGCGTGGTTGGCTCCGGCTGGTGGGCGCAGTGGGGAACTGAACGGCCGTCCCGCCGTCGCGATGCTCCATCACTTATGGCTCCCAAGCGGGCAGTTTAGGGACCATAAGTGATGGAGCAACGGGGACGGGGAGGGTAGTTGCCGGAGGGCTCCAGGCGTAGTCTGTTCAGTTCAAGGCACATCCGCCCAGCGTGAGAGGGGAATTTTATGACCATCCCGCCAGTGCACGAACCCGAGCCGTTTCCGCCCGAACCCGGTCCCGAGCCCACCCGGCCGGATCCCACCCAGCCGCAACCTCCGGGACCCCCGTCTCCGAATCCGTTTCCCACCCCGCAGCCGCCGGGGCCGCTGCCCGTTCCGGATCCGGGCCCGGCACCCTTGCGTCCGGACCCCACCAGGGACTGACGGAATAGGCAGGACTTCAAAAGGGGCCTTCCGCGTAGCTGCGCGGGAGGCCTCTTCCGTATGTCCCGGCCGCGGTGCGACTCACCGGACTGACAGGCATCGGCGCGCTCAACTGCCCGGTGGCGCGAACAGGTTGACGAGGTTTCCGTCCGGATCATGGAACAGTACGGACCTGTTTCCCCAGGGCATGGTCGTGGGCTCGAGCACAATGTCCTCGAGCCGGTCACGGAGTCGTGCGAACTCCTGGTCAACGTTGTCCACGAGGAACTCGATGATGACTGACCTGTTGGCCGCCGGCTGCGGGGCCTGCTGACCCAGCATGGCAACGGTTGCCGGGCTGCCGATCGCGAGCACGCTGGAAGCGGTGCGGAACTCGGCGAAAACGGGAGCCGGCCGCGTCGCGGTCGTTCCGGTCACGAGTTCGTAGAAGCGTACGAGCCGGTCGACGTCCTCGGTGATGATGCGGATCGAGGCGAAGTTCATGGGTGTCCTTTCCGTCGGATCGCTCGACCCGACCAGACCATGGTGCGGTGCACGGGCGACAGCGTCCTGTCGGTGTTTTGCGGCAGATTTAGTCTGCGTCGTACGCGGGCCTGAGATCGCCATAGGGGATGTTTAGGTCCTTGGCGTGATACTCGCGGGGCGGCGGACGTTCGCCCGTCGGCACAATGGTGACGATCCGGTCGCTTCGGAAGGCGCGGACACCTTCACGGGTTCGGCACCAGGCGATGAGGTACCAGTTCCCGTTGCGTTCGACGTATCCGAGCGGCTCGATCTCGCGGACTGTCTGGGCGCCATTGCGGTCGCCGTACCGCATGTGGAGCACGGTCCCCGAGCGGAGCGCTTCGGCGAATCCGTGCGGAACGGCGGCGGTGGCCGCGTCCTCGAGAAGATGCACGCGGGTTGCGAGTTCGATCGTCTGGTTGAGGCGGCCTCGGTCCATGACGGCGGCGACCTTGCGCAAGGCGCTAGCGGCTGGCCCACCGAACGGGCTCGAGGCAAGCATGCCCAGCGCGATCGTCGCGGCGAAGGCTTCGTCCACCGTGAAGCCAAGTGGTGCCAGCGTGTGTGACGGGTCGATGACATACCCGCCGGTCCGGCCGGGTTCGGCCCAGATCGGGACGCCGGCCTGCTGCAAGGCCGAGAGGTCCCGCTCGATCGTGCGGGAGCTGACCTCGAACCGTCCGGCGAGCTGCCGGGCGCTTCTGGGCCGGGGCGCTGCGGCGCGGAGGTCCTCGACGATTGCGTAGAGCCGGTCGGTGCGATTCATGGCTCGATCCTACTTAGGCGCCACGAGAACGCTGTCACTCATCGCTGACAATCACAGTTGCAGGCGCAAAAAAACCTCCAAAAATCCACGGGTGAACCCCTTGAAGACCTTTCGCTCAAGTGCTAAAAAATCTGTATCAGCCAATACAGATCGGCTGATGTGACTGTTGCAATATCTCTTACGAGGAGGGAAGCCATGTTGATGCGTACCGATCCGTTCCGCGAGCTGGACAGGCTGGCCCAGCAGGTCCTCGGTACGGCTGCACGACCGGCGGCGATGCCAATGGATGCATGGCGCGAGGACCAGGAATTCGTGGTGGCCTTCGATTTGCCGGGTGTCACGGCGGACTCGGTGGACCTGGATGTGGAACGGAATGTCCTGACGGTGCGGGCCGAGCGCCCGGAACCGGCGGGCAAGGACACCGAGCTGATTGCGGCTGAGCGGCCGCGCGGGGTGTTCAGCCGCCAGCTGATCCTTGGCGACACCCTGGATACCGAGCATGTGAAGGCCAGCTACGATGCCGGTGTCCTGACGCTGCGGATCCCGGTGGCGGAGAAGGCCAAGCCGCGCAAGATTGAGATTGAGACGAAGGGGGCAAAGCAGGAAATCGCTGCATAGACCTTTCCAGGATCGGGAGGCGGCCGTATCCGTTGACTGCCTTTTTGGGGCGATTCGCCATTCTGTGCACGCCACAGCGCCAGACAGCGCACCGGCAGCTTGGGCTTCACCTTCCCGACACGATGGCCCCCGGTTTCAGCCGGGGGCCATCCACATGTCTGCGGTCAGGTGCCGAGTTCCAGCATCAGGGCCGGCAGTTCGTCGGCAAGTTCGCGGGCCAGGAATCCCAGCGGCCCCAGCCGGCTGGCCAGCCGGTCCGCCGCCGCTGCATGCAGGTGGGTACCCCAGCAGGCGGCCTGGGCGCTGCTGGTGCCCCGGGCCCGGAGCCCGGCGATGGCTCCAGCCAGCACGTCCCCGCTGCCGGAGGTGCCCAGCCCGCCGTACCCCGTGGTGATTTTCCACAGTTCCGGCTCACCCGGATTCAACCCGGGCGGCTGGGTTATCAGTCCCTGGCAGCTGACCACGGCGCCGAACCTGGCGGAGATTTCGGCAAGGTCTTTCTCAAGGTGCTCCACGTCCCGCCCCAGCAGGATCCCCGCTTCCTTGGGGTTCGGGGTGAGGATGAGCCGGCCGCGCCAGGGGTCCAGTTGGTCCTCCAGCGGCACCAGCGCGCCCAGCGCATAGGCATCGAGTACGACGGCGGCGCCTCCTTTACCGTCAGCGTCACCTTTCGCATCAGCACCGCCCGACTCGCGCGCCAGCAATGCCTGCAACAGTTCGCCGGCAAGGTCGGGGTCATCGAGGCCGGGTCCCACCAGGAGGGTGTCCGTCCGGTCCAGGTACGGGGAGATACGGTCCAGCTCCGCCTTGACCGAGCCGCCGGCAGTTTCCGGGAGCCCGATGGAACCGCATTCAGGCAGGGCCACCCCCAGCTGCGCGGCCACCGACTCAGCAACAGCGAGCGTGAGTTTTCCCGCCCCGGCACGCAGGGCGGAAGTACCCGCCAGGAGGGCCGCCCCCGGCGTGGCCCGGGCTCCGCCGACCACCAGCACGGAGCCGCGCGAATATTTGTCTTCGCCCGGCGCCGGCAGCGGCCAGCCGCGCAGGAGTGACGGCGTCACCAGTGCGGCGCTGGACGGCTCACCGCGGCCGGACACTGGTGTCTCCCGCGTGCTCGGTGACCGCGACGCCCTGCTCCGCCAGGTGGTTCGCCACGTTGAAGCTCTCCAAGGTCCAGGGCCCTACGCCGGAGGGGCGGACGTACCGGGTTATTGAGGCATTGAGGATGGCCTCAGTGGCTGCGAGGTCCAGCAGTTCCTGCTCGCTGAGTCCCTCCAGCACATAACGGAACAGCATGATCACGGCATCGTGGCACACCAGCATCACCCGGTGGCCCGTGTCCAGGTTGTTCAACTCGGCCAGGACCGACCGCAGCCGCAGCGCCACGTCCGCCCAGGATTCGCCGCCCGGCGGCCGGTAGTACAACTTGCCCAGCCAGTTCCGGCGCTCGGATTCCTCGGGGTAGCGGTTCTCCACACCCAGCCGCGTGAGCCGGTCCAGGATGCCAAGTTCGCGGTCCCGCAGCCGCTCATCCGTCCGTACCTGCAGCGGCCAGCCAGCTGTTTCAACAGCAATCTCGGCCGTCTGGCGGGCCCGCGCGTAGGGGGAGGAGACCACCGCATCCGGACGGAACTGCCTGGCGGTTCGGCCCAATGCAGTACCCAGCGCCTGGGCCTGGTCCCTGCCTGTTCCGGACAGGTCCACGTCCGCGTCGCGGGCGGGAACCTCGATGACCTCCACGCCGGCCTCCCGCGCCTCGGTGGCCGCAACGTTGCCTTCGCTCTCACCATGCCGGATCAGCAGCAGCTCCACCGCCCCCGCCGCCTGGACGGCCTCCGTCAGCCCGTCGTCGTTCGAAGAATCGCCGGTCAAAAAATCACCCCGTCCGCTCGCTCTGCCGAATGCAGGAACACTACCAGCGGCGTACCCAAGGTCAGCGGTAAATAACGGACAACAGCGGCGGCGCAGAGGTGCGTGGGCCCCTTCGACGCGCACATTTGTCTGTGACGCGCACCTTCCCTGCCGCTCTCGAAATACGGGCCGCGCAAAGGAATGTGCGCGGCGAAAGCGCATTTGCGCGTCGCCATTGAAACCGGCCCCGGCATGGTCGCCGCGTTTACGGCGCCGCGAAATCGCCGATCCGGCCTTCCCGGAGTGCCGCGCCCACAGCCGCAATGCCGCCGTAATCGGGAAACAGCACGGACTGCCCGGCGATGAAGCCGGAGCCCGCCGTCGGAAGCGTCATGCCGCCAATCGCGTTCACATCCAGGTTGCGCAGGCTGTAGGCCAGGATCGCTGCCTGGACGGGATCAAATCCCCTGTCCACCGTGAGGCAGCAGGAGGCGAAGTCGACCAGCGACCGCACCGCGTTGACGTCGTTCAGGGCGCCGCCGGCTGTGAGGCGGGCAAGGATGGCGCGGAGCATGATCTGCTGGTCGCGGACCCGCTGGAAGTCGCCGTCGGAGAACGCATAGCGCTCGCGGGAAAATTCCAGGGCGGCTTGTCCGTCCAGGTGGTTCATGCCCTGGGGGAAGACGTGCTGGGTCTCGATGCTGGCCTGGAAGGGTATCGGCACGTTGACGTCGATGCCGCCCAGGCCATCCACCAGGATCTTGAACCCGCCGAAGTCGAGCATCAGGGTGTGGTCGATGGTGATTCCCAGCAACTGCTGCACCGTGGCGGTCTGCAGGTCGATCCCGCCGTTCTGCAGGGCAGAGTTGATCTTGGCGCCGCCGAAACCGGGGATGTCCACCCAGGTGTCGCGGTTGATGGAGATGAGGTAAAGGTTCCGGCGGTCGGCCGGGACGTGGACCACCATCAGGGTGTCCGCGCGCTGGTCCTGGGGTTCGCCGGTGGCGGCCGTATGGGCGGCGGCGTCGCGTGCCGGAGTGTCCCGGATGTCGCTGCCGATGACCAGGATGTTCATTGGAGCGGCAGGCAGATCAGGGATCGGGGCAGGCGGCGGTGGGGGAGCGGGAGCCGGCGGGGGTGTTTCAGAGGGAGTCGGCGTGGGCGTGGGGGTTTCGCTGGGCGACTGGGTTTGGGTGGCTGCGGGCTGCGCCTCCTTGCTTCCGCGGCTCAGGCTGAAGACCGCCACTCCGGCGGCCACCACGAGTGCCAGCACCACCAGCGCGGCGATCCAGCGGCGGCGGCCCAACGCCGCAAGCCAAGCGGGTCGGTGAGAACCGGGGTTCCCGGAGCTGCCGGGCCCGGATGGATCAGAACCGCCTGGGATGCTCATGACGCCTCCACCTCATTGTGTTTGGTGGGATCAGTGTGCGTCGGGCAGGCCCTGGTTGGCTACAGGGTTATCCAAACTGTCACCTGGGAAGGCGTCCCGGAGGCTACGCCGGGCTGCGGTAACGCCGTTCCGCTACCGGGACTGTGGCACGGTTCCGGGAACCGGGGCGTTGAGGCGGGCGTGGCGCAGGATGGACACGATCGCGGGGGCCAGCTGGTCCTCCATCTCGCGGTACACCTCGGGAGCGCGGCGGTAAGGGTCCACGATGTCGTTGTCCGCGGAGTCGGCGGGGAGCGAAAGGTGCCGCACCCCTGCGGCCCGGGCCGGCAGGGCGCGCCACAGGGCGGCGTTGGCAGCCAGCCGGGTGTCGTCGTCGGACCCGTTGCTGGCGGGCAGGGCGGCCGGGGAAGGTACGACGGCGGCGGGCTGGCCGCCGTCGGCAGCGGCGGTCCGCTGGGCCAGGACATCCAGCATCCGGGCAAATTCCCGGATGGTGAACGTCCGCTTGAGCAGGGAGGCGTCCAGCTGCAGGACCTCGCCGCGGTGCCCGGATGTCATGGTGAGCACCAGATCCACCCCGCGCAGGATCCTGGACGTGAGCTGCCGGGCGGCGAACCCTTCGGGGTCGCCGCCGAAGGTCCGCACGATGTCCGCGGAAATGGGCTGCATTGGTTCGCCCACCAGTGCCCGGGTGCCCGCACTGGACACGTGGAAACCGCCCGGCACCGCCTGGTCGAGTCCTGCCTGCAGCAGCCGTTCGGCCACGGGGGAGCGGCAGATGTTGCCGGTGCAGACGGTGAGGATTCGTACTGGTGCGGAAGTGTCCAAGGAGATTTCTCTTTTCCCAGCTGGTCACGGATCCGTTCGGACCCGTGCCTTTCAACTTAACACGCGACGGCGCGGCGGCGGCTTCCAGAGTTGGGTGCTGCCGCCGCGCCGTGTGGATGCTCCGGCCGGCGGGCGTGCCGGTTAGAGCGTGGTCAGCAGCTGCTTCATCTGCGTGATTTCCGCCTGCTGCGCGTCCACGATGTCGTGGCCCAGCTTCACGGCGTCGGGGAATTTGCCGGCGCTGATTTCCTGCTGTGCCATGTCGACGGCGCCCTCATGGTGGCCGATCATCTGCTCGAGGAACAGCCGGGCGGCCTCGGTGCCGGTGGCGGACTTCAGCTTGTCGATGCCGGCGTCGTCCACCATGCCGGTCATGCCGTGTCCGGAGTGGTCACTCATCATGGTGGGCACGTTCCAGCCCTTGAGCCAGCCGGTCATCTGCTCGATCTCCTGTGCCTGGGCCGCCTTGATCCTGGTGGCCAGTTCGGTCACCTCTGAGGGCATGCCGGGTTTGGCCAGGATGATGCCGCTCATCTCCACCGCCTGGGCGTGGTGCGGGATCATCATCTGCGCAAACATGATGTCCGCCTGGTTATGGTCGGCACTGGCACTGGGCATCATCCCGGCGCTTGGCATGGTGCTGGCCATTGGGTTGGAGCTGCCCATTGGGTTGGAGCTGCCGTGGTCCATGGGCATGCTGTTGCCGGAGCCGGAATCTGCGGCGCATCCGGCGAGGCCCAGGGAGACGGCCAGGGCAGCGGCAATGGACAGGGTCTTGATAGTGGTGTTCATGGTTGTCCTTCAGGAGGTAATGGAACTGGGCCGGGTTGTTTGGCGCAGTCCGGTTTACGTCCGGCTGATGGACAGGTCGCAGGGTGTAAGGCTGGGCGGCAGGTAAGCGTAGGCAGGGCCCGGGTTGCCGGCCGCGGGCAGCAGCGGCAGGACGGCAAGGGTTGCCTGCGGCGGCACAACGGTCACGGGGCTGCCCGGGGCCGTTGGGACGCAGGGCGCCGCGGACTCCCTGGCCCCCGGGCAGGAGTCGCCGCAGGTGGCCGGTACAAGGGCGGGCGCGTCGGTGGAAGCGGCGGTGGCAGGGTGGCCGGCATGGGAGGGATGGGCGCCAACAGTGGAATGGACGACGGCGGTGGTTCCGGCCGGTGCCGCGTGGGAGGCAGCGCCGTGCGAGGCGTGGCCGGCGGTGAGCACATGCATGCCCAACAGTCCGGTGATGACGGCCAGGGTGGCCGCCAGCAGCCACGCCCGGCGCAGGAGGGACGCCATGGTGCGGGTGGTCATGACGTCGCCTCCTTCCAGTCGGTCTGCAGTCTTCAACGTACCTCGGAGGGGTTCAGTTTCAGGCGCCGCAGCAGCTGGGCGTTCAGGGCCACCACGATAGTGGATACGGACATCAGTACCGCTCCGGCCGCGGGCGACAGCACCACCCCGGCGAAGGCCAGGACGCCTGCGGCCAGCGGCACGGACAGGATGTTGTAGCCGGTGGCCCACACCAGGTTCTGCCACATCTTCCGGTAGCTGGCCCGCGACAGGTCCACCATGGACAGCACCGCCCGCGGATCGTTCCCGGCCAGCACCACGCCGGCGGATTCCACCGCTACGTCGGTTCCGGCGCCAATCGCGATGCCCACCTCGGCGCGGGCCAGCGCGGGAGAATCGTTGACGCCGTCGCCCACCATGGCCACCTTCAGGCCGCGGGCCTGCAGCTCGGCCACTTTCTTGTCCTTGTCCGCGGGGAGGACCTCGGCGAACACCTCGTCGATGTCCAGGTCCGCGGCCACGGCCTGCGCCACCTGGTGGGCGTCGCCGGTGACCATGGCCACCTTGACGCCGCGCCGCTGCAGCGCTGACACCGCCTGCCGCGACTCAGGCCGCACCGCGTCCTCCATGCTCACGGCCCCCAGGACCTTGCCGTCGTCCACAACGTGGAGCACGGCGGCTCCGCGGTCCATCCAGGCCCGGGTGCTCGCGGCCAGCGTGCCGGGTTCGACGACGCCGAGCTCGCGCAGGAGCGCGGGTCCGCCCACGTGCACCGTACGGCCGTCCACGCTGGCGCGGACGCCGCGGCCCGTCAGGGAGGTGAAGCCGGTGGCTGAGGGCAGGGTCAGGTTCCGGGCCTTCGCGGCGCGGACGATGGCCCGCGCCACGGGGTGTTCGCTGTCCGACTCGACGGCGGCGGCAAGGGCCAGCACGGCGTCAGGCTCGGCGCCCTCAGCCACGGCAACGTCCTTCAGCTCCGGCTCGCCGGTGGTCAGGGTGCCGGTCTTGTCGAACAGGACCACATCGATGGTGCGCATCCGCTCCAGCGCCATCCGGTTCTTGATCAGCACCCCGGCCCGGGCCGCCTGCTCCGTGGAAATGGCGATGACCAGGGGGATGGCCAGCCCCAGGGCGTGCGGGCAGGCGATGACCAGTACGGTCACCGTGCGGGTAACGGCATCGGGAACACTTCCCAGCAGCGTCCAGGCGATGAAGGTCAGGACACCGGCGCCGGCGGCAAAGTAGAACAGGAAAGCGGCGGCGCGGTCCGCCAGGGCCTGGGCGCGTGAGGACGACGCCTGCGCCTCTTCCACCAGCCGCTGGATTCCGGCCAGGGCGGTCTGGTCGCCCACGGCCGTGACGCGTACCCGGACACTGCTGTCCGTGGCCACCGTTCCGGCCACGACGGGATCGCCTGTCCCGCGTGCCACGGTCTTGGATTCCCCGGTAATCATGGACTCGTCGAACTCGGCCTGGCCGTCCACCACGGTTCCGTCCGCCGGCATGCGGGCGCCGGGACGGACCAGGACCAGGTCGCCGGGGTTGAGGTGGGACACGGGCACCGTTTCGGTGCCGCTGTCCGTAATGAGTTCGGCTTCGTCCGGCAGCAGCGCGGCGAGGGCGTCAAGCGCACCCTGCGCCGAACCGAGGGCGCGCATTTCGATCCAGTGGCCCAGCAGCATGATGGCCACCAGCAGCGCCAGCTCCCACCAGAAATCCAGGTCGAAGCCGCCGATTCCCAGGCTGGTGACCCAGGATGCGGCGAATGCCACCGAAATGGCCATGCCGATCAGCAGCATCATGCCCGGGGTGCGGTCCTTCAGCTCCTGCAGGCCGCCCTTGAGGAAAGGCTGGCCGCCGTAGAAGAAGATCACGGTGCCCAGGACCGGCGGAATCCAGGCGGAGCCGGGGAATTCCGGCGGCATGTAACCCAGGAGATCGGCCATCATGGGGCTGAAGTAGACCACTGGGATGGCGAGGACCAGCGTCAGCCAGAACCGGTTCTTGAACATGGCCGTGCTGTGTCCTGCGTGCTGGCCGTGGGTGTGGACCGTATGGTCGTCGTCGTGCTGGCCGTGTCCGGCGTGCTCCATGTGTCCGGCGCCAGGTGCTTGTGCCGCCCCGTGCGCAGGGGGCTCGGTCAGGGTCCCGCTGGGTGGCTGGTCATGGTCGTGCGGGCCGCCCTGGTAATGCATGTCGTGATGGTCTTGCATTGTTCCTCCTTGGAGGCAATCGCTGCCCGGTGATACCCGGGCCGGCGGAAATTGTGGAGCCGCGCCGGGGCGCGGCTGCCTTATGCCAGGACGTAGCCTGCGGCGGCCACAGCCTCGCGGACGTCGGCATCGGATGCCGAACCCTTCACGGTCAGCCGCGACCGGCCGCCAGGGACCAGGTCAACGGACGCCGAGGTCACGCCGGCAACCGCGGACACAGCCGTTTCCACTGACCGGACGCAGTGCCCGCAGGTCATGCCCTCCACCGCGAAGTCACGCTGGAAGGAGGCGCCGGCGTCGGAACGTCCGACGGCGGAAGAGGGCTGATGTGCAGCACCCGCAGGCTGGGTGCCGGCTTGCTCCGCGGCGCCGGCAGGGGTGCAGCAGCTGCAGCCGGAGGAAGCGAGGGGGAGCTGGGGGCGGTTTCCGTTGAACATGTCAGTTCCAATCCGTTGAGGAAATCAAGGGGCGCTGGGGTTGAACGGCTGTGAAGGCCGGTGCAGGCACCGGCCGGGACATACCACGTCACTGACAACACCGCCAATATACCCCCTAGGGGTATGCCAGTCAAGGGGTGCTAGCGTACTTCGCCCCAGACTGCCATAGGACCTACCGCACTACCTTCCGTTGCCCGGGAAGACCATACTTGGATTAGTGAGGAGAGCCCGCCCGCTGGGGGCTGGCCGTTGCGCGGGAGGTTAACCTGTGACGGAGCTCAGCGACCTTTATACCTATTCGAGTGCACTCGGGGACAGCGAAAGCGATGCCGGCATCTTCAGGGTGGAGATGGCGGCTGCAGGCCCCACGTTCCATTGGTCGGACGGAATGTTCCGCCTGCATGGCTACCAGCGCGGCGAGGTTGTCCCCAGCATGGAACTGATCTTCGCCCACAAGCATCCCGATGACAGGGAGCGGTGCGAAGAGATCCTGGCGCAGGTTTCGACCACCGGCGGGTTCTTCTGCATGTACCACCGGATTGTTGATGCCCGCGGCAGGACCCGGCGCGTGCTGACGTCCGGCGAGGCGATCCTTGGCCCGGACGCATCGGTGGCGGCGTTCGAAGGCGTCACCGTGGACCTCAGCCGGACGCTGCAGCGCGAAACGGAGCAGACGGCGCGGGAAGCAGTGGAGGGCGCCACCGCAACCCGCACTGTGATCGACCAGGCCAGGGGCATCCTGATGGGCCAGCTGAAGCTCGGCTCTGACGACGCCTTCCAGATGCTGGTGAGCACCAGCAGCCACCGCAACGTCAAGCTGGTGGTGGTGGCGGCGGAGCTGGTGCAGCTGGCCAATTCCCCGGAGGCGCGGATTTACCTGGACCGGGCCGTGCGGGCCATCCAGCTGACCGGGCGGGCGGACCGCACCGGAGGTCGGCGCGCCGGGTAAGGCGGGGTGAGGCTGGTTCCCGGTAAGATAAGCGCAGGTGCGCCGGGAAGTCTGGTCGGCATGGATTTGCCGAACCCGGATTTAAGGACGCCCCATGAACTCCACCACGCCTTCGCCAACACCGCCCAAGCCCAGCCGGAACAAGTTTTTCGGCTCCACCGTTTTTTCACGCGGCAGCTACGCCGAGGCACTGCGCATTACGGAGATCCTCCGCAAGGAGACCGTGGGTGGTGCCCTCCTGGTGGCGGCTGCCGTGATCGCCCTCATCTGGGCCAATTCCCCGGCGTCGGACAGCTACTTTGCCCTCCGTGATTTCAAGGTGGGCTATGAGCCGTGGCATCTGGAACTGAGCCTGGGGGCCTGGGCCGCGGACGGCCTGCTGGCCATCTTCTTCTTCCTGGTGGGCCTGGAACTCAAACGCGAATTCGTGGCTGGTGACCTGCGGCAGATCAGCAAGTCCATCGTGCCCGTAGCCGCCGCCGTGGGCGGCGTGGTGGTCCCGGCGGTGATCTACGCCGTCGTCAATCTCGCCAGCCCGGAAACGCTGCGCGGCTGGGCCATTCCCACCGCAACCGACATTGCCTTTGCCGTGGCGGTGCTCGCCATCATCGGCTCCCACCTGCCCAGCGCCCTGCGGATCTTCCTGTTGACGCTGGCCGTGGTGGATGACCTGATTGCCATCACCATCATCGCGTTCTTCTACTCCACTGACATCCAGGCCGCACCGCTGCTCCTGGCACTCATCCCGCTGGCCATCTACACTTTCCTGGCGCAGAAATACCGGCGCTTCTTCGGCCGCCATGCAGCCGCCGCCTGGCTGATCCTGCTGCCCCTGGGCGCAGTGACCTGGGCAATGGTGCACGCCTCCGGCATCCACGCCACCGTGGCCGGGGTGCTCCTGGGCTTCGCCATTCCCGTGATCCGGTCGCAGGCCTCCGGCGGACCCGAAGCCGGTCCCGGGCTGGCCGAGATCTTCGAGCACCGGTTCCGCCCCATTTCCGCCGGCGTGGCCGTTCCCATCTTCGCGTTCTTCTCCGCGGGCGTGGCCGTTGGCGGATGGGAAGGCCTGGGCTCGGCCCTGTCGGACCCGGTGGCGCTGGGCATCATCCTGGGCCTGGTCCTGGGCAAGCCGATCGGCATCTTGGGCACCACGTGGATCCTGACCAAAGCCACCAGGGCCAGCCTGGACAGCTCCTTCAAATGGATCGATGTGTTCGGCGTTGCCCTGCTGGCAGGGATCGGGTTTACCGTCTCCCTGCTGGTGGCAGAGCTCAGCTTCGGCCACGGCAGCCTGCATGACGACCACGCGAAGGTGGGCATCCTGGCCGCCTCACTGATCGCCGCGCTGCTGGCCACGGCCGTGCTCCGGACGCGGAACCGGCAGTACCGGGCCGCCGAAGAGCTGGAGCACGTGGACTCGGACCACGACGGCGTTCCGGACGTCTACCAGGAACGCGCCTGAGCCGAACTAGCGGCGAACGGACCTGCGGCCGGCAACCGCCTCCGCGGTTCCGACCAGGAGCACCGAGGCGATGACGGCCACGATGAAGCCCAGGAAATTCAGTTCGAAGATATTGCCCGTTCCCAGCAGCGAGGCAACCACGCCGCCGATAACGGAGCCAACAAGGCCCAGCAGCAGCGTGGCCAGCAGGCCCAGGTTCTGCCTGCCCGGCTTGATGAGGCGGGCCAGCGCGCCGATAACGAGGCCCGCAATGATGAATCCAATCATGGTCTGTGCTCCTAAGTGGTGGCTGGAAGTCGCACTATTGTAAGCATGCTTACTACTGGTGGGCCACCGGCCGTCCCAGCCCGTGCCGCAGAACCAGGCCTGCGCACACCCCGCCGGGCGATGGTGCTCAGGCCATGGCGGCCGGGCTGACCCCGGTTGCCGGTTCCACGTGGCGGATCTCCAGGGCCTCGGGGTCCAGCAGCTTGCGCGTGCCGGTCCGGGCGTCCAGGATCCAGAAGAGTTCGAGGTGGGGGACGACGTCGGTCACCCGGCCCCGGTGGAAGAGCCTTCCCCTGTGCCACGCCTCGATCTGATCGCCGATGCGGAGTTGGGCGGTGCGTACTCCTTGTGCCTCCATAATGGGCTGCCTCCTGCTGTTGTATCCCCGTAAGCACAGCTTGCCGTGAAGAGGTTGCCGGAGTGTTTCCGCCCGGTGTTTTTTCTGTGTCGGCAGTGGCGGGCAGGGCCGGAGCTCAGTCCTCCATGGGGAACGCGACGGCTTCGCCCACAACCCGCAGGCACAATTCCATGCCGGGCCGGGCGATCGAGGCGTTCCAGTGCCGGATGGTGATCACTTCGCCACCGCCGGGGTACCGGTGGTCGGTGTGTTCCGCCACTTCCTGGGGGACGTTCAGCTTCAGCCGCACTGTGGTTTCAGGACCGAAGTAGTCGGTGTCCACCACTACGCCGCGGATGGGGCCGTCCTCGGCGATGCGGATCTGTTCGGGCCGCAGCATCAACTGCACGCGTCCCTGCGCCGGCGGCCTCCGCACGGGGATTCCGCCCAGGGAGCAGGTGGCCAGGGACCCTTCCAGCCAGGCGTCCAGGATGACGGCGTCGCCAAGGAACTCGGCGGTGGCCCGGTCCGCGGGGCGGGTGTACACCACGAAGGGGTTGCCGATCTGGGCCAGCTTGCCGCCGCGCATGACCGCCACCTGATCGGCGAAGGAGAGGGCCTCGGCCTGGTCGTGCGTGACCAGGATGGTGGTGACGCCGGCCTCGGCCAGGACCTTGGCCACTGCACGGCGGGTGGCAACGCGGAGTCCGGCGTCCAGTGCGGAGAAGGGCTCGTCCAGGAGCATCAGCTCCGGTTCGCGTGCCAACGCCCGGGCCAAGGCCACCCGCTGCTGCTGGCCGCCGGAGAGCTGGTGGGGACGGCGCTTGGCCATGGACGCGTCCAAGGACACCATCTCCAGGAGCTCGGCCACACGGGCGGCCACGGCGCGGCGCCCGCCCTCAAGCTTGGCGGCATCCAGCCCGAAGGCAACGTTCTGGCCCACCGTGAGGTGCGGAAACAGGGCACCGTCCTGGGCCACGTAGCCGATCTGCCGTTTGTGTGCCGGAAGCCACGCACCCTCACCGGCCACGAGCGTTCCGTTCAGGGAGATGCTCCCGGTGTCCGGATGTTCAAACCCGGCGATCAGCCGCAGGAGGGTGGTCTTGCCGGAGCCGGACGGGCCTACGATGGCGGTGGTTCCGCCCTTGGCCACGGACAGGTTGACGCCCTTCAGGACCGCCTGCGGCCCGAAGTTCTTGGTGACGTCCGTGATCTGCAGGTGGCTGTTGGTGGTTGCGGCCACGGAGGGTGCCACCCGCGGCTCGGGCAGCCTGCGGGTTGATGGTGCTGTCACTGTCCGGCTACTTTCTTGGACTGTTGGAAGAGGAGGTAGGTCATGGGGGCCGAGAGCAGGATCATCAGCAGGGCGTAGGGCGCGGCACCCGCATAGTCGATTTCGCTGCTCTTGCTCCAAAACTCGGTGGCCAGGGTCCTGGTGCCGTTGGGGGACAGCAGCAACGTGGCGGTGAGTTCGTTGGCGATGGCAAGGAACACCAGGGCTGCCCCGCCCGCGGCGGCCGGCGCTGTGAGCCGCAGGGTAACGCGGATGAAGGCCAGCAGCGGCGGCTTGCCCAGTGCCTGGGCGGCCTCGTCGAGTTCCTTGGGGGCCTGTGCCAGTCCCGCCCGGAGGTTGACCAGGGCCCGCGGGATGAACAGGAGCACATACGCCGCCACCAACAGCCCCGCGGTCTGGTACACCCCGGGTACCAGGCGGATGCTGACGGTGACGAACGCCAGGGCCACCACGATGCCCGGCATGGAGCTGGTGACATAGTTGGACAGCTCCAGGGACTTGCTGAACCAGCCGGGGTGCCGGACGGCGAGGTAGGCCATCGGGAAGGCCACTACCGTGGTGGCTGCGGCGCCGGCAAGCCCGTAGCTGAAGGTGGTGAGGAGGGCCGGCAGGAACTCGGACGCAGTCCAGATGTCCGCCCCGCCCGCCAGGATCCAACGGATGACGTAGACCAGCGGGAGGCCGAACGCCAGGGCGGTCAGCGCCAGCAGGAAAAGCTGCGCGGGCCACTGGTAGGCGTGGAGCGGGAGCCGCAGGGCCTTGCCCTGCACCCCGGAGCCGATGCGGGCGTAGCGGGCGGTGCCGCGGCTACGGACCTCTGCCAGCAGCAGGAGCAGGCAGAAGAGCACCAGGACGCTGGCCAGCATGTTTCCGGCTGCGCCGTTGAACGTGGATTGGTACTGGGTCATGATCGCGGTGGTGAAGGTATCGAACCGGATCATGGCGAACGCACCGTATTCGGCCAACAGGTGCAGGCCCACCAGCAGCGCCCCGCCGGTCATGGCGATCCGGAGCTGGGGGAGGACTACGCGGAAGAACGTCCGCCAGGCGCCGAGCCCCAGGGCAGCCGCGGACTGCTCAATGGCCGGGTCCAGCCGGCTCAGGGTGGCGGCCGCCGGGATGTACACCAGCGGGAAATAGGACAGGGTGGAGATCAGGATGCCCGAGCCCAGGCCGCCAAGTGACGGGATGGCGGTAACCCAGGCGTAGCTGTTCACGAAAGCCGGGACGGCCAGCGGAGCGGCCAGCAGCACGGCCCAGACCCGGTGGCCGCGGACTTTGGTCCGTTCCACCAGCCACGCCCCCGCCACGCCAAGCAGCAGGCACAGCGGGATGGTGGCGGCCATCAGGAGCAGGGTGTTCAGCAGCAGTTCGCCCACGCGGGGCCGCAGGATGAGGCCGACGGCGGTGTCCCACCCGGTTGCCACCGTCATGTAGGCCACGTACCCCAGCGGGACAAGGGAAAAGAGGGCGATCAGCACCGCCAGGACGGACACCGCGGAAACGCCGAAAGGCGGGCGGGGGCTGTTGCCCCTGCCCGCCGTCGTCGTACTCCGCCTGGCGGGAGCCGATAGATCGGTGGTCACGGAATTAGAGGAGTCCGGCCTGGGTCATCAGATCGGTGACCTTTTCGGAGTTGAGCTTGGCGGCGTCAACCTTGGGAGCCTGCAGGTCCTTGATGGGAACCAGTTTGTCATTGGCGGGAACCTCGGAGCCGATGGCGTACTCGAAGGACGTTCCGTTCTTGAGGACTTCCTGGCCCTTCTTGCCCGTGATGAACTTCAGGAACTGCTGTGCTGCGGCCGCGTTCTTGGAGGACTTCAGCACGCCGGCGCCGGAGACGGACAGGAAGGCGCCCGGGTCCTGGTTCTTGAAGTAGTACGGGGTGACGTTGCTGGAGTTCTCGCCGGTCTTGGCCTGGTCGCCGTAGTAGTAGTAGTGGTAGATCAGTGCCGCATCCACTTCACCGGCGTTGACGGCCTTCATGGCCGTGCTGTTGCCCTTGTAGGCCTTGGAGTTCTCCTTCATGCCCTTCAGCCACTCCCCGGTGGCGGCCTCGCCCTTCAGTTCCAGCAGCGCGGAGACGATGGCCTGGAAGTCTGCGCCGGTGGGGGACGCAGCCCACTTGCCCTTCCATTCGGGGTTGGCCAGGTCAAGCATGGACTTGGGGAGCTGGTCCTCGGTGAGCTTGGTCTTGTTGTACACCAGGACGGTGGAACGGGCGGCGATTCCCGTCCACTTGCCGGTGGACGGCGCGAACTCGGCCGGAACCTGGGCCAGGGTGTCCTTGTCGACGTCGGCGAACAGGCCGGCGTTCTCCACCTGGGTCATGGCGGGGGAGTTCTCGGTGAGGAAGACGTCCGCGGGGGATGCCTGGCCTTCCTGGATGATCTGGTTGGACAGCTCGGTGTCCGAGCCCTGGCGCATGGTCACCTTGATGCCGGTTTCCGCCGTGAAGGCATCCACCCATTCCTTGGTGAGGCTCTCGTGCTGGGCGTTGTAGACCGTGATCCCGTCCGAGCCGCCGCCGTTGGAGGCGGCGGAGGAGGAGCTGTCGCCGGCAGGGGTGCCGCCGCCGCAGGCGGTCAGGCCAAGAGCTGCGGTGGCGGCGAGTGCGATGCCGGCCAGCGCGCTGTTACGGATCTTCATTGAGGCTGCTTTCGGTGGGGAAAAAAGTCTGCTTGAACCTAAGTCCTGGGGCACCGGAAAACAGTGCCTATGTCAGGAAACTGTAGGGTAGGCAAACCTAAGCTCCAAGCCGGAAAGCGCTTTAAGTGACGAGGTTCACATCAATTACGAAAACATGGCGTGACCTAATTACTCCCGCTCCTCAACGGCTTCCGCGCAGGGCCCGCACCACGGCCACAGCGCCGAGTCCAGCCAGTACCCACGGGCCCGCAACAATGGCCGGATCCATCCAGGAGTGGTTCACGTCCACCCGCTTCCCGGCCCTGGATTTGAATCCGTTGCCGGAGAATTCGCTGCCGATGCCGGTTTCGGTGACCGGATTGTCCGGCCGCAGCGTGGCCAGGGACTTCAGGTGGCTTTCCCACGCATCCACCCGGTCCGCGCCGATCAACAGCAGCCAGTGCGCCGCCCGCCCTTCGCTGTACCGGCGGTAGGCGTACCTGCGGATGGCACCGGAGGCGCCCTTGAGCGGGGCCGAGGTGCCGAAGACGGGCGGCAGCATGGCGTGCTCGATGGACCGCTCCCGGGGCTGCGCTTCGGGCTGCCGGTCAGGGAAGTCCCAGTGGGCACCGGTTTCTATGCCGGGCTGCTCGCGCGGGAACGACGGCCGGTCCTTCGGGTCCAGGTCCACGCCCCAACCGGGAATGCGGGCGCGCAGGGCATCCCGGCTTTCCGGCGGGGTGTTCTTGCGTGCCCGGTAAGGCGTTGCCGGTTCAGTCATGGTGCACTCCCTTTCAGGCCGTGGCGGAGATGATCAGGGGCTTGATGATGTTGTCCAGCTTGGCCGAGAACATGTGGTAGCCCTCGGCGATGTGCTCCAGCGGGATCCGGTGCGTGACCAGCTCGTTGGGTTTGAGGTAGCCGTTCCGGATGTGCTCGAACAGACGCGGCCACTGCCGTTTCACCGGGCACTGGTTCATGCGCAGCGTCAGGCCCTTGTTCAGCGCGTCGCCGAACTTCACGGCACTGAAGATGGGCCCGTATGCACCCACCACGGACACCGTTCCGCCCTTGCGGACCGAGTCGATGGCCCAGTTAAGCGCCACCGGAGAGCCGCCCTGCAGCTTGAACTTGGTGGCGGTCACATGCTGCAGGAAGTTCCCGTCCGCCTCGGCCCCCACCGCGTCAATGACGACGTCGGCACCCAGGTAGTCGGTCTGCTTCTTCAGGTGCACCACGATGTCGTCGTACTCGGCAAAGTTGAACGTTTCGGCGTGCGCGAAGCTGCGGGCCTTCTCCAGCCGGTAGTCCAGGTGGTCCACCACGATGACCCGGCCCGCGCCCATCAGCCAGGCTGACTTGGCCGCGAACAGGCCCACGGGGCCGGCGCCGAACACCACCACCGTGTCGCCTTCCACGATGTCGCCCAGCTGGGCACCGAAATAGCCGGTGGGCAGGGCATCGGTGAGCAGCACCGCGTCCTCTTCGTCCATCCAGTCCGGGATCCTGCTGGGCCCCACGTCGGCGAACGGGACCCGCACGAACTCGGCCTGGCCGCCGTCGTACCCTCCGCAGGTGTGGGAGTAGCCGTAGATGCCGCCCACCGCCGTCGCGTTCGGGTTGACGTTGTGGCAGTTGGAGTAGAGGCCACGGGCGCAGAACCAGCAGGATCCGCAGTAGACGTTGAAGGGAACCATCACGCGGTCGCCGGGGATCAGGTTCTGCACCGAGGAGCCCACCTGGTGCACCACCCCCGCGAACTCGTGGCCAAACGTCGTGCCCACCCGAGTGTCCGGCATCATGCCGTGGTAAAGGTGCAGGTCCGAGCCGCAGATCGCGCCGGTGGTCACCCTGATGATGGCGTCATTGGGATGCTCAATTTTGGGAATGTCTTTTTCTTCGACCCGGATTTTGTACGGGCCGCGGTACACCATTGCTCGCATTCGTGCCGCCTCTGTGGGTTGGCGGGCAGTGGGAGCGTCCCCTGGCGGGAACCGAACCCCGTTGCTTGAGGCCCCACCGCGATCCTCACAGGCTTCCATCCGGAGCCGATGAGGTCAAGGGTGCCTCCTCCGCTTGGGGCGGACGACGGCGGGTAAGGGCTTAAGGGAAAGGCGTACCGGGTGAAGGGGGATCGGGATGTCCAGCGAGAGTACCGGGGCGGCCGGCACGGGCACTGCCAGGGCACGTGCCGCCGTCGCGCCCGCGTTCCTTCTGGGGATGGGGCTGGGCGGGTTCGTGGACGGAATCGTGCTGCACCAGCTCCTCCAGTGGCACCACATGCTCACCCACACGGAGGCCGGCGGGGCAAAGACGGTCCCCGGCCTTGAGTTGAACACGCTGGCCGACGGGATGTTCCATGGGGCCATGTGGGTGCTGGTGGCTGCCTCGGCAATCCTCACCCTCCGCGCCGGCCGGAGCGGCACTTTGTCCCCGGAATGGGCCTTCCATACCGGCCTGGTGCTGCTGGGATGGGGCGTCTTCAACGTGCTCGAAGGCCTGGTGAACCACCAACTCCTGGGCATCCACCACGTCCGGGACGACCTGGGTGGGCCGCTGGCCTGGGACCTCGGGTTCCTGGCCCTGAGTGCTGTGCTGGCCGCTGCGGGCTGGCTGCTGTACCGGCGTGCTGCCCGCAGACAGCCGGCCGCCAATTAGGTAGCCCAATCGCTGGAAAAACCATCGGGGGGAGGAGTTCGGCCACGTGGAAATGCTGGCCGCCATGATCGCGCAGCTGCTGGAAAAGGCCGCCGGAACCATCCAGGACAAGCTCCACAAGGAGTAGGGCCCGGCATTAATATGCCGTTACCGCGCAAAATGCCGGCCCTGCCCGGATTCGGGCAGCGCCGGCATTTTCTTGTTGGTCGAAGCCGCGGGCCCGTTACTTGTTCGGGTTGGGGTCGCGGACGTCGTCTTCACCGATGTCCGCGGCACCCAGGACATCAGCCGCCGGGCCGTGCGCCGGCGGGTGCAGCCGGACACTCAGCTCCGGGTGGTGCAGGTCCAGGGCAGGGCGCTCCGAACGGATCCGGGGCAGCGAGGTGAAATTGTGCCGGGGCGGCGGGCAGGACGTGGCCCATTCCAGCGACGCGCCGAAGCCCCAGGGATCGTCTACGGTGACCTTCTTGCCGGCCCGCCAGGTGATGTAGACGTTCCAGAAGAACGGGATCAGGGATGCTCCCAGGAGATAGGAGCCCACGGTGGAGAACTGGTTCATGAAGGTGAAGTTGTCCTCCGGCATATAGTCCGCGTACCGGCGGGGCATGCCCAGGACACCCAGCCAGTGCTGGATCAGGAACGTGGCGTGGAAGCCCAGGAAGAGCATCCAGAAGTGGATCTTGCCCAGGCGCTCATTGAGCATGGTGCCGGTGAACTTGGGCCACCAGAAGTAGAACCCGGCGAACATGGCGAACACCACGGTGCCGAACACCACGTAGTGGAAGTGGGCCACCACGAAGTAGGTGTCCGAGACGTGGAAGTCCATGGGCGGGGAGGCCAGGATGATGCCGGTGAGGCCGCCGAAGAGGAACGTGGCCAGGAACCCCATGCTCCACAGCATGGGTGTCTCGAAGGTCAGCGAACCGCCCCACATGGTGCCGATCCAGTTGAAGAACTTCACGCCGGTGGGCACCGCGATGAGCATGGTCATGAAGGCGAAGAACGGGAGGAACACCGCACCCGTGACGTACATGTGGTGCGCCCATACCGTCACCGAGAGGGCTGCAATGGCAATGGTGGCGTACACGATGCCCTTGTAGCCGAACAGGGGTTTGCGGCTGAAGACCGGGAAGATCTCCGACACGATGCCGAAGAACGGCAGCGCAATGATGTACACCTCCGGGTGGCCGAAGAACCAGAACAGGTGCTGCCAGAGGATGGCGCCGCCATTGTCCGGATCGAAGATGTGGGCACCGAACTTGCGGTCCGCGCCGAGCGCGAACAGGGCGGCGGCCAGCGGCGGGAACGCCATCAGCACCAGGATGCCGGTGACCAGCGTGTTCCACGTGAAGATCGGCATCCGCCACATGGTGAGCCCCGGGGCGCGCATGCAGATGATGGTGGTGATGAAGTTGACGGAGCCCAGGATGGTGCCGAAACCGGACAACGCCAGGCCGAAGACCCACAGGTCACCGCCGATGCCGGGGGTGAAGGTGGTGTTGGACAGCGGTGCGTAGGCGAACCAGCCGAACGAGGCAGCGCCCTGCGGGGTGATGAACCCGGACACCGCAATGGTGGAACCGAACAGGAAGAACCAGAACGCCAGCGCGTTCAGGCGGGGAAACGCCACGTCAGGGGCGCCGATCTGCAGCGGCATGATGACGTTGGCGAACCCGGCGAACAGCGGGGTGGCGAACATCAGCAGCATGATGGTGCCGTGCATGGTGAACAGCTGGTTGTACTGTTCCTTGGTCTGCAGGATCTGCATGCCGGGTTCGAACAGCTCGGCGCGGATCAGCAGGGCCATCACGCCCCCGGCACAGAAGAACACGAAGGACGAGATCAGGTACATGTACCCGATGGTCTTGTGGTCGGTTGAGGTGATCCAGTTGACGACGATGGTGCCTTTGGAGCGCCGGACCACTGCCGGTGCCGCTGTGGCCGCGGTTCCGCCCATTCTCTGGCCTGTGGTGGTCATGTCGGTGCCCTCCTTTACTCTGCTGCTTCCGCGGCCTGCGGTGACGGGGCTGAGAGCGGCTGCCTGACATACTCTTCGCCCAGGCTGCCGGTGTTGCCCTTGGCCTTCAGGTCGGCGATGTGGCTGTCATAATCCTGCTGGCTTACCACCCGGACCTTGAAGAGCATTTCGGAGTGGTATTCGCCGCAGAGTTCGGCACACTTGCCCATGTATTCGCCGATGCGGTTGGGGGTGATGTTGATGTAGGGGTTGTACTGTTCGTGGCCCGGGTACAGGTCGCGTTTCTGGAGGAAATCCACCACCCAGAAGGAATGCTGCACGTCGCGTGACTGCAGGTGCAGCTCCACTTTCTTTCCCACCGGAAGGTAGAGGGTGGGCAGCCGGTCCGGGGCGCCATAGTCGCCGGTCAGGTGCGCCTGCTGTCCGGCGTCCTCGTGCACCTGCTCCTTGACGTAGTTGAAATCCCAGGACCACTGCTTGCCGAAGACGTCGATCACGACGTCCGGGTTGGGATAGCGTGCATCGATGGCCCGCTGTTCCCGGTCCGTAAAGACGAACAGGACGCCGATGACGATCAGCGGAATCGCCAGGTAGAACACTTCGAGCGGAAGGTTGTAGCTCAGTTGCGCGGGGAACCCTACGGTGTTCTTCCGGCGCCGGTACGCCACGATGACCCAGATCATCAACCCCCAGGTGATGATGCCCACCACCAGCGCGGCGATCCAGGAGTTGACCCAGAGGTCGGTGATCAGCGCGGTGTTGTTGGTGGTGTCGCGGGCTCCGGGCAGGAAGCCGCGGGAAACCAGATCCGAGCAGGAAGTCAGTGCCGGCAGCACCATGAGGCCTGCACCCAGCCCTGCCAGGCGCCGCATGCTGTGCTTTTTGGATGGCTTATTACCCACGTATGGTCCCTCCGGCACGCTCCAGAAGCCCAACTGCATGAGCCCGCCACTGGCCCGGGGACCAGCGGGTTGTGTGCCTTACCCTACGCGCGGAGGATGCTGATGGGAAGGGGTTGTGCAGCGGCCGGCAAATTGCCGCCGGGCACCCCTCCGGGTGGAAGGACAGCCATGGATTCAGAGAGCATGACCATCGCGGCAGGGCAGTTCAGTGCCGGCACGGATAAGGCAAAAAATACGACGGCGGCCGGGCGGCTGATTGCGGAGGCCGCGGCTGCGGGGGCGGACCTGGTGGTCCTCCCCGAGTCCAGCCTGTACGGCACCAGCGAGGCGGCCACCACCATCGCGGCAGTCGCGGAGGACCTGGACGGTCCCTTCATCCGGAGCATCGCTGCGTTCGCGAAGGAGCAGTCGATAGCGGTGGTGGTGGGGACCTATGAACGGGTGGAAAGCGGTCTTCCGTACAACACCCTGGTGGCTTTGGACAGCCAGGGGAACATCCGGGGCTGCTACCGGAAGACCCACCTCTATGATGCGTTCGGGTACCGGGAAAGCGATGGCATCTCGGCGGGCAGCGCGGAGGAACCGTTGGTGTTCAGCCTTGGCGGCTTCCGGTTTGGCGCGTTCACCTGCTATGACCTGCGGTTTCCGGAGAGTGCGCGGGCAGCCGTCGACGCGGGAGCGGACGTCCTGCTGGTGCCCTCCATGTGGATCCGCGGACCGGGCAAGGAGGACCACTGGTCCACGCTGGCCAAGGCGCGGGCCATCGAGAACACGGCCTACGTCCTGGCGGCCAACCAGTGCGGCCCCCTTGCCACCGGCTTCTCCATGGCAGTGGATCCGGCCGGGGTGGTGGTGGCCAACGCGGGTGAGGAGCCCGGCCTGATCCTGGCCCGCCTCAGCCGGGACCGGCTGGAGCAGGTGCGTAGGCGCGTGCCGGTACTCGCGAACCGCCGATACGCCGTCGTACCTCTTCCGGAGCCTGCTTCACGCTCGAGGCCGCGCCGCTGAGCCCCGGGTCGCGCGGCTAGCGCGTCCCGGCCCAGACGGACACAGCCCCGGAGTGTCCGGTCACGATGCTTTGGTACACCAGGAACAGTCCCGCCAGGATGCCCAGCGCCGACGTGGCAGGGAGCAGCCAGCGGGATTCCAGGAGCCCGCGAAGGCTCCGGAAGGCGGGCCGGCGCGTCAGGACCGACGGGAAGGCCGCGGCGATCTGGGCAGCCACAGCCACCAGGAACAGCACGGTAACGTAGCGGAGGAAGCTTCCCTGGTCAGCGTGCTCCTCAACCAGTTGCGACAGCCCCTTGGCCTTCTCCAGCTGTTCCCCCGCCTCGGCCGTGACGATGGACAACGGAACCAGCAGCAGTGCCAGGACCCCCAGCGGCCAGGCCAGATACCGCCTGCTCCGCCGCAGCAACGCGAACACCACTGCCGCAAGCCCGGCCAGTGGGGCCAGGACCACCACGCCGTGAATCAGCAGAATATGGGCCGGAAGGCCTGCGATCTCCAGCACGGGAACTCCTGATCGGTAGCGGGTGTGTGGAAAAGACTATGCGATGCCGGTGGTGCCCAGCAGGCTTCCCACCGCGAACGTGAAGGCCATGGCCAGCGCCCCGCCCACCACCAGCCGGATGGTGGCCTTGCGTTTGGAGCTCCCGCCGATTTTGGCGCTGATGGTGCCGGTCAGTGCGAGCGCCAGGATGACGGCAACAAACGTGACCGGGATGCGCGCCTCTTCAGGCGGGAAGATGATGGCCAGCATGGGCAGCACGGCCCCGACGGTGAACGCGATGGCGGAGGCGAAGGCTGCGTGCCAGGGGCTGACCACTTCCTCTTCGTCAATGTTCAGTTCGGCGGAGAGGTGGGCCTTCAGGGCGTCCTTTGCCGTCAGTTCCTCGGCCACCGTCCGGGCCGTGGCTTCACTGAGTCCCTTGGCCTGGTAAATGTGCGCGAGTTCTGCCAGTTCGCCGTCGGGATCGTCCCGGAGTTCCTGGCGTTCCTTCTCGATCAGGGCCCGCTGGCTGTCACTCTGGCTGCTGACGGAAACATATTCGCCCAGGGCCATGGACACCGCTCCGCCCACCACGGCGGCGGTGCCCGCCACCAGGATGGGTGCCAGGTCATTGGTCACGCCGGCCACGCCCACCACCGTGGCCGCCACGGAGACGATGCCGTCGTTCGCGCCGAGGACGCCGGCGCGCAGCCAGTTCAGGCGGGCTGCCACGCTGCTGTCGTGCGGTTCGTTGTGGCTCAGCTTGAGGGTTTCAGACATGCTGGCAGTAAAGCACTGCGCGGATCCCGGTGCCACGAAGGTTTGCATCCCCTAACCGCATCCCGTGACTGCACCCGCTGACAACGGCAACAAGTGGCCGCCCACCTCACGCCGGGGACACCCGGAACCGCAGCGCAAAGTGGTTCAGCGTGCCGGGCAGCGGCCGGTCCGGGGACAGCCGGGCGGATTCCAGGGCGAAGGTGTCTTCCCGGAGCAGGCGGGCGAGCAGGGCGCTGGTCATCAGCAGCACCAGTTGGCGGCCGGGGCACCGCGCGGGGCCGTCGCTGAAGGGGACCACGCCCCAGCTTTCGGGGTCCCCGGACATCGCATCCTGCTGCAGCCACAGTCCTGGATCGAAGGAATCGGCCTGCCGGCCGTCACGGTGGAAGTAGGGGACATAGACCAGCACCCCGCAACGGGCCGGCATGGTCCCGTTGTCCCACTCGACCGGGCGCGAGGTCTGGCGCAGCACCATGGGCGTCGTTGGCCACAGGCGTACGGACTCCAGCACGCAGGCGCGCAGGAACGGCAGGTTCCGGCCACCGGACGTATCGCCGGCCATCTCCTGCCTGGCCTTCGCCGCCTGGTCAGGATGGGCGGCCAGCAGCGCCAGGGCCCGGAAGGCTGCTATTCCGGCCGCGTCGAAGGCGAACAGCCATTGCGGGACCTGGTCGCTTGGTGCTGAAGGGTCCGCGTCAGGTTTGCCGCGCAGCACTGAGGCAAGGCTGCCCGGGGCGGCGGCGTCGATCCCTGCGCGCACCCGCCGGCGGAACTCTGCACGGACATTGTCCCTGCGTGGCTTCAGGCCGGACCAGTTGGCGTCCTTCCGCAGCCGGGCCAGCATGTCGGTCAGCTCGACGTCGTCCCTGGCCGCATCGCCGAACACCACCCGCCGGACGGCACGGTGCCAGGCGGCAGTGAACAACGGCCAGTCAAGGATGCCGGTGTCGGCACCTGCCGCGGCGAGCAGCGCATCGGCTTCCTCCTCGATGACCGGCAGGAAGGAGTCCGCCATCCGGTGGACCGGGCTTGAAGTATCCAGCGCCTGCTCCTGCAGGGCACGGCGGGCACTCCTGTCGGCCCCGGTGGAAACCAGGACGTTGCGGGGCTCGAAGTGCGCCATTGCGCCCCGTTTTTCGCTGCTCGCAGAGGAGAAAGGTTCCGGTGTTTCGGCCAGGACCCGGTGGAGCTGGTCCGGCCGCAGGATCAGCGCCTGCTTCCGGAAGGGGAGCCGGAGCAGCAGCGGTCCAGCCGGATACTTGCTGTCCAGCTTCTGCATCCGGGCCACCGCCCGCCGGTCAAGGTCCAGGCGGTCCGCAACGGCCTCCGCCCGGGGCCGCCGGATCAGGGGACCTTTGGCCGCCGTCGGAAGGAAAACGTCCAGCATAAACAACGCTGTGTCGCGGATGCCGGCCTGGGGTAGCGGACTCATGGTGCCTGCTTTGCTCTCGGGAGGATAACCGTGACGTACCCTTCCCAAGCACAGCTAGACGCGGCCCTGCCGTGCACCCGGGGCGTGCACCGGCCGCCCCAGGCTTTACCGGCCGGACGACGGGCCGCTGGGTCCCGTGCCCTTCATCTGGTCCGCGTACGGGGCATGCAGCGGCGGCTTCTCGGCGATCATTTCGTTGCAGGCCAGGGCCAGCAGGTCACGCTGGATGACGGGCAGGGAGATGAGGCCCTGCAGGTAGGCCTGAACCTCGTACTCACCTGCGGAACCGGTCATGCTGAAGTAGCGCAGCCATAATTCACCTACTGTGATGTCAGCCGCAGTCAACGCATCCTTAAGCTGGCTGCGCTGCTCCGGTTCATGCGGATCAAACCCCACCGCTGCCCCCTACAAGCCTGCAGGCGGCACCCTGGTGGCCAGCTGCTCGCTGGCCTCAACCAGGGTGGCACCTGACACCCGCGCGTTTTGGATTAATTGCTGTAAGGCCCGTTCATGGCTGATGCCCTGCCGCTCCATCAGCATGCCGCAGGCACGATTGATGGTGTCCCGGCTGGCCAAGCTCGCCTTAAGGCTTTCTGCCATCCGGAGCGGGGCTTCGGTTCCCTGGATGTGGGCCAGCAGGGTGGCTGCAGTTTCGGCAAAGAGGGCCAGGGCGCGCCCCGTTGATTCGTCGTATTGGCCTGGCAGGGCTGAATAGATCTTGAAGGCGCCCAGCGCTTCCTTGCCGGCCACCAGCGGCGCGCTCACCACCGACCGGACCGGGAGTGACGCCACTGCGGTTTGCCACCGCGGCCACCGGGTATCGGTTTGGAGGTCCTCGATGATGACCACTTTTCCGGCCGCCCAGGACGTAAGGCAGGGGCCCTCACCCAGCTCGTACTGGGCAGCGTCCAGCTTCTCCACCAGGGAGTCGGTGGCCGCGCTGCTCGTGCGCTTGCCCTCGGCATCCAGCAAGGACACGCCGGCACCGGGACTGCCCGGCAGCGACTCCTTAATGGCCTTGGCCAGGAGTGAGACCGCGCGGTCCACCTTCTCCTCCGTCAGCAGGAGCCCGCGGATGCGGGCCACGGCAGCGGTCAGATCGTCCAGCGGCAGCTGTGTCATCCCGGCACCGCGTCATCCTGGTCCGGGATCTCCATCTGGAACCCGCAGGCGCAGCGCAACACCCTGGTGGCCAGGTATACGCCCAAGGCCTCGGGCAGCCGCTCGCTCACGTAGCTGCCGTGGATGGTGCGCATCTCCGCGCCGGCAGCGCCCATCGGTTCTCCGCAGTGCATATAGTGCCCGTTGAGATACAGCACGTCGAACTGGGTGGACATCAGGCCACCGCCGGGTAGCTGCAGACGATGTAGTCGGCGGCGGCGGGGCCGGTCATCCGCAGGTGGCTGTTCCGGACGTCCACGCCGCAGCGCAGCATGCCTGCCCGGAAGGCCTGGTCGGATTTTGGCGCCCGGCCGTGCAGGGCTGCCCAGCTCACGTAAAGGCCGTAGAGGCAGTCGGGACCCAGGGGAAATTCGTCGAAGGGGTCCGGGTGCGTGGCTTCGTCAAGGAACTGCTGGAATTGCGATAATGCCATGTCAAAGGCTCTTTCGCTTCTGCATCCTGCGCCGCCGTTGCACTACAGCAGCTACTCCACGCCGGCCTGTGCAGGGGGCCGGGGGAGGACGGGGCATGATTCCCGTCACAAGTTCGAATTTACCTGAGCAGTCGGGGGATGTACAGCCGGGCAGGCGCAGCTCTGTACCAACGCCAAACCTTTGGGTACCGTGAAACAAGTAAGCGTACTTACTAAGTTCCAAGAAGGACCCACAACAGCAAGGGAGGAACCATGAACAACCCATCCCAGGACAACAGCGCTCCCCGCCACAGCGACCTGCCCCTTCCGGATTACGACCATCTGCCGGTAGGAACGCTGCCCACGCGGATCACGGGCCTGACGGAAGCGGACGTGCACCAGCTCATCAGCTACGAGAAGGCGCACGGGAACCGCCTGCCCGTCCTGCAGGTCCTGGAGCACCGCCTTCAGGCCCTGCAGAACGGGGCGGAGCCAAGCGGCACCCAGACTCCGCCCACGCCCGAGGTGTCCGGCGGCCAGGGTTCGCAGCAGCCTGCCAGCGTGCCGGGCCCGCCCGTCAACCCACCGTCCCAGGGCGTACCGACCAACCCTGCGCAGCCGCGTTAACCGGACCGTAGAACGGGGGCGCGGAGATGGCGGGGGAAGAGCACGACGACGTGGGGCGGCTGCGTGCCTGCGTCCGGTCGCGTCAGCCGGAGCTGGAGCGGCGGCTGGCGGAGTGGGTGCGCGTCCCGGGCGTCCTGGGAGTTCCCGAACACTCCCAGGACCTGCTCCGCTCGGCCAACTGGCTCGCCGCCGAATTCCGCGAAGTGGGCTTCCCCGTGGTGGAGGTGCTGCCCACGGGGGAGTCCCACGCCGTGTACGCGGAGTGGTGCAATGCCGCCGGAGCGCCCACGGTCCTGGTCTACAGCCACCATGACGTCCGCGAGGTGAAGCCGGAGAACTGGGCAATGACCACGCCCTTTGAACCGGTACTCCGCGAAGGCCGGCTGTACGGCCGGGGAAGCTCCGATGCCAAGGGCCAGATCCTGGCGCACCTTGAGGGACTCCGGGCCCACCTGCAGGAGACGGGCACGCCGAAGATCAACCTGAAGTTCCTCATCGAGGGCGAGGAAGAAGGCGGCTCACCGCACCTGGCCAAACTGCTGGAGGACAACACGGAACGGTTCGCCGCGGACCTGGTCCTCTTCTCCGACACCCTCCTCTGGCACGCCCGGCACCCGGCCGTCTGTGTGAGCCTGCGCGGAATGCTCAGCGTGCACCTGGAGGTGTATGGGCCCGGGCGGGACGTGCACAGCGGCGCCGTGTCGGGCAACGCGCCCAACCCCGCCTTCGAGCTTGGCCGGCTGCTGGGGCTCCTGCATGACCAGGAAGGCCGGGTGGCGGTTCCCGGTTTTTACGACGACGTGGACCCCCTCCCGGCCAATCTCCGGGACGCGCTGGCGGACCTGCCCTTCAGCGAGGAGGACTGGCTGGAACGCTCCGAAACCGGCGCAATCACCGGCGAGAAGGGATACACGGTGCTGGAACGGCTGTGGCTGCGCCCCGCCGTCGAGGTCACCTCCATCCTTGCCGGCGACCCGCTGGGCGTGTCCCGCGCCGCCGTTCCCGCTGTTGCCTCGGCGGACCTCAGCTTCCGGACCGTTCCCGGCCAGCGCCTGGAAAAGATCGCGGAGCAGCTGCAGGAGTGGGTGGCAGCCACCGTCGGCGACGCGTACGGGTTCAGCCTGGTCCCGGACCTGGAAACGGCACAGGAACCCTACGTGACGCCGGACCATCCAGCCGTCGCCGCCTTGGAAAAGGCCATGGCGCGTGGCTTCAACGCCGAACGGGCGGGGCGGATGGGCAACGCCGGCGGCGGACCCGCGGAGCTCCTGGGACGCAGCCTCGCGGCGCCCGTACTCTTCTTTGGCACCGGGCTGGTGGAGGACCACTGGCATGACAGCGACGAGAGCGCCAGCCTTGACGTCCTGATGGACGGGGCCCTGACGCTGGCCTGCTTCTGGGACGAACTTGCAACCATGCAACGGGAGAAGGGCGACGACGATGGACACCTACGGCAATGAGGGCACCGGCGGCGCCGGCGCGGGCAAGCGGACCTTCGGCATTGAGGAGGAGCTGCTCCTGGTGGACCCCGCGAACGGGGAAGCCGTGCCCATGGCAGGAGACCTCCTCAACCTCTACGTCCGCCCCCTGGAAGCCGGGGCCGGGCCCGTCCTCACCGCCGAGTTCCAGCAGGAAATGATCGAGGTGGTCACCCCGCCGCACGCCACTCTGGCATCGCTTGAGCAGGACATCGTGGCAGGACGGGCCATCGCCCACCAGGCGGCAGAGGACGTCGGCGTCCGGGTGGCCGCTCTGGGCACCTCACCGCTCCCCGCAGATCCCCACCCCGTACAGCTCCGCAGGTTCAAGGCAATGACAGAGGAGTACGGGCTGACCGCAAGGGAACAGCTCACCTGCGGCTGCCACATCCACGTCTCCGTGGAGTCGCCGGAGGAAGCCGTGGCCGTGCTGGACCGGATCCGCATCTGGCTGCCGGTGCTCATCGCGCTCAGCGCCAACTCGCCGTTCTGGCACGGCAGGGACAGCGGTTACGCGAGCTACCGCTCCCAGGTGTGGAACCGCTGGCCCTCCGCCGGGCCGCTGGACATCCTGGGCACTCCGGACGCCTACCACCAGCTGGTGCACGACATGGTGAGCACCGGCGTCGCCCTGGACGAGGGCATGATCTACTTTGACGCCCGCCTCTCCCGGCACTACCCCACTGTGGAGATCCGCGTGGCCGACGTGTGCCTGCGGCCGGAGAACACCGTGCTGCTGGCGGGCATCGCCAGGGGCCTGGTGGAAACCGCGGCCCGCGAATGGCGGGAGGGGACGCAACCGGTGGCGGTGCCGTCCGCGCTGCTGCGGCTGGCCGCCTGGAAAGCCAGCCGCTGGGGCCTCCGGGGCGAGTTGCTCGATCCCCAAACGCACCGCCCTGCGCCCGCGCTCGCCGTCGTAAATTCCCTGCTGAACCATGTCCGTGGGGCGCTGGAGGACATGGATGACCTGCACCGGGTGGAGGACCTGGTGGACAGGGTGCTCGCCGGCGGCACCGGGGCGGTACGGCAGATCGAGGTGCTGCACCGCACCGGGGACCTGGAACGGGTCGTCCAGGACGCCGCCGACTGCACCGTGTCCTAGAGCCAAGCCGTTCTAAAGCCGGGCGCGGCCGGCATCAGTACGTGGTTGCGTCGGGCAGGATCAACGGCGGCAGCGGAGCCTGGTTGAAGTCAAAGGACTTGGTGAGATCGCCCAGCTGCGGGTTGTTTTCGCGGACCCCGGGGCGGTTGTCCGGCCGGCCGTCGGTGGCGGGGTCGAGGCGTTCGCCGCCCAGGAAATCATCCTCGATGAACTTGAAGTAGGCGTCCTGGCTGAGGACCTGGTGGTCAATGTAGCCCTTTTTGGCGTAGGGGCTGATCACCAGGGCCGGCACGCGAAGGCCAAACCCGGCGTTGTCCACCGCAGGCGGCTGGACATGGTCGTAGAACCCGCCCCAGTCGTCCCAGTTCAGGAAGATGGCGGTGCTGTCCCAGTCCGGGCCGCTCATGACGGCGTTGACCAGCCCGGCAACATACTGCTGTCCGGTGCTGACTTTGGCCGGAGGGTGTTCGCTGACCTCATCGCTGGGTGCCACCCAGCTGACCGCGGGAAGCCTGCCCTGCCGGGCGTCGTCGTAGAAACCACTCAACGATTTGATGTTGCCCTGCTCGCCGTTCTCCTTGACAGTGTCGAAGTAGGGGAGCGGGTTCCAGCGGCCCGGCGTCTCGGCGTCCTGTTCAATGGGGTCACAGGTGGCGGCATCGTTGCGGCAGTCCGGCTCGGTGCCGCTGAAGACGTAGTACGCCCAGGACACTGCATGTTTGTGCAGCAGGTAGGTCAGGTCGGTCCAGGCATAGTTCGGCTGTTTCAGGTTCTTGGCTGCTCCTGCCAGCTTCTCCTTCAGGGCAGCCGGAAGGTTGGCGGCCTCCACCGCGGCCTTGCAGGTGGGATAGGAATCGGTGCGTTTACAGCTGGCGGTGGCCACCTGCTGGGTTTGCACCACCAGGCCGGGGTCGGCGCCGGCTGCCTCAAGGGCTTCACGGCAGGGCTGCACGTCCTGGCTTTCCTGGCATTTGCCGATCAGGCTGTCATCGAAGTTTTCCTTCTCCGGTGGATTGTCCAGCCCTTCCAGTGCACCGGCGCACGACGACGGGTCCCCCGGCTTGGCGCACTTGGCTGACCATTCCGAGACCATGTACAGATGGGCCTGGAGGCTGCCCGCTGCGGCGGAGGTGAACATGTGGTCCTGCAGCACGAAGTTGTCCGCGTAGGTCCAGTAGGTGGGCAGCTGTTTCCGGTCGTGGTAGCCCATCACATCGGTTTTCCTGGTCTTGTACGCGCAGTCGGTGGCCTCCGGTTCACAGTGGGCAATGCCCTTTTCCGCCTGGGCCACGAAGCCGTCCATGGCCCCGTTGTTGATGTCCGCCGCCGCATCCGCAGGACTGTGCGGGCCGCCGTCGTTGCTGTCCGACGAATCGTAGAAGGGCGCCACGCAGCCGCCCCGTGCCGGGTCCGGAAGGCAGACGGCGGGTTTGCCGTCCTTCGCCGGGATCCCGTCGGCGCCGGGGTAGGTGCCGAAGTAGCTGTCGAAGGACCTGTTCTCCTGCGTAATGATCACCACGTGCTTGATCTTGGCAATTCCCGTCTCGGTTCCATTTGCGGCGGGTGGGCCTGGACGCAGCGTGGTGGAAAGTACGACGGCGAGAATCACCAAAACCGCCACCATCACGGCAGCGGCCAGGATAGTCCGCCGTCGTCCCGTGCCTGGAAAAAAGCCCACCTTAGGACGCCCGCTCGAAGACGTCGCCGCCGAAGGCCTTCACGCCGGGGTCTGCCGCCATTCCCAGCCGCGGGAGGTGGAAGAGATCCTCGATGGTGGCCAGCAGGCTGTAGTGGTTGTAGGGCTGGTCCGACGATGCGCCCGCTGCACTGAACGGGGAGAGGACCAGGGCGCCCACCTTGCCTCCGGCGGCACCCCCGGCAGGACTTCCCGCATCTCCCGCCGAAGGGCCGGCGGTGCCCCCGTCAGTCTCGTCGAAGGTGATCACCAGCATGCCGTCCTGCTTGTACGCGGGGGACGACAGGATGGCGGGCACTTGGTCCTTGAGCCACGCGTCCGCTGCCGCCAGGCCTCCCCGGCTGCCGTCGGCGCAGCTGGCATCGTGTCCGTCGTGGCACAGGTTGGGCGTGATGTAGGCCAGGTCCGGAGTGGTGGCCACGGATTTCAGGTCGTCCGCAAGGTCAGACAGGTTGACCACGTTCCTGGCACAGTCCCCGGACGAGATGACGGAGCGGAAGTAGACAAAGGGATTGTGGTGCGTGGAGTATTCCTCGTCCGGGGTGGCCCGGATGTGGTTGTCGGGTTCCCCGAGGGCCGGGTGCTCACAGGGCTGCTGCATGTCCTCCATGTAGCCCTTCCACGTTTTGCCCTGGGCGGTCAGCTGCCCGGCCACGGTCTGGGTGTCCTTTGGGTAGACGCAGCCGTTGCCCTTGAGCGTGCCGGCCGGACCGGTACCGGTGGCCTTGAACGCGGTGTAGGTGGGGCAGTCCTGCCGGGTGCTGTTGTTGGGCGGCTGGCCGGAAATCTGGGCCAGGTAGTTGGGCAGCGAGTTGTGGCCGATGCCGTAGTAGTTCTCCAGCAGTACGCCCTGGTCCCGGAGGGATTCGGACAGATACGGGGCAGGGGAGCTGCTACCCCACACCGAGTCATAGCCCTTGTTTTCGAGGTTGATGACGAACACGTGTCCGGGGGTGCCCGACCGGGTTGCCGGCTTCTGTTGGATGCTGCGGGACGGCGAAGGAGCAGGCGCGGGGGTGGCCGGTTGGCAGCCGGCCAGAAGAGATACCAACAGGGGCGCCACCAGGAGCAGGGCGGGAACCGGCCATCGGCGGGCCTTCGCCCGGGGAGCTGAACGGAGTTCCATGTCCGGCCTCTTTTGGTCGCAGCTGTTGCCCTGCCCGGCCTTTACAACAGCCCGGGCCGGGCAGGAGTGGCGCCCCAGCACTGCCGCCACTCTTGCATACCGGGGCCGCGTTGTGCAGGGGCAATCGCTGTGAATTGGCCGTGAATTAAGGGGACGGATCCGTCCGCCGGGCCGCGGTCCTGAGCCCTAGGTCTTTCTGCCCTAGAAGGTGGTGTGCGGGAAGCGTTGACTGGAATTGCGGGCGGCGAACGCCCTCCCGGGATGGACAGCGCAAGGCCGCCCGCCCGGATCAGAAAGGAAAACCCAGTGAAAAAGTGGTATCGGTGGCAGGACTACGTAACGGTTGCCGCCGGTCTCTTCACCGCCATCGCGGTCCTGTGGACACGGCAGCAGAATATGTCCACCACCTTCATGCTCCTCTTCGGCGGACTCCTGATCATCAGCGGCGTCATCAACCTGGCCATGCCCGGAACACCGGTCATGGAATACGCCCAGGCTGCGCTTGCCGCGTTGCTGATCCTCTCGCCGTGGATGGGCACCTACACCGGCGCCATGGGCGCTGCGTGGACATCCTGGATTGCGGGCGCTGTTGCGCTGGTGGTCACGGCCGCGGCCATTAAGCCCAGCACGGATGCCCATCACAATTTCCGCATGTCGCACTAGCGGAGGTATCCGCCATGACCGAGGTGTTGCGCCGTGAAGCAGGGTATGGAACCGTGCTTGTTGAAGCTGCCGTCCGTCCGGGCTCACGTGCAGCGCTGGAAGCCATGGCGGAACTCCCGCCTGGCGGGTCCACCGCCGGCGGGCGCCGGTAATGGCTGCCTTTCATGACAGGTCCGACGCCGGGCGGCGGCTGGGCAAGCGGCTCGCCGGCCTGCGTGGCCGGGACGTGGTGGTGCTGGGCCTGCCCCGCGGCGGCGTCCCCGTGGCATTCGAGGTGGCAAAGGCCCTCGAGGCGCCGCTTGACGTGATCGTGGTACGGAAACTAGGCGTTCCGTTCCAGCCCGAGGTGGCCATGGGAGCCATCGGGGAGGGCGGCGTCCGGGTCCTGGATCCGCGCACCATCTCCATGGCCCGGGTTTCCCAGGAGGACCTGGAACAGGTGGAACAGCAGGAGCGGGCACTGCTGGAAAGCAGGGTGGAACGGTTCCGCCAGGGACGCCGCCGCCTTGACCTCACCGGGCGCACCGTGGTGATCGTGGACGACGGCATCGCCACCGGCTCCACCGCAAAGGTTGCCTGCCAGGTGGCCCGGCAGCTCGGTGCGGCGAAGGTGGTCCTTGCCGTTCCTGTAGCCCCCGCACGTGCCATCGTTGAACTCAAGGAACCGGACGACGTCGTGTGCCTGCTCTCGCCCCAGGACTTCAAAGCCGTGGGCTACTACTACCACGACTTCTCGCCCACGGACGATGGCGAGGTGGTGCAGCTGCTTGATGCGGCTGCACCGGCTCCGCACCACAGCGGCGGGGAACGCGTGCACGGCAGTCTGGCGGACGACGTCGACATCCCGGCGGGCGGTGTTGTCCTGCGCGGCAGCCTCTACCTGCCGGCCAGGTGTGACGGCACCGTCCTTTTCGCGCACGGCAGCGGCAGCAGCCGCCACAGCCCCCGCAACCGCTTCGTGGCCTCCGTCCTGCACGCTGCGGGCCTGGGCACGCTGCTCCTCGACCTGCTCACGCCAGAAGAAGAGGTCAGCCGGGCCAACGTGTTCGACATCGGCCTGTTGGCCCAGCGGCTTTCCTCCGCAACCCACTGGCTCGAAGCGCGGCATGACGGTTCCGCCGGCCGGATCGGCTACTTCGGTGCCAGCACCGGAGCCGGCGCCGCGCTGTGGGCCGCAGCCGAGCCCGGCGCCGAGGTGGCCGCCGTCGTCTCCCGCGGTGGCCGCCCGGACCTGGCCGGGCCGCGGCTCGCGGCCGTGAAAGCCCCCACCCTCTTGATTGTCGGCGGCGCCGACGACCAGGTGCTGGCCCTGAACCGCCAGGCTATGGCGGCCATGCAGGCCCCCACCCGGCTGGAGATCATCCCCGGGGCCACCCACCTCTTCGAGGAACCAGGCACCCTGGCCATGGCAGCGAGTCTGGCTGCGGACTGGTTCCGGCAGTACCTCCTGCCGTCCCCAGTGGGACGGTCCAGGCCGGAGGCCAGGGGATGAACACGGCAAACACCGGCGCCCGGGTGGAAGGATCCACGCGCTGGCTGGCCATCAGCAAGGACGTGGCCGCCTTCCCGGTCCAGCCCAACATGCCTGACTACGACGCCGCCCGGCGCGGCTTCACCTGGGACCAGGCGCGGCAGGCGCTGGCAGGGCTGCCCCGGGGCCGGGGACTGAACATCGCCTACGAGGCCGTGGACCGCCACGTGGCGGAAGGCCGCGGCGGCAAGGAAGCCCTGCGCTTCGTGGGGGCCGACGGCGGCACCCGGTCCCTGAGCTATGCCGGCCTTGCGGAGCGGTCCGGCAGGTTCGCGGCCATGCTCAAGGGCCTTGGGGTGGGCCGCGGCGAGCGGGTCTTCTCACTCCTGGGCCGCAGCCCGGAACTGTATGCCGCCGTGCTGGGCACCTTCCGGAACGGCAGTGTCTTTTGCCCGCTCTTCTCCGCCTTCGGCCCCGAACCGGTACGGCAGCGGCTGCACCTCGGCGACGGCCGGGTGCTGGTGACCACCAAGGCCCTTTACCGCAAAAAGGTGGCGCCCGTACGGGACTTCCTTCCCGGACTCCGCCACATCCTGCTGGTGGACGCGGACGGCAGCCCGGAACCGGAAACCCTTGACCTGGCAGAACTCCTGGCCCAGGCGGACCCCACCGGGGAGATCGCCGGTACCCAACCCGGCGACATGGCGCTGCTGCACTTCACCAGCGGCACCACGGGCACGCCCAAGGGTGCCATCCACGTCCATGACGCCGTCACCGCCCACTACGCCACGGGCCGCTTCGCCCTGGACCTGCACCCTGACGACATCTACTGGTGCACCGCCGACCCCGGATGGGTGACCGGTATGTCCTACGGCATCATCGCGCCGCTGGTGCACGGGGTCACCGCCATTGTGGATGAGGAGGAACTGGACGCGGACCGGTGGTACCGGATCCTCGCGGAGCAGCGCGTCACGGTCTGGTACACCGCCCCCACCGCGCTGCGGATGCTGATGAAGGCCGGCGCGGAAAGAGCGGCCGGGCATGACCTCTCGGCGCTGCGTTTTATCGCCAGCGTGGGGGAGCCGCTGAACCCGGAAGCGGTGGTGTGGGGCCAGGACGTCCTGGGCCTGCCGGTGCACGACAACTGGTGGCAGACCGAGACCGGCGGCATCATGATCGCCAACTATCCCGCCATGGACATCCGCCCCGGCTCCATGGGCCGGCCGCTGCCCGGGATCGAGGCGGCCCTGGTGGCCCGCGACGCCGACGGCAAACTCGTCATCAAGGACGGCCAGGCGGTCCTGGTCACCGGGCCGGACACCGTGGGGGAGCTGGCGCTGCGCCCCGGCTGGCCGTCCATGTTCCGCGGCTACCTCAACGAGGAGGAGCGCTACCGGCGCTGCTTCGCCGGCGGCTGGTACCTCACCGGGGACCTGGCAAAGCGCGACGGCGACGGCTACTTCTGGTTCGTGGGCCGCGGCGACGACGTGATCAAGTCCTCCGGCCACCTGATCGGCCCCTTCGAAGTGGAGAGCTGCCTCATGGAGCACCCGGCGGTGGCCGAAGCCGGCGTGATCGGGGTGCCGGACCCCGTGGCCGGCGAGGTGGTCAAGGCGTTCGTGGAACTCACGCCCGGGAACGAGCCCACGGAGCAGCTGCAACTGGACATCATCGGGTTCGCGCGGAAACGGCTGGGCGCCGCCGTGGCGCCCCGGCTGCTGGACTTCACCACCACCCTGCCCAAGACGCGCAGCGGCAAGATCCTGCGGCGGCTCCTGAAATCGCGTGAACTGGGGCTGCCCGAAGGCGACACCTCAACGCTGGAATCCCCGCGGGGACCGGCCGTGACGCCGACGGACCGGCCATGAGCACCCTGAGGGGCCAGACCGTCCCGGATCCGGAACACGCCCTGCACCTCCTGCGGCAGATGCTGCGGGTGCGCCGGCTCGAGGAAAAATGCATCGAGCTGTACAGCGCCGCCAAGATCCGCGGCTTCCTGCACGTCTACATCGGCGAGGAAGCCGTGGCCGCCGGGGTCATGGAAACCCTTTCGCCGGAGGACGCGGTGGTGGCCACGTACCGTGAACACGGCCATGCCCTCCTGCGCGGCGTCTCGGCAGGGGCCATCCTCGCCGAAATGTACGGGCACGCCGAGGGATGCTGCCGCGGCCGCGGCGGCTCCATGCATCTCTTCGACGCCGCCACCCGCTTCTACGGCGGAAACGCCATCGTGGCAGGCGGCCTGCCGCTCGCCGTTGGGCTGGCGCTCGCGGACCGGATGGCCGGACGCCAGCGGGTGACCGTCTGCTTCTTCGGCGAAGGGGCCGTGGCCGAAGGCGAGTTCCACGAAAGCATGAACCTGGCAGCACTGTGGCAGCTGCCGGTGCTGTTCTGCTGCGAAAACAACCTCTACGCCATGGGAACCGCGCTGGGCCGCTCCGAATCCCAGACGGACATCGCCCTAAAGGCCGCCGGGTATGAGATTTCCGCCTGGGCCGTGGACGGCATGGACGTGCTCGCTGTCGAGGAAGCTGCCCGGCGCGCGGTGGACGCCGTCCGGTCCGGCGGCGGACCGCACTTCCTGGAGCTGCGCACCTACCGGTTCCGAGCCCATTCCATGTTCGATCCGGAGCTGTACCGGGAGAAATCCGAGGTGTCCCGGTGGATGGAACGGGACCCCCTCAGCCTGCTGCGGGGGACCATGCAGGCGGCGGGGCAGCTGCCGGAGGAGACATGGGCTGCGCTCACGGCGGACGTGGACGCGGAGATCAGCACGGCGGTCGGATTCGCCGAGAACGGGACGCCGGAACCGGTGTCCGAACTCACCCGGTTCGTCTACAGCGACCGGACCGATGACGGCAGTACAGGTACCGCGGCCACCGGCGGCGGCCAGGCAGGGAAAGGCGGGGCGGCACGATGAAAACCACCTACCGGGAAGCCATGCGCGCGGGCCTCCGCGACGCCATGCAGCGCGACGAACGGGTGTTCCTCATGGGCGAGGACGTGGGCCGGTACGGCGGAAGCTTTGCGGTCAGCCTGGGACTGCTGGAGGAGTTCGGGCCGGAGCGGATCCGTGACACCCCGCTGTCGGAGTCCGGGTTCGTGGGCGCCGGGATCGGGGCTGCGCTGGGCGGGATGCGTCCCGTCGTCGAAATCATGACCGTCAACTTCAGCCTGCTGGCGCTGGACCAGATCATCAACAACGCCGCCACCCTGCTGCACATGTCCGGCGGCCAGTTCAACGTGCCCATCGTCATCCGGATGACCACCGGCGCCGGACGGCAGCTCGGCGCCCAGCACTCGCACAGCCTGGAGGGCTGGTACGCGCACATTCCCGGGCTGCGGATCCTGGCGCCGGCCACGCTGGCTGATGCCCGCGGCATGCTGTGGACCGCCCTCCAGGACCCCGACCCGGTGCTGATTTTCGAACACGGCTCGCTGTACAACATGGCAGGGGAACTTGACGACGACGCCGGGGCGGTGGACATCGACAAGGCAGCGGTCCTGCGCCGGGCGGACGGCCAGGGGGACAGCGGGGACACCCTGACGCTCATCACGTACGGCGGCACCCTGCCCATGGTGCTGGACGCCGCCGAGCAGCTGGCCGGGGAGGGCATTGACGCCGACGTCATCGACCTTCGCACCCTCCGCCCGCTGGATGCGCACACCGTCGTAGACAGTGTGGCCAGGACGCACCGCGCGGTGGTGGTGGACGAGGGCTGGCGCAGCGGCAGCATCTCCGCCGAGATCTCGGCCAGGATCTGTGAGCAGGCCTTCTTCGACCTCGACGCCCCCGTGGAACGCGTCTGCAGCCTTGAGGTGCCCGTCCCCTACGCCAAGCACCTGGAGGAGGCAGCGCTGCCGTCCGTGAAACGGGTGGTGGCCGCGGCGCGAAGGGCCGTGGGGGCCAATGCCTGAACTCCGGATGCCGTCCCTCGGCGCGGACATGGAGCACGGCAAGGTGGTGGAGTGGCTGGTCAAGCCCGGGGACTACATCCACAAGGGCGACCTGGTGGCGGCCGTGGACACGGATAAGACCGTCATGGACATCGAGTCGTTCCAGGAAGGCGTGGTGGCCGAGTTCCTGGTGGACATCGGCGACACCGTGGACGTGGGCACCCCCATCGCCCGGATCACCGCCACCCCCGCCGAACTGCCACCCCCGCTCACCTCTGGCGCCAATTCCCCCGACGCCCGCTCACCTTTGACAGCTGAAGAGCCAACGCCCGCTCACCGCAGCGCCGGGTCCGGGCCGGCGGAACACGACGCAAAGGTCCCGCCGCCGGTGCGGCACCTTGCGCACACGCTGGGGGTCGACGTCGGACGCATCAGCGGCAGCGGGCCCGGCGGTGAAGTGGTGAGGGCCGACGTCGAACGCGCCGCGGCAGCGTCCGTCACCAAAGCCCCGGCTGCTCCACCAGTGGCTGCCGAAGCGCCCGCTGCGCCGGCGGCTGAAACCCACCGCGTGCGGTCGTCCCCGCTGGCCCGGCGGCTGGCCGCAGAACTCGGCGTCGACCTCCACGCGGTCACGGGGACAGGCCCGGGAGGCGCGGTGACGGAAGATGACGTGCTCTCCGCGGTGCCGCCCCGGGGACGGGCACCCAAGGAACAGTCACCCAACGTACAGGGCGCGGAAAAGCCGGCGGAAGCACCGCCGTCGGAAACCCCACGGCCGGAAGCCCGGCCCAAACCCATGGCGGAGGCGTCCGGGCGGAAGCAGCCGACGGCGGCCGGCGGCAAGGCGGAGAGCCTGCGGCAGGCGATCGGCGCGCTGATGTCCCGGTCCAAGCGGGAGATCCCGCACTATTACCTCTCCACCACGCTGGACCTGGCGGCCGCGATGGCGTGGATGCAGGTAGCAAACCAGCAGCGGCCCGTGTCATCGCGCCTGGTTCCGTCCGCCCTGCTGCTGAAGGCGACCGCGATTGCGGCGAAGGAGGTGCCGGACATGAACGGCTTCTTCACCAAAGGTGCGTTCCAGCCCAGCAACAGCGTGCACCTGGGCGTGGCGGTGGCCCTGCGGCACGGCGGGCTGGTGGCGCCGGCCCTGCACGACGCCCACACGCTCAGCCTGGACCAGCTCATGGACCAGCTGCGTGACCTGGTCAGCCGCGCCAGGGCCGGCCGGCTGCAGCGCGCCGAGATGGCCGACCCCACCATCACCGTGACCAACCTGGGCGATCTCGGCGTCGAAAGCGTGTACGGGGTGATCTACCCGCCGCAGGTAGCCATGGTGGGCTTCGGCAAGGTGCTGGAGCAGCCGTGGGCGCACAACGGAATGCTCGGCACCCGGCACGCCGCCATCGCCACCCTGTCCGCGGACCACCGGGTGAGCGACGGGCTGCGCGGCGGCCGTTTCCTGGCCCGCATCGACGAACTGCTGCAGAAACCGGAGGAACTGTGAGCGAGGAGGAGCCGTGAACCAACAGGACGCACGCCAGGCGGTGGAGGCGGCGATCGGGAAAGTAGCCCCTGACGTCGAACCCGAAGACCTGGAAGGCAGCGCAAGGCTGCGCCAGGACCTGGAACTGGACTCGCTGGATTTCCTCCACCTGGTGGAGGTCATTGCGGGCTCCACGGGCGTGGACATTCCGGAGGCCGACTACCCTGCGGTGGCAACGGTGGACGGGCTGGTCACGTACGTCGCCGGGCACGGGTAAAGCGTTGCGTCAGCCCGCGGCGTGGTCGTTCCCGCGCATCCGGACGGCAACCACCACGCCGGAGGCTGCGGTGAGCACCGCGACGGCGGCGATGGCGGCAGGGATGCCGTACAGGTCGGCGAGGACGCCGGACAGGAGGGCACCGACGGCGAATCCGCCGTCGCGCCACAGCCGGTAGACACCCACCGAGCGGGCCCGCCAGGCCGGATGGGTGACGTCGCCGACGGCGGCGAGCAGGGTGGGGTAGACCATGGCGGTTCCTAGGCCCAGGACGACGGCGGCGGCGAGCCAGGCCCCGAAGCCGTGCGCTGAGGCGGTGATGCCCAGGGCGACGGCCTGGACCAACATGCCGGCCGTGATAAACCATTTGCGGCCCCACAGGTCTGACGCGGCGCCGGTGACCAGTTGGGCGGCGCCCCAGGCGGCAGGGTAGGCGGCGGCCAGGATGCCGATCTCGCCAAGGCTCAACCCCGCACCGGCGAACAGGACGGGGAAGAGGCCCCAGGCCAGGCCGTCATTGAGGTTGTTGACCAGGCCCGCCTGGCTGGCTGCGGACAGGGAACGGTCCTTGAAGCTGGTGAGGGTGAAAACCTGGCCGGTAGTGAGGCCGGCGTGGGCGCTGCCGTGGGCGCCGGCATGTTGCGAGGCCTCGGTCCTGGCATGGTGGTGGGTCTCCCGGACGGCCAGGACTGTCAGGCCCAGGCCCAGGGCGATGTACGCGGCGCCGAGCAGGAACGGGGCAGGTCGGAGCCCGTATGCGGTGGCCAGATAGCCGGTGGCGAGTGCGGTGACGGCCACTCCCAGGTAGCCCGCGGCCTCGTTGAAGCCCATGGCCAGTCCGCGCTGCCGGGAGCCCACGAGGTCCATCTTCATGATCACGGCCGTGGACCAGGTGAGGCCCTGGCTGATGCCGAGCAGCACGTTGGCCGCAACGATCCATCCCCAGGACGGCCCGAAGATGAGCATGAGGGGGACGGGTACCGCGGCCAGCCAGCCCGCCACGAGGACGGGTTTACGGCCGTAGCGGTCCGAGAGCGTGCCGGCGAAGTAGTTCATGGCGGCCTTGGACAGGCCGAAGGCCAGGATGTACGTCAGCGCACGGGTGTACAGGTCCAGGTGGAATGCCTGGGATGCGAGCAGGGGGAGGACCGTGCGTTCCTGGCCCAGGGTGCCGCCCACCAGGGCGTTAACGGCCACCAGCAGCATGAACTGCGCCAGGTTCTGCCGCAGGCCCAGTACAGCGCCGGGCGAACCGGCATCGTAACGGGGGGTAGCTTTGCCGGGCATCAAGGGTTTCCATTCCGTTGGAGTCAAAAGCGGCCCGGGCGCGTGGGGGCGCGCCCGGGCCGGGAGCCCGGGCAGGAGGGGGGTCCTGCCCGGGCGGTCTTTGGGGTGGCCCTGGTTAGGCGGCGGGGACGCTGTTCTGCCAGGCGTTCCAGGCGGCGTAGCTGCCATCGAGTTCGACGACGTCGTACCCCGCACGGCGGAGGGCGCTGGCGGCGACGGAGTTCCGGACGCCGGACTGGCAGTAGGACACGATGCTGCCTTCCGCAGGCAGCTCATCCAGGTGCCACATGAGGCGGCCGCCGCTGAGCTGGTACGAGCCCGGCACGTGCCCTGCCTTGTGCTCGGTCTTGTTACGGACGTCCAGGACCATGGCGGCGTCGAACTTGTCGAGGTCCTCGGGCCGGATCAGCTTCGGCGTGAAGGTGGGCAGCCCCTCGATGCCTGTGATGTACCCGGCCACGTTGTCGATGCCCACGCGGACCAGGTGGTCCCACATGTCCTGGGCCTGCTCCTGGTCCTTGGCCAGCAGCACCAGCGGGTTCTTGTCCGTCTCCGGGTTGACCACCCAGGCGCCGTAACTGGCCACGGACTTGCCGGCCGGAACGTTCAGGGACCGGACCACGGTGCCCTGGTGGACTTCGTCGTTGGGGCGGGTGTCGATGAAGGTCAGGGTGTCCTCCGCCAGGGCCTTGGCGACGCCGGCGGTGTCCAGTTCCTGCAGCGGGGCACGTTCGCCCATGATGCCCGGGCCTACCCGGTTTTCGCGCTTCATCCGGCCGAAGTAGGCGTGGGCGTCGGGCTGGCCCTCGAGGAGTTCGTCGATGAAGCCCTGCTCGTCGTTGGCCGCGAGGTAGGGGCCCCACCAGGCGTAGAGGCGTTCGTAACCCACCGTGGAGGAAGGGATGGCACCCAGTGCCTTGCCGCAGGCGCTGCCTGCGCCGTGGGCGGGGTGGACCTGGACGTAGTCCGGCAGGGTGAGGAACTTGTCGCGGAGGCTGGCGAAGAGCTGCTTTGCGCCCAGGAAGCGGGTGTCGATGCCGCCGGCTGCTTCGTCCAGCAGGTCGGGCCGGCCCAGGTCGCCGGAGAAGACGAAGTCTCCGGAGAGCAGGTAGCCGGGCTGGTCACTGAAGGCGCCGTCGGTCACCAGGAAGGACAGGTGCTCGGGCGTGTGCCCTGGGGTGTGGACCGCCTTGATGCTGATGTTGCCCAGACTGATGGTGTCGCCGTCGTACAGCCGCTCGCCGTCGAATTCGTACTGCCAGTCCGGTCCGCCCTCGCCGGAGACGTAGATCTTGGCGCCGGTGGCGGCGGCCAGCTCGCGGGTGCCGGAGAGGTAGTCGGCGTGGATGTGGGTTTCGGTGACGGCGGTGATCTTCATGCCGTTCTTGGCGGCAATGTCCTGGTAGACGGCGATGTCGCGGCGGCCGTCCACCACAAGGGCTTCGCCCTTGGCCTGGCAGCCGATCAGGTAGCTGGCCTGCGCGAGGTCTTCGTCGTAAATGCGCTCGATAAGCATCTGGTGCTCTCCTTCAGTGAAAGGGGTTTGGGAAGTGTTCTGGATCCAGTATAGATACCCCGGGGGGTATAACGCAACGAGCGATGTGGGAGTGCCTGGAACGCGGGGGGAGGGGTCAGGCGTGCTGGTGTGCGGCCTCGGCGCGGAGCTTGTCCATGTCCAGGTTCTTCACGGCTTGGATGACTTCCTCCAGTCCAGTGGCGTTCAGCGCGCCCGGCTGGGAGAAGACCAGGGTCTTGTCCTTGAAGGCCATCAGGGTGGGGATGGAGGTGATGTCTGCTGCTGCCGCGAGCGCCTGTTCGGCCTCGGTGTCCACCTTGGCGAAGGTGATGTCCGGGTGGCGTTCAGCGGCGGCGCCGTACGTGGGGGCGAACATGCGGCAGGGGCCGCACCAGGCTGCCCAGAAGTCGACGAAGACGATGCTGTTGTCCTCCAGGGTCTGGGCGAAGGATTGCTGGGTGATGTCGATGGTTGCCATGATCTCTGTCGTGTCCTTTCGGGGCGGGGTGGGGTTTGGGGCGGCTGCGGCAGGGCCTAGGTGGTGGGGAGTCCGGCGCGGGTCCAGGCGGTCATGCCGCCTGCCATGGTGTCCGCTTTGTAGCCGACGCCGTTCAGCGCGTCCGCGACGGCGGCGCTGCGGTTGCCGCTGCGGCAGACGGCGATCACGGGCACAGCGGGATCGAGCTCGCCCAGGCGGGCCTGGAGTTGGCCCATGGGGATGTGCAGGGCGCCGGGGATCATGCCTTCGGCGACCTCGAAGTCCTCGCGGACGTCGAGGATCCGGGCGGTGGAGCGGCGCTGTTCGGCTTCGGTGATGGTGATTTCAGCCATGGTGGTTCTCCTTTGAAGTGGTTTGTGGCTGGAGCTGGTGGTGGTGTTGCTAGCGGACGGGTTCGCCGGCCTGGCGCCAGGCGGCCATTCCGCCGCGCACTGAATAGGCGTCGTAGCCCTTGGCGGCCAGGAGCCGGGCTGCCAAGGCCGAGCGAACTCCCGAGGCGCAGACTGCGATGACCGGATGGGTCTTCTGGATGCCGGCGGTGCTGGCCTGCAGACGGTCCAGGGGGACATGCTTGGCTTGCGGCGCCCGTCCGGTCCGCCACTCCTGGGCCGACCTGACGTCGATGAGTGTGGCCCCCGAACCCAGGAGTTCCTTGGCCTGTGCCACGGAAATCGTCTTGTAGGGCTTGCTGAAGGCCTTCTTGAGGGAATCGATCAGTCCCATAGTGCTCTCCTCTATGGATGGGTCAGGCGGTGACCGTGCCGGCGGTGACCCACGCCGCGACGGCAAAGATGAGTACGGCGAATGAGATGCGGATGTGTTTGTCCTTCAGCCGCCGCGCAAACCGGGCGGCAACCACCGATCCCACGATCGCCGGGATGGCGAACGCCAGGGTGGTGGCCCAGTCGATGGTGTAGCCGGCGGCGTGGGCGCTGAACCCGGCGGCCGAGTTGACCACGATGATGGCCAGGGATGTGCCGACGGCCTGTTTCATGCGCAGGCCCAGGAAGATGGTCAGCGCGGGGGTGATGAGGAAGCCGCCGCCCACGCCCAGCAATCCGGTGAGGAACCCGACCAGCAGGCCCACTCCCACGGCCTTTGGGGCGCAGGACCGGAATGCCCGGTTCGGCCCGGTGCTGCAGGACCCTTCGCTTTCGCGGGGCTTGCTGAGCATCCGGATGCCCGCGGCCACCATGATCACGGCGAAAGCCAGCATCAGGATGGTCGGGTCCAGCAGCTTGCCCACGGCCGCGCCGGCCCAGGCTGCCGGGATGCCGGCGCCCCCCACCAGGGCGATCACGGGCCAGTTCAGGCCTTCCCGGATCCGGGGCAGCAGGGCTGCCAGGGAGGATATCCCCACCACCAGCAGGGAGGTGGGAATGGCCTGGGCGGGGCTCATGCCCACGCCGTACACCAGGGCCGGGACAGCGATGATGGACCCGCCGCCGCCCACTACGCCCAGTACGACGCCGACGACGAGCCCCAGACCCAGGGCCGGAATCATGCGGCGGCGCCCTCTTCAGCCGGCTGCACGGGAAGCTGCAGGATGGCGGTTTCGCGGGTGGGCTCCTTGGCGGCCTTGTTCCACGGCATGGCAGACAGGGCCTTGCCCATGGCGCAGGTGTTGGTCGCGGCCGAGAACGTCAGCCCGGTGCCGATGGCGCCGGCCAGCATGCGGACCTTGGGCGAGACGAACTTGCCCCCGGCCAGGCCCAGCATCACCAGGGAGCCTGCGGCCAGGCGGACCTGGCGTTCCAGGTCCCAGCGGTCCTTGCCCTTGACCACGTCGCCGCCGGCGGCGGCGAAGCCGGGAACGCCGCCGGTGAGGACGTAAGCGGTGTCCAGGCCAACGGTGGCCATGCGCTGGCGGGCCTGCTCGGCACGCACGCCGGACTGGCAGACCAGGACCACACGCGAACCCAGCCGGGCGGCGAGCTCGTCTGTGTGCTCGGACAGCAGCGGCAGTGGCACGTTGTAGGAGCCGCGGATGTGCATGGATTCGAATTCAGCGGCGGAACGCACATCGATGACCACAAGGTCCTGGTGCTCCTTGATCCAGGACTGGAGGGCTTCAGGGGCGAGTGCGGTGACGGCGGGTGCTTTGGAAGGGGGAGTCATTGGTGGCCTCTCGGAAGGGGTCGGGTGGATACCCCACCGAGTATTGCAGATACCCCCGGGGGTAGTCAAAACACCCATCGGGGTATATAGTTGACCCCAGCACCCCCATCAACGAAAGACCCCACTTATGGAACTGAACCCAACCGAGCTCACACCCGTGATCAACCGCCTCAAGCGGGCACAAGGCCAACTCGCCGCCGTCACCCGCATGCTTGAGGAAGGCCGCGACTGCAAGGATGTCGTCACCCAGCTGGCGGCCGTGTCCAAGGCTCTTGACCGCGCCGGCTTTGCCATCATCGCCACCGGGCTGGAGCAGTGCATCGTCCAGAAGGACGCGACCATGGACCGGAAGGACCTGGAGAAGCTCTTCCTCTCCCTCGCCTAACCGCCGAACCGCCGGACCCGACGCAACTTTGAGGAGCAACATGACGTACACATTGGCCACCACTGTCTCCGTGCCCTGGGCGGAGGCCGTGAACCGCACGCGCGCGGCCCTTGCCGCGCAGGGCTTCGGGATCCTGACGGAAATCAACGTCCGTTCCACCTTCGAAGCCAAGCTCGGCGCCGAAGCCGCGGACGCCGTCGGGGATTACATCATCCTCGGTGCCTGTAACCCGGCCCTTGCCAGCCGGGCCCTCGCCGCTGAACCGGAAATGGGCGCGTTGCTGCCCTGCAATGTGGTGGTGCGCCGTAACCAGTCGGCGGACGTTACTACGGTGGAAGCCATCGACCCGCAGACTATGGTGCAGCTCAGCAGCGCCCCTTCCGTTAAGGAAGTGGCGGACGACGCCGGTACCCGCCTTCGCAAGGCCCTGGCCGATCTGGGTGGAACTACCAGGCTATAGAGCCGTTCGCGTACAAGACCCCTTGAATCTCATGGTGTCCGCTGCCGTAGTGCCGGGCGGGAGGATGTGTCAGGCCGGCATTTCGCTGCCGGCAGTACTGCGAGGATTCCGAGGATCCCGGCCACGGTGAAGGCCAGGACCGGTGAGACGTAGGCAAATAGGACTCCAAGTGTTGCCGAGCCGAGCGCCTGACCAATGGCGAGGGCGATGAACAGTGCGGCAGTGCCTTCGGCGGCACGGTCGGGAACCAATCGGACTGCCCAGATGATCAGAACCCCGCACAGGGCGGTGTAGCTGGCGGCGAACAGCGCCACGGAGGTATACGCGGTGAAGGGGCTGCCTGGTGCCACGCCCAGCACGACGGTTGCCCCTGCCATGGCTAATGAGGTCAGGTTCCATGCCGTCCGCAGACTCCAGGCTTTAACGATTTTTCCGGCTGTTGCACCGAGTACCCCAAAGGCGCCCAGGACCATCCACGCAAGGATTGAGTATGTCTCCTCACCCGGGCGGGAAGCGGCCATGACGGTGCGGCCGAAAGTCCAGATCGCGGCACTGGATGCGCCGGCCAGGACTGCCGCGGCGATGGGCCAGGCCAGTGGCGCCAGGTCGCGGGCCCGCACCTGGGATGGCAGGCCAGCCGCGCGGTCCCGGCGGGCAGCCCGGTCAGCACGGAGGGTGGCAATGGCTGCCATGGCGACGAGGGCAGCGATTGCCACCCAGCCCAGGCGCCATTGGTCAGTTGTGAGGAGCATGAGGATGCCCGCGACGACGATGCCCGCCCCGGTGCCGGCATTAACAATCGTCTGCGCGCTTTCCTGGCATGCCGGGGCGATGTTGCGCTCGATGAACGTGACCAGGCCCGGGGTTGCGAATCCTGCGCCGGCGCCGGCCAGGACGACACTCATTCCGAGGACGTCGACATTAGGCGCCACCGCCACACCCGTCGATCCCAGGGCAGCTGTAATCCCCGCACATATGACGACGAGCCTTGGACGGGCAGCAAGGCGCAAAGCGAGAACTGCCGCCAAGCAGAAAGAGAGGAAGCTCCCGGCCTGGATGAATCCTGCAGTGGCCGATCCCATCTGGAAGGTCTCGCTGAACCGGGGCAGGAAAAGCCCGTAACCGAAGCGCGCCAGCCCATAGGTCGCCGCTATCAATGCCATTCCGCTGGCCACCATAGCGCGCACGGGATCCTCCTCAAAGACCAAGACCAGAACGATCGTTACAGTACAGTAGAACTATCGTTCTGCAATAGGGGCAGTTACAGTGGGGTTGTGACCATCGGCCAGAGACTTCCAGCACGCGCACGCCTGCTCAAGGCAGCCGATCAAGTTCTGTTCGACCAGGGCATCCGGGCCACTCCCGTCGATGCGCTGCTGCAGCAGGCGGAGGTATCCGCCGCCACGCTATACGCGCATTTCGGCAGCAAGGACGCACTGGTCGCTGAAGCCCTAAGGGTCAGGCTGGCGGACTGGCAGGGAGTCTGGGACCAGCACATCGTTGCGGCCGATAACGATATGGCGCGATTATTGGCAGTGTTTGACGCCCTTGCCTCCTACCGGCGCGACCAGAACCACCCTTCACGCTGGTGCGCCTTTCTTGCTGCCGCCACCGAGCTTCCCGCAGCCGCAGAAGAGATCAGCGCCGTCCTCGCCGCGGATACCGCCCTGCTCGCCACCCGCCTCCTGCATTTCTCGCGCCCCCTCGCCGGCCCGCGGGCTCAAGAGCTGGCCGACGAGGTACTCCTGGCCTACAGCGGAACCCTGACTGCTTTCCTGCGCGGCTACCCCCATTCACCAATTGACGTCGGCCGCCGATTGGCGCGCTCAGCAGCTCAAGCGTGCCGCCAGCCGGCTAGTAGCGGTCGAGAATGGCCTTCATCTGGGTAATCTCCTCCTGTTGGGACTTCACGATCGAATCGCATAGCTTGACGATCTCCGGGTCGGTAATATCCGACTCCTGGCAGACAAGGAGCGCACGTGAGTGATGCGGGATCATGGATTTCAGGAACTGCTCATTTCCCACAAACGTCTCCGTCCTTCCCAGGGCGAACACCGCCACTAACAGCACCGCAAAGCCGGCAAGCATGGCGATGTTCGCCTTCCGGTTCTTGAACATCGACCACATGCCCACCAGCATGACCACGGCCATGGCCGACACCATCAGCAATGCCATCCAGAAGTTGCTCAGGTTGAAATAGAAGTGCTCGATCGAGCGGACCATCGACATGGACAGCACCCACATCAGGGCGAGGCTCACCAGTAGGATGATGGCAAATTTCCAGTACATCCGGGATGACCCGTGGCCGCCGCTGGCCCCGTCCCGCTGATGGCCGGTTCCGTCCTGGGTTTCATGCTGGTGTTGATGCGTGTGATTCTTCCGGTTTGGATAATTTTCTGAACCCACGTGAACTTCCTTTCAAGACTTAGGAACGGTCCTTACTGAATGATTGGCAGAACCGTTCCATCAGCGCGCTTTTCCAGCACGCGCGGAAACCCCAGCGCGGAGCCGCGCTGTCAGCGGGCTCCGCGCTGGGCTGGTTCCAGCGTTGCGGGGTCGCTGCCGGAGCGCCTCAGCCCAGGGAGGCGAGGAGGTTGGAGCAGGCCTGCTCACATCGGCGGCAGGACTCGGCGCAGACGCGGCAGTGTTCATGCATGGAAGAGTGCTCACTGCATTCGTCACCGCAGGCCTTGCACGCGGCCCGGCAGGCGTCGAGCATGGCCCTGGTGATATTGGCGTCGTACCCCGTGTGGCGGGAGAGGACGTTGCCGGTGGCTGCGCAGATGTCAGCACAGTCCAGGTTTGTGCGGATGCACTTCGTCAGTTCCGCCACCATGTCCTCACTGAGACAGGCGTCAGCGCAGGCTGTGCAGGTCTGGGCACATTCGAAGCAGGCCTTGATGCACTCGGCGAGCTTGCCCTTGTCCAGGTTTCCAAGGTCCTTGGGATAGGTGTCCAGCATGGACTGGATGTGGGTCATTGTGGTCTCTCAATTCCGGTCGTAATGGTCATTGCTTGGGAAAACGGTCCCTTTACGTCCGGCTGATGGAGAGTTGGTCCAGTCTGAGGGCTTGGCGCCTGGGTTGGGTGTCCGGAGGCCCGCTGGCAAGGAGGGGATGCGTACCCGCGGGGAGCGCCACAGCCGGCGGGTCCGGCACTGCCGTCTTCAGCGGCGCCGGTTCGCTGCGCGACGCCGGGTAGCGCTGGCAGCAGGCATGGTGCTGCTGCGAATCATCCTGTGGGTGGGCGGCTGCTGCGGTCTGGGCTGAGGAGTGGGCCGCGGCCTGGACCGAGTCCTGCCCTGCCACCAGGGTGTACCTGCTGCCCTGCGAGTAGGAGGCTGCCGCCACCAGCAGGACGGCCAGGAGAAACCAGGTCAAAACGGCCGGCGGTGCTGCAGGCACGCGAACGACATTTCCATCAATCGTCCCAGGCCTCGTCGCCGTCTCCTTCCTCGAGCGCGCATTCCCGCCACCGCAGTTTCCGTAGTGCAGCCAGCACCCTCTGTGATCTACTACTAAGTAGACTGACTATTTTCGCTGAGAAAATCAAGGGAGCTTCCGCCGATGTCCGAACTGTCCGCTCTTGCCCTCGTTTGCACCCTGACCCCCTCCCCGGAGCCCTCCAGCAGCGAGCTGATGGCCCAGCACATCCTGGACGAGCTGGAAGGCCAGGGTGTCACCACGGATTCCCTGCGGATCGTGGACTATGACGTGAAGCGCGGCGTGCAGGTGGACATGGGCAACGGCGACCAGTGGCCAACCATACGCGAGCGGATCCTGGCGGCGGACATCCTGATCCTGTCCACCCCCATCTGGATGGGCCACCCCTGCAGCGTTGCCCAGCAGGTCATGGAGCGCCTGGACGCCGATTTGTCCGAAACGGACGACGACGGCCGGCCCGTCATGTACGGAAAAGTGGCCACGGTGGCCGTCGTGGGCAACGAGGACGGCGCGCACAAGACGATCGCTGACATGATGCAGGGCCTGAACGACATCGGTTTCAGCCTTCCGGCGCAGGGCGGCACCTACTGGGTGGGCGAGGCCATGCAGACCGTGGACTTCAAGGACCTTGACCAGGTGCCGGATCCGGTGGCCTCCACCAATGCAGGGCTGGCCCGCAACGCCGTGCACCTGGCCCGGCTTCTGCGCTCCAGCCAATACCCAGCGAAGTAGCGCACCAAGTCCGCCTCCGGAACAGGAAGGAAGCCCATGCCCACCCAACCGCTGGTCATTGTTTTCGACGTCAACGAGACCCTGTCGGACATGGCCCCGCTCGCCGAAGCATTCGCGCAGACCGGGGCGCCGCGGGAGCTGGCAAAGCTCTGGTTCGCATCCCTGCTGCGGGACGGATTCGCCCTTACGGCCAGCGGTGACAACAAAGCGTTCGCGGCCATCGGCGCCGAAGCCCTCCGCACCCTGCTGGCAGCCGAAGGGATCTCCGGGGACCTGGACGCCGCCGTCGAACGGATCATGACGGCCATGCAGAACCTTTCACTGCACCCGGACGTCCCGGACGGCGTGCGTGCCCTGGCCGCAGCCGGGCACCGGCTGATCACCCTGACCAACGGGGCGGCGGCCAACGCCAACAAATTGTTTGTTGCCGGCGGCATCAGGGACCGCTTTGAGTTGCTCCTGTCCGTGGAGGACGCCCCGGCCTGGAAGCCGGCCCGGGCGGCCTATGAGTACGCGGCAGCATCGGCCGAATCGGAGCCTTCAAGGATGCTGCTGGTCGCCGTGCACCCTTGGGACATCCACGGGGCAGCCAGGTCCGGGCTCCGGACGGCCTGGCTGAACCGGACCGCCGCCCGCTACCCGTCGTACTTCCAGGCCCCGGACATCACTATCAGCGCGCTGACGGACCTTCCCGCGGTGCTCGCCGCGTAGGCACACCACTGACAGCGCACAGCCCATCGGAAACGGAGACCACCCATGGCAGCACCCGCCGTCGAGCGACGCACCGTTGACGTGGACGGCGTTCCGCTGTCCTACCTCACCGCCGGGGACGAATCAGCCCCGCCCCTGATCCTGCTGCACGGCACCTTCTGGAGCCGGGTGTGGCAGCCCGTCCTGCCGGCACTGGCCGCACAGAGCCGCTGCTATGCCCTCGACTTTCCGGGGTTCGGCCGCAGCGGGGGAGAACTGGACGTTGAGCAGGCCACCGTCCCGGCCCTCGCGCAGACAGTGCTCCAGGCTGCGGACGCCCTGGGGATCGCGCAGTTCGACGTTGCCGCGCATGACATCGGCGGCGGCGTTGCCCAGCAGCTCGCCGCCACCAGCGGAAGAATCCGGAAGATGGTGCTGATGAACGCCGTCATGTTCGACTCCTGGCCGGTGCCCGCCGTCGAACGTTTCCGGGACCCGGAGGTCCGCCGGAACACCACGGAGGAGGATCTCCTTGCCGCGCGCCGCAAATCCACCCAGGCCTGCGCGCTGCGGACCTTCACTGAGGACGAACTGGAGGATTACTTGTCCCCCTGGCAGTCTCCGGCGCGGGCGCGGTCCTGGATGGCCATGGCAGCGGCCGCGGATGCCCGCTTCACGCTGGACCTGGTGCCGGCCCTCAAGGAAGCTGCCATTCCCACGCGCCTGGTCTGGGGCCGGGACGATGATTTCCAGAAGATTGAGTTCGCCCGCCGCTACGTGAAAGAGGTCCCCAACGCGGACCTGGTGGAGGTGGACGGCAGGCACATCCCCACCGAGGATTCACCGGACGCCGTGGCCGATGCCATGCTGGACCACCTGGCTAACGGGCGGTAAGTCCGGTCCGGGCCAGGCCGGCGTCCAGCAGCCGCGTACGATGCCGGGCCTCCAAGAGGACCACATCCCGTGTGAAGGAAAACGTGAGCAGGGCAAGCGCCAGGGCCGGGAAGGCGGCAGCCAGCGGCATGCCGGGGAGAAGTGACACCAGCAGCGCCAGCGGCTGGAAGGCCCCGATGGCCTTGCGGGAAAAGCTGGGCGGGAGCGCAGCGCGAAGGTGGGGCCGGAAGAAACCGGCTGCCACGAACACGTAGTACATGCCCCCGATTGCCACGGTCCAGGGTCCCGCCACCGCGGCGGCTGCGACCGACAACACGAGCACCAGTGCGGCGTCGGTGGCGGCATCGAAGCGTGCCCCCGCCGGGGAAGCTGTTTCCGTGCGCCTCGCCACCGCTCCGTCCACCCCGTCCAGCAGGAAGGCAATGCCGCCCAGGACCGGCAGCAGGAGGTCTGGGCCGCGCCCGGTAACCAGTTGCGGAACGGCCACCACGGCGCAGAGTGCCACCAGGACGGCCCGCAGCAGGGTGACGCGGTCTGCTGGAGTGCAGAAGCGCGGGATGCGCCGCAGGACAGAGCCGACGGCGGCCGCGGTCACCAGGGCGCCGGCGCACAGGCCTGCCAGTTGGGGGACCGGTCCGGAGGCGGACAGGGATGACAGCCACAGGGCCGCCAGGAGGTAGGCGGCCAGGGTGGCTACGGCGTCGGGCATCGCCCGCTCAGCTGCGCTCATCAGCCACCTCCACCCGCATGGTACCAACGGCTGCGGTGATCATCACGGCCGGCGTCGTCCGGCCGGGATCCTGGTGCCGGCGTCGGGCCTTCCCCTGCGGCCGGTGCGGACCAGGCCCACCAGCGCCAGCAGCGCCCCGGCTCCCTCCGCGACAGCGCTCAGGGTCTTGGAGAAGAACCAGACGGGGTCATACATCGCCGGGATCGGTCCGATCGCCGGAATGTCCACATACCTGTAGAGCACGACGGCGGCGAACGCGCTGAGTGCCACAGTGAACGCCAGCGCATAAGCCGCGCGGCTTCCGCGTACCAGCACCCAGACCCCGGCTATCACGGCGGCGGCCGCTTCGAGGAGGAACAGGGTGCCCTGGCTGACGGTGCCCGGCTGCGCGTCCTGGTGACCCGGGGCCAGGAAGAGATGGACGCCGGCATCGATGAAGAGTGCCAGTGCGGTCAGTAGTCGTAGTGCCACGCTTATGTATACGCCGGAAGTTCCCTCCCGGTTCACCCGGCCCCCTTATATCTGCGGGTTTTATGGGGAATATTTAGGGGCATCCGTAATCTTGCGCCTGTAGCGGGCGGCGAAGCCTGCGGCCCTACGAGTAAGGAGAATGACCATGACCCTTCCCAAGGAACTCACGCCCGGAACATGGACCCTGGACATGTCACACAGCGAGATCGGCTTCAGCGTCCGCCATGCCGGAATCAGCAAGGTTCGCGGCCGCTTCACGGAGGCCAGCGCCGAGGCCCGGGTTGGGCATTCCCTGGAAGACTCCTCGGTCCACGCCACGGTGTCCACGGCCAGCTTCGACTCCGGTGACGCCAACCGGGACGCGCACGTGAAGGGTGCGGATTTCTTCGACGTCGAGCGGTATCCGGAGATGACGTTCCGCGGCACCCACATTGAAGGGGACGGGGAGGATTACACCCTGACGGGGGACCTGACCATCAAGGGCGTCACCCGTCCCGTGGAGCTTGAAGTGGAGTTCACCGGCGTTGCGGTAGATCCCTTTGGCGCCACCCGGGCCGGCTTTTCCGCAGAAGCCGAAATCAGCCGCAAGGAATTCGGCCTGACCTGGAACGCGGCCCTGGAAGCCGGCGGTGTGCTGGTCAGCGACAAGGTGAAGATCACCCTGGAGGCAGCGCTGGTCAAGCAGGGCTGACAGGCGTTTCCGTCAGGCGGTGCACCCGTGGACCTCCGCCTCGTCTCCCACGTGCTGTTCCTGCGGGCCGCGTTGCGGAGGCGGGACCGCTGGGATGCTGTCCGGATCGCAGCCCATCAGGACCATGCCCTGAAGGAGCTGCGCAGGGCCGCCTACGCAGGCTCGGAGTTCTACCGTCGGCACCACGCTGGCCTGCATGACGCTCCGCTGGATCAGCTGCCGCCGGTGACCAAAGCCGACCTGATGGAGCATTTCGACGAGGCCATCACCACCCCGGATCTGACGCTGGCGGACTTGGAGGAGCATCTGCGGTCCCTGGCCGGGAGCGGCGGGAACCCCGGCCGGCCGTGGCGGGGCCGGTGGTGGGCGGCGGCGACGGCCGGGACCACCGGCCGCCACGGAATCTTCGTCTGGAACCGCCCGGAATGGGCTTCGGTCCTGGCCTCGTACGCCCGAGCGAATGACTGGGCCGGGATCTCCGCCGGCCTGACCCGGCCGCTGAAGGTGGCCCTGGTCAGCTCGCGCGTGCCCACCCACCAGTCAGCCGTCGTCGGCGCCTCTGTGCGCTCCAGGATCATCCCCACCCTCCGCCTGGACGTGACCGCCCCCATGGACCAGAACGTCGACGCGCTGAACCGCTTCCAGCCCAGGATCCTCGTCGGCTACGCCTCAGCGCTTAAACCCCTCGCGGCAGAGCAGCAGGCCGGGCGGCTGCACATTGCGCCGCAGGCGGTCATGTCAGCCTCCGAAGTGCTCAGCCCCCGCGCCGCATCGGAACTGGAAGCCGCGTGGGGACGTGCCCCGTTCGACGTCTACGCCGCCACCGAAACGGCCGGTATCGCTTCCCCCTGCACCTACCGGAACCGGCACGTTTACGAGGACCTCGTGATTATCGAGCCCGTGGACCAGGCGGGCAGCCCGGTCCCCGCCGGGACAACCGGGGCCAGGCTCCTGGCCACCGTCCTGTTCTCGCGCACCCTGCCGTTGATCAGGTACGAGATGTCCGACACCGTAAGGCTGGGCCGCAGGGGCTGCCCATGTGGGCGAAGCTTCACCATCCTGGAGGGGATCGAGGGGCGCATCGAGGACGTCCTGCGGCTGCCCGGCAGGACAGGAGTTGCCCACGTGCACCCGAACGTTTTCCACCGTGTCCTGGACCAGGCCGCCGTCGCAGGCTGGCAGGTGGTCCAGGAACCCTCCGGGCTGCGGGTGCTGCTGGCCGGACTCACGCCCGGGCAATCCGTGGAAGGAATCCGGGCGGCGGTAGCCGACGCCCTCCTCACCGCCGGTGCGCTGCATACCCCCGTGGACGTGAAGGTGGTGGCACAGCTTGAACGGACGGCCCTTGGAAAAGCGCCGATGGTCCGCGCCCTGAGGGACCAGCCCTGAGGCATCGCGTCAGCTGTTGGCGCCCAGGCGGATGGTGACCATGGTGCCGTCCCCGGGGACGGGTCCGATTTCAAGCCGTCCTCCGCTGGCGGCGGCGATCCGGGCAGCGGTGGCCAGGCCCAGCCCGGTGCCCGGCGGGTCGTCCTCCCGGTGCAGGCGGACCAGGGGATCCAGGACGCGTTTCCGGTCCCCTTCGCTGATGCCTTTGCCGTTGTCGATCACCCGGAGCGTTGTTCCGTCATCGGCCCGGTGGCCGGTGACGTGGATGACGGGAGGAATGCCCGGCCGGCTGTAGGTGATGGCGTTGTGGACCAGGTTCTGCAGCAGCACGCGCATCTGGACGGGATCTGCAGTGAAGGCCAAGTCGCCGCATTCAATCGAGGCGCCGTACTCTTCGATGCTGGCCGCCAGGTCCTGCACGACGTCCCGGACCAGGTCCTGCAGGGAAAGGCAGGTTGGCCGGACGTCCCCGCCGATGGTGGCGTAGGACAGGACGTCGCTCACCATGGACAGCATGCGCTGGCCGGAATTGGCCACCACGTCCAGGTACTCCGCGATTTGGCGGTCCTCCAGCGCTTCGGCGTCGTCCCGGGCCAGTTCAACGTAGCCCAGGACGGAGGTGAGCGGGTTGCGGAGGTCATGGCTGATCCTGCCGGCGAACTCTGCCAGCAGCGTGTTGCTGCGTTGGGCCTCGGTCAGCGCATCGGCAAGCTGGCGGGCGCGGTGCTCAAGCTGCAGGGCCTCGACGATCTCGGCGGCGAGGATTTCCAGGCCCTTGAGCTGCCGGTCACTCAGCTGCCCGGTTTCCCGCGCGCCCGCACAAAGCGTGCCCAGGACAAAGCCGTCCTCGGCCACCAGGGGGATGGAGACGTAAAACCTGACCTCGCCCCTGCGGCCGTCAACATAGGGGTTGTTGCTGTAGCGGGGATCAAGCGAGGCATCCTCCAGGACAGTGGGCGTCCCATTGAGGAAGCCCACGGCGCACATTGAATCTTCCCGGGAGCACAGATACGGTTCCATTCCCGCCGTCGCCACCTGGTACTGCAGGTTCTCGGTGATGATGTTGATTGCGGTGACCGGCTGCCCGCACAGGGTCCTGGCCAGTTCCACCAGGTTCTGCAGGCGCTGGGAGGGAATCGGGACGGTGATGTCCAAACCCGGCTCGGGGGTGGGGAGTCCGGTCCTGGCCAGGACGGCGTCCCTGGCCAGCTCTTTTACCGTCACCGGGGGAGGCCTGAACGTGCCGGGAAACTGCTGCCAGCCAAGTTGATGTCCTGGCTCCGAATGGGGTGCTCACACATCGCACCATCATGGCAGATCCGGACCGCCGGCCCGTTGATACGTGAACGTTTCCGGCAAAGTGATTAGCCCTGAGGCCGTCGTTATCCGAACAGGTAATAGCGGATGTACAGGTACGGCAGGCAAAGCCCGATGGTCACGGCGGTGACGACCAGCCCGTACTTGGTGAAGGTCCAGAACGAAATCGGGTGGTCGTAGCGCTTCGCAATGCCGATGACCACCACATTGGCGCTGGCTCCAACGGCAGTGGCGTTGCCGCCCAGGTCAGCTCCGAGGGCCAGCGCCCACCAAAGGGGCCTGGCCGGATCGCCGCCTGCCTCCACCAGGCTTTGCGTGATGGGGGCCAGCGTGGCCACATAGGGGATGTTGTCGATGATGCCGGACAGCACCGCCGAACCTCCGAGCAAAGCCAGGGCGGCGACGTCGTACTGCTCCCCAATCAGGCCCGCCATGGACTCGCCCACTGAGCGGACCACCCCCAGGTTGACCAGGGAACCAACCATGATGAAGAGGCCGGCGAAGAACAGAAGGGTCTCCCACTCCACGTCGGCGAACACCTTCCGCGGTTCCAGGCGGGCAAGCAGCACCAGGAGGCCGGCGCCGAGCATGGCCACCACGGACGGTGCAAGGCCCAGCAACGGGCGGGCAACGAAACCGGCCAGCACCAGCCCTACCACCACCAGGCACTTCACCAGCAGTGGCCTTTCGCCAAGGGCCTCCTTCTCGTTCAGCGCCATGACGCGCGCCGCGCGCTCCGGATGGAAGCGGAAGGCGGTGCGGAACATCACCCGGCACAGTCCGATGAAGACCAGGAGGAGCACTGCCACAATGGGCGCCAGGTTGATGATGAAGTCGTTGAAGGTCAGGTTTCCACGGCTGGCGATGATGATGTTTGGCGGGTCACCGATGAGTGTGGACGCGCCGCCGATGTTGCTGGCCATCACTTCCGCGATCAGGAACGGCACAGGGGGCGCCGCCAGGCGTTCGCAGACCAGGAGCGTCACGGGAGCGGTGAGCAGGACGGTGGTGACGTTGTCCAGGAACGCCGAAAGCACGGCAGTGATCAGCACCAGGATCACCATGATCCGGAAGGGGTAGCCCCTGGCCTTTTTCGCTGCCCAGATGGCCAGGAACTCGAACAGGCCGGTTTGCCGGATGATGCCGACGATGATCATCATGGCCAGCAGGAGGAAGATGACGTTCCAGTCGATTCCGCTCTCCGGCGAGAAGAACATCCCCTGGTCGTCCGTAGCGCCGATCAGGACCATCGCCGCGGCGCCGCCCAGCGCCGTAGTCAGACGCGGCAGCTTTTCGGTAGCGATCAGGACATAGGCCGCCAGGAAGACCGTGAGCGCAAGGCCAACCTGGATGGTCACTGGTCCCCGGCTCCGGTCCCGGCGCCGCCGGCCGTTGCCAGGACGGCGCTGATCACGGCAGGAAGCGTCACGAACATCGGGGCGTCGGGGGGTGAATCGTGGAGCAGTGCGATCTGGGTCCTGGCGTCCACCATCCGCGCCGCGATCTCCACGAGGGTGGCGTCGGACTCGATGGAAAGAATTTTGCGGACGGCAACGCCCTCGTCGTCGAGCATTTCGCCCACGGTCCGCTCGGAGATGTGGTCCCACAATTCGGTGGCCGCGGCTTCGTCGAAAACTGCGGCGAGGGAGACATCGTCCAGCAGGTAGCCGGGCAGCATGAGCCGCAGGACGTCGACGGCGGAGACGATGGCCGTGGGAACTCCCCGCCGGTTCGCGATCACCAGCCCCACCAGGCCGCTGTCCGCGATCAGCCGTCCGGCTTCAGCCGCCGTGGTTTCCCGGCGGACAACGGGCAGGGAAACTTTCAGGTCCACGGCACGCACGGCTCTCCTTAACACTTCGAAGGACAACGGGGGTAGTGCAGACCCATCCAATCACTGGGACGCGGTCCTGCCCAGGATTTGCCGGCCACGATCGTGTGGCCACCCCGTGGCGGGTCAGGCATGTTCCGTCCGCTTTCCTGGGCTCTTTACGCGTTCACCGAATTGGCGGGCGATGAGGACGTCCGTGGAGGAGTGGGACAGGATGGAGAGCACGATTACCAGGGCCACGAGGTGGTAGACGTCATCAGCACGGGTGATGCCGGATTCCAGGATGATCAGGCCGTACACCACCGAGGCGAACCCCTTGGGTCCGAACCACATGGCCGCCGCCTGCTCGCGCATACTCAACTTGGCCCCCAGGAAGGACACCAGCAGGGCCAAGGGCCGGGCAATGAGCAGTGCCAGGAGGGCGAAGATCCAGCCGGCAAAGGGGATCTCGCTGAAGAGGAAGACCGGGGTGATCAGGGCGCCAAAAACCATGATGGCCGCCAGCTTCAGCAGTTCGGTGACCAGCTCACCGAACTGCTCAAACTCGTGCCGGAGTCCCCGGCCCAGGGTGGCCACCGTGATGCCGGCGGCGAAGGCCCCCAGGAACAGGTTGGCGTGGGTCGCCTGGCAGATGGCCAGCACCAGCAGCCCGATGGAGACCGCCAGCAGGGGCTGGAGTGACCTGGTCGCCTGCAGGAAAGGCAGCCGTTCCAGGGCCAGGACGGCCACGGGCACCACAACACCCACCAGGATGCCCAGGACAATCTCGAACAGCAGTTCCTCGCCGCGGGCATCGCTTCCGCCGGCGGCGGCCAGGAGGATCAGCACGATCGGCAGGGCCAGGCCGTCATTGACGCCGGATTCGACGTTAAGGAGGTGCCTGAGCCTGCCCGGGACCTCTTCCCGGCCCACAATGGCTGCCGCAAACACCGGGTCCGTCGGAGCCAGGATGGCGCCCAGGAGGAAGGATTCCAGCCACGGCAACCCAGCCACGACGTGGGCAAACACTGCGGTCAGGCCGAGGGTCAGCGGCAGTCCCAGCAGCAGGGCCCGGCCGGGCAGCCGCCAGGCGGAGCGCAGGTCACCGAACCCAACACGCATCCCGTCCGTGAAGAGGACCGAAAACAACGCCAGCTCCGCCAGGGCTCCCACAATCGGGTCGCCCGCCGAGACCGTGATGAAGCCCAGGGCGCCGGGCCCCAGCAGGAACCCGCCCACCAGGAAGAGCACGGCCGTGGACAGCACTGTCCGGTGGGCGCGCTCGGAGATGAGCACCCCGATGAGCAGCAGGACGGCGAAGGACAGGAGCAGCGCTGTTTCCATTGCCATCATTAGCCCGGGAGCAAACGGACGGCGAGGTTCCGGACCGTGAGACCGGCACGGGAAGCGGGAACGAGTAGGGCCGCTCCGAGCTGGTACCCGCGCTGGCGCGAGGCCACCAGCTTGCGGTGGCGGGTCTCGTACCGGCGGAACGCCTCCCCGGGGTTGGCGGGGGTGGCCGACAACTCCTCGGCCAAGGTGCTGGCGCCCACCATGGCCATGCTGGACCCATCCCCGAACAGGGACACGCAGGATGCTGCATCGCCCAGCAGGGCCACCCGCCCGCGGGACCAGGCCGGCAGCCGCACCTGGCTGACGGCATCGAAATAGAGGTCCGGGGCGTCGCGTACCTGGCCGGGCAGGTCGGGTAGCTCCGGTACAGGCCAAAGGTGCCGGCTGTAGGCATTCGCGACGATCCGGCGCTGGGCCTCCGGGTCGCGGTACTCGGCACCGGGATGCTTTGGTCCCCGGAAGATGAATCCGGCACCGGCAGTTCCGCGGACGGGGTGGATGGTCAGCGACAAACCTGGCTGGTTGTACATGAGGACTGTAGCGGGGTCGGCCGCCGGCCGCCCGAGGGACAGTGTGGCAATGTACAGGCCAAGCGGGCGGACAAAGTCTGCCTCCGTGCCAAAGGCCAGCCTGCGGACGGTGGAGTGCAGTCCGTCGGCGCCCACCACCAGGTGGAACCGCCGCGCCGGTGAGCGTTCGAACGTAACGTCCACGCCGCCGTCGTCCGGCTGCAGCGCGGTGACTGAATCCCCAAACAGGAACTCGGTCCCGTCCGCGGCTGCCTCGCAGAGGACCGCCGCCAGATCTGCCCGCGGCACCTCGACGTCGTCTCCGCGGGGTCGGCCCAGGCGCAGCGGGCCTATCCGGTGCCCGGACGGGGTCACGAACGCCAGCCCCGGCGCCCGGGTCGCGGCTGCCTGCAGGCGGGAAAGGACATCCATGCGGCGTGCGATGCCGGTGGCCTCTCCATGGACGTCCACCGGGTTGCCGCTGGACCGCAACCCGCGGGACCGTTCCACCAGGGTGGGAGCGAACCCACGCCGGGCCAGCGAGAACGCCAGGGTGGGCCCGGCGATTCCTGCCCCGCAAATCAGTACCGTAGGCTGTGCCACCCCATCAGGGTAGTGCACCGGCCCGGAGGACTATAGGCTCCGACGGCGGGCCTTTCCGCGCCGGAGCCTACAGCAGCGTGCTGAACCGCTCCGCAAGGTTCTTGGGGCCCTGCACGATGATCTGGTCGTCGTCGTAAAGGACTGTCTGGGCGGTGGTGTGCTGCCAGGTCGAGCCCGGTCTTTTGACTGCCACGATGGTGATCCCGTACTGGTCCCGCAGGCCCAGCACGCCGAGGGGACGGTTCCTCGCCTCGGACGGGGGCTGGGTGCGGATCATGACAAAGTCGTCTTCGAATTCCACGTAGTCAAGGATGGAACCACGCACCAGGTGCGCCACCCGCTTGCCCATGTCGTGCTCGGGACGGATCACGTTTTCGACGCCCAGCTGGACCAGGATTTCGGCATGGGGTTCGCTGATGGCCTTGGCCCAGATCTGTGGGTGCTTGAAGGTCAGCAGCCTGGAGGTGGTGAGGATGCTGGCCTCCAGGTCGGTGCCGATGCCCACCACGGCGCGGTCGAATTCGTGGACGGAAAGCTGGCGCAGGACCTCCTCCTTGGTGGAGTCGGCGCGCACCACGTGCGTCAGCCTGCCGTTGTAGGACTGGACAATGTCCTCGTCGCTGTCGATTCCCAGCACTTCCGTGCCTTGGGCTTCGAGCTCGAGTGCCAGGGCTCCGCCGAAGCGCCCCAGGCCTATGACGACCACGGAGTCCGCCTGAGCCACTCGCCCGGCTTTCCGAATGAACATGTCCTTAGCCAATGAGGGGCCTTTCCTTGGGGTATTCGTACATGATGGGCCTGCTCCGCACCGCCAGGGCGGTGCCCAGCGTGACGGGGCCAAGGCGGCCGATGAACATCAGCAGGATCAGGACCACCTGGCCGGCAGGGGGCATGCCGGCGGTGATGCCGGTGGACATGCCCACCGTGGCAAACGCCGAGACTACCTCGAAGAGGATGCGCTCCTGGCCGAAATCGGTGATCAGCATCAGGAACATCGTGGCCGCGGTAACGACCGCGATGGCGAGGAGCACCACGGTGATGGCCTGCCGGTGCACGGCCCGGGAGAGCCGCTTACCGAAGATGTTGACGGCGGTGCCGCCGCGCAGTTCGGTGGACAGGATGAAGAACAGCACTGCGAAGGTGGTGATTTTCAAGCCGCCGGCGGTACCGGCCGGCCCGGCGCCAATGAACATCAGGATGTCCATGCCCATCCAGGACACTGGGTGCATCTGGCCGATGTCGATGCTGTTGAAGCCGGCGGTGCGGGTGATGACGGACTGGAAGAAGCCGTTCATGAGCCGTTCGGCCGGGGCCAGCCCGTCAAGGGTTGCGCTGTTGGTCCATTCGACTGCCGTCAGGAAGGCAGTGCCGAGCACCAGGAGCAGGGCTGTGCCCACCAGCACCAGTTTGGTGTTCATGCTCCAGAAGACGGGCCGGCGGTACTGCCGCCGCAATTCAAACAGCACCGGGAAGCCAAGACCGCCAATGATCACGCCGGCAGCGATCGGCAGGATGACCCAGGGGTCGCGGGCGAAACCCATCAGGTTGTCTGAGTAGAGCGCAAATCCGGCGTTGTTGAATGCGGAGACGGCATGGAAGACACCATGCCAGATGGCCTCGCCGGGAGGATAGCCGTACCCTGCCAGGAACCGCAGGGTGAGGATCCCGGCCAGGGTTCCCTCCACGGTGAGGGTAATCAGGAAGACTCCCAGCAGGACGCGGCGGACGTCGCCGAAGCCCACGCTCTTGGTTTCGGCGGCTGCCAGCATCCGCGACCGCAGGCCCAGCCTTCTTGCCGCGAACACGCCCAGGAGCGTGCCGAAGGACATTACGCCAAAGCCGCCTACCTGGATCAGGACAAGGATGACGGCCTGTCCGAACCCGGTCCAGAACACGGGCGTGTCCACCGTGATCAGCCCGGTGACGCACACCGCCGAAGTGGCCGTGAACAGGGCCTCCAGCGGGGAGGCGGCGCCAGCTCCGGCCTTGGCCGCCGGCAGCATCAGCAGTCCCGTTCCTACTGCGATGGCCAGTGCGAAACCCAGGACAATCAACTGTGCGGGGTGGCGGGGCGCTGCGCGGCGCACCAGGTGTGGCAGGGCACGCAGCCAGGTGCCGGCGTCGTTCGTGGCGTTGCGGACGCTTGACGGCGGGCTCGGCTTAATCTTCCGGCGTGGCGTTGGGGTGCCGCGCTGGTAAGCCTTCAGGTGCATAGCGGCCACGGTACCACCGCGGCACGCCCTGCCGTGCGTCAAGGGCTGACCGGCCATACCTTAGCGTTACCCGGCGAGCAACCGCACCTGGTTGCGCATCACGTCGAAAAAGACGTCCTGGTTCTCGGCGCTGCCCAGCCCGTGCCCTCCCTCCAGCCAAATCAGCTTCTTGTCCGGTGCCGAGAGCGAGTTGTAGTAGTCCTCCACCAGTGACGCCATGGCATTGATGTCGTTCCGGCCTACGAAGAAGTAGACAGGAACATCCAGCTCCAGGGCCTGTTGACGGAAGTCCAGGTTCTCGAGTTGCGGGTAGACGGCGTTGAAGGATTCGATCACCCCGCGCGTGTGGTTGACCTTGTCGATGTAGCCATATTCGGGGACGAAGAACGGGATGAGCGGCACGGCCACCGAAAAACGCAGCGATCCCATCATCTCGTTCAGCACGTCCAGGAAGGCGACGTAGGGGGACGCCACGTTGTCCCCGCGGTAAGGCGGCGGACCGTTCCGCCGGAGTTCGTCGGCACGGCCCTTGTCGCCCTGTTCATCAAGGTGCTGAAGCGCCAGCCCGTAGCCCATGCGGTCGTTCTCCGTGGTGTTCACCATCTGGCCGCTGCTGGCGAACGCGTGGTACAGCTCCGGGTGCTCCTGGACCAGCCAGAGGCCGATGATGCTGGACCATGAAACGCCGTAAATGAAGATCTTCTCTTGCTTGAAGCGCTCCCGCAGCAGGTTGGTCAGGGCAACGGCGTCCTTCACGTACCGTTCCTTGTTGAGGTCTTTGACCGGCACCGAACCGTATGACTTCCCGGTGCCCGGCTCGTCCCAGCTGACCACGGTGAACGTGTCCTCCAGCTGCCTGAACTCCTGGGCATTGAAGAAGCCGCCGCCGCCCGGGCCGCCCATCCCCAGGTTCAGCAGCACAGGGTTGGATGCGTCGTGCCCGCGGACCATGATCCACTGCTCGCTGCCGTTAAGCTCCACCTTCTCAGCGCCCGCAATGCTGCCCGGCACTGGCTGGCCGTCGGGACCCGTGACCGGCGGGGTGCCGGACAGAATCTGGGACGCACCCACGGCCACTGCGGCCACGAGTGCCAGCACGCCCACGCCGGCCAGCTGTGCGTGCGGTTTCCGTCGCCGCACCACCAGCCACACCACGCCTGCCAGCCCCACCAGGAGCAGGGGCAGCCAGGCGAAAACGGGTACTCCGGTGGTGAGCGGCAGCAACATGACGGGAAGGAGAAGCACGACGGCGGCCAGGAGCGCCAGGGTTGTCTTCCAGGCAACACCGCGACGCCGCGGCCCGGGTTCGCGTGGTTGAGCCGCGGCGGGGTCTGTGGCTGGGGTGATCCGGCGGGGGTTCATGGCATGCGGGGGTGGCATAAGGATGGGCCGTTTCAGGACCCGGGGAGCCACTTCGACCTTCCCTCAGTACACCCGGGCGGGCTAGGGCTGAAGGTCCCGCGCCTGCCGCCCTTACGCCGGCACCGGCCGCACCTTCACGTTGCCCAGCGAACGGATCAGCGCCACGGCGGTGATGGACCCGGCCGCCATGATCGAGGCCAGCACCACCACCTGGAACCGGCCGGCTTCCAGCGGCGAGGCGCCGCCGAAGATCGCGCCCACGAACGCGCCGGGAAGGGTGACCAGCCCGGTGGTTTTGGTCTGGTCGGTCGACGGGATTAGGGCCGAATGAACGGCCTGCCGGGCCTGGATCAGGGTGGCCTGCCGCGGCGTTGCGCCCAGCGCCAGCCAGCCCTCCACCTGGTCCCACTGCTCCACGACGGCTTCAAAGAAGCGGCGGCCGGCCAGGGTGGCGATGGTCATGGAGTTGCCGATCACGATTCCGCCCACGGCCAGCAGGTACCGCGGCGCGAACTCGATGGCACCCGTTCCAAACACGACGGCGAGGGTCACCAGGATGCCGGCGGCCATGGTCGCGGCCACCAGGGCAAAGCGCCGCCAGGACCAGGTGAGCCGCCGCGTCGCCGTCACGGAAGCGACGCTGAACATGACCAGCAGGGCCGCGGCCACCCAGAGCGGGCTGCTGATGACGCCGCCCAGCACCAGGCTGATGGCGGCGAGCTGGGCCGCCCCGCGGAGGATGGCCAGGGCAGGGGAGAGGTACGACGGCGTCCGCGCCGCCCGGAGGATGCCCACCGTGAGTGCCGCCAGGATGGCGACGGCCACGAGGGTGGGCAGCAGGGCGGAAAGGGCGGGCATGCCGCCAGCTTAGCCGGGCCGGCGGAAGCGGGCCCCCTTAGGAGTTGCTGTCCGAAATCGCTGAGCTTACCGCCGTCGGGCTGTCGTATTCCCGGTCCGGGAGCGCCTCGAGGGCCTGGATCACGTTGCTGTCGGCGCCGGAGTCCTTTGCCCGGGACAGCAAGTCGTCGCGTTTCGCCGGATAGTCGATGCCGCCCAGGAACTTCTGGATCTGGATGGGGTTGGGGGTGTCTGCCATGGTGCCGGGTTTCCTTTCGGTGTGCCGCTCTGGTCTCCGTGGCCCACCACGTTCGGGCCGCGGTGGACTTATCGTAGCCCTGCCGCCGGGCCGGTGCACGCAGCGAGTTGGTCCGGGCGGCCGGAGGGGATAAGACTGTGGATATGGCACGGGGAATGCTTCGGATCTTCCTGGGTGCGGCGGCAGGGGCCGGCACCACGTACTCCATGCTGCGGGAAGCGCACCGCCTTGCGGCCTGCGGCAGGGACGTCGCCGTTGGCATCGCAGCGGACCACGGCAGGCAGGAAACCAGGCAGCTTCTTGACGGGCTCGACGTCGTGGCGCCGCGGCTGCCACAGGCCGCCCACGGAGCGGAGGTACCGGAGCTCGACGTCGAGGCCGTGCTTGCGCGGAAGCCGGAAGTGGCCGTCGTCGACGAATACGCGCACGTCAACACCGAAGGCAGCAGTAATGAACGCCGTTGGCAGGACATTGAGGAGCTTTTGGCCGCCGGGACCGACGTGCTGACCACCCTGGCAGTCCAGCAGCTGGCCTCGCTGAAGGATGTTGTCGCCGCAATCACTGACGAGCCGGGGGAGGGCCCGGTCCCGGACGCTGTGGTGCGGCGAGCAGACCATATCGAGCTGGTGGACATATCACCGGAACTGCTGCGGCAGAGGGTGGCCGACGGGAAGGTCTTCCCGAAGGACAGGATCGACGCCGCCCTGGCGGGCGAATATCGCCTGGGCAACCTCATTGCCCTCCGTGAGATCGCCTTGATTTGGTTGGCTGACCGGGTGGATGAAGGCCTGGCGAATTACCGGGAAAGCCAAGGCATCACCGCTACCTGGCCGGCCCGTGAGCGGATCGTCGTGGGACTCAGCGGGGGCCCGGAAGGGGAAACGCTCGTCCGGAGGGCGTCCCTCATCCTGTCCAGGGTCAACGGCGGGGATCTGCTGGCTGTCCACGTTAGAAGGTCAGAGGAACGCAGCGCGGCGCCGGTCCGGTTGCTGGACGCGCAGCGGCAGCTCGTGACCGAACTCGGCGGCACCTCCCACACGGTGTCCGGTGAGGATCCAGCGAAATCGCTCCTGGAATTCGCCCGCAGCGTCAACGCCACGCAAATCGTCATCGGTGCCTCGCCCGGACGCTTTTGGAACCGGATCCTTGGCACCAGTCCAGGCGCCAAAGTGGTCCGCGGCTCCGGTGATATTGACGTGCACATCGTCTCCCATCAGCAGGGTGGCCATGGATTGCCGGCGCCGGCGCACGCCGCGCTCAGCCGAAGGCGCACCGCGGCCGGTTTCGTCCTGGCCGTACTCCTCCCGGTCCTGGTGACCGCGGCGCTGTCCGGCAGCCCGGAGCTGAACCTGGCCACCCACGCGCTCGTCCATCTGACCGGAGTCATGGCGGTGGCGTTCATCGGCGGACTGTGGCCCGCGGTGCTCGCAGCCGTCCTGGACTCGCTGCTGCTCAACTACTTCCAGACGGACCCGGTGGGAACATTCAACATCAGCGACCCGCAGAATGTCTTCGCGCTGCTGGTTTTCCTGAGCGCGGCGGTGGCCGTGTCACTCGTGGTGGGGCTGTCCGCCAGGCGTGCCCGGGAAGCGGCACGTGCACGCGCGGAAGCCGCCACCCTCGCTGACCTGGCCCGCGACGCCCTCCTCGCCGACGACACCGTCGCGGCATTCATGGACAAGGTCCGGGAGACCTTCCAGGTCCGGTCCGCCGGGCTCTTCACCAAACCCGTGAACGGGGAAGCAACGTGGACACTGCAAGCCTTTTCGGGTGACGCGCCGCCCCCCTCCCCGGATGCTGCAGCCTTGACGGACAGCGTGGAACTCCCCGATGCCGGGACCGCCTTGGTCCTCTCCGGGCGGACCCTCACGGCCGGCGACAGGCTCCTCCTGGCCGCCCACGGCGCCCATCTCCTCCTGCTGCGCCAACGGCACGCCCTTCAGCGGACGCTGCAAAGCACCACAAAACTCGCCGAGGGTAACAGCGTCCGCACCGCTATCCTGCGGGCCGTCGGCCATGACCTGCGCACCCCGTTGGCGGGGATAAAGCTGGCGGTAACGGCCCTGCGCCGCCAAAGCCGCAGGCTGCCGGATGAGGTACAGGCCGAGATGCTCGAGACGATCGATTCCTACACCGAGCGCCTGGACGCCCTGATTTCCAACCTCCTGGACATGTCCCGGATCTCCAGCGGCTCGGCGGCACCGCTGACCGGCCCTGTCACGTGGCGCGACGCGATCGAGGATGCCCTGCGCGGCCTCCCTGCCGACCGCATCCGGATTGACCTCGCCCCCAACATTCCCGCCGTGTACGCCGACCTGGGGATGCTGGAGCGGGTCATCGCCAACATCGTGGAAAACGCGCTGAAATACGCGCCGTCGTCCGATGTTGCCATCGTTGGCGTCCCGGGCCGATCCCCTGCAATGGACGACGGCGGCATCCCCTTCGGCGAGTTGCGCATCGTTGACCACGGGCAGGGTGTGCCCGCTGCCGCCGTCGAGGACATGTTCCAGCCTTTCCAGCGCCTCGATGACGCGCCCGCTGGCCTCGGCATGGGGCTTGGCCTCGCCGTCGCGAAAGGCTTCACCGACGCCATGGGCGGCCAGCTGCTGGCCGAGCCCACCGCCGGCGGGGGATTGACGATGATTATTCGCCTGCCCCTCCCGCCCGGACGGTCCATGTCCAACGTTCCCGGGAAAGCAGGCACCAGCACATCATGAGGACCGTACTGGTTGTTGATGACGAGCCGCAGCTCCTGCGCGCCCTCCAGGTGAACCTGGAAGCGGAGGGCTACCGGGTGCTCACTGCCCTGGATGGGATGGCCGCCCTGAAGCACGCGGAGGGCAGCCACCCGGACGCCATGGTGCTGGACCTGGGCCTGCCGGACATCAACGGCGTGGACGTGATCACCAGGATCCGCCGCACCAGCAGTATGCCCATCATTGTGCTGTCAGCGCGGCACGGCTCCGTGGACAAGGTCCGGGCGCTGGACGCCGGGGCGGACGATTACGTGACCAAACCGTTCGGCCTGGACGAACTCCTGGCCCGGCTGCGGGTGGCCGGCCGCCGGACCGGGACGCCGGAGGTGGCGGACGATGGCGCAGCGGTGGACGTGGGCGATTTCGAGGTGGATCTGGCAAGGCGGAAGGTGACGCGTGCAGGGGAGGCTGTCCGCCTCACCCCGCGCGAGTGGGCCATCCTGGAACTGCTGGTGCGCAATCCCGGACGGCTCATCACGCAGCAGCAGATGCTTGGGAAGGTCTGGGGTCCCGGCTACGACAACGAGACCCACTACCTGCGCGTCTACATGGGCCAACTGCGCCGCAAGCTGGAGGCAGATCCGTCCCGGCCCCGGCACCTGCTGACGGAAGCCGGGATGGGCTACCGGTTCGAGCCGTGACCTGCCGGGGGAGTCCCGCGCCGCCGTCGTAAACAGGGCGTAAAGGATTCGTCAAGATATCCCCGGCCCGCCCGCCTGCCGTTTCCGCCGGTGCTAGCTTCGCAATGGTCGCGGTGCAACGGGCAGCGCGGAAAGGCGGACATGACGACGTTAAGCAGGCCCCCGGCGGATCCCTCCGCGCCCCATCCGCACGGCAGGAAGGCGCTCCAGGACTGGCTGCTGTTTGGACTGCAGGACAGCAAGGGTGCCCATCCCGGCCCCGGCGGCGTGCCCACGCGGCACGAAAAGAAGCATTCGTGGTGGCAGGTCATGTGCCTTACCGGTGTGGACTACTTCTCCACGCTCGGCTACCAGCCGGCCATCGCGGCGCTGGCAGCCGGGGTCATCTCACCGCTGGCCACCCTGGTGCTGGTGGCGGTGACCCTGCTGGGCGCCCTGCCGGTCTACCGGAGGGTCGCCGGTGAAAGCCCCCGCGGTGAAGGGTCCATTGCCATGCTTGAGCGGCTGCTGCCCCGCTGGGGAGGCAAGCTCCTGGTGCTGGTCCTCCTGGGGTTCGCCGCCACTGACTTCATGATCACCATGACTCTCTCGGCGGCCGACGCCACCGCGCACCTGATCGGCAATCCAGTCGCCCCCGGGTGGCTCCAGAACCAGAACGTCCCCGTCACGCTCTTCCTGCTGGCCCTGCTGGCGGCCGTGTTCCTGCGCGGATTCAAGGAAGCCATCGGCGTCGCCGTCGTCCTGGTGGTCCTCTACCTGGGCCTGAACGCCGTGGTGGTGGTTGCCACCCTCGCACAGGTGGTCGCGCATCCCGCGGCGATGGGGGACTGGTGGACCAATCTATGGGTATCCCACGGAAACCCGTTGACGGCCGTGGCTATCGCGCTGCTTGTGTTCCCCAAACTGGCGCTGGGCCTGTCGGGCTTCGAAACCGGCGTCGCCGTGATGCCACAGGTCCGTGGAGCGGTGGACGATACCGAAGACAACCCCAAGGGCCGCATCAGGGGTGCGCGGCGCATGCTCACCACCGCCGCGGTGATCATGAGCGTCTTCCTCCTGACCACCAGCTTCATCACCGTTGTCCTCATCCCGGAACAGGAATTCCAGCCCGGCGGCCAGGCGAACGGCCGTGCCCTGGCCTACCTGGCGCACGAATACCTTGGCGTGGGATTCGGCAGCGTTTATGACGTCAGTACCATCGGCATCCTCTGGTTCGCCGGCGCATCAGCCATGGCCGGCCTGCTGAACCTGGTTCCCCGGTACCTGCCGCGCTACGGCATGGCTCCGGCCTGGGCCAAGGCTGTCCGGCCCCTGGTGCTCGTCTTCACGCTAATCGGCTTCCTGATCACCTTCATTTTCAACGCCGACGTCGATGCCCAGGGCGGCGCCTACGCCACCGGCGTCCTTGTGCTGATGACCTCCGCGGCGGTGGCCGTTACGCTGTCGGCGCGCCGGCGCGGGCAGCGGAACCTTACGCTGGGCTTCGGCACCATCTCGGTGGTGTTCGCGTACACCACGGTGGCCAACATCTTTGAACGTCCCGAAGGCATCCGGATCGCTGCCGTGTTCATCCTGGGCATCATTGTCATCTCACTGCTGTCCAGGGTCCGGCGTTCCTTTGAGCTGCACGCAACCCGGGTGCATCTGGACCAGCAGGCCCTGGAGTTCATGTCCAGCACCCTGGACGGGCCCATCACCATCATCGCGCACGAGCCCCTGCGGCTGTCTCCGGAGGCATACCGGGACAAACTCGAATCAGCCATCGAGGTCAGCCACCTCCCGCTGGCCGGTGATGCCCTGTTCCTTGAGGTCGTCGTGGACGACTCCTCAGACTTCGAAACCGAGTTGTACGTGCGCGGCGTGACCCGCCACGGCTACCACATCCTCGAAGTCCACGGACCGGTAGTCCCCAACACCATCGCCTCCGTCCTGCTGCACATCAGGGACGTCACAGGGCTGATGCCGCACATCTACTTCCGCTGGACGGAGGGCAACCCCATCACCAACCTCGTCCGGTTCCTGTTCCTGGGCGAGGGTGAAATCGCGCCCGTGACCAGGGAAGTGCTGCGCGAGGCCGTGCCGGATGTCACCCAGCGTCCATGGGTCCACGTGGGCTGACCGGAGGTTCCACCGCGGCCCGGTGCTGCACCGCCACGTTCCGCACCGTCCCGTCCCTGTTCCCTGATCCCGCCACATGCGCAACCGAGGCTGCAACGCGGGCGGCGTCCGCGAGGCTCGACGGGAGGTGCGTGCGGAAGGCTGCCTCGGCGTCGTCCTCCCAAACTCCCGCCGCCAGCACCACTACATGCACCATGTCGCCGTAGGAATCATTGCAGGCGAGGAGGTCGCCGGGGACTTTGTGCCCGGGCGATCCCGGTAGACCAGGGGACGGCCAGGGCTGGAAAATGACCCACCAGCCCTCGCCGTCCTGGTCAGGGAAAAGGTAACCTGCGGCCGGATGAAGGGCTCGGCCGTTCAGCCCACGGCCGCCGTAGCCCTCAACGGCTTCAGCCGCCGCGGCGAACCTGACCCTGCCCCGGTCTTCGGGCACCTCATCCCATCGCATCTGCGCTCCTTGCCTCAACACACGCCGTCTACGCCTCCATCAAAGGACCGTGTCCGCGAAAAGGGGGCGGCCGGGACGATTTAATGACGGATTCTTTACACCCGTCCCACCTCGGCGGGGCTGGAGGCGGCGGTGGCGGCACGATAATGGGAGCCATGCAAAAGCCCGTCACCATCCGCCCCATGCGCCCTGAGGACTGGGACGCGGTCCACGCCATTTACGCCGCAGGCATCGCCACGGGGGAGGCCACCTTCGAGAGCGAGCCGCCTACCTGGGAGGCGTTCGACGGCGGCCGGTTGCCCGGGCACCGGCTGATCGCCGAGGACGCGGGAAGGGTGTTGGGGTGGGCCGCGGTATCGTCCGTGTCGTCCCGGGAGGTTTACCGGGGCGTCGTCGAGCACTCGATCTACGTTGCGCCGGAAACGCACGGGCGGGGCGTGGGCCGGCTCCTCCTGAACGCCCTGATCGACTCCACCGAAGCCGCAGGGATCTGGACCATCCAGTCCAGCATCTTCCCGGAGAACATGGCAAGCCTTGCCCTGCACCAGCGCCTCGGCTTCCGGGTGGTGGGAACCAGGGAACGGATTGCCAGGATCAGCCACGGCCCGAAGGCCGGCCACTGGCAGGACACCCTGCTCCTGGAACGCCGCAGCGGGGTCGCCGGCACGGAATAGCCCGCCCGGAGCTGGCCCCGCTGCTCACAGCGAAGGTGTCACCCGGTCGTCGGCTCTTCATCGTTGGCGACAGCCTCGATCCAATCGACGGCCTCGTCGGACAGCTGGGGACCATCCGCTGTCTGGACGGCCCAGTCAGCATCGGTCGTGCCGCCGGTGGCTGCCTTGATGTCGGCGATGACGTGCGGCGGCAGCGGTTCGCCATTGTGGGCCATGAGCCAGCCGCGTGTTTCCGCAGGGATCAGAGGCCACCACTCATGTATGTTCATCAATGCAGTGTTGCACCGGTGATGTCGTGTGCATAGATTCCGCCTGGATCGCCACCACGGCTCGGGCGTCTTGACCGGAAAACATCAAAGGCCCGTCCGGAAGCTGATGCTCCGGACGGGCCCCGTGGTTCTGTATGTCTAGTCGTTCTTGCTTGCTGCCGCTTTCGTACGGCGGCCGATCAGGTAGGCGCCCACGGCCACGAGGACCAGCAGGACGGCCCCGAGCCCGATGAACAGGCCGGCATTGTCGGCGCTTTGCGTTGCGGCGGGCGTTGCAGCCTGTGCTTCCGGCGTCGGTGTTGTTGTTGAAGCAACTGCCGGCGCCGTGACGGGAGCTGACGATTCCTGGTGGGTCCCGGCTCCTTCAGAGTGTCCGGTTCCTTCGGAGGCGGCTGCTTCTTCAGGAGTGTAGGTGAAGCTGAAGGTCCCGTCGATCGGATGGCCGTCCGCCGAAACCGCCCGCCATTCCACTTTGTGCTTGCCGGGGTGGTCGATGTCCGCGTCCGTGCTGAGGGTGTTGCCGTCCACGGTGGGCTCGCCGGCGCTGACTACATGCCCGTCGGGGGCGGTGACCTTGATGGAGTTTGATCCGGGCAGCCGGGTGTCCGGGGCGTTGCTCAGGGTGATGGAGACCTTCCCGGGGTTGGTGGTGACGGTTTGCCCGTTGGCGGGGCTGCTGGAGGCGAGGGCATCGTGTGCCTGCGCCGGGGCCGTGCCGGCAACGGCGGACAGGGCAAGGAGTGCGGCCAAAGCGCCGGCGGTGCGGGCGCGGCGGAGTGAAGATTTCACGTGCTGGGTGTCCTTTCGGGACAGCCTGAAGCACCGGCGTGGTGCGGTCAGGCAAGGAAAGACTGGATGACTGGCAGCGGTTGGGACCGCGGCATCACAGGGTGGCGGAGGCCGGAAGTCCCTGGGCAGAAACCGGCGGGCCGCGGAGGGCAGGAACCCGCAGGCACGGGTGCAGCCTCGGGATGAATGAAACCCTGGGCGCCGCCGGGGGAACCCACAGCGGCAGGACCTTGACGCGCAGGATCACGGCGAGGGGCGCGAACCAGGCCAGCATCCGCCACAGCGCCGATTCCCCGCGGGCCAGCAGCAGGGCGGTGAGCGCCACGGCGAGGATGTGCGCCCCTGTCATGGCCGGTTCGGGGAGCGCCGGGACGTTCAGGGCCGTGAGCCCGGTCCCTGCTGTTGCGCACCCGGGGACGGTTTGGGCTTGATGGTGTCCGTAGGCTGCGATGCCCGCTGACATGCAGTTTTCAGAGGTTTGGGGAAGGGCGTTGAACGCCTCATGCAGGGCCACCTGCCCAAGAGCCAGCGCTGCGGTGATGGAGCCCGGACCCAGCCGCCGCCGGGCCAGGACTGTGACCGGGAGCAGAACCAGGACGGCCAGCACCGCCAGCACGGAAGGAGCCGGCAGGAGCCCGCCGGCGGCGGTGTGCGCGGCAGCCGCGAGTCCCAGGATCAGGCCGGTGACGGTGAGGGCGCGCGGCAGGGTCAGGGGTGCCGGTGTGGGCATCGTCCTGCCTTCCTGCTGCCGGCCCGTCTGGGATGCGGGGGTTAGTCGTGGGTCGGTTCGCCGGTGAGGCGGTGGTCTGCGTGGTTGATCGTCTCCCGGATCAGGCGGACCAGGTGCCCGTCGTGCAGGGAGTAGATGATGTGCCGGCCGTTCCTGTGCGTATCCACCAAACCGCTGAGCCGCAGCTTGGCCAGATGCTGGCTGACCACGGTCCGGGGCACGGTGGAGGCCTGCGCCAGTTCCGTGACGGACTTGGGCCCGTCAGCGAGCTGCCACAGCAGGTGCAGCCGGGTGGGTTCGGCCAGCATCCGCAGGGTCCCGGCGGCTGTTTCCAGGAGCTGGGGTCCTGGAGCTACCTGGTGGACCAGCGAAGGCGCGTCAGGCGCGGGGCTGGTGGCGTGCTGTGGTTCGCTGCCCATGCCCTTGCTCCCTGCTCTCGGTCGATCCGGCCGTCCGCTGGGTGTGCCGGGGCCAGGACAGGAAAGCTCCTGCCGTCCCTATCATCGCAAGAATCAGCAGCGCCAGCGAAGCCGGGCCCAGACCGGCGGCCGCCCCGGCGATGCCGGCCACTGGGTAGCTGATGATGTAGCAGGCGTGCGACAGGGAGAACTGGGCGGTGAAAACGTAGGGCCGGGTTTCCTCCGTGGACGCTTCCCGCAGCAGCCGTGCGGAGGGGGTCAGGATGGTGGAGTTGCCGGCGCCGAGCACGAACCACAGCACCAGGAGCCACCACCACGTCGAATACCCGGCGGGCAGGAACAGCAGCACGGCGGCCCCGGCCAGGGCCAACGGGATGACGGCGGCACCGGTAAGCATCATCGTCCGGTCACCCAGCCGTTCAAGGATCCGCGGCGCGGACAGGGCCACCGCCATGGACCCCACGCCGAAGCAGGCAAGTGCCAGGGCCAGGTCAGTGTCCGGGCGGTGCAGGACCTGCCGCACCACCACCACGCTGTTTACCAGCACCAGCGCGGTGGGGGCGGAGACCACCAGGTTCAACGCGAGCAATGAGCGCAGCTTCCGGTTCCGCCAGAAGATGCGGGTGCCCAGGGTGGTGCGGTGCCAAAGCGAGGACGCCCCGCCCTGCTGGACGGGGGCGGTGGCCGGGAGGACCGTCAGGACCACCATCAGCGCCGAGAAAAGGAAGCCGCCCACCGTTCCGAGGAACAGGTTGTTGTAGCTGAGGACGGTCAGCAGCAGCGCGGCGATGGCCGGGCTTACCAGTGCTTCCATGTCGTAGGCCAGGCGGGAGAGGGAGAGTGCCCGGGTGTAGTCCTTCTCGTCCTTGAGGACGGCCGGGATCAGCGACTGGAACGCGGGCGTAAACGTTGCTGAGGCTGACTGCAGCAGGAAGATCACCAGGTAGATCTGCCAGGTCTCGGTAATGAACGGCAGACATAACGCCATTCCGGCCCGGATCAAGTCGGCGCCGATCAGCACCGGCTTCTTGGGCAGCCGTGCCACCACGGCGTTGATCACCGGGGCGAAGCCGACGTACGCGAACATCTTGATGGTCAGCGCGGTGCCCAGGACGGCTCCGGCGTCCTTCCCGGCCAGGTCGAATGCCAGCAAACCCAGCGCCACGGTCAGCAGCCCCGTGCCCAGCAGCGCCACGACCTGCGCGGCAAACAACCGCCGGTACGTGGCATCCCGAAGAACTGAGAGCATGCCTAACCCCTCCAAGTGCAAATGTGCGTAGATGTGCACATAAGCCTATCCTTGAATGATGGGCTACAGAACCTTGGCGGGCGCCGTAACGGCAAGCGGCGGTATCGAGGCGCAGATCCCGGGCCAGGGCAGCTTTACGGTCACGGGGGAGGCGGCGCGGATGATTGAGGTCTTCGGCGGGCTGCTGCACTGCTACCAGGGTGCCGGAGGTTGCCGGAAACAGGGGTTGTACTTCTCGCGGACCGAACCCCGGAAGTTCCTGCGCTGCGGGCTCTCCGCTCCCGGGGACAGCCTGGAGGACACCGGGGCAGGCGAAACCGCCGATCAAGGCGGGTTGGAGAACGTCGCCATCAGCGTCAGTCATGAGCTGGCTCCGAAGCTGGACGGCGCGGTCCTGGACTTCGGCACCTACAACAAGATGCAGCGTTTCGTGTGGCTGGCCATGCCGGCGGTCAAGGGACCGTCATGCACCTGCCTGCGTTCCCTCGGTGCTCCCGCGGGGAAGCGGTCTCCCTGTTTGGATGACCAGGGCCTTGGACTTGCGGATCTCTGAACACAGGTCCTTCCCCCAAGAGCGGCAACACCTGACTGAAAGCGGTGGTATGTGCGACGTCCCTTACCCAGCAATGATCATCGGTGTTCGGGTTTCCGGCGATTTTGTTGGTTCGGGTTCTGCTTGGGCTGGTGGCGACTGTGGGTCCGTGGAGAGCAGTCGACTGAGCCGAAGTGCTGTTTGGACGACGGCGGCAATAAGCTCTTCGGCTGGGGTCCCGGCGACGCGGTGGTTGGGAATGGTCGCTGTGACTGATCCGCCGACGGTTCCGTTAATGAAAATCGGGGCCGCTATTCCATGGGCGTCAGGTACTCTTTCGCTGTCGGTGGCGGCCCATCCCTGGGTGCGCACGCCTTCAAGTTCTTCTGCCCGGATAGTGGCTGCATCACTGATCGGTGCGTCATGGGTTTGCGGTAGGTAGGCGAGGATTGCCTTGCCTGCTGCTCCTGCTGTGAGCGGTATTTCGGATCCTTCATCCAGCACGTAGCGGACATTGCGGGCACCCACGTGGGAGCGGGCGATGTAGGCCCTTTTTTCGCCGGCGTCATAAAGGGCGAGCGTGATGGTTTCACCGGTCTGTTGGCTAAGGGACAGGAGGTCGTCGTCAACGATTTCAGACAGTTCATGCTTGGTGCCGAGGGCGGCGGACCAGCGCAGCAGCGTGGGACCGATTGTCCAGGTGCGTTGGTCCGGTTTTGTCATCAGGCCTGCATCACAAGCCGATTCGGCAAGACGACGGGTGGCTACCGAACGCGTTCCCCATAGGGTGGAAAGGTCGGACAGGGTCAGTTTGGCCAGCGGCTGGCCGCAGAACGTGGTGATAATGGCCGTAATCCGGTCAATGAGCGCGGAGGATTCTGCCGGGGGCAGACCCGGGGTGCGTACTGACGATTGGCTGGAGCGAAGTATGTCCTCCAATTCCTCCGCGGCCTGGCGCAGGGTTTCCGCGCCAGGGGCAATGGACGATTCTTCGAACTCATTGCGTGGCCGGGACAATGAGAGTGAGCCGACGAGGTGGTCACTGACGGTGAACGGGACTGCTATTCCCGCTGCATCCGGGATGTGCTGTCCGATGCTGACCACCGCATCGATGGAGGCGTAGCTCTCCAGCGCGTTTTCGATCCGCTTTCGGCTGTCCATGGAAGCTTCGGTGTATTTCTTCAGCTCATCCGGCAACCCAGCCGTTCCCCGGCGGGAGAGAATGGCCAGGCCCAATGCGCCGGCGTGGGTGGGGACGACGGAGCCGGGGGTGAGCGTGTACCGGACTGGGGCGTCAGGTTCGAGGGATGCCAGCACGAAGCATTCTTCCGGTTTTCCGGTTTCCACCGCCATCAGGGCGGTCGCTCCCGAAGTCTGGCTCAAGCGGGAAAGGATGCGGGAGCCTTCCGTGAAGAGCGGGTGCCCCTTCTGCAGTGCTTTGGAGAGGACTTTCAGGCGGGGCCCGAGAATATAGGCTCCGGCGGCGTCGCGGGAGACAAAGCGTTCTTCCACGAGGCGGCTTAGGATCCGGTTGATTGTGCTCCTGCTGGCGCCCAGCTCATCGGCGAGCTCCCGAACGCCCCAGCCGTAGCCGGTGCGGCCGATGACAGCCTCGAGGACCGCGACCACTTCTTTTGAGCCATCCCGCTGCGGTGCCTGGGGGTCCTGTTCCTCCATACCCGCAGTATTTCACGCCCCAGCAGCCCCGGACGCAGAATGCGCCGCCGTGGAAGAACCCACTTGACAGTGGCTTGGAGCACATGCATTCTTTAAACATCCCCGGAAATGAGACAGCGTCCCATTTTTCTAACCTCGTAGACAGAGAGGTCTTCGAATGACTACCCCCACATTGGCCGCCCCTGACCTGGCGCGGCGGAAGAAAGCCAAAAAGGCAACAGGCGTTGCCGCCTTCGGAACCTTCATCGAGTACTACGACTTCAGTGTCTACGGCTACGTCGCTGCGACACTGGCGACGGTGTTCTTCCCCAGCAAGGATCCGCTGATGTCGCTGCTGGACACGTTGCTGGTGTTCGGGTCGGCCTTCATCGTTCGCCCACTGGGCGCAGTCTTCTTCGGCCGTCTCGGTGACAAAAAGGGACGCCGTTTCAGCCTGATTGCCAGCATCACCTGCATGGGGGCCGCAGCAACGCTGACCGGGCTCCTGCCGGGCTTCGCGCAGATCGGCGCTTTGGCCCCCATCCTGCTGGTGATCCTGCGGATGCTGCAGGGCTTCTCCACGGGCGGTGAAATCGGCGGTGCCGCAGCGTATATCCGCGAGTGGGCCGAACCCAGCAAGCGTTCTTTGTACGTCTCGATGATTCCCAGCATCGCCCAGCTTGGTAAAGGTCTTGCAGCGGGCCTTGCTGCCCTTGCCGCCCTCACGATGCCGGCGGCAGCGATGACTGAATGGGGTTGGCGCATCCCGTTCCTGCTTGCCCTGCCGCTGGGCATCCTGTGCCTCATCCTCCGCCTCAAGGTCGAGGACAGCCCGGAGTTCACCGCCATCAAGGACAAAGACACGACGGCCGACAAGCCGTTCCGTGAGGTCCTGACCAAGTACCCGAAGGCCTTGGCCAAAGTCACGACTATCTCCCTGGTCCAGAACCTCGGCACTTACATCGGCACGGTCTTCGTTGCCGTCTACTTCAGCGAAGTCCTTGGCTTCAAGAAGAGCGAAGCATCAACCATCGTCCTGCTTGCAGTGATTTTCGCCGCCGTCTTGATCCCCTTCGCCGGTCAACTGGGCGACCGCATCGGCGGCCGCAAGGTTCTCCTGTGGTCCTACATCGCCTACGCCGTCATCTCAATCCCGTCCTTTGCGCTGATGAACCAGCAATCCTTTGCGCTGGCACTGCTCGGCCTGGGCCTCGGCATCATCCCTTACGCCCTTTGCCAGGCCGGAACCTACGGTTCCATGCTCGAGTTCTACCCCACCCGCATCCGCCACACCGGCGTCGCCTTCGGCCACAGCGTCGGCGCTGTCATCGGCGGGGGAGCAGGCCCCTACTTCGCCACTTGGCTGATCGACCAAACCGGCAACACGTTCGTCCCCGCCTTCGTCCTGGTCGCCGCCGGCCTGCTCGGACTCCTCGTCGTAGGACTCACGGTCAAGAAAAACGGCGCCGCGTCCGAACACCTCTACCGATAGGCAATCCCCTTGACGAACATCTACATCTCGGACCCCATCCACCCGGACGTCCTCACCGACATCCAGGCCACGGCCACAGTCCACCTCGGTTTCGGACCCGGCAAAGTCGACTACCTTAGCGTCAGCGACAGCATCGACGGCGTCATCCTCCGGGCCGAAAACTTCAACCGCGAGATTATCGAAGCCTCGCCACGGCTCAAGATCATCGCGCGCCACGGTGTCGGCACCAACAACGTGGATATCGACGCGGCAAGCGAACACGGCATCTGGGTGACCACCACACCAGGGGCCAACAGCAACGCCGTCGCCGAGCACGTTTTCGCGCTCCTGCTCACTGAAGCCAGGAAGGTCTGCGCCGCCGCGGACCGCGTCCGGGCCGGAAACTGGTCCGAAAGCAAAGCCGACCTGATCGGGTTCGAACTCTCAGGTCGCACCATAGGCATCATCGGATTCGGTGCCATCGGCAAGCGCGTCGCCGCGATCGCCAAAGGCTTCGGCATGCAGATCCTTGCCTCAGACCCGGTCGCAACCACCGCAGACGCCGCAGCCGCAGGAGCAGACCTGGTTGAACTGGACACCCTTTACGACGGTGCGGACATCATCACCCTGCACGCGCCGCTGCTGCCGAGCACCCAGCATATGATCAGTGCGCGCGAGCTGGGCTTGATGAAGAAAACAGCGGTCCTCATCAATACATCACGTGGCGGGCTGATCGATGAGGACGCCCTCGTGGATGCCCTCGCAGAGGGACAGATTGCCGGCGCAGCGCTGGATGTCCTCGAAGCCGAAAGCAAAGACATGAAGGATCCGCTGGCCCACACCCGCGTTTCCCTGGGAGAAGTGCCAAACCTCATCGTTACCCCGCACATAGCCGGCCAAACCCAGGAAGCGTTCCTCGAAGCCGGAACCAAATCCTGGGCCGAGGTCAAGGCGGTGCTGGCCGGCAACACACCAACCTTTCCAGTCAACGCCGGCGACCTGCAAAAGCTCGCCGTCTAACCCGATCAAGGAACCACGTGTATATCAACGCACCGGCAGACAACATCGCCGTCTACCCCGAATGGCCCCGCCCCTCCCGGGACATCGTGCAGTCCCTCGCCGCCTACCCGCCAGCACTGATCGGGGACGTGCGCAAACGCATGGACATGATGTCCGCCGACATCCGCTGCCTCACCCCCGGCACCCGCCTTGCCGGCACAGTGCTGCCCATCCACATCTGGGAAGGTGACAACCTCGCCATCCACCGGGGCCTGGACGAAGCCAAACCGGGCGACGTGCTGGTGATCGCCGGTAACGGCGTGACCAACCGGTCCGTTTTCGGCGGAATTCTCGCCGAGATCTGCCTGCACAAAGGCGTCGGCGGAGTCATCATCGACGGCGCCGTCCGGGACGTCGAAGAAATGAACGCCATGGGCATCGCAGTGTTCGCCCGCGCTGTCGTCCCCGCAGGCCCCTCCAAGAACGGGCCCGGCTACGTCGGCAAGCCGATCGCCTGCGGAAACGTCGTCTGCAACCCCGGAGACGTCGTCATCGGGGACCAGGACGGCATCGTCGTCATCCCACAATCAGAACTCAGCGAAACCCTCCAGGCCCTGCCAGGCCAAGAGAACCTCGAACGACAGATCCGCTCCCGCATCACCGAACACGTCGCCCCCTAGACGAACCCGTCCGACTCAAGCATCGGCGGCGGCCCGGCCCATCCGGACCGCCGCCACTGCTGCCTTAAACGTCTGGAAAACCGTGACACCAAACCCGGCAATCGCCCGCAAACACGCTGAATGGTTCATGCTGATCGACGCCCTGGTAGAAATCCGCCACAACGGCCAAGTGGTCAGGACCGGCTTCGTCGAAGACGCCATGCCGGACTCCTCGGCGCTCTGGATCGCCGCCGACAGCACGAACTCCCGGCAAATGTTCGAGGCCTCTCAAGCCCACGAAGTATGGGTTACACCACAACAGCTCGGTGGGGAGCTCAGCTATCGCATGACCGCCAACCAAATCTTCAGAACACCACGAACTATGCGCCGCTGACCTGGCCAACGCTACTTTTGCGTCGGCAGCGTCAGGATCTCGGCGCCGTCGGCCGTGATGGCGATGGTGTGCTCCGTGTGGGCCGTCCTGCAGCCAGTGAGGCTCCTAAGCGTCCACCCGTCGTCGTCCGTTACCAGCTCATCCGTGTCCGCCATGATCCATGGCTCGAGTGCCAGCAGCAGCCCGGGCCGCAGCTTGAAGCCGCGGCCGGGCCGGCCGGTGTTGGGCACGTGCGGGTCCTGGTGCATGGTGGAGCCGATGCCGTGGCCGCCGAACTGCGTGTTGACCGGGTACCCGGCGTCGATGAGGACGCGGCCGATGGCGTACGAGACGTCCCCGATCTTGGCGTTCGGCCCCGCGGCGGCGATCCCGGCGGCCAGGGCACGCTCAGTCGCCTCGATCATCGCCACGCTCTCGGCTGGCTGTGACTCGCCCACGATGAAGCTGATGGCGGCGTCCGCGGCAATGCCGTTCTTGACGACGGCGAGGTCCAGGGTCAGCAGGTCGCCGTCGGCCAAGGTGTAGTTGTGGGGCAGCCCGTGCAGCACGGCATCGTTGACGCCCGTGCAGATGTAGTGCCCGAAGGGGCCGCGGCCGAAGGAGGGCGCATAGTCCACGTAGCAGGATTCAGCCCCGGCCTCGGTGATCATCTCCTTGGTCCACTGGTCGATGTCCAGGAGGTTGGTGCCCACGGTGGCCCGGGTCTTCATGGCCTGCAGGATGTCAGCCACCAGGGCTCCGGTCTCCCGGGCGCGGTCCACTTCGGAGGGGGTGAGGATCTCGATCATGGGGCGCCCCTTCGTGTGCGGCCATTAACTATGCGCCCCATCCTATTGGCCCGGCAACGAACAGGAGCAAGAGCTGACGCGGGAAACTTTCAGCCGGTACGAGGCCAGTCCACCGCTGCTGCCGCCGCGGCCGTCACCGCCGCGGCAACCATGCCCACGCCATGGCCGTGTAGGTGCCAAACCAGGCTGCCACCGCCGTTGCCGTCACCGGGGCGATGCCGGCGGCGGTGGAGACCAGCAGGCCGGCGGAGAAGGCTCCCGTTACCAGGGCGGGGTCCCAGCCCGTGTCCTGGCTGATGGGGCCCACCGCGGCGATCAGCGCGTAGTAGAGGATGCCCCAGGCGGTGGTCTGCGTGATGCAGAGCGCGGCCAGGCCGCCTCGCGGTGCACCCTCCGCCGCGAGGGCCCGGGACGGCGCACGGGCCGGCATCTCTCAGCTCCCGGTGAGCTCCGCATACAGCTTCTGGACGCGGGCCCTGATGTCGTCCCGCACCAGCCGCATGCGCTCCATGCCCTCGATGCCGCGCTTGGAGGGCTCATCCGTATCCCAGACCTCAAACCGGGTGCCTTCGGGTGCCTGGACTTTCGCCTCCGTGCCCAGGACGATGACTGCGTCCACGCTGTTCAGCACGTCATGGGCAATGGGTTTGGGGTGTTCGCCGGTGATGTCGATGCCGAGTTCAGCCAGGGACTCCACCGATTGGGCGTTCAGCGACTTGCCCGGGCTGGTGCCTGCCGAGTGCACGGTAACCGTGCCGTTGGCCAGCTGGTTCATGAGTCCGGCGGCGAGTTGGGATTTGCCGCCGTTCTTGCTGCAGACGAACAGGACGCTGGGGGTCTTCAGCGCCGTGCTCATGCGTCACCGGAGCGGCCGTGGGCCAGGCCCGTGGGGAAGCCGATGAGCACCGGCTCGGGGGTGCCGCAGCAGCCACCGGAGGTCTCTGCCACGAAGGCTGCAGCTGCTGCCGCGGGGACGTCGCAGCTGGTGCCGATGTCAGAGGAGCAGACGCCGGTCTCCGGCAGCTCGAGCTGCACCGTGTCCGCTGCCTCGCGGTCCCCGGCCAGGGCGGCCGCGACGGAGCGGACCTGTTCGTAGCCGGTGGCCAGCAGGAAGGTGGGCGCCCGGCCGTAGGACTTCATCCCCACGATGTAGAAGTCCTGCTCAGGGTGGGACAGCATCGTCGCGCCGTGCGGTTCCACCGTGCCGCAGGAGTGGAATTCCGGGTCGATCAGGGGCCCGAGTTCGCGCGGGGCCTCCACGCCGGGGTCCACTTCCAGCCGGAGCTCCTGGAGGATCGTCAGGTCGGGACGGAAGCCGGTGGCCGGAACCACGACGTCGGCGCGGAGGGTCCGGCCGTCCGTGGCGGTCAGCGTGACGGCACCGCCGTTTGCCGCGACGGAGGCGATTCCGAAACCGGTGTGAAGTTCCACGGCGCCGGACTCGACGAGGGTGCGGAGCCGGCTCCCCAGCTGGCCCCGTGCGGCGAGCCCGTCAGCGTCGCCGCCGCCATAGACCTTTGCCGGCGACGCGCCGCGGATGGCCCACACGATCTTTGTTCCGGAGTCCCCGGCTGCCAGGTCGGCGAGGTTGAGCAAGGTGTTGGCGGCCGAGTGTCCCGCGCCAACCACGACGGCGGTGTGCCCGGCAAACGCTGCCCGCTCCCGGCCCAGCACGTCCGGGAGCGGGGAAGAGATGTGGGCCGCGGTGGCAGCTTCACCAACGGCCGGCAGTCCGGAGGTTCCGAGCGGATTGGGGGTGGACCATGTGCCGGAGGCGTCAATGACCGCGGCCGCCTGGTAGTCGCGGACGTCGCCGTCGGCGTGTTCAACGCGGACCAGGAAGGGCGTGCTGTTCCGGTTGCGGCTGTGCGTCTTGTCCATGCCCTGGCGGGTCACCGCAACCACGCGGGCGCCCGTCTGGAGCCGGGACGCGATGGCGGGCAGGGCGGCGAGCGGGGTGAGGTACTGGTCGATGAGGTCCCCGCCGGTGGGCAGCTCTGCAGGCCCGGGTGCTGTCCAGCCCGTTCCGGCCAGGAGGCGGACGGCGGCGGCGTCGGTGTTGTACTGCCACGGGGAGAACAGCCGGATGTGCCGCCACTGCTCGACCGCCGCGGACGGTCGCGGGCCGGCTTCAAAGATCAGCGGTTCCAGGCCGCGTTCCAGCAGGTGCGCCGCCGCGGCGAGGCCGATGGGGCCGGCGCCGATGACAGCTACGGGGAGGGTGTTGGTTACAGCCATGATGTCCTCTGTTTCATCCGTTGGCGTGGGTGGTGGTGAAAAAGCGTGCGCGGGCCCACAGTGCCGCGTACACCAGGGCAACGAGGGCGGGGACTTCGATCAAGGGTCCGACGACGCCGGCCAGGGCTTGCCCGGAGGTGACGCCGAAGGTGCCAATCGCCACAGCGATGGCGAGTTCGAAGTTGTTGCCGGCGGCCGTGAAGGCCAGTGTGGTGGTTTTCGCGTAGCCAAGGCCCAGCCATTTGCCGATCACCATGCCGGCCCCGAAAACCACTACGAAGTAGACCAGCAGCGGCAGCGCGATCCGGGCCACGTCCACTGGCCGGGACGTGATGGTGCCGCCCTGCAGCGCGAAGAGCAGGGTGATGGTGAAGAGCAGTCCGTAGAGCGCCCAGGGGCCGAGCTTCGGCAGGAAAGAGCCTTCGTACCATTCACGGCCCTTGGTCTTTTCCCCGACGGTGCGGGTCAGGAAGCCGGCCAGCAGCGGGATTCCCAGGAACACCAGCACGGAGGCGGTGATGGACCAGAAGGAGAAGTCCGCGCTGGTGGTGGGCAGGCCGAGCCAGGACGGCAGAAGCTGGAGGTAGAGCCAGCCCAGGGCGCCGAAGGCTAGGACCTGGAAGACGGAGTTGATGGCCACCAGTACGGCCGCGGCTTCCCGGTCGCCGCAGGCGAGATCATTCCAGATCATCACCATGGCGATGCAGCGGGCCAGCCCCACGATGATCAGGCCGGTGCGGTACTCGGGGAGGTCGGGAATGAAGATCCAGGCCAGTGCGAACATGAACGCCGGAGCCATGACCCAGTTCAGTACCAGCGACGTGATCATGAGGCTGCGGTCGCCGATCACCCGGTGCGTCTGGTCGTAGCGGACCTTCGCGAGCACCGGGTACATCATCACCAGCAGGCCGATGGCGATCGGCAGGGACACTTCGCCGATCTTGACGGCTTCGAGCGTGGTGTCCAGCCCCGGGATTACGTTGCCCAGCAGCAGTCCCAGCGCCATGGCAGCGATGATCCAGACCGGCAGGAAGCGGTCCAGAGTGGAGAGCTTGCCGACGACGGCGGCCTCACCATCAGGGCGGGCGGATGGGTCAGTCTGGGTGCTCACGGGGCTCCTGTGCTGCTGTTGTTGTGCGACCTGGATCAAACATTGATGTTCGTCGATATGAAGTATTGGCAGCTATATCGATGCTTGTCAATCCATGTGCATAATGGATTCATGACTTCCCTGCAAACGGTCGAGCCCGCCGTCGACAATGCCTGCTGCGCTCCCTCCGGCCAGGCTGCCCTCGATGCAGAGGAAGCCCAGCGCACGGCCCTTGTGTTCAAGGCGCTGGCCGATCCCAACAGGCTCCGCCTGCTCTCGATTGTCAAGGGCGCCGGAGACGGTGAAGCATGCGTCTGCGATCTGACCGAGCCGCTGGACCTGAGCCAGCCCACGGTGTCCCACCACCTGAAAATCCTGGTGGACGCAGGCCTGCTCCACCGCGAAAAGCGCGGCACCTGGGCCTATTACTCCCTGGTCCCCGGCGCGATCGAGCGGACCACCGGCCTCCTGGCCTCCCTGTAAACCCTGCGAATTGTCAGGCGGGCTGGGAACTGTAGGCGGTAAGGGCGGACAGTTTTTCTTCGCCAATGGGTTCGTCGGGAAGCAGTGGAATGAGGGCCACCCGGTCCGCCAGTTGGTACACCTGTGAAATCTGTTCAAGCTCACTGGCTGCGCGCGCCTGCAGGAACGGTGTCTGCGGATGCGCGGCGGCGATCGAGTTGTTGATGACCCACGCCCAGGGATGAATCCCGGCCCGTTCCAGGTCGTCCTGCAGCTCCTTGGCTTCGAGGACCGGTGTGGTCTCCGCCAGCGTCACCAGGACCACCTTGGTCTGTGCCGGATCCTGCAGCCGCATAAGGGGTGTCACGAACCCCATGCTGTTGCCTACCTGGCGGGCTATCTCGCGGTGGTAGGAACCCGTGGCGTCCAGGAGCAGCAGGGTGTGCCCGGTGGGTGCGGTGTCAATCACCACGAAGTGCCGGCGCGATTCATGGACCACTTTGGAGAACTGCCGGAAGACCGCCACCTCGTCGGTGCATGGTGACATCAGGTCCTCGGCCAGGGCAGCGCGCCCTTCATCGTCCAGGTTCCGGCCCTTGGTGTCCATGACATGGGCCCGGTACTCGCGGGTGGCCGTTTCCGGATCGATGCGTGAGACGGTGAGGCCGGGGACGGAGCCGTGAAGCGTCTCGGTCAGGTGCGCGGCCGGATCGGTTGTGGTGAGGTGGACGTCGTGCCCGCGCCTGGCCAGGGAAACGGCGACGGCGGCAGCAACAGTTGTTTTTCCCACGCCGCCTTTGCCCATGCACATCACCAGGCCGCGGCCATCGCGCTCCACCTCGTCCACCAGCGCGGCCAGCGGGGCATCTTCCGCGCCCGGAGCCGGTGCTGCAGGTGGCTGCGGTGTGGTGGCAGGGGCTGTGATGAACAGGGATTCGAGCGCGGGAATCCCCACCATGTTCCCCGGCTTCAGCTCCAGGACGTCACGTGGAAGGCCGGCCACGGTGCGGGGGATCGCGGCCAGGGCAGCGGCCTCCCGGGCGCGGAGTGCTTTCGCCAGGTCCTCATCGCCGGCCGCGTCCGGCAGCACCCCGTTGACCACGACGTACCCGTTGCCGATGCCTATCTGGTTGAGCTCCAGGTAGGTCCGCTCGATCTCGGTCAGTGACGACGCCTGGGCCCGGCTGACCAGCACCAGCCGCGTGCGGGCCGGGTCCGTGAGGGCCTGCACTGCTTTGGCGTAGACCTGCTTGTGCTTCTCGAGGCCGGAAAGGGGTCCCAAGCAGGAGGGATCGCCGGTGCCGGCCGCCAGGAAGTCCGTCCATGAACCCGGCAGCTGCAGCAGCCGGATGGTGTGGCCGGTCGGGGCGGTGTCGAAAACGATGTGGTCGTACTCGTCGTAGCTGCTGTCATCGGCAAGCAGGCTGGTGAACTCATCGAAGGAGGCGATCTCCGTGGTGCAGGAGCCGGAGAGGCTCTCCGCGATCCCGGCCAGCTCCGCATCCGGCAGGACGCCCCGGGCGGGGCCGAGGATCCGCTCCCGGTAGGCTTCGGCAGCCTGCTCGGGGTCGATTTCCAGGGCACGGAGCCCCGGCACGCCGCTGATCTGGGTGACAATGTTGCCGATGGTCTGGCCGAACACCTGACCCACGTTCGAGGCGGGGTCGGTGCTGACCAGGAGGATCTGCTTTCCTCCCCTGGCGAGGGTGAGCGCCGTTGCACACGCCACCGACGTTTTGCCGACGCCGCCCTTACCTGTGAAGAAGAGGAACCGGGGCGCGTCCTGGAGGAACTTCATGGGCCTCATGCTATCGATAGGCGTCGATGTATGACAGAGCCTCTTGGACTGCGAGCCTATGCTGTGGAGACGGGCTGATGCCGATGGACGGGAGGCTCCGATGGCGGTACCTGACAGTGATCCTGTAAAGGCGGACCTGCTGTGGATCGCGGAAGACTTCCGGAACATCGTGTCCAGCGCGTTGGACGACGAGCTGGACCTGCCCTCCAACGGGACGCGGTGGACCAACCGGCAGCTGCTCTTCCACATGGCCCTGGGACAGAACATCGCACTGGCGGGAATACCGCTCCTGGGACTGTTCTCCCGCCTGCCTCACTCGGCATCCCGGAATTGGAGCAAGCTCCTGGACGCCTGCGCGCGTCCCTACAACTGGGTGAACTGGGCTGGGAGTGCCGCCGGGGGCCGGGTTCTCAAGCCGCAGGCCATGACGGGAATGATGGACCGGACCACGCGGATCATCGTGGCCTGGTACAGCCACGCGGACAGCAAGGCGTTGGACCGCGGCATGACCATGCCCGTCCGCTGGGACCCGTACTTCCTGCCCTGGATGAGCCGCCGGGACATCCTGGAGTGGGCGCCCAAGCATTACCGCCACCACCGGGCACAGCTGAGCCTGACCACGCTGCGGTCCTGACGGCGTCGGGGTGTGCATTCCAGCCCAGTTACTCCTGGCTGCCCCAGCCTTCGGCCTGCGGCACGCCGATAGCAGCGGCGTCCGCGGTGGGTGACGGAAGAGTAACTGGGCGGGAACGCGCGACGGCGGCCGTTTCAGCCGAATGCCAAACGGGCCGGGCTCACGGGGCGGACGGGTCCCCGGAGTTGATGCCGATGGAGCGGCCCCGGGCAAAATGGGCGTTCGCAATGTCGTTGACTTCGCGAAGACTCTTCCCCGGGTACGCCAGCCGGATCCACTCGTAGTCCCACTCCTGCATGTCCCGTACACGGCCGGCCTGTTTTGCGGCGCGCATGTGGGCTGCAAGGTCATCCCCGCTGAGGACCTGGCGGGGCGGGGCCATGACGGGCTGCGGCTTGGGCGGGGGCACCCTGGCCGGGCGGGGCGGGGCCTTTGCTGTGTGCACGAGTGCCACGGTCAGGGCAACCACGCCGGCGGCAATCAGGAGGACCCACCAGTACTGAATGATGAGGGCAATGACGATGAGGGCGAAGAAGGGGGCACACCCGAGGGTGCCGCCGCCCTTGCTGCGTGAGCGACCCCGTTTTGCTGCCATGGTGCGGTATCCAACTTTGTCTCGACATGTTGACGGAACAAATTAACTCTCGCACCGGCTGCCCGCCCTGTCATGAGTATTTAGTACTCGATTGTGGGTCAGTCCGTGATGTCGGTGCCGGTGCTCAGCTCCTGCCACTGCTCCAGCTCCGCGCGCTGGGCCTCGGCCACCTTGGCAAACGCACCGAAAGCGTCCGTGCCCAGGACCAGCAGGCCCGGCGGGTTGGGGGATTCGACGACGGCGATGATCGCCCGGGCGGCCTTGTCCGGGTCCCCGGGCTGGTTGCCGTGGGCGGTGTCGTGTTCCTTCCGGCGCTTGCCGGCCGTGTCCGCGTAGTCGTCGATCGCCGTCGCGGACTGGGTGAGCGAGCGGCCCGCGAAGTCGGTCCGGAAGCCGCCGGGTTCGATGGCCGTGACGTTGATGCCCAGCGGCTTCAGTTCGTTGCGCAGGGATCCGGACATGCCCTCCAGCGCCGCTTTCGTGGCCGCGTAGTAGCCCGAGCCGGGCGGCGTGATCCGGGCGCCGATGGAGGAGATGTTCAGGATGCAGCCTGACTTGTTGGCACGCATGCCCGGCAAAACTGCCTTGACCATGTCCACCGCCCCGAAAAAGTTCGTGTCGAACAACCGCCGGATGTCGCCGTCGTCCGCTTCCTCCACGGCGGCGCGGTAGCCGTAGCCGGCGTTGTTGACCAGCACGTCGATGCTGCCGAACTTCTCCTCCGCCTGCTTCACTGCCGCGCTGATCTGCGCCTTGTCGGTGACGTCCAGGGGGAGCGTCAGCGCGGTGTCCGGGAAGCCGGCGGTGATGTCCTGCAGTGTTTCCACTTTCCGGGCGGTGACGACGGCGTTGTGCCCGGACGCGAGCACGGCTTCGGCAAGCGCCCGGCCAAGTCCGGTGGAGCAGCCGGTGATGAGCCACGTTGACATGGTGTTCCTTTCGTAAGGGGTGGAGGTTCTAGGCTTCGGGGATGACCATGGCGAACCGCTCGGGGCGGGCCACATCGGGGTCGGGGCCGCTGCGGAGGCCGGTGTCCAGGGCATCGATGGCTGCGAGCTCGGCCGCGGAAAGCTCGAAGCCGAACACGTCGAAATTCTCTTCAATGCGTGCCGGGTTGGTGGACTTGGGGATGGCGGAGCGGCCCTGCTGCAGGTGCCAGCGCAGCATCACCTGGGCGGGGGTCTTGCCGTGGGCCTGCGCGACAGCGGCAATCGCCGGGTCCCGCATGACGTTCTTCCGGTTCTCGCCCCATCCCGGGTAGAAGGTTATGCCGCCGATCGGGGACCACGCCTGGGTGAGGATGTGGTGGTCCTCATCGATCGTCTGGACAGCTGCCTGCTGGAAGTACGGGTGCAGCTCGATCTGGTTGACGGCGGGGACCACGGACGTTTCCGCCAGCAGCTGCTGCAGGTGGTGTGGCAGAAAGTTGCTGACGCCGATGGCCCGTACCCGCCCGTCCTTGAGCAGGGTTTCGAGGGCCTTGTACGCGGCGATGGTCTTCTCGAACCGGTCCGGGGCGGGCTGGTGCAGGATGAGCAGGTCCAGCTGCTCCACCCCCAGCTTGCCGGCGGCCTTGTCCCAGGCGTGCAGGGCTTCGTCGTAGCCGTAGTCGCTGACCCACACCTTCGTCTCGATAAACACGTCGGACCGGTCCAGGCCGGAGCGGCGGATGCCTTCGCCCACCTCGCGCTCGTTGCCGTACGCCGCGGCGGTGTCGATGTGCCGGTAGCCCACCTCCAGCGCTGTCTGGACGGCCGCCGTCGTCTCTTCCGGGGGGCTTTGGAAGACGCCCAGGCCGAGCGCGGGCATTGTGGTTCCGTTGTTGAGCGTGAGTTCCATAACCATGCCTCTCACGCTATTCGGCTGTTGAAGTTTGTGGGAGGGCTTGCCAGTCCCTCCTTCGCTGCAGGTCCGGCGCGTAGCGTGCAAGCGGAGTCCGCAGACGGTGCGCAGCGTGCAGCGGGTCATCGATGCGATCACCGCGGCGCCGGCCTGGGTCCGCAACGACCGCGGCGACGTTTTGGCCTCCAACGAGCTGGGCCGGGCACTGTACCTGGAGATGGTGGCCGACGGCGGCACCCCGCCCAACTGCGCACGCTTCACGTTCCTGAGCCCCAAGGCGCGGGAGTTCTTCGCCGACTGGGAGCGCGCGGCGGAGGAAGTACCACCGCGCCGGCCGCAAGAAGCTCCAACACTCCATCGTGGGGGACCTGGACCTGACCTACGAGGCGCTGGAGCTCCCCGCCGACCCCGGGCTCCGTATCAACATCTACACGGCCGAGCCGGGTACCCCGTCAGAGGACGCGCTGAAGGTCCTGGCCAGCTGGGCCGCCACGCAGGGCAGCATCACGGAGGCCGCGCCCAGGAGAAGACCACCTTAATCACGCCCGCGACAGGCAATTTCATTTGCGACCCGCATAATCCTGGGCGCTAACCAAATAACGGGCGCGGAAAGGACTATGCGCGTCACTGGCGGATTTGCGCGTCGATAATGTCAGAGCGCGTACGGCGGCCCGGGGATGCGCCGGTCCAGGCCGCTTTGGTTCAGGACTGCGCGTTGATGAACCCAATGATGATCGCCGTCCACCAACACAGCTGCGAGACAACCAGGCAGGACATTAGGTGGACGCGTTGGCCAAGGGACAAATCCCCGAGTGCAGTCTTTGCGGGCCGCCGCGCGAGCCGCCGCATGAGGGGGATCAGCATGATCCCGTTCAGGCTGAGCACAAGGACCGCCGCGAGCTTGACGTCTGTCATCGGATTTTCCAGGTGCGGGCTCAGGAACACACCCGTGGCAAGCATGCCGGCCAGGCCGCCCCAGATCAACGGTGTTGCTGCGCCGTCGAGTCGAATGATTTCACCCAGTGTGCGCCGGCCGATCAGCCACAGGAAACCGTGCCAATCAACCAGAATGATGGCGCCGAAAGCCACAACGAGGAAGAGGTCATGCACTACGAGATCGATGTCATGGACATAGCCGTCAACGTTGACGGCGGCGGATAGCAGCACTGACAACAGCCATGCCACCACGGCCCCGGCGGAAAGGGCAGCAACCAGGCGCCGGGTGGACCGCTCGGACGCACGATGCCGCCGGATGGTGCGTCTGCTGACGGGGATGTAACTCATGGCTGCCTCGGCGAGACCTGTATCCGATGGCCGTCCCAGCCTGGCCCGGGTTAGCACCAACATAGACCCGCTGGTGGCCGTGAACAAGGGTAGGGCGGATGCTGATGCGCTGCCAGGCACGTGCGGTTTTGACACAGTTGAATCATTTCGACTCGCACATTCCGTGCCGCCACCCGAATAACCAGTGCGCAGGGGAGCCAGCGCGTCACCGGCGGATTTGCGCGTCGAAAACGGCAGAACGCGTACGACGGCGGCCCACACCGGCTGCTGCCAGCTTGTCTTCCAGCCTCCCCGACTTCAGGTCGGCCCAGTCCCACCGCACCACGTTGATGCCCAGGGCACGGATCCGGTTCTCGCGCTGCTTTTCCGCCACAACAGCCTGGGACGCCGTCTGACCCTTGAGGAACTCGGGCTTGAGGTACTTCTCCTCGCCATCGAATTCGCCCACTACCCTCGACTCCTTCCAGTAGAAGTCGGTGTAGCCAACCACCCCGGCGGAGTCGGAAAACCGGTGTTGAAGGACCGGGGACTCGAAGCCGGCAACATGGATCAGTGCGCGGCTCCAGGATTCGCCTGCCGACGCGGATGCGGGATCGGCAAACGCAATAGCCGACCGGATCCTGCGGCCAGCAGCGGTGGAGTAGATCGACCCGATCCCGCCCTCCAGGTCGGTCTTGGTCAGGGCGGGCAGCCGGCCGGACCGGGTCTGGCCGGAGCACATGGTCCAGCGGCGCGATGGCCTCGGTAAAGGGAATGAACGCGGCCAGGTCAAGGACAGTGCGGATGCGATCGGTGACCAGGAGGCCCTCCAACGTGACCACCGCTAAGCCAGTCCGCGCCGCGAAGTGGCGGCTGACTCCTGCACGTGACCTCCCGCCGTCGTTCTTCCAAGTGAGTGCCTGGACCGGGTGATGAAGGCCGATGGTGGGGATTCCCCAGACGCTGGCCGCGGAGTGACGCGCGAAAATTGCGGGTTTCTCGAATGTTTCCGCGGCGGCCTGGATGCGGAGCCGGTACTGCTCCCATGGCTTCAATCCCCTCCACGTCGGTCCGTCAACATAGACGCCGTGCCGGATTCGGACCAGTGCGCCGGCCTTCACACGCTTGGCGAGCTCATTCGGCACCAGACGGATGTGTGGATAGACTCCATGCCGATCGCATCATCAACCTCCCGGAGCGCGCAGCATGAGCCAAACCCACAGCATCGCCGTCATCGCCGGTGACGGCATCGGCCAGGAAGTGGTCCCCGCCGCAATCGAGTGCCTGGACCGGGTGGCGGGGATCTACGGAATCAGCTTCGACTATGAGCACCTCGACTGGGGCTCGGACTACTATCTCCGGCACGGCCGCATGATGCCGGACAACGGCCTGGAACGGCTGGGCCGGCACGAGGCGATCTTCCTTGGCGCCGTGGGCAGCCCGGAGATCCCCGACGCGGAAACCCTGTGGGGTCTGCTCATTCCCATCCGCCGCGAGTTCCAGCAGTACATCAACCTCCGGCCGGTCAAAACGCTCGACGGCGTGGCCTCGCCGCTGGCGTCCCGCGAACCCATCGACCTCCTGATCGTGCGCGAGAACAATGAAGGCGAGTACTCCGAAATCGGCGGCAGGATGTTCCGCGGCCTGCCCCAGGAAGCAGCCGTACAGGAGACTGTGTTCACCAGGATGGGAATCACCAGGGCAGCGCATTTTGCCGCCAAATTGGCTGCATCCCGCCGCGGGCTCCTGACCTCCGCCACGAAGAGCAACGGCATCATCCACACCATGCCGTTCTGGGACGAGGTGGTGGCCCAGACCGCGGCCGAATACCCCGGTGTGCAGCTGTCCTCCGAATTGGTGGACGCGCTCGCGGCCCACCTGGTACTCAAGCCTTGGACCCTGGACGTGATCGTGGCCTCCAACCTGCTGGGGGACATCCTTTCGGACCTGGGCAGCGCCGTTACGGGCTCCATTGGGGTGGCTCCCAGTGCCAACCTGAATCCGGAGCGGCAGTTCCCTTCGCTGTTCGAGCCCGTCCACGGTTCCGCCCCGGACATCGCCGGCCAGGGCCTGGCGAATCCCTTGGGGCAGATCTGGTCCGGCGCCATGATGCTGGAGCACCTGGGCCACGCGGCCGCGGCCTCGCACCTGCAGCTGGCCTTCGAGGAGGCGCTGCGGGCCGGAGCGGGGACCCGGGACGTGGGCGGGACGTCCTCCACCAGGGAGTTCACCGACGCGGTCCTGCGGCAGATCGACATCCTGCCGCGCCAGTAGCTGCTGCCTCCGTAGGGCGCGCTCCTACATCCGGCCGGAGGCTAGGTCCGCGTCCACGTTCGGATCCGTGCTGCTGCTTTCCTGGGAAGTGAGTGACGGCGCCGGCTCTTTCTTGGACGCTTGCATGGAGCGCCACACTGCTGCCCCGCCTGCCAGGGCCGCAAGGGCGCCGGCCCACCACAACATCCTGCCCGCCCGCCGGGGGGCCTGGACCGCGACGGGGGCAGCCTTCGGCCCCACACGCCTCAACCGTTCCTGGACCCGGGGCGTGTAGGTTTCCACGCCGCCGGCGAGTTCGTCCGCCAGGCGGCGCAGGAGCGCCTGGAGGCGTGGGGAAGCGGTTTCGATGCCGGTATCCAGTCCTGCCACCGCTCTCTGCAGCGCCGCCTCCACCCCCGGCGTGGCCCATTCCCGGCCCTTGGCCAGTTGGTTAATGAGGTTCTCGGAAAGACGGTGGGCGTGTTCGGTCTCGGTGAGTTCTGCTGTGCGCATGGATGTCTCCTTTGAGGATGGGTCACCACAGCGTACGGCCTGCACAAACGTGGAGAAAGGGTCTTTTGGAACTAGGAAGTCAGCGGCTGCGCGGAAGCGGCCGCGGCTGCACCAGGGGGCCGTGTGGGAAGAGCTGGCGGCGGCTGGGGTAGGTGTTCGTGGTCTCAGACGAACACCTTCGCCGCCAGCTCTCGTTACGAGCCTACGGTCTGCACCTGCCCGCCGCCCCCGTATTGAGTACCCGTTTCTTGTAGCCGGGATACTCGCCCCTAACGTCAAAACCCCTACGCCGCCGCCGGCTCAACAACGGCCCGCGAAACCGGCCGCCTGAGTGCCTGCGCCGTGTGCATCCTGGTCCTCTGGATCACCATCTTCGCCTGCCAGCTGCGGCTGCGCCGCCACCAGGACACAGGTCTCCTGCCCGTGGTGGGATTCCGGATGCCGGGCGCCCCTGGACTTCGTGGATCGGGATTGCCGCCCTGGGCCTGGTGTTCCTGTCGATGGTCCTGCCGGGCACCAGCGACTCGTGGTGGCTGAGACTGACCGGAACCCTGGTACTGCTCGCCGGGATTACGGCCGGGTACGAAATTAACCGGCGCCGGTCTGGTCGTGCCCGTGTTCGTGATGGTGCTCCATCAGCCAGCTCATCGCCTCGTCCAATGATGTAAAGAACCGTGTGGGGTGCACCGGCGTGTGCCTCCCCGCGTAAAAATGTGCCAGGGTCTGGTCGACGGGAGAGGTGCCCACCAGTGCCGCGCGTGTCAGTGGCCAGGTTCCGGCAAAAGCTTTCTGGGCGCCTTGATCGATCCACGCCAGGCCCGTCATTTCCACCAGCAGCGGGAGGGTGCGGCCGGCGCTGAGGATCTTGGCACGCCTCATCAGCGCCCTGGCGTCGCTTTCCGTCACCACATCACCGTGCTCCCACTTCAGGTGCAGCACTGTGCCTGAGAGCTCGATGGTTCCGGTGACATCTTCATCTTCTTGGTCTTTCATCCCTTACTACTGTTCCCCAATGTCGGGGGACACACCAAGAAAGGCATCAGGGAATGCATCACCGGCGGCCCGCGCCAAAAGGCGCGGACCGCCGGTGATGCAGGGGAGAGGCTAAGCCGTGGTCAGGACGGTCTTGAGCCAGCCTTCCTCGCGTCGGTCGAAGTTCAGGTAGGCGTCCACCACGTCGCTGATCGGCTCGTGCTGTGTGATGAACGTGGTGGGGTCGAAGACGCCGGAGGCCACCAGGTCCACCAGGGGCGGCGTGACGGACCGGTGGTCGCAGTTGCCCATGCGGATGGTCAGGTTCTTGTTCATGGCCTGGCCGATGGGGTAGGTCGTCATGGTCGGGCTGTATACCCCGATGATGCCGATCCGCCCGTACTTCCGCACCGTCTCCACGCTCCATTGGGAAACCTGGGAGGGGGCGTTGCCCGGCACCCAGTTTTCGCCCTGGACGTTGGTTTCGGGGGCTACCTGGGCCACCTCCTGCGCGAACTGCTCCGCCTGCTCCTCGCCCTTCGCTGCCGCGGGGCCGGCCCATGGCCGCTGCGCATCCACGCCCACGGCGTCGATCACGGCGTCCACGCCGATCCCCAGCGTCGACTCCATCAGGGTCTCCACCGGGTCCTCGGCGTTGAAGTTGATGACGTCCGCGTTCTGGTCGAGGGCCTGGACCAGTCGGGTCTCAATGCCGTCGATCGCGAATACCCGGGACGCGCCCTGCCGGAATGCCGACGCGATGGCCAGCTGCCCCACGATGCCCGCCCCGTACACGGCCACCGTGTCGCCGCGCTGGATGCCGGCCAGCTGCGCGCCGAACCACGCGGTGGGGAAGATGTCCGAAAGCAGGATGGCCTGCTCGTCGCTGACGTTGTCGGGAATGGAGGTCAGGGTGTTCGAGGCCCAGGGAATCCGTGCGTACTCGGCCTGCAGTCCGTTTATAGGGCCGGTGGTTTCGGGGCCGCCGAAGAAGCAGGTCCCTGCCTGCGGCCCGTTCGGGTTGGCGGTGTCGCACTGGGCGGTGTGGCCCGCCCGGCACTGCCAGCACACGCCGCAGGACATGGTGGAGGACACGATCACGCGGTCACCCGGGGCGAACCGGCGCACGGCCTTGCCCACGGCGGTTACCTCGCCTACGGCTTCATGGCCCAGGATGGTTCCTTCCTTCATCCCGGACATGGTGCCGCGGATGAAGTGCAGGTCCGTGCCACAGATCGCGCTGCGGGTGATGCGGACAATCGCGTCATTCGGATCCAGGATTGCCGGATCGTCAACGCTGTCGAGGCGGATATCGCCTTCGCCGTGCCATACGAGTGCTTTCATGATGCGGACTCCTTTTGCGGCATCAGGCCGCCGGTTGGGTTCTGGTCAATCAGGCACTCCCTGTGCTGCGAGCACCCAGCTACGGAAATAGTAAGCCTACTGCCTATTTTCGGGCGCAGCCAGCCTCCCTGTCGCTGACCACAAGGCAAAATTCCCCAGTCCCTTAGAGCGCCGATCCTCCCACGCGTCCCGGCGTGAGGTCACATCATGCAGAAGGGCTTGTCATCAGCCATGCCATGGCTTCTGCCCTGGAGGTGAAAAAGCGCTTGGGGCGGGGCGTTTTGTTCATGGCTAAAACAAAGTTGGCAACGACTTTGTCTACTGGGGACGCGCCCAGGAGCGCCACTTGTGATGCCTGGCAGGTCCGGGCGAAGACAGCACGGGCTCCACGGCTGACAGCGGACGTGGTGGCCATGTCGACCAGCAGCGGACGCTCCGTTTGTGCGCATAGCTCGTTGACCATGCGCACAGCTGCTTCGGCATCACTCGATCGGATGACAGCGTGGCGCGCCCATGTCAGCTGAAGAATCTCTTGTTCGTCCAAAAACAGCTCAGCTTTGCCTGATCTAACAGGTGCCATCACTTGTACCCCCCAAAGGCTTCATCGGCTTCAAGCTAATGTAAACCGACTGGATAAAGATTGCCCTCATGTTGGCTGCTTTTTTCGTCCCCGTGCCCCTCGACTCCGAAGAGGACCGCGCTGAACGGAATCAGGAAGCTGCCCAGCAGGATCAGCGTGGGGATGAGGTTCCGGTTGGAAGCGTCCTGGCGCGGCTGGTCAGGTAGAGGCGGTGTGCTGTGATGACCAGCGCGAGCCAGGCGGCCCCGAGAACCCAGGCGGCCACGACGTCGGTCAGCCAGTGGTGGCCCAGGTACACCCGGCTCAGCCCGATCGTCACAGCGAAGGCGGCGGCCGCAGCAGCGGTGAGCGCCCGTGCACGTCGTGATTTTTCCCGGAGGATGAGGAGGTACGGGACGGTTCCGGCGATCACTACGGCGTTGAGGGAGTGGCCGCTGAGGAATGAGGCGGTGTAGTCGTAAGGGGGCGCGGCATCGGAAACGCTGGGCCGGGCCCTGCCGAAGAACTGCTTGCCTGCAATCGTCATTGCCAGGGAGCCGGCTCCCGCCGCGGCGATGAGGATCACCGGCGTCCAGGACCGCCTTCGGAGGGCAAGCGCCAGGAGCGTGGCCACGGCGAGGATCGGCATGCCGATGGTGCCGCCGATGTCCGTGTAGGCAGTCACGGCGATGTCCAGCGCAGGTGAGCGCACGGCTTTACCGGCGCTGAGGGCGGGCTGGTCCAGAACGGCAACCCCGTCGGCTTGGACCACCGACTCGTACACGGCGGCGAACAAGGTGGTGAGCAGGGCGGCAATGGCGAGCCCCAGGAGCAATGTCAGGACCAGGGCCCCGTGTGGGCCCAGCCACCGGCTCGTCCGGAGGAAGAGGTCGGTGAGGGAACGGCCGCTTTTGGAGTCCCACTGCGTCAGGTCCTGGCCGCCAACGAAACGGTCATCGTGCAGTTCCGCGCTGGGGCCCTCGGTGCCGCCTGTGCGTGATTCATCAGTCAAAGTGCCGGCCGCTCTCGTCGTTTCTCAAGCGCTCTGCTTTTCGTGGCTTCCACCAAGAAGCTCCGAAGGCTATTGGCCGGATGTGCGTGCTTTCGCGGGCTGTGTCAGTGCTCTGTTGGGGTGCCGGATCCGCGGCGCGGCTTTCGCGTGGGATCCACGGCGCCGCCCTTCCCGTAGTCACCTTCCGGGTACCGGCCGATTTCCGAGTCGGCAGTCCTGCCTTTGGTGGCTCCGGCCCCGCCATAGTCGGCTTTGATGTAGCGCCCGGCTCCCAGCGTCTTGTCGCCCAGGGGTTCGGGCAGGCCGCCTTCGTTGCCCGCCACGCCGTAGTTCCCTTCGATGTACTGGCCCTCCTCGTCGTCGCTATGGCGGCCATGCTGTGTTCCGCCCTTGCCAAAGTTGCCTTCGACGTAGCGCCCGCGCAGGTCGGGTTCCTCAGGGGTTTCCTCCGGACCGATGGCATCCGGGGTGTTTTCGGTATTGCCGTTGTTGTTCATGATCTTGCCTTTCCGAATGCCCCTGCGGCGGGTCATTGGACCGTTACCTAGGGACACTTTCGGCGTAGCACAAAGATAAGCAGGCTGTCAATTCGAAGCTGCCCTTGGGGGCGAATTCACGTTTTGGTGATGCTACCGGGACAGGATCAAATCAAGCAGAGCCGGCAGGCTAGTCACGCCGTCTTCGGTCATGAAGTGTCCTGCTCCCTGATGAACCTGCAGCCGGGCGTCCAGTCGTCTGGCAAGGTCATCGGATGCTTTCGGTGGCACCAAGGGATCTGAGTCCGAGCGGATAACTGTTCGGTCCCCAATACACTTGGCAACCCGTGTGCTGCAGCGGCGAAGCCGACGGCTTTGTCGTAAACGTCTGCGGTGAACACTCCGGGTTTGGACGCAATAAAGTTCAATGCGGCGCTGGCGCCACCGGTGATTTCCAGCGGGACGCCCAGGGAGCTGCGTACGCCTGCTTCTGCAGATCTCCGGTTCAGCTCCGGCCAGCGCGGATCCGAAGAGTTCCAGTTCACTTCTGCTGCATTGCACGTCTGCTTTGCAGCGGACCGCCTGCCCCGCGCACGCTGTATCGTCACCCTGCTCCCAGGGGTGGCCCTCAGTTGGCCACGGTGAAGGGAACGACGGTCACGCCGGAGTTGGTGGACCCCAGCTTGTCGTCCCGGCACGACGTCCGCAGGTGCAGCTTGTGGACGCCGTTGGCAAGGGTCTTCGTATCAATCGAGACGGGGGTGGCCCCCGAAGGGTCGGGTCCGTAAGGCCCCGCCGCGTCCCACAGGACGGTCCCGGGGTTGGCCGGAACGGCGTGGAAGTCCGGGTCGATGGAGACGAACGAATGGGTGGCCGGGCGTGAGCCGTCGCCGTGGGAGGCCAGGTCCGCCAGAGGAGACCAGATGCCCGACACCGGCCCGTCGGGAAGGGGAGCAGTCTGCAGTGAGGCCTCGCAGTACCCGGCGTGCGTGTACCAGCCCTTGCCCCGCAGGAACGCATCCCGTGAGACGTCGGATGGGGACTTGCCGTTTTGGATGATGACCTGCCAGTTGAAGTTGGTCCGCATCTCGTTGCCGTCAGGCTCCTGAACGAACCCGCGGAAACGGACCTCCTGCAGCCCCGAATGGTTGAAGGCGGAAATTGGCCGGGAGAACGTCAGCCAGCGCTCGCAGGTCCCGTTGCACGTGAAGTCGCCTTCGCCGGAGCCGGCCGGGCTGGGGCAGCTGAAGTCCGGTGCTGCGGCCCGCAGGTAACACTTCTGGACGACGAATTCGTTGTCGGAGGTTTTGAACACCATGGCCACGTAATCGGCCTTGCCCGGGTTGTCGTGGAGGATCACCCGGACATTTACGATGACGTTGCCCGAGCTGATGGTTTCGCGTTCCGGGATGCACGCCCCCATGTGGGCGTGGCCGGTGTTGGTGATCGCGTTGTTGGCCTGGTCGGTGTCCGGCATCCACCACGACTGGGTATCCACGAACTGCCGGGTCTCCGCGTACACGGTGCCGTCGGCTGGAGGTGCCCCCACGCACAGTCCGGCAGCCCGGGCGGTACCTGAGCCCAGTAGCGGCACGGCTGTGCAGGCCAGCGCAGCAGCAAATACGAGTGCGAGGAAACGTCTCATGACCATCCGCCGGTGTCTGTGGATTCGGGATGCTGCGCGCTGTGGCTGTCGCCGGCGTCGAGACGCCGAACCGTGAGATTTCGCTGTTTTGGGCCAATCAAAGCCCGGTCAGTATATGACGGCGATGAGCGGGTGGACCAGAGTACTCGGGCTGTATTACGACGGCGGCACGCACCCCAGGTGCAGGAGGTGGGCGGGGTTGGAGGAAAACGTGCAGGAGGTGGGCGGGCGTTGGAGGAAAACGTGCAGGAGCTGAGCGGGCGTTGGAGGAAAACGTGCAGAACCTGAGCAGGCGTTGCAGGAAGGGGCGCCAGAGGTGAGCGGGCGTTGGACGGGCCGGATCGCGTAACCGGCTAGGCGCCGCATAACCGGTGTGGGCCGGGGCCGGTTATGGAGCGCAAGGCCGGTGTGCGACGGAAGCGCAAGGGGGAGGACACGCTTGACGGGGTCCGCCGCTCCCGCATATCCTGAACGAACGGTCGGTAAATAATTCGGCACGTCCCAGACGGTCTTTGCATAGGAGCAACCATGGCAGCGCAGAACCTGCAGTCAGTGCCCGCTGAGCTAACCCCGGAAGAAGAAGCCGCAGGCCAGGCCCACTTCGACCGCATCATCGCCGAGGACTCGCGCATCGAGCCCCGCGACTGGATGCCCGCGGCCTACCGCAAGACCCTCCTGCGCCAGGTCTCCCAGCACGCGCACTCCGAGATCATCGGCATGCAGCCGGAAGCCAACTGGATTTCCCGCGCCCCCAGCCTGAAGCGCAAGGCCATCCTCATGGCCAAGGTCCAGGACGAAGCCGGCCACGGGCTCTACCTCTACAGCGCCGCCGAAACCCTGGGCCAAAGCCGGGACAAGATGATGGACGACCTCATCGCCGGCAAGGCCCGCTACTCCAGCATCTTCAACTACCCGGCCCTGACCTGGGCGGACATGGGCGCCATCGGCTGGCTGGTGGACGGCGCAGCCATCTGCAACCAGGTCCCGCTGTGCCGCGCTTCCTACGGCCCCTACGGCCGCGCCATGGTGCGCATCTGCAAGGAAGAGTCCTTCCACCAGCGCCAGGGCTTCGAGATCCTCCTCGAGCTCTCCAACGGCACCCCGGAGCAGAAGCAGATGGCCCAGGACGCCGTGAACCGCTGGTACGCCCCGGCCCTGATGATGTTCGGCCCGCCGGACGACGATTCGCCCAACTCCAAGCAGTCCATGGCCTGGAACATTAAGCGGTTCAGCAATGACGAGCTCCGCAGCCGCTTCGTGGGCATGATGGTGGAGCAGGTCCGGGTCTTGGGCCTCACCCTCCCGGATGACCAGGTCCGCTTCAACGAGGACACCAAAAAGTGGGAGCACGGCCCCCTGGACTGGCACGAGTTCCAGGAAGTCCTGGCCGGCCGCGGTCCCTGCAACGCCCAGCGCCTTGAGCGACGGAGGGAAGCGCACGACGACGGCGCCTGGGTCCGCGAGGCAGCGGCGGCTTACGCAGCAAAACAGCAGGCAAAAGAGTCAATGACGACGAAGGAATACGCAGCATGAGCCCGCACGGCAACCCGGACGCCCCCGCAAGCGCCGCCACCGAAATCAACCGCGAAGCCCCCAAGGCATCCCCTGCACCCGAGGAGCACCACGACCGGAGCGCGTGGGGCCTCTGGGAGGTCTTCGTCCGCTCCAGCCGCGGCCTGAGCCACGTCCACGCCGGATCCCTGCACGCCCCGGACGCCGCCATGGCCCTGCGGAACGCACGCGACCTCTACACCCGCCGCAACGAGGGCGTCTCCATCTGGGTGGTCCCGGCGGACGCCATCGCCGCCAGCGACCCCGACTCCAAGGGCTCCTTCTTCGAGTCCCCGCAGGGCAAGGACTACCGGCACGCCACGTACTACACCAAGAGCGAAGGGGTGAAGCACCTGTGAGCACCCCCGAAACAACAGAAGCAACCACCGGCCACGGCGACATCTCCACCGGTGTGGCAGGCGGCGATTCCAACGCCAGCGCAACAAGAATCACCCCCGGCAACGCCCTCCGCCCGGAGGACATCGCTCTGGAGGTCCGCACCGGCCTGGTAAAGCCAACAGAGGACATCGCCGAGTACGCCCTCCGCCTGGGCGACGACGCCCTGATCCTCGCGCAGCGCCTGGGCCACTGGATCTCCCGCGCCCCCGAGCTGGAGGAGGATATCGCCCTGGGCAACATCGCCCTGGACCAGCTGGGCCACGCCCGCAGCTTCCTCACCTACGCCGGAGCAGGCATGCTCACCGAAGACGGCACGGCCAAGAGCGAGGATGACCTGGCCTACTTCCGCCGCGAGCACGAGTTCCGCAGCGTGCAGCTGTTCGAGCAGCCCAACGGCGACTTCGCGGCCACCATCGCCCGCCAGTTCGTGGTGAGCTACTACCAGTACCTGCTCTACCGCCGCCTCACCGAATCCACGGACGCCACCATCGCAGCCATCGCCGCCAAGGCCGTGAAGGAAGTGGACTACCACCGGGACCACACAGCCCAGTGGGTCCTGCGCCTGGCCGGCGGCACCGACGAATCGCGCCAGCGGATGATCCACGGCCTGCGGACCATGTGGCCGTACGTCGGCGAACTGTTTCGGGACGATGACCTGACGCAGCGCCTCGCTGGGGCGGGTGCCGCCGTCGCGCCCTCCTCCCTGAAGGAAGGCTTTGACCGCCTGACCGGTGAAATCCTCACGGAAGCCGAACTGGAGGTCCCGGACGTTCCCGCAGCCCCGGGCGGCGGCCGCTACGGCAAGCACTCGGAGCACCTGGGCTACATCCTCGCCGAAATGCAGGTGCTGGCCCGCGAGCATCCCGGAGCCAGCTGGTGACCGAAATGTACATCTCGGACTTCGAAACCCGTGCCCGCACCCCGCAGCAGGACGCGTGGGACATCGCGGCCACGGTCTGCGACCCGGAGATTCCGGTGCTCAGCATCGCGGACCTCGGCATCCTGCGCAACGTGGAAGTACAGGACGGAAAAGTCACCGTCACCATCACGCCCACGTACTCGGGCTGCCCGGCCATGGACGCCATCCGCGACGACCTCTACACCGCCTTCAAGAAGGAAGGCTACGACGACGTCCAGGTGGACCTGGTCCTGGCACCGGCCTGGACCACGGACTGGATGACCGAGGCCGGAAAGCAGAAACTGCAGGAATACGGCATCGCCCCGCCCACCGGCAACTCCAAAGCCGGCGGCCACTCCGGCCCCATCCGGCTAAGCCTGGCCGTGAAGTGCCCGCAGTGCAACAGCCTCAACACCAAGGAACTCACCCGCTTCGGTTCCACGTCCTGCAAGGCGCTGTATGTGTGCCAGGACTGCAAGGAACCGTTCGACTACTTCAAAGTCCTGTAAGGAACCGCCATGCCTGTTGTCCGCCAGACCGCCGCCGAAGAGGCTGAGGTGACCGGCCGCCGTCGTCCGTCCTTCCACACCCTCGAGGTCAAGGAGGTGCGCCGGCTCACCGACGACGCCATCGAGGTCGGCTTCCATGTGCCGGCCGAGCTCGCCGGCAAGTTCGACTACCTGCCCGGCCAGTACGTGGCCCTGCGCACCACGCTCCCGGATGAGACCGGCGAGCCCAAGGAAATCCGCCGCAGCTACTCCATCTGCGCCGAGCCGCGCAGCTTCCCGGACGGCACCAGCGAGATCCGCGTGGCCATCAAGAAGGACCTGGGCGGGCTGTTCTCCACATGGGCCAACGCCGAGCTGAAGGCCGGGGACACCCTGGAGGTGATGAGCCCCATGGGCGCGTTCGTATCCAAGCACGGCCGGGACGGCGTGGCGGTGGACCAGAACGTCATGAACTCCATGAACCACCCGGAGGACCTGGCGGGGGAGGCCGGGAACTTTGTGGCCATCGCCGCCGGCTCCGGCATCACGCCGGTGATCGCCATCGCCCGGACGCTGCTGGCCGCCAACCCGGAGACCCGGTTCGACCTGATCTACGCCAACAAGGCCGCCATGGACGTGATGTTCCTGGAGGAGCTGGCGGACCTGAAGGACAAGTACCCGCAGCGGCTGGCCATCCACCACGTGCTCTCCCGCGAGCAGCGGATCGCACCGCTGCTGAGCGGCCGGATTGATTCGGAGAAGCTGCAGCAGCTGCTGGGCACCGCCCTGCACGCAGACGATGTGGACGAATGGTTCCTGTGCGGGCCGTTCGAGCTGGTGCAGCTGTGCCGGGACACCCTGGCCGAGCGCGGGGTGAAGCCGGAGAACGTCCGGTTCGAGCTGTTCACCTCCGGCAAGCCGGACCGCCCGGAGGGCAACGCCGGCCGTCCGGTGGTGGTGGACGAGTCCAAGGAGACGTACAAGATCACGTTCAAGCTGGACGGCCTGCAGGGCGAGGTGGCCAGCCCCACCCACGCCCGCGAGTCCATCCTGAACGCGGCGCTGCGGGTGCGCCCGGACGTGCCGTTCGCGTGCGCCGGGGGAGTCTGCGGCACCTGCCGGGCCAAGGTGGTCACCGGCAGCGTGACCATGGACGAGAACTACGCGCTGGAGCAGGATGAGCTGGACAGGGGCTACGTCCTCACCTGCCAGAGCCACCCCACCAGCAAAGAAGTCACGGTCGACTTCGACGTCTAAGCCTTACCCCTTGCCCGTCTGAACATAGGAGTTCCATGATTTCCCTTTCCATCAGCAACGGTGTTGCAGAAGTCGTTCTGGACGCGCCGCAGAAGCTGAACTCGCTGGATGAGCAGGCGCTGCGGGATTTAACCCACGCGTACGACGACGCTGCTGCCGCCGCCTCACGCGGTGAGGTGCGGGCGCTGCTGCTGAGGGGAGAGGGCCGTGCCTTCTGCGCGGGCCGGGACATTGCGGGGGTCACGCCGGAGAGTGACGACGCTGCCGCGTATCTGGGCGGGCTGGTGGAGCCGCTGCTGAAGAAGATGGCCGCTTTCCCGGCGCCGACGTTCGCTGCGGCGCAGGGGGCGTGCCTGGGCGTGGGGCTGGGGCTGCTGCTGGCCACGGACGTGGTGTACGTGGCGGAGAACGCCAAGTTCGGCTCGCCGTTCGCCAAGCTGGGGGCCACTCTGGACTCGGGCGGGCACTGGTACTTCACGGAGCGGCTGGGCATGCACCGGACACTGGACCTCATCTACACGGCCGACCTGATCTCGGGGGCCGAAGCGGTGGCGCAGGGGATGTTCAGCCGCGCCATGCCCGCTGGTGAGCTGCTGGAGTCCACCCGGGCGATCGTTTCGCGCGTGGCGGCCGGAGCTACCGAGGCGTTCGTTGCCTCGAAGGAGTTGGTGGCGCGCATCCGCGACCAGCGCCTGGGCCTGTGGCAGGCCATGCAGGAGGAAAATGAGGAGCAGGCGCGGCTCTGCAAGACCGAGGACTACGCCGAGGGGTTCCGGGCGTTCCAGGAGAAGCGCGAGCCGAAGTTCACAGGCGGTCGCTGATTCGAGATTTAGATCAAGACCCTTGCAGAATTCTTGATTGAACCTTGCAAGGCAATTGCAGAAAACTTAATTACCGTTCGTAAGAGTAGGCGCAGCCGGACAAATCCGGCTGATGCGCGCTGCCGGTCTCATCTGGGCAGCGGCGTGTAAAGACTACTCTGGGGGCACAATTGTCTGAGGTTTTGAACGCGGAAGTCGATGGTCAGGAAGAGAACGGTTTCAGCCGCCGGCGGGTAGTCGCAGGCGTTGCCTGGTCGCTGCCCGTCATTGCAACGGCCATTGCTGCTCCGGCCGCTGCTGCCTCCGGCGTCTCAGCTACGGCCGCCCTGACAGGGCCTGGCTCGAGCATTTCCCTTATTAGCTCAACGGGTACCGGCACGGGTACCAACCGCACGGGTACCGGCCCAACGGGTTTCCAAATCACGAACAGCGGTACCACTTTTACCGGCGCCGTCAGCGGCACCGTGAACATCAAACCAACAGCAACGGTTGCCGCGGGGGCGGGCGTCCAGTCCATCCAGGCCGGGTCAAGCCCCCTGACGCTGTCCGGGGCTTCCTACTCTAGCACCCATGAATACAACGCTACGTTCACTTACAGCGGCGGCGTTACGGGCGGCCAAACCCTGAATTTCCCCATCTCGTTCCAATACGAGCGCATCTCCGGTTCGCAGCCGAGCAAAGTATCGTACACCTACACACTGACCATTACGCTCAGGCTTCCCGATGGCACCAGCCGTATTCTCACCGGCGCTCTAACAGTTAACCACTGACCATGGTCTGGAAGCGTGGCGGCCTGGTCGCAGAAGTCTGCACAGAACCGCGGGCCCGCGTCGCCCTGCTGCACCTCGACGCAACCCAGCCCGTGGTCCTGGAAGGGCCGGCAGCGGTCATCTGGGACCTCATTGACGGCCAGCGGAGCGAGCAGGACATCTTCGCTGAGCTCGAGGCCACCTTCGAGGACCAGTCGGGACAGATGCAGGCCCAGGTGGAGGCATTCCTGGCCAGCCTCGAAGCGCAGCGCCTGATCGAGGCTGCCCGCGGCGCTTCCCACTAACGGCATGACGTCCGCAGGGATCACGGGGAACGAACAGTCGGCGTGGCAGCAGCGCCTGTTCGAGGAGTTGGCACGAGGCGGTGATCTGCTGTGCCTAAAGGTCTTGGGGCAGCGGTTTGTGGTCCGCTGGGGCCATGCGGTCACGTGGCAGCAGCGGGTATCAATGAGCTTGGCCTGGACGCGGTGTATCGTCAGCAGCCCCCAGCCCCTGCTGCCGCCGGAGCCAATGGAACCCGCTGCTGGCAGTCAGTTCACCGCCTCAGTCACCTGCGCCTCCATGAAGTACGGGGACGGCACCTTCCATATCGGAGCGGCGTCCTTTGAGGAGCTGGCTGAGAATCTCACGTCCCGGCTCACAGTGTCCGCGATTCTGGCCAACGCCGGTGAACTGACCATGCTCCACGCCTGCGGGGTTGCGGATCCGGGCACCGGGGCCGTGGTGGCACTGGTAGCCAAGTCTGGAACAGGAAAGACCACCGCAGCTTCCGTGCTGGCCAGGACGTACGGCTATGTCACGGACGAGACAGTTGCCATCGCCTGGGACGGCTCCGTGGTTCCCTACCCCAAGCCCTTATCGGTCAAGCAGGGAGCCGGAGCACCTAAACGCCAGGCTGGACCGGACGAGTTTGGACTTCAGCCGGCCCCGGCCTTGCCCTTCATCCAGTCCATCGTGCTCCTGAACCGTGTCCAAGCGCCCAATCCGGTAGCACCGGTACTGGAGCGGGTACCGCTGGCCGACGCCCTGCTCGCACTGATTCCCGAGTCCTCCTCGCAGGCCGACGTCGTGGACCCGCTGCAGTCACTTTGCCGTCTCATCGAGAGTGTCGGGGGAGTGTGGCAGGTGACCTATGCGGAGGCAGCGGACCTTCCGGTTGCCCTGGAGCCCCTGTTCCGGCTGCAGCCAACGTCAGGGCCGGAATGGGAAGCCGCAGCGCCGGATGCTGCCCGGAGGCGACTCCTTCCCGCTGGGAGTATCCGGCGGAGGGCCTCGAGGGATGCAGTGAAGATTGGCCGCGACCTGCTGGTCATGCTGGACAACGAGATCGTGCGTCTCAGTGGGATCGGCCCGGCACTTTGGGAAGCCTGCTCCGTGCCGAGGGGCCTGGAGGAACTGACGGAACACATCGCGGAACTGCACGGTGAGCCCGAAGGCTACCGGGCCACCGTCGCCACCGCCGTAGAGCAGCTCATCGCCACGTCGGTATTGGAACGCCGCGCACACTGAACAGCCCTCGAGGCGCAGACAAAGACCTGAATTTGAGGAATCACCATGAGCACAATAACAACGTCCACGGAGGCGTCGCCGGGACTCGACCTTACGGACTACCTGGCCATCCTGCGGGTGTACTGGAAGGCCGTTGTGGCTTTCACCCTGCTGGCCACATTGGCAGCCGCGGGATGGACCGTTCTGCAGCCCAAGGTCTACTCCTCCGACTCCAGTGGCATCGTGGTCACGCCGGGCTCTGACAATGTCAGCCTGGCGCTGGCCGGGGACAGCCTGGCCAAGGCCAAGGTCAAGAATTACGAGTCGGTGGCGAAATCGCGCCTCGTCGCGGACCGGGTCATCCAATCGCTGGACCTGAAGACATCCGCCGATGCCCTGCTTGGCAGCATCACCGTGAAGGTTCCGCTGGACACGGCAGAGATCAAGGTGACTGCACAGTCCACCGATCCAGCAACCGCCCAGCGCGTAGCCGATGCCTGGGTCAACGGCCTGGCTGCCCAGGTTGAGGCCATAGAAACCGCGCCAGCCACCGACTCAGCGGGGCAGGCAAACGGTGGGGCTCAGGCCAGCGCCGGGTCACAGGCGGACGCAGCAACAGCTGTCCGGGTGCTGCCCCTGGGCAAAGCCGTCCTTCCCGTCAGCCCCACGTCACCCAACACCAAGCTCAACCTGGCCCTGGGCGCCCTTGTCGGCCTGGCGCTGGGGGTGGCGTATGCGCTGGTCCGCCGGCACTTGGACCGGCGGATCCGGAAGGCTGCGGACATCGAGCGGCTGTTCGGCGTCCCCGTGATCGGCACCCTCCCTGTGGACCACCGTTTGGACGGGAAAAGCACCATCGTGGACGCGGGCAGCGCCGCGCAGCTTCACGACGCCGGCGGGGCCATGGCCGAAGCCCTCCGCGAGCTGCGCACCAACCTCAGCTTCCTTGATGTCGACCAGCCGCCACGGATCATCGTGGTCACCAGCTCCATGCAGGCGGAAGGCAAGTCGACAGTCACTGCCAATCTCGCGGTCACCATGGCGGCAGCGGGAGAAAACGTCGTAGTGGTCGACGGCGACCTCCGGCGGCCCACGCTGGTGGACGTCTTCAACCTTGTCCCTGGAGTCGGAGTCACCGATGTCCTCACGGGCACAGCGGAGCTCAGCGATGTCCTCCAGCCGTGGGGGGCGCTGCCCAACCTTTCAGTCCTGGGATCGGGACGCATCCCGCCCAACCCCAGTGAATTGCTTGGCTCCCGCGCCATGAAGAACATGCTCACCACCTTGGCCAAGAATGCTGTTGTCCTGATAGACGCGCCGCCGCTGCTGCCTGTAACGGATGCTGCCGTCCTCTCCCGCGCGGCGGACGGTGCCATTGTCGTAATCCGGACCGGCAGGACCACCCAGGAGCAGCTGGACCAGTCCCTGGGGAACCTTGAAAAGGTCAAGGGACGCGTCCTGGGAGCCGTGCTCAACTACGTTCCCACGAAGGGGACTGATGCCTACTCCTATTACGGAACCTACACCTCGGTTCCCCCGCAATCATTGGAGGAGCCGGAGCCCCTCAGTGAATGGCAGGACCCAGACGCCATAGACGTATCGGAGGCAATTCCTGGCGGCCGCAGGGTCAGGATCTAGGCCTCATGGCTCACTCTGCCAAGGATGCCCAGCTCAGTCTCCCGGAAGGCGTACTCCTAGGGCATGCTCTCGTTGCGCGGCTGGCGGACGTCCTGGGCATTCGGGTCTTCTTCATCAAGGGGCCAGCCAGTGTCCTTCAAGGGCTGCGGCACGCGAAAGTATCGTCAGATGTGGACGTTTATGTTGACCCCTCGAGGCTGCATGATTTGCTGGAGGGCCTTAGTGCGCGGGGTTGGAGGGAACGCCCCGCGGACCCGGACAACAAAACGTTCCCAAAGCACTCGGTCACCCTCGACCATCCAGAGTGGCCTTGCTGCATTGACGTCCACTTTCGCTTTCCAGGAATGGAAGATCTCGCCGGCAATTGCTTCGAGACATTGTGGGCGAGCACCGCCCACATGGAACTTGCAGGGCAGCGGCTGAGAGTCCCCACGAAGTCGCTTGGGATTTTGTTTCTGGCTTTGCACGCTTTGCGGTCGCCTGAACTGCCTTCCTGCCGTCAGGAGCTTGAGTACCTTTCCGGCCTCACACATCGGGAATCCCGGGACGAAGAACTTCTGGACCTCGCGGCTGCTACGGGTTCCCTGGCGGCCCTGCGCCCCTTCGTCGAAGGTCTGCTTCTCCCATCCATGGCTCCCGAATGGCCGGAACCGTCCCAGGAATGGCGCAACCGTGTGGCGGCGCGGGAGCCTGGTAGCGCCCGGCTCATTGCCCTTCTCCAGGCCCCGTGGAGGAGCAAACCAAATCTTTTGTGGCGGGCAGTCTTCCCTCGAACCGAAGTCTTCCTTAGCGGGAACATCTATGCGGATATGTCTTTCGTAGGGCGACTGAATCAACATCGCAGCAGGTGGGCGCGGTTTTTCAAGGCCGTACCGAGGCTCGTTAGGGACCTCCGCGGACTCTGATCCAGCGCTGAATAGGCCTTCCCTAATGCGCATCCGATTGCCGTTTGCCACAGCAAATTTGTTAAGGTTCAGCTATGACTAAGGGGAAAGCTATTACCAAAGCCGTCATTCCTGCTGCCGGATTGGGGACACGCTTCCTGCCCGCCACCAAGGCAATGCCGAAGGAAATGTTGCCGGTGGTAGACCGCCCGGCCATCCAGTATGTGGTGGAGGAAGCGATTGACGCAGGCCTCACCGACCTGCTGATGATCACGGGCCGCAACAAGCGCGCCCTGGAGGACCACTTCGACCGCGAACCCGGCCTGGAAGCTGCGCTGGAGGCCAAGGGCGACAAGGACAAGCTGGGCTTGGTGGAGTACGCCTCCAACCTGGGTCCCATCCACTACGTCCGCCAAGGCGAGGCCAAGGGCCTGGGCCACGCGGTCCTCTGCGCACAGCAGCACGTGGGCGACGAGCCCTTTGCCGTGCTCCTGGGTGACGACCTCATTGACGAGGCCGAGGACCTGCTGGGCACCATGATGGAGGTGCAGCAGAAGACCGGTGGTTCCGTGATCGCCCTGATCGAAGTTGATCCGTCTCAGATCAGCGCCTACGGCTGCGCGGACATCTCTGTTGTTGAAGGCGAGGACTATGTCCGCGTCAACAGCTTGGTGGAGAAGCCGGCCGTTGGCGAGGCGCCGTCCAACCTGGCGGTCATCGGCCGTTACGTGCTGCACCACAACGTGTTCGGTGTCCTGGAGAACACGGAGCCGGGCCGCGGCGGCGAGATCCAGCTGACCGACGCCCTGCAGACCCTGGCCGCCGGCGAGGGCGAAGGTTCCGGCGTGTACGGCGTGGTCTTCAAGGGCCGCCGCTACGACACCGGGGACAAGCTGAGCTACCTCAAGGCCGTCATCACCCTTGCTTCCGAGCGCGTGGAGTTCGGCGAGGACCTCAAGACCTGGATGAAGAGCTTCGTGGGCTAACGCAGGCCGCAAACAAATCGGGCCCACCACAGTTCGTGGTGGGCCCGACGTCATTTAATGCGATTGTCGGAGTTTCAGCGGTTTACGAGTTCCAGCCGCTCAGCGGAGGTCTCGGCATTTTCTCCCAGCAACTCCAGCAAGTATTTGCCGTAGCCGCTCTTAGCAAGCGGCTCGGCGCGTTCTTGCAGTTCATTGTCGGTAAGGAAGCCCAGGCGCCAGGCGATTTCCTCGGGACAGCCGATGGACAGTCCCTGCCGGTGCTGCACGGTACGGACAAATTCCGAGGCCTCGTTGAGGTCATTGAAGGTCCCCGTGTCCAGCCAGGCGGTGCCGCGGGGCAGGATCTCCACCTGCAGTTTGCCGCGCTCCAGGTAAACCCGGTTGACGTCGGTAATTTCCAGCTCGCCGCGGGCAGAAGGCTTCAGATCGCGGGCAATCTGAACTACATCGTTGTCATAGAAGTAAAGACCGGGCACTGCATAGTGGCTCTTGGGCTCCGCAGGCTTTTCCTCGAGGGAGATCGCCCGTCCGGTCTCGTCGAACTCCACCACGCCGTAGGCTGAGGGGTCTGCAACCCGGTAGCCGAACACGGCTCCGCCATCGATGTTTTCGAAGCGACGGAGCCGCGTTCCCATACCTTGGCCATAGAAGATGTTGTCACCAAGTACCAGGGCCACGGGCCCGTCACCAATGTGCTCAGCGCCCAGGATAAAGGCCTGAGCCAGGCCGTCCGGGGAGGGCTGCTGGGTGTACGTGATGTTCACCCCGAAGCGGCTGCCGTCGCCCAGAAGCCGCTGGAACTGGTCTGCGTCGTGTGGTGTGGTGATGATCAGGATGTCCCGGATACCCGCCAGCATGAGCGTGGACAGCGGGTAGTAGATCATGGGTTTGTCGTAGACCGGGACCAGTTGTTTACTGATGCCCAAGGTAATTGGATGAAGACGTGAACCGGTTCCCCCGGCGAGGATAATTCCGCGCATTGTTATATTTTCCAATACGAGTCGAAATGGAACCAAATCTGTCATCTCAAGCGCGGCAGGAAGCACGCGTTGGGTCATGGCTAGTGTTGAGTTTGTACCTTATTAATGTCACCAGAAGTGCACCAATTGTCGCTCCTGCAATGTTGGTTACAACATCTGACAACGCTGCAAGGCGGGCGTGAAGAAACAGGAGCTGACTCAGTTCGATGCACCCCGAAACCAGCAACCCGAGGGCCCCGATCTGCCACCAGTACTTTCTGGGAAAGGCCAGGCTACTGACTATTCCGAGTGGGACAAACAGCAGGACGTTAGCAGCCGCTTCCACGAACGTATAGTTCACCCACGCTGGAAGGCCGTGCTGGTGAAGAAGAGCTAAAGCACTTGCCAAGTGCCCCTGAACTGGCTGGTCGATTGGGGATGGCCAAAAGGCCACCAAGGCCTGGGGAACGAGCATGGCGGCCAGGACTCTGCGCCAGAGCCGTTGGTTCCGGAGGGTTCTCAACGGAGCCTCAGGAGGCTCGAAGAAGGGCGAACGCGGCCGTTGCGAGGGAGCATACAGCGAGGAGCGCCAAAAGGGCGTAGCGGAGTACTTGTGGCCGGGGGAGGGGAAGGGAAAAGTCGTACTCGCGTGGTGTTTTGTGCCAATGTCTCCCCATAGCCCTAATAGTTACCACACAAAGCAAAAGGTGGGTGCATCTCCGTTTCCGGAGATGCACCCACCTTCGTTGGTGCTAAGGAGCGTTTCGCTTAGGCAGCAGCATCAGCCTTGGCGCGGCGGCGAACCACTACCACTGAGGTTGCGCCGGCAGCCAGAGCGCCGGCGCCAACCAGGGTCCACAGGACCAGGCCGGAGTCAGCGCCGGTGTTGGCCAAGCCGCCGGTGTTGGCCAGCGGAGCGCCGCCGGTGGTGCCTGCAATGGACCCGCCGGTGTTGGCCAGCGCGGCTGCAACTGTGACCGTGACGGGGCCGACGGTCACACCGGAGGTTTCACCGGTTGCGGTCAGGCTGTAGGTGCCGGCCTCGTTGATCGCGATCGGCAGGGAGAATGCGCCCTTGGCGTCCGCCGTGGTGGTCAGGGTTTGCGCCTCGGCCACAACGTTGATGCGAGCTGCCACGGCCCGGCTGCCGGCGATGTTTGCACCGTTGGAGGCGGGAGCCTGGCCGGGCGTAACGCGGATGACGAGCCGTTCGCCAGCAAGGAAGCCCTGGCCGCGGAAGACGAAGGTCTCACCGGGGCCGACGGTGCCGTCGGAAACGGCTGCCTGCGGCGGAAGCGCCGGGTACGTTGCGGCCATGGCGGGTGCCGAGCCAATAAGTGCGATGGAGCCTGCAAGCGCGAGTGCAGCGAAAGTCTTCTTCATATTTGTCCCCCCGGAGACGTGAAAGTGTGGTACCCGATTCGGGGAAATGTCCCCTCTGCACGAGACCGTGTGCAGATCTACGGATGAATATCCCAAGAAAAAGATACCATCCGTCGTGGCATGTCACCAACCTCAATCCAGTCGGTTTACATAGTGTTAACGCGACTGTCACTAGCCTTGCCCACAGGACGCGTTTTCCGTCGGAAGAATAACGTCCTTTACAGGCTGGACAGTGGGTGTGACAACCAAGTTAGGTTCCGTGCGCTGGACGATCTTCCCAAAGGTGAACTCCACGGCTTCGGTTTGACCTGGTGTGAGTTGCTGAGCAACCACGCCTACTGGCCTGTTCGCGTGCAGGTAAGGCGCGAAGGGAGTCTTCTGTCCGTCGAGCGTGGCTGATTCGATGTTTGCTTGGACCGGTCCGTAGACGACGACATTTGTCCGGACGGTCCCTGGCGGCACGCCATAGTGGCCGCCGCCGGTGACGTATGCGGGCAACGACTTCGCTGCATCTGCAGGTGCTGTATTTGTGCTCACGATTCGAACGGCCGTCTCCTCATAGCCGTCCTTGGAGCACTTCCTAATGAGTTGAACTGTTCGTTTGATGTAGTAGTCCATCTTGGCGCCAGTTCCGTCGTTGAAATAGGCACCGAACTCGGCCGGGGAGACGTTTGGTCCGCTGACGGCCCCACCCAATTTGTAGTTTCCAATAATCGCTTGCTGAGCTGCGCTTGCGGACCATAACGAGACTCGGCCCTCTTCAACACCACGGGTGAGACTTGCTACCAAAGCCTTGGCCTCACCATTTCCTCCCGAAAGCGCGCCAAACACCTCTTGGGCTACGCCGGCAAAATAGGCGTCCTGCAGCTTTGGGTCCTCGATCTTGGCGTAGACGTCTGACAGCAGCGTGGAAACTATGTTCTCCTTTGTCAAGTCGACAGGAAGTCTGCCTTTGGCCAGGGCTGCCACCTGCGGATTGGTGATCTTGATGGGGCCGGTGGCATCCAAAAGATAACTGAAGGCCACGGGGTCGATGGAAATTACTCCGTCAAGGCTCTCACCGGTCTTTTGCTGCCACATGGCTTTTGCTGTAGCGGCCGCGGTCGGAAAATCAGGAGTAAGGTTCACGTCCTGCATATACTTACCGATACGGCTCGAGAAAATTTGTTGCTGCTGGGCCTCGACAGGTAGAACCGGTGTCATGGTCCCAAGCTCAGTAGCGGAGCTCTGTTTGCCGAGACTCAGTTTCCCCTGGTCGATAGTTAGTTCGGCGAGAGCGCCCGGAATACCTCCGGAGGCACGCGTTTCTGCGTTGTTTTGGATCATCAGCAGGTAGCGCTTGGGCCCGTCTGCGCCCAACATGTCCGGAGCAATTTGTGCGACATTCGCCGCGGTGTTCAGTGCGGTGGTCGCTTGTTGAAGCTCTTCGCGTGCACTTGCGAGGGGGGCGGACACCTGCGGAAGCAGGTTTTCGGAGTGAATGCTGTTGAGTCTGTCTGCCGATGCTGCGACTGCATACGCTGCAGACGACACCGTCGGCGCTGCATTCTTTAGCGGAGTCAGATTCGATCCCGAAGATTTTGGAACGAGCTCTCTCCAATCGAGAGAATTGGAGATCCTCACGAGCGGAGCCATTCCCAACTGCGTAACGTCGTCCGCCGAACGAGCTACTTCTGTCACAGCCGAAAGATTGGGACCAATCCAAGGCATTCCCGACGCGAGGGTCCACACAGGGTCCTGCGCGGAGTTCTTTGCACTCTCGGTGTAGTGCGACATCTGCTCAACAGTCGAGGCTGCACCGCTTGTGTCGGATGAAGATATTTCGTGTTTCATCTGCTGCACGAGGTCCGCTGCTGCAGACAAGTCTGCATTCACCCGGGACGCTTTGTATGCGAGCCATGATGCCGCCACAACTAGAAGCACCAGACAGCCAAGAAACGATATAAGAACTCGGCGAATCCGACGCTTACGGGATCGTTTCGTGGCCTCATTGTGATTAAGCCCCCGCGGGCGTGTCTCATGGGGTCCTGGCATTAGGCAGAATCCTTCCAGCTTGCATTAAGTGGATATCTCAGTCATCAGTAGGCGCCGGTGCGCTGAAATACCGCGCGCGCGGTTCGCAGCAGAATCACCAAGTCTCCTGCTAAGGACCAGTTTTCGACGTAGTAGAGGTCCAGACGCACGGAGTCTTGCCACGACAGATCTGAACGTCCACTGACTTGCCAGAGTCCCGTCAGCCCAGGTTTGACCAACAATCGCCGACGCACATCGTGTTCGTAAGCTTCGACCTCTCGCGGCAGAGGTGGACGGGGACCAACTAAGCTCATTGAGCCGGAGAAGACGTTGAACAGTTGGGGGAGCTCATCCAAGCTGTATCGGCGCAGGAACCCCCCGGCTCGGGTTACACGCGGATCGCTTTTCATCTTGAACAAAACGCCGCTACCTTCGTTCTCACGGGCGAGGGTGCTGAGCTGCGATTCCGCGTCCACCACCATTGAGCGAAACTTCAGCATCTTGAAAGGTGCGCCCTCGATTCCCACGCGCTCCTGACGAAATAGGGCCGGTCCGCGGCTGTCGAGCTTGACGGCGAGTGCGATAAGCGCCATGAGGGGGGATGCACAAACAATTAGGACGGCGGACACTGCAACGTCGAAGAGGCGTTTCGCAACCCGTTGCCCACCTTCCAAGGTCGGCGTAGTTACATGGATAAGCGGAAGCCCGGCGACTTGTTGGGTGTGTATACGAGGACCTGCAATGTCAGTCAACGCCGGGGCCATGATTAGACCAACGTTCCGGGCAGCTAGTTCCCAACCCAGATGACGAAGTGTCTGCGGGTGCAACTGCACGCCAGCGGAAACAGCGACGGCATCAGCTTTGGATTCGTCGATTGCAGCCAGTATCGACGGGATTGCAGGGTCTGATCCGAGTACGGGCAGCCCCGAAATATCTGCGCTGATGTTCTTATCCGGGCCGCCAGGGGTGTAGGCAGCGATAGGCAGGTAGCCGGAGTGCCTCGCTCCAGCAAGCGTGTCCGCCAGATGCGCGACTGCGCTCGGGCCACCCAGAATCATCAACCGTGACATGCTGGAGCCGCCCTGGCGGTCGACAGATAGGTGCTGCCTCAGCAGCCAGCGCGCGAGTAGCAGTCCAAGTAATCCGGCCGGCAGCGCAATGCCGACGTAACCTCTGGCAGTTTCGATTCGAAGCACATAAGAAACGATGGCCACTATCCCAAACAGCCAAAGTGATGCAGCTGCGACACGTTTGTATTCGTCTGCGCCAGAGCCCAAGATTCGACTTTGTCTGCTGTTCCATGCCCCGAGCATCAGCCACCACGCAATAACCAAAGCGGCTGACAGCCCCATGTAGGAAAAGTCTTGTCCTTCGACGATGAGGTTGGGAGCAAAACCGAACCGCACGATGTAGGCACCAGAAATCGCCCAAACTATTACGAAGGCGTCAACGACACGCAGTCTGCGCGACGTTCGCTGACGCCAATCACGCGTTGTCCCCAAGTCAGTATCCCTACCAGTTCGTTAGTTAGGCCGGGAATAACCCCCGCGGTAACGATACAGCCAGCAGCGAGTCTCCCTCCATTTTTCGGTGACGACGAGCGACGCTTGCGTCGTAGCGGCCCGCCACCGCATGTACCAATCACTGCATGTTCCCAGGTTCAGGTTATGGTTAGCGGGACGAACAGAGCCGTCAGAAGCGCCGGATGTCAACGCGCATTTGGGTTGTTTCGTCGGAAATCGATTTCCATCGATCCGTTACGAGGCTCGATGCGTGGCGGCCTCTAATGAACGCCGTTTCGTGCAGGAGCGATGTGTTCGGAATGGACAACGGCGCGAACTAGACGCCCGGGAGAAGATGGAACTGGATGAAAAGAACGACTGCCGCACAGCAAAACCGAACTGTGGCTATTATCGGAACAAGGGGTTACCCGAGCTATTACGGTGGATTCGAGACGGCCGTCCGCAAACTGGCTCCCTATCTAGTTGGGCGCGGTTGGAATACCGTCGTCTACGGGCGGCCTGGAGCCGCGCGTATGGACGACCCTGCTCGAGATTTGAGAGTCCAGTTGGTCGAAACAAGAGGACTGGAGACAAAGTCCCTAAGCACGCTGACCTTCGGTTTAACCTCCGTGTTGCACGCCTGCGTGCGAAAACCGGACGTCGCCATAATCATGAATGTTGCCAACGGGTTCTGGCTTCCCCTGCTCCGGCTCCGACGCATCCCAACCGTTGTGAATGTTGATGGCATTGAGTGGGAACGCGCCAAGTGGGGGCGCCTAGCCAAAGGCGTTTTTAAACTTGGCGCGCATTTCACGGCCCGGTTCGGGAAGACGCTTATAGCAGACTCCACTGAGATTTCTAGGCGCTGGAAAAATGATTTCGGCAGAGAATCAGCCTTTATTCCTTACGGCGGCGACATCCCGGCCGAGCTACCGCTTGTGGATGACTTGAATCATAGAGGCTACGTGCTAGTTGTGGCACGATTTGTGCCTGAGAATTCTGTAGAAGAGTTTTTCGAAGCAGTACCGGAAATAGCAATGAATTTTCCTGTAGTCATTGTTGGTTCGTCCGGCTATGGCGGTCCTCTCGATGAAAAGGCGGGGGCGCTCAGCGTCGAACATGACAATGTTCATTGGCTCGGGCATGTGAGTGACGATGCAAAATTGCTGTCACTATGGCAACATTGCGGCGCGTATTTCCACGGCCATAGCGTTGGAGGAACGAATCCGGCCCTGGTGCAGGCGATGGCATGTGGTGCACCCACGCTCGCCCGCGACACTGTCTATAACCGGGAAGTGCTGGGTCCACATGGAAGGTTTACAGCGATTGGGCCCAAGGACATCGTTTCTTCTGTCCTTGAGCTAATGGGGGATGTGAGCCTACAGGCCGAAGCGTCCTCCAACGGACTGTCGCGGGCGGCGACGACTTATTCGTGGGAAAGCGTCTGCAAGGCGTACGAGGAAGAAGCTGAAAAAGTACTTGAATCTCGTCACGTTCCTGCGCGGTCTTAGACGATGCTGGGAACATGGGTAATACATTCTTCTAGGGGGAAATAGTTGCTTACGCGTGTCGCCGCGGTCGTGGTCCACCACCGAAGCTACGGATCAGTGGGCGGAGTCGTTGACGCCCTGCTTATGCAGGGATTGCTTCCGCAAAACATCCTCGTTGTTGACAATAGTGAAGAGCCTGAAAGACGAATCGAACTTCGCGAGGCAATAAATGCCGAAGTCGACTTGGACTTCACTCCGAACAATGGTTATGCCGCAGCAGTCAACCATTCCATTCTTCACTTTTCCCGTCGGGCCGTGGCTCCCAATTACCTCCTCGTCTCGACACACGAGACGCGACCCACGGCGGGCGCTGTCTCATATCTTTATCAGGCACTTGAGGGAAACCCGCGGGCGGCCGTAGCCGGTCCAACGTTGATATCGGGAATTGATGAAGAATACATATGGTCGACGGGAGGTTACATCGATCGACTTACTGGAGTACCAGCACACTACGACCATCGAACAAGCCTAGAAATCCTCCGACCCTACAATACTCCAACTCGCCGGGAGTGGCTTGATGGGGCATTCTTGCTGTACCGATGGAAAGAAATCTCGGAACGTACAGTTCCTGAGGGATACTTCCTGTACATGGAGGAAACCGACCTGCACGTTAGCCTGGGTAAGGCGGGCTACGAGGTTCTCTGGGTCCCTCTGGCTAGAGTGTGGCAAGAATCAGGTGGAATTCCTCCTTACTTCTTTGCGCGAAACATCCGTCTCTTTCTTCGCGAGCACGGTGGCTTTTTAAGAGCCAGAATCGTGCCACCACTCGTGGTGATGCGAAAGATCTTTGCGGACGTAGTTCGCCGACGGGGAGTTAGCAGAGCTAGAGAATATTTGCGTGGGTTGGTGGCACCCCTACCACGGCAAAGTTTTAGACTGGCCGAACCAGATCGAGCACATATTATTAATCCGCTCGGAGCTGCACTGCTTCATTACGAGAATGAACTCTCGAGCGTCCTAAGCGAGACCGGGCATTCGGTTTCTTCGACACGATTTTTGGAACCGTCGGCCAGTAGACAGCACCGCCTAAAATGGCTGGCCAACTATCTGTCCACGCTGCTTCGGGCTCGCTTTTCGGGGCCGGGGCACAACCCAAGAATCATTATTGTCTGGCCGGTGCTCGGCTACTTGGATGTTGCTCTTCTAGGACTTCTTGGCCTGCGGAACGTTGCGGTGGTTTTGCATGATCCTGTACCTCTCGTGCGATCGGTGGGCTACTCCCATCGGGCAAGGCGGTTCGCTTCTATCTTCCGGAAGCGTGTGAGGATCATTGCCCACAGCCGCAAGGCACAGGAAGCCATTGACAGCGCAGACTTGCACTTCAACGTAGACGTGCTGCCGCACCCGATTCTGGATTCAGTTAGCGAGGGGCCTGTAGGGCGCCGAACCACACCTATTGTGCGAGTCTTGGGCCAGTACAAGGCTGACAGGGATATTCAAGCGCTGCGGGCGCTGGGGGAAGACCTCTCAGGGACCGTAACCCTTGAGGTTCATGGGCGCGGCTGGCCTGCCGTAGACGGATGGAGAGTAGTCGAGGGATTTGTCGACGAGGCGAGGCTCGACGATCTCTTGGCTGAAAGTAGTGCGGTGCTAATTCCTTACAAGAGGTTTTTCCAGAGTGGCATCGCCGTGCGAGCCCTGGAGGCCGGAACCCCCTTCGTCGGCCCCAAGGATAGTGTGTTGGCCGAAATGGTCGGCCACGATTCCGCCCTCCTGGTTGACACAGAATCTAGGAGCTCGTGGAAGCGGGCTGTTGATCATGCAATAGCGCAGGGCTCTGAAGACGCTTGGCGTGCCGCCAAAGGGTGGCGCGAAGCCAACATTCGAGAATGGTCCATCTGGATGCAAAGAGGCAGTATGGTCAGCAACCCCGAACGCCAGGAACGCATCTAGAAGAGCGCAAGCGGGGCCCAGAAGCGGTGTGCTTCCGGGCCCGCTCGTGTCTAATCGAAAATAGGTAGTGCGGCCAGCTACTGCTGGATAATGCCGGACAAAAGTTGGGCCATCTTCTGCGTGGTGTGATGCAATTCCACTTTCTGCCGTCCTCGCTTTCCCATTTCTGCGGCCTCTACGGGATCGCGCAAAAGTCCAAGTATGCCAGAGGCCATAGAGCCGGCGTTCTGTGGTTCAACGAGAAGGCCTGAAATGCCGTCCTCGACGTAATCCGGCATGCCTTCCGTAGCACTTATGACTACGGGTCGGCTAGTCGCCATCGCCTCTAATGCGACCGTCATCCCAGATACATGAACGTTGGGTCGAGTTGCTACCGCCACTACAGACGCGGCCCGGTAGTGCTTACGCAGCGCTGTGTGAGGCATCATCGGCAGCAACGTCACCCCCCGCGGTACCGCAGCAGATGCCGTGGTTTGCACCGCCAACTTGACATCGGGTCGAACGCGATTCACTTCTTCCAGAGCCTCGAAGAGTGTGGCGGAATCTCTATCCCGGTCGCGTCCGACACTGAGGACAAGGGGCTTTTCAGGGTACTCGTAAGGCGAGAAAAATTCTTCATCGATGCCGAATGGCAAGAACGAGATGGGGGGCGTATCTCGACCTAACCAATTCCGGAGGACTTCCGCTTGAGCGCGACCCAACACCCATAGTCCGTCAAACTTTGGAAGTATTCTACGCAGGATTATGTCCTTCGCATTGAATTCTTGTCGCAGTAGGCGGTCAGTAGCCCAGATGACCCCGGCATATTTTGTTGCCGAAGGCTTTTCGAAGAAGAGCCGAATCGCCGTATCTTCGTCCCAGGCGATGGCTGTGTAGTTGTTGTTCCGTCGATGAAGGCTGGCGGCCAGCCACTTCAACAAAGACTTCGGGGCCAAGGGCAGCGCCTCAGAATAGCCGGCCGGATTGCCCGGGCCCGCGCTGACCTGATGCAATCCATAAGGCCATCGGTCCGGAACCATTCCGTCGGCATAGGCTTTTTCCCATGCAGGTACGCCGCGGCCAGTTGCGTAAAGCACCTCGACTTTATTCATGCGGTTCCCTTCGTCAGCAGTTCACTGGCGAGTTCCAGCGCTTCTGTTTGAGAAGTGGCGAACCGAGCTGAAGGGAACTGATGAGTGTAATCCTCGTAGATAGATCGCACTTTGCCGTAGGAGTTGTCCAATACGACGTGCGGAATTTGCATCAACGAAGCAAGCACATGCGCATGCAGCCTATCGGTGATGATAAGCTTCCGGTTGGAAAATTCGTGAATTCCTGCATGGAGATTCATTTTGAGCATTCGCTCGTATGATTGCGCAAGGACCTTGGCGGTCAGAGGTAAATTTAGCAATACTTCATTTTGACGCGCGACCCGGCCAGGAATTTTTACGGCCTTCCATTTTGCATGGTTCAGAGCCTTTAGTCCCCAATCCGCAACCTCAACCTCAGCTATGTTACTGAGTTCCTTGGCAAGGCTAGCTGTTGATCCTTTAGACTCTGTATCCCTACGAGCCAAGATGAGAACATTTCGGCTCATATTCGAAGCTGGAACATCCGGGCTCCAACCAAGGGCCATGTCACGTACGAACACCGTTCGAACTGACGGGAGGAGTTTTTCGGCCCTTTCCATGGAGTTCTCGTCACGCAACATGACGGTTAGGTCTGGGTGGTTACCAAAAATCCGATCAGTTTCTCGCGCTCGAGTGGGCGAGTCGTAGAAGAGTGTTTGTGGAAGTTGGATGATCTTTCGCCCGGGAAAATCCTGAACTACGCGTTCTCGAAAAGCCTGAAACTTGGGCCAGACATCCCCAAGATTCCCGCCACCGTGAAGAAGGATTGCACCTGTGGGAAGCATCCTATTGAGGGCGATCGGGCTGTAGCGCTCGATGTCGCAGGTGTATCGAACTCGAATGCCCAAGGACCCCAGGTACGCCCGCTCGCCGGCCCAGATCATGCCATCGCCGACATTCATATGTGACGGAAAATCAAGCAAAGCAACTTGGTCGATCCCATCCAGGGCCTCAATTAAAGCTGTTTCAGTCTCCAATCTGAAACCCGAAATAACGGACTTAAGTGTCATGCTCAATGCATATTCCTATCTCGATTCCTACGCTTCACTTATGCTTCGGTGCGTAACGATCCGAGTACGGAACTGTAGGACCAGCTAACGCGTGTCAGAAACAAGAATAATATGCTCGATCCGACAAAAAATAATCCAGCCACGACTATGGATGCTGGCTGGGAAAATGTTGCGGTAAACAAAGCGGCAATCAGTCCTAGAACAAGCACCGGAAGAACTGGACGTGCCACTTGGGTAAACCATCGCTTGTAATCAAGATTTACAGTGCGCCCAGCTGTCAATAAATATGCGAATTCTAGTATGGGCAACGGCATTGTCATGGCGATGGCCACCCCTGTTATGCCCAAGATCGGGAAGAGTAGCAGGGAGAGTCCGGCGTACGAAACGAGCCACAGAACCTGATGGGGCAGGAAGGCGCCTGGACTTCCAGCGGCATCAGATGCTGGGATCAGCGGTATGTGGAGTGCATTTAGGATGAGACCTGCAAGGAGGGCGCTTGCAGCGGTCGCAACTTCTGTGGTCGGGACGGACCCGGCAAGCCAGATCCGTAGCACCACAGGTAGCGTGACAAGGAGGAAAAGACATCCAATTGCCGACGCCGCAAAGGCGACAAATAGAAGATCGTAGAGCACGACGTTCGCTTTGATCGAGTCTTTGACATATAGCCTGCTCAGCACTGAGCGAAAGGGATCTGTAAGCCAGCCAATAACCTGTCGTACACTTGCGTATATTCGGAATGCCGCATTGAAATAGGCGACCTGATTGGCATTACCAATGACTCCGATGATGACCGTTCCGAATTGTAAGATGGACGCGCCGACCATGGAAACACTGAAGGCTCCGAGGCTGTAGGCCATCATTCGTTTTAGTTCGGTGGTTGATACTTTGTTCCAGTGCAAGTGGACGAGTTGTAATTGACGTACTTTAACGGTCGCCATGATGGGAGGAACCATAAGGGCAACAGCCTCCGCCAAGACGACGCCAATAATGCCGCCGGACAGCCAGCAAGCTGCCAGTGTTCCAACCACCCGAACAAGAACTCCGGCTACTTGATAGGTTCTTTCAATGTGCAGGAAACCCGATCCAAAAAGTACGGAGCTCATTGGTCGAACCGCCATGGTGGCGAGTATGCCGATACCGGCAATAATCATGACGGAAAACTCAGTGCCGCCCACACTCTGCCGAGCCTCGTAGGCATAGTTGATCGCTACAACAACGAAAACGCCGAGGGCGAGCAGGCAAGATACGGCAGCCCAGGCATGTCCCGTTGACGTGACCCTATCGGGGTCCGTGGTTTCGTCACCGCTTCGAGAACGAGACAGAAAGTGCACTATCGCTGTCCCGACACCGAGATCCAGAAAGAAAAGAAAGGATGCGACCGCTAGGAGAAACAACCAAGTTCCATATGCCGCGGGCCCAACAGTCGAAAGGACTAGGGGGAGTAATACTACGCCTGCAACTAAAGAGGCGACCCCGGCAAGAGCACTAAATGATATCCCCTTCGCCGTGTTTCCTCGCCGGCCGGTGGCCTGGCCGACGCGGGGCATAGCAGCCATGTGTGAATTCCTATGCAACTCAAAGAAGATGGGCGGGCAAGCTATAAATCAAAAAAACTCAAACACACCGGCAGTTGTAACGACAGGGCTTTCGAGGTCTCCGCGTTCATGATGTCTTGACTCAGCTCCAATCCGTGCTGGGGGTCAGTTATGGCCCAGCGGAAATTTGCTTGGGGATCGGTAAGTTTGTGTCGTTCCTTCTCCGGTATTGTCTCGGGAACGGCGCACTTTCGGGGCGTCAGATGAATTTCTGCCTGAAGATTCGCCCGGGTAGTCGCTGCCTTGGTCGTTGCTGTAGTAACTGTAGCCGTAGGCATCGGGCCCCTTCACAGGTAGCCTGTTTAAAACCACCCCAAGAAGATTTGCACCAACGAGGTCGAGAGCGCTCAAGGATTTTTCTAGGTCCTGTTGGGAAATCTTCTGTGATCCGATCACTAGTACAACGCCCCCTACGTGTCGAGAAAGTACGGCTGCGTCTGTAACAGGAAGAAGTGGTGGAGCGTCGATCACGACCGAATCGAATGCTTCCTCCAGGCTTTCAATTAGGTGTCTCATATCGTCGGAACCCAAGAGTTCACTTGGATTGGGAGGGATCTGTCCTGATGTAAGGACGTGAAGGTTATCTTCTCCCCACGGCTGCAGGAGATCGTTCACATCTGCCGCCCCAACAAGTGCCGTTGTCAGGCCTGCATTCCTGTCCAGGCCCAGGTAGTCGTGAACCATCGGCCGACGAAGATCAGCGTCGATAAGGCACACAGAATTTCCGGCCTGGGCCAAGGCGATGGCTAGGTTCGTGGCGGTGGTGCTTTTGCCCTCTCCAGGGAGAGATGAAGTTACAAGGACAGACGTCGCGTGACCGGTTACGTTGGCAAACTGCAGGTTCGTTCTGAGCTGGCGGAAGGATTCTGCTCGGGGACTTTGTGCCGCCGCTTGTGTCAGTAGCGGTTTTCGTGTCGCCAAAGGATCAAAACTAATACCACCCAGCAGCGGGGCATCGCTTACTCGTCGCACGTCTGCTTCACCGCGGATTCTGGTGTCGAGCGTGGACTTTAGTATCGATATAGCGGCACCAACTGCAAGACCAACGAGCAGCCCAAGGATTAGGTTGATTTTGGTGTTTGGTGCTGACGGTGAGGTGGGCGCGATGGCCGGCGTGATGACCGACAGACTAACCGGTGACGTACCGCCAGTTTTTGGTTTCTCCAATGTGTCGACGGCCTTGACGAGGCTATCTGCCACCGCTTGGGCCGTAGCAGCGGCTTGTACGGAGGAGCCGTCCTCGACAGCGATAGTAATGAGTACAGTATTGGCGTCTGTGGTCGCCTTTACGCGTTTTGCAAGTTCTTGGGGGGCGACTGCCAAGCCCAAGGCGTCGATAGCCGGCTGGAGTACCACGGGGGACGAGACGGTCTTGACGTACGACTGAACTCGCGCCTGACTGAAAGTATTTCCCTGCTGCAGTTCCTGTACGGAACCGGAGCTCTGAATGGCCACGAACAACTGTGTTTCTGCAGTGTAGGTAGGCTTCGTTAGAATCGAGTAGGTTCCGCCAGCGAGCAAACCCGTTAGGGTGACAGCCACTATTAGTAACCAGTTACGTCGAAAGATGCGCAAGTACTCGCGTAGGTCCAAGCTCGGGCCCCTTAGTTTATTGCGGGGGCATTCAGACCAGCCGCCCCCAGAACGGCAAAATGCGTGAGTCCCCGTAATTCTACCTTGGACTGAGTGACGACCTGGTCCGGGGCTGTCGCCCAAAGGATACGTTGCGTCGAATCCGTGCATGTTTGCTGGGTCCTGCTTCACGCTTCCCCTGGGCCCTTCAAATGGTGCAACCGAATGCGGAGCCGAGGGGTTCAGGTTCGGATGGGGCGAAACTTTACCCGGCTTTCTACCCGGGCTGATCTCGTCGAGTACTTTGACGCCTTGGACCTAGGCGTCCTGAACCACGTTTTCTATTAAGAAGCAGCCGTGGATGCCCTATCCGCCTGGCGAAAGGTATGACCGATGCACACGATCGGTCGTCGGCAGGGCTAGAGCCAGTTCTTGAACTTCCAGAGTTGCTTTCGCACTTAAACGCACACCTGCGTGGGGTCAGCGGTGACATTCCAGGATGCCTGGAACTCGGGGTTCATGGGCGGCCATTGCGACCGGCAATACGGGTGAGGGCCAGTACCAACCGAGGTAGTGGCCCCGCACCGTGATTAGCAGTCAAAAGTCGGCCCGCGCAGCAAAACGCCCGAGACGTGAATGCGTAGAATCGGTCACCAAGGCGAACACACACTGCTTGCAGAAGGTACGGAGAAACAATGTCAGAATGGCTGGAAGCCGGTACCAACAACTATGTACTGGTCACTGAAGGATCCTTGCTAAACGCGGGCCTTATCGTTGGCTCCGAACGTGCCATGGTCGTTGACACCGGCTGCGGTCCTCGCCAGGGACGCGAAATTCTGGATGAAGTCAGGAAGAAGACAGACCTGCCCCTCGTTGTGGTCAACACCCACGCCCACTACGACCACTTCTTCGGCAACGCCGTCTTCGCCGAAGAAGGGGTCACAGAATTCTGGGCCCATCAGAACTGTGCCACCGAGATCGATCAGCGCGGTGACGTGCAGCGCCGGCACGTTGGCGCGCTGGAGCCTGAGATGGCCGCCGGTGAAGGTGAGAACGTCGAGCTCGTGGTCCCTAACGTAATCGTCAAAGACCGACCCGTACTGGTGGACCTCGGCGGCCTTACGGCAACCCTGTTCTATCTCGGACGCGGTCACACCGATGGTGATCTCCTGGTGGGAACGCCCAGCACTCTCTACGTCGGGGACCTTGTGGAGCAGGGAGCCCACCCCTCGTTCGAGGACTCATACCCCGAGGAATGGGCCGACGCCCTCCGGCATATCTCGGCGCTGCGCCACCGCTACGAATTCCTGATCCCCGGCCACGGAAAGCCCTGCAGCGACCAGTTCGTCAAAACCATGGCGAACACCATGAGCACCGCCGTCCGCCAAGCCCGCCAGTCCATTCGCGACACACCCAACGACGCCACTAAGGCCATTCCTGTCTTGCCATACGGACCCGAGCAGTCTCGGTGGTTCATCAAGCGTTTGCAGGAGAGTCATGGGGAATCGAGTCGTGAGTCATAAGGCCTGCGGTTTTTTGGTGACGCCCCTACGCGACAGCCAGGCAACGGCACCGATACGGATATTGCTCATGCCATTGGAGGCCGTGGGCAGGCTAGCAAACGGTCTTATTGGCCCCTATTTGCCCATAGATTCGGCCGCATGACGGGCGCCAGGAATCGTAGTTGCCCCACGCTTTGCAGTCTTCTGCTGACTCGTCATGGAGTGCCGTTCACCGAGTAGGTTGAAGACGTATGACAGGGCCACCGCAACGGGCAGGGCAACGGCAACCATGAGGCGGAAACGGGAGAGCGTGGGCATCTGCACATTGAGCAGCAGGAGGTTGCCCAAGGCGAGGATTGGGCTATGGATCAGGCAAAAGGCTGTAAGACCATTTGCCGGTGCCAGCGAGGGCCTTAGGTTCAAGGGTGGCGTGCAGGACGTTCCGCTTGCCTGCTTGGCGCAGCCGGGCCAGCCAGAGGACGAAGAGCGACATCGCAACACCGAGCAGCATCTCACTGATCCACGCCGGCGATTTGATTGCAACGACCGTCCCGCGTTTGGGCCTGCTGGTCAGGGGCGACTGCATGGAGCAGTTATAGCCCTCGCCAGTAATCCAGACACCGGCTGGAACGTTTTCGGAGCTGACAGGAACCGTACTGCCCCTTGGGGATAATCAACGTTCCGCCGGAGGACGAAAGCATGGACAATGCCAGTCATATTGACCCCATATAATTCACGCATGGGGATTCTCAAGAGCGCGCTTAAATCCACGTCTATATGGCCTAAGCTCCGCGGTGCAAGATCCGGCGCAGCTTTTGCAGCCGGGGAAGTCGTGGGCAGCATCCCCTCTGGCGCGCTCCGCACCCTGGGCGCGAAGCTCATGGGGATGAAGGTCGCCCCCACGGCCAAGCTGTACCGCTGGCGGGAGGTCCGTGACGCGCAGAACATCAGCGTCGGCGCCGGTTCAATTATCGGCATGTGGGCCACTCTGGACGGGCGTGAGGGGATCACTATCGGGAAGAACGTGAACTTCTCCAGCGAGGTCGCTCTCTGGACTCTCCAACACGACTACAACAGCCCCAGCTTTGCCACGTCAGGTGGCCCCATCGTGATCGGTGACCGTGCATGGATCAGCTTCCGCGCCACCGTCCTGCCCGGCGTGACCATCGGGCAGGGTGCCGTTGTGGCGGCCAACTCCGTAGTCACGAAAGATGTTGCGCCGTATACGGTGGTTGGGGGCATCCCGGCAAAGAAGATCGGGCAGCGAACCGCGGACCTGTCCTATGAGTGGACGAATGCCCGCAGTCACGCCCCCTGGTTTATCTGACCGGCGAGCCCGGCTCGACCGGGTGTTCTTCAGAGATTAGAATTGACGGGGACAAACCTGGACACGCCGCTGGTCAAGGTGCTCATGGTTGGCGCGCTCGTGTTCTGGGATGAGCTACACCGAGGCCGCGCAACCGCTGCTGCCCGCCAGTTAGGCGCCCAACTCAATGTCGCCGGGGACGAGATCTGCAAAATGTACAAGGGCGGCAGCTCGACGGATGAAGTCAGCGCTTTCTCGTCGCCCGTGGCGCGTCAGTGGACTCGGCTGACCAGTTTGCGGGCATCGCCTTGGTCTACAAGTGCCCCGATGTTCTGTCCAAGGCCGGACGTTAGCGAGTTGTCGCTCTTGTAGACGGCTGTGATGAGCGCGCCAAGCAGGAGCCCTACTGCTATGCTGCCGCCGTTGCTCACGTCGTTTGGGAAGGGTGCGAATGCAATGGAAAGCAGCAGGCCTGCGCCGGCGGAACCCAGGGCCAGAGTTTCAGAAGTCCGGCTACGAAGGCAGGCCAGGACCGGTGCCATGGCGATGATGAAGAAGGCGCCGAGCCCAAATAGCCCTGTCTTGACGGTGATCCAGAGGTAGAAGTTGTGGCCGTAGTACTGGCCCTTCGTGGCGGAGAAGCTACCAACCGGCCCAACGGCTGGTCGATAGGCGTAACCGAAGCCGTGGCCAACCACTGGTGATTGGCCGATGGCTTGCATGAGGTAAGCGTCTTCGTTGATACGAGCCTGCACTGAGGTGTCATCGTTGAGGGTTGAGGTATCCAGTCCATCCACTACTCGGGACATGAAGGCGTTGACCTGGGTGACGACGAAGTCCCCTCCTGGAATTCCAATGGCGGTGTGGGCAAGCCAGAGGATCAAAATTGGGATCCCTACCAAGATGGACAGCCGGGCGGCCACGGTCACGGGCTTGATGGTCCGGGCCGCCACGACGGCAAAGATGACGGCCATGCCGACGGCAAGAAAGCTGTTCCGAGAGAAGCCCAGGAATGTCATCAGCAGAGCTGGCACGAGGTAGGGGTTGACCTGCCGCAAGGTTGCTCGACCGACTACGACGAGGGCGAGCGTGGCACACAGGACGAGTACGGAAATCTCCGTAGCGGCGGTGAGGAACCTGGTTGAATCACTCGTGCCGGCGCCCGAGCTCGACAGGAACAATGCGGCAGCTTCTGTCCTGCCAGCCAGCTTGAATTTCAGAACCATCGAAAGTGCGATGACGCCGAGAGAGGTCCAGAGCGAGTAACGAAGGACGAGAAGGGCGGCCGTCGCTTCGGGCGTTCCAAAGATTCGTGATGCAACGACCATGGACAAGAGCACGGTTAGCAGTCCGCGGCCATCGCTGATCACTTCAATGGTTGGGTACTTTAGAGCAATTCCAGCCACGCCCGCGCACCCCAGTAAGGCCGCGAGTAGGGTTGCCCTGGTCTTCGCTCTGGAGATGGCCGGGTGCGTGGCGATTGCCCATGCGGCGGCCATGAACAGGAACGGCTCGAACATGAAGACCGTAGTTGAGCCGAGCTGGACGCTATACGGGATGAAGGCAGGGAAGGCAGTCACCCCCAGAATAATGGCAACGTACGCGGTCCACGCTGGGCGCATCGTCAGCATCGCCAGAGCTATGACGCCTGCTGCAGCAACCGCCCCCATGATCGGCCCCAAAGCGAAGAACAGGCCGAGAACAAGCGCGAAGGCGCCCCCAATAGTTACCGCGAACATGCCATCACGCTAGCAGGTGGGAGCGCGAGCCTACACCACGAAGACCCGCGCCCACCGCTGCTAGTACCGAGTCCAGATCGACGCAAACCAGTTCAGCTTAACGTTATTGGTCCCGCTGGCTGGTGCTGTAGTGTGCTTGACCGTGATGTTGGAGGCATCCACCTCAACGTATAGGGCCGTAAAAGGGCCTGGTCGCGTCAGCACTTGCTTGCGTAACAATGGCAGCCACCGGAGCGCCCGCGAGGAAAAGTGGGATGACCATCCACTTCGTGGTGCAGTCGCCATTGAATGCGGCGGAGTTGATGTTGTCACTCCACACATTGGAAGTGTCGTTGTTGATGGCCGTGTTCGATACATGAATCCGGTTTTGGCGGAGTGCTGCCCGAAAGAACACTGGCAAATGAAGACCCGCATTGCCAGTGATGCTGTTCCAAGCGGCGGAGGTCAGTGTCGGAGCAATGTTCAGAATGAACTTGTCCCGGAAGTTCGATGCTCGCCCGTTGTTGAGGTTTGAATCGATGCTGAGCGACGAAACCGAGGTGCCAGAGTGTCAACCACCGGTAGATGTTATCGGCTGGCATGTTGTCGTTCTGGTAGAACCTGTTGTCGGCAATGTCCACACCCCGGATACCAGCGACGTGATTGATGCCGTCCAAGCCGTAGAATGGCCCGTAGGTCTTATTTCTTCTGGGGGAAAACAATGGATAGTTCCGCGACCGCGATCGGGCGTGCCACGGCGGCGAGAGCCGAGCCGGGGAAATCGCTTCAGCGGCTCGATATTCAGGGCCTTCGCGCCTTAGCCGTCCTGTCTGTTATCGCAGACCACCTGTTCAAGCTTCCGGCGGGTGGCTTCGTTGGTGTTGATGTCTTCTTCGTGATCTCGGGCTTCCTGATCACTGGATTGCTCATCAAGGAACATGCCAGGTCTGGGCGGATTTCATTCGTTGACTTCTACCGCCGTCGAATTCGGCGCATCACACCTGTTGCCGTCTTGGTCCTTGCTGTCACCGTGGCTGCATCGTGGTCGATCTACACAGCGACCAGGGCGCAGGCAGTGGCTGTTGACGCTATCTGGTCATTATTCTTTGCCGCGAACTGGCATCTGGCTCTCGTGGGCACCGACTACATGCAGAACCAAGGGCCTGTTTCACCTTTGCAGCACTACTGGTCCCTCGCTGTCGAAGAGCAGTACTACATGGTGTGGCCGATAGTGATGGTCGTGATTCTTGGTTTCGGCTTCAAGTCTGTGCGGCAGCAGAGGGTACGGAAGACTTTTCTCCTTACCGCTCTTGTCCTCCTCACGGCAGGCTCCTTTATATGGGCCATGCATGAGTCCGCAACATCGCCTTCTTGGGCATACTTTTCGACCGTCTCCAGGGCTTGGGAACTCGGTGTCGGCGCAATTCTCGCCGCCTCGGTTGGTCTCCTTGCACGGATACCCCAAGCGATCCGACCCGCCCTAGGATGGTCTGGTCTGGCTGGCATTATAGCCAGTTTGTTCATCATCACCCCAGAATCGACTTTTCCTGCCCCGTGGGCAGGACTCCCGGTTTTAGCGACGGCACTGGTTATCGTTTCGGGAACCGGAAGCTCCCGGGACTTCCTGAAACCGCTGACAAACCGGGTAGCAGGCTACATCGGCGACATCTCATACTCGCTATACCTTTGGCACTGGCCGGTCATAATCCTCCTGACGGCCTATGTCCCGGCAACGCAACCAATCTATTTCTATCTTGCACTCGCGATGTCTGTCGGCCTTTCAGTCTTGTCGTACCACTTCGTGGAGGACAAGATTCGCCGATCCTCTTGGCTCGACGCCAGCAGGAAGAGGCGTCCCCGCACGCACCGTCCGTTCCGCCTGCCTCGCATGCAGCTTGGGGCTGGAGTATCTAGCAAGGCCGCCTATATTGGTCTCGCTGTACTTGCTGTAATAACCGGCGGTACCTCACTGTTAGCTCTGACGCCTCAGGAAACGCCATCGTCGGCTGCTTACGTCGCGGCACCCAGACCCTCAGGGGCTGCCAATGTTGCTGCGCCAATGTTCAGTCCGGCTGTACAAGGAGTGCAAGACAAGATTGCTGCTTCCCTGACCAGCACCGCGTGGCCCGAGCTCAGCCCCTCTCTCGATTCTCTTGGAAACTCCTCGTGGGCGCCGGAGGTGTACACGGATCGCTGCCTCACAGTGCCAGCCGAGAAATGGGGCGCCGACTGCGTGTACGGCGACAAGAAGTCCTCCAAGGTTGCAGTCGTCTTGGGGGACAGCATGGCCGCTAGTTGGATGCCAGCCATTCGCGGGGCCCTTGAACCGCAGGGCTATCGCATCGAAATGTTGACCAGGTCCGCCTGCCCAGTCTTTGCCGTGACGCTGGCCAACAAGGATCAGGAAGCTTGCGGGTCGCACCGAGCCGCTTCATTTGCCTACGTCGCCGAGCACAGGCCCGCCTTGGTAATCGTCGCCAATCTTGACTCCATCGGTAACACAGTTGCCGGCAAGGACGTGGCAGCAGCCATGGCAGAGTGGGAAACTGGCGGCCGAGACAGCCTGTCGAAATTGGGCACTTCGAGCAAGATCGCCATGCTTAGCGTTCCGCCTCGTGGCCCTAATCTGAACGATTGCGCTGTAGCTGGTAGCACGCCCCAGACATGTACGGCGCAAATCTCCGACTTCTGGTGGAAAGTCACTGCACGCGAAAAGGCTGCCGTTGAAGCGGAAGCCAAGGCCAACGTGCCGGTACGCTACATCGACGTATCCAACTGGTTCTGCACACCGACTGCGGTGTGCCCGCCCTACATCGGAAACCACCCTGTTCGCGTCGATGGCATCCACATGGTTGGCGAGTACACCGATACCCTGGCTGCTGTCGTGGCAGAAGCACTAAACGGTGATCCGGCCGCATCCTTGAAGCCATGACTTCTGAGGAATGACCAAACGCCGGTTAAGCTCGCTGCATGGGAAACTTCAGATGCTGTGGGCAAGGTCACTTCCACCATGGTGGGAGCCCTGCACCTGACAGCCATGGCCGAGACCACGGAGGCGCTCGTGTGCCGGGGTGACTGGGCAGCCGCGGAACCGCTGCTGGACGTCCTGGCACCCGCCGTCGCCCCCGTCCGGAAGGCCGGTGCCGCCGTCGTCAACGACCTGCTGCACCCGTTAGCCGCATTCTCTAAGGCGATACTTCGCTGGACTACCCCGGCAGCACGTGACCGTTATCCGGGGGCATTTGTACTGTGTGCCCCGGACAACCTTTCACCGCGGTTTCAGGGGGGCAAGCCCTACGATGGCATCGCGTTCGCCACCAGCACCAGAGTATCGACGGCATACTCACTGATGTGCTTTTGCCGCTGGGCCTTCAGTTGCTGGGTAAAGGCGGCCAGCTCATGGTCCTGCAGCTTATTCAAAAGGCTGTCCCGCAGGCCTTGGTTATCAATGTCTCCGGAGCCGCTGTAGGCGGTCACCAGCTTCTGCAGCGTTGCAAAGAGATCGTCCTTGTCAGCGAGATAGCCCAATCCATACTTTTGCAGCGCGCTGCCGGCCACGGGCTTCATGAACGACACGTCGGGGAGGGCGCCGTCCGGCTTCCAGGGAGCGGTCAGTTGCTGCATATCGAGGCTCTCGAAGTCACCGGCAGCCAGGCTGAGGCCGCCATCAATCGTCCACGAATCGTTCGTCTCGTTTTGTGCCGCAGTGTTGTCGTTTGACGTCAATGGGCCGGAGTAGGCCACGTTGTTGTGCAGGACCTCCCGGTATCCGGGAATGTTGTCTGGACTTGTGGGGCTCACGCGCTCCAGCATGTTGAAATTGGCGCCGTACCCGGGCTTGTAGGCCGGTTGTTGATCCAATAGGCCGATTGTCCCGGCTGATGGTTGGCGTAGAAGTTGTTGGCGCCGTTATCGGCCGACAGGGAGTTGATGACGGTGTGCAGTGGAATCGGATCAGGGAGCCCGGTGGTACGGTACGCGTAGCCGCCCACCTTGAAGCCGTTCTGGTCACCTACACCGTTCTGGTTGCCGTGGTGGTCAAAGGACCAGTCGTTGATGTAGGCCACCCGCCCTTCTGAGGTGATGCTGTCGTAGCCGTCATCACTGTTGTGCCACGCCCGATCATTGATGAACCAGACGTTCTTGCCGTGGGCACCGAAGCCGTCCGTATTGCCGGCTGACAGGGCAGTGGGGCCGATATTGTTGTACGAGTCACTGTTCAGCACAACGCCCGTTCCGTCCAACGTGTAGTAGAAGCCGATTGCCTCGTGGTCATGGGCAGCCATGTTCACGAAGTTGGCGCCGCCGGCAATCCTGAAGGCCTCCGACTGCTTTTGGTTGCCAACTTTGACCCCCGTCACATCGAAGCCAACGAAGTTCGCGCCCGTCACTGACGTTTCGATGTGAAAGCCGGCCACGCGTTGATCGGTGGGCACGTTGCTGAAATCGAAGACCGGACGATCGTCCCCTGGGAATGCCGCGTAGGTGATCCCGCTCTTGTTGATGTTGACGTAGTGATAGACGTCCTCGAACGGATTGTTGGTTTCGGGAATATCGAACTGGTTGTAGATGCCCCCGCGGATGTAGACCACATCTCCCGCAGACGCTGCCGCCTGCGCTTTCATCAGCGTCTTAAGGGAGCGTCCTTTGTTCCAGGGTTGCTGTCGCTTATGCCCGGCGAGATGAAATAAGCGTGCGCATCCGGTGAGGGCGCTGGCGCCATCGCACCGAGCACTGACAGGTCCGGACCTTGCGGATGTTCCGCCGCACCCGCGTGAGCGGGGTCAACGACGAACAGGGCCCCCACGACACAGGCCCCGGCGACTGCAGCAGCTATCCGCTTCGAGTTTTTCACGCGCACATGACTCCCTTGTATGTATGTCGATTCATCTAGCGAAATGCTCCGGGTAGAACCTTCAGGGATTTCCCGTTTCGATGTGACAAAGCGCTGTCTTCACCAAAAGATGGCCGGGAATGTTGGCTCTGGCTTGGTGCGCAGGGGGAAGGGGTGGTGGCCCCGCAGCCCGCTGAAGTGTCGCGTATCCCGAAGATGGAACGATTCAAACATAGGGAATGCGCTTTCACAAGGGCCGGGAACCATGTGAAGTGCGGGGAGAAGTCAGCGTCTTGCAGAAACCTTGAGGTTTTGACGCAATTTGTCAATTTCGGTGTCTCATGGTTGGGTTTTGGATTAGTAACACTACTGACCAATGGAGGCCGTTGTGGCTATTTCGGACTACGCCCTGGCTCTGACCGCTTTGCTGGGCACCCTTTTGGTTCCCTTCGCCGTCCTCTACCAGATGCTGCGGCTCAAGCGCCGCGCACTCCGGATCCCCGTCCGGCCCGCACCCCGAGGTAACCAGCGCTGACCATGCCCTATGTTGACATTAACCCCCACAAAGGCCGTCCCAAGTGGGTGGGCTACACCATCCTTGCCGTCCTCCTGGTACTCACCGCCGCCGTTGTTTCAGCTGCGCTCATCCATCACTGAGCTGCGGCTGAAGGGCGCAGGAGCTCCCGCCGGACCCCCTAGACTTACTGATTGAACCAGTGCCGCAGACCCGTTTGCCGAAACGTCCGGGGGGACAGACATGCCAGATCCGGCGGATCAGAATGCAGGCGCCCAAGCAGAGGATGCAGGGCAGCCGCAGCTGCGCCGACGCCGCGACCTTCGTCGTGCCGACGGCACACTTCAGGATGCCTGGACAGGAACCATGCCAGCAATAACCCCTTCCCCTTCCAGTTCAAACGACGCCGGTAAGCCGTTGACGCGCCGCTCCTCCTGGGCGGAGGCAGCCGCTGTGGCCGATGCGACCAAGCCGTCCCGCGCACCTTCCCCTGCCCCAGTGGCTCCCGCCGAGTCGGCTCCTGCACAGTCCACCCCTGCACAGCCCGACCGGGCGCCGGCTCCCGATTCTGCACCGGAACCCATCGCCTCGGTGCCCGCCGCCACGGCGCGTTCCGCACGTGGTGCGGTGGCTCCTGAAGCTGCCGCGCCGGCGTCGGACGCTCCCGCCGAAACCCCCGCCTTCCGCCGCAGCCGGCCCACCGTGGCCGACGCCATCGCGGAGAGCCCCATGCCGGACTTCATCAGCTCGCCCGGCCTGTTCGTCAAGGAACAGAAGCCGCGGCCCGTGGGCGGCTTCCGCGGCGCCCTGTACAACCTGACCGGCGGCGCCTGGAACCTGGGCCCGGGGCCAAAGCAGCGCCAGGAGGATGAGCTGGGCCGTCGAATCTCGCGTCAGCTCCAGGGCAGCTACAACACCGCCATCCTCAGCCTCAAGGGCGGGATCGGCAAGACCTCCACCACGGTGGGCGTGGGCCTGACGCTGGCCGAATACCGTGGCGACGCGCCCTGCGCCATCGACGCCAACCCGGACTCCGGGGACCTGGTGGAACGCGCGCTGGGCGAGGGCATCTACCAGCAGGCCAGCCCGCGGACCATCACGGACCTGCTGGAAAACATCGAGTCCATCAATTCGCTGACTGCGCTGGCCCGGTACATGCACCACGCCGGCCGGCTGCACCTGATTGCGGGGGAGCAGGACCCGGAGGTCTCGGACTCGCTGACGGCCGAGGAGTACCTGCGGATCCGGAAGCTAATCTCCAGCTATTACTCCGTGGCTTTGACTGACTGCGGTACCGGCGTGACGCACAATGCCATGAGCGGGATCCTGCAGTCGGCGGACAACTTGGTGATCGCCGCCGGCTACGCCGTGTCCGGTGCCAAGCGGGCCCGGAGCACCCTGCACTGGCTGGCCAGCCACGGCTACGAGGACCTGGCCCGCAACGCAATCGTGGTGATCACCGACAAGGACGAGGTGTCCTCCCGCGTGGACAAGGACGCCATCGAGGAGCACCTCTCCGGGATCTGCCGCGAACTGATCGCCGTCCCGCACGACCGTGGCGTGGCCGACGGGGACCTGGTGACCCTGGATGTGCTGAAGCCGGAGACGCGGCGGGCGTACAAGGAAATCGCTGCCGCGATCGTGGACGGGTACCGGTAGCGTCTCCTTGCCCTCTGCTTTGGTGCGTTCCGGGGCCTCGGTCCGCGCCCTGCCGGCGCCTTCCGCTCCCAGTAGTGCCCGCCGGAAAGACAGGTAGCCGCTACGGGGGTGTTCCGGCCTGCGGCCTCCTAGCCTTTCAGCATGATGGAACTCATGGACGGTGGACGCCGTCGCCGCCGCGTGCCGAAGCGGGAAACCCTGGAGCTGGTGGGCTTGACCGCATTGTCGGTAACGGCGGCTGCGGTGTTGCTTCCTGCCATAGGGCTCAAGGCCTTGGCCGCGGCCCTGCCGTTGGCCAAGAACCGGGTGCACCGGCCGGAGCCCGAGGGCTCTTACCTCATTAACTAGCGCTCTCCCGGTTCGGTGCGCGCCGCCGTCGTGCCTCTGTTTCCTGCCGCTCCCGGCCCGCTTTCGGCCTACCTCCCGGTCGTGGCTTCCGGCCTGGCCCCGGCGAGGTTGCGGTAGGGGCCGGCGATATTGGGAATCCCGCCGCTGGTGAGCTTCATGGTGCTGCCACCCGGTGGGGGTATTCGGGGTGCAGGGCGCCGGCGCGCTTCTTGGCCCGGGTGAAGAAGGATGCCAGGACATCATCAACCATGCGGACGTAGCCAGTGTGTGGCAGCCTGTTGCCCATATCCATCGGTACAGTAAACACGGGCACCCGTGGGAGGGCAGTTGAACGGTAAGGCAGAGCTGGTGGTGCTGGCCGCCGATGACGGAACACCTATCGGCGTTGAGGACAAGGCCACCGTGCACTCGACCTCCACACCGCTGCACCTGGCCTTCTCGGCCCACGTGTATGACGATGAGGGCCACATCCTGCTTACCCGCCGTGCGCTGTCCAAGCTGACGTGGCCCGGCGTCTGGACCAATTCCTTCTGCGGCCATCCCGGCCTTGGGGAGGACCTTGAGGACGCCGTTCGGCGCCGCGGCGAGTACGAGCTGGGTCTCCGCCTGGACCATGTGGAGCTGAAGGTGCCGGACTTCCGGTACCGGGCGGTGGATGCCTCCGGCGTGGTGGAGAACGAGATCTGTCCGGTCTTCACCGCCCGTGCCGCCTCCCCACTGGCTCCCCGTGCCGACGAGGTGGTGGAGTGGCAGTGGACCGATCCGGCGCTGATCACCGCCGCCGTGGCCGCTACGCCCTGGGCCTTCAGCCCATGGCTGACCCTTCAGCTGCCGCTGCTCTACCCGGACCGGTTCAGCTCGTAGCGGGCGCGCAAGCGCTGCCTTACTCGACAGTTAGAGGGGCCGGCGGCTTTTTCGGATCGACGCTGATCCGTGCCTCCGCCGCAGGCCCCTGGCCTGCTGGGGAAGGTGGATTGGTTGCCTGGCGGCGCCATTGCTTAGCGCCGCCAGGCGTCTGAGACCATCGGTTTGATCCGACGCAGGCGCGGTCGACTGGGACCCAGTACCCAGGTGCATCAAGGATGCGCTCCCGTCCTTCACGCATCACTTTGGCGGGAATACCTCAAGGATGTGCCCGGATTCGGTCAAGAATGCATCAAGGTCGGCGCAGATTTCGCAGGCCGCGCTTATATGTGTTGCCGCCCGACGAAAAAGGAGCGCTGCCCGCCTGAATCCAGGCCCGCAGCGCTCCTCCAGTAATACCGGCTACCGCGACCTGTAGTCCTCAGCTGCCTTCCGCAGGCGGCTGTGGGCGCCGCCGTACGCCTGGGCGCCCTGCAGCGTCCACTTGGGCAGCTTCGCCACCATCGTGTAATTCGGGTCGCAGACATTCGCTGCCGGGGCCAGGCCCATCTGGCTGACCAGCTGGTAGGAGTCCAGCAGGTCCATGCCGGTCAGGTCCGAGGTCCACGCAATGAGGTCCTTCTGGCTGATCCGGTACGCATCCTCAAGCGGGCGGGTGGACCCCGTGCTCATGATGTACTCGTCGTTCTCCAGCCGCGGCCAGGCAGCGGCGCCCTCCTTGATCAGGTCCACTGCGATCACCGAGTTCATCGCCGATTCCAGGCCGGTTCCGCACACTTCGCCCTCACCCTGGCGGGCATGGCCGTCGCCGAGGGACAGCATGGCTCCCGCAACGTTGACCGGCAGGTACAGCGTGGTGCCGGCGCGGGCTTCCGGAGTGTCCATGTTCCCGCCGTGCGTGGACGGCGTCATGACCAGGCGCACCTCCCCACCGGCGGGAGCCACGCCTACTGTCCCGTGCATCGGGTCCAGCGGCAGTTGCAGCCGGAAGTCCGAGTTCCGTGCCCGGAACGTGGCGCTCCAGCTCTCCAGGTCAATGTCGTAGAACCAGACGCGCTCCTCCAGCGGCTCGTTCAACGTCGCCGTTTCATGGGTGGCCGCCAGGGCGCCGAACCGGGGGAGTACGCAGGACACGGCGTACTTCCTGGCCGGCACGATCGACACGAAATGCACTGCCAGCATGTCGCCGGGTTCCGCGCCCTCCACCTCGATGGGACCGGAGACCGGGTTCATCTCGTTGAAGGGCACCACGTCGCTGGGGAGCTGGTCCGGGGAGGTGACCCGGCCGCCGAAGCAATCCTCGGTGCTGACCTCCACGATGTCACCCGGGCGGATGCTGACCATCCGCTCCCGGCCGCCGAACACGTAGGAGTATTCGCCCGGCTGTGGTGCCAGTTTGTGAACAACCATCTCTACTTGACCTCCACTGCTTCAGGTTCCCCTGCCGCCGTCGTAACCGGTACTTCCCTGCCGCCCATCCGCCCAGTCTTGTACAGGACTGCGGCGACGGCGATCCCTACCACCAGCCACAACAGGCCGAGCAGCTGGGCACCCGTACGCGCGTTGTAGATCACCGACGCCAGGATCAGGACCCCCGCCAGGGGAAAGACGAGGTGGACGAACCAGCGGCGGGACTTCAGCTTGAAGATGAACCACCAGATGACTGCGACATTGAGGACCAGGAAGGCGGTGAGCGCTCCGAAGTTCACCAGTGCCGAGATGGCCACCAGCCCGTCGGGCAGGATGGTGAGGTAGATGCCGAGCACCAGCGAGATGATCGCGACGACGAAGGTTGCGTTGACAGGGACGCGGTGCTTTGCGCTGATCTTGCTCAGGAAACGGGGCAGCTGCCGGTCCCGGGCCATCGCGAACAGGAGGCGGGACGTGGCCGCCTGGGCCACCAGTGCGTTGGCGAAGCCCCAAGCGACGGCGGTTGCCGCCGCAGTGAGGACGAACATGAAGGGGCCACCGGCGTTGGCTGCCGCCTCATAGAAGGCGGTTCCGGCGGGGTCGCCGTTCTCGAGGAGGCCTGCGGGGTCCTCGACGAGCATGGAAGCAACCCAGGTCTGGACCACGAACAGCACACCCACCATGGCAAGCGCGGCGATCATGGACCGGCCCAGGGACTTGCTGCTGCCGCTGTTTTCCTCCGCCAGCGTGGAAATCCCGTCGAAGCCGAGGAAAGACAGTACAGCGATCGACGCCGCGCCAAAGAGCAACGGGAGCGAGAAGGTGCTGGAGTTGAAGAAGGCGTCAAAGCTGAAACCGCGGCCCTTGCCCTGGGCCAAAGCCACAAGGCCGACGACCAGGAAGATGGCCAGTACCACGAGTTCCAGGACCAGCATGATCTTGTTGACCTTGGCGGTGAACTGGATGCCCATGTAGTTGATCACCGTGTTCAGCACGACGAAGGCCACCAGCCATACCCACACGGGCAGGTCGGGGATGATGCCGTTCATGGCGATGGCTGCAGCTAAGTACAGCAGGCAGGGGATGAGGAGGTAATCGAGCAGGATCATCCAGCCGGCCACGAAGCCGACCGGCTTTCCGATGCCACGGCCGACATACGTGTAGACGGAGCCCGACATGGGGAACGCCTGGGCCATCTGGGCATACGAATTGGCCGAAAACATCATGGCGAAGAGGGCCACGATGTAGGCAAGCGGGGCCATTCCGCCGGAGTCGTGGAAGACGCCGCCGAAAATGGCGAACGGGGCGATGGGGACCATGAAGATCAATCCGTAGATCATCAGGTCACTGAAGGTGAGTGTCCTTTTCAGTTCCTGGGTGTACCCAAACTGTTCAATGCCAGGTGATGCCGTCCCGGCAGGTGTGGTGGACATAGAGAATCTCCAAGGGTGTGGAGGGCGCGGGGGAGCGCCGGAATATGTTGGGTGTCCTCCCCGCTCTGTTTTTTTGGCCTGAGAGATTCCCGGAACAGGTTCCGGTTGCACCGTCGGCGAGTCATCCAGCTGAACTGGGACTCTTTCCAGAGTTGCCTAACCATGGCGGTGCGGGGCCTGAGAGATTCCTGGGGAGGATTTGCTCCTACGGCGCTTTCCGCGGGTTGATGTTCCGGAAAGCTCTCCCGCCATGCGTCAAGGGCGGTAATTCGTTGTGACCTGAGTAACATATCCTATAGGAAACGCTAAGGCAACATACGATTCCGACTCCCCCTCAGAAGGATCCGGGACGCCGAACTGCCCGCCCCTCAGGTGAGAGACGGGCAGTTTGTCGTGCCGGTTTTAGACGAGCAGGCTCTCCGGTAAGGAGGCTGGGCTCGTCTTCGCGAAGATGCTGCTGTTCAGGTCGGCGACCGAAGCCTTGCCGACAAATCCCATGGCCCCCTTGAACTCCTCCTGGAGGATGCCGAATACCCGGTCCACCGCCGGTTCCCCGCCAGTGGCTAGGGCGTAGGCGAACGGACGTCCGGCAAGTACAGCTTTGGCGCCCAGCGCCACTGCCTTGACCATGTCGTGGCCACGCCGCACGCCGCCGTCGAGATAAATCTCCGCCCGTCCGCCCACTGCCTCAACAATGGACGGCAGCACGTCGATGGTGGCGGGCTGGGAGTCGAACTGCCGGCCGCCGTGGTTGGAGACGAAAATGCCGTCCGCCCCCTCATCCACCGCCCGGGCTGCGTCCTCGGCGTCCATGATGCCCTTGATCACCAGGTTCCCCTTCCACTCGGAGCGCAGCCTGGCGAAGTCCTCCCAGCTGGCGCCCGGGTTCTTGTTGGACGCCATCCAGTTGTTCATCTCGTCCATGCGCAGCGGGCGGCCGTTGATCTGGTAGTTCCCGTACGTCATCTTCCGGCCGGTTAGCCACCGCCACAGCCAGACGGGGCGGGTGGCGGCATTGAAGTAGTCCGCGACCGGCGGGCGCGGCGGCATGGACAGGCCATGGTGCAGGTCCCGCTCCCGCTTGCTGGAAGACCCCACATCGCCTGCCACCACCAGCGTCTCAACCCCCACAGCACGTGCCCGGTTGATGTAGCTGGCAGTTTCCGCCGGATCCTTCCAGAACGCGATCTGCGCCCACAGATTGTTCGGCGCCACCTTGGCCACCTCTTCGAGTGAGCAGCCGGCCCAGGCGCTGTGGATGAAGATCGACCCTGCCCTGACCGCGGCCCTGGCGACGGCAGGATCCGAACCCGGGTGGAAGATGGTGAGCATTCCCATGGGTGCCACCATCAGGGGCATCGCCAGGGAATGGCCCAGCACGGTGGTGGACGTGTTCAGACCCCGCAGGTCCACCATGGACCGCTGGCGAAGCATCAGGGCATCGAAACGGTCTTCATTGGCGCGCATGGTGGTTTCGTCCAGCGCGCCGCCCTCCAAATAGTCCGAAATCATTTTCGGAAGCTGCTTGCGGGAGGCCTTGCGGTAGTCCTCAACGCTGACAATCCATTTGTTTTTCAAGAGTCCTGCTCCAATGTGAAGGTCTAAATTACTTTCGCCAGGAATTGTTTGGTGCGCTCATGCTGGGGGTCGCTCAGGACAGTCCGTGGGTCGCCCTGCTCCACGATGCCGCCGCCGTCCATGAAGATCAGGTGGTCGCCAACTTCGCGGGCGAAGCCGATCTCGTGGGTCACCACGATCATGGTCATCCCGCCGTCCGCGAGCTTGCGCATCACGTCCAGCACCTCGCCCACGAGCTCCGGGTCCAGGGCCGATGTGGGCTCATCGAACAGCATCAGCCGTGGCTCCATGGCCAGTGCCCTGGCGATGGCCACGCGCTGCTGCTGGCCGCCGGAAAGGGACGCAGGGTAGGCGTGGACCTTCTCGGAGAGCCCCACCCGCTCCAGGAGGATCCGGGCCCGGTCCTGCACGGCCTTGCGGTTCTCCTTCCTCACCCTGACCGGCGCCTCGCAGATGTTCTCCAGCACCGTCATGTGCGGGAAAAGGTTGAAGCTCTGGAAAACCATGCCGATGTTCTCGCGCATTTTCGCCGCCTCGGCGTTGTTCTGCGCGTGCAGCCGGCCTTTCCTGATCTTCACGCCAACCGGCTGTCCCTCCACAAGGATGTACCCGCCGTCGAGCGTTTCCAGCTGGTTGATGCAGCGGAGGAACGTCGACTTGCCGGAGCCTGACGGCCCGATGATGCAGGTAACGCTGCCCTTGGGGATAGTCAGGTCAATGCCTTTGAGGACCTCCAGGTCGCCGAAGCTCTTGGTGACTCCCTGTGCTTCGATCATCACGTTGGTCATGGCCGGGCCTCCAGTGGTGGGGTGGGGGAGTTCACGGCCTTGGGCTTGCGGGGCCGCCGGGTGCTGCGCCCAGAGGTGATTCCGCCCCGGTTGAAGTGCCGTTCAATGAAGTACTGCCCCAGGCTCAGGATGCTGGTGACCAGCAGATACCACATGCTTGCAGCGATCAGCAGCGGAATGGTCTTGAAGTTGGCGCTGTAGACCAGCTGCGCAGAGTAGAGCAGCTCGGGGAAGGCCAGGACGCTCACCAGCGATGTGGTCTTCAGCATGGAGATGGTCTGGTTGCCCGTAGGCGGGATGATGATCTTCATCGCCTGCGGCAGCACAATCCGGGAAAGGATGGCGAACCGCCGCATGCCCAGGGCCGTGGCCGCCTCCGTCTGCCCGCGGTTGACGCTGAGGAGCCCGGCTCGGACGATCTCCGACATGTAGGCGCCTTCATTCAGGCCCAAGCCCAGGATCGCCGCCATGAACGGTGTGATGAGCACGTTGGCGTCCACCGAGAAGAACTCGGGTCCGAACGGCACACCCACCGCAATCCGTGGGTAGATGGCGGCGATGAAACCCCAGAAGAGGAGTTGGACGAACACCGGCACCCCGCGGAATAGCCAGACCAGGAACGCGGCAGTTCCGGCGACGATGACATTCGGCGCGAGTCTGGCCAGCGCCAGCAGGACGCCGACGACGATTCCCACGGCCATGGAGATCGCCGTCAGTCCCAGCGTCCGGAGGAGGCCGGTGAAGAGCCTTTCCGAGGCAAACCATGCGAACACCACGTTCCACTCGAAGCGCGGATTGGTGATCAGGGAGTAACTGACCAGGAAGATCGCGAAGAGGACGATCGCCGCCGTCAGCCACAACCCTCCGTGGCGCTGGTGGGGACGGCCCTGGAGAAGCTGGCGGTCCAGCCCGTCCCCGGCTGATGCCTTGGCGTCAGTCTGCGTGGCTGTGTTGGCCATGTGGCTACTGCGCCTTGTTGAAGGCGAAGTCAGAGATTGCACCGCTGCCCACGCCCCACTTGTCGAGGATTTCCTTGTACTTCCCGCTCTTGGCAAGGGACTCCATGCCGAGCTGGACGGCCTTCTCCAGGCCGGCGCCCTTCTTGAAACCGATGCTGACCGGGGAGACGTCCTTCTCGCCCAGCAGTTCGATCTGGCCGCCCTGCTTGATGGCGTAGCCCAGGGTGGGTCCGTCGATGTAGACGGCATCGATCCGGCCGGCGGTCAGCGCGAGGTTGGGGGCCTGCATGTCCGGGTAGGTCATGGCCTCAATGGCTGGATTGCCCGCGGCCGTGCAGGCCTGGGACAGGGCGGGGAGGCGCTTGAGGTCCTGGAAGGACCCCTTCAGCACGCCCACCCGCTTGCCGCAGAGTGAGTCCAGCGTCAGATGCTGCGGGTTGCCGGGAGCCACGCCAATGCCACTGCCTGACTGGTAGTAGTCGACGAAATCGAGCACTTTCATGCGTTCGGTCGAGGGCGACATCTGGGATACGGCCATGTCGAACTTGCCGGCAGCAATACCGGGGATGATGCCGTCGAACGGGCCGCTCTTGACCTCCGTTTTCAGGCCGAGCGTCTGCCCCAAGGCCATGGCGATTTCAGGGTCCACACCTTGAATGGTGGTTCCGTCCGCGGCCATGAAGTGCAGCGGCGGGGAGCTCTGGCTCATGGTGACGGTCAGGGTCCCCTTGTCCTTGGCTTCTTTGGGGAGGGCTGCCGCGGCGGCGTCGTCGACTTTGACGGCCTCCGCGGAACCGGTGGATTTAGGAGCGCCAGACTGGGCCGAGCTGGTCATTTCCGGGTTGGAGCAGCCGGCGAGAAGGACGCTTGCCATGGAAACTGCGGCGACGGCTACCAACATCGATCGAAACTGAATCATCTACACGCCTTCGGATTGGGGGAGGAGGGTGATGGGAGAGCTGTGTTACAGATCACTTTGCTGTCCGGTATCATGTACCGTACATCATGCACGATCTTCTGCAAACACCCTTTCTGCGTTGTTTGCTTTGTGACGGGGCGCTGGTGAAAGCAGTGCTGACGCCGCATTCGACTGCCCGAAGATTCACATAGGATTCCGAAATGAACGCCGCTTCGCCTGAAGAAGAAGTCCTGATCCCCGGCCGGCCCATGCTGGTGGACCAGGTGTTTGAGGCCATCCTGTCCCTGTTGCTGGACGACAAGATCTCCACCGGGTCGCCGTTGAGCATTGACGGTCTGGCCAAGCGCTTCAAGGTGTCTTCAACCCCCGTGAGGGAAGCCCTGGCACGCCTGGAAACCACAGGCATGGTCAGGCGCGAAGCCCTGCGGGGATACAAGGTGGCGCCGGAACCCACGGCCAGCGACATCGCCGCGCTGCTGACCTCCCGGCAGATTCTTGAACCCGCCTGCACCAACATTGCCGCCGGTAATTCAACCGAGGAGTTGGTGGCGGACCTGGAAGGCTTCCACCGTGACCTTGAGGCGTCCCGTCGGGGCGGTGACACGTTTGCCGGCTACCGCGCCTACTGGAAGGCGGACGAGAACTTTCACCGGCGGATCGTGGAGGCCACGGACAACGAGTTCCTGCTAAGGGCCTACTCCTCCATCGAGGGAAGTATCCAACGGTTCCGGCTCATGGTCCACAACGACATGAGCGGCGACCATACCGTGCAGGAACACCAAGCAATCATTGAAGCCATCAAGGCGGGCGACCCGGAGGCGGCCACTGCGGCAATGAGCCGCCATATCGAGGGCATCAAATCCCGTTCGCTGAGCCTCTCGAAGTTCGGCCAGCAGGGCTGAAGTCCGCGCCGCCTGCGTCATGCCGGTTGGCGGGCGGCACCCCCGGTGCCTAGCGGTTGCAACCCAGGTGCCGCCGTCGTACTTCTCACCGCCAAACCGCAGCGTCCGATGCCCTTTGCTCCGTGCTCATGAATAGTGCGGAGTGCTGGGAACGGCGGAAGTGCGGCGACAGGTCATACCGGAGCGTGGAGAGCCGATTATGCTCGAACCATGGAGATGCATGATGCTCCGGCGAAGCCTCTTTCTGCCGGCAAACTGGGGTTTTGGCAGCAGCGGGCGTGGATGTGGGTTGTTGCCGCGGGGCTGGACGTGTACATCCTTGGTTTCGTCATCGGATTGCAGCCATCCGGTCCTCTTTGCGGCAGCCCGTTGTTTCCGAACAGCCGCGCTGCTGAACAGCTCGACTTTGCGCAAGGCGGAGTCGGGGCGGCTGCCACCTGCTACCGGACCATCGATGCCGATTCCGTACCTGTCTGGATCCTCATGGCCGTGGGAATCAGCCTGGTCCTGACGGGAGTGGTGGTCCGCATAGTCCGGATCCGGCTTTTCGGCGGCTCCTCCAGTTCCGAGAAGGCCGGCCAGGCGCGGCAGAGCTAACCCGCGGTGACGGGTTTCTTGACCGTGGCGAGCAGGATGACCCCGGCCACGGCGGTGGCACCTGACAACAGGAACAGGACGATAGCCAGCGGGGGAGCTGCATCGGCTTCGCCGAGGATGGTGATGCCGATAGCCACGGCCACCAGCGGATCGATGACGGTCAGGCCGGCGACCACCAGCTCGGGGGAGCCACGGGTGTGGGCGTTCTGGACCAGGAAGCTGCCGCCCAGGGCGGCAATGAGCAGTCCCGCCAGGCACGTCAGGGACAGCCACTCGAAGTCGCCCTGGAACAGCCGTGCGATGACGGTCTTGGCCAGGGCCGCGACGAAGCCGAACAGGATGCCGGCTCCGGCCGTGAAGACCACCGCGTGCGAGCGGTGGCGCCACAACAGATAGGCCGCGGCCACGCAGACCAGGACCACGGCGAGGACGATCAGGATGGTGACCAGGTGCCGGTCGCTGATCTCCACGTCCTCCGCGGACAGCGCCGCCACGGCAACGAACACACCCACCCCGCCCACGCACAAGGCGACGGCAGTGAGGGCCCGGCCCCCGGGGGACTTGCGGGTCATCCGGGCGGTGGCCAACGTGGTGACCACCAGGGCGATCGCGCCGATGGGCTGCACCACGATCAGGGGCGAGAACCGGAGGCTGGTGAGCTGGAGGAGGATCGCGGCACCCAGCATCGCGGTCCCGGCCAGCCATACCGGTTTCCGCATCAGGGCGTGCAGGCGTCCGCCGCCCATGCTGCCGGCCGCCCGCCCGGCTGCGGCCGGCTGGTCGCCCACGGCCCGGTGCTGGAACAGCGTTCCCAGGGCGAGCAGGACCGCGCCGACGGCGGCGATCGGAATCCCCAGCCAGTGGTAGGACGTCAGTGCGGACACAGCCGCAGCCTGGATCATGATCAGACCCTGCGCCGCTGGCGACGAGCCGGGGTTGCAGTGGTCATCGGCTTCTCAGCCGGATGGTCCGGGCACGGTGGATGGCGGTCAGCGCAACGGCACTGGCTGCCAGCCTGACGGCGTGGACGTTATACCAACGCCTTAGCAACGGCTCCCGTTGGTCTTCGGCCAGCGGTTCCGGGCTGAAGAATAACTTGGGATTGAGCGAGCGGAGGACGTAAACGGTGGCGGCAGCACCTGTGACGGAACCGGCGGCGGCTGCCGTCAGCCAGGTTCTGGTGAGCGGATCGTGCCATCCGGCCGCGAGGGCGCCGACGGCGGCCGGGGCATTGATCGGAGCGAGCGGTGCGTAATACCGCCCCGGGCTGCCCGCGCCAAAGGGGGACCGGGGAAGCTCCTTGCTTGCCTGGGAGGCCGCGACGCGGTGCGGCACTTTGACCAGCAGCTCGTACAGGTTTCCAAAGAACCAGTGCGCGTGGCTGAACTCCGCAACGTCAAGGAGCCGGTCGGTGAGCAGATCGCGACGCGGCGAGGAAGTCAGTCCCATGCCCACAATGTACTCCCGTCCGTGAAGGCGCCGTAGCCTCGCTTAGAGGCCAGCCCGGACCCGCCTCCCCGCCAAGTGACCTGTCAAAGGGGGAGATGGGCAGTCTTCCGCCGCCGTCGCTGGCTGACAAAGGTGGGACCCGCCGGCTGCGGGATGCCGGCGAGCTCGGCGCCGGGACGCCGTCGTCGTAATTCCAGCGCAAGGGCCTCCTGCCCGCGCGCCATCGCCCAGCGGTGATTCGCTGCGAAGACGGGCTTGAGTAGCCAGCCCAGCCGCCGCAGGAGTGGTTTTGACGCGCTGACCCGCCAGTCATAGGTGACAACTGTTTCCGGCCCGTCCTGCTGGAAGGTCCAGCGCCCGGTGCCGCTTAGGTCGCCCTGGGCGGAGAGGGCAAGCCCTTGTTCGGTGATGGGCTCGGTGACGGTGAGCTTCCACTTGAGGGTGTATGGCAGCCAGCCCTTGGTGTGAAGGAAGAATGCCTTTCCAACGCCGCCATGGCCGCCTGACTCCAAAGGCAGGACTGACAGGTAGACGGATGGCCACCAGCGGGCCAGTGAACCCGCATCGCCCAAAACGTCCATAACCTCGTGCGGGGTCCCGGCCACCCGCCAGACGGTCCGGAATTCGTAGCCGTTTTTGCCTTTGGAATTGCCGTCCATTGCCGCCTCCACGCACGGATTATTGATTCACCGTACGCATGGTCCGGCACGTAATCAACGGGCGCTTTCCTATGCAGGGGCAGGAAAGACCTACGGCGTTATCGCCACATGTGCTTCTTAGAAGATTCTTCAGTCTGTGGTGAGGAATAGAAGGACTAAGGCCGCACTCATGGCGATTCCCACCCACATGCTGATCCAGGTCGCCTTCTTGTACCGCCCGGACTTGCCCCGCCCGTCCGCCGTCAGCCATTGGTCGAACAGCACCATCGAGGCCACGAAGACCGCGGCAGAAATAGACAAGAAGACGAACGGCATGGCGAAGGAACTCTCTGGAGGACAATCGACACTTCGTAAAACAACTAATCATGCTTACTATTATGTGGCGCGGGCTGCCCGCTGGGGGCAGAGCACCCGCGCCGCACCGGAGGTCTCAGCCATGGACAACGAAATGCGTCCCCTCACCGATGAAGAACTGATGTCGGAGCACGCCACCGCCCTGCCGGACAAGGAAGTGGCGTCCGTCCTGGACCTGAACGCGGACCTGGACCTGGGCATCAACGCCGCAGCACCCATCGACCTCGCCGTCGCCGCCAACGCCAACGTGGCCGCACCCATCGATGCCGCCGCCTCGGCCAACATCCTGTCCTTCGGCTCCGACGCGCAGGCACTCTCCAGCCAGGACGCCGTGATCGACCAGGGCATCACGGCCGACGCCAACGCCGACTCCACCCAGGACAGCGTCATCGGCCAGGGCGACGACACGGCTGACGCTGGCACTACCGACGCCGGAACTACGGACGGAACGGCAGGTGCGGTAACAGATCCCACCAGCACCGGCGGACTCACGGACACCGCCGGTGTCCTGAACGGCAATCTGCTGAACGTGGACGTCAACCTGGACGCCGACGCCGCCATCGCCGCCCCCATCAACGGTGCCGTGGCCGCCAACGCCAACGTGGCTGCCCCCATCGATGCTGCCGTGGCCGCCAACATCGGCTCCATCGACAGCCAGGCGTACGCCATCTCGGACCAAAGCGCCACCATCACCCAGCACGTCGACGGCGAAGCCAACGCCACCGCTGGCCAGCAGTCCGACCTGCAGCAGTAACCAAGATGACCCACGCCCACGGCGGGCCGCCTCCTGAGGCGGGCCCGCCGTCGTCACGCGCCACCCTTGCCCAGGATCCGCCGGGCAGCAGCATTACGACGGCGGGAGCCCACCTTCCTGCGCGGGCCGACGGTGTGCAGCTGCTCGGCCCGGCCGAGGGGTCCGGCTACCGGACGCCGCCCGCCCTGGTGCGGCGTGCCGACGGCCAGACCCTCCAGCTGACCCCGCTGCTGTACCTGGTGCTGGAGGCTGCCGATGGGACGCGCGGCCTGGAGGACATCGCCCGCCATGCCAGCGAGGGGTTTGGGCGGCTGGTCAGCGCGGAGAACGTCCGTACGCTGATCGACTCGCAGCTGCTGCCCATGGGCCTGCTCCGGCTCGCCGACGGCACCCAGCCGGAGGTGAAGAAGGCCAACCCGCTGCTGGGCCTGCGGTTCCGCTACATCGTGTCCGATCCCGACCGCACCCGCCGGATCACCGCACCCTTCGCCGTGCTGTTCAACCCGCTGATCGTGGTGGCCGTGACGGCCGCGTTCCTGGCGGCCTGTTGGTGGGTGCTTCTGGTCAAGGGCCTGGGCTCGGCCACGCACGAGGCCTTCGAACAGCCAGCCCTGCTGCTGCTGATCCTCGCCGTCACCATCCTCTCTGCCGGTTTCCACGAGTTCGGCCACGCGGCCGCCACCCGCAAGGGCGGGGCAACGCCAGGGGCCATGGGCGCCGGGATCTACCTGCTGTGGCCGGCGTTCTTCACGGACGTGACCGATTCCTACCGGCTGGGCCGCGGCGGCAGGATCCGCACCGACCTGGGCGGGCTGTACTTCAACGCCATGGTGGCCGTGGCCATCATGGGACTGTGGTGGGCCACCGGCTTTGACGCACTGCTGCTGGTGGTGGTCACGCAGATCCTGCAGATGGTCCGCCAGCTGATCCCGCTGGTGAAGTACGACGGCTACCACATCCTGGCCGACGCCACCGGCGTGCCCGACCTGTTCCAGCGGATCAAACCCACCCTCCTGGGGATCCTGCCCTGGCGGTGGGGAAACCCGGAGAGCAAGGTGCTGAAGCCGTGGGCGCGCGCCGTGGTCACGGCCTGGGTCCTGGTCACCGTGCCGGTGCTGCTGTTCAGCATGGTGATGATGGTGCTGTCCCTGCCGCGGCTCTTGGCCACCGGCTGGGCCAGCGTAGGCAAGCAGCAGGAAATGCTGGCGGCGAGCCTGTCGTCAGGGGACTTCGTGGGCGTGGCCGTGCGGGCGCTGGCCATTGTGGTGGTGGCGGTGCCGGTCCTGGGCCTGATCTACATCGTGGTGCGGCTGCTGCGGCAGCTGGTCACCGGCCTGTGGCACAAGACCCGCGACAAGCTTGGCCAGAGGATTGTCGCGATGGGTGCCGTGGCGGCCCTGCTCGCGGGGCTGGCCTGGGCATGGTGGCCCGACGGCGGGACGTACCGGCCGGTGCAGGCGTACGAACGCGGGACCCTGGGTGACGCCACCCGGGCTGTTTTGCCCAAGCGCGACGGCGGTGCGTTGCGCCAGGGGAGTGCCGGGCGGACGGTCGCGTTGTGGCCCGCGGGCTCCAGCAAACCGACGCGGGAGAACCCGCAGTTGAGCATGGTGCTGGTGCCGGTCGAGTCCGGTGCCTCATCAAAGGGCGGCGCTGCCTCTTCCGGCACTGTTGGTTCCGGTGCTGCGGGGCCGTCCTGGGTCTTCCCCTTCGACCGGCCGGCTGCGCCGGAGGGCGACGGGAACCAGGCGCTCGCCGTCAATACCACCGACGGCTCGGTGACGTACAGCGTGGCGTTCGCGCTGGTGTGGGCCGAGGACGGAGACGCAGTCACCACCACCAACGAGGCCTACGCCTTTGCCAGCTGCGCCGGTTGCGCGGCGGTGGCTGTCGGGTTCCAGGTGGTCCTGGTGGTGGGCCAGACGGATGTCATCGTGCCGCAAAACCTCTCCGCGGCGGCCAACTATAACTGCCTGGACTGCCTGGCCTACGCCCTGGCCAGCCAGCTGGTGCTCACCCTCGACGGGCCCTTGGACGGGGACAGTAAGCAGCAGCTGGAAGGGCTGTGGGCGCAGATCGCCGAGTACGGCAGGAACATCCAGGACGTGCCGCTCTCTGACATCCAGGCCACGCTGGACGGGTACAAGGAGCAGATTACTGCCATCATCAAGGGCAGCTCCGGGACAAGATCCTCCGGGCCGTCCTCCGGTCCGACATCCCCGGCATCCGCTGACCCCGCCCCGGGCTCCACCCCGTCCGGTTCGCAGGCCGAGCCCACCGCCCCTGCCCAGGCAACCGAGCCGGCCGGTGCACCCGCCCCGGCCACGACCCAGGAGCCCACAGCCCCGGCGGGACAGTATGTGGAAGGCGGGCAGCCGACGTCGTCCGTTGTTTATCCCACGCCCGAACCCACCATGGATTCCGGGGGAGGGGAGACCCCGGCACCAACAGCCGTCACCGCGCAATGAGGGACGATTTGCGGAATTTCCGCACTTCCCCTTGTTATCCAGACGTGATGCTAAGTACCCTTACCATATTGTTAGGCGGCAGGGCAGTAGTCCCGGGCCGCAGCTCTTGGGGGATCGTTGCCGCGTTGGAAGGCGAAGGTGGAACCCATGCCCGGAAGCCAGGAATTGCCCTCCATGGGCTCGGCGGACCTCTACATCCTGCCGCTACAGCTGCAGGCAATGGAGATTATTGACGAGATCCTCAGCAGCGCGGTTCCAGGTGAAGCCGGCGTCCGGGAGTCGCTCAGGCGCCATGTGGCCGACTATCCCGGCCAGCCGGAGAAGGCCTTGCTGCTGCACATGCTCACCGTCGGTCGGTTGAATCAGGACGATGAGGACATTCCCCACAAAGGGGCATACCACCCGAAGGAATACCGGAAACCAGTGGACTGTGACATCACCCAGGAACTGGAAGCGCGTTCCCTGAGCGCCCGCTTCAAGCAAGCCGGCTGCACCGTTTGGGAACTCTGGCTGCGCTACTACAGCCTGGGTGGTGAAGCCACCGAACAGGCAGTCGCCGCCCAGCTGCGTGGAGAGCTGGCCCTTCCTGACCTCCAGCAGCAAGTGCTCGGCATGGCGCTCAGCGAACTACGCGCGGACGAGACGGCGGCTATCGGCATCCACCCAAGCCCGTGGAGCCTGCTTTAACCTGCTGGGCGGGCCGATGGGGGCATACCCGGGCTCCCTGGCAGACCCGGGGGATCTGATTGGGTAGGCGGAGGCGCATAAGAGGTAGCGGTTACCCTTATGGCCGGCTTGGCGGCCCGGGTACGGTAGCTCCTGCCGGAGAGTCCCGTGCTGGCGGGATTCCCATTCTGGGCCATCGGCTGGGAGCCCGTTGCGCCCGCCCTCGTCCTGGGCCGGGCCGCTTTTCCCTCCCCCTTGCCGCATCCAAGGAGACCAGCGGTGTACACACGAACTGTCCCGGCCATTGCTGCCATTTTCCCAGCTCTGTTCCTCTCCGCAGGGCCGGCCCCTGCCGCAAATTACACAGACGACGACCTCAATACTTACGTCGACTGTCCCTTGGAGCGCATCGGCACCCAACTGGTCCGCTGCGACAACCTCACCGGCACCGGGGTTGATGCGCCCTACTGGATTCCCGAGCAGAAGTAGCAGCTGCCCCAGCGCGTTGACATAGGCACCCTTCTGCGACGGGAGTGGCCGGTACCGGGACGCGGTAGGGGACCATCTGGACCGCCTGCGCACCGCCATAGCGGCGGCCGGCTACTCAGCCCAGGAACGGAGGTACCTGCTTGACCGGGCGCAGGCTTACGCCGCCGAGCTCGAGGCCCAGCTGGAAACGTAACTCGTGCGTGCGCTCCTGGCTGTCCCACTCACTTCAGGTCGGAGTGCTTTCCCTTCATCGGGGCGTTGCTGTGGTGCGGGCCGTGGTGCAGCTGGAGGGCGCAGTGGATCAGCGGGAAGTGGCTGAAGGCCTGGGGCGTGTTGCCCAGTTGCCGTCCGCGGCGGGGATCCCATTCCTCGCTGAGCAGGCCCACGTCATTGCGCAGGGACAGCAGGCGTTCGAACAGCTCCACCGCCTCATCTCGGCGCCCGATGCCCAGCAGCGCGTCCGCCAGCCAGAAGGAGCAGGCCAGGAAGACGCCCTCCGTGCCGGGCAACCCGTCATTGCTCGCTCCCGGATGGTACCGGAGGACAAACCCGTCCTCCGTCAGGTTCCGCTGGATCGCGTCCACGGTGCCCACCACGCGGGGATGGTCGTGGGGAAGGAACCCCACACGGGGGATCAGCAGCAGGCTGGCATCGAGTTCCCTGCTGCCGTAGGACTGGACGAAAGTGTTGCGTTTTTCGTCGAACCCGTGGGCCATGACGTCTTCGTGGATTTCCTTCCGCAGCCTGGCCCAGCGGTCGCCGGGACCGGGAAGGCCGGACTCCTGCACGGCCTTCACCATCCGGTCCGCCGCCACCCAGGCCATCACCTTGGAATGGGTGAAATGGCGCCGGGGTCCGCGCATCTCCCAGAGCCCGTTGTCCGGCCTGTCCCACGCCCCCTCCAGGAACTCCATCAACGCCACCTGGATGTCCCAGGAATCGTCCGTGGTATCGGGGTCCGCGGCCCGGGTGAGGGCCAGGCCGTCCAGGACCTCTCCCCACACGTCCAGCTGCAGCTGCGGGGCGGCGGCATTGCCGGTGCGCACCGGTTTGGACTTCTCGAAGCCCGCCAGCCACGGCAGCTCGGCTTCCGGCAGCCTCCGGGTACCGTCCAGCCCGTACATGATCTGCAGGTCAGCAGGGTTTCCCGCCACCGCGCGCAGCAGCCACTCCCGCCAGGCCGCGGCCTCATCCACATAGCCGCAGGCCAGCAGGGACTGCAGCGTCAGGGTGGCATCGCGCAGCCAGCAGAAGCGGTAGTCCCAGTTGCGGCTGCCGCCCGGATCCTCCGGCAGCGAGGTGGTGGCGGCGGCCACGATGCCCCCGGTGGGCGCGTAGGTGAGCGCCTTGAGCGTGATCAGGGACCGCTCCACGGCGTCCTTGTACTTCCCGTCCATGGAGTTCCGGCCGCTCCATTGCTCCCAATACTCCTGGGTGGAGGCCAGCGCGCTCTCCGGATCGGTCCGGTCCGGAACCGGCTTGTAGCTGTGCGCCCACCGGAGGACGAACGGGATGCGGTCCCCGGCCTTGACGGTGAACTCGCTGACGGTCCGCATGTCCCGGCCCTCCAGGGGCGCGGGGGTGCTGAGGTAGGCGGCGTCCGGGCCGGCGATGGCGCTGATGCCATGATCCATGCGGCGGACCCACGGAGCGATGCGGCCGTAGTCGAAGCGCAGGCACAATTCCCCCTGCATGGCGACGCTCCCTTTCAGGCCTTCCACAATCCGCACCATATCCGCGGAATCATCCCTGGCCGGCATGAAGTCCGTGACCCTGACGCTTCCGTCCGCGGTGTCCCATTCCGTCTCCAGGATCAGCGTGCCGGGCCGGTAGCGCCGCCGGGTGCAGTCTCCGGCCCCGGCGGGGGCCAGCCGCCACCGTCCCGCGTCCGGGGTGTCCAGCAGGGCCGCGAAGCAGGCCGGCGAATCGAAGTTCGGCAGGCACATCCAGTCAACGGACCCGCTCCGGCCCACCAACGCCGCCGTATGCAGGTCACCGATGATCGCATAGTCTTCGATGCTTGCCATCCGTCCCTCCCGGGGCTCGTGTCTTAAGCAAATTCCGTGTCGCGTGGCGCCGCCGGTGCAGCCTTACCGCAGGGACCTACCCGCCCACCTGGTCCACCGTGAAGGCAGCCAGGAAACCAGCGGCGGCAATCAGCCCGGTGAGCAGATGGTGCTCCTCGAAGGCTTCGGGAATCATCGTGTCCGCGAGCATGGCCAAGATGGCTCCGGCCGCCACGGCGGTAATGAAGGCCACCACTTCCCCCGGGGCGCCCTGCAGGAGCACGAACCCGATCAGGGCGGCCAGCCCGGAGAGTACGGCGATCCCACCCCACACCCCGAACACATACTTGGCACCGCGTCCGGCCTTCTTCATGCCCGCAGTGCTGGAAAGCCCCTCCGGGACATTGGAGATGAAGACGGCGGCCAGCATCGCCGGGCTCACGGCCCCGGCCGTCACCAGCCCCACGCCCAAAACCACCGATTCCGGGATGCCGTCCAGCAGCGCCCCGATGGCGATGGCCGTCCCGCTGCCCGGCTTCTCCTGCTCGGAGGGCTGCCTGCCGCCCGAGCGCTTCCGGTGCTTGGCGCCTTTCATTGCCAGCAGGGAATTGGCGGCCACGTAGACCAGGGCGCCGGTGGCGAACCCGCCGATGGTGGGCCAGAGCCCGCCGCCGTTGACGGCTTCCTCCACGAGTTGGAAAGACAACGCGGAGATCAGGACCCCCGCGCCGAAGGACATCACGGAGGACACAACTTTTGGCGGGATCTTCCACTTCCACGCCAGGGCGCACCCCACCACCAGGGCCCCGCCGGCGATGGTGCCCCACATCCATGCCTGCAACCATTCCGGCATCACGCACCACCCGCCGTCGAACGCCCTGACTGCAAGCGCTTCGCCTTCATCGCAGCCCGGACCGACGCAACGGCCAGGAGGGCGGCCACGCCTGATGCGGCGAGGGCCAGCAGCCGCCGCAGCGTGCTGGTGCTTTCGAGCACGGCGCGCGGGTCCGGACGCGGCTCCGGCGTGCTGAAGGTGACATCGCTGCTGTCCAGCTCCCAGGCCGAGGCCGGAGGGAAAGTCCCGGCGGGCAGCTTGTCCTGCCGCAGTTCCCGGCGCCGGGCCAGGTGCTTCCGCACCCCGTCATTCGGGGCGGGCACCGCGGCCTCGGCCGCCAGGGCTGCGGGAAGGTCGATAAGGTAGGGCTCGCCATGGAATGCCGCGGAAGCCACCGAATCCAGCCAGATGGTGGTGGGAGCCTTCACGCCCCGGCGCGAGAATTCCGCCTGGAGCATCTCCCGGATCTCGTGCAGGCCCCTGCCCCTGGCCGCCTGGGTGACCTCGAAGATCGCCGCCTGGAGCTGGGCTTTCTCCTCCGCGGCAGGGTCCTTGGCGTTGGGGTCCTGGCCTGTCGGGTCCGGGTCCAGCGGTGTGGTGTCTGGCGGGTTTCCGCTGCCTGGGCTGGTGCTCATGGGCTTCCTCTCAGTCCTGTCATCCTGTTTCAGCGAATCCGGTAGGGCTCTGCGTCGGCGGCGCGGAAGGCCAGCCCGTTTCCGGGGGCATCCGATGGCCGGACGCACCCGCCGCCGGGGTCAAGGGTTCCGTCGAAGAACAGGTCCTCGATCCGGACGTGGTCGTGGAACCATTCCAGATGCCGGAAGTTGGGTGTTGCGGCTGCGACGGCGGCACTCAGGTGGGGTGCGCAGTGCCCCGAGACCTCCAGGCCGTGGGCGGCAGCGACGGCGGCGATCCGTAGCCATTCGCTGATCCCGCCGCACCTGCTGACGTCCGCCTGCAGGCAGTCCACGGCGTCCGCGCTGCACATGCGCTGGAAGTAGGGCAGTCCCGTTCCGTATTCCCCGGCTGCCACGTCGGCGTCGACGGCGGCCCGCACCGCCCGCAGCCCCGTCAGGTCGTCGCTCGAGACCGGTTCTTCGAACCACGTGACCCGCTCTTCTGCTGCGTCCCGCATCACCCGGACCGCCTGCTTGGCGGTGTAGCCGCCGTTGGCGTCCACGAACAGTTCGGTACCGGGGCCGACGGCGGCACGCGCCTGGCGGATGCGCTCCAGGTCCCGTGGGACGTTCGTTCCGCTGTCCTGGCCGATCTTGATCTTCACGCGGGGGATGCGCTGCTCCTGTGCCCAGCCCTGCAGCTGGTCCCGCAGCTGGTCCTCGGTGTAGGTGGTGAAGCCACCGCTGCCGTACACCGCCACGGTGTCCTGGACGGCGCCGAGGAGTTTGTGCAGCGGCAGCTCCAGCAGCCGCGCCTTCAGGTCCCAGAGGGCACAGTCGACGGCGGACACGGCATAGGAGCCCAGGCCCGTCCGGCCCGGGTTGCGCACCGCCCGGGCCATCGCCGCGGCCGCCGCCGGCACGTCCAGGACGTCAAGGCCCTCCACGGCCGGGGCCAGCAGCCCTTCCACCAGGGCCGCCGCTGCCGCCGGCGCGTAGGTCCAGCCCAGGCCAGTCGTCCCGCCGCCGTCCGCCTCCACCAGGACCAGCGTGGTGGAGTCCCAGCTGTAGGTGCCGTCCGCTTCCGGTGCGTCGGTGGGAACCGTGTAGGCGCTGGCCCGGATTGCGGTGACGTGGGTGGCGGCGGACATGTCTCAGCCCTCCTTGTGCGGCAGGAATTCCTGGATCTTGGTCTTGACCCCTTCCTTCACCACACCCCAGGCGCTGTCATCGCCCTTGATCATGGCCTCCGCCGTCTTCCGCGCCTGCTCAAGGGTGGCGTGCGGCGGAATCGGCGGAATGTCGGGATCGGTGCGGACGTCCAGCACGGTGGGCCGGTCCGCGGCGAGGGCCTTCTCCCAAGCCGGCCCCACGTCGTCGGGATCCTCCACGTGGAGGCCCTGCAAACCCAGGCTTTCGGCGAAACCCGCGTAGTCGACGTCGGGCAGGACCTGGGATTCGCGGAAGGCCGGCACGCCGCCCATTGCCCGCATCTCCCACGTGACCTGGTTTAGGTCGTTGTTGTGAAGGACGGCCACCACCAGGCGGGGATCAGCCCATTCGTGCCAGTAGTGCTTCACGGTAATGAGCTCCGCCAGCCCGTTCATCTGCATAGCGCCGTCACCAGCGAACGCGATGGCGGGCCGGCCCGGGAAGGCGAACTTGGCGCCGATGGCGTAGGGGACGCCCGGGCCCATGGTGGCCAGGTTCCCGGACAACGAACCACGGACGCCGTCCCGGAACTTCAGCTGCCGCGCGTACCAGTTGGCGGAGGAACCGGAATCCGCGCTGAGCATCGCGTCCGCCGGCAGCCGGGTGGAGAGCTCGGCGAACAGCCGCATCGGGTTGACGGGGTTGGCGCTGACCATGGCTTCGTCGTGCATGGTCTCCCACCAGCGCCTGATATTTGACTCCAGGTTTTCCCGCCAGGACCGGTCCTGCTTCCGCGCCAGGTGCGGGATCAGGGCGCGCAGGGCCGTGGCTGCGTCGGCCACGATGTTGAATTCGTTGGTGTAGCGCAGCCCGATCATTTTCGGGTCCACGTCGATCTGCACGCCGCGGGCCTGGCCGGGTTCCGGCAGGAACTGGGTGTACGGGAAGCTGGACCCCACCGTGAGCAGGGTGTCGCAGTCCCGCATCATTTCGTAGCTGGGCCGGGTGCCCAGCAGCCCGATGGAACCGGTGACGTAGGGCAGGTCATCGGGCAGCGCGTCCTTCCCCAGCAGCGCCTTGGCCACCCTGGCCCCCAGCAGTTCCGCCACCTCCCGGACCTCGGCAGCCGCACCGCGGGCGCCCTGCCCAATCAGGATGGCCACCTTGGATCCCTCGTTCAGGAGCTGGGCGGCGCCGCGGATTGCCTCGCTGTCCGGCTGGAGGTCCGGCCAGCGCACCCCAACGCTCGAGGGCACCATCTTGAAATCGTGCGTGGGGGCGGCGTACTCGAGTTCCTGCACGTCCGCCGGGATGATCACCGCGGTGGGCGCCTGTTGGGCCTCGGCGATCCGGATGGCCCTGTCGATGACATTGGGCAGCTGCTGGGGAACGGTGACCATCTGGACATAGTCCGAGGCAACGTCCTTGAACAGGGTCAGCAGGTCAACCTCCTGCTGGTAGGATCCGCCCATGGCGCTGCGGGCGGTCTGCCCCACGATGGCCACCACCGGAACGTGGTCCAGCTTGGCGTCATAGAGGCCGTTGAGCAGATGGATGGCCCCGGGCCCGGAGGTGGCCATGCACACGGCAACGCGCCCGCCGTACTTGGCGTAGCCCACGGCCTCGAACGCCGCCATCTCCTCGTGCCTGGCCTGGATGAATTTGGGTTGGTTGCCCGCCTTGCCAAAGGCGGCGAGGATGCCGTTGATGCCGTCTCCGGGGAAACCGAAGACCTTGTCCACGCCCCACTCACCCAGCCGGGAGAGCAGGTAGTCGGCCACTGTTGTTGCCATGATCAGTCTTCCTTTGCGCTCATCGGGGCGCCGCGGCGGGCGCCTTGGACCAGGACGCGGGCGGCCCGGGCCGCCAGCGCCATGATGGTCAGGGCAGGATTGGCGCTGCCCTGGGTGGGCAGCACGCTGCCGTCGGTGACCAGGAGATTGGGTACCGCGAAGCTGCGGCAGTTCCGGTCCACCACGCCGTCCTCCTGGGTGGCTGACATCCGCGCCCCGCCCACCAGGTGCGCGTAACGGTTGATGGTGATGACCTCCTCCGCCCCCGCGGCGGTCAGGATTTCCTCCATCACCTTCTGCGCGGCGGACATCAGCTGCCGGTCGTTGTCACACTGGCTGTAGCTGAAGCGGGCCACGGGGATCCCGTGCCGGTCCGTTTCCTCCGCCAAGGTCACCCGGTTCTCCTCCAGGGGGAGGAATTCGCACAGCGCGCCCAGGCAGGCCCAGTGCGGGTAGTCGCTCATGTAACGGCGAAGGGTGGGCCCCCAGTGCCCCTGGGCCGCAACATGTTCAGCCCAAGTGATGGGCAACGGGGACACGCACTGGATGGAGAACCCCCGCTTGTACGGCTTGGAGAGGTCCGTTTCGTAGAAGTCCTCGGTGCTGACTTCCGGGGGAGGGGCCTTCCACATCCGCACCTCGGCCTGGAACCGCCCCGCGGTTTGCGGTGCGCCCTGGACCATCAGGTACCGGCCCACCTGGTCAAAGTCGTTGCACATCCCTTGCGGGAAGCGCGGCGAGGTGGAATTCAGCAGCAGCCGCGGGGTTTCGATCGAATAGCCGGCCACCGCCACCATCCGGGCCCGCTGGAACCTGGTAATGCCGCCCTGGACGTATTCCACGCCCGTGGCCAGGCCGGTCTGTTCGTCGAAACAAATCCGGGTGGCCATCGAGTCGGGGCGGATTTCGGCGCCGTGCGCCAGCGCGTCCGGAACGTGCGTGATCAGGGGCGAGGCTTTGGCGTTGACCTTGCAGCCCTGGAGGCAGAAGCCGCGGTAAATGCAGTGCGGCCGGTTGCCGAACCTGCCGTTGGCAATGGCCACCGGCCCCACCTTGGCCGTGATCCCGCACGCCCTGGCACCGCGGAGGAAGAGGTCCCCGTTGCCGGACACCGGATGCGGCCGGTGGGGGTAGCCATGCGGATCGCCCCACGGCCAGTGCTCGCCGGCCACCGGCAGCTCCGCTTCGATGTCCTCGTAGTACGGCCGCAGGTTCGCGTAGTCCAGGGGCCAGTCAGCGCCCACCCCGTCTGCGGTGAAGGTGCGGAAGTCGCTGGGGTGGAAACGCGGCGTGTAGCCGGCGAAGTGCACCATGGATCCGCCCACTCCACGGCCCGAGTTGTTCGACCCCAGGGGCACAGGATCCGTCCCGGAAATGACGCGTGGTTCGGTCCAATAGAGATGGTGGGACCCGGCCTCATCGCTGACCCAGTCCCGCTCCGGCTCCCAGAACGGCCCGGCGTCCAGGCCAACGGCACGCCAGCCGGCGCGGGCCAGGCGCTGCAGCAGGGTGGCCCCGCCGGCTCCGCAGCCCACGATCACCATGTCCACCTCTTCGGTTTCGCTGTACCGCCGCATGTCCTCCCGCAGCCGCAGGTTGCTGCCGGGCCCGGCAGGGAGCAGCCACGCGGACTCATTGCGCTCGCGGACCCTGTTCACCGGTCTGCCCCATGCGTCGGATCCGCACCGGGGCGGACGTCCCGCACCTCGAACGGCTCCAGCCGGTCCACCCCCAGGTTCTTGTAGCCGCGCGGGTAGGCCGGTCCGGCGAAGCCGATTTCGTCCCAGGCCAGGGGATGCGAGTAGAACGCGGTGCAGGCGTACCGGGTCCAGAGGCTCCACACCCGGTCCGCCGGCAGTCCGTGCCACAGTTTCCGGTCAAGGTTGCAGATGTCCTGCAGGAGTCCGGCCTGCTGCTCCGGATCCAGCCGGGCGAAGGTGCAGCCGGTACGGGAGCGCGCTTCACTGTCCAGCGCCGCCAGCGTTGCCCGCCACGCTTCACCGTCCCGCGGCATGTTGTCGTAGTGCCAGCCATCGGTTTGCTCCTCGGCCAGCCGGGCGTCCACCATGTTCACCACGGGCACGCGGGGCTCGCCCTGCTGGCCCAGCAGCAGGTCAAAGAGGGCACGCGCCGCAGCCTCCTCCCCGGGGGTGAAGAAACGGACGTCCGGCGGCATGCCCAGGCGGGATTCGACGACGGCGGCAGTGGCCCGGTCCCAATGGTCCGCCTGGGCAAGGGTGTTGAAGCCCGGGTAGCGGCCGCCGCCGTCGGACGTTTCCAGCGGAAGGCTGCTCATGGTTCCCGCCTCAGGACGGAGGCCAGCACACCCATCCCGCCCACCAGGGTGACCAGCAGCGGCGCGAACAGCGGCGGACCCATCTCCAGGTTGTAGGGCAGGTTGGACAGGCCGCCGGGCTTCTGCCGGATCCCCTGCAGGTGCAGCCAGGTTCCCTGCAGTCCGTTGGCGATGATGGCCGCGCTGGCCAGCGGGAGGGCGGTCTTTGCCATGCGGCGGCTGAACACGCCGGCTACCCCCGCGGCGGCCCCCACCGGGCCCAGGGCCACAGGAACCCACATCCACGCGTTGCCGAAGCTGGCCTTGTCGTGTTCAAGGTAAATCTCGGCCGCAGTGACCAGGGCCCCGGCTGCTGTCAGGCCTGACAGGGAACGTTCAAACCGCCCCGTCTGGACGTTCCTAATGAGGCGGTCAATGCCGTTGACTGTGCTGGTGACCGGATCTGCCGGATGTTGCGTCTTCATGATTCTCCTTCATGCCGGCGACCCAACAGGCGGGGGAACCGGCAAACTTTGCGGGGCAGCAACTATTGGAGGAAACTGATGCCCATGGAAACATCTGCCGGATCTGGGCCGGTCCCGGAAGCTCTGAGTCGGGAAGTCGAAGCCGTGATGGCCGCCGCCGACACCCTCATGCGCGTAGTGGCGCGCTCCGTTGCCGAGGTTGAGGACATCGTTAATACCCCGCAACTGCGGGTGCTGGTGCTGATCCACACCCACGGACCCCAAAACCTGGGCGGTGTGGCCGCAGAGCTTGGCGTGCACGCCTCCAACGCCACCCGCATCTGCGACCGGCTGGTAGCGGCTGACCTGCTGCAGCGCCGCGAAGATCCCGCTGACCGCCGGTACATCCGGCTGGAGTTAACCCGTGAAGGCAGGGAACTGGTCGATACCGTGCTGCAGCACCGGCGGCAGGCCATTGCCGAGGTAATCGCCAGGATGCCCGCCGGGCGGCGGCCCGCACTGGCTGCAGCGCTGGAGGCCTTCGCAGCCGCCGCCGGTGGCCAGGGTACCTCCGACGGTCGCTTTACGTTGGGATCCGGCGCCTGAAGGAACCGGATCCTGGTGCGGCAAGCCATGCCTTCATTGAACCCCAATGCTTGCGTATGCGCAATAGTTGGCAGTGATCGCGGCTGGCTTTTCCGGTAGGTCCGGAGGGGCGCATGGGACCGTTCAGAGCGGTCTGATGCCCCACTGTCCGGTGTGGGATTGCCCGGGCTCCAGGGTGATCAGGCCTTCGCCTGAGTTGAAGGCGTCGGGGGCGCAGGTCATGGGCTCCACGCCCAGTCCGGTGCGGCGGCGGTCCGGTTGCGGGAGGCTGTCGCCCGTGAAGATTTCCAGGTAGGGGTAGGTATCGTCCACCCACAGCTCAATGCCACCGGAGCGGTCCGGACGCAGCAGTGTCACGCTGGCGCGCCCGTCCCCGTCACGGACCAGGTCGGTGTAGGCCACATCGATGGGCCGGGCCCCAAGTTGCTGGAGCTCGCGCAGGTCGTACTCCGTGCCATCCACACGCTGGTGCCCGGTGGGGATGCCGCGTTCATCCACGGCAGGTACGTCCGCCCCGGCACCTGGACCAAACCCCCGTCGATGACCTGGCCCGACTGCCCCAGGCTGAGGTACGGATGCGCGCCCGTACCAAAGGGGCAGGGCTCTTGGCTGCGGTTGGTGACGGTTGTCCGCACCCTCAACCCGCCGTCGTCGAGCCCGTAGTCCAGGCGGCAATCCAGCACCCACGGCCAGCCCTGGCAGGCGTGAAGGGTGTGCGTGAAGGAGATTCCGTCCTCCCGCTGATCCTCCACCTCCCAGTTCCGCCAGCGGGTCAAGCCATGGATGGCCCCGCCCTTGTCCGGCTCGCTGAGATCAAGCTGCAGCGTGCTGCCGCCCCACTCGTAGCTGCCGCCCCTGACCCGGTTGGGCCACGGGATGAGGGACTGTCCGCGCGCCCCCGTGCACATCTCCTCCGGGCCGTAGCCCTCCACCAGGGGGCGGCCGTCCAGCAGGTAGTCCCGCAACGCTCCGCCCACCTCCGTGAGGTGCGCGGATTGCCGGCCGTGCCGGATGCCGTACTGGCGCCCTGACGGGAGCCGGTGGCCGCTGTTGGCGTCCTGTCCTGCCTGGCCATCACTCTTCGCCGCCGGGCTCATCGCTGACGGGTCCCGCCGTCGTCCTTCGCCTGGAGGTCCAGCACCACTTTGACGTCATCCCGGCGGTGATCGAAGGCCTCGGCGAATTTTTCCAGGGGCACCCGGCGGCTGATGAGCCGGTGCAGCCAGTCCGCGTCAGCAGCAGCCAGGGCCTTGGCGCCGGCGTCGTAGTGGCGCCGGTTGGCGTTGACGCTGCCGAAGACCACGCCGTTCATGAGTACTTCCTCGCGGTTCAGCGCGCCCACGTCCACCTCGGTTTGCTTCCCGGTGCCTGAGACGCCGGTCAGGCAGGTGATGGCATCCTGGGCGCGGCAGCGGAGGGCGTCCAGCACCACGGGGGTCACGCCGGTGCATTCCACCAGGACATTGGGCTTGAGGCCGGAGTCCGGCAGGGTCTCGCTGTGGTAGGTGGCGCCAAGGGCGCGGACCAACTCCGGCTTGGGCCCGTCCTTGACGATGTCGAACACGTGCACCTCCAGGCCCTGCTGGACGCCCAGGAGCGCGGCGAGCAGGCCAACGGGTCCGGCCCCGGTCACCACTGCGACATGGGGGTCGAAGAAGGCCCGCTGCCCGATCCTGTTGATCTGCTCCCAGGCCTTGGCCACGATGGTGGTGGGCTCCAGCAGCACTCCCACGTCCTCGAGCCCGGCGTCCAGTTTCACCACGGCATCCGGGGCCGTGCGCCATTGCTCGCGGGCAAATCCGTCCAGGCCTTTGATGCCGTGCTCGGTGTACTTGCCGTTCAGGCACATATCCCATTCACCGGCGGCGCAGGCCTTGCACGGCTCGGGATCGGGCCTGCGGACAATGCCCACCACCAGGTCTCCCGCCGCGAGCCCGGAATCCTCCGGAGCCTCCACCACCCGGCCCAGGTTCTCGTGCCCCAGCACCAGATAGTCCTGGCCGGGCGGGGCCTCGCCGTATTCCGCGTCGATGATCTCGCTGTCCGTGCCGCACAGGCCCACGGCCAGTGCCTCCACCAGCACCTGGCCCCCGCCCGTCTCCGGTTGGGGAATATCGCGCAGGTGAAGGGAGTCCTTGACTCCAGGGGTAACTGTCAGCGCACGCATGATGCCTCCCTTTAGCCGTGGTTGTCTTTGCCAGTGTCGCGCTTTATTTGCGGGAACGCAACGGTATTCGAATTGTGGCTGCCCTCATTGTTCTGCCGCTGGTCGCCGCGGCTGATGTCCAGCATGATCACCACCGCAAGGAGGACTACGGAGATTGAGGCGGATGCGAGCGTGTCGGTAAACCAGTGATAGCCAAGGTAGACGCGGCTTGCTGCTTCCAGCGCCAGGCCTCCGGCAGCAGCGGTGAAGGCCAGTATGACGGACAGCGTGCGGGAGGACCGGGAGAAGAGAAGATATGCGCCGATGAGCAGGAAGTTGGAGGCGCCGACGACGTGCCCGGAAGGAAACGACGACGTCGCATCGGCGCCCAGCATCATCAGGGCCGTTGGGGGCCGGGAGCGTCCCACGGCGTGCGCAATAACTTCCGTGACGATGACCCCCGTAAGCATCGACCCGGCGAGCAGCAGGGGTCGCCAAAGACGGTGGGTCCGCAGGGCCCAGCCCGTCGTGGCGAGCAGCGTTATCACCGGAAGCGCCACCGGGCCGAACACGAAGGCGAGTCCTGCCAAGACGGCTGTGGCCGCTGCGGTCCGGTGATCCACGAACCATCCGGTCATGGGCCCGTCAGCCGTTGCCACGCCCTGTCCGTGGAGTACTTCCCCGAGTGTCAATAAGAAGGAGGTCGCACCAGCCAGGGCCAGCATCAGAGCCACCGCACGCAGGATGAGGTACCGGCCGGGGGAAACGGCATACCCCTCGCCTAAACGGAAATGCCCTGACAGGCCCTTCCGGGAAGTCCTGCTGCTGCCGGTGCCCATCCCCAGGGGCGGCTTGTCCGGCCGGGGCGCCGACGCGGGGTTGCTTGGCTGCGCGCGTCCGGGTCGTGGAGCAGGCGGCAGGCCGGCCACTGCTCATCCCTCACATTCGATGCAGTAGGCGTGGCCGTCCCTTTCCCGGTCCAGCTGGGAACGGTGGCGGACCAGAAAGCAGGACGAGCAGGTGAATTCGTCCTCTTTCTGCGGGACGACTTCGACGACGAGCTCCTCGGCGATGAAGTCCCCTGGCAGTCCTATCCCGTCCACCGTTTCGGCTTCATCGAGTTCCCTGGCCACGCTGCGGGCGTCCGGGGTGTTCTCAGTGCGCAGGGCCTCCAGGGACCGTTCCTGCGACTCTTTGACTTCTGGCCGGACTTCGTCGTAATCGCTTGCCACGGCGTACTCATTTCTCCTGGTGGACGTCCGCTCTTCGGTTTGGAGGGAAAAGTGATATGCAAGGGTAGCGCAACAGTTATAGGTGCGCAACGGTATTCCGCTGCCGGAGGCCTGTGAGCACGAGCCGGTTACAGGAACATTGACAGGGGCGGTGCGGGAAAGGGGCCGCCTGGATATGCCGCGGCCGCGGCGTTCATGAGGCGGGCCCACTGGGTACCGGCAATGTTGGCCCCGTCCAGGCCGGCGTAGTACTTCCCGTTGATGGTGATGTGCTCGTTTGCCCATTCGGGCCCAAACCCTTTGTAGCTTCCAAACCATGAGGCGGTGGCGATGCCGGTGGTGGCGCCGACGGTCCAGGTCTGGGTGTGCCCGTCGGTGGTGCCGGTTTTGGCGAAGATGTCGTGGTCGTTGTTGACGGGGATGTTGTAGCCCGATCCTTTGGTCAGGACCGGTTTGAGGGCGAAAGTGACGCCGGCAGCAACGTCAGGATCAATGGTCTGGGTGCAGTCCGCGGCCGGCACCGGATAGTTGTGTCCCTTGGGCCCGGTGACGGTCTCCAGGGCAATGGGGGAGCAACGGACTCCGCCCGCGGCGAAGGTTGCGTAAGCGGTAGCCATGTCCAGCGGCGCCACGTCCTGGGTGCCAATCAGGCTGGCGATACTGGACAGGTCGTAGGGCTTGTTGGTGTGCCCGTTCTTGACTCCGGCCGCCGTGGCCATTTTTTGGATGTTGCAGAAGTCCAGCCGTGTTGCTGACTGGAACGTGATGGTGTTGATGGAGCGGTAGAGGCCTTCCAGCACGCTCATCGGATGGTAGTGGTAGGGGTCGTCGTTGGGCAGTGGCGTCTGGCCGAGGGCAGGGTCGTATGACCCGGTGGTGGTGCCGCAGCTGTTTTTCCAAGGGAATCCTGCCTTGTAGATGCGGACTGAGCCGTCCAGCCGGGTGGCCATGGAACGCCCGGAATTAAGCCACTCGGCGAAGATGAACGGTTTCATGGTGGAACCGATCTGGAAGCCACCGGCGCCATGGAGGGGATTACCCCGGCTGTCCGTTTCCGGAAGGGTGAGGTTGCCGGTGTAGTGTCCGGGCCCCGGCGCCGGGCTGTAGATGGTGTTTTGCGCCATGGTCAGGATCTTGCCGGTCCCGGGCTGCACGCTGACAAGGGCGGCCCCGCGCTGCAGTGGGTCCGTGGGGCGAAGTGAGGCGTTGACCTGTTCCTGTGCCACCTTTTGCAGCTCCGGGTCCAGGGTGGTGCGGATGGTCAGCCCGCCTTGGTACAGCAGTTTGCGCCGGGCCGCCTCGTCGGGACCAAAGGCGGGATCGTTCAGGATCAGGCGTTGAATGTAGTCGCAGAAGTACGGTGAGTTGGCCGCGGCGCATCCCTGGGCCGACGGCTGGACGTTCAAGGCAAGGGGAGCGGCAACAGCCTTGCGGTGCTGGACCGTGGAGATGTAGCCCTGTTGAAGCATTTGGTCCAGGACTTCATTGCGCCGGGCCACCACATGGCCCGGTTCAGTGAGCGGATCGTAGTACCCGGGCCTGTTGACTACTCCTGCCAGGGCGGCGGCCTGGGTAAGACTGAGGGCGTTTGCGGGGACGCCGAAATACTCTTTGGCTGCCGTCTGGACGCCGTAAGCTCCGTTGCCGAAATAGACCAGGTTCAGGTAGCCCTGAAGGATCTGGTCCTTGGAGTATTTGTCCTCGAGTGCGACGGCGAGCTTCATCTCCCGAAGTTTGTCGCCGATAGTCCTGGCGGCGCTGGGCTTAACCTCGTCCGCCCTGCCGCTGGATATCAGCGACTGGATGAGCACATTCTTGACGTACTGCTGGGTAATGGTGGACGCCCCCTGCCGGCCGCCCTGGGCGTTCACATAAAGGGCCCGGAGGATGCCGGTCGGGTCGATGCCGCCGTGCTCATAGAAGCGGGAGTCCTCGATGGCCACGATCCCTTGGCGCATGAATGGTGATATCTGCTCCAGGCGCACGGGTTCTCGATTCTGCGAATAGAACCGTGCGATGACCGATCCATCTTTGGCCAGCACCTGGGAGTTCCTGGCCGGCGGATCCAGATCGAGATCAGAGGGCAGTTGATCGAAGAACCTGCCGGATGCCACGGTTACGGTGGAACCCAGTGCCGCGGCCGGGGCCAGGAGCCCGGCGACCAGAAAGCCGCCGATGACGCAGGCCGCAACGAAGCCTGCAGCCCTTTTCCACGTGGTGTCCATCAGAAGCATGCAAAAGATTCCTTGTCGCGTTGTCCGGCCGGGAGTGCCGCATCTCTTTGGAATACTTGGCAATGTGCAAACAACGCTATCCCGCCCTCTGAGCCCGTAGTTCTGTTTTCGGTTACGGGAGGGCAACAATTCAGGAAATGCGACGAGGAGAATGCCGAAGCTGTTGCGCATTCGCAACTGCTGCGCAACACTGAAGGAGATGCTGGAGCGGGCTGGGCGCATTGGAAGGGATCGCAAGGCCACGGAAAGGAACATCATGAAACCCACCCACGGCACAATCGAATTCTTCCGCTTCCTGCCGGTCCTGGTCATTGCAGCCCTCCTGATGGCTGGCTGCTCCGACCCTGCTGAAGGCGACCGCGACCCTGTTGCGCTCGGCTCCGACCTGAACTTTGCCGGGCTGGAGCTGCGAAGCGTTCTGCTTGTGACATCAGGGCAGGATGAACCCGCCCGCGTCCTGGGGACGATCATCAACACCACGGCCACGGATATCGAGCTGGTCCTGGCCGACTCCGACGAGCAGGTGCCGGTCAGGATCCCGGCCAACGGTAACAGGGAGTTTGACCAATCGCCCGTCATACTCAACAGCGCCCCGGAAGCTCCGGGGGCGCGGGCTGATCTGACAGTGAGTGTGAAGGGGCAGGAAACCATCATTAATGTCCCCATCCAGAATGGGACTTTTGACCAGTACCAGCCCTATATCCCTTCTGCCAGCCCGTGACGCCTAAAGAGGAGGTATCCCATGAGGTTTGGACTCTGCGCCGCGGCCGGAGTGGCGGCGGCGGCACTGACATTGACGGGCTGCACCGGCACCCAGGCGCCGGCGCCCGGTTCCTCGTCGTCCGTCGCTTCCCCGGGAGCTTCGCAAGCACAGTTGGCGGACGGTGCGGGGTTGCCTGCGGTTCCCGGCGTTGTCAGGGAAGTCGAGCCTTCCGTCGTCACCATCCGGACAGCTATCGGCCTCGGCAGCGGGGTCATTTATCGCAGCGATGGATCCATCGTCACGGACGCGCACGTTGTGGAGGACCAGCAAGAACAGCCCTTCAAGAACGTCGTGGTCCAGTTCGCGGACGGCTCCCAGTCCCAAGGCACCGTCATCGGCGTTGACGACGTCACGGACCTTGCTGTCCTTAAGGTCGACCGTACCGGCCTTCCGGCGGCAAAATTCGCCGCATCCGATCCCGAGGTGGGTTCGATGACCGTGGTCATCGGAAGCCCACTGGGGTTGGAGGAGACCGTCACTGCCGGGATCGTTTCAAGCCTGCACCGGAACATGCCGCCGTCGAAGGAATCACCTCACGGCGCCATCGATCTGCTGCAGACGGACGCGCCGATTTCCCCTGGCAATTCCGGCGGTGCAGTAGCGGATTCCAGTGGCCAGGTGATCGGTCTTTCCGAGGCGTACCTTCCACCCAGCACGGGAGCCGTTGCCATCGGGTTCGTTACGCCGTCTTCCACGGTTACCGACGTTGCCGACCAACTGTTGGCAAGCGGGTCGGTCAAGCACGCCGCCCTCGGCGTGGTCCCCACCGACATCACGCCACAGCTCGCCCAACGCTTCTCGCTGCCCACGACGGCCGGGGCATTGATCGTGGATGTTTCCCAAGGAAGCCCGGCGGAACAAGGCGGCATGAAGCCAGGCGACATCATCACCAAGTTCGCCCAGACGGACATTCGAAGTGTGACCGACCTGCTCGTAGCCCTCAGGAAGCAGGACCCCGGGCAGCAGGTGGACGTCGTGGTGCAGCGGGGTTCAACATCACAGAACCTGCACATCACCCTTGGAGACCTGGCCGGAGAGCGCTGAGCTGGGAATATCACCGCATTTTTGGGTACCTTTCCCTGGCAAGAAGGACTAGGTTGACGAGGGAAAGAAGCTACGATGACTGCCGCCACCCGGAATGCGCCTCAACGCACCCTCAGATTCGGGTTTGCCTTCATAGGGGTTCTGCTCATTGCCGTAAACCTTCGGGTTTCCTTTGTCAGTGTGGGTCCCGTCCTGGCCAACATCAGCAGCGATCTGGGACTGTCCAATCCGGCAGCAGGGTTTCTCACCGGCCTTCCGCTCATCTCGTTCGCGGTCTTCTCACCCGTCGCGCCCGCTTTTGCTGACCGCCTGGGGCTGGACCGGGCGCTGTGGCTGTCCCTGCTGATCCTCGCTTCGGGCATCGTGCTTCGCTCACTGCCTGTGCCCGGTTTCATCTGGGCAGGCACAGCCACGCTTGGCCTGGCCATCGCCTTCCTGAACGTCCTGGTGCCTTCCCTGGTGAAGCGGGACTTCCCGCTGAAAGTCAGCCAGGTCACCGGCAGCTACACGGCGGCCCAGGCAGCCTTCGCCGCCGTCGGGGCCGCTGTGGTGGTCCCCGTGGCCCAAACTTCACCTGCCGGATGGCGGCTTGCCCTTGGCATCTGGGCGGGGCTGGCCATTATCGCCACAGCCGTCCTGCTGCCGTTCCTGCGCAGGCCGGCCGCAGCCGGCACGCACGCCACCGCCCGGAGGGCACCGAACTCCTACCAATCCCCCTGGACTTCGTTCCTGGGATGGCAGGTGACACTGTTCATGGGACTGCAGTCGGTGGCCTTCTACGTGTTGATGGCGTGGCTGCCCACCATTGAGCAAAGCCAAGGAGTTCCCGCCACCACTGCAGGCATCCATCTATCCGTCTTCCTGCTGGTCAGCGTGTTTGCAAGCCTCGGAACAGGGGCGGTCCTTCACCGTGGGCGGGACCAACGGCTCACAGCCTCTGCAAGCGCCGCCTTCACCTTCATGACGTTCCTGGGACTGGCCCTTGCTCCTGACCTTATACTCCTTTGGGTCCTGCTAGGGGCAATCGGCTGCGGGAGCCTCATCGTCATCGCCCTGTCGCTGTTCAGCCTCCGCACGCGGAACCACCCCCAGGCGGCGGCCATGTCAGGGATGGCCCAATCCGTAGGCTACGGCCTCAGCGCCATAGGCCCCGTCTTATTCGGCGGTCTGCATGACCTCACCGGTTCCTGGACCGCCCCGCTCATCACCATCGCCGCGGCCATGGCCGTCCTGACCCTCATTGGCTCACTTGCAGGACGCGACCGCGTGATCGGCGGCTAGCTGGTGCCAGGAGGGGACTACGCGCGGTAGCGGGAGTTCGGGCACCCGGGCGTGAAGCACTCAATCGAGGACAGTTTCCACCTCTCCGCTGATTCCGGGTTCTGGTCATCGCCCGCCCGCTCCCACATGGGGTAGGCCGTTTCACCGCAAAGCGGACAGTCGGCTGCGTAGCTGCGCATCTCTTCCGCCGAGAATTCCCGATCCTCTTCCACTCCTCAATGCTAAGGCCGGCAGTATGCAGGAGCGCGGGGGATATTCCCGGAAAGGGCGGTTCCCAACTGGGCGGTCCCGCGCCGGGACGGGTCTTTGGAATGCGCTCTTGCGTATACGCAATAGTTGCGTAAAAATAAGAGCATGGTTCCGGGCAAGGATCCTGGCTGAAGGTGCAGGGATATGCACCGCCATGCCGGCCCCACCCGAACAAGTCCTGCTCGTTCCGCCCGGCGGCGGAAAGCGGACCCGATGGGCCGCGGGAGAGCAATAGCTTTACTGGGGGACGCGGTCTGATCTGCCATATCGCGAAGGAGCATTTCCAATGGCACAGAGCGTTAAGTCAGCAACGGCAGTGGGCAATGCCCGGTGGAAGCGGTTGATTCCGGTCGCCATCGTCGTCTACATCATCTCGTTCATGGACAGGACGAATATCGGGTTCGCCCTGAACGGACTCCATAAGGACCTGGGTATCGACGCCGCCCAGCAGGGCCTGGCTGCAGGCATTTTCTTTATCGGCTACCTCGTCCTGCAAATTCCTGGCGGCCACCTCGCCGAGCACTGGAGCGCCAAGAAGTTCGTCGGAATCATGGTGCTCATTTGGGGCGTCCTGGCCGTTCTGTCCGGATTCATCCAGGATTTCACCCAACTGCTGGTGGTGCGCTTCTTCCTGGGCGTCGCGGAGGCCGGCATCTGGCCGGCAATTCTTGTCCTGATCAGCCACTGGTTCCCCGCCGCGGAGCGGGCGCGGGCCTACGCGTTCTGGATGATGAACATTGCCATCGCTTCGATCATCACGGCGCCCCTCTCCGGCTGGATTCTTTCCTTCTCGGACTGGCGGTGGCTGTTCATCATCGAGGGCATTTTCCCGTTCGTCATCGCCGCACCCCTGTGGTGGGCCCTGATCGCCGACCATCCCCGCGAGGCCTCATGGTGCTCGGTCCAGGAGCGTGAGTACATCGAGAGGGGACTTGCCGAAGATGCAAAGGCACATCCGCAGCAGGAGAAGCTGGGCCTGCGCCACGTGGTGTCCAACTCGGTGGTGTGGCGGCTGACCCTGGTGTACTTCCTCATCCAGATCGGCTTCTATGGCATCAATATCTGGCTCCCGCACGTGATCAAAACGATCACCTCCGGATCCTCCATGGAGGTGGGGCTGATTACGGCCATTCCGTACGTGTTGGCCATGGTGGGGCTTTGGTACAACGCCAAGGCAGCCGACCGTTCGGGCCGCTACTCCACGCACGTCCTGCTGTCGATGGCAGTCGGGGCTGTTGCCTTGGTGGTTTCGGTGGCAACCGGAGACAACATGCCCATCCTTGCGGTCACCCTCATCAGCATCGCCGTCGCCGGAGCCCTGGCGTACGACGGTCCCTTCTGGGCTTCAGCATCCCGGGCAATGCCAGTGGCCGTCGCCGGCACCGCTATGGGACTGATCAATGCGGTGGGCAATCTCGGTGGATTCGTAGGACCCTACGTTGGCGGTTTTCTGCAGGATGTCACGCAAGGCAGTTTCCTGGCCACGTCCATTTTCCTGGCATGCTGCCTGTTGGCCGCGGGCCTGGTGATGCTGACCCTCCGGCGCAGCGGTGACAGGCCGCTCTCGCGTGACCGGTTGCAGGAAGCCCAGTCCGGAGGGGCAGCGGCAGAACCAAGGATGAAGAAGACTTCCTGACCGATGGCACCGCAGTAACTCGCCGCCGATCCAGGGCCATGCCGCAATGTGCGGCATGGCCCAACGTCGTCTTTAGGCAGCGCCGGCGGCGACGGGCCCGCCTGCCAGCGACACCGCGGTCTCTTCGGCGCATGCCGTGATGGGGCCGAGGTGCCGGCCAGCCAGCCCTCATCGTCATCGTCATCGAGCTCGGCGCGCAGCGTCGCAAGGACTGCCGGATCGACCAGGAGCCGCCCGGGATCATGACGGTGATTCACGTATTCCTCATTTTCCAGCAAGTTTTTGCGCAGAATTCCATCAAGGCCTGATCAGTTTCACCACATGGCCTTTAGGATCAGGCATGTGCCGTCCGGTGCACCTGGCCGGCAGCAAACTTGGCTGCCACGAACGATTCTGGGGATCGATAGCCTTGTTCAACTCCATAAAGACACGCTTCGCGGCCGTCGCCGCAGGCCTGGGCGTGGTCCTGGCCCTGACGGTGGTTCAGCCCGTGGCCGCGCAGGCAGCTGCGGGACAGATCGCCTTGAGCCCGGCAACGGGAGCCGCAGGATCCTCCATCACCGTCACCGGCAGCGGCTTCAAGGCCTCCACCACCGGAACCGTGATCATCGGTTCGGCTACTTTCCCCTTAAAAACGACGTCGACCGGCGCCTTCAGCGCCCCGGCCACCATCCCGGCAACCGCCACAGGCAAGATCACCGTGACTGCCAAGACGTCCTCCGTCCAGGGCTCGGCCGTGTTCACGGTTACTGTGCCGGCCCCGACGGCCCCGACCGTGCCGCCCGTCAGTACCGCCAAACTCCGCTTCGGGGCGGCGACGGCGGGAGGCCCCCTGGCCGGCAGTGAGCTTGACCAGGTGGCGGTCCTGGCTGGTGAAGCACCGTCCAGCGTCTTGTTCTACGAGGACTTTGCGCAGCCCGCACCCATCACCGAAATGAACGCGGTCCGTGCCCGGGGCGCCGTTCCCCTGGTCACCTGGGAGCCCTGGTTATGGGGCGGTGGTGTGAACCAGCCGGCCTACAGCCTGGACCGGATCACTGCCGGTGATTTCGATCCATACATTGCTCAGTGGGGCCAGGCGCTGGCCTCCTGGGGTTACCCGGTCCAGCTGCGGTTCGCGCACGAAATGAACGGCGACTGGTATCCGTGGGCTGAAAGCGTCAACGGCAACCAGCCAGGGGATTACGCCGCGGCCTGGCGGCACGTGCATGATGTTGTCGCGGCACAGGGTGCCAGCAATGTGTCGTGGGTCTGGAGCCCCAACGTTCCGTACTACGGCTCCACGGACCTGGCCGGCCTGTATCCCGGAGCGGGGTATGTGGACATCGTGGCCCTGGACGGTTACAACTGGGGAACGTCCGCTTCCTGGAGTGCCTGGATCTCCGCGCAGGACCTCTTCGCGCCGGGTATCGCCCAGCTTCGAACCCTGGCTCCCGGGGTGCCCATCCTCATTGCCGAAACGGCGTCGAGCGAGGCTGGCGGCGACAAGGCCGCGTGGAACTCTGGCCTGGTGTCCTACCTTGCGGCCCAGCCCGACGTGATGGGTTTCGTGTGGTTCCACCTGCAAAAGGAAACGGACTGGCGGATCAACAGCAGCGCCGCCTCCGCAACAGCGTTCAAGAACGCGCTTCAGACCAGGCCCACGTCCTAGCCGGTCGTTCCGGTCAACCGCCGCTGGCCCGGACCGTGCTCCAGGCCGGGCCAGGGCGGACGGCATCAGGGCTTGACCTTGCTGCCCTTGCGCAGCAGCGACAGCAGGGCCACGCCGATGAGCGCGGTGCCCAGGGCGGTCAGAAGTGAGGAGCCGACGTTGAGCCCTGTGTAGGCCAGGGCGGCTCCGGTAGCGGGGATAGTGGCGGTCATTCCGTACATGGTCAGATGTCCTCTGCGGTGTATTGGGCTTCCCAACGGTCGATCCGCCGTCGGGTGATTTTGGTGGTCAGGACCGCGCACCAGGAGGCGAGAAACCACCCGGACCGCAGCCACATGAACAATTCCTGGGGGAGGAAGGTGGCGGCCAGAAGGATGTCCTTCCAGTCCCGGTGCGGAATCCGCAACGCGCGTTTGATGTCCAGCGCGATGAAAAGGACGGGAACCAGCCACCAGAACAGGACGAACCTGAAGACGCCCAGGGCGAGTGAAAGAACCATGACGGCGATCCACAGGAACTTCAGGAAGACACCCAGCAGGCCCATGGCCTGTTGCCCCCAGTCGCGGAGGGTCAGCCGGTTGATGCCCAGGTCCAGGAGGTCCTCCACGGTTCCCACCTGCCACTTCATCCGCTGGCCCCACAACGCCTTGATGGTCTTCATCGAGTCCGTGTAGGCGCGGACGTCGGGGGACACCTGGCAGATAAAGCCCAGTTCCCGGATCCGGTAGGTCAGCTCGAAGTCCTCCACCTGGGAGGTATAGACCCAGGGGCCGTTCCTGTCGTCCCGGGCGGCGATCTGCCGCAGCACCGCGTTGTTGATGGCGCAGCCCGTCCCGGCCAGGACGCTGGTCTGCCGGCGGCGCAGGGCGGTGTCCGTCCAGGTGGCGAACTCGGCTTTTTGCAGCCGGCTGAGGAATCCGGGGTCCTGCATGGTGAATTTCGACGACGATCCGCCCAGCCGTGCGGCCCGGCGCCCCAGGAACTCACGCTCCCAGGCGGCCAGGGCGTTGGGTGGAAGGACGGTGTCCGCGTCCAGGCAGACCACCACGTCGGCGTCGTACGCGTGTTCGTTCCATGCCCGGTTGAGCGCCTCGGACTTGCGGTGCTCCAGCCGTGGCAGCTCCATCACGGTGACGGGATACTTGCGGGCTTCCCGGGCGGTGTCGTCGGTGCAGCCGTTTGGGATCACCACCACCAGGTCCGCCGGGCGTGACTGCAGCATCAGGCCATCAAGGGTGTCGCCGATCGAGCCCGCTTCGTTGTAGGCCGGAATCAGCACCACCAGCCGCAAGGGGTGTCCGGCCGGAGCAGATGAGGTGGCGGCCGGGGCAACGGACAGACGGGTAGGCATGGAGGGCTCCTGGTTTGGGTTGGTGGCCCCCCATTGGGCCGCACCCCATTCTTGAAGCGGCCACTCAACTTATGCCCCTGCGTTCCCTCAAGGTTCCATAAAGTCTTTTGCTGCTCGATGCCTCGCTGCACGCGTCTGACCTGCGGAAACTTCCATCGGGTCCGCCCTGCAGCCGTCCGCGGGCGCAGGATAATTGACCGAAATGCAGTTTTGCCGCGACCTGCACCGGTACATTCAGGGCAATAGTAAGTACACTTACCAGTGGACGTAGTGTCCAGCAGTGCGGCGCTGCGTTCCTACTTCTTGCCTGCCTTGAGGTCTTCCACTGCCTTGGCCACCCGGCGCACACGTGTTTCCGGTGTCTTCGCGTCGGTGATCGGCTCCACGTAGCGGCGTTGGCTGCTGTAGTTCAGGGCCCCGTAGAAGGCCTTCGCTTCCGGTTCGGCTTCCAGGGCGCTGGCCAGGTCATCCGGAACCTCATTGACCCGTGGTTCGGTGTCCACTTCCAGTCCCACCTCGACGGTGTCCCCGGCGGCCACTCCGGTCAGCTCACGGTTCGCGGCGCTCACGCCGACCATGTTCTTGCCGCCCATCACCGCGATGCTGCTGCGGTAGCTTTCGTCGTTGATGGTAACCACCACCGGCGGCCGCCGTCCGGCGTCAAGTGCAGTAACGATCTCCTCCGGGACCTCGATGCCTGTCTTGTTGCCGCTGCCCTGAATGGTGGTGGTGAATTTCATCCTCACAGTATGCATTCCTTCCTTGGCGTATCGACTCAGAAGCGCGACGAGGAGGTGGATGTAAAGGCAGGCGCTGTCGCGAGCGGGTTTCCTGCCACATCCGTCAGGCCGGACGCCGGGGCATAGGCGGGGAAGTCTGCTCCAACATTGGTCCCCTGGGCGCCGGTGTTGTTCTTGGTGGCCCCCAGTTGGATTGTCAGGGAAAACGTATCCGGATTCCAGGTCACTGTGCTCACGCCGGTATTGGTACCCACGAAGACCACTGGAGTGGCAGTGGACGCGTAGTTGGCATTGGAGCCCAATGAGATGGTTCCGATGTTCAGCGTGCAGGTCTTGCTGGTTACGGTCATGGTGTTGCTCGTAGTGCTGCCACTGGTGCTGTGGTTGAAAGTAACCGTGACATCGTTATTGGCTTTGAGGATTTGGGCGCCCGTGTTGTTCCAAATGGAACAAATCTTGCTGGCGTCGAGGGCCTCGGAGTACCGGATTGTCAGTGTGTCGCCGGCATCGGCTGTGCCTGCCGTTGTGCCTCCACCAAGGAGGCTCACGGCGCTAATGCTTGGCAGTTTCGTGTCCTTGTTGGTGATGCCCTTGGCGGTGGCCGTGCCGCTGTTGCCTGCCGCGTCGGTGGAGTCCGCAGTGTAGATCAGGGTGCCATCGGGAATGGTGGAAAGGTCCATTGTCGTGTTCCATGTCGTGCCGGTGGTCGTGACCGCCTTGGAAACGAATGACGAGAGACCGTTCCTGACTGTGACGTTCACAATCGTCCCTGCCTCGGTGGTTCCGCTGACCTGGACTGCGCTGATGTTGCTGCTGCCGTTGACGTACATCGGCGCGGCGATGGTCGGGGCTGGTGCCACAGTGTCCTTCGTGCTTGAGGTGGTGTAAGCCGTGCCGGTGTTCCCCGCCGCGTCCTTGGCCGTTATCGAGTACGTGACAGGCCCGTCATTGAGCCCGGACAGGTTGAGGTTCAGGGACCAGCTGCCCGTACCGGATGCCGTCGCCGCTTCCGTCACTGTGTGCGCCGCGCCGGCGTCCGTGGCGGTAACGGTGACGGTTATGCCGGCCTCCGCGGTGCCGGAGACCGGCAGGACGGACGCGTTGCTGATGTTTACGTACGCCGGGACGCTCAGGGCCTGGGCCGCTGCAGGCGGCACGGTGTCTTTGATGCTTGTTGCATTCCTGGCCCCGCCCGTGTTTCCGGCCGAGTCAGTGGCGGTGGCCGTGTAGGTGACCGTGCCCTGGTTCAGGCTGCCCAGATCGGGGCTGGCGGACCAATCACCCGTGGCGGAGGCAGTGGCTGTGCTGCTGACGGAGTGAGCGGCACCCGGGTCACTGGCAACGAGGGTGATTCTGGCGCCGGCTTCAGCGGTGCCGGTGACGGGTACGGCGGCGACGTTGCCGGAGTTCACATAGGCCGGAACGGTGAGCGATGGCACGTCCGGGGCCTGCGTGTCGATCCATACCGGCTGGGTCTGGACCGAGCCAATGTTGCCCGCATTGTCGGTGGCGAAGTAGGAGATGGTGTGCGTCCAGTCGCCCGTGACGGGAATGGTCGCAATAGCGCCATTCACTGTCCGCTTGGCGCCGCCGTCGACCGCGTAGGTGATGGAGGCGACGCCGGAACCGGCCGGCCCGTCGTCGGCAGTAATGGTCACCGTGACCGGGCTGTTGTTGTTCCAGCCGGCAGCGTTCGGGGTGGGCGACAGGCTGGAGACGGAGGCTACCGGGGCGGTGGAGTCACTGCTGATGCCGGTGCTGCGCGGGCTCTCGGCGCCGGTCCAGAGCGCGATGGTGGGGGTGACGGTGTAGTACCAGGTTCCCCCGGGGACGTTCTGTTCGATGCACGTCAAGGTGGTGACCGTCCCTGCGCATGCGCCCGTGGCCGGCGTGCCGGTGCCACCCGCCGCCGTCGCATACCTTGTTACCGTGTAGCCCGTGGCTGCATGCTCGTTAACGGTGGTGCCGGCTGCCCAGCTGACGCTGACTGAGGCGCCGTTGGCCGTGACGGCGGGCTTGGATCCGGGGGACAGGGCGTCCGCCGCGGCCGTGGCATTGTTGCTGCTGGTGGTGGAGGCCCAGAAGCCGTAGGCGGCGGTGGCCGTGCCGAGCAGGAGCAGGACCGCGGTGGCAATCCACGCCAGCCGTCCTGAAGGGAGGCGGAAGCCGAAGGGCGTCTTCCGGATGGCGATGCTCATTTCCGCACCTCCGCCGTTACGGGGAGGTGGAAGGTGCCGCCCTGGCAGGCTGCGAGAGAGGTGGTATCCATGGCGGCCGATCCTGGAAGGGTGAGCAGGGTGGACGAGTTCGCCGGAATGGTGGTTGCCGGTGACAGTGGCGTGGCGGTTCCGGTGAAACTGACCCCGGTGGTGGTGCAGCCGGAATGCGCGCTGTCCGCCGTGGCCGGTCCGTTGGCGGTGACGCTGTAGACCTGCACCGAGTAGGGATTGGGGTTGGAGAAGCGGAGTACGACGTCGGCAGTGCCGCCGGGAACCAGCGTCGCCGTGGGGCCGTCCCCGGCCACGAGCGCGTCCACGGTGACGGCCTGCATGGTGCCCGCAGCAGCGGTTCCCGTGCCCGTTCCGCCCGCCGTCCAGAAGGCGTAGGAGGTTCCCGCGCCTGCGGCGATCAGTGTTCCCGTGAGGGCCGCTGCCTTGAGGGCCCGTCCAGCCCTGGCAGTCCTGGTGGTGGTGGTCATCTCAGTTCCCCTGTCCTGATCCCGAGTAGGCCAGCTGGAGGGTGGCGCCCTTGCAGCCGTCTTGGTTGGCGGACGTGTCCACCATTCCCACCTTGGGCCATGCAGTCTGTGTGACGCGGAGGCCGGAAAGGGAACTGCTGCCGGCCGGTACCGTCAGTGGGTAGGGGCCGCTGTACTGGGTGACGGTGAAGTCCGCCGTGGTGCAGGGGAGGTTCCTGGCCGCGGCGTCCGCGCTGCGGGTGACCCCAGCCACCGCCACTGACATGTTGGTCAGTGCCAACGCCTTGTTGTTGGGGTTGTTGATCTGCAGGTCCAGGCCGGCCGACGTGCCGGGGGACAGCGTTCCGGGGACGTTGCCGGAGAGGACGAACTGCTTGATGGTGGAGTCCAGGACCAGCTGCACGTTCGCGTAGGCGTACTGCGACTTCCCGCTGGAATCCTTGCCCGTGCCCACCAAGTACAGGTTGTAGCTTCCGGTGGGGGACGTGGCGGTTGTGGCCACCTGCAACGTGGTGGAGGTGCCGGTCACCGGATTGGCCGAGAACGACGCCGTGGCGCCGGAGGGGAGTCCGCCCAGGACGCTGAACGTCACCGGCCCGGAGAGGTTGTTCCGGGTGAGCTGAAGCGTGTACACCGCGGTGGCGCCCGGCGGGACCGATAGCGAATCCGGGGCAGCGGCGACGGAAATGGTGGAGGAGATTCTGTAATTGACGGTGAGGCCGGCGGTGACACTGCCGGAGACCTTGCCGCTGGTGCCGGTGATGGTCAGGGAGCTGGTGCCCGCCGGCGTGGCTGTGGCGGTGGTGACGTTCAGGGTTGAGGTTGCGGTGCTTCCGGAGTTAAGGGTGACGGACGACGGCGTGAAGGCACCTGCCGCTCCGGCCGGCAGTCCCGCGGTGGCCAGGTTGACCGCGCCGGTGAAACCTCCAGTGGACGTCAGCGTCACCAAGTAGGTGGCTGCCTGACCCTGCTGGACGGACTGGCTGGCAGGGGTGACCTGCACCGTGATGCCCGGCTTGGGATTGTTTGCCGCCGCGATCAACGCCCCCGCGCTGGCCAGTACAAGCAGCAGCGCCACCACCGCAGCCTTGATACCGGTCCGCGTGCCGCGCCGCGGATGTCCGTCCTGTTTGTGCACCCCGTGCCCCTTCCACTTTGGTGCGATTGACGGCAAGACGGGGACGGGCTTTGCACCCGTCCCCGGCTTGCTCGTTTGTTAGTTGCTACCGACGGTCACCGTGATCAAGGCGCCCTTGCAGGCGCTCTGGTCGACGGTTGCGCTGTCATTGAGGGTGAGCGTTCCGGTGCCGAGTGCCGTGCCAACTGCCTTGCCCGCTACGGTGGTCGTGCCCGTGGGCGCTGTGGCGGAGAACCATGCGGGCAAGCATTCGGCATTGCTGGTGGTAACCACCGGGTCAGCCAACGTCACCGGTGTACTGCTGGTGTTGGGGTTGGTGGCCGTGTAGGTGATGGTCTTCGCGGGGCCGCCTGGAGCGACTCCCTGGTCCACCGTCACGTTGATAGTGATGGGCGAGGTGCCTGAGGATGCAGCAGCTGAGCCGTTGCCCGAGCCCGTGGTGCTCCAGTAGGCGTAGGCAGCGCCGCCGCCGACGGCCACGAGAGCAGCGGAAGCGGCCACAGCGGCGATCTTTTTCTTCTTGGTCATTGGGCGCATGGAAAGACTCCTTGTAAGTGTGATTGAGAACCCGTTCCCCCATGAGCGGCCCCATCCAGGTGCCTTTCGGTGGATCGATGACCCAATACTCGCGGGCCGGAAATAAGCGCAACAACACGTACCGGTACCCGTCTTTCCAGGCACCCGTGGTTTCCATTACTTGGATGGACCGGCCAATACTCGGAACTCCGCTGTAGTCCTGACCTCAAGAAATTGCCGTGAAACCCTGGAAATCAGGGCAGGGGACGCCGCACGAGTAGCGCTCGGAAATGAGCCGGGTAACGCCGCTGGTCTCGGTCGCGAGCGTTCACATTTGGGGGATTAGCAAGTATCCATGTCGTCAAAATGCGAGCAGCGCGCCCGGCATTCACCGGACGCGCTGTAGGCAGGGGGACTGTGACGGCCAGGGGCTCAGCCCTTCATGCGTCCTCCGGAGCCGCCGGTTTTCGTGGACGTCACCTTGAGTCCCCATCCAGGTAGACGGTGGCACGCGTGCCGTCTGACGTGATGATGTGCGCCTCTTACACGGCACCCTCTGCGTCATTCTCGACGCGCTGGATGGTGGCACCCGGGTTCGCGGCCTTGGGGGCATCCGTCACCTTGGTTGCCCTATCGCCGGTCAGCAGGCTTTCGGTGATCCCGTTGGCCTGGTGGCCGCCCTTTGATTCGTCGCGCGGCACCTGGGTACTGGATTGGCTGGAGTCCGTGGTGGCGGCGTTTGCCGGAAAGGCGGCGCTTGCCAGGGGGCCACCTCCGATTGCCGCCGCCAGGGCGAGGCCTGCCAGCCCTGCTTTCAGGGTGTTCTCGACACCGGCCCTCATTTGCGAGTCGCATATTCCCCGGTGCGCACTATATGCGGGTCTCGAGAAGGAACCTGCGCGGCGTAATCGAATTTGCGGGTCGAAAAGCTCTCGGTTGGCGCACCTTGAAGGACAGCAAGCAGTTCCTACCGAGTGTCCACGTCTTCAAAAACCAGGAACGTCTGCGTGTCCAGCACGCCGGGCATGGTCTGCAGTTGGTCGAAAATGACCCGGCGGAGGTCGATGTTGTCCACGGCGCGGACCAGGAGGATCACGTCGAAGTCGCCGCCCACCAGGGCAATGTGGTGCACCTCCGGGATGGCGCCGAGCTGGTCCCGCAGTTCGCGCCAGGAGTCCTGCTTGAGCTTCAGGGTCACGTATGCCGAGGACTTCAACCCGGCCTTGATGGGATCCACCAGCGCCGTGAACCGGGTCAGGACCCCGTCGCCGGTCAGCCGGGCAATTCGGCTGTAGGCATGCGCGCGGGAGATGTGCACGTTCTCCGCCACCTGCGTCACGGACATCCTGCCGTCGCGGGTGAGTTCACTGATGATCCGCCGGTCGATCTCGTCCAGCGCCGCCTGGTCGCTGCCGGCATCCTTGCCCGCCATTGTGCCCACTCCCGCCGTAACCTGCGTCGCTACAAATCGTCTCCCATACTAGGCAGATTTGAGCAGCCTCTCTGCCTCAGGGCGGGCGGCGGATACGAAACAGGGGCGCAGCAGGGCTCTTGGGCGAGTAATGCCTGCGGTAGGACGCCGTTTCCGGTGCCTGTTAGGAGCGCGGGAATGGGGATGCGCCGTGAGGGGCATCGGGCCGGTCCGCCGCTCCGCGGATGAAGTCGCAGTCGCTGGGGGAGAGGACAGTTTCGCCGTGCCGGTCCTGTTCCAACTGCTCCCCGGTGCCTTTCATAATTGCTGCCGCGACGGTGCGTGGGAGGATTTGGCATCCAGGATTGTCAACCAGCCACTGCCGAGTTTCAGGGTCGAGCTGATCCCACAACTTGGCTATCTCCATAGCTAACACCCACCCTTGTCATTGCTGTTGAGGAAATGCTGCCGGGGCGGATGCCCCGGGACCATACGTGTCCAACTTTTTGAACTCGGGTTTGAACGTGCTTGAGGAACCAAATGGAGAGGCGGAGGGGACCACGCTGTCCCCTCCGCGTCCATCCCCGCACCATGAACCCCCAAGTACCCCCGGTCACGTGGTGCGAAGTCTCTTACGCGGAATGAGCGGAAGAGCATGGATATGACGGATAGACATTTTTGTCAATTTCCACGCTCACGAGTCTGCCCCCTTTGACGGGCAGAGGTCAACGCAATTCTTGGAAATTAGGGACATTAGGGGCAGCTGGAGGAAGGCATGACCGGATGCGGCCATGCTGCTCTCCTGGAACTGGTAGGTGCGCGCAACCTGCCAAGCGTCAGGTGCGGGAGCTGTCCTGGTCGCCGCGGAGCTCATCCAAGGCGGCCTCCAGCAGTGTCATGTGGCAGGTCCGCGCCGTCATGATGAGCCGTCCGGCTGCCGCTTCCGAGCTGCAGCCGGTGCGGTCAGCTATGGCCCGGCAGGCGTCCGCAATGACCGAACGGGACACCAGTGCTGTTTCCGGCGCCGAAATCCGCTCACCCCATGCCGCCGTGAACGGATCCTCTTCCGGCAGGGAACCAAGGGAGTTGAGGGCGGCGGTTGTCCGGGCGTGAAGGACGGACCGGGCGGCGGCGAGCAGTTCGGCGGCCTCCGGGTAGGCCAGCCGGTAGACCAGGCGGCCGCCGGAGCGGGTGCAGTCAATCAGTTGCTGCGCGCGCAGCTGGGCCAGGTGCCGGGACAGGTGCGAGGGTTTGACGCCGGTACGCTCGCAGACCTCGGGGATGGACAATTCACCCTGGGAAAGCAGCTCCAGGATGGTTGCCCGGACTGGATGGGCCACCGCCTTGAACACTTCCGCGGCAGCGTACGTTGACGCTCCGGCCAATCCGCGGTCATCGGCCTCATGCCCCCGAGCCTGGCGGCTCTCAATATCAATGTCGTAGCTGTTCATGCCCTGCGCTCCCTTCGGCTACGCATCCCATTATCCGACGCCCCGGAGCTGCTGACCCCCCACCGCCGCAGAAAATTACCACGATGGATCTGGTCGCGCATCGCCACCCGCCGATTCGTCCACAACCCCTGCCGGTAACCCACGTCACATCGACAAGTCGTCTTCCGATAGACCCGTTTGCGCGCATCTTCTCCACGATTTCCACAGGTGCTGGATACGAAACCTGCTTCAGGACAATACTGGGAACGAATAGTGGCTACCGAAGGACGGACCAATGACGATCTCCGCAGACCACACCGCGCCGCACAGCACCAGCCCGGAAGCAGCAGACAATGCGCTGACGGAAGCTGTGAAGAAGTTCGGCATCACGGTGGAGGATTACATGCTCCCCGCCCGGCACCAGATCCAGATGGTGGACCCGGACGGCCGGCTCATCCCGGAAAGTGAGCAGGGCACCCAGCCCGGCCACGAATACCCCGTGCCCGGCGATGACGAACTGCTGGCAGCGTACGAACGCCTCGTCGTCGGCCGCCGCGTCAACGACCAGAACTCCGCCTTGGTCCGGCAGGGACGCATGGCCGTCTACCCCTCCAGCCACGGCCAGGAAGCCTGCCAGGTGGCCGCCGCCCTGTGCCTCTCCGACGCTGACTGGATGTTCCCCACCTACCGTGACGCCGTGGCCGTGATGACCCGCGGCGTGGACCCCGTGCAGGTGATGACCATTTTCCGCGGCGACTGGCACGGCGGCTACGACCCCCTCGAATACAAGGTGGGCATCCAGTGCACCCCGCTGACTACCCAGCTGCTGCACGGCGTTGGCGTGGCCCACGCCGCCAAGCTCCGCGGCGAGGACACCGTGGTGCTGGCCATGTGCGGCGACGGCGCCACCAGCGAAGGCGACTTCCACGAAGCCCTGAACTTCGCCGCCGTCTTCCACCTGCCCGTCATCTTCTTCGTCCAGAACAACAAGTACGCCATCTCGGTGCCGCTGGCACACCAGTCCGTGGCGCCGTCGCTCGCGCACAAGGCCGTGGGCTACGGCATGGCGGGCGAACGCGTGGACGGCAACGACGTGGTGGCGCTCCTCGCTGTCCTGGACCGCGCCGTGAAACTCGCCCGCGAAGGCTCAGGCCCGCTGCTGGTGGAAGCCAACACCTACCGCATGCAGGCGCACACCAACGCCGACGACGACACCCGCTACCGCGAAAGCGCTGAAGTTGCGGAGTGGCGGGCCAAGGACCCGGTCAACCGGATGCGCACCTACCTGACGGAGCGTGGGCTCCTGGATGACGCCGCGGAGGAGCGGATCGCTTCCCACGCCGAGGCCGTGGCTGCGCAGCTGCGCGAAGGCCTCAGTGAGGATGTGCCCGTGGACCCGCAGGAACTCTTCCGGCACGTCTTCTCGACCCCCACCCCGCAGTTGAAGGAACAGTCCGCCATGCTCGCCGACGAGCTCGCCCGCGACGCCGCAGCACAGGAGGCCGCCAAGTGAGCCCCACCATCACCACCTCTTCCGAGGCCAACGGCAACGTTTCCGCCGCCACCGCCCGGGCCGCAGCCTCCGCCGCCGCGTCCGCCGAAGCCGCCGGCCCCCAGCCCGTCACCATGGCCAAGGCCCTGAACACCGCCCTGGCCGACGCCATGCACGCCGACTCCTCCGTCCTGGTGTTCGGCGAGGACGTGGGCATGCTGGGCGGCGTCTTCCGCATCACCGACGGCCTCACCGCCACGTTCGGCGAGCAGCGCTGCTTCGATACCCCGCTGGCCGAATCGGGCATCGTGGGCATGGCCGTGGGCATGGCCATCAACGGGATGCGCCCGGTGATCGAGATGCAGTTCGACGCGTTCGCCTACCCCGCGTTCGAACAGATCGTCAGCCACGTGGCCAAGATGCACAACCGCACCCGCGGGGCAGTCAAGCTCCCCATGGTCATCCGCATCCCCTACGGCGGCGGCATCGGGGGAGTGGAGCACCACTGCGACTCCTCCGAGTCCTACTACGCCCACACCGCCGGCCTGAAGGTCTACACCCCGGCCACCGTGGCGGACGGCTACCGGATGCTCCGCGAAGCCATCGACTCCGACGATCCCGTGGTGTTCATGGAACCCAAGAAGATGTACTGGACCAAGGACTCGGTGGACCTGGGCGAGCTGCGCCGCCTCCACGAGCTTCGTGGGGAAGGCGCGACGGCGGGAGTTGGCTCTGAGGGGCGTGCCGCCGTCGCCCGTCCCGGCACGGACGCCACGCTGATTGCGTACGGCCCGTCCGTCCCCACCGCTTTAGCTGCTGCGGAGGCCGCTGCTTTGGAAGGGCGCTCGCTGGAAGTCATCGACGTGCGCACCATCGTCCCGTTCGACGACGACACCGTGTGCGCGTCCGTCCGGAAGACCGGCCGGGCAGTGGTGATCGCCGAGGCGCACGGCTTCGCGTCCGTGTCCTCCGAGATCGTGGCCCGGGTCCAGGAGCGCTGCTTCCACTATCTGGCCGCCCCCATCCGCCGCGTCACCGGATTCGACGTCCCGTACCCGGCACCCAAACTCGAGAAGTACTACCTGCCCGGCGTGGACCGCATCCTCGACGCCGTTGACGACCTTCAGTGGGAGAACTGACCATGAGCGAACCACGCGTATTTTTGCTGCCCGACCTGGGCGAAGGCCTCACCGAAGCCGAGCTGGTGGCCTGGCATGTTTCCGTTGGCGATGAGATCGCGGTTGACCAGCCCATCGCCGAGGTGGAAACCGCCAAGTCTGCCGTGGAGGTGCCGTCCCCGTACGCCGGGATCGTCACTGAACTGCATGGCCAGCCGGGTGAGACCCTGGACGTGGGGAAGCCACTGATCTCGGTGACGCCCTTGGGAACCGGGGTTGCCGCGGATGATGCCGCCCCCGCCCCTTCGCCGGCCCAGCCCGTGGTTAAGCCGACCGAAACCGAGCTTGCCGAGGCTAAACCTGCTGATGCCGCCGCCGAGACCTATCGGGAAGAGGAGAAGGCCGGGTCGGGGAATGTCCTGATCGGTTATGGGACCCCTGGTGGGCATGGCGTAGCCCGGCGCACCCGTGCCCCGAAGGCCGCCGTCGCCCTCGCCGAGCCTGCCGACACCAAGCCCAGCGAGGACGACCTCACCCTCCTGCGCACCCGTGTGCCCGGCAAACTCGGGGCCGTGATCTCGCCGCTGGTCCGGCGCATGGCCCGGGAGCACGGCGTCGATCTCGGGGACATCTCCGGCTCAGGCGACAGCGGCCTCATCATGCGCCGCGACGTGGAGGCTGCGCTTCTCCCCAACCGCTCCCTAACCTCGCAAGCTCGGCCAGGGAACCCTGCGGTCGTGGCCCCAACTCCAACCAAAAACGTTGAAGCGCCGGTGGCTGAGTCTGCAGAAACCCGGACCGCCGAGACTCAAGGCGTGGATGCCCGCACCGGGCTGCCCATCGCCGCCCGGACTCCGGTCCGCGGAGTCCGCAAGGCCGTGGCCGCCAACATGGCCCGCAGCCGCTCCGAGATTCCCGAAGCAACCGTGTGGGTGGACGTGGATGCCACGGCATTGATGGAACTTCGCGGGGAACTCAAGGCCAACGGCACCGAGGTTCCCGGTCTGCTGGCATTCATCGCCCGGTTCGTCACCGCGGGACTGAAGAAGTACCCGGAACTGAACACACGGATCGAAACGGCGGAGGACGGGTCCCAGGAAATCGTCGCGTTCGACGGGATTAATCTCGGCATCGCCGCGCAGACCGACCGGGGCCTTGTGGTGCCCTCGGTCCGGGCCGCGGAGAAGCTGACCGCCCGGGAACTGGACGCGGAGATCCGGCGCCTCACCGACGTCGCACGCCAGGGCAAGGCGACCCCCACGGAACTGGGCAGCGGCACTTTCACACTGAACAACTACGGCGTGTTCGGCGTTGACGGCTCCGCGGCAATCATCAACCACCCGGAGGTGGCCATCCTGGGCGTCGGCCGGATCATCGACAAGCCGTGGGTGGTCAACGGCGAGCTGGCGGTCCGAAAGGTCACGGAGCTGACCCTCACCTTCGATCACCGCGTGTGCGACGGCGGCACAGCGGCCGGCTTCCTCCGCTTCGTTGCCGACGCCATTGAAAACCCGACGTTGCTGCTGGCGGATATCTGAACCAATTCGAAAATGTCAGGAAATGATCATCCTGCAGACACCCGGGAGTCAGCTTGCGCAGGAAACATATGAGTCAGGGGGATCCTTAAGCCATTAGGAAAGGACCAGTCATGACTCGTTATGACCGCCGCACCGTCGGATCCTGCCGGGAACTCGCCTCGGGCGACGGAATCGAGGCCTTTTGCGGGGACACTTTGATGCATCGTGGCCCGGTGACGGAGACCGCCCCTGATTACGGCCTGTTTTGGATCCTGGATACTTTGACGGGAAGCAGGTGCCTGGTTGACATCTTCGAACTCGAGATTGTGCGCATTCCGCCGCCCGACGTCGAATCAGGGCCCTTTTCCCGGCGCCACCAATCGGCAAATGTAAAGCCCTCAACGTCCTACTGGCGCGAGGTATCCACCCCGGGCTGACAGCCCTCCACCCCCGTAACTACCCAACGCGTAGTCCCCCTATAGGCCCGGGACGGAAATATGAGTACCCACTACTCGTGACCCCCTCCCGGCTTCTTCGTAGGCTGAGTCGAATAGGGGGACAAGGCTCCCGTGCAATGCCTTGGGGAAGGAGCGGAACCCTTGAAGAGGAATCAGCGTCGCGCATGGACCTGCGCCGTCCTCGTCATGATGATGACGCTTTTAGCGGCCGTGGCATGCGGCGACCTCAGGGGCGCTCCCGGCGCATCAGCACCCCAGGCCGTGGACCCGGAGAGTACAGCCTCCAGTCCTACCCAGCCGGCAACAGACGAACCTTCCCCAGCTTCCGAACCGGACCAGTCCTCCCCAGCCTCCGAACCCGCACAGCCGCCGACGGACAAGCCGGCCTTGACCCCCGAGCCTTCCGCGGCTGCAGACCCTGCAGCCGCCTCCGAAGCCATGCCGGTGGGCGACCTGCCCGGCTGGACGCAGGTCTTTGTGGAGGACTTCACCGAGGGGGACGTGGGCCTGGGCGCATTCCCCGGCCCCGTCTATGGCACCCGCTGGAGCGAGAACTACCTTGACGGCACGCCGGATACGGCAGCCCAGCAGCAACCCAAGGGCCAGCGGACCTCCGGTTATTACCCGTCGAAGGTCCTGAGCGTCCACGACGGCTTTATGGACATGTTCCTGCACTCGGAAGACGGCGTGGCCAGGGGTGCGGCTCCGTCGCCCAAACTTTTTGGCGCAAACCAGCGGCCCTACAACAGCCTGGTGTACGGGCGCTACTCCGTGCGGTTCAAGGCTGACGTCCTGCCGGGCTTCAAACTGGCATGGCTGCTGTGGCCGGACAGCAAGAAGTGGCCCGAGGATGGCGAGATCGATTTTCCCGAGGGTGACTTGTCAAAGGTCATCTACGCCGCCGTGCACGGAGTGGAAAACGGCATCCACGACAATGAGGTCCTCCGGCCCAACGTGCCGTACGGGGACTGGCACATAGCCACCACCGAGTGGCGTGCTGACGGCATCGAGTTCTTCCTTGATGGACAGTCGTTGGGCGTTTCCAGGAGGTTCACCCCCACCAATCCCATGCACTACATCCTGCAGACCGAGTCCTGCTCGCCCATGTGTCCACAGCCGGAAACGAGCGGGCACGTCCTGGTTGATTGGGTGGCCATCTGGACAAGATCCTAGCCGCGGCCCAGGACAGGCTCACTTCAGTGACGGCACGACGGCGGCCCCGCGCCGGCGTCGTGCCTCTTAAGTTTTTTCCGTGAGGGTCTTTACGCACCGGCCGGACGTTATTAAAGTGAGTTGGGTCATAGTCCGGATGGGCGCGAGGGGCGTCCGGGAAGGGGGAGTGCATCACCGCTGACCGTTACCTACAGACAAATGACCACTACGTTGAAGGCCCCTCCTAGGAGGGGCCTTCCCTTTGCCCCGCGCCCTCTGTTAGTCAGGGGTTCAGTTGGCCAGTTCGCCCATCCGGGCCCGGAGGGAACGGCGTTCTGCATCATTGTCGGTGAGGATCAGCGCTTCCTGGAATGCCACCCGGGCCTCCTCCAGCCTGCCAAGCCGGGACAGGAAATCGGCCCTCGCGGCGGCAAGATAGGGGTATCGGGCCAGCTGCGGTTCGGCACCGAGCGCATCCAGTTCTACCAGGCCTTCTGCATATCCCACGGCGAAGCCCAGCGCGATGGCCCTGTTCAGCTGGACCACGGGGGACGGCCACTTTTCCATCAGCAGGTCGTACAGGGCCAGAATCTCCTGCCAGTCCGTGTCGGACCAGGTCCCGCTTTCGTCGTGAACTGCGGCAATTGCGGCCATCAGGGCGAACCGGCCCGGCGGCCGTGTAACCAGGGCCTCCCGCAGCAGTGCCACCCCTTCCGCGATGGCATGCCGGTCCCATTTCGACCGGTCCTGGCGGGCCAGCAGGACCTGCTCTTGATGCTCATCCAGCCGGGCATCCCTGCGCGCGTCCGTGAGCAGGATCAGGGCCAGCAACCCGGCAACATCGGGGTCGGCGGGGAGCAGGGCACGCAAAGTCCGGGCCAGCTCCAGTCCGCGTTCGGCAAGGTCGCGCCGCATCAAGTCCGCTCCGGACGGTGCGGTGTGCCCGGTGGTGTACACCAGGTACACCACGGACAGCACGCCGTCCACGCGTTCGTGGAACTCAGACGCCGGCGGCACCCGGTAGGGGATGCCGGCGGCGGCAATCTTCTTTTTCGCCCGGGTGATGCGGGCCGCCATGGTTGCCTCCGGAACGAGGAACGCCCGCGCAACGTCGGCGGTGGACAACCCGCACAGCAGCCGCAGCGTCAGGGCAACCTGGGCTTCAAGCGCCAGTGCCGGGTGGCAACAGGTGAAAATCAGCCGGAGCCGGTCGTCCGGAATGTCCCCGACCTCCTGGGAGCCGCCGCTGTACTCTTCGGGCTCCAGCAGCTTGGGCAGGGCCCGAAGTGCGGTAGCGGCGCGCCGGCGCATGTCCAGCGCCCGCCGTCGCGCCGTCACCGTAAGCCATGCCCCCGGGTTCCTGGGGATCCCCTTCACACCCCACGTGGACAAGGCGCTGGCGTAGGCGTCCTGGACCGCCTCTTCGGCGGCATCAATGTCGCCGGCAACGCGCACCGTGGCCGCCAGCACGAAACCCCACTCGCGGCGGTGCGCGTCAGCAACCGCCGCCGCAACCTCCGAACTGGCGGCCCGGGGCATCAGCTGACCACTCGTACTGGCCAAACCTCTACGCCAACCCCGGCGGGAACCTCCTTGGCGATCTCAAGGGCCTCATCCAGGTCGGCCACCTCCACTAGGTAGTAGCCGCCCAGGGTCTCCTTCGACTCCGCGAACGGACCGTCCGAGACCAGGAACCCGCCGGACCCATCCCGCCGGATGGACGTCGCGGTCGAGGACGGATGCAGGGCGGCCCCGTTGATGAGGTTGGAACTCCGGCGCTGCATGAACTCCTGGTAGCTGGCGCTGATCGATTCGCCTTCGGCCTGCCGTGCCACTGCCTCATCCTGGAAGATCAGGATCAGATACTTGGACATGTCGTGCTCCCTTTGCTGTCGGTCAAGGGCTCTTCGGTGGAGCCCCTACCCATACGACGCGCACCGGAAGTGAAAATCGACAGCAGCACGGGGGATCCCCTTCCATTTCCAACGTACCCCGCCGTGGGGGCCTTGCCGCAAGCCCCGGGGGGTGACGCATACTGGCGGTCGGCTGATCGGCGATGGAGGGGGACGGCATGCACGACGTGGTGATTGTGGGGAGCGGGCCCACGGGGTTGATGCTGGCGGGCGAGCTGCGGCTGGCGGGGGTGGACGCGGTTGTCCTGGAGCGGCGGGAGTCGCAGGAGCTGGCGGGATCACGCGGCGGCGGCATCCACGCGCGCACCCTTGAACTGCTGGATCAGCGCGGCATCGTGGACAGGTTCCTGGCCGAGGGCAAAACGATGAACACCGCCACGTTCGGCAACACCCCGCTGGACCTGAGCGCGCTGCCCACGCGCCATCCGTACACGCTGGCGCTGTTCCAGAACCATATTGAGCGGCTGCTGCTTCAATGGGTGGAAGGGCTGGGCGTGCAGGTCCGGCGCGGCGTGGAGGTCACCGGCGTGCAGGAGGACGACGGCGGCGTGGACGTCCAGCTCGCCGCCGATGGACCCGTGCGGGCCCGGTATGTTGTGGGGACCGACGGCGGGCGCAGCACGGTGCGGCGTTCGGCAGGCATCGCGATGGTGGGCCCTGACGCCACCCGGAGCAGCCTGATCGCCGAGGTCAAGGTGGCCGGCGAGCCTGTCCAGCAGGGAAAAGTGGACGCACGCGGCATCCACGGGCTGTACCCGATGGGGGACGGCACGGTCCGCGTGGTGGTGACCGAAGCCGTGCTCGGGCCCTCCACCGAACCCACCCTCGCGGACCTGCGGCAGGCGCTGACCGACGTGTTCGCCACCGACTTCGGCGTCCACAGCCCCACCTGGCTCTCGCGCTTCACCGACGCCACCCGCCAGGCGGAGTCCTACCGGAAGGGCCGGGTGCTGCTGGCCGGCGACGCGGCGCATGTCCACTCACCCACGGGCGGGCTCGGCATCGGACTGGGCGTGCAGGACGCCGTCAACCTCGGCTGGAAGCTGGGGCAGGTGGTGCGGGGCGGTTCCGGCGGGGAACTGCTGGACACCTATCACGCCGAGCGCCACCCGGCAGGGGAGCGGGCACTGAAGTACACCATGGCGCAGTCCCTCTTCCAGAAGGCCGACCCCAGGCAGGAGGCACTGCGCGACCTGCTCGGCGAGGTGCTCCGCATGGAGGGAGCGGGCGAGCCCATCGCCGCCCTGGTGACCGGACTCGACGTCGCCTACGACCTTGGAGCCGGCCACCCGCTCCTGGGGCGCCGGATGCCGGACCTGGACATCACCACCGCTGCCGGGCCGGTCCGGGTGTTCGGGTTGCTGCACCAGGCCGAGCCCGTGCTGCTGGACTTCGGCGGGCACGGGCGCGAGTTGGGTGCGGGCCTTTCCAGCGGGAGGGTCCGGCACGTCCAGGCAACGTACGACGGCGCGTGGCAGCTTCCCGTGCTGGGCGCCGTGCCGGCACCTACTGCGGTCCTGGTCCGGCCGGACGGGTACGCGGCCTGGGTGGGGGAGGGTTCAGCGGACGGACTTGCCGAGGCGCTTGAGACCTGGTGCTGAGCAGCCGGCCAGCCGGGTTACTGCTTGGGGCCGGCGATGTTAACCAGCCACTGGACGCCGAACTTGTCGGTGCACATGCCAAAGGTGTCGCCCCAGATGGCTGTTTGCAGCGGCATGGTGACGGTGCCGCCGTCGGACAGCTTCTCCCAGTAGCCCCTCAGTTCTGCATCGTCATCGCCGCTGAGGGAGACACTGAACGTGTTTCCGGGGGTGTAGTCCATGCGCTGGGGTGTGTCCGAGGCCATCAGCGTGAGCCCCGTCGGGGTGTCCAGCTGCGCGTGCATGACCAGTTGGTCTTCGGAAGGATCCTGGCTGGCCTGGAATTCGGCGAACGTCCCGATGGTCAGTTCGCCGCCAAAGACGTCCTTGTAGAACTCCATGGCTTCACGGGCATTGTTTCGAAAGCTCAGGTAGGGATTGAGTTGCGTGGGCATGCGGAGACTCCTTAGAAGGCGGACACCATTGTCGGCACGCGCCATGCTAACAGGGCACTCCGTGAGCGGGAAGGGGATCGAGGGGCCGGAGCGGAAGCCTCAGTCGTCGAAGTAGGCTTCCGCGGCTCCCTGGCCTGCAAACCGGTCCACCAGCGTTTGCGCAAGATCGTTGAGCTTCTGGTTCCTGGTGTTGGAAGCGTTGCGGAGAAGCTCGAAGGCCGCATCCTTGTTGCAGTTGCTCTGGGCCATGATGATCCCGCAAGCGAGGTCAATGACCGTCCTGGTATCCATGGCCGCTTTCAGGTGCTCGGCACGCTGGTCCGCTGACACGATCCGGACGGCGAGCCGCAGCGCTTTTCCCGCCATCCCCGCGAACCGGACCCCGTCGGCCACCGCCTGCTCACTAAAGCGCCCGCTGACCGGAGCGAAAAAATCCAGGACCGCCCCGGCGTCGTCATCAAGTTTCATAGGGATGCCCAGGGCGCTTGCGATCCCCGCCGCGGACAGGGCGCTGCGGTACTCCGGCCAGCGCCGGTCGGACGAAACATCCCCCAGGAGGACGGGAACGCCGCTTTCCAACGCGTCCACGCAAGGACCATCCCCCAGGGTTTGCTCAATCCGGTCAAGGACCATGGCAGTGCCGCTGCTGCCGCCAATGGTGGCAGTACGCTTGCGCCGGTGCAGCGTGACAGCGCATTCGATGGGCACTCCCGTGGTGCCGGTCATGGCGGCTGCCGCAACCTCCGTCAGGCCATCGAGGACAGACTTGATGTCCTCCATGCCGGCGATCAGGTCCACCAGCTGTTCAAGTTCGTCTGCCATGTCCTGATCCACCATCTGTTCAATCTAGGAGCAGCAGCCACCGGCCACAAGGGACGAATATTTGGACCGCCTGCCAGCATTCGTCCAGTATTCGTCCAGCGCAGTTATGGAAACGTTATATATAATTGCTGAGTGGTTTTGAGGTCAAGCAGTGGAATTTTGCCAGCACAGGAACGCCCGGCGAGGCCCGGAACAGGGCTCATCGCCGGACGCAAGCATGCCCTGGACGGGCTCCGGACCATCGCGGTGGCGGGTGTGTTCTTCTTCCATACGGCCACCGACTCAATGCCGGGCGGATCCATCGGCGTGGACGTGTTCTTCACGCTGAGCGGCTTTGTGATCACGCTGCTGATCATGAAGGAGCGGATCGCCACCGGCCGACTGCACCTTGGCATCTTCTATGCCAAGCGCCTTGCCCGGCTCTGGCCGGCGCTGCTGGCGCTCTGCGCGGTGATTCTCGCCGTCGGATGCGTGTTCCCGGCCTCCGGTTGGGGCGGCCAGGCGGGCTTCGTCCTTCCCGCCGCCGCCTACGTGATGAACCTGGCGCACTTTGGCCTGTTCGGCGACTCCATTGCCGGTGAAACCCTGGGCCCCACCTGGACCCTCGCCGTCGAAGAACAGTTCTACCTCGTGTGGCCGCTGCTCCTGCTGGCGATGCTCCGATTCTGGAAGGTCCGCACCGCAGCCCTGGCCACCGCAGCCCTGGCCGCCTTCTTCGTACTGAACCGGTTCCTGCTGGTCAACGCCGGCGAGCCGCTGGACCGCATCTACAACGGGCCGGACACCCGGGCGGACGAACTGCTGATCGGCTGCGCGCTGGCCCTCCTGTTCACCGCCGTGCGGCACGGTTCCCGGCTGCACGCGGCCCTGGCATCCGTCTCCCGCTGGGGCGCCCCGCTGGCCGGGATCACCCTGGTGGCTGCCCTGTTCCTGCTCAAGGAACCGGACACCCCCAGCGACTGGTTCAATCTCTTCTGGACATTCGGGCCCGCAGCGCTGGCCTTGTTGTCCGCGGTGCTGATCGGCTCCCTGGTGCTCCAGCCAGCGGGCTTCCTCTCGCTCATCCTCAGCCATCCCTGGCTTGCCCGACCCGGGCGCGACCTGTCCTACGGCATGTACCTCTGGCACCTGCCGGTCTACCTGCTGCTGATGCCCCTGATCCCGCCTCTGCCGCTCCGCATCGCGCTGACCGCAGCCCTCACCGTGCTGCTGGCATACGCGTCCTTCCGCTTTGTTGAGCGGCCGCTCAGGCGCTGGGCGAACGAAAGGCTGGAGCCCGCCGTCGTGCGTTCACCTTCCGCTCCTTCACCTGCTGGGCCTTCCGCTGCTGGGCGTTCGACGCCGGGGCCCGCCGCCCCGGCAGGTGCTGCTGCCAAGCAGCGGGCAACGGAACCCCAGCCTGCGGGCCAGCTGACCAACTAACGCAGTCCCAGCTGCGGCGTTAGTCCTTCCGGAGGGCGGGCATACCCAGGGACTGCGGCTGCGCGTTGCTGGAGCAGTCGGAGCAGCAGGCGGTGTTTTCGGCTTCGTTGGCCTGCGCATGCGGAACAGCGCAGCAGGCGTCGCCGCGCCAGGCGTTGATGCCTTCACGCACGGCAATGCCGGCGATCACCAGCGCCGCTCCTGCATCGGCCCACCACCATCCCAGGGTGCCGTTCAGGACCAGGCCCACCAGCAGCACCGCGGAGAGGTAGGTGCACAGCAGCGTCTGCTTGGAATCGGCCACCGCCGTCTGCGATCCAAGTTCGCGGCCAGCCCGCCGCTGGGCCCAGGACAGGACCGGCATGACGGCCAGGCTTAGCGCCGCAATGACGATGCCGGGCAGGGAGTGCTGTGCTTCCCCGCCGCCCGCCAGGGAGCGAATTGAATCGACGGCCACAAAGGCGGCCAAGGCGAAGAACGAGATGGCTATCATTCGCAGGGTCAGGTGCTCCCGCCGGTTCGGGTCCTTGGCCGAGAACTGCCAGGACAGCGCCAGTGCGGAGGCTACCTCGATCACCGAATCCAGGCCGAAACCGATCAGGGCGGAGGAATCGGCCACGCCGCCCGCCCACAGCGCCACGATGGCCTCGATGACGTTGTAGGTGATGGTGGCTGCCGCGAAGAGCCTGATCCGGCGGCTCAGCACCTGCCGGCGCTCGGTGGTGGGGGAGTGGAGTGTGCCGGTCATGCGAAGCACTCCCCGTCCGGGGCGCAGCAGGCCGGGTCCACCGCGAGGACAACGTTGATCAGGTCCTTGATGGCGTGGCCGATCCGGTCATCCGCCAGCTCATAGCGGCTCCGCCGCCCGTCCGGAACCGCCACCACCAGCCCACAGCCACGCAGGCAGGTCAGGTGGTTGGACATGCTTTGCCGGGACACCCCCAGGCTGTCCGCGAGGTCGGAGGGATAGGACGGGGCTTCCGCGAGTGCCAGCAGCACGCGGGCGCGGGTGGGGTCCGACACGGCGTAGCCGAAGCGGGCCAGCACCGGGGCGTGGGTGAGGGTCTGCATGGGTCTAAAGTACAGCGTCTGATGTATTCAGGCGAAGATGAATCGTTGTGGTGGTGCCTGCGACAACCCTCGGGGCAAGTCGCTTCGGACGCCCGCTACGGTCAAGACTTCTTTCGGGATGTGGTTCGGTGGCTCGTAGTCTTGAGTCCCAGCACCCGTTTGAGGGTAGTAGAAATGGGACCGATGAACCCTTGGCTCCCCTTCTTGGAAGTCCCCGCCTTTGGCTCTGTTGGAAGAAGCTGTTTCAGGGTTACCTCCAGAATTTCTACCTGCTCTCCAAGCAGCAGGGGAACGTCGTGGATGAATGCATCCAGTTCCAAGGCATCCGCTGTCCCTCCCCGTGCGCGGTACTGGTGCCAGAGATATTCAACGGACAGGTCTCCTGACTCAATCAAGGTCAGTGCTGCTGGGCGAGGATCGGAATAGATCATGTGGGCCTCCGGATGACATCAAGCCGAGACTTGATGCGCTTCTCCTCAATCGACTGTGGGAGCTTGTTGCAGATCATGCGTCCCTGGTGCATGAGTGTCAGGGAGAGCCGCTCCCTTCAGTTTCTGCTTTGATTGAATTCAGTGTCCGGCTCAGCACAATCCCCAGCCTGGTCACGCAGAAGATGACCAGGGCCGTGCCTGTTGCCACGAAAACGATGGTGACCCCTGTCCAGCCTTCCTGTTGCAACCGCAGCAGGGTTGGTACCAGCAGGCACAGGCCGAGGATGAAGCCGTACCAAGGCAGAATCCAGCCCTCGTGGCCGGCAGATGACGTTGTGCTCATGCTTCCACCTTTCCAAGGGCGGGCGTCCACGGAGCTTCCTCGAATGGCGAGACGGGTGGCCGCTGAAAGAGCCACCCGCCCCGTTTAGCGGCTGGGGAGTCTGGGCCAGCGGCCGAATTCTTCAAAACCTTACAAATCCATATCTTGTGACATATGCCACTTTTCGTGTCTTAAACGTAATGGTAAGCATACTGACCAGTCAACGGTGCAAACGAAACAAAGTCTCGGGAAAAACTATGGCTGTCGACCGATGGGCAACGCTTCCTGCCGGGATGGCCAGCTCCACCTGAACGACACAACAACGCAGCCCTGACCGGACATCCTGCCCCGGAATAGCGCCCTTGGATACCTGTTCGAGTGATTGTCAGACCCCCTTGTCATGATGGGTTTATGGGGAAAGCGGCGGTGGTGAGGGCGTTTGAGGACATCAAGGCTGCCCTCGCCGTGCTTCATGCGGAGGTTGATGGGGCGGGTTTGGAGCCGTTTTCGGCCGATGATCCGTTGGCGGGGTTGGCGGATGGGTGCCTGGATATTCTGGCTGGGTCCCGGCAGGTCGGGGCGGGGATCGCGGGGCTTAAGGCGAAGGCCGCGGTGCGGTACGCGGACAGCGCCTGGGCTGTTGCGGGGCCGGATGTGCCGGTGGTGGCGCAGGAGATGGCGGTCGCGGCGGAGATCGGGTGCGTGCTGGCGTTGGGTCCGCGGGCTGCGGGGTCTTTCCTTGCCACGTCCCAGGCCGTAACAGCCAGGTTGCCGCTGACCCTGGCGGGGTTGCAGGCCGGGGTGATCTCGTGGCAGCACGCCGTGGCCATGGCCGATGAGACGGCCAGCCTTGATCCTGCGGGGGCGGCGGCGTTGGAGGCGCATTTCCTGGACCCTGACGTACTTGACGCGGCCCGGGGGTGCCCGGTGGGGCAGATGCCGGCGCACCGGTTCAAGGCCAAGGCCCGGCTGTGGCGGGAACGCCACCACGCCGAAAGCATAGAGAAGCGGCACGCGAAGGGGGTGGCGGACCGGCGGGTGGAGTTCCGGCCGGACAAGGACGGGATGGCCTGGCTCAGCGCGTGCCTGCCCGCGGACCAGGCCTTGGCGGGCTGGAACCGGCTCACCGCTGTTTCCCGCGGCATGCATGGCCCTAACGAGTCCCGCACCATGCCCCAGCTGCGTGCCGATACCTTTGCCGAAGCGATCCTGAGTGGTGGGCTGGGCACGGGCGGTGACACCAGTGGCAACATGAGCGGGAGCGGTGCCAGAATGACGGGCAGCGTTGTTGGGACCAATGGGAGCGACGGCGGGAGTGACGGCGCCGGGCGGGAACACCTGTCGACGCCGATCCGGGCGCAGGTTCTGGTGACGGTCCCGGTGTTCGCGCTGATGGGGGTGACGGAGGAGCCGGCGGTCCTGGACGGGTACGGGCCCATCCCGGCGTCCATGGCACGGCGGCTCGTCGCGGACGGCGCCGATTCCTTCCACCGGGTCCTGGTGGACCCGCGCGACGGTGCACCGCTGGAGATCGGCAGGACCAGCTACCGAATCACGAAAGCGATGCGGGCCTGGCTGCGGATGCGGGACGGCAAGTGCCCGTTCCCGGGCTGCAGCAACAACTCCCTGGACAACGAGGCCGACCACATCCTCGCCTGGCACCAAGGCGGCACCACCGGGATCAGCAACCTGGGACAGCCCTGCCCAAAACACCACAAACTCCGGCACACCACACGTTGGAAACCCACCGCGGCCAGCAAGACCGAACCACCCGGCTGGACCTCACCCACCGGTCGCCGCTACGCCAGCGAACATCAGGACTGGGAGCCACCAAACTGGCCACAACACATGCGGCCTGCGTTCAAGCTACTGCCGGGATCAGTCGCGGGCTCTGCGGATTTTAGCCACGTACTTCATTCACCGGCAGAAGAGGGCCTGGCACGGTTCCTTCATGCCCCGCCCGGTTGACCAACTACCCCAGCGGGTTGGCGGACTGGCAAGTCTGGTCGCTGCCCGTCTGGGCCACCACGCCACCGGGGGAGTCGGGGGACGACGGCGGCGCGGCCGGTTTGGTGCCCGTGGCAAAGTCAGTGCCCGCATACAGTTGCACGCCCACGATGTTCGCCACCTGCTGGATGCTGCCTGCCGGCAGGCCGAACAGGGCCGCCACGTCCGCCGCGACGTCCTCGAACCCGGCCGAGTAGTAGACCATGGTCTTGTCCTGCGCCTGGGCCTGAAGCTTGGCCAGGTTGGTGAAGCCTGCATCCGAGAGCAGGCCGGCGATGGCGTTGCTCCGGCCTGTCACACCGGTGCCGTTGGCAATGGAAACGGGCTGCAGTGACTTGTCGTAGGCGGGCGCCGCGGGAGTGGCGGGCGTCTCGGTGGGGGCGGTCGGGACAGGCTGGCTCAGGTCAGGGCTGTTGCGCAGCGCCGTGAAGAAGTTGGAGGCCGCCGGTTCATCCAGGGCCAGCCGGTTGGGGTCCTCCGGCGCCGGCATGGTGGGTGCGGTAATGAAGTTGATGCTGGCCGGATCGATGTTCTTCAGCCGGTTGGCGATGGTCAGCAGCGACGGGACGGAGGACAGCCCCGAGTCGACCGTCAGGTTCCTGGTGATGGTATCGGCGATAGTGAGGGTCTTCTGCGGGTTGCCCAGGGTGCCCTCGGACTTGAGCTTGCGGCTGAGCGAGGCCAGGAAGCCCTGCTGGGCCTGGATGCGCCCCAGGTCCCCGCCGTTGGCGAAGGCGTGCCGGGTGCGCAGGAACGCCAGTGCCTGTTCGCCTTGCACCTGCGAAGTGCCGGCAGGCAGGTTCAGTCCGCTGTCAGGATCGTGCACGGCGTCGCTGACGCAGACCTCCACGCCGCCCACGGCATTGGACAGTTCCTTCACGGCGTTGAAATCGGCCATCATGAAGTGGTCCACTTCCAGGCCGGTCAGCTTGTTCACGGTGTCCACGGCGCAGCCGACGCCAGCCTGTGCCATGGCGCTGTTGATCATCACGTCCTGTTGCGCGGGATATGACTGGTTGGTTTTGGGGTCCTTGCATTTGGGCACGTCCACCAGCAGGTCACGCGGGAAACTGACCACATTCACATGCTTGTTGTCAGCGGAAATGTCCAGCAGCATCATCACATCGGACTGCCCGTACCCGGAGGAGTCCTCCGCTGCGCCGTACTGGCTGTTGCTGCCGTCCCTGGTGTCGGAGCCCAGGACCAGGATCTGCAGCCTGTCCGTGCTGTCATTCACGGCCCCTTCGGTCCGCTGCCCGCCGGCCGTCAGCTCAGAAGAGCTGATGTTGGACTGCAGGCGCCACGCCCAGTAGCCGCCGAAGGCTACGGCGCCCAGGAGCAGCGCGGACACCACGGCGGTAAGCGCCTTGAGCAAGCGGGGGACGTGGCGGACAGGCCGACGGCGGCGCAGACTTTCGGCGTACAGGTCGCCTTGGCCGGGGTAGGCGGCGGGGGAGCCAACCTGATCCGGGCCGGGGGATTTTCTGGAACCGAACACGGCAAAATAACCTTCGGGAGGGGACGGATTTCCGCTACCCTACAGGCCCAAGCTGGAAATTCCCCAAGAACGGCGGCCCCGCCACCGCGCCGGAGCGTGCGTAGATCGGCAAAGGGCGTACTCTTTTTTCTCGGCGGTATCCGCCCCGGTGATGGGCCCGGCCATGGGGGAAGCCCTGCTGTGCAGGTTGAGGAACGGACAGATGAATAGAGGACAAAAGCAGCGCGTGACGGGCCGTCCTGCCCGGCGCGGGCTCGGCAAACTGGCGGTGTGGCTGGAGGATGACTCCCCGGGACGCCTCCGGCCCCTGATCCTGGCGGTAGTCCTCACGCTCTCGGCGATCGGACTCGTGGAGGTGGCATCGGCGTCGTCCGTGGAATCCGTGGCGGCCGGAAACAATCCGTACGATCTTCCGCTCAAGCAGGCCATGTGGACCGTGGCAGGCGTGGTGATCATGCTGGTGCTGGCGCGGATGCCCGTACGTCGGATTCGGTGGCTGGGCTGGCCGCTGCTGATCGGCTCCCTGGTTGCCCTGGTGCTGGTGTTCACGCCGCTGGGCATGTCCGTGAACGGCAACCGGAACTGGCTGAGCGTGGGTGGTTTCACCGCACAGCCGTCCGAATTCGCCAAGCTCTCGCTGATCGTGTGGGCCGCCGGCATCCTGGACCGGAAACAGGCCCTGCTGGCCAATTGGAAACATGCCGTTGTTCCGCTGGGTCCCGCGGGCGGACTGATCATGCTGATCGTGGGGCTGGGACACGACCTGGGCACCACCATGATCATCATGATGATCCTCGCCGCCACCATGTTTTACGGCGGGGTCCGAATGAAAGTCTTCTCGGTGGCCGGGCTGATCTGTGTGGTGGCGGCCCTGCTGCTCGCGGCCACCAGCGGCAACCGCATGGGCCGGATCTCGTCCTGGCTGGGCATGGGATCAGAGGAGGACGCGCAGGGAGTGGGCTACCAGGCGCAGCACGGCGCCTACGCCCTGGCCTCGGGCGGCTGGTTCGGCGTGGGCCTGGGACAGAGCCGGCAGAAGTGGAACTGGATACCGGAAGCCCACAACGACTTCATCTTCTCGATTCTGGGCGAGGAGCTGGGCCTGGCCGGCACGCTGCTGGTGCTGGGCTTGTTCGCCATTTTGGCCATCGCCGTGTTCAAGACCATCGCCCGCACCACGGACACCTTCTCCAGGATCGTGGCCTGCAGCGTGATCACCTGGATCCTGGGACAGGCGGTGATCAACATCGCCATGGTCAGCGGCCTGCTTCCGGTGATCGGCGTGCCGCTGCCGTTCATCTCCTACGGCGGATCGGCCATGGTTTCGTCGCTGGCCGGCATCGGGGTGATCCTGGCGGTGACGCGACCGGGAGGAGCGCTGCCACGCCCAGCCAGCAAGAACCGCGCAGTCAGCAAAAGCAGGGTGCTCTCTAAAACCTAGGCGACCGCCCCGGCGATCTCGGGGCACTCAACGCAGCGGACGTCAGCAACCAGGGCGCCGGCGTCATCCTTTTGGAAGTGCGTGACGTGATTGGTGGTCCTGCCGCAGGTGGCGCAGAAGCTCTGGCTTTGTTTTGTCCACATGCATGAATAATACGGAACGCCCCGACAAAGAGAAGATCGCGGGCCAAAGTATGTGGATCACCGCAGTTTTCCTTTACCGGATCTTGACCAAACCTGCTGGCGATCCTTCAGGGAACGCTGAGTTTCGCCGCATAGCTTGGGCTCATCGGGCAGTACGAAAGGAGCGCAGGAAAATGACCATTACCGATTACTTCGTGGCTCTCGGCGGCATGCTGGCTTCACTCGGGTGTGCAGGGCTGGTTGCGGCAGGCCTCATCCGGTTCCGGGCGCGGCACTAGTTAGGGCAAGAGCGCGGCTTAGGGACAAGAGCGCGGCACCAGCATTCCGCCGCAGTTCTTATGCGATGGCCGGGGGCTCGAACCGTGTTGACGGCGCACCGCTGGGCAGCGACCTCAGGAGGCTTTCCGCAACGCTGCGGACCTTCAGGTTGCGGTGCCGTGAGGTGCCGGCGAGCTTGCCGAACGCCTCCGCATAGGAGCAGCGGTTCTGCGCCATCAGCACGCCGCAGGCAACGTCAATGCTGGTCCTGCTCTCCAGAACCTGTTTCAGGTTGTCACCTGCGCGGATGACGCCGTGGACATCAAGGGCAAGTTTCAGGCTGTGCGACGCCACCCCGGCGAACCAGGCGGCCTCGTCAACCACCTTGCCATTGAAAACGTAGTTCGCCGGTCCCAGGAACACGAGTGTGCCGGCAGAGCCGGGCTGCAGTTCCAGGGGAACGGCGAGGGCCGCGCCAAAACCTCTGTCCGTCAACCGCCTCCGGTACGCCTGCCACCTGGCGCCGCCCGGGTTGATCACTGCCGCTCCAAGCAGTGCCGACGCAATTGCTGCGGGATCGTCGCCGGTTTCGTCGTCTAATGCCAGGGAGGCCGCGGCCGGCGTGCTCCCGGCGCTGGCAGGACAGGACCGCTGACGGTGCAGCACGGCGGCGCACTCAATGGCGGTGCCGGCCGTGGTGCTGATCCAGCGGGAGGCGGCATCGGCCAGCTTCTGCAGGGACGACGCATCGTCGTCGGCCCCTGTCACCAGATCCAGCAGGAACCCCTGCCTCTCGGGCTCCACGTTGTTTGCCGGGCCACCTGCCACCCTGCACCCCCGTCTTGTCAGGCCCCTTGGCGGTGGTGCCTCGGGTTTCATAGAAACTTATTGGCCCGGCCGGAGGAGGGCACGAGTAGTGGGTACTCTACTTTTCCCCCGGCTACCTGCGCAGGTACTTGCTTGCGCTCTTCATCATTGTGGAGGTGGCGGTGGAACAAGTGGGCTAACATATGTTTGTTAGACAGGCAAGCAAGTAGGATATCGAAGGAATTCGCATGAAACCGTATGGTGCAAGCGAAGGCTACTGGTACCCACCCACCGCGGACGCCCAGCCACGAGCTGTTGACGTCATCAATGCCCTCCGCGAATTCCGGACTTCAGAAAGCGCGATGCGGCGGCGCACCCGCTCCTCCGCTGCGATGGGGGAGACGGACCTCCTGGCTCTCCGTTACCTCATCGACGCAGAAGCTGCCGGCGTGGGAGTCCGCCCTACCGAACTTGCCGGCCGCCTGGGGATCACCTCCGCGTCCATGACCAGTCTCGTGGACCGGCTCGTTGCCAGCGGCTACGTGACGCGCGTACCCCATCCTTCAGACCGGCGGGCCGTCCTCCTTCGTCCCACTCCCGGAGCGGACGAGGAAGTCCGGGACAACCTCAACCAGATGCACCAGCGCATGCTTGAAGCTGCGGAATCGCTGTCTCCGGAGGAGCTTAAGGCCGTAATGCACTTTCTGGTGTGCATGCGGGAAGCCGTGGACTCCGTCGATATCGCGCCTGGGGTCACTGCACGGTAGACAACATCGTAATTTTAGCTAGCTAGCTACATTGTTGGTTAACTATCGGACGGTCCGGTTGGCCTCGGCGAGGGTGGAGAGCCTGCAGTGGGAGCTCGATGCGGCGCAGGAGCGGTTCGGGAGCGTACTCCGGAATGCTGCGGAGCTGGGAGTCGGGCATGACGCGCTGAGCAGGGCAGCCGGCCTCACCGTTGAGGAGCTCCAGGACATCCTCGGCGCGGACGTGGAGTTGCTGTAATCCGGAAAGAGCCCCGCCGGCCCCGAAGTGCAGCCATCCGTTTGTTCAGATGCAGCTGCACTTCGGACCGTTGGAGCGAAAAGTGAAGTGGTCGGCCCGCTCTGGCCCGAAAACTGGGCTCGGCGAGGGACCGAAAAATTTATGCGGCCAGGCGGCCTGCCGTTTGGCGCGGATGTCGGCGGTCAGCCAGCACGCTGATGGTGCAGGATGCCTGGTCCGGATCGATTTTGGCGGGCAGGTGCCTTGTTTCAGAGCAGGCGCGGAGCATGTCCAGCGCTTCCTGGTCCACCCAGGCGCTGGAAATGTCCAGCTCCAGGTCCAGGCCTCCCTTGAGGGAGTTGGCACGCTTTGCCACGACATAGAGGGCGTTGATGCTGTGAATGGTGATATGCCCCGTTGCAATCACCTTGGCCTTGCTACGGTCCAGATCAACCCGGACCACGATGTTCAGCTTAGAGTTCAAGTTGTAAAGCCTTCCCCGGCATTGGCTGCGACGCTGCAGCTTCTTGCATGGCCTGTTTGCTTAAGCCTCAACTAGATTAGGCAATCAATGTGATCCACGCAACACGGGTGACGTTTATTACACCGAACGCAGTTTCCAATCAGTTTGAGGAGTACCCATGAGCACCGACCCCGCAGGAAAGCCGTCCGTCCTCTTTGTCTGCGTCCACAACGCCGGCCGGTCGCAGATGGCTGCCGCCTTCCTCACCTCCCTGTCCAGGGGCGCCGTCGAGGTCCGTTCCGCCGGGTCCCAGCCGGCGGAGAAGGTCAACGCGGCCGCCGTCGAGGCCATGGCTGAGGTGGGCATCGACATGTCCGCAGAGGTCCCGAAGGTCCTCACCACCGAGGCAGTGAAAGAATCGGACGTGGTGATCACCATGGGCTGCGGTGACGAGTGCCCGTTCTTCCCGGGCAAGCGTTACGAGGACTGGGTGCTGGAGGATCCGGCCGGCAAGGGCGTTGACTCCGTCCGTCCCATCCGTGACGAGATCAAGGCCCGCGTTGAACAACTGATCACCGAACTCCTGCCCGCGCAGCACGCGGACGCCCAGTAGTACCGCCACCGAAGGACAATTCATGAGTAAAGAGCAGCTGATCATCATCGGATCCGGCCCCTCCGGCTACACTGCCGCCATCTATGCCGCGCGCGCCGGCCTGAACCCGCTGGTCCTGGCCGGGTCCGTCACCGCCGGCGGCGCCCTGATGAACACCACCGAGGTGGAAAACTTCCCGGGCTTCCCCGGCGGCATCCAGGGTCCGGAACTGATGGACGGGCTGCAGCAGCAGGCGGAGAGGTTCGGCGCGCGCATTGAGTACGACGACGCCACGTCCGTTGAGCTGAAAGGTTCCCTCAAGCGCGTGGTCACCGGCGCCGGGGAGACCTACGAGGCGCCGGCCGTCATCCTGGCCACCGGCTCCGCGTACAAGGAACTCGGCCTGCCGGAGGAAAAGAAGTTCAGCGGCCACGGCGTTTCCTGGTGCGCCACGTGCGACGGGTTCTTCTTCCGCGACCAGGACATCATCGTGGTGGGCGGCGGCGACTCCGCCATGGAGGAAGCCACCTTCCTGACCCGTTTCGGCAAGACCGTGACGGTGGTGGTCCGCAAGGGCGAACTGCGCGCCTCCCGCATCATGGCCCAGCGCGCCAAGGACAACCCCAAGATCCGCTTCGCCTGGAACTCCGCCGTCACCGCCATCCACGGCGACGGCAAGGTCACCGGCGTCACCCTCACCGACACCCGCACCGGCGAGACCCGACACCAGGATGCCACCGGCATCTTCGTGGCCATCGGACACCTGCCCAGGACCGAGCTGGTGGCAGGCCAGGTGGACCTGGACGAGGAAGGCTACATCAAGGTGGACGCCCCCACCACGTGCACCAACCTGACCGGCGTCTTTGCCTGCGGCGACGCCGTGGACCACCGCTACCGGCAGGCCATCACCGCCGCGGGCACCGGTTGCGCCGCGGCCCTGGACGCCGAACGGTTCCTGGCCGCACTGGATGACGCGGCCAGCATCGCCACCGCACTCGTGGAAGAACCGACGCACAGCTGAGTTGCTGCTGCCCGGGCACCCACGGTTGCCCGGGCAGCACGCTGCAGCGTCAGACGACTTCGGGAAGCCGCCCGGTTAATACTGAAACTGGAGCTGCGGACCAGCGCTCACGCTCCGGCTCGTAGGAGATCACCATCGACGCGTCGCTCTCGCGTGCCTCGTCGATGGCCAGCAGCAGGGCGTCCTCCATGTGCCTGGCGTATTCCAGCCGCTCCTGCATGGACCCCTGCAGCCCGCCGTCGTCAATCAACACGTGGCCCTTGCCGTCCACGATGACCTTCAATGAATACCCCTGGTCCTCATAAAGGGACCCGCGGGTGGATGAAATCTCGGTGACCCGATCTGCCCGGACCAGCCCGTTGCCCAGCGTCCGGATCCATGCCTCACCCATGAATTGACCTTCCCTTGGATTGGGACGCGGTTCAGCACCCCATAAGGCGAACGCTACTCCTCCACGCGGCTTTTGTGACCCCCTAATCCGCGTCCTGCCGCAAGCGAACAGGGCACATTACGGGCGCCGGGTTCAGCTACTCTTATGCCAGAAGGCCGCCCGGGGTGGGCGATTGTTGGGAGGCATGGATGTGGTCGAAGTTGGATGCGTACCTCTTCCCGCTGCCCGCTGCCGCGGTCTGTCCTTCAGGGACCTTTGAACTGGACGTCGCTTCCGGAAACATGCAGTGGTCCGAGGGCATGTTTGGGATTCACGGGCTGCGGCCGGGTGACGTGGTGCCCACGTTCGAGGTGCTGATGGCCCACAAGCACCCGGTGGACCGGGAGCCGGTGCGGGCACTGTGGGCGGACCTGCTTGAGGGCGGCGGCCAGGGCGCACTGCTGCACCGGATCATGGACGCCCGGGGCAGGGAGCGGCGCGTTTTTTCGGCCATCCAGGCCGTCGCCGCGCCGTCCGGTCGCGTGGAGCAGGCACGCGGCTTCATGGTGGACGTGACCCAGAGCCTGCGCATCGAGTCCCAGCACGCCGCGTCCGAGGCCATCGAGGGCGCATTCGGGCACAAGGCCGTCATCGAGCAGGCGAAAGGCATGGTCATGGCCCTGCGCAGCCTGGATGCCGAGGCAGCATTCCAGGTCCTGGCCACCAGAAGCCAGCACGCCAACGTCAAGCTGCACCTTGTGGCCGAAGAGTTGATCAGCGCGGCGGCAAACGGCAAGGCCAGGGAAGTGCTGGAAGGGTACTGATTCCGGCTAACCCATGACCTGCTGGTTCACCCACCGCACGGCCGATTCAGTGTTCGGGATTGGGTATCCCGGACGGATGGGCAACGGGAGGCCGGGGGACCTTCGGCACTTCTGGTTGGGACGGTTCGGCTGGAGCCTGTTGGCATGGCGGACAGGACAACCACCCGGCCCAGCGGCAACTTTGGCTCCGCCATCGTCAATGCCCTGCTGCTGTACGGGATCAATATCTGGCCGGGGTGGCAGGTGCTGCCGTTCCTGACGGCGGACATGGCCCGCGTCCTTGACCTCATCAACGCCTCCCTGATCGCGGGCATCATCGTGAACCTGGTTTGCGTGGTGATCCGCGCCCGGGCCCTCCTGGCACTGGGCAACATTGTTGTCATGGGCTTCGGGGTGGCCGCCCTGCTGCGCCTGTGGGAGGTCTTTCCCTTCGACTTCGGCGACGGCTGGTCCGGTTGGCCGGTAGTGGTGCGGGTGCTCCTGGTGCTCGGCATCGTGGGCTCCGTGATCGGCGCCGTGGTGGAAGTGGTCAATCTGTTCCGCGCCCTGGCAGGGTTCGAGCCCAAGCCCCGCTGAGCGTTCCCGGTTGAGGCAGGTCCTGCCGTGTGAAGGGGCGGCCATAGGATAAATCTGATGACTTCCCCGGATGACTCCCCGCCCTTCAGCCTGCGCAGCATTGCCGTGGCCGCTTTCGGACCCACGCTGCTCTACGGGATCGGAACCGGGGCCATTCTTCCGGTGGTGGCATTGTCTGCCCGCGACCTGGGCGCCTCGGTGGCCGTGGCAGCGTTGATCGTCACCCTGATCGGGCTGGGTTCCTGGTTCTTCAACCTGCCCGCGTCCCTGGTGACCCTTCGCTTCGGCGAACGCTGGTCCATCGTGGGCGCCGCCGTCGCTGCCGGCCTGGCGCTGGCAGCCGCCGCCACCTCGGCCGTGGCCCCGAACGGACTGTTGCTGCTCGCGGTGGCGATGGCCGTCGTCGGGATGTCCGGGGCGGTGTTTGGCCTTGCCCGGCAGAAGTACCTCACCGAGGCGGTCCCGGTGGCGTTCCGCGCCCGGGCGCTGTCCACACTGGGCGGCGTGAACCGCATTGGCGTGTTCATCGGCCCCTTCGCAGGAGCCGCAGCGATGCAGTTCTTCGGCATCGCCGGAGCCTACTGGGTGGGGGTGGTGGCCATGGCAGCCGCCGCGCTGCTGTCCCTCACCATCCCGGACCTTGCGACGCCGGATGTCCCCCTGGGCGGGCACGCGGGCCCCCAGCCCACGCTTCGGAGCGTGGCGGTGTCGCATGCCGGCGTGTTCCTTTCGCTGGGCATGGGCGTCCTGCTGCTCAGTGCGCTGCGGTCCTCCCGGCAGGTGGTGATCCCGCTGTGGGCGGACTATCTGGGCATGGATGCCACTTCCGCATCCCTTATCTACGGGCTCTCCGGCGCCATCGACATGCTGGTGTTCTATCCCGCCGGGAAACTGATGGACCGCAAGGGGCGGCAGTGGGTGGCGGTTCCGTCCACGCTGCTCATGGGTACGGCGCTGCTCCTGATCCCGCTCGCCGGCTCCTTCGTGGGGCTGCTGCTGGCGGCACTGCTGATCGGCTTTGGCAACGGCATCAGCTCCGGGCTGGTGATGACCCTTGGTGCCGACTTCTCGCCGGACCGCGGCCGCGGCCAGTTCCTGGGGCTCTGGCGGTTCATGGCGGACGCCGGCTCCACCGGCGGCCCCGTCCTCCTCTCCGGGGTGACCGCGCTGGCCTCCCTGGGTCCGGGGATCTCAGCCACGGGCCTGCTGGGGTTCGCGGCGGCGGCCGTGTTCGCCGTCGTCATTCCCCGCCTGAAGCACCGCCGCAACTACTAGTTGCTCCATCACTTCTGGTCCCTAAACAGGGGTTTTAGGGACCAGATCTGATGGAGCAAACGCGTGTTTGCGGGCCGGATTGCTGGGTAGTGCGGGTGGCGAGGATATTCTCGACACATGAGTGATCCCGGCGCCGAGGCCCGCATCAGTCCGCTGCAAAAAGCCTTGTGGTGGGCCCAGGACTATGCCTACGCCGCGGGCTGGCAGGTCCGCGGATTCCTGTCGCGCGTGAAGCCGGAGTCCTTCCGCAACGGCACCCGCGCGCCCGTGCTGATCATTCCCGGAGTGTACGAGAACTGGCAGTTCATGATGCCGCTCATCCAGGCCGTCCACGACGCCGGACATCCCGTCCACGTGGTGACGGTGCTCCAGCGCAACAAGATGAAGGTCCCGGACGCCGCAAAGCTGGTGGCCCAGCACCTGGAGGAGGCGGGGCTGCGCGATGCCATCCTGGTGGCGCACAGCAAGGGCGGCCTGATCGGCAAATACGCCATGCTGTCGCTGGATCCGGAGCACCGGATCGACCGGATGATCGCCGTGTGCGCACCCTTCTCCGGCTCCCGCTATGCCCGGTACATGCTGTTGCCCAGCCTGCGGATCTTCTCGCCAAAGAACGCCCTGACGCTCCAGATGTCCCGCGAGCTGAGCATCAACAGCCGCATCACCTCCATCTATGGGCCATTCGATCCGCACATACCCGAACGGAGCATCCTGCCCGGGGCCACCAACATCGAACTGCCGGTGGCGGGGCATTTCCGAATCCTTGGCGACCCCGCCACCGCCCGGATCATTGTGGAGCAGCTGAACCTTCCGGCCTGAGTTTGGCGGGGCTTTGCGCTGCTGCGCGATGCCGCCGGCACCGAGCCTGACTGCGCGGCGCTTTGGCAGGAGATCTCCGACCGGCGTGCGGCGAACATGCTGAAGTTCGTTGAGGATCTTGCCGCCACAGGGGAGCTGCGGACAGACCGCCCGGCCGCCGAACTCGCCGACGCCGTCTGGAGCATGAACGGGCCCGAATACTGGGTGCTGTCGGTGGACCAGCGCCGCTGGAGCCCTGGCCAGTTCGCCAGCTGGCTCACCGACGCCTGGTGACGGCTGCTGCTCACATCAAAATGAGCCTCTCTTGGTAGAAGCTTGTGACTTTTGACGGTAAATGGCGGTGTTCTGGGATCGCTAAATGTCGCACGCCCGGGCAACCAACTGGCGCATATGGCTAGGGATTCGAGGCGCCTCGGTTATGAGACATGCAGGTGGGTTCAGAGAAGGAACCGGCGCCCGAGGGCGGGATCGCCCATGGTATCAACTGGTCTTGTCGGACATGAACATGATCGAGTCGAAGACGGCGCGTGCTTCTCTCATCAGCTCCGGATTGATGGATTCGTCGATTTGGCCCACTGCGATCACAGCCACAGGGTGCTGTGGCAGGCCCCGCGGCCGGGTGGCCTCGTGGGCGGCCTGAGATGGGATGCCGCCGCCTCGTGTCTCCTCCGGCACAGAACCCGTGACAATGTACGAAGATCAGTTTCGACTCATGCAATCCCCCCGAATGACAGAGCGCGCTGAAGCAGTGTTGAGGAAACGCCGGATGGTGGGCGTTTTTCACTGCTCGGGTCTAAGTAGCCCGAGAGACCCTTGAGACTCGGGACGGGAAGGTTTCGAGTCACCGGGTGACATGCGACTTTCGACAGTAGCGCAGTAACTCGCCCGGGAGCTGCGCCTGGCTCATCACCCCAGGACCCCACACGCATGCTTTGATATTTTACATCGTGGGGATTGCAGTTGTGCTCGCGACCAAGGCTCCGGGGTCCGCGCCTTAGTCGGCTTTTGACGCCGGGTAGAGGAAGACGTCCACCGAGTGTCCGCGGTAGTGGAACCGGGCGATGCTCCCGTCTGGGAGACCTGGGATACCTCCAATAAAGTCCTGGTTCTGCAACGGCCAGGTAACAACGTCAGCAAAAAGATCCACCCCAGGAGGTACGCAATTTGGGTCAGACTCCCGGGAACCTGGTCCGAAAATCCTTAAGCACTGGTAGCCCCGCTTGTCCATGTGGAACACCGGCTGGCGTCCCCGATACGGCTGGTAGCCGCGAATAGTGGACTCATCGGCGTTCGATGAATAGAAGCTCAGCGTCTTGAACACCGCGTTCTCTGCCTCGTCTGCAATTGGTTGCAGTATGGCATCGGGACGCGGCTGTCCGACGAGGGACGCCATGGTGTACGCGAGGGCCAAAAAGACCACCAGCGCGCCGGCCACTAACGAGCTGCGGCGGGCACGTGTAGCAGTAAGACGACGCCAAAGCGACTGCGGCGTGCCCTCTCGCGGCGCAGGCCTGGCGGGATCGGGGCTGGGCGCGCCATCCGCGGCTGCAGCAGGTTCGCCGAGGCCGGTGTCCGCGGCGTCGGGCGGGACCGCTTTGCGTGCTGCTTCCAGTTCCTCCAGCCTTGCCAGCGCAGCGGGGTCAGTCTGGATATCGGGATTCGGACCATAAGCCCTCCTGCGGAGCGCATCCAGTTCACGCTTATCGTCTGAGGGCTGTGAGGATGTGTCCATCAGTCGGCCTCTGGCAAGAGGTAGACGTAGGCGTCCACCGTGTCGCCACGACGTATGAACCTAATGATGCCGTCGCCGGCGGGTATGTCGAGTCCGTCGCCGGACGAAGAGACGTCCACAATGAGGTCTGCCGGAAACGGAGCGCAGCGCGCTCTTGAAAGGTAGTCGAATGCCCGGTGCACTGCCACGAGACACGGAGAGCCGAAAGCATTCACGCCGGACCAGACATTGAAGCCATGGTACGACCCGTATGCGCGGAGCGTTGAGGGGTCCATTCCGTATCTGCCAGCTCGCTCCGCGGAGGTCACCAGGGTGCGGACCTGGTCGTCAGCCTCGACCGCCGTCAGACGCAAGGTAGCGTCGGGTCGTGGCGCGGATATCAGGAAGGCCGCCACGACGATGGCGGCAGCGACTACCAGCATGCCAGCCACCCGCGCGAGGCGACCCCACCACGTCCTCATCGCGCGTCGCAGGAGCGGCCGCAACGAGCTTTCCTTTACTGGCTGCGACAGCGGCGCGATCGCCCGTCCGGGCTCCGGCGACCCCTGAGCTTCATTTAAGGCGACGGCGGGAACCGCCGCTTTCACCGTTTCCGCGGCCGAGCTTTCACTCGCGGCGGCGTCTTCCCGGCGTTCGACGTCGGCGAGGTGCGCAGCCTCAAGTTCGCGCAACCTCGCGAGAGCCCGAGGATCACCATCGATGTCGTGATCCGGACCGTATGCCCTCACGCGTAGTTCATTCAGCTCGCGGTCAGCGTCAGAAGGGTGGGTGAAACCTTCCACAGCTGAAAGTACACCCGCCGCCAGAGGCGAGTCCATACGCAATCACGTATGGGCCACTCCCCGAAGCGTCAAGTAATGGAGGAGCTGTTGGTTCCCAAGAGTTTCGTCTCGAAACCCTTGGGATACGAGACGTCTCGCCGGCCCTGTCCTGCAGCACCCCGATTTCTGTGAGATCTCGCGACTTTCTCTGCGTCCGGCGATTCTCATAACTATGCCTCGAAACCTTCTGATGAAATCGAGGTACGAATCGTTTGTTATGAGACACTTCGAGGCCTAGATGACGAAACTTATTGGCTATGCACGGGTTTCGACGCGGCAGCCGTCCACGGACCGGCAGAGGGCGGATCTTCTCGCCGCCGGCGTTCGGCCCGATGACCTCTACGTCGACCAAGGTGTCTCCGGAGCGCGCGCGTCGCGACCCCAGTTCGATCGAGCGCTCGATGCGCTCCTGGAGGGTGACACCCTCGTCATCACGACTTTGGACCGGCTAGGGCGATCCACCGAGAACATGCTTGCCTTCGCCGACGAACTCCGCACTAGGCGTGCCGGCCTGCGCGTCCTGAACCTGGGCGGAGGCGACGTCGAAACAGCAACACCGATGGGCTCTATGTTGTTCACGATCATGGCCGCCCTCGCGCAAATGGAACACGAGATCAAGCGCGAATGCGTTACGGATTCCATCATCAAGCGAAGGGAAGCTGGCAAGCACCTTGGCGGCCGGCCTCGCCGGGTCACTGATCGTCACATCAGAAGCGCTGTGCGCCTGGTCAAAGGTGGCGAGCCCGCGGCGCAGGTTGCCCGGGATCTCGGTATGTCCCGAGCGACGTTCTAAAGGCGGTCACGAGCGCTTGCCGATTAGGAGGGCGACATTTAGCGCCGCAAAAAGACTGCCATTTACCGCCAACAGCCACAGTAGAAGCTCAGGTCAAACTCGGATTGAAATTTCATGTAACTTGAGCTTTTGCTAACGCTTTACCCCTCACTCCCTGAGGTTGGCACTGCAATGTTGTCCCCAGTTAGACCACCAGAGGGTCCACACGACGTGAATCTGGAAATCGGGACCGGAAACAAGAAGATCTACCAGCGTCTGACAGCACGCCAGCTCGCCGGAAGAAGGTGCCGCTGCAACACCCCCCAACGCAGCGGCGCCGTCTCCCTCCGAGCTGGGCTTTGCCCCGGAAGCTGCCTGCCGCCGTCGTAATTTCCCGCCCGTGTCTGCCTGCAGGCAGGTGGCGGCCGTCCGTACACTGGCACCATGTCATGCCGCATCAGCGAACTGGTCCTGAACTGTGCCGACCCGGAACTGCTCGCGCGGTTCTGGAGCGATGTCCTGGGGTATGTGGAGATCGACCGGGAGGACGGAGCGATCGAGATCGGGCCGCCCGACGCCGGCTTCGGCGGCCTGCAGCCCACCATCTTCCTGAGCCCCAGCAGCAATCCGCGGGTGGGAAGGCTCCCGCTGCATATCGACGTCAACCCGGTGGACCGGGACCAGGACGCGGAGCTGGAACGCCTGCTGGCCCTCGGCGCGAGGCCGGCCGACGTGGGGCAGGCCGGCGATGAGCAATGGCACGTGCTGCAGGACCCCGAAGGAAATGAATTCTGTCTCCTGCGCAAGCGGCTCGATCCCATAACCTGAGGCCGTCAACGGGAGAGCGTGGAGTGTACCGGGCGGCGCCCACTTCAAGACGCCGCCCAGGCACCTGCAACTATTCACGGCGTGGCTCAAGCTATGGGGCACCAATTCCTCAAGATTTGCTCAAAACATCACCGCCACGCGTCCTTCCGTGCTACGGCAAGGGAGGACGGAACTGCCACAGCGAACAGGAGCACACATGCACAAGCGCACACTCGGCCGCGGCCTGGAAGTTTCTGCGATCGGACTTGGCTGCATGAGCATGACCGGCGGCTACGGCAGCACGCCGGAACGGAAAGACATGGTGGCCCTGCTCCGGGCGGCGGTGGACCGCGGCGTCACCTTCTTTGATACTGCCGAAATCTATGGCCCCTTTGCCAACGAGGAACTGGTGGGGGAGGCCCTGGCCCCCTGCCGGGACCAGGTGGTGATCGCCACGAAGTTCGGCTTCGACATCGACCCCGTGGTCCGCAAGCCCCGCGGCAACGTCACCAGTGATCCCGGGCACATCCGCGCCGCAGTGGAGGGCTCCCTGCAGCGGCTCGGCGTGGAGGCGATCGACCTGTACTACCAACACCGGGTGGATCCGAACGTTCCCATCGAAGACGTTGCCGGCGCCGTCAAGGAACTCATCGAGGCCGGCAAGGTGAAGCACTTCGGCATGTCCGAGGCCGCAGCCGGAACCATCCAGCGCGCCCACGCCGTCCAGCCCGTCACCGCCGTCCAAAGCGAATACTCCCTCTGGTGGCGCCGCCCGGAGGAAGAGGTGCTGGTTGTCTGCGGGGAGCTGGGCATCGGTTTCGTCCCCTACAGCCCGCTGGGGCGTGGTTTCCTGACCGGGACGCTGGGCGCATCCAGGACGTTCGACGGCGGCAATGACGCACGTGCCAACATCCCCCGTTTCGGGCCGGACGCCATGGCCCACAACCAGGCTTTGGTGGACGCCGTGCGCAGCATCGCACGGGACAAAGGGGCGACGCCGGGGCAGATCGCCCTGGCCTGGCTCCTGGCCCAAAAGCCGTGGATCGTCCCCATTCCTGGCAGCCGCAAACTGGACCGATTGGAGGAGAACATTGCGGCCGCGGACCTGGTCCTTACAGACGCGGAGCTGGCCGGGCTGAACGGCCTGCTCACCGGGATTTCCGTCCAGGGCGCCAGGTATGCGGAGGACGCGGAGGCCCGGACCAACCTCTAGGTCCACTCCATTCCGGCGCCCGGCAGTGACGCCAATGACATGTGATTTTGACCTGCCTGAAACATTCCGGGGCCCGGGCTCTTATACGCTTATCTGAGAGATTTTCCCGGAAGGATTGCAGCAGCACATGGAAACCACGGACGCCGTCGTAAAGCCCGTCATCGGCCTAAGCACCTACCTTGAGCAGGCGGGTACTGCCGGCTGTGGTGGCGTCAGCGCCGCGTTCCTGCCGGAAACCTACCTTGCCCCCATCATCGCCGCCGGCGGCATCCCCGCGCTGCTTCCGCCGCAGCCTGTGGCGGCAGGGGTAATCGAAGTGCTGGTAAGCCGGCTTGACGGACTGCTGATCCCCGGCGGCTGGGACGTGGATCCTGCACTGTACGGCCAGGAACCCCACCCCGCCACCGACCAGCCGCGGCCCGAACGCGACGCCTGGGAACAGGCCCTGATCCGCGAGGCCATCCGCCAGGACATTCCTCTGCTGTGCATCTGCCGCGGTGAGCAGCTCCTGAACGTCACCCTCGGCGGCACCCTGCACCAGCACCTGCCGGAAGTGGTTGGCCACGGCCAGCACCAGCTGGGCGGCTTCCAGTACAACCGGATCCCGGTGGAAGTGCGGCCTGAGTCGCAGCTCTCACAGCTCATCGGGGCCGACGTCCAGATGGTTCCCGTTGCCCACCACCAGGCAGTGGACAAGCTCGGAGACGGCCTGGTTGCCTCGGCCTGGACAGAAGAGCAGGTGGTGGAAGCGATTGAATACCCCGCAGCCACGTTCGCCCTTGGCATCCAGTGGCACCCCGAGGAGCTCACCGAGGACTACGCGCTGTTCCAGGGGTTCGTCGAAGCAGCCCGGGCCAAGTACCTGACCCGCCTGCGCCCGGCAGCGGCGTCATCTGTTGCAGCTGCGCCGGCTTCATTTCTGCAGGATTCGACGCCGGCAATGTCCGTTCACCCGGAAGCCTTCTGACCTGCACTGACACCCTAAGCGAAGGGTCATCCGACGCCGGGTCCACGGCGGTCCAGCTTGCGGCAAGGAAATAAGCATGCTTACTATGTGGAGGTAAGGTGAAGCAGCCGCCCTACGGCTAACTGACCTTGGGAGCTGTTGTGGCGGACCTGACCCAAAACCTCTTGGAATCCGCAGTCAGGCGGGTTGTTGTTGCGACGTCATATTGCATGGGAAGTGCACGATGACGCGCAGGGTAGGTGTTGAAGAAGAATTCCTTGTCGTCGATCCTGCCGACGGCCATCCTGTTGCGCTGGGCAGCCTTCTGCAGCGCGCCGCGGAATACCCCAACCTCAGCAGTGAAATGAAGCAGGAACAGATTGAAACCTGCACCCTGCCCCGGCTGACCTTGGCGGATATCGCCCGCGACATCACGGCGGGACGCAGGAATGCCGATGCCCTGGCGCGGCAGGCCGGAGCCAGGGTGGCTGCGCTCGCAACGTCCCCGCTGTCCGTCGACTCCACGGTGGCACCGGGTGAACGGTACGGCCAGTTGATGCAGCGGTACGGGCTGACCGCCGTGGAACAGCTGACCTGCGGCTGCCACGTGCATGTGGAAATTGAATCGGATGAGGAAGGCGTGGCCATCCTGGACCGTATCCGGGTCTGGCTGCCGGTCCTGCAGGCACTCGCCTCGAACTCGCCGTTCTGGAATGGAACGGATTCGGGCTACGCAGGCTACCGCTCCCAGGCGTGGAACCGGTGGCCAACCACGGGGCCGACCGAGATCTTCGGATCCGCCGCTGCCTACCACTCAAACGTCAGGCAGATCCTGTCCTCCGGCGTCCCGCTGGACAAGGCAAGCCTCTACTTCGACGCACGGCTCAGCGACCGGCACCCCACCGTTGAGGTCCGGGTGGCTGATGTCTGCCTGTTCGCGGACGACGCGGTCCTGGTGGCCGCGCTGGTCCGGGCATTGGCGGAAACCGCCGCCAGGCAGTGGCGCGACGGCGTGTCCCCGGCCCCCGTGCCCACCGCCCAGTTGCGTCTCGCGTGCTGGCAGGCCAGCCGGTTCGGGCTGGAGACGGACCTGCTGGATCCCGTTGAGGGGATGCCACGGCCCGCGTCCGATGTGCTGGCGGCCCTGCTGGACCATGTCCGTCCAGTGCTGGAAGAGCAGGACGAACTGGCCACCGTGGAGTTGCTGCTGTTCCAAGTGATGGCCAGGGGGACCGGGGCAGCTGCCCAGCGGGAATGGTTCGGCCGGTCCGGAAACCTTCCCGCCATGATCGCCCAGGCCGTCGACACCACGGCCCTGCCTGCAACGTCCGTCCGGGGGCAGGCTGTGCCCGCCCGCCGGCGCAGGCAATCCACCAAGCTGCTGCAGGGGAACGCCCCCGGGCCCACCCAGGGTGGCACACCGCAGCTGGACAACCAGACTCTGTAAACCGACACCAGGAGGACCCCCCTTGGGCCAGAATGAATTGGACCAGAACCAGGCACCAGTGATTGACGCGCTGGCGGAACACCAGAAGCTGGGCCGGTACGGCTTCACGCCGCCGGCGCACCGCCAGGGACGGGGCGTGGACCCGCGCGTGCTGGAGGTGCTGGGGGAGCAAAGCTTCAAGGCCGACGTCGTTGCCTCCTCAGGACTGGACGACCGCAAGTCTTCCAACGGCTACCTGTCCACGGCTGAAGAACTGCTGGCGGCCGCCGTCGGCGCTGACAAGGCCTTCTTCTCCACCTGCGGCAGTTCGCTCTCCATCAAGGCGGCCATCCTGGCCGTGACGCGCGGTGAGGGGGACCTGCTGATCAGCCGTGACGCCCACAAATCGGTGGTGTCCGGCCTGGTGCTGTCCGGGCTGCAGCCCCGCTGGATCAAGCCGCGCTGGGACGACGAGCTGAAGATGAGCCACCCGCCGGCACCGGAAACGGTGGAGGAGATGTGGCAGCGCTACCCGGACGCCTCCGCGGCCCTGATCGTGAGCCCCACCCCGTACGGAACGTGCGCAGACCTCGAAGCCATTGTTGAGATCTGCCACAAGCGGGGGAAGCCGCTGATCGTGGACGAGGCGTGGGGCGCGCAGCTGCCCTTCCACCCGGACACCCCAACATGGGCGATGGATGCCGGTGCGGACATCTGCGTGGTCAGCGTGCACAAGATGGGGCTGGGTTTTGAACAGGGGTCGATCTTCCACCTCCAGGGCAACCTGGTGGACCCAATCCGGCTCAACCAGTGCGCCGACGTTCTCTCCACCACCAGCGCCAACACCCTGATCTATGGGGCCATGGACGGGTGGCGGCGGCAGATGGTGCAGGAGGGCAAGGCCATGATCGACCGGGCCCTGGACCTTGCCCGCCGGGTCCGGAAGGAGATTGAGGCGCTCCCCGGGCTGCACGTCCTGGAGGATGAACTGGTCCACGAGGAAGCCTCCCACGACCTGGACATCCTGCACATCCTGATCGACGTTTCCCAGCTGGGCATCAGCGGCTACCAGGCCACGGACTGGATGCGGGAAAACTGCCGGATCGACCTCGGCACCAACGACCACCGGCGGACGGAGGCGGTCATTTCCGTTTCCGACGATGACGAAACAGCGGACAAGCTGCTCAGCGGCCTGCGCGCGCTGGTTGATGCCGCGCCGTCCCTGCCCCGGCCACCCGCCGTCGTCATTCCCAAGGAAGAGGACCTCTTCCTGGAAACCGTGATGCTGCCCCGCGACGCCTTCTTCGGGCCCGTGGAAGTCATTCCCATTGAGGAATCGCCAGGCAGGATCGCGGCGGAAATGGCCACCCCCTACCCGCCCGGCGTGCCGCTGCTGCTGCCCGGCGAACGGATCAACCAGGCGGCCATCGATTACCTCAGGAGCGGCGTGGAAGCAGGAATGGTCCTGCCGGACCCTGCCGACCCCACCCTGAAGACCATTCGTGTGGTCCGGGAAGTACCTCATGAACATGAGCAGTAGGACCTCATCAACCGCAGTAAACAGCAAGGAAGAAACATGTGTGGCATAGCCGGCGAGATCGCATTCAACGGCAGGGCGGCGTCGGGGGAAGCAGTTCTGAAAATCATGGGGGCCATGGCCTCCCGCGGACCGGACGGAAGGGGACACTGGAACGGCGACTGGGTTGCACTGGGGCACCGGCGGCTCAGCATCATTGACCTCTCCGAAGCCGGGGCGCAGCCCATGGAGGACGACGGCGGCCTGACCGTTGTCTTCAACGGGTGCATCTACAACTATCAGGAGCTGCGCCGGGAGCTTGAGCCCGAGTTCAGCTTCCGCTCCACCAGCGACACCGAGGTAATCCTCAAGGCGTACCGGAAATGGGGTGACGACTTTGTCCATCACCTGGTGGGCATGTTCGCGATCGCCATTTACGATCCGCAGCGGGAAGAGGTCCTCCTGGTCCGCGACCGGCTGGGCATCAAGCCGCTGTACGTTTCGCAGCTGCCCGGGAAGCTGCGCTTCGCATCCACCCTGCCCGCGCTGGTGGCATCCGGCGGAATCGATACGGGCATCGACGAAGTGGCCCTGCACCACTACCTGAGCTGGCATTCGATCGTTCCGGCGCCGCGCACCATCCTGCGGGGCGTGCAGAAGCTGCCGGCCGCCACCATCCGCACCATCCGCCCGGACGGCACTTGGCATGACCGCGAGTACTGGCGGCCGGACTACACCCGGAAGCCGGAGCATGCGGGCTGGTCGGCGGTTGACTGGCGGGATGCCGTGCAGGATGCGCTGCGGACGGCAGTACGACGCCGGATGGTTGCGGACGTGCCGGTGGGTGTCCTTTTGTCCGGCGGGCTGGATTCCAGCCTCCTGGTTGCCTTGCTCGCCGACGAGGGCCAGCACGGACTGTCCACCTTCAGCATCGGGTTCGATGACGGCGCCGGCGGCGACGCCGGGAACGAGTTCGAGTACTCGGACCTGGTGGCGCGCGAATTCGGCACCCGGCACGAACGGCTGCACGTGCCCACGTCCGAGTTTGCGCCTTCCATCGGCGGCGCCCTGGACGCGATGTCCGAGCCCATGGCAAGCCACGACGTCACCGCCTTCCACCTGCTCTCCGACACCGTGTCCCGGCACCTGAAAGTGGTCCAGTGCGGGCAGGGGGCCGACGAGGTGTTCGGCGGGTACGGCTACCACCAGCCGCTGGCCGGTCTGCCCCGGGAGCAGGCCCTGCCGGCCTTCACGGCAGCATTCGTTGACCACAGCCACGATGAGCTCCTGGGCATCCTGGAGCCCGAGTGGCTGCCCGGGACCGACGTCAGCCGGAAGGTCCTCGCCGACCACCTGGCCCGGCCGGGGGCGGACACTGCCCTGGACGCCGTCCTTCGGCTGGATACCCACCTGCTCATGGTGGACGATCCGGTGAAGCGGCTGGACAACATGAGCATGGCGTGGGGCCTGGAAGCCCGCGTTCCGTTCCTGGACCATGAACTGGTGGAACTCGCCGCCTCGTGTCCGCCGGAACTCAAGGCAACCCAGGGCGGCAAGGGCATCCTGAAGGACCTGGGCCGGCAGCTGCTGCCGGCCGCGGTGATCGACCGGCCCAAGGGCTACTTCCCGGTCCCGGCCCTGCGGCACCTCGAGGAACCGTTCATCACCATGGTCAGCGATGCCCTCCACGCACCCGAGGCCAAGCAGCGCGGGCTGTTCCGCCCCGAATACATCGACGGGCTGCTGGAGGATCCCAACAGCCGGCGGACCCCGGTGAAAAGCAACGTCCTGTGGCAGTTCGCGCTGCTGGAAATGTGGCTGCAGCGCCACGGGGTGGGCTAGCGAATGGCGCCGCCGTCAACAGCGGACCAGGATGTCCTGGCCGGCCTCCGGCAAGCCGTGCGCGGTGACTTCCGTGCCGCCGTCGACGAACTCTCTGAGCTGGTCCGCATCCCCGCCATGGCCTGGGACTCCTTCGACCCCTCACAGCTGGACCAGGCCGCCCAGCAGGTGGCGGGCCTGCTCCGCAACGCCGGCCTGGCCGACGTCGACATCCTGCAGGCACCCCGCCCGGACGGCAGTCCCGGTGCCCCCGCAGTAGTGGGACGCCGGCCCGCCGAACCCGGCAAGCCCACCATCCTGCTGTACGCGCACTACGACGTCCAGCCCGCCGGCGACCTGGAGCTGTGGGAGAGCCCGCCCTTCGAAGCGGTGGAGCGCGGCGGCCGGTTGTGGGGCAGGGGAGTGGCGGACAACAAGGCAGGCGTGCTGCTGCACGTGGCCGCCGTCCGCAACGCACTCCGGGTCCTGGGCAATGACCTGGGCATGGGCATTACGGTGTTCATCGACGGCGAGGAGGAGGCGGGCTCGCCCTCCCTGCCCCTGCTGCTGCAGCAGCACGCCGACCTGCTGCGCGCGGATGTGCTGGTGGTGGCCGACTCCGGGAACTGGAAGGTGGGCGTGCCGGCCCTGACCACCAGCCTGCGCGGGCTGGTCCTGGGAACCATCGAGGTGCGGGTGCTGGAGCACGCCCTGCATTCAGGAACCTACGGCGGGCCGCTGGTGGACGCTGTTGCGGCGCTGTCCCGGCTCATCGCCTCCTTCCACCACGACGACGGCAGCGTGGCGGTGGAGGGCCTGCCGGCTTCGGAGGAGCCGGGTCCGTCCCTTACCGAGGCTGAGTTCCGCGCCGATTCCCGCGTCCTGCCGGGAGTGCCGCTGGCCGGTTCGGGATCCTTGACGTCGCGGTTGTGGACCAAGCCGGCCATGGCCATCATCGGGATCGATGCGCCGTCCGTGGCATTGTCCTCCGACACGCTGCAGCCGGCGGCCCGGGCGCGGTTCAGCCTGAGCCTGGCGCCGTCGTCTGACACCGCTGCCGCCATGGAGGCAGTCCGCCGGCACGTGGAAGCCCACGTACCGTTCGGCGCCGGCGTGGTCTTCACGCCGGGCGGGCGGACCGAGGGGTTCGCCGGGGATGCGTCGTCCCCCGCCTCACGGTCAATGCTTGCGGCTATGGGTGACGTGTGGGGTGTTCCAGCTGTTTCCATGGGCGTGGGCGGCTCCATTCCGGCCGTCAACATCCTGAACAAGCTGTACCCGGAGGCGGAAATCCTGGTCACGGGCGCGGAGGACCCGGACTCGCGGGCGCACGGGGCCAACGAATCCATCCACCTGGGCGATTTCGAAAACGCCATCGTGGCCGAAGCCCTGCTGCTGGCCCGCCTCAACGCCGGCTGACCCTTACGGTGGCACCCAAGGCAGCCGGTCAGCGGCGCAGTGCGCTCCGCCGTCGTGCCGCGAACGCGAACAGTGAGGTGGTGGCCACGGTGGCCAGGTAGCCAGCGATCACGATCAGTGCGATGCCTGCCCAGAAGTAGTTGGTGGTGCTGGCCTCCTGCCACGGGCTGGGCGCAATCCGGATCAGCGAAAACACCGCCACCACCGCCGAGGCCAGCCCGATCAGCACCGGCAGCGTGAGCCAGATCCGGGCCGAGCCGACATGTTCACCGAACCCGTCCCACTCGTTCCACGAACCCCGGCGCAGGATCAGCCAGCCCGCCGGAATCATGAACGCACCCACCAGCAGGAACGCGGCCACCACGTCGGCCGGCCGGTGCCACTGGTTGATCAGCGTGGACACTCCGGACGCGATGGCAAAGCTGCCGCCGATGAAGCCGGCCATGGGCCGCCAGCGCGGGGACGCCATCAGGAACACTGCTGCCGCCGCCGACGCCGCCAGGGTGGTGTGCCCGGACGGCAGGGAATTCAGCTCCAGCGTCAACACCCCTTTGTCCGGGCGCTGCGGCAGCAGGTCCTTCAGCACCTGCGTGGCCACGTTCGCGCCGATGCAGGCGGCCACGGCAATCCCCGCCTCCGCCCAGTGCCTCCGGATCACCGTCACGAACAGGACCACGACGGCGGCCATCACCAGCGAGATGGTGGGCAGCAGGTCCAGGAACCGGGTGGCTGCCTTCCCGGCGGGCCCGTGGATCTCCACCGCTTCCACCAGCGCGGACTCGTCAATGAACTGTCCGGTGGTGGTCTGGACGAAGAAGTAGTAGGTGGCAAACAGGCCGGCAATGCACGCCAGGGTGGACAGCACGAACAGGAACGCCGAGCCCGGGGCAGGCCGGGCCAGGGCCCTGGTGGGTAGTTGCCGTGAAAAAGTCATCGCCGTTAAGGGTGACACAAAAAGCTGGAAGGCCGCTTAGGGGGTGGGGGTGGGTTGGACCGGGTCCAGCCGGGGGATGCTTGCCGCAGCCACCAGCAGCGCCAGGGCGCCCAGCCCGAACGGAAGCGCCGTGAGCGTGGCGATGCCGCCTACCAGCAGGGGCCCGCCGGCGTCGCCCAGTTCGCGTCCCAGTTCCGCCGAACCCATGGTCCGGCCCATCCTCTCCGGCGGGGTGGTGTCCGCCAGGTGCGCGAAACCGAGCGGCGTCACCGCGCCGATCCCCACCCCGATGCACGCCGCGGCAACGAAAATGGTGACCACGCCGGGGACGGCCGCCACCAGGCCGACGCCCGCGGCAATCAGCAGCAGGCCCGCCGTCGTACCTTTGTTGTCGGTGACGGCGTAGCGGTCCCGCCGCCGCCCGATCCATGGCTGGGTCAGCACCGAGCCCAGCGCCACAACACTCACCGCGGCAGTCCCGGCCAGGGCATCCATGCCGTGCCGCGTGGCCAGCGCCGGAAGGAAGCCGACGGCGGCACCCAGCGCTCCCGTGGAGGCGGCCAGCACCAGCGTGGGCACCAGGAAACGCCTCTCGCCCACCTGCCGCGCCAGGTCCACCACCGTGTACCGCATCCGCGGCAGCGGCGCCAGGTGCGGCACCGACACCAGCACCCACACCGCGGTGACCGCGGCCAGCGCCGCCAGGGTGCCGAACAGCAGCGGGAAGCCGCCGGCCAGGATCAGGCCCGCACCCAGCGGCGGGCCAATGATGTAACCCAGGCTTTTCCAGGACCCGTACCGGCCAAAGTAGGTGCCGGCCTTTCCGCCGCGGGCCATCCTTGCCACCATGGCGGACGACGCCGGCGAGAAGGCCGACGCCGCCGCGCCCTGTCCCAGCCGGGCCAGGGCCAGGATCAACGGGTCCGCAGCACCCAGGCCGATCAGGGACAACGCGGCGAAGGCGAGGAGTCCGCCCACGACGACCGGTTTGGCGCCGATGCGGTCGCTGAGCGCACCGAAGACCGGCTTCAGGAAGACCTCGGCGACGTCGTAGAGGGCCAGCAGGATGCCCAGGTTCAGCAGGGTCAGGCCGATGTTTCCGCTCTGCGCACCCAATCCGGCCGCGATGCTGTGGGCCCCGAACGCGGTGACGAACCCGGCGGCATAGAGGGGTGCCGAGGAAGAGCGGGCGGCCTGGCCGCTGGGCAGGGGGTCGCCGGCGCTCATAGTGGGGACTTTAGTACCTTCATAAAATTGTGAAAACTCCGAAGACTTGAAGCATGAACACCGTTGTCCACACAGCGAATCTGCATAAGCACTTCGGGCATGTCAGGGCGTTGGACGGGCTGGACCTCGACGTCCAGCGCGGTGAGATCCACGGTTTCCTGGGTCCCAACGGCGCCGGGAAATCCACCACCCTGCGCATCCTCCTGGGGCTGGCCAGGCCCACCTCCGGCTCCGCGGCCGTCCTGGGCTTCGAGCCCTGGAGCCAGGCCGTGGAACTGCACCGGTGCCTGGCCTACGTGCCCGGGGACGTCAGGCTCTGGCCCAACCTGTCCGGCGGCGAGACCATCGACCTGCTGTCCCGGCTGCGCGGCGGCACCGCGGACGGTGATGCATACCGGCGCCGGAAGGACCGGCTGTGCCAGGTGTTCGATTTCGATCCGGCCAAGAAGGGGCGCGCGTACTCGAAGGGCAACCGGCAAAAGGTGGCGCTGATCGCGGCCCTGGCCACCGAAGCCGAGGTCTACCTGCTGGATGAGCCCACCAGCGGCCTTGACCCGCTCATGGAGGAGGTCTTCCGGCGCGAGCTGCTGGCCGCCGTCGACCGCGGAGCCACCGTGCTCCTCTCCAGCCACATCCTCTCCGAAGTGGAGGTGCTCTGCCACCGCGTGAGCATCATCCGCGCCGGCAGGATTGTGGACGGCGGCACGCTTGACTCGCTGCGGCACCTGACCAGGTCCGAAGTTTCGTTTGCCGCGGACGGACTGGACGCGGAAGCCCTGGCGCGTCTGGGCGCGGTGCACGACCTCACACTCGACGCCGGGCGGGTCCGGTTCAGCGCCGACTCGGACCGGATCGCGGAGGTCCTTCCCGCGCTGGGCGCCCTGGGCGTCCAGGGCCTGACGATTGTTCCGCCGTCGCTGGAGGAGCTGTTCCTCCGGCACTACGGCGATGCCTCGGCCGCTCCGGAGGGTGACGCACCGGCCGGTGGACATGGTTCGCGGCGGCACCTGCTCAGCGCGCGGGGGCGGAGCTGACATGGATGTCCTCCTTGTCCTGTGGGGCCAGCGCCTGCGGCGGGACCGCTGGCAGCTGGTGAGCTGGGTGGCGGCCACCGGGATGTTCGCACTGTTTGCGGCCGCCGCCGTCACCCAAACCTACGGCAGTACAGCGGCACGGACCGAGATCTTGCAGGTGGCCATCGCCACGCCCGCCATCCTGATGCTGCGCGGCCTTCCCCGCGGCGCGGACCAGGGCGCCTTCACGTTCTTTCTGATTTACGCGTTCCTCGCGCTCCTGGCGGGCCTGATGAGCACCTTCCTGGCAGTACGCCACACCCGGGCCGACGAGGAAACCGGCGGTGCGGAACTGGTGGCCGCCACGCCTGCCGGCCGCCTGCTGCCCAATATCGCCACCCTGCTCCACGGCGTCACCGCGAACATCCTCGTGGCGCTCGCCGTGTTCGCCGGCTTTGCCGCCCAGGGCCTGGACCCGCAAGGTTCCCTGACCGCCGGAACCGCAACGGGCGCCGTCGGCCTCGCTTTCCTGGGCGTGGGACTGCTCGTGGCCCAGTTCATGGGGACCTCTCGCGGCGCCAACGGTGTCTCTGCCGCGCTGGTGGTCCTTGCCTACCTCCTGCGCGGGATCGGAGACGCCACCGGAGCGCCCGGCGCCGACGGAACCACCATGACCGAGGGGTCGGCCAGCTGGTTCTCACCGATCGGCTGGGGCCAGCAGACGTATGCCTACTCAGGGAACCGCGCCTGGCCGCTGCTGCTGCCGTTGGCGCTCGCCGTCGTCTGTCTGACGTCCGCCTGGCTCATCCTTCAAAAACGGGACACCGGGGCCAGCGTGTGGGGTGCCAGGCCGGGACGCCCAGCTGCCCGGCCGGGGCTCCGGAGTCCGGTGGCCCTGGCACTGCGGCTGCAAAGCGGATCGATCATCGGCTGGGCGCTGAGCGGGCTGGCGCTGGGGCTGCTGGCGGGGTCGCTGGGCAAAGCGGTGGCCGCCCTTGATACCCCCGGGACCGGTATCACGGCGGTGATGCGCGCCATGCTCCAGGCACAGGGAGTCTCGCTGACCCAGCTCATGGTCTCGGTGATCTTCTCGATGGCCGGGGTCCTGGCGGCAGCCTGTGCGCTGCAAGCGGTCATCAGGCTGCGGCAGGAGGAAACGGCCGGAACCGCCGAACTCCTGCTGGCCGCTCCAGTGGGGCGGGTCCGGTGGCTGGCCGGCTACCTGCTGCTGGGCGCGGCGGCCGTGGTGCTGGTGGTAGGGCTGACCGGCCTGGGTGCGTGGGTCACGCTCACCGGCTCCGGTGACTCCATGCCGGCGGATGCTTTGTGGGAAACCGCCCTGGCCCAATTGCCGGCGGCGCTGATCTACCTGGCCGTTCCCGTCCTGGTGTTCGTGCTGTGGCCCGCCGCGACCATCGCCGCCAGCTGGGCGCTGCTGGCCCTGGGCGTGATGCTGGGCATTTTCGGCGGCATGCTGGGGCTGGACCAAAACCTGCGCAACCTGTCCCCGTTCACCCACACACCGGTTCCGCAGGGTGACGCCACGGACTGGAGCGGTGCATGGTGGATGCTGGCCGTCGCCGCGTTGGTTGCCGCACTGTCCGTTGCGGTGATGCGGCGGCGGGAAGTGGGGTCGGCATGAGCGCCGACGCCCGTCTTGGTGCCGGTCCCGTATCCGGGCCTGGTTCGGTTCCCGGGGCCGGTTCGGTATCCGGGCCCGGCTCGGTTCCCGGGCCTGGTTCCGTATCCGGGACAGCCGGGTTCGCCTCGGTTTCCGGGCCTGCTGAGTCTGCCGATGCCGATGCCGGTGCCACTGTCGCCGCTGCCGAACGAACCGCTGCTGCCTTCGCCGCCGCCGGTTTCCCCAAGATGCCGGCACGGACGCTGCTTGCACTGGTGTGGTCCGAGACAGGGAGCCTCACGGCGGCCGAGCTCGGGGAGCGGCTGGGGGCCAGCCCTGCAGCGGTCTCCGGGGCAGTGCGGTACCTGCAGACCGTGGGCTTTATCCACCGGGTGTCCCAGCCCGGCAGCCGCCGCGACCTCTACGCCCTGCGCGAGGACGAGTGGTACGTCGTGTCCATGCGGAACAGCCCCATCTACGAAAAGCTTGCTTCCCTGACGGATGCGACGGCGGATACCCTCCCGGAGGGATCGGCCGCACGGGCCCGCGTGGCGGATATGGCCCGCTTCTACCGGTTCCTCAATTCGCGGATGCCGGCCCTGCTGGACGACTGGGAGCGGGAGCGGTCCGGGGAGGGTACGCCGTGACCATCATTGACAACGCGGTGTACGTGAACGGGCTGCGCACCGAGGACCCCGAGGACCTGGACGAGACCTACTTCCTGCTCCGGCAGCGCGAGGGGATGGCGTGGATCGGGCTGTACCGGCCGGACGGTGAGGAGCTGCAGTCCGTCGGCGAGGAATTCGACCTCAACGCCCTGGCCATCGAGGACGCGCTTGCCGGCCATCAGCGGGCCAAGCTGGAGCACTACGGCGAGTGCCTGTTCCTGGTGCTCAGGCCCGCCAGGTACCGGGACGACGAGGAAAAAGTGGACTTCGGCGAGATCCACATCTTTGCCGGGGATGAGTACGTGGTGACCGTCCGGCACGCCGAGTCCCCGGACCTGGCCAAAGTCCGACGCCGAATGGAGTCAATGCCCGAATTCCTGGCCCTGGGTCCGGACGCCGTACTCTACGGCATCCTGGACCAGGTGGTGGACGAATACGAGCCGGTGGTGGCCGGGCTCGAAAACGACATCGATGAGATTGAGGATGACCTCTTTGGCGCCGATCCGGACGTTTCCCGCCGCATCTACGAACTGTCCCGCCAGGTGATCATCTTCCAGCGGGCCACCAGCCCGCTGGCGGGAATACTGCAGGCCCTGATTGCCGGGGCTCCGGACCGCGACCAGGCAACCGAGCTTCGGGACCACTACCGCGACGTCCTGGACCACGTCATCCGGATCAATGAACGCGTGGCATCTTTCCGGGCCCTGCTCCAGAACGCGCTCGCCGTGAACGCAGCCCTAGTGGCCCAACGGCAAAACGAGGAAATGCAGCGGTTGACTGAGTCCAGCTTTGAACAGAGCGAGCAGGTCAAGCGCATCTCCTCCTGGGCTGCCATCCTGTTCGCTCCCACGCTGGTGGCGTCCATCTACGGCATGAATTTCGCCAATATGCCCGAGCTGGCATGGACTTATGGCTACCCCTACGCCCTGGGCCTGATGGCGGCGATGGGGCTGGTCCTTTACCTGGCGTTCAAGCACAACAAGTGGATCTGAGTTGTCTACATAGCCCCTGCCGCCTCGCTGCTGCCCCCGGAGCCGCCGGTACAGTGAAGCCATGCCTGCCCGCGATACCCTGATCCCCGCACTGGACGAGTTGCTGTCACGCGCCCATGTGGTCAGCCTGCCCATGCGGGTGAAGTTCCGCGGCATCATGGAACGCGAATCGCTGCTGCTGCACGGGCCAGCGGGCTGGGGCGAGTTCTGCCCGTTCCCCGAGTATGGCGACGCCGAAGCGTCCCGGTGGCTGGCCGCCGCCATCGAAGCGGGCTGGCAGGGGTTCCCGCCTCCTGTGCGGCACTCCGTCCCGGTCAACGCCACCGTGCCCGCCGTTTCCGCAGACCGCGTTTCTTACGTGCTGGCCCGGTTCGGACGGGTGGACGCCGTCAAGGTCAAGGTGGCCGAGCAGGGGCAGTCCCTGGACGACGACGTTGCCCGCGTAGGTGCCGTCCGCAACGCCTTGCCGGACGCAGCCCTCCGCGTGGATGCCAACGGCGGCTGGGACGTGCCGGGCGCGGTGGAAGCGCTGACCCGGCTGGCGCCGTTTGGGCTGGAGTATGCCGAGCAGCCGGTGCCTTCCATCGAGGGCCTGGCTAAGGTGCGGTCCCGGTTGCGGGAGGCCGGGACGCCGGTGCTGATCGCCGCGGATGAGAGCGTCCGCAAGGAAACCGATCCGCTCAGGGTGGCCCGGGCCGGGGCGGCGGATCTTCTCGTCGTCAAGGTGGCACCGCTTGGGGGAGTGCGGCGCGCCCTGGACATCGTGGCACAGGCCGGACTTCCCGCCGTCGTCAGCTCCGCGCTGGACACCTCCGTCGGCATCCGTGCTGGCCTTGCGCTCGCCGCCGCCCTGCCGGAGCTGCCCTACGCCTGCGGCCTGGGAACCGTGTCGCTGTTCGAATCGGACATCACGCTGGACCCCCTTGTGTCCGACGACGGCGCCATCCGCCTCCGCGACGTCAGCGCCGACGCCGGGCTGCTTGGGCAGTTTGCAGCGTCCGCCGAACGCCGCGACTGGTGGCTGGCCCGGCTCCGCCGCGTCCACGCCCTCCTCAATTCAGCACCCACCCAACCATCGAATGCTCCGTAACTGTCATTTTCAGGTCCCAAAACGGCAGATACTCAGCAATCGATTGAACCCGGGGTCGGGTACCGACACGGCGCAGTAGGGTGGCGTAGGGCGAAGGCGGCGATACGGACAGCCTGGCTCTGCCTCGCGGCCGTCAGCTTGACCATCCCGGTGTTCGGCCCGGTGGTTGCCATGTTCCCGCCCACAGTGGAAATCTTCCTCCCCGCAATGACCACGTTCACCAGGTGGTCATCATCGCGCTGTGGCCAATCGGGCTCCTGCGGCCCGTACGCGCGTTCTTCCCGCCCAATCCATCGATTGCTGAGTATGTGTCGTTCTCAACGCTCAGAACGGCAGATACTCAGCAATCGATGAGGGGTTTGGGGATGTTCCTGCAGGTCACGGGCGGTTCACCGTAACTTCATCCAATTGATGGCTTCCCGTAGGAACCGGCTGGAAGGGTGATCAGGCACCCCAGCGAGATTCCTTGGAAGGTTCCCATGTCTGAAACTGCCCGCAAGTTCACCCTGCTGCCCATGCTCGGCCACACCAAGGGCAAGCGGAGTCCCGTCACCTGCGCGCTCAAGTGTGACAACGCCTGCGCCGGCGATGTCTGCAACACCAGCTCCAACAGCTACTTCCGCGACATCGCCTCTGCCACCCTGTCCCGCCGAGCCGCCCTGGGCATGGGAGCCGCAGGTGCCCTCGCCGTCGTCCTCGGCTCAGCGGTGGGGTCCGCCGAGCCCGCCTCCGCCGCCGGCCTGTCCAAGGCCGCCAAGGAAGGCTTCGGCAACTCCAAGCTGCAGTTCACCGCCATCAAGCCCGTGGACAAGGCCGTAGACGCCTTCAACGTGCCCGAGGGCTTCACCTGGCAGCCGATCATCCGCTGGGGCGATCCGCTGTTCGCCGACTCGCCCGACTTCGACCTGAACAACCAGACTGCAGCAGCCCAGGCCCGCCAGTTCGGCTATAACAACGACTACACGGACATCCTGGAAATTCCGGGCACCAAGGGCCGTCGCGCCGTGCTGTTCACCAACCACGAATACACCAATGAGGGCATCATGGTCCCGGCCGGTTACGACGCCGCGGAAACGCGGGCGATCGGGCGGGCGGCGCACGGCCTGGCCGTCGTCGAGCTCGAGCGCAGGAACACCACCAAACCGTGGAGCTACGTCAAGGGCGCGCCGCTGAATCGCCGCTACCTCTCCGACACCACGTACGAACTGACCGGACCGGTTGCCGGCTCGGCACTGGTCAAGACCGTCGCCGATCCCTCGGGCCGCGCCATCAAGGGCACGTTCGGCAACTGCTCCGGCGGCACCACCCCCTGGGGCACCATCCTCTCCGGCGAGGAAAACTTCAACGGCTACTTCGTCGCCGCCGGCGCCTCTGCCGGTGACAAGCGCTACGGCCTCACCACCAAGCCCACGGCGCGCAAGTGGGAGCTGGACGACCCCCGCTTCGACACCCGCAACCCCGGCTACGAGAACGAGGCGAATCGGTTCGGCTGGATCGTTGAAGTGGACCCGTTCGACCCCACCTCAACCCCCAAGAAGCGCTCCGCCATGGGCCGCTTCAAGCACGAGGGTGCCAACGTCATCGTGGCCGAATCCGGCCACGTGGTGGCCTACATGGGCGACGACGAGAAGTTCGACTACCTCTACAAGTTCATCTCGGCGGATAAATACCGTGAGGGGGACCGGAGGCACAACATGAACCTGCTCTCCGAGGGAGACCTCTACGTTGCCAAGTTCACCGGCAACTCATCTGCCGCGGAAATCACCGGCACCGGTGCGCTTCCCTCCGACGGCGCCTTCGACGGCACCGGCGAATGGCTGCCCCTGGTGGTCGGCGGGAAGTCCGCCGTCCCAGGCATGTCCGTGGAGGAGGTTCTGGTGTACACCCGCCTGGCCGCGGATAAGGTGGGCCCCACCAAGATGGACCGCTGCGAGGACGTCCAGCCCAGCCTGCACACCGGCAAGGTCTACGTGGTCTGCACCAACAACTCGGACCGCGGCACCGGCACCAAGGAAGGCGCCACCGAAGTCAACCCGCGCACGCAGAACCGCGACGGGCATATCGTGGAAATCACCGAAACCGGCGACCAGACTTCCACGAAGTTCAACTGGACGCTCCTGATGGTGTGCGGTGATCCGGCCCAGGGTGACGTCACCTACTTCTCGGGGTACCCGGTGGACAAGGTCTCGCCCATCTCCTGCCCGGACAACGTGGCCTTCGACTCCGTGGGCAACCTCTGGATCTCCACCGACGGCGCCCCCTCCGGCATAGGCTACAACGACGGCCTCTTCAGAGTCACCCTGGACGGTGCCGAGCGCGGAAAGGTGGAGCAGTTCCTGTCCGTCCCGCGCGACGCCGAAACCTGCGGCCCGGTCATCCATGACGACGAGCGCAGCGTGTTCGTCGCCGTGCAGCACCCGGGCGAGGACGGCACCTTCGAGGCGCCCAACTCCCTCTTCCCGGACTACGTCCCGGCAGGTACGACGCCGGCACCCGGCCAGGCGCGCGCCCCGCGTCCCGCAGTGGTCCAGGTGTTCCGCGGCTAACCCCCATCGTTGCTCTATCACTTATGGTCCCTAAGCCGCGGTTTTAGGGACCATAAGTGATAGAGCATCGTGGGTTAGGGCTGGTCGCGAGGGGTGGCAGACTGGTTGGGTGACCTCGCCGAACGAACCTGCCCCGGACACTCCCGCTGAGTTGCAGGAAGATGAGCTGAGCGCGCTGGCCTCCGCGCGGACCGCCGTCGACGTCCTGCTCGACGGCGGCGTGCGGCACGTGGTGGTGTCGCCGGGTTCCCGGTCGGCACCCATGGCATACGCCCTGGCCGAAGCATCCGCTGCCGGCCGCGTGGACCTGATGGTGCGGATCGATGAGCGGTCCGCCGGCTTCACGGCCCTGGGCCTGGCCCTGGCCACCGGTTCGCCGGTGGCCGTGCTCACCACGTCAGGGACCGCCGTCGGGAACCTGATGCCGGCGGTGATGGAGGCCAACCATGCCGCCGTGCCGCTGATCGTCCTCTCCGCGGACCGGCCCGACGAGCTGCGCGGAACCGGCGCCAACCAGACCACCATCCAGCCGGACCTGTTCGGTGAGCAGGTGCGCTTCGCCGTCGACATTCCCGCGGGGACCAACCCCGAGCGTGCGGTCCAGACCGGGCTCTCCGCTGCGACCGGCGCCTTCCCGGACCTGCCGCCGGGCCCGGTCCAGCTGAACCTCGCGTTCCGCGACCCGCTGGTTCCGTCGCAGGGCGAAGGGCTCCCGGAGGCGGTGGAGCGGCAGCGCTACCGGGTGGGCACCGAGCCTTTGGTCATGAACCTGCCGCCGGCGCCGGACAGCCTGCCGGAGCGGCGCACAGTGGTGCTGGCAGGGCACGATGCCGGTCCGGTCGCCGAGGCCTTCGCCCGCGCCCACAACCTGCCGCTGCTGGCCGAGCCATCCTCCAATTCCCGCTTCGGGCCCAACGCCGTGGGCCCGTACCGGCTGCTGCTGGAGCATTTCGGCTCGGGTTCCGCACAGCCCGTGGAGCGTGTGGTGCTGTTCGGCCGGCCCACCCTGTCCCGTCCGGTGGCTGCGCTCCTGGCCCGCGCCGATGTTGAAGCGGCCCTGTACCAGCCGGTTCCGGTGGCCTGGTACGAGCCCGGCCGCCGCACCGAGCTGCCCCTGGAAAACCTGGCGGACCTGGCCTGTTTCGCCGGCCGCGGGACCTCCGCCTGGCTGGACACTTGGCTCCTCGCCGGCTCCGCTGCGCAGCATGCCCTGGATCAGGTAATCTCCGCAGAAGCCGCTGCCACCGGGCCGTCCGTCGCCGCACTGGTCTGGAAGCACGCCCGCGGCCAGCTGCTGCTGGGGTCCTCCAACGGCATCAGAGACGTGGACCTGGCCGGATTGCCCGCGCCTGATCCCGCCGCCACGGTGTACGCAAACCGGGGCCTGGCCGGGATCGACGGCACCGTTTCCACGGCCACCGGCATCGCGCTGGGCGGCCGGCAGGAGACCACCGTGCTGATGGGCGACGTCACGTTCCTGCACGACGCCGGCGGGCTCCTCCTCGGCACGGGGGAAGAACAGCCGGACCTGCGGATCGTGGTCCTGAATGATTCCGGCGGCGCGATCTTCGGGCTCCTGGAACACGGGGGAGTCGAGGAGGGCGGCCGCTACGGAGACGCCGTCGAACGGCTCTTCGCTACCCCGCACTCCGTGGACATCGCGGCACTCGCCGCAGCGTACGGCGTCGGGCATTCACTGGTAAGTACGACGGCGGGACTCGCCGAAGCGCTGGCCCGGCCTGTGCAGGGGCGCAGCATCGTGGAGGTCCGGACGGACCGCCGGCAGCTGCGGCAGCTCCACGCCCGGATCAAGGAAGCCGTGGCCACCGCCGTTACCGGAGTGCTGGCCGGGCAGTAATGCCAAAACAGCGGCCGCCGCGTGAATCCACGCAGCGGCCGCCGGGCAAGTCGCGAAAGCAACCAGGGGTTAGAGCACGCGGCTCAGGAACTCCTTGGTGCGCGCATGCTGGGGGTTGGCGATGATCTCGCGGGGATCGCCGGACTCCACCACCACGCCGCCATCCATGAAGGTCAGGGTGTCGCCCACTTCGCGGGCGAAGCCAATCTCGTGGGTCACCACAATCATGGTCATGCCGGACTTTGCCAGGTCCTTCATCACGTTCAGGACATCGCCCACCAGTTCCGGGTCCAGTGCCGAGGTCGGCTCGTCAAAGAGCATGAGCTCCGGCTCCATGGCCAGGGCCCGGGCGATGGCCACGCGCTGCTGCTGGCCGCCCGAGAGCTGGGACGGGTAGTGGCTGGAACGGTCGCCCAGCCCCACCCGCTCCAGCAGTTCCAGCGCCCGCTTCTTGGCTTCGGCTTTGGACTGGCCCTTCACCTGCACCGGCGCTTCCATGACGTTCTGGAGCGCGGTCTTGTGCGGGAACAGGTTGAACCGCTGGAACACCATGCCGATTTCGCGGCGCTGGGCGGCGATCTCCTTGGTCTTGAGATCGTGGAGCCTGCCATTGACCTCGCGGTAACCAATCAGCTCGCCACCGACGGAAATCCGCCCGGCGCTGATGGTTTCCAGGAGGTTCACGCAGCGCAGCATCGTGGACTTGCCGGAACCGGACGGGCCGATTACCACCGACACCTCGCCCTGGTTGACCGTCATATCGATGCCCCGCAGCACGTGGTGGTGCCCGTAGTACTTGTGGAGGCCTTCGATCGTAACCAGCGGCTCTTCTGCTGTGATCGTCATCGTGCACTCTCCTCGGGGAAGTCCGTCTTCATTGAGTGCTGGGGACCGGCACCAGCACCGGCATCCGCCGCCTTGGCCGCAGCTGGGTTGACTGCTGCCGGGGCCAGGTTGTCCACGCCCTTGCCGTAGTACGCCTCGATGTAGTGCTGGCCCACCATGAGGATGCTGGTGACAAGGAGGTACCAGAACGCCGCAACGATCAGGAGCGGAATCGGGAGGTAGATGCGGTTGGCGAGGGCGTTCGTGGCGAACGTCAGGTCGAGCGTGAACGGAACCGCAAGGACCAGGGAGGTGGTCTTCAGCATGCCGATGGTCTCGTTGCCCGTAGGCGGAACAATGATTCGCATGGCCTGCGGCAGGATGATCCGCCACATGATCTTGCCCTTGGACATACCGAGCGCCTCCGCGGCCTCCTGCTGGCCCTTATCCACCGACTTGAGGCCCGCACGGAAGATTTCCGCCAGGTAGGCGGACTCGTTGAGGCCAAGGCCGAGGATGGCAGGGATCAAACCCTTGCTGGGGTCTGAGAGCGCATAGGTGAAGAGCTCTGGCCCAAACGGGATGCCCAGGGTGATGGCGGGATAGAGGACCGTCACGAGACCCCAAAAAACGAGCTGTGTATAGACAGGAGTTCCTCGGAAGAACCACACCCACACCCAGCTGGTCCAGCGGAACACCGGGTTGTCGGATTGCCGCATAACCGCCAGCAGGATGGCCAGGACGATGGCCAGGACCATCGACGCCACCGTCAGCAGGAGGGTCCAGCCCACGCCCTGGACAACCTTGACGTCCAGGATGTAGGTGCCCACAACGTCCCACCGGAAGTTGGGGTTGGTGAACATGCTCTGCAGGAATGCTGCCACCAATATGAGGATGATGACGGCGCTGATCCAGCGGCCGGGGTGGCGCACCGGCACTGATTTGTTCAGTACCGGTGCTTCCCGGTGTTGATGGTGTTCCATCTGCACACCTGACTTCTCGTCCGTAACGCGAAAACTCAAGACTTAACCGCCGGGTTGACCTCGGACTTGGTGATGGCGCCTTCGGAGTTGCCCCAGCCGTCAAGGATCTTCTTGTAGGAGCCGTCCTCCATCAGCTTGCTGACCGTCTTCTGGATGACGTCGGCCCAGGCGGTGTCCGCCTTGGCCACGGCGATGCCCTGCGGAGCGGAGTCGTAGACGTCGCCCAGCTTCTCCAGCTGGCCGTTGGTCTGGGTCAGCGCGTAACCGATGATGGGGGAGTCCGCGGTCATGGCGTCGATGCTGCCGTTCACCAGTCGGGTGGTGACATCCGTCTGGTTCTTGAGGGTGATGATGTCAATGGGTTTCTTGCCGTCGGCGACGCACTTCTTGTTGCGGTCCGAGAGATCCGGGTCCTCCTGGACGGTACCGGTCTGCACGCCGATGGACTTGCCGCAGACGTCGTCGAGGGAGAACTTCTTCGGGTTGCCCTTCTGGACGGCCCAGGCGGTGCCTGCGTTGAAGTAGCTGACCATGTTCACGGCACCCAGGCGCTCAGGGTTGATGGTGAACGAGGAGATCCCCAGATCGTACTTGGGGCCGAGGGCCGGGAGGATGCCGGTGAACTCTGCGGTCTGGACCTGGACCTTGAGGCCCAGGGTGGCACCGATGGCCTTGGCGATGTCCACGTCGTAGCCCACGGGCGTCTGGCCATCCGGACCGAGGAATTCGGCCGGGGCGTAGCTGGTGTCTGAGCCTACCGTGATGGTGCCTTTGGACTTAATGGTGTCCGGGACCATGGCGGCCAGGGCATCGTCCTTCTTGACGGTGGAGGGATCAAAGCTGGCGCTGGCCTTGCCCGAAGAGGTGGCCGCGCTGGAGGGACCCGTTTCCGAGGCGTTCGTGCATGCTGAGAGGGCCAGGGCGCTGATGGCGATCATGGTTGCAGCGGTCAGCTTGGAAGTGCCCAGGAGGGTACGGGGAGTCTGCATTTCTTACCTTTTGTTGCAGGGGCTATGAGGTACTAACGCGGCTTATAGTGTAACGCTCAACAAGAGAGGTACGTCACACGCAACTAAGTTTCACTATTGGATAACTGTAGCGGGGGCAAAATCAAGCCTTCCAGGAAGAGAGCAGTCTGTCATCCCAGACTCCCTCCCCGGCGGAGGCTCAGCTGCTGATGCCCAGGGACTCCAGCATCGGCCGGAATTTGGCCCACGTCTCCGCGAGCTCGGCTTCCGGTTGGGAGCCATCAACAATGCCGCAGCCGGCATACAGGCGCACGGTCTCCGGCGACTCAATAACGGCGCCCCGCAGCGCAATACCCCACTCGCCGTTGCCGGCCGCGTCCAGCCAGCCCACGGGGCCCGCGTAGGGGCCGCGGTCCAGATGCTCGAGTTTCCGGATCAGTTCGCCCGCCACCAGTGTCGGGGTCCCGCAGACGGCCGCCGTGGGGTGCAGTGCGTTAATGAGGGCCAGGCAGGTGGGCACATGGCCCTCCACCTCGGTCAGTTCCGCCTTGACGTCGGAGGCCAGGTGCCAGACGTTGGGCAGCTCCAGGATGAAGGGCTCATCGTGGGCATTCATGGCCTCCGAGAACGGCGCCAGCTGCTTGGTCAGGGACTGGATGGCAATCTCATGCTCGTGCCGCTGCTTCTCGGACCCGGCCAGCACGCGCGTTGCGTAATCCATGGGCGGGCCGTCCTCGCCGTGCGCGTCGCGGCGGTCAAGGGTGCCGGCCAGCACGCGGGCCTGGGCGGTGCGGCCCTCCACCTGGATCAGCATCTCGGGGGTGGCCCCCACCAGCCCGTCCACGCCATAAGTCCAGCATTCGCGGTACCTCGCGGCGAGTTCGCGCAGCACATCCGCGGCATGTACGCCGGAGGGAATAGTGGCCACCACGTCCCGGGCCAGCACCAGCTTCTCCAGCGCTCCCGTGCGGATCTCGGCAACGCCGGCGGCCACGGCATCCATCCACGCTTCCTCGCCGAGGGAGCCGGTATGCAGGGTTGCTCCGGCAGCCAGGGGGAGGGGCCGCACGACGGCGCCGCCGGCTTTCAAGGGTACGGCACCCAAGGGGGCGTTCCCGGCGGAGTCCGCTGCCGCCGTCGTGCTGTCACCGTCCGAGGCTCCGGGAGCGTCCGAGGCTCCGGGGGCGTCCGCGCCGGCGGAACCACCGCTGAGCCACCGGTCCAGCGCGGCGAGGGCCGTCCCTTCGGTGAGGGGGCCGTCGTCGAACCTCAACTGGGTGAGCCACGCCTGGTTGTCCCGCACGCCCACCAGGATCTCGGGCACGATCAAACGGGACTCATGGGCGGAGGTTTTGGAGAAGGCAAAGGAGCCAAACGCGACGGGGCCGGTGCCCGGCAGTTCCACGGAGTCCGTGACCTCGGCTTCGAGGACCAGGTGCCGCCACCAGATGTCCGCCTCCAGGAACCGGTCCGGCCCGGTGGCGGTGAAGCGCGCAATCTCGCCGAATCCCGCCAGGCCGGCCTCGCGGCGGGACCAGCACAGGACATCGTCCCGGACCAGAAACGACGGCAGCCCCCCGGGGAACGCTTTGCTATCCAGGGGGACTGTCAAGGTGCGGAACGTGCTCGTCATGATGAGACAACACTACTCCCGCGTACTCCATGGCCTCCCCGGCGCCTTGATGCAGCCTTGGTGCAGTCTTGGAGCAGCTTGGGTGCAGCGGGGATGGGCAAATCGGGGCTGGTCAGCACCCCCGGGAACATTTGAGACAATGTCATGGTGAACCGAGCATCCTTGGATAAGCGTCCGGACGAAGTAGCCACGATGTTTGACGACGTCGCACCGAAATACGACGTCGTCAACGATGTCCTCTCCATGGGGCAGACCCGCCGCTGGCGGAAGATCGTGGTGGACGCCATGGAAGTCTCCAAGGGCCAGCGGGTCCTGGATCTTGCCGCCGGAACGGGTACCTCCAGCGAACCGTATGCCGATGCGGGCATAGATGTGGTGGCCTGCGACTTCTCCCTGGGCATGCTCAAGGTGGGGAAGCGCCGCCGCCCGGACATCAACTTTATTGCCGGGGACGCCACCAACCTGCCGTTCGCTGACAACACTTTCGACGCCACCACCATCTCCTTCGGGCTGCGCAACGTGAACGAGCCCAAGAAGGCGCTGCAGGAGATGCTCCGCGTGACCAAACCCGGCGGACGGCTGGTCATCGCCGAGTTCTCCCAGCCCGTGGTTCCGCTGTGGCGCACCATGTACACCGAATACCTGATGCGGGCCCTGCCGGCCATCGCCGTCAAGGTCGCCTCCAACCCGGACGCCTACGTGTACCTGGCCGAATCCATCCGCGCCTGGCCGGACCAGGACCACCTCGCCGCCTGGCTGCAGGAAGCCGGCTGGGAGAACGTCACCTACCGCAACCTCACCGGCGGCATCGTGGCCGTCCACCGTGCCTTCAAGCCCGCCGATTCCTCACCGGACGGTGCCGCTGCCGCCATCGCCGCGCACAAAGGCCCGGTGGCCAAGCTGCGCCGCAACATCGTCCGCTGACCTGTGAAGGTACTGATTGTCGGCGCGGGTCCGGCCGGATCCACCGCCGCGTACTACCTCGCCAAGGCCGGCATTGACGTCACGGTCCTGGAAAAGACGTCCTTTCCACGGGAAAAGGTGTGCGGCGACGGGCTCACCCCCCGCGCCGTCCGCGAGATACAGAAGCTCGGCCTCCCGCATCCGGAGAACGACGGCTGGCGCCGGAACAAGGGCCTGCGCCTGATCGCCGGAGGCCGCACCATCGAACTGCCCTGGCCTGAGGTCTCCGACTTCCCGCAGTACGGGCTGATCCGTACCCGCCTGGGCTTTGACGAGGAACTGGCCCGGCACGCGCAGGCCGCCGGCGCCACCGTCCTCGAGCGGCACAGCGTCACCGAAGCCATACGGAACGACGACGGCCGCGTCACCGGGCTCCGCGCAGCGCTCCTCGACGAGTCCGGACGCAAGACGGGGGAGACGCGTGACTTTAGTGCCGACGTCGTGCTCGCCGCGGACGGAAACTCCACCCGCACCGCCGTGTCCCTCGGCATCCAGAAGCGCGACGACCGCCCGCTCGGCGTCGCCGTCCGCACCTACTTCACCTCCCCGCGCACCGACGACGACTGGATGGAAGGCTGGCTGGAGCTTCCCGGCCGCGACGGCAAGCTACTGCCCGGCTACGGCTGGGTGTTCGGCGTGGGTGACGGCACCTCCAACGTGGGCCTGGGCATCCTGAACTCCTCCAAGGAATTCGGGAAGCTCGACTACAAGCAGGTGCTGCGCGAATGGACCGCCGCCATGCCCGCCGACTGGGGCTTCACGCCGGAGAACCAGGTGGGGGAGATCCGCGGCGCCGCGCTGCCCATGGGTTTCAACCGCACCCCGCACTACTCGCCCGGCTTGCTGCTCCTGGGCGACGCCGGCGGCATGGTCTCCCCGTTCAACGGCGAAGGCATCTCCTACGCTATGGAGTCGGCGCGTTTCGCCGCAGGGTTCATCATCGACGCTTCCTCGCGCTCGATGGCAGCGGGCGGAACGTACGACGCCGACGCGCACCTTTCGCGGTACGCGGACTATGTGCGGGACCAGTGGGGCTCGCACTTCACCCTTGGCCGGGCCTTCGCCGCGCTGATCGGAAAGCCCGCCGTCATGAAACTGGCGCTGCGGACCGGCATGCCCATCCCGGTGCTGATGCGGTTCGTGGTCCGGCTCCTTGCCAACCTTACGGACCCCTCCGCCAAGGGCTTCGAGGACCGGGTGATCCGCGTTTTGGAATCGCTGGTTCCGGCCACAACGAATACATCGCCCACCCCGGCAGTATCCAATCAGCGGTATCCGCAACAAAAAGTTAGGGTTAACCCGTGACCAAATCCGCAGACCACAGTTGGACGCACGCCGGGCACGGCCTGCCGGACTCCGAACCCAGCCTCAACACCACGGCCATCGCCACGGGACTCCAGCTGCCGGCCGGCTTTGCGGCCATCGCGGCGGACGCTGAACTGGGCCCTGCCATCACCAACAACCTGGCCAGGGTGGAGAAGAAGCTCCGCGAGGCCATCGCCAATTCGGATCCCCTGGCTGACGCAACGTCGCGCCATCTGGTGGAAGCCGGTGGCAAGCGCATCCGGCCGCTGCTGACGCTGCTCTGCGCCCACCTCGGTGACGCGTCGCTGCCCGCGGTGGTGCAGGCCGCCGTCGTAGTGGAACTGACGCACCTGGCAACCCTGTACCACGACGACGTCATGGACTCCGCCCCGTTCCGCCGCGGCGCACCCACCGCCCACGAGGTGTGGGGCAACTCCGTGGCCGTCCTCACCGGCGACCTCATATTTGCCCGCGCCTCCATCCTGGTGTCCGAACTTGGCGGGCGTGCCCTGGGAATCCAGGCCCGCACCTTCGAGCGGCTCTGCCTGGGCCAGCTGCACGAGACCGTGGGCCCCCGCCCGGACGAGGATCCGGTGGAGCACTACCTGTCAGTCATCGCGGACAAGACCGGTTCACTGGTGGCGGCCTCCGGCCAGTTCGGTGCCATCTTCTCCGGTGCTGACGAGGCCTTCGAGGACATCCTGGTGGAGTACGGCGAGAAGGTGGGCGTGGCCTTCCAGCTTGCCGACGACGTCATCGATGTCACCGGCGTCAAGGTGAAGTCCGGCAAGTCACCCGGTACCGACCTGCGCGAAGGGGTTCCCACCCTGCCCGTGCTGCTCCTGCGCAAGGCTGCCGCCGAGGGTGACCAGTCCGCCGTCGACCTTTTGACGCTGATCGATGGTGACCTTTCTTCGGACGAAGCCCTGGCCGCCGCCGTGGCCGGGCTTCGTGAGCACCCCGTCACGGCCGAGTCCTGGGTGGTGGCACGCCGGTGGGCCGATGAAGCCATCGCCGCCCTGGCTCCGCTGCCCGAGGGCGTGGTCAAGGAATCGCTGTCCAACTTCGCGCTGGCCGTGGTGGACCGCGCGAGCTGAGCACAAGTTCGTTAGGAGCCCGGTTCCCCTGGTTTTCCCAGGTGGCGCCGGGCTTCTTCTTTTCCTCGATTGCTCCGTACTTGTCGTTTTGACGCGCCATAACGACAAGTACGGAGCAATGGATGGGGTGGGGCGTTAACGGGACGGCCCCGGTCCTCAACAACCGAAGCTGCTGTGAACCGGGGCCATCTCTCCGTTCGCATCAGACCCGCCGGAGGCGTTTAGCGGATCCGTGAATAGCTTATGACAACCTTGTCATAATGCGCAAGTCTTTTGTTACTACTGGTGTCAAAGATTTTTCAGCTGCATCTCTCCTGCCGTTGCGGGGCACGTTGAGGCCCATCTCCTGCTGACAGGACTCGATTCGCGGCGAGTCCGTGTCACAGTGCCCCACGAGGGCGCCTTCTCCACATGGCGCTGCCTGGAACTGTCGCCAGCGGCGGGGTTCAGGTGACTCTGGAGCCATGGATATTGAAGGATTTCTCCGTCATCGGGGAGGCGTGGCCAGAACTTCTTCACTACACCGTGCCGGGTTCACGAGAACGCGTGTGGACAAGGCCCTCGCAGCAGGCCGCGTCGTCCGGGTCCGGCGGGGTGTCTATGGCCTGCCGACTGAAGGCGCCGCGCTCGGTTTGGCGCTGCAGCACAATGCGTTCGTGACCTGCCTCTCCGCTGCCCCGGCCTATCAGCTGTGGACCTTGGAGAAGGCCTGCGTGGTCCACCTAAGTCCCGGGCACAAGAAGACAGTGCCGGGAACCGTAACACACGGCCGGATACTTCACCCTGGCCATCCATGGCTGCCGGTGGCGGGCCTGGCGGACGTCCTCATCCATGCCCTGCGTTGCCTGCCCGAACTGGAAGCGTTAGTCATGGTTCAGTGCGCGGCGCAGCGGGGAGATGTGACAGTGGAATTCCTTCGGCGCAAACTTCCCGGGAACCGCAACGCCCGGGCCCGGGCAGTCCTGGATTACGTGATTCCCCGGGCCGATTCGGTCCTGGAGGTTTTGGCCAACTACCACTTCCGGAGGGCTGGCCTTCATGTACGCCGCCACGTTGAGCTCCAGGGCGTGGGGGAGGTGGACTTCCTGATCGAGGATTGCCTGGTGGTGGAAACCGACGGGGCCAGCCATTTGGAGGCAAAGCAGGTCAAGAAGGACCGCGTCCGCAACAACGCAACGGTGGTTGGCGGACGTCTCTGCCTAAGGTTCGGCTATGCGGAAGTCGTTCATCATCCCGAGCAGATGGTGGCCCAGGTCTTGGCAGTGCTGGAACAGAGTCGGCGGGGATCATTCAGCGTGAGGTGAGCCCTGCCGTCGTGGGGCACATTGGGCCGCGACAACCGCACAATGGGCGCGGATCACGGCGTGTCCGTGTCAAAGTGCCCCAGGACCGCGGCCAGGCAACAAGGGAAGCGGGGGAGGCCCCTACTCTTCCTCTTCGTCCTCGAACGCCCACTCGAACATGTCGAAGACGAACTCGGAGAAGGTGCCTTCCTCGGACTTCCACTGGCCGCGGGCATTGTTGCGGCGGTACACGATGGGATCGGGGACGGTGAGGTCGCCTACTCGGAAGCCCCAGGTAAACGCTTCCTCTTCATCCTCGAGGAACATGAGGAAGCCTTCGTCATCCACCTCGAGCTCTTCGGGATCCCAGAAGTAGTGGTACGCCTCCATCAGGTCCTCGCAGCCGCCCAGGGCCAGGTAGAACTCGCGCAGGACCAGCGGAATCTCGAATTGGTGATCCGCGAGGGCCTTATCCAGTTCCTCCGGGGTCAGGCCGTCCTCTTCCTGCCATTCATCCTCGAGATACTTCGGAACAAGCGCGCGGAACTTCTCGAGGAACATGTCAGTCATGCTCATATCCTAGCCAATCCGGAGCACCCCGAAATGACACCCAACCGGCCCTCACAGCCCGGTGCCACCCACCCGCCGGTGCCACCCGCGAACTGCAAGGGGGGCCTGCCAGGACCGCCGCCAGGCCAGGACCCGGAACGTGAAAACCACAGCCGCAATGCCGGCCGCCGTCAGCACGTTGAACACGCCGAAGACCCACAGCACCGCAGTCATGGCAGCCCCCACAAAGGCAGGCAGCGCGTAGATGTCCTTGGGGTTGAACAGCTCGGGAACCTCATTGGCAGTGATGTCGCGCAGGAGCCCGCCGCCCACGGCTGTGGTCACCCCAAGCAGCACGGACGCCACCGGGTTCAAGCCTGTGGCGAGTGCCTTGAGCGTGCCGGTCATGCAGAACAGGGCCAGGCCGGCGGCGTCGAACAGGGTCAGCAGCGAGGTGTAGCGCTGCACGCTGGAGAACAGGAAGAACACCAACACGGTGGCCAGCAGCGGTGGTGCCAGATATGCGGGGTTGGTGAAAGCGGCCGGAACGATGCCCAGGATGATGTCCCGGATGACGCCGCCGCCGAGCCCCACCAGGGAGGCGAGCAACAGCGACCCCACAATGTCGATCTGCTTCCGCGCCGCCAGCAGCGATCCCGAGACGGCAAAGAAGAACACGCCCAGCAGATCCAGCCACACCGGGGAGTTGTCAAAGGCGAATGTCATGGGGCGTCCCGGTATTTCAAAGAGGGCGGACAGGGCGGCTCCAACGTTACGCTAGCCCCTATGAACAGCCCCATCATGATCGCCTGTGCCCATGGGACGTCCAACACACAGGGGGCCGCGGAGGTCAATGCACTGCGCGCCGCCATCGCTGAACTGCGGCCGGGCCTTGATGTCCGGGAAGCCTATGTGGACGTCCAGCAGCCGGACCTGGTGCATGTGGTGGCGGGCCTGCCGGAGGGGGAGGCCGCCGTCGTGGTTCCCTTGCTGCTGAGCGTCGGCTACCACGTCAAGGTGGACATCGCCCGGGCCGTGAAGAGCCGCCCGGGCAGTGCGGCCGCCGCGCCGCTGGGCCCCGACCCGCGGCTCGCCAAACTGCTGGACCAGCGGCTGCATGAGGCCGGAACCACGGACAATGACGTCATCGTCCTGGCCGCCGCCGGTTCCTCCAACCCCAATGCCGCCGTCAGCGTGGAGGAACTGCTGGGCCAGCTGCGGGAGTTGCGGTCCAACCGGATGGTGGCCGCCTATGGTGCCTCGGCCAAGCCGTCAGTGCCCGACGCCGTCGCGATGCTTCGTGAGGAACTGGAAGGAGGTGCCGGGGCGGGGGAGTCCGCAGGGGCTGTGGACGTCGGCGGCCGTGTGGTGATTGCCTCTTACCTCCTGGCACCGGGCTTCTTCCACGACCAGCTGGCGAAGGCCGGAGCCGACGTCGTGACCGAACCCTTGCTGCCGTCCCCGGTGCTCGCGGAAATCGTGCTGGACAGGTACGACGCCGCCGTCGCAAAGATGAACGAAGCGCCCGCAGCAGCACCCCGGGAACCGGCTGCGGCGGCCCCCGCGGAAGCGCCGGCAAATGCACAGGAGGGTGGCTTCTACAAGGCCGTCCGGCGTTTCGTGACGAAATATTTCCCTAGGTGACTTAGCGTTTCCGGTCCTTTGTGACGTAATTCGGGGGCGACCTACAGTCGATGCATGACTGATACAGCTCTAGCCGGAGCGTCTGCGGACACGGCTGCCGCCAAGCGCCCCGCACGCCCGTCCCGCCCCGCTGCGAAGCCGCACGGCCAGTGGAAAGTGGACGGCAAGACGCCGCTGAACGCCAACGAAACCTGGAAGCAGGAAGACGACGGCCTGAACGTCCGCGAGCGTATCGAGTCCATCTACGCCAAGGAAGGCTTCGACGCCATCCCCGGACAGGACCTGCACGGCCGGTTCCGCTGGTGGGGCCTGTACACCCAGCGCAAGCAGGGGATCGACGGCGGCAAGACGGCAACCCTCGAGCCGCACGAGCTCGAAGACAAGTACTTCATGCTCCGCGTGAGGATCGACGGCGGTGCCCTCACCACCGAGCAGCTGCGCGTCATCGGCCAGATTTCCGTGGACTTCGCCCGCGAGTCCGCCGATCTCACCGATCGCCAGAACATCCAGCTGCACTGGATCCAGGTGGAGGACATCCCCGAGATCTGGAACCGCCTGGAAGGTGTTGGCCTGTCCACCACCGAGGCCTGCGGCGACGTTCCCCGCGTGATCCTGGGTTCGCCCGTGGCCGGCATCGCCAAGGACGAGATCATCGACCCCACGCCGCTCATCGAGGAGCTGGGGGAGCGGTTCATCGGCAACCCGCTGCTGTCCAACCTGCCGCGCAAGTACAAGACCGCCATCACCGGCCACCCCAGCCAGGACGTGGTGCACGAAATCAACGACTTCGGCCTGGTGGGAATGGTCCACCCCGAACTGGGTGCCGGTTACGACCTGTGGGTGGGCGGCGCTCTGGCCACCAACCCGATGCTGGCCAAGCGCCTGGGCGCCTTCGTCCGTCCTGAGCAGGCCGCTGACGTGTGGCTCGGTGTCACCAGCATCTTCCGCGACTACGGTTACCGGCGCATGCGCACCAAGGCCCGCTTGAAGTTCCTGCTGGCCGACTGGGGTCCGGAGAAGTTCCGCCAGATCCTGGAAGACGAATACCTCGGCTACAAGCTGGCTGACGGTCCCGCCGCGCCGAAGCCCACAACGCCCGGAGACCACATCGGCGTGCACGAACAGAAGGACGGCAAGTTCTTCATCGGTGCCACCCCGCTTGCCGGGCGGCTGTCCGGTTCGCAGCTGGTCAAGCTCGCGGACACCCTTGAGGCCCGCGGCTCGTACCGGCTGCGCACCACCCCGCACCAGAAGATCGTTGTGCTGGACGTCGAGAAGGACCAAGTGGAGCCGCTCGTGGCCGAGCTGGACACCTTGGGCCTGTCCGCGCGCCCGTCCGTGTTCCGCCGCGGCACCATCGCCTGCACCGGCATCGAGTACTGCAAGCTCGCCATCGTGGAGACCAAGTACACCGCCGCCACGGCAGTCGCTGAGCTGGAACGCCGCCTGGCAGACCTCGCCGGCTCGGGCCAGCTGCCGCAGGCACTGTCGCTGCACATCAACGGCTGCCCCAACTCCTGCGCCCGCATCCAGACGGCGGACATCGGCCTCAAGGGCATGATGCTGCCAACGCCCGACGGCGACCCCTCCCCGGGTTTCCAGGTCCACCTGGGCGGCGGGCTGGCTTCCAGTGACCGCGAGGAAGCAGGGCTGGGACGCACCGTCCGCGGCCTGAAGGTGTACGTGGACGACCTGCCCGACTACGTGGAGCGCGTTGTCCGCCGGTTCGTGGCCGACCGTGCCGAGGGCCAGACCTTCGCCGAATGGGCCCACGCAGCAGACGAGGAGGCACTCCAGTAATGGCAAAACACCTGGCACCCGCACCCGCCAAGCGCCCCGTGGACGAGCTCAAGGCCCTGGCCGAAGCCGGCGCTGCCGAACTCGGCTGGGACGCCCCCGCCCGCGACGTGATCGCCTGGGTGGAGCGCAACTTCGAACTGCCCGCCGTCGCCGTCGCCTGCTCCATGGCCGACGCCGTCCTGCCCGCCCTCGTGGCAGACCAGCTGCCCGGCGTCGACGTCCTGTTCCTGGAGACCGGCTACCACTTCCCGGAAACCTATGCCACGCGCGACGAGGTGGCCGCGAATCTCCGCGTCAACGTGGTGGACGTGCTCCCCGAGAACACGGTGGAGCAGCAGGACCGGCTGCTGGGCAAGGACCTCTTCGCCCGTGACGCCGCCCAGTGCTGCGCCCTCCGCAAGGTGGCCCCGCTGCAGCGCACCCTGGCCGGCTACGAACTTTGGTTCACCGGCGTCCGCCGCGACGAAGCCCCCACCCGGACCAACACGCCGCTGGTCACGTGGGACGAGAAGAACGGCCTGGTCAAGGTCAATCCCGTGGCCGCCTGGACGTTCGACCAGCTGGTCCAGTACTCCGACGACAACCTCCTGCCCGTCAACCCGCTGCTTTCCCAGGGTTACCCCTCCATCGGCTGCCAGCCCTGCACACGCAAAGTGGCACCCGGCGAGGATCCCCGCGCCGGCCGCTGGGCAGGATCCGACAAGACAGAATGCGGGCTACACGTATGAGCACTTCACTTACCGAGGAGACCCAGGTGACTGATGCCGCCGTATCAACGCGCCTGTCCAGCCTGGACACCCTCGAGTCCGAGGCCATCCACATCATCCGCGAGGTTGTAGCCGAGTTCGAGAAGCCCGCGCTGCTGTTCTCCGGCGGCAAGGACTCCGTGGTGATGCTGCACCTGGCCACCAAGGCATTTTGGCCGGGCAAGGTACCGTTCCCCGTGCTGCACGTGGACACCGGCCACAACTTCCCCGAGGTCATCGACTTCCGCGACCGGACCGTTGAGCGGCTGGGCCTGAAGCTTGTGGTGGGCTCCGTGCAGGAGTTCATCGACCGCGGCGAACTGGCCGAGCGCGCCGACGGCACCCGCAACCCGCTGCAGACCGTTCCGCTGCTGGACGCCATCCAGCAGAACAAGTTCGACGCCGTGTTCGGCGGCGGCCGCCGCGACGAAGACAAGGCCCGCGCCAAGGAGCGCATCCTGAGCCTGCGGGACGAGTTCGGCCAGTGGGACCCGCGCAACCAGCGCCCCGAGCTCTGGAACCTGTACAACGGCCGCCACACCGTGGGCCAGCACGTCCGTGCGTTCCCCATCAGCAACTGGACCGAGCTGGACATCTGGCGCTACATCGAGCGTGAGAACATCGAGCTGCCCGGCCTGTACTACGCCCATGAGCGCGAGGTCTTTGCCCGCGACGGCATGTGGCGCGCGGTGGGTGAAGTGTCCCAGCCGCTGCCGCACGAGGACGTCATCACCAAGACCGTCCGCTACCGCACCGTGGGGGACATGTCCTGCACCGGCGCCGTCGAATCCAACGCCTACACCGTGTCCGACGTCGTGGTCGAAGTCGCCGCGTCCACCCTCACCGAACGTGGCGCCACCCGTGCAGATGACCGCATCTCCGAGGCCGCCATGGAAGACCGCAAGAAGGACGGGTACTTCTAATGACCACCGAAGCAGTTCTCCCGGCAGACCTGGAAACGGCCCTGCCCACCACGCTCTTCCGGTTCGCCACCGCAGGATCGGTCGACGACGGCAAGTCCACTTTGGTGGGCCGCCTCCTTCACGATTCCAAGGCCATCCTGGCTGACCAGCTCGACGCCGTGGCCCGCACGTCCGCGGACCGCGGCTTCGGCGGGGAAAAGGGCGGCATCGACCTGGCCCTGCTGACCGACGGCCTGCGCGCCGAGCGCGAACAGGGCATCACCATCGACGTGGCCTACCGCTACTTCGCCACCGACCAGCGCAGCTTCATCCTGGCCGACTGCCCCGGGCACGTGCAGTACACCAAGAACACGGTGACCGGCGCATCCACCGCGGATGCCGTCGTCGTGCTCATTGACGCCCGCAAGGGTGTCCTGGAGCAGACCCGCCGGCACCTGTCCGTGTTGCAGCTGCTTCGCGTGGCGCACGTGATCGTGGCCGTGAACAAGATCGACCTGGTGGACTTCAGCGAGTCCGTGTTCCGGGACATCGAAGCCGACGTCCAGCAGGTGGGCCGCGAGCTGGGCCTGGGTTCCGACGGAATCAGCGACCTGCTGGTCATCCCGGTGTCCGCGCTCGACGGCGACAACGTGGTGGAGCGCTCGGAGCGCACCCCCTGGTACACCGGCCCCGCGCTGCTGGAGGTCCTCGAAACCCTCCCGGCCGCCGATGAGCTGGAAAGCCACCTGGAGAGCTTCCGCTTCCCGGTGCAGCTGGTCGTCCGGCCGCAGGGCGCGCTGGCTCCCGACGCCGTGGCCGCCGGCCTGGATGTGGAGGCCTACCGCGACTACCGCGCGTACGCCGGCCAGATCACCGAAGGCTCCGTGAAGGTGGGGGACCAGGTGTCTGTCCTGACACCGGGCCAGTCGCCGCGGACCACCACAGTGGTGGGCATCGACTTTGCCGGTGCCGCCCTGCAGGAAGCCGCCGCGCCGCAGTCCGTGGCGATCAGGCTGGCAGACGAGTTCGACGTGGCACGCGGTGACACCATCGCGGCCGCGGGCACCGTCCGTGAGGCCTCCGCCGATCTCTACGCAGCCCTGTGCTGGCTGTCCCCGAAGCCGCTCCGCGAAGGCCAGAAGGTGCTGGTCAAGCACGGCACCCGCACGGTGCAGGCGATGGTCCGCAGCGTCTCCGGCAAGCTGGACCTGGCCACCTTCAAGCTCGAGGGCGCCTCCAACCTGGAGCTGAACGACATCGGGCACGCACAGCTCCGGCTCGCCGCGCCGCTGCCGCTGGAGAACTACCTGCACCACCGCCGCACCGGCGCTTTCCTGGTGATCGACCCGCTGGACGGCAACACGCTGGCCGCCGGCCTGGTCAAGGACCACCCGGGCGACCACGAGGACGAGCGCTACAGCATCTAGCTTCAGCCCACGAAACCGCGGCTTGTTAGCAAAACCTGACCCTCAAGGACTGGTTTTGCGAACAAGCCGCTGTTTGGCTTTTTGGGGTCCGACTTACTGGCCGCTTTCCAGGATCGACTTGAGCCGTTGCAGGTCCTTCCGGTTCTCGCGGCGGATCATCGGTTCCATGACCAGCCCTGCCAGCCGCGAGAAACCTGACGGGCTGCCGCTGTTGCCGAGAACCATCCGGGTCCCGCCGCCGTCGTCCGTCCACGTGTAGGTGGTCTGCATGGGGAACGGCCCCTGCGCGGTGCGCATCACCAGCTTCCTGCCCGGGACGTACTCCACGAACTCGTAGGTGTAGTTCAGCTCCCGGCCCAGGAACTTCGCTGTGAAGGCGGCCTTCGAGCCCACACCAAGGGGACCGTCGGTGAGCCGCTGCGACCTGTGGATGTTGACGTACCACTTGGGCGCGTTGTCCGGGTTGGCCGCGTACTCTGCCACCTCCGTGCGTGGCAGGTTGATGACAACCTCGGTCCGGACGTTCACCACGGCGGCTTCTCCTCTGTAGAGTGCGGGAATACCTACGTTAGTCCTGGGCAGCGCTGCGGGAGGCGAAGCATGGAGACCATCAGCCCCAAGCTCCTGAACTGGGCGTCCATCCTGGATGACAAGACCCGCGAGCAGGCGGTGATGACCGCGCGCCTGCCGTTCATCTACCCGCACCTGGCGCTGATGCCGGACGCGCACCTGGGCAAGGGCGCCACCGTGGGCTCGGTCATCCCCACGCTGCGGGCCATCATTCCGGCGGCGGTTGGCGTGGACATCGGCTGCGGCATGATCGCGGTCCGCACCCAGTACTCGGTGAAGGATCTGCCCAGGGACCGGAAGCGCCTCCGCGAGGACATTGAGCGGGTCATCCCGTTGTCTGCGGGGCACAACAACCGGCAGGTCCTGGCCACCGCGGAGCCGCGGATCGCCGAGCTGAAACAGCGGGCCGCGAAGGCCGGCTTCAACCCGGCCCAGTATGTTGCCAAGTGGGAGCTGCAGCTGGGGTCCCTGGGCTCGGGGAACCACTTCATCGAGGTCTCCGCAGACGAGGACGACGGCGTGTGGCTCTTCCTGCATTCAGGCTCGCGGGGCATCGGCAACAGGATCGCCCAGCACCACATCGGCGTCGCCCAGCACGTCAGCCGGAATAGCCAGGTCTACCTTCCCGATCCGGACCTCGCGTACCTGGACGAAGGAACCCCGCAGTTCGAGCGGTACATCGCCGAGCTGCGCTGGGCCCAGCACTTCGCCCTGCTGAACCGGGAGGAGATGATGGACCGCGTGGCCGCCCAGTTCAGCCACTGGGTGGGCGGGCCTGTCCGGGAACGCGAGCGGATCAACTGCCACCACAACTTCACGGAGCAGGAGACGCATTACGGCAAAACGGTGTGGGTGTCCCGCAAGGGGGCCATCAAAGCCGGCCCCGGCGATGCCGGACTGATCCCGGGGTCCATGGGAACGGCGTCGTATGTGGTGGAGGGCCGGGGCAACCCCGCGTCACTGAACTCCTCGCCGCACGGCGCGGGGCGGGAGTACTCCCGGAACGCCGCCCGGAAGACGTTCACCCTGGAGGAACTGAAACGCGCCATGCGGGGAATCGAGTTCCGCGCCTCGGAGGCCTTCATTGACGAAATCCCGGCCGCGTACAAGCCGATCGACCAGGTCATGCAGGACGCCGCGGACCTGGTGACGGTGCGGCACAAACTCCGGCAGCTGGTCAACGTCAAAGGCAACTGAATCTGCCAAACAGGGCAGCCGCGCGGCGAAATATGACGCTGGATGAACGTGCGTGACCCCCCGTTTCCGCTTCATTGAACGGGTTTGGGCCACTCCCTATGGTGAAACAATGACTAGTTCCAAGCCCGGGATGACCCGCATCGTGGCAGGCGAAAACGCGGTCCCCACGCGCAGGCGCGCCGTCGAGGCCGCCCTGGCCATCGGGCTGGTCCTGCTGATCGCCCTCGGGGCCATCGTGGCCTCGAACATTTCCCGGAACAGCGAGGCCCAGGCCGCCGAACCCACTCCCGCCGCGGAACTGAAGCTGGGCTACTTCGGGAACATCACCCACGCCCCGGCGCTGGTGGGCGTCAAAAAAGGCTTCCTTGCCGATGCCCTGGGCAGCACCAGGCTCAGCACCGAGATCTTCAACGCCGGCCCGGCCGCCATCGAAGCCCTGAACGCCGGGGCTATCGACGCCGCCTACATCGGCCCCAATCCGGCTATCAACTCTTTCGTCAAGAGCCAGGGCCAGTCCGTGCGCGTGATTGCAGGAGCCGCGGCCGGCGGGGCGCAGCTGGTGGTCAAGCCGGGTATCACCTCCGCGGCTGACCTTCGGGGCAAGACCCTGGCAACTCCGCAGCTGGGCGGCACCCAGGATGTGGCCCTCCGCTCCTGGCTGGCCAAACAGGGCTATAAGACAAACGTGGACGGCAGTGGGGATGTGGCCATCAATCCCACGGAGAACGCCCAGACGCTGAAGCTGTTCCAGGATGGAAAGCTCGACGGCGCGTGGTTGCCTGAGCCGTGGGCGTCACGCCTGGTGCTCCGGGCCGGCGCCAAGGTGCTGGTGGACGAAAAGGACCTCTGGGATGGAACCGGCACCGGCAAGCCCGGCGAGTTCCCCACCACCATCCTGATCGTGAACCAGAAGTTCGCCGCCGACCACCCGGACACCGTCAAGGCCCTCGTCAAGGGCAACGCGGCATCGGTGGCCTGGCTCAATTCGGCACCGGCGGACCAGAAGGCTGAGCTCATCAACTCCGCCCTGCAGGAGGCCGCCGGGGCAGCGCTGCCGGGCGACGTCCTCAGCCGGTCCCTCGCGAACATCACGTTCACCCTCGACCCCCTGGCCGGCGGCTACCCCAAGCTCCTCCAAGATGGCGTCGACGCGGGCACAACCAAGAAGGCCGACATCAACGGCCTCTTCGACCTCCGCGCCCTCAACCAGGTCACCGGCGGCACCCACAAGATTTCCGCGGCCGGCCTCGGCCAGGACTAATCCACCCCACTATCAAAGGACGGCACCATGCCAGTCGTACTGGAACACCTGGGCAAGCGCTTCGGCGACGGCGCCCCGGTACTGGACGACGTCAACGCCAACATCAGGCAGGGCGAGTTCGTTGCCCTCCTTGGTGCCTCCGGCTGCGGCAAATCCACCCTCCTGAACATCATCGCGGGACTTGAAGCGCCGACGTCGGGCGCCCTGGAAGTCCCCAGCGACGGCGCCGCCTTCATGTTCCAGGACGCCGCCCTGTTCCCGTGGCTGACCGCCCGGGAGAACATCGAACTCGCGCTGAAGCTGCGCGGCGTGGGCAAAGCCGAGCGGCGGGCCAAGGCGCAGGAACTCCTGGAGCTGGTGCACCTGGGTTCGGCAGGGGACAAGCGCCCGCACGAACTCTCCGGCGGCATGCGCCAGCGCGTCTCGCTGGCCCGTTCCCTGGCACAGGACCGGCAGCTGCTGCTCATGGACGAGCCGTTCGCCGCCCTGGACGCCATCACCCGCGACTTGCTGCACGACGAGCTCGAACGCATCTGGAAGGAAACCGGGCGGACCATCGTCTTCGTCACCCACAACGTCCGCGAGGCCGTCCGGCTGGGCCAGCGCGTGCTGCTGCTGTCCTCCCGGCCCGGCCGTGTGGTCCAGGAATGGGCCGTCACCGAGGAACACCGAACCGACGCCGGGCTCGCCGGCCAGCTGACCGGGGTCATCACCGCCCGGCTGCGGGAGGAGATTCGCCGCCATGCCAAGTAACCCCACTCCGCTCGCTGAAGCCCCGTCCGAACCTGAGACCCGGCACATCCACGCCGCTCTGACCCGGACGTCCACCGGCCACGAGGACCTCCGGGAACTTGAATCCGGCCTCGACTCGCTGCAGTCCGACGCCGACCGCAAACACCGGATCGAGTGGAGCCGGATCCTGCTGCCCGTGGCCGCGCTGGTGGTCCTGGTGCTCGTGTGGCAGTTCTATGTGTCCCTGGGCGTCAAACGGCGCGACCTCGTGCCCGGGCCGCTGGACGTGGTGACCCAGATGGGCGTGCTGTGGAGTGACGGCAAGCTCCAGGAATCGGTGTGGACATCCCTGCAGCGCGGCCTGGTGGGCTTCCTGATTTCGGTGGCCATCGCCACGCCCGTAGGCCTGCTGCTGGCACAGGTGGCACCGCTGCGGCGCGCGTTTGGGCCCCTGATTTCGGGCCTGCAGGTCCTGCCCTCGGTAGCCTGGGTTCCGGCCGCGATCACCTGGTTCGGACTGACCGACGCCACCGTGTACTTCGTGGTGTTCATGGGCGCCATCCCGTCCATCATCAACGGGCTCATCTCCGGCGTGGACCAGATCCCGCCGCAGTACCGCCGCGTGGGCACGGTGCTAGGTGCCTCCCGACTGCAGATGGCCCTGCAGGTGATCCTCCCCGCCGCACTGCCCGGCTACCTGGGCGGACTCAAGCAGGGCTGGGCCTTCTCCTGGCGCTCCCTCATGGCCGCGGAAATCATCGCCGTGGGCGGCACCATCGGCTTCGGTCTGGGCTCGCTGCTGGACCAGGGCCGGGACCTGTCGGACATGACCGTGGTGATGGCGGCCATCCTCCTGATCCTCGCCGTCGGCATCCTGATCGAGCTGCTGGTCTTCGGCCCCATCGAGAAGCGACTCCTGCGCCGCCGCGGCCTCCTGGCCGGCAGCACCCGCTGACCCACACCCCAAGGCATCCCCAAGAGCCCGACGGCGAGTCCCGCCGTCGGGCTCTCTGCTTCCCTGCCGTCTGCTCTGACGAAACAGGGGCACTTTGACACGGACACGCCGCCAACCCGGCCATGGAACCCCAACCCGGGCGCCAAAGTGCCCCACGACGGCGGCAGCTGCGGAGGCAGACCGTGGCAGACTGGCGCCATGACAGCCAGCTTTGTGTGCCGCACCGAATCGCAGCTTCCGGTGGAGCAGCTCTTCGACCTGGCGCGCAGCATCGACATGCATGTGGAATCCCAGCGGACGTCGGGGGAGTGGGCGGTGTCCGGCGTGACGAGCGGGCTGATCGGGGAAGGCCAGGAGGTGACGTGGCGGGCTTGGCACTTCGGGATCCCGCTGACCATGACCAGCCGGATCACGCGCCTGGACTTCCCCCGCAGCTTCACCGACGAACAGGTCAAGGGACCCTTCAAGGCCTTCCGGCATGTCCATGAGTTCGCGGCAACACCCTCTGGGACCATCATGGTGGACCGGGTGGAGTTCACCGCCCCGCTGGGTGTGCTGGGCCGCGCCGTCGAACGGCTGTTCCTGGCCCAGTACCTGGAACGCCTCATCGCCCAACGCGGCGGTTTCCTTGCGGGCGACGCAGATCGCCGGATCAACTAGCTTCCAGGGCTATGCGAAGGGCGGCGGCCCAATGATCTCGATCCCGCCGTGGGCCTCGCCGGACGCCCGAATCCGGCCGAAGTCCACCAGGCCGGAACCGTTTGGGGCATCAGAATCGGACAGTGGTTCGCTGGCGCCGTCATAGAAAGACTGGGCACTTCCGGGTGTCTGCAGGCAAAGGATCCGCGTGCCCTCCTGCAGCACCTTGAAGGCGTGGGGAAGGCCCCGTGGCGCCATGACCAGGCCTCCGGCCGCGATGCGGTGCTCCGTGCCGTCCAGGTTTACCAGGATCTCACCGGCCAGAACGTAGAGGGTTTCATCCGAATCCGGGTGGGTGTGGAGCGGGGTAACCTTGTTCAAGGCCATCTCGTCCTCGAAGAGCAGGAACGCGCCGGCCGTCTCCTCCTCCCTGGCCTTCCAGGTGTGCACTCCGCCGCCGTAGAACCAGCGTCGTGGTCCTTCGCCGGGCTGGCGGACCAGGGATGATGACGCATTTTTCGTTTCCATGCTGCTCGCCTCGATGCCTTGGGAAACTTTATGGGACGAACGTCCCATAACAAGACTCATGTACCATGAAGAGCGTGTCAAGACCCTATGCGGACAGCGGGCGCAGCAGCCAGAAGCGCCGGACGATGGATGCGCTCGTGGCGGCGGCCAGGACCCTTGTTTCCGCCGGCAGGACGCCCACGGTGGACGAGGCAGCGCAGGCGGCCGGAGTTGCCCGGAGTACTGCCTACCGCTATTTCCCCGGCCAGCGGGAACTGCTCGCCGCGGCGCATCCCGAGACTGCGCGGACCTCGATGCTGCCTGACGCTCCGCCCCAGGACGCGGCCGGGCGGCTCGATGCGGTGGTGGTGGAGTTCACCCGCATGATCCTGGGAACCGAGGCGCAGCAGCGGACCATGCTGCGCTTGTCGCTTGAGTCCACAGACCGCCCGGACCGGAGCCTGCCGCTGCGCCAGGGACGCGCCATTGGCTGGCTGACCGAAGCGCTGATGCCGCTGCAGGGGGAACTGGCCGATGAGCAGATCCACAAACTGGTGCTGGCCATCCGCAGTGCCATCGGCATTGAAGCCCTGGTCTGGCTCACGGACGTGGGCGGGTTGGGCCGGGAGGAGGCCATCGAATCGATGCGGTGGACCGCCAACGCTTTGCTGGTCAAGGCGCAGGCGGAGGGCCTGTGGGGTTGACCGACCGCAGCACTTTGTGACGCAGCGTTACCTTACGTGAACTGGTGTTGCTCGGCCTTTGTAGCCCATTGTGACGCGGCCCTACCGTTGATTCATGGCAATTCAGGATATCTACCCCACGGCGCTGCGGCTGCTCGGCCGCCCGGTGCTGGTGGTGGGCGGCGGCCCCGTTGCTGCCCGCCGTGCCAAGGGGCTGCTCGACGCCGGTGCCGTGGTCACCGTCGTGGCTCCGGTTGCCTCGCCCGCGCTCCAGGAGATGGCCGACGCCGGCCTGCTCACCTGGGCAGCGCGCCCCTACGTTTCCAGCGATGTCGACGGCGTATGGTTCGTCCAGACCGCCACCGGCGATTCCGCCGTGGACGCCCAAGTATCGGCCGACGCCGAGGCGCAGCGGGTTTGGTGCGTCAACGCCTCCAACCATGAAGCTTCTGCTGCCTGGACCCCCGCGGTGGCAGAGGTGGACGACGTCAAGATTGCCATCAACGCCGGTGGAGATCCCCGCCGCGCCATGGCCGTCCGGGACGCAGTGGCCACCGCCCTTGAAACCGGCGACCTTCCACTGCGCCGGCGCCGCGCCCACGCGGGCAGCGTCGCGTTGGTCGGCGGCGGTCCCGGCGACACCGGCTTGATTACTGTCCGCGGCCGCAGGCTCCTGGGCCAGGCCGACGTCGTGGTGGCGGACCGCCTGGGCCCGCGCGAACTCCTGAATGAACTCGCCCCGGATGTTCGGATCATCGAAGTCGGGAAGACCCCCGGCCACCACCCCGTCCCGCAGGCGGAGATCAACCGGATCCTCGTCGACGAAGCCCTGAAAGGCCACCGCGTGGTCCGGCTCAAGGGCGGCGACCCCTACGTGCTGGGCCGCGGCGGCGAGGAAGCCGAATATTGCCGGCAGCACGGCGTCGAGGTTGAAGTGGTTTCCGGTGTCACCTCCGCGATCTCCGTTCCGGCAGCGGCCGGCATTCCCGTCACCCACCGTGGCCTGGCCAAGGGCTTCAGCGTGGTCACCGGGCACGAGGAACTCTCCGAGGTTCCCGCCCGCCCGGACCACACGATCGTCCTGCTCATGGGAGTGGGTCAGCTGCGCGAATCCGCGTCCGCGCTGGGCGAAGCCGGCCTGCCGCAGGACACCCCTGTTGGTATCGTGGAAAACGGCTATTTGCCGGACCAGCGCGTCACGATTGGCACGCTCGGTTCCATCGCCGACCAGGCTCAGGCGGCCGGAGTCGCAAATCCTGCCGTGATTGTCATCGGTGACGTGGTGCGCGTGAGCCCGTTCGCCCCGTCGCACTTCAAAACCGCTGACTACAGCACCACCACCCCGAACAGCCCCCGCAAGACCGTCCTCACCACCTGAAACCCATCGATTGCTCCGTAACTGCCGTTATGAGCGTTCAAAACGGCAGTTACTCAGCAATCGATGCAGAAGAAAAGGAACACAGCCGTGTCATCCAGCACTCCCGTAGGAACAGCTGCGCGTCCGCTGCGCGTCGCCGTCGTGGGCTCCGGCCCGGCCGGCGTCTACGCCGCGGACATCCTCACCAAGAGCGAAGCCGTCAAAAGCGGTGAGCTGACTGTCAGCATCGACCTCTTTGACCGCTACCCGGCACCCTACGGCCTGATCCGCTACGGCGTGGCCCCGGACCACCCCCGCATCAAGGGCATTGTCAACGCCCTGCACAAGGTGCTGGACCGCGGCGACATCCGCTTCTTCGGCAACGTGGACTACGGCACGGACCTCACCATCGAGGACCTGCGCACGCACTACGATGCTGTCATCTTCGCCACCGGCGCCATCAAGGACGCGGACCTGAACATCCCCGGCATCGAGCTGGAGGGCTCGTTCGGCGGCGCCGACTTCGTGTCCTGGTACGACGGCCACCCCGACGTCCCGCGCGAATGGCCGCTGGAGGCCAAGGAAATCGCCGTGATCGGCAACGGCAACGTGGCCCTGGACGTGGCCCGCGTGCTGTCCAAGCACGCCGACGACCTCCTCACCACCGAGATCCCGGAGAACGTCTACGCCGGCCTGAAGGCCTCGCCCGTCACGGACGTGCACGTCTTTGGCCGCCGCGGGCCTGCCCAGGTCAAGTTCACCCCGCTGGAGCTGCGCGAGTTGTCCCACTCCAAGGATGTGGACATCATCCTGTACCCGGAGGACTTCGAGTTCGACGAGGAATCGGACCGCCAGATCCAGACGAACAACCAGACCAAGACCATGGTGGGCACGCTCACCAATTGGATCGCCGAGCAGCCCGAGGACCTCTCCGAGCTCAAGGCCTCCCGCCGCCTGCACCTGCACTTCCTGCACAGCCCGGTGGAGATCTATGACGACGCCGAGACCCCGGGCAAGGTGGCCGGCATCAAGTTCGAGCGCACCGAGCTGGACGGCACCGGCAACGCCCGCGGCACCGGCGAGTTTGTGGACTACCCGGTCCAGGCCGTCTACCGCGCCATCGGCTACTTTGGTTCCGCCCTCCCGGACGTGGAGTTCGACCACAAGAAGGGCGTCGTCGTGAACGACGGCGGCCGCGTCCTGGACGTCGACGGCCAGCACGTGCCGGGCATCTACGCCACCGGCTGGATCAAGCGCGGACCGGTCGGCCTCATCGGCCACACCAAGGGCGACGCCCTGGAAACCGTGACCTACCTGCTGGAAGACCGCGAAAACCTCCCCGTCGCTTCGGCACCTGAGGAGGACGCCGTCGTCGAACTCCTCGACTCCCGCGGCGTGAAGTTCACCAGCTGGGAAGGCTGGCTGGCATTGGACGCCCACGAGCTCGCCCTCGGCGCAGCAGCCACGGAAGTGGGCGGCTCGCACGGCGTGGAGGTCAAGCGTGAGCGCGTCAAGGTGGTGCCGCGCGAGGACATGGTGGACATCTCCCGCGACGGCGTGGCCGCGCAGGTCTAACCGCCTATCGACAAACGCAGGAACCGCGGGTCCATTGGTCCCGCGGTTCCTGCATTAAAGTGCCTTAACCCGGCTGCGCTGTTCAGGGCTTCTATTTGCCGGCGCCGCCAACGGCCATCAGCTCCAGGCGCCGCAGGGTCTCCCGGTTCCGCGCCGAAATCAGTGGATCCCGCAGGAACTTCGGCATCAGCTTGCCGGGTCCGCGGATGGCGTCCTCGGCGATGGTCACCAGGCACTGGCCGCCGCGGTCCTCCACCGTGATCTCCACCTTCGCCTCACCCATCGGCCAGCCGCGCGCCACGAGTTCCAGCGAGCGGCCCGGCTCGACGGCGGTAACGCGCGTGCTGTCGTCGATCACCAGCGGCCAGGCGCCCACCGAGTGGTGCAGCCGGGCGTCCTGTTGCGGCCATTCGGCGTCCACGTCCCTGATCCGTGACGCGCCCACCACCCAGCCGGAATAGAGCCAGCCGTCGGCGATGACCCGCCAGACGTCGGCCGCGGGGGAGGTGAACAGCTGCGAGACGGTGGACATGGAGTTCCTTCCGGTTCGGGTGGTGGTTTGGTAGCGTGTGGCTGCTGCCCGTCAGGGTTCCTTAGGACGTACGACGGCGGGAGGTGCCGGCCGCCGCGCGGCCCGGTAGGACGGCTTCCGGAGACGCCGGGCCCAGCCGTAGGTCCGGGCCCCGGGCGGCTGGTTCCCCAGGGGGTCGAAACGCAGCGGGATGTCCCCTGGATCGGTGCCGGCATGCAGCCGCAGTTCCCCGCACTCCCGCCACGGCCCGCCCGGTTTGGCCCAGAACAGTCCCAGCTCCCATTCCCCCGATGCAAGTGAACCCGGGGGAAGGTTCCGCGTGCGCAGACCCAGCAGCACCGGGCCCCGCCGGCCGCGGTACGGCATGAGCGTGGTCAGGGTGGCTCCGGCGACATCCAGCCGCGGCATCAGCAGGAACCGGCCGGGCAGTCGCCAGCCGGTGGAGGCGAACAGGACATCGGCGGGGTTGGCACCAGCGGCCGCGCCGAGACCGGCAGTTGGGGCGGCACCAAGGACAGCATCCGGAGCGGCACCCAGGCCGGCATCGCCGGACGGCGAAATCCGGAGGGCCAGGCCCAGGATGTCCGGCAGCGCCTGCGGCAGCCCCACGGATCGCGAAAATCGGGCCACCACCTGGTCAGTGCCGGGGGAATCGAGCCAGTCGATCCCGCTGGGGCCGGACGGGTTGCCGGTCCTGGTGAGCTCCCCGGCCAGGCCCAGGCCCCGGGGATGGATGGGCCGGTCCGGGCGTGCCAGTTTCAGGAGCCGGAAGAGGGCAGCGAAAGCCTCCCCGGCACTCCCGGTGACGGCGGAACCAACGCGCAGTTGCTGGGTCATGTTTCCTTCCTACCCCGGAAAGGCGGCTCTACATGCGACCGAACCGCGAGCGGACAAGTGCGAAAATCCCGTAGGCGATGAATCCCGCTCCAATGGCCACCAGCAGGGCGGGCCCGAACGGGTGGTCCTGCAGGGCCTTGAGGCTGCCGTCCAGGCCGGTGGACTCGTCCGGGTTGTGCTTGGCGGCAGCAATGACGAAGAGCAGGCCGGTGAGTACCAGGGCCACCCCCTTGGCGATGTGGCCGGTCACGCCCAGGCTGTCGATGAGCCTGCCGCGCCGGGTCCCGTCGAAGTGGAACAGCTCCTCCTTGAAGCCGCGGCGGAATCCTTTGACCATGAAGTAGATGCCGATGCCCAGGACGGTCAGGCCCAAAGCTACGAGGACCCACGGCCCCAGCGGGTGGGCCATCAGGCTGGCGCTGAAATCCCGGGTGTTCTCGCCGGAGTCGCTGCGCTGGCCCAGGGCGAAGCCCGCGAAGGTGAGGCCCACGCTGCCGTAGGCGATGGCCAGGAACCCCGAGGAGACCAGCTTGGCCAGCCGTTCCTTACGGGGGAGGCTCCGGGCGCGCAGTGTTGCCTCGCTGGCCTGCCACAGGGCAAGGCCGAGACACGCTGCCACGCAGGCCCACATGAGAAATGGTCCCCACGTGTTGTCGGCGAGCTGGGCGATGGCACCGGTGGGTTCGGCGTCGCCCGGATGGCCGAAGGCGATGGCAATGGCAATGGCGCCGATGATCACGTGGAGCAGTGCCATGACGGCGAACCCGGTGCGGGCCAGGACGTCCAGGGCCTTGTGGTTGGACGCCTCTTCGACAGCGTCCGCTGCCTGGCTGAGGGTGGAATCGCCGTCGGACATGGTTCAGCCGTTCATGGGCCCTTCGGCCCGAAGCTTCTCTGCGCCCGGTCCCTCGACGTGAACGGTACACCGGACCACCAGCTGGCCGGGGGCGTTGTCCAGCTCCACCAGGGAATCATCCGCGCTGAGGACGGTGAACATCTCGGAACCGGTCACAGCTTCCACGCCTTTGGCCTCCGCAGTTTCCCGCGCATTCCTGAGCGCCTCGCGCTGCAGGCCGTCCACGTAGCCGCTGTCACTTTCACGGGCGGGGTCCCCGAAGGCCCAGCCGAACAATGTTCCTGTGTTTCCCATGGCGACGATATTACGCGTTTGCCCCAGCCCGGGGGCGGGCTTTCGTAATATTAGTAAGTGTGCTTACCATGGGCGCACCATACCCCGATGGGACACGGCAAGTGAAGTCCGCGGCACAGCGGCAATCTGGAAACCAGTTCACAACGTTAGGAATGCACATCATGGCAGGAAATCTCATTGCCCGTTCAGTTCACGACCTGACGGCAGCAGCATGGTTTGGCGGCTCCCTGATGGGCGCCATCGGGCTCAACGGCGCAGCGGCCCAGGCCAAGGACCCTTCGGAGCGCACCCGGCTTTCCAGTGCAGGCTGGATGAAGTGGGCGCCGTTCCAGACTGCAGCCTTTGCCTCCCACTTGGTGGCCGACCTCGCCATTGCATGGGAGAACAAGGGCCGCATCGCCAAGCAGGAGGGCGTGGCCCGCGACACGGTCATCAAGACCGCCGTTACCGTGGTGGGCGCTGCGGTGACCCTGTACTCGGGCATCGTGGGCAAGAAGGTGGAGAAGCTCGCCGGTGAAGGCGCCGAAGGCGCAACGGAGCCGCACGGTGCGGCCTCGGACGAGCTGAAGGCGGCCCAGCAGCAGCTCAAGCTCCTGCAGTGGGCCATCCCCGGCTTCGCAGCCCTGGTGATCATCCTGGGCGCCAAGCACGGCGAGATGCAGCGTCCCAAGAACGTCTTTGCGGGTCTGCGCGGCGAGTAGCAGCCAGCCGGCACAGAGCGGACGACGGCGGCCCGGCACGTAAGTGCCGGGCCGCTGCTTTGTCTGCTGCTGGGGTCGCTGCTACACCGGTTGGGTATTGGGCGGCGGCAGGTCCGGGTTCATGTCCTTCAGGTTCGGGTCTTCCGCCGTCCACACCTGGATGATCGCCCAGGCCACGGCCGCCAGCGGGACGGACAGGACCGCACCCACGATCCCGGCCAGGATGGTGCCGGCAGTCAAGGCCATGAGGATCACCAGGGCGTGAAGCTGGAGGGACTTGCCCATGACGATCGGCTGCAGGAGGTCGCCCTCCAGCTGGTTCACCGCCACGACGACGGCCACCACGATGAGGGCCACCACCGGGCCGTTCGCCACGAGCGCCACCAGGGCGGCAAGGATGCCGGCGACGGTTGCGCCCACGAGCGGGATGAAGGCGGTAATGAAGACGATGATGGCCAGTGGAATGGCCAGCGGCACCTGCATGATCAGCAGGGCCGCGCCGATGGCCACGGTATCCACCAGGGCAACGATTGCGGTGCCCCGGACATAGCCGCCCAGTACCTCAAGGGTGCGGCGGCCCGAGCGGCGCAACTTGGCTTCACGCTGGCCTGAGAAGGGGCGGAGGAAGAAGTCCCAGATTTTGGCGCCGTCCTTGAGGAAGAAGAACAGGATGACCACCATAAGGCTGGCCCCGGCAATGAACTCGGTCACCACGGACAGTCCGGTGACCGCGCCGGAGCGGACCTGGCTGCTGGTGGCGAACTGCACCACCGACTCCCGTGCCTGGTTGAGCTGCTCCTGTTCAATGGGGATTGGCCCCGTCAGCAGGAACTGCTCCAGCTCGTCCACGCCGGACGAAGCCTGCGCCGCCAGTTCACCCCACTGGTTCCGCACCGAGAAGTAGATGACAGTGGACACGCCGGCCAGGATCACCAGCAGCGCCACGAAGGCCATGCCGGTGGCCAGGCCGCCCGGTATCCCGCGGCGGCGGAGCATGTTCACGAACGGGCCGATCGCTGCGGCCAGGATCAGGGCGATCAGGGCGGGGATCACCAGGAGCTTGATCTGCATCAGTGCGAAAACTGAGACGGCGACCACCAGTACCACCAGCAGGATCTGGGCCGCACGGGTGCCCGCCCTGCCCAGGCCGTCGGACCACAATGCGCCCGGCGGCCGGGACCCCTGCGGTTTGCTGAGGGGGCCGAGGCGCTGCCCCTGGCGGGGTGTGCCGCCGGGCTGCCCTGCGTCGGCAGGTGCCACGTCAGCCGGCATTGCCCCGGTCCGCACTTCGCCGGCCCGCACTTCCCGGGGGGACCCGTTGTCCAGTTCCTGCTCATTGAGGCGTGGTGATCGCGCCATGGGGACTCCTCATCGTCCGGAGGGTGCCCTGCGCCGCGGGGTGCAGGGCAGGGCAGAACATCCTTCGTCAGATGGTAAGCCTACTGATGGTTGGGGTCGGGTAGAAACCCCGGGCCCAACAGTTCACCTCCTGGAGGGCCGGTGGACTACTCCGCCAGCCACTCCGCGCAGGAGTTCAGGTTCCGGTTCACCGTGGCCACGGCAGCGTCTTCGTCCCGCCGTTCGATCGCATCCAGGAGCGTCTCGTGGCCGTCCCGCGGCAGCCCGTTGAAGCCGGGCCGGCGCTGCTGCTTGAGGAGATCCTGGTGGAACACTGTACCGAAGCTGGCGTAGAGCTCGTGCAGCAGCGGGTTGCCGGACGCCCTCGCGATGCCCTCGTGGAAGTGCCAGTCGGCGTCCGCCCAGGCCTCGAAGTCATCATTGTTCCAGGCGTGGTCCCGGCTGGTGAGGAGGGCACGCAGGGCGGTGACGTCCTGGTCCGTTGCATTCCGTGCCGCCAGCCGTGCAGCCTGCGTATCCAGGCCCAGCCGCACCTCCAGGATGTGCTGCTCGCTGTGGTCCCGGTACATCCGCTGCGCAGCACCGGACATCTCGCTGGTGGCGCGCACGTAGGTGCCGTCCCCGCGCCGGACCTCCAGCATGCCGCCGTGGGCCAGGGCCTTGACTGCTTCCCGGAGGGTTCCGCGGGAGACGCCAAGCCGGGCCATGAGCTCGGGCTCCGAAGGGATGCGCTGGTTCAGGGGCCACTCGCCGGTGTGGACCATGTCCCGCAGCTTGGCCGTGATTTCGGCGGCGAGTGGCGGGCGGACTGACGGGCTCAGGGACACCGGCTACTTCCTTCCATCCGCAGTGCCGGCCGGAACAGTGCCCGGGGCAGTGCCTGCGGTCTTGCCGGACATTGCGCGGCCGGTAATCAGGTGGGACACCACGATCTGGACCAGGGCCAGCGCCAGCAGCAGGGCCAGCGGCAGGATCCAGCCGCCCGTGGCGCTGTGCAGCAGTCCCATGCCGAACGGGCCCGCCGTGGCCAGCAGGTACCCCGAGGACTGGGCCAGCGTGGACAGCGCAGTGGTTTCGGAGGTGCTGGTGCCGCTGCGGCTGATCATGACCATCACCAGCGGGAAGATGCCCAAACCAAAGCCCAGCAGGACGGCGGGGACGGCCGCCAGGCCCACGGGCAGGAACAGGAGCGCCAGGATGCCCACGGCCATGGTGATGCTTACCAGGTAGAACGCCGGACGCAGCATCCCGGGGCGGGAGCCGATGGCGATCAGCACCATGCCGGCCGGAACGGAGACCAGTTGCATGAGCCCGAACATCAGCCCGCTGTCCGAGGCACTCAGGCCCATGGTGGTGAGCATGTACGGGAACCAGCTCAGCAGGGCATAGGCGAGGAGGGCCTGCAGCGTAAAGATCGCGGTGAGGAGCTGGCCTTTGCGGGTCCGCAGCAGGGGCCAGGGGGAAACGTGGCCGGCGGTGCTCCTGACCGTGTTGCGGTGGGCATGCAGTGCCACCGGCAGGAAACCCAGGAAGGCCGCCACCGCGGCGATGCCCACGGCGCCCACCGCGGCCGAAGGAGACCCCAGGGCGTGGGCCAGCGGCACCACCGCGACGGAGGTCAGCGTGCCGCCGGTGGTCATGGTCACCGTGTACACGGCGGTCATCAGCGAGGTGCGCGAGGCAAAGTGTTCGCGGATGAAGGACGGCATGGCCACGTTGCAGATTGCCAGGCCGGACATGCCCACCACGCTGCCGGCCACGAGCATGCCGGTGGCGGGGATCCCGCGCAGCAGCAGGCCGCCGGCCAGCAGGGCCAGGGACAGCAGGATCGCCTTCTCCACTCCCACCCTGCCGGTGAGCCAGGAGGTGGCGGCGCCCGCCACTGCGAAGCAGAGCGTGGGGATGGACGGAATGATGGCCGCTACCAGCGCCCCGTAACCAAGCACCGCCTGGAGGTCGTGCAGCAGGGCGGATGCCCCGGTAATGCCCGCCCGAAGATTGAGCCCGATCAGCACCAGGCCGATCACCCCGAACACGACGGCGGAGCGCGGCTTGGCAGCGGCCGTGACGGTTGCCGGGGCGGTTGGAGTGACCGCGGGCGCATAGGTAGCCAAGGATGGGGAGGAGGGGGGAGTGGCGGGCATACCTTCCAGCGTAAAGGTTAGACGTTTGATGTTTGTCCTTTTGTGGGCAACCTCTCCCGGGCTGCAGCCGCTGGAATAGACTGCCAACGGACTGTCGGAGGGCCTGGCGTGGACCAGGTGGTGCGGAAGGACGGCTGTGGAGGCTTCCCGGGGACTGGAAATCGAGAAGAAGTACGACGTCGACGCCGGCGCCGCCGTGCCCCCACTGGAGCAGGCGGCCGGGGTGGCCCGGACGGGCAAGCAGCATACCGACCTCCTGGAGGCGGTGTACTTCGATACCCCAAAGCATGCCCTCGCCGCCCGGCGCATCACACTCCGCCGCCGCACCGGTGGAAAGGACGCCGGCTGGCACCTGAAGCTGCCGCCACAGGCTGCCGCGGAGGGGGAAGGGCCGCAGCACCGCACGGAACTGCACGCACCCTTGGGCCGGCCCGACGTCGTCCCGGACAACCTGCTCACCCACCTTCACGCCTACCTTCGGGGTGCCGTCCCGGTGCCGGTGGTCCGCCTGGAAACCCGGCGCACCACCTACCCCCTGTACGGGGAAGACGGCGTGCACCTCGCCGACCTCGCCGACGACCAGGTGACCGCCGAACGGCTCCAGGACAGGGACAAGGCCCCAGCCGCCCGTCAGCAGTGGCGCGAGTGGGAACTGGAACTGGTCCATGGAGATCCCGGCCTTTTTGGGCCCGTGGAGGAACTGCTCGCCGCTGCCGGAGCCCGCCCCGCCGGCCACGCCTCCAAACTGGCCCGGGCACTCGGCGATGACAAAAAGGCCGGCAAGGCGGCCGCAAAGCGCAGCGGCGCCGATGAAGAGGCCGGAGGTGGGCAAGGCGGCGACACCGCCACGCCCGAAAGCAGCCCGGCCCTGCTGGCCGGAAAGCGTGCGCCGGCAGCCGCCGTCGTCACCGTCTACGTGGGCGCGCAGATTGACCAGATCCTTGCCAGCGATGCCGCCGTCCGGGGCGAGGAACCTGAGGCAGTGCACGCCATGCGCTCGGCAGCACGCCGGATCCGCTCGGTGCTGGGTGCTTACGGCAGGCTCTACCGGGCATCGCCGGTCCGCAAGCTGCGGAATGAGCTGAAGTGGCTGGGCCAGCTGCTGGGGCAGCCGCGTGACGCCGAAGTCCTGAGGGAGCAGCTCCGCGGACAGCTGGCCGGCCTGCCGCCCGGGGAAGGCATTGCGGAGGCCACGACACGGCTGGAGGAGCGCACAAGCACCGATTACGATGCCGCATACCGGCTCCTGCAGGAAGCCTTGGGGACTGAGCGCTACTTCCGGCTTTTGGATAAGCTTGAGGACTTCCGCGACAGCCCGCCGGTGCGCGCCGAAGCGGTAAGGCCCGGGCGGCGGGCGGCGGCGAAGGCGGTGGACAAAGCGGCCAAACGGCTTCGGCGTTCCCGCAAGGCGGTCAAGCGAGCGCGGCGCGGCAGGGAACAGGAGCTGGCCCTGCACCGTGTCCGCAAGGACGCCAAGCGGCTGCGCCATGTGGCGGAATCGGCTGTGCTGGTGCACGGCAAGCGGGCGGGCAAGGTGGCCAAGGCGGCCCGTAGGCAACAAAAGATCCTAGGCCGGTTCCAGGACGCCGCCGTGGCCCGCGACCTGCTGGCCGGCATCGCCGCCGATGACACCGAGGCGGCCAGGGCAGGCGTCTATGCGCAGCTGCTCAACCAGCAGGAAGAACGGATGCTGGCGGCCCAGGCCGAGTTCCGGAAGTCGTGGAAGAAGTCGCGGGACCTGTTGGGCCACGGCGTCATCTGACCCCGGCAGCTTTTCCCGGTTACTTGCCCTGGCGCGCCGACAACCGGGCCACCGCCAGGGCGAGCCACAGCTGCACCCGGTCGGCGGTGACGGCGGGGTCGTACCCCGTGAGCTCGGTGATCTGGGCCAGCCGGTACCGGACGGTGTTGCGGTGCAGCGTGAGTTCCTCCGCCACCGCTGCCACCGAGCCGTTGTTGTTCAGGTAGCTCTCCAGTGTGGCCATCAGCTCCGAGCCGTGCGCGGCGTCGAAGGACCGCAGGGGGTTCAGCGACTCGTGGGCCATGTCCGCCAGCGGCACATCCTCGCTGGCCAGCAGCAGTGAGGTCAGGCTGAGCCGCTCGGGTTCGTTGACCGGCAGGCCGTGGCTGGCGGCGTCCCGGGCCTCGAAGTAGCTCCAGCGCAGGCCGTTCGGCTTGGTGTACGCCCCGCCGATGCCGATCGTGGCGTGGATCCCAGCCTCGGCGAGGTGGTCGCTGAGCTTCCGTGCCAGCGCCGGTGCCGTCCCGCCGTCGTCATTGACCACCAGCACCAGGTCCTTGCCCACCACGGCGGCAACCGCCTTCTCCAGTTCCAGCGGCACGGAGGTGCTGCCCAGGGCCTTGCCGTGGGCAGCCGACACGGCCAGCAGCACCACATTCTTGCGGGTGCTGTTTACGCCCACACCGGCCAGGCGGCGTTGGGCCTCGCTGGTCTCGAGCGCCCCGTGGATCACGTCCTCCAGCACCTGGCCGCAGAGGGCGCGCTGGGCCTGCCGCTGCTTGACCATGTTGTTCAACTCCACGCTGATCAGGTTCTGCGCGTAGCCGATGATGCCCGTGTCCTCGAACGGCTGGCGCACCCACAGCGTGCAGGCATCACGGCGGCCGGTGGGGACGGGATAGCTGGACCAGGTGTCCGCTGACGGGCTGGCGGTGCTGCTGTTGTACAGCTGCGCGGTGAACTGCGTGAGGGCAACATCCGTGCGGAGCATGCCGCCCAGGTTCTTCAACAGTTCGGCCACCCCGCCGCCGGTCAGCAGTGCCCGCGCCAGGACCTGATGGCCGGCGATCAGCCGTTCCAGCTTGGCGTAGTGGTCCGCGGACTGCGCGTCGGCCACAAGCTTGGTGATGGCGATGAAAGGGGTCTCGTACGGCACTTCCACCACGGGCAGGCCCCAGCGGTTGGCCTCCGCGAGCAGGGCTGGCGGCACCGCTTCATGCGAGAGGCCCACGCCGAATCCGATGCCCACCGCGCCGGCCCGCTGCACCTGGCGGACAAAGCGGCGCTGCTCGGGGGCGGAGCGCAGGCGCAGGCCGGTGGTGAGGACCAGCTCCCCGCCGTTGAGGAACCGCTGCGGATCCTCCAGTTCGGTGACAGCGACCCAGTTGATGTCCTGGTACCAGGTAGTCTCCGCCACGCCCGCTTTTGACAGCTTCAGGGACGATACGCCCACCAGGGCAGCAAGGGAAATGGCCATGAAGCAAGGATAAACGTGAGCTGGGCAACCGCACTAAACCTCTTTGACAAGGGTGTGCAGGTGGCTATTCACCCGACTTGGGCGCTGGCATAGGCTCAAGGCAGTTCCATCCATCCGTCCTGGTCTCCGCCCGGCCGCCGATGGCCCTTACGAAAGAGGTTGCACACCGTGGTCCAAACCTTGCAGAACTTCATCAACGGGAAGTTCGTCACCCCCGCCGGCACCACCCTGCTGGACGTGGTCAACCCCACCAACGGCGAAGTAGTGGCGCACGCCCCCGTCTCCGTGCAGGCGGACGTCGATGCCGCCATGGCGGCTGCCAAGGACGCCTTCAGGACCTGGAAGCATGTCACCCCGGGCCAGCGGCAGCTGATGCTGCTCAAGCTCGCCGACGCCATCGAGGCCAACAGCGACGAACTCGTCGAAGCCCAGCACCGCAACACCGGCCAGGTCCGCTCCCTGATCGCCTCCGAGGAAGTTGCCGCCGGTGCCGACCAGCTGCGCTTCTTCGCCGGCGCCGCCCGCATCCTTGAAGGCAAGTCCGCGGGTGAATACTTCGAGGGCCACACCTCCTACGTCCGCCGCGAACCCATCGGCGTCGTGGCCCAGGTGGCCCCCTGGAACTACCCGTTCCTGATGGCCATCTGGAAGATTGGTCCCGCGCTCGCGGCCGGCAACACGGTGGTCCTGAAGCCGTCCGACACCACCCCCGAATCCACCCTGGTCCTGGCCCGGCTTGCCGGCGACATCTTCCCGGCCGGCGTCCTGAACGTGGTGCTCGGCACCGGCGAAACCGGCGCCATGATGGTGGAGCACAAGGTCCCAGGCCTCGTGTCCATCACCGGTTCGGTCCGCGCCGGCATCGCTGTTGCCTCCGGGGCCGCCAAGAGCCTCAAGCGCGCGCACCTGGAACTGGGCGGCAAGGCCCCGGCCATCGTGTTCAAGGACGCCGACATCAAGAAGAGCGCCGCGGCCATCGCCGAGTTCGCCTTCTTCAACGCCGGCCAGGACTGCACCGCCATCACCCGCGTGCTGGTGGAGGACTCCGTGCACGACGACGTCGTGGCCGCCATGGTGGAGCACACCAGGACCCTGCACACCGGCTCCCAAAACGACGAAGACAACTACTTCGGCCCGCTGAACAACGTGGACCACTTCAACGCCGTCACCTCCGTGGTGGAGAACCTGCCGGCCAACTGCCGGATCGAGACCGGCGGCCACCGGGCGGGGGAGAAGGGCTACTTCTTCGAACCCACCATCATCACCGGAGCCAAGCAGACCGACGACGTGGTGCAGAAGGAGACCTTCGGCCCGGTCATCACGGTGCAGAAGTTCAGTACCGAAGAAGAAGCGGTGGCCCTGGCCAACGACGTGGACTACGCCCTGGCATCGAGCGTCTGGACCAGCAACCACGGCACCGCCATGAGGCTGAGCCGCGACCTGGACTTCGGCGCCGTCTGGATCAACACCCACATCCTGCTCACCGCCGAAATGCCGCACGGCGGCTTCAAGCAGTCCGGCTACGGCAAGGACCTCTCCATGTACGGCGTGGAGGACTACACGCGCATCAAGCACGTGATGTCCGCCCTCGACGCCTGACATTTCCCCGGTTTTCAAGAAAGGCACGACATCATGACCACCACCGCATCAGACATCACCTACCGCCTCGAGCAGAAGCGCAACGTCCAGGCCGACTTCCCGGGCCCCAAGTCCGTGGCACTGACCGAACGCCGCAAGTCCGTGGTGGCTGCCGGCGTCGCCTCCAGCGTCCCGGTCTACGTTGCAGACGCCGACGGCGGGATCATCCACGACGTCGACGGCAACTCCTTCATCGACCTCGGCTCCGGCATTGCCGTGACCAGCGTGGGAGCGTCCGATCCCGCCGTCGTCGGTGCCGTCAAGGAAGCCGTGGAGCACTTCACCCACACCTGCTTCATGGTCACCCCCTACGAAGGCTACGTGGCGGTCGCCGAGCAGCTGAACCGCCTCACCCCGGGCGACCATGAGAAGCGCACCGTCCTCTTCAACTCGGGCGCCGAAGCCGTGGAGAACGCCGTCAAGGTGGCCCGCCTGGCCACCGGACGGGACGCCGTCGTGGCCTTCGACCACGCATACCACGGCCGCACCAACCTGACCATGGCGCTGACCGCCAAGGCCATGCCGTACAAGACCAACTTCGGACCGTTCGCGCCCGAGGTGTACCGGATGCCCATGAGCTACCCGTACCGCGAGGAAAACCCCGCCATCACGGGTGCCGAAGCTGCCAAGCGCGCCATCACCATGATCGAGAAGCAGATCGGCGGCGACCAGGTGGCCGCCATCATCATCGAGCCCATCCAGGGTGAGGGCGGCTTCATCGTCCCGGCCGAGGGTTTCCTCCCGGCGCTGGCCGCCTGGGCCAAGGACAAGGGCATCGTCTTCATCGCGGACGAGGTCCAGTCCGGTTTCTGCCGCACGGGTGAATGGTTCGCCGTGAACCACGAGGGCGTTGTCCCGGACATCTTGACCATGGCCAAGGGCATTGCCGGCGGCATGCCGCTGTCCGCCATCACTGGCCGCGCGGACCTGCTGGACGCCGTGCACCCGGGCGGACTCGGCGGCACCTACGGCGGAAACCCGGTGGCCTGCGCCGCAGCCCTTGCCTCCATCGGATCCATGGAGGAGTACAACCTGAACGGCCGCGCCCGCCACATCGAGGAACTCGCACTGGGCCGGCTCCGCGACCTGCAGGCCGAACTCGCCGCTGCCGGCACCGCCGTGATCGGTGACGTCCGCGGCCGCGGCGCCATGCTCGCCGTCGAACTTGTCCAGGCCGGCTCCAAGGAGCCCAACCCGGAACTGACCAAGGCTGTTGCCGCCGCCTGCCTCAAGGAAGGTGTCATCATCCTCACCTGCGGCACCTACGGCAACGTCATCCGCCTGCTGCCGCCGCTGGTCATTACCGACGAACTGCTGAACGACGGCCTGGATGTCCTGGCGGCCGCCATCAAGGCCAACGCTTAACCGGAACGACTCCCTCCGGCAACGCACAGAAGGCGGGCTCCCGATGGGGAGCCCGCCTTCTGTGTTGGTACGGTGCGGCGGCTTGCGCCCGGTGTTGCGTCAGGCGGCCCGGCTGAGCGCTGCCCTGCGGGCCACCGAGTTCCTGCGCGCCGTCCTGAGCATGTCAAGGGTCAGCATGAGCAGCGCGAGCCACACCACGCCGAACCCGATCCAGCGCTCCACGGTCATGGCTTCCCGGAACACCAGCAGGGCCACCAGGAACTGCAGCACGGGCGCAAAATACTGGAGCAGCCCGATGGTGGTCATGGGCAGCCGCCGCGCGGAAGCGCCGAAGAAGAGCAGCGGGACGGCGGTGATCACGCCGGAGGCCAGCAGCAGCCAGAAGTGCCCGGCGCCCTGTGAGGTCAGTGTGGCGCTGCCGTTCGCGGCCAGGACCACCATGGCCACGGCGGCCAGCGGGGCCAGCACCATGGTCTCCACGCTGAGGCTGGTGATGGCGTCCACCCGCGATCCCACCCGGTTCTTGACGAAGCCGTACAGGCCGAAGCTGAAGGCCAGGGTCAGGGCGATCCACGGCAGCTTGCCGTAGGAGTAGGTGAGGACGCCTACGGCCACGAAGCCGACGCCCACGGCGGTCCACTGGAGCGGCCGCAGCTTCTCCTTCAGGACCAGCACGCCGAGGAGCACCGAGACGAGCGGGTTGATGAAGTAGCCAAGGGACGTTTCCACCGCCTGTCCGGTGGTCACGCCGTAGGTGTAGGTCAGCCAGTTGATGGCGATCAGGAAAGCGGCCAGCGCCAGGGAGCCAAACACCCTCCGGTCCTTCAGCGCGGTCACCAGCGCGCCCCAGGCCCTGGTGACCGTGATCAGGAGGGCGCAGAACAGGAGCGACCACACCACGCGGTTGGCCACGATTTCGACGGCGCCGGCCGGCATCAGGATGAAGAAGTACAGGGGGAGCAGCCCCCACAGAACGTACGCGCCGATGCCGAACAGCATTCCCGCCGTCGTGTCCTTGGCCAGAGGCTTGGGGCCCGCACCCAGAGGCTTGGGGCCCGCGGGCCCCGTCGTTCCTATTCCGGACCGGGCGGGGGAGGAAGTGGCTGTGGGGGTTCTGTCTGGCATGGGCACGCTGTCCATAACAGCATCCCCCTGGCAGGTATTCCAGCAGGCGGGCGGGGAAATCCGGAAAATAGTCAGTAGGCTTGCTTTCATGAAATGTGCCCGTACCCCGCAGCCGGCCCCATGAGGCTCCGGCGCAGCAACGCCTCGGGCCGCGGCTACCGCAGGGTGCCGGCCGGCAAAGGCTTCAGTTACCGTGACCTGGACGGCTCCACCTTGCCGCCCGGTCCCATCCGCGACCGGCTGGAAAGCATCGGCATCCCGCCGGCATGGACGGACGTCTGGATTGCCCCGTTTGAGAACGGCCACATCCAGGCCACGGGCGTGGACGGGGTAGGCCGGCGCCAGTACATCTACCATCCCGAGTGGCGGGAGCGAAAGGACCGGCTGAAGTTCGACCGGTCCCTCCAGCTCGCCGAATCGCTGCCTGCCGCCCGCCGCCGGGTCACCATGGACTTGCGCAGCGAGGGCTTCACAAGGGAGCGGGTCCTGGCGGGGGCGTTCCGGATGCTGGACAGCGGATCCCTGCGGGTGGGGTCTGAACGGTACACCAACGAGAACGGCAGCCGGGGCCTGGCCACGCTGCTGTGCGCCCACGTCCAGGTGCGCAAGGACCGGATCCTGCTGCGCTTCCCCGCCAAGAGCGGCAAGGACTGGGAATCGGAAATCCGCGACCCCGATCTCGCCGTCCTGCTGCGCCTGCTCAAGCGCCGCGGGCCCAATGCCCGGCTCCTGGCCTACAAGGAGGGCAGGACCTGGCGTCCGGTAACCAGCGCGGACATCAATGCCTACGTGAAGGAACGGACGGGCTCGGACTTTACGGCCAAGGACTTCCGCACCCTGCGCGGCACGGTGGCGGCGGCGGCAAGCCTGGCCCGCACGGGCGCCCAACGAACGGCGGCCAAACGGAAGCGGGCCATCAGCCGGGCCATGCACGATGCCGCGGAGACGCTGGGAAACACACCCTCAATCGCCCGCAAGAGCTACGTGGACCCCCGCGTCCTGGACCACTACCACGCGGGCGAAACCATCGACCCTAAGCGTCTGGACTCGGCCGAGTCCGAGCTGCGGGCGCTCCTGTACCGCGAGGGCAAGGTGGTGGCCCTGGCCGCCAACTAGAATGGGCGACTGTGTGCTGCATGACGCGGCGCAGTCTCATGAAACGTGAGCAGGACCAGTTCAGAAGGGCTCCCGGTGTCCAATCAGAGCGAAACCGCCGCCAACCGTCCCCTCCGCGTCGCCATCGTCGGCGCGGGACCGGCAGGAGTCTATGCTGCGGACATCCTCACCAAGTCCAGCGGGGTGAAGGACGGCGACTTCCAGGTCAGCATCGACCTTTTCGAGGCCTACCCGGCGCCCTACGGCCTGATCCGTTACGGCGTGGCCCCGGACCACCCCCGCATCAAGGGCATCGTGAACGCCCTCCACAAGGTCCTGGACCGCGGCGACATCCGGTTCCTGGGCAATGTGACCTACGGCCGGGACCTCACGCTGCACGATTTCCGGGCCTTCTACGACGCCGTGATCTTCTCCACCGGCGCCGTGAAGGACGCGGACCTGGAGATTCCAGGGATCAACCTGCAGGGCTCGTTCGGCGGCGCCGACTTTGTCTCCTGGTACGACGGCCACCCGGATGTTCCCCGCGAGTGGCCGCTGGAGGCCCGGGAAATCGCCGTCATCGGCAACGGCAACGTGGCCCTGGACGTGGCGCGCATGCTGGTCAAGCACCCGGAGGAGCTGCTGACCACCGAGATTCCAGACAACGTCTACCAGGGCCTGAAGACCTCGCCCGTGACGGACGTGCACGTCTTCGGCCGCCGCGGCCCGGCCCAGGTGAAGTTCACCCCGCTGGAACTGCGCGAACTCAGCCACATGAACGATGTGGACATTGTCCTGTACCCGGAGGACTTCGAATTCGACGAGGCGTCGGACGAAGCGATCCGGAGCAACAACCAGGTCAAGACCATGGTGAACACACTCACCAACTGGCTGGTGGAGGAGCACGCGGAGTCGGAGAACCCCTCCTCACGCAGGCTGCACCTGCACTTCCTGCACAGCCCCGTTGAAGTGCTCGACGACGGCACCGGCAAGGTGGGCGGCATCAAGTTCGAGCGCATGCAGCTGGACGGGGCCGGCAACGCCAAGGGCACGGGGGAGTACGTCGAGTACCCCGTCCAGGCGGTCTACCGGGCCATCGGCTACCACGGCTCCGCCCTGGACGAACTGGAGTACGACGCCAAGCGCGGCGTCATCCCCAACGAAGGCGGCCGCGTCCTGGACGCCGGAGGCAACCCCGTCCCGGGCATCTACACCACGGGCTGGATCAAGCGCGGCCCCGTCGGGCTGATCGGCCACACCAAGGGTGATGCGCTGGAGACCATCGGCTTCCTGCTGGAGGACCGGCTGAACCTCCCCGCAGCACAAAACCCGGATCCGCAGGCCATCATCGACCTGCTTGAGGAACGCGGCATCGAATACACCACGTGGGAAGGGTGGAACAGGCTCGACGCCCACGAGGCAGGCCTGGGCGCCGCCTGGACCGGTCCCGAGGGGCTGGACCACGTGGTGCGCGAACGGATCAAGGTGGTGCCGCGGGAGGACATGATCCGCATCTCCCGCGGCTGACCCTTTACTTACCCCGGCGGCAGGTCATGTCCTACGGAGGGCCATGAGCAGGAATGTCATTCAAACTACCTTTGACGGCTTAATGGAGAGTGCCGGATTCTCGAAGACCAGCGGATCCTGGTACCGCATCACCGACGACGTGATCACCGTGGTCGAACTGCAAAAGTCGCAGTACGGATTGCAGTACTACGTGAACATTGCCCTGTGGCTGCGGCCTCTTGGCGAAACCAGGACCCGAAGGAGCAGGTGTGCCACGTCCGGACCCGCCTCTCACAGCTTGTTGGAGGCGAAGAGGACCAGCTCGCAGCTCTGCTGGATCTTGACGTCCCGATGCCTGAAGATCAACGGGCCGAGGATCTCACGTCTTTCCTCACTGTCCACTTGGGGCCAGTGCTGGAGGCGGTAGCGAGCATCAAGAGTTTGCGCGAAGACCCAGGCCAGAAGGTGGTTGCCGCATCCTTGGTCAGAGGTGCAGCGCAAAAGCTGGTAGCCGTTCAGGGTCCGCCGGTTTGATCCGACGCGGATCCGGAAGGGAACAGCCACCGGGGGAGCCGCAGCGGGCGCGGATGCTCTGGAAGAGCTTGTTGGGGTACACCCATGACAGGGAGTTCTTACCGGGCTATGCTGGCTTGGGTATCCAGCCATGCACAGCTGAAGCTGAGTCCGGCGCGCAGGAGTGCGCGGGCTTGAAATGACAGTGCCGCACGCTTGCACTTCCCGGGAGTTCGATGACGAACCTGCTCCAGCCTGAACCGCGCCAGCGTGCCGCCCTGGCCGGACACGAGCGCCTGGATCACGCCCTGGCCGGCGCCGCCACTCCCGAAATCCCCGGCCTGCGCAAACTCATCAGGGAATCCTGGCTGCGGTCCGCCAGCTTCAAGGCAAACCCGGACAACACGGCCGCGCCTCTGGCCCTGGACTTCGAGGAGCTGGAGGAGTACCGCCGGCAGCACCCCCTGGCCGCGATCATGCCGGTCATCAACAAGCTCCTGGTCCAGCCCAGCCACGACAGCGGACTCCTGGTGGCCGTGGGGGATGAAGTGGGCAGGCTCCTGTGGGTGGACGGGGACCCCACGCTGCAACGCCGGGCCGAAGGGATGATGTTCGTCCCCGGCGCCGACTGGTCCGAAGCCAGTGTTGGCACCAGCGCCCCGGGCACCGCCCTGGCCCTGGGCAGGGGTATCCAGATCGCCGGCGCCGAGCATTACCAGCGCACCGTCCATCCCTGGAGCTGCACCGCCGTCCCCTTCCATGACCCCGATTCGGGCGCCGTGCTCGGCGTCGTGGACATCACCGGAACGGCCACGGCGGTGGCGCCGCACACCCTGTCCCTGGTTGAGGCAACGGTGGCGGCCGCCCAGGCGCAACTGCGGGTGGAGCGCCTGCAGCATGCGGCGGAGCTGGCCAGGAAGCCGGTACGACGACGGTCCCCGGCTGCTGCAGGAAGGCAGGGCCAGGGTGCCAAGGAAGGCAGCCTCTACCGGAACAGCCTGCAGCTGCTGGGCCGCGACCAGGCACTGCTCAGCCTGGATGGCAAGACCGTTTCCCTGTCCGCCCGGCACAGCGAGATCCTTGCCCTGCTCAGCATGCACCCGGACGGGCTCACAGCGGAGGAACTGAGCTCGCTGCTGTATCCAGGGGACGGCTCCACCATGACACTGCGCGCCGAGATGGTCCGCCTGCGCAAAGTCCTCCAGCAGCTCTCCCCGGAGGCTGTTCCCGGCTCGCGCCCCTACCGCCTGCCCATCGACCTGGTGCCGGACACGGGCCAGGTGCTCAGTTGCCTGCAGCGCGGTGCACACCGGATTGCCCTGGAGATTTACCGCGGCGGGGTGCTTCCGCGCTCCGAGGCACCGGGCATCGTGGACTTGAGGAACAGGGTTTCATCCCTGCTGCGGGAAGCGGTCCTCACCGATGGCAGTGCCGAGTCCCTGCTCAAGTACGCCACGCTTCCCGAGGCAAGTGACGACGTCGAAATCCGCCGCGCCGCGCTCCGCCTCCTGCCGCCGCGCTCACCCAAGCGGGCCGCCGTCGTGGCCGACCTGGAACGGCTGGAAGCCGAATTGCGCGCCTAATTTGTATCTTGGGTTCCGAGGATGGGCCCACGCCTGCAGGGTTCCCTGGCCGAGCTTGCGAGGTTAGGGGGGGCAGGTGGGGCGCAACCTTGCTGCAACCTCCCGGCTCCTACGCTGTCTTCAACGGCGGACGCCCCTGTGGCCCGCCTCCTGCACAGCAAAGGAGCTAAGCACATGACCGTTTATGCACAGCCGGGAACCGACGGGTCGAAGGTCACTTTCAAGGACCGGTACGAAAACTGGATCGGCGGCGAATGGGTGGCCCCCGTGAAGGGGCAGTATTTCGAGAACATCACCCCGGTGACCGGCAAGGCGTTCTGCCAGGTGGCCCGCGGCACGGCGGAAGACATCGAACTGGCGTTGGACGCTGCGCACAAGGCGGCCCCTTCCTGGGGCAAGACCTCCGCCGCAGAGCGCGCCGCGATTCTGAACAAGATCGCCGACCGCATTGACGAGAACCTGGAAATGCTGGCCGTCGCCGAAACCTGGGACAACGGCAAGCCGGTCCGGGAAACCCTCAATGCCGACCTTCCGCTGGCCGCGGACCACTTCCGCTACTTCGCCTCGGCAGTCCGTGCCCAGGAAGGCAGCCTGTCCCAGCTGGACGAGAACACCACCGCCTACCACTTCCACGAACCCCTGGGCGTGGTGGGCCAGATTATCCCGTGGAACTTTCCCATCCTCATGGCCGTCTGGAAGCTTGCGCCCGCGCTGGCGGCCGGAAACACGGTGGTGCTCAAACCCGCCGAGCAGACCCCAAGCTCCATCCTGGTGCTGGTGGAACTCGTTGGCGACCTGCTGCCCGCCGGCGTGCTGAACGTGGTCAACGGCTTCGGTGTGGAGGCCGGCAAGCCACTGGCGTCCAGCTCCCGGATCCGGAAGATCGCCTTCACCGGTGAGACCACCACCGGCCGGCTCATCAGCCAGTACGCCAGCCAGAACCTCATCCCCGTCACCCTGGAACTGGGCGGCAAGAGCCCCAACATCTTCTTCAACGATGTGGCCCAGGACAACGACGCGTTCTACGACAAGGCCCAGGAGGGGTTCGCGCTGTTCGCCTTCAACCAGGGCGAAGTCTGCACCTGCCCGTCCCGCGCGCTGATCCAGGAGGACATTTACGACTCCTTTCTGGCGGACGCCGTGGCCCGGGTGGAAAAGATGGTCCAGGGCAACCCGCTGGACACCGATACCCAGGTGGGTGCACAGGCCTCCAACGACCAGCTGGAGAAGATCCTGTCCTACATCGACATTGGAAAGCAGGAAGGCGCCAAGGTCCTCACCGGCGGCGCCCGCGCAGAACTCCCGGGCGACCTCGCAGGCGGCTTCTACGTCCAGCCCACCGTGTTCGAGGGCCACAACAGGATGCGGATCTTCCAGGAGGAGATCTTCGGGCCCGTGGTGGCGGTGACGAAGTTCAGCGACTACAACGACGCCATGGGCATCGCCAACGACACCCTCTACGGGCTGGGCGCCGGGGTCTGGTCCCGCAACGGCAACGTGGCCTACCGGGCCGGCCGGGAAATCCAGGCCGGCCGTGTCTGGGTCAACAACTACCACGCCTACCCGGCCGGCGCTGCCTTCGGCGGCTACAAGTCATCCGGCATTGGCCGTGAAAACCACGCCATGATGCTGGACCACTACCAGCAGACCAAGAACCTGCTGGTCAGCTACGACGAAAACAAGCTCGGCTTCTTCTAAACCCCGCCCCAGGACCCACCCCAACCCAGCTACAACGAAGCAAGGATCGCCAATGATGACGACAATGCAAGCAGCCGTAGTAACCGAATTCGGCAAGGACCTGCAGGTCCAGACCCTCAACGTCCCCACACCCGGACCCGGACAGGCGCTGGTTAAGGTGCTGACCACCGGCGTTTGCCACACCGACCTCCACGCAGCCGCGGGGGACTGGCCGGTCAAGCCCACCCCGCCGTTCGTTCCCGGCCACGAGGGCGTGGGGGAAGTGGTGGCACTGGGCGAGGGCGTCACCGACCTCCAGGTTGGAGACCTGGTGGGCAACGCCTGGCTCTGGTCCGCCTGTGGTGACTGCCAGTACTGCCGCACCGGCTGGGAGACTCTCTGCGAAGCCCAACAGAACGGCGGCTACAGCGTTGACGGCTCCTTCGGGGAGTACATGCTGGTGGACTCCCGATTCGCGGCCCGCATACCGGCGGGATCCGACCCCGTCGAAGTGGCACCGGTACTCTGTGCCGGCGTCACCGTCTACAAGGGCCTGAAAATGACCGAGGCCCGGCCAGGCCAGTGGGTCACCATCTCCGGCATCGGCGGACTGGGGCACATCGCCGTCCAGTACGCCGTCGCGATGGGCCTGCGGGTGGCCGCCGTTGACGTTGCCGACGACAAGCTGGCCCTGGCCAGGGCCCATGGAGCCGAAGTGACCGTCAACGCCCTGCACGAAAACCAAGTGGAGGTCATCCAGCGTGAGACAGGAGGGTGCCATGGAGTGCTGGTTACCGCGGTGCATCCGTCAGCATTCGGGCAGGCCATCGGCATGGTCCGCCGTGGCGGCACCATCGTTTTCAACGGCCTGCCGCCGGGGGACTTTCCGGCACCGATCTTCGAGATTGTGCTCAAGGGACTGACCGTCCGTGGCTCCATCGTGGGCACCCGGCAGGATATGGAGGAGGCCCTGGACTTCTACGCGCAGGGCAAGATCCACCCCACCGTCTCCGTCCGGGAGCTCTCCGAGGTCAACGCCGTCTTCGATGAGATGAAGCACGCCAAGATCGACGGCCGCGTGGTGCTGAGGTTCTGATGCCCGCCCATGGGATCGATGCCGCCGTGACGCTGCCCGGGGAAGACTTTTCCCGGGTGGCGCTCACGCCGGCGGCCGTGGACCTGCTGCGGCTGCTCTGGGACCGGCACGGACAGCTCATGTTCCACCAGTCCGGGGGCTGCTGCGATGGGTCCTCGCCCATGTGTTACCCGGCAGGGGAATTCATCACGGGGGATTCGGACGTCCTGCTGGGGCTGTTCGACCTGTCCGACGGGCTGCAGCCGCTGCCGCTGGAGTTCTGGATGTCCCGGGAGCAGTTCAGCTACTGGAGCCACACCCATCTGACCATCGATGTGGTGCCGGGCCGGGGGAGTGGATTTTCGGTGGAGGCACCGGAGGGCAAACGCTTCCTGATCCGGTCCACGCTGATGGAATGGCCCGCCTAGCAAGTTCGACTTATATGCACTCGGGGCTCTCCAATCGGAGGGCCCCGAGTGCGTTGGCAGAAGAATATTCGGCCAGCAGCCCGTCTCACTATTCGGGACGATTGGGGCCGTCCAGTGGATGGACACTATCGTTGATAGGTCTGTTTCCCTCACAAACCAGGATTGTGACCCCTTATGAATCTTCTGCGGACAAAATCCATCGAGCAGTCGATCGCCGACGCCGATGAGCCCGGACGAAAGCTCAAGCGCTCCCTCAGCACCTGGGACCTCATGATCATGGGCGTCGCCGTTGCTGTCGGCGCCGGTATCTTCTCCGTAGGCGCCAAGGCCGCTGCCAACTTTGCGGGCCCCGCCGTTACCGTCTCCTTCGCCATCGCCGCCGTCACGTGCGCGCTGGCCATCATGTGCTACGCCGAGTTCGCCACTGCCATCCCCGTGGCCGGCTCGGCCTATGTCTTCACCTACGCCACCATGGGTGAACTCCTTGCCTGGATCATCGGCTGGAACCTGATCCTGGAACTGTTCACAGCAGCCGCCGTCATTGCCAAGTACTGGGGCATCTACCTCAGCAAGGTGTTTGCCCTGACGGGCCTGGACGTCCCGCCGGCCATTTCGCTGGGCGGCGTGGACCTCTACTGGGGCGCCTTCCTGATCGTGGCCATCTTCACCGTGCTGCTCGTGCTGGGCACCAAGCTGTCCGCCCGAGTGGGCAACATCTTCACCCTGATCAAGATCGGCGTGGTGCTGTTCGTGATCGTGGTGGGCTTCACCTACGTGAAGGTGGAGAACTACAGCCCGTTCGTTCCCGCCGCCGAGCCCACGGCAGGCACCGGCGCCGCGGACGTCCTGAAGCAGTCCTTCTTCGGCTTCCTGACCGGCGCCGCGCCCGCCCAGTACGGCACCATGGGCATCTTCGCCGGCGCCGCACTCGTGTTCTTCGCCTTCATCGGCTTTGACGTGGTGGCCACCTCCGCCGAGGAAGTCAAGAACCCGCAGAAGACCCTGCCCCGCGGCATCTTTGGCGGCCTGGCCCTGGTCACGCTGCTCTACATCCTGGTTTCCCTGGCCCTGACCGGCATGGTGTCCTACACCCAGCTTGCCGAGGCCAAGAGCCCCACCCTCACCACCGCCTTCGAGGCCGTGGGTGACACGTCCGCCGCCAAGGTCATCGCCTTCGGCTCCCTGGTGGGACTCACCACCGTGATCATGGTGCTCCTCATGGGCCTGTCCCGTGTGGTCCTGGCCATGAGCCGCGACGGCCTGCTGCCCCGGTCGCTGTCCAAGACCAGCGACAAGCGCTCCACGCCGGTGCGCCTCCAGATCATCTGCGGTGCCGCGGTTGCCCTGGTGGCAGGCCTCACGAATGTGGACCTGCTCGAGGAAATGATCAACATCGGTACGCTGTCCGCGTTCGTGGTGGTCAGCCTGGGCATCCTGGTGCTCCGCAGGAAGCGCCCGGACCTGAAGCCCGCTTTCCGCGTCCCGTTCGGCAAGGTGCTGCCCATCGTTTCCGCAGTGCTGTGCCTGTACCTGATGACCAACCTGGCCGTGGAGACCTGGATCTTCTTTGCCATCTGGCTGGTCATCGGCCTGGCGATCTACTTCGCCTACGGACAGCGGCACTCCCGGCTCAACGAGCGCTTCGCCGAAGCCAGCATGTCCGTCAACGGCGCACCCGCTGCAGCCGGGACCGAAGCAGCCAGTGAGCGCGACGACGAGGACGAGCTGAGCCGCACCTGACGGCCCGCCACTCCCGCTGTTGAACTGCCCGCCCGGCCTCTGCCGGGCGGGCAGCCGCGTCTAAAAGCAACGTGGGTTTCTGCGGTCCCTGCTTTCAGCGGCTCTGCATCCCGGTGGTTCAGGGTGCCGCAAACCGGCCCACCCATTCAATGAGCGGACGGAGCTGCCGCCACCTGCCTGCGATTTCCTCCGCGGCTGCTTCCGTGGAAATCCACTCCGCCCGGCCCAGGTGGCACCCGCTGTACAGGGTCTTGTACTTGAGGAGTTCCGCCCGTGGATGGTCCCTGCCGAAACCGCGGGGAACGGTCTTGAGTTTCTCCCCGTCAATACTGAACCCGGCCGCCGCAATAGCATCCACGATCTCCTGCAGTGCGGCGCCGCTTCCGGAGGCATCGGCCGCGGCCCGGAACCTGGCCAGTTGAGCCGGCGTATGGGAACGGTAACCGCCTCCTACTAACAGCCCGTCCGCACCGACCTGCAGGTAGTAGCCCACGCCTTCCTGCCGGGTGGCGAACGCGCCCTGTGCCGTTTTGTAGGGTGACTTGTCCTGCGAGAACCGCACGTCACGGTAGGGGCGGAACAGCCTGGCAGGGCCAAACTCGGGCTCAAGCTGCCCGAGGAGCCCGGCGATAGGTTCCCTCACGGCCCTGTGGTAGGTGTCCTTGTGCGCAAGCCACCACTCGCGGTTGTTGTTGTCCTCCAGTTCCTCATAGAACCGGAAGGCCTCCGGGGGAATGCCTGAAAATGTGTCCATGAACGGAGCCTAGGACGGGTGCCGGGAGCGGGACAGGGGTCCTGGGCCGTATGTGCAAAAAGACGTTATGTGCAAAAGTGCCGGGACCGAAAAGACCACCCCGCCACGAATCCGTGGCGGGGTGGTCTTTCAGTTCAACCGGCAGGGTCAGCCGATCTTGTTGGCGGACTCTGCATCCGAGGTGGGTGCCGACGGGGCTGCACCGGCACCGAGGTTGGCGCGCAGCTTGGCGCCCAGTTCGGCGTCGACGTTGGTCCAGTACTGGATGGCACGTTCCTTGATGTCGGAGCGCTTCACGCCGCCCACGGCGCCGGTGATCGTCTCCAGGAAGCGGGCCTTTTCACCTTCGTTGTAGACCTCGCGGTACAGCGCGCCGGCCTGGACGAAGTCGCCGTCCTCGGCGTGGAGGGAGTGCGCGGCGAGGGTGAGCTCGCCGTCGTTCTCCCAGCCGCCGGCCGGGTTCTGCGGCTCAAGTGCAGCCGGGCCGCCAAAGGTGTTGGGGGCGTAGACCGGAACCGAGGGGGCGTTGAAGAGGAAACGTCCCTGGCCGTCCTGGCTGTAGTTGTTGACCTGATTCCTGGGCTGGTTCACCGGGATCTGGGCGTGGTTGGTGCCCACGCGGTAGCGGTGCGCGTCCGCGTAGGAGAAGATGCGGGCCTGCAGCATCTTGTCCGGGGAGGCGGCGATGCCGGGCACGAAGTTCGACGGCGCGAAGGTGGCCTGCTCGATCTGAGCGAAGTAGTTCTCCGGGTTCTTGTTCAGCTCCATCGTGCCCACCTTGATCAGCGGGTAGTCCGAGTGCGGCCAGACCTTGGTCAGGTCGAACGGGTTGAAGCGGTAGGTCTTGGCGTCCTCGTACGGCATGACCTGCACGTGCAGGTCCCAGGACGGGAAGTTGCCGGCTTCGATGTTCTCGGACAGGTCGCGGATGTAGAAGTCCGCGTCTGAACCGGCAAGCTGTTCCGCCTGCTCGGAGCTCATGGAGTTCACGCCCTGGTTGGACTTGAAGTGGTACTTCACCCAGAACCGCTCGCCCTCGGCGTTGATCCACTGGTAGGTGTGCGAGCCGTAGCCCTGCATCTCGCGCCAGGAGGCGGGCAGGCCGCGGTCACCCATGAGCCAGGTGACCTGGTGGGCGGACTCGGGGGACAGGGTCCAGAAGTCCCACTGCATGTCGGCGTCGCGCAGGTGGGTGCCCGGCAGGCGCTTCTGGGAGTGGATGAAGTCCGGGAACTTGATGCCGTCGCGGATGAAGAAGACGGGGGTGTTGTTGCCCACGAGGTCGTAGTTGCCCTCGGTGGTGTAGAACTTCACGGCGAAACCGCGGGGATCGCGCCAGGTGTCCGGGGAGCCGTTCTCGCCGGCGACCGAGGAGAAGCGGATCAGCATGTCGGTTTCGACGCCTGGCTGCAGGAACGCGGCCTTGGTGTACTTGGAGATGTCCTCGGTGGTCTTGAACGTGCCGAATGCACCGCCGCCCTTGGCGTGCACTACGCGCTCCGGAACCCGCTCGCGGTTGAACTGGGCGAGCTTCTCAATGAGGTAGTGGTCGGTCAGGATGATGGCACCATCGGCACCAACTGACTTCGAGTGAGCGTCGGACGTAACCGGCGCACCTGACTGGGTTGTGGAAACGGCAGTCATTGTTCTCCTATTTCTCTTTTTCTTGCGAGGGACTGTGGGAAGGAAGTTGCTGGGCCTGCTGGCACTCCTGGCAGATGCCCTGGTACATGACATCCGCAATCTGGATGGTCATGGGCTTGGCGTCCGGGTTCCAGTGGGGCGTGAGGCAGGGGGCATGGCCGACGGCGCAGTCCACGTCCTCCACGCGGCCGCAGCTGATGCAGATGGCGTGGTGGTGGTTGTCGCCCACGCGTGTTTCATACAGGGCGGGGGAGTGCGGCGGCTCGAAGCGGCGCAGCATGTGCAGGTCCGTCAGGTCGCCGAGGACAACGTAGACGGACTGGGCCGTCAGTTCCGGCAGTTCGGCCCGGGCGGCGGCAAGGATGCTTTCGGCAGGGGAATGCGGGTGGCGTTCGACGGCGGCCAGAACAGCCAGCCGCTGCTTGGTCACCCTGCGTCCGTGGGCGCGCAGGGCTGCAGCCCATGCGTCCTGGCCGTCAAAGTGCTCTGTCATGGCTCCATTGAAACACTTATTTTGAGCAACTCACAATAAGGCGCGGTTAACCTGATCGTGTCGCCCACTACTGTTACGGGGTGGGGAAATTACTTGCCGATGTCACGCCGCTCAGGGAAAGCCCCGCCTTCCGCCGGCTGTGGCTCGGATCGGCAGTGTCCGCCGTCGGCAGCCAACTCACCCTGGTGGCCGTAAGCCTCGAGGTATACCGCCTGACGCAGGACAGCTTCTATGTGGGCCTGCTGGGCATCTTTGCGCTGGTTCCCCTGGTTGTCGGTGGACTGATGGGGGGCTCCATCGCGGATGCCCATGACCGGAGGCGGATTGCCCTGCTGGCCACCACCGTGCTGTGGCTGACCACCGGCCTGATCGCGCTGCAGGCCTGGGTGCAGCTGGGCAACGTGTGGGTGCTGTACCTGCTGGTGGCGCTGCAAAGCGGGGCCCAGGCCATTAACCAGCCGGCCCGCAGCGCCATCATCCCCATGCTCATCCGCAAGGAACTCCTGGCGGCCGCCAATGCGCTGAGCATGCTGTCCATGGGCCTTGCCATGACCGCGGGGCCGCTGCTGGCCGGCCTGCTGGTGGCGTGGCTCGGATTCGGCTGGACCTACACCATCGACTTCGTGAGCTTTGCCTTTGTCCTGTGGGCGGTCTACCGGCTGCCACCCATGGCACCCACGGGGGGCCACAGCAAGGCGGGGATCCGCTCCGTCATCGAGGGGTTCCGGTTCCTCGGCACGCGGCCCAACCTGCGCATGACCTTCATCATCGACCTCGTGGCCATGATCCTCGCCCAGCCGCGGGCGCTGCTGCCAGCCGTCACGGCCCTCATGATCGGCGGTGGCGAGGCAACCGTGGGCATCCTGCTGGCCTGCACCGCCGTCGGGGCCTTCCTGGCCGGCCTGTTCTCCGGGCCGCTGGGCAGCGTGCGCCGGCAGGGCACCGCGGTCGTCGTCTCCGTGATGGGCTGGGGCGCCTCCATCGGGGCGTTCGGCCTGGTGGTGCTGCTGGCCGGCCCCGCGCCGGGCGGCGCAGTGACCCTGTGGCTCCTGCCCGCTGCCGTCTGCTGTGGCCTGGCCGGCATCGCCGACTCCATCAGCAGCGTCTTCCGCAACACCATCCTGCAGGCTGCGGCCCCCGACCACCTGCGCGGACGGCTGCAGGGCGTCTTCATTGTGGTGGTGGCCGGCGGACCCCGGATCGGGGACCTGCTGGCCGGCGGCGCCACCAGGATCCTGAATGAGGGCTGGGTCCTGCTGATGGGTGGAGTGCTCTGCATCGCGGGGGCATGGCTCGCGGCGAAACTCCAGCCCGGCTTCCGGCAGTATGATGCCCGGAACCCGGTGCCCTAGCAAGCCGTTCCTTAAGCAAGGAGGAAACGTGCACAACCATCACAACGGCCTGAAGACCGCGGCGCTTTTCGGGGTGCTGTGGGCGGTGCTCCTGGGCCTGGGCGGGCTCATCGGGGTGGGGACGCGCAGCTCGGCCCCTATCTGGATCATGGCCCTGATCGGCGTCGGCACCACGTTCTACGGCTACTGGAACAGCGACAAGATTGCCATCCGGTCCATGCAGGCGTTCCCGGTATCCGAAGCGCAGGCACCGCAGCTTTACCAGATCGTCCGTGAGCTTTCCATGCGCGCCAATCAGCCCATGCCGCGCATCTATGTTTCGCCCACCATGAACCCCAATGCGTTCGCCACCGGCCGCAACCCCCAGAATGCCGCCGTCTGCTGCACCGAGGGCATCCTGCAGCTCCTGGACGCCCGCGAGCTCCGCGGCGTCCTGGGGCACGAACTGATGCACGTCTACAACCGGGACATCCTCACCTCATCCGTGGCCGCCGCCGTCGCCGGTGTCATCACCTCGGTGGGGCAGATGCTGCTGTTCTTCGGTGGCGGTGACCGGCGCAACGCCAACCCCCTGGCCATGATCGCCATGGCCCTGCTGGCGCCGTTCGCGGCGTCGCTGATCCAGATGGCCATCTCCCGCACCAGGGAGTACGACGCCGACGAGGACGGTTCGCAGCTCACCGGCGATCCGCTGGCGCTCGCCTCAGCCCTGGCCAAGATCGAGCGCGGCGTCACCATCGCGCCGCTGCCGCACGACCAGCGGCTGGTCAACGCCTCACACCTGATGATCGCCAACCCGTTCCGCGGCGGTGCCATGAACAAACTGTTCGCCACGCACCCGCCCATGCGGGACCGGATCGCCCGCCTGGAGCGGATGGCGGGCCGGCAGCCCTAGCTATCCAGGGCACACTTCTAGGTGAAGAGTCCTTCGCCGATGTAGCCGCCCGGCTTCACGCCGCCGGGGACGGCGAAGAGTCCCGAGCCCGTGTGCTTCAGGTACTCGACGGCCAGCGTGTCGCCTTTCGCCATGGCCATCTGCATGGGGACGTAGTGCGTCCGGGGATCGGTGACGAAAGCGATGAAGAACAGCCCGGCGTCGAGATGGCCAACGCCGTCGGAACCGTCCGTGTAGTTGTAGCCCCGGCGCAGCATCTGCACACCGTTGTTGTGGCTGGGGTGGGCCATCCGGACATGCGAATCCAACGGAATGAGGGGTTTGCCGCCCTTGCCCTGCCGGTCGAAGTCCGGGTTGGTGAACTCCTCGCCGCCGGACAGCGGCGCACCCGTGCCCTTGGTCCTGCCGACCAGGGCCTCCTGCTCGCCCAGTGACGTGCGGTCCCAGATTTCGATGTGCATCCGGATCCGGCGGGCCACCAGGTAGCTGCCGCCGGCCATCCAGGCATCCTGGGGCCGCGCGGCCCGGGCCCACACGTGCTGGTCCAGCAACTGCTCATCCTCGACCTTGAGGTTGTTGGTGCCGTCCTTGAACCCGAACAGGTTCCGCGGGGTCTGCTGTGCGCGGGACGTGGATGATGTCCGGCCGAATCCCAGCTGGGACCAGCGGACCCGGACCTTCCCGAATCCGATCCTTGCCAGGTTCCGGATGGCGTGCACCGCCACCTGCGGATCATCCGCGCAGGCCTGGACCACCAGGTCACCGCCGCTGCGCCCGGGGTCCAGGTCATCGCCGGGAAAATGCGGCAGGTCGATCAGGGCCTCGGGCCGGCGGCCGTCCAGGCCGAAACGGGCCCCACCGTCCTTTTCGAACAGGCCCGCCCCGAATCCGAAGGTCAGGGTCAACTTTCCGGCGTTCAGGTCCAGTGCTTCGCCGGTGTCCTGGGGCGGGGCACCGTACGGTCCGTCCACGGCACCTGTTGCCCCGGCCGGACGGCCCTGCGTCAGGGCCTCCGCAGCCTCGGTCCAGTCCTTGAGCAGCTGGATCAGTTCATCCCGCTTGGTGGTGGTGACGTCGAACGCTGCCATGTGCAGCCGGTCCTGGGCGGCGGTGGTGATGCCCGCCTGATGGTCGCCGTGGAAGGGGACCACCAGGCTGTCTGCAGCCGGCGGCGCGGCGGAGGCGGCTACGGCGTCGTGACCGAGGAAGCCGGCGGCCAGGCCGGCGGCTGCACCGCCCAGCCCGGCGATGCCAAACAGGCCGCGCCTGCTTAGGCGCGTTCCCGCCGTCGGCTGTTCCCTGTCCCTGCCATCACGCGGCGGGTCAGCGGAAACGGCGGATCCGTCCGGCCCGGAGGCCTCCGGCGGCCGGCCGCCAAACGGGCACCCGGTCACAGGACCACGGCCGCTGTCAGCCGGGACAACGGTTCCCCGAGCGCGTCCACCAGTGAGGCGAGCCGCTGGACCTGTTCGGGGGCCAGCTTGTCATAGGAGGTGAAACCGGAGCCTTGGGCATGGGTGGCAAGTTCGGCCTGCAGGGCAGCGAACTTCTCATCCAGGGAGGCGGCCAGGGCTGCGTCCTTCTGCTGGAGGGCGGGCTTGAGGTTCTCAAAGGCGATGCGGGCGCCGTCCACGTTCGCCTGGAAGTCCCAGAGGTCGGTGTGCGACCAAATTTCTTCTTCCCCGGTCACCTTTCCGGTGGCTACCTCATCCAGCAGTTCCTTGGCGCCGTTGCCCAGCGCATCCGCCGTGAAGTCCAGGGTCTTGGTGCGCTCCACCAGGTCCTTGGTATCGGCCACCATGCGGTCGGCGATGGCGGACCGTTCGGCCGCAGTCATTGCGGTGTACTCCGCCGGCGGGAAGAGGTCCTTTTCGGCGCGGTGCCAGCCGGTCCACTCCTGGCCCGGTTCAAGGTCGGCCTCGCGGGCGTCGAGCTGGGGGTCGAGGTCCCCGAAGGACTCCGCCACGGGTTCAATCCGTTCCCAGTGCTGGCGCGTCGCGGCATACAGGTCACGGGCCTGCGCGGTGTTGCCCGCTGCGAAAGCCGCGGCAAACTGTTCTGTGCCGGTGAGCAGCTGTTCGCTCTGGTCCTTTACATAGGACGAGTACTGTGCGGTGGCAGTGTCCAGGAGGTGCTGGAAGTCCGCGTCCGCCGTGGGCTGGTTTCCGGACTGGGTGACCTCCAGGGCGCCCCTGATGCCGTCGCCCTCCATGCCGGGCTTGCACGCCGTGGTGTAGGTGCCGGCCGGGGCGGTGACCACCAGGTTGCGGGTCAGGCCCGGGCCGACGTTCTCCACCTCGCCCAGGATGCGCAGGCCGTCCGAGGCCAGGAGGTAGAACTCGGTGACTTCGGTGCCTTCATTCTTTACCGAGAAGTTGAGGTTGCCGCTGGGCACGCGGCCGGTGGACACCTTGCACTCGGTGTTGGAGCTGACCACCTCGATGGCGCCGCCCGAGGGGTCTGCCGCCTTGGTGTTGTCCGTGCAGCCGGTTAGGAGCAACGGGACGGCCACGACGGCGGCAGCGAGGCCTGCGGGCCTGTTCCGGAAAGCGTGGCGGGGATTCTGGGGCAGGGAAAAGCCGGGCATGGGGAAGTCCTTTGAGTGCGGGGGCGGGGATGAAGGGTCAGACGGCTGCTGCGGCCTTGACGGCAGCGTTGGTGCCGGAAGCGGCGGGGCCGGCCTGGGCTTTGCGGTTGATGCACAGGTAGAGGAACAGTACGGGCACCACGTACAGGAGCCACGCGGCAGCTTCCAGCCAGGTGGTGGCCGGGGAGAAATTCAGGGTGCCCTTGAGCAGGGTGCCGTACCAGGACGACGGCGGGACTGCGCCGCTGATATCGAACGCCAGGGAGTGCAGCCCCGGAAGGAGGCGGGCCTCCTGGAGGTCGTGGATGCCGTAGGACAGGACGCCGCCGGCGATGACGATCAGGGCCGCGCCCGTCCAGGTGAAGAACCGGGAGAGGTTGACCTTGAGGACGCCACGGTGCAGCAGATAACCGAGGCCGGCGGCAACTGCCAGGCCCAGCAGGGCGCCGACCAGCGGCTGGGTGGATTCGCCGGTGGCTTTGGCCGCGGCCCAGAGGAAGAGCGCCGTTTCAAGTCCTTCACGTCCCACGGCAATGGCGGCCACCACGGCCAGGCCCCAGCCGGCTCCGCCCGTGGACCTGTCAACGCGTGATTTCAGGTCACTTCCGAGCGTCCGGGCGGTGCGTGCCATCCAGAAGACCATCCACGTCACCAGGCCGACGGCGAGGATGGAGAGTCCACCGCCGATCGCCTCCTGCGCCTCAAAGGTGAGCCCCTTCGGACCGAAGGTCAGGAGGGCCCCGAATCCAACCGAAACGGCCACAGCCGCGGCAACGCCGGCCCAGAGCCGGGGGATGAGGTGGCGGCGGTCCGTCTTGGCCAGGTAGGCCATGAGGAGGACTATCACCAGGGTGGCTTCGAGTCCTTCGCGCAGGCCGATCAGGAAGTTGGCAGTCATGGATATTCTTTCACTCAGGTAAGCCTTACTTAGGCAGGCCTAAGGAAGAGGTTACCCGGCGCGCGCTATTACGCAAACTAAACGTGCGGTAATTGCGCGCAGGTTACTTTGGCAGCACGCGCGCGTGAAGTACCTCCTGGCACGCAAAAGGCCGGCGCACCTGCTTCGGGCGCGCCGGCCTTAAAGCGCAGCGTGAATGGTGTGCCGGATATGACGGCGGGGAGGGCTAGCTGCGGAAGTTCACGAACTGCAGGTCGGCCTCGTCGAAGTCCTTCAGCAGCGCCATCACAGCCTGCAGGTCATCACGGGACTTGGAGGAAACCCGCAGTTCATCGCCCTGGATTTGGGACTTCACGGACTTGGGGCCCTCGTCGCGGATCAGCTTGTTGATCTTCTTGGCCAGGTCCTGGGCGATGCCTTCCTTAATGGATGCCTCCAGGCGGAACTCCTTGCCCGAGGCGTAGGGCTCGCCGGCGTCCAGGGACTTCAGCGAAATTCCGCGGCGGATCAGTTTGGACTGCAGTACGTCCAGGACCGCCAGGACGCGCTCCTCGGAGTTGGCCTTCATGAGGATCTTCTCGCCGCTGAAGTCCACCTCGGCGCCGACGCCCTTGAAGTCGTAGCGCTGGGCGAGTTCCTTCTGGGCCTGGTTGAGCGCGTTGGCCACTTCCTGCTTGTCCACTTTGCTTACGACGTCGAACGTTGACTCGCCTGCCATGACTCTCCTTTGTTGATGGGAGCCCTGCGCGGGGACAGGGCCTGGATCACTGCCATCCAGCCTAATACGGATGCCCCGGGGGATGGGGGCCGCGCATTCACAGTTCCCTCTCAGCGGACGCATCGGCGGAACGAAGGAGCGTCGGTGAGAGTTGGAGCAGTTGTACCCCAGTCTGAAGGGAACGCCATGCACCGCAAAGCCGCCCGTTACGTCACCCGGACCACCGCAGCAGCAGCCGGGGCGGTAGCCACGGCGGCAACCTCGGTGGCGGCGGCAGCAGTGGCCGCTTCCATCATCTTCAGCCCGGTGGCAGATGCGTCCTCCCGCATGGACGGGGTGCGGGCGGACCTGCAGCGGGCTGTGCAGCTGAATCAGATCACCGAGGAGCAGGCCTTGAGCTTCGAGGCCAAGCTGGCCGGTCGCATCCTGGGCGAGGCCTAAACCGCCGATTTTCCGCGCCGTTGCAAGGTTTTTGCGGCCGACCATGCCCCGATTCGATTCTTCGGCGGAAGTTCTGTAAAGTTGTCTTGCCCGCGGTTACTGAAGCGGAACGGACCGGAAACGGACCCTTCCGAACACTGCATCAGCGGGTACTTCTTTTGAAGTTCGGCAGATTACCCGAGCGGCCAAAGGGGGCTGACTGTAAATCAGCTGGCAACGCCTACGGGGGTTCGAATCCCTCATCTGCCACCCTCCCGGATTTCCGGGAACATAGACCCGTTCGGATCTCTTCGGAGGTCCGGGCGGGTCTTTTTATTGCTTCGTGGGCACGGTTGTAAGCACACCGCTGCGCTCCCACGTTTTAGTGAAGCGAACAGGAAGCCACGCCTGATCTGACAGTAGAAGAGATGCGGAAGGCGGATCCTCCTGGAGGTAGTTCGGCCGGTAAAGTCTCCCAAGGCAAAGTAGCTTCGGCGGACAGATATGGATCTGTACGGATGCAGGCCCGACCTGCGAAATTGCATGTTGCTGGTGTTGGTTCACGCCAGTAACTTTGTGGAGGCGGCTTCCCATTTTCCCCCATTTGGGAGGACGTCCCAGAGAGGCCCCGCGGCGACCCCCAATGCCACGGGGCCTCTCGCATGGCTGGGAAGGGGGCGCTGGCCAGAGTCCGATCAAGCCTCCGGAACCACCAGGTTCCGGAGGCTTTTTCGAGCCCCTTTTCTTGTCTCCGGGCAGGCTGTGGAGGCCGCCTGCAGACGTTGCCAATCCGCCGTCGACACCGTGTGGGTGCGGGCGTAGTCTGGCAGAATCGGCGCACCTGCCTCGATGCCCTGCGTCGATATTTCCATCGATGAAGGAGGATTCAATGAGTGCTGTACGCGAATTCATGACCACGGATGCGAGATGTATCCGTGAAAGCGAGTCCCTTGTGGACGCCGCCCGGATGATGATGGACCTCGACTGCGGCGCCCTTCCCATCTGCGGGGATGACGGCAAGTTGAAAGGCATGATCACCGACCGCGACATTGTGCTCAAGTGCGTCGCCGCCGGCCGTGACCCGGGCCAGATGATGGCCCGCGACCTCGCCTCCGGCAAGCCGTACTGCGTCGACGCCGACGCCAATGTGGATGCAGCCATCGACATGATGGAAAAGCACCAGATCCGCCGGCTCCCGGTGATCTCCGACCACAAGCTCGTTGGCATCATCAGCCAGGGCGACATTGCACGCAACTACTCCGAACAGCGCGTGGGGGAACTGTTGGAACACATCTCGGAGCGCCACGGGGTGTAGCGGCGGCAGCGCAGCATGGCCTTGTCCGCGGATCCACCCCTTGAAGGTTCGGACCCGCGGACAAGCTTTGGAAATATCAGTTCACTGCATTCAGTTCAGGGCGATCAGGAGCATCTGGCTGGTGCCGGGGATGCAAGTCTGCAGGATCGCCCGGGGGAAACCGCCGAACACTGAAATGACGTCGTTGGTGGTTCCGGGATTGGGGACTGTCCCGCGCCCCGTGACGGTAAAGGTTCCATAGCCGGGGATGCTGACCGTCTCACCCACGCCGATTCCGGAGAACCTGGCCCACCCGCCGCAGAAGTCATGCTCCGTGATGAAGAGTGAGTAGCCGTCGTTGGGCGTGTAGTGGATGGGCCCGATGCACGCGTCAACCATGGACTGGCCGCCGGAGCCTGCAACGTAAATGGTCCGGATTGCAGGTGCTGCGGGCACGAAAACCGGCGCCGGTGCTGGTGCCGCGGCGGGAGGGGGTGCCGCGGCGGCAGGGGCAGGCGCCGCAGCCGGAGCCGGCGCAGCCACTGCCACGGGTGGGCCGTTCAGCAGGAGCGTCTGGCCAGGGTAGATGGTGCTGTAGGCGCTGAGCCCGTTTGCGGCGAGCATGGCGTTCATGTCCACGCCATGGCTGGCGGCGATCACACCCACCGTGTCACCGGGCGCCACCGTGTACAGGTTGGGGTCACCGGCAGGTTCGGGGGCGGGTGCTGGTTCCGGCGCCGGTGCCGCCGGTGCTGGTTCGGCTGGAGCCGGGGCGGGGGCAGCCTCAGCTGCCGGCGCAGCAGCCTGTGCCGCCACCGCCGATACCGCACCCGGATCGGCGGATGACCCGGCCTCCGTGGCTGGTTCGGCTGCGGCGCTTGGCGACGCCGGTGAGGCGGCCTCTGCCACCTGTGCAGCCGCCGTCGTACCTCCGCTGAAAGTCGTGGGTGCGGCCAGTGCGCCCACGCCCACCGCCGCCACAACGGCCGCCGTGGCCATTCCGGCCCACAGCCTGTTGCTGATGACCGGCCGGCCGGTGTTGAGGTCGGTCCGCGGTTCGTCGGTGGCGAAGCTTCTGCTGGTGCCGTCGGGGGAGGGGTGGAAAGGCTGGCTCATGGAATTGGCCCATCTGGGTTCGGTCCAGCCCGGCTGTGCTGCTGCACGCCGGTGTGCCGGACGGATGGAGAAGTCATTGCACCGCCGGCCCCGGCAGTTGCCGGAGCCGCAGGCGGCACAGGTTGGAGGCATCCGCATACCCAGAAAATGCGGAACTCCGCGTGAAGGCAGGAACTTCCGGAAGCCACCCGGGGGACCTGCCAGTGCGTGTTGGTCCTAGGAATTTCGAGTCTAGGAACTGCCCCAAGGCCGGGGCACCAGTAGGAAATACCCGAGTTTCCGGGGCCGGTACCCGCCCTGTGGCAGCGAAGCTACTCAGCCGCCGGAGGGCCAATACTTGCCAGCTGCCTGCCATTGTCGGGCCCGGAACAGGCAGGCCCACTACCAGGCATGTGCCCGGAGTGACGGCAGGGGCAGGGTAGGCGGGGACCAAGTTACCGGCGGGTAACATGGGGGCATGCACCTGCTCCTGAGAACACTGCTCATGCTCGTCCGTTCCGCCCGGCGTCCACCGCTGACCGTATGGGACCCGTCATCCCTGCCGCTGCGTGTCCTGCCCACGGACATCGACGTCGCCATGCACGTCAACAACGGCATGTACTTGTCCCTGATGGACCTGGGCCGGTTCGACCTCATGGTGCGCAGCGGCGTCTGGAAGCGGATGCGCCGCCGCGGCTGGACCCCGGTGGTGTCCGCGGAAACCATCTCCTTCCGCAAATCCCTCCAGTTGTGGCAGGACTACACGATCGAGACCAGGATCATCGGGCTGGACACCAAGGCGATCTTCTTTGAGCAGCGCATGGTGGCCGACGGCGAGATTTACGCACGTGCCTACATCGCCACCCGGCTGGTCACCAAGGCCGGACCGGTCAGCCAGGAGGAGATCATGGCGGAGTTCGGGGCCCCGCCCGCGGACCTGGTGCTCCCCGAATGGATCCACGAATGGCGCGCCTCCAGCGCCCTCCCCGGCAGCCGCACCCCGGCCCCGCACCTGTGGAACGCCAGCCGCTGAACCCGCGTGCCGGCGTCGTACTTTCCCCTATTCCCGATGACGCGGGGAGCGAACACGGGCGACAGCCGCGGCCGTGGCGCGTAGCGTAGACACATGGCTACCCTCGACATCACAGGTGAACAGTTCGCATCCACGATCGAAGGCAACGATATTGTCCTGGTCGATTTCTGGGCAGAATGGTGCGGTCCCTGCAAGCAGTTCGGCCCCACATACTCAGCAGTCTCGGAGAAGCACCCCGACGTCCTCTTCACCAAGGTGGACACCGAAGCCCAGCAGCAGCTCGCGGCGGAGGCAGGCATCACCTCCATCCCCACACTGATGGCTTTCCGCGAAAAGGTGCTGGTGTTCTCGCAGCCCGGCGCGCTGAACGCCCAGCAGCTGGAACAGGTGGTGGACGCGGTGAAGGCACTGGACATGGACGAGGTCCACGCCCATGTGGCCCGCCAGCGTGAGGAAGCGGCCACCGCGGCCAGCCAGCCATCCGGCCCCCGCGACACCACTCAGGACGGCACCCAGATCCCCGATTTCTAAGACCCGGTATTAAACAGGAATGCGGGACCTCCCTCAGGAGGTCCCGCATTCCTGCGTTAAGGCCGCGTCAGACGCGTTCCACCTTGACCGGTTCGGCCAGCAGCGCGCTGAGCGACTCGTTCAGGTCCTGTACGGCGGTGCCCTTGGAATGCTTGTCCAGGTCCTCCTCGGACGCCCACTGTTCGGTGAGGACCAGCTTTTCCTCCGTGGCTTCGGTCAACTCGTAACGGATGCAGCCTTGCTCGTTCACCACCTCATCGATCGCGATTTCCAGGGCCAGCTTGACGCGGAAGAACTCGCCTTCGTTGGGGATGAACGTTGCTATCAGGTCAATGGGTGCACTCATGGATTTCACAATACCGGGGCTGCGGAGTCGCCCCGTTCTGTTGCGGCCGTTTCCCCCGCCTGTCCTCCTTCTCCTGCCGGGATCCTGTTGGTAGCGTGCCATCATGCGTGCTTATACAGCCGGGGACACTGACGTCCCGCTCCTGGAGGAAACCATTGGTGCGAACTTTGAGCGCGTGGCCGCGCAGTTCCCCCTCCATGATGCCCTGATTGAGGCCGCGCCGGTGCCGGGCGCCGATGCCCGCCGCTGGAGCTACACCAAGATGAACGACGACGTCGACCGGCTGGCGCGTGCGCTCCTCGCCCTGGGCATCGCCAAGGGGGAGCGGGTGGGCATCTGGAGCCCCAACTGCGCCGAATGGACCCTGCTGCAGTACGCCACCGCCAAGGCGGGCGCCATCCTGGTCAACGTCAACCCGGCCTACCGCAGCCACGAACTGGAATTCGTGGTCAAGCAGAACGGCATGCGCATGCTGTTCACGGCGCCGTCGGACACCAACAGCGACTACGTGGCCATGGCACGGCAGGCCCTGCTGACCTGCCCGGACCTGCGGGAACTCGTCTTCCTCCCGGACCACGGCCTGGACGGGCTGGCAGCAGGCAACCCCCAAAGCGACGCCGAACTCACGTACGCCGAGCTGCTCAGGCGCGCGGACGACGTCGGCCACGCTGCCCTGAAGGCCCGCATGGCCGACCTCCACCCGCACGATCCCATCAACCTGCAGTACACGTCCGGGACCACCGGATTCCCCAAAGGTGCCACGCTCACGCACCACAACATCCTGAACAACGGTTACGCCATCGGCGAGCTGCTGGGGTACACCGAGCGGGACCGCGTGGTCATCCCCGTGCCGTTCTACCACTGCTTCGGCATGGTCATCGGCAACCTCAATGCGCTCAGCCACGGCGCCGCCACCATCATCCCGGGGCGGGGCTTCTCGCCGGCGGCCGCGCTGGAGGCAGTGCAGGACTTCGCCGGGACCTCCCTTTACGGGGTTCCCACCATGTTCATTGCCGAGCTCGCGTTGCCGGACTTCGGCTCCTATGACCTGTCCACGCTCCGCACCGGGGTGATGGCGGGCTCGCTGTGCCCCATCGAGGTGATGAACCGGGTGATTTCGGAGATGCACATGGTGGATGTGGCCATCTGCTACGGCATGACCGAGACCTCGCCCGTCTCCACCATGACCCGCAAGGGGGACACGCTCCAGCAGCGCACGGAGACCGTGGGCAGGACTATGCCGCAACTGGAGAGCCGGATCGTGGACCCTGCCACCGGGGAGGAACTGGAGCGCGGGCAGATCGGCGAGCTCTGCACCCGCGGTTATGCCGTGATGGCAGGGTACTGGAACCAGCCGGACAAGACGGCCGAGGCGATCGACGCCGACGGGTGGATGCACACCGGCGACCTTGCCCGGATGGACGACGACGGATACGTGGTGGTGGAGGGCCGGATCAAGGACATGGTGATCCGGGGCGGCGAAAACATCTACCCGCGCGAAATCGAGGAGTTCCTGTACACACACCCCGACATCCAGGACGTGCAGGTGATCGGGGTCCCGGATGCCAGGTTCGGCGAGGAGCTGATGGCCTGCATCATCCTCAAGCCGGGGGCCGGGCCGCTGGACGCCGGGACGCTCGCCGAGTACTGCCGGGGGCGGCTGGCTCACTATAAGATCCCGCGCTACGTGGAAGTCCGCGAGAGTTTCCCCATGACGGTCTCGGGAAAGATCCGCAAGGTCCAGATGCGCGAGGAAGCAGTGGCCCGGCTGGGGCTCTGACTATCCGGGCTGCGCCACCAGGTCGAACAGGACTTCGCCGTCGCAGATTGAGGTGATTTTGATGGTGTAGCCAGGACAAGGAGCCAGCCCCACGCCTCCGAAGTTCGCGCCATGAGCCGACCGGCCTCAGGATTGTCCATCGGGCTGCTGCACCAGGTCGAAGCGGACTTCGCCGTCGCAGATCGAGGTGATCCTGATCGTGTAGCCGTTCATCGCTGCTTCGGAGCCCAGCCTGAGGTCATGGAAGTAGACCGGAGTGGGATCCGGGGCGTCGGCAGCCAGTGAGAGGTCGGCCGTTGCAGGGGAGGCAGAGGCCTTCGTGCCAGCCAGCCCCACAGTCGGCGTGAACTTGTCGCCCTTGCTGGAATCGGGAAGCAGCGGCCATGACCCGGGAATTGAAGGGACGATACGGTAGGCGCCTGATCCAGTGCAGCTGTCAGTCATTGTGGGCTCCTCAGTGGAAACGGGCGTGGGATCTGTGGATGGACTGGGGGAGCACGCTCCTGTGCCCACGGTCAGGAGGGCGACAGCTCCCAGACGGTGAAACCGATGCAGAAGTCCCATCAGCGCACCACCGATGCGTCTTGGTACTTGTCTTTGAAGTCCTGTGGCGTCACGGCCAGGACCGGGTACTGCGAACCCCAGGGGTTCCGCAGGAGAATATTTCCTTCCGCATCCAAACCGGTAACGAAGTAGGCGTGGCTGGTGTGATAACCCTCTGGGGCACCTTGGGGCAGGTCGGCGAGGGTGGTCACCAAAGCGGGGCGCCCCTGTCTGACCGCCTCCCACACATCATCGGCAGCAGATGTGCGCGCTATGTTTGGTCCCGCCAGGTACTGGAATGCATCCGGTCCCCAGTTGCCTTCGATGGCGCGGTAGTTACCCGGCGGGTACGCCTGATCCGGGGGCGTGCCTTCCTTAGCGCCATCATTGTTGTCGTCTTCGGTGTATACCTGTGCCAGTGCTTTCTCCACGTAGGCCGGCCAGTTGCCGCCGAAACCCGCCTTGGCGCCCATCTGTGTGCCCTTGCTGTTCGCCGGCAGGTCGGAGGTGACGCTCACCCACTGCTCTTGCCCGTTCTTGTCAAACAACAGGACAGAAACGGTTCCGTTGCCGTTGTCTGTCACGTGCTCGCGGGCCCAGCCGGGATCCGCATTGATCATGGCCCCGGCGGCTGCCAGAACCACGCAGTCCCCGTACTGGCCCTGCTTGATGTCGTCAGTGCTCGGGCGTTGCCCGATTACTGGCCACTTGGGCTCCACCCACTGGTCGGGGCCGCTGGGGTCTGGGCCGCCGGGCCTGGCAGCGTCTCCCATTGCTGTTCCATCCGGCTGTGCCCACGGGATGAGGTCTTTCAGCCGGCGCACGTGCTCCCTTGACGCCTTGGACAAGAGCTGGTCGAGCAGTTGCTGCCGTTCGAAGGGAGTAGTTCCCTCGCCGTTGAACAGGCCCTTGCCGTCGGTTGCGGCGCCGCTGCCCAGGCTGCGGATCTCATCGTCGGTCAACGACTCCAGCAGCTGGTTCAGCTGGGCCGGCTTGAGCCCGGCCAGGGCATCACGGAGTTCGTTGACGTCCGTATCGTTGCCCACAAAGAAGTTGCTGCTCGACGCAGCGGCCCTGACCAGGCCCCGGAGCCTGTCCAATTCCGGCGCGGCCAGGTTGGCTTCGCCCCGGTCGGGGTGGCGAGCCACAGAATGCTCCCCGCCGGTCAGATACTCGGCTGTCGAATCCCCGCGGTCCTTGCTGGCGGGGCCTCCAGCAGCGCTGGTCCGGCTTGCCGTGCCACCGGCGCCGCTGGCGAGTTCCTGCTCATCCGCGTGCCGCCCGGCCGCTTTCCCGGCTTCCGCAAGCGCCTCGACGACTTTGCCCAGCAGGAGGCTGTGGGTACCGGCCCAGTCGTTCCGGAACGCCTCGGCGTCGGCCCCTTTCCACTGGCCCGGGTCGCGCACGTCCCTCGAAAGCGCCGTCCCGGTGGACGCCAGGCGCGCCGAGGAGGCCGTCAGGGCCTTTCCCAGGGCGCGAAGTTGGGCGACGTCCGCCCCATAAATGCCTGCCATTGTTCCCCCAAATCAGTCCCAGCCTCCAACAGCTTATGCGGCGGCGGACAAAGGCGGGATGGGGAGAACTGCCCCTAGCCCTCCAGGGAGACCCTGGAGGTGCGGCGTGATAACTGGATAATCGCAAGGGCAGCCAGGACGACTCCTGCCAGCCCTACCGCTGCCAAGAGCTGCCGGGAGAGGCCTTCAGGTGCCTTCAGGGCTCGGAGGGCAGCTCGCCCGCCGCGTCCCCGGTCCGCGCTGGTGACCTCGTTGGCACGGATATTCCACTCCTCTTGGGAGGGAAAGATTCCGGGTGGGAGCTGCACCTCGCGCAGTTCCCGCCGGGCGGCGAGCCGCTCGCGGACCTCCGGGTTCGGGGCCGGTTCCAGATCGTCGGCTGCTATGGCCGTGGGGTAGTCGATGATGTAGGGCTCACCGTAAAACGCCGAGGACGCCACGGACTCCACCCAAGTTGCAGGCGGTGCCGCAACGCCCCGGGCGGCAAAGGCTGACAGCAGCATTTCCCGGATCTCCTGCAAGCCCCTGCCTCCGGCGTCGCGCGACACGTCGAAGATGGCCAGCTGCAGCCTAAGCTTCTCCTCTGCGTCCGGATCCTGGGCGTCCGGATCCAGGACGGCGGGATCCTGCGACGTTCCGGGCACAGCCTCGGAGTTTGGGTCGGTGCTGCCTGTTTCGGAGCTCATGGGATCCTTTCGGTCGACGTTGCCTGCCAGCCTGGTGCCGTCCAACCGGACGGGTGTGGCACCCCGCGGAGCGCCCTATACCGGTTCCGTACCCTCTGGCACGGAGATCAAGCGTTTCCAGGCGGCCGGAAGTGCCGTGCAGGTCAGTGCCCCCGGTGGTCCTGGATGGTCATCCGCGGGCCGAAGGCGGGCTTGCGGAAGCCCGTGGCCTGGATCATCCGGACCACGCGCTGGCGGTGCCCCCGCCAGGGCTCCAAAAGGCGGAGCATCCCGGCGTCGTCGGTCCGGCGTCCGGTCAGTGCGGCCCCCACGTAGGCCGCGAGGTGGTAGTCGCCCACCGAGATCGAGTCTGGGCAGCCGTGGGTGCGCTGCACCACCTCGGCCGCGGTCCACGCCCCAATCCCCGGGATGACCTGCATCTTCTCCGCTGCCTCCAGCGCCGGCAGCGCCGCGAGGCGTTCAAGCGCGGCGGCGGAACGCAGGGCGCGCATGACGGTGGCGGAGCGCTGCGGTCCCACCCCGGCCTTGTGCCACTCCCAGCTGGGAACCTGCAGCCACTGGGTGGCCGTCGGTGCCACGACCAGGGTGGGCGGCGTGGACGTCCCGGCCGGGGGCGCCGGAGTCCCGTAGCGGTGCACCAGGTAGCGGTAGGCACGCCGGGCCTCGATCACCGTCACCTTCTGTTCCAGGATGATCGGGACCAGCTGGTCCACCATGCGGCCGCTTGAAGGCAGCCGGACCGCCCGGCTCCGGAGCCGGGCTTCCCGCACAATGCGCGGCAGCGTGGCATGGAAGGACGGTTCATCGAAACCCCGCCAGTCGTCGTCGGCCCCCAGGAGCCGGGGCGCTGCCTTCACCGCCGAAGCGGCGCCGGGGCCCCACGCCTGGATGTCCACCAGGGGCCCGCCTGCTTCGCCGCCCGCCGGGGCGAGCCGCATGGTTGCCGGGCCGGCCGGCGTCGTCAACGCATTCCAGATGACGTCACCCTGCACGCAGAAGGAAGGATCGCTGTTGCCGCGCAGGAGCGGCCCAAGGGTGCGGGAAAGGCTGTAGGGGGCCTCCGGATACCACCGCAGGGACACGTCCGCCGCGGCTGCCAGCCGGGGAGGTGCCTCTGCAATCGTCATGTCTTCCATCGTCCCACGGACCACTGACAGCAGCGGGACATCCGGGCGGACCTGGCAGTAAACCCAGGGCAGGAATGCGGCCGGAAGCAAAGGCAGAACGGCCCTAATTCCGCGGGCGCGCAAACCCTAGAATCCACTCCGTGGTGCGGAACCAATTGGGCCGCATCGGACGCGGCAGGAGGGCCACGATGGGCGGAGTAGTGCATTTCGAGATCCCGGCGGATGACCGGGAGCGGGCCAGGAAGTTTTACCAGGAAGCGCTGGACTGGCGGATAGAACCGGTGCCGGGGATGGACTACAGCATGGTCATCACCGCGGATATGGATGACAACGGCCAGCCGGTGGCGGCCGGTGCCATCAACGGCGGAATGATGGCCAGGGAGGGGCAGATCACCCACCCGGTCATCACCGTGGACGTCCCGGACATCAACGCGACGCTGAAGAGGGTTGAGCAGCTGGGCGGGTCGGTGGTCATGCCCAAAAACGAGATTCCCGGCATGGGCTACACGGCCTACTTCAAGGATTCCGAGGGCAACGTGATGGGGCTCTGGGAGAATCTGCCCGCCGAAGGGGAACCACGCCGGGACACCTGACTTCGGCTGCTGGGCCGTTCGCGGCATCCCGGAGACCAGCCACAGCGCCAGGACGGCCAGGGGCACCGTCAGCGTTATGGCCACCAGGCCCTGCCGCCACGGCGGCGCCGGGCAGCAGGTAGCTCCGGGCGGCTTTGAGCCATGCGAACTGCTTCACCGGCCTATCCTCGCACCCCGGGCAGGGAGCGCCGCGCAGGAAGCGGTAGCTTTGTACCTATGAAGTACGCCCAGTCCATCCTGGACCTCATCGGCAATACCCCGCTCATCAAACTCAACCATGTGACCGAAGGCATCAAAGCCACTGTCCTGGTCAAACTTGAGTACCTGAACCCGGGCGGATCCATCAAGGACCGCATCGCGGCGCAGATGATTGAGGACGCCGAACGCGAGGGCAAGCTGAAGCCCGGCGGCACCATCGTTGAGCCCACCTCCGGCAACACCGGGGTGGGCCTGGCACTGGTGGCCCAGCAGAAGGGCTACAAGTGCATCTTCGTGGTCCCGGACAAGGTGGGCGAGGACAAGCGTGCCGTGCTGCAGGCGTACGGCGCGGAAGTGGTGGTCACGCCCACGTCCGTCCCGCCGGACAGCCCGCAAAGCTACTACGGCGTCTCGGACCGGATCACCCGGGAGACCCCGGGCGCCTACAAGCCTGACCAGTTCTCCAACCCGGCCGCACCTGGCAGCCACTACAAGACCACAGGCCCGGAAATCTGGCGCGACACCGACGGCTTGGTCACGCACTGCGTCATCGGCGCCGGCACGGGCGGCACCATCACCGGCACCGGGCGGTACCTCAAGGAGGTCTCGGCGGACCGGCCGGAGTCCGACGGCGGCGTGGTCCATATCATCGGCGCGGACCCCGCGGGCTCGGTCTACTCAGGCGGCACCGGGCGGCCCTACTTCGTGGAGGGCGTCGGCGAGGACATGTGGCCGGCGAACTACGACAAGACCATCCCGGACGACGTGATCGCCGTCAGCGACGCCGATTCCTTTGCCATGACCCGCCGGCTGGCCCGGGAAGAGGGGCTGCTGGTGGGCGGTTCCTCCGGAATGGCCGTAGTAGCCGCACTCCAGGCGGCGCGGGACCTGCCGGAAAGCGCCGTCGTCGTGGTCATCCTCCCCGACTCCGGACGCGGTTACCTGGCCAAGATCTTCAACGACCAGTGGATGCGCTCCTACGGTTTCCTCTCCGGCGGCGAGGAAACCTCGGTGGGGGAGGTCATAAAGTCCAAGAACGGCGAACTGCCCGACCTGGTCCACATCCACCCCAACGAGTCGGTCCGCGACGTCATCAACATCATGAACGAGTTCGGTGTCAGCCACATCCCGGTGCTGTCGCAGGAACCGCCGGTGGTCATGGGCGAGGTCCTCGGCGCGGTGGACGAGCGTACGCTGACCGCCAAGCTGTTCCGCGGCGAAGCCAAGCTGACGGACAAGATCTCCGAGCACATGGGCCCCAAGCTGCCCGTCATCGGATCGCTGGAAACCATCTCCGCTGCCAGGGAACTGCTGTCCGACACGGACACCCTGATGGTCACGTTCGTGGGTGCACCCGTTGGCATCCTCACCCGGCACGACCTGCTGGCCTACCTCAGCAACTGATTCTGCATAAAGGAGCACCCATGCCTGCCTCTGAAAACCAAGGTTTCAATACCCGCGCCGTCCACGCCGGCCAGGAGTTTGAGCCCCGCACCGGGGCCGTGGTGCCGCCGCTGCACTTCAGCTCCACCTACGCCCAGGACGGGATTGGCGGTCTGCGCAGCGGCTACGAATACGGGCGCGGCGGGAACCCCACCAGGGACGCGCTGCAGGAACAGCTCGCGGCGCTGGAACTGGGCACCCACGCCTACAGCTTCAGCTCCGGCCTGGCCGCGGAGGACGCCCTCATCCGCGCTCTCACGCGCCCCGGGGACCACATCGTGCTGGGTAACGACGCCTACGGCGGCACCTACCGGCTGATCAGCCGGGTGCTCGGCGACTGGGGGATCGGCAACACCCCCGTGGACATGGCCAACCTGGACATGGTCCGCGACGCCGTGGCCTCCCACAAGACCCGCTTCCTGTGGGTGGAGACGCCCTCCAACCCGCTGATGAAGATCACCGACATCGCGGCGCTCGCGGACATCGCGCACGACGCCGGGGCCCTCCTGGTGGTGGACAACACCTTCGCGTCCCCCTACCTGCAGACCCCGCTCGCCCTGGGCGCCGACGTCGTGGTCCATTCCACCACCAAGTACATCGGCGGCCACTCTGACGTGGTGGGCGGTGCCGTGGTGGTGAAGGACGCGGAGCTGGCGGAGAAGATCGGCTTCGTGCAGTTCGCCGTCGGTGCCGTGTCCGGGCCCATGGACGCGTTCCTGACCACGCGCGGCCTGAAGACCCTGGGCGTCCGCATGGACCGGCACAGCGAGAACGGCCAGGCCGTGGCCGAATGGCTGCTGGAACGCCCGGAGGTGGAGGCCGTCCTGTATCCGGGCCTGCCCACCCACCCCGGCCACGAGCTCGCCAAGAAGCAGATGCGGAAGTTCGGCGGGATGGTCTCCGTGCAGTTCAAGGGCGGTGAGGCGGCGGCCCGGAAGGTGGCGGAATCCACCTCGGTGTTCACCCTCGCGGAGTCCCTGGGCGGCATCGAGTCCCTCATGAACTACCCCTCCGAAATGACCCACGCGTCAGTCAAGGGCACCGAGCTGGCCGTCCCGGTCAACCTGCTCCGGCTGTCCTGCGGCATCGAGGACGTGGAGGACCTGATCGCCGACCTGGACCAGGCCTTCTCCGCCATCCCGTAACGCGTTGCTGGGGTATGGCTTTCTTGAAAGAAGCCAGCTAGGGTTTTCCCTATGCCTCTTCGCTCCGACTGGTCCCAACGCAGCTGCAGCATGGCCCGCGGCCTGGACATCCTCGGCGACCCCTGGTCCATCCTGGTGCTGCGCGAGGTGTTCTTCGGAAACGGCCGCTTCGACGCCATGAAGAACCGGCTGGAGGTGGCGGACTCGGTGCTCACCAAACGCCTGGCAGGCCTGGTTGAGTCCGGGCTGCTGGCCAGGAAGGCATACGACGACGGCGGCCGCACACGCCACGAGTACGTGCTCACTCCCAAGGGTGAGGACGCGCTCCCGGTCCTGAACGCGGTCACCATCTGGGCCGAAAAGCACTTGCCCGCGCCCTCGGACCAGGCGCACCTGTACGTGATCCACACCGGCTGCGGGGAACCCACCACCTCGGCGGACACCTGCACCCGGTGTGGCGAACGGCTGACGGCCGCCAACACCAGCTGGCACAGCCGGTCCAGGTCCGACCAGCCCATCCCGTTATCCACCGCATCGGGGACGGGAGCGGTTTCGTGAGCACTCTGCCTAAAGAAACAGCCGACATTCCAGCGGCGGTCGCCCTTCAGCCGAACGGCCCGCGCCGGCGCCTGCACCCGGCCTGGACCGTCGCCGGCGTGGCCTTCCTTGCCCTGGTGGGAGCAGCCGGATTCCGGGCGGCCCCCGGCGTCCTCATGGTTCCGCTCCAGCAGGAGTTCGGCTGGTCCACCACGGTCCTCTCGGCAGCCGTCAGCATCAACCTGGTGCTCTTCGGCCTCACGGCCCCGTTCGCCGCTGCCCTGATGGAACGGTTCGGCATCCGGGCTGTCACCGCAACGGCCCTGGTGCTGATCGGTGCCGGCAGCGCCCTGACGGTGCTGGTCAACCAGTCCTGGCAGATCCTGCTGACGTGGGGCCTGCTGATCGGGCTCGGGACCGGCTCCATGGCCCTGGTCTTCGCCGCCACCATCGCCAACAACTGGTTTGCGAAAAGCCGGGGACTGGTTATCGGCATCCTGACAGCCGGCAGCGCCGCCGGCCAGTTGGTCTTCCTGCCCTTCATCGCCCTCCTCGCGCAGGATCCGGGGTGGCGCCAGGCTTCCCTGCTGATCGCCGCCGGTGCGCTCGCCGTGGTCCCGCTGGTGCTGAAGTTCCTCAAGAACTCACCCGCCGACGCCGGAGTGCTGCCGTATGGCGCGGAAGTGATGACCGTTGAAGACCCGGCAGGCTCCACAAAAGCTCCGGAAGATGGCCGGCGCAGCAACGCCGCCGTCCGGGCCCTCCAGGTCCTCAAGCGGGCCAGCAGGGTACGCACATTCTGGGCGCTCGCGGCCGGATTCGCCATCTGCGGCGCCACCACCAACGGCCTGATCGGCACCCACTTCATCCCCTCCGCCCATGACCACGGCATGCCCGAAACCACCGCCGCGGGGCTGCTCGCCGTCGTCGGAATTTTCGACATCATCGGAACCATCGCCTCAGGCTGGCTGACCGACCGCTTCAACCCCCGCATCCTGCTGGCCGTCTACTACCAGTTCCGCGGCATCGGCCTGCTGGTGCTCCCGCTGCTGCTCAACGCCGAGGTGCAGCCCAGCATCATCGTGTTCGTCGTGATCTACGGCCTGGACTGGGTGGCCACCGTTCCCCCCACGGCCGCCATCTGCCGCGAAACGTTCGGCGCTGACGGCAGCGTGGTCTTCGGCTGGGTCTTCGCGGCCCACCAACTGGGCGCCGCCGCGGCAGCCATCGCCGCCGGCGCCCTGCGGGACGCCACCGGCCACTACACCTACGCCTGGTTCGGGGCAGCCGCCATGTGCACCATTGCCGCGGTCATCAGTGCCACCATCCGCCGGAACCGCAGTTCGCGGGAAGCGGAGCCGGCAGCGGCCTGAAGCAGGCCCCCGTTAGGCTGGTCCGATGGAACCCGTCACACCCGTCCCTGCCCGCCCCGTTGCCATGGTCACCGGTGTAGGGCGGCTGGCCGGCATCGGCGCCGGCATTGCCCGGCAGCTCGCGGCAGACGGCTGGGACCTGGCGCTGTCCTACTGGGCCGACTACGACGCCCGCATGCCCTGGGGGAGCGAACCCGAGGACGTGGTCCGCCTCACCGCCGAGCTGGAGGCCATCGGCGCCAAGGTCCATGTCCTGTCAGCCGATCTCCAGGACCCCGGCGTCCCGGACCGGCTCGTGGCGGAGGCCGCGCAGCTGGCCGGCCCGCTGCAGGGCCTGGTGCTCAGCCACGCGGAGTCGGTGGATTCAGGCGTGCTGGACACCAGCGTGGAGTCCTTTGACCGGCACTTCGCGGTTAACACCCGCGCCAGCTGGCAGTTGATTGCTGCCTTTGCACGGCAGACAACGGACGACGGCGGTGCGATCGTTGCGCTGACCAGTGACCACACGGCGTTCAACCTTCCCTACGGTGCCTCGAAGGGGGCCCTGGACAGGATCGTGATTGCCGCGGCCCGCGAGCTGGGTCCGCAGGGGATCTCGGCGAACGTGCTCAACCCGGGGCCGGTGGATACCGGCTGGATGACCCCGGAGATCCGCGCGGAGCTCACCGCGCGCCAGCCCACCGGCAGGCTGGGCACCCCGGCCGACGTCGCCGGGACCGTGGCGTTCCTTCTGTCCCCGGCCGGCCGGTGGGTGTCCGGGCAGCTGATCAAGGCCGACGGCGGCTTCTCGGCCTAACCGAAGATCAGTGGAAGGCGTCCAGGCCGGTGATGTGCCGGCCGAGGATCAGGGTGTGCACCTCGTCCGTGCCCTCATACGTCCGGACCGACTCCAGGTTCGCGGCATGCCGCAGCGGTGAGTAATCCGTGGTGATGCCATTGCCGCCCAGGATGGACCGCGCCTCCCGCGCCACAGCAATCGCTTCCCGGACGTTGTTCAGCTTGCCAAGCGAAATCTGCTCCGGCCGGATGCTTCCCGCATCCTTGAGCCGGCCCAGGTGCAGCGCCAGCAGGGTGCCCTTCTGGATTTCCACCAGCATGTTCACCAGCTTTTCCTGCGTGAGCTGGTAGCCGGCCAGCGGCTTGCCGAACTGCAGCCGCTCCTGCGAGTACGCCAGCGCAGCCTCGTAGGAGTCCCGGGCCGCGCCCAAGGCCCCCCAGGCGATCCCGTACCGGGCCTCGTTCAGGCAGGTGAATGGGCCACGCAGCCCGCGCGCACCCGGGAGCAGGGCCTCGGGACCCAGCCGGACGCCGTCGAACACCACATCGCACTGGATGGAGGCGCGCATCGACAGCTTCTGCTGGATGGGCGTGGCGGTCACCCCGGGAGTACCGGCCGGCACCAGGAAGCCGTGCACGCCGTCGTCCGTCATGGCCCACACCACCATCACACCGGCCACGGAGGCCAACCCGATCCAGCGCTTGGCGCCGTTGAGCACCCAGCCGGCGTCCTCGCCAGTGCCGTCCCGCTCAGCAAAGGTGGCCATGGCGGCGGGATCCGAACCGGCGGTGGGCTCAGTCAGGGCAAAGCACCCGATCACCTCCCCGGCGGCCATCCGCGGCAGCCACTCCTGCTTCTGCTCTTCGGACCCCCAGGTGTGGATGGCCGTCATGGCCAGCGAGCCCTGGACGGACACGAAGGTGCGGATGCCGGAATCGCCGGCCTCCAGTTCCATCGCCGCGAGGCCGTATTCGACGGCGGACCGGCCGGGGCAGCCGTAGCCCTCCAGGTGCATGCCGAGGACCCCGAGTTCACCGAGCTCCGGGGCCAGGTCCAGGGGAAAGAAGGCGTCGTCATACCAGCGGGCGATCTCCGGCTTGATCCGCTGGTTGGTAAAGTCACGGACCTTCTGCCGGAGTTCCAGTTCCCCGGCCGAGAGCAGGGAATCCAGGTCCAGGACGTCGGACGGGCCGGCCGTCATGACTGTTTCCCTACGAAGTAGCCGCGGGTGGACGGCAGGAAACGGCAGACGACGGCGAGGACCACGCCCAGCGCCAGCAGCAGCACACCGCTCACAAAGGCACCGCCGACGCCGAAGATCCGGGTGTCACCGTAGGCCGGGTCCCACATCTGCACCGCCGAGATAAAGAACGCCGCGGTCAGCAGCAGCGCCCCGGCCAGGGGCAGGACGCCGCGGAACCAGAGGTTGCGCGCCGATTCCCGAAGCGTTCCACGGAAGTACCAGAAGCAGGCGAAGCCGGTCAGCGCGTAGTAGAACGCGATGAACAGGCTGATGGCACTGATGGAGTCAGCCAGCAGGTTTTCGCTCAGGAAGCTCATGGCCACGTAGTAGGCCGCCGCCGCGCCGCCCATCACCCGGGTGGAAAAACCCGGCGTCTGGTTTCGCGGGTGCACCTCCGCGAACTTTGCCGGCAGCGCCCCGTGGACACCCATGGAGAGCGTTCCGCGGGCCGTGGGCAGGATGGTGGTCTGGGTGGAGGACAGGACAGACGCCAGAACCGCGACGACGATCAGCCAGCCCCATGGGCCCAGCACCACGTCCTTCATGGCCAGGAACACGTCGTCCTGGTTGGCCTCGTTGCCCAGGCCGATCCCCTCGGAGCCCACGGTGGCGTACATCATCACCAGCAGGGCCACGGATACGTAGATTGCCACCAGGACGAACGCCGAAATCACGGCGCCGCGGCCGGGGGTGGTGGACGGGTTCTCGGTCTCCTCGTTCACGGCAAGGCAGGTGTCCCAGCCCCAGTAGATGAACAGGGCAAGCAGCGCCCCGTGCACCACGGCACCGGGATCGGCGAAGGCGGCTGCGGGGTTGAACCACTCGAGGTCGAAGGCTTGCCCCTCGGGCGCCCCGCCCACGATCCGCACCACAATGGCAAGCGCGAAGATGCCCAGGGCAATGTACTGAACGTAGGTCAGCACCCGCTGGACGTGCTCGCCGAGCCGGATCCCGCGGTAGTTCACCAGGGTCATGAGGATGATGAACGCCAGCCCTGTGCCGGTGACCAGTACTTTGTTCTCCGCCAGGGACCCGTCGCCAACCAGCAGCCACAGATACTGTCCTGCCACCTGTGCCAGGTTGGCCAGGACCACGATGCCGGCAAGTGCCACGCCCCAGCCGCCCAGCCAGCCCGCCCAGGGGCCGAAGGCCCGGCGGGACCAGGTGAAGGTGGTGCCGCAGTCCGGGATGGCGCTGTTGAGCTCGCGGAAGGCGTAGGCGATGAACAGGACCGGAATGAAGCCCAGCAGCAGGATCAGGGGAGTGTAGTTGCCGTTGACTGCCACGATGAGGCCCAGGGTGGCGGCCAGCGAATAGACCGGAGCGGTGGAGGCCAGGCCCAGCATCACCGAGTCGCCCAGGTCCAGGATGCCGGCCCGCAACCCCTTGGCGGGCACCGGGGTGCCGGTCCCGCGCCCGGGGCCGCCCGTCGTCGTCATGTCCGTGCTCATGCTGTCACCGGTTTCATAGAACGATTCCTGCCTTGGTGGTATCGGTCACCGCGGAAAGCGGCGCCGGCGCGTCAATGGTGTTGGGGACGAAGCGGCAGAAGTAGTCGGTGACCGGCCCGTCCGATTCCCGGATGCCGCAGCCCACGGACTCGCCGTCCACCACCCACAGGCCCAGGACGGGGTGGTTGCCGTCGAAGTCCGGCAGTGGGTGGTACTGCTGGTAGCACCAGCCCTCACGGCCATAGCCGCCGGGCTGTTCCAAGCTGATTCCACCCGCATGGATCCGGATGTTGTCGCCTTCGCGGCCGTGGAGGGGCTTGGCCACCCATTCCTTCAGCGGCCCCGGATCGGTGAGGTAGGCAGGCAGCAGGTTGGGATGGTTGGGGTAGAGGTGCCACAGGGCGGCGAGCAGGGCCTTGTTGGAGAGCAGCATCTTCCAGGCAGGCTCCACCCAGCGGGGGTTGTGCGCCCGCTCCAGGAGGCGGGGCCCGAATTCCTCCCTCATCATCAGCTCCCAAGGGTAGAGCTTGAAGATGGTGCTGATCAGAAAGTTATCCAGGTCCACGAAGCGGTTCAGGTTGGGGTCCCAGCCGATATCGGACATATTGATCCCAATGGTGGTCCACCCGGCCTGGCTGGCGACGTCGCGCATGTAGGCCGCGGTCATCCAGTCCTCGCCTGATTCCTCCACCTCCGAATGGGCAACGTGGAGGGTGCTCATGCCGGTGCGGTACTGGAACTTCTTCCACTGCCGGATCAGGGCTTCATGGATGCCGTTCCATTGATCCTTCTCCGGGTGGACGTCCTGCAGCCAGAACCATTGGGCGACGGCGGCCTCGATGAGTCCGGTGGGGGTGTCGGCGTTGTATTCGAGCATCTTGGCCGGACCGCCCCGGCCGTCATAGATGAAGTCGAACCGGCCGTACACATCCACGTCGCCGGCCTGCAGCGAGTCAGCCGCCAGTTCCAGGGCCTGCGGGCCAATGCCGATGCTGCCCATGGCGCCGGTGGCCAGGAATTTCGCGGCCTCCAGGCACATCCGGTGCATGTCTTCGGCCACCACCTCAAGGGTCTCCACCTCGTCCATGGTGAATTCGTAGTACGCGGATTCGTTCCAGTACTCGATCCGGCGCCCGTCATCCATGGTGGTGGTGGAAAATACCAGGCCCTGCTCTTCGATCTTCTGCTTCCAGCCGGGACGGGGCTCGGACAACATCCTCTTCATCCGTCAGCCTCCCGAAACCTTGCCGCCGCCACCACTTGAGCCGCTCTTGGCGCTGGAGCCGAAACCTCCGCGGCTGACAGTGCCGCCCTGGCTGCTGTAGCCGGTGGAGGCCTTGGCCCCGCTGGGAACAGTCCTGGTGAAATTGGGCGCGGTTGACCGGTTCTGCCCTATCGGCGGGACATAGGCGCCACGGGAGAAGAAATACCAGGCGTAGATCCCGCCACCCCTCCCTGCCGAACTGTCGCAGTTCCTGTCCTCCACGCGCTCGCCGGTTTCGTCGTTGAAGCACACCTGTGCGTATTCGGGGTCGTCCTCATTGCTGGCCACCACCGCCGTGATGGTTCCGGCCAGGAGTGCCGTCACGCCCAGGCCCACCACCACCGTGCGCCGCTGGGAACGCTTCTTCCGGGCGGCCGCCTCGTTCAGCTGTTTTTCCCGCTCCCGTGCGAACGGGTCCACAGGGGTGACGGGTTCATTGAGAAGCTCGGGGCGCAGGTCCGGCTTGGGGACCTGCCAGGGCGGAGGCTTGGCGGTGGTGCCCGCGCCGGATTCCGGAGGCTCCTGCCCGGAGGCTCCGCCCGGCCCTTTGTCCTGCGCTTTGTTGGGGTCCTCGTTCGGGTCCATGGTGTTTGAATCCACAGCGTCCCCTTCAGTTGTCCACGTGAATTGGGCACAGCGCTGCACCCCCATTGCAATCCTCGGATCAGCGTAATCCCTGCGCCGGCCGGCTGCGAGTAGAACCGCGCTCGAAGGCGGGGGAGAAGTGCCCATGGCAGCATCACCGGGCGGCGGCAGGAGAGAACCCTAGACTGATGCCATGGAATCAGGTTCTGTCCTCGCCGTCTGCCGTGTCCACCAATTGATCGGGGACCAGGGGAACGTTGGCGTCACGGCCATCGACAAGCGCCCGGCAAAGGGGCCCGTGAAGGTCCACAAGCTGGGCCTGCGCGGCGACATCCAGGCAAACAGGGCGCACCACGGCGGGGAGGACCAGGCCGTCTACGCCTACTCCCAGGCCGACGCCGACTTCTGGGCCGGGACCCTGGGACGGGAACTGCCGCCGGGCTCCTTCGGCGAGAACTTGCGGGTGTCCGGCATCGAAGCCACCCACGCCGTCATCGGGGAACGCTGGAAGGTGGGGACCGGCGTCGAACTCGAAGTCACCTCCCCACGCACCCCCTGCGCCACGTTCCAGCGCCGCATGAAGGAGCCGCAGTGGGTGAAGCGGTTCACCGACGAGGGGCGGGTGGGGACGTACCTGCGCGTCATCCGCACCGGCAGCATCGGGGCCGGCGACACCATCGAACGGACGTTCGTGCCGCGGCACGGCGTCACCATCGGCAGATGGTTCAGCGCGCCGGACGCGGAGGTCATCGAGGCCCTCCGCCGTGCAGAGGCCGACGGCGAGATCAGGCTCCAGGACGAATACCACACCAAGTTCGAGGTGCTGCTGCGTCGGCTGGGGCAGTAGCACCCCCGCCCTGGGCGGGTTGTGTGCGCAAGCTCACCGCCGCCGTCGGACCCTGAATTGGCGGTCACTGGCGTCCATCCCTTACACTTGAAACATCCCCCACTCCGGAAATCCCTTATTCCTGCCCAATTTTTGAGGCAGGACTGGCAAGTGTTGGGGCCCGCGCAAGCGATGCGGGCATTTTCATAGGGAGAGCCGGCTAAAGAAAACGCTGTACAGACTGCTGGGATAGCAGCCAAGAGATGCAGCGCGAAGTCCTGCCACGGGATTGCGAAAGCGCCGGACTTCTGTGACCGGCCGGTCAACGTTTGCCCGGCATCATCGGCACGCGTACTGCGGCTCCGCTCACCTCGGGTAGTGCCGCCTGGCCCCCTATGGATGAGGAATATCTCCCTATGCCCGAAAATCAGAACGAAACCACCACCGAAGCAACCGCCGGCATCGAATTCACCGAGCCCGCTGCCCCCGCAGCAGAGGCCGACGGCGTAACCGCTGAAGCTCCCGAAGCCGCTCCGGCCGATGCCGCAGCGAAGGCCGAAGAAGCCCCGGCACTCAAGGCTGACGAGGACGAAGAAGACGGCGTGCGCTTCGCCGATCTCGGCATCGACGGCCGTGTCCTGGCTGCCCTGCAGGATGTCGGCTACGAAAAGCCGTCCCCCATCCAGGCAGCCACCATCCCGCTGCTGCTCGAAGGCCGCGACGTTGTGGGCCTGGCCCAGACCGGAACCGGTAAGACTGCAGCATTCGCAGTACCGGCACTGTCCCGCCTGGCCGAGCTCCACGACCTCAACGGCCCGTCCCGCAAGACCCAGGCCCTGGTCCTGGCCCCCACCCGTGAGCTTGCCCTCCAGGTGGCGGAAGCATTCACTTCCTACGCCAAGCACATCGACGACTTCACCGTGCTGCCCGTCTACGGCGGCTCCGCCTACGGCCCCCAGCTCGCCGGCCTGCGCCGCGGCGCCCAGGTGGTTGTCGGTACCCCCGGCCGCGTGATCGACCACATCTCCAAGGGTTCCCTGGACCTGTCAGAGCTCCAGTACCTGGTGCTGGACGAGGCTGACGAAATGCTGCGCATGGGCTTCGCCGAAGACGTGGAGCAGATCTTCCAGCAGACCCCGTCGGACCGCCAGGTTGCGCTGTTCTCGGCCACCATGCCGAGCCAGATCCGCCGCATGTCCAAGCAGTACCTGAACAACCCGGCCGAGATCTCCGTCAAGTCCAAGACCACCACCGGCGCCAACACCCGCCAGCGGTACCTGCAGGTCATGGGCCCGCACAAGCTCGACGCCATGACCCGCATCCTCGAGGTGGAAGAGTTCGACGGCGTCATCGCCTTCGTGCGCACCAAGATGGCCACCGAGGACCTGGCTGACAAGCTGAAGGCACGCGGTTTTCAGGCTGCCGCCATCAACGGCGACATCCCGCAGCAGCAGCGTGAGCGCACTGTGGACGCGCTGAAGGAAGGCCGGATCGACATCCTTGTGGCCACCGACGTCGCCGCCCGTGGCCTGGACGTGGAGCGCATCAGCCACGTGGTCAACTACGACATCCCGCACGACACCGAGTCCTACGTGCACCGTATCGGCCGCACGGGCCGCGCGGGCCGCAGCGGTGAGGCGATCCTGTTCATGACGCCGCGGGAGAAGTACCTGCTGCGCGCCATCGAAAAGGCCACCCGCCAGCCGGTGGAGCAGATGCACCTGCCCACCGCCGAGACCGTGAACTCGCTGCGCCTGGGCAAGTTCGCCGAGCGCATCACCGAGACCCTCGAGTCCGAGGACGTCTCGATGTTCCGCGACCTGATCTCTTCCTACGAGGAAGAGCACAAGGTGCCGGCAGCAGAAATCGCTGCGGCACTGGCCGTCATGGCCCAGGGCGGGCAGCCGCTGCTGGTCAAGGAACTGCCCGCTGCTCCCGAGTTCCAGAAGCGCGAACGCTCCAAGGACGGCTTCGGCTCCCGTGGACCCACCCGTGCGCTGACCGAGGGCAACGCCACCTACCGCATCGCGGTGGGCCGCCGCCAGCGCGTCATGCCCGGCTCCATCGTTGGTGCCATTGCCAACGAGGGCGGCATCTCCTCCGCGCAGATCGGCGGCATCGACATCCGCTCGGACCACTCCCTCGTGGAGCTTCCGGCCGACCTGAGCCCCGAGCAGCTGCGTGCACTGTCCCGCACCCGGATCGGCGGCGAGCTGATCCACCTCGAGCTGGACAACGGCCGCAAGCCCTCCGGTGACCGTGGCGCCTACCAGGGCAACCGCGGCGGCGAGCGTGGCGGCAACTTCAAGGGCAACGGCGGGTTCAAGAAGGAATTCCGCAAGAACGATGGCGAGCGGTCCTCCGCTGACCGTGGTGGTCGTTCGTACAGCGAGCGTTCCTTCAGCGACCGCGGCCAGGCCAGCGACTCCCGCTTCGGCGGGCACGGCGATGGCTCCCGCAAGCCCCGCAGCGGCGGCGACAGCGGACACCGCGACTTCAACCGCAAGGGCAAGTGGTAAACCACCCCTCGCGTTGAGGAATTGACGACGGCGATGGGCCGGCTTTCGAGCCGGCCCATCGGCGTTTAACGGCAGAGGTGTGGGACTGGCCACATTCCTGCCCCGACGCGGCGCCTAAGGGACCTTGGAAGGTGCTTGCCGCCGTCGTCCACTCTGCTGGCACCGGCCCCTCCAGCCGCGGAATTCCGAGGAAAAAGGCCCTCCCGGGGCGCGCAAAAGCGCGATCGCGATGGCCCCGGAAGGGCTCTTGGCGTCGATTTGTTGGTGCGGAAATCTTCCGGTAGAGTATTTACTCGTTGCCCCCCTAGCTCAGTGGTAGAGCGCGTTCTTGGTAAGAACGAGGTCACCGGATCGATTCCGGTGGGGGGCTCTGAATGAGGGCCTGCGTCAAGGCGGTTTGACCGGCTTGACGCAGGTTTTTCTCATTCGTGGCGGTGTAGCTCAGTTGGTTAGAGCGCACGACTCATAATCGTGAGGTCGGGAGATCGAGCCTCCCCACCGCTACAGGCTAAGCCCCCGGATTCCGCAAGGATCCGGGGGCTTTCCTGTTTCCCGGATCCGGGGGAGCCCGAATCGACTCTCTAAAGCATCTTCGCTGCAGATATTCACCTGCGCGGCGCACATATGGGGGTCCTAATGTAATTCGGGGGGCGAAAAGGAACACGTGAGTCGTGACAGGGTGCTCCATTGCGCAGTAGCTTGGCAGCAACGTGCGGATGGGGGATCGGTGGACTTTTTCACGGCGGTAATGGAGCCGTTCCGGTGGCTGGTGTCCGCCATCATGGTGGCTTTCCACGACGGGATGAGTGCCCTGGGCATGCCGGCTGCGGGCGGATGGACGTGGACGCTGTCCATCATCGGGCTGGTGCTGGTCATCCGCGCGGCGCTGATCCCGGTGTTCCTGGCCCAGGTGCGGGCCCAGCGCAGGATGCGGCTCCTGCAGCCGGACCTCAAGGAACTCCAGGACAGGTACAAGGGCAGGACGGACCAGGCATCGCGGCAGGCCATGGCCCAGGAGCAGATGGCCCTGTACAAAAAACACGGCACCAACCCGTTCTCGGCGTGCCTGCCACTGTTGATCCAGGCGCCGTTTTTCCTGGCGCTTTTCCAGGTGCTGTCAGGAATTTCCAATGCATCCCGCCAGGGTGAAGGCATCGGGGTGATGGGCCACGACCAGGTGGTCCAGTTCGACTCGTCCAGCATCTTCGGGGCGCCGCTGTCAGCTTCCCTGCTGCACGGCGGCGGCGAGCCGGCCGCAGTGGCCGTGCTCGCCGTCGTCATGATCCTGGTGATGATCGCCAGCCAGTTACTGACCCAGAAACTTGTGGCGGCGCGGACCATGGCCGGGCAGGATCCTGACAGCCCGCTGATGCGCCAGCAGCGGATCCTCCTCTATGTGCTGCCGTTGATTTTCGGCGTGGGCGGGATCTTCTTCCCCATCGGCGTCCTGGTCTACTGGGCGGTCTCGAACCTCTGGACCCTGGGGCAGCAGTCCCTGGTGTCCCGTCGGGCGTGAGCGCGCCGTCAGCGGCCGGCCAATGCCTGCGCCTGCTCCTTCAGGAAGTCGCTGACGGACTTTGGCTTGATCCCCCGCTGGCGGAGGGGCTTGTCGTCCCAGGTGGCCTCCTCGATATCTGAGGACAGCCCGGCCCCCAGCGCAGAAGCCATGGCGTCGTTTCTGCTTTTCAACATGAGGGTGGCCAGCCGCGCCACGGGGCGCGGCATGCGCTGCACTTTCATGCGGTGGTGGGCCAGTTCTCCTGCCAGCCCAATGATCTCTTTCTTGGTCAACGGCTCAGGTCCGCCCACGTCGATCTCAGCCGGCGGATCCGGCTCCACCGCCACAGCGGAGAGGAGGGCGGCAATATCCTCAGTGGACACCAGCCGACGGGGGTTATCGCCCCTGCCGATGACGGCTGCCTTTCCCGCTGCGAGGTCGAACCGTGCGGCGCGGCTGAGTTGGATCTCCTGCAAGCCGTCGGAGCGGACCACCACGGCCCGCATGGGCGAGTTGGCCAGGCGCCGCTCAATGGCGAGCTTGGCCTGTTCCAGCGGGGTCCGGAGGCTCGCGCTGCCGATCGGGAAGGACAGGTAGACAAAGCGTTGCACGCCGGCGGCCTCCGCGGCATCGACAAGATGGCCCATGCCCACCTGGTCGACGTCCCGAATGGTGGCGGAGCTGGTCCCCGCAAACCGGCGGGTGATTGCTGTTGCCGTGGCAATCACCGTTTCGACGCCCTCGCATGCGGGCGGAAGTGTGGCAGGTTCAGTGAGATCTCCGCGCACAACTTCCGCGCCGATCGCACGGAGCGATGAATCGTCGGTGCTGGGCCGGACCAGGCAGCGGACATCCTGTCTGGATTCACGCAGCAGCCGGGCCACCCGGCCACCCAGGTCACCCGTGGCCCCGACCAGGAGGATCATGGCCGTGCTCCGTCCGGGTCGGCACCTGCTACGGCCCGGACCGCGGCATTCACATCCGCCGAGTCCCTTTCGACAGGCTCCAGGTAGAACCTGACGGCAGAGATCCGGTCGGCGCGGATGCTGAAGATTGCCACGCCGGCCTGCTCGACAGCGCTGCCGTCCAGGCGGGTGCCGTGCGATCCCCATTCGATCCATACCTTGCCGCCGGTGCCGGTTGCCGAGTCCAGCACTGTCACGGTCATGTCGGGGACCCCTGCAAACAGAGCGGACCAGTTCTTCCGGACCTGCATGCTTCCGGTGAAGCGGCGGCCGGGGTGGTTGGGGGTGATGTTGACGTAGTCGTCTGCGAACTCGGCCATCATGGCATCGAGGTCGCGCCGCTGTGTTGCGGAAAACATTCGGCGCACAGGGCCGTCGGGGAGGCGGTCCACGCCGTCTGGCGTGTCCATGGAAAGCTCCTTGGTGCCTCGCTGGGCGAGGCCATGACCTGTTAGATTAATTTAAATACAGTTAGCTGTATTGATTGGAGTTTAAGACCGTATGCAGAGCCCCGTCAATGCCTCCGGGAAACGCACTGTCACGCGCGGTTATGACGCACGGCGGCGGCGGCAGCTCGCCGCGGAGTCGCTGCACAGCGTCCGGACGCACGCGAGGGAGCTGTTCCTCACACAGGGATTTGGCGCGACGACCATTGCGGAGATTGCGCGTGCAGCAGGGGTGTCAGCCGAGTCGGTCTACAAAAACTTCGGCAGCAAGGCGGGGCTGGTCCGCGCCATCTACGAGGAGAGCCTCCTCGGTGCGGGTGGACCGCCGGCCGAGCAGAGGTCCGATCTTGCCCAGATGACGGAAACGGATCCTGTGGTCCTCATGGAGCAATTCGGCCGGTTCACCACGGAGATCAGTCCCATCGGCGCCCCAATCTACCTCCTCATCAGGGATGCGTCGGCCAGCGGGGACGCTTCCATGGCGGCGCTGCTGCGTGATGTCGACGAGGCCCGTTACCGCCGGATGCTGCACAATGCGCGGCAGCTGGTGGGCAGGGGGCTCCTTAGGCCGGGCCTCGGCACCGCCGAGGCCGCCGACGTCATGTTCACGTCCACCACGGCGGAACTTTACGAGACCCTGGTGATCAAGCGGGGATGGTCCGCCGAACGCTATGGCACGTTCATCGCCCGGACCCTCTCAGCGAACCTGCTCTGACCCAACCGGCCGCCAAACTTCCCGGGTGGCCCTGTTCCCTGCGGGATTCCACCGGCAGAATGGGCCCATGTCGAACCTGATCTACTCCGCAATCATGTCCATCGACGGTTACACGGCAGACAGGGACGGCAACTTCAACTGGTCCGCGCCCGATGAGGAAGTGCACGCCTTCATCAACGACCTGGAGCGGGATGTGGGCACCTACCTTCTGGGGCGGCGGATGTACCAGGTGATGTCCGTCTGGGAAACCATGGGCACTGCTGAGGACCCGCCGGTCATCCAGGACTACGCGCGCATCTGGCAGGGGGCGGACAAGGTGGTGTACTCCACGTCGCTGGACAGCGCCGCTGCACCCCGGACCCGGCTGGAGCGGCAGTTCCGCCCGGCGGCGGTGGAGGACCTGAAGGCCGCCGCAGACCGGAGCATCAGCATCGGCGGCCCCACTCTCGCGGCCCACGCCCTCAAGGCCGGCCTCGTGGACGAGTGCCAGTTCTTCATCAATCCGGTTGCCGTGGGCGGCGGCCTGCGTTTCTTCCCGGAGGGGCTGGAGGCAAAGTTCCAGCTGCTGGACGAGCAGCGGTTCGGAAACGGTGTGGTCTACCTGCGCTACGGAGCCCGCTGAACCGCCGGCGCGCCCGCCCGGGGCTGTACTGCGAAGAGGGTGAACAACAGGGCCGCCAGGGCTGTGCCCACCAGCAGGAGCAGCCCGATTGAATAGCTGCGGGTTGCAGCGTCATAGGTCGCGCCCATGACCAGCGGTGGAAAGTAGCCGCCCAGTCCGCCGGCTGCGCTCACGATGCCGCTGATGCTGCCCACTTTTCCGGCCGGCGACAGGACGCCGACCCAGGCGAAGACGCCTCCCGTCCCTAAACCCAGTGCGGCCGCCATGGCAACGAACGTGGCACCGGCGGGGACCTCGCCGTCGGGCCGCATGTTTACCACCCAGCCCAGGACCGCGACGGCGGCAAGGGCTGCGATCACCACCGGCTTGGGGCCGAGCTTGTCCGCGAGGACACCGCCCACCGGACGGGCAAGGACAGCGGCCAGGGCAAAACCGGCGGTCCGGGCGCCCGCACCGGCGGGATCGAAACTGTAGACGTCCCGCAGGTATGTGGGCAGGTAGGTGGCAAAGGACACGAAACCGCCGAAGACCACCGCGTAGAGGAAGCACATCTTCCAGGTCACCGGCGTCCTGGCGGCATCAAGGAGCTTGGGCAGCACCGGAGCGTGGTTAGGTGCCCAGTCCGGGGATTCCTTCATGAGGAACCAGACGAGCACGGCCATCGCGGCCAGGACACCGGCGATCAGCAGGTGCGTGGGAAAGTATCCGATCCCGGCAACGAGCCGGGGATTCAGGAAGGCCGCCAGCGCGGTCCCGCCCATTCCCGCGCCGAAAACACCAGTGGCGAAGCCGCGGCGGGCCGGTTCATACCAGGCGCTGACGAAGGGGATCCCGACGGCGAACACGGTGCCTGCCACGCCAAGCAGCAGCCCGGCGCCCAGTACCAGCGCGAAGGAGCTCAGGAGCCCGCCGACCGACACCAGGAGCAGGGGAGGGATGGCGGCCAGCAGCACCACGGTGAACATTGCCCGGCCGCCGTATTTGTCGGTCAGGGCGCCCACCACGATCCTGCCCAGTGAACCGACAAACACCGGCATGGCCACCAGGATCCCGGTGGTGGCCGGCGTAAGCTCCAGGTTTTTGGTGTAGAACGCGCCGAGCGTGGCTACGGAGTTCCATGCCCAGAAACCTGCCACGGACGCCGCCGTCGCAAGCGCCAGGTTCAGCGCCCTGCCGCTGCCCGGCGTTGATGTTGTTCCGGCCACTGCTGCTCCTCACTGCATCGTCAAAAGCAATCCGCCGGTCAGCGGTTGCGGGTGTCCCGGTCCGGCGTGCCCACGGCGGACCAGCCCCGGCCCTTCGTTTCCCTGTCCCGCGAGCGGTAGACGATGTACGGGCGGAAGAGGTAGTGCAGGGGCGCGGTGAAGGCGTGCACCAGCCGCGTAAACGGCCAGATGACGAACAGCGCCATTCCCACCAGGGTGTGCAGGTGGAAGGAGAACGGCGCAGCGGCCATAGCCGCGATGTCCGGCTGGAAGATGAACAGCGAGCGGAACCACGGTGCCACTGTCTCCCGGTAGTTGTGCCCGTGTTCGCCCTCGAAGATGCTGGCCAGCGTGGTCCACAAACCGAAGACGATGGCAGCGGTCAGCACCACGTACATGGTCTTGTCGTTCTTGGTGGTGGCCATGAATACCGGCCCGGTGGTGCGGCGCCGGTAGATCAGCAGGGCAATGCCGCCCAGCGTTGCCACCCCGGCGATGCCGCCCACCAGCAGGGCGTTGAAGTGGTAGAACTCCTGGCTCATGCCCACCGCCTGGGTCCACGCCATCGGGATCACCAGTCCGAAGAAGTGCCCGGCGATGACGGCCAGCAGCCCGAAGTGGAACAGCGGCGAGGCGATCCGCAGGAGCCTGGACTCGTAGAGCTGGGAGGACCTGGTGGTCCAGCCGAACTGGTCGTACTTGTACCGCCAGATAAGCCCGCCCACCAGCACCACCGCCATGACGTAGGGCAGGACGCCCCACAGGACGGTGTCCCAGGAGTTAAGGACGACGGCGGCGCCTGGCCCGGTCGGGAACGTCCCGTTGAGTGCCGGCATGGTCATGACCCCCTGACCGGCAGCAGCCGTGGGTCGTAGGGATCCAGTCCCACGCGTTCGGTGGGTGGACCGTACCCAGCCATGCGCATCACTTCCTGCTCGTCCTGGGGTGACTTCCCGGGCAAAGTGGCGCAGATGGCAGCCAGGATCGCGGCGTGCGGCAGGTTGTCCCGCAGCAGCCCGAGCCGGAGCATTTCCAGGCTGGCCCGGTAGCGCTGCAACAATGTCCGTCCGGCGGCGGGATCCACCCGGGCGGCGAATTCCAGCACCATGGGCAGGTAGTCGGGCAGCTCCCCGTCCAGGTCCACCAGGACGCCGCTGTGCCGGTAGGCCTCCTTGAACAGGCCCAGCACCTCACCCCGGCGCCGGGTGTCCCCGTCCGTCCAGTAGCTCAGGTGCAGGGCGTGCCGCCGGCCCAGGTCGAACTCGCGCACGTAGTGCGCCTGGCTCTCCATCAGCGGCATGGACTCCAACGCGTCCAGCACCTCCCGGAAATGTTCGACGGCGCCAGCGAACTCTGCGAGCGCGGCGCGCATCAGCGGCACCTTGCCCAGGAGGTCCTGGTCCGGATAGGACAGGCACCAAGCACCCGCCATGTAAAGCACCTGGTCGCGGCGGCTCACGGCTGGTCCTCGGCAGCAGCCAAGGTGCCCGGTTCAGGCCCCTTATCCGGGAAGAGCCCGGGCGGCGCCCCGCGGCCGTCCCAGTTCAGCAGGTTCACCCGTCCCTTAAGGCTGGTGCCGGCCGCGATCTCGTCGGTGGTCTGCCGGTCCTTGAGCGCGTTGAAGGTGTCCACGGCAACCGGGACAGGCCTGCCGCTCGCCTCACCGAACGGCGAGGAATCCTGCATGCCCGGGCCGCCGTCGAAATCCAGCGAGCAGCCCATCTCCTCCAGGTCGTGCGCCTGCTCCACGTGCGCCTTGGGGATGACATACCGTTCGTCGTACTTGGCGATGGCCATCAGCCGGTACATCTCGTACATCGTCTGTCCGTCCATGCCCACGGACTCGGGGATGGACTCGTCCGGATCGTTGCCCATGCTGATCCCGCGCATGAAGGACCGCATGGCCGCGAGCTTCCGCAGCACTAGAGTGACCCGGTCCGCGTCCCCGGCCGTGAAGAGTTCTGCAAGGTACTCCACCGGGATGCGCAGCGCGTCGATGGCGCCGAACAGGTTGCCGTGGTCCTCGCCGTCGTGCCCCTGGTCCCGTAGCAGGTCCACCACGGGGGACAGCGGCGGCACGTACCAGACCATCGGCATGGTCCGGTATTCGGGGTGCAGCGGCAGCGCCACCTTGTAGACCTTGGCCAGGGCGTACACCGGCGAGCGCCGGGCGGCGTCGATCCAGTCCTCCGGGATATCCTGCGCCCGGGCGGCCGCCTGGACCTCGGGATCGTGGGGGTCCAGCAGCACGTCCATCTGGGCGTCGTAGAGTTCCTGCGGATCGGTGACGGACGCCGCCGCGGTGACGGCGTCGGCGTCGTACAGGAACAGCCCCAGGTACCGCAGCCTGCCCACGCACGTCTCTGAACACACGGTGGGAATCCCCACCTCTACCCGGGGGTAGCAGAAGGTGCACTTCTCCGCCTTGCCGGTCTTGTGGTTGAAGTAGATCTTCTTGTACGGGCACCCGGTGACACACTGCCGCCAACCGCGGCACTTGTCCTGGTCCACCAGGACAATCCCGTCCTCCACCCGCTTGTAGATCGCGCCGGAGGGGCACGAGGCCATGCAGGACGGGTTCAGGCAGTGCTCGCAGATCCGCGGCAGGTAGAACATGAACGTCTGCTCGTAGGCGAACTTGATCTTGTCCTCGGACTCCCGCCGGACCTTCTCCACCATCGGGTCCAGGTGGCCGTGCTCCGCGGAGCCGCCCAGGTTGTCATCCCAGTTTGCGGACCAGGTGACCTTGGTGTCCTCGCCGGTGATCAGGGACTTGGGCCGGGCCACCGGGAAGTCGTCGCCGAGGGGTGCGTCCACCAGGGTTTTGTAGTCGTAGGTCCACGGCTCGTAGTAGTCCTTGAGCTCGGGCTGGACCGGGCTGGCGAAGAGCCCGAACATCTTTTTCACCCTGCCGCCGGCTTTGAGGACCAGCTTGCCGCGCTTGTTGAGGTCCCAGCCGCCCCGCCACTTGTCCTGGTCCTCGTACCGGCGCGGGTAGCCCTGCCCGGGACGCGTCTCCACGTTGTTGAACCAGACGTACTCGGTGCCCGCACGGTTGGTCCAGGCCTGCTTGCAGGTGACCGAACACGTGTGGCAGCCGATGCACTTGTCCAGGTTCATCACCATGCCCATCTGAGCCATGACTCGCATCAGTACTGCACCTCCTGTGAGCGGCGGCGGACCGTGGCCACCATGTCGCGCTGGTTTCCGGTGGGGCCGAGGTAGTTGAAGGCGTAGGCCAGCTGGGCGTAGCCGCCGATCAGGTGCGAGGGTTTCACCAGCAGCCTGGTCACCGAGTTGTGGATGCCGCCGCGCCGGCCGGTGGCTTCGGACTTCGGCACGTCAATGGTGCGTTCCTGGGCGTGGTGAACGTAGACGACGCCGGCAAGCATCCGGTGGCTGACGATGGCCCTGGCCACCAGGACGCCGTTGATGTTCAGGCACTCCACCCAGTCGTTGTCCTTGACCTGGATGGAGTCGGCGTCGGCCGGGCTCATCCAGACCGTGGGCCCGCCGCGGGAGAGCGAGAGCATCAGCAGGTTGTCCTGGTATTCGGAGTGGATGGACCACTTGGAGTGCGGCGTCAGGTACCGGACCACCACTTCCAGTTCCCCGTTCCGGCCGAGTTTGGGTTCGCCGAAGAGCCGGTGCATGTCCAGCGGCGGCCGGTAGATGGGGAGCCCCTCGCCGATGTCCGTGATCCAGTCGTGGTCCAGGAAGAAGTGCATCCGGCCGGTCAGGGTGTGGAAGGGTTTGAGCCGTTCGATGTTGATGGTGAACGGGGCGTAGCGGCGGCCGCCTGTCTCCGAACCGGACCATTCCGGCGAAGTGATCACCGGGACCGGCGCTGCCTGCGTTTGGCTGAAGGTGATGAACTTTTCCTCCGAGCCCTCGGACAGGTCCGCCAGTTTCCGCCCCGTCCGGACTTCCAGGTCCTTGAAGCCCTGCACTGACAGCTGGCCGTTCGTGGTGCCGGAGAAGGCCAGGATTGCTTCCGCCATTTTCGCGTCAGTGTCCATCGCCGGGCGGCCGTCCGCGGCGCCGCCCAGCATCACGCCGTTGGCGTGGCTGAGCCGGTTCAGCGCGCCGTCGAGTTTGTAGGTGACGTTCTTGACGGTGAAGCCGAGCCTGTCCGCCAGGGGTCCGACGGCGGCGAGCTTGTCCGCGATGGCCGTATAGTCCCGCTCCACCACCGAGAAGACGGGCATGTTCTGGCCGGGAACAGCGGGGATGTCCGTTCCCCGCCAGTCCCGCACGATCCCGCCGGGCTGGGCCAGCTGGCCGGGGGTGTCGTGCTGCAGCGGCACGCTCACCAGGTCCTTCCGGACGCCCAGGTGGGTCCGGGCCAGCCGGGAGAATTCGCGGGCCAGCAGGTGGAAGGTGTCAAAGTCGGTCTTGGTTTCCCAGGGCGGGTCGATGGCCGGGGTGAACGCGTGCACGAACGGGTGCATGTCCGTGGAGGAGAGATCATGCTTCTCGTACCAGGTGGCGGCGGGGAAGACGACGTCGGAGAGCAGCGTGGTGGAAGTCATCCGGAAGTCTGCAGAGACCAGGAGGTCCAGCTTTCCTTCCGGTGCCTTTTCGTGCCACTTCACGTGCGTGGGTTTGAGGCCTTCGGCGTGGTCCTGGCCCAGCACGTTGTTGTGCGTGCCCAGCAGGTTCCGCAGGAAGTACTCGTTGCCTTTTGCCGAGGAACCGAAGAGGTTGGAGCGCCACAGCACCAGGGTGCGGGGCCAGTTTTCCGGGGCGTCCACGTCCTCGATGGCCGGGTTCAGCGTGCGGTTCTTGAGCGCATCCGCAATGTAGCTGGGCGTGTCCTTGGCGGTTCCGGCGGCGACGGCGGCCTCCGCCTCGTCCGCGAGGTCCAGGGGGTTGCGGTCGAACTGGGGATAGAACGGCATCCAGCCGAGCCGCGCGGACTGTGCGATGGCGTCCGCGGTGTGCAGGCCGTCCATGGCGCCGGTGGAGAGGGGTGATTTCAGGGCGTCGGCGGAGTAGCCGTCCTGCCGCCACTGGTCCGTGTGCATGTACCAGTAGCCGGTGCCGATCATGGTGCGCGGCGGCCGCGACCAGTCCAGCGCGTTGGCCAGGGACACCCAGCCGGTGACCGGCCGCGTCTTCTCCTGCCCCACGTAATGCGCCCAGCCGCCGCCGTTCCGGCCCATGCAGCCGGTGAGCATCACCAGTGCAAGGATTGCCCGGTACGTGGTGTCGCCGTGGAACCACTGGCAGATGCCCGCTCCCATGATGATCATGGAGCGGCCCTTGGATTCCTCGGCGTTCCGCGCGAATTCGCGGGCCACGCGGATGCAGGCCTGGGCCGGAACGGAGGTGATTTCCTCCTGCCACCCGGGCGTGTAGGGTGTGGCGGCGTCGTCATAGCCGGCGGCCCAGTCCCCGGGCAGGCCCTCGCGGCCCACCCCGTACTGGGCGAGCATCAGGTCGAACACGGTGGTGGCCAGCTGGCCCTCCACCTCGATCACGGGCACCCCGCGCCGGAGCACGCTGCCGGTGCCGTCCGCCTGCTCGAAGCATGGAAGCAGGATCTCGGCGCTCTCACCCGAGACCTCCCGCAGGGACAGCGCCGGCTCGATCCCCTCGAGGTCCAGGTTCCATTTTCCCTCGCCGCTGCCCGAGTAGCGGAAGCCCATGGAACCGTTCGGGACGGCCGGCCGGCCGGCCTTTTTGTCGAACAGGACGGTGCGGAACGCCGCATCCTCAGCCCCGGACTCCGCCGGGATGTCCCTGGCGGCGAGGAATTTCGACGGCGTGAGGACGCCGTCGTCGCGCCTTTCCAGTCTGACCAGGAAGGGCAGGTCGGTGTACTGCTTCACGTAGTCGGTGAAGAAAGGGACCTGCCGGTCCACGAAGAACTCCTTGAGCATGACGTGGCCCATGGCCATGGCCAGCGCGGCATCGGTGCCGGCCTGGGCTGGGAGCCACTCGTCCGCGAACTTGGTGTTGTCCGCATAGTCCGGGCTGACGGTGACCACCTTGGTGCCTCGGTAGCGCACCTCAGCCATCCAGTGTGCGTCCGGCGTGCGGGTGACGGGGACGTTGGAGCCCCACATCATGAGGTAGCGTGCGTCCCACCAGTCCCCGGATTCAGGGACGTCAGTCTGGTCCCCGAACACCTGCGGGCTGGCCACCGGAAGGTCCGCGTACCAGTCGTAGAAGGAGGTCATCACCCCGCCAATAAGCTGGATGAAGCGGGTACCCACGGCGTGCGAGACCATGGACATGGCGGGAATGGGCGAGAAGCCGGCGCAGCGGTCCGGGCCATAGGTCTTGATGGTGTTCACGTGCGCGGCAGCCGCGATTTCGACCGCTTCCTGCCACGAAACCCGCACCAGGCCGCCCTTGCCGCGGGCCTGCTGGTAGCGGCGGCGACGTTCCGGATCCGCCGCTATCTCCGCGAAGGCGAGCACCGGGTCCCCCAACCGGGCCTTGGCCTCGCGGTACATCTCCACCAGGACGCCGCGGGCATACGGAAAGCGGACCCGGGTGGGGGAGTAGGTGTACCAGGAGAAGGCCGCCCCGCGCGGGCAGCCCCTGGGTTCGTATTCAGGGCTGTCCGGGCCCACCGAGGGGTAGTCGGTCTGCTGGGATTCCCAGGTGATGATGCCGTCCTTGACGTACACCTTCCAGGAGCAGGAGCCGGTGCAGTTCACGCCGTGGGTGGAGCGGACCACCTTGTCGTGGCTCCACCGGTCGCGGTAGAAGACGTCCCCCTTGCGGCCGCCCTCCCGGAAGACCGCCCTGCCGTCGTCGGTCTGGTCCCACCGTGTGAAAAAACGGCCCAGCTTCAACATTGCTTCTGATGCGGGTCCATCTAACCCCGCATGGGGTCCGGCAGCCATGCCCCCAAGCTAGGCAGGTGCCTTCAGTCGGGATAGGGCATAACGGCCCTGTTCAGGCTCACGCAGCTTCTGCATCCAGGTGCCTGCAGGCAGAATGGGTCCATGACACGCATCGCCATTATTGGCGGCCACGGCAAAGTGGCCCTCCTCCTGTCCCAGCTCCTCACCGGCGAAGGCCACTCGGTTACATCGTTCATCCGGAATCCGGACCATGCCGGGGACGTCGCCGACACCGGCGCCTCGCCGTCAGTCCTGGACGTGGAGAATGCCACGACGGCGGAAATCGCCGACGCGCTGGCTGGCCACGACGCCGTGGTCTGGTCCGCCGGTGCCGGCGGCGGCAGTCCCGAGCGCACCTATGCAGTGGATCGGGATGCCGCCATCCGCTCGATGGATGCTGCTGCCCAGGCCGGCGTGAACCGGTATGTCATGGTGTCCTACTTCGGCGCCGGCAAGGACCACGGGGTGCCGGAAGACAGCAGCTTCTTTGCCTACGCGGAAGCCAAGGCGGCCGCGGACGAGTATCTGCGCGGCACCGGGCTGGCGTGGACCATCCTTGGGCCCAGTGCCCTGACCAACAAACCCGGTGCCGGACGGATCGCCGTTGATCCCTCCCCGGAGGACGAGCAGGAAACCTCACGGGTCAATGCGGCGATCGTCGCAGCCGCAGTACTTGACCTGCCCCAGACGGCGGGGCGGACCATCGAGTTCTGCGACGGCACGCTGCCCGTGGCGGCCGCGCTGGAGCCGGGCGCCTAACGGCCGGGGAAGCGGCTCATGGACCAGCTCGCCCTCATCATCGGACTGCTGCTGGCCACGGTGGTGGCTGTGGGCCTGGGGGACCGGCTGAAGCTGCCGTACCCGGTCCTGATGCTCCTCCTGGCAGTGGCGCTGACCTTCATCCCGGGCTTTCCTGACCTGGAGATTGCCCCAGAGCTCATCCTGCCCATCTTCCTGCCGCCATTGTTGTTTGCCACCGCCCAGCGGAGTTCGTGGGCGGTGTTCCGGGTCCGGTGGCGCACGCTGATCCTGATGGCCGTGGCCCTGGTGGTCATCAGCACGGCGGTTGTGGCCGGCGCGGCATGGCTGATGATTCCCGGCATAGGGGTTCCCGCGGCCATCGCCCTCGGGGCCATGGTGGCGCCCCCGGATCCTGTGGCCGTGGAGTCGGTGGCGGGCCGGGTGCACATGCCGCGCCGCCTGATCACGGTCCTTCAAAGCGAAGGATTATTCAACGACGCCGCCGCCATCGTGATCTTCCAGGCGGCCGTGGCCGCCGCCGTGGGCGGAACCAGGGTGCAGGCTGACGTCGTCCCGAAGTTCCTGGTGGGCGCGGCGCTTGCCGTCCTGGTGGGCATCGCCATGGGCTGGCTGATCGCCCTGGTCACCCGGCTGGTCACATCAATGGTGGCCCGTAGCGCTGTGACCTTGGTGGTGCCTTTCGCCGCCTACATCCTCGCCGAGGAGATGCACGCCTCAGGCGTCATTGCCGTGGTGGTAACCGCCCTTGAAATGCAGCGCCACGCCCGCCCGCAGGACGCGGCCGAACGCGTCACGCGGACTGCTTTTTGGGATGTGGTGGAACTGCTGGTCACCGGGCTGGCCTTCGGCCTGGTGGGGCTGGAAATCCGCCATGTGGTCCGCGATGAGGGGACGGAAATCTTCGGCATGATCGGGGTGGCCGTCGTGGTCTGCGTCCTGGTCTTCGCGGTCCGCTTCCTGTGGCTGGGTGTCCTGGCCCTTGGCGCCCGAAACCGCCGGAACCTTCTGCAGCCCACGTCCCTGAAGGAAGTCCTCATCCTGACCTGGTGCGGCATGCGCGGGCTGGCCACCCTGGCATTGGCCCTGGCCCTGCCGCTCACCCTGGCTGATGGGACGCCTTTCCCGGGCCGGGACTACCTGCTGGTGATTGCCTGCGCGGTGCTGCTTGCCACGCTGGTCCTTCCCGGGCTGTCGCTGCCGTGGCTGATGCGGGTCCTCAAGGCCTCCGAGGACGGTACGGCAGAGCGCGACGCCGTCCGGCTGCTGGCCACACGTGCGCAGGCAGCAGCGGTCGCGGCCCTGAAGCAGCACGATCTGATGACGGACCTGCCGCCGGAGAAAGTGGCGCTGGTCAGGGACCGGATGCGGCGCCTGCACGCGGATCTGACGGACGGGAGCCTGCGGAACGAACCGCTGGCGGAAAAGCGCCAGCGGGGTCGTGAGCTGGCCATCGCCGTGCAGACCATCGCGCTTGACGCGGCGCGGCAGAAAGTGGTGGCGGCCCGCAACGAGCCGGACATGGACCCGGAGGTGGCGGACCGGGTGCTCCGTCAGCTGGACCTGCGGACCATGGTCATGCCGGAGTAACGGGTTCAGCCCGGAGTAACGGGCCCCGCCAGTACGAGGTCCAGCGAGTTCCCCTCCACGTAGTCCAGGGCGCGGCGCACCGCGCCCACCGTCACGATGGAATCGCCCAGCGGGGATACTGCCACGCGGGCGGGGGTGGCTGTGTATTCAGCCAGGCGCTCGCTGATGGGGTCAAGGAGCACGTGGGCGGAATCTGCCACACCGCCGCCGATTACCACCAGCTCGGGGTTGAGCAGGGTGGCCACGGTCCCTATCACCCTCGCCATCCTGTCCGCCAGCCGGTCCAGGATGCCCAGCGCCACAGCGTCACCCTGTTCCGCAGCGGCGAAGACCTGCTCTGCCTCCACCCGCCCGAGCTGGACGTTGCGGAGGGCTGTGGGGCTGTCCGTGGCCAGGGCTTCGGCCGCCCAGGTACGGGCAAGGTGCGCTATGCCGTAGGTGTCACCCACCCCTTCCACCAGATCCAGGTACGCGAGTTCCCCGGCGCTGCCGCGTGTTCCGTGGACCAGCCGGCCGCCCTCAACGATGCCTGAACCCAGCCGTTCGCTGGCCAGGATCACCACCACGTCGTCAATCGCCGCGGCCGCACCCTGCCAGCGGTCACCCAGGGCTGCGAGGTTGGCGTCGTTTTCCAGCAGCACGGTCCAGCCGCGGGTTTCCTTGAGGGCCGCCCGCAGTCCCAGGTCGAACAGCCCCCAGAATGTCTGCGTGGCAACCACGTCGCCGTGCCGGTCCACCGGCGCGGCAACCCCCGCGCACACGGCCAGCACCTGTCCTGGTTCCGCTCCTGCGGAGCCCAGGGCGGCCATGGCCACGCCGTCGATAAAGGCGATGCGTTCCCGGGAGCCCACCTCGCCGGCCTGGAAGGGGCGGCTGGACCGTCCCAGGGTCTTGCCCCGGAGATCCGATACCACCGCGGTGACCTTGGCGTAGCCGATGTCCATGCCCAGGACCACGCCTGCGCGCTCGTTGAGTTCGAAGCGGCGTGCCGGACGGCCCTTCTGGTACCCGCCGAATTCGCGCTGGTTCTCCCGCTCCAGGACCCAGCCTCGGCGGACCAGGTCCTCGCAGACGGCGATGGTGGTGGCGCGGGTCAGGCCGGTTGCTGCCATGACGTCCGTGACGGTCACAGCGGCCGAGGCGCGCAGGAACTCCAGGACTGCGCCGGCACTGACCCGCCGCAGCAGCTGGGGAGTCGCCGGAACCAGTTCAGGCATGCTGTTGACCTTCCTGTACAAAGCACCAGATAATACTTGGGAAAGTAAATTTAGATTCAATATAAATGTACCCTGCTGCACAGAAAAGGATCACCCCTTGTCCACCACTGCCACGCTGGCAACCCTGTCCGACTCCGACCGCCCGGCCGACGCCAACTGGTGGCGCCAGGCCTCCGTCTACCAGATCTATCCGCGCAGCTTTGCGGACTCCAACGGCGATGGCATCGGTGACCTGAAGGGCATCACCGCCAAGGTCCCGTACCTGAAGTCGCTGGGCATCGACGCCGTCTGGCTGAGCCCGTTCTACCCCTCCGCGCTGGCGGACGGCGGCTATGACGTGGACGACTACCGCGACGTGGACCCCAAGCTGGGCACGCTGGACGACTTCGACGAAATGGCCGCCGCGCTGCACGAGGCCGGCATCAAGCTGATTGCGGACATCGTCCCCAACCACTCCTCCAACCGGCACAAGTGGTTCCAGGAGGCACTTGCCTCGCCAAAGGGATCCCCGGCACGCGACCGCTACATCTTCCGTGACGGCAAAGGCCACAACGGTGAGTTCCCGCCGTCGGACTGGGACTCGGTGTTCGGCGGGCCCGCCTGGGAGCGCATCACCGAACCGGACGGCACCCCCGGCCAGTGGTACATGCACATCTTTGCCAAGGAACAGCCGGACCTGAACTGGTCCAACCGCGAGATCCGGGATGACTTTCTGAAGACCCTGCGCTTCTGGTCCGACCGCGGCGTTGACGGTTTCCGCGTCGACGTGGCCCACGCCCTCACCAAGGACCTCACCGAGCCGCTGCTCTCCAAGCTGGAACTGAGCGCCGCCAACACCGGCGTGGACGGATTCGACGACGGAACGCACCCGTTCTGGGACCGCGACGAGGTCCACGAGATCTACGCCGAATGGCGCGAAGTGTTCAACGAGTACAACCCGCCGCGCACCGCCGTCGCCGAAGCCTGGGTGCACGCCACCCGGCGTGCCCGCTACGCCAGCCCCCAGGGCCTCGGCCAGGCGTTCAACTTCGACCTGCTCCAGGCCGACTTCGACGCCGCCGAATACAAGGAGATCATCACCCGCAACCTGGCCGAGGCCGCCGCCACCGGCGCCTCCTCCACGTGGGTGTTCTCCAACCACGACGTCGTGCGGCACGCCACCCGCTACGGGCTGCCCCAGGTGGCCAAGGAAAAGGCCGGCGCCAAGGGCCAGGACGGCAAGGATTGGCTGCTGGCCGGCGGCCCCAAGGACCAGCTGGACGTTGAACTGGGCGAGCGCCGTGCACGGGCCGCCACCCTCCTGATGCTCGCCGTTCCCGGATCCGCCTACCTCTACCAGGGCGAGGAACTGGGCCTTCAGGAAGTGGCCGAGATTCCCGAATCGGAACGGCAGGATCCGTCCTTCTTCCGCAACAAGGGCGTGGAAATCGGCCGCGACGGCTGCCGCGTCCCACTGCCCTGGAAGGTGGAGGGCACGTCCTTCGGCTTTGGCGAGGGCGGCTCCCACCTGCCGCAGCCGGACTGGTTCAGCAAGTACGCGGTTGAGGCCCAGGACGGGACCGATGGCTCCACCCTGGAGCTCTACCGCAAGGCCCTGAAGCTCCGCCGCGAACTGATGACGGACGAGGCGCTCGAGTGGGCCGAAAACGGGAACCCGGATGTCCTGCACTTCAAGCGGCCCAACGGCTGGCAGTCCGTGACCAACTTCGGGAACACCGCCGTCGAGCTTCCGGCCGGCGAGGTGCTGGTCAGCAGCGGCCCGCTGGAGGACGGCAAGCTGCCGGCCAACACCACCGCCTGGCTGCGTTGAGTTGGGCCTGGTTGGAGTCCTGGGAAGGCCGGCTGTCCTGATGGGGGAGCGGGCCTGATGCAGGAAGTCATCTACGGATGCATGGGACTGGGCGGCAGCTGGTCTGACGAGCCACATGGAAGCCACCATGTGGACCAGGCCGCTGCGGCCGTCCAGGCGGCCCTGGACGCCGGGATCACCCTGTTCGACCATGCGGACATCTACCGCAGCGGCAAGTCCGAAGCTGTGTTCGGCGAGGTCCTGGCCGCCACTCCGGGCCTGCGGGAGCGGATCCGGCTGCAGACCAAGTGCGGCATCCGGCTGAACGAACGTGGCCTGCAGACCCACTACGACCTGAGCCGGGAGGCCATCCTGGAACGGGTCAACGGCAGCCTGGAACGGCTCCGGACCGGCTACGTGGATATCCTCCTGCTGCACCGCCCCGACCCCCTGGCGGACCCCGCGGAGGTGGCATCGGCCGTCGGGCAGCTCATGGACGAAGGCAAGGTCCGGCAACTGGGTGTGTCCAACATGTCCGCAGCGCAGATTGAGGTGCTGCAGGACCGGCTGGAAACCCCGGTGGTGGCCAATCAGCTGGAGATGAGCCTGCTCAAGCGGGCATGGCTGGAAAGCCAGGTCCTGGTCAACCACCCGGAACACCTGGACTACAGCTTCCCGCATGGGACGGTGGAGTACTGCGTCCGCAACAACATCACCCTGCAGGCGTACGGCTCCCTGGCCCGCGGCGTCTATACAGGGGCGGAACCCGACAGCCCCACCTCAGCCGACGCGGCAACTGCCGAACTCGTGGCGGAGCTTGCGGCACAGTACGGCACCTCCGGTGAGGCTGTCCTGCTCGGCTGGCTGATGAAGCATCCAGCCGGGATCGCACCGGTGATCGGAACGGTTAACCTGGACCGGATCCGGGCCTGCGCTGACGCGGCCCGGGTGGCGCAGGCCCTCAGCCGCGCCGACTGGTACAAACTCTGGGTCACGGCGCGCGGGAGCAACATCCCCTGACCCCTCCCAACTGGGTAGCAGCAGGTGTCGTTATGGAGCCTCATAACGGCACCTGCTGCTACCTACATGTCCCAGAGGCATCAGTCATATCCCGTTTAGTTCGTATTGAACCTCACAAGCTGGCCCTTTTCTTCGCCGTGCCGGTTGCGGGGCGGATACTGTAGAAAGCATGACGTCTACCATCGCCGCCGAAACCGTTAGGCCGGAACGCAATATCCCCGCAGAGATCGCCCGTTCCTGGTTGCTGGTCAATGCCATGAAGCCGGAGCTTTTCGACCAGTCGGCCGTCTCCCGTGCCGACTCGATCATCCTGGATATTGAAGATGCGGTGGACCCGTCCCAGAAGGACCAGGCCCGCGGCAACGTGATTGACTGGCTGACCGCCGGCGGCAAGGCCTGGGTCCGGATCAATGACGCCACCAGCCCGTTCTGGGCCGATGACCTCGCCGGGCTGCGCGGCACCCCGGGCCTGCTGGGCGTCATGCTCGCCAAGACCGAATCCGCGGACCAGGTCACCGAGAGCTTCCACCGCATGGACGGCAAGACCCCGGTGATCCCCCTGGTGGAATCCGCCCTCGGCATCGAGGAAGCCAACCACATCGCCAAGGCCCAGGGCGCGTTCCGCCTGGCCTTCGGTTCCGGCGACTTCCGCCGCGACACGGGCATGGCCGCCACCCCGGAAGCCATGGCCTACCCGCGCGCCAAGCTCGTGGTCGCCAGCCGGGTGGGCAACCTGCCCGGCCCCATCGACGGCCCCACCGTCGGCACCAACCACCCCATCCTGCGCGAGCAGACCGGCATCACCGTAATGATGGGCATGACGGGCAAGCTGTGCCTGGCCATCGACCAGACGCCGGTCATCAACGAGGTCATCAGCCCCACGCCGTCGGACGTCGCCTGGGCCACCGACTTCATGAACGACTTCGAAGCCAACGGCCGCGTCATCCGCGACGGCTCCGACCTGCCCCGCCTGGGCCGCGCCGAGAAGATCATGAAGCTCGCCGTAGCCTTCGGGGTGCAGCCCGCGCTGTAGCCCCACCAATCACCTTTCAGGAGACCCCGTGACCGATACCCGCTATCTGGTCCACGGGGTCTTTTGGGATGGGCCGCCACCGGGCTCCAGCCCAGCGGCGGGTTCAAAGGCAGCTGACCCTGCCAAGGCAATGGACGACGCCGGCGGCCCGGTTCTGCGCCTCCAGTCGCCGGAGGGAGACTTCCGGGAGCTGGGCCTCCATTCCGGCGCACGCCTCGGCTTCCGGGTGGCACAGCCGGGCAGGTTCTGCCTGGGCCACGTCCAGGTCCAGTCGGCCGGCTCGCGCAGCCACATCCTCTGCGGCTCCCGCGTCCCGGCCGCTAGGGGAAAGCAGTGCGAGCGGTGCTTCGTGCTGGACGAGTCCCGGCTGATGCATGACTTCCACCGGGGCGGCCGGGTCACCCCGGGCCTGCGCGACTACCTGATGCAGGAACACTGGCTGTACATTGCCACGTTCGCCGGCGGTGCCACCAAGGTGGGTACAGCCTCCGGTCCGCGGAAGTGGAGCAGGCTCGCGGAGCAGGGGGCAGCCACGGCGGCGTATGTTGCCAGGGCGCAGGACGGCCGCGTGGTGCGGATCCTGGAGGACCTGGTGACGGCCGAGGTCGGCCTCACGCAGCAAGTGCGGTCCGCAGCCAAGGCGGACGCCCTGCTGCAGCCGCTCCCGGCGGCGGACCTGCTGGCCACGAATGCCCGCGCGGCCGCCGAGGTACGCGCGCTGCTGGCGCGCACCGCCGTCGACGGCTTTGAAACTGTGGCGGAGCAGTGGGTGCGGCCGGCGCAGGCTGACGCCCTGCACGGGCCAGGCCAACGCCATCCCTACCCGCATGCCCTGGACCAGGGGCAGCACGGCTTCCGGATCACGGCGCTGAGCGGGGCCAACGTGCTGGCCCGGCTCGACGGCACGGACGCCGTGTTCGTGGTGAACCTGTCCCAACTGGCCGCCCGCACCATCACCCTGGGTGACTACGCTTCGGAGGTCCCGGCAGTGCAGGAGTCTCTGTTCTAGCAGGGCCCGCAAGGCCTGGACGGTAGACTTGCACGGTGCTGAACGAATTCTGGGCCACCGCGCCAACCCGTTACAAAGTCCTCGTCTTCAGCGCGATGGGACTGATCGCCGTCGGCATCATCCTGAACATCATCGGCAACACCGGCGGCAACCAAACCCTGGCCATGGCCTCCCTGCCGCTGATCGGACTGGGCCTTGTCCTGCACGTGGTGGGCATCGTGGTCCGCGGCCAGTCGATCCGCAAAAACCTCAGGCGCTAGCTGCTGCGTTCCGCAGGACGTGGCTGCGGGCGTGCTCCACGGCATCCGGAAGATGCTGGAACAGGTGTTTGTGGTGCCGGAGCGAACGGATCACGCCCACGTTGGTCACCAGGTCCAGGTGGTCCGGCCGCACACCCTTGAGCAGCACGGTAATTCCGCGCAGTTCCAGCGCAGCGATGACCTCCACCAGGGCGTGGGCGCCGGTGGCGTCAAGCATCCGCAGCTGCGAGAGCCTGATGATGGCCACCTGGATATCCTTGACCTGGCTGATTTCCTGGAGGATGCGCTCGGCGGCGCCGAAGAACATGGCTCCGTCCAGCCGAAGGACCGCTATGTGCTCATCGCCGTCGGCGGAAGGCCCGGGGACCGGCTCGCGCTGGACGCCGCTCAAGGAGGCGAATTTCCGCAGCGCGAAGAGCGCCGCCGCGGCGAGTCCGATCTGGATGGCAACGATCAGGTCGAAGGCCACGGTAATGATCGCAGTGATGACAAAGACTGCTGCGTCTGCCCGGGTGGAACGCAGGATCGCGGCAACGGTGCGCCGGGAAACCATCCGTGTTGCCGTGACCATCAGGATCCCGCCCAGAGCTGCCAGCGGGATGCGGCTCACCATTCCGGATGCCAAGTAGGTGATGGCCAGCAACACGACGGCGTGAACGGCTGCGGCCAGCCGGGTTCGGGCCCCTGAACGTACATTGACCGCGGTCCTGGCGATGGCTCCGGTGGCCGGCATGCCGCCAAACAGTCCGGCGGCGATGGAAGCCAGGCCCTGGCCGGTCAGCTCACGGTCCGGGCTGTAGGGTCCGGTGGGTCTGCCGTCCGGGCCGGCCATCCCGGCGGCCACCCTGGCTGAGAGCAGTGATTCGATGGCGGCCAGGACGGCGATGGCTACCGCGGGCATGGCAAGGCTGCCCAAGGTGGCCACGTCCACGGCGGGCATTGCCGGCGCGGGAAGGGAGTGGGGCAGGGGGCCGATCCGTGGGACATCCAGCTGCAGGAGTTCGGCCGACGCGGTGGCCAGGAGGACCGCCACCAGGCTCGCCGGAAGGGCCCGGAACAGCTTCTGCAGCAGGACCATCACGACGGCGACCAGCACTACGAGTGCCAGCGTCAGCAGGACAGTGGGAGCCTGCGCGGCTGAGGCAGCTTCGACGGCGGCGATCACGGTGTTGTGTCCCGGGACGCCGGACGTGCCCGTTGCGAGCGGAACCTGCTGGAGCAAGATAATGGCCGCAATCCCCAAGGTGAAGCCCTCCACCACGGGCCAGGGGATGAAGGCGACGGCCCGGCCCAGGCCGCTGAATCCCATAATGCAGACCAGTAGCCCTGCCATCAGTGAGAGCGGGGCTACGCTGCCGGGGCCGTGGACGGCTACGACGGGTGCCAGGACCACCACCATGGCGCCGGTGGGGCCCGAAACCTGCACGGATGACCCGCCCATAAGGGCTGCCACCATGCCGGCCACGATGGCGGTGATAAGTCCGGCCTCGGCGCCCACCCCGGAGCTCACCCCGAATGCGAGGGCCAGCGGCAGGGCGACAATGCCCACGGTGATGCCGGCCAGCAGGTCTGTGCGCCACGATGAGCGCAGACCGGCGTAATCCTGCCGGGACGGGAGGAACCTGGTAAGCCTCTGCGCGGCCCTGGCAGTGGCGCGGCCGGTGGCGGCGGTGGCCGTCACGAGGCTGATCCGCGGGACAGGTGCTCCGCCGGCAGCTGCTGCGCCAGCCGGAGCTGTTCGTTCGATTCGGACAGGCTGTCCAGGAGGAAGGTCCGGGCGATGGCGAGCAGTTGCGAAACCCCTGGGTGCGCCAGTTGGTAAGTCACGGCGTTGGCGGTGCGTACGGAGGTCACCACCCTATGCCTGCGCAGGGTGGCCAGGTGCTGGGAGAGGTGCGAGGCTTCAAGCCCGGTCTCTGCCAGAAGGTAACTGACCGCCGCAGTTTCCTGCGGAGCTGCGGCCAGCAGTTCAAGGATCCGGATACGTGCCGGGTGCGCCAGGCCCTTGAACAGGTTGGCCTTGATCTCGTACAGCGGCGCTTGGGCGGAAGACAGCAAGGGAGGGGCTCCTGCGGCTTGATGGAATGATGAATCCATCATACCAGTGGGTTGCGGAACCTGTCCCGGGTGCGCCGGGGATAGGCTGGAATCCATGACTATCAATCCGGATCTGCAGGGCCGAAGCTACCCTGCCGCAGAGGTGTACGACGTTGGCCGTGAGAAAATCCGCGAGTTCGCCCGCGCCGTGAAGGCCACCCACCCCGCGCACTTCGACGTCGATGCAGCCACGGCCCTGGGCCACAGTGACTTGGTGGCACCCCCGACCTTCGCCATCATCATCGCCCAGCGTGCCGATGCCCAGCTCATCGAGGATCCGGACGCCGGCATCGACTTCTCCCGCGTGGTCCACGCGGACCAGCGCTTCACCCACCACCGGCCCATCGTTGCCGGCGACCGCCTCGTCGCGGAACTGCACGTCGACGGCGTCCGGGCCATGGGCGGCGGGGCCATGATCACCACCCGCTCAGAAATTTTCGCCCTCAGTTCCGGCGACTCCCGGGAACCGGTCACCACCACCACGTCATCCATCCTGGTCCGCGGAGAGGGACAGTAACCATGAGCCCCACTTTCAACGAACTGAGCGCCGGCCAGGAAATCGGCAGCCGTACCATCGAGGTCACCCGCACCGACCTGGTCAAGTACGCCGGAGCTTCCGGCGACTTCAACCCCATTCACTGGAACGAGGCCTTCGCCACAGGCGTGGAGCTGCCGGGCGTCATCGCGCACGGCATGTTCACCATGGGCTCAGCCGTGCAGCTGGTGACCGACTGGGCGGGTGACCCCGCCGCCGTCGTGGATTTCCAGACCCGCTTCACCAAGCCCGTCCTGGTCACCGACACCACCGGAACCCAGGAGCCCGGCGCCACCATCGAGGTCAGCGGCACCATCGGAAAGCTCGACGCCGATGCGGGCACCGCCCGCGTCGACCTCACAGTTGTCTCGGCCGGGCAAAAAGTCCTGATGAAGGCCCAGGCCGTCGTCAAGCTGTCCTGAGCCCGTACCATTGAGGGCAGGTACAGGAATCGAGGCGACGTCCCTCCAGGTCAGGCACTGGCGGAACGCCGTGGTGGTGGCCTACACGGCAAGTGGCCTGGCCTTCGCCTCCTGGGTGTCCCGGCTGCCCGCCATCCGGGACGCGTTGGATCTCAGCCCGGGCACCGTCGGGGTCATCCTGCTCTGCATGACGCTTGGCTCCTTCGCCTCCGTTTCGGCCTCCGGCCTCATCGTTCTGCGGCTGGGGTCCACGAGGACCATCCGCACCGGCAGCATCATGGCCGGCGTCGGTCTGCTGACGGCGGGTTTTGGCACAACAGTGCTGTCAAGCCCTGTGGCTACCGCTGTCGGCCTGGGCATCATCGGCCTGGGAACGGGGAGCTGGAACACTGCTTCCAATGTGGAGGGCGCGGCAGTGGAGCGTGCGGTGGGGCGGCACATCATGCCGCGGCTCCACGGCGCCTTCAGCCTGGGAACCGTGGCCGGCGCGGGACTGGGCGCCGCTGCGGCTGCTGCGTCTGTGCCCGTGTTCTGGCACCTTGCGGCGGCAGGAACGGTGGTGGCCGTATCGGTGGCGACGGCGGCGTCCTGGTTCCGGGCCGACATCACCACGGCAGGGGAGCGGACCTACACCCCGGACAACTTTGAAGACCCCACCACGGGCCCCATTCCCGTGATCCCCGCCGCAAGCCCGGCTGACCCGCCCCTGGACAACAAACGGAAGATCGCCCAGGCGTGGCGGGACCGCCGGACGCTGCTTCTCGGCGTCCTGGTGCTCGGCCTCGCCCTGGCCGAAGGTGCCGCCGGGGACTGGGTGGCCCTTGCGCTGGCGGACGGCCACGGGCAGAGCGATGCCGCCGGTGCTGCCGGCTATGGGCTTTTTGTCACGTTCATGACCATCGGCCGGTTCGCCGGGACAGTGGTGCTGGACCGCTTCGGCCGTGTTCCCGTCATGCGCTGGTGTGCCGCCCTGGCGGTCCTGGGTCTGGCAGTGTTCGTCTTCGCCCCCGCGCCGTGGCTCGCGTACGTGGGCCTCGCCGCCTGGGGTCTGGGCGCATCCCTGGGCTTCCCGGTGGGCATGTCCGCCGCGGCCGACGATCCTGCCAAGGCCGCGGCCCGCGTGTCAGTGGTGTCCACCATCGGCTACGGCGCGTTCCTGTGCGGACCCCCGCTGCTCGGCCTGCTGGCCGAACATGTGGGGATCCTGCACTCACTCCTTGCGGTGATGGTAATGCTCGCCGTGAGCTTCGTGTTGTCCCCGGTGGCACGGAAGGCCGGCTAGCTTTCCCTAGTATTGTTGACGGGTGACTCCCACCCTGCTTTCCTCCCTGACCACCTCCGCCGTCGGCGGCCCCGCCGGCAAGTTCATCGAGGCCCGGACCGAGGCAGAGATCATCGATGCCGTGCGGGCCGCGGATGCGGCCGGCGAGCAGGTCCTCATCATCAGCGGCGGGTCAAACCTCCTGGTGTCCGACGACGGGTACCCCGGGACCGTCGTCAAAATCGCCTCGGAGGGGTTCACGGTCAACGCGGAGGACTCCTGCGGGGGAGTGGCAGTAGTGGTGCAGGCCGGCCATAACTGGGACAAGCTCGTGGAGCACGCCGTCCGCCACGCCTGGTCCGGGATCGAGGCCTTGTCCGGCATCCCCGGCTCCACGGGTGCCACCCCGGTCCAGAATGTGGGGGCTTACGGCGCCGAAGTGTCCCAGACCATCGCGGCCGTCCGCACGTGGGACCGCGAACGCAATGCAGTCCAGACCTTCACCAATTCCGAGTTGCAGTTCGGCTACCGGGACTCCATCCTCAAGCGCACCACCGTCAACGGCTCGCCCCGGTATGTGGTCCTCACGGTCGAGTTCCAGCTGCCGCTGGGGCGGATGAGTGCCCCCATCCGTTACGCCGAGCTGGCCCGCTCCCTGGGCGTGGAGGTGGGCAAGCGCGCCTACGCCAATGACGTCCGGCGGGAAGTGCTCCGGCTGCGGGGCTCCAAGGGCATGGTGTGGGATGGCAGTGACCGCGATACCTACTCCACCGGCTCGTTCTTCACGAACCCCATCGTCTCGGCGGATGTGGCGGACAGGCTGCCGGAATCGGCGCCGCGCTATCCCGCAGGCCAGGACGGACAGGTGAAACTTTCCGCGGCATGGCTGATCGACCAGGCAGGGTTCGGCAAGGGCTTTGGCCTGGAACCGGAGGGTGTGGCCGGCGGCCGCGCATCCCTGTCCACCAAGCACACGCTGGCTATCACCAACCGCGGCTCCGCCAGCGCCGCCGACATGGTGGCCGTGGCACGGGAAGTGCAGGCCGGCGTCGAACGCCGCTTTGGCATCCAGCTGCATCCGGAGCCGCTGCTCATCGGACTGGACCTGTAGGAGTCCCGCCAGGGCAGTGCCCGGCCTAGGATGGGCGCATGGCTGCATCTGGTTCCCCGCGTGACCGCAGGATGATTGGCAGGCTCCGGCTGGCATCCCAGCAGCTCGCCGGGGACGGCGCCATGTCAGTGCCGGGGCTGGTGCGGTGGATGACCGCTATGCAAGCGCAGGACCTGCCGGCAGCGCTGTGGGCAGTCGGGGTGCGGGTGCCCGGTGCGGGGATCTCGGACGTGCGTGCTGCCATCGATTCCGGGACTGTGGTCCGGTCCTGGCCGATGCGGGGAACACTTCATCTCGTTGCCCCCGAGGACCTGGGCTGGATGCTGGCCCTCACGGCCGAGCGACTCACCAAAAGCATCGCCGGCAGGCACCGGCAGCTGGAAATCACCTGGGCTGATGTTGAGAAGGCGCGCGACCTGGCCCTGGACCGGATTCTCGCTGATGGTCCCGTCAGCCGTCCCGAGCTGTTCAAGGTGTTCGACGCCGGCGGCCAGCCCACGCAGGGGCAGCGCGGCATCCATCTCCTGGGGACGCTCTGCCGCCACCGTTGGTTGGTGCCGGGGCCGCTCTCCGGCAACCAGCAGCTGATCGCGGCCTTCGACGAGTGGATTCCAGCGTCCCGCCGGATGGAGCGCCAGGAAGCCATTGCCGAGTTTGCGCTGCGCTACTTCCGGAGCCACGGTCCGGCCACCATCCGCGACTTTGCCTGGTGGACGCAGCTGCCGCTGACCGAGGTGCGCGCCGCGTTCCAGCAGGTCCAGGGCCAGCTGGTGGAGTTGGAAATCGATGGCACCGGCTACTGGCTCTCACCTGACGTGGCCGCCCTCCTGGATTCCGGAGTCCCGGGCGGCCGCTCCGTCCACCTGCTGCCCGGATTCGATGAGTTCGTCCTCGGCTACACGGACCGGACCCCAGTCCTGGCGCCGGAGCATTTCGACCTGATCGTGCCCGGCGGCAACGGCGTCTTCAAGAAGACGGTACTAGCGGCGGGGAAGGTGGTGGGCACCTGGGCACTCCAGGGCACGGGCCGGGGTGCCGCCGTCGTCCCCGAACTCTTCGATGGGACCAAGCCGCTGGGCCCGGCAGCCCAGGCAGCCTTTGCCAAGGCAGCGGGGCGTTACACGACGTTCCTGGCCACCTGACCCCCTTCCACGCAAAAGCGGCCCCTGCCTGGTAGGCAAGGGCCGCTCGTGGGGCAGCTGTAAGGGCTACAGGTTGCCGGTGGCGATGTTGAGCATGCGGCGCAGCGGCTCGGCGGCACCCCAGAGGAGCTGGTCGCCCACGGTGAAGGCGCTGATGTACTGCGGGCCCATCTCCATCTTGCGAATGCGGCCAACCGGAATGTCCAGGGTGCCCGACGCGGCCACGGGGGTCAGTTCGGCCATGGAGGCTTCCTTGGTGTTCGGCACCACCTTGGCCCACTGGTTGTCCTCGTCGAGGAGCTTCTCGATCTCGGCCACGGACAGGTCCTCGCGGAGCTTGAGCGTGAGGGCCTGGGAGTGGGAACGCATGGCACCGATGCGGACGCAGAGGCCGTCCATGATCACGCGGTTTTCCTCGGAAGTGCCCAGGATCTTGTTGGTCTCCACCCCGGCCTTCCACTCTTCCTTGGACTGCCCGTTGCCAAGGTCCGCGTCGATCCAGGGGATCAGGGAACCGGCCAGCGGCACGCCGAACTGGGTGGCGTCGATCTCCGTGCGCTGGTGGGCCAGGACCTTGCGGTCGATGTCCAGGATGGCCGACGCCGGATCGTCCAGTTCGGTGCTGACCTCAGCGTTGAGCGTCCCGAACTGGCTGAGGAGCTCGCGCATGTGCCGGGCGCCACCGCCGGAGGCAGCCTGGTACGTCATGGAGGTGCCCCATTCCACCAGGCCGTTCTTGAACAGGCCGCCGAGGCCCATGAGCATGCAGGAGACGGTGCAGTTGCCGCCGATGAAGTCCTTGGTGCCGTTGACCAGGCCCTTGTCGATAACGTCGCGGTTGATGGGGTCCAGAACGATGATGGAGTCGTCGCTCATGCGCAGGGTGGAGGCGGCGTCGATCCAGAGGCCGTCCCAGCCGCGGCTGCGCAGCTCGCCGTGGACCTGCTTGGTGTAGTCGCCGCCCTGGGCGGTGACGATAATCGGCAGCTTCGCCAGGGTGTCGACGTCGAACGCGTCTTCGAGCTTGCCGGCGCCTTCAGCGAAGGAAGGCGCGGCACCTCCCGCGTTGGAGGTGGAGAAGAACACCGGGTTGATGTTGGCGAAGTCGCCCTCGTCCTGCATGCGCTGTATGAGGACGGAACCGACCATGCCGCGCCATCCGACCAGGCCGACGGAGGGGGTAGCTGCTGTAGTCATTGGACTATTTTAGACGGCGCGACCGGCAGGGCGCAGTCGGTTACGTCACGTCCCGGCAGGGATAGGCGCACGACGGCGCTCCGCGCCTTAGGCGCTATTCCACGGGCGGCGGGAGGTTCTTGGACCTGCGCAGCTTTTCAGCTTTGCGCTCTTTGAAGAAACCGGCCCAGCCTGCGAACAGCGGGTAGAGGACCAATAGGTACATCCACCACGTCCGGCCGAGGATGTCCCACTGGTCAGTCACTGCCATCTGGACGATGCCGTAAAGCATCAGGCCGAACATGGCCGTCATCAGGAGCGAAAGGAACAGCAGACCACCCGAGGAGTTCACGGGTTTAACGATGCCAAGCCCGTCGTCCTTGCGGACCCCGTACTCCTCGTCTGTGTAGGCAACTATCTCGCCGGTTTCGGAGAGCCGGTGCAGTGTCCGCTTTTCGGGCGGCCGGTAGGGAACATAGCCCGGTTCCTGCGGGACGCGCCGGCTACGCCTGGCCATGCTGGTCCTGGTTCCAGTCCAGCTGGCGGGCGCTGGGCTCGGGGAGTCCCCGCTCCGCGCGAAGGCGTTTGGCCCTCGAGGCAATCCTCGCCATCCGAACGGCGTAGACGGTGCCGGCCGATCCCAACACGGTCAGGAACAGGGCACTCCACATCGGGCCTTGACCCCTGCTGGCAGGTCCTGCCACCAGCAGGATGGAGAAGGCTGCGACGGCGGCGAGGAAGACAGCCATAACCAGAAAGCCAGTGGCAGACCGCACTTGGGCATGCGAACTGGCGGTGACTATTCCGAGTTCTTCCCTTGAGTAGCTGTGCAGTTCCCCGGTCACCGTGGGGTGGAGGATCCGCTCGTTATTCTTTGCAGCGCGCATCTCGTGTCGGTCCTTCGGGTTACTGGGAGACATGTCCTGCTCCTGGTTCGGGGGCATGCCGTTCCCTGCGCAGCTTTTTGGCCCGGTACTCATCCCTGGCCATGCCGAACGTGTACCAGGCTCCAGAAACGCCGAACGCGGTCAGAACAAGGGCGCCCCAGAACGGCTGGCCACCGGCGGGTACGGGCGTCAGGAGTATTACGAGGGACAGTACTGCCAGGACCACCATGACGGCGGTGAGGATTCCCATGCCCCACCACGTCTGGACTTGCACGTGTCCACGGCCCGGAGAAAAGCCAATTTCATCGGCGGGATAGCTGTGCAGTTCGCCGGTGTTGGTCTTTCGCAGCACCCGCTTCTCACCCCGGGCAAGCGCCGCCTTGTGCTCGGCATACGCGTCGTCGTTGCGCCGCTCCCGGTCGTCGTTGTACTGATCAATTCTTCGTCGCATTAGGCCTCCCCGGGAAATGGGCGGGTGCTGTCGGGGAAGTTATTGCGGGTGATGTCGATACCTGAAGGATTAGCTTCAAACCAGGCACGGGCTTGGTCGTCGGTAAGGGCGAAACGAGGCTTGGGCAGCCCCTTCAGCCTCCGCAGCCTGGAAGCGCGCCATTCGTGGCGAAGATTCTTGATGCCCAGCAGCCAGCCGCCGGTAAAGAGGACGGTGGCCAGCAACCCAAAGACAACCACAATCAGATTAAGGCTGGCCAGGGCGATGATGAGCATAAGAGGTGCCCACAGGGCAGGGACGGTCATGAGAGCTGTCACCACGAATAGCCCGGTGGTCGTATGGACCGAGTAGTTACCGGTTGGCTGGGATCCACCGATGCCCCACTCTTCCTTCGTGTAGGCATATACGGTTCGTTTCATGCCCGTGGCATAGAAGTACGGTCGCTCTACCAGCAACTTTTGTACCGCGGGATCCAGAGCCATCAGTGGTCCCCGGATTCGACGTCGGCACCCCATAAAGTTCCTGCCACCAGGAATTCCCCCAATATTCATCCCGCAGCAGTTCAGACTGCTGCAGGCCCAGCCTAAGGCAGGATCACAGCTGCCGCGATGGGTTGTCCTGCCCATGCGCGGCAAAATACGCTAACGCCGGTCTGACTCCTCCAGGACGGCAGCCTTCCGCGCCCGCAGCGCGAAGAACGCGCCGAAGGCGAAGATCTGGGTAACAATGACCAGCACGATGGCACCGGCGATCTTGTTGCCGCCCAGGATCATGGTCAGCCCCACGATCGCGGAGAGCAGCGCCAGCAGCGGCAGCAGCATGTAGCCCAGCACGAACAGGGTTTCGGGTTTCTTCAGCATGTTCCTAACCCTCGGTCCGTGACCATTTGGTGAATCGGTAGCGCGTGCCGTTGGCGGCGGTCAGCCAGCCGTCCGGCGGGACGGAGGCGGAGGCCTCCCAACTGGGGCCAAGCTCCGGGGCGAACGTGTCGCCGTCGGCCGTCACGTCGATGGTGGTGACCACCGCGACGTTCGCGAGGTCCGTGGACTGGCGGAAGACCTCCCCGCCGCCCAGGATCCACACGGTCTCGCCGCCGTCGACAAACTGCGACTCAAGCAGCGCGTCATCCAGGGAGGGAACCACGACGGCGCCCTCCGCCTCAGGCGTGCTGGCCCAGCTCTTCTGCCGGGTGATGACGATGTTTGTCCGGCCGGGCAGGGGACGGTACTTCTCCGGGAAGGACAGCCAGGTTTTGCGGCCCATGATGACCGGGTGCCCGGTGGTGAGCCGGGTAAAGTGTTTCAGGTCCTCGGGCAGGTGCCAGGGCATGTCCCCGTCCTTGCCGATGACGCCGTCGGAGGTTTGCGCCCAGACCAGGCCGACGCCCGTGATGGAGGCGGCCAGTTCCTCAGTGAAGGACTGGGGATCGGTGAAGTTTTCGGTGCTCATACTGCGATCGGAGCCTTGATGGTGGGGTGGTGCTGGTAGCCCACCACTTCGAAGTCCTCCAGCGTGTAGTCGAAGATCGACGCCGGCTTGCGGGTGATCTTCAGCTGCGGGTACTCGTACGGCTCGCGTTCCAGCTGCTTGAGGACCTGGTCCATGTGGTTCTCGTAGATGTGGACGTCACCGCCGGTCCAGACGAACTCGCCGGGCTCAAGCCCCACCTGCTGGGCCACCATGCAGGTGAGCAGCGCGTAGGAGGCGATGTTGAACGGCACGCCCAGGAACATGTCCGCGGATCGCTGGTACAGCTGGCAGGAGAGCTTGCCGTTGGCCACGTAGAACTGGAAGAACGCGTGGCACGGCGGCAGCGCCATGTCGTTGAGCTCGGAGACGTTCCAGGCAGAGACGATATGGCGCCGGGAGTCCGGGTTGGACTTCAGGTTCTCGATGAGTTCGGCGATCTGGTCAATGTGGCCGCCATCCGGTGTGGGCCAGCTGCGCCACTGCACGCCGTAGACCGGGCCCAGGTCGCCGTCCTCATCCGCCCATTCGTTCCAGATGGTGACGCCCTGGTCCGTCATCCACTTGATGTTGGTTTCGCCGCGCAGGAACCACAGGAGTTCCACCGCCACGGACTTGAAGTGGACACGCTTGGTGGTGATCAGCGGGAAGCTCTTGGCCAGGTCAAACCGCATCTGGCGGCCGAAAACGCTGGTGGTTCCGGTTCCCGTGCGGTCCGATTTATGGGTGCCGGAGACCAGGACATCGCGCAGGAGGTCTTCATAAGGCGTAGGGATGCTCACGCCCCAAGTCTACTGGCTGGCCGTTGGGAGAGGCCGGGCGCCCCGCGGCCGGACGTCCCTACAGGGATCACGGCGTGGCCGGCTGGGCCGCGGTGGGGGCGCCAGGGTGCAGCCCGCGTGAGCCTGGCAGCCTGGGCGGGGGCCAGACCAGCATCAACAGCAGGACGGCCAGGTTGAGCGCGCCCGCAGGGTTCAGCCAGCTGGTGGCTCCGAACGCTGGATCAGGCCGTGCCGCATGGTTGCCCGCAATGGCCGCCAGGCCGGCGGCGACGGTGGCGACGGTCCGGAGCAGACGGTTCATGGTGATGGTCCGGAGAAGTCCATCTTGGATAGAAGTGAGTCCGGCCAACGCGCGGCGGCGGGTTATCAGGACCAGGACAACCAGGGTTCCAGCCGCCAGCACCAGCAGGGCGGCGCCGAGATAACCTGCCAGCGCCGCGCCGGGAATGCGACCATCTCCGGCCACGGTTGACTAGCCGCCTCCGTCGTCGGGCCGAGATTCATAGGGGAGTGGGGCGAAGCCAGGCAAGGTGGAGGTCCACAGAATCTGCGCGGCGGACCCCACGAAGACGGCTAGGACGGTCCAACCGAGCCTGCGCGGGAGAAAATCCCGGACCCGTGGCCGGTTTTCGGATTGTTGAAGCGTTAGGGCGCCTCTGGGGTAGCTGAGCTGCCCCAGCGCATGAACGGCCAGGCAGCCAAGGACGGGCCACGCAAGGGCAGTGGGGATGTTCGCAGGCGCAGTGCCAGTGGGGGACATCGGGAGGATCCCGGCATTGGCGGCGGGCAACAACGAACTTGCCAGCCACCCGACCAGGCCCACCCAGAAGGCATGCCGGGACGCGATTGCCACCCGGTCACTCCCACTGCCTCCCCGCATAAGGGACCGGAGCAGGAAATACACGCCGCTGGCAAGCAGGAACGGCCACAGGAGAACCATTGGTGGAACATCGGTGACAACAGCGATTGTGGCAGCCTGCACGTAATCCCCCCAGAACGGTGCGTCGTGCCTCTAAGTCAATGCCGGCAAGGGCCTTGGGTCAAGCTGCTGGTCCGCGCCTAATCGTCGAAGGGCTTGAACTGCTCCACCGCCACAACCCGTTTCCTCCCGCCGTTGGCCACGTGGCACACCACCACTTCGCCGGGGGACAACCAGGGTTCCTTGGCCGGCAGCAGCCTCGTCAGGTGGGAGGGCATGTGCTCCGCCAGCTGTTTGAGGACGGTGGGCAGCGCGGGCCGGTGCGTGCAGACAACCACGGGCCGCTGCTTGTCGAAAAGGGACTCGATGACGGCGGCCGTCTTCTTCGGACTGCGCTGGTGCTTGTGCTCTGTCAGGCCTTCCGCCAGCTTCACCTTGGCTCCCGTTGCGCGCGCATAGGGGGCCACGGTGGCAACGCAGCGCAGCCACGGGCTGGTGACCACCCGCATCGGCTTCCACGCCTGCAGGAGCCGGCCCACCGCCTGCGCCTGCCGGGTGCCGGTGGCCGCGAGCGGACGTTCGCCCTCCGCCTTGCTCCAGGATGAGCGCGGTTTGGCTTTGGCGTGGCGGAGCACCAGCAGCGGCCAGGTGTCCAGCGTGCCCCGGTCGTGCGCGTCGCGCAGGAATTCAAGAGGGACGACGTCGGAGGGGTTGGACAGCAGGCGGGCCGCCTTTTCGGGGGCGCACCACATGACGCTGTCCACCTCCTTGCCGTCCGGGACCAGGGTGTTGCCGTTGACCTTGACCGCCCAGTAGTAGACCACCTTGAGGCCGGATGATACGTGGTAATGGATGGGCGGCAGGGGTATCCCCAGCGGCGCCCGGAGGCCGATTTCCTCCCACACCTCACGCACCGCGCACTCCGGGACGGTCTCGCCGTCGTCAATTTTCCCCTTGGGCCAGGACCAGTCGTCATAGCGCGGACGGTGGATCAACGCCACTTCCAGGCCGTCCTTGTTGACCCGCCACGGGATGGCACCCGCCGCGGTGACGGCTACGGGTTCTCCCGGGTGGTCAGTCTGGTCAGCTACGAGTGCATCGCTCGACAACGCGGCTGCCTATCGCCGGCTCAGGCTGCGTTGGCGCGGCCGGGAAGCCAACAGCCAGGACTGGACGTCTTCCAGCGGCTTCCCGTCCTCGGACAGGTGGTGCCGGGTCCAGCGGCCCTCGTTGTCGAGGTGCCAGCTGGACGTTTCCGGTGCCATGTACCGCTTCAGGAGGTCAAGGACGTAGTTGATGTCATCCGCGCTGGTCAGCTGAACCAGTGCCTCCACCCTGCGGTCCAGGTTGCGGTGCATCATGTCTGCCGAGCCGATGTACACCACGGGGTCCCCGCCGTTGGCGAAGGCGAACACCCGCGAGTGCTCCAGGAACCGGCCCAGGATGGAGCGGACGGTGATGTTGTCGCTCAGACCGGGAACGCCGGGGCGCAGCGAACAGATCCCACGGACCACCACGTCCACTTTGACCCCTGCCTGCGAGGCGCGGTACAGCGAATCAATGATGGCCTCATCCACCATGGAGTTCACCTTGATCTGCACCTGCCCGGGCACACCCGCCCGGGCGTTGCGGATCTCCGTCTCGATCCGGTCGATCAGCCCGGACCGGACGGAACGCGGCGCCACCAGGAGCCGCTTGAAGGTGGACTTGGGGGCGTAGCCGGAAAGCTGGTTGAACAGCTTGGACAGGTCCTCGCCCACCTGCTCGTTCGCCGTCAGCAGGCCCAGGTCCTCGTAGTAGCGGGCCGTCCGCGGGTGGTAGTTGCCGGTGCCGATGTGGCAGTAGCGGCGAAGGCCGTCCACTTCCTGCCGGACCACCAGGGAAAGCTTGCAGTGCGTCTTCAGGCCGACGATCCCGTAGACCACGTGCACGCCGGCCTGTTCAAGTTTGCGGGCCCAGGAGATGTTGGCCTGCTCATCGAACCGTGCCTTGATCTCCACCAGGGCCAGGACCTGCTTGCCGGCCTCGGCAGCGTCGATCAGGGCGTCGACAATGGGGGAGTCGCCCGAGGTGCGGTACAGGGTCTGCTTGATGGCCTGCACCTTGGGGTCCGCCGCTGCCTGCTCCAAAAACGCCTGAACGGACGTCGAGAACGAATCGTACGGGTGGTGCAGCAGGATGTCTCGGCGGCGCATCGCGGCAAACACGTTCGCCGCCTTGGAGGTTTCGGACTCGTTCAGGTACCGCGAGGTGTGCGGGACATGCTTGGGGTAGTGCAGGTCCGCCCGGTCGATCGCTGCGATGACGGACAGGCCCCTGAGGTCCAGCGGTGCCGGCACCGAGTACACCTCGGACTCCTCCACGCCCAGCTCGCGGATCAGCAGCGCACGGATGTTGGGGTTGATGTCATGGGTGACCTCAAGCCTCACGGGCGGGCCGAAGCGGCGGCGCAGCAGTTCCTTCTCCAGGGCCTGCAGGAGGTTCTCAGCGTCGTCCTCCTCCACTTCCACGTCCTCGTTGCGCGTGACGCGGAAGGTGTGGTGCTCCAGGACCTCCATGCCCGGGAACAGCTTGTCCAGGTGGACGGCGATGACTTCCTCAAGCGCAATGAACCGGGCCACGCGGCCGGGGATCGCGCCGGCGCGCGGACCGTCAATGGAGATCAGGCGCGGCAGCTGGTCCGGGACCTTGACGCGGGCGAAGAGCTCCTTGTCGCTGACAGGGTTCCGGACCACCACGGCAAGGTTAAGCGACAGGCCCGAGATATAGGGGAAGGGGTGGGCCGGGTCAACGGCCAACGGGGTGAGGATGGGGAAGACTTTTTCCGCGAACATCACGCTGAGCTGCTGCTTGGCGGCGTCGTCCAGTTCGTCCCAGTGCATGAGGTGGATGTGCTCGTAGGCCAGGGCGGGACGGATCTGGTCGGCGTAGACCTGGGCGTGCCGCTCCTGGAGCCGGTGGGCTTCCTCGCTGATCCGTTCCAGCACCTCGACGGGGCTCAGGCCGGCGGGCGAGGGGACGGCGAGTCCGGTGGCGATGCGGCGCTTGAGGCCGGCGACGCGGACCATGAAGAACTCGTCCAGGTTGGAGGCGAAGATGGAGAGGAAGCTGACGCGTTCCAGCAGGTGCAGGGTGGGGTCCTCGGCCAGCTCCAGCACGCGGGAATTGAAGGCGAGCCAGCTCAGCTCACGGTCCAGGAACCGGTCCGGCCGGATGTCGCCTTCCGGCTGCAGGTTCGGGGCGAACTCGGGAATGTCGATGCGGTCCTGGGTGGCCCTGGACGCCGGTACCTCGGAGGAGCCGAAGCGCGCCCGGACGGGCACCGCCACTTCCTGGGACGTAGCTGTTCCGGAGGGTTCCGGGTTCATGGCTTCTCCTTTAGCTTGCGCTTTGGTGCCGGCGCTTCCGCCCCGCGCGGTTCCCTTTCAACCTTACAAGCATTCACCTTCCCCACGGCCCTTGTTTTACGCCCTCCAGAGGATCGGTATGGCTGCCCTGCCTACCCTGCCGCCGGTCCATACATCACGTCCATGTCCCAGCGGGTGAAACCGAGCCGCCGGTATAGGGCGACAGCGGCGGCATTGTCGGCGTCCACATAGAGCATGACCCCGTTCAGCCCGCTGTCGCGGAGGTGCTTGATGCCGGCAATGGTCAGGGCCTTGCCCAGGCCCATGCCCTGGGCTTCCGGGGTCACGCCCACCACGTACACCTCGCCGATCGCCGGGTGCGAGCCGTGCCGCGGGTGGATCTTGGTCCAGTGGTAGCCCAGTAGGCGGCCGTCCCGGTCCTCCGCCAGGAAGAATCCTGCGGGATCGAACCAGTCCTCCGCCATGCGCGCCTCGAGGTCGGCGCGGGTGAGGTTCCCCTGTTCCGGGTGGTGGGCGAAGGCCTTCCTGTTGGCGGCCAGCCAGGCGTCCTCGTCCTTGCCCGGCACGAAGGCGCGGATGGCAACCCCGTCCGGGAGGCCGGCGTCGGGAAGGTCCGCGCCCGCCGTCGTCATCCGCATCTTCCACAACTCACGAACCGGCGCGTAGCCGTAGCGCGCCGCAAGGTCGGCGGCGGCTTCATGGTTGCCATGGGACCAGGCGTTCAGCCCCTCAAAGCCCCGGACTTCCTTGAGTGCGCCGACCAGCCGGTCAGCGACTCCCTGGTTCCGGTAGGAGGGGTGGACGGCGATTTCCAGGATGCCGTGGCCGTCCGGCTCCTCAACCACGACGGCGAACCCGGCCAGGTCCTGTCCGGTGGCCGGATCTGAGTCCTCATCGGGCGCATAGAGGGCCAGCGTCAGCAGCGTATGCTCCGCGGAATCCCCGGCACGCATGGTCACCACGCTCTGCTCGGAAATGGAAGGGTTTCCATCCGATTCCTCAGCCGCGGCCAGGAGGTCGCGGCAGTCCTTGAGGAGTTGCTGGTCAACTCCGCCCCGGACTACATGGACGGGCCACTTCTGCGGATGCGCTGGAGTCATGAGCCAAGGCTATACGGCAATGGCATACCGGGGTTCAGGCCTCGGTGAGTTCGTCTTCCTGCTGCCGGACCAGGGTGAGGCGGTAGCCAACATTCCTGACCGTGCTGATCAGGTTCTCGTGGTCAGCGCCAAGTTTCGCGCGGAGGCGCCGGACGTGGACGTCGACAGTGCGCGTGCCGCCATAGTAGTCGTAGCCCCACACTTCGGTGAGCAGCTGCTGGCGGGTGAACACCCGGCCGGGGTGCTGGGCCAGGTATTTCAGGAGCTCGAATTCCTTGAAGGTCAGGTTCAGCGGCGCGCCGTTGACCCGTGCCGTGTAGCTTGCCTCGTCGATGATGACGCCGGCGGCACGGATCTCGCTCGGGGCGTCTTCCTGCTCGGGCACGGCCCGGGCAACGGAGAGCCGGATACGCGCCTCCACTTCGGCGGGTCCAGCGGAATCGAGGACAATGTCGTCAACGGCCCACGCCGAGGACACAGCAGCCATGCCGCCCTCGGTCAGGATCAGGACCAGCGGAGCGCTGAGTCCGGTGGCTTTCAAGAGCTGGGTGAGCGAACGGGCGCCCACCAGGTCCTTGCGGGCATCGAGCAGGACGATGTCGCAGGGGTCCGTCTCAAGGAGGGCCGTGGGCTCGGCGGGGAGGATATGGACCCGGTGGTTCAGCAACTCAAGGGCAGGCAGGATGTCCACCGAAGAACCGGTGCTGTTGGTCAGTAACAGGATGTGCGACATTGTTCCTCCAAGGGCCGTCCGCGCATCATTGGGCGACTGAACCGGATTCTCACCGGCCGGTACGGGCTTCCTGCACGAGGTTCCCAGCCGTCAGCACGCCGCCGGCCAGCCACCTCAGCAGGGAGCGTAGCTGAACCTTGAGTATACCCGGAGGCCTCCTCCGGACCACTGATTCAGGCCGCGGACAGCCACGTTTTGCGACATATGCGGTTCACATAAGGCAGGATTGAAGCAGGGCGGACCAGCCCTGCCATGAGGGGGCGGACCAGCCTTCCGGCCGACGCCAGGATGGGAAAACACCGCAGTGAGTGCACCGACGAACCACAGGCCGGGCCCCGCATGACGGCGGAACTGCAGGCACCCGTGCGTTCGCTTGGTTCCTGGACCATCGGCGTCATCGGGATCGCGGGCCTTATCGCCATCATCGCCGGACTCTATGCCTCGCCTGTTGCGCTCGTCGCCGTCGGCATCGTCATTGCCGCGGCAGTGGGCATCGGGTGGCCGCACTTCCTGCGCATCCCCGCCAAGAAGACCCTCGCCGCCGTCATTGCCCTTCCGGGTGCGGGCGCTGCGGTGGCCGCAGGCCTGACACCGGCTCCGGGCTACCTGGACTGGACGCCGGCATTCGTGGCGCTGGGAATGATGGCGGTCTTCGTGGTGCAGCTGGTCCGCGGCACGGGCCAGGCCCAGCGGCTGGAGTCCACGCTCGGCTGCTGCGCCGGCGTCCTCCTGTCCTGCCTTGGAGCGGGCTGGATTGCCGGTGCCCGGTTCAACGGCGTCCGCGAGATGCTGCTGGTTGCGGCCGTCAGCGCAGCCGTTGCCCTGCTCGCCGGCCTCATCCGCTGGCCGGACAGCATCATTGCGCCGCTGGGCATTGTCCTCGCCGGCCTGGCCGGGCCGCTGGCCGGGCTGGTCCTGTCGGACATCGCCGTCCTGCCCGCCGCCGTCTTCGGGGTGGTGGTGGGCGCGGTCCTGGCAAGCTTCCGCAGGCTGGCCACGCTCCGCGGCGCACCCCTGAATTTTCCTGCCGCGCTGAGCATGGGCCTTGCCCCGGTTTCTGCGGTGGGATCCCTCGCCTACTTCATAGACAAACTACTCATCTACTAACGGGTTAGGATGGCACCATGTCCGTACTTGCTTTTGAAATCTTCTTCCTTGTTCTGCTCGGCATCGCGAGCCTGTCCATGGCCTGGTTCGCCGGTTTCGTGGTCTACCGCCTCTTCAAGGGCCAGAAGTAGCCACCCCCTTTCCGGAGCCAGCCGTATCTCGAGGTAATACCAATGCCCATTGAGATTCCTACAGATCTGACCCCTGAACTCGTCCCCCTTTCATGGCTCATTGGTGAGTGGGAGGGCCGCGGCCGGCTGGGCAGCGGCGACGAGGACTCGGAACACTTCCTGCAGCACGTCTCCTTCACGCACAACGGCCTGCCGTACCTCCAGTACCGGGCCGAAAGCTGGCTGACCGACGACGAGGGCACGCGCCTGCGGCCGCTCACCGTTGAGACCGGCTTCTGGGCGCTGGAGCGCAAGCAGCTGGATGCCGACGGCGGCCCCGGCCTGGTGCCGGCGGACATCGTCCCGGTGCTGAAGAGCGCCGACGAGGTGGAGGCGCTGCGCAACAAGGACGGCGGCTTCGACATCTCGGTGTCCATCGCCCACCCCGGCGGTATCACGGAGCTGTACTACGGCCAGATCAAGGGCCCGCAGATCCAGCTGAGCACCGACATGGTGATGCGCGGCAGCCACTCCAAGGAGTACAGCGCAGCCACCCGGATCTTCGGCCTGGTGGACGGCAACCTGTTGTGGCGGTGGGACGTGGCAACAGGGGGAGAGAGCGGCAGCGGCCTCGAAGCCCACGCCTCCGCGTACCTGCACAGAGTCTCCTGACACAACAGAGTCTCCTGACACAACAGGGTCTCCTGACCTGGAAAGGGCCCCCTCGTGGAAGACGGCATGGAACAAGCGGGGAAGCCCGGCGGCTACAGCGGCCTCAAGGCCGTCTTCTTCAACGGCACGCTGAAGAAGTCGCCGCAGACATCCAACACGGACGGCCTGATCGCCATCAGCCGCGGCATCATGGAAAAACAGGGTGTCAGCACCACGGTGATCCGCACCGTGGACCACGACATTGCCAGCGGTGTCTACCCTGACATGACCCAGCACGGATGGGCCACCGACGAATGGCCGGAGCTGTATCCCGCGGTCCACGAGGCCGACATCGTGGTGGTGGCTGGGCCCATCTGGCTGGGTGACAACTCGTCCCAGACCAAGAAGCTCATCGAGCGCCTCTACGCCCATTCCGGCGAGCTGAACAGCAATGGGCAGTGGGCGTTCTATCCCAAGGTGGGCGGCTGCCTGATCACCGGCAACGAGGACGGCATCAAGCACTGTTCCATGAACATCCTCTACAGCCTGCAGCACATCGGCTTCAGCATCCCGCCCCAGGCCGACGCCGGCTGGATCGGCCCGGTGGGCCCTGGCCCGAGTTACCTGGATGAAGGCTCCGGCGGCCCCGAAAGTGATTTCACCAACCGCAACACCACCTTCATGACCTGGAACCTGCTGCACCTGGCAAAGATCCTGAAGAATGCGGGCGGCTACCCCGCCTACGGCAACCTGCCCAACGAATGGAAAGCCGGAACCCATTTCGATTTCGAAAACCCGGAATACCGTTAGCCTTCAAGGACTTCTACTTCATATGACTACCCCGAGCCCTTTGCTGTCGCGCCCCGGCGCCGTCGAGGCCGGCGGCCCTGACGCAGGAGTCGCCGCCCACTACGGCGAGCCCCTGCGCGAGCAGCGCGCACTCGCTGCCGGAACCGCCGTCGTCGACCTTTCCTCCCGCGGCGTGGCCACCGTCACCGGGCCCGACCGGCTGAGCTGGCTCAATACCCTGTCCTCCCAACAGGTGGCGGCGCTGAAGCCGGGGGAGTCCAGCGAACTGCTGCTCCTGAGCGTCCAGGGCCGCATCGACTTTGACGCCCGGGTGGTTGACGACGGCGGGACCACCTGGCTGATCGTGGAGGCCGCCGAAGCAGCGCCGCTGGCAGAGTACCTCAATCGGATGAAGTTCATGCTGCGGGTGGAAATCGCAGACGTCTCGGCGGACTGGGCTGTCGTGGGCAGCACCCGGGCCGTGCCGGAATGGTCGGGCCGCCTTGCCTGGCAGGACCCCTGGCCGCACGTGTCAGCCGGCGGATATTCCTACGCCACCGTCTCCGAGGAGAACCATCCTGGCCTTGAGCGCCCATGGTTCGAGTACCTCATCCCGGCAGCGGAGCTGGAGGAAGCCGTTTCCGGGCGTGCGCTGGCCGGTGTGCTCGCCGCCGAAGCCCTGCGCGTCGCCGCGTGGCGGCCCAGGATCGGCGCCGAGACGGATGACAAGACCATCCCGCACGAACTGGACCTGCTGCGCACCGCCGTCCACCTGGCCAAGGGCTGCTACAAAGGGCAGGAAACGATCGCACGCGTCCACAACCTGGGCCACCCGCCCCGCCGGCTGGTGTTCCTGCAGCTGGACGGTTCACAGCACACCCTCCCCGCCGCCGGAAGCCCGGTCATGGCAGGGGAACGGAAAGTCGGGACGGTGACCTCGGTGGCCCAGCACTACGAGATGGGCCCCGTGGCACTGGCAGTCATAAAGCGTTCCGTTGCAGCGGATGAAATACTGACGGTCCTGGACGGCGATGAGCCGTATCCGGCCGTCCAGGAACTCATTGTCGCCCCGGATGCCGGCCAGGTGGTGGGGCGCCAGACCGGATTCCTGAAAGGGCCACGCTGATGACCGAACACACCGGGACCACGCCTGCAGGCCTTGGGATGCAGGCAACGGAAGGGCACGACGACGACGCGCTGGCTTTGGCGCAGAGGCTTTTCCAGGCGGCGCGGGAAGGAAACGACGGGCTGCTGGGTGCCTACCTGGACGCCGGGGTTCCCGCCACCCTGACCAACTCCGCCGGTGACTCCCTGCTCATGCTGGCCGCCTACCACGGCCACGCCGGCACCGTTGGGCTGCTCCTGCAGCACGGCGCCGACCCCAACACCGCCAACGACCGGGGCCAGACCCCGCTCGCCGGCGCGGCATTCAAGGGCTACCCGGACGTGGCCCGCGTCCTGCTGGGCGCCGGCGCGGATCCGGACGCCGGTGCGCCATCGGCACGCGCCGCAGCCCAAATGTTCGCCCGCACGGAGATCCTGGACCTGCTGGGCTAGCTTCACCCGGGTTCCGCCCGGCACAAAAAACTCCTGAAGGAAGACCGAGTGGAAAACGTAGCAAAGCCCTGGCCGGCACTGTGGTCACTGGTGATCGGGTTCTTCATGATCCTGATTGACACCACCATCGTGTCCGTGGCCAACCCCCGGATCATGGAGGGCCTGGACGCCGACATCAACTCGGTGATCTGGGTGACCAGCGCCTACCTGCTGGCCTACGCCGTCCCCCTGCTCATCACCGGCAGGCTGGGCGACAGGTTCGGGCCCAAAAAGCTCTACCTCTCCGGCCTGGTGGTCTTCACCCTCGCCTCGCTCTGGTGCGGATTCTCCGGCGACGTCCGGATCCTGATTGCCGCCCGCGTCCTCCAGGGCCTTGGCGCAGCGATGATGACTCCCCAGACCATGGCAGTCATCACCCGGATCTTCCCGCCGGACCGCCGCGGATCAGCCATGGCCGTCTGGGGCGCCACCGCCGGGATGGCAACGCTTGTGGGACCCATCCTGGGGGGCGTCCTGGTGGACGGCCTTGGCTGGGAGTGGATCTTCTTCATCAACGTGCCCATCGGCGTCGTTGGCTTCATCCTTGCGCTGCGCAACGTTCCAGCCCTGAGCACCCACCCGCACAAGTTCGACATTCCGGGAGTCCTGCTGAGCGCCGTCGGGCTCTTCCTGCTGGTGTTCGGGATCCAGGAGGGCGAGACCTACAACTGGGGCACCATCACGGGGCCCATCAGCGTGTGGGGCCTGATCATCGCCGGCATCGTGGTGCTGATCGGCTTCGTCCTGTGGCAGCGGTTCAACAAGGGTGAGCCGCTCCTGCCGCTGGGGCTGTTCCGGGACCGCAACTTCTCCCTGGCCAATATCGGGATCACCACCGTTGGCTTCACCGTGACCGCCTTCAGCCTGCCGCTCATCTTCTACTACCAGCTGGTCCGGGGCCTGACCCCCACGCAGTCCGCCCTGATGATGGTGCCCATGGCCCTGATCTCCGGCGGGCTTGCGCCCGTGGTGGGCAAGCTGGTGGACCGGGTGAACCCGAAATACATCACCGCCACCGGGCTGGTGCTCATGGCGGTGGCGCTGCTGTGGAACTCGGCCCTGATGCAGCCGGATACACCCATCCTGCTGTTCCTGCTGCCCAGCGCGGTCCTGGGCTTCGCCAACGCCGGCATCTGGGCCCCGCTCAGCACAACGGCCACCAGGAACCTGCCGCCGCGCCAGGCAGGGGCCGGTTCGGGCGTCTACAACACCACCCGTCAGATCGGCGCGGTCCTGGGAAGTGCCGCCATCGCCGTGCTGATCCAGTCCCGGCTTGCCGCCGAGCTTCCCTCGGGCGGGCCCGGCGGATCCGCCGGGGAAGGGCTGGCGATGGGCGGCTCGCTGCCGGAGTTCCTCCATGCAGGATTCTCGACGGCGATGGGCCAGTCCATCCTGCTGCCCGCGGGAGTGATCCTGATTGGCGCTGCGGTGGCGCTGTTCTTTGCCAAGCCGCAGCCGGTCCAGGGCTGGGGAACCCAGGGGCAGGACCGGGCGTCAGCGAAGGTGGACGCTGGTCTGGATTCCGCCGGCTGAGAGGCCAAGCTGCCTGGCCAGGGCCAGGCAGCCGGTATTGCTGACGTCCGCCCGCCACTGCAGCGTCAGCCCGGCGGCCAGGGCCTCATGGGCGGCGATCGAGCCCGCCAGCGAGCCCAGTCCGCGCCGGCGCCATTCAGGATCCACCAGCACCCCCATGTTCGCCAGCAGGCCCTCCCATTCCCCGTAGGCGCCGCAGGCCAGGGGCACCCGCCTGCCGTCCGCTTCGTGCACGATGGTGTACCGGTTTTCGAGGTCGGAGAGCCCCACCTCGTTGACGTCATCCGGCGGGCAGCGGCCCTCCAGCTCGATGGCCTCAGGGTTCCCGTGTGAGACCGTCAGCTCCTCGGAGGGCTGCTGAAGCGGCAGGTCGTCGGCGAAGAACAGGGCGGCGGCACCGAGTCCGTGGCCGCCCTGGTCCCTGGTCAGCTTCAGCAGCGTCACGTGCTGGGCCATCTCCTCGTCAGGGATGTGTGTTGCTGCGTCGATGACGTTCTGGGGGGCCACCAGTGCGGAACTTCCGAACAGCCGGACGAATTCGACCGTGCGGGCCGACTCGTCAGCGCGGACAATCCGTTCGCCCGACGCCAGGGCGTCACCGAAGGCGTCGTCGTCAAGGCCCAGCCGGCGCGCCCACGCCAGCTGGATGATGGCCGCTGAGCCGGGATCGAGTGTCATGGTCCCAGCCTAGGGCGGCGCGGTGGCTTAGCCGAACAGGACCGCGGCTTCGTCGTAGCGGTTCTGCGGGACGGTCTTCAGCTGGCCCAGGGCCTCCTCGAAGGCGACGTGCCGGATGTCGGTGCCCTTCAATGCCACCATGGTGCCCCAGTAGCCCTCCACCACGGAGTCGATGGCGGCCATGCCCAACCGGGTGGCGAGGACCCGGTCGAAGGCCGAGGGGACGCCGCCGCGCTGGATGTGGCCCAGGATGGTGGCGCGGGTTTCGATGCCGGTCCGGGCCTCCAGTTCCGGGGCGAGCTGGTCGGCGATGCCGCCCAGGCGCGGGCGGCCGAAGGTGTCCAGGCCACGCTCTGAGTGGGGGCTTTCCATGTGCTCGGGAACGAAGCCTTCAGCCACCACCACCAGGGGTGCGCGGCCACGGGCGTGGGCCTCGTTGACCCATTCGGTGATCTGCTCGATGCTGACCTTCTGCTCCGGGATGAGGATGGCGTGCGCGCCTGCGGCCATGCCGGCGTGCAGGGCGATCCAGCCCACGTGCCGGCCCATCACTTCGGCAATCATGCAGCGGTGGTGGGATTCGCCGGTGGTCCGGAGCCGGTCGATCGCTTCGGTGGCAATCTGCACGGCGGTGTCGAACCCGAAGGTGTAGTCCGTGGCGTCAAGGTCGTTATCAACGGTCTTGGGGACACCCACGATCTTGAGTCCGGCGTCTGTCAGGCGCTTGGCGGCTGCCAGTGTTCCCTCACCGCCGATCGCGATGATGGCGTCGATGCCCAGCCGGTCCATGTGGGCCTTGATGGCCTCGGGGCCGCCGCCGTTTTCGAAGGGATTGGTGCGGGAGGTGCCCAGGATGGTGCCGCCCTGCTTGGCGATGCCGCGCACCATGGTGCGGGGGATGTCGATGATGTCGCCCTCTACCACGCCGCGCCAGCCGTCACGGAATCCGACGAATTCCTGGCCATGGACGGCAATGCCTTTCAGCACGGCGCCGCGGATCACGGCGTTCAATCCGGGGCAGTCGCCACCGCTGGTGAGGATTCCAATTTTCATGTTCGGCTCAAATCCTGGGGAGAGGGTTTACAGGCAGAGCGCCACGCTGAGCTCACCTAGAAGTGTAGTGGGGTGTGTGGGGTACGACACAAACCGGTTACATGCGGTGGCGCCCGGGCAGGGACACCCCGGGACATGGAAAAGGCCCCTGATTTCGTGGATTGTCCGCGAAATCAGGAGCCTTGGGCCCTGCCCGGTGGGCCGGGGCAGTGGGCCCGGCCAGAGGTGGTCAGTTGAGCGACCGCCGGTCCAGGAACGTCTGGAGCACGATCTCGTTCCGCTGGTCCGGGAGGATCACCCAGGCCAGGAGGTAGAAGACGAATGCCGGGCCTGGCAGCAGGGCGAAGAGCAGGAAGGCGATGCGGACAAACGCAACGTCCACATTGAGCTTGGCAGCTATGCCGCCGCAGACTCCGCCGAGCCACCGCTCCGGGCCGCGCTGCAGGCCGAGGCCCCTGACGATGCTGAAGAACTTATCCATGGTTCAAGACTTCCCTGTCGTTGGTTCATTGTCACGTTTCCTGGCTGAGAGCAGGCCGCCAACCACCAGGGCCACGCCTGCGCCGATCATGAGGCCGATCAGGACGTAGGTGCCGTTGAGGGTCACGATGCCCAGCTGCGCCACGATGATCAGTGCGGCCAGCGCCAGGACGATCAGTCCCCACACCACCGTCCCCACCCTGGGAGGTGCGGCGCCGGTGGTGTCCTGGCCCGCCGTCGTCGGAATGTTGCTGTTGTCCATGTCAGTTGCCTTCCTGGATTGTGACGTTGCTGAATGTGCCGTCAATCCGCACCACCAGGTGGTTGCCGGGCTTGTCCGCGTTGTAGCTGCTTTCGCGGGTGGTGGTGCCGCCGCGCTGGCCGGTTGCCTCGTTAAGGTTTCCCATGGTCATGTCCGCCTTGATGTCGACGGGCACGTTCTGCGGGATCACGACGGTGACGTTGCTGGCGGTGATGTCCAGGGGAACCACGACGTCGGAGGTCAGCGGGGCGGTTGGGGCGAGGTCCGTGAGGTCCACGGTTCCCCGTCCGGCGGTGATGTCGATGCCGCCGCGTGCCTCCTCGATGCTGGCCGGGTTCCAGTCCACCTGCTGGAAACGCATCCGGCCGTCGTCCAGCGTGTTGTAGATGCCGCCGGTTACCAGTGCGATCACGGCAAAGAGGCTCAGGACGCCGGAGGTGCGGCCGCGGAAGCCCGCCAGCAGGATGCCCAGTCCCAGGACGGCTGCCGCACTGGCCCACACAATGGCGTTGGCGGAGCCGCCCAGGTCGATGATGTTCGCCGCGTCGAGCGCCTTGAGGCCGCCGCCCACCAGCAGGGCAGAGCCGGTTGCGATGGCGACGGCTGGGGCGCCGGGACCGGCGGGGCGGGGCTTTTGCGGCCGCGGCGGCACCCACGGTGCGGGGTAGCTGCTGCCACCGGGGATTCCGCTGCCGGGCCCGCCAGCGCCAGGCCCGCCTGCGCCAGGTCCGCCGGGGACAGGAACGCCGGCAGCACCGTGGCCGTAGGTTCCGGTACCGGTTCCGCTGGTGGCGCCGCCGCTGTAGCGGGGTGCCGCGGGGAAGCCCCGGCCGGACCCTGGGGCGGTGCCTGTGCCCATGCCTGCGGAGGTGCCTGCAGAGAATGATGAGGTGTATTCCCCGGAGGTGTAATTCACACCTGGGCGTCCCGCCGGGTGGGCCGTGCCGGGAGCCGTGGACGTGTGGCCGGCCATGGTGGGGTGGGCCTTATTGCGCTGGGAGAGGTAGTAGACCAGGTAGATCGCGCCGCCCACCCAGAAGATGGTCCAGAGCAGCCCGCCCAGGCCGTTATGGCTCCAGCCCCAGAAGCCGCCGCCCAGCCCGGTGAGCCCCAGGACGGTGGCGATCAGGGAGCCCGTCATGCCGCTGGACCAGCGCCCGGCGCCGGCTTCCTGGACGTGGATCCGCCCGTCCGGTTCCGGGAGGAAGGCCCATGCCAGGCCGTACAGGAACACGCCGATGCCGGCCAGGAGGGTCAGGACAATGAAGACGCCGCGGATGATGATCGGGTCCACGTTCAGCCGGTGGGCGATCCCGCTGCAGACGCCACCGATCCACCTGTCATTGCCCCGGTAGATGCCGTTGCTGCGGATCCAGCCGAAGAAGTCGGTGGAAGGAGTTGGGGCGGCGGAGCTGCTCGGGAATGCGTAACCCTGGGTTGGGTCAGCGGGACCAATGCCCGGACCAGCGCCCGGGCCGGCCGCAGGGCCCGTGCTGGAACCTGTGCCCGGGTTCGCGCTGGAGCCACTGTCTGGACCGGACGCTGGGTCCGAAGGCGCTGCGGAGGGGGACGGCAGCGGCTCTGTTGGCCGCTCGCTGTCGGAACCGGGGAAGGTCCCGGAAGGGTGTTCGTCGTCAGGGGAGGGAGTCTGCGAGTTCATACCTCGATCCTCCCGTCCGGCCCCGCTGCCGCTCTACTGGGGGAAACCCTGAACGGCCCCTGACCCGTCCCCGGTATGCGGCAGGATGCGGTCCGGGCAACCCTGATCCGTGTTTGGATTGATCCATGACAACCCTCCCGGTGCGCCCGCCCCTGGCGCGGAGCAGCGACCGCGTCATTGCCGGGGTGTGTTCCGGCCTCGCCGCGCACCTGGGCTGGCCGGTCCGGAACGTCCGGGTTGGCATGGTCCTGGCCGCGTTCGCCGGAGGGGCCGGGCTGGTCTTCTACGCCTGGCTCTGGATCATGGTGCCCACCGCGGATGAGGCCGCGCGGCGCATCGCCCGCCGGCCGGCGTCGCCCATTGCTCCCGCCGTCAGCCAGCCCGGACAGGGCCAGCCGTTACAAAGCCAGCCGATGCAGGAAGCGCCGTCCGACGGCGGAACATCCGCAGGTGCCTTTGGACCCGCTGCATCAGACGGCGCCACGGAGTCTCCCTGGTTCCGGGTGCGCGGGATGCGGTACGGCAAGGAGATCCTGCTCGGCTGCGGGCTCCTGCTGGTGGCCGGCATCATGATCGCGCAGATGCTGGGGGTGGATGTGTCCCTTGGGACGCTGATCCCCGCTGCAGCGGTGCTGGGCGGTGCGTCGATCGCGTGGATGCAGCTGGATGAGACCCGGCGCGCAGGGCTGGTGGACAAAACCAAAGCGGACCAGGCAGGCGGGTGGGGCAGGCTTGCTGCAGGTCTGGCGCTGGTGGTGGCCGGGGTTCTGGTGATGGTGTCCGGCTCGGGCTCCTGGGAACAGACATGGCTTGCCCTGCTGGCTTCCGTGGCCGTCCTGGGCGGCGTGGTGCTGGTCCTGCTGCCGTGGGCGCTGAAATTCTGGCGGGACCTGGAAACTGAACGGGCCGGCAGGATCCGGGAGACGGAACGGGCGGAAATTGCTGCCCACTTGCACGATTCCGTGCTGCAGACACTCGCGCTGATCCAGCGGCGCGCTGGCAATGAGCATGACGTCGTCCGGCTTGCCCGGGCCCAGGAACGCGAGCTGCGCGGCTGGCTGTTCCAGGATCCCGGCCGCGAAAGCGGACAGCTTTCAGACCGGATCAAGGTTATTGCCGCTGAGGTGGAAGACCTGCTTGGCAATCCCGTGGAAGTAGTCACCGTTGGTGATGCCGCCATGACCGAGGCGCACGAGGCGTTGGTCCAGGCAAGCCGGGAAGCCATGCTGAACGCCTCACGGCACGGCGGCGGAAGCGTGTCCGTCTACCTTGAAGCATCGGAGGGCCAGGCCGAGATCTTCATCAAGGACAGGGGGCCCGGTTTCCAGCTGGGGGATGTCCCGGCGGACCGGCTCGGCATCAGGGAATCAATCATCGGCAGGATGAAACGGCATGGCGGTTCGGCGGCCATCCTCAGCACGGGGGACGGTACCGAGGTCCGCCTGAAGCTGCCGGCTGCAGCAGAACACGCGGAAGGAAAATCATGAACACCACCCAGGGCACAGGTGCCGGAGGCGCCCGCCCGGCCAACTCCGTGCGGGTTGTCATCGTGGACGATCACGCCATCTTCCGGTCCGGACTCAAAGCGGACCTGGATTCCAGCATCCAGGTAGTGGGTGAGGCTGCCACCGTTGAACAGGCCATCGCCGTGATCGCCCAGCAGCGGCCCGACGTCGTCCTCCTGGATGTCCACCTCCCCGGCGGACTGGGCGGCGGCGGCCGCGAAGTCATTGCCGGCTCCGCCCCGCTCCTGTCCACCACGCGTTTCCTGGCCTTGAGCGTGTCTGACGCGGCAGAGGACGTGGTGGCCGTCATCCGCGCCGGTGCCCGCGGCTATGTCACCAAGACCATCTCCGGGGCCGAGATCACCGACGCCGTGTTCCGGGTTGCCGGCGGCGACGCGGTCTTCTCCCCGCGCCTTGCCGGGTTCGTCCTGGATGCTTTCGGTACCGCTCCCGCCGATATTGCCGATGACGAGCTGGACAGGCTCTCCGCCCGTGAACTCGAGGTCATGCGCCTCATTGCCCGGGGCTACAGCTACAAAGAGGTGGCCAAGGAGCTCTTCATCAGCATCAAGACGGTGGAGACCCACGTATCAGCAGTGCTGCGCAAGCTCCAGCTCTCAAGCCGCCACGAACTGACCAAATGGGCCGCCGAGCGCCGCCTCCTTTAAAGCAGAGATGCTCCATCACTTTCGGTTCCTAAACACTGCCGTTAGGGACCAAAAGTGATGGAGCATCGAAGGTCTGGGGCGTCCTACTGGGCCTTGCCCAGGAAGTCCTGCAGGCGCTGGACACCCGTGGCCAAATCCTCATCACCCAGGGCGTAGGAGAGGCGCAGGTAGCCGGAGGGGCCAAAGGCTTCGCCCGGAACCACTGCCACTTCGACCTCATCCAGGATCAGGGCGGCCAGCTCGGCGGAGGTCTGCGGCGTTGCGGTGCCGGACGCCGTCGGGAACTCCTTGCCCAGCAGCGCACGCACGTCCGCGTACACGTAGAAGGCGCCCTTCGGCGTCGGGCATTCCACTCCATCGATCGCGTTCAGGCCGGCAACAATGGCCTTGCGGCGGCGGTCAAAGGCAACCTTCATGTCGTCCACGGCCGTCAGTGGGCCTGACACTGCGGCGAGTGCAGCGATCTGCATGATGTTGGAGACATTGGAGGTGGCGTGCGACTGCAGGTTGGTGGCTGCCTTGATGACGTCTGCGGGGCCTATCATCCAGCCCACGCGCCACCCGGTCATGGCGTAGGTCTTGGCGACGCCGTTGAGGATGACCACCTTGTCGCCCAGTTCGGGGGCCGCGGTGGCGATTGACGTGAACGGCACGCCGTCGTAGGTCAGGTGCTCATAGATTTCGTCCGTGACTACCCACAGGCCCTTGGCGGCGGCCCACTTGCCGATCTCCGCCACCTGCTCAGGGGAATAGACGGCACCGGTGGGGTTCGACGGCGAGACGAACAGCAGGATCTTGGTGCGGTCTGTCACGGCTGCTTCGAGCTGTTCCACCGTTACCAGGTAGTCCTGTTCGGGCCCGGCAAAAACCTCCACGGGGACGCCGCCGGCGAGCCGGATGGCCTCCGGGTAGGTGGTCCAGAATGGGGTGGGAACAATCACTTCGTCGCCCGGGTCCACCAGGGTGGCGAAGGTGTTGTAAACGGCCTGCTTGCCGCCATTGGTCACCAGGACCTGGGAGGCGTCCACCTGGTAGCCGGAATCACGCAGCGTCTTCTCCGCGATAGCCTTCTTCAGCTCAGGCAGGCCGCCCGCGGGGGAGTAGCGGTGGTACTTGGGCTGGCCGGCAGCTTCGATGGCCGCCTGCACAATGTAGTCCGGAGTGGGGAAGTCGGGCTCGCCCGCGCCAAAACCAATTACGGGCCGGCCGGCTGCCTTCAGCGCCTTGGCCTTGGCGTCGACGGCCAGGGTTGCGGATTCGGCAATTGCGGAAATGCGTTGGGAAACGCGGTGGGCAGACATGGCAGGTCCGTTCTTCGCAGGCAGCCGGGAGGCTGGAATGTGGGATTCGACGAGTTCTACTCTATGCTGTTCACCGGACCCTCCGGGGAGCCGGTTTTGATTTGTGACTGCCCCGCGCAGCACCTTTCAGGCCGGACTTCGGACGGACCGGGCCAGGCTGGTTTTACCTACGCGAAGTTCTTGCGTAGACTGGTTCACCGGTGTTGAAACACGGATGATGGCGTGCGCCCCAGTTCAAACTGGTGCCTGGCCGTCAAAGAGTGGAATTCACTCCATAGGGTAGTGGCGCAATTGGTAGCGCAGCGGTCTCCAAAACCGCAGGTTGCAGGTTCGAGTCCTGTCTGCCCTGCGCAAGCTGCTCCGGGCGAAAGCCCGGGGCAGGCGCAGCAACCATGGTTCTGATCAGGGCCGGGTAATCCACCATTGCAAAGATGAGCGAGGACCAGGTGACCGAAACAGCTGCCAGCAGCTCCAAGGGCCGCCCAGCTAAGAAGGAAGCCAAGGCAAACTTCTTCGCCCGCATTGCACTCTTTGTCCGCCAGATTATTGGCGAGCTGAAGAAGGTTGTTGCCCCCACCCGCAAGGAACTGATCAACTACACGCTCGTGGTGCTGGTGTTCGTGGCCATCATGATGGTCATCGTCAGCCTGCTGGACATCGGTTTCGGAACCGCTGTCAGCTGGATCTTCGGCGGCACCGGCCCCAAGGACAGCTAAGGCTGCACGGTCCGCAGGCCGCGTGTTCCGCCCGGGAAACCGGAAGGGATGCGTTGGCGTGCGGGATTGAGCCATTTAAATAGGCATGTTAGGCAATGAGGAAGCAGGAGACCAAGTGTCTGAGCAGGAGCTCGAGGTAACCGAGACGGGGCTGGAAGAATCCCCGGACGTCACGGCAGAAGCCGGTGAAGAGTCCGAGGTTGAGTCCTCCACGCCCGAATTCGACGACGCCGCCTCCGACGATGCAGAAGCCGCCGAAGGCGACGCTTCAGACGCTGACGGGGAAGACGAGCCCGCCGACGCCCTTGCCGCAGCGGCAGCAACCGCAGCCGTGGACCCCGCAGAGGAGTTCAAGGCCAAGCTGCGCCGCCAGGAAGGTGACTGGTACGTCATCCACTCCTACGCCGGTTATGAAAACCGCGTGAAGGCCAACCTTGAAACCCGCATCCAGACCCTGGACATGGAAGATTACATCTTCGAAATCCAGGTGCCCATGGAAGAAGTCGTGGAGATCAAGAACGCCCAGCGCAAGGTGATCAACCGCGTCCGCATCCCCGGCTACGTCCTGGTCCGCATGGACCTGACCGACGCCTCCTGGGGTGCCGTCCGCCACACCCCCGGCGTCACCGGATTCGTGGGCAACGCCCACAACCCGGTCCCGCTGCGCCTGGACGAGGTCTTCTCCATGCTCGCCCCTGTCTTCGAAGAGGAGCAGGCCGAGAAGGGCAAGCCGGTCAACAAGCAGAACCAGACTCCCGTGGCCGTCGATTTCGAGGTCGGCGAGTCCGTCATCGTCAAGGAAGGCCCCTTCGAGACCCTTCCCGCCACGATCTCCGAGATCAAGCCCGAGTCCCAGACCCTCGTGGTGCTGGTCTCCATCTTCGAGCGCGAAACGCCCGTCACCCTGGCGTTCAACCAGGTCACCAAGATCTGAGATTCCTAGAATTCGTCCCGGCGCCGCCTGCTTAGCGGCACCGGAACGGCCGGCCGCCTTGCCATGGCGGCCACAAACCTGAGGCACGCTCCCGTGCTCCAGGACGTTATTGAGAGAAGGACCCTACATTGGCTCCCAAGAAGAAGGTCACCGGCCTCATCAAGCTGCAGATCCAGGCAGGTGCCGCCAACCCGGCCCCGCCGATCGGTCCTGCGCTTGGCCAGCACGGTGTCAACATCATGGAATTCTGCAAGGCGTACAACGCTGCGACGGAAGCCCAGCGCGGAAACGTCATCCCCGTGGAAATCACGGTCTACGAGGACCGTTCCTTCACGTTCATCACCAAGACGCCGCCGGCTGCAGAACTCATCAAGAAGGCTGCAGGCGTCGCCAAGGGTTCAGCAACCCCGCACACCGTCAAGGTTGCCAAGCTGACCCAGGCCCAGGTCAATGAGATCGCCTCCACCAAGATGGAAGACCTCAACGCCACCAGCCTCGAAGGCGCAGCGAAGATCATCGCCGGCACCGCCCGCTCCATGGGCATCACCGTCGAGGGCTAGTAGCCCTTTCCGCTGTCCAGCGTCAGGGTAATTGACGACGACGGGCGGCACCGCCGGGACACCGGCACCAAACAATTGAAATGTTGGTCATCCGGGCCGGATAACGAACCGGATCACCGACTGTGGCAGGGCCCAGCGCGGTCCGCAGACCACAACTGCACAAGGAGAAATAAGCAGCATGGCAAAGCGCAGCAAAGCATATGAGGCAGCAGCCGCCAAGATCGACGCGGAGAAGTTCTACGCGCCGTTCGAGGCAGTAACGCTGGCCAAGGACACCAACCCGTCCAAGTTCGACGCCACCGTTGAGGTTGCTTTCCGCCTCGGCGTCGACCCCCGCAAGGCTGATCAGATGGTCCGCGGTACCGTTAACCTGCCCCACGGCACCGGTAAGACCGCCCGCGTCCTGGTCTTCGCCACGGGCGACAAGGCTGAAGCTGCAATCGCAGCCGGCGCCGACTTCGTTGGTTCCGACGACCTGATCGAAAAGATCGCAGCCGGCTGGACCGACTTCGACGCCGCCGTTGCCACCCCTGACCTCATGGGCAAGGTTGGCCGCCTCGGTAAGGTCCTGGGTCCGCGTAACCTGATGCCGAACCCGAAGACGGGCACCGTGACCCCCGACGTCACCAAGGCCGTCAACGACATCAAGGGTGGAAAGATCGACTTCCGTGTCGACAAGCACTCCAACCTGCACTTCATCATCGGCAAGGTGTCCTTCGACGCCGTCAAGCTGGCTGAGAACTACGCAGCAGCACTGGAAGAGGTGCTTCGCCTGAAGCCGTCCGCTTCCAAGGGCCGCTACATCCAGAAGGCAACCGTTGCCACCACCTTCGGTCCCGGCATCTCCGTTGACCCCAACGTCACCAAGGTGCTCACCGAGGCGTAGTCCTTAAAAGAAGTTCCTGCACCGGATTGATTCCGGTGCAAAAGAAGACCGTCCCGGCGCATATGCGTCGGGACGGTCTTCTTTTTTGTCCGCCCTCTTTGCCTAAGCTGGCTGCATGGACCGGACCGAGCCGAGCGAATCCGCGCCGATTCCTGGCCACTATGCTTTGGCGATTGCCGTCGTCGGCGTTCCGCCAAAGAGGGGCCCAGGCAGCGGCGGTGACATTGGCGCCGCCGAACTGTCCCAAGATTTCCTGGCCTGCCAGGCCATGGAGGAGGCCCACGCCATGGCTGTCTGGGGAAACCTGGAGCGTTGTCTTACCTTGGCGGAAGCGCTGGAGTTCTGGCGGGGGAGCCCGTATGAGGAACGGCATCTGTTCCTGGCGCGGATCGGCCCGGAACCGGTGGGACTGTGCTCGGTCACGCTGCCCCTGCGCGAGAACCTGGCGACCGCGGGAATCGATGTCCTGGTGGTTCCCGGATGGCGGCGCAGGGGAGTGGGACGGGCGCTGCTGGAGCACGCCGAAGCAATGGCGCGGACGCACGGCAGGTCCTCCCTCGATTCCTTCCATGAACTCCCACTCGACGCAGTGCGGACTGGTTCTCAAATGGTCCCTGCGGAATCCGGGGCAGGGCAACTGCCGCTGGACGACCCCGCCACCGCGTTTGCTCTGGCCGCAGGGTACCGGCTGGAACAGGTGGAGCGTTCCAGCCGGCTCAAGCTTCCTGTTTCCGGGGAACTGCTGGACCGGCTGGAGTCTGACGCCTTTGGCCATGCAGGGGACTATGTGCTGACGAACTGGGACGGGCGCTGCCCGGATTCGCTCGTTGCTGCTTACGCCGGACTAAGGGCACGAATGAGCACTGATGCCCCTACCGCAGGTATGGATTGGGAGCGCGAGGACTGGGATGCAGACCGCGTGCGTGACGACGAGCTGGTGCTGGTCCGGGGCGGCGTCCAGTCCTCCGTAGCGGCAGCCCTGCACCGACGCACCGGCGATCTGGTGGCCTACAGTGTCCTAACCTGGCGCCCGCTGGTGCCGGAGTCGCTGATCCAGCAGGACACTTTGGTGGGGGAGGAGCACCGCGGCCACCGGCTGGGCATGCTGGTCAAGGCGGCCAACCTCCGCCGCGCCCAGGAAAAGTGGCCGCGGGCGCGCTCGGTCCTGACATGGAATGCCAGCGAAAACCAGCATATGCTGGCGATAAATACCGCACTTGGATTCAGGCCCGCTGGCTATGAAGGTGAGTGGCAGAAACGGCTGGGATGATGCCCGAATGGCAATAGACGTGAAGATCGAGCAGCTGTGGATCCCCGACTCACTGGACACTCCCGACGCAGCGGACTTCCTCGCCGCCGTCGAAGTGGGCCGCAAGGTGCGGATGCAGACGTGGGGCAGCGACGACCTCGCCTACGGTCCGCTGGAGAAGCTGCTTGAGTTCGCGGACCCGTATGAGCGCCAGCTGATCCTCGTGGCCAAAGTGGACGGCGTCATCGTTGGAACCGTCGACATTGCGCTGCCGCTGACGGACCATCTGGACCTCGCCGAGCTCACCCTGGACATCCTGCCTGAATTCCAGCGGCAGGGCGTGGGCCGGCGGCTCCTCGAGGCCGCCGAACAGCTGGCCAGGGGCGAAGGCCGCTCCATGATCCTGGTGGACACCAACCATCCCGGCGCATCCCTGCACGAGTTCGAACAGGCGCAGCTGGTCCCCGGCTCCGGCCAGGGGTTCGTGCCGCTGGAGAGCCGCGAAGTGGAGTTCGCCCAGAAGACCGGATACACGCTGCAGCACATTGAACAGTTCAGTTCCTGCCTGCTGCCCCTGGATACCAAGCTGGTGGCCGACCTCCAGGCTGAGGCCGACGAAGCGAACAATGGCAGGTACCGCCTGCACCACTGGACCGACCGGTGCCCGGAACGCTGGCTGGAGGCCGTCGCCGTCCTGGAAAACCAGGCGGGGGCCGAACTTGACCCGTCCCTTGACGCGCCTGTTGAGCAGGAGATGGTGTTCGACGGCGGTCTGCTGCGGGAAGCGGAGGACGTCGCCATCGCGCAGGGCCGCAGAACGGTGGTCACCGCCGTCGAGCACATCGCCACCGGAGCCCTGGTGGGCCTGACCACCATCACGGTGCTGGCGCACCGTGCCGACGTCGTCTTCCAGGACGACACCCTTGTGCTGCAGGAACACCGCGGCAACAAACTGGGCCTGCTGATCAAGGTGGCCAACATGGAGCGGCTCAGTGAGCAGTTCCCGGATGCCCGCATCATTTACACCTGGAACGCGCCGGAGAACCGGTACCTTCTGACCGTCAACCGGCAACTCGGATTCCAAACGGCCGGCGTGACCGGGATTTGGCAAAAAGAGCTTCCCAGTCTGCATACCAGCACCAGCTGAGTGCCCGATTTGGTGGAGGGGCAACGCCTCGCGTAAGCTGGGAGTACCAAAGACCGTCGGTTGTTGGAAATCCACTCTCCTGAGCATGGCTCAACTCTGCAGTTGTGCGCTGGAGGCCACAGTGGCTTTCCGGACGAAGGACCCTCAACGCAGGGCGGCCGGCGCAGGTGAACGAAGCAAAGTTCCACGGTACAGCCGTGTTGAGCCAAGCCCCGTGCATCTGCGCGGGGCGTTTTTAGTTTTAGCTCTCTTGAGCGGGGACCGTCGAATACCGGCACTATCCCCGGAAGGAGGGTTATGGCAACGCCTACCAAGGTTTCAGCAGTAGCTGAGATCACTAACGATTTCAAGGAATCGAACGCCGCTGTCCTGACCGAATACCGCGGGCTCACCGTTGCACAGCTCAAGCAGCTGCGTGTTTCTCTCGGCCAGGACACCAAGTTCGCGGTCGTCAAGAACACCCTGACCGCCATTGCAGCCAAGGAAGCCGGCGTCGAAGCATTCGACGGCCAGCTTGCCGGCCCCACTGCAATCGCGTTCATCAAGGGTGACGCAGTTGCCGCTGCCAAGAGCCTGACGGATTTTGCCAAGGCCAACAAGCAGCTGGTCATCAAGACCGGTTACTTCGAGGGCAAGGCGCTGGACGCCACCGAGGTTGCCGCACTGGCTGCCCTCGAGTCCCGTGAGCTGCAGCTCGCCAAGGTTGCAGGTGTCCTCAAGGCACCCGCCGCCGCAGCTGCACGCATCATCGACGCACTGCGCCTCAAGCTTGAAGAAGAGAACGGTGCACCGGCAGCTGCCGAAGCGCCCGCCGCTGAAGAAGCCCCTGCCGCTGAAGCTGAAGCTGCCGCTGAAGCTCCCGCTGCCGAAGAGAACTGATTCTCTTACCCACACCAGACTCCGGTGCCCGTCCGGCCACGCGCCGTTCGGACACCACAACAGGAAGGACGCCTACCATGGCGAAGCTCAGCAACGAAGAGCTCATTGAAGCTTTCAAGGAACTGACCATCATCGAGCTCTCCGAGTTCGTCAAGCTCTTCGAAGAGACCTTCGAAGTTACCGCCGCTGCCGTTGCAGTTGCTGGCCCTGCCGGCGCTGCTGCTGAAGAGGTTGAAGAGAAGACTGACTTCGACGTCGTCCTCGAAGCTGCCGGTGACAAGAAGATCGCAGTCATCAAGGAAGTTCGCGCCATCACCTCCCTCGGCCTCAAGGAAGCCAAGGACCTGGTTGACGGTGCCCCCAAGGCTGTCCTCGAAGGCGCCACCAAGGAAGCTGCCGAGAAGGCCAAGGAGCAGCTCGAGGCTGCAGGCGCCACCGTTACCCTCAAGTAACAACGCCTTTTCCTTCGGAAACCCCGTCCACTCCTGTGGGCGGGGTTTCCTGCTTTTAACGGCTTTCGTGCTTTAAGCGGCGCTCCTGCTTACAGGGGATCGCTGATGTCCGCCATTACGGCATCCAGGGCTGCGGTCAGGGCGTCGGCGTCGACGAAGGCGCTGTAACCGTGGGCACCGGCTCCCATGGAGATCCGGCGTCCGGTGATCGTGGCGTCGGCATAAACCGGCCAGGAGGTAGTGCTCCCCAGCGGGGTGATGGTGCCCCGTTCGTAACCGGTAGCCTCCAGTGCGGTGTCGGCGGGCGGGAGGGACAGCTTGTTGACTCCCACCAGGGCCCGGAGCTTGGGCCAGGAGATCTGCCGGTCGCCAGGGATCAGGGCGAACAGGAAGGTGCCGTCCTTGTGCTTGACCACCAGGGACTTGACGATGTCCGCCGGGCTGATGCCCAGGATGCCTGCGGCCTCTTCGAGGCTTTTGGCAGCGGGGCGCTCCACCACGTCAACCTGCAGGCCCCGGGCGGCGGCGTCGGCCAGGAAGCGTTCCCGTCCGACGCCGTCCGTCCCGTTTGGAGTTGGGCCCGCCATCAGTCGCGGTACAGCAGGAGGGCTTCGCCCTGCCCGCCCCCGCCGCAGAGGGACACCGCGGCCTTGCCCGTTCCGCGCCGTTTCAGCTCATGGGCGGCATGGGCCGCAAGCCGTGCCCCCGATGCCCCGATAGGGTGCCCCAGGGCGATGGCACCGCCGTGGATGTTGCACTTCTCCAGGGGGTAGTCCAGGTCCTTGAGGGACTGCACGGCCACGGAGCCGAACGCCTCGTTGATCTCGATGAAATCGAGGTCTGCAGTGCTCCACCCGGCCTTGCCCAGGGCGTTCGTGATGGCGTTTGACGGCTGGGAATGCAGGGAGTTGTCGGGGCCGGCCACCTGCCCGGGCTTTCCCACCACGGCCAGGAACTCCAGCCCGTGTTCCTCCGCGTAGCCGCGGGATGCGAGTACCAGGGCGGCTGCGCCGTCAGACAAGGGTGAGGAGTTGCCGGCGGTGATGGTGCCGTCGGTCACGAACGCTGCCCGCAGGCCGGCCAGCGACTCAACCGAGGTGTTGGGGCGCACGCCTTCGTCGGTGTCCACCACCAGGGGCTCACCCTTACGCTGCTTGACGCTGATTGGTGCGATCTCGCCGTCGAACGTTCCGTTCTTTGCCGCCAGCGCCGCCCGCTGGTGGGACTGCGCGGCCACGTTGTCCTGGGAGGTGCGGTCGATGCCCAGGGTGAGGTTGCGGGTCTCGGTGGACAGGCCCATCGATTGCCCGTCAAAGGCGTCGGTCAGCCCGTCATGCGCGGCAGCATCCAGGGCCTGGATCGAGCCGTACGTCCACCCCTGGCGGGAACCCGGGAGCAGGTGCGGCGCCCGGCTCATCGATTCCTGGCCGCCTGCCACCACTACGGCGGCCTCGCCGGCGCGGATCATCCTCGCCGCGTCGATCACCGCGGTCAGGCCGGACAGGCACACCTTGTTGACCGTCACCGAGGGAACGTTCCATCCGATGCCGGCGCCGACGGCACTCTGCCGCGCGGGATTCTGCCCCGCTCCTGCCTGCAGCACCTGGCCCATGATCACGGCCTCCACATCACCGGCGTCCACGCCGCTTGATTCCAGGGCGGCCCTGATGGCGTGGGCGCCGAGGTCCACCGCTGTAAGGCTGGACAGTTGGCCGTTGATCCGGCCCTGCGGAGTCCGCGCTGCCCCAAGGATGACAACGTCATTGCTGTCAGGAGAGTTGGCCATGGTTACCACTTTCAATCCGGTTCCGGTGTAAGCCACCAAGGCTATCGTGAGCCTGGTCACCCATCTATTCAAACGCTGGAACCGCTATGTGCATTCCTGGGGGGCAGGGGAGAAGTCACCATTGCCGGCGTTATGCACGACGGCGGCCGCTTGCGTAGGGTGGACGGCGAGGCTTTGCAGGGGGAGTGCTTTGCATGGGGACACAAGGTCCGCGGCCGGGACGGACGGAGCGAAAACGTGAAGAAGGCTACCGCAGGGGTCATCGCCGCCACGGCTGCACTGACGGGCGGGGTGCTGGCCGGCTGTTCGGTGTCCACGCCGGCCCCGGCGGAACCGGTCAAGCCGACGGCGTCCCCTGCGTCAACGCGGAACGCAGGGGACGCCAGCAGCCCTGCAGCCGGTGGTGGCACCGCAAGCCAGGGCGCCAAGGCAACCGGAACCCGGGAAGCCTGCGAACTCTTCAACAAACTGGTGGTGGACTACGCCGCAGTTTCACCCACCGACTCCAAGGGCTACGAGGACGTCTATCTGAAGGCCCAGGACGCCAAGGACAGCGTCACTGGGGACCTGCAGGGCCTGTTCGCCTCACTTAGCCTGCTGGCCATCGACCACTCATCCGCGGCGGAGTCCGGCGGCAAGCCGGCACAGGAGTCCCAGGACGCCGTGCGGGATGCAGTCTTCGCAAACTCCGCGGCCTGCACGGCGGAGGGCGTCACGCTGCGGCTCTAGCAGGCGCCGGCGCAGGCGCGGGGACGCTGCTGCGGGAGTCCGCGAAATCAAGTGCTTGCAATCCGGCCGGAAGTGGGGTAGACACGTAGGTTGTTTTGCCGTATCGTAGATATTTGCGTCTTCCCTGTTTACCTTCAGCCTTCATATAGCGGTGGGCTTTGCCTGGCAGCTGGCAATCAACGTGCCGTAACAACGGTCACAGCATAGTCAGTCCAGGCCCCGGGTCATATAGCGGAACCGGATGGTAGCGCTGCGGAGTCACTCCGCAGGGTGCACAGCGGGGGAGATCTGAAAACGCCTGAAGGTCTGTGGAAGGATCCCTCTTGGTCGCCTCGAGCACCTCTAATAACGAAACCGCTAACACTGCCGACAGCACTGATGGTGCCACTCGCCGGCTCTCATTCGCAAAGATTCACGAACCTCTTGACGTTCCGAATCTGCTTGCCCTGCAGACGGACAGCTTTGACTGGCTGGTCGGCAACGAGCGCTGGCAGGCACGCGTGGCAAAGGCTGTCGAAGAAAACGATCTCAGCGTCGCCACTACGTCCGGCCTGTCGGACATCTTCGAAGAGATCTCCCCGATCGAGGATTTCCAGGGCACCATGTCCCTGAGCTTCTCCGATCCGGAGTTCGCTGACCCCAAGTACACCATGGCCGAGTGCAAGGACCGGGACGCAACGTACTCGGCTCCCCTGTACGTCAAGGCCGAGTTCATGAACAACAACACGGGCGAAATCAAGCAGCAGACCGTGTTCATGGGTGACTTCCCGCTGATGACCGAGAAGGGCACCTTCGTCGTCAACGGCACCGAGCGTGTCGTCGTCTCCCAGCTGGTCCGTTCCCCGGGCGCCTACTTCGAGCGCGCCGCGGACAAGACCAGCGACAAGGACATCTTCACCGCGAAGATCATCCCGTCCCGCGGTGCGTGGTTCGAGCTCGAGATCGACAAGCGTGACCAGGTCGGTGTCCGCCTCGACCGCAAGCGCAAGCAGTCCGTCACCGTGCTGCTGAAGGCCCTCGGCTGGACCGAAGGCCAGATCCTCGAAGAGTTCGGCCAGTACGACTCCATGCGGGCAACCCTGGAGAAGGACGCCACCGAGACCCGCGAAGACGCCCTGCTGGACATCTATCGCAAGCTGCGTCCGGGCGAGCCGCCCACCGTCGAGGCTGCCCAGTCCCTGCTGGACAACCTGTACTTCAACTCCAAGCGCTACGATCTGGCCAAGGTTGGCCGCTACAAGATCAACCGCAAGCTGGGCATCGACCGCTCCCTTGGCGACAAGGAAGCCTCTGTCCTGCACGTTGAAGACATCGTGGCCATGATCAAGTTCCTCGTCGCGCTGCACGCCGGCGAGAAGACCATCAAGGGCACCCGCGATGGCCAGGAAGTGGACCTGCGCGTCGAGATCGACGACATCGACCACTTCGGCAACCGCCGCATCCGCGCCGTCGGCGAGCTCATCGAGAACCAGGTCCGCACCGGCCTGTCCCGCATGGAGCGCGTTGTCCGCGAGCGTATGACCACCCAGGACGTCGAGGCCATCACGCCGCAGACCCTGATCAACATCCGCCCCGTGGTTGCTGCCATCAAGGAGTTCTTCGGAACCTCCCAGCTGTCGCAGTTCATGGACCAGAACAACCCGCTCTCGGGCCTGACCCACAAGCGCCGCCTGTCGGCCCTTGGCCCCGGTGGTCTGTCCCGTGACCGCGCCGGCATGGAAGTCCGTGACGTGCACCCGTCCCACTACGGACGTATGTGCCCCATCGAAACCCCTGAAGGCCCCAACATTGGCCTGATCGGTTCGCTGGCATCCTACGGACGCATCAACCCGTTCGGCTTCATCGAGACCCCGTACCGCCTGGTCAAGAACGGTGTCGTGTCCGACGACGTCCAGTACCTGACGGCAGACGACGAGGCCGAGGTGCTGATCGCCCAGGCCAACGCGCCGCTGGACGAGAACAACAAGTTCGCTGAAGATACCGTCCTGGTGCGTGCACGTGGTGGTGGAGGCGAGCCCGTCCTGGTTCCCGCCGAGGACGTTGAGTTCATGGACGTCTCCCCGCGCCAGATGGTGTCCGTGGCTACCGCCCTGATCCCGTTCCTGGAGCACGACGACGCCAACCGCGCACTCATGGGTGCCAACATGCAGCGCCAGGCTGTGCCGCTGGTCCGTTCCGAGGCTCCGTTCGTGGGCACCGGCATGGAGCGCGCCGCCGCCGTCGACGCCGGTGACGTTGTCATCGCCAAGAAGGCCGGTGTGGTCACCGAGGTTTCCGCCGAGCTCGTCATCATGCTCAACGACGACGGCACCGAGACCAACTACCGCATCAATAAGTTCGCCCGCTCCAACCAGGGCAACTGCTACAACCACCGCGTCCTGGTGAACGAAGGCCAGCGCCTGGAAGTTGGCGGCATCATCGCCGACGGCCCGGCAACTGACCAGGGTGAACTCGCACTGGGCAAGAACCTGCTCGTGGCATTCATGTCATGGGAAGGCCACAACTTCGAGGACGCCATCATCCTCTCGCAGCGCATCGTTGCCGAGGACGTCCTTTCCTCCATCCACATCGAGGAGCACGAGATCGATGCCCGCGACACCAAGCTTGGTGCCGAGGAAATCACCCGTGACATCCCCAACGTGTCCGAGGAAGTCCTGGCCGGCCTGGACGAGCGCGGCATCATCCACATCGGTGCCGAGGTCGAAGCAGGGGACATCCTGGTTGGAAAGGTCACCCCGAAGGGCGAAACCGAACTGACCCCGGAAGAGCGCCTGCTGCGCGCCATCTTCGGCGAGAAGTCCCGCGAAGTCCGCGACACCTCCCTGAAGGTGCCCCACGGCGAGTCCGGCACCGTCATCGGCGTGCGCGTCTTCGACCGCGACAACGATGACGAGCTGCCCCCGGGCGTGAACCAGCTGGTCCGCGTCTACGTGGCCGCCAAGCGCAAGATCACCGACGGCGACAAGCTCGCCGGCCGCCACGGCAACAAGGGTGTTATCTCCAAGATCCTCCCCGTTGAGGACATGCCCTTCCTTGCCGACGGCACCCCCGTTGACATCGTCCTGAACCCGCTGGGTGTTCCGGGCCGTATGAACGTGGGCCAGGTGCTCGAAACCCACCTTGGCTGGGTTGCCAAGACCGGTTGGAAGATCGAAGGCGAGCCCGAGTGGGTCAAGCAGCTGCCGAACCTGCCGCGCGAGAGTGGTCCCACCACTGTTGCAACGCCGGTGTTCGACGGTGCCCGCGAAGAGGAAATCACGGGCCTGCTGGACTCCACCAACGTGACCCGCGACGGTGACCGCCTGATCAACTCCTCCGGCAAGACCCGCCTGTTTGACGGCCGCTCCGGCGAGCCGTTCCCGGATCCGATCTCGGTCGGCTACATGTACATCCTGAAGCTCCACCACCTGGTGGACGACAAGATCCACGCGCGCTCCACCGGCCCGTACTCCATGATCACGCAGCAGCCGCTGGGTGGTAAGGCACAGTTCGGTGGCCAGCGCTTCGGTGAAATGGAAGTGTGGGCGCTCGAAGCTTACGGCGCCGCCTACACGCTCCAGGAACTCCTCACGATCAAGTCGGATGACATCCATGGCCGCGTGAAGGTCTACGAAGCGATCGTTAAGGGCGAGAACATCCCCGAACCGGGCGTTCCCGAATCCTTCAAGGTCTTGATCAAGGAAATGCAGTCGCTGTGCCTGAACGTGGAAGTTCTTTCCACGGACGGAACCACAATTGAAATGCGTGACTCTGATGACGCAGTCTTCACGGCTGCGGAGGAACTGGGCATCGATCTGTCTCGCGCAGAGCCCAGCTCCGTAGAAGAGGTTTAGAAGGCGGTTTACGACGGCGGGTGACCACCCGCCGTCGTAAACTCCTCCCTCTTCCCGTAACCCAAGACTTCAGAATTTAGAGAACAAGAGAGAACAGGGACCATATGTCCAGCGAATCCTCCTTCGGCCTCATGCAGATCGGCCTCGCCACCGCGGAAGACATCCGCGGCTGGTCGTACGGCGAGGTTAAGAAGCCGGAAACCATCAACTACCGCACGCTCAAGCCCGAGAAGGACGGCCTCTTCTGCGAGAAGATCTTCGGCCCGTCCCGGGACTGGGAATGCTACTGCGGCAAGTACAAGCGCGTGCGCTTCAAGGGCATTATCTGTGAGCGTTGTGGCGTTGAAGTCACCCGGGCCAAGGTCCGCCGTGAGCGCATGGGCCACATCGAGCTGGCCGCCCCCGTTACGCACATCTGGTACTTCAAGGGTGTTCCGTCCCGCCTGGGCTACCTCCTTGACCTGGCTCCGAAGGACCTCGAAAAGGTCATCTACTTCGCTGCCTACATGATCACCAGCGTCGATGAGGCTGCCCGCCACGAGGAACTGCCCAACCTGCAGGTTGAGCACGACATCGAGAAGAAGCAGCTGATCGACAACCGCGACGGCGACATCGCGGCGATCGCCCGCGACCTCGAAGGCGAAATCGCACGCCTCGAGGGCGAAGGCGCCAAGGCTGCCGACAAGAAGAAGGCCCGCGACTCCGCCGACCGCCAGATGGCCAACGTCCGCAAGCGTGCGGACGCCGACATCGAGCGCCTCGAGCAGGTCTGGGACCGCTTCAAGAACCTCAAGGTCGCCGACCTCGAAGGTGACGAAGGCCTGTACCGCGAACTGCGCGACCGCTACGGCATGTACTTCGAAGGCTCCATGGGTGCCGAAGCCATCAAGAAGCGCCTTGAGAACTTCGACATGCAGGCCGAGTCCGACCTGCTGCGCGACATCATCGCCAACGGCAAGGGCCAGCGCAAGACCCGCGCCCTCAAGCGCCTGAAGGTGGTCAACGCGTTCCTGACCACCAACAACAGCCCGCTTGGCATGGTCCTCGACGCCGTCCCGGTGATCCCGCCGGAACTGCGCCCCATGGTCCAGCTGGACGGTGGCCGCTTCGCGACCTCTGACCTCAACGACCTGTACCGCCGCGTGATCAACCGCAACAACCGCCTCAAGCGCCTGCTTGACCTGGGTGCTCCGGAGATCATCGTCAATAACGAGAAGCGCATGCTTCAGGAAGCTGTTGACAGCCTCTTCGACAACGGCCGCCGCGGCCGCCCGGTCACCGGACCGGGCAACCGTCCGCTGAAGTCCCTGAGCGACATGCTCAAGGGCAAGCAGGGCCGTTTCCGCCAGAACCTCCTCGGCAAGCGCGTCGACTACTCCGGCCGTTCGGTCATCGTCGTCGGCCCGCAGCTGAAGCTGCACCAGTGCGGCCTGCCCAAGCAGATGGCCCTGGAGCTCTTCAAGCCGTTCGTGATGAAGCGCCTGGTTGACCTCAACCACGCCCAGAACATCAAGTCGGCCAAGCGCATGGTTGAGCGCTACCGTCCGCAGGTCTGGGACGTGCTGGAAGAGATCATCACCGAACACCCGGTGCTGCTCAACCGTGCACCTACCCTGCACCGCCTCGGCATCCAGGCGTTCGAGCCGCAGCTTGTTGAAGGCAAGGCAATCCAGCTCCACCCGCTGGTTTGTGGCGCCTTCAACGCCGACTTCGACGGCGACCAGATGGCAGTGCACCTGCCGCTGAGCCCCGAGGCCCAGGCTGAGGCCCGCATCCTGATGCTGTCCTCGAACAACATCCTGAAGCCCTCTGACGGACGTCCGGTCACCCTGCCCTCGCAGGATATGATCATCGGCCTGTACCACCTGACCACCAAGCGTGTCGGTTCAGCTGGCGAAGGCCGGATCTTCGGTTCGGTTTCGGAAGCCATCATGGCGTTCGATGCCCGCGAGCTGCACCTGAACTCGCAGGTCAAGATCCGCCTCGAAGGCTTTGTACCCTACGCGGGCTGGGAAGCTCCGGAAGGCTGGGAGCCGGGTCAGCCCGCTCTCGTCCAGACCTCCCTGGGCCAGGTCCTCTTCAACGAGACCCTGCCCGAGGACTACCCCTGGGTTGAGGCCGTTGCCGACAAGGGCGAACTGTCCCGCATCGTCAACGACCTCGCGGAGCGCTACCCGAAGGTTGTCACGGCGGCAACGCTGGACAACCTGAAGGATGCCGGTTTTTACTGGGCCACCCGCTCGGGCGTCACCGTCGCCATCTCCGACATCGAGGTTCCGGCTGCAAAGCCGCAGATCCTCGCCGGTTACGAGGAGCGCGCTGCCAAGATCCAGGGCCAGTACGACAAGGGCCTGATCGATGACGACGAGCGCCGCCAGGAGCTGATCGAGATCTGGAACAAGGCCACTAACGACATCGCCTCGGTGATGCGTGAAAGCCTGTCCCCGATGAACACCATCAACCGCATGGTGTCCTCCGGTGCACGTGGTAACTGGATGCAGGTCCGCCAGATCGCGGGTATCCGTGGCCTGGTGGCCAACCCGAAGGGTGAGATCATCCCGCGCCCCATCAAGTCCTCCTACCGTGAGGGCCTGTCGGTGCTGGAATACTTCATCGCCACGCACGGTGCCCGTAAGGGCTTGGCCGATACCGCCCTGCGTACCGCCAACTCGGGTTACCTGACCCGTCGTCTGGTGGACGTCTCGCAAGACGTCATCGTCCGTGAAGAGGACTGCGGCACCGAACGCGGCCTGGTCACGCCCATCGCCGTCGCCGACTCCAACGGTGAGCTCGTCCTGGACGAGAACGTCGAGAACAGCGCCTACGCACGTACGCTCGCCGTCGACGTCGTGGACTCCGAGGGCAATGTCCTCGCAGCCGCCGGCACCGACTGCGGCGACGTCGTTATCGATGAGCTCTTCAAGGCAGGCATCACCGAGGTCAAGGTCCGCTCCGTACTCACCTGTGAGTCCAGCGTCGGCACCTGCGCCCTGTGCTACGGCCGTTCGCTGGCCACCGGCAAGACCGTGGACATCGGCGAGGCCGTGGGCATCATCGCCGCACAGTCCATCGGTGAGCCCGGTACCCAGCTGACCATGCGTACGTTCCACACCGGTGGTGCTGTCTCCGCCGGCGGTGGCGACGACATCACCCAGGGTCTGCCCCGTATCCAGGAGCTCTTCGAAGCCCGTACTCCGAAGGGTGTTGCCCCGATTGCTGAAGCAGCCGGCCGCATCACCATCGAAGAGTCCGAGCGCCAGATGCGCCTGGTCATCACCCCGGATGACGGAACGGAAGAGATCGCTTACCCGGTCCTGCGCCGTTCACGCCTGCTGATCGAAGACGGCGACCACGTCTCCGTTGGACAGAAGCTGATCAACGGCCCGGTGGACCCCAAGCAGGTCCTGCGCATCATGGGCCCGCGTGCGGCACAGAAGTTCCTGGTGGACGAAGTCCAGGGCGTGTACCGCAGCCAGGGCATTGGTATCCACGACAAGCACGTCGAGGTTATCGTCCGCCAGATGCTGCGCCGCGTCACGGTCATCGAGTCCGGCGAATCGGACCTGCTGCCCGGCGAGCTCGCCGAGCGCAGCCGGTTCGAGGAAGCGAACCGCCGCGTTGTGTCCGAGGGCAAGACTCCGGCTTCCGGACGTCCTGAACTCATGGGCATCACCAAGGCGTCGCTGGCCACCGAGTCCTGGCTGTCCGCAGCTTCCTTCCAGGAGACCACCCGCGTCCTGACGCAGGCGGCCATGGAAGGCAAGAGCGATCCGCTGCTCGGCCTGAAGGAAAACGTCATCATCGGTAAGCTGATCCCGGCCGGCACGGGCCTCCCGCGCTACACCGAGGTCACCGTGGAGCCCACTGAGGAAGCAAAGGCCAACCTGTTCACCGGCCCCAGCGCATTCAGTGACTTCTCGTACGACAGCCTGGGCGGTGACGGGGCTCCCGAGTTCCATGCCATCCCGCTGGATGACTACGACCTGGGCAACGACTTCCGGTAACCGACTCCGGTAGAGCCTTACAAAGGGATGGTCCCGCACCGCAAGGTGGGGGACCATCCCGCTTTAACGCATCGATTGCTCCGTACCTGTCGTTTTCATCGCTCCAAACGACAACAACGGAGCAATCGATGGGGGAGCGGGGCCCGATTAAGGCATGGAGCCCGTCCATGCTAGACTTGTTACCAATTGTTATTGTGGCAGTGGATGAGAGCGCCGGTTTCAGCTGAAAGGCTGGGCCAGAGCGACGTTTCCGGTTTGCAGGGTTCTTGTGCAACGTATGCCACATTTTTGCATGCCTAGGGACTTGTCCGACACCAGTCGCCCCCGGGAATGCGATCCGACTATTAAGGCTTCGCCTTCGCCGCCCTGGAGATCTTCTTCAAGGCCCGGGCGGCGGGGCAACGCAACAGGAGAGTGGCCGGAAACAGCCACTCCGGAAAAACGGAGAACACGAGAGTGCCTACGATTAACCAGCTGGTCCGCAAGGGCCGCACGCCTAAGGTCTCAAAGACCAAGGCTCCCGCGCTTAAGGGCAGCCCCATGCGCCGCGGTGTCTGCACACGCGTCTACACCACCACCCCGAAGAAGCCGAACTCGGCTCTGCGTAAGGTGGCCCGTGTGCGCCTCAACGGCGGCGTGGAAGTTACCGCCTACATCCCCGGTGTTGGCCACAACCTGCAGGAGCACTCCATTGTGCTCGTTCGCGGTGGTCGTGTTAAGGACCTCCCGGGTGTCCGCTACAAGATCGTCCGTGGCGCCCTCGATACCCAGGGTGTGAAGAACCGTAAGCAGGCCCGCAGCCGCTACGGCGCAAAGATGGAGAAGAAGTAATATGCCTCGCAAGGGTCCGGCCCCCAAGCGGCCGCTCGTTTCGGATCCGGTATACGGTTCCCCCCTGGTAACCCAGCTCATCAACAAGGTGCTCGTTGACGGCAAGAAGTCCACGGCGGAGCGCATCGTCTACGGTGCACTCGAAGGCGCACGCGCCAAGTCCGGCGGCGACCCCGTTGCAGCCCTGAAGAAGGCCATGGACAACGTCAAGCCTTCGCTCGAGGTCCGCTCCCGCCGCGTCGGTGGTGCCACCTACCAGGTTCCGGTTGAGGTCAAGCCGGGCCGCTCCACCGCACTCGCCCTGCGCTGGCTGGTTGGCTACTCCAAGGCCCGCCGTGAAAAGACGATGACCGAGCGCCTCCAGAACGAAATCCTGGATGCCTCCAACGGTCTCGGTGCCGCTGTGAAGCGTCGCGAAGACACCCACAAGATGGCCGAGTCCAACAAGGCCTTCGCACACTACCGCTGGTAATACTCCCCGGACGCCGCCGGCTCGATCGAGCCGGCGGCGAACGCGTAGTCCATCCCAAAAGGAGACCCCGTGGCACAGGACGTGCTTACCGACCTTAGTAAGGTCCGCAATATCGGCATCATGGCCCACATTGATGCCGGCAAGACCACCACAACCGAGCGCATCCTGTTCTACACGGGTGTGAACCACAAGATCGGCGAAACGCACGACGGCGCTTCGACCACCGACTGGATGGAACAGGAAAAGGAACGCGGCATCACCATCACGTCTGCCGCCGTGACCTGCTTCTGGGAAAACAACCAGATCAACATCATCGACACCCCGGGCCACGTGGACTTCACGGTTGAGGTTGAGCGCTCCCTGCGCGTCCTCGACGGTGCAGTTGCCGTGTTCGACGGCAAGGAAGGTGTTGAGCCGCAGTCTGAGACCGTTTGGCGCCAGGCTGACAAGTACAATGTCCCGCGCATCTGCTTCGTCAACAAGATGGACAAGCTGGGCGCTGACTTTTACTTCACCGTAGACACCATCATCAGCCGCCTCGGTGCCAAGCCGCTGGTCATGCAGCTGCCCATCGGTGCCGAGAACGACTTCATCGGCGTCGTGGACCTGCTCTACATGCGCGCTCTGGTGTGGCCCGGCGATGCCAAGGGTGACGTGACCATGGGTGCTAAGTACGAGATCCGTGAGATCCCGGCCGACCTCCAGGAAAAGGCCGAGGAGTACCGCGCGAACCTCGTTGAGACGGTCGCAGAGTCCTCCGAGGAACTCATGGAGAAGTACCTCGAGGGTGAAGAGATCTCGATCGACGAGCTCAAGGCCGGCATCCGCAAGATGACCATCAACTCTGAGCTGTACCCGATCTTCTGCGGTTCCGCCTTCAAGAACCGCGGCGTCCAGCCCATGCTCGATGCAGTTGTGGACTACCTGCCGAACCCGCTCGACGTCCCCCCGATGGTCGGCCACGACCCCCGCGACGAAGAGAAGGAACTGACGCGCAAGCCTTCTTCCGAAGAGCCGTTCTCCGCACTGGCCTTCAAGATTGCTGCGCACCCGTTCTTCGGCCAGCTCACCTTCATCCGCGTGTACTCCGGTCACGTGGAAGCAGGCGCCCAGGTGGTCAACTCCACCAAGGGCAAGAAAGAGCGCATCGGCAAGCTGTTCCAGATGCACGCCAACAAGGAAATGCCCGTTGAGGGCGCTACCGCCGGCCACATCTATGCAGCGATCGGTCTGAAGGACACCACCACAGGCGATACCCTGTGCGACTCCGCCAACCAGATCGTGCTCGAGTCCATGAGCTTCCCGGAGCCCGTGATCTCGGTTGCCATCGAGCCGAACACCAAGGGTGACCAGGAGAAGCTCTCCACGGCCATCCAGAAGCTCTCCGCTGAGGACCCCACCTTCCAGGTGTCCCTCAACGAAGACACCGGCCAGACCATCATCGCCGGCATGGGCGAGCTCCACCTGGACATCCTGGTGGACCGCATGCGCCGCGAATTCAAGGTCGAGGCCAACGTGGGCAAGCCCCAGGTCGCCTACCGCGAAACCATCAAGCGCGCCGTCGAACGCCACGACTACACGCACAAGAAGCAGACCGGTGGTTCGGGTCAGTTCGCAAAGATCCAGATTGCCATCGAGCCGCTGGACACCGCCGAGGGCGAGCTGTACGAGTTCGAGAACAAGGTCACCGGTGGCCGCGTTCCCCGCGAGTACATCCCGTCTGTTGACGCGGGCATCCAGGACGCGCTGAACGACGGCGTCCTGGCGGGCTACCCGGTTGTCGGCATCAAGGCCACGCTGATTGACGGCGCGTACCACGATGTTGACTCCTCCGAAATGGCCTTCAAGATCGCCGGCCGTATGGCTTTCAAGGAAGCTGCGCGCAAGGCGAACCCGGTCCTGCTCGAACCGCTGATGGATGTCGAGGTCCGCACCCCTGAGGAATACATGGGTGAAGTTATCGGTGACCTCAACTCCCGCCGTGGCCAGATGCAGTCCATGGAAGATGCACAGGGCGTCAAGGTCATCCGTGCGCACGTTCCGCTGTCCGGCATGTTCGGTTACATCGGTGACCTGCGCTCCAAGACCCAGGGCCGCGCTGTGTACTCCATGACGTTCAACAGCTACGCCGAGGTCCCGAAGGCTGTCGCCGACGAGATCATCCAGAAGTCCCGCGGCGAGTAGTCCTTCCGGACTTTCAAAGCGAACACCTCGGTTGGACCGTCCGCCAGCGGACAGTTCAGCCGGTGCAGGTGGCCGGGCCGGCCGGATTTATCCGGCAAGCCGGTCCGGCCCCTGCGCGAACAGGCTCAGGGGATTAGTATTAGTTCCTGAATCTGCAATTTCACCAATCCAAAGCCCCCCAAGTAGACTTACCTGAGTTTCTGCCGCGGCAAGAGCGGCAGAAGGGTATGTCATTTGAAAACGTTCTAGGAGGAACCTGTGGCAAAGGCAAAGTTCGAGCGGACTAAGCCGCACGTCAACATCGGCACCATTGGTCACGTTGACCACGGTAAGACGACGCTGACGGCCGCCATTTCCAAGGTGCTGTACGACAAGTACCCGGATCTCAACGAGAAGCGCGACTTCGCGTCGATCGACTCTGCTCCCGAAGAGCGTCAGCGTGGCATTACCATCAACATCTCCCACGTGGAGTACCAGACCGAAAAGCGCCACTACGCACACGTAGACGCCCCGGGTCACGCTGACTACATCAAGAACATGATCACCGGTGCTGCCCAGATGGACGGCGCAATCCTCGTGGTTGCCGCTACCGACGGCCCGATGGCTCAGACCCGCGAGCACGTTCTGCTGGCCCGCCAGGTTGGTGTTCCCTACCTGCTGGTGGCCCTGAACAAGGCCGACATGGTTGACGATGAGGAACTGCTGGACCTCGTTGAAATGGAAGTTCGTGAGCTCCTGAGCTCGCAGGGCTTCGATGGTGACGAAGCTCCTGTGGTCCGCGTTTCCGGCCTGAAGGCTCTGGAAGGCGATCCCGAGTGGGTCAAGTCCGTTGAGGACCTGATGGCTGCTGTCGACGAGTCCGTTCCGGACCCCGTACGTGACCGCGACAAGCCGTTCCTGATGCCGATCGAAGACGTCTTCACGATCACCGGCCGTGGCACCGTTGTTACGGGCCGCGCCGAGCGTGGAACCCTCGCCATCAACTCCGAGGTCGAGATCGTCGGCATCCGCCCGGTCCAGAAGACCACGGTTACCGGTATCGAGATGTTCCACAAGCAGCTCGACGAAGCATGGGCCGGCGAGAACTGTGGCCTCCTGCTCCGCGGTCTGAAGCGCGACGATGTCGAGCGTGGCCAGGTTGTCGTGAAGCCGGGTTCCATCACCCCGCACACCGACTTCGAGGCCAACGTCTACATCCTCTCCAAGGACGAAGGCGGACGTCACAACCCGTTCTACTCCAACTACCGCCCGCAGTTCTACTTCCGTACCACGGACGTAACCGGCGTTATCACCCTGCCCGAGGGCACGGAAATGGTTATGCCTGGCGACAACACTGAGATGACCGTTGCGCTCATCCAGCCGATCGCTATGGAAGAGGGCCTCGGCTTCGCTATCCGCGAAGGCGGCCGCACCGTTGGTTCGGGACGTGTTACCAAGATCATCAAGTAATACTTGCTGAACTGAAGGGACAGCCCTGCTGCATTAGCAGCGGGGCTGTCCTTTTTCGTTAACAGGTCACTGATAATGTTGCAGCACTGAAAGGAGATCATCATGGGATGGCTTATCTTCCTGATCATCGCGGTTGCCGTTGTAGCCGGAGTGATCTGGACCCGGAAGTATTTCCGGCGCGAGATTGACCGGGCCAAGCGGATCAACAGGGCAAACAAGAACCAGTAGCAGGGCAACGTCGCCAGCCTCTGCCGGTAGCCCTTATTCCTACTTTTCGGTCTGCCTAAATTCGCGGTATCCTCGTTGTATTGACGCCCGCAACGACGAGGACACGTGATGGCTGTTTCAACATTGACGGCGGAATCCGCCACCACCAGGTTCTGGTCCCGCCTGCTGCTGCTCGGGCCTGCGTTCGTTGCAGCCATTGCCTATGTGGACCCGGGGAATGTCGCGGCAAACCTGACCGCCGGTGCCAGCTTCGGGTACCTCCTGGTTTGGGTCCTGGTGGCTGCCAACGGGATGGCTGTGCTCATCCAGTACCAGTCAGCCAAGCTGGGGCTTGCCACCGGTATGAGCCTGCCGGAAATTCTCGGCCAGCGCCTGGGCACGCGCCGCCGCCGTGCGTACTGGGTCCAGGCTGAGGTGGTTGCCGGGGCCACGGACATGGCTGAGGTCATCGGTGGGGCGGTGGCCCTCAACCTGCTGTTCGGCCTGCCCCTGCTGACGGGCGGAGTCATTATCGGCCTCGCGTCCATGCTGCTGCTGACACTGCAATCGCACCGCAGCCAAAAATCCTTCGAATTCGCCATCCTCACCCTGCTGGGCGTGATTGCGGTCGGGTTCGTTTCGGGACTGTTCGTCGCACCGCCGGATGCCGGGGGAGCCCTGGCCGGGCTGGTGCCCCGGTTCGAGGGAACCGATACGGTGCTGCTCGCGGCGAGCATGCTCGGTGCCACCGTCATGCCGCACGCCATTTACCTGCACTCAGCCCTTGCCCGCGACCGGCACGGCTTCTCCGAAGATCCAGCCGTCAGGACCCGCCTGATCCGGACCACCCGGGTGGACGTCGCCGGCGCGTTGTTGCTTGCCGGCGTCGTCAATATCGCCATGCTCCTGCTGGCCGCCTCCAGCCTTCGCGGCGTGGAGGGCACCGACACGATTGCCGGTGCCCATGCTGCGGTGACGTCCGCACTCGGGCCGGTGATCGGCGTCGTCTTCGCCGTGGGCCTCCTGGCGTCCGGCCTGGCATCCACCTCGGTGGGATGCTATGCGGGCGCCACCATCATGGGCGGCCTGCTGAAGGTGCGGATTCCGCTGCTGGCGCGCCGCACAGTCACGCTGATTCCTGCGCTTGCGGTCCTGGGCGCCGGCATCGAACCCACGCTGGCATTGGTCCTCAGCCAGGTCCTCCTGAGTTTCGGCATTCCGTTCGCCCTGATTCCATTGATCCGGCTCACCGGCAGCCGCAAGGTGATGGGCATCCACGCCGACTCGAAGCCGCTGCGGATCGCCGGATGGACCAGTGCCACCCTGATCGTCGGCCTGAACTGCGTCCTGATCTTCCTTACGGTGCTGGGGCACGCTTAACAGCGGGGTGAACGAGCCCGCTATGCACTACACCCGCCGGTGGCTCCGCGCCCTGGACAGCGCCTGGTACCAGTAGAAGGACCGTTTTGGCTTCCGCTCGAGAGTCTCGAAGTCCACGTGCACCAGGCCAAACCGCTGAGAGTAACCGGCCGCCCACTCGAAATTGTCCATCAGCGTCCACACGTAGTAGCCGCGCAGGTCAACGCCCTCTGCAATACCGCCAGGGGCAGTAGCGTCGAGTGCCGCGCCGAGATGCGTCGCCAGGTACTCCACCCTGTCCGTATCCTCCAGCGTCTCCGAAACACTGTCAGGTTCAGGGAAGCTGGCACCGCCCTCGGTGATGTACACCGGCGGGAGGGCCTCACCGTACCGGTCCCGCATTTCCTGCAGCAGGATTCCCAGATGGTCCGGGGCTACCGGCCAGCCGAATCCGGTGCTGCCGAACTCCGCGTAGCCCACCTCATGGAAGGGCAGCTTGGCCACTTCCTTGTGCATATCCGCAGGCATGGGCGTGATGCCCGGGCCCAAGGCCACCTTGACCGGGAAGTAATAGTTAAGCCCGTAGAAGTCCAGTGGCTGGTGGATGGTGCGGAGGTCGGCATCGGAGATTTTTCCGAGGGAGCGCAGCCAGGGCTTCGCGTACAAGGGCAAGGTGGGGTAGCGGCCGAGCAGGACGGGGTCCGCGTAGATCCTGTTGGCCAGCAGGTCGTACAGATGCGCCACCAGCCGGTCGCCAATCTTCCGGCTGGCGGGTCTGACGGGCGAGTGCAGGTTGGTCAGGCCAATGCCTCCCGTAACTCCAGCCGCCCGCAGCGCCTGCACGCCCAGCCCGTGCGCCAGGAGTTGGTGGTGGATGGACGGAAGGGCGTTGAACATCAACCGGCGCCCGGGTGCATGCACGCCCAGGGCATATCCGTTTAGGGTGACCGAAACGGGTTCGTTCAGGGTGACCCATTGCGCAACCCGGTCACCGAACCGTTCACCGGCAACCCTGGCATACTCGCCAAACCGCTCTGCCGTGTCCCGGTTCAGCCAGCCGCCACGGTGTTCCAGCGGCAACGGGGTGTCCCAGTGGTAGAGCGTCGCCATGGGGGAGATGCCGGCCTCGAGGAGCTGGTCGATCAGCCGGTCGTAGAAGTCCAGGCCTTCCGCGTTGAAGCCGCCCTGGCCGTCCGGCTGGATGCGCGGCCAGGAGAGTGAGAACCGGTAGGAGTCGACGCCCAGCTCCTTGAGCAGTGCCACATCCTCCGGGAACCTGTTGTAGTGATCGCAGGCCACGGCGGGGGAGTGGCCGTCCTGGATGGCGCCAGGCTTTTCCGCAAAGGCGTCCCAGCCCGATGGTCCACGGCCACCGGCCTTGAGTGCGCCTTCGATCTGGAACGCCGCCGCTGCGACGCCAAGAGTGAACGACGGCGGCACGCGTCCGGCCAGTTCGGTCACCGATTCAGTGCCTTCCAGAGTCATTCCCCTATCATCCAGCGCGTACCTGTCTTCGGCAATGCGGGCAATGGCCCTTGACCAGGCCGAATCGGGAGCCGATTCGCATCTGCCGCGGATTTCCGGCATACTAGATGAGTTGTTCAAGCGCTTCTTCGCGTCCCGATCCGGATAATGCCGGGTGCAGGGTCCAAGCTGAAGACCAAACATAACCCACCCCAATGGAATTGCGATTTGTATGCGTGTTCAGCGCGACACGCCCGACCGCGGGGGTCGGTTGCGCCGGCAGGTTGAGGAACCCGGAGTCATTCGGATTCAGCTTGTGCGGCGGATGGTGGTTACGACCTCAAATGCTTCGGCAGCCATACAACGAGTAAGTGAACAGGGCAGCCCTAAACCGGGGAAGCACAGACTGAAAGAGAGTCAGGCGACATGGCGGGACAAAAAATCCGCATCCGGCTGAAGTCATACGACCACGAGGTCATTGACGTTTCAGCACGGAAGATCGTTGAGACGGTCACGCGCGCAGGCGCAACGGTAGTCGGCCCCGTGCCGCTGCCGACGGAGAAGAACGTGTACTGCGTAATCCGCTCTCCGCACAAGTACAAGGACAGCCGCGAGCACTTTGAAATGCGCACGCACAAGCGTCTTATCGACATCATCGATCCCACGCCGAAGGCTGTTGACTCGCTCATGCGTCTCGACCTGCCGGCTGACGTGAACATCGAAATCAAGCTGTAGGGAGGTGCTGAGAAACTATGACCGCAACCCGTAACGTAAAGGGCCTGCTGGGCACGAAGCTCGGCATGACCCAGGTCTGGGACGAGAACAACAAGCTCATCCCCGTCACTGTGGTCCAGGCAGACTCGAACGTCATCACCCAGCTGCGCAACGCAGAAGCTGATGGCTACGTCGCCGTTCAGATCGGCTACGGCCAGATCGATCCCCGCAAGGTCACCAAGCCGCTGGCTGGTCACTTTGAAAAGGCAGGCGTCACGCCTCGCCGCCACGTCGTCGAACTCCGTACCGCAGATGCTGCCGAGTACGAGCTGGGCCAGGAGCTCTCCGTAGAGGTCTTCGAAGCCGGCCAGAAGATCGACGTCATCGGCACCACCAAGGGTAAGGGCTTCGCCGGTGTTATGAAGCGTCACGGCTTCCACGGCGTTGGAGCTTCCCACGGTGCCCACAAGAACCACCGTAAGCCCGGTTCCATCGGTGGCGCATCCACCCCGAGCCGCGTCTTCAAGGGCATGAAAATGGCCGGCCGCATGGGCGCCGTTCGTCACACCACGCTGAACCTCACGGTCCACGCGGTTGACGTCGAGAAGTCGCTGCTCCTTATCAAGGGTGCCGTTCCCGGCGCCCGCGGCCAGGTCGTCCTCGTACGCACCGCCGTGAAGGGAGCCTAATTCAATGGCTAACACTGTCCAGGTTGACCTGCCTGCAGAGATCTTCGACGTTCAGACCAACGTGCCGCTGCTGCACCAGGTTGTCGTTGCCCAGCTCGCTGCTGCCCGTCAGGGAACCCACAAGACCAAGACCCGTGCTGAAGTTTCCGGTGCAGGACGCAAGCCGTTCAAGCAGAAGGGCACCGGCCGCGCCCGCCAGGGTTCAATCCGTGCTCCGCACATGACCGGCGGTGGCATTGTCCACGGTCCCACCCCGCGTGACTACAGCCAGCGCACCCCCAAGAAGATGATTGCTGCTGCACTGCGCGGCGCACTGTCTGACCGGGCACGCAACGGTCGCATCCACGTTGTCGCAGAACTGGTTGAAGGCACCAAGCCCTCCGCCAAGACCGCACTGGCAACGCTCCGCGGTGTTTCCGACCGCAAGAACCTGCTGGTCGTCATCGAGCGCGATAACGACGTTGCCGCACTGTCCGTGCGCAACCTCGCCGGAGTTCACGTTCTGTACGTAGACCAGCTGAACACCTACGACGTTCTCGTCTCTGATGACGTTGTCTTCACCAAGGCTGCCTACGACGCATTCGTTGCCGCTAAGGCAGCTAAGAACGAGGAGGATGCCAAGTGAGCGCAGCCACCATCAAGGATCCCCGCGACGTCGTGCTTGCACCCGTCGTGTCGGAAAAGAGCTACGGCCTGATCGACGAGGGCAAGTACACCTTCCTGGTGGACCCCCGTTCGAACAAGACCGAGATCAAGCTGGCCGTGGAGAAGATTTTCTCCGTCAAGGTCGAATCGATCAACACCATCAACCGTGCCGGTAAGCGCAAGCGCACCAAATTCGGATGGGGTACCCGCAAGAACACCAAGCGTGCGATTGTCACCCTCAAAGAAGGCACCATCGACATCTTCGGCGGTCCGCTCGCGTAGCGGAGACCACTTTAACGAGGAAATAAATTATGGGAATCCGTAAGTACAAGCCGACTACCCCGGGCCGTCGTGGCTCGAGCGTAGCGGACTTCATCGAAATTACGCGGTCGACGCCGGAAAAGTCGTTGGTACGTCCGCTGCCCAAAAAGGGCGGCCGTAACAACACCGGTAAGATCACCACCCGCCACAAGGGTGGCGGACACAAGCGCCAGTACCGTCTGATCGACTTCCGTCGCCACGACAAGGACGGCGTCAACGCCCGCGTTGCCGAAATCGAGTACGATCCGAACCGCACGGCTCGCATCGCCCTCCTGCACTACGTTGATGGCACCAAGCGTTACATCATCGCTCCCAACAAGCTCTCCCAGGGTGACGTTGTTGAGGCAGGTGCCGGTGCTGACATCAAGCCCGGTAACAACCTGCCGCTGCTCAACATCCCGGTGGGTACCGTCATCCACGCAGTGGAGCTGCGTCCGGGCGGCGGCGCCAAGATGGGCCGCTCCGCCGGCGCATCCATCCAGCTTGTTGCCAAGGAAGGCCGTTTCGCCCAGCTGCGCCTGCCTTCCGGTGAAATCCGCAACGTTGACGTGCGCTGCCGCGCAACCGTCGGCGAGGTGGGCAACGCCGAGCAGTCGAACATCAACTGGGGCAAGGCCGGCCGTATGCGGTGGAAGGGCGTTCGCCCGACCGTCCGTGGTGTCGCCATGAACCCGGTTGACCACCCGCACGGTGGTGGCGAGGGCAAGACGTCCGGTGGACGTAACCCCGTCAACCCGAACGGTAAGCGGGAAGGCCGCACCCGCCGCCCCAACAAAGAGAGCGACAAGCTTATTGTGCGTCGCCGTCGTACTGGCAAGAACAAGCGATAGGAGCCTGGACACATGCCACGCAGCCTGAAAAAAGGTCCTTTCGTTGACCAGCACCTCTTTGTGAAGGTAGCCAGGGAAAACGAAAAGGGCACCAAGAACGTCATCAAGACCTGGTCCCGCCGTTCGATGATCATCCCCGACATGCTCGGGCACACGATCGCCGTACACGACGGACGCAAGCACATCCCGGTGTTTGTCACTGAGTCGATGGTCGGGCACAAGCTCGGCGAATTCGCTCCCACGCGGACATTCCGCGGCCATGTCAAGGACGACCGTAAGGGCAAGCGCCGCTAGGCGCCTGCGTTTACGTCAAAGACGAGAGAAGGAAAGCAATGGAAGCCAAGGCAATTGCGCGCCACATCCGCGTAACGCCTATGAAGGCCCGGCGCGTCGTCAACCTTGTTCGTGGATTGCAAGCGAATGAGGCTCTGGCAATTCTGAAGTTTGCCCCGCAGGCAGCTTCGGAGCCGGTATTCAAGGTAGTTCAGTCGGCAATCGCCAACGCCCGGGTCCTCGCGGACCGCGACGGCGTGGGGTTTGACGAAGGCGACCTCATCATCAGCGAAGCGTTTGTTGATGAAGGCCCGACCATGAAGCGGTTCCAGCCGCGTGCCCAGGGTCGTGCATTTCAGATCAAGAAGCGCACCAGCCACATCACCGTGGTAGTCGCTACCCCGGAGAAAGAGGAGGCTCGCTAAGTGGGACAGAAAGTAAACCCGCACGGGTTCCGACTCGGCATCACCACCGATCACGTATCGCACTGGTTCGCTGACAGCACCAAGGCCGGCCAGCGGTACAAGGACTTCGTTCGCGAAGACATCCGCATCCGCCAGCTCATGTCCACGGGCATGGAGCGCGCCGGTATCGCCAAGGTCGAAATCGAGCGCACCCGTGACCGTGTCCGCGTGGACATCCACACGGCCCGTCCCGGCATCGTCATCGGCCGCCGTGGAGCAGAAGCAGACCGCATCCGCGGCGAGCTCGAAAAGCTCACCGGCAAGCAGGTCCAGCTGAACATCCTCGAGGTCAAGAACCCCGAAATGGAAGCCCAGCTTGTTGCCCAGGGCGTGGCAGAGCAGCTGACTTCCCGCGTGGCGTTTCGCCGTGCGATGAAGAAGGCCATGCAGTCCGCACAGCGTGCAGGTGCCAAGGGCATCCGTATCGCCTGCTCGGGCCGCCTTGGTGGCGCTGAAATGTCCCGCTCGGAGTTCTACCGCGAAGGCCGTGTGCCCCTGCACACCCTCCGCGCGAACATCGACTACGGCTTCTACGAAGCCAAGACCACCTTCGGCCGCATCGGTGTGAAGGTCTGGATCTACAAGGGTGACGTCACCGCCAAGGAACTGGCCGCACAGGCTGCTGCCGCACCGTCCCGCGGTGGCCGTGGCGAACGTCCCGGCCGTCCGGGTGGCGCTGACCGCGGTGACCGCCGCCGTCGCAACGACCGCCCGGCCGCTGACGCAGCTCCTGCTGCCGAAGCACCGGCAGTTGAAGCAGCACCTGCTGCTGTAGAAGGAGGACAGGCTTAAATGCTTATCCCACGTCGAGTCAAGCACCGTAAGCAGCACCACCCGGGTCGTTCCGGCGCTGCCACGGGCGGCACCGAGGTCTCGTTCGGTGAGTGGGGTATCCAGGCTCTGAGCCCGGCATACGTCACCAACCGTCAGATCGAGTCCGCTCGTATCGCGATGACCCGCCACATCAAGCGTGGCGGTAAGGTCTGGATTAACATCTACCCGGACCGTCCCCTGACCAAGAAGCCGGCCGAAACCCGCATGGGTTCCGGTAAGGGTTCACCGGAATGGTGGGTCGCCAACGTCAAGCCGGGCCGGGTTCTTTTCGAACTCTCCGGTGTCAATGAAGAGGTAGCTCGCGAGGCCCTGCGCCTGGCAATCCACAAGCTGCCGTTGAAGGCACGCATTGTGCGTCGCGAAGGTGGTGAATAGAAATGGCAGTAGGATCCAAGGATCTGGCTCCCGCACAGCTGGACGGTTTCGACAACGAGCGTCTCGTTGAAGAACTCCGCAAGGCCAAGGAAGAGCTGTTCAACCTGCGTTTCCAGTCCGCCACCGGACAGCTGGAGAACCACGGTCGTCTGCGCGCGGTCAAGAAGGACATTGCCCGCATCTACACCGTTCTCCGCGAACGCGAGCTGGGCATTCGTGCCGAGGTTGCCGCACCGGTTGTGGAAGCCAAGGAAGAGAAGAAGTCCAAGAAGGCTTCAACCAAGAAGGCCGACAAGGCTGAAAAGGCTGAGACCGAGGAGGACGCCAAGTGAGTGAAAAGGACCAGAACGTGACCGAAACTGCTACCGCAGCCAAGGCTGGGCAGCGCGGTTACCGCAAGACCCGTCGCGGCTACGTGGTCTCCGACAAGATGGAAAAGACCATCGTTGTTGAGGTTGAAGACCGCGTGAAGCACGCACTGTACGGCAAGGTCATCCGCCGCACCTCCAAGGTCAAGGCGCACGACGAAGAGAACACCGCCGGCATCGGCGACCTCGTAGTCATCGCCGAGACCCGTCCGCTGTCCGCCACCAAGAACTGGCGGCTCGTGGAAATCCTCGAGAAGGCCAAGTAGCACCTGCTGCTTAGCTGTTGCCCCTGCTCCCTTCCGGGAGCGGGGGCTTCCTCGTTTAACCGGCAGCGTGGTTGCCGCCCGCGTCACGCCAGGCCGGCTTTGCAGGCAGCGGACGACGGCGGGGCCCGGGCTGGCGGGGGAGCGGCACCCAGGGCGCGCCGAAAGACTGCCGTGCGTGACGCCGTCGTCCGTCTTGCAGGGACGTCTCTCCGTCTTGCAGGGCAGGGGACGGTGGTGATATGGGGACCGGCGGAAAACGTGCTAGGATATTGAGTTTGTATGGCGCCTTTCGCGCGCCATCATCAACCTCGTAAACAAGCGTGCCACAGCATAGTGCCCCTGTGCGCCCGGGATCCATCCCGGACCGGATGGGAGCAACTGCTTCTGGCACGGGCGTTTAGGCCTGGTCTGGCAAAATCCAGGCAGGTCAAGAGACACCCCGATCAACCGTTCCGCAAGGCTCATTCCGTAGCAAGACCACGGCCTGAGAACCGGCGCGACGCAAGGAGTAAATAGTGATTCAGCAGGAGTCGCGACTCAAGGTCGCCGACAACACGGGTGCTAAGGAAATCCTTACCATTCGCGTTCTCGGTGGATCCGGCCGTCGCTACGCAGGCATCGGTGACGTCATTGTCGCCACCGTCAAGGATGCAATCCCTGGCGGCAACGTAAAGAAGGGCGATGTGGTCAAGGCCGTCATCGTCCGTACCAAGAAGGAACGCCGCCGTGCGGATGGTTCCTACATCAAGTTTGACGAGAACGCAGCTGTGATCCTGAAGAACGACGGTGACCCCCGCGGTACCCGTATCTTCGGACCGGTTGGTCGTGAACTGCGTGACAAGAAGTTCATGAAGATCGTTTCTCTGGCTCCGGAGGTGCTCTAGTCCATGGCTGCAAAGATCAAGAAGGGTGACCTGGTTCAGGTCATCACTGGCGCCAAGGCTGAGCGCGGCGGCGACCGTGGCAAGCAGGGCAAGGTGCTGCGTGTATTCACCGACACCAACCGCGTGCTGGTTGAGGGTATCAACCGCGTCACCAAGCACACCCGTGTTGGACAGTCGCAGCGCGGCACCAAGACCGGCGGCATCGAGGTCGTAGAGGCCCCGATCCACATTTCCAACGTGGCCCTGGTTGACCCGTCGACCAAGAAGCCGACCCGCGTGGGCTTCCGCCTCGACACCGTGGAGAAGAACGGCGTCCAGAAGACCGTCCGCATCCGCGTGTCCAAGAGCTCCGGGAAGGACATCTAATGACTGAGACTCTCGAGACTCCGGCAACGAAGATCGTTCCTCGTCTGAAGACCAAGTACGCCGAAACCATCAAGGGCCAGCTCCAGGATGAGTTCAAGTACGCCAACGTGAACCAGGTTCCCCGCCTGGTCAAGGTTGTTGTGAACATGGGTGTTGGAGATGCCGCCAAGGACTCCAAGCTGATCGACGGCGCTGTCCGCGACCTCACCCAGATCACCGGCCAGAAGCCGCAGGTCACCAAGGCCCGCAAGTCGATCGCACAGTTCAAGCTGCGCGAAGGCATGCCCATCGGTGCACACGCAACCCTGCGTGGCGACCGTATGTGGGAATTCGTGGACCGTCTGGTCACCCTGGCACTGCCCCGTATCCGCGACTTCCGCGGCCTGAGCGGCAAGCAGTTCGATGGCAACGGAAACTACACCTTCGGTCTGACCGAGCAGGTTATGTTCCACGAAATCGACCAGGACAAGATCGACCGCGTCCGCGGTATGGACATCACGGTCGTCACCACCGCCAAGACCGACGACGAAGGCCGCGCGCTGCTCAAGGCGCTTGGTTTCCCGTTCAAAACCGAAGCTTAATTAACTACGTAAAAGGTCCGGCCGCTCCGCTCCGTAAAGGACGGAACGGCGGAAACCGTTACGAGGAAGGGCATGAGCCCACATGACAATGACAGATCCTGTCGCAGATATGCTTACGCGCCTGCGTAACGCAAACTCGGCATACCACGACTCCGTGTCTATGCCTTACAGCAAGCTCAAGGCACGCGTTGCCGACATCCTCAAGGCCGAAGGTTTCATCGCCGGCTGGAAGGAAGAGGACGCTGAGGTTGGCAAGAAGCTGACCCTCGACCTCAAGTTCGGTCCGAACCGCGAGCGTTCCATCGCCGGTGTACGCCGCATCTCCAAGCCGGGTCTCCGCGTTTACGCGAAGTCCACCAACCTGCCTCACGTGCTCGGTGGCCTGGGTATCGCAATCCTGTCCACCTCTTCCGGCCTCCTGACTGATAAGCAGGCCGGCAAGAAGGGCGTGGGCGGCGAAGTCCTCGCGTACGTCTGGTAACGGGAAAGGAAGAGAATAATGTCACGTATTGGACGTCTCCCCATCACCGTTCCTGCCGGCGTTGAGGTCAAGGTTGACGGCTCTGTCGTCAGCGTCAAGGGTTCCAAGGGGGAGTTGACCCACACTGTGGCCAGCCCCATCGAGGTTGCCCTGGACGAGAACACCCTGACCGTCAGCCGCCCGAACGACGAGCGCGCCTCCCGTTCACTCCACGGCCTGACCCGCACCCTGATCGCCAACATGATCCAGGGCGTCACCGCAGGCTACGAGAAGAAGCTTGAAATCGTTGGTACCGGTTACCGCGTTCAGGCCAAGGGATCTGACCTTGAGTTCGCTCTCGGCTTCAGCCACCCGGTCAGCGTTGCAGCTCCGGCCGGCATCACCTTTGCAGTAGAGGGACCGACCAAGCTCTCTGTCTCAGGTATCAATAAGCAGCAGGTCGGCGAAGTTGCTGCCAACATTCGCAAGCTGCGGAAGCCTGACCCGTACAAGGGCAAGGGCATCCGTTACGCCGGCGAAGTCATCCGCCGCAAGGTCGGAAAGGCTGGTAAGTAACCATGGCCATCTCCATTAACAAGAAGCGTACGAACAAGAGCAAGGCTGCTGCCCGCAGCCGCCGCCAGCTTCGTATCCGCAAGCGCATTTCCGGTACGGCTGTCCGCCCCCGCCTGGTGGTCAACCGCTCCGCACGCCACGTATTTGTCCAGGTTGTCGATGACAGCATTGGCCAGACCGTAGCAAGCGCATCCACCCTGGAAGCCGACCTTCGTGCATTCGACGGTGACAAGACTGCCAAGGCCAAGCGCGTTGGCGAGCTCGTTGCCGAACGTGCCAAGGCTGCCGGCGTCGAGGCTGTCGTGTTCGACCGTGGTGGTAACAAGTACCACGGCCGCATTGCCGCCGTCGCCGACGGTGCACGCGAAGGTGGGCTGTCACTGTGACCGAAGCAAACAACGAAAAGGACACTGTGTCTGCAGATCAGAAGGCCCCCGAGGCCGCCGCTGCTGAGACCACTGCCCCCGCTGCCGAGGACCGCCGTGGTGGCGCCCGTCGCGGCGAGCGTGGCGACCGCGGCCAGGGCCGCGGCGACCGCGGTGGCCGTGGCGGCCGCGACGGTGGCCGTGAAGCCGAGAAGAACCAGTTCGTAGAGCGCGTTGTCACCATCAACCGCGTTTCCAAGGTCGTCAAGGGTGGTCGTCGCTTCAGCTTCACCGCGCTGGTCGTCGTTGGTGACGGTAACGGCATGGTCGGCGTGGGCTACGGCAAGGCCAAGGAAGTTCCCGCTGCTATCGCCAAGGGCGTTGAAGAGGCCAAGAAGTCCTTCTTCCGCGTTCCCCGCGTTGGCAACACCATCCCGCACCGCGTTCAGGGTGAAGCCGCTGCCGGCGTCGTAATGCTGCGTCCGGCTTCCGCCGGTACCGGTGTTATCGCCGGTGGTCCGGTCCGAGCAGTACTGGAGTGCGTGGGCATCCACGACATCCTCTCCAAGTCGCTCGGTTCCTCCAACGCCATCAACATCGTTCACGCGACCGTTGATGCCCTGAAGCGCCTCGAAGAGCCGGCAGCAGTGGCAGCACGCCGCGGCCTGCCGCTGGACGAGATCGCTCCGGCGGCGCTGGTGAAGGCCCTCCTGGCTCCGAAGGCAGGTGTTTAGTCATGGCTAAGAACCTGGTCCCCTCCGACGCCCAGTTGGAGATCACTCAGATCAAGTCCGCCATTGGCGGCAAGCAGAACCAGCGCGACACCCTGCGGTCCCTCGGCCTGAAGCGGATCGGACACACCGTTGTCCGCACCGCCGATGCCGTGACCGTTGGCATGCTCAACACGGTTCCGCACCTGGTAAAGGTAGAGGAGGCGAAGTAAATGGCAGAGAACACTGCTGATAAGGCACAGGCTGCTGAGAAGCAGAACGCCCTGAAGGTTCACCACCTGCGTCCCGCTCCGGGTGCCAAGACCGCCAAGACCCGTGTTGGTCGTGGTGAGGCATCCAAGGGTAAGACCGCCGGTCGCGGTACCAAGGGTACTGCTGCCCGCTACCAGGTGAAGGCTGGCTTTGCCGGCGGCCAGCTGCCGCTGCACATGCGCCTGCCGAAGCTGCGTGGCTTCAAGAACCCGTTCCGGGTTGAGTTCCAGGTTGTAAACCTGGACAAGCTCAGCGAGCTGTTCCCGGAAGGTGGCGCAGTCACCGTGGAGAACCTGGTCGAAAAGGGTGCCGTTCGCAAGAACCAGCCCGTCAAGGTGCTGGGCACCGGCGACATCACCGTCAAGGTTGACGTCACCGCCCACGCATTCTCGGCCAGTGCCGCTGAAAAGATTGCTGCAGCAGGCGGAAGCACCACCGCCCTCTAAGGGACGGCGCCAGCTGTTGAAACTCCCGGTATCCATGGGCTACGGCCCCGGATACCGGGAGTTTTCCATATCCGCCGGACGTATTTTTCCCGCCATCCGGCGCATGGGCGCCGGCACGGATTGTTCGCACGGCACATTGAACCGTTAGACTCGGTTGTCGGGATTTATCAAGTTCCGCCACCCCACTCTTATTGACACCACAGGAGGACGCTTGCTTAGCGCATTTGGCCGGGCCTTTCGCACGCCTGATCTGCGACGCAAGTTGTTGTTCACGCTGGGAATCATCACCATATTCCGCTTGGGCGCTTTCATTCCCTCGCCAGGTGTGAACTACCAGAATGTCCAGCAATGCTTGCAGAACGGTCAGACCGCCGGCGGGCTGTACCAGCTCGTTAACCTCTTCAGCGGCGGTGCGCTGCTCCAGGTGTCCATCTTCGCCCTGGGCATCATGCCCTACATCACGGCGAGCATCATCGTGCAGCTGCTCCGGGTGGTCATTCCCCGGTTCCAGCAGCTTTACGAAGAGGGAGCCTCGGGCCAGTCCAAGCTGACCCAGTACACGCGCTACCTCACCATCGCGCTGGGCCTGCTCAACGCCACCACCCTGGTATCGCTGGCGCGCTCCGGGCAGTTGCTTCCCGGCTGCCAGCTTCCGATCATCCCGGATACCAGCATCATCACCACCATCCTGATCATCATCACGCTGACGGCGGGCACCGGCCTGATCATGTGGATGGGCGAGCTTGTCACGGAGAAGGGCGTGGGCAACGGCATGTCGCTGCTCATCTTCACTTCCATCGCCGCGCAGTTCCCCACCTCGCTGGGTGCCATCTGGACCTCGCAGGGCCCCGGGACGTTCTTCATTGTCCTGGCCGTGGGCCTGCTCACCGTGGCACTCGTGGTCTTCGTGGAGCAGTCGCAGCGGCGCGTTCCTGTCCAGTACGCCAAGCGGATGATCGGCCGGCGCACCGTGGGCGGCACCAGCACCTACATTCCCATCAAGGTGAACATGGCCGGCGTCATTCCGGTGATCTTCGCTTCCTCCATGCTCTACATTCCCGGGCTGATCGCTCAGTTCAACCAGCCCCGGAACGGCGAGTCAATGCAACCGTGGGTTGAGTGGATCAACAACAACCTCACCCGCGGTGACCACCCGATCTACATGGCGGTTTACTTCGTCCTGATCGTGTTCTTTACCTACTTCTACGTCGCGATTACCTTCAACCCTGAAGAAGTCTCGGACAACATGAAGAAGTACGGCGGCTTCATTCCAGGTATCCGCGCCGGCAGGCCGACCGCTGATTACCTGCAGTACGTGCTTTCACGGATCACCCTGCCCGGCGCCCTCTACTTGGGTTTCGTGGCACTGATTCCGCTGGTGGCACTGGTACTGATCAACGCGAACCAGAACTTCCCGTTCGGTGGCACCTCGATCCTGATCATGGTGGGCGTTGGTTTGGAGACCGTAAAGCAGATTGATGCGCAGCTACAACAACGTCACTACGAAGGGCTTTTGCGATGACGAGAATGCTGATTATTGGACCTCCCGGTTCCGGAAAAGGAACGCAGGCAGAGCGGATCTCAGAACGCCTCGGCGTTGTGGCCATCTCTACCGGCGACATCTTCCGGGCCAACGTGAAGGGTGAAACCCCGCTGGGCCTCGAGGCCAAGAAGTACATGGACAACGGGGACTTCGTTCCGGACAGCGTGACCAACAAGATGGTCCGCGACCGCCTGGGCGAGTCCGACGTCGAAAACGGCTTCCTGCTGGACGGCTACCCGCGCACCACTGCGCAGGTGGACTACCTTGACGAGATCCTCGCCGATGGCGACGAGAAGCTCGACGTGGTCCTCCAGCTGACCGCCGATGACGAGGAACTGGTCCACCGGCTGCTGGGCCGGGCCAAGGAAACGGGCCGGAGCGACGACAACGAAGCCGTCATCCGCCACCGCCTGGACCTCTACCACGAGCAGACCGAAGCCGTGGTGGCGAAGTACGCCGAGCGCGGCATCCTCACCCAGGTTGACGGGATCGGTCCCATCGACGAAGTTACCAACCGCGTGATGCAGGCCATCAAGGCCGCTCAGGCAGCCTGACCAAGGCGCCCGGTTTATCGAGGCTCCTCCCGGCATCCGGGAGGAGCCTCAGCCATTTGAAAGGAATCACCATGGCCTTCGGCCAGCCCCGCATCGAATTCAAGAACAACGCCCAGATGCGCACCATGCATGAGGCCGGCCTGGTCCTTAGCCGTGCACTGGATGCCGCCGTTGCAGCCGCGGTGCCGGGGGTTACCACCAGGCACCTGGACGACGTCTTCGCCGCCGTCCTTAATGAGGCTGGCGCCAAGTCCAACTTCCTGGGCTACCACGGCTTCCCGGCCACAATTTGCACCTCGGTCAATGAGGAAGTGGTGCACGGGATCCCGGGCAGTCGCGTACTGCAGGACGGCGACATCATCTCCATCGACGGCGGCGCGATCGTCAACGGCTGGCATTCGGACTCGGCGCGCACGGTGATCGTGGGAACCGCCGACCCCGAGGACCAGCGGCTCTCCGACGTCACCCTGGCAGCCATGTGGCGGGGGATCGCGGCGCTGGCCACCGGCACCCACGTGGGGGACATTGGCGCCGCGATCGACGACTACGTTTCATCCGTCCCGGGCAAACCGTTGGGCATCCTGGAGGACTACGTGGGCCACGGCATCGGCTCCGAGATGCACATGGCGCCGGACGTCCTGAACTACCGCACCAACCACCGCGGTCCCAGGATCAAACCGGGCCTGTGCCTGGCCATTGAGCCCATGCTGGTGCGCGGCAGCATCGACACCGCAGTCCTGGACGACGACTGGACGGTGGTCACCACCGACGGCAAGCGGTCCTGCCAGTGGGAGCACTCGGTGGCCGTGCATGAAAAGGGCATTTGGGTGCTGTCAGCGCCCGACGGCGGTGCGGAGCACCTGGTGCCCCTCGGCGTCACCCCGGTGCCGATTCCGTAAGGGAAACACTTCCCCCTCTTCGACACGTGTTGTCCTGCGTGACGCGCAAAAGCCCTGACGGGACCCGAATTCGGGACCGGCCAGGGCTTTTGCGCGTCGACGGCAGTTAGGACTTCAGCTTCGGCTTCACGTCGCGCTCGTAGATGCTCTGCAGCGTGTTCTTCAGGTCTGTCATGGTGGACTTCACATCGCCCTGCTGGGTGAGGATCTTCGCGGCGGCCTTGGCCATTTCCTGGTCGGCGCCCGGCAGGAACACCCGGGCGTTGTCCTGGACCTTGGTTACGGCGAGCTGGTCCATAGCGGTCTTGATCTGCGGCGTCTTGGCCAGGACGGACGCCGTATCCGCGGACTTTCGGGTGGGCATGTAGCCGGTGGCCGCAGAGAACTCCGCGGTGCTCGCCGGCTGGGTGACGAAGTCCAGGAACTTTCCGGCCGCGAGCTGCTCCTCCTTGGTGATGCCGCTGGGAATACCCAGGCCGGCGCCGCCGGTGGGGCACACGTTCGATTGCGCCTTGGGCCCGCCCGGCAGGAAACCAACGCCCACGTTGAACTTGGCGGACTTCAGGATTCCCAGCAGCGAACCCGTGGACGAGATGGTGGTGGACGTGAGGCCGGCGGAGAAGTCATCAGCGGCTTCCTTGGACGAGACGCCGGCCCACTTGTCCTTGTAGATCGAATCCTGCGCCCACTGCAGCGCGGCAACGGACTCGGTGGAGTCACACGTGATGTCCCATTCCTTGGACCAGCCGCCGCCCCATCCCCACAGCATGTTCTGCAGTGTCCAGCCCGCGTACCCGGCGAGAGCGGGGTAGATGTAGGCGTACTGGGCGCCCGAGCTGGCCTTCAGCTTGGGCGCCCATTCAGCGAATTCATCCCAGGTCTTCGGTGCCCGGTCGGGAAGGCCGGCCGCCGCAAAATGGTCCTTGTTGTAGTAGAACAGCGGCGTGGACCGGCCGTATGGCAGCGCCCACTGCTTGTTGTCGTACTTGTAGTCGTTCACCAGAGACTGCTGGAAGTCGTCCATCCTCATGTCCAGCTGCTTGATCAGGCCATCAACGGGAATGATGCTGCCGTTGGTGTAGTAGCGGAACCACCAGACGTCGGACAGGACCACCACACCCGGCAGGCCCGACTTTGCCGCCTGGGCGGTTTGGAACTTCTGGGCGATTTCCTCGTAGTTTGCTCCGGCGGTAACCAGGTTCACCGTGATGTCCGGGTTCTTGGCGTGGAATTTATCGATCAGGCTCTTCTCCACGTCCTGCGACTGGCCGGGGTGGCTGGACCAGAAGTCGATCTTGGCCGCCGGCTTCACGTCCTTGAAGTCGATCTCGGCAGCTTGGGAGGTAGCCTGGCCGCCGCCGCTTGTGGATGGTCCGCCGCATGCGGCAAGGGCGGCGGCAGAGGCGGATACCCCTGCCAGGCCCAGGAAATGCCTCCGGTCCAGGTGCAGTGTCATGACAGTTTCCTTTCGGTTGGTGCCTTTGTAAGGGTTGGAAAGTGCGACGGCGGCCGGCAGCTTAACCGGTCACGCTGCCCTGGGTGAGGCCCGCAACGATGTAGCGCTGGAGGGCCGCGAAGATGATCAGGATGGGAACGATGACCAGGACTGCCCCCGCCATGAGGACACCCCAGCCGGCAGCGTTGCTTTCGTTGTTCTGCAGCAGGGTGAGCCCGACGGGAAGGGTCATGGTTTCCGGACGGTCCGTGATGATGAGGGGCCAGATGTAGTCATTCCATTCGGTCACGATGGTCACCAGTGCCACCGTGGCGATGGACGGGACCGAAACGGGAACCACGATCTGCCACAAACGGCGCCAGTGGCCAGCACCGTCCATCTCGGCCGATTCCAGGATGGAAGCGGGGAGGGTGCGGAAGTGCTGGCGCAGCAGGAACGTCCCGAACGCGGTGCCAAGGCCGGGGAGGATGATGCCCCACAGCGTGTTCTTTCCACCGATGCCCGCGATCAGGATGAAGTTGGGCAGGATGGACACCTGCGGCGGCACCATGAGGGCCACCAGGATCAGCAGGAAGATGAAGTTCCGGAACGGGAAGCGGACAAACACCAAAGCGTAGGCCGTCAGGATGGCCAGCAGCACCTTGATGGTGGCCCCGGCCAGCGTGACGATGGTGCTGTTCAGGAAGAACTGCCCAAACGGCACCGTGGTCATGGCGGTCCGGTAGTTCTCGAGGTTCAGGCTTTCCGGAAGGATTTTCAGGTCCGTGGTGACAATCTCGCCGGACTGCTTGAAGGAGCTCAGGACCATCCACAGCAGGGGCAGGAATACCACCAGGGTGGCCACGAGCAGCGGCAGGTAGCCGCCCACCACGGTGCGGATGAGGTTGCGGCGCGAGAAGGGGCGGTCGCGGTGAAGGCCTGGCTCCGGTGCGCTGATGGCGGGGGCTGTGGGGTCGGGGCTGACCGGGGACAGGGAGGTCATGAGTAATGCACCTTTCGTTCCACGAACCGCAACTGAAGCACGGTGATCACCAGGAGGATCGCGAACAGGACCACGGAAATTGCTGCCGAGTAGCCTGCCCTGTTGTAGGCACCGAAGGCCTGCAGGTAGGCCTCGTAGATCAGGGTGCTGGTGCCGGTGCCCAAGGGCGTCATGATGCGGATGAGGTCGAAGGCCTGCAGTGAACTGAGCATGGTGGTGATCAGCAGGAAGAACGCGGTGGGGGACAGCAGCGGCAGCGAGATGCTGGTGAAACGGCGGAATCCGTTGGCGCCATCAAGGGATGCGGCCTCCATGACATCCTGCGGAAGGGACTGGAGCCCGGCGAGATACACCACGGCGCAGTAGCCCAGGTTCTTCCAGACGTATACCAGGATCACCATGACGAGCGAGAGCTGGGGGTCGTTAATCCACTGCGGGCTCTGCTGCCCGATGCCGCGCAGCAGCCAGGCCAGGACGCCGTAGCCGGGATCGAAGATGAACAGCCACACCAGGCCTACGCCGACGCCGGAGAGGACGTACGGTGCAAAGACGGCTGAACGGGCGAACGTGGTGCCGCGGATCTTCGCGTTCAGGGCCAGCGCCACCAGCAGGCCCAGGACCATGGAACCACCCACTGTAACCAGCGTGAACACGGCGGTGGTCCCCAGGACTTTCGGTGCGTCATTGCTGCTGAAGAAGGTGACGTAGTTGGCGAGGCCAACCACCGTTGCGGTGGGGGAGCCCAGGGTCCAGTCCAGTGTGGAGTAGTACATATTGCTGAACAGCGGACGGTAGGTGAAAACCGCGATCAGCACCAGGTTGGGCAGCGCCATGGCGAGGAAAACGAAGAAGTCCCGCCGGGTCCGCGCGGTCCACCGCCGCTTTGGGACTTTCGCCGAGCGGCCCGGAGGCCTCTTGGGTTTGGCGGCTGGGTGCGGGGCGAGTTGACGGGTCATGCGTGTCTCTCCCGGGTTGGGAGCCTGCTTGTGGCCGGCCCTGGCTTGATCTAGGCACTACTACACCAGACCGTCAGAGGGCTGAAACCCGCATATGCCCTTGTCAGGGGACTGTTATCCAAGGCTTCGTCGCCCGTTAACGCTGTGTTGAATGCAGTCTCGCACAAAGTTTCCCAATGCGGCAGGGGCACGCCCGCGGAGGGGAGAATAGGGGGATGGGAAGCATCACCGACGTTCCGGGCATCCGGGTTGGCCATGTCCAAAAGGACAGCGGAGGATGGCTGACCGGCGTCACCGTGGTCCTCCCGCCGCCGGGCACGGTGGGTTCCGTCGATGTCCAGGGCGGCGGGCCTGCCACCCACGAAACGGACGCCCTTGACCCCACCACCCTGGTCAGCACGGTGGACGCCGTAGTCCTCACCGGCGGCAGTGCCTACGGGCTGGCGTCCGCTGCCGGCGCCCAGCGCTGGTGCGAGGAAAACGGCAGGGGTTTCGCCGTTCCAGGCGGCGTCGTGCCCATCGTTCCCGCCGCCGCCATCTTCGACCTGGGCAGGGGAGGGGACTTCACAGCACGTCCGACGCCGGAGATGGGCTACGCGGCAACGGCCGCCGCGGCGGGACAAAAGGAAAGGCACGACGTCGGACGGGGCAACGTCGGTGCCGGCACTGGCGCCGTCATCGGCCGCGGCCAGTTCAAAGGTGGAGTGGGCATGGCCTCCATCGTGCTGGAGAGCGGCCTTGTTGTTGGAGCGCTGGCGGTGGTGAATGCGCTGGGACTGCCAGTAACTCCTTCGGGAAATCCCGAACCCTCCGCGCGCTCGCTCGTTCCGCCCCACGAGCCCCCTAACCTCGCAAGCTCGGCCAGGGAACCCGGCTCGCGTGGGCCCAACTTAGACGCGCCACTGAATACAACCCTGGTCGTTGTGGCTACCAACGCGGTCCTTGATGTGGCGGAGTGCAAGCGGACTGCCTCTGCTTCCCACGCCGGGATCGCCCGCGCACTGAACCCCTCCCACACCCTGGCTGACGGGGATACTGTCTTTTGTTTGGCAACTGGAGCTCTCCCACTGGATCGCTCGGACGAAGCTGCCCGGCAGCTCAGCCTGATTACGCTGCAGAGTGCGGCAGCCGACGTCGTCCGTTCAGCCATCCTGGACGGGGTGGCCAGTGCTGAGGGCGTCAGCACTCCAGCGGGCGAATATGGTGCGTACCGCACCGCGTAGGCTACTATGGCCGATTTAACTTTTACCGGCCAAGAGGGTAGTGTTGTTTGTTGGTTGTCTGGACTGCCACGCCCTTTTGGGCCTGGAGCCGGCAATCGATCCAACAAAAACGTTCGTGGTCATGCCCGGTGCAATCCGGCGGGGCTGCGGCAACAACAGTTAGCGGAGGGTATGGCCAAGAAGGACGGGGTCATTGAGATCGAAGGCGTTGTGACCGAGGCGCTGCCTAACGCGATGTTTCGCGTTGAGCTCACCAACAAGCACATCGTTCTGGCACACATCTCTGGAAAGATGCGTCAGCACTACATCAGGATCCTCCCCGAGGACCGCGTAGTGGTGGAGCTGAGCCCGTACGACCTCACCCGTGGTCGTATCGTCTACCGCTACAAGTAAATTGCTGGGCGGCTTCAGCGCAAGCTGACTACTGCTCCAGTTGACCACACTGCTACACGCAAAGGAACGCCATGAAGGTCAAGCCGAGCGTCAAGCAGATCTGCGAAAAGTGCAAAGTGATCCGCCGTAATGGCCGGGTCATGGTGATCTGCGAGAACCCGCGCCACAAGCAGCGCCAGGGCTAATTTCCTTCCCTGAAGGAAATCCTGGGTTGCTAACCCACGCAAGTAAATAAAGGCAGCACAAGCTGACCTGGGACGTATGGAGCCCGGGCAGCTAACCCCCGGTCGGAGGCTGGGGCCGCACGGAACGTGCGGGTGTACTGCCTACGACCTCCGGTTTATCAAGGAGTACTGCCACTATGGCTCGTCTCGCTGGCGTAGACATTCCCCGCGAAAAGCGGCTGGAAATTGCGCTTACTTACATCTACGGCGTGGGCAAGACCCGTGCACACGAAACCCTGGCTGCCACGGGCATCAGCGCTGACGTTCGCGTCAAGGACCTGACCGATGCCCAGCTGGTTGAGCTGCGTGATTACATCGAAGGCAACTACAAGGTTGAGGGTGACCTTCGCCGCGAAGTAGCAGCTGATATCCGCCGCAAGGTTGAAATCGGCAGCTACGAAGGTATTCGCCACCGTAAGGGCCTCCCGGTCCGCGGGCAGCGTACCAAGACCAACGCCCGTACCCGCAAGGGTCCGAAGCGCACCGTCGCAGGCAAGAAGAAGGCCCGTTAAAATCCCCGCCCGGGATTTACGGACTTTCCCCAATAACTTTCTGTAGGAGAAAAAATGCCCCCGAAGACTCGTGGCGCGGTTCGCAAGCCGCGTAAGAAGGACAAGAAGAATATCGCGCTTGGCCAGGCGCACATCAAGAGCACCTTTAACAACACCATCGTTTCCATCACGGATCCGTCCGGCGCTGTTATTTCCTGGGCTTCCTCCGGTGAGGTTGGCTTCAAGGGCTCGCGCAAGTCCACCCCGTTCGCTGCCCAGATGGCTGCCGAAGCCGCTGCCAAGCGTGCTCAGGAGCACGGCATGCGCAAGGTAGACGTTTTCGTCAAGGGACCGGGTTCCGGACGCGAAACCGCCATCCGTTCGCTGCAGGCCGCAGGCCTCGAGGTTGGCTCCATCCAGGACGTCACCCCCGCAGCGCACAACGGCTGCCGCCCGCCGAAGCGCCGCCGCGTCTAATTCTTTTCCGCAGCAGGAGCTTGCCCGGACCAGTGATGGTCCGGGCAAGCCCAGCGCGTTAAGTCTTCAGACCGAATTTCCACCACCTGTGTTGCGTCATATAGCGGATGCTCGCCGAAAGGAAACCTAAGTGCTCATTGCACAGCGCCCCACCCTCTCCGAAGAGGTAGTCTCCGAAAACCGTTCGCGTTTCATCATCGAACCGCTGGAACCGGGCTTCGGCTACACCCTCGGAAACTCCCTCCGCCGTACCCTGCTCTCCTCCATCCCCGGTGCTGCCGTAACCAGCATCCGGATCGATGGCGTGCTGCACGAGTTCACCACGGTTCCGGGTGTCAAGGAAGATGTCACCGAGATCATCCTTAACATCAAGAGCCTCTCGGTTTCCTCCGAGCACGACGAGCCTGTCGTGGCTTACCTGCGCAAGCAGGGCCCCGGAGTCGTCACCGCCGCGGACATCGCTCCGCCGGCCGGCGTCGAATTCCACAATCCGGATCTGCACATCGCCACGCTGAACTCGAAGGGCAAGTTCGAACTCGAACTGACCATCGAGCGCGGCCGCGGCTACGTTTCGGCAGCTCAGAACAAGTCCGGCGACGCAGAGATCGGCCGTATCCCGGTCGACTCCATCTACTCGCCCGTGCTGAAGGTTACTTTCCGCGTGGAAGCAACCCGTGTTGAGCAGCGCACCGACTTCGACAAGCTGATTGTCGACGTCGAGACCAAGCAGGCCATCGCCCCGCGCGATGCCGTTGCTTCCGCAGGCACCACCCTGGTGGAACTGTTCGGTCTGGCCCGTGAGCTGAACACCGCAGCTGAAGGTATCGAGATCGGCCCGTCACCCACCGACGCTGCCCTGGCAGCCGACATGGCACTGCCGATCGAGGATCTGGACCTCACCGTCCGTTCCTACAACTGCCTCAAGCGTGAGGGCATCCACACCGTGGGTGAACTCGTTGCCCGCTCCGAGGCTGACCTGATGGACATCCGCAACTTCGGTGCAAAGTCCATTGACGAGGTCAAGGCAAAGCTGGTTGAACTGGGCCTGTCCCTCAAGGACTCGCCTCCCGGTTTTGACCTCGCAGCACGCGCCGCAGCAATCGAAGAGGACGACGCCGCCTTCGGCGACGACGAACTCTAAACCAGACCTTGGCCGGCGGGAGCACCACGGTGTGCCGCCCACGGCTTCCACATGAGGAGAAACAATTATGCCTACCCCCACTAAGGGTCCGCGCCTCGGCGGCGGCCCGGCTCACGAGCGCCTCATGCTCGCGAACCTGGCAGCATCCCTGTTCGAGCACAAGCGGATCACCACCACGGTCACCAAGGCCAAGCGCCTGAAGCCGTACGCAGAGCGCCTGGTCACCTTCGCCAAGCGTGGCGACCTCGCTTCCCGCCGCCGCGTTCTCGGCCTGATCAGCAACAAGGGCATCGTCCACGAGCTGTTCACCGACATCGCGCAGGCTGTGGAGAACCGCGACGGCGGCTACACCCGCATCACCAAGATCGGCAACCGCAAGGGCGACAACGCTCCCATGGCTGTCATCGAGCTGGTCCTCGAGCCGGTTTCCGCCAAGCAGGCTGTTGTAGCCGAGGCTACGTCCGCTGCCAAGCGCGATGCCGACAAGAAGGAAGCCGCTGCTGCTGCTCCCGTTGCAGAAGAAGCTCCCGAGGCTGAAGCTGCTGAGGCTCCCGCCGCTGAGGAAGCTGCAACCGAAGAGGCTCCGGCCGCTGAGGAAGCAGCTGTTGCTCCGGCTGCCGAGGAGAAGGACGCGAAGTAATTCGCTGATTTTCTTCGCATAGACTTAGGTCTGTGAACCACCAAAAACCCGCGGCCCCCGTTCCAGGGGGCGGCGGGTTTTTGCGTATCCGGGTTGATCTTTCCTACGACGGCGGCCCGTTCAGCGGGTGGGCGCTGCAGCCGGGTCTGCGCACCGTCCAAGGCGTCCTGGAGGAAGCCCTGCATCTACTGGTCCGGCGGCCCATCCGTGTCACCGTTGCGGGACGGACCGATGCCGGGGTGCACGCCCGCGGCCAGGTGGTCCACCTGGACCTCACGGAGGACGAGTGGCAGGGACTGCCGCGGGGGCACGAACTGGATCCCGCCGTCGCCATGATGCGCAGGCTCCGCGGTGCGCTCAGCCGTGTCCTGGGCGACCTGACCGGCGCGGTGGAGGTGCACCGCATCTCGCTGGCGCCCGTGGGGTTTGACGCCCGCTTCTCCGCCCTCTGGCGCCGTTACAGCTACCGCATCGCGGACGGGCCGGCCCGGTGGGATCCGCTGGAGCGGTACTTCACGTTGTGGCACAAGAACCCGCTGGACGTGGCGCTGCTGAACGAGGGTGCCTCGAAGCTGCTGGGCCTGCAGAACTTCCTGTCCTTCTGCAAGCCGCGGGAAGGTGCCACCACCATCAGGGAACTCCAGCGGTTCGAGTTCCGGCGTGGCGAGGACGGCGTCATTGTGGCCACGGTCCAGGCTGATGCGTTCTGCCACAACATGGTGCGGGCACTCATCGGCTCCGCGCTGTATGTGGGTGAGGGCGTTGAGGAGCCGGGCTGGCTGTATGAGCGGCTCCTGCTGCAAAAGCGCGACGCCAAGTCGGTCCTGGCCGCCCCGCATCCGCTGGTGCTGGAGGAAGTGGCTTACCCTTCGGACAGCGAACTACTGGCCCGTGCGGAACAGACCCGCGCCCTCCGGGAACACTGACCCTCCCCACCCGTCCCCTAACCTCGCAAGCTCGGTTAGGGAACCCTCCGGGCGTGGGCCCACCCATCGAGTGCTCCGTATTGGTCGTTTTCAGGCCCGAAAACGACACTTACTCAGCAGCCGATGAATTAGAAAGCGGGCGGCGGGCCCTCGGCCGGCAGCGTCACCGTGAAGGTGCTGCCCCGCCCCTCACCGCTCTGGCAGGCGATGGTGCCGCCGTGGCGCTCCACGATCATCCGGGTAATCGAAAGACCCAGGCCGGCGCCCGGGATGGCGGCCTTTTGGGCGGACTCGGCGCGGAAGAAGCGGTTGAAGGCCCTCGCCGCGTCCTCGCCGGTCATGCCCATCCCGGTGTCCGTGACGCTCAGCCGGACCCACTGCCGGTCAGCGTCCGCGCTGATGCTGACCCTGCCGCCGTCGGGAGAGTACTTGATGGCGTTGGAGACCAGGTTGTCCAGCACCTGCCCGATCCGGAGCGGATCAGCATAGGCCCACAGGGGTGAGGGAACCTCGGCGGCGATCTCCACGTGGGACCGTTGCGCCAAGGCCTGGGCCGAACCCACGCTGGTCTCCACCAGGCTGGCCAGGTCGGTCCGCTTGGGGTGGACGTTCAGGGTGGTGGAGGCTGAAGCCGTCAGGTCGGCCACCAGGTCCAGCAGCCGTTCCGCGTTGCGCTGCACCACGAGCAGGCGCTGGGCCACGGGCTTGGGAAGGTTGCCGGCGTCGTCGAGTACCAGGTCCACGTTGCCCAGGATCGAGTTCAGCGGGTTCTTGAATTCGTGCGAAACGTTGGACACCAGCTCCTGGTTCGCGGCCAGGGATTCCACCCAGCCGGTGACGTCGCTGTAGACCACCACAGCCCCGGTCAGCTGGCCGTCTTCATTGACCAGCGGTCGGGCGGCGGTGGACACGGCGCGCTGCTCCGGGCCCTCGCCGGCCCACACCAGATAGTCGGCGAAGGACTCACCCGCCATGGCGCGGTTGATGGGCCGCCGGTCCTGGGGAAGCAGGGTACGGCGGTCCTGGCCGAAGATGAGTTGGTGCCCCTGCCCGGGGACCGCCTCGTGCGCGCCGGTGGCGCGGCGGAAGTTGCGCTGGCGGCTGTTGGAGACCAGGAAGTGGCCGGAACGGTCGACGGCGGCAATACCGACGTCGGTGGCGTCCAGTACGGTTTCGAGCAGCTTCTCCCGTTCCCGGCTTGCGGCCAGCAGTTCCCGGAGTTCACGGTCCTTGTCCGCCAGCTCGGCCTGCTGCTGCCGGAGACTCACGCTCGCGAACCGGATGGCCAGGGACACCGCGAGCATCATGACGGGGAAAAGGACCGTGCTGGTGATGTCGGAGGCCGTGACGTCGGGGAAGTGGGCCGCCACGGAGGGGACCATGATCAGGAAAGGTCCCACGAAACTGAGCACCAGGCTGCTGCGCGCCAGCATGCCGGAGGCGGAGAGCCAGATGACCGGGAAAATCACCAGCACCGCCAGTCCCGGCAGGAGCGGTGCGGCGCCGTTGCGCAGGAACCCGATGGCCGCGAAGTCCAGCACGGGGATCAGCAGGTACGGGCGGTGTGCCAGCCGTTCCCAGGGCACCAGGAAGCAGCCAAGGAACAAGACCGCGTGAAGGATAAGCCCGGCGACGTACAAGGGACTGTGCATCAGCGCGGGCCAGGCGAACGGGGTGGCCACGGTAATAGCCGCGACAATGAGGGTAAGGGGGAGTTGGCACAACGCCACTTGGGCGCGGGTCCCCAGCCGGCGGAAGATGCGGCCGGGTCCACGGTGGAACAACGGTTCAGCCATGCTTTTGGCTCGTACCCCTTTACGTCCGGAAGCAGATGAGGCCAAGGTGCAGCAATTCCCCCGGTTACCTTGGCGTCCACCCTTTCCTTTGGATATTGCACATGTCTTGTCATAATAATTGACTTTTCAATTTTCAGTGCCGATTCGGCTGTCATCAGCTCGGCTTACTAGTAGCGTATAAATGGTTGGAGCGGGATTGGCATTGGCGCTGGGCCAATGGGGGGCCATTTCCGCCTGGCGCAGGGATAGCAATGGACGATCTTGGTGTAGCTGTGGTCATCGAGGATGACGACGACGTACGCAACCTCCTTGAAGGTGTTTTGACCCAGGCGGGCTTCGAAGTGCATACAGCTGTTGATGGGCGGGCCGGCGTTGAGGTGGTCCGCAGCAAGCAGGCCAATGTTGTGACGCTGGATATAGGCCTGCCGGACATTGACGGGTTCGAGGTCCTTCGGCGGATCCGCAATTTCAGCAACGCCTATGTGGTGATGCTGACAGGCCGGACCGACGAACCGGACCTGTTGTCCGCCCTGAATGCAGGGGCGGATGACTACATCGCCAAACCCTTCAGGCCCAGGGAACTGCGAGCCAGGGTTTCAGCGATGATGCGCAGGCCGCGCCATGAAGTAAACGGGCAGAACGCGTCCGCTTCACAGTGGGGACAGGCCGCGGCTCCTGCCCCCGCGCAGCCCGAGCCCGGGGTCCTGCAGCACAACGGGCTGCTGTTGAACCACCGGACGCGCACCGTGGAGATCAAGGGTGAGCCGCTGGGCCTGACCCGCAGCGAGTTCGACCTCCTCCATGTCCTGCTGAAGGGCGGCGGCGCCGTGTGCACCAGGGCCGACCTGGTACGGGCGGTGCGGGGTGATTTCTATGACCGGGACACGTACATCAGTGAGGCGGACGAGCGCGCGGTGGAGGTCCACGTGGGAAACCTTCGGCGCAAGCTCAAAGAGGACCAGTTGTCGCCGCGCTGGCTGCAGACAGTGCGCGGCGTGGGTTACCGGCTGGCACCGCGGCGGCCGGACGATGCGTAGCTGCTAGCCCTTTTCCAGGATGTAGGTTGCCTGCAGCTCGGACACAGTCCGTGCCCCGTCCAGGGCCACACCGGCCATCAAGGCCTGGCCCTGGGCAAAGTCACCCTGCCGGATGAGGCCTTCCAGGAGTTCGGCGAGCCTGGCCAACCTTAGTCCGCCAACCATGGCAGAGCTGATCTTGAGGCTGATGACGGCATCAAGGGCAAGGTCCTCGTCCCGGCTCTCCACTGCTGTTCCCAGCCGGGCGAGCCGCAGGTCCCACATGGCGGCGTAGTCACGGGCGAAACGCTGCGCCAGCCCGGATCCGGCCAGCTCATCTTCAAGTTCCTCCAGCACGGCGGCATCAACCAGCGGCAAGAGAGCGGCCTCCTCCAGCAACGGGGCCGCGCCGGCGGCCGGAACGGGACCGGCGGGCAAACCGACCCCGGACAGCGGGTAGTCCGCAGCGGGGCTCTTTCCGCTGGAGCCGGGATCGGGACTGTTCATTGTTCAAGGCTACTTCCTGGATATCCTTCGGCGTCCGTTTTCTTATCATTCTGTGTAAACCTTGAGGCAACCTTGCCGCCGCACTGAGTATCTTTACTGGCCGCTGAAGGTCACCACTGCATTGATCACAGCTGGTCCCAGAATGGCGATAAACAGGACCGGGAAGATAAAGAACAACAGCGGGAAAAGGATCATGACGGGCAGCTTCATGGCCTTTTCCTCGGCCCGCTGGCGCCGTTTGACGCGCATGACCTTCGCCTGGACCCGCAGGACCCGGCTGATGGCGATTCCGTAGGTGTCGGCCTGCACCACGGCCTGCACAAAGCTGCGCAGTTCCGGGATGTTGGTCCGCTCCGCGAGAGCGACGTAGGACTCGCGGCGGCTGCGTCCCACCTGCATGTCCTGCAGGGTGCGGACCAGTTCCTCTGCGAGGGGGCCCTTGCCGTTCTCACCGGCCCGGGCCATGGCGCCTTCGAATCCCAGTCCGGCTTCCACTGAGATCAGCATCTGGTCCAGGGTGTTGGCCAGCTCCAGCTGCATCGCCTTCTGCCGCTCCTGGCCCTTGCTGTACAGGAGGAGGTCCGGGATGAAGTAGCCGAGGACAATCAGGAACAGGCCGGCGAGCTTCATTATGGGGCTCGCGCCGATGCTGACGAGCCAGAGTCCCGCTGCCAGGCCAGCCGTCCCCAGGCCCAGCTTTGAGCCCAGCACCTTGCCCATCGGCATGGAAGCAGGACGGCCGGCGAGGGACAGGAGCCGGTCCAGGAAGGCAACGTAGGCAGGCGGTGTCAGCCGGCGGCCCACGTTTTCGAGGATGCCCGGTTTCCCGGCAGGGGCAACGAGGGCTGCCGGAGCGCCCCGGCCCAACAGTTCAGCGGCGGCGATGCGTCCCTGCTTGTCCACGGTCAGCATGGACCATGCCAGGGCGGCCACGGGAATACAGACCAGGAGTACGGAGAGGAGGACGATCAGGTTCATGGGGTCCTCAGAACTTCAGGTCGATGATCTTGCGCATCCAGAGCGCGCCGATGGTCATCAGGACAAAGGATGCTCCGATCATCACCCAGCCCAGGGGATGGGTGAACATCGAGTTCATGTAGCTGGGGCTCACGGCCAGCAGCATGGCCACGATGCCGAACGGCATGGCGATCAGGATGTATGCGGAGAACTTGCCTTCGGCGGCGAGGGCTTTGATGTGGCCTTTGATTTCGGCGCGCTCGCGGATGGTTTCGTTGACCTGGTCCAGGACCTCTGCCAGGTTGCCGCCTACTTCGCGGTTGATCTGGATGGCCTGCGAGATCCAGACGAAGTCCTCGTTCTTCATCCGGTCGGCGGTGTCGTTGAGGGCGGCCAGCAGGTCGCGGCCCAGGCTGGTTTCCGTGATGACGCGCCGCATTTCCTCCGACGTCGGCTTCTGGGATTCCGTGGCCGCGGCGTCGATGGCCCGCAGGATGCTGTGCCCGGCCCGCAGGCCGCCGGAGAGCAGCTGCAGGGTGTCGCCGAGCTGGCTGTCGAAGGCGGTGCGGCGCTTGCCGGCCAGGAATCCGAGGAAGAGTTTGCCCGCAAAGGGTGCCAGCAGGGCCAGCAGCAGTCCCACCAACGGGCCCACGGTTACCACGCCCACCAGCATGCCGACGCAGGCGCCGATGCCCACCAGCAGGAAGAACTCGGCCTGGCTGAGGCGCAGGCCCGCGTTCTCCAGCTCAGCGCGGGAGAAGAGCCTGACGTTCCGGCCCGCAAGCAGCCGTTCGAAGGACCTGACGCCGGAGAGTGCCAGGCGGGTCAGGGAGGACGGCGGCTCGGGCTCAAAGGGACGACGGCGGTCCAGCGGCACCGAGGAGGCGCTCGGCAGGAGCACGGCCACACCGAGCAGGCAGATGGCTGCCAGGAGGATAACGCTTCCGATGGCGATGATCATGTGGTGTTCCTACTTGGTGCCCGGTGACAGCGGCCCGGCGAAGACTGCCGGGGACACGTGGATCCCCAAGTCCTCGAACCGGTCGATGAACCGCGGCCGGATGCCCGTGGCAACCGGCTTGCCCATGAACCGACCCTGCGCATCCACGCCCGCCGAGTAGTCGAAGACGAAGGCATCCTGGAGGGTGACGATGTCGCCTTCCATGCCCTGGACTTCCGTGACGTGGGTGATGCGGCGGGTGCCGTCGCGGAGCCGGGAAATCTGGACGATCAGGTTCACGGCGGAGGCGATCTGTTCGCGGATGGCCCGCAGCGGCAGGTCCATGCCGGCCATCAGCACCAGGGTTTCGAGGCGGGCCACCGCGTCGCGCGGCGAGTTGGAGTGCACGGTGGAGAGGGATCCGTCGTGGCCGGTGTTCATGGCCTGCAGCATGTCCAGCGATTCGCCGCCGCGGACCTCACCCACCACAATCCGGTCCGGCCGCATACGGAGGGAGTTGCGGAGGAGTTCGCGGATGGTGACCTCGCCCTTGCCTTCGGTGTTGGGCGGCCGGCTTTCGAGCCGGACCACGTGGTCCTGTTGGATCTGCAGTTCCACGGCGTCCTCGATGGTGACGATCCGCTCGTCGTGCGGAAGGAAGGAGGACAAGACGTTGAGGAGTGTGGTCTTGCCGGTGCCCGTGCCGCCGGAGACGATGATGTTGAGCTTGGCTTTCACGCAGGCGTTCAGCAGTTCGGCCATCTCCGGTGTCAGCGTCCCGAAGTCGATGAGGTTGCGGACCGTCAACGGGGTCTTGCTGAATTTTCGGATGGTCAGCGAGGAGCCGCCAACCGCCAGCGGTGGGATGACGGCGTTGACGCGGGAGCCGTCCTCCAGGCGGGCATCCACCAGCGGGGAAGATTCGTCGATGCGCCGGCCCACCTTGGACACGATCCGTTCGATCACTTTGCGCAGGTGTTCCTCGGAGCTGAACCGGGACTCGCTGAGGGCGAGCTTGCCCTTGCGTTCCACGTAGATCTGGTCCATCCGGTTGACCATGATTTCGGTGACGGCGGGGTCGTCCAGCAGGCGCTGAAGGGGGCCGTAACCCAGCACGTCGTCGGCGACGTCCTGGACCAGGCGGGTACGCTCCTCCGGCGTCAGCGGCACCTGCTCGGCGTCGATAATGCGGGTGAGTTCCTTTTTGGCGGTGCTCCGCAGTTCCTGCTCGGTGACGGCGGCGTCATTGAAGCGCGTGCCCATGCGTTCGAACAGGGCGGTGGCCGCCCTGTCCTTCATGGCTGCAAAGACGTCCACCTTGGGTGCGGTGGGCACCTGCTGCGCGGCGTCGTCGTACGTTGAATGCACGACGGCGGCCGGGGCCGTAAGGTGCCGCTCAGCACCTTCCGCGGGGGCCGGGGCAGCCGCCGTTGCGGGACGTGGCGGCTCGAGGAGTGCAGTGCCGGTTCCCTGGTGGCGGTCCTGGGCGGCGCTGATGCGTTCGGAGAGTTTCATCAGATGACTACCCTTCGGTGAAGCTTTCGCTGTGCCTGGGCGCGCCAGGCCGGGTTGAAGCGCTCCACGAGCTGGCGGAGGCTTTTGACGGCGGGGTCTTTTCGAGATTCCTGGAGGACGGGGATGCCGCGGTTGGTGGACAGTGCCACGGCGCGGGAGCGGGGGACGCTGACGTCCACGGGCGCGCCGATGGTGGATTCGACGTCCTGGACGTTCAGGCCGGCCTTGGCGTCGGCCATGTTCAGGACCACGTGCCGGGATTCGGGCATGATGTCCAGCTGGCGGAGGACTTCGAGGCCGGAGCGGAGGCCGCGGAGGCTGGGGATGTCCATGGCGCTGACCCAGACCACGTCGGTGCACTGCTCCATGGCAGCGAGGCCGATTTCCGGCATGCCGGGGGCGGTGTCCAGCACCACGTACTGGAATTCCTGCGCGAGCTGTTCCAGCAGGCGGGTGATCTGGTCCGGGGTGATGTGGTCCGCGTCCACTGGGTTGGGCGGGGCGCACAGGGCGTAGATGCCGGCGGGGTGCACGGTGAGGAAGGCCTTGAGGACCAGCGAGTCCTGGGCCGCGGCTGGGGTGACGGCGTCCGTGACCGTGTGCTCCGGGTTGAGGTACAGGCCGGAGGCGACGTCCCCGAACTGCAGGTCAAGGTCCACGATGACCACGCTCATGGGCGCGATCTGGCCCAGGCCGATGGCGATGTTGGTGGCCAAGGTGGTTTTGCCCACGCCGCCCTTGGGGGAGAAGACACCGATGACCAGGCCCTTGCTGCCGTTCTCGGGTTGGTGTGCCTCGGGGCCGCGGTGGCGGGTGGCGAAGGACTGGCAGGCGCGTTCGAGCAGCACCCTGATTTCCGCGGCGTCTGCCTGCGGGCTGAGGATATCGCGAATGCCGGCGCGCATGGCTTGCAGCAAGCCTCCGGGGTCAACGTCGCTGACCAGGACCAGGCTGAGGCCGGGGAGTTGGACGTCGAAGACCTTGGCGAACCTGAGGGCCTCTTCATAAGGAACGTCGGGACCGATGATGAGGACCTCCGGCTGTTCCTGGTTGAGGAGGGAGAACAGTTCCGCCGGGCCAGCGGGGAGGATGTCACTCGCGATGGTCTGGACGGTGCCGCGCAGGCCGTGGGCGACGGCGGCGCGCAGCTTCTGGTCGAAGTCGCCGTTGGGGGAGAGTAGGACGAAGCGGCTCACTTGTACACCGTGTCCTTCCTGGCGATGAAGCCGCCGTTGTCCTGGGCGTCCAGGGGTTCCTTGGTGAGCCAGAGATCGCCGTTGTTCGAGGAGTAGATGATCTTTGTGGCGTCGATGTCGTTCACGGCAACGGTGACCATGAACGATCCCGTAGGGAGGGTGGTGTCCTGAGGGTTGGCGCCGTCCGTGGGCTTTGTTGTTGCCGTTGCCTGGGGGGCCCGCTGGACGGCGGTGACCAGGACCTTGCGGAGGGTGAGCTGCGTGGTGGCCTCGCTTGTTTTGGTCTTATCTGCACCGACTGCGAAGCTAAAGCCAATGCCTATGTGGTCGCCAGCTTCGATCCGGCCGCCCACTACGCGCTTGGGTTCAAGTTCGAAGGTGACTTCCTGCAGGCCCTTAGGGATCTCGACCGCGCCCTGGGCTTTGACGTCCTTCGGGTCGATCAGACGTTCGGCAAGGAGTTGTTCCCCGGGGACGAGGTCCACGGCGGCAACCCTTCCTGCCTTGCCGTCAAGAGAAGTGAGGGTTGATGCTGCAACGCCTGCCCCGGGGACGTCCTCGATAACGAGTGACGCTGCCATGTCGTTCACCGGTGTTCCGGCTGGAATGGCTTTTTGGACAACCAGCACCTTTTTAGGGTTGGTGCTGGCCATTGCCCTCTGGTCGGCTCCCTGCGCATAGAAGATGATGAGGATGGCTCCCACAAGCGCCAGGGCGACGGCCGCGGTACCGGCGAGCAGGCGAGACTTCACGTTGAACTCCGTGGTGTTGGGTGGATCAGAGCGAGAGGCGAACGATGGTGGCGCCGTAAGGACTAACGGGGCCGAGTGTGTAGCCATCGACAAGCGAGACGTACGTCACGAATTCTCCGATGATGCCGCGACAATCTCCTGTGCATGTAGCAGTAGCAGCGGAGCCCGACCCTTTCGGTGCGGTGTTGCTGAACGAGTAGGGGGTGGTGTTGTCCTGCCCGCTGAACTTCCAGCCGACGACATTGAAGGCGGCGAAAGCCGTGAGGTGGTAAATTGCGCCAGCGCCAGTGCCAGTGACTTTGTCGAAAACCGGGAGGAGAACGATAACTTTGCGCCCGGCCGTGATATCGGCGGCCCAGCCATTGAGTGTGCCTTCGCAGTTGCTAGGGGCGCTGTTGCCCGTTTTGGTACTTGTTGGGTCGCTGCCGCCTTTGTCGATGCTCAAATCGATACTGGCGCCGCACTTGCCGGTGTCCTGGGCTAGCCAGCCGAAGCCTCCCGGCACTGTCCCCCCAGAGGGAAGGGTGCAGCCGGGGTTCGCGGATTTACTGTCCTTGTTTTGAAGGACCTGCAGGCCGTGGTCCACCATGTTCTGGACTTGGCAAATCGAAAAAGCGAGTGGAAAAGCGGTGGGCCCCTTAATGGGGCTGCCCCAGACAGCAGACGACTTGGCGCCGACCTCTTTCGACGGAACCCCGAGAGCGTTTGCAAAAAATAGCGAAACGGAGTTGTCTGGCGCGCCGGTGCCCTTCGCAGTCGTGATGACCGAAACTGTACGGGCGGTCTTCTCCAGCTGGATGTTGTAGACGTTGCTTTTACCATCCAGAGCGTTCTGGTTTGCCAGGTTTGCGGCAAGTGTTGATGTTGTTGAGCATAGGGAATCGGTAATGCTGCGCGCGCACTTCTGCGCCAGCGCAATGGCTGAAGAGTCTGCGCCACTCTGCAGCTGTGCACGTTCGGAGTAGATGACGCCGACATCGACAGCAATGGCAGCGGAGCCAAGCAAGACCACCAGCATGATGGCAACAATGACTGAAATGGCGCCGCGCTCGCTGGTTTTCCCCTGCGGTCTACCCAAGGTTGTCAACCTCCGCATAGCATGACTCCCTTTCCAGTCATGGGGAACGGACCGGCGATTCCGGTGATGGTGGAGAGCGTGTACTTCACGGTGACAGTCACCTGGATACCCGCGGTGCACGAGGTTGGGCTCACCGTGACCGCGGAGGAGGGAATGGTTGAGCTGACCGACGCAGCAGCGCTTTGAACGGCGGTTGCGGCTGCGGACGGGTTGTTGTTGATTGCCATGACCCTTACACCGTCACGGGCTGCATTGGTAAGGGTGATCTGGGCATTGTAGGCCCGGCCGAATTCTATGGTTCCCAGAACTAGCATTAAAAGAAGGGGCAGCAGGATCGCGAATTCAACGGCGGCTGCACCGCGTTCCGAGTCGTGTTTCACCTGCTGCACCTCCTCTTGCATTGCTTGTTTCTGTCGCGAAGAGTGCCGCCGTTTCGATATGGGTTCCGGAACGGCGAGCGCGGGTGCTTTAGAGGCCAGCGCCCCCGGTTGCGGCAGTCGTCGGTACGGGAACTTTTCCGGCGACGTTGTTGAACATGCTGCTGAGGTTGTTGCCAAGCAGCGTAACGGCCACAATGATGACGACCGCGATAAGGGCGACCATGATGCCGTATTCAACCGCGGTTGCGCCCTTTTCGCTGCGAAGACGGATCATGAGGTTGGTGTAGAGAGAAAGCATTTCTTGACTCCTGAGCGAGACGGGTTGGCTGGCCCTGCACCAGCACTAAATCGAAGCTAGCAACGGAATTTGCCCTGTTGACCGGATCTTGCAGCATCCTGCGCAAAGCCTTAACGGGGTGCACCTTCCCTGCGTTGTTGCTGGGTTTGTCCTGCGCTGAGGCTGTGGTTTGCCAGAACCTCCAGCACGCAAAAGGACCCCCTCGGTTCTGGGTGCCGAGGGGGTCCGGTCTTTGGTTATTCGCCTTGCGAACCTAGCTGAAGGCCTCGATGATGTTGATAACTGCGGGGCCCAGGATGATGATGAATATCACCGGGAAAATAAACAGCAGGAGCGGAAACAAGACCAACACAGGAAGCTTCATCGCCTTATGCTCTGCTCGTTGGCGTCGCTTGACTCGCATTTCTTGGGCCTGAGCCTTGAGGACCTTTGCGATGGCGATGCCGTATGCATCTGCCTGCACAACGGCTCGAACGAAGCTGCGCAGATCCTGAACATTACTGCGATCGGCCAGGGCGAGATAGGAATCGCGCCGGCTGCGACCCACCTGCATGTCCTGCAGGGTTCGGACTAATTCCTCAGCGAGGGGACCTTTCCCGTTGTGGCCAGCCCTCGCCATTGCTGATTCGAAACCCAGCCCCGCTTCAACCGCAATAAGCATTTGATCCAGCGTGTTAGGAAGTTCAAGCTGAATTTTCGTCTGCCTTTCAGAACCGCGACTGTAGATCAGCAAGTCGGGAACAAAGTACGCGAGCAAGGTTGTAAACACGGCCAAAAGTAATAACTGGGGTGTTGCGCCGCGGCTAAGGAAAAGCATCATAACGATGGCAGCAATGAGCGCCATTGCCGGCTTTGCTACAAGAAGCCTTGGGAGCGGCATAATAGCGGGCCTTCCCGCCAAGGCAAGCAGCCTATCGAGTTTAGCCGCATAGCCTGCGGGGGTAACACGAGCCGCCAGCCTCTCCAGGTCCATGTTTTGGCCAGTTACTGCGGCGGCAGATAAATCGATGCCCTTATTCAGATTTCCTTGTATCAGCACGCGAGACTTGCGGTCTGTGACGATCAAGGACCAGACGAGAAATGCAATCGGTACTACTGTGAGGGCGATGATGCCCATTGCTATTGGTTGCACTGTTCACCCCTCAAAACTTCAAATCACTGATTTTATGGACCCAGATTCCGCCGATTGTCATCATGACTGCGGCAACACCTAGCAACATCCAGCCCACGGGATGCCCCGTCAACGCTCCCATGTACTTTGGGTTAGCCAAGCCGATCAGGATAAACAACAAGACAGGAAGTGCCATGAGAATGATGGCGCTCAGCTTGCCTTCTGCGCTCAAAGCTTTGACCGTTCCCTTAATCTGAGTTCGTTCACGGATAGTTTCAGCGACTTGATCAAACACCTCCGCCAGATCGCCGCCCACTTCTCTGTTTATTTCTATGGCTTGGGCCATCCAGCTAAAGTCCTCGCTTTTCATACGCAGAGAAACTTCGTTGAGTGAATCCTGCAGGTCACGACCGAGTCGAGTCTCGTTGACCACACGGGAGAACTCGCTTGCTGTTGGTTCACTTGCCTCTTGCGCGACCGCATCGATGGCCCGTAGAACGCTGTGTCCTGCCCGAAGGCCCCCCGACACCATGGTCAGCGTGTCGCCTAACTGCGCTTCGAAGGCGGCCCGCCTCCGTTGGACGAGGATAGACAAAGCAACTCTTGCGACCACTGGCACTGCAACGACTAGTAGGAGGCCAAGGCCAATTCCCTGGAGGACTAGCCCGGCAAAACCTGCAACCATTGTGGCGGCTACCACGAGAACAACAAAGTCCGCTTGGGGGAGAGAAATTCCCGCAAGGCTGAGGAGACTATTTGAACTGACGGTCGTAGTTTTTTTTCCTGCCAGTGCTCTATCAACGAGTTGCACGACAGATGAGGCAAACCGGCCAATTGCTGTCTGTTCTGGTGCGCCAAGGGGCCGTCGCCTGCTCAGTGGCAGCGACCCATTCGCCGGCTTGAAAACAACGAGTACGGCAGTAGCGAATGACGCACCTATGAGGAGGATGCCTGCAACGAAGATTTCATGAGTTGGCATGACTACCGCCTCGATGGTTGCGCTGGGGGCGTAGAAAAGATTCCGGGCGATACGGAGATTCCGAGTTCCGCAAAATGATCTATAAAACGCGGGCGAATTCCCGTAGAGACCGGCTGGCCAAGGAATCGGCCGTATCTGTCAACACCCGCACTGTAGTCGAAGACGAAGGCATCCTGGAGAGTGACAACCTCCCCCTCCATGCCTTGTACTTCTGTGATGTGAGTAACTCGACGAGTACCATCCCGCAATCTCGAGAGGTGAACTATGAGGTTCACCGCGGACGAAACCTGTTCGCGTATGGCACGCAGTGGTAGGTCCATGCCGGCCATGAGGACCAGGGTCTCCAGCCTGGCGATTGCGTCCCTTGGGGAGTTGGCATGCACCGTCGAGATTGAACCGTCGTGTCCAGTGTTCATAGCCTGCAACATGTCGAGGCTCTCTCCGCCTCGAACCTCACCTACGACGATGCGGTCAGGGCGCATACGAAGCGAATTGCGGACCAATTCGCGGATGGTCACAGCCCCCTTGCCCTCAATGTTCGGCGGCCTGCTTTCGAGCCTCACCACGTGACTTTGCTGCAACTGCAACTCCACGGCATCCTCAATGGTGACTATTCGATCGTCCGCCGGGATGAAAGACGACAGCACATTAAGCAGCGTCGTCTTACCTGTGCCGGTGCCGCCAGAAACGATGATGTTGAGCTTTGCCCGAACACAGGCGTCCAATAGCTCGGCCATTTGTGGGGTCAACGTTCCGAAATCGATTAGGTTTTGGACAGTCAACGGAACTTTGCTGAACTTCCTGATAGTCAGCGAGGAACCATTTACAGCCAAGGGCGGGATAATGGCGTTGACGCGGGATCCGTCTTCCAGCCGTGCGTCGACCAGAGGAGAAGACTCGTCGATACGTCGTCCCACCTTTGCCACGATTCGCTCGATGACTTTACGAAGGTGTTCCTCGCTGCTGAAGCGGCTATCTGTCAATAGCAGCTTCCCGTCCCGCTCAACATAAATTTGATCAAGCCTGTTGACCATGATCTCCGTAATTGAAGGATCGTCCAGGAACCGCTGGAGGGGGCCGTACCCAAGAACGTCATCTCCCACATCGCGGATAAGTCGGCGTCGTTCCTCCGAAGTGAGGGGTACCTGCTCGTCGTCGATAACAGTGCTGAGCTCGTCGCGAGCGATTTTCCGTAATTCCTCATCGCTGAGCGAAGAATCAGTAAGCCTGCCGCCTAGCCGTTCAAACAAAGTCTTCCCCGCCCGCTGCTTGAGACCTGCAAGGGCATCGACGGGTGCAGCGCTAACGTTTGTCGTCTCGGTCTTTGGAGTTGCGGCCGTTTCAAGCGAAGGAGCATTCTGCGAGGCCGCAGGCCCGCTACGCGCAGCTTGCAGTCGTTCTGCCAGACTCATGAGATCACCATCCGACGATGTAGTTTCTTTTGGGGTTGTGCGTTCCGTTTTGGATCGAAGCGTTCAACAAGCTTGCCGAAAGCTCGTGCGGCCCCGTCGCGGGATGAATCTTGCAGAAGTGGCACCCCTTTATTCGTAGAAAATGGAATAGCCTTCGAGCGGGGGATGACCGTATCTACAGGTACTCCGATGGTCGCTTCAACGTCTTGTACGGTTAGGCCGCTCCTACGGTCAGCGAAGTTGAGCACGACGTGCCTACCTTGTGGCACAAGCTGCAGCTCGCTCAGAATGGAAAAACTAGTGTGAAGCCCCCGGATGCTCGGTACGTCCATGCCACAGACCCAGACTGCATCGGTGGCTTGTTCCAAGGTCGCCAAGACGTGTTCGCCAAGGCCTGGAGTCGTATCCACAACGACGTACTGGAATTCGGCGGCCATTTGACTGAGCAGGTGACTCACTGCTTCCCCACTGATGTGGTCTGCTTCGCTTGGGCTTTGGGGTGCACAGAGGGCGTAGATTCCACTGGGGTGGACTGTGAGGAAGGCCTTGAGGACCATTGAGTCCTGAAAGGCTGCACCGCTAACAGCATCTTTCAAAGTGTGTTCTGGTTCCAACAGGAGGCCGCTGGCCACATCTCCGAACTGGACGTCCAGGTCGACTATGACGACTCCCATAGGCGCGATCTTGCCAAGACCGATGGCCAAATTCGTGGCGACAGTTGTTTTGCCAACGCCGCCTTTTGGGGACATGACGGCAATGACGCGACCAGGAGCGCGTTCTGGCCCCGCCGCCGCTACGAGACCGCGGCGCCGTCCGGCTGAAGCAAGGCAAGCGCGTTCAAGGAGGACACGGAGCTGGTCCCCGTCCGCACTGGGGCTGACAATGTCCCTGATGCCGGCGCGCATCGCGGTGATCACCTGCTCGGGCTCCCTGTCCTCTACAAGAACCAGGCTGATCTCCGGAAACTGCAGGTCGAACACCGTGGCGAGTTTGAGGGCGTCGTCCTCGGGCAATCCGGGGCCGAGGATCAAGACTTCAGGTGGTTCTCCGGTGAGCCGATCAAAGAGCTCTTGCGGCCCACCCAACAACACTGAGGGCGGCAGCACTTGAACTGAACCGTGTAGCGCTCCGCGCACGGCCTGAGACACCTTGCGCTGGAAATCCTGGGAAGCGGTGACAAGGACGAAGCGGCTCATTGCGAAACCTTTCCGAGGGTTATTACACCGGGATTGCCGTCCTTGGAATCGCTGTTTTCCTTCGACAGCCAGACCTTGCCAAACTCTGACGCGAATACGATTTGAGCCGCGTCGACGTCTTCACGGGCGAGTGTCACATAAACCGAGCCCGATGGAAGGGCTGGACCGTCCGACGTGGAGTTGGACTCCTTTTTTGAGGATTCAGCAGGTGCTTGCTGGACGCTGGTTACAAGCACTTTTTGGAACGCGAGCTTTGTAAACTCCTTGAATCCCTTAACGTCGTTCCCGACGGGTGCACTTGCTGCGGCGGCATCATCCAGTTTGTACGAGGTGTAAACCCCGACGGTGTCTCCGGCCTTAAGCTGTCCACCCAGGATCCGCTGCGGTTCCAATAGCAGAGTGAGCTCCTCCATGCCTTGAGGTACCGGCACTGTGCCTGGGGCCACCAGAGCGTTGGGGTCGACGAGCCTTGAGGCAAGGAGCTGCTCGCCCGGCTCCAGGGCAACGGACGTTATCTTGCCGGGAAAGTCTGACAGTGACTTCACGACCTCTTTCGGCACCGCGGCGCCTGGAAGGGAAGTCTGTTTGACGAATTGGGCAACGTCGGCGACAGGAGTCCCTGCGGGAATTGCCTTCTGAACAACGAGAACTTCAATGGGATCTAGGCCTTGCTGTGCTCGGCTGTCGGCTGCCTGTGCGTAATTGAACATCAGTACAGATCCGACAATTGCCAAGAGCAGTGCTGCTAGGCCCCCCAGCAGCCTGGTTTTCACGGGATTCTCCTTTGTTTCTTATTTGGTGAGCTCTACGACGTTTCCGCCGTAGTCGGTGGGTCCGCCGACGTCGAAGGCCTCATCCAATGCGACGTAGCGCACGAACTTTCCGACGATGCCGAGGTCGCTGCTTTTCCAGCCGCCAGCATCCTTGAAGGCTTGGGCGGAGGCAGGCATGTAATGGAACGGGTCCTGGTTGGCCAGGTCCCAGCCGGCGATATCGATGGCAGCGAAGGCTCTCAGATGGAATTTGGAACCGGTGCCGGTACCGCTCGTTTGGTCGAAGACGGGCAGCAGTGCAATCACCTTCTGCCCGGCGATGAGCTTGTCTTTCCAGCCCTGGAGGATGTCGCCGCAACCGGCCTCGGGATTGTTTCCGGTGTTGCTGGCTACCCACGGTGATGCCAGATCGACTTTGACCGTGCATGATCCACCCGTAACGAGCCAGCCGAAGCCGCCTGGGATCTCAAGCCCCGAGGCAGTGCTGTGGCAGGTATCTTTCTTTCCTGCTCCAGTCCCGTGGGAGAGCAGGAATTGCATTGCCCCATCCCCCGTTGTGCTGAGGTCGACTTCGCATTCCGAGAAGGCAATCGGGAAGATGTCTCCGGATTTGGCGCCTCCCCATTTTGCTTCGGCAACAGCACTGATGTTCGTTGTGTCAGTTCCGAAGATCCTCGCGAAGAAGGTGGAGAAATGAACCCCAGAGGAGTCTTGGGCGTTGGTTGTGACCGTCACCTTGCCCGCCGATTTATCCACGACCGTGGAGGCCACGTTTGTTAAGTTGTCTTTGGCATTGGCATTGGCCAAAGTGCCGGAAAGCGTCGAGCCCGTCACACATTCGGCGTCTGCTGTGTTCTTAGAACATTTTTGTGCAACGGCCAGGGCCGCTGCATCCGCCCCGTTCTGTGTTACGGCCTTTTCCGCGTACATTCCGCCGACGTCTACGGCGATGGCACCGAAGCTGAGGAGCATCACCATCATGACCGCGACCATCACGGCGGTGGCGCCGCGTTCATTGTCAGGATTCGTGTCTAACCGCCGCATTGCATCGTTCCTTTGCCGGTCATAACGATTGTTCCTGTGAAGGCGTCGAGGAAACCTGTCACCGTTGTGAGCTTGTACGTGGTGGTTGCAGTCACTTGCTTGTTAGCGGAACACGTTGTTCCGCCGCCCGTGACAGAAAACGTGGTGGTCACTGAAGCTGGTGCCAGCCGGCCGGCAGCGTTGCTGGCCGCAGTGGAGGCGTCACCCGTGCTGTTGTGGATGGCCATGTATCGAGCCCCTTCGCGAGCCGCCTGGTTCAATGACAGCTGCGCATTGAAAGCAAGGGAAAACTCAATGATTCCGATCAAGATGAGCAGCAGCACTGGTAAAATCAGTGCGAACTCAACTGCAGCTGCGCCTTCTTCATTTCTGTTGCGCATTTTCCGACCCTTTGTCCTAAAAAGTGAATGACGGCTCCCAGGTGGCCTGGGAGCCGCCATCGGTTGGCGCCTATAAGGGCTGTACTACAGACGTCCGGCGATGCCGTTCTGGAAGAGATCCTGAAGCTGGGTACCAACGGCAGTGATGCCAACAATTGCGGCGATGACGATGAGTGCCACCATCAAGCCGTACTCAACTGCCGTCGCGCCCTTTTCCTCGCCCATCAGGCGATCCTTGACGCCGGCGATGAAAGCAGTCATTGAGACCATGAGAGAAGTCATTGTATTTTCCTTAATTCGGTGAAATGGGTTTTATTTGATTTCAACGAATTTCCAGCTGCCCCCATAAATCCTTAGCGGCTGGACTTCGCTAAGAAGAGATTGTCACTGGGGGGTATGAGGCAACAATGCGTAGTGGTACTCGACTTTTTTCAGGGATGCCAAATACACGTACTCGGAAGATGATGGCAGTACTCAGAAACTGATGTGAGTACTCGGCTGACTACTTGGAGCAGGGTGCTGCTTGATGCGGGAACAGGCAACGGCCCGCGCGGGGAGGCTTAACTGAGAAAGAGTGTTACGGCCACCAAGGCACCGAGCATGGAGGGGCCGTGTGCCACTTCTGCGGCCTTTTTTCGACCTTTTTTGCTGAGTATGAGCGCTGTGACAACGCCATTCAGGATGAAGCCGAGGAGGCTCCCGTAGAGGAGATGGGTCCAACCTAGGTACCCCAAGTAAAGGCCGACAGGAGCTGCGAGCTTCACATCGCCCATTCCGATGCCGCCGGGAGAAATAAGTCCCAAAATCAGGTAGGCAGCAAACAAAATGACGGCCCCGAGTGCCGCGCGGAGCAGATTGTCAGATTGCCTACTGAATATTTCAGGCACGAAAAGCAGCAAAAGGCCGCCGGCAAGCAGCATTAACACGAGTGGGTTGGGCAGCAAGTGGAGTGCGACATCGATCCGTGCCAACTGCACGCCTAATACCGCAAGGTACAAGAAGGCTGGAAGGCTGGAGGCAATTCCAAAATGCACGGCAAAGGCGACGCACGCGAGACCGGTAAGTGCCGCGGTCGCAATCTGGGCTGGCAGGCGAGGCACTTTGCCAAGCCTGGGAAGCAGTTTTGCGATCACGGCCTCGGCGATGGGGGAGAGGATGCATCCCAGGAGTCCGGCCCCCAGGACAAGCAGCCAACTGACGGAGTTCCCGTTTGCCGCTGACAACACTGCATCCCCCTACGCCGACTGAGCCGGTACGGTCCTGGTCGCCGGCTACCCCATTTTGACCCTGAACCCCCTGACGCGCTAATCTTGGTAGTCGTTGTGCGTGTCCTATTCCGATGGTGCGTGCCCGCTTGAGAATCCGGTTGCAGGATAACTACTCAACGTGCACATTCGGAACTTCAGGATGACTGGTTACATGGAGTCCTCACCTCTGTTCCGGTAGCGCGCAGACAGTAGGTGCACGAGCTAGTGACACCTAAACAAGAACGCCAGAACAAGAACGAGGCAAACACCGTGCGTACGTACACCCCGAAGCCCGGCGATATCAACCGCCAGTGGCACGTCATTGACGCCACCGACGTTGTCCTTGGTCGTCTTGCAAGCCAGACCGCAATCCTGCTGCGCGGCAAGCACAAGGCCACTTTCGCATCCCACATGGACATGGGCGACTTTGTCATCATCATCAACGCTGAAAAGGTAGCCCTGACCGGCGCCAAGCTGGAGCAGAAGCGCGCATACCGCCACTCCGGCTACCCGGGCGGCCTGACCTCCGTCAACTACGCGGAACTGCTGGAAAGCAACCCCGTCCGCGCCGTTGAGAAGGCCATCAAGGGCATGCTCCCCAAGAACTCCCTCGCTGCCCAGCAGCTGGGCAAGCTGAAGGTGTACCGCGGTGCCGAGCACCCGCACGCCGCCCAGCAGCCCAAGACTTTCGAAATCACCCAGGTCGCCCAGTAGTCCTGGCCACCAAACAACTTATCTATACAAGGAGAATCGTGGCTCAGAACGAAGAGACCACCGAGGTCGTCGAGGCCGAGGAAAACCTGACCAGCTACACCTCTGAAAGCTCAGCTGCTGACGCCGCTGCGCCTAAGAAGGAGCGCCCGGCACTGACCGTTGCCGGCGCAGCTGTTGGCCGCCGCAAGGAAGCCGTTGCACGCGTTCGCGTTGTGCCGGGCTCCGGCAAGTGGACCATCAACGGCCGCGCGCTGGACAACTACTTCCCCAACAAGCTGCACCAGCAGGACGTCAACGAGCCCTTCAAGATCCTTGATCTCGAAGGCGCCTACGACGTCATCGCCCGTATCCACGGCGGTGGCATCTCCGGCCAGGCCGGCGCCCTGCGCCTCGGCATCGCCCGTTCACTGAACGAGATCGACGTCGAGAACAATCGCGCCACCCTGAAGAAGGCTGGTTACCTGTCCCGCGACGCCCGCGTCATCGAGCGTAAGAAGGCCGGTCTCAAGAAGGCCCGTAAGGCTCAGCAGTACTCCAAGCGCTAAATCCGCTTGCACAGAGGCCCGTCCCACCTTTTGGTGGGGCGGGTTTCTGCATTTAAAGCAGCCAGTTCACCAGTTAGGTTACGCTCGCCGCTATGGGGGCAGAGGAAGCCGGTGGTGGCCAGGCAGATTCCGGACAGCGACCAAATCACGGGGCGTGGAGATCCGGCGCTGGCCTGCTCGCCCTCCTGTTGCTTATCCTGAACGTTCTGGTTCTCGTGCTGGCCTGCGGCAATCCCGGATAAAAGCGGAGTGGACTCCGGCGTGGGTTACGGACTTTTGATTATCTTCTTTTCGTTTCCCCTGGCCCTCTTTACGATCTTCCTGGGCATCCTCTCGCTCATCTGGAAGCAGGGGCTAATCCCCGGACCTATCGTGCTCGTGGTCGCGGGCGGCGCCGTCCTGTTCTATGTGTACGGATTCTTTGAGACACAGGTGTTCTAGTAAGCAGGAAACGCCAGCGCCGGTTCAAATCAGGCGCTGGCCAGCCGTTTCAAACCTCCGCAACCCCATCCTCTACACTTGACCGGTGTCTAGATTATTTGGAACTGATGGTGTCCGGGGGCTGGCCAACGGCCTGCTGACAGCAGAACTGGCCCTGCAGCTGGCCCAGGCGGCCGCCGTCGTGCTCGGTCACGACCGCAACTCCAACGGCTCCCGGCCCCGCGCCGTGCTTGCCCGGGACCCGCGTGCCAGCGGTGAATTTATCGCCGCCGCAGTGGAAGCCGGTCTCGCCAGCTCCGGCATCGACGTCTACGACGCCGGCGTCCTGCCCACCCCCGCCGCCGCCTACCTCGTGGCAGACCTGGACGCGGACTTCGGCGTCATGATCTCCGCCTCCCACAACCCCGCGCCGGACAACGGCATCAAATTCTTCGCCCGCGGCGGGCAGAAGCTGCCGGATGAAGTAGAAGACGCCATCGAAGCCCAGATGGGTAAGGAAGCCGTCCGCCCCACGGGCGCGGAGGTTGGGCGTATCCAGCGCTTCTCCGATGCCGAGGATCGCTACATCGTCCACCTGCTCCGCACCCTCCCGCACCGGCTGGATGGCCTCACCGTCGTGCTGGACTGCGCCAACGGCGCTGCCAGCGGCTGCTCGCCCCAGCTCTTTAAGGACGCCGGCGCCCACGTCATCGTCATCGGCGCAGACCCCGACGGCCTCAATATCAACGACGGCGTCGGATCCACCCACCTCGGCCCGCTCAAGGACGCCGTGGGCAAATACCGCGCCGACCTGGGCATTGCCCACGACGGCGACGCCGACCGCTGCCTTGCCGTGGACCACGAGGGCAACGAGGTGGACGGGGACCAGATCATGGCCGTCCTCGCCGTAGCGCTCAAGAAGTCCGGCAAGCTCAAGGACGACGTCCTGGTGGCCACCGTCATGAGCAACCTCGGCCTCAAGATCGCCCTCCGCAACGCTGGCATCACTATCGTGGAAACCGCTGTGGGCGACCGTTACGTCCTGGAAGGCATGCGCGACGGCGGCTACAACCTGGGTGGCGAGCAGTCCGGCCACGTGATTTTCGCCGACCATGCAACCACCGGCGACGGCCTCCTCACCGGCCTGCAGCTCGCCGCGCAGGTGGCCCTGACCGGGAAACCGCTCAAGGAACTGGCCACGGTCATGACCAAGCTCCCGCAGGTGCTCATCAACGTCAAGGGCGTGGACCGCAGCCGGGTGGGCAGCAGCGATGTCCTGGCCCAGGCAGTGGCAGCGGCGGAAGCGGCGCTGGGCGACACCGGCCGCGTCCTGCTCCGCCCCTCCGGCACCGAGCCCGTGGTCCGTGTGATGGTGGAGGCCGCGGACGAAGAGACCGCCCAGTCCATCGCCGAACACCTCGCCCAGGTGGTCCGGACCGCACTCGCGCTGGAGCTGGCCTCGAACTAGCCGCACGCGAAGTGGCCCGCCTCCCAACAGGAGACGGGCCACTTTGCGATTAACAAACGGCTTAGACGCGTTCCTTCAGTGCGTCCCGGATCTCGGTCAGCAGTGCAACCTGCGGATCCTCGGCAGCGTCCTTCTTCACGTCCTTGTTGATTCCCAGCCGGCGGTTCCGGCGCTCGATCATGATGTTCATCGGCATCACCACCACAAAGTAGATGGCCGCGGCAATGAGCAGGAAATTGACAATGGCGGTCAGCAGGACGCCGAACTCGATAGCGTTGCCGTTCAGCTCCACCCTTGCGAAGCTGTCAAAGTTGGGCGCACCCACCAGGCCCGAGACGAACGGCATCAGCACCTTGTTCACCAGGGCCGTCACCACCGCACCGAACGCAGTACCCATGACAACGGCGACCGCAAGGTCAACCACGTTGCCCTTCATGATGAAATTCTTGAATCCACTAAGCATAGAAACCAAAGTAGCGCAGATTTCAGTACGCGAACTTATCGGGAAATGCCGAGCGGGGTAGGGGCCATGGCCGTGTATCAGGAAGCGGCTGCAGAATTCTTCTGGGCTCGGAAGGTTAGGTCCAAGGCCCAGTCCTGGGGAGCTGAGGGGCCGAGTTGCCAAACGTATTCGTTTTTTAGTTTTGCGCCATCTGTTTTGAAGGGTCCTGTACGCAACGCGTAGAACGCAACAGTGGGCAGGCTTGACTCCGCCGATGTCAGGATTGCGTTGTTGAAGTCGCCGTTCATCTCCCTCAGTTGCTCAAGTATGTAGTTCCTGTACGCGACCTGGTCCAGGGTGCATTCGTAGGTGGCTTTTGCCGTGAGCTGGAGCGCGATGTGCAGCTGCCGGTTTCCTTGCTCGTCTTCGAAACTGACAAGGCGGTGGTTTTCTACGGCTGCGAGAAGCCTGCGGTCGCTGCTGAGGACGTCACGCAGCGCATCCGGTGCAACAACCGCGCCGTTGAAATCAACGGACAGGTCGCTCCTGCCATAGTGGAACAGCAAGGGCAGATCGAGGAACTGCTGGCGAATGACGTGTTCGAGCCCGAACTCCTTGAGTACGGCGTTGAGGTCGCGGACGCGCAGGACGTGCCCGCGGTCATGGATGTTGTAGCGGATCCGCGGGTTGACGTTCTCTTTCCGCACGATCGTGACGATCAGTTCGCCATCCGCATTTGTTTCAAGGAGGTAGTCGTAGGGGTTGAACTGGAAGATCATCGGCAGCACGCCGTACTCGTCCTGCTTGGTGAGCCGCGCCGACAGCGCCGGATCCGCGGCGATGGCCTGACGGAGCGCCACGGTGTAGTCAGTCTCTATTGCAATGTTGATTTCCAGGTCGGAGGCCCCGTAGGAGCCGAAAGCGCTGTGGGCGTACTTTGTGATGTGCCCGCGCATGTTCTCGCTGATGCCCTCGCCGCCGAACGCCGCGACGATGTCGTAGTCTTCCCAAGCGATACGTTCGTCTTCGAACAAAGCCTTCAGGAAGGGCGGGTAACTGAGGATGATGTACGTGTAGTCCGTCCCAAATTCGAGCATCGTGGCGATGACTTTGTCGCGGTCCGGCCCGATGGATTTGATCATTGTGACATCCGTGAGGGAAGTGCTGACGTTCATCCCCGTCGCCCATGCGCCAAGGGAGAAACAGTTGAGCACGAACGGTTGCTTCTTGAGCGTCTCTGCGGTCCGCGAAAAACCCACCTGGAGCAACTGCCGCGTGGCGAGGCGTTCCTCCAAGCCTCGCACCCAGCTGGTGGGAACACCTGAGCTTCCGGACGATTCATCCACTACGACCCCGTGGCGGGGAAGAACGCCACCCACACTGCGGGCAGGAATGGTCCACCGCTTGATATAGCTGTCCTTGTCCATTTCCGGGAGCGCTGCGAACGCCTGCGTAAGCTTATTGCCACTGAAAGAGAGCTTTCCGGGCACCCGGTGTTCGGCGAGGAACTCGCGATAGGCAGGCACCCGTTTAGCCGCGATCTCAAAGGTCCGCCACGCCCTCCACCGCCCGGCGGCCCACCGGAAAGGTTCAATCCCAGGCATGAGCAGTATCCGGTGCGTGGAAATCCTCGGGGTGAACAGGCCAACGAACCTGTCCATCAGAAAAACGAATGCGAATACCAACGTTTTATTCACGGACAGGCTCCTGTATTGATGTGTCCTCAGGCAATGGACTAAGCAGGGTCGAGGTGGCCGGGCGGCGGTGCGCGGCTGGAGGGGTGGCGCTGTATCCGAACCTGAACAGCATCCAGGCCATTCTGCCCGCGGTTTCACTAATTCCCGCCGCCCGAACGAATTCGGCGTGGGAGACCGGGTTGGTGATGACAGTCCCGAAGGGATGAAGGCACACGCCTTTTTCAGAGAAGAACAGCCAGATCCGCATGAACGTACGCCCGGCTTCCAAGTAATCCGCCGGTTCATCGAACGGGCCTTCGAGCCACCCGAGCTGGCGCACCCCACGCATGGTGCGCAAGTAGATGGCTCTGATTAAGCCGCCAATTACTGGGAAGGACCACAAGCCGCGGTGCCGCATGGCGAAACGAAGCACAGGACCCGGCATGATCATGGTTTCTGCACTAAGACCGTCGGCCAGCGCGGCCGCTTCATCCTTCGAGAACCGCAGCCAATGCATAATCTCGGCGTAGACGGCATCATTGCGCAAGTCGGAAAACAGGGTCTTCTGGTTGATTTGCACAAGTAAAGAGACAATGCGGGCGTCGGTAGTCGACCGGAATTCGTATCCTTGCGCGGCGGCTATTGAGGAAGCTGATGTCAGTAACTCGGCGCCAACGAGCCTGCTGTCATAGGGCCGGCGGGAAGTTCGTCGTGACCGGAACGCAGCCAACCGGCGTTGAGCCGCGGACTGCAACTCGTCGTCCTCGGCGACGGGTTCCAATCGCACTGTCCCAATACGATGCAAGCGGTCTGCGGCAGCGAAATCCATTTCCGAATGTTCGAGGAATTCTACTGTCCTGTAGCCGCGGGCTTCCGCCACCACAGATAAGGACTCCAAGAAGACGCCTGCACAGACATGGCCAAAAGGGATACCAAACGATTCGGCAGGCAATCCGAGATCGAGATCATAATAAACAACTGCCGCCGTGTCACTGATGGCCCTCAGCTTGATCGGCTGGGAATTATGGGGTGAGGGATACCAGCGAACGACTGGTGGTGTGAAGAGGTGGGTGCGCGGTTACTGACCTGGCGGGACAGTGACTATCCCTTGTCACAGGTACCCCGGCGCCGCCTCCAGGCCGAAGTATTCCTCCAGGGTGCCGATGCCACGGTTCGCCATGTCCGTGGCCGCCTCCACGCCCACGTACCGCAGGTGCCACGGCTCGTAGTAGTACCCCGTGACCGGGTGCAGCATCCAGGGGTACCGCACCACAAACCCGAACCGGTGCCCGTTCGCCTTCGCCCAGGATGCCGCGGGCTGGTCGGCGAAGCACGGCTGGAAGCTGCAGGCGCCCCCGCCGTCCGCAATGTCGAACGCCCACCCCGTCTGGTGCTCCGAGTGGCCAGGCCGTGCACTGGCCGTGTCGGCGTCGGCCTGTCCACGCGCGGCGACGTACCCGTTGTAGGTGGTCACCTGGGTGCTGTACGAGCGGTAGCCGCTGGCCAGGACCATCGCGACGCCGTCCTGCGCGGCCGCCGCGAACATGGCTTCGGCCGCCGCCGCCGTCGTACTGTTCAGCAGCGCTGCTTCGCCAGCGGCGGAAATGGCGATGGCGGGACGCACCAGGTCGGCCGGCACAAAGTCCGCCGGGTTCAGTGGCCGGTGCTTGTTGACGATGACCCACGGGCTGGCAGGGTCATCGAGCGAAAACTGCCGCGCGACAGTGGCCGACGGCGACGGCGACGGCGTCGGGGACGGCGCCTCCGGCGACTGGCCCACCGTGGCCGTTTCCGCCGTCGGGGCCGCCGAAACGGTGACGGCCGCAGGGGAGGGGGACGCGGAGGAAGGAGCGGACGACGGCGCCACCGCCTTGGGCGCCTCAGGCGTGCAGGCTGCCAGGACAGTGAGCCCTGCCCCCGCTGCCAGGAAGCGGGTGAAGCTGCGCCGGCTGGGGGATCCGCATTGGTAGCACACCTGTGCTAGACCTTCCGGAGCAGCATGCGCCGGATGGAGTGGTCTGCCTCTTTGGTCAGCACCAGCTGTGCCCGGCCCCGCGTGGGAAGGACGTTCTCCTCCAGGTTGGGCTCGTTGATCCGCTTCCAGATGTCCCGGGCGGTGCTTTCGGCTTCGTCGTCGGACAGCGTGGCGTAGCGGTGGAAGTAGGACTCCGGCTGCGCGAACGCGGTGCTCCGCAGCTTCCGGAACCGGTCCACGTACCACTCCTCGATGTAGGAGGTCTTGGCATCGACGTAGATGGAGAAGTCGAAGAAATCGCTCAGCGCCAGGCCCTGGCGGCCGTCATGCCGCGGCCGCGCCGGAGCCAGCACGTTCAGGCCTTCCACGATCAGCACGTCCGGGCGGCGGACCACCACTTCCTTGCCGGGAACGATGTCATACGTGACGTGGGAGTACCAGGGCGCGCGCACCTCCTCGGCGCCACCCTTGATCTCGCTCACGAAGCGCAGCAGTGCACGGCGGTCGTAGGACTCCGGGAACCCCTTCCGGTCCAGCAGCTGCCGGCGCTTGAGCTCGGCCAGGGGATAGAGGAAGCCGTCAGTGGTGATGAGCTCCACGTTGGGGGTGCCCGGCCAGCGGCGGAGCATCTCACGCAGCACTCGGGCGATGGTGGACTTGCCTACGGCAACCGAACCGGCCACGCCGATCACGAAGGGGGTGCGCTGGGTCTGCTCGCCCAGGAATGTGGTGGTGGCCGCGTGCAGCTGCCCCGCCGCCTCCACGTACAGGTGCAGGAGCCGTGACAGCGGCAGGTAGACATCCCTGACTTCATTGATGTCCAGGGGGTCACCGAGCCCGCGAAGGCGCAGCACGTCCTCTTCATTAAGGGGCTGTTCCATCTGGGCTGCGAGCCGGGACCAGGTTTGCCGGTCCAGCTCCACGAACGGCGAGGCACCCTCCCCGTTCGCTTCATTGCGTTGCGAAGTCACGGTAAAGATTCTGCCCCGCGCCCGGCCCATCACGAAATGACGCCCCTGCTCAGCGCGGCGGCGCACGTCACGTGGGCTGTTCAGGACGGCGTGCCGGACGGGCTGCCGGTTTAGAGCAACAGCCACGCTGCCGATAGTCTTGTGCCTATGTGTGGAATCGTGGGATACGTAGGCCGTCGGGTTGACGGTGCAATTAACGGTCACAGTGCGCTGGATGTTGTCCTGGAGGGACTGCGCCGCCTGGAGTACCGCGGTTATGACTCGGCCGGGGTGGCGGTGGTGTCCCAGGGGACCATTGAGTCGCGGAAGAAGTCCGGGAAGCTGAGCAACCTGATCGCCGAGCTGGAGGCCCGCCCGTTGCCGGAGTCGGTGACCGGTATCGGTCATACCCGCTGGGCCACGCACGGCGGCCCCACGGACCGCAACGCGCACCCGCACCTGGCTGACGGCGGCAAGCTGGCCGTGATCCACAACGGCATCATCGAAAACTTCGCCGAGCTCAAGGCTGAGCTGCTGGAAAAGGGCGTGACGTTCCTGTCCGAGACGGACACCGAAGTCGCCGCTGCCCTGCTCGCGGACATCCTCCGGAACAAGCTCGGCGGGGACACCGCCAACGGCGGCCTGACGCACGCCATGGAGCTGGCCTGCCAGCGCCTGGAGGGCGCCTTCACGCTCCTTGCCGTGCACGCGGACCAGCCCGACGTCGTCGTGGCCGCCCGCCGCAACTCACCGCTGGTGGTCGGCCTGGGCGAGGGCGAGAACTTCCTGGGCTCGGACGTGTCCGGGTTCATCGACTACACCCGCCGCGCGGTGGAGCTGGGCCAGGACCAGATCGTCACCATTACCGCGGACACGGTGGAGATTACCGATTTCTATGGCAACCCGGCCCAGGGCAAGGAATACCACGTGGACTGGGACCCGGCGTCGGCGGAAAAGGGCGGTTTCTCCTCCTTCATGGAGAAGGAAATCCATGACCAGCCCGACGCCGTGGCGCAGACCCTGCTGGGGCGTTCGGACATCAAGGGCAAACTGACCCTGGACGAGCTCCGGATCGACCCCGAACTGCTCAAGCAGGTGGACAAGATCATCGTGCTGGCCTGCGGCACCGCCGCGTACGCGGGCATGGTGGCCAAGTACGCCATTGAGAACTGGTGCCGGATCCCCACCGAGGTGGAGCTCGCGCACGAGTTCCGCTACCGGGATCCGATCCTGAACGAGAACACCCTGGTGGTCTCGATCAGCCAGTCCGGCGAGACCATGGACACGCTGATGGCCGTCCGCTACGCCCGGGAACAGGGCGCCAAGACCATCTCCATCTGCAACACCAACGGCTCCACCATCCCGCGTGAATCCGACGCCGTGCTCTACACGCACGCCGGCCCGGAAATCGCGGTGGCGTCCACCAAGGCGTTCCTGGCGCAGATCACCGCCGCGTACCTGCTGGGCCTGTACCTGGCCCAGCTGCGCGGGAACATCTTCTCCGGCCAGATCAAGGACGTCCTCGCGGACCTGAACAAGATCCCCGCGAAGATCCAAACCATCCTGGACAACGCAGGTCCGCTGCGCGAACTGGCCCGCAGCATGGCCAACGAGAAGTCGGTGCTGTTCCTGGGCCGGCACGTGGGCTACCCCGTGGCCCTCGAAGGCGCGCTGAAGCTCAAGGAAATCGCGTACATCCATGCCGAAGGCTTCGCCGCCGGTGAGCTCAAGCACGGCCCCATCGCCCTGATCGATGACGGCCAGCCCGTGTTCGTGGTGGTCCCGTCCCCGCGCGGCCGCGACTCGCTGCACTCCAAGGTGGTCTCCAACATCCAGGAAGTCCGCGCCCGCGGCGCCCGGACCCTGGTCATCGCCGAGGAAGGCGACGAAGCCGTCAAGGCCTACGCCGAATACGTCTTCTACGTCCCCGAAACCCCCACCCTGCTCATGCCCCTGCTGACCACCGTCCCGCTGCAGATCTTCGCCGCGGAACTCGCCGCAGCCAAGGGCTATGACGTGGACCAGCCCCGCAACCTCGCCAAGAGCGTCACCGTCGAATAGTCGGTCTCGTTCAAGACAGCGGAAGCCCCAGGCCCTTTACGGCCTGGGGCTTCCGTTCTACCTACGGTTTTTGATGCTGCTCAGCTCGAACTGGATGATCCGCTCCGGATCCTTTTCCGCATGTTTCAGCACCTGAACTTCAATGTCATAGCCATCCAGCACACTGCTTGCCCGGCAAGCTGTATACAGCGACGAGACGTTCGCCGGGAGCGGGGAGCTTTGGCAGTCTCCCTCCACCTTCCCGTCCAGCCCCGCTGCCACGCTTAGTCTGCGGACGTCGTCTGGAGTCACAGGCTGCTCCGTCCGGTACTGGCGCCACATGCTGTCACAGGGAACATCGATGCCGGTGCAGAAGATGCCGCCGCTGACGTTTTCACCATCCGGTTTCCACCCTTCCAGCGGCCTGAGCCTGTCGGCGAGGGACACCATCCGGGCCGTTCCCAGCAGGTACGACGCCTGGAACAGCAGTAGTGCAGCCGCGATCACAGCCAGGGTGATCAGGGTTCCTTTCGGCGCCCTTAGCCATGGTCTTCTTTTTCGTGGCGGCTGAGAGTCTTTTGTGGCGTCCATAGGGCATTGTCTACAGCGAATGGAAAAACGTACAGCAGTTGCCCGGTGGCCGAGGCAACGGCCGAACGGGTTTGCGTAACTTTCGGCACTCCTCGGCTGAGCAGACCCCGGGGTTCCGGCGTGCACTTTACGTTGTCAGCCCAAAAGTCACGCTTTTGCGCTGATGGCGGACAATGGGGGCCGGCGGCGTGCGCCCGCTTGCCGCCAGGACCACCCCCGTAGAATGAACCGCATGATCGTTGGCATTGGGGTAGACGTAGTAGACATCGAGCGGTTCGGCCGCCAGCTGGAACGGACACCGGGCCTGAGGGACCGCCTGTTCGTCCCGGCGGAGCGGGAACTGAACACCCGCTCCCTGGCAGCCCGGTTCGCCGCGAAGGAAGCCGTGGCCAAGGTCCTGGGTGCCCCTGCCGGCATGAACTGGCAGGACTGCTGGATCGGCCTTGACCACAACGGACCCACCGTCCAGGTCAAGGGGACCGTCCTGGCGGTTGCCGAGGCCAAGGGCGTCAAGCGCTGGCACCTCTCCATCAGCCACGACGGCGGCATCGCCACGGCCACGGTCCTGGCCGAAGGCTGACCCGGCGGCCGCCGCATGATCAGTGCCTACACCGGAACCCAGGTCCGGGCAGCCGAGGAACCCCTCCTGGCCGCCGGCCTCGGGGACGTGCTCATGCAGCGCGCCGCGCACGGCCTGGCCAACGCGGTCGTCCGCGAACTCACGTCCCGGGGCCGCCGCCTGAACGGCGCCCGCGTGGTGGTGCTGGCCGGCAAGGGCAACAACGGCGGCGACGGCCTTTACGCCGGCGCCTTCCTGGCCTCCCGCGGCATGCGTACGACGGCGGTACTCACCGGGGATGCGGCCCATCCGGCTGGTCTGGTGGCCTTTGAGCGCGCGGGCGGCCAGGTGCACCGGCTCAAAGATTCGGCACTTCCGGAAGTTGCGGGGGAAGCCGCAGCGGCCGACGTCGTCATTGACGCCGTGCTGGGGACCGGTGCCAAGGGCGGGCTGCGCGGAAGTGCCGCGGACCTGGTCCAGGCAATCAGTGGCGGAAAGAGGCGCGGCTTCGTAGTGGCCTGCGACCTTCCCAGCGGCGTGGATGCCGATACCGGCGAGGCCCATCTTCCTGTCCTGCCCGCTGACCTGACCGTGACTTTCGGGGGAGCGAAGGCCGGCCTGCTGGCGGACCCCGCCGCTGACTACTCGGGACGCGTCTCGGTGGTGCCGATCGGAATTGAGGAGCACCTGCCGCAGCCCTCCCTGCGCCGGCTTGAGGACGCCGACATGGCCCGCCTCCTGCCGCAGCCCGCCCGGCGCGCGCAGAAGTATTCCCGCGGCGTGTTGGGCGTGGTGGCTGGCTCCGAGGACTACCCGGGAGCCGCCGTCCTGGCGTGCCGGGGCGCCCTTGCCGCAGGAGTGGGCATGGTGCGGTACCTGGGTCCGCCGTCGGTGGCAGACCTGGTGCGGCAGTCCTGCCCGGAGGTGGTGTGCAGCACCGGGACGGTGGCCGACAACCGCGTGCAGGCGTGGCTGGTGGGCTCCGGCATGGGCCCACAGGACCACGACCAGCTGGCCCGCGCGCGTGACGCCATCACGTCCGGCCTTCCCGTCGTTGCGGACGCCGGCGCGCTGCCCGCACTTCCCGAAACCCTCGCCCCGCACGTGGTGCTGACACCGCACGCGGGGGAGCTGGCATCGCTGTTCCAGCGACTGGGCGGCGGCGAGGACCGCGATGCGGTGGAGGCGGGGACGCTCACGGCCGTCCGCCAAGCTGCGGGCCGCACGGGAGCCACCGTCCTGCTCAAGGGCGCCAGCACGCTCGTGGCCGCGCCCTCGGGCGACGCCTTCAGCCAGGCAGACGGTACGCCCTGGCTCGCAACTGCCGGCAGCGGTGACGTCCTTGCCGGCGTCATCGGTGCGCTGCTTGCCCAGGCAGGGCCCGACGTCGGACCCTTCAGTGCGGCGGGCATCGCGGCGGACGGGCGGTGGGCCGCCATCGCCGCACTTGGGGCCGCCCTGCACGGCCGCGCGGGGCGTACGGCGTCGGAGGCGGTGTCAGGCGGCCCGATCACCGCCGGCGGGGTGGCGAATGCCATACCGGAAATTTGGGGTAAAGTCAGCATGCTTAGTAAACATGGAGCCTGGAAACGTAATAGTCACAGCCAGCCACTACGGTAGGCATTAGTTCGCACCAGCAGCAGGGGCGTTCCGATGCCCTCGCTGCTGACCACAAAATGAGGAGCACGATGGAAGTCTGGCCTGGAAATGCCTACCCGCTGGGAGCTACCTTTGACGGCACCGGCACCAATTTCGCCCTGTTCAGCGAACGGGCCGAGCGGGTGGAACTCTGCCTCCTGTCCGATGACCTGACCGAAACCCGGATCGAACTGACCGAGGTGGACGGCTACGTGTGGCACTGCTACCTGCCGCACATCCAGCCCGGCCAGAAGTACGGCTACCGGGTGCACGGCCCCTACGATCCCGCCAGCGGCAACCGCTTCAACCCGAACAAGCTGCTGATGGACCCCTATGCCAAGGCCATCCAGGGCCAGATCGACTGGGATCCCGCCCTCTTCTCCTACGAATTCGGCGACCCTGATTCCCGAAACGACGCCGATTCTGCCCCGCACACCATGCACGGCGTGGTCATCAACCCCTTCTTCGAATGGGACGGCGACCGCCAGCTGAAGATCCCGTACCACCAGTCGGTAATCTACGAAGCCCACGTCAAGGGCCTCACCGAACTGCACCCGGAGATCCCCGAAGAACAGCGCGGCACCTATGCCGGCGTGGCCCACCCCGCGGTCATCGACCACATGAAAAAGCTCGGCGTCACCGCCATCGAGCTCATGCCGGTCCACCAGTTCGTCAACGACGGCACCCTGGTGGAGAAGGGGCTGAACAACTACTGGGGCTACAACACCATCGGCTTCTTCGCCCCGCAGAACACCTACAGCTCCACCGGTGACGTCGGGCACCAGGTCCAGGAATTCAAGGCCATGGTCCGCGACCTGCACCGCGCCGGCATCGAAGTGATCCTCGACGTCGTCTACAACCACACCGCCGAAGGCAACCACCTGGGCCCCACGCTGTCCTTCAAGGGCATCGACAACCAGGCCTACTACCGCCTGGTGGACAACGACCTCAAGCACTACATGGACTACACCGGCACCGGCAACTCGCTGAACGTGCGCCACCCGCACTCCCTGCAGCTGCTCATGGACTCCCTGCGCTACTGGGTCACCGAGATGCACGTGGACGGCTTCCGTTTCGACCTCGCCTCCACCCTGGCCCGCGAGTTCTATGACGTGGACAAGCTCTCCACCTTCTTCGAACTCATCCAGCAGGACCCCGTAGTCTCCCAGGTCAAGCTGATCGCAGAACCGTGGGACGTTGGCCCCGGCGGCTACCAGGTGGGCAACTTCCCGCCGCAGTGGACCGAATGGAACGGCAAGTACCGCGACACCGTCCGCGACTTCTGGCGTGGCGAGCCGTCCACCCTGGGCGAGTTCGCGTCCCGGCTGACCGGCTCCGCCGACCTGTACGAAAGCTCCGCCCGCCGGCCGGTGGCCTCGATCAACTTCGTCACCGCGCACGACGGTTTCACCATGCGGGACCTGGTCTCCTACAACGAGAAGCACAACGAGGCCAACGGCGAAGGCAACAACGACGGCGAATCGCACAACCGGTCCTGGAACTGCGGCGTTGAAGGCGACACGGACGACGACAAGGTCCTTACCCTGCGCGCCCGCCAGCAGCGCAACTTCATCGCCACCCTGCTGCTCTCGCAGGGTGTGCCGATGCTGCTGCACGGCGACGAACTCGGCCGCACCCAGCAGGGCAACAACAACACCTACTGCCAGGACTCCGAGCTCAGCTGGATCCACTGGGAAGCCATGGACCAGCCGCTGGTGGAGTTCACCGCCTTCGTCAATAAGCTCCGCCACGACCACCCCACGTTCCGCCGCAGCCGCTTCTTCGACGGCCGCCCAGTACGCCGCGGCGAAGGCGAGAAGCTGCCGGACATCGTCTGGCTGAAGACCGATGGCACCGAAATGCTGCCCGAGGACTGGGGGAGCGGCTTCGGCCGGACCATCGGCGTGTTCTACAACGGCGACGGCATCCAGGAACAGGATTCCCGCGGCCGGCGCATCACCGACGACAGCTTCATCATGGCGTTCAACGCCCACGACGACGTTGTGGACTTCTGCCTGCCCTCCGATGAGTACTCGCAGTACTGGGAGGTGCTGATTGATACGGCCAAGCAGGCCGATGCCTACGAGCCCCTCAAGGCGAAGGCGACACTGACGCTGGAAGCGAAGTCGATGGTGGTGCTGCGCGCCTACTCCGGCCCCGAGGAAGAAGTGGACACGTCGGCAGCCGCATCCCTGGCGTCCATGGCCGAACATGAGGAAGCCCAGGAGGAAATGGTGGAGGCCCAGACCAAGGCAGCGGAAGCAAGCGAGGCAAAGGCAACGAAGGCATGAGGACCCCGGTCTCCACCTACCGTTTCCAGATCCGCAGCAGCTTCACCCTGTTCGACGCCGCCGAACAGGTCCCGTACCTGAAGGATCTCGGCGTGGACTGGGTGTACCTGTCGCCCATCCTCACCGCGGAGAAGGGCTCGGACCACGGCTATGACGTGACCGACCCCTCCGCGGTGGACCCGGACCGCGGCGGCGCGGAAGGCCTGCTGGCCCTTTCCAGGGCGGCCCGCGAGCACGGCATGGGTGTCCTGGTGGACATCGTGCCCAACCATGTGGGCGTGGCATCCCCGCCGCAGAACCCGTGGTGGTGGTCCCTCCTCAAGGAAGGCCGCGGCTCACCCTACGCCGAAGCGTTCGACGTCGACTGGGACCTGGGCGGCGGAAAGGTCCGGCTGCCCATGCTGGGCTCAGACGAGGACCTGGACAAGCTGGAGGTCAAGGACGGCGAACTCCGCTACTACGACCACCGGTTCCCCCTGGCCGAGGGCACGTACAGCGAGGGTGACTCCCCGCAGGAGGTGCACAGCCGCCAGCATTACCAGCTGATGGACTGGCGCCGTGCCGACGCCGAGCTGAACTACCGGCGCTTCTTTGCTGTCACCACGCTCGCGGGCATCCGCGTTGAGGTGCCGTCCGTGTTCGAAGAGGCCCATGCCGAGGTGGGCAGCTGGTTCACGGAGGGCCTGGTGGACGGGCTCCGCGTGGACCACCCGGACGGCCTGGCCGATCCCGCAGGCTACCTTCGCTGGCTCAAGGACCTCAGCGGCGGGGCATATGTCCTGGTGGAGAAGATCCTTGAACCCGGGGAAGTGCTCCCGCAGGAGTTCGCGTGCGAAGGCACCACCGGATACGACGCCCTGGCGGACGTGGACCGGGTCTTCGTGGACCCGGCAGGGCAGCAGGCACTGGACGCACTGGATGCCAGGCTGCGCGGTTCCTCGGAGCCGGCTGACTATGCAGAGATGATCCGCGGGACCAAGCGCATGATCGCCGACGGCATCCTGCGCTCTGAGGTGCTGCGCCTGGCCCGGCTGGTTCCAGAGTCTTACGGGCTTGAGCTGGACCAAGCGGCCGATGCGATCGCCGAGATCATCGCGTCCTTCCCGGTGTACCGGTCCTACCTGCCGGTGGGCGCCGACGTCCTCAAGGAAGCCTGCGAGTCAGCTGCCGCGCACCGGCCGGACCTGGACGTGGCGGTGGGAACCCTCCTTCCGCTGCTCCTGGATCCTGCCAATCCGATTGCCATCCGGTTCCAGCAGACCTCCGGCATGGTCATGGCCAAAGGCGTGGAGGACACGGCGTTCTACCGCTACACCCGGCTGGGCACCCTGACCGAGGTGGGGGCCGAACCCACTGAGTTCGCCGTGGCGCCGGAGGAATTCCACCGGCGGATGCAGCGGCGCCAGCAGGACCTGCCGCTGTCCATGACCACCCTGTCCACCCACGACACCAAGCGCAGCGAGGATGCCCGGGCCCGGATTTCGGTCATCGCCGAACTGCCGCAGGAGTGGGCGGAAACGCTGGAGACGCTCCGGGGGCTGGCGCCGATCCCTGACGGCCCGTACGAGAACCTGCTGTGGCAGGCAATCATCGGCGCCTGGCCGGCCAGCCGGGAACGGCTGCAGGGCTATGCCGAAAAGGCGGCCCGGGAAGCCGGCAACTCCACCAAGTGGACTGACCCCAACGAGGAATTCGAGGCGTCAGTACAAGCCGCGGTGGATGCGGTCTTCGACAACGACAAGGTTGCCAAGGTGGTGGCGGACTTCGTGACCCGCATCGACGCCTACTCCGCTGCAAACTCCGTGTCGGCCAAGCTGGTCCAGCTGACCATGCCCGGCGTGCCGGACGTGTACCAGGGCAGCGAGTTCTGGGAACGCTCGCTGACCGACCCGGACAACCGCCGTCCCGTGGACTTTGGCGCCCGGCAGGCGGAGCTGGCAAAGCTCGACGCCGGCACGTTGCCTGACGCGGGCACCGAGGCCAGCAAGCTTTTGGTCACCTCGCGGGCCCTCCGCCTGCGCCGGGACCGGCCGGAGCTGTTCCAGGGGTACACGCCCGTCGCAGCCGCCGGTGTAGCCGCCGGACACCTGCTTGCCTTCAGCCGGGGAAGCGACACCTCCTCCGGCGCCCTCACGCTGGCCACCCGGCTCCCCGCCGGACTGGAGGCCGGGGGCGGGTGGCGGGACACCGCCGTCGAGCTTTCCACCACGATGCGGGACGAACTCACGGGGGCCAGCTACGGACCTGGCCCGGTTTCGGTGGCAGAGGTCCTGGGTACCTACCCGGTGGCCCTGCTGGTACCCGCGGATGGAGAAAAGGCATGACCCTGGTCAACGTTGGACCCGAACGCTTCGACGTCTGGGCACCGGACGCTTCATCGGTGGTTTTGCAGGCCGACGGCCGGCAGTACCCGATGGTAGAGAAGAAGGACACGGAGCCGGGAGCAGAAGGCTGGTGGACCGCCCCCGACGCTCCTGCGGACGGTGACGTGGACTACGGCTACCTGCTGGACGGGGACACCACCCCCATTCCGGATCCCAGGTCCCGGCGACTCCCCGCCGGCGTGCATGAGCAGTCCAGGACGTACGATCCCGCAGCCTATGCATGGCAGGATTCGGGCTGGCGCGGCAAGGACCTGCAGGGTGGCGTGATCTACGAACTCCACGTGGGCACCTTCACCCCCGAAGGAACCCTGGACGCGGCGGTGGAGAAGCTGGGCTACCTGGCGGACCTGGGCATCGACTTCGTGGAGCTGCTGCCCGTCAACGGCTTCAACGGCACGCACAACTGGGGCTACGACGGTGTCCAGTGGTACACGGTGCACGAAGGCTACGGCGGCCCGGCGGCGTACCAGCGTTTCGTTGATGCCGCCCACGCCGCAGGGCTGGGCGTCATCCAGGACGTGGTGTACAACCACCTGGGCCCCAGCGGGAACTACCTGCCCAAGTTCGGCCCCTACATGAAGCAGGGGGACGCCAACACCTGGGGCGACTCCGTGAACCTGGACGGCCCCGGCTCGGACGTGGTCCGCGAATACATCCTGGACAACGCCGCTCTCTGGCTGCGCGACTACCACGTGGACGGGCTCCGCCTGGACGCGGTGCACGCGCTGAAGGATGAACGCGCGGTGCACATCCTGGAGGAGCTGGGGGCTTTGGGCGACGCCATCTCGGCCGAGTCCGGGCTGCCGAAGACTCTCATTGCGGAATCGGACCTCAACAACCCTCGCCTGATCTATCCCCGGGACTCCAACGGGTACGGACTGGCCGGGCAGTGGAGCGATGACTTCCACCACGCGGTGCACGTCAGCGTCAGCGGTGAGACCACTGGCTACTACTCGGACTTCGAGTCCCTGGCCGTGCTGGCCAAGGTGCTGAAGGACGGGTTCCTGCATGACGGCAGCTATTCCAGCTTCCGTGGGCGCCATCACGGCCGGCCCATCAACGGCTCCCTGGCGCACCCGGCGGCGCTGGTGGTCTGCAACCAGAACCACGACCAGATCGGCAACCGCGCCATCGGGGACAGGCTCTCGCAGTCCCTGTCCTACGGGCAGCTCGCCGTGGCCGCGGTCCTCACGCTGACCTCCCCGTTCACGCCCATGCTGTTCATGGGTGAGGAATACGGCGCCACCACGCCGTGGCAGTTCTTCACCTCGCACCCCGAACCGGAGCTCGGAAAGGCCACCGCGGAAGGGCGCATCAAGGAGTTCGAGCGCATGGGGTGGGATCCCGCCGTCGTGCCCGACCCTCAGGACCCGGAAACCTTCCGCCGGTCCAAGCTGGACTGGGCCGAGGCCTCCACCGGCGACCACGCGCGGCTTCTTGAGCTGTACCGGGCGCTGACGGCCCTGCGCCGCGAGCATTCGGAACTGGCAGGGCTCGGCTTTGGCGAGACGGAGGTGTCGTTCGACGACGACGCCGGCTGGCTGCGGTTCCGGCGGGGGAGCGTTGAGGTGCTGGTGAATTTCTCCGAGTCGAAGGTCCGGCTGGACGAAGCCTCCGGCAGCGTCCTGCTGGCCACGGACGAAGGAACCGCCCTGGACAGCGGATCCCTGGACCTGGCGCCCTGGAGCGCCGCGATCCTCAAGTCCTAAAACGAAGGGTTACGCCGCGGACACGGTCCGCGGCGTAACTTTTCTGCTGAGCGCTAACACCGGATGTGTAGCGCGCGTCACAACTGGCAGGATGGAACGTATGACTTATTCAGCAGCGGACAACCGCTACGAATCCATGCCCTACCGCCGGGTGGGCCGCAGCGGCCTCAAGCTCCCGGCCATCTCCCTGGGCCTGTGGCACAACTTCGGCGACGATAAGCGCTTTGAGGAGCAGCGGGACATCCTTCGCCGCGCCTTCGACCTCGGCGTCAACCACTTCGACCTTGCAAACAACTACGGCCCGCCGGACGGGTCCGCCGAGACCAATTTTGGCCGGCACCTGCGGGACGACTTCAAGCCCTACCGAGACGAACTGGTCATCTCCACCAAGGCCGGCTACTACATGTGGCCCGGACCCTACGGTGAGTGGGGCTCCCGCAAGTACCTGATCTCCAGCCTGGACCAGTCGCTGCAGCGTATGGGGCTGGACTACGTGGACATCTTCTACAGCCACCGGCCTGATCCGGAAACGCCTATGGAAGAGACGATGGGCGCCCTGGACTACGCCGTCCGCTCCGGCAAGGCACTGTACGCCGGCATCTCCTCCTACACGCCGGAGCAGACCCTTGAGGCCGCCCGCATCCTCAAGGAACTGGGGACGCCGCTGCTGATCCACCAGCCCAGCTACTCCATGCTTAACCGTTGGACCGAGGACGGCTCGCCAAACCTGTACGAGGTGCTGGACCAGGCGGGGGCCGGATCCATCGCCTTCTCGCCGCTGGCGCAGGGCATGCTCACGGACCGCTACCTCCACGGCATCCCCGCCGACTCACGGGCAGCCAAGGCCCGCTTCCTCTCGGAGGACTCCATCACGGAGGAGAAACTGGACCGGGTCCGCGGGCTGCGGAAGATCGCCGAAGGCCGCGGACAGTCCCTGGCCCAAATGGCCATCGCGTGGATCCTGAGGGACCAGCCCAAGGGATCGCCCGTTACCTCCGCCCTGATCGGCGCCTCAAGTGTCCGGCAGTTGGAGGACAGCCTGTCCGCCATCAACAACCTCAGCTTCTCCGACGACGAACTGACCGCCATCGACGAATTCGCGGTGGAGTCGGACATCAACCTCTGGAAGCAAAACGCCTGACGGATGACTTCTTACGTGGCGGGACCGGGCGCAACCGCGCCCGGTCCCGCTGCGTTGGGTAGTATGAAAAGGCGCCGCGCGGCGCCGTGCCAGCCGGCCGCCGTCGTACTTTCGATGAAGCAAACCCGGCCGGCTGACGTTTGTCCCCAAAGGAGTTCTGTGTCTTCACATCCCATCCGTGTTGCAATCGTTGGCGTGGGCAACTGCGCCGCCTCCCTGGTGCAGGGCGTCCAGTACTACAAGGATGCCGATCCCGCTGAGACCGTTCCCGGCCTGATGCACGTTGAGTTTGGCCAGTACCACGTGGGCGATGTTCAGTTCGTCGCCGCGTTTGATGTTGACGGCAAGAAGGTCGGCGTTGACCTGTCTGACGCCATCCTGGCCAGCGAGAACAACACCATCAAGATCGCGGACGTCCCGCCCACCGGTGTCACCGTCCAGCGCGGCCACACCCTGGACGGACTCGGCAAGTACTACCTCGAGACCATCGAGGAATCCACCGAAGAGCCCGTGGACGTGGTCCAGGCGCTCAAGGACGCCGAGGTTGACGTTCTGGTCTGCTACCTGCCCGTCGGGTCCCAGGAAGCGGCGGAGTTCTACGCCCAGGCTGCCATCGACGCCGGCGTGGCGTTCGTCAACGCCCTGCCGGTCTTCATCGCCGGGACCAAGGAGTGGGCTGACAAGTTCACCGCTGCCGGTGTTCCGATCGTTGGTGACGACATCAAGAGCCAGATCGGCGCCACCATCACCCACCGCGTCATGGCGAAGTTGTTCGAGGACCGGGGTGTGACCCTGGACCGGACGTACCAGCTGAACGTCGGCGGCAACATGGACTTCAAGAACATGCTGGAGCGTGACCGGCTCGAGTCCAAGAAGATCTCCAAGACCCAGGCCGTGACCTCCAACGTCGAGGCCGAGCTGGCCGCCAAGGACGTGCACATCGGCCCGTCCGACTACGTGCAGTGGCTCGATGACCGCAAGTGGGCGTTCGTCCGCCTTGAGGGCCGCAACTTCGGCGACGCCCCGGTGTCGCTGGAATACAAGCTGGAGGTCTGGGACTCGCCGAACTCCGCCGGTGTGATCATCGACGCCATCCGCGCCGCCAAGATCGGTCTGGACCGCGGCATCGGCGGCCCGCTGCTCTCGGCATCGAGCTACTTCATGAAGTCCCCGCCGGAGCAGTTCAACGACGACCTCGCCCGCGAGAAGGTCGAAGCCTTCATCCGCGGCGACCTGGAGCGCTAAGCTCCACACCCCTCGTTTGCTCTATCAGTTGTGGTCCCTAAACCCCATGGTTAGGAACCACAACTGATAGAGCAACTGTGTTTAAAAGTCCCGGAGGGCGGCTCGGATTTGCCTTACCGCCCGGCGGAAGTCATCGGCTAGATCGTCAGCGTTTAACTTGAAATATCGCCAGTGTGCAGAGTGGAAGCTTTCGTCCCGCCGGTTATCGCGGGACTGTTGCTCGCGCGTAAGGTGATGGCCGCCGTCGTACTGCACAGCGATCTGGTGCCGCCGATAGCCCAAATCTGCTGCAGGGGAGTAGGCGTCTCCCGGGACAACCTGAACCTGCAGCTCTGGCTCCGGAAGCCCTGCTTCGATCATGGCAAGGCGAAGGAAGGTTTCCGGTGCGGAGTCTGCTCCCACACGAATCATGTCGACGGCGGCACGCGCCTTGACGATGCCCTGCATCTTGGGGTGCCGCTTCAGAAACTGGCGAAGTTCGGTAATGCTCGACCAGGGCTGTGTTCGCAGCTCAAGTCCTTGGTGAGGTTGGCGGACGAGCTGATCACCGATAGCTACGACATGTTCCAAAGGAAGCAGGCGAGCCAGGTCCAGCCACGTCCGCGCTGGGGTTGAGATCCTCATCTGTTCCCAGTCCATCGTTTCGTTCTCATAGGCGAGAACGGTATGTCCGATAACGCCTCCACGCCTGACCTGCGGCAACGATCTCGGTTTACTGAGGTGCAGATCCCTGCAATCCTTCAGCCACGGCGGGAGCCAAAGTCCCAGAAGCATCGCTGCTGTCTGGTGTGAAATCCATGCTCCGGGAGTTGCAGCCGATAAGGCACGTGCCAGAGCCGGAAGCTCAAACTCCCACGTGGAGGGCAGATACAGCGCTCGGCCTCCGGAAGTCAGGTCGGACGAGCGTAGCCGCCCCGGGCTGAGGCTTGCGGCCCTCGCTTCAAGGACCGTGAAGGGAGAACTTGCGAGATGGGCCGGCAGTCGCGGGACGGGTCGCATGGGGATCATTGTTGCCCGGAAGTCCCGGGCCCTGCAGAAGTTGTCCACACCCTTTCGTTGCTCTATCAGATATGGTCCCTAAACCCGGAGGTTAGGGACCATATCTGATAGAGCAACTCGGGGTTTCAGGTGAGGCCGACCGGGTTGCCGTCCGCGTCCACGTCCATCCGCAGGGCCGCCGGGACGGGAGGGAGGCCTGGCATGGTCATTACCGCCCCGGTGAGCGCCACAATGAAGCCCGCGCCGGTCTTGGGCAGCAGGTCGCGGACGTGGATGGTGAAGCCCTTTGGGGCGCCGAGCCGGGAGGCATCGTCGGTGAAGGAGTACTGCGTCTTGGCCATGCACACCGGCAGGCCGCTCCAGCCGTTGCGTTCAATGTCGGCCAGCCGCTTCAACGCCGGCACCGAGAAGTCAACGCCGTCCGCGCCGTAGATCTCCTGGGCAATGGTCCGGATCTTGTCCTCCACAGGCAGCCCCAGGGCGTAGAGGTGCCGGAAGCTGTTGGGCCCCTCTGCCGCCTGCAGGACCAGGGCCGCCAGTTCGTCACCGCCGTCCCCGCCGCCACCTCGCCCCCATACGTCGGCCACGGCGGCCGCCACGCCTTCGGCAGCACACCATGCCAGCAGCCAGTCGAGTTCCTCCTGGGAATCGGAGGAGAACTTGTTGATGGCCACCACGGGCGTGACCCCGAACTTCTCCACGTTCCGCACGTGCCGGTGCAGGTTGGCCACCCCCGCTTCGAGGGCGGCTACATCCGGCTGGGCCAGCTGGTTTTTGGCCACCCCGCCCTGCATCTTCAGGGCCCGGATGGTGGCCACCACCACCACGGCCGACGGTGCCAGGCCGCCGTACCGGGCCTTGATGTCCATGAACTTCTCGGCGCCCAGGTCAGCACCGAAACCGGCCTCCGTGACCACGATGTCCGCCAGCCGCCGGGCAGTCTGCGTGGCAATCAGGGAGTTGCAGCCATGGGCGATGTTCGCGAAGGGGCCGCCGTGGACCAGGGCCGGGGTACCGGCGATGGTCTGGACCAGGTTGGGTTTGATGGCCTCCTTCAGGAGCAGCGTCAAGGCGCCCTCCACCCCAAGGTCCGCTACCGTCACGGGCATCCGGTCGTACGTGTAGCCGAAAGTAATGCGGCCCAGCCGCGACCGCAGGTCTGCCAGGTCCTTGGCCAGGCAGAAAACGGCCATGACCTCCGAGGCCACCGTGATGTCGAACCCGTCCTGCCGCGGCACCCCCTGCGAAGGCCCGCCCAAGCCAATGACCACCTCCCGCAGGGCCCGGTCGTTCATGTCCAGCACGCGCTTGAACGTCATCCGGCGGGGATCGATATTCAGTGCGTTGCCCTGGTAGATGTGGTTATCCACCAGTGCCATCAGGGCGTTGTTGGCCGAGGTGATCGCGTGGAAGTCACCGGTGAAGTGCAGGTTAATCTCATCCATGGGCAGCACCTGCGAATAGCCGCCGCCGGTGGCGCCGCCCTTCATCCCCAGGACCGGGCCCAGCGACGGCTCCCGCAGCGCGATCATCACCTTACGGCCAGCCCGGGCCAAGGAATCCGCCAGCCCCACGGTGGTGGTCGATTTGCCCTCGCCCGCCGGGGTGGGGGACATGGCGGACACCAGCACCACTTTGCCGTAGGGCGCCGGCGCTGCCAGCCTGGCCGGATCAATCTTGGCCTTGTACCGTCCGTACTGCTCCAGGGCTTCCGGGTTCACCCCTGCGGCAGCGGCGATGTCCGCAATCGGCCGGATCCGGGCGGCCCGGGCTATCTCAAGATCAGAGGGGAGAGCAGACATCCTTGTCCTTTCCCACGCAGTTCTTCCTGCGCAGTCCATTCCTGCACCGGCAGGCGCCGGAGGCATGCCCCTAAGCTAACAGCACCCGGGGCGCCGGCGAGGAATCCGGCGAAGGAAAATCATGAAGCGGGAATCACCGGGGCCAGGCGCCGGCCCACAAAGTTCTCGACGGCGGCGTGGTAGCTTTCCAGCGTGATGGCAGCCGTGCGCTGCCAGCCGGAGTTCTGGGCGCGGATGGCGGCGGCCCGGCCCAGGTCCTCGCGGGTGGCGGGGTCGTCGTACAGGGCTTCCAGGGCATCGGCCCAGTCGGCAGCGTGGTGCCCGTCCACCAGCAGGCCGGTCCGGCCGTGGAAGATGGCGCGCGAAAGCCCGCCCACGCGGGTGGCCACCACGGGCGTGCCGCAGGCCTGCGCCTCAAGTGCCACGAGCCCGAAGGACTCGCTGAAGGACGGCATCACCACAACGTCCGCCGCGCGGAACCAGGACGCCAGCTCAGGTGCCTTCACGGGCGGAAGCTGCGTGACGACGTCGTCCGTTCCTGCCTCCGCAATCAGGCAGCGCAGGTTGAATTCCTTGTTGCCGCTCAAGGCGCCCAGGATGGTGACGCGCAGATCGATGTCCGGGCGGCGTTTCCGCAGCAGCGCCGCCGCCTTGACCAGGACCTGCGGGCCTTTCAGCCTTTGGATGCGGCCGGCGAACACCAGGTGGAAGGTGTCCGGGCTGATGCCGTGCTGCGCCCGGGACCGGGCACGGAACGCGGGGGTAAAGGTGGCCAGGTCCACCCCGGGAGGGGCGATGTCAATGCGGTCGTACGTTGCACCGTAGTGGGAGACGAGCTCGGCTGCTTCGGAACTGGTGTTGGCAATAAGCCTGGCCGCGCCGTCCACGATGCGGTGCTCGCCCACCTCCCGCCGCCGGGGCTCGGGCTGTTCGCCGGACTCCAGCAGCAGGTTCTTGACCTTGGCCATGGTGTGCATGGTGTGCACCAGCGGCACGCCCCACAGCTCGGACAGTTCCAGCCCCGCAATCCCGGACACCCAGTAATGCGAATGGATGACGTCGTAGCGGCCGTGCGGCTGGCGGCGCCGGATCTGCTCGATCTGGGCCACCATGGCATGCAGCAGCCCGGGAAGCTCCTCTTTGGGGATCTTCCGGGGCGGGCCGGCCATGACATTGTGCACGCACACACCGGGATCGGGATGTTCGACGGCGGGCTGGTCGGCTGAGGTGGCGCGCGTGAAGATCTCTACCTCCACACCCGCCTCGGCAAGCGCCGACGCCAGCTCGCGGATGTAGACATTCATTCCACCGGCATCACCGGAGCCCGGCTGTTCCATGGGGGAGGTGTGGAGGGAAAGTAACGCGACCCTGCGGATCAGTGCCACGGGACCTCCTTCCGGCAGCCGGCAGGTGTCAGGGGAGCCGGCTCAATGCGCATTCGGTAAAACATTACTCCTTCCCCTAACGCCCGCCGCCCTCCCACATCTTCCCCAAAGCCGGGAAAGCCTGCTCGTAACCAGCCAAAAGATTCGCCGCCAGGTCCGGCGAATCCACGAGCGGGTGCCGGGCAAAGGCCTCCAGGGCAGCATCACGGTTACCGGTGGTGGCTGCGCGGACCACGAGCCGTTCCACCTCTTTGACCCGCTGGAGCAGCTGCAGTTGCGCGCCGTCCGGTGCCTGCTGCGGCAGGGGAACTGCGCCGGTGGCAGTGACGGTACAGGGAACTTCGACGACGGCGTCCGCGGGAAGGCCGGGAATGGCGGGTTGGGGAGCGGCTGCTGCAGCCGTGGCGGACGCGGGCGGTTGGGCTTCGGGTTGCCCTGCGGGCGCCAGCGTGTTCCGGGTGTTCAGGACCAGTTGGGTGTCTCCGCCGCCGGCGAGGGCCCGCATGGCCGCCAGCGCCACCCTCTCATAGCCGCCGCCGGCCAGGTCCTCCTCGGCCCGGCGCTCGCCCTCATGCCGCGCCTCGGCCAGGTAGCCCTCTTCCCGGGAGCGCCGCGCCTCCTCCCACAACCGGTAGGCGTCAGGCCCCGCGGAGGCCAGCCGGGGATACAGTTCCTGCTGCTGGCGGTGGATGCTTTCGCCGCGGGTCTGCGCCATGGCCCGTATGGCCCGCCGGGCTGCGTCGCGTTGGTAGTAGTAGTACAGGTACTCGTTGGGAAGCATGCCCAGTTCCGCCAGGAACGGCTGCGGGAAGAGCCGGCCTTCCTCGAACGACTGCAGCGCCGCGGCGTCCGCCAACAGGGCGGGCAGCACGTCCCGGCCGCCGGACTCCAGCCGGTACAGCCAGCCCAGGTGGTTCAGCCCGTAGTAGCCCACGCCGTCGAGCCGCCCCTCCGGCCACGGCACGCGGGCAGCGGCCGCCGCCCGCTGCACCAGCCCGCCGGCAGAGTCGCAGATCCCGATGACCCGGCGCCCAAGGACCGGGACCAGCGCCTCCGTGACCATTCCGGCCGGGTTGGTGAAATTGATCAGCGACGCGTCAGGACAGTGTTCCCGCATCAACCGGGCAAGGTGCAGCATGTGCGGAATAGTCCGCAAAGCATAGGAAATCCCGCCGGCCCCCGTGGTTTCCTGCCCCAGCAGTCCCAGGTCCTGCGCCACCGCCTCGTCCGCAACGCGCCCCGCCGTGCCGCCCGGCCGGATCGCGGCGAACACCATCGTGGTGCCGGACAGGGCTTCGGCAAGATTGGTGGTGGCACGGACCGGAAGACGGGCACCGTCACCCCCGGGCATGCTCTCCAGCACCGCGGTGACGGCATCAAGGCGGGCGGGATCGACGTCGTACAGCACCATCTCGGTGACCAGTCCGGAAAAGCGGCCGGACACCAGGGCCCGGAATATCAACGGAACCCGGAAACCCCCACCGCCGGCAATCAGAAGCCGCATACCATGCAGTCTAGGACCAGCCTCCGACACCCCGTCCACAGCTGTCGAAGGTCCCTACCGCAGCTGTGGGGCACGGCGTATCCTGCGCACTATGGACGCGATCCCCGCACGCCCCTTCGACCCCCTGGCTGCCGTCCGTTCACCCGGGGAACCCGGATTCGACCTCCTGCTGGCCGGAACCGTGTTCCAGGACATCATCTTCACCGGCCTGCCCCACGGCCCCGAACCCGGCACGGAAATCTGGAGCGACGGCATGGGCAGCTGCCCCGGCGGGGTGGCGAACCAGGCCATCGCCGCTGCCAGGCTGGGGCTCCGCACTGGGTTGGCTGCCGCGTTCGGCGACGACGGCTACGGGGACTTCAACTGGAAGATCCTCTCCGGGCAGGAGCACGTTGACCTCAGCCTCTCCCGCCGCGTCCCGGGCTGGCACTCGCCGGTGACGGTGTCCCTCTGCGTTGACGGCGACCGTTCCCTGGTAACCCACGGACACTCGGCGCCGGTGACAAACTCCGAGCTGATTGGAGACCCGCCCAAGGCGCGCGCCGGCATCGCCGAGGTGGGCCTTGAGGTTGAGCCGTGGGCCCGGGCAGCCCATGCCGCCGGGCTGAAACTGTTCGGGGATGTGGGGTGGGACCCCAGCGGGGAATGGGCCCCGGTGCGGCTTGAGAACCTGCAGTACTTCTACGCCTTCCTGCCCAACCAGCGCGAGGCCATGGCGTTCACGGGCAAGGACAATCCCTGGAGTGCCCTCTACGCGCTGGCGGACCGGGTGCCGGTGGCCGTGGTGACCCTGGGCCCCCAGGGCGCCATGGCCGTGGACTCGGAAACCGGCGAGGAGGAGTGGGTCCCGTCGCTTCCGGTAAAGGCACACGACCCCACTGGAGCCGGCGACTGCTTCGATGCGGCGTTCATTGTGGGAACCCTGGCCGGCTGGCCGTTGGGGGACAGGCTACGGTTCGCCAACCTGTGCGCAGCCCTGGCGGTACAGGAGGTGGGCGGTTCGCTGGCCGCCCCGGGCTGGGGCGACATCGCCGACTGGTGGAGACGCGCCAATGCCCGTCCGGAACGGCAAACGAGTCAATGGCTGCGGCGCTTCGGGTTCCTCGCGGACATCATCGAAGATGTGCCGCTGGCAGCCCAGCGCCGGGCGGCCGCCACCATCGCGCACCTGTCGGACGCCTAGGGAGTGCTGGAGGCCCTGATTATTCGGCGCGAAGTGCCCGCACTAGAATCACTTAGGTGACTTACCCCGCAACAACCGGTGAATTCAGCGCTGCCTCCGGGCCGGACCCCCGCCACGAGCGGTCCGCCGTGATCGACCTGGATGCCATCCGGCACAACGTCCGCCGCCTGGCCGCAGCCGCTTCCCCCGCGAAAGTCATGGCAGTGGTCAAGGCGGATGCGTACGGGCACGGTGCCGTTCCGGTCGCCCGCGCAGCCCTGCAGGCCGGTGCCGCCTGGCTCGGCGTGGCCCACATTTCGGAGGCCCTCGCCCTGCGCGCAGCCGGCATCGATGCGCCGCTCCTCGCCTGGCTGCACACCACGGACAGCAACTTCGGCGCCGCCGTGGCCGCCGGCGTCGACATTGGCTGTTCGGGCTGGGAGCTGGAGCGCATCGTGGCCGCGGCCCGTGAACAGGAGCGTCCGGCACGGGTGCACCTCAAGGTGGACACCGGGCTGGGACGCAACGGAGCCACTCCCGAGGCCTGGGACCGCCTGGTGGGGGAGGCCGTGGAGTACCAGGACCAGGGCCTCCTGCGCGTGGTGGGCATCTTCTCCCACCTGGCCGTGGCTGACGAGCCGGAGCGGCCCGAGACGGACGAACAGCTGGCCGCATTCCGGGAGGCGCTGGCCATCGCCGAGGACGCGGGCGTGGACCCCGAGGTCCGGCACCTCGCCAACACCCCCGCCACGCTGTCCCGGCCGGACACCCACTTCGACCTGGTCAGGGTTGGCCTGGGCATCTACGGGCTTTCGCCGTTTGACGGGCAGACCTCGGCAGAGCTTGGCCTCCGGCCCGCCATGACGCTGCGCACCCTGGTGTCGCAGTGCAAGGAGGTTCCCGAAGGACAGGGCGTCTCCTACGGACTGCATTACCGCACCAGGACCGCAAGCACCCTGGCCCTGATTCCCATGGGCTACGCCGACGGGGTCCCCCGGATTGCCACCGGCGGACCCGTCCGCGTAGGCGGGAAGACCTACCCGGTAGTGGGCCGAATCGCCATGGACCAGATGGTCATCGACCTTGGGCCGGAGGCATCCGGGGCGGCACTGCAGGGTACGGAAGCGGTGCTCTTTGGGGACGGTGCCGACGGCGGACCCACCGCGGAGGACTGGGCCCGCGCCGCCGGAACCATCAACTACGAAATCGTGACCCGCATCAGCCCCCGTGTTCCGCGCCGCTTCATCAACGAGGACGAACCGGCGGTCAACGGCCAGGGGCTGGTGGGCGTGCCCGGCGCGGCGGGGGCCGCATGAGCGCGCCGGAAGAGTTGGCCGCCAACCAGGCCGCCAACTGGGAAAAGACGTTTACGGCGACGACGGCGGACCAGACGCATGCGTTCGGCGCACGTTTAGCGGAGGTGCTGCAGGCCGGGGACCTGTTGGTGCTGTCCGGCGAGCTGGGGGCAGGAAAAACGACATTCACCCAAGGCCTGGGCGAGGGCCTGGGTGTCCGCGCCGGCATCATCTCGCCAACGTTCGTCCTGGTCCGGATCCATCCCAACCTGCCCGATGGTCCGCGTCCCGGCGGCCCGGACCTTGTGCACGTGGACGCGTACCGGCTGGGTTCGGCGGCGGAAATCGACGACATCGACCTCGAAAACACCATGGACTCGTCCGTGACGGTGGTGGAGTGGGGGCATGAGCGGGTGGAGCACCTGAGCGACAGCCGGCTGGAAATCGACCTCCTGCGTGCCATCGGGCTTGATACCTCTGGCAGCGGGGCCGGAGGTGGGACCCTGGACTTCGACGGCGAAGACACCGACGAGCCCCGCACCATCGTGATGCGCGGGTACGGGCCGCGGTGGGCAAGCGCCCCGGAACTGGGCGCCCCTGAACCGGGCGGACCGGAACTTGATGCGCCGGGAGGAGACGTCCCATGCTGATCCTCGCGATTGACACCTCCGCGGTGGCCAGCGCGGCGCTGCTGTCCAATCAAGCCCCGGAGGGGGTGCTGGCCAGCTTCGCCACCGAAGACACGCGCAGCCATGCCGAGGTGCTCGCGCCGGGCATTCACGCCATGCTGGCAGACGCCGGAGTCACCGGGCAGGACATTGATGCGCTGGTGGTGGGGGTAGGTCCTGGCCCCTTCACCGGCCTGCGCTCCGGCATCGCCACGGCACGGACCCTCGCGTTTGTCTGGGGCAAGCCCCTACACGGGCTGATGAGCCTGGACGCGGTGGCCCTGGAGGTGGCCGAATCCACTGCCGCCGTTCCGGAGTTCCTGGTGGTGACCGATGCCCGCCGGAAAGAGGTCTACTGGGCCCGTTACAGCCTCGACGACGGCCAGTTGCCGCAGCTGGAGGACGGTCCGGATGTCGGATTCGCCGCCGACCTGCCGGACCTGCCCGCATTCGGCGCCGGTGCCGGGCTCTACGATGGCGTCCTGCACGCCCATCCGGAGTTCGCGGCGGAGCAGCCTGACGCGCTGTACCTTGGCCAGTTCGCCCTGGCCAGGCTGGCTGCCGGTGACGCCCTGCCGGACACCACACCCCTGTACCTGCGCGAATCGGACGCGCAGATTCCCGGACCCCGGAAGCGGGCACTGTGAGCACCGCCCCGGAATCCCGCATGGCAGGCGTGACCGTCCGCGACATGACCCTGGACGATGTGCCCGGCGTCGGCGCCCTGGAGCAGCAGCTGTTCCCGATTGACGCCTGGCCCGTGCAGATGTTCATCGACGAGCTCTCCCAGCCGGAGACCCGCCGCTACCTCGTGGCGGAGACCAGCGACGGCATCGTGGGCTATGCCGGGCTGATGTGCATCGAGCCCATCGCGGACATCCAGACCATCGCCGTCGTCCCTGACTATGAGGGGCGCGGTATTGGCAGCACCCTGCTCACGCAACTGATTGGGGAGGCCAGGCACCGTGGTGCGGCCGATGTCCTGCTCGAAGTCCGCGCCGACAACCCCCGGGCACAGCAGCTGTACGTGCGGTTCGGCTTCGAGCAGATCCACATCCGTCCCCGCTACTACCGGGACGGGGTGGATGCCCTGATCATGCGGCTCCAGCTCGCCGCACCCGAAACTGATGGCCAACACGCAACGGAGGCAGGCAAGCCATGAACCGCTCACAGCCCCTGGTGCTGGGCATCGAATCATCCTGCGACGAAACCGGCGTGGGCATCGTCCGCGGCACCACCCTCCTGACCAACACCGTCTCTTCCTCCATGGACGAGCACGTCCGGTTCGGCGGCGTCATTCCAGAGATCGCTTCGCGTGCGCACCTGGACGCGTTCGTCCCCACCCTGGAGCAGGCGCTGGCAGACGCCGGTGTGAGCCTTGACGAGGTGGACGCCATCGCCGTAACGTCCGGGCCCGGGCTGGCCGGCGCACTCATGGTGGGCGTGTGCGCTGCCAAGGCGCTCGCCGTCGCCACCGGGAAGCCGCTGTATGCGATTAACCATCTGGTGGCGCACGTGGGGGTGGGGCTCCTGGATGACCGCGGCAACGGCCGGAAGCAGGAGCTGCCGGAGAACCTGGGCGCCCTGCTGGTCTCCGGCGGCCACACCGAGATCCTGCGGATCAACAGCATCACCAGCGACGTGGAGCTCCTGGGTTCCACCATCGACGACGCCGCGGGCGAGGCTTACGACAAAGTGGCCCGTATCCTGGGCCTCGGCTACCCGGGCGGCCCCGCCATCGACAAGGTGGCCCGCGGCGGCAATCCCAAGGCCATCCGCTTTCCCCGCGGCCTCACCCAGCCCAAATACATGGGCACGGCGGAGGAGCCGGGGCCGCACCGGTACGACTGGTCCTTCAGCGGGCTCAAGACGGCGGTGGCCCGGTGCGTGGAGCAGTTCGAGGCCCGTGGGGAGGAGATCCCTGTGGCTGACATCGCGGCCGCCTTCCAGGAAGCCGTGGTGGACGTGATTTCGTCCAAGGCGGTGCTGGCCTGCCGCGAACACGGCATCAGGGATGTCCTGCTGGGCGGCGGCGTGGCAGCCAACTCCCGCCTGCGCGAACTGACGGGGCAGCGCTGCGCCTCCGCCGGAATCCGGCTGCACGTGCCGCCCCTGGACCTGTGCACGGACAACGGGGCCATGGTGGCGGCACTGGGCGCACAGTTGGTGATGGCCGGCGTTGAACCCAGCGGCATCGGCTTCGCCCCGGACTCGTCCATGCCGGTCACATCGGTGTCGCTGCCAGCCTGACCCGGAAACATCTGCCGATGCTCCATCAGTTATGGTTCCTAAAAGCAGGGTTTAGGGACCATAACTGATAGAGCAAATCAGGCGGTGGGGCCGTTCCGCATCTGCTTGACCAGGTCCAGGACCACGGCCTGGAGGTTCCCGCCGTTCTCCGCGGCAACGCGGCGCTGCCGCTGGTACCCGGCGCCGCGGCGGATGATTTTCTCGACGTCGGCAAGCTCGTCCAGGCAGCGAAGCTTGGCCGCCACCGGCTCCAGCCGGTTCAGCGTCTCCAGCAGGTGTTCGGTGACCAACTGCTCACGGCCTGCGGCGTCTAGGATGATGATGGCGTCCATGCCGTAGCGGGCAGCGCGCCATTTGTTTTCCTGCACGTGCCACGGCGGCATGGTGGGGATGGTGCCGCCGTTGTCCAGGGTGGTGGAGAACTCGTCCACCAGGCACTGGGTGAGGGCCGCAATGGCGCCCACTTCCTCCAGCGTGGCCAGGCCATCGCAGATGCGCATCTCGATGGTCCCGAGCGCAGGCACGGGCCGGATGTCCCAGCGGATCTCGGAGATGGTGTCGATGACGCCGGTGGTGGTCATATCCTGCACGTAGGACTCGTATTCCTCCCAGGATTTGAACTGGAAGGGCAGGCCTGCGGTGGGAAGCTGCTGGAACATCAGGGCGCGCTGGGAGGCGTAGCCGGTGTCCTCGCCGCCCCAGAACGGGCTGGACGCGGAGAGTGCCTGGAAGTGCGGGAAGTAGTTGACCAGGCCGTCCAGGACGGGCAGTGCCTTGTCCCGGCGGTCCAGGCCCACGTGTACGTGGACGCCGTAAATGACCATCTGCCGGCCCCACCACTGGGTGCGGTCGATGAGTTTGGCGTAGCGCGCCTTGTCCGTCACGGGCTGCAGCTGCGGCGGGCTGAACGGGTGGCTGCCGGCGCAGAACAGCTCCACGCCCATGGGATCGGTGATTTCGCGGACGGCGGCAACGGACCGGCTCAGGTCCTCTTTGGCCTCGGCGGCTGTTTCGCAGATGCCGGTGACCAGTTCCACCGTGTTCAGCAGCAGTTCCTGCTTGATGTGCGGATGTTCGTCGTCTTCGTTGAGTTCCGGGTGGCGGGAGGCCACGCCGCGGAGTACCTGGTTGGCCACGGAAGCGAGCTCGCCCGTTTTTCCGTCCACCAGGGCAAGCTCCCACTCAACACCGAGGGTTGACTGCCTCGATGACGCGAAGTCGATCTTCACACGTTTCCTTACTGTCCGGTTTGCCGCTGGCTGATGCCGCTCACAGGCTGCGCCGGCTGGCGAACGGGTGGTTCAAGTCTAGTGCAGGGGTAGCATCGTATTGATGGCCCCGTTCCCCCTGCGTCACAGCGCCGCCAAAACCAGTCCCGCCAAATCCCTCCCGCTCCTCCTGGCCCTGTCGGCCCTGGCCCTGGCCTCCTGCACCGCCTCGCCAAACGCGGCCCCGCCGTCGTCCCCGGCTGCGCCCGCCACTGCGTCCCCTTCCGCATCAGCAAGTACGACGACGGCGCCTCCCACCGCTTCTGCCTCACCTGACCCAGGCTCCCGCCCGCTGGGGTGGGGCCCGGAGCAGCGCGACCAGGATGCCGCGGCAGCCGCTGTCAAAGCCATGTCGCCGGAGCAGAAGGCCGGGCAGGTGCTGATCCCGTTCTTCAAGGGCAGCCAGGTGGAGGCGCACGCCGCGCTCATCCAGCGCCTGCACCTGGCCGGGTCCATCATCATGGGCGACAACGTGCCCCGGGACCCGCAGGGGAACGTGGACGTTGCCGCCATGGGTGCCGTGAACCAGCGGCTGCAGCAGGCCGCTTCCGCCGACGGCCGGGGCTGGCCGGGCATCATCGGCGTGGACCAGGAAGGCGGCGCCGTGGCGCGCCTGGGACGCCCGCTGACCGAATGGCCCACGCCCATGAGCTACGGTGCAGCTGGCAACCAGGCCCTGACCCGGGAAGCAGGAAAGGGTTTGGCCAGTGAGCTGGTGCCGTTGGGTTTCGACCTCGACTTCGCGCCCGACACCGACGTCACCATCGGGCCCGGCGACCCCACCATCGGTGCCCGCTCCATGTCCGCCGATCCGGCCGCCGCCGCAGCCCACGGGGTGGCCTTTTCCCAAGGCATGCTGGACGCGGGTGTGCTCCCCACCGTGAAGCACTTCCCCGGCCACGGCTCGGTGACAACGGACTCCCACCTCAGCCTGCCCGTGCAGCCGGCCGGCCTTGACGAACTCCGGGCCCGGGACTGGAAACCCTTCCAGGCAGCCGTGTCCGCGGGCCTGCCCATTGTCATGACCGGGCACATCGCCGTGCCTGCGCTGGAACCCGGCGTGCCGGCGTCGCTCTCCGCACCAAGCTACGCCGTGATGCGGGACCTGGGCTTCAAAGGCGTGGCCGTGACCGACGCCCTCAACATGGGGGCCGTGGACAACCAGTACCCCGCCGGGGCGGCAGCGGTGAAAGCCCTGGGAGCCGGCGCCGACCTGCTGCTGATGCCCGCGGACGTGGAACAGGCGCACGCCGCCATCCTCCAGGCCGTAGCCGCCGGGACCCTTCCCGCCGCCCGGCTCGATGAGGCCGTGCAGCGGGTGGCCACCATGATGATCTGGCATGCCCGGACCACGGCGGCCGCCGCAACAGCGGGTGCAGGTTCTCCGGCCGGCAGCGGCGTCGCGTTGTCGGCACGGGTTTCGGCATCGGCCCTTACCGTTGTCTCCGGTCCCTGCGGCGGCCCCCTTGTTCCCGGTGCTGTACGCGTGGCCGGCGGGGGACCGGGGGACCGGGAGCGCTTCGAAGCAGCCGCTGCCCGCTCCGGCCTGGCGGTTGGATCAGGCCCGCTGGTGAACCTGATCGGCCTCGGCGGGAAGGCGGCGGGCGGGGACATCGCCGTGGCCCTCGACGCCCCCTGGCCGCTCCAGAACTCCACAGCCCCGGTCAAGCTGGCGCTGTATGGCCGCACCGACACCGCCTTCGACGCGCTGGCCGCCGTGCTGGCAGGAAAGGCGCTTGCTCCCGGGAAGCTGCCTGCCGCCGTCGGGCCCTTTCCTGCAGGGACCGGCTGCCCCTGACCCGCGGGAACGCTTTAATGGTCAGGTGCCCATTCTGAATAAAGACATGACCCTCTGCATCTCGCTCTCGGCCCGGCCCAGCAACAACGGGACCCGCTTCCACAACCACCTGTACGGGCAGCTGGACCTGAACTGGATCTACAAGGCGTTCGCGCCCACCAACCTGGAACAGGCCATCGCCGGCGTCCGGGGGCTGGGCATCCGCGGCTGTGCCATCTCCATGCCGTACAAGGAGGACGTCATCGCGCTGGTGGACGAGATGGACCCCTCCGCCAAGGCCATCGACTCTGTGAACACCATCGTGAACACGGAGGGGCACCTCAAGGCGTACAACACCGACTACACGGCGATCGAACAGCTGCTGGCGTCAAACGCAGTCCCCACTGACTATTCGGTACTGGTCCAGGGTGCGGGCGGCATGGCCAAGGCCACGGTTGCCGCCCTCCGCGATGCCGGCTTCAGGAACGTCACCGTCATCGCCCGGAATGAGGCTGCCGGCCGTGCGCTCGCCGACCAGTACGGCTTCCAGTGGCGGGCAGCGCTCGACGGCGGCACGGCGGACCTGATCATCAACGTCACCCCCATCGGCATGGCCGGCGGCGCCGAAGCGGACAGCCTATCGTTTCCCGCGGAGGCCATCCAGGCAGCCCGGCTGGTCTTCGACGTGGTGGCGCTCCCGGCGGAGACGCCGCTGATCAAGACGGCCCGTGTGGCAGGGAAACCGGTCATCACGGGGGCCGAGGTTGCCACCATCCAGGCACTGGAACAGTTCGTGCTCTACACCGGCGTGCGTCCCACCGCGGAGCAGGTGCGGGCAGCCGAGGAGTTCATGCGCGCGCAGTAGGCGCCTATGCCGGTTCCACCACGATCGCTACCCGGTCCTCCCCAATACGGGTCAGGACCAGGGTGGCGGTCCTCGCGGAACCCTTTTTGGAGTTCTTTCCGCCTGGCAGCAGCTGCTTCCGCAGCTCCTCCGGCGTGACCGCGGTCCCACGCTTTTTGATATCCAGCACGGTGATGCCCTCCTGCTTCACCCACGCCTTGAGCGCCTTGACGTTGTAGGGCATGACCTCCAGGACCGTGTAGGCCCGGGCGAACGGGGTGTCCAGGAGTTCCGGGGCGCAGATGTAGGCGATGTGCTCGTCCACCAGGTGGCCGCCGAGCTGCAGCGCCACGTCCGCCACCAGCCCGGCGCGGATCACGGCGCCGTCGGGTTCGTACAGGTAGCCTTCCACCGGTCCCACTGGCGCGGCCGGGCCGGCGCCGAAATCGTCCGCGCTGGTCAGCTCGGCGGGCCCTTGGGAACCCAGGACCAGGGCTGCCCGGCGGACCCCGGGCCTGCGCACAGCGTTGAACCAGAGGGTCACTTCGGTGACGTCACCGGCCGCGGACACCCATTGGGCTTCGCAGTCTGCAGGAACAGACTCGTGCGGCATGCCCGGGCCCATCTTCACGCCCACGGCCTTCCCGCCAGCAGCGAGTGACTCCACGAAGGACAGCGGCGGGGAGAACGCCTCGGGGTCCCAGATCCGCTTGGTTCCGGAGGTGGAGGTGACCCGGCGCGCGGGATCCAGCCAGACGCCGTCGATTCCTTCCAGCGGGACTGATGCCGCGTCGGCGTGGACCACCGTGGCATTGGGGAACGGGATGAGGTTCATGGTGGCGCAGGCCGCGGTGGTTTCGTCCATTTCCACGGCGGTGACATTGATGTCCAGGGATGCCAGGGCCATGGCATCGGCGCCCAGCCCGCAGCCCAGGTCCGCCACGCGGCTGATCCCGGCAGCAGCGAACCGCTGCGCGTGGTGCGCGGCGACGTTCAGGCGCGTGGCCTGCTCCAGGCCGGCCTGGGTAAACAACATCTGGCGGGCAAACTCGCCGAATTTCGCCTCTGCCCTGGTGCGCAGCCGCGACTGCGTCAGGACGGCGGATACGAGTTCGGCAGGGTGCCCGGCCTTCCGGAGCGCGGAATTGAGCTCAAAGGAGTCCTCGTCCCGGTAGGGGCCCAGCGATGCCAGCAAGTCCCAGCCTTCGGGGGTCAAAAGGGGTGCAATCTGGTCCTGGGGAGCGTGAGCCATGGGTTCCAGCCTAGTGGAGGAGCGCGCGGCCGGGATGCCGATACTGTTGAAACCATGGATGAGAGCACAGCCCCTGTGGAGCCCGGCGGACACCAACCCAGGGGCCGCGGCCCGGCAAGGTTTGCCCGTCCCGTCCTGATTGCTGCCGCCGCGGTGGCGGTGGTCTGCATCGCCCTGCTGGTGATCATTTTCCTGCTGGACACGTTCAACGCCACCGTCTATTCCGTGGGCGGCAACGACATCCAGGACAACACCCAGGAGTCCCGGGACATCCGGGGGCTGTACGACGGCGCGCGGATGGGGAGCATCTTCGTCCTCGTCATTGCGGCGCTCGCCGCAGCCGGGGCCGGCTGGGTGCTCTTCCGCGCCCGTAAGGCAGGCGGCGGCGATGCCGACGGCGGCGAAGACGTGGACTTCGACGACCTGGGCCGATAGGGGAGCGTGGCCGTTGCCCCGGGCCGCCGTCGTCGGACCCTGGAAAAGGCGTACGCCCATGACGAAACGTTGGCACTCACCTTGACCGAGTGCTAACCCTTACATAGAGTCTTCATTAGCACTCTCCCTAGGAGGGTGCTAACACATGAAGAGCTGCCAGCCAGGCTGCTGCCGGCACCGCGACGACGGTTTGCCAGCTACGGCGGAAAGCTTTCCAGTCCACGAATTTGCTGACGAAAAGGAGAGGTCCGAGTGTCGGTCTCTATTAAGCCTCTTGAGGATCGTATCGTTGTCCGCCCGCTCGAAGCCGAGCAGACCACGGCTTCCGGCCTGGTCATCCCGGACTCCGCGCAGGAGAAGCCGCAGGAAGGCGAAGTTGTTGCAGTAGGCCCCGGCCGCTTCGAAGATGGCAACCGCGTTCCCGTTGACGTAGCCGTTGGCGACGTCGTCATCTACTCCAAGTACGGCGGAACCGAAGTCAAGACCGGCGGCACCGAGTACCTCGTGCTGTCCGCCCGCGACGTCCTGGCTGTCGTCGTAAAGTAACTCTTTCGGATCCCCGTGCCGCCGGCCATGCTCATGCTGGCCGGCAGTGCGGGGTTCTGTCTTTGAAAGGACAAAACCATGGCAAAGCAGCTTGCGTTTAATGACGCTGCCCGCCGGTCCCTTGAGGCCGGCATCGATAAGCTCGCGAACACCGTCAAGGTGACGCTCGGCCCCCGCGGCCGCAACGTCGTCCTGGACAAGAAGTGGGGTGCCCCCACCATCACGAACGACGGCGTCACCATCGCCCGCGAAGTGGAACTGGACGACCCCTACGAGAACCTCGGCGCCCAGCTGGCCAAGGAAGTAGCCACCAAGACCAACGACGTTGCCGGCGACGGCACCACCACCGCGACGGTCCTGGCCCAGGCCCTGGTCAAGGAAGGCCTGCGCAACGTGGCAGCGGGCGCTGCCCCCGGCCAGATCAAGCGTGGCATCGAAGTTGCGGTTGAAGCCGTCGCTGCCCGCCTGCTGGAGAACGCCCGCCCCGTCGAAGGCACCCAGGTGGCAAACGTTGCCGCCATCTCCGCCCAGAGCGACGAAATCGGCGAGCTCCTGGCCGAGGCCTTCGGCAAGGTGGGCAAGGATGGCGTCATCACCATCGAAGAGTCCTCCACCACCCAGACCGAACTGGTCCTCACCGAGGGCATGCAGTTCGACAAGGGCTACCTGTCCCCGTACTTCGTCACGGACGCGGAACGCCAGGAAGCAGTCCTCGAGGACGCGCTCATCCTGATCAACCAGGGCAAGATCTCCTCCATCCAGGAATTCCTGCCGCTGCTGGAAAAGGCGCTCCAGGCCTCCAAGCCGCTGTTCATCATCGCCGAGGACGTCGAGGGCGAGGCCCTGTCCACGCTGATCGTCAACCGCATCCGCGGCACCCTGAACGTTGTTGCCGTCAAGGCCCCCGGCTTCGGTGACCGCCGCAAGGCCATGCTGCAGGACATTGCCACCCTCACCGGTGCGCAGGTTGTCTCCCCGGAGCTGGGCCTGAGCCTGGACACCGTTGGCCTGGAGGTGCTGGGTACCGCCCGCCGTATCACGGTCACCAAGGACAACACCACCATCGTGGACGGCGCCGGTTCGGCCGAGGATGTGGCCGCACGCGTTGCCCAGCTGCGCGCCGAGGTTACCCGCACCGACTCCGACTGGGACCGCGAAAAGCTCCAGGAGCGGCTGGCCAAGCTGGCCGGCGGCATCGGCGTCATCAAGGTGGGTGCCGCAACCGAGGTTGAGCTGAAGGAAAAGAAGCACCGCATCGAGGACGCCGTGTCCTCCACCCGCGCTGCCCTCGAAGAAGGCATCGTGGCCGGCGGTGGCTCCGCCCTGATCCACGCCCTCAAGGCACTGGATGAGGATGCTTCTGTGAAGGCCCTCGAAGGTGACGCTGCCGCAGCTGTCGGCATTGTCCGCCGCGCACTGGTGCAGCCGCTGCGCTGGATCGCCCAAAACGCCGGCTTCGACGGCTACGTGGTCACCTCCAAGGTTGCCGACCTCGAAACCAACAACGGCTTCAACGCCAAGTCCGGCGAGTACGAGGACCTGATCGGCGCGGGCGTCATCGACCCCGTCAAGGTCACCCGTGCTGCCCTCCGCAACGCGGCCTCCATCGCCGCCCTGGTTCTCACCACCGAGACCCTTGTCGTGGAGAAGCCGGCCGAAGAGGACGAGCACGCAGGCCACAGCCACTAGTCCCTTCTTAAAGGGGCCACGGCAGGCGCCATACAGAAAACCGGTCCAGCATCAGCTGGGCCGGTTTTCTGTATTCCTGTAAGGATGCTCGGTATCAGCCGGCGTCCATCTCCGCCGTTTCGACTCCGCCTGCACGCTCATAAACCAGCGACACCGCACCCTTGGGGTAGCTGCGTGCCGGCTCGGCGAGGCGGAACGCGGCGGGTATGGTCCCGGCGTCGAACAGCCGCTTGCCCTGCCCCAGGGTGAGCGGATACAGCCAGAGATGGAGGCGGTCCAGCACCTCTGCCTCCAACAGTGATCGGATGAGGACCCCGCTGCCGAACATGTGCACCTGCTGGTACTCGTCGCGCAGCCTGCCTGCCGCCATGGCATCCGGCAGCACGGTGGTGCCTGCCCATGCCGGATCAGTGAGGGAGCCGGACACCACAAATTTGGGAACCCGGTTGAGCGTCTCCGAGATGTCCCCTGACTGGTGGGGCCAATAAGCGGCAAAGATGTCATAGGTTTTTCGCCCGAGGAGCAGGGCATCCATCCGCTCGATCCCAGCTGCAATGGCGGCGCCGGACTCATCGTCGGACACCGGTGCCTGCCAGCCGCCAAAGGCGAAACTGCCCTCAGGGTCTTCTTCGCGGCCGCCGGGCGCCTGGTAGACGCCGTCGAGGGTGATGAACAGGTTCGCAGCGATGAGTCCCATGCGCCCATTCTGGAACCGGACCGTGGGCCTGTCCAGTGCCGTGGCAGGATGGTGCCATGCTGCTCCTTGAGCTCGTTAAAACCGCGGAGGCCGTCACCTCCACCCGTTCCCGGCTGGCGAAAGTGGATGCGCTGGCCCAGCTGCTGGTCCGGCTTGAGCCTGCGGAAATTCCGACGGCGGTGGGCTGGCTCGTTGCCAAGCCCCGCCAGGGACGCGTGGGCGTCGGCTGGAGCGCCGTGGCTGCGGCCAGGGAGGAACCCGCCGTCGAGCCAACCCTCACCGTGGCCGACCTTGACGCTGCCCTGGACCGCCTGCTTGCCACGGCGGGTACCGGATCGGGCGCCGGGCGCGCAGCTACACTGCGGAAGCTAATGGCGGCGGCAACCGCGCCGGAGCAGTCATTTATCGCCGGGGTCCTCCTTGGCGAGCTGCGCACCGGAGCCCTGGAGGGCGTGCTGACGGATGCCGTTGCCCGGGCCGCCGGGAAGCCCGTTGCCGCCGTACGCCGCGCTGCAATGCTTTCCGGGGACCTGGGCGGAACCGCCATGCTGGCCCTTACGGGCACCGAAGCCGAGCTCGACGCCGTCGGCCTGGTAGTGGGCCGCCCCGTGCAGCCCATGCTCGCGGCCACCGCGGGCAGTCCAAGCGCAGCCCTGGAAGCCACTGGGGAGGCGTCTGTGGAATACAAGCTCGACGGCGCCCGCATCCAGGTGCACCGGGCCGGCGACGACGTCAGCATCTTCACCCGCAACCTGGCCGACGTCACCCACCGGCTCCCCGAGGTAGTGGAGGTAGTGCGCGGACTGCCGCTGCGGGACGTGATCCTCGACGGCGAAACCCTGGCCCTGGACGAGGAAGGCGGCCCGCGGCCGTTCCAGGAAACCATGGCGCGCTTTGGTGCGGATGCAGCGCGGGAAACGCTGCTGCATCCGTGGTTCTTCGACGTGCTGCATCTCGACGGGCGGGACCTGCTCGACGAGCCGCTGTCCGCCCGGATCAGTGAGCTCGAGCGCATTGCGCCTGAGCACCGGATACCGGGAGAGGTTACGGCTGATCCGGTCGTCGCGGAGCGGGTGTCGCAGGAGGCGCTCGCCGCCGGGCACGAGGGCGTCGTGGTGAAGGCCATTGGTTCCACCTATGCGGCCGGCCGGCGCGGGTCCAACTGGGTGAAGGTCAAGCCGGTGCTGACGTACGACCTGGTGGTGCTCGCCTGCGAGTGGGGATCCGGACGCCGCACCGGGACGCTGTCCAACCTGCACCTGGGCGCCCTTGACCCTGAGGGGGAGTTCGGTGAACCCGGGGGCTACGTGATGGTGGGCAAGACCTTCAAGGGCCTCACCGATGAATTGCTGCGGTGGCAGACGGAGAGATTCCAGGAGCTTGAGGTGCGGCGCACTGCCGGCACTGTCTGGGTTGAGCCGGTCACTGTCGTCGAAATCGCGATCGACGGCGTGCAGCAGTCGCCGCGCTACCCGGGCGGCATCGCCCTGAGGTTTGCCCGGGTCAAGCGCTACCGCGACGACAAGGCTCCGGCGGAAGCGGACACCATCCAGACCCTGCGCGGCCTGCTTCGTTCATAAAAAACCGCGTCACCCGGCACTGCCTACCGGCGGCTCCGTGTCCGCTGCCGCCTGAGGCTCCGCGCCACACCGTGGGGCACCCGCCTGTAAACCATCCGGTAAAAGAGCAAAACCGCCAGGGCGGCCACCACGATGCCCACGAGGTTGAGCAGCAGCTGGAGGGCAGAGCCGGCCGCCTTCTGGTATTCACCAAGGACCAAGGCCACCGCAACGTAGCCTGCCGCCGGCACGGTGGTTACCGAGATGAAGACGCCGATCAGTGCCGCGGAGCGCCGGCCGATGATGGAGAGCATTCCGGCGATCCCGGCCAGGACGGCCACAATCATTGAATACGGGCCCGGATGGTAGATGAATTCCACCGCAGAGCCCTTGTCCAACGCATCGCGCGGGAAAAGACCGAGCGGCACCGACAGCCACGCCGTCAGCGCCGCCAACAGCATGGCAACCGGAAAGCCCACGCACAGCGCAACAGCCGCGCGCCGGCCAAGCTTCCACTGGCGGGTGGCAAGCGAGACGGCCAGGGCGGCCAGTGGCCCGAACTCAGGCCCCACCGCCATGGCCCCCACAATGGCAATGGGGGAGTCCGTCACGATGCCGATCCCGGCGAGCTGGGTTGCCAGTACCAGGAAGGCAATGAAGTTCCACGTCAAGCGGGAATCCTCGCCCGTTTGCCGCGTCACGTCATCCCAGATCACCGCGTCCGCGCCGTCCCCGGGTGCCGCCTGCTCCGCACGGTCGGCATTCCTGGAGAGGACGAATTCCGGTGCGCTCATGGCGATGGAGCCCATGTCCTGGACCTTCAGGATTTCCAGCTTCTCGAGCAGTTCCTCCACCGACTCCCGGGCGATCAGGACCTCGATGACATCGCCCTGCGGCACCACGGACGCGCCCGGTACCAGCGCAACTTCTGCCGCGCCCCGCTGCTCGCGGCACGTCTTCAGGGTCACGGCGGACAGCTCCCCGGGCACGCAAATCCGCAGTTGGACAACCACGCCGGCTCCCTTCGATGGTTGGGGCCAGCATAGTCCGACGCCGGGCTGTAATTGGCCGTTGCAGACCGCCTTGGCTAGGCTTGCTGTTTTGGCTGGTGGGAATTCTGAGAGGTTCTAGTGTCGATAACGGAAACCCCGAAGGCACCTGAACCGCAGTCTGGTGCCGCAAACAGGAAACGAAAACCAACCTTCCGCCCCGAAGTCCAGGGGCTCCGGGCCCTGGCAGTCCTGATGGTGGTGGCATACCACGTCTGGCTGGGCCGCGTTTCGGGCGGCGTGGATATCTTCCTGCTGATTTCGGCTTTCCTGCTCACCCTGTCCTTCGTCCGCAAGGCAGAATCGGGCCAACCCTTCCGCCTGCTGGCGCACTGGCTGCACCTTTTCAAGCGCCTGCTGCCCGCCGCCGTCGTGGTGATCCTCGGGGTCCTGGCGGGCACCTGGCTGATCCTGCCGCAGGGCCGCTGGCCGCAGGTACTGGACCAGGCATGGGCGTCGCTGCTGTACCGGCAGAATGGGCTCCTGGCAGACATGGCCGTGGACTACTACGCGCAGGACCATGCGGGAGCCAGCCCGCTGCAGCACTTCTGGTCCCTGTCCATCCAGGGCCAGGTATTCATCCTGTGGCCACTGATCTTTGCCGCCACCGCTGCCGTGCTCAACCTGCTGCGCCGGGTTCCCCGCCTGCAGGGGCTCACGTATCGAGGGTTGTTGGCCGTGGTCTTTGGCGCTGTGCTGGTGGTGTCGCTGGCCTACTCCATTAACCAGACCGCCAGCAACCAGGCGTACGCATACTTCGATACCCGCGCCCGGCTCTGGGAGTTTGCGCTGGGATCCTTGCTGGCGCTGGCGCTGCCCTACCTGAAGCCCGGCCGCATAGTGAGGGTGGCGCTGGGCTGGGCCGGACTGGCAGCCATGGTGTCCTGCGGGCTGGTACTGACCGTCGACAGGTCCTTCCCCGGGTACGTGGCGCTGTGGCCCACGCTGGCTGCGGCGGCCATCATCATTGCCGGGCAAACGGGCTGCCGCTTCGGCGTGGACCGGCTCCTCAGCAGCCGTCCCGCCGTCGCCCTGGGTGACAACTCCTACGCCCTGTACCTCTGGCACTGGCCCGTCCTGGTGCTGGCGCTCGCGGCCACCGGCGTCGAGGCGCCCAACCTCAAACAGGGACTGGGCATCGTCGGCGCCTCCATCGTGCTCGCTGTCCTCACCACCCGCTTTGTTGAAAAGCCGCTGCGCGACTGGCATTGGCCCAAGCTGCGCGCCTGGCGGACCGCCGTCGTCATTGTTGCCTGCGGTGCCCTGCTGGCCGGGCCTGTCGCCGTCTGGCAGACGTCGCTCACCGCGGAGGAAAGCGCGACGGCGGCCCAGCCCCGTGAGCTCACGCCCGGGGCCCGTGCGCTCACCCCGGAGAACGAAAACACGCCCGCGCCCAGGGCTCGAACCATCCCCGGGCCCACCGCCCTGGACAATGACTGGGCCGGCATCGACTCGCCCTGCACCGGCGTCAACGCCACCAGCGACCCCATCCTGGAGGGATGCCGGCAGGAACTTCCGGAGGAACCGTCCACCAGGCGCATCGTGGTGCTGGGGGATTCCCATGCCCAGCAGTACCTGGCCGCGCTGGCTCCCGTGGCAGCCGCCCGCGGCTGGGAACTGGTGACCCTGCTGATGCCTGCATGCCGGTTCGGCGCCGAATCGGAGGCCAGGAATGCCGAATGCAACGCCTACAACAAGGCCAGCTCCGCCTACGTCCTGGAACACCGCCCGGATGCGGTGTTCACGGTGGCGTCGCTGACCCATGAGGACGCCCCGTTCGAAACCGAAGTGCCGGGATACCTGGATGGCGTGAAGCCGTTCGCTGACGCGGGAATCGAGATCGTGGGCATCCGCGACAACCCGCGGTTCACCTTCAACATGCCCCAGTGCGCCCAGCGGAACGGTGCGGACGCGCCTGCCTGCAACCCGCCGCTGGCCGAATCGCTGGTGGAGCCGTCGCCGTTGGAGAATTACCGGGGCAAGCTGCCAGGGCTGCACCTGATGGACATGAGCGACTTCATCTGTGCCCGGGGCGTCTGCCCTGCCGTGGTGGGAAACGTGTACGTCTACAAGGACGACAACCATCTCACCAGGACCTATGTGGAGACCATGATCCCAATGTTCGAGCAGCGGCTGCTGGCCGCGACCGGCTGGAGCTGAATACGTCTTTCGGGTGCGGTTGCTCACATTGGCGGCGTGGAATAGGGGGATCGTCGCCGAGGTTCTAATATTTACTCAACACTTTCTGCCCCCGGAACGCCGTCCTTGCATGGTGCTCCCGCAGGATCGTCTGCACAGGCCAGTTCCGTAATAACGGGCTGGTCATCGGCTGCAACCCCTACCCGTGACCCAGCAACCAAGGTAAGAGGCGCACTCATGACCGAGCCCCAACACGACCCCTTTGGCTTTATCGGCCTGACCTACGACGACGTCCTGCTCCTGCCGGGCCACACCAACGTCATCCCGTCCGAGGCAGACACCTCCTCGCGGATCTCCAAGCGGATCACCGTGCAGACCCCGCTGCTTTCCGCGGCCATGGATACCGTCACCGAATCCCGCATGGCCATCGCCATGGCACGCCAGGGCGGTCTGGGCGTGGTGCACCGCAACCTGTCCATCGCCGACCAGGCCGACCAGGTGGACCGGGTCAAGCGGAGCGAATCCGGGATGATCACCAACCCGCTGACCATTCGCCCCGAAGCCACGCTGCGTGAACTGGACGATCTCTGCGCCCACTACCGTGTTTCCGGCCTGCCCGTGGTGGATGAGGACAACCGCCTCCTGGGCATCGTCACCAACCGCGACACCCGCTTCGTCCCCGAATCGGACTTCCCGCTGCGGCTTGTCAGCGACGTCATGACCAAGATGCCCCTGGTAACGGGGCACGTAGGGATCAGCCGCGAGGAGGCCTCGCACAAGCTGGCAACCAACAAGATCGAGAAGCTCCCGCTGGTGGACGACCAGGGCCGGCTCAAGGGCCTGATCACCACCAAGGACTTCACCAAGGCCGAGCAGTACCCGCTCGCCACCAAGGACGACGAAGGCCGCCTCCGCGTGGGCGCCGCCATCGGCTTCTTCGGGGACGGCTGGGAGCGGGCCATGGCACTGGTCGATGCCGGCGTCGACGCCCTGTTCGTGGACACCGCCAACGGACACTCCCAGGGTGTGCTGGACATGATCCGCCGGCTGAAGTCGGACCCCGTCGCCGCGCACGTGGACATCATCGGCGGCCAGGCCGCCACCCGCGAAGGGGCCCAGGCACTGATCGACGCCGGCGCCGACGGCATCAAGGTGGGCGTCGGTCCCGGATCCATCTGCACCACCCGCGTGGTGGCAGGCGTGGGCGTCCCGCAGATCACCGCCATTTACGAATCCGCCAAGGCTGCCATCCCGGCCGGCGTGCCGCTGATCGCCGACGGCGGCCTGCAGTACTCGGGCGACATCGGCAAGGCGCTGGTGGCCGGAGCCGATACCGTCATGCTGGGCTCGCTCCTGGCCGGCTGCGACGAGTCCCCGGGTGAGCTGATCTTCGTCAACGGCAAGCAGTTCAAGTCCTACCGCGGCATGGGCTCCCTGGGCGCCATGCAGTCCCGCGGCAAGAACACGTCCTACTCGAAGGACCGCTACTTCCAGGCCGACGTGTCCGGCGACGACAAGTTGATCCCCGAAGGCATCGAAGGCCGAGTGGCTTACCGCGGACCACTTTCCTCCGTGGCCTACCAGCTGGTGGGCGGCCTGCGCCAGACCATGTTCTACACCGGTGCGCCGACGATCCCCGAGCTGAAGGCCCGCGGCAAGTTTGTCCGGATTACTTCTGCCGGGCTGAAGGAATCGCACCCGCACGACATCCAGATGACGGTCGAAGCACCGAACTACGGTTCCCGCTAGGCTGGGCGTCGCGTTTCGCTGACTAGAGCGTGAACACGAGGAGGCAAGGTTTCGGCCTTGCCTCCTTTGTTTTCCCTCCGCGCTGCATCCCTGTCTTTGAATGTCAGTGCCTCGTTGGATGATGTTTGCATGACGATCAGCGGCAGTGGTGGAGTGGCTTTGAGGGGTGTTCATGCCTCTGTTGCTGCCTTGGATGCGCTGGCCCTTGAGGATGCTGCTTTGGCTTGCGACGCTCATGCGGGTACTGATGTTGATGTGTTGCAGCGGCGGTATGAGCTCCGGCTGACCCGGCTGGAGGTGGTGAAGCGGCTGGAGGCGCAGCTCGCTGTGGTCAAGGCCCGTGATGCGGTGGAGTGCGTCGGGTTCCAGCACGCGATGCTTGTCCCGGACGCCCCGGTACATGAGCGGACGTTTGCGGAGATGTCAGCGGTGGAGGAGATCGCGGGGGTCCTGACCATCAGCTCCGGCGCTGCCGGGGCGTTCGTGGACCAGTCCCGGCGGGTCTGTGCCCTGCCGCCGGTGATGGACGCTTTGGCCGCCGGGGACCTGTCCTGGCAGCACGCCAGGATTGTTGCCGACGAAACCGAAGGCCTCACCCCCGTCGGCGCCGCCGCCCTGGTGGCGCACTTCTTCGACCCCGACGCCCCCAAGCCGGCCCGCGGGGCCGCCCCCGGTGAACTCGTGCCATCGCGATTCCGGGTCAAAGTCCGCACCTGGCGCGAACGCCACCACCCCGAAACATTGCAAAAGCGGCACGCGAAGGGCGTCGCGGACCGGCGGATGGAATACACCCCGGACCGCGACGGCATGGCCAGGATTACGCTCTGTCTTCCCGGCGACACCGCTTCGGCGATCTGGAATCGCACCACCGCCACCGCCCGCGGCCTCCAAGGTCCCGACGAACCCCGCACCCTCACCCAGCTCCGCCCAGACATCGCAGCATCACTGCTCCTCGGGACAGGCCTGCTTCCCGGTCCAGAAAACACCGCCACCGCTGACACCGCCACCTTCTCCGGAAGCGGGCCGGGTACAGACAGCAGTTCCCCCACGGCAGGCACCACCGGGATAGCCCAGGTCCCCACTCCGCGGGCAGACGTCCTGGTCATGGTGCCAGTGTTCTCCCTGCTCAGTGTCACGGACGAACCCGCAGAACTGGACGGCCACGGCCCCATCCCGGCCTCCATGGCACGCAAACTCGTCGCGGACGGGGCGGACTCGTTCTACCGGGTCCTGGTCGACCCCCGCGACGGGGCACCCGTGGAGATCGGCCGCACCCGCTACCGGCTCACGGAAACCATCAAACAATGGATTCGCATGCGGGACGGAAAATGCACCTTCCCCGGCTGCAACAACCGCACCCCGGACAACGACACCGACCACCTCACCGCCTGGAAACACGGCGGCACCACCGGCACCAGCAACCTGGCACAACTCTGCCCAAAACATCACCGGCTCAAGCACGCCCGGCCCTGGATCCCGGATGCCGCAACGCACAACGGACCGCCGGGCTGGACTTCCCCAACAGGCCGGCACTATAAACCCGAACACCACGACCACGAACCAACCCACTGGCCACCGGGGATGTTGTCAGCCTTCGCCGCGACCGCCTGCGTCGACGCCCTCCCCGAGGATCTCCCACCGTGGGAACCGGACGACGACACCCTCATCGATCCTGATGACCTGTCACCGGAGGACCCCGTTTGGGCGGATTTCTTCGCGAAGCCGTTCGTGCTGCCGGTCTGACCCGTGACTCCCGTCCTTGGCGGATCGTTCGGCGCTGCCCTTTTAGCTCTGGCCCAGCACTAGGCTGATTCCATGTCCCAACCGCGCCATCCGGCGGAACTGACGCCCAAACGTGATCCGCAAAAGCGGCTGGCCCTTCGTCCCTATGTCCAGGCCGTAGCCCAGGTGCTGCGGGTCAGTTTCCGCGCCTCACCCGGCGCTGTTGTCATGAAGGTGCTCGGCTCGCTGATCTCGGCCGTGCTGCCGTTGGTCACCACATTCTTCGCATCGCTCACCACCACGGCCCTGGCCGCGGCGTACGCCGGTGACGCCGGTGCAGGGCAGCGGGCAATTGTCTACGTCATCATCACCGCCGCGCTCGGCCTGTTCTGGGGTGCCTTCAACAGTGTGGACCGCTATATCCAGCAGCTGATGAGCTTCAAGGTGGGCGCCATCGTGGGTGACCAAATGTACGAGCGCTTCCTGGCCCTGGAGTTTTGGCGCTACGACGACAAGGAAACCGTTGACCTCTATGACCGCGCCAAGAGGTTTTCAGATTCCTACGCCCGGGTGCTGGACCGAATCGCTGCCATTTTCACGCAGCTGGTCTCGGTCATCCTTGCCATCGGCGCCCTGTTGCTGGTCAGCTGGTGGATCGCCGTCATTGTCCTCGTGGCAATCGTGCCCAGCGTGTACCTGCAGTTCAAGCTGTCCCGCGAACAGATCGCCCACTGGAACACTCAGGTTGATTCACGCCGGCAGCGCCGCATGATCGAGCAGAACCTGCTCCGCCCGCAGCATATTGCTGAAATGCGGCTCTACGGCATTGTCGGCTTCCTCATGGACCTCCGTGCCCGGCTCCGGGACGCGGATGAGCGGCGCCGGCTCGACTACCAGCGGCGCTACATCCCCAAACAACTGGCCGCGGATGCGCTCCAGTACGGCGCGGAGGTGGTCTCCCTGATCTGGGTGGTGGGGCAGATCATCGCGCGCGCCCAGCCTGTCGGCCAGTTCCTGTACGTGCAGCAGATCGTCAGCCGCGCTTTGTCCACCGCGAACAACCTGGTGTCCTCCCTGAGCTCCATCGACGAGGACTTGGCCAACCTGAAGGACTACGAGCTGTTCATGGCGATGCCCGTGCACTCCGAACACGCCCCGCCGCTGCCGGAAGCGCCCAGGGAAGTAGAGCTGAAGGACATCCGCTTCACGTACACGGGCAGCGATATTGAAGTGATCCGGGGAATCGGCCTGACCATCCGCCAAGGCCAGCACATTGCCATCGTGGGGGAGAACGGCGCCGGCAAATCCACGCTGATCCGCATCCTTGCCGGCCTTTACCGTCCAGACTCCGGCCAGGTGCTGCTCGACGGCGTGGATCTCGCCGCCGTCGACGTCACCTCCTGGCACCGCCATCTGGCGGTGCTGAGTCAGGAGTTCCTCAAGTACGAGTTCGCTACCGCCGCGGAAAACATCTACTTCGGTGATGTGGACAGCCCGCGCGACGACGGGCGGATCCGGCGCGCCGCCGCCGATGCCGAGGCCCTGGAGTTCATCAACAAACTGCCCAACGGCCTGGACAACCACGTCAGCAACTGGATGGAGGACCCGCGCGGCCGGAAGGGCAGCGGCCTGAGCGGAGGCCAGTGGCAGCGGTTGGCCATGGCCCGGAACTTTTACCGCGACGCGTCCTTCATGGTGATGGACGAGCCCACCTCGGCCATTGATGCGCTGGCCGAGCACAGGATCTTTACCCGCCTCTTCGCAGACCGCAGTAGCACCATCATTGCCATCAGCCACCGGCTGGCCACCATCGAGAAGGCCGACATCGTGTACATGCTGGAGGACGGGCAGATCGTGGAGCAGGGCACCCATAAGGAACTGGTGGCTTTGCGCGGACGCTACTTCCGGATGTTCGAATCCCAGCTCACGGTGGAAGAGCCGACAGGGCTCTAAGCCTCCACAACGGTGGTGCGCACCCGCGCCACACTGGGCCGCGGCGGGACGCTGCTGAAGCCGAAGGTCACCGCGGGGCTTATGGAGGCCAGTGCCCCGGCGCCGGCGCCTTCCCACGACACGACGGCGGAGGCCACGTGATGCAGGTCCGTCACCCCGTAATACTCGGCCCTGCCGCTGCCCGCCGTGCCGTAGGTGCGGGCGCCGGGAGCTACGAGGGCGGCCATTGGACTGACCGCTGACAACCAACGCGGATGGACTGCAAGGCGCCGGGGCACTGCCCGCAGCGCCGAACCAAGGTTCGTCCTCGCTCCGGTGACTGCCCGGATCGCCAGCGGGCCGGCGTCGACCGCCAAGGTTCCCTCCGTCAGCGACGCCCGGACGTCCATAACCTGCACCTCATCGAAGCTGTAGGTTGCCGCGATGAATTCCGCCACCTCGGGGGACGGCGCCAGCAACAGCCGGTGTCCGGAGGGCTGCTGCAGCATGACGTCAGAGAAGGCCCCGAAAGGGGACTCCTGCCACATGCCAACCACCGCGCGCAGCCCGGAGGCCGTGCCAATGCCGGCGATGTGCCCGTCGAAGACCCAGCGTCTGCCCATCAAGCCACTGTAGCCACCGTCCGGGACCTGCGGGGCCGCTGGGATAACCTAGAGCAGTGACTTATGAGATCGAGATCGGCCGTGGCAAGCGTGGGCGTCGTGCCTACTCCCTGGATGACATTGCAATCGTCCCCAACCGTCGCACCCGCGACCCCAAGGACGTTTCCGTCTCCTGGCAGATCGACGCGTACCAGTTCGACATGCCGGTCATCGCGGCCCCGATGGACTCCGCCATGTCCCCGGCGACCGCCATCACCCTGGGCAAGCTCGGCGGCCTGGGCGTCCTCGACCTCGAAGGCCTCTGGACCCGCTACGAGGACCCGCAGGCCATCCTCGACGAGATCGCGGCGCTCCAGGACGAGACCAACAGCCCCGCCGTCACCGGCCGGATGCAGGAACTGTACAAGGCCCCCATCCAGCCCGAACTCATCACGTCCCGCCTGGCCGAGATCCGGGAGGCCGGTGTCACCGTCGCCGGTTCGCTGACCCCGCAGCGCACCCAGGAGCACTACAAGACCGTGGTGGCTGCCGGCGTCGACATCTTCGTCATCCGCGGCACCACCGTGTCCGCCGAGCACGTCTCCAAGGACCACGAACCGCTGAACCTCAAGCAGTTCATCTACGAACTCGACGTCCCCGTCATCGTCGGCGGCGCGGCGGGCTACACCCCGGCGCTGCACCTCATGCGCACCGGCGCGGCAGGCGTGCTGGTGGGCTTCGGCGGCGGCGCAACCACCACCACGCGCCGCGCCCTGGGCATCCACTCGCCCATGGCGTCCGCCATCTCCGACGTCGCTGCCGCCCGCCGCGATTACATGGACGAGTCCGGCGGCCGCTACGTGCACGTCATTGCCGACGGCGGCATGGGCACCTCGGGTGACATCGTCAAGGCAATTGCCATGGGCGCCGACGCCGTCATGCTGGGCAGCGCGCTGGCCCGCGCCGAAGAGGCGCCGGGCAAGGGCTGGCACTGGGGCCAGGAGGCGCACCACCTGGAACTGCCGCGCGGCGACCGCGCCAACGTCGGCACCGTGGGTCCGCTGGAGGAGGTCCTCTTCGGACCTGGCCACCACACCAACGGCACGTCCAACCTTATTGGCGCGCTGCGGCGCTCCATGGCGACCACCGGCTATTCGGACCTGAAGGAATTCCAGCGGGTCGACGTCGTCGTATCGCCTTACGCAGGCAACTGACGCGCAGGGCAGGGCGGGCACCTCCCGCCCTGCCCAAAGCACGCCGCCAGCAAGTAGTGTGGGTTTACTACCGGCACTAGCGGCACTGGAGGCGTTCAATGAAGAGTGTTCCTGCAAACGGCGGGGTCCTTGGCCCCGAAGCCAGGGAAGCATCCATCCAGCGGTTGCGCGCCACCACCGAACCCGGCCAGGAACTGGACATCCTGATTGTCGGCGGCGGCATCGTGGGCGCGGGAGCCGCATTGGACGCGGTGACCCGGGGCTTGAGCGTGGGCATCGTCGAGGCAAGCGACTGGGCTGCCGGCACGTCGTCGCGTTCTTCGAAACTCATCCACGGCGGCCTGCGCTACCTGGAGATGCTCGACTTCGCCCTGGTCAAGGAGGCCCTGCAGGAACGCGGGCTGCTGCTCTCCGAAATTGCCCCCCACCTTGCCCGGCCGGTGCCCTTCCTGTATCCACTGACCAAACCGTTCATCGAGCGCCCCTACGTCGGGGCGGGCATCGCACTGTATGACGTCCTGTCCGTCTCCAGCGGACACAGCCGCGGGGTCCCTTTCCACAAACACCTGAGCAAGCGCGGTACCCTGCGCGCCGCCCCCAGCCTGAAAAATGACGCTTTCGTGGGCTCCATCCGGTACTACGACGGCCAGGTGGATGACGCGAAATACGTCGCAAACCTGGTCCGAACCGCCGCCTATTACGGGGCCCATGCCGTGAACCAGGTGGCCGTGGTGGACTTCCTCCGCGAGGGCGAGCGGGTGGTCGGAGCCAAGGTCGAAAACCGCGAGGACGGAACGCAGTTCGGTATCCGCGCCAAGCAGGTCATCAACGCCACGGGAGTCTGGACCGATGAAACCCAGGCCATGGTGACCGACCGGGGCCAGTTGAAGGTCCGGGCCTCCAAGGGCATCCACCTGGTGGTTCCGCGCGACCGTTTCCAGTCCACCGTGGGCCTGATCCTGCGCACGGAAAAGTCGGTGCTCTTCGTCATTCCGTGGGGACGCCACTGGATCATCGGCACCACTGACACCGACTGGCACCTGGACAAGGCCCACCCGGCTGCGTCAAGCAAGGACATCGACTACGTCCTGGAGCACGTCAACCAGGTGTTGAAGCGGCCGCTGACCAGGGAGGACGTGGAAGGCGTGTATGCCGGGCTCCGGCCGCTGCTGGCCGGCGAAAACGACTCCACGGCCAAGCTGTCCCGCGAGCACGTGGTGGCGCACCCGGTCCCCGGCCTGGTGGTGGTGGCCGGCGGCAAGTGGACCACCTACCGGGTAATGGCCAAGGACGCGGTGGACGAGGCAACGCGAACCATGGACGAACGGGTCCCGCCGAGCTGCACGGAAACCATCCCGCTGCTGGGCGCCAGTGGCTTCCGGGCCGCGTGGAACCGCCGGAACCGCACCGCTGAGGAATCCGGGGTCCACGTGGCCCGGATCGAGCATCTGCTCAACAGGTACGGATCGATGACGCCCGAGGTGCTGGCCATCATCGAGCAGAACCCGGAACTGGCCGAGCCCCTCCCGGGAGCCGACGACTACCTGCAGGCCGAGGCCGTCTACGCCGCAAGCCATGAGGGTGCCCGCCACGTCCAGGACGTCCTGACCCGGCGGACGCGTATTTCCATCGAAGCCTGGGACCGCGGCGTGTCCGCTGCCCCTGTTGTCGCTAAACTGATGGGTGACGTCCTTGGCTGGAGTGACGCGCAGCGTGAAAACGAGATCCGCCACTACATTGCCCGCGTGGAAGCCGAACGCCTCAGCCAGCAACAGCCGGACGACGAATCCGCAGACGCCGCCCGCCTGGGCGCGGAAGACATCGTGCCCTTGCGCTGAGGGGCCCGCTAGCCCTGCACCGCTGACTGAAGGGATACGCCTTGGCGGAACCACTGGACCCGTATGACGCCCACCTCACCACTGCCGACATGGTGATCCTGGAAATGGAAGCGAAGGACAAGACCGACGCCACCAACCAGTTGGCGGAACGTCTGCACGCTGCCGGGCGGATCTCGGATCTTGACGGATTCCTGAAAAACGTCAATGCCCGCGAGCACCAGCTGGCCACAGGGCTCCCGGGCGGCATCGGGCTCCCGCACGCGCGCAGCGAATTCGTCTCCCAAACCTCCATCGCGGTGGGCATCGCCAAGTACGGCCATGCCCTGGACTTCGGCGCCACGGACGGGCCCGCCACGGTCATCCTGCTGATCGCCACCCCCGCCAGTTCCTTCTCCGACCACCTCGAAGTGCTGGCCACCCTGGCACGGTCGCTGTCCAAGGAATCCTTCCGGGAGTCGCTCCGGCGGGCGTACGACGCCGAAGTGATCGCCGAACTCATCAACTCCAGCCTGGTGTTCTTCGACCACTAGGCCCGGCCGGACCACCAGGCCCGCATGTCCGCCCTTTCCAGGTCCGGGCGTCCCGGCGTTTAGTTGTTCTACAAGAGTACGAAGTACGGTTAAGACGTGTGGAAAACAGCCCTCAAGCCCCGATGGATCGCAGGCTTTATCTTCGCGATCGCGCTCTCCGGGGTCTTCGTGCTGCTCAGCCAGTGGCAGTTCGGCCGCTCCACCCAACCCGAAGTGCCCGTTAACCCGGCTACCGAGCAGGTCCAGCAGCTGACAAGCACGCTGCAGCCCGGTGAGTTCTTCCACGGCAGCGCCGCGGACCAGATGGTCACCGCGCAGGGAACATACAGCGCGGACAAACAGGTCCTGGTTCCCGGCCGGCTCCACGACGGAAAGAGCGGCTACTGGGTGGTCTCGGCCTTCGCCGTCAACGGTGCCCCCACACTGACCGGAGTCGCTGCAACACCCCAGACCTGGATCCCCGTGGCACGCGGGTGGGTGGCGGAACCCCAGGACGCGGCAGCACCGCCGTCGGGCCTTGTTGAACTGACCGGTAGGCTGCTGCCGTCCGAGGCGCCCGTGGCCGGGAAAGCACCGAAGCCGGGGGAGGCCTCGGCTGTGTCCGTGGCCGAGCTCATCAACTACTGGGACGTGAGCAGCTATCCGGGCTTCGTGTCGGCCACCGCAGAGGTGGTGGGCGGCCAGGACGTCAGTGCCGCCGCCGTACCGGGGAGCCTCCTGCCGCTGGACATCGGCCCCCAGCCGCCGGCACAGCGCATCAACTGGCTCAACCTCTTCTACTCCATCGAGTGGGTGGTCTTCGCCGGCTTTGCCCTCTTCATCTGGTGGCGGCTGGTCAAGGATGACTACCACCGGGACCTCGAAGAAGCCCTCGATGATGCCGAAAATACCGACGGCGACGGGCGGCACGAACCCCACCAGCGACCACACCAGCAGCCTGACCAGCACCAGCAGCCTGACCAGCACCAGCAGAAGGTACAGCCATGATTGATCCGAAACCGGCAACCCCGTCAGCACAGGCCCCCGGCGGCAAGGCCGGGAAGAAGCGCCGCTTCGGCGGTACCGAGGCCCAGATCCGGTCTGCCCTGAAGTTCTACAAGGTCATGGCCTACCTCACCGGCACCATGCTGCTCCTGCTGTGCGCTGAACTTGTGGCCCGGTACGGCTTCGGGCAGTACCTGTTCGCCGGCGGCACCAACGCGGTGACCGGGCAGCCGTTCGGCTTCGGGTTCGCCGACGCGGAGCCGCCGGGGGTGCTCAACGGCGTGAACATCTCCGTGACGGTCCTGATCGTGCACGGCTGGATGTACGTGGTGTACCTGATCTCCAACTTCCGGTTGTGGTCCCTGATGCGCTGGCCGTTCCTGAAGCTGGTCCTGCTGGCCCTTGGCGGTGTTGTCCCGTTCCTGTCCTTCATTGTCGAAAAGAAGTTCCACGCCGAGGTGGAGGCCGAACTGGCCGCCAACCCGCAGGCGCCGCAGCGCTACTAGCCACTGCCGTTCCGGCCGCTGAGGTGCCGGGCCCTGCCTGGTGGCCATCCGCCGTCGTACGTCTGCTCCATCACAGCGCGGCGTCTCAAGGTGCGCCGGTGCAATAGCGCCAAGTAGGCTATTACGGTGACTACTCCCACTGCATCCCAGACTTCCCAGAAGCCGGTGCTGGTTGTTGATTACGGTGCCCAGTACGCGCAGCTGATTGCCCGCCGCGTCCGGGAAGCGAATGTGTATTCGGAAGTGGTTCCGCATACGTACACCACCGAACAGCTCCTGGCCAAGAACCCCGCCGCCATCATCCTTTCCGGGGGGCCCTCGAGCGTTTATGCCGACGGCGCCCCGAGCGTGGGTGCCGACCTCTTTGAAGCCGGCGTCCCCGTCTTTGGCATCTGCTATGGGTTCCAGGCCATGGCCAACGCCCTGGGCGGCAAGGTGGACAAGACCGGACTGCGGGAGTACGGCTCCACCGAAACCACCATCCTGGGTGATGGCCGCTCTGTGCTGGAAGGCATGCCCCAGCACCAGAAGACCTGGATGAGCCACGGCGACTCCGTCCACGAGGCGCCTGCCGGGTTCGACGTCCTGGCCACCACGGCCGGCGCCGAGGTAGCAGCGTTCGCCAACGAGGAAAAGTGCCTGTACGGGGTTCAGTGGCACCCGGAGGTCAAGCACTCGGACTACGGCCAGCAGGTGCTGGAGAACTTCCTCTTCAAGGGCGCCAAGCTCGAGCCCAACTGGACCACCGGCAACATCTTGGAAGAGCAGGTGGAGCGCATCCGCCAGCAGGTGGGGGACGCACGGGTCATCTGCGGCCTCTCCGGCGGCGTTGACTCCGCAGTGGCCGCAGCCCTGGTCCAGCGGGCCGTGGGTGACCAGCTCACCTGTGTGTTCGTTGACCACGGTCTGCTGCGTGAGGGCGAAGCCGAACAGGTGGAGCGCGACTTCGTGGCCGCCACCGGCGTGAAGCTGTACGTGGCCAACGAACAGGAGCGCTTCCTCTCGGCCCTGGCCGGCGTCAGCGATCCGGAAACCAAGCGCAAGATCATCGGCCGCGAGTTCATCCGCGCCTTCGAAGAAGCCGAACTTGCCATCATCGCCGAGGCAGCTGCCCACGGCGAAAAGATCAAGTTCCTGGTCCAGGGCACCCTGTACCCCGACGTCGTCGAGTCCGGCGGCGGCGAAGGTGCCGCGAACATCAAGAGCCACCACAACGTGGGCGGCCTCCCCGAGGACCTGCAGTTCGAACTCGTTGAACCGCTGCGCGCCCTGTTCAAGGACGAGGTCCGCGCCGTGGGCGCCCAGCTGGGCCTCCCGCAGGAGATCGTTGGCCGCCAGCCGTTCCCCGGCCCGGGCCTGGGCATCCGGATTGTCGGCGAGGTGACCAAGGAGCGGCTGGACCTGCTGCGCAAGGCAGACGCCATCGCACGCGCCGAGCTCACGGCAGCCGGCCTGGACAACGAAGTGTGGCAGATGCCCGTGGTCCTGCTCGCAGACGTCCGCAGTGTGGGCGTCATGGGTGACGGCCGCACATACGGGCACCCCATCGTGCTTCGCCCCGTCTCCTCCGAGGACGCCATGACAGCGGACTGGTCACGGCTGCCCTACGACCTCCTGGCCCGGATCTCCAGCCGGATCACCAACGAGGTGGACGGCGTCAACCGTGTGGTGCTGGACGTCACCAGCAAGCCGCCGGGAACCATCGAATGGGAATAGCATCCTAAGTGGCCGGCCTCCGCCAGCGGGGGCCGGCCACTGCTTTTCCCGGACGAATCCTTCGGCAATTTCCCGTGCTCCAGTGTTGCGGTCTCTCAAGTCCGGCGCCGGACCGGCTACTCTCGAATCTATGCCGGTATGGTCCAGGACGTCACGTGCAAACGCAGAAAAGAAGGCAGAAGTGTCAGTTGGTCAAGGCCACCCGGAAGGCTCGGAAGAGCTTCGTAAATGGCTGTCAGGGCTTAAACCCGTCACCGGCGCGGACACGATGCTGCGCTTCACCAAGACGCCCGAAGGCTCCATCGACCTGACATCGGCGCACCCCTCCGGGCTCGCCCAGCTCATGGCCGGGCGCCGCACACGCCTGTCCACGCTGATCCGTGACAGGCAGCAGTATGTGGTGGCCGCCCGTGCTTCTCGCAACATCCGGTCCAAAATCTTCGAGCTCGCCAACGACCGCGGCATCGATGCCGGATACCTGTCCGCGGGCACCGTGGTGTGGACCTCCGCCGTCGGCGGCAAACCCCAGCGGGTGTCCGCCCCGGTCATGCTGACCGCCATTTCCCTCACCGTGCGGCCGGGGGAGGACGACTTCGAACTGCAGCTCACGGAGCAGGCGCACATCAACCCCGCCCTGGTGCGGCACCTGAAGAACATCCACGGAATCGTCTTCGACGTCAACGCCGTCACCCGCCTCGCCTACAGCACCGCCCGGTTCGACCCCCAGCCTGTCCTGGACCGGCTGGCTACACTGATCCGGCCCATCCACGGAGCGGAAACCCAGCACAACCTGCTCGTTTCCACCTTCGCCGACCTCTCCGGCAACCTCGACGACCCCTGGATCAACGACTCCCATCCCGTGGTGTCCGCGCTGGCCACTGCCGCCGGCGGCGAAATGGTGGACGTCGACCAGCCCGACCCGTCCCGCTTCCCCCACCTGGACAACAGGGATCCCAAGGACGAACTGCTGCTGCTGGATGCGGACACTGACCAGCAGTACGTCATCGACGCGGCCCGGGCCGGGGACTCCCTGGTTGTCAGCAGCCCGCCCGGCACCGGCCAGACCCAGACGGCCATCAACACCATCGGTGCCCTGGTGGACGCCGGCAAGACAGTACTGGTGGTGGGCGACCGCCGCGCCAGCCTCAACGAGGTCTCCGGGCACCTCGAGTCGCTGGGGCTGGAGTCCATCCTGTTCCAGCTCACCGGAAACGTCACCGCGCAGCAGCTGAAAGGCCAGCTGGTCCGGGCCATTGTGCGGAACGAAAAGTCACTGGAACCGCAGCTCGGGAACCTCCACAACACCCTGGTCGAGCACCGGCACGCGCTCATGGACCACGTGGCGTCGCTCCACAACGTCCGCGAGCGTTGGGGCTGCTCGCCCTACCAGGCCATGCAGTCACTGGCCGAGCTCACCTCCATCCATCCTGCGCCGGCCACCACCGTCAGGCTCAAGCGCAGCGTGCTGGACAGCATCCGGGACCGCGAGGAACTGGCCGGCAGGCTCAAGCGCGCCGCGGAACTGGGCAGCTTCAGCAAAGCGGCCACCACCAGCCCCTGGCACGGGGCCCGGCTGTTGACGCGCAAGGAAACCGAGGAAGCCCAGGACCTGGTCCGCTCCGTCGCCAAGAGCCTTCCCCTCCTGAGGGACCGCATGGACGCCGTTGCGGAGCACGCCGAAATCCGCCTGGGCGAGTCATTCGCCGAGTGGGGCGAGCAGCTGGAACTGCTGGTCGCCGTCCGTGGAAGCCTGGACAAGTTCACCCCGGACATCTTCGACCGGCCGGTGACGGACCTTATTTCCGCCACTGCCCCTTCTTCCTGGCGGCGTGAGCGCGGTATCGAGCTGACGGCCATGCAGCGCTCCAGGCTGCGCCGGGTAGCCAAGGAATACGTCCGCCCGGGTGTCCACATCGCAGACCTGCACTCATCCCTGGTGCTGGTCCAGGAACAGCGTGCCCTGTGGGCGGGGTACGCCACCACCCAGCGGCACCCCGCCGTTCCCTCCGGCCTGGCCGAAATGAACGCCATGTACCGGTCCCTGGACCAGGAGCTGGCACAGTTGGGCGAGGCGCTGCAGCATACGGAGGGCGGCGGGTCGCTGTCCACCGTTCCCTACGCGCGGCTGATGGAACGCCTGGAGCGCTTGGTGGCAGACAGCGATACGCTCAAGACCCTGCCCGAACGCACACTCCTCATCGAGAACATGCGCGAACACGGCCTGGGCGAACTCCTTGCCGATCTCGCCGAACGGGAAGTCCCCGAAGGGTCCGTAGCCGCAGAACTGGAGCTCGCCTGGTGGCAGTCGGCCCTTGAGGCAATGATCAGCGGTGACGACTACCTGGCCATGTCGGACGGCGATGCACTGCGGCAGCTTGAAGCGGAGTACCGGCTGGCGGACAACGCGCACATCGCCAGCGGCGCCGCCCGCCTGCGGTGGGACCTGGCCGAGCGGTGGCGGACCGCCATCGCCGCCCAGCCGCGCCAGGCCGATCTGCTGCGCAGCCTGCTCAAGGACGGACGGGTGTCCCTGCCGGCCCTGACCGCGCAGGCTCCGGACCTGATCGGCACACTGGTTCCGGTATGGTCCGTGAGCCCGTACCTGATGACGGGCCTGCTTCCGGCTGAACAGCATTTCGACGCCGTCGTGATCCTCGATGCGGAAGCGACGTCCCTGCAGGCCGTCCTGCCGTCGATCGCGCGTGCCCGGCAGATCATCGCCTTCGGCGATTCGCGCATTGCCACGCCGCGGACCTTCACCGTTGGGGTGGAGCGGCTGGCGCCGGGAGAGTCCGCCCACCAGCGGGTGGAGAGTGCCTTCACCGCGCTCTCCGCCGTGCTTCCGGTATGGCGGCTCAACGTGGTGTACCGGGCAGTGGATGAGGACCTGGTCCTTCAGCTGAGCAAGAACTTTTACGACGGCGGCCTGCGCCGGCTGCCCGAAGGCCAGTCAGCCACGGGGCTGGACCGGTCACTGCTGGTGGAGTACCTGCCCGACGGCACCGGCCTTCCCAGTGCCGACCATGAGGGTGTCGAGTCCGTGGTTGCCGAAGTCAACCGGGTGGTGGAACTGGTCTTCGAACACGCCCGCCTCCGTCCCCGGACCTCGCTGGCCGTGGTTACCGCCAGCCTCCGGCACGCTGCCAGGATTGGTGAATCCATCAGGCTCCAGCTGTCCAACCAGCCGGGCCTGGCCGGTTTCTTTGGCGCCGGCCCGGAGTCCTTCCGGGTGGTGGACCTGGAACGAGCGCAGGGACTGGTCCGCGATCACGTCATTTTCTCGCCGGGTTTCGGGCGGACCCCGCACGGCCGGGCACTCCACAACTTCGGACCGCTGTCCGCCGAGGGCGGCCGGGAGAAATTTGCCCTGGCGATGACCCGGGCGCGGCGTTCCATGCACGTCCTCACCTGCTTCCGGCCGGAGGACCTGGACCAGACCCGGCTCACGCACGGGGCGGTTGACCTCTACACGCTGCTGGACCGGGAAATTTCCGGCAACACAGATCTGGGCACGCCCGCATCCCGTGCCGCGGCCAGTGAACAGGCGCTGGGAGCGGATCCGCTGGTGGCCGATCTGGGGGACAGGCTGCGGGCCCGTGGCGCCAGGGTCTGGCACCAGTACGACGGCGCCATCGACGTGGTTGCCGCGGCGGACCCCCTGAACACCATGGGCCAGGACGACATCGACCTCCCGCGGCCCGTAGCCATCGAGTCCGATGGCACCGCGCAGTACCGCACCATGAGCGTGCGTGAGCGCAGCAGGCTGCGGCCGCAACTGCTTGAACGCCTGGGATGGCGGTACATGCCGTTGTGGACCATTGAGGTTTTCACAGACCCATCCTCCTGCGCCGACCGCATTGCGGGGTATCTTGGCCTTGAGAAAATGGTGCTCCCGGGACGGAGTCCGTCCTCCACCGGGTTCCTGGACGACGACTTCAACCACGCGCTTCATGGAATCGACGGGACGCCCTCTCCCGGTGTCTCCTACCTGCCATCCGAGGCTGGTGTAAGCCGAAACAGTGATGGAAGCCGCCGGCAGGAAGAGGGCAGCCAAGGCAGGCGGGTCCAGCATCCGGGGGAAACAGATGCGATGACAACAGAAGACAGGCCTGGGAACGAGAGGCCCGAGGAAGATATGCGCCAGAACGAAAACGACCAGAACGAAAACGACCAGACCGGGAACGACAACCAGACCGGGAACGACAACCAGGCCGGGACCGACAGCCAGGACAAGCCCGGGACCGGAGCAGCAGCTGCCGTTCCCGCTGATCCCACCGCCGCCAAGGCAGGGTCGGGCGGTACTGGGGAGATTCTCCCCAGTAAGGCGGCAGAGGACGACGCACGCAGCTGGGGTGACCGCGAGGACGACCACGACACCTGGCTGAAGGAACAGAAGCCGCCGCACTGGGGCTGACCACCGCATTCCAGCGGCGCCGCGGATCATGGCTGCCCCACCAGAACGAAGAACAGCCTGCCTTGGGTTGAGGCCCCGGCTAGGCGTGATGACTGTTCCGCTGTGGCTGCCACGACGATCAGCCCATCCGTCTCTGTGGTGCCCAGCCATTGTCCGGTCTGGCCGCCCTTGTTCGAGGTCCACAGCACGGGGACGGCCGACGCCAACACTTCGGAGGGACCCTGCTGGTCGAACCCATTGGCGGATGTCAGCACCACGTTGACCAGCTGGCCGGGGGAGACCAGCTGGATGGACGAGGCATCTGCCATGCGCAGGGGAACCGCCGCCGAACCGGGCGGCGTCCCTGCCAGGAGCCCGGGGCCCAGCAGCTGGGCATCGGTGAGGAGCTGGCCCTTCCGGAGCGGAGCCGCAAGCTGCTTGCCCGTGGCTGCGGCGCCGTCCCGGAGGAAGCCGTCGGCTACCATTCCGGGAGGCACCTGGACGCGGTCCAGATCGGCCGCTGTTACAGCGGTTCCGGCGGGCAGGTCCCGGGCGGCGGCCAGCGCAGTCACAGTGGAGAGCGGGGCAGGAGTGAGCTGCTGGACGGCGATTGCTGCAGCTGCGCATAAAAGCAGTGCCGCCGCGAGGCGCCGGTTGCGGCTTAGCCAGCCGGCAAACCGGGAATGCAGTGGGCGGTTTCCGGGCCGGCGCCCGAGCTGATGCGCGCTGGCGGCACTGTGGGTGTTCCCGGGAAACCGGAGGCTGTCACGGCGGCGGCGGGGGAGTATGGGCATGCGCCCACGCTAATTGCTGCCGCCACGGCAGGGGAGCCAGGACGGCTGCTATGTGGACAAAGGCGGCCGGACGCTGCTTGAACCTGCGTGGGAAGCGCCCGGCCGCGGTCGTAAAGACCGTCGTCGTAAAGACTTGGTTGCTTAGCTGGCGGCAGCAGCGGCCGGCGCCGAAGCGGCGGGGGCGGCGGCAGGCGTGGCCGGAGCCGCGGCCGGTGCGGGAGAGACGGAGCTGCCCTTGGAATCGCGCGAGTCGGTGCGGTAAAAGCCCGAGCCCTTGAAGACGACACCGACGCTGTTGAACTTTTTGCGCAGCGTGCCCTGGCATTCAGGGCAGGACGTCAGGCTGCTGTCCGAGAACGACTGGACAATGTCGAAGGCGTGGCCGCAATCCTTGCAGGCGTAAGCATATGTTGGCACTGGTGCTCCTCCTCTTGGGCAAACGAGAGGTCCCGTGCTGCCGTGGGTAAACCATTAGCAGTCGCAGGGCCTGAGTGCTAATTCTATCACTGCGTCCGGACGGTCCGGGCTTAGGCGCTGCCCGCCAAGGGCCGGTAGCCGGACGGAGCCAGGACGGCCGGGACCGGCCGGTCGAACTCCTCGGCCGGAATCCGGCCGGCGGGCAGCAGTTCATCGTCGTAGATAACAGCGGCCAGTGGAATTTCCTTCCCTGCCGTGGCGAGGTGCCCCAAGAACTTGTCGTAGTACCCGCCGCCTTGGCCGATCCTGTTGCCGGCGAGGTCCACCGCGGTGGCCGGAATGAAAAGCATTGCTGCACCGCCGGCTGTGTCCGGACCGTGCCGCTGCCCAGCGGGTTCCAGTATTGGTGCATATTTGCTGCGTTCGAAGCCGGTGTCCGGTGTCCAAAACACCCAGCTCAATTCCCGGCCGGGCTCGCACACGGGAAGCAGCACTTGGTGCCCGCTGTGATGCAGGGCGTTAATCAGGGGCAGGGTGGGCGGTTCATGTCCCACGCCCAGGTACACGCAGGCAATACCAGGGCGATCCCCGGTGACCGTCCTTGCCCATTCTTTCCCATGGGCAGCCAGCGCCGCCCCCGCCGCTTCCAGCTGCGCCGGCGTAAGGGCTGCCCGTCGACGCCGGTGCGCCGCCCTGATGTCGTCCTTGACCGCGTCGGTCTCCTGCAGCATGGTGTCCTTCCTGCATTGGCCGGTGTTCCGGGGACTTTTCAAGCCCCGCATGCGGGCCTGCCGCGCCGGTGGTTACTGAAATGCTTGACTGACGTTAGATTAGTCCGGTGAACACCAGTAACCCCAGAGTCCGCAAAGCCGTCATTCCCGCCGCGGGCCTGGGCACCAGGTTCCTGCCTGCCACCAAAGCCATGCCCAAGGAAATGCTTCCCGTCGTTGACAAGCCTGCCATCCAGTACGTGGTGGAGGAAGCTGTCCACGTGGGCCTCCACGACGTACTGATGATTACGGGCCGGAACAAGCGGGCCCTGGAAGACCACTTTGACCGTGTTCCGTCCCTTGAGTCCACCCTCCAGGACAAAGGGGACACGGAGAAGCTTGCGTCCATCCAGGCAGCCAGCCAGCTTGGCGACATCCACTATGTCCGGCAAGGCGACCCCCACGGCCTGGGCCATGCGGTGCTCCGCGCAAAACAGCACGTGGGCGACGAAGCGTTCGCCGTCCTGCTGGGCGATGACCTGATTGACGCCCGCGACGAACTGCTCAGCACCATGATCGACGTGCAGGCGAAAACGGGAGGGTCCGTCGTCGCCCTCATCGAAGTGGAACCCTCGCAGATCAGTGCCTACGGATGCGCCGACATCCAGGAGATCGACGGGGAAGACTACGTCCGCGTCAACCGCCTGGTGGAGAAGCCTTCCCCGGAGGAAGCGCCGTCCAACCTGGCCCTGATTGGGCGCTACGTCCTGCACCCAGCCGTGTTCGGGGTCCTTGAACACACAGAGCCGGGGCGGGGCGGGGAGATCCAGTTGACGGATGCCCTCCAGGAACTTGCGTCCGGTGACGGTGCGGGGCATGGGGTGTACGGCGTCGTCTTCCGGGGTCGGCGCTACGACACGGGCGACAAACTCAGCTACCTCAAGGCCTGCATACAGCTCGCCATCGACAGCGACGACCTGGGCCCGGGCCTGCGCGAATGGCTGCCGGGTTTCACCGCGGACCTTTCCCGGTAGCGCCATGCGCAGTGGTCCCATCTGGCCGGTCACGCTCGAGTGCGGCGATCTGGTCCTGCGGCCAATCCGGTACCGCGACAAACAGGAATGGATGGAGGTGCGCTCTCGGAACAGCGAGTGGCTGCAGCCTTGGGAGGCCTCCAACCCCGATCCATCCGGGGGGCTGCCGGATTACCGGCACATGGTCCGGTCGCTCAAAGCGCAGGCCGCCCAGGCCACGGCACTGCCCTTCCTCATTACCGAGTGGCGGCCGGGGCTCAGGAGCCCCGCCATTGTGGGCCAGCTGACCGTGTCCTCGATTGTCTGGGGTTCGGCCATGATGGCGACCCTTGGATACTGGGTGGACCAGGCGCGGGCAGGGCGGGGGATAGCCCCCACCTCCGTGGCGCTGGTGACCGACCACTGCTTCCGTGCCCTTGGCCTGCACCGGATGGAAATCAACATCCGGCCTGAAAACGGGCCCAGCCTGCGGGTGGTGGAGAAGCTGGGTTTCCGGGACGAGGGGTACCGGCCCCGCTTCCTGCACATAAATGGCCAATGGGCGGACCACCGATCGTTCGCCCTCACCGCCGAAGAAGTCCCGGAGGGCCTGCTGGGTCCCTGGCTGGCCTCGCGCCGGTCATAAATCAGACGGTTTGCCGGTGGCGGGACGACACACCGCCCGTAATGCGGCCTGAGCAGGCATGATGCTCATACGGTTTTGAGTGTGGACTTCCCCCTTAGCAGCTCAGTGATCCTTGTGGTTGCCGTCGCGCTCTGGATTGTTTGGGTTGCCCCTTACGTCCTCCGGAACCGCAGGCACCAGTTCCAGCCCGCCGGCGAATTCCGGGCAGACGCCCCCGCCGATGAGGGGCCGGAACCGCCCACCGGCCTGGTCTTGAACGTCGCCGCCCAGCAGGAGAAAGCCATGGAAACCAGGAAGAGCCCGGCATCCGGTGCCGGCACCGCCAGCACCCCGCCTCCGGCCCAGTTCCGCATCCGCTATGGGCGGACCGCGTTGGCCCTTGTGGGGCTGCTCTCCCTGGTGACTGCGTTCATCTCGGGTGTCCTGGCAGCGTTCGGCATTGGTACGGCCGCCCTTCCGCTCCTATGTACGGTGCTGACCGTTGGTTCTGTAGCGTTGCTGCGTTTCCTCGCCGTCCGGGACCGTAAAGCAAAAGTCGATGCGGCGTTCCGCTCCGCCATGAGTGCACCTGCGCGCCGTCCGGAGATGCGTGAAGCGATTCCGCCGAAGCCTGAGGCTGCGCCGGCCAGGCCGGAGAGCCCGCTTTTCGACGCCGAGGCAGGCGAGGCCAAAATCAAGCGGCTGACGGCTGTTGAGCTCCGTGAAGCGGCCCTCGCCGTCGCTGTGGCTGCCGGTGACACCAGTGCTGCACAGGCGGCTCCGGCCACTCCGGCGGGAACCCCCTGGGAGCCCGTGGAAGTCCCCAAGCCCGTTTACGTGGAGGCCGCCAAGGCGAAGCGCCCTGAGCCCCAGCCGCTGGAACTTCCTGACGCGCCCAAGGCGGTTGGCAAGCCGTCCCTGAAGAAGGGGGCTGCCGGGGTCCAGGCAGCAGAGGCCGCGGAAGCAGAGCAGCTGGGTGACCAGCAGCTGGCCAAGGGGCAGAGCGCGCTGAGCAACCTCGACGACGTTCTTCAGCGCCGCCGCGCATAGAGGCCCGACGGCGGCCCGCAGCTTCCGCGCGGCTGATCAGTGTGTCAATTGGCATTGGGCCGGGAAAATTTGTAGCCTAGGGACACCGGTTAGGCACCCTGGCTCACAATGCAGGGTTCAGCCGCTTCCGGGGCTATAGCTCAGTTGGTAGAGCGCTTCGTTCGCATCGAAGAGGTCAGGAGTTCGAATCTCCTTAGCTCCACGGTTTGCGGGCTGCGGCAGTTTGCGTGGTTGCAGCTGCGCTCCGCGGGGCTTAGTAGAACGAGATGAGTTCGACGAGTTCCCCAACCCGGTCCTCCGGGTAGTTCCTGGCGACATCTGCCTGGGTGAGGATGCCGACCAGATCATGACCGTCGATAACCGGCAGCCGGCGCACCTGGTGATCCTGCATGGTCCTGATGGCTTCCTCGATTGAGTCATCCGCTCCCACGGTCACAGGCTTGCCTTGACCAAAGTCGCCGGCCTTTGCCGTGCGCGGGTCACCACCCTCGGCGAAGCACTTGATGACGATGTCGCGGTCAGTGACCATGCCCTTGAGGCGGTTGTCCTCACCGCAGATTGGCAGGGCTCCAACGTCCAGCTCCTTCATCTTCCGGGCGGCGGCCTCCAGCGTTTCGTTTTCCCCGATGCATTCAACACCGCCGGTCATGATGTCACGTACTTTGGGCATGATGCTCTCCTTATGTTGATTTCCGTTCCTCTGGTATGCCCCCTCGCCCCCGGGTCCCAGGAGGGCCAACAGGCGCATCACGGTCACGGATTAAAGGTAAGTAGGCTGAGCGTTAGTGTCCAGATCGAATCGGAAGTTGCTACGTGGGAATAGCTGGCCGGAGTTGACCCAGAACGAAAGGCGCAGCAGAACCTAATCCTGCGCCCCCGGGCGCCTGTTGCTTATGTGGTCCTGAAATCGGGTACAAGCCTTAGTAAGCTCGCTGGTGGATCTGGGAGGCCAACGGAAGTGAATCTGCGCATGAGGACTGGCATGACCAAAGGACGCACGTACAACAGGGCCGTAGGGCTGGTCCTGGCCGCCATGGTTGCCGGCTCTGCCATTGCCCCGGCCGCCGAGGCAGCAGGCAAGCCGGTCCTGCCCGGCCCCTCGACAGCAGCGAAATCGTCGGACGCCCAGCTGTCCACCGACCAGTTCATCGTGAAGTTCAAGCCCTCCGTTGCCGGCAGCACCGCAGAACGGGAGAAGACCTACGCGAAGGTTTCCAGCGCTGCCTCCATCCGCGTCAGGGAGATCAAAGTAACAGCCAGTGATGCCAAGGTGGTCAAAGCAGGCCGAAAGCTCTCCGTGGAGGAGTCCCGGCGCGTGCTGGACAGCATCGCCGCGGATGACACGGTTGCATCTGTGGAGCCCGACGTCCTCATGCATCCGTCGTTCACACCCAACGACACCTACTACTCCAAACAGTGGGCTCTGTCCGATCCCAACGTGGGGATCCGGGTCCCGTCGGTCTGGGATAAAACCACGGGGGCCGCGCAAATCGTGGCGGTGATCGACACCGGCATCACGGCGCACAGCGATCTTAACGCGAACGTCATTGCGGGCTACGACATGATCGCCGACGCGACGTCTTCGGGTGACGGCGACGGCAGGGACGCAGACGCCTCAGACCCGGGCGACTACCAGGCCCCAGGTGCCTGCGGTTCAACCTCATCCATTAACTCTTCCTGGCACGGAACCCACGTCGCAGGGATTATCGCCGCCATCGCCAATAACGCTGAGGGAGTCAGCGGCGCGGCTCCCGGCGTGAAGATCGAGCCGATACGTGCACTTGGTGACTGCGGGGGCTACCTGTCGGACGTGTCCGATGGCATCACATGGGCTTCCGGAGGAACCGTCAGCGGCGTTCCCGCCAACGCCAACCCCGCGAAAACCATCAACCTGAGCGTCGGCGGAACGTCCGCCTGCCCGTCCACCCTGCAGGCTGCCATCGACGGGGCCATCGGCCGCGGCTCCTCTGTCTTCGTGGCTGCCGGAAACGAGAACCAGCCCGCCGCAAACAACGCACCGGCCAACTGCAACAACGTCATCACGGTCGGCGCCACCAGCCAGACCGGGGCCAGGGCCTCGTACTCAAATTTCGGCACCGCGGTCGACGTCATGGCCCCGGGAGGTGACACAGGAGCCGGAATCCTCTCCACCTACAACGCCGGAACAACCATCCCCGGCGCAGAGGCCTACGGCTACCTGATGGGTACGTCCATGGCCTCGCCGATGGCGGCTTCGGTTGGCGCCCTGATGAAGGCAGCTGATGCCTCCCTGACACCAGCCAGGATCGAAGCGAAGCTCAAGGCAACGGCCAGGCCCCTTCCAGGACCCTGCTCAGGAGGCTGCGGCGCCGGCCTGATCGATGCCTCGGCCGCCGTCGTCTTTCCGGCCCCGCAGACGCCGATTGCCGTGAAGGCAGCGTCCCTGAATGGCGCCCTTGGGGCGGCTGCCACCGGAGAGGTCTACGGGCTCAGGGACAACGGCGGGTACCAGTGCTTCGAGCACGGATGCATCCTCTACTCGCCGGCGTCCGGGGCGCATGTCTCAACCGGCGCGATCCGCGGCGTCTGGGCAGAGACCGGATTTGAGAACGGTGGCCTCGGGTACCCGGTGACCGATGAAGTCGCTGGGCTGCGGGACGGGGGCGTGTATCAGAACTATCAGGGCGGAGCCATCATCTGGTCACCGGCCACCGGAGCGCATGTCTCGGTGGGGTCCATCCGCGGCCTCTGGGCAGCCACGGGTTTCGAGAACGGCCGCCTGGGCTACCCCGTAACGAACGAGGTCGGTGGCCTCCGTGGTGGCGGCGTCTACCAGAACTATCAGGGCGGAGCCATCATCTGGTCGCCAACCACGGGAGCACACATCTCAACAGGAGCTATTCGCGGCGAATGGGCGGCCTCCGGGTTTGAGAGCGGCCGACTGGGATACCCGGTCAGCGACGAAGTCGGAGGGCTCCGTGACGGCGGCGTCTACCAGAACTACCAGGGCGGCGCCATCATCTGGTCGCCTGCCTCAGGAGCTCACATGTCCGTCGGCGGCATCCGCTCCATCTGGGCCTCCACAGGGTTCGAATCGGGACGCCTGGGCTACCCGACAAGCGACGAGTATGCCACGGGAAATGACGGGAGTGTTGCCCAGAACTACCAAGGCGGCGTCATCCACTGGAGCCCCAGCGGCTCCTACATCTCCTGACAGCAGTGGGTCACATAGGCTCCTGACAATCGTGCCGAAGTTCCGCCAGCCGGCAGATGGAGCCTTGAGGTCTCCCACCAGTTCCTCGAGGTCGTCCACAGCCTAGGCAGGAACACAAGGAAATCGCAGCGGCACCAAATCAGGAGCCGGGACTTTAGTCCCTGTCGGCCGGGACAGGGTTCCAGTTGACTAGGTCATTGGTGCGGGCAAAGGGGCCCGCGCCACTCGGCCTCAATCACGGAGACTGCATCAGCTTATGAACCTCAAAGATCGCTGGGACAACCTTGACCACGCCACGCAGAAGTGGCTGCTCGATAATCCTGGATGCCAGGTGCTCCCACGGACTATCACCTCGGTAATCTCCAAGGAGTGCGGAGAGGACCTTGCGACCGGGCAGCACGGCCAGGCCTTGGTTTCCCGCGAGGACCAGGATTTTATCCGTTCGAAGATGGTCAACGCACACCCCTGACGGCAGCGATCATTGGGGGGCATGGTATCGGGCAGGACAACGGGATGGACCATGGCAGGGCATCACTGATGTTGGTTGCCGGGTGCGCACAGAATGCAGGACCGGCGCACCGCCGAGGGCAAGGTCGGCGAGCGGGCCGGCACTGTACTGCCGGCCAGCCACTAGAAGCCACATGAGTTTGTGTCTCCCGAACTGCAGACGGGTCCGCGAAACGCTGGTTGATGCCCAATCCATTCCAGCCAGACCCGCTTAGAGTGGGCCCATGGGAATCATCATCGGACTTCTTGTCATCTGGCTCATCCTGTCCATCGTCGGGTTCGTGGTGAAGGGCCTTATCTGGCTCGCCATTATCGGCCTGGTCCTCTTCGTCGCAACCGGCGTATGGGGCTGGCTGAAGCGCAGAACCAACGCCTGACCAACAACCGCCTGCCGAACCGGTTGTCACTGGCCCGGCAGGCGGTGACCGCTAACTGCCGAAGGACCCTGTCTTTTTCCCACATCCGGCATGACGCTTGCTCCATGAGCCTCACTGAGAAGGATGGCCGCCTGCCAGTACTGGCTCCGCCGGTGCGGCGGAACTTCGCTTTCAACGGTGCCCTGCACCCCGACCGCCCATGGGTCCGTGCAATGCGGATCCTCGTGGGGTTCGTCGTGCTCGCCGCCATCGTCCAGAAGACCGTCGACGCCACCCTGCCCGGCAACGACGTGGACATTCCGCAGCTGTATTCCGAATTCACCGTGCAGGGGAATCTCGCCTTTGGGCTTGTCCTGATCATTTCAGGAGCGCGGCGGCGTGCCCGGCTGCCGCTGTGGTGGGACCAGATGTTCGGCGCGCTGGTCCTGTACCTGGTCATGACGGGGTCATCTACATCGTGCTTGTGGCTCCGCCGGAAGAGCCATGGTGGACCTGGGATTTGTACTGGCCGCAAATGGTCCACCACCGCCTGGCCCCGCTGGTGGCCGCCCTTGACTGGATTCTTGTCACCCGGACAGTCCGCGGTCCCTGGTGGCGGCCGCTTGCCTGGCTGGGCTACCCTGTGGCGTTCCTTGCCTTCTCGTGGATCCGCGGCGGGCTGGATGGGTGGTACGTCTACGACTTCCTCGACCCAACGCTCGACGGCGGCTGGCTGAGGGTGCTGGGGGCCACCGGACAGGTGCTCATCGCCTTCCTGGTGGTTTCCCTCCTGGTGCACGCGGCAGGCAACGCGCGTGTGGCGCTGGCAACCGGAAAGACTGCCCGGGCCGAAATCCCTAGAGCCAGCCCTTCTTCTTGAAGATGCCGTACATCAGGCCCCCTGCCGCCACCATGAGGACCAGCGCCAGGGGATAACCGAAGGACCAGTGGAGTTCGGGCATGTTGTCGAAGTTCATCCCGTAGATCCCGGCCACAAATGAGGGCGCAAACAGGATAGCCGCCCAGGATGAAATCTTCTTGACCTGTTCGTTCTGCTCAGCGCTGGCCTCGTTTTGCCGGTTGGCGGTCAGTGTCCCGTCCAGGGTCAGGGCGTTCTGCAGCAAATCCCGGAAGGAGTCCGCCCGGGAGATCACCCGCTCAACGTGGTCTTCCACATCACGCAGGCTGTGCCGCAGTTCGCTCTCCACCTGGTACTTTTCAAAGCCGCGCTTCAACTGGTCCAGCATCTCCGGCAGGGGATGGATGGCCCGCTGGAACTGGATGACTTCCCGCGCCAGTTCGTAAATTCGCCGGGACACCGAGGAATCGCCGCTGAACAGCTGGTCCTCAATCTCGTCGATATCGTTTTCCAGCCCCGCCACCACCGGCGCGTAGTCGTCCACCACCCGGTCCAGCAGGGCATAGAGCACAGCTTCGGGTCCGTGCTTGAGGAGGTCCGGCCTTCCTTCCAGCCGTTGCCGCACGCGTGCAACACCTGCGGTTTCGGCATGGCGCACAGTCACCACAAAGTTCTTTCCGGTGAAGACATGGAGTTCGCCGAACTCCACGGTTTCATTTGCATCCACGTACCGGGCCGGCCGCAGGACGGTGAACAGGTTGTCGTCGTAACGCTCCAGTTTGGGCCTTTGGTGGGCCGAAACGGCATCCTCCACGGCAAGGGCATGGAGCCCGAATTCGCTCGCCACCGCCGCCATTTCCTCCTTGGTGGGCCGGTAAAGACCAATCCACGCCATACCGCCGTGCCGGGACAGGGTCTCAAAGGTCTGCTCAAGACTGTCAGGCTCCGCGTGACGGACGCCGTTGACGTAGACGGCGTTATCGATGATGGTCATTCAGGAAATCCTAGCCGCCGGAGCTGCCGCGCTGCTGAGGCCGCTGATCAGCGGCTCGGTGCGGTACGGGATGTGGGTGTGCAGGGCCAGAACGGTCTCGGTGCGGATGACGCCCTTGATCCTCAGGACCTGCCGCAGGGACGACTGGAGATTGTGGGTGTCCGTGGCCACCACCCGGCACCAGACATCGCCGCGGCCGGAGATTTCATGGACTTCAAGGACCTGCGGGATGAGCCGCAGCGCTGCCACGACGCCGTCGAGTTCCCGGTGCGAGACCTCAATGGTCACGAAAGCCACCACGTCGTAGCCCACGGCATCCAGATCAACCTCGCGTCCGCCCGGACGCAGCACCCCGGTGCGCAGCAGGCGGCGAACCCGCGACTGGGCCGTATTGCGGGCAATGCCAAGGTGTTCGCTGAGCTCGCCGATTTGGATCCGCGGATCCTGGATCAGGGCCAGGAGGATCTTCAGGTCCGTGGGGTCCAACTTGTTCAAGATCGTCACTCTCCATCACTCTGGTATCCATAACTTGATGATTTTGCTCAATTATCCCTTCGAACCCGGCGAAAAGTAGCAGCCGTGCCGCACTGTTGAACCATCACAGTTGTATCCGCGCCGGGCTCCCACAAGGACCACCTGCCGCGGCGACCCTAAGGCGGCACAATGACGGTCTTCAGCGAACTGCGCATGCGCCCGGCAACGGCCACTGCCGGGTGGGATGCCACCACAACGGCCAGGCTGGTGATTTCGGGGGCGGTCATCTTCATGCTCCTGGTAGGGGCCAACCTTGCCACGCCGCTGTACCCCCTGCTGCAGGCCAACCTGGGGCTGTCCAGCCTCGAGGTGACGGCGGCGTTCGCCAGCTATGTCCTGGCGCTGGTGGGGACGCTGCTGCTGGCCGGGCACTGGTCGGACCATATCGGCCGGCGCGCCGCCCTCCTGGTGGCTGTCCTCGCCGGACTGGCGGGTGGCTGGATCTTCGCCGAAGCCGGCACGCTGGTTGCCCTGTGTGCCGGACGGGCGCTGCAGGGAACCGCGGTTGCGCTTGCCACGGGAGCCAGCGCGGCGGCCCTGCGCGAACTGCTCCCGTCCCGGCCGGAGTGGGCATCACGCTTTACGCTGCTGGCGTCCTCCGGGGGTGTGGCGGCCGGCCCGGTCATCGGCGGGCTGCTCTCGCTGCTTCCCGGTGCCACCACCGCCCCGTACGTCGTCCACTCGCTTCTCCTAGCCGCACTCCTGGTCCCGCTCTACCTGATCCGCGCACGCCCGGCCATCATGGTGCCGGCAGTGTCCCGGCCGCTGCACGCCCTGGCTCCGCGCCGCCCTTCCGTATCCCGCCAGGCGAGAGGTGCTTTCTGGCTGGCGTCCGGCGTCGGCTTCCTGAGCTTTGCCGTGTTTGGTTTCTCCCTGTCGCTGGCTCCGGGCTACTTCGCGCAGGTCCTGGGCACCGATTCGCGGCCGCTGATTGGGGTGCTGGCGGGCCTGCCGCTGGGGGCGTCGGCACTGAGCCAGCTCGTGACCCTGCGCGGCCGCCTGGCCGTTCCCGCCGGGCTGGCTGTCCTGGGCGTCTCCGTCATGCTGCTGGGTGCTGCCGGCGCCTGGCACAGCCCAGCACTGCTGGTTGCGGCTGCCGTGGCCGCCGGCCTGGGGCAGGGCATAGCGTTCCGGACCGTCTTCAACGATGTGGCGGCCAGGGTGGAGCCTGCCCGCCACGCACAGATCATCAGCACCGTCTACGTCATTACCTACCTGGGCAGCGCGGTGCCGGTCCTGGGCCTGGGCTGGGCCAGCGCCGTGTTCGGCATGGCAGCGGCCGTGCAGGGCTTCGTTCTCCTGTGCGGGACGGCGGCACTCGCCCTGTCCGCCGCAACCCTTGCCGCCACGTTCACCCGGCAGGCAAAGGAGCCGGCCGGGGCCTGATGCAGGCGCCCGTCCCGCGGCGGGGTTAGTCCGGAAGCGGACCGTGGTTGCCCTGGATGTGTTCAAAAACCAGTGTGGTTTCCGTGTGCCCCACCACGGGGTCGGTAGCCAGATTGTCCAGGACCCAGTCCCGCAGGTCTTCGGTGCTTCCGACGGCAATGTGCAGCAGGTAGTCCACGGAACCTGAGGTGTGGAAGGTGGACAGCACGGCGGGCAGGTGCGGCACGCGGGCAGTGAAGCGGTCGATCTGGTCCCGGTCATGGGCACGGAGCCGTACGGCCACCAGGGCCTGCACCGACCTGCCGATGGCAGACAAGCTCAGCTTTGCCTCATAGCCCTGAACAATGCCGCGCTCGGACAGGGCCCGGGTGCGCATCAAAGCGGTGGACGGCGCAATCCCCACCATTTCGGCGAGCTGCTTGTTGGAGATCCGGGCGTCCGCCACGAGGGCCGCCAGGAGGCGCTCGTCAATGGCGTCCAGCGGCTCCAGGTGCGCTCCGGGCCTGGTGTTCCTGGCATTCGTACTCACTGCGGTTCCTTCCACACGGTCCTTCGTTCATCCTAGACCGGGGTATCTCCGCCAACGGCACCACAGGCCCGCGTCCTGCCGAACATCCACACCATGCCAGCTGCAGCTGAAACCGCTTAATTCGGGGTGCAGGGCATCAGGCAGCGGCAGTTTCCGGACGGGGATGCACGACGGCGACAGTTGCGGCCGTGACGCATGCCAGGACAATCACGGCCCCGGCGAGGGCGTTCCAGCTCCAGGCCTGGAAGACCAGGCCGCCTGCCCAGCCCAGGAGGCTGGAGCCCAGGTAGTAGGCCAGGTTGTACAGCGATGCCGCCTGGGCACGGCCGGTGCTGGCAATGGCTCCCGTCCAGCCGGACCCGATGCTGTGGGCGGCGAAGAAGCCGCCGGTGAACACCACCAGGCCGGTGAGGATCAGCACCAGGGAGGGAGTGAGGGTCAGGGCGAGTCCGCCGGCGGCGAGGGCCAGCCCACCCAGCAGGACGTTCCGGCGCCCGTACTTGGAAGTCATCCCCGCTGCCCAGCGGGAGGAGAAGGTGCCGGACAGATAGGCCAGGAAGATCAGGCTGATCACGGTAGCGGGCAGCCCGAACGGGGCACCGGAGAGCCGGAAGCCCAGATAGTTGTAGACGGCCACGAATCCGCCCATCATCAGGAAGGCCTGGGTGTACAGGGCCAGCAGCCGGATGTTCCGGAGGTGTTCTCCGAGCGTCCGGATGGCGCCGCGGAAGCCGGCGCGGGCCGGGACGAATCCCCGGGCCCTCGGCACGAGGACCAGGAAGGCGACGGCGGCAAGGGTGGCCAGCAGGGAAACGGCCAGGGCTGCCGACCGCCAGCCCCAGAGCTCGCCGGCGGGGCCGGCCACGAGCCGTCCGGACAGTCCTCCCAACGTGGTGCCGGCGACATAGCTTCCCGCTGCAAGCGCGGCGTGGGCTTTGCTGACTTCCTCGTTGAGGTAGGCAATGGCGATGGCGGGGATGCCGCCCAGTGCCATGCCCTCCAGCAAGCGCAGCACCAGCAGCATGCCGAAGTTGGCGGACAGCGGCACCAGCAGTCCCAGGACCGTGGCTGCCGAGATGCCCCACATCATCGCCTTCACCCGCCCGATCCTGTCCGCCAGGAAGGACCAAGGAATGACGGTGGCTGCCAGCCCGACCGTGGCCAGGGAGATGGTAAGGGCAGCCTCGGCGGCGGTGACCTGGAGATCGGCCGCCAGGAGGGGCAGGACCGCCTGCGTGGAGTAGAGCTGCGCAAACGTGGCCACGCCGGCACAGGACAGGCCAGCCAGGATCCGCCCATAAGCCCGGGACCCTTTGGGGTGGCCGTTCCAGGCGGGGGAAGCCTGGGTGCCGGAGCTCGCGTTCTGTGGCATCAAGCCAGCGTAGCCCTCTTGCAATGGATGCCTCCAATGCATGTTTCGTGCAACACTGATAGCAATAACGGAACGGTCTTCCGGTGGCGGAGGCGTCCGGTGGTGAGGCAGGGGAGAGGACATGGAACCGGACCGCAAGCAGTTGGTGCAGCTGCTGCCCCTCATGCCCGTACTCGCCGAACTGGGCCGGACTGAACACGTGACGGAGACCGCGGAACTCCTCGGAGTACCCCAATCAACCGTTAGCAGGGCAGTGGCCAGGGCCAGCGCCGCCGTCGGCACCGAACTCCTGGTCCGGGACGGCCGCGGCGTCCGCCTGACGCCCGCAGCCCGCACGCTGTTGCCCTACATCGAGCAGGCGCTCGCGGAGTTCCAGGCCGGCCTGGACCTGGTTCGGAATGAGTCACAGGTGGTCAGGGGCACTGTGTCTGTGTCTTTCCAGCACACCTTCGGCGAAGCAACCCTGCCGCTGCTGATCAGCGCCTTCCGTGCCCGGCACCCCGGGGCCGGGTTCCGGCTCAACCAGGGTGCCCGGAGCGCGTGCCTTGACGAGCTGTCGTCGGGGGAAGCGGACCTGGCCCTCACCGCTCCCGTGGCGCAGGCAGGCAAAAACCTCGATTCCGCGCCGCTGTACCGGGAGCCGCTCCGGCTGGTGGTGCATCACGCGCACACCCTGGCCCGGCAGCGCAGTGCGCGGCTGGCCGATATCAGGACTGAACCGTTCGTCGCGCTGGGCCCCGGATACGGATTGCGTTCGCTGACCGATGCGCTGTTCCGGGAAGCAGGCTACCGGCCACGGATCGCGTTCGAAAGCCAGGACTCGCACACCGTCCGCGGGCTGGTCTCTGCCGGCCTCGGCGTGAGCATCCTGCCGCCTGGCGGGGATGCCCCCGGCAGGACGCTGCGCCCGGAGACAGGAGACCTGGGCTGGGTGGAAGTACCGCTGGACTCCGCGCTCGCCTTCCGGGAAGTCGGAGTCAGCTGGCGGCGCCGCAGACCCGATACCGAACCCGTTCCGGCCAGGCTCTTCCGCGAACTGGTGGTGGCCGAAGGGCCCGGGTTGCTGGCCGGGCTGGTGACCAGGGCAGGCCGCTGAACGGACCATCACCCCGCGACGGCCGGCAATGGTGCGGCTGTCACGCAGGGTATGCGGCGCGCCCCCAAGCCACGCCGCAAGTACCCTTGTGACGTGACGAACACCCAGAACCCCTCAACCCCTCCTGTTCAGCACGTCGCGGGCGCGCCGGGCACTCCACTGCACGGCACCACGATCGGGCTGGACATCGGCGGCACCAAGACGCACGGCGTCCGCTTTGAGAACGGAATCCCCGTCGCTGACGATTCTGCTGGGAGCTCCAACGTCCAGAACGTCAGCCGCGACCAGGCAGCACGCAACCTGGCGGAGCTTTTCGGCAGGATCGGCGGCGGGCGCGTGGACCGGGTCTATGCGGGCTCCGGCGGCATCGACACGGACGACGACGCCGCCGCCCTGGCTGCCCTGATCCAGCCGCTGGCCCCGGAGGCCGGCATCACCGTTGTCCACGACTCCCGCCTGCTGCTGGCCGCGGGACGTGCCAACACGGGAGTGGCGGTAATTGCAGGTACCGGCTCGGCCGCCTGGGGACGCAACGCCGACGGCGGCGAGGCCAGGGCAGGCGGATGGGGATACCTTCTGGGGGATGAAGGCAGCGGATATTGGCTGGGCAGGGAAGCGGTACGGCACAGCCTGCGGAGGATGAACCAGGGCCTGCCGATTGACCAGCTCACTGCTTCCCTCCTGGCATCCTGCGGGCTTGATCACCCCAACAAACTCATTGCGCTGTTCCACTCCCCGGACACGGGACGGCGCTTCTGGGCGCAGCAGGCCCGGCACGTTGTGGAGGCGGCCTCTGCCGGTCACCGGGACAGTACGGACCTGCTGGACCAGGCCGGCCGGGACCTTGCTGCACTGGCCGGGCAGGTGCTGGGCCAACTGAAGATCCAGGGCCCCGTGATCCTGGGCGGCGGGCTGGGCATGAACGTGGCACCGCTGCAGGCGTCCTTCCGCCGGAACCTCGAAGCAGACGGCATCAGGGACGTACGGGTCCTGGACCAGGAACCCGTGTTCGGTGTCCTGCAGCTGCTGGCAGAGCCGGGCTGACGGCAGCAGGCGATTGGCCACGGCTTCCGGTGGCAGGTTGGCAGACGTACTGGTCAGCCGGCAGGTTAGTTAATCGATGGCGCGCTTCCGCGCGGTCAACCGGACGCCGGGGAGCGGGGGAGCGGGAATACGGCCGGCCTCCGCCCCGGCATCCGGACCGTGGCCGGGCACCAGGCCGTAACGGGCGGCGGTCGTTTCGGCATCCGGCAGCCCGGCCTGCGCTTCCCAATCCTCCCGGGCCTGTTCCACTTCGTCATGGGTGCGGCCCACGAAGTTCCACCACATGAGCAGTTCCTCACCGAACGGCTCACCGCCAATCAGCAGGAACCGCGTGCCGGGGCGGGCCTCCATCCGGAGTTCGCTGCGGCCGGTGCCCAAGTAGCCCAGTGGACCCGCCGGCAGGTCCTGCCCGTCCACCGCCAGGCCGCCGTCGAGCACCAGGATGCCATGCTCAAAGCCGGGGTTCAGCGGCAGCACTGCATCCCCTTCACAGGAAACGTCCGCGCCAACAATAGGCGAATACATTGTTGCGGGGGACACCACGCCTGCAAGTTCCCCCACCATGACGGTGGCCGTGAAGCCGTGGCCGGCGGCGCGCGGCAGCTCCCGGTGCTGTTCGAACGCCGGCTCCCGGTGCCGGTCCTCGCCGGGAAGGGCCACCCAAAGCTGCAGGCCCCGCTGCACCGGCAACTCCCCGCCGTCGGCAGGCAGCACAGCGAACTCGGAGTGCGATACCCCGTGGCCTGCTGTCATGATGTTCAGCTCCCCGGGACGCACGAGCACGTCGCTGCCTACGCTGTCCCGGTGGCGGATGTGCCCCGCCAGCGGCCAAGTCACCGTCTGCAGCCCGATATGGGGATGGGGGAGGACGGACATGGCCGTGCGGTCCGGTCCAAAACTGTCCAGGAAGCACCACGCGCCGATGGTGGGCAGTCCGCGCTGGGGCAGGGTGCGCTTGACGTTCATGGCGCGGACCCCGCCCAGCGGCACCTCGCGCTCAGGCCACAGCTGGAGGCAGGGACCCGACGTCCCGGCGGCAGGGGCGGGCGGACAAACTTCCTGCTGCGGTGAAACTTCCAAGTTGGTCACGCCTCCACTTTAGGCCTGCCCGGCGTTGGGTACCCACCGCACGCACGTGGGTACCGAATGGTCACAGTAGGGATTCCTTTGCGTGGATTAGGGCTTCACCTGCTGAAGCCTGCCCCCGTTTGGGCTAGCGTAACTATCAGCGTGCTGATGGCAAGGTCACGGTGCTGTCAACAGCCCGTCCAAGAGAACAGGTAAGTCCGCACCATGGACCAGGCGATGATCGAGTTCCAGAGCGTCACCAAGCAGTACCCGGGCGGCCAGCCCGCGGTGGACGGCCTGACCATGTCCATCGCAAAAGGCGCCGTCACCGTCTTCGTGGGCCCCTCCGGCTGCGGTAAAACAACGTCCCTTCGGATGATCAACCGCATGGTGGAACCCACCTCCGGGACCATCACCGTGGACGGCCGGGACGTCACCACGGTTCCGGCGGCGGAACTGCGCCGGTCCATGGGCTACGTGATGCAGTCGGCGGGACTGCTGCCGCACCGCTCCGTCCTGGACAACATCGCCACTGTTCCCCGGCTGAACGGCGTCTCCAAAGCCGACGCCCGCAGGAGGGCGGAAGAGCTCCTGGACGTGGTGGGCCTGGCGCATTCCCTGGGCAGGCGGTACCCGTCCCAGCTCTCCGGCGGCCAGCAGCAGCGCGTTGGCGTGGCCCGCGCGCTCGCCGCCGACCCGCCCGTCCTGCTCATGGATGAGCCGTTCAGCGCGGTGGACCCCGTTGTCCGCGACGAACTCCAGCAGGAACTGCTGCGCCTGCAGAAGGACCTGGCCAAGACCATTGTGTTCGTGACCCACGACATCGACGAGGCCACCATCCTCGGTGACAAAGTGGCTGTCTTCGCCACTGGCGGCAAGCTCGCCCAATATGCCACCCCGGAGGAAATCCTGCGGGCACCGGCCAACAATTTTGTTGCGTCCTTCGTAGGACGGGACCGTGGCTTCCGCCACCTGGGCTTCACCCCTTCCGACGGCGTGGCCATTCATTCCGTGCCCACCATTGTCCGCTCGCCATCAGGTTATGAATCGGATTCCGGCGCTGCAGGTGACTGGCAGCTGGTGGTGGACGCTGACAAGCACCCCCTGGGATGGTCCGCGCCGGGCACCGAGACCGAACTCGTTCCGGGCGGGTCGCTGTTCCGTCCCGGGGAGAGCCTGCGGCGGGCCTTGGACGCGGCCCTGTCCTCGCCGTCGGGCCTTGGTGTTGCCGTGGATTCCGACGGCAGGGTGCTGGGCGTGGTCCGCGGCGGTGAGGTCCTGGCGCTGATCGAAGAAGCGCGCCAGGTGCGGCAGGCTGCCCTCTGATGGAATGGTTCCTGGCCAACACCGGCATGATCCTGGAACGCGGCGGCCAGCACCTGGTGCTGGCGCTCATTCCCATGGTCCTTGGCCTGCTGATTTCCATCCCGCTGGCGCAGTTGGCACGGAAGAACAGGGCCCTCCGCTCCCTGGTGCTGACGGCCTCCTCACTCCTCTACACCATTCCCTCCCTGGCCCTGTTCATCATCCTGCCCACTATCCTGGGCACGCGGATCCTGGATCCCCTCAACGTGGTGGTGGCGCTGACCATATACGCGGTGGCACTGCTGGTCCGGGCCGCCCTGGATGCCTTCGATTCCGTCGACGCGGACGTCAGCCAGGCCGCCCAGGCCATGGGGTTCAAGCCTCTTGCCCGGTTCCTTCAGGTTGACCTGCCACTGTCCCTGCCGGTCATGTTCGCTGGACTGCGCGTGGTGTCCGTCAGCAACATCTCGCTGGTCAGCGTTGCGGCCCTGCTGGGTGTCGGCAACCTGGGCATGCTCTTCACCGATGGACTCCAGCGTGACTTCGTCACCGAGGTGGTGGTGGGGATCGTCGCCATCCTGGTCCTCGCGCTGGTGATGGATGCTGTCCTCGTGCTGCTGGAACGCATCCTCACCCCGTGGGAGCGGGCAGGAACGCGGCGGGACCGCGGGCATGGGGACACCGGCGGGCCGGCCGCTGCGAATCGGGCGACGACCATGGCAGGAGAAACAGCGTGAGCAACGTCTTCTCCGACACCTTGTCCTGGCTGGCCGACCCGCTGCACTGGTCCGGCAGCATGGGCATCCCCGCGCGGCTTGGGGAGCATCTGCAGTACACCGGACTCGTGATGCTGATCGCCACTGCCGTCGCCGTCCCGGTGGGGCTGTTTGTGGGACATACCGGCAGGGGCCGGGTGGCCGTAGTCGCGCTGGCGGGAGCCCTGCGCGCCCTGCCCACCCTTGGCCTGCTCATCCTGTTCGTGCTGCTGGCCGGCATCGGGCTGATGCCGCCGATCTGGGCGCTGGTGATCCTAACCGTGCCCCCGCTGCTGGCCGGAACGTACGCCGGCATCTCCAGTGTGGACCGGAACGTGGTGGACGCGGCCCGGGCCATGGGGATGACTGAACTGCAGGTCCTGTTCCGGGCCGAGCTGCCCAACGCACTCACCGTCATGTTCGGTGGGTTCCGGACCGGCGTGCTGCAGGTGATCGCCACCGTCTCCGTCGTCGCCTACATCAATCTCGGTGGCCTGGGCCGCTATCTCTTCGACGGCCTTGTCCTGAGCGACTTCCCCCAAATGCTGGGAGGTTCCCTCCTCATCGCGGTGCTGGCCATCGCCGTCGACCTCGTCCTGTCCCTGTTCCAGAGGCTGTTCCTGACCCAGGGCGCCTTGAAGTTGTCCTACCGCAGCCAGGAGGCTGCGGTTGATCTCACAGACCCCGTTGTTGCGGAGACTGTTGTACAAGGAGGTAAGTCATGAAAGATAGCCGTCCCCAGCGCCTTGGCAGGCGGGCGTTCAGCGGCCTGGCCGCCGGGCTTGGCCTGGCAATCACCCTGTCCGCCTGCGGTGGTTCGTCCGACCCGCTGAGCAACTCGCCCGCTGCAACTGGCGGCGCATCGGGCGGAGCAACTTCGCTGGTGGTGGGTTCCGCCGACTTCCCGGAGAGCCAGATCATCGCCGAGCTGTACGCCGGTGCCTTGAACGCCAATGGCATCACCGCCACCACCAAACCGAACATCGGCTCCCGTGAGGTTTACTTCAAGGCGGTCCAGGACGGGTCCGTTGACGTGGTGCCGGATTACAGCGGCAACCTGCTCCTTTATGTAGACAAGGAAGCCAAGGAAGTTTCCGCCGGCGATATCGCCAAGGCGCTGCCCGGCAAACTGCCGGACAGCCTGGGCGTTCTGGACGTGTCCAAGGCCGAGGACAAGGACGCAATGGTGGTCACCAAGGCAACCGCCGAGAAGTACCAGTTGAAGTCCATCGAGGACCTCGCCAAGGTCTGCAGCGAGATCGTGGTGGGGGCCCCGGCCACGTTCGCCGAGCGTGCCTACGGCCTGCCCGGACTGAAGAAGAACTACAACTGCGTCCCCAAGAAGCTGGAGCCCTTCAGTGACGGTGGCGGCCCGGTGACGCTCAAGGCGCTGCTGGAGGACCAGGTGCAGGTGGCCGATATCTACACCACCACACCGTCCATCGCTGACAACGACCTCGTGGTGCTGGAGGACCCGAAGAACAACTTCATCGCCCAGCAGGTCCTCCCGCTGTACAACAAGGCGAAGATGACGGACAAGGCCAAGCAGGCGCTGAACTCCGTGTCCAGCACGCTGACCACCGACGACCTGATCAACCTCAACCGAGCTGTCAGCGGCAGCCAGAAGCAGGACGCCAAGGCGGCGGCAACCGCTTGGCTGAAGGACAAGGGCATCGTCAAGTAGGACGTTCCCTGCCCGCGCGGGCAGGGAACACATTGGTGATGACGACGGCGGCTGCCGGACCTGCAAAGGCCCGGCAGCCGCCGTCGTCCATGTGGCAGACGTCTCAACTGCCGTCCATCCTTCCTGTGGCATATTTGAGGGATGGCAGAATTCAGGCAGTCCACGAAGCTCAACAACGTCCTCTATGACATCCGTGGACCCATCCTGCAGGCCGCCCAGCAGATGGAGGCGGAGGGCCACCGGATCCTCAAACTGAACATCGGAAACCCCGCCCCGTTTGGCTTCGAAGCGCCGGACGCCATCCTGGTGGACATGATCCGGCACCTGCCGCACGCCCAGGGCTACAGCGATTCCCGCGGCATCTTCTCCGCGCGCACCGCCGTCTCGCAGTACTACCAGACCCGCGGCATCCAGAACATCCACGTCGATGACATCTACCTGGGCAACGGCGTCAGCGAGCTCATCACCATGTCCCTCATGGCCCTTCTGGACGACGGCGACGAAGTCCTCATCCCCACCCCGGACTACCCGTTGTGGACGGCGTCGGTGGCGCTGGCCAGCGGCAAGCCGGTGCATTACCTCTGCGACGAGGAATCCGGCTGGCAGCCCGACCTCGATGACCTGGAAGCAAAGATCACGCCCCGCACCAAGGGCATCGTGGTCATCAACCCGAACAACCCCACAGGCGCCGTCTACCCTGAAGAGACGCTGAAACGCATTGTTGCCTTGGCCGAAAAGCACGGCCTGGTGATCTTCGCCGACGAAATCTACGAAAAAATCCTGTACGAGGACGCCGTACTTGTGAATCTCGCCAAGCTGACCGGCGACGATGTCCTGTGCCTGACCTTCAGCGGGCTGTCCAAGGCGTACCGCGTCTGCGGTTACCGGGCAGGATGGATGGCCATTTCCGGGCCCAAGAAGGACGCTGCGGACTACCTGGAGGGCATCAACCTTCTCGCCAACATGCGCCTGTGCGCCAATGTCCCGGCCCAGCACGCCATCCAGACGGCGCTGGGTGGTTACCAGAGCATCAACGACCTGATCCTCCCCGGCGGCCGGCTCCTTGAGCAGCGCAACAAGGCGTACGACATGCTGAACGCCATTCCCGGCGTCAGCACCCAGCAGGCCAGGGGAGCCCTGTACCTCTTTCCCAGGCTTGACCCGGAGGTCTACCACATCCGGGACGACGAAAAATTTGTCCTCGACCTCCTCAGGGAACAGAAGATCCTGGTCTCGCACGGCCGTGCCTTCAACTGGGTGCGTCCGGACCACTTCCGCATGGTAACGCTGCCCAACGTCAAGGACATTGAAGAGGCCATCGGCCGAATGGGGGACTTCCTAAGCAGGTACCAGGGGAACTAGCCTGTGCTCACGGGCCCGCCGGTCCGTTGCAACCTGCGGAAAGGACTTCCATGGCCCGCATCGTCGGCTTTGACCAGCATCCTGCCGAAACCCTTCGGGTAGGGAAGGGGTTCTCCCTTGCCGCGGTGGACCCCGCCTCAACACCCGGGTACAGCGGCAATAAGGCCGACGGCCGGCTGCTGCTGACGGAGATGGACGACGAACTGTCCCAACTGCAGGAAAAGCTCTTCGCCGAATCACGGTTTGGCGGCACCAAACGGATCCTGCTGATCCTGCAGGCAATGGACACCGCCGGCAAGGGCGGCATCGTCAACCACGTCATGGCCGCCATGAACCCCCAGGGCGTCCAGTTCAAGGCGTTCAAGGCCCCCACCGACGAGGAAAAGTCCTACGACTTCCTGTGGCGGATCGAAAAGGAAGTACCGGCCGCCGGAATGGTGGGCGTGTTCGACCGCTCCCACTATGAGGACGTCCTGATCCACCGCGTCCACGGCTGGGCCAGCCCGGACGAGATCAAGCGACGCTATGTGGCCATCAATGAGTTCGAGGCCCGGCTGTCGGACTCGGGGACGAAGGTCATTAAGGTAATGCTCCACATCAGTGGTGCGGAGCAGAAGGAAAGGCTGCTGGCCCGGCTGGATGATCCCTCCAAGCACTGGAAGTACAGCCGGGGTGATCTGGACGAGCGGGCCCACTGGGAGGACTATATGGCCGCGTACCAGGCGGCCATCGACGAAACGAGTACGCCGAATGCGCCGTGGCACGTTGTTCCGGCGAACAAGAAGTGGTTTGCCCGGATTGCCGTCCAGCAGTTACTGCTCGGTGCCTTGTCAGACATGTTGCTGGAGTGGCCCAAAGCCGAGTTCGACGTCGCCGCCGAGCGGGAGCTGGTGGCACGTTCCTGACAGCCCCTGGCCTGGGTGCTGCCGGTTCCAGTTCTTTCCGGTGGTTAGAGTGGCTGATCCCGGGCCGCTGCCAGCCGCTTGCGCGCGCCTTCCAGCCACTCCTCGCAGCGTGCGGCCAGCGCCTCGCCGCGTTCCCACAGGGCCAGGGACTCCTCCAGGCTTGCCCCTCCTGCCTCCAGCCTGCCCACCACAGCGATGAGCTGCTCCCGCGCCTCCTCATAGCTCAGCGCTGCGACATCCGGCTCTGGTTTCTGTTCGCTCATGCCTTCTCTTCCAATTCCTGCTGGTGGTCTGGGTTTCCTGGGTGCGCCCCGGTGGATGTTGCGCCGGTTGATGTTGCGCCGAAGCGGCCCTCCGCCACACGGATGGACAGGGCCGCGCCAGATGGCGCTTCGGCGGGACGGCGGACAACAGCGTGGCCCGCCTGGGCAATCCGGGCGGCCTGGTCGCCTGCCAGTTCGACGACGGCGTATCCCCGGTCGAGGGTCTTCTGCGGTGAGAGGGCCCGGACCTGGGCCTTCAGGTGCTCAAGCTGGTCGGCCGCCCGCACCACCGTGGAACTCACTGCAGCGGAGGAGCGCCGCAGCAGCCGCTCGATCTCCTCTGCCCGGACTGAGACCATGCCCTCCGGCGCGGCCATGACCGGGCGGGAGTGCAGTGCCGCCAGCCGGTCCGACTCCCGGTCCACCAGCCGCTCCATGCACCGCCGCAACTGCTCCCGCGCCTGGCGCACACCCGCAAGTTCTTCGGAGACTTCGGGAACGATCCGCTTGGCGGCATCAGTGGGGGTGGAGGCCCGAAGGTCGGCAACGTCATCCAGCAGCGGGCGGTCTGCCTCATGCCCGATGGCACTCACCACCGGGGTGGCGGCAGCAGCCACGGCCCGGATCAAGTCCTCGCTGTTGAAGGGCAGCAGGTCTTCCAGCGCCCCGCCGCCGCGGGCGATGACAATGACGTCCACCTCGGGCCGGGCATCCAGTTCACGCAGGGCGCGGACCACCTGGGCCACCGCGGTATTCCCCTGGACGGCAACCTCGCGGATCTCGAATTCCACCGCAGGCCAGCGCAGGGCCGCGTTCCGCAGGATGTCCTTCTTTGCGTCCGAGTCGCGGCCCGTGATGAGGCCGATCCGGTGCGGCAGCAGGGGAAGGGGTTTCTTCCTGGACTCGGCAAACAGGCCCTCAGCAGCCAGTGCCTGGCGCAGCCGCTCAATCCTGGCCAGCAGGTCGCCCAGGCCCACAGGCCGGATGTCCCGCACCAGCATGTTGAGCCGGCCCGTCTTCAGCCAGAATTCAGGTTTCAGCAGGGCCACCACCCGCAACCCGCGCTCCAGCGGAAGGTTTTGCCGTTCCAGCACCTTGGTCCAGACGGACGCCGGAAGGGAGACCTCCGCATCCACGTCGCGAAGCGTGAGGTAGGCGTTGGTGCCGCGGCGGTTCAGCTCGATGACCTGGCCTTCGACCCATGCGGACGGGGTGCGGTCGATATGGGCCTTAAGCTTCTGCGACAGCAGCTGCAGCGGCCAGGGGTTATCCGGGCTTGTCTCCGCTGCAGTGGCCGGCAGGGTAGTAGGTGCTGCACCCGGAAGGGAGGCCTGGTCAGACATGCGGACGCCGTTGGGAGGCTGGTGCTGCGGGCATGCGGTCCTTCATCTGTTGTTGGCGGTCAATCAACCTTATCCAAAAGGTCTAGCACCGGGGACTGACATGGATGGCCCTTCGACCCTGCCTAGGATGGGTAAGGCCCCCAACCCCGAAGGACCTGCTGTGCGCACTTTTGTTTCTGCCATCGCCACCGTGCTGGGCATTCTCCTGGCCGCCGTTGCCGTTCCCGCCATCTGGGTGGACCGGAACGTGGTCCAGGAAGATGGTTTTGTCCGTCTTGCAGCACCGCTCGGCAAGGACTCAGAGTTCCAGCGGAAGCTGGCCGCCGCGGCGGTGGGAACGATCGATACCGGATCTGTTCCCGGTTTCCTATCCGGGCTGGTCCAGCCGATGCTCGAGAAGGCAGCGGAGTCGCTGACCGGGCTGCCCGGGTATCCGGCGGCCTGGGAGGAGACACTCCGCAAGAGCCACCGCCTCAGCTTCGCTGACCCTGCCGGTACACAGGATGGCGCCTCGGCATCCTCGCTGACCCTCGACGTCGCCCCGTTGGTTGCCCTGGGGTCGGAGGAGATTTCGCGCACCACCCGGCTCCCGCTGGATCCGCCGGAGCAAACGCTGATCAACGTGGGCCAGCCGGCACAAAAGGAGTGGACCGAGCGGCTGGCGACATATGCGCCCATGGGCTACATTTTGGCCATCGGTTCAGCCGTGGCGTTCCTGCTGGCCCTGGTGGCGGCCCGCCGCCGCTGGACAGTGCTGCTGGCCGCCGGACTTGGGGGCCTGGCCCTCGCCGGGCTGTGGGGGCTGGGCTCACAGCTGGGCACCTCCCGCGCCCAGGCCACAGACACCGGCAACGGTGTGGCCAACATGTTCCGTGACGAGTTCCTGGCCGCGGCAGGCACCGATTTCCAAACGTGGATCACTACGGCCGCGGTAACAGGCGGCGTCCTGGTGGCAGCAGCCGTTGTGACCTTGTTCGCATCCCGGAAACGGGCGCGGACCAGCCGGTAGCATGGAGGGATGACCACCTCGGCTGTATCCCTCTCGATGCCAACCATTCCACGCAGGCGCCGCTCGCCTGAGGACGTAGCAGCAGCGGCCCCCGTGAACGGCGCCAAGAAGGTGCTGCTGGCTGCTCCCCGCGGCTACTGCGCAGGCGTTGACCGGGCAGTGATCGCCGTCGAAAAGGCGCTCGAACACTACGGGCCGCCCGTTTATGTGCGCAAGCAGATCGTCCACAACGTCCACGTGGTCAGCTCCCTGGAGGAAAAGGGCGCCATCTTCGTCGACGAGACGGACGAAGTGCCCGAAGGTGCACTGGTGATCTTCTCTGCCCACGGAGTGTCCCCGGCAGTGGTCGAATCTGCCGAAAACCGCGGCCTGCGCACCATCGATGCAACCTGCCCGCTGGTTACCAAGGTGCACAAGGAAGCCGTCCGCTTCGCCAAAGACGACTTCGACATCCTCCTGATCGGCCATGACGGGCACGAGGAAGTGGAAGGTACCTCCGGTGAAGCGCCGGAGCACATCCAGATCATCAACGGACCCCATGAAGTGGATAAGGTGATTGTCCGCGACCCCGAGAAGGTCATCTGGCTGTCCCAGACCACGCTGAGCGTGGACGAGACCATGGAGACCGTCCGGCTGCTCAAGGAGCGGTTCCCCACCCTGCAGGACCCGCCCAGCGACGACATCTGCTACGCCACCACCAACCGCCAGGTGGCCATCAAGAAGATTGCGCCCAAGGCGGACCTGGTGATCGTGGTCGGCTCGGCCAACTCATCGAACTCCGTCCGGCTGGTGGAGGTGGCACTCGAGTACGGTGCCAAGGCATCCTACCGGGTGGACTTCGCCAACGAGGTTGACGAAGCCTGGTTCGAGGGCGTCGCCACTGTGGGCGTCACGTCCGGGGCTTCCGTTCCGGAGGTACTGGTGCAGGACGTCCTGAGGCTTCTGGCCGACTACGGCTACGGGGCGGTGGAGGAAGTGGTCACCGCAGAAGAGGACCTCCTGTTCTCGCTGCCCAAGGAACTCCGCGCCACCCTGAAGCAGGCCGGCGACGTCAGCCGCGCGCTGGGCGGGCGCAGGCCCCGCAGCTGACAAAACGCCGGCTGCAGGCGGCAGCCGGCATCATCGGAAGTAAAAGGACGGGCCGGGCAGTTAAACAACTGCCCGGCCCGTCCTGGATCCGCGGGCCCTTGTCAGGCCGCTTCCTCGTCGCCCTGAAGTTCGGGCGCCACCAGCGCGCGGGGGGTCACCTCCACCACCGGAGGTGTCACCAAACCGGTCTCCTCGAGGGAGTTGAGCTTCCGCGCCGTGGGGAGGACCCGGGCTTCCAGGGTGCCCACCATCGCGTTGTAGCGGTCCACCGACGACTTCAGGGATGAGCCCAGTTTGCTCACGTTTTCGCCCAGGGTGCCCATCCGGTCGTACAGCTGCCGCGCGAGCTCGAACAGCTCGCGTGCACTGTCCGTCAGGACGTCCTGGCGCCACGTGAACGCCACGGACTTCAGCACGGCCAGCAAGGTGCTGGGGGACGCGAGGACAACGTTTCGGGACAACGCGTGGTCCAGCAGCCCGGCGTCAGCCGTCAGGGCCGCCGCCAGGATGGACTCGGCCGGGATGAAGCAAACCACGAGTTCCGGGGAGTTCCCCGGGATGTCCCAATACTTCTTGGTGCCGAGTGCATCGACGTGCGCCCTCAGGGCCTTGGCGTGCGCTGCCAGCAGGGCCTGCCGGTTCCGCCCGTCGTTGGCCGACTGCAGCCCGGACGACTGGCCCGGGCGCGAATCCACCGCCCCCAGTTCCTGCGCCTCAAGGTAGGAGGACAACGGGACTTTGGCGTCCACCACCAGCTGCTTGTCGCCCGGCAACTGCACCACAAGGTCGGGGCGGACAGCCGACTCGTGGCCGGCGCTGTGCACCTGCTCCACAAAGTCCACATGCCGAAGCATGCCCGCCGCCTCCACTACACGCCGCAGCTGCACCTCGCCCCACTGCCCCCTGGCGCTGTTGGAACGCAGGGCCGATTCCAGGGCGTGCGTGGACCGGATGAGCTGTTCATCGGACAGCCTTGCCTCCTGCAGCTGCTGTGCCAGCTGGCCGTACTGTTCCACCCGGTCCCGCTCCAGCAGGGCCACCTGCTGCTGCACCGCGGACAGCTTCTCCGCCACCGGAGCCAAGGCACGAAGGACGTTCCCGTCCTGCGTCCTGGCCTCGCCCAGTTCACGGTTCTGTACCGCCAAAAGCCGCCGCTCGGCGTCGGCCGCTGCCAGCTGCGCCGTGACCTCCGAAAGACGGGACGACACCTGGTCAAAGTCGGCCTCCAAGGCATGCGAATTCCGGCGCAGGGAGAAATAAATGGCCGCGGCACCGGCAAGCGCACCGAGCAGCAGCATGAGAAGGGCCAGAATCAAGGCAAAAGCATCCATGGCTTCACTGTTGCACGGGCCTCTGACAATCACAGGCAATGACATCCGCCGGTACTGCCTCCCGGGGCCCGGCGGGTAGAATCAATGCTCGTGGCTCTTACTATTGGCATCGTCGGACTGCCCAACGTCGGCAAATCAACCCTCTTCAACGCGCTTACCCGCAACCAGGTCCTGGCCGCGAACTACCCGTTCGCCACCATTGAACCCAACGTCGGAGTCGTGAACCTCCCGGACCCCAGGCTCCAGAAGCTCGCCGGGATCTTCGGCTCGCAGCGCGTCCTGCCTGCCGCCGTGTCCTTCGTCGACATCGCAGGCATCGTCAAAGGCGCGTCCGAGGGGGAGGGACTGGGCAACCAGTTCCTGGCCAACATCCGCGAGGCAGAGGCCATTGCCCAGGTTGTCCGGGTCTTCGACGACCCCGACGTGGTGCACGTCGACGGCAAGGTGGATCCCAGCTCGGACATGGAAACCATCAACACCGAGCTGATCCTCGCCGACCTGCAGACCATCGAAAAGGCCATTCCGCGGATCGAAAAGGAAGTGAAGATCAAGAAGCGGGAGGCTGCCGAGCTTGCCGCCGTCAAGGCCGCGCAGGCAGTGCTGGAACGCGGTGACACCATTTACTCCTCGATCAAGAGCGACAAGCTGGAGATGGAGCACCTCAAGGAACTGGGCCTGTTGACGGCCAAGCCCTTCATCTACGTCTTCAATGCCGACGAAGGCATCCTGGGCAGCCCGGAAAAGCAGGAGGAACTGCGCGCCATGGTTGCGCCGGCGGACTGCATCTTCCTGGACGCAAAGCTCGAAGCGGACCTCGTTGAACTGGACGAGGAAGAAGCGCGTGAGATGCTGGAAATGAACGGCCAGGACGAATCCGGCCTGGACCAGCTGGCCCGCGTGGGCTTCCACACCCTGGGGCTTCAGACCTACCTCACCGCCGGACCCAAGGAAGCACGTGCCTGGACCATCCGGCAGGGGGACACGGCACCGCAGGCCGCCGGCGTCATCCACTCCGACTTCCAGCGCGGTTTCATCAAGGCCGAGGTTGTCTCCTTCGAGGACCTCGTGGACGCCGGCTCCATGGCTGAGGCAAAGTCCCGCGGCAAGGTCCGCATCGAAGGCAAGGAATACGTCATGGCCGACGGCGACGTGGTGGAGTTCCGCTTCAACGTCTGACCGCCCGGACGGCTTATCCTGAATCCGTAGGGCGTGATTGTGGCGACCCAGTCCCCTCCTGGGAGGGAAAACACAAGGAGGCGGCATGCCGGTCCGGCGTCTGATGCAATTGCTCATCGCCGCGGTGGTGGCTGCCCTGGTCCTGTCGGGGTGCTCGGGGACCAGTGCCCCGTCCGTTGTGGTGGGGGAGGCAAAGCGCGGCGGCAGCGTGACAGTGGCAGAGGTCAACGCCTTTTCCTCGTTCAACCCTTACAGCGCCAACGGCAACACCGACATCAATTCGAAAATCGGTGCCATCACCCATTCGGGCTTCTTCTACCTCGATGACAGCTCCAAGGTGGTGCGTAACGACAAGTTCGGGCACTTCGAGAAGGTCTCAGACGAGCCGCTCAAGGTGAGGTACACGGCCAACGAGGGCGTCAAGTGGTCGGATGGTGCACAGATCGGCGCGGCCGACCTCCTGTTGAGCTGGGCCGCGGGGTCGGGCTATTTCGACGACCTTGATCAAGCCGCAGGCACGGGAACCAAGTACTTCTCGGTAGCCTCTGACACCACCGGGCTGGCGGGCACCCTGTTTCCCGAAATCGGGTCCGACGGCCGGTCCATCACCATTGAGTACGCCGCACCGTACGCAGACTGGGAAGTGGCATTCGACGTCGGACTCCCGGCCCACGTCGTTGCCGCCAAGAGCGGCCTGAACGATGAGGAAGACCTGGTCCAACTCCTTAGGGACACCCCTCGCGGCAACCCGGAAAAGCCTGCATCAAACCCTGAACTCAAGAAAGTCAGCGACTTCTGGAACACCGGGTTCGATGCAAAATCCATTCCCGACGATCCGGCGATCTATCTGTCCAGCGGCCCCTACATTGTCCGCGACATCGTGCCGGAAGTTTCCATGAAGCTTGTCCGGAACCGGGACTATGTCTGGGGTACGGAACCCTGGCTGGACGAGATTAATGTCAGGTTCACCGGGGCAGTGCCCGCCGCCGTCGATGCCCTGCGCAATGGCCAGGCGGACATCATCTCGCCCCAGCCGTCAGCCGCCACGGACGACCTGCTCACGGGACTGTCCGGGCAGGGCATCACCGTGGAACGGTACAAGCAGTCCGGCTACGACCACCTGGACCTCAACTTCGCCGGGCCCTTCGCCAACAAGGACGTCCGGGAAGCGTTCCTCAAGACGGTTCCACGGCAGGCAATTGTGGACGCAGTGGTGGGAAGCCAGGTCCCGGACAGCAAGCCGCTGGACTCCCACGTCTTCCTGCCGGGACAGCCGAAATACGACGAAACGGTGAAGAACAACGGCTCGTCGAACTACGCCAAGGTGGACGTAGACGCCGCAAAGAGGCTCCTGAAGGGTGCAACCCCCACCATCCGGATCCTTTACAACCGGGACAATCCCAACCGCGCCAAGGCGTTTGCCCTGATCCGTGACTCTGCTGCCCTGGCCGGCTTCCGCGTGTCCGACGGCGGGCAGGGAAGTGCCGACTGGGCGGCCGCGCTCAGCCGCGGCGGCTACGACGCCGCCTTGTCAGGATGGATCGGCACGGAGGCCGGCGTCAGCCGGGTGCCGCAGATCTTCCGGACCGGGGCAGGCAGCAATTTCACGGGATATTCCGACGGCGACGCGGACAAGGTCATGGAGCAACTGGCCGCGACAACGGACCTGGGCAAGCAGGATGAGCTCCTGGCCGACATCGACAAGCATGTGTGGGAGGACGCGTACGGCCTGCCGCTGTACCAGACCCTGGGCGCAACCGCCTTCAATTCACGCCTGGCCGGCATCAAGACCAGTCCCGGCCCCCTCGGCGTCTGGTGGAACGTAGGGGACTGGCGGCTGGCCTGATCGAGCCGGCTTCCGGCAGGGTCTTCCGGCCCTTGCGGACCCTTGAGCCTGCCGATTCGCCGTCCGGCCTACCGGCGAGTAGCATGTGACGTGCCTAACTAATTGCTGTGGCTTGGGGCATTTCACTGCGCCGGTCACGTTTTGGCAACGGAGTACCAGTATCTGGACTTCGTGCAGTTAGGCTAACTCGTATTATGTAGGTTTCGTCACAGCGGTGAGCTGCGTCCGGCCTGCGGGGAAGCACAAGATTCCCCTATATCTCTCTCCCACAACTCATAGGAGGCGGAATGCGTTTTACGCGCACTTCCAAAGCACTGGGCATCGTGGCCATCACCGCGCTTGCCCTGACAGGGTGCGGCGCCGGCGGCGGCGGCAGCACCAACGGGTCCAGCAACGCTGCTGGCGACCCGAACAAGGTCATCACCGCCTACAACAGCGAACCGCAAAACCCGTTGCTGCCGGCGAACACAAATGAAACCAATGGCGGCCGTGTCATCAACCTGCTTTTCGAAGGCCTCCGCACGTATGATGCCGACGGCAAAGCAGTGAACTCGCTGGCCGAGTCCATAGACTCCTCCGACGCCCAGAACTGGACCATCAAGGTCAAGCAGGGCCAGAAGTTCACTAATGGTGAAGCCATCACGGCCAAGACCTTCGTCGACTCCTGGAACTTTGCGGCCAACTCCAAGAACCTGCAGAACAACAGCTTCTTCTTCGAGTCCATAGCCGGCTATGAGGATGTCTCAGCCGTAACCACCGAGAAGTCCGCGGACGGTAAGACCACCACCACGCCCGCTCCCAAGGCTGACACCATGTCCGGACTGGCAGCAACCGATGATTCCACCATCACGGTCAAGCTCACCCAGCCTGAAGCCGACTGGTCCCTGCGCCTCGGTTACTCCGCCTTCTACCCGCTTCCGTCCGCCGCGCTGGCTGACCCCAAGGCCTTCGGCGAAAACCCTGTGGGCAACGGACCCTACAAGTTCGAAAAGCAGGGAGCCTGGGTCCATGACCAGTCCATCGCCCTGGTCAAGAACGCTGACTACAAGGGCCCCCGTGAGGCCAAAAACGGTGGCATCACCTTCAAGTTCTATACCGACCCGGGCCCCGCGTACACGGATCTGCAGGCCGATAACCTTGATATCACCGATGTTCTGCCGTCCAACGCCACAAAGACCTACGTCAATGACTTCCCGGACCGCAACGCCACCAAGCCCGTTGCGACCAACGCTACTCTGAACATTCCGGGCTACAACCCGAACTTCCAGGGTGAAGCCGGAAAGCTCCGCCGTCAGGCCCTGTCCTATGCCATTAACCGTGAAGAAATCACGAAAGTGGTCTTCAGCGGCACCCGTACACCGGCCAAGGCCTTTGTTCCGCCGGTTATCGATGGCTTCAAGGAAGGTCTTAAGGGCAGCGAAGTCCTGAAGTTCGACGCCGCCAAGGCCAAGGACCTGTGGACACAGGCTGAGAAGATCCAGCCGTACGACAACTCCAAGCCGCTCCAGATCGCCTCCAACACCGACGGTGGCCATAAGGAATGGATCGACGCCGTGGCCAACGGCTTCAAGAACAACCTCGGCATTCAGGCTGAAATCCAGCCCTTCGCCAAGTTCGCTGAAGTCCTGAACCTCCGCAAATCCCAGCAGCTGCCCGGCCTGACCCGGGCGGGCTGGCAGGGCGACTACCCGTCGCTGTACAACTTCCTGGGACCGGTCTGGGCCACGGGCGCTTCCTCCAACTACGAGAAGTATACGAACCCCGAGTTCGACAAGCTGCTCAAGGAGGGCCTGGCCGCCAAGGGCACGGACGAGGCAAACGCCAAGTTCAACCAGGCACAGGAGATCCTGTTCCAGGATCTTCCGGGTCTGCCGCTTTGGGACTATGCCAAGGCGATTGTGTGGAGCAACAACGTCGTGAAGGCTGAGACCGGCTGGAACGGCGAAATTCTCTACTACAACATCACGGCAAAGTAGTCCCAGATCTAACTTGCTGTGAGGCGCACTGGGGGTCCGGTTACTGCCGGGCCCCCATTCGCTTGCAACGGCAGGAAGGCACCAATGAACTCGTTCTCCCCCTTACCGGAAGGCAGGTAATCCTGTGGTCCGGTTTATTCTTCGCCGACTCCTGCAGGTGATCCCTGTATTCCTCGGCACCACGCTGCTCGTCTATTACATGGTGTTCGCCCTGCCAGGCGACCCCATCGCGGCGCTCTTCGGTGATCGTCAGCCCCCGCAGTCAGTCATCGACACCCTGCGCAGCCAGTACAACCTGGACCAGCCGTTCTGGGTCCAGTACGGCCTTTTCCTCAAGAACCTTTTCACCTTCAACCTGGGTAATGACTTCACGGGACAGCCAATCGCGGCTACGTTGGCCAGGGTCTTCCCCGTGACGGCCATGCTCGCGGTCGAGGCGCTGATTATTCAGGCCGTCTTCGGGGTGGCGTTCGGTGTCTTCGCCGGGCTCCGCCGCGGCGGCTGGTTCGACTCCACGGTCCTGGTGGCTTCCCTTGTTGTCATCGCGGTCCCCACGTTTGTTTTGGGCTTCGTTTTCCAGCTCGTCTTCGGCGTCCAGCTCGGCTGGGCCAAACCCACAGTGGGCGCCAATGCTGACTGGGGAAATCTGCTGTTACCGGCAGTCGTCCTGGGACTCGTCTCGTTCGCCTATGTCCTCCGCCTGACCCGTGCGTCGGTCAGCGAGGGCATGAATGCTGACTTCGTCCGGACAGCCACCGCCAAGGGCCTTTCCCGGCCCCGGGTGGTCCTCGCGCACATCCTGCGCAACTCGCTGATCCCGGTGGTGACCTACCTGGGCGCCAACCTTGGCGGCCTGATGGGCGGCGCCATTGTTACAGAGGGCATCTTCAACGTTCCCGGCGTAGGCAACAAGCTTTACCAGGCTGTCCTTCGCACTGAGGGCCCAACGATCGTCTCCATCGTCAGCGTGCTGGTGCTGGTGTTCGTGGTGGCCAACCTGCTTGTCGATCTCCTGTACGCCTGGCTTGACCCGAGGATCCGCTATGACCAGTAACAACAGCCACTTTGTGGCCCCCATCGACGAGACACCGCTGCAGGCGACGGACGCCGTCAAGACTGACCAGGCCCCGCTCAGCCTCTGGGCAGACGCCTGGCGCAAGCTCCGCCGTCGTCCGCTGTTCATCATCTCGGCTTTTCTTATCCTGGTGCTGATCGTCGTAGCGCTGTTCCCTGGCTTGTTCTCGTTGGTGCCGCCGAACGAGGGCTGCGAGCTCGCAAACTCGGAAGGCGGACCTGCGCCAGGGCATCCATTCGGCTTCACGTTCCAGGGTTGCGACATCTACTCCCGGGTCATCCACGGCACGCAGGCTTCACTTTCGGTAGGTATCCTTTCCGTCCTCTGCGTCCTCATCATCGGGGTGACGTTCGGTGCCCTCGCCGGCTTTTATGGCGGTTGGCTGGACACCCTCCTCGCGCGCCTTGGTGATATCTTTTTCGCATTGCCATTGATCCTCGGGGCGCTTGTCATCACACAGTTGCCCATGTTCAGGGAAAACAAGAGCGTTTGGACCGTGGTCTTTGTCATCTCGCTGCTTGCTTGGCCGCAAATGGCCCGTATCACCCGTGGCGCTGTCATCGAGGTGCGTAACGCCGACTTCGTGACAGCAGCCCGTGCGCTGGGTGTCTCGAAGTTCGGAACGCTGGTGAAGCACGTACTTCCGAACGCTCTGGCACCCGTGATTGTCCTTGCCACCTTGGAACTCGGCGTATTCATCGTGGCGGAAGCCACCCTTTCGTTCCTGGGGATTGGGTTGCCCGAGGGGGTCATGTCGTGGGGGCACGATATCTCCGCAGCACAGACTTCCATCCGGACGCATCCCCAGATCATGCTTTACCCGGCCGCCGCGCTCTCCCTTACGGTGTTGAGCTTCATCATGCTGGGCGACGCCGTGCGTGACGCCCTTGACCCGAAGAGCCGTCAGCGATGAGAGAAAAAGAGATGATAACTCCAGAAGTCCGCATCGATGAGGCCGGCACCACCGGCGTCAGGCCGCTGCTGGAAATCCGTGACCTGGCCATCACCTTCAAGACCGGCGGCGGTGAAGTCCAGGCTGTCCGGGACGCCCACCTGACCATCATGCCTGGCGAAACGGTCGCCATCGTGGGGGAGTCCGGCTCCGGAAAGTCCACCACGGCCCTGGCAGCCATCGGGCTCCTGCCCAACAACGGCAGGGTGTCCGGCGGGCAGATCCTGCTCGACGGCGAGGACATCGCCCACGCCAGCGAGCACCGCATGATCGAACTGCGGGGCAACACCATCGGCATGGTCCCGCAGGACCCCATGTCCAACCTGAACCCCGTGTGGAAGATCGGCTACCAGGTCAGGGAGACGCTGAAGGCGAACGGCCGTCCCAGCGGTCCGGACGACATTGCCAAGGTGCTGTCCCAGGCAGGGCTGCCGGATGCCAAGCGGCGGGCCAACCAGTACCCGCACGAGTTCTCGGGCGGCATGCGCCAGCGCGCGTTGATCGCCATTGGCCTCTCCTGCCAGCCGCGCCTGCTGATCGCGGACGAGCCGACGTCGGCCCTCGACGTCACCGTCCAGCGGCAGATCCTGGACCACCTGGAGACCATGACCAACGAGCTGGGTACCTCGGTGCTGCTGATCACCCATGACCTGGGCCTGGCCGCAGAGCGTGCTGACAAAGTGGTGGTCATGTACCAGGGCCGCGTCGTTGAAGCTGGGCCCTCGCTGGAATTGCTCCGCAACCCGCAGCACCCCTACACCAAGCGGCTCGTTGAGTCCGCTCCGTCCCTGGCCAGCCGCCGCATTCAGGCGGCCAAGGAGCAGGGAGTGGAGACGACGGACATCCTGGCACCCGCCGCCGAGACGGTGAAGTCCGATACCTTCCTGCAGATCCAGGACCTGCGGAAGGTGTACAAGCTGCGCCAGGGGCTTGGCAAGGCAACGGACTTCGCGGCGGTCGACGGCGTGAGCTTCGACGTGCGGCGCGGAACCACGACGGCGATCGTGGGGGAGTCGGGGTCCGGCAAGTCCACAGTGGCCAAGATGGTGCTCCAGCTGGAAAAGCCGACGGACGGCAGGATCCTGTTCGACGGGGTCGATACCTCCGCCCTGAAGCCCGCCGAACTGTTCAAGTTCCGCAGGCGGGTCCAGCCGATCTTCCAGGACCCGTACGGCTCCCTCGATCCGATGTACAACATCTACCGCACCATCGAGGAACCCCTGCGCGTCCACAAGATCGGGGACCAGGCCAGCCGGGAGAAGAAAGTCCGGACGCTGCTGGACCAGGTGGCGCTGCCCCAGTCCGCCATGCAGCGCTACCCGAACGAGCTGTCGGGCGGGCAGCGGCAGCGTGTTGCCATTGCCCGGGCGCTGGCCCTGGACCCCGAAGTCATCATCTGTGATGAGGCGGTCTCCGCGCTGGACGTACTGGTGCAGGCGCAGGTGCTCAACCTGCTCGCCGACCTCCAGGCCAACCTTGGGCTGACGTACCTGTTCATCACGCACGACCTTGCCGTGGTGCGGCAGATCGCTGACCACGTGTGCGTGATGGAAAAGGGCCGGCTGGTGGAGACCGGTTCCACGGATGATGTCTTCGAATCGCCCAAGCAGGACTACACCAAGGCGCTGCTGAACGCCATCCCCGGCGCGAAGCTGATGCTTCCGCCTGAGGTGGCGTAGCAGGAGGCTTGCCCTGAACGGCTGGAGCCGGGACCTTCGGGTCCCGGCTCCAGCTGTTTAACAGCACTACCCGGTTTTACTGCTCCACCGCAGGCTTTCGGTCCAGCCCCAGGTCACGCAGCCTGCGCTCAAGGATCCCGCCGAGCGCTGCGCGGCCTTCGGTGTTCATGTGGACGGCGTCCGCAAGGTCCTTTGCCAGTCCATACCTGGTGAGCCAGTCGCCCACGGAAACAAAGGGAAGCCCGTTGGCGGCCGCCACGGAACCCAGCAGGACGTCCACCTCGCTCCGGCGGCCGCCGCCGTCGTTTGCTCCCCGCGCCAGGGTGCCGATCAGGGCAATCCGCGTACCGGGATAGCGGGTCTGCAGTTCGGCAATCAGCCGCTGGGCGTTTCCTGCGATCTGTGTGTCGCTTGCGCCTTTGGCGGCGTCATTTCCGCCGCCCTCGATGACGATCAGTGGCGGGGTGCCGGAGGGAAGCAGCCAGTCCCCGCGCTGAAGGGCATCAATGTAGTTACCTGTGGCACCGTTGGACGCCACAAAGCCTGTGCCGCCGCGGCCGCAGAAGTACACGTTGTAGCCGGCAGCGGCGAGCCCCAGGCGCGGCCAGCCATCCATCGGTTCCGACTGTGAGTCCCCGATCAGCAGGACAGTCCTGCTGATGTCCGGAACCACTGCTTCAAGCCTCGCATTCCCGGGATTCATGATCCGGGACGTCGCCGCCACAGCGGGATTCCCTCCTGTGCTGACGGTTTGCCCGGCTGCCGCCCGTGCCAACCCGCCCGCAGCAGAGTCGCCGGAAAGCCCAAAGGTGGCCAGTCCCAGGGCCGCCGATACCGCCAGGAGGCCGGACACAGCGGCCGTGGTGGCCCGGGCGGCACCACGGGGGGTGCTTGCCTTAGCAGGGGGCATCGTTGTCTCCGCGCGCTCAAGGGTGGGCTGTGTCACAGCAATCATGCCACGCAGGCGGAAGTGGTAGTGAACTTAGTCACACTGCGCCGTGGGAGTGCCTGATGGTGGCATTCCCGGTGGCGGCCAACCTTGCCGGAATTTAGGCCAACAAATGGCTCACCGGCTAGAATAGGGGTAGGCGTCCTGTGCCAAGGGCCTTGTCCGTCGTGCGTTCCAGTTGGAAATGTCGCGATACAACAGCTGACTTCACCACTGAATCGAGCAATAACGCATGTCTGAAACCACCACCAACACCGCGGTAGCCACTGCATCGCGCAGTGACCTGCGCAACGTCGCGATCGTGGCCCACGTTGACCACGGCAAGACCACCCTGGTCGACGCCATGCTCAAGCAGACCCACTCCTTTGCCGAGCACAACCACCTCGAAGACCGCGTCATGGACTCCGGAGACCTGGAACGCGAAAAGGGCATCACCATCCTGGCCAAGAACACCACCGTGGCCTACAACGGTCCGTCCTCCAAGGGTGAGACCATCACGATCAACGTCATCGACACCCCCGGCCACGCCGACTTCGGCGGCGAAGTGGAGCGCGGCCTGTCCATGGTCGACGGCGTCGTCCTCCTCGTTGATGCTTCTGAAGGCCCGCTGCCCCAGACCCGCTTCGTGCTGCGTAAGGCCCTCGCCGCGCACCTGCCGGTGATCCTGTTGGTCAACAAGACCGACCGCCCCGACGCGCGGATCGACGAAGTGGTGCACGAGTCCATGGACCTGCTCCTGGGCCTCGCATCCGACCTCGCCGACGAAGTTCCGGACCTCGACCTGGACAAGATCCTCAACGTCCCCGTCGTATACGCCGCAGCCAAGGTTGGCCGCGCCTCCCTTGAGCAGCCCGCGAACGGCGCCGCCCCGGAGAACGAAGACCTGGAGCCCCTGTTCCAGACCATCATCGAGCACATCCCCGCTCCCACTTACAACCCGGAGGGTGTCCTGCAGGCGCACGTCACCAACCTGGACGCCTCCCCGTTCCTCGGCCGCCTCGCCTTGCTTCGTATCTACAACGGCACCCTGCGCAAGGGCCAGACCGTTGCTTGGGCGCGGGCCAACGGTGAGCTCAAGAACGTCAAGATCACAGAATTGCTTGCCACCAAGGCCCTGGAGCGCGTCCCGGCTGAGTCCGCCGGCCCGGGCGAGATCGTCGCCGTCGCCGGCATCGAGGAAATTACCATTGGTGAGACCCTGACCGACGCCGAGAACCCGCAGCCGCTGCCGCTGATCACCGTTGACGATCCCGCGATCTCCATGACCATCGGTATCAACACCTCGCCGCTGGCCGGCAAGGTCAAGGGTGCAAAGGTCACCGCGCGCCAGGTGAAGGACCGCCTGGACAAGGAACTGATCGGTAACGTGTCCATCAAGGTGCTCCCCACCGAGCGTCCGGATGCCTGGGAAGTCCAGGGCCGTGGCGAGCTGGCGCTGGCCATCCTGGTTGAGCAGATGCGCCGCGAAGGCTTCGAACTGACCGTCGGCAAGCCGCAGGTTGTCACTAAGACCGTCGACGGCAAGATCCACGAGCCGATGGAGCACATGACCATCGACGTGCCCGAGGAATACCTGGGCGCCGTCACGCAGCTCATGGCTGCCCGCAAGGGCCGCATGACCAACATGGCCAACCACGGCACCGGTTGGTGCCGCATGGAATTCATCGTTCCCGCCCGTGGCCTCATCGGCTTCCGCACCCGGTTCCTGACCGATACCCGCGGCGCCGGCATCGCAGCCTCCATTTCCGAAGGCTACGAGCCGTGGGCCGGCCCCATTGAGTACCGCACCAACGGCTCCATGGTCGCCGACCGCGCCGGTGTTGTCACCCCGTTCGCCATGATCAACCTGCAGGAACGCGGCTCCTTCTTCGTGAAGCCCACCTCCGAGGTGTACGAGGGCATGATCGTGGGCGAGAACTCCCGCGCCGACGACATGGACGTCAACATCACCAAGGAAAAGAAGCTCACCAACATGCGTGCCGCTTCCTCCGACACCTTCGAGAACCTGACCCCGCCGCGCGAGCTCACCCTCGAAGAGTCACTGGAATTCGCCCGCGAAGACGAGTGCGTCGAGGTGACCCCGGAAGCCATTCGCATCCGCAAGGTAATCCTGGACACCAACGAGCGCGCCAAGGCCAACCGCGCCCGCGCCAAGGCATAACAACGCCCTGACCTAACAGAATGCCACCGGCTCCAGGCCGGTGGCATTCTGCTTTAAGTCTTAGTCCTGTCGTGAGCGTCCCTGCGCATTGACCCCAGCGCTGGGTGGGCGGGGACTGTCCCTGCGCACTGAACCGCTCCGTCACGGCGCCAGCCCGTTGTCCACATAGCCGCGCAAACCCGGTGCCCTCGGGCCGCTGTACGGGCAGCATGCACTCATGCAAAGTGTTATTGATGCGCTGGCCGTCATGGGCGGAGTTGGTACCACCAACTCCTTGCGGCTGGCCGGAGTCTCCCGCCGTTCCATCGAAGCCGGTGTGTTCGCTGGAACCGTGCAAAGGGTGGCGCGGGGTGTCTATGCCCTGCCGGATGCGGATCCGTTGCTCCTCCACGCCGGCCGTCATCACGCGGTTCCCGGTTGCGTCACAGCGCTCTGGCAGCGGGGCTGTGGGTGGTCCGGCGTCCGGAAAAACCGCATCTTGCCGCCCGGCATGGTCGGTCCATCACTGGCTGTGTGGCGCATCGCAGCGGCATTCCCCTGACGCATCTGGATATGGTCTGCCAATCGCTCCGCTGCCTGCCGCCGCTCGAAGGCCTGGCCATCGCCGAATCTGCGGTCAAGACCGGACTGGTCCAGCTTCCGGAGCTCAGGGAGAAGTTTCCGGCCGCGCGGGAGAAGGCATTACGTGCACTGGTTGCCAGGATCCGGCCGCAATCCGGATCCATTATCGAAACAACGGCGCGGTACTTGCTGGAAGAAGTGGGGTTGACCGTCGAGTTGCAGGTCAAGATTCCCGGAATGGGCCATCTTGACCTCCTCGTTGACGGCCTTCTGGGGATTGAGACGGACGGTTACGCGCACCACAGCAGCCGGGAAGCCTACCGGGAGGACCGGCGGCGGTGGAACATCACCGTTGTCAGGGGTGTTCCAACCCTCCGGGTGACGTTTGAGATGCTGCTGAGCGAGCCAAACGAGTTCGTGCGGATGGTGCAGCAGGCTCTGGCCACCTACCGCACTGCGCAGTGACGGCAAGGTTGGAGGCGCACGGGCTGTCCCTGCGCAATGAGAGCCGTCGTCAGCGAGCAGCTGGACGGCGCGGGGGAGCGGGCGGGACCTCCTTGGCGGCCACCACCTGTGCAAGGGGAATGACAACGTCGGCCTGCCGGGTTCTGACCGTGCAGGAACCGGAGTCACAGGCCAGCAGGTTGCCCAGGGCGTCCGTGAGGCCACCCTCGATCCGGTAGCGCACCACCACGCGGATCCCGGGCTCAGCCGAGGCAAGGAAGCGGGCGGGCGCAGGTAATGGCTGACTCACCAGTTCATACTAGGGGCGCCGGCTAGGTTCGCGGGAACGGGCTGGGAGATAATAGGCTCAGATGTCAATAGTCCGGCCACGCTGCCGGATGCAAGAGCCGGCGGGAAGCCGGAACCCAACGTGGAGAGGCCAGGGACGTGACGTACGTAATCGCGCAGCCGTGTGTGGATGTCAAGGACAAGGCATGTATTGAGGAATGCCCGGTCGACTGCATCTATGAGGGCGAGCGTTCGCTGTACATCCATCCGGACGAATGCGTGGACTGCGGCGCCTGCGAACCGGTGTGCCCGGTGGAAGCCATTTACTACGAGGATGACACCCCGGAGGAATGGGCCGACTACTACAAGGCCAACGTTGAGTTCTTCGATGATCTTGGTTCCCCCGGCGGCGCGGCCAAGATCGGCAACACCGGCAAGGACCACCCCATGATCGCCGCCCTGCCGCCGCAGAACCAAGACCACTGACGCGGACGCACGCCGTGACCGCAGCAGTGAATTCGTTTGGCCTGGACCTGCCTGACTACCCGTGGGAGGCCATGGCCCCGTACCTGGCCAAGGCGTCGGAGCATCCCGGCGGAGCCGTGAACCTGTCCATCGGGACGCCCGTGGATCCCACGCCCCAGCTCGTGCAGGATGCACTGAAAGCTGCCGCGAACGCCCCGGGATATCCCACAGTCCACGGCACCCCGGCACTCCGCGAAGCCATCGCCGGCTGGTTTGAGCGGCGCCGGGGCGTGGCCGGGCTTGACCCCCGGAACATCATGCCCACGGTGGGGTCCAAGGAACTCGTCGCGTGGCTCCCGCTACTGCTGGGCCTCAAGCCGGGGGACGTCGTCGTACGCCCCAAGGTGGCCTACCCGACGTACGATATCGGCGCCACCCTTGCAGGCGTCACCTCAGTGGCAACGGACAACCTGGACGAACTCGACGACGCCACCCGCTCCCGTGTCCGTCTCATCTGGGTCAATTCCCCCGGAAATCCCACCGGCAGCGTCCGGAACGTCGAATCCCTGAAAGCGCTCGTGGAGCAGGCCCGTGAACTGGGCGCCGTGGTGGCCTCCGACGAATGCTACGCAGAACTCGGATGGGGGGACTGGGACGTCCAGCGCGGCGGCCGGCGGGTCCCCAGCATCCTGGACCCGCAGGTGGCGGGCGGCTCGCACCAGGGCCTGCTGGCCGTGTACTCGCTGAGCAAGCAGTCCAACCTGGCCGGCTACCGGGCGGCGTTCGTTGCCGGTGATCCTGACCTGATGCCCAACCTGGTCAACAGCCGCAAGCACGCGGGGATGATCGTCCCCTATCCGGTCCAGGAGGCCATGCGCGTGGCTCTGGGCGACGACTCTCACGTCGAGGCCCAGAAGGACCTGTACCGTGGCCGGCGGGAGCGGCTGGTGCCGGCCCTGCTGGACTTCGGCCTGCAGATCAAGGATTCCGACGCCGGCCTGTACCTTTGGTCGACGGCGGGGGAGGGCACGTGGGACACGGTGGCACGTCTGGCCGACCTCGGCATTGTGGTGGGACCGGGCGTCTTCTATGGCGACGCGGGCAACGGGTACGTCCGGGTTGCCCTCACCGGATCCGACGAACGGATTGACGCTGCAGTGGCACGCATGGCCGGATCCGGTTCCTAAGGGGACGTAATAATCATGTGACTCGCCCCACATCCAGCGCCATTTAGGCTGGATTTGAAGGCTGCGGATTAGTGACACCCGCCAAGGAGCGGTACTTTTTAAGTGACTATCAATGGTGGCTTTCTACAAGAAGGCAGCCCGGGTGTTGGAACCTGTCCTCGCAGGCTTCGTGCGCGGCTCACCTGATGTTGGATCAAGCTTTCGACAGAGGCCCAGAAGCCTCATGAAGGGGACTCCATGACTGAGACCAACAATGCTGCGACCCTGCTCCACGCAGGTGGCGAGCTGAAGCTCCCGCGCATCCAGGTTGTCGAAGGGAACGAAGGTTACGACGTCTCCAAGCTGCTGAAGCAGACCGGCGCCGTAACCTTTGACCCCGGCTTCATGAACACCGCAGCAACCACCTCGGCAATCACCTACATCGATGGCGATGCGGGCATCCTGCGCTACCGCGGATACCCCATCGAGCAGCTGGCGCAGCACTCCAGCTTCCTTGAGGTGTCCTACCTGCTGATCTACGGCAACCTGCCCACGCCCACCGAGCTGGACGAGTTTGACCAGAAGATCCGGCGCCACACGCTGCTGCACGAGGAGCTCAAGGGCTTCTTCGGCGGCTTCCCCCGGGACGCACACCCCATGCCGGTGCTGTCCTCGGCCGTGTCTGCGCTGTCCACGTTCTACCAGGACTCGCTGGACCCGTTCAACGCCGAACAGGTGGAGGTCTCCACCATCCGCCTCATGGCCAAGCTGCCGGTCATCGCCGCCTACGCGCACAAGAAGTCCATCGGCCAGCCCATGCTGTACCCGGACAACTCCATGAACCTGGTGGAGAACTTCCTGCGCCTCAGCTTCGGCCTGCCCGCCGAGCAGTACGAGCTGGACCCGGTCATCGTCAAGGCCCTGGACCTGCTCCTCATCCTGCACGCCGACCACGAGCAGAATTGCTCCACCTCCACGGTGCGCCTGGTGGGCTCCTCCAACGCCAACCTCTTCGCCTCTGTTTCCGCGGGCATCAACGCGCTCTTCGGCCCCGCCCACGGCGGTGCCAACGAAGCCGTCCTGAAGATGCTGCGCCAGATCCAGGCCGAGGGCCTCAAGCCCGAGGACTACATGGAAAAGGTCAAGAACAAGGAAGACGGCGTCCGGCTCATGGGCTTCGGGCACCGCGTGTACAAGAACTACGATCCGCGCGCCAAGATCGTCAAGGCCACGGCGCACGAGATCCTCAGCAAGCTCGGCGGCAACGACGAACTGCTGGACATCGCCATGCGGCTGGAAGAGAAGGCGCTCAGCGATGACTACTTCATCCAGCGCAAGCTCTACCCCAACGTTGACTTCTACACCGGCCTCATCTACAAGGCGATGGGTTTCCCCGAGAAGATGTTCACCGTCCTGTTCGCCATCGGCCGCCTCCCCGGCTGGATTGCGCAGTGGCGCGAAATGATCAGCGACCCCAACACCAAGATCGGCCGCCCGCGCCAGCTCTACATCGGCGAGCCTGAGCGGGACTACCCGGCCCGCTAAAAGGCAAGCAACGACGGCGGCCGCCCACCTTCCAAAGGTGGGCGGCCGCTTTTGCGTTAATCACCATCGATTGCTCCGTACTTGTCGTTTCGGGACGTGATAACGACAAGTACGGAGCAATCGACGGGGTCAGGAGGCGTAGCCCTGGGGGTTGTTCTTCTGCCAGCGCCAGTGGTCTTCGCACATCTGGTCCACGGTCTTGGTGGTGGACCAGCTCAGGTCCGCCAGAGCCGAGGTGGCATCGGCCCAGAACGCGGGAAGGTCCCCTGCGCGGCGGCCGGTGATCTCGTAGGGGATCGGCTTGCCCACTGCCTTCTCAAAGGAGCGCAGGACCTCCAGGACGGAGGAGCCCTTGCCGGAGCCGAGGTTCCAGCGGAAAACGCCTGTGCGCCCGGCAACGTGGTCCAGCGCCGCAACGTGCCCTCCGGCCAGGTCCACCACGTGGATGTAGTCGCGCAGGCAGGTGCCGTCCGGGGTGTCGTAGTCGCCGCCGAAGACCATGAGCTTCTCGCGGCGGCCCACTGCCACCTGGGCGATGAACGGAACCAGGTTGTTGGGGATGCCCTGGGGGTCCTCGCCGATCCGGCCCGAGGGGTGTGCGCCCACCGGGTTGAAGTAGCGCAGCAGTGCTATGTGCCAGCGGGAGTCGGCCGCCCCGAGGTCGGAGAGGATGTCCTCGATCTGTTCCTTGGTGCGCCCGTAGGGGTTGTTGGCGCCGATCTCCATCTTTTCCACGTAGGGGATGGGGTTGTGCTCGCCGTAGACGGTTGCTGAGGAGCTGAACACAATGGAGCGGACATCGTGCCGGTCCATCACGCGGATCAGGTTCAGGGTGCCCACCAGGTTGTTGTAGTAGTACTTCAACGGCTCCTGCACCGATTCCCCCACGGCCTTGAGCCCGGCGAAGTGGATGACGGCTTCAATGCCGCTGCCGGCAAAGACCTTTTCGACGGCGGCCTCGTCCACCAGGTCAACGTGGTGAAACTCCGCGGCCTTGCCGCTGAGTTCGGCCACCCTTCGCAGCGATTCTTCGCTGGAGTTGACCAGGTTGTCGATGACGACCACGTCGTGGCCGGCTTCCTGCAGGGAAAGAACAGTGTGGGAACCGATGTAGCCGGTGCCCCCTGTGACCAAGATTTTCATGCCTCAACGCTATCCCACGGGGAGCGGTGCCCGCCCCGGCGTTCCGGATGGCGGGCACGCAGCCAGGGCGGCGGAAGCGGCAGTGGAAGCACGAGTGTGCTAATAAGAATGGTGCCCAAAATAGTAGACGCTGATGCCCGGCGCCAGGATGTAGTCCAAGCTGTTCTCCGTATCATCGCTGTCGACGGGCTGGAGCGCGCCTCGCTGCGGGAAGTGGCGGACGAGGCCGGGCTCGCGGTTGGTTCCGTCCGGCACTACTTCGAGGGCAGCGAGGAACTCCTGGCGTTCTCGTTCGGCACTGTGGTGGACCGGGTGGTGGGCCGGCTCGAGGCCCTGCTGCCGGCGGTACGGGGCGCTGCCCAGGCCAGTCTGGAACAGCGGCAGGCCGTTTTAACACTCCTGGGCGCCATGCTTCCCCTGGATGAGGAAACAGCCGTGGAGGCCTGCGCGTGGCTGGCCTTCAAGAACGCGGCGCGGATCAGGCCGTTCCTTGCCGCGGAAGCCGACCGGAGCCACCGCGATGTCGCCGTGATCGTTGGGGCCGTGGTTGCCTCCCTGCTCCCTGAGGATGAGGCGCAGGAGAACCTGGTAGTGGAGGCGGAACGGCTGCTGGCCACGCTGGACGGGCTGTGCATGCATGCCCTGCTGCAGCCCGGCTGGATGACCGCGCAGATGTGCCGTGACGTGCTTGAGCGGCACCTGGACGGGTTGGCGGGGTAAGCATCCGGCCGCCGGCAGCCTGTCCTGCACTACCGTGAACTGGCTGCGGGAATAGACTGATAGCCGGGTACAGCGCACCGGCTCACGCCGTCCGGCAGGGGCAGGCCAGGGAAGGACTTGGGATGCATCACGCAAGCGGTTCAGGGTGGCAGATCACCACCGACACGTCCGGGCCGATGATGATCGCGCTCTACGTCCGGGACGCGGCCGGCCTGAACGGCGTGGGGCATCCCATGCTGTCCCATACGACACCCAAAGTGCGCCCCGCAGACCACACCCACCTGACGGTGGACGTGGGCGGGCTCGGCGCACTGAAGACCGAGTGGGAAGCCTGGTGGGAGCAGCTGCTGAAGGCCCACCCGCACACCGCTCCGGAGCTCTCCCCGCCCAGCTTCGAAGCGTTCGGCAACTCCCCGGCGCTCCAGCGGGTCCTGCAGGCACACTTTGGCTCCGCCCTCACCTGGGCCAGGGAGCGCAGGAGCGAATATGCCGAGCTCGAGGCCGAACGCGTGGCCTCGGGAACGGACCAGTTGCTCGAGGACATGGTGGACGACAGGCTGATGGAAGTGGGACGGGACTCGCGGGACTTCAAGCTCACCATCATCGAACTTCCCTTGGACGAGCAGCGGGCCTGGTACCTGGAGCCGGACAAGATCATCATGAGCCGGCATCTGATGGGGCAGCCCGATCTGTTCCGCAGCTACGTCCAGCCCGTGCTGGAGATTCTGGTCTAAGCCTTCGCGCGGGGCCAGCCCTCAGCAGGGCAGGACGACGGCGGCGCTCAGCTGCCGCCGTCGTCCGCCCGTACGGTGATGCGCACCTGCCCGTCCGGGACCCCTGACACCTGCCACCCGTCCCCGTTGGGACGGTTCCAGGTGCGGCCGTCCACGTCCACCCGGGTGACGGCCAGGTCCTTGGCGCTGGCGACCGCCCACTGGGCAATCGACCACGCCAACGGCCCGTCGGCGTCCACCACCAGGGTGGCCCCGTCCACCTGTGAATCCACACCTCCGTAGGCCTGCTCCAGCTCTGTGGCTACGGATGCGGTATCGCCGCCGGCTACGGGGGAGCGCAGGGTGCACAGGACTCCCGCCGGCGTCTGCCCGGTCAGCACGGAGGCAAAGGCGCGTCCCATGTCCTCGTGCTGCGCGTAGGCCTTGGGGTATGCGGACTTCTGGACCTGCTGTGCTGCCTCAGTGATGTCCAGCGCCTCGTATTCCGGGATCTTCACCAGTGCGTCGTAGAAGGCGTTGACGGCGTAGTAGGGGTCCATGATCTGGGCCTCGGTGCCCCAGCCCTGGGAGGGGCGCTGCTGGAAGAGCCCCCGCGAGTCGGGCCCGGCCTGGTCGCCGTGCCCGATGTTGCGCAGCTTGGACTCCTGCATGGCGGTGGCCAGGGCGATCGTGGCGGCCCGGGGCGGCAGTCCCCGCCGGACAGCCGCCGCGGTGATCAGTGCTGCGTTGGCCGCCTGGTCCGGTGCCAGCTCACCGCTCCTGTTCCCGGCCGTGGCGGTGCAGCGTTCTGAAACAAGGGTTTCCGAACGCTGCACAAAGAACACGGCGGTGTAGATGCCGCCCGCTGCCAGCGCGAGGGTGAGCAGCAGCACCGCCAGGCGGCGCAGGCCGCGTCTGCGTGCCACGAAGGGATCAGTTGGCGTGCAGGGCGTCGTTCAGTTCCACTGTCTGGCCCTTGCGGGGAAGGGCCTCCACCGCGCCGGTGGTGGAGTTGCGGCGGAACAGCAGGTTGGGCACGCCGGAGAGCTCGGCAGCCTTGACGATCCGGGTGGTGTCCTCACCAACCTCGTCCTTGGGGCCCGGAACGCGGACGCGGGTGCCCGCCGTGACGTAAAGACCGGCTTCCACCACGGAATCGTCACCGATGCTGATGCCCACGCCGGAGTTGGCACCAAGGAGGACGCGCTCACCGATGGTGATCTTCTCCTTGCCGCCGCCTGACAGCGTGCCCATGATGGAGGCGCCGCCGCCCACGTCGCTGCCGTCGCCGGTGACAACGCCGGCGGAAATGCGGCCCTCAACCATGGAGGTGCCCAGGGTGCCGGCGTTGAAGTTCACGAAGCCTTCGTGCATGACGGTGGTGCCGGCGGCGAGGTGGGCACCCAGGCGGACGCGGTCGGCGTCGGCAATCCTCACACCGGTGGGCACCACGTAGTCCACCATGCGCGGGAACTTGTCGATGCCGTAGACCGTGACGGCACCCCGGCGGCGCAGGCGGGCGCGCGTCAGTTCGAAGCCCTCGACGGCGGCGGGGCCGAAGTTGGTCCACACCACGTTGGGGAGTTTGCCGAAGATGCCGTCCAGGTTGATGGTGTTGGGCTGGACCAGGCGGTGCGAGAGCAGGTGCAGGCGGAGATAGGCGTCCGCGGTGTCCGCCGGCGCTTCATCGAGGTTGATCTGGACAAAGACCACCTTCTGCTCAGTGCCGCGGTCCTCATCGGCGCCGTCCTCGGCGATCCGGGTCAGGACCTCGTCAGCGTTGTCCACCGAGCGGAGGTTCTCCGCTGCAACACCCAGGGCCGGCGCGGGGAACCAGACGTCCAGGACAGTGGCGTCAGCGGTGGCTATCGTGGCAACGCCAAAGCCAAAGGCGGAACGGTCATCAGCGTTGGAGGTCAGGGTTTCGGGCACGGCAGAGGAAGCGGTCTCAGTCATGTGCCCCAGTCTATCGACGGCGGGGCATGGGGTTCGAACTAGACTGGCTTCGTGACTGCCGAAACCGCCCCTGACTCTTCCGTGTCCACCCTCGACCTGCGCCAGGACGTTGCGCTGCTGACCGCGGCGCTGATGGACATCAACAGTGTGTCCGGCAACGAGAAGCAGCTCGCCGACGCTGTGGAAGCCGCTTTGCTGGAGATCCCGCAGCTGATGGTGGTGCGTGACGGCGACGCCATCATCGCCCGGACCGAACTCGGCCTGGCTGAGCGTGTGATCCTTGCCGGCCACCTGGACACGGTGCCCCTTCCGCTCACCGAAGGCTCCCGGGGCACTGTTCCCTCAAGCTGGGAATCCGGCGTCCCGGGGGAGGGCGTCCTGTATGGCCGCGGCGCCACGGACATGAAGGGCGGGGTGGCGGTCCAGCTGGCGCTGGCGGCAGGATTGTTCGACGGCGGTACGCAGCCCAAGCGGGACGTCACCTTTGTGTTCTACGACCACGAGGAAGTGGAAGCCGTGAAGAGCGGCCTGGGGCGCCTGGTCCGGAACCATGGCGGCCTGCTGCAGGGGGACTTCGCCATCCTGCTTGAACCGACGGACGGCACGGTGGAGGGCGGCTGCAACGGCACCAGCCGGTTCGAAGCAAGCACTGTGGGGGAAGCCGCGCACTCGGCCCGCGCCTGGATGGGCAGCAATGCCATCCACGCGGCAGCGCCGATCCTGGCCCGCCTGGCGGCCTACGAACCCCGGACCATCAATGTTGACGGACTCGACTACCGGGAAAGCCTCAACGCGGTGAAGATCAACGGCGGCACGGCCGGCAATGTCATCCCGGACCGCTGCGTGGTGGAAATCAACTACCGGTTTGCCCCGGACAAGACGCCGGACCAGGCTGAGGCCCACGTCCGGGAGCTGCTGGCGGGCTTCGACGTGGTCCGCACCGATGCCGCCGCCGGTGCACGGCCGGGACTGCAGCACCCGGCTGCCGCCTCCTTCGTTGCCGCCGTGGGAGCCGAGCCGAAGCCCAAATACGGCTGGACCGACGTCGCCCGCTTCAGTGAGCTGGGCATCCCGGCGGTGAATTTTGGCCCGGGGGACGCCTTGCTGGCGCACAAGGACAACGAGCATGTCCACGCCGACGCCATCCGCAAGTGCCTTGCCGCGCTGGAGAGCTGGCTCGCAGCCTGAACTTAAGGGCGCCCCATTTCTTAAAGCAGGATGGCCCGGACCAGAAGGTCCGGGCCATCCGCTTCATGAAACAGCCTGCAGGGGGTTAGGGAACCGGGGCGTTGGCTTTTTCAGGTTCGGCCTTCGCCACACCGCCCGCGGCCTTCTTGGAACCGCGGCGCTCGATCCACACGGCAATCCGTGACACCGAGATGTTGATGGCGATGTAGATTGCCGCCGCCACGAAGAAGATCGGGAACAGGTACTGCGTGCCCAGGAAGTCCGCCATGACCTGGACCGCACGCAGCAGCTCGCCGTACGCCACGATGTAGCCCAGGGAGGTGTCCTTCAGCAGCACCACCATCTGCGCCACGAGCGAAGGCATCATACGCCGGATCGCCTGCGGCAGCTCGATCAACATGCGCGACTTGTAGCTGGTGAGGCCGATGGCCAGGCCGGCTTCACGCTGCCCCTTGGGCAGGGACTGGATGCCGGCGCGGATGATCTCGGCAAAGACTGCGGCGTTGTAGAGCACCAGGCCGGTTACGACGGCGATGAACGCGGAAGTGCCGAAGCCCAGCAGGATGAAGAGCATCATCAGGACTACGGGCATGCCGCGCAGGAATTCCAGGATGACCCGCATGGGCACCCGGATGAAGGCGGCGTCCGAAATGCGCAGCAGGCAGAGCATCAGGCCCAGGGGGAACGCGATGACAGCGGCGAGTGCCGCCGCGGAGAGCGTGGACCCCAGGCCGTTGCCGAGCAGCCGCCAGACGTCGGCGCGGGTGAAGATCTGCCAGCGGCGGGCCTCGAAGATGCCCTGTTGGGCGAGAATCAGGACCACCCAGGCCAGCAGGCCGAGAATCAGCAGGCCGCCGATGATGGACGCAATGAGGGAGACCCGGCGTGCCTTGGGACCGGGGACGTCGTAGAGAACGGAGCTCATCGGGCAATCGCCACCTTTCGTTCCACCGTGTTGGCGAGGATTCCCAGCGGAACGGTGAGGAGCAGATAGAAGAACGCCGTACCCAGCAGGACGGTGATGACGGCGTCGCCGTTGGCGTTTGCCAGCTGCCGGCCGTAGCCGAACAGCTCCAGGACGAAGAAGGCGCCGGCCACCGAAGAGTTCTTGACGAGCGCGATCAGGATGTTGATCAGCGGCGGGATCACCGTCCGCAGTGCCTGGGGGAGGATGATGAGCGAGAGCACCTGGCTGAACTTCATGCCGATGCTGCGTGCTGCCTCCGCCTGGCCGACGGGCACGCTGTTGACACCTGAGCGGACAGCTTCGGCGATGAACGCGGCGGTGTAGGTGCTGAGGGCGATGATGGCGGCGATCTCGAACTGCTCGAACTTGACCCCGATGCGGGGGAGCACGACTGCTGCGAAGAAGAAGGCGATGGTCAGCGGGGTGTTGCGGAGGACTTCCACGTAGACGGTGCTGAAACCGCGGAGCGCCGCGACCGGGGAGACGCGTGCCGCGGCAAGCAAGGTGCCAAGGATCAACGCGAAGATACCGGAGACGACGGACAGGAAAAGAGTGCGGAGAAAACCCTCCCAGTACAGGGGCAGGTTTTCAAAGATGACGTCCATAAGATCCTTCGGCTGTAAGCGTGGACGGATTGAAGGCTGTACTGCCGGGGCCGTTGGGTGGCCCCGGCAGCTGGCGGACGCTACTTAGTAACGGTTGATGGCCGGGAGCTTGGGCGCAGTCTTGATGACCGAACCGGCGGTGGCTTCCCAGGCCTTCTTGTAGGAGCCGTCCTTCTCGAAGGATTCCAGCTGGTCGTTGATCCAGCTGCGGAATTCGGTGTCGCCCTTCTTCAGGCCGATGCCGTAAGGCTCCTTGGTGAAGGTTTCCTCGGACGCAAGCTTGAAGGCATCCGGTTCCTTGTCGACGAAGCCGGCGAGGATCACGTTGTCGGTGGTCACAGCTTCAACCTGCTTGTTGCGCAGCGGCTCCAGGCAGGCGGAGTAGGTGGCCGCCGGAACCAGTTCAGCGCCGTACTTGTCAACGATGGTGGCGGCGGGGGTGGAGCCCGTCACGGAGCAGACCTTCTTGCCCTTGACGTCCTCGGGCTTCTTGATGGAGTCGTTGTCCTTGTTCACCATGAGGGCCTGGCCGGCTTCGTAGTACGGGCCGGCGAAGTCGACAACCTGCTTGCGCTTGTCGCTGATGGTGTACGTGGCGATGACCAGATCCACCTTGCCCTGCTCGATGAAGGGCTCGCGGTTGGCCGAAACGGTCTCGGACCATTCGATCTTGTCTGCGGGGATGCCCAGCTTGGCGGCGATCAGCTTGCCGATTTCAACGTCGAAACCGACGGGCTTGCCGTCAAGGCCAACCTGGCCGAACAGCGGCTGGTCGAATTTGGTGCCGATCTTGATGGTGCCGGCGGAGGACAGCTTTGCCATGGTGGTTCCGGCAGCGAATGACGGCTTCTCGACCGGGCTGGGGTTGCTGGAGCCACCGGAGTCCCCTCCGCCGCAGGCGCTCAGGGACAGGGCGAGGGCAGCTGTAGCCGCCACGACGAAGGATTTCCGCCTGGACATAAATGCCTTCATGACATTCCTTTCATTGATGGCCGTGGGTTTTTGCGGCCTGGATGCGAACTGACGTGTGGTTGGTTCGGTAATTCAGTGGGTGAGCAGCTTCGACAGGAAGTCCTTGGCGCGGTCGCTCTTCGGGTTGGTGAAGAACTCCTCCGGGGTGGCATCCTCCACGATCTGGCCGTCCGCCATGAAGACCACGCGGTCCGCGGCCTTGCGGGCGAAGCCCATTTCGTGCGTGACCACGATCATGGTCATGCCTTCCTTGGCCAGCTGGACCATGACATCCAGGACCTCGTTGATCATTTCGGGGTCCAGTGCGGATGTGGGCTCGTCGAACAGCATGACCTTCGGCTTCATTGCCAAGGCACGGGCGATCGCAACGCGCTGCTGCTGGCCGCCGGAAAGCTGGGCCGGCAGCTTGGGGGCCTGGTGTCCCACGCCCACGCGTTCGAGGAGGGCCATGGCGTCCTTTTCGGCGGTTGCCTTGGAGGCGCCCTTGACCTTGATGGGTCCCAGGGTCACGTTCTCCAGGATCGTTTTGTGGGCGAAGAGGTTGAAGGACTGGAAAACCATTCCGACGTCGGCGCGGAGCTGGGCGAGTTCCTTGCCTTCCTCGGGGAGGACTTTCCCGTCGATGCTGATGGTTCCACCCTCAATGGTTTCCAGGCGGTTGATCGCCCGGCAGAGGGTGGACTTACCGGAGCCCGAGGGTCCGATGACCACAACAACCTCGCCCTTGCGGACCTGCAGGTTGATGTCCTTCAAAACGTGCAGCTGGCCGTAATGCTTATTAACGGCGTTCAGGGAGACGAGGGCATCGCCGGGCACATGAGTAGTCATAGGAACGAATCTAGCGAACAACACTGCGTTATGACGCCAATCACCCCAAGTTCCTGCTGATCGTGATTCAAGAGATACCTGGACTGGGAGGTTAGCCTAGGGGAATGAGCATCAACGCAGATCCGGCCAAGAATTCCCAGCCACGCCGTAAGGGGCCCCTTGAGCTGCGCCGCAAGCAGGCGGCCGTGGAAATGTCGGACCAGCACCTGCTTGATACCAAGGGGCCGGGCCAGTTCGTCCACACCGACCCGTGGCGGGTCCTGCGCATCCAGAGCGAATTCGTCGAAGGCTTCGGCGCCCTCGCGGACATTGGAAAAGCGGTCAGCGTCTTCGGTTCGGCACGGACCAAGCCCGGCAGCCAGTATTACGAGATGGGCGTGGAGGTGGGCCGCAAGCTCGCCGAAGCCGGGGTGGCAGTGATCACCGGCGGCGGTCCGGGCTCCATGGAAGCGGCCAACCGGGGCACGGTGGAAGGCAACGGCGTGTCCGTCGGCCTGGGGATTGAACTGCCGTTCGAGCAGGGCCTGAACCAGTGGGTGGACCTGGGGATCAACTTCCGGTACTTCTTCGCCCGCAAGACCATGTTCGTCAAATACGCGCAGGGCTTCATTGTGCTGCCCGGCGGACTGGGCACCCTCGATGAGCTGTTCGAAGCCATGGTCCTGGTCCAGACGCGCAAGGTGACGTCTTTTCCCATCGTGCTCCTCGGCGTCGAATTCTGGGGGCCGATGATCGACTGGATCAGGGGCACGCTGGTGGCAGAGGGCATGGTGTCGGAGAAGGACCTGGATCTCATCCAGCTCGTGGACGATCCCGCCGAAGCCGTTGACCGGGTCCTGCAGGCCGGAGTGACTCCGTCCCTTAACGGGGAGCAGCGGCCGGAGTAGCCGCCGGCCAAAGTCCGGGCCGCCGGTCTGGCACGATGGAACCGTGAGCTTCTTCCTCGTTTTCCTGGCCATCGTGCTGGTGGCGGCCGTCCTTTGGGCCGGCCTGGGCCGGCGCTCCCGCAAGAGGGGCGGTGCGGCGCTGCCCGCCCTGCTGGACGGGGGATTCGAAGAACCGCCCGCCAACCTTCCACCCGTGCTGCTGCCGGAGCACGCCGCTCCGGGAGACATCGAGCAGGTGCGCTTTTCGCTGGGCCTTCGCGGCTACCGGATGGACCAGGTGGACCAGGTCCTGGACGAGTTGCGGGACCAGTTGGCTGCGAGGGATGCGGAACTGGCCGGGCTTCGCAGCCGGTTGGCTGCCATGGAGCAGGCCGCAGGACAGGACGGTGAGAAGGATTCCGACGGCGGACCCGCGGCAGGCGTCGCACCGACCAAACAGCAGGGCACGGAAACAGGCACGGAAACTGGCACCGAAACCGGTGCAGGGGACGGTGGGAGCCGGGCGTCCGATGAGGTTGCCGCCCAAGGGAAGGGCGGCCTGTGAGCACGGTGGCCCGCCGCAATCCCCTGGCCTCCGCAGGTAATCTGGCCCACCGAACAGCTTCCGCCGTCCGGAGTTGGCCGTGGTGGCTCCAGGTCAGTGCCCTCTACGTGGGCGCTCGCCTGGTCTCCGCCTGCATCTTCATGGCCGCGGCGCTCCACCAGGGCGCCAACCCCTGGTTCCCGCCCAAGCCGGATTACTGGAATTTCATCAACATCTGGGATGCCCGCTGGTATGCCCAGGTCATCGCCAACGGCTACCCGTCCGTCCTTCCCACCGACGCCGGCGGCAACGTCCAGGAAAACACCTGGGCCTTCTACCCGCTCTTTCCCGCACTGGCCGGCGGACTCAGCCGGCTGACCGGGCTCAATCCTGCCGCCTCGCTCACGCTGATCGCCATGCTGGCCGGCTGGGCTGCCGCCCTGGTGGTGTACGCGCTCTTCCGGCAGAAAGCGCCGCACGCTCCGGCCATGTGGGGGGTGGCGTTCTTTTCGACGTTCCCCGTCTCCGCCGTGCTTCAGGTCCCCTACGCCGAGCCGCTGTCCCTCCTGCTGCTCGCCGCGGCCCTGCTGCTGGTAGTCCGCCGGCAATACCTGTGGGCCATGCCTGTGGTGTTCCTGCTGTCCCTGTCGCGGCCTGTCGGCGTTCCCTTCGCCGCCATGGCGGGGCTAATGCTGGTGTCCCGCGGCATCGCGCACATCAGGAAGGGGCGGGAGCGCGGCGGGGACGAAGCAGCCCATTCCCTGGGGGACCTGGCGGCACTGGCCGGCCTCACCGCCGTCGCGGGCGTTTCGGCGCTCGCCTGGCCCGCTGCGGCGTGGGCAGCGACGGGCGACCCGGAGGCGTATACCAAAACCGAAACTGTGTGGCGGGGCCGGGACCTGGTCCCCTTCAAGCCGTGGTTCGATACCGGCGTCGAACTCTTCGGCCCTGTCTTGGGCCAACTTGCCCCCGTGGTTTTCGTGGCACTGTTCGTTGCGGTGCTGTTCCTTCCGCCCGTGGTGCGGCTCGGCACGGAACTTCGGCTCTGGTTCGCCTGCTACATGGGATACCTGCTGATGTTCCTCCACCCGCAAACCAGCACGTTCCGGATGCTGCTGCCGCTGTTTCCGCTGGCCCTGGGGGCGGCATTCCTGTCCCGCTCCAGGGCTTACCGGGGGACCGTGGTGGCCATGTTCCTGCTGCTCCAGATCGTGTGGATCGTCTGGCTTTGGGCCTGGGCGCAGCTGCCCGGCGGCGGGGATTACCCGCCCTGACAAATACTGCTTCAGCGCAGGTCAGCCCGGGAATAGCGGCTGCCGGAAAATGTCCATCGATTAGCTACGCACGTGTAATTACGCGATAATGATAGGTAAGCAAGGACAAAAGCATTCAGAAAGTGCGCAGCCTTGGCGGTGGAAACACCACCCTGCCATAGCGGCCTGATCGACATGCGGACACAGCCCGCCCGGGCTGATTAGTCCTGGGACAAAATGGAGGGGAATTCCTCATGGCGGCTATGAAACCACGCACCGGCGACGGCCCAATGGAAGTCACCAAGGAGGGCCGCAGCCTGATCATGCGCGTCCCGCTCGAAGGCGGCGGGCGCCTGGTGGTCGAACTTAACGCGGCCGAAGCAGCCAACCTTAAGGAATGCCTGGTAGGCGTTACCGAATAGTCGTGCCGGACAGGGTGCGCAGCCCGCGGGCTGCGCACCCTGTCCTTTTGGCATTGCCTACTTCTTGACTGCCACCAGCAGGCCGTCCCCGGTGGGCAGCATTGCCGAAGCCAGCCTGTCGTCGTCGCGGATTGCCCTGCCCACTTGGCGCAGGACCACCGTGGTTGCCTCCCGGCCCGCGGGATTGGCTACCTTGTCCTTGTCCAGTGCGTCATTGATGACCAGCAGGCCTGCGGGCTTCAGCAGCCGGACGGCCTGCTCCACGTAGCCGGGCAGGCCCGGCTTGTCCGCATCGATGAAGACCAGGTCGTAGGCGCCGTCCGTCAGCCGGGGCAGGACGTCTCCCGCGCGGCCGGAAATGGTGCGGGTCCGGTTGGCGGGGCTGCCGGCCTCGGAAAACGCTTCGCGCGCGGCCCTCAGGTGTTCGACGTCCACGTCGATGGTGGTCAGGACGGCGTGCGGGCCCAGTCCCCGCAGCAGGCAGACGCCGGAGACCCCGGCGCCGGTGCCGATCTCGACGGCGGTCTGGGCTTTGGAGGCAGCAGCCAGTACCGTGAGGACGGCGCCCACCCCGGGGCTGATGGCGCTTACTCCCAATTCAAAAGAACGTTCCCGGGCCCGGAGCATAACCTCGTCCTCAGCGGGCAGATCTTCTGCATAGGACCAGCTGCTGGATTTGTCGGCGCTCATGAATTATCGCTTTCTGGGCGTAAAGGGGGAATGTCTCTTCAAGCCTACTGTGTCCCGCCGGGCTGGCCGGGAAAGACGCCGTTGCGCCCAAGGCTGAAGTTTGCCGGCGGTCAGGAAATTCCCAGCCAAGTTTGACATGATTGATATCCGCTCATCCAAAAGGTGACCGGCGCCGAATCAGAGATGTCAACAGTATCCGGGCGTTAGCATTCCACGAGGGGAGTGGACGATGTCATCTTCAGTTGTGGCACCTGTCCCTGCAGTAAACAATCCCGACGATGGGTGGGTCCGTCCCACCTGGGAAGAAGTGGTCACCAACCACTCGGCAAAGGTTTACCGGCTGGCGTACCGCCTGACGGGCAACAAGTACGACGCCGAGGACCTCACCCAGGAGGTCTTCGTCCGCGTCTTTCGGTCGTTGGAGAACTTCAAGCCCGGAACGCTGGATGGCTGGCTCCACCGCATCACCACCAACCTGTTCCTTGACCAGGCCCGGCGGAAGACGCGCATCCGCTTCGACGCCCTGGCCGAGGATGCCGAGTCCCGGCTGCCCGGCCGCGAGCCGGGGCCTGAGCAGAGCTTCGAGCTGAACAACCTGGATTTGGACGTACAGGCCGCCCTGGAGGAACTTCCGCCGGACTTCCGAGCCGCGGTTGTTTTGTGCGACCTCGAGGGACTGTCCTATGACGAAGTCGCCGAGGCCCTGGGCGTGAAGCTGGGCACCGTCCGCTCGCGCATCCACCGCGGCCGGACGATGCTCCGGGAAAAGCTGGCCCACCGCGACCCCCGCCCGCAGCAGTCCCGCCGCAAGCTCGCGCTGCCGCGCATCGCCGGCATCCTCTGAACGGCACATGAGGTCCCAATTTCCTTTCGGCGGCAGGCATCAGCGCACCGGCAGCCACCTGGAGGTTTGCCAGGAGTGTGCTTCAGCCGTGCGCCGGGAACGGCAGTACCTTGAGCGTCTGCGCGATGCTCCCATCCCGCCCGCCAGCCAGGACCTGACGGCACGGCTCCTGGCACGTACCCATGAACTGGCTGCCCAGCCCCCAACGCCTGTGCAGCAGGGAGGGACCTCCCGCATGGCCGCCCATGCGCTGGGGCTCGCCGCGGGCGGGACCATGGCGGCGGCCGGTGTATTGGCCGTGGGCGCCTTCACGGCAGCGGGTGATCCCGCCGCGGGCGGACAGGCGGGAACCGAAGCGGCCTTTTCGCACGTCTCGTCCCAGACTCCCGCGGACGGCCGGAACCTGACCGCCACGCAGCTGGCCACGTTGCGGTCGGAGGGGTGGGCCTGCCCGGAGCTGGAGGCCATGGGCTTCCACCTTGAAGCCGCCAGGGCGCTGGTGGTTGACGGGCAGCCTGCGGTGGAGCTGCGGCTCACCGACGGTACGCATCACGCCACCATCACGGAACAACACCCGGTTGGTCACCAGGCCGCAGGCCAGGAGGGTGCACCGCTGCAGGTTTCGGGTACCCCTCCCTGGTCTGCCACCTACCGGGCCGCCGGCCTCACCATTACCTACCGCTCCGACCTGCCCCCTGAGCAGGCCGATGACGCGCTGCCCATCCTTGAGCAGCTTGCCGATACCGCGACGGAAGGGGTTGACGCGGCCGTTCCGGAAACGCCGGGGCGTCCTGCCCCGGAGTCCCTGGAGGCACGGCTGGAGCGCGGTATCAGCAAGATCGCGGCCCTGTTCACCCAGTGACACGGACTGTTCCCCCGTCTGCCGGACGGGAATCGTCACTCGCAGCCCGGAGAGGGTAATCTTCCTAAAGTGTTTGGAATCAACGGCCCGGAGTTCATCCTTCTGCTGATCATTGGCGTGCTGGTGATCGGCCCCCAGCGGCTGCCTGAATACACGCAGAAGCTGGCAAACCTGGTCAAGGAACTCCGCCGCATGGCGTCCGGCGCGCGCGAACAGATCAAGGAAGAAGTGGGCATCGACATCGACGATGTCGACTGGAAGAAATACGATCCGCGCCAGTACGATCCCCGCCGTATCATCAAGGAAGCACTGCTCGACGACGACACCAAGCCCGTCAGTTCAGGAGCCCCTGCCGCCGTGGCCGCGGTTTCCGGCGCCGCAGCTGCCGCAGATACGGCTCCCCAGCGTCCTGAACGGGTGGTGCAGAGACTGGCCCCGGGCGATACCGCCCCGTTCGACACCGAAGCCACCTAGGGTTCAGCGCCGGCAGTACCGGGTCCAGTCAGCGCGGCTGCAGCCCCAGCTTCATCCCGGCGAGACCGCGTGGTTTGGCAGCCAATTGGCCTGCTATGCCTGCCAGCGCGACAGCCCCCGCCGAACCGGGCTGGCCCAGGACGATCGGAACCCCCGAGTCCCCGCCTTCACGCAGCTGGATGTCCAGGGGAATCTGGCCCAGCAGCGGCACGTCCGTCCCCACCGTGGCGCTGAGGCGCTCGGTGAGCACCGCCCCGCCGCCGCTTCCGAAAAGTTCCATCCTGCCGCCGTCGGGCATCTCCAGGTAGGACATGTTCTCGATGACGCCCGCGATCTTCTGCCCTGTCTGGGTGGCGATGGCGCCAGCGCGTTCTGCAACATCGGCGGCCGCCGCCTGCGGTGTGGTGACCACCAGGATTTCTGCCTTGGGCAGCAATTGGGCCACAGAGATGGCGATGTCACCCGTACCGGGGGGAAGGTCCAGGAACAGGGCATCCAGGTCGCCGAAGTAGACGTCGGTAAGGAACTGTTCCAGGGCCCGGTGCAGCATGGGTCCGCGCCAGGCAACAGGCTGGTTGCCGGTCACGAACATGCCAATGGAGATGACCTTCACCCCGTAGGCAACCGGGGGAAGGATCATGTCGTCCACCTGGGTTGGTGCCTGGGTGATGCCCATGAGCGCAGGTACGGAGAAGCCGTAAACGTCCGCATCGACGATGCCCACGCGCAGGCCCTGGGCAGCCAGGGCCGTGGCCAGGTTGACCGTCACCGAGGACTTGCCCACTCCGCCCTTGCCGCTGGCCACGGCATAGACCCTGGTGAGGGAATCCGGTTCGTTGAACGGGATCCTGCGCTGGCCGCCGGCGCCGCGCAGCTTCTCCTTGAGGGCATCCCGCTGCGCCTGGTCCATCACTTTGAGTTCGATGTCGACGGCGGTGACGCCGGGGACGGCGAACAGGGCCTTCTGAGAATCGGCGGTGATGGTGTCCCGCAGCGGGCAGCCGGCGATGGTGAGCAGGACCGCCACGGTGACCTTGCCGTCCTCGGAAACCTGGACCGAGTCCACCATGCCCAGCTCGGTGATGGGACGCCGGAGCTCTGGGTCGATCACAGTGGCCAGGGCAGCGTTGACTGCCTCAGCCAACGGAGTGCCGGCGATGGGTTGGGTCATTAGCGGTCCTGTGTTGAATGGCCGGGTTTTACCCGGGGGATTTGCTGGGTGCGCGGGCTCCGTTGCCGGTCCCGCTGTTCGCGCAACTTGTCTTTCACTTTGTCGCGTGGGGATTCGTGCGAACCGGCTCCGGTGTCGTCGTGGGTCCGCAGCTCCTCCTGGGCTTCCAGCAGGTCCTCAAGGAGTGAGCGCAGTTCGGCCCGGACGTAGTCGCGGGTGGCCACCTCGCGCAGCGCGATCCGCAGGGAGGCGAGCTCCCGGGTCAGGTACTCGGTGTCGGAGAGGTTGCGTTCGGCGCGCTGGCGGTCCTGCTGCACCGAAACGCGGTCGCGGTCATCCTGCCGGTTCTGCGCCAGCAGCAGCAGGGGCGCCGCGTAGGAGGCCTGCAGCGAGAGCATCAGGGTCAGCAGGGTGAAGCCAAGGTCCCTCGAGTCGAACTGCCACTCCGTGGGCGCCCACGTGTTCCAGCCCAGCCAGAAGATGCAGAACACGGTCATGTAGACCAGGAACTGCGGGGTGCCCATGAACCGGGCGAAGCCTTCGGTGGCGTGCCCGAACGCGTCCGGATCCGGTGAGAACTTGGGCAGGATCCGCTGGCGGGCGCTCAGGGGCGTGTCGAGGCTGCCTTTTGATTCCGTATTGGCCAGGTTCCGCTGGTTGGGGTTCTTCGGAGCACTGTTATCAGCCAATGCGGCCACCGAGCTTTCTTATCGGGGCTTCGCCATCATTGGCGCGCCAGTCGTCCGGCAACAAGTGATCCAATACGTCATCAACAGTCACCGCCCCCACAAGCCGGCCGGCGTCATTGACCACCGGGAGGGAGTTCAGGTTGTAGGTGGCCAGGGTCCGTGCCACTTCGCTGATGTGGGCCTGGTCCGACAATGGCTCGAGGTTCTTGTCCACCAGGTTTCCCAGTGCCTCGAACGGCGGGAAACGCAGCAGCTGCTGGATGTGGACCACGCCCAGGAACCGGCCGGTCGGGGTTTCCAGCGGCGGCCGGGCAATGAAGATCGACGATGCCAGGGCGGGGGAGAGCTCCTCCCGCCGGACGTGGGCCAGGGCTTCGGCGACCGTGGCTTCCGGCGGCAGGATGACCGGCACCGGGGTCATGAGGCCGCCGGCGGTGTCCTCGTCGTATTCCAGCAGGCGGCGGACGTCCTCCGCGCCCTCAGGCTCCATCAGCTGGAGCAGTTCCTCCGCCTGGGCAGAGGGGAGCTCACCGAGGAGGTCGGCGGCGTCATCGGGATCCATCTCCTCCAGGACGTCCGCGGCGCGCTGGACATCCAGCGCGGAGAGGATTTCAACCTGGTCGTCTTCCGGCAGTTCCTGGAGGACATCTGCCAGCCGCTCGTCCTGCAGTTCGCTGGCCACTTCGAATCGGCGCTTGTCGCTCATTTCCTGCAGTGCCTCGGCGAAGTCGGCGGGTTTGAGGTCCTCGTGGTTGGCCACGAACTGGGTGGCGGCCTGCGGTTCGGTGCGCGGCCCCTGCTGGGCGTCCGCCCAGTCGATGATCAGGGTCTCGTTGCGGCGCAGCCGGCTCAGGGGGGACAGCGAATGGCCGCGGCGGACAAAAAGCTTGCTGACGAACCAGTCGCGGGACCGGTGCTGGTCGATGGCGATGTCCTCGATGGTGGCGTCGCCACTGCCGTCGCGGAGGGTTACCCGCCGGTCGAACATTTCGGCCACCACCAGCGTTTCGGCTCCGCGCTGTTCAAACCGGCGCAGGTTGACCAGGCCCGTGCAGATGATCTGGGTCTGGTCGATCGAGGTAATGCGCGTCATGGGCACGAAGACCCGCTTCTTTCCCGGGACTTCCACCACGATGCCCACCACGTGCGGGGCTCCCTGGGTTCCGCGGGACAGCACAACAACATCGCGCAACCGGCCCAGCCGGTCGCCCAGCGGGTCGAAAACATCGAGGCCCAGGAGGCGCGCCACGAAGACGCGGGTAGGTGTTGTACTCACCTCTACAGGCTACCGAGTCTGCTCTCTTTTAGCTGAATTTACAGGCAGCACCCACCTTGATGGGCAAGAATGGGGTTATGTCTAACATTTTTGGTGCTCCCAGGGCCGGTGGCCCCAACGGTACGGATGACGCCCGTGCCGTACCCACCGGTGACACCGTAGGCTCCTACAACTCCTACCTCGATGCCCAGAAGGCGGTGGACTACCTCGCGGACCAGCAGTTTCCCGTCCAGATGGTGTCCATCGTGGGTAACGAACTGAAGATGGTGGAGCGGGTTACGGGGCGCCTGAGCTACCCCAGGGTGGCCCTTTCGGGGGCGCTGAGCGGCATGTGGTTCGGCCTGTTCGTGGGCGTCATGCTGTCCTTCTTCGCACCGTCACCCGGGTACTTCTCCATCATGACGTCCGTGCTGATGGGTGCGGCCTTTTTCATGCTGTTCGGCATCGTCACTTACGCCATGCAGCGCGGCAAGCGCGACTTCACGTCCACCAGCCAGGTGGTGGCCACCAGCTACGACGTCATTGTTGCGCCCGAGGCCGCCCATGAGGCGCGGCGCCTGCTGCAGCAGCTGCCCATGACCCGTTCGGATGCCGCATCCGGCCAGGGTCAGTACACCCAGCACGACTACTACAACCAGCCGTACCAGCACCAGCAGCAGCCGGGGCAGCAGCAGGGTCCGGCCCGTCCCGCCGGCTGGAATGACCCCTACGGCCAGCGGTCCTCCGGCTCATCCGTCCAGGACGGAGCGGGTCAGGACGTTCCCGGCCAGGATGGGCGCGGCCAGGATGGACACGGCTACCCCGACGACGGCGGCAAGCAGCACAGTGCCCCGCAGCACAGCGGTCAGCAATACAGCGGCCAGCAGTACGACGGCGGCCAGCACCAGCAGCCGGCACAGCCGGCGGGCCCGGTCCGGGCGGTCCGATACCCGGACCTGCCGGACGGGCGTCCGCAGTACGGCGTCCGCCTGCCGCAGGGTCCGGCCGGAGGTCCCGGCCAGCAGGGAACAGCGGAGCCCGGACCGGGACAGGACGCAGAACATGGTGCCGAAAACCCCGCCGAGGGCCAGTACGGTCCTGACGGGGACCAGCACCAGGGCGGGCACCGGCACTAGGAGCTATTGCAGGCAGCCTGGGAGTGACGGCCTGACACTGCCCGGCCTGCCGGCGTCGGAACCAAAGAGCGGGGCCGCCGGATTCATTCCGGCGGCCCCGCTCTTTGCTGTTTGGCCCTGGTCAGGAGTGCTTCTGCCTGGGTCAGGCCTCTTCGGTCCGGTAGATGCCGGCCATCCAGTCCTCCACGTCCTCCGGATTGCGCGGCAGGGCGGCGCTGAGGTTGACGGGGCCGTCAGCGGTCATGAGGATGTCGTCCTCGATCCTGACGCCGATGCCCCGGTATTCCTCGGGGATCGCCAGGTCCTCCTTCTTGAAGTAGAGGCCCGGCTCGATGGTGAAGACCATGCCTTCAGTAAGGATGCCGTCGAGGTACAGTTCGCGCTTGGCCTGGGCGCAGTCGTGGACGTCCAGGCCCAGGTGGTGGCTGGTGCCGTGCGGCATCCAGCGGCGGTGCTGCTGGCCCTCGGGACTGATTGCCTCCTCCACGCTGACAGGCAGGATGCCCCATTCGGCCAGGCGCTCGGCCAGGACCGTGGTGGCGGCGGTGTGGATGTCCCGGAACTTGGTTCCCGGCTGGGCCGCGGCGAACCCGGCATCGGCAGCATCGAGGACCGCCTGGTAGACCTTGCGCTGGATGTCGCTGAAGGCGCCACTGGCCGGAAGTGTCCTGGTGATGTCTGCCGTGTAGAGCGAGTCGGCCTCGACGCCGGCGTCCAGGAGCAGGAGCTCGCCGGCGTGGATGCGCCCCGTGTTCCGGGTCCAGTGCAGCACGGTTGCATTGTTGCCGGACGCTGCGATGGTGTCGTAACCCAGCTCGTTGCCCACCTCGCGGGCGCGGGCAAAGAATGCTCCTTCAACCACCCGCTCGCCGCGGGCATGAGTAAGTGCCCGCGGCAACGCCTTGACCACTTCTTCAAACCCTTCCACCGTGGCGGAAACTGCGGTCTTCATCTGCTCGATTTCCCACTCATCCTTGAGCAGGCGCAGTTCGGAGAGAGCCTCAGAAAGCTTTTCGTCCAGGGCATCCAGGACGGCAAGGTCCAGGTTCTCGGGGTCCCTGGCAGTGTTGTACCGGGCCGTGTCCACCAGCGCATCAATGTTCTCGTCCACCTTGCGGACCAGCCGGATGGAGATGCCGCCGATTTCCGGTGCGCCCACGTCCTTGGTGATGGCCGTTTCCAGTTGGTCGATGTGAGCGGTGGCCAGTCCCAGCCGGGCCTCGAATTCCTCCAGGGTGGGGCGGGCGCCAATCCAGAATTCACCCGAGCGGGAGTCCGCGTAGAACTGTTCCGTGTCCCTGCCGGCCAGCGGACGGAAGTACAGCGTCGCCCGGTGGTTCCCGCCGTCGTCGCCCTTTCCTTCTTCAACAGGTTCCAGGATCAGGACGGCATCCGGTTCGTGGTCCAGGCCCAGCCCGGTCAGGTGGGCGAAGCCGGAATGCGGGCGGAAGCGGTAGTCGCAGTCGTTCGAACGGACTTTAAGCGGCCCCGCCGGGATGACCAGGCGTTCCCCGCTGAAGAGGGCAGAGATCGCCTTGCGCCGGGATGCGGCGTAGCCGGCGACGGCGTCCCGCTCCGGAAGTTCCTGGCTGGACGGTGCCCAGTTGCTGGCCATGAAGGCCTTGAAGGCGTTGGAACTGGGCCGCTGGGAGCGGTTGTTGACGCGCTCCTCCAGTGGCTGGGAAGCAGAGTTTTGGGTGTTTTCGGCATCGTTCACGGCACCATCGTCTCACCAGCATCCCGGCTAAGCGAACGTGCCGGCCGGGTTCCCTGTCCGACAGTCCACTACGCTGGACCAGTGAGGATTGACCTGCATGCCCACTCCAATGTTTCCGACGGCACCGAAACGCCCGCCGATGTCATGGCATCCGCTGCGCGCGCCGGCCTTGACGTGGTTGCCCTGACCGATCACGATTCGACGGCAGGCTGGGCGGAGGCAGCCGAGGCCGCCGCAACCTGCGGTGTGGCACTGGTGCCGGGCATGGAGGTCTCGTGCCGGACGGAGGAGGGCATCAGCGTTCACCTGCTGAGCTACCTGCACGACCCCAACCATCCGGGACTCCTGGAGGAAATCACCAAGGCCAAGGATTCCCGCCTCAGCAGGGCAGAACGGATGGTCACCATCCTCGCGGAGGACTACCCGCTGACTTGGGACGACGTGATCCACCACGTGGCACCCGGCGCCACCCTTGGGCGGCCGCACATCGCCGACGCCCTCGTCGCCGCGGGCGTGGTGGAGGACCGTTCAGAGGCCTTCGCCTCCATCCTCACGTCCCGGTCCAGGTACTTCATCCCGCATTACGCCCCGGACCCGGCCACCGCCGTCGAACTCGTCCGTGCGGCCGGCGGTGTGCCCGTGTTTGCCCATCCCGTGGCGTCGGGCCGGGGACGGATCGTGGGGGAGCGGACGTACCGTGACATGATCGACGCGGGCCTGGCAGGCCTGGAGATCGACCACCGGGACAACCCGGAAGAGGGCCGGGACTTCCTGCGCAGGCTGGCGGCCGAACACGACCTGTTGGTCACCGGTTCCTCCGATTACCACGGCACCGGCAAGCCCAACCTGCTCGGCGAAAACCTGACGTCGCCGGACATGCTCGCCCGGATCGAGGCACTGGGCACGGGAGCCGCCGTCGTCCGTCCCTAGTTGGGCTGGAAGGAGGTCAGGGTGGCGTGGGCACCCAGCCGCTTGGCCATGATGTCGATGGCGGGCTGGTTCTGGTCCACGCACACGAACTTCCGGCCAAGCTTGGCGGCAACTGCCCCCAGCGTGCCGGAACCGGCGAAGAAGTCCAGGCACCAGTCACCCGGCCTGCTCGACGCGGCAACCACGCGGCGGACCAGGCCCTCGGGCTTCTGCGTGGGGTAGCCGGTCTTTTCCTTGCCGGTGGGCGAAACGATGGTGTGCCACCAGACGTCGGTGGGCAGCTTACCCAATTCGCGCTTGGCAGGCGTCACCAGGCCCGGGGCCATGTACGGCTCGCGGTCCACCTCGGCGCTGTCGAAGTGGTATTTCGCCGGGTTCTTGACGTACACCAGGATGTTGTCGTGCTTGGTGGGCCACCGGTTTTTGGCCCGGGCGCCGTAATCGTAGGCCCAGATGATCTCGTTCAGGAAGCACGCCCTGCCAAAGATGGCGTCCAGCATCACCTTGGCGTAGTGCACCTCGCGGTAGTCCAGGTGCAGGTACAGGGTTCCGTCATCGGCCAGCAACCGCCATGCCTCCACCAGCCGGGGTTCCAGGAACGACCAGTAATCGCTGAACGCGTCATCGTAGCGGTGCAGGGCACCCTTGATGGTGTCGTAGGAGCGGCCCTTGAAGCCCACCCGGTCGCCGCTGCCACCGGCGTTGACCACCATCCGGGTTTCCTGGCGCTGCTGCGGCCTGCCTGTGTTGAAGGGCGGGTCCACATAAATCAGTGTGAAGGCGCCGTCCGGCAGCGTGGGGAGGTACTCCGCGTTGTCCGCGTGCACCACCAGGCTGCCGCCGTCCGGCGCCCAAACAGTGTCAGTCATTGGGGCAGTTAGCCCTCGGAGTTGCCAGGCTGCGTGCCCGTGTCGGCGCCGGCCACCACTTCGCCGTTGCGGCGGCGGGTGCGGGTCCTGGTCCGGCGGGCACGCGAGGGCTGTTCACCCTCGGTTGCGGGAGCAGCAGCAGCCTCACCTGCGGGAGCGGCGGAAGAGTCGGAGGTACGACGCCGGCGCTCACCGCTGCGCTTGGTGTCGCCCCCGCTGCGGCCACCTTCGCGGTTGCCGCTGCGGCTTTCGCGTCCGCGGCCGTCCCTGTCCCTGTCCCGGGACCGGCCGCCGTCACGGCCGCCGCTGCGGCTGTTCTTCTTGCCGGTTTCGCCCAGGTCCTCAAGCACCTCGGCGTCAACGCCGGCCAGGGTGCGCTTGTCACGCGGCAGCCGTCCCTTTGTGCCCTCGGGGATGTCGAGGTCCGCGTAGAGGTGCGGTGAGGAGGAGTACGTCTCAATGGGTTCGGGAACGCTCAGGCCCAGGGCCTTGTTGATCAGGCCCCAGCGCGGCATGTCGTCCCAGTCCACGAAGGTGACTGCGGTGCCCTTGTTGCCGGCGCGGCCGGTGCGGCCCACGCGGTGCAGGTAGATCTTCTCGTCTTCCACGCACTGGTAGTTGATGACGTGGGTGACGTCCTCGACGTCGATGCCGCGCGCCGCGACATCGGTGGCCACCAGGACGTCCACCTTGTTGTTGCGGAACGCCCGCAGCGCCTGTTCACGGGCGCCCTGGCCCAGGTCGCCATGGATGGCGGCAGCCGCGAACCCGCGGTCCACCAGTTCCTCGGCAACCTTGGCGGCGGTGCGCTTGGTCTTGGTGAAGATGATGGTGCGCCCGCGGCCCCTGGCCTGGAGGATGCGGGCCACCACCTCGATCTTGTCCATGCTGTGGGCGCGGTAGATCAGCTGGCGGATGTCGCGCTTGGTCAGGCCCTCATCCTCGGGGTCCGCGGCCCGGATGTGGGTGGGCTGGGTCATGTAGCGGCGGGCCATGGCGATGACAGGGCCGGGCATGGTGGCGGAGAACAGGAGTGTCTGACGGACGGCAGGCGTCGCGGCGATAAGGGTCTCCACGTCCGGGAGGAAGCCCAGGTCCAGCATCTCGTCGGCCTCGTCCAGGACCACGATCTTGACGTTCTTCAGGCTCAGGTGCTTCTGCTTGTAAAGGTCGATGAGGCGGCCCGGGGTACCCACCACAACCTCCACGCCCTGCTTCAGCGCCTCCACCTGGGGCTCGTAGGCGCGGCCGCCGTAGATGGTGGCGATCCTCGCATTGCGCTTCCGCGATGCCGTCACCAGGTCCCCGGCCACCTGCACGGCCAGTTCGCGGGTGGGGACGATGACCAGGGCCTGCGGGGCTCCCGGCACGGCCAGCTTGGCGTAGCCGGGGTCGTCCTGCCCGATGACGCGCTGGAGTGCGGGAATGCCGAAGCCCAGGGTCTTGCCGGTGCCGGTCTTGGCCTGGCCGATGATGTCATGGCCGCCAAGGGCCACCGGCAGGGTCATGGCCTGGATGGGGAAGGGGTGGGTGATCCCGGCGTCGGCCAGGGACTCCACGATGTCCTCGCGGACGTTGTAGTCGGCAAAGGACTTTTCCGCGATCTCATGCGGGGTTTCGTCCGAGATAATGGTTTCTTCCGGCTCGATGGTTTCCGTGCCGGACTCATCGCTCAGAAGCTGGTGGGTATGCAATTCACTCACGGGGGAGTTTCCTTATTCATTTGGGCAATGGCGCTGCCTGCTCAACGGGCCGGCCAGGGCTGGCCGCTCCGGAGCACGCTCAGGCGCGCAAGCGATTCCAGTGGAAGCCGATCGCGGGCTATCTAATGCTGGCACTGGTGACCAGCGGGTAATTCTCAAGATCGCGTAGGGGCGGGCTTGTTGGTTTCAAATCAAGGAAATCAACGACCGGGCATCCATTTCTACCCTCTCAGTCTAGCCGCACAGGCGCAGAAACACTGTTCCGGCCCGCCTGCCGCGCCTGCCGGCCCTCACGGGACGAGTTCGAAATGGATCTCCCGGGTGGTGATGTCCGAAGAAACCAGGCGGACCCGGACCTTGGTTCCGGACTCCAGCTCGCCCGCACACCGCGCGGTGACAGCCGGCTCGGCAACCTGGATAATGCCCGAACTGCCGTTGCCGTTCTTTCCGTTGCCGCTTTTCCCCGTTCCGTTGCCGTTGCCGTTGCCGTTCTGCGGTTTGGACCCGGAAATCACGATGGCCTCGAACTCCTGGCCAATGTGGTTCAGCAGCAGCGCCGCCTCCACGGTGTCCAGGGCCAGGCGCTCCATCCTGGACGCCAGCTGGTCTGAGCCGGCCATGATGCCCGGCAGCAGCGGAAGGGCCTCACGCGCCCAACCCGGAACGTCGGCGCCGTTGCTCAGGGCCTCGCAGATGACCAGCACGAAGCGGTCCACCAGGCGGCGCAGCGGCGCGGTGGTGTGGGCATAGGCCGCGCCGATGGCTGACTGAACCCCGTCCTCGGGGACTGTGCCGTCAAAGGCGGTATAGGACGCTCCCCGGAACAGCATGCCGGCGGAATGCATGATGGCCAGCTGGCGCGGGTCGGTGGGATCCAGTGACCTCAGGTACTCGCCATAGCTGACCTCGCCGTCCCAGGGCCTGCCCAGCACCTCGGTCTGCAGACGGAAATGGCGCAGGGACCGTTCTTCCGGGGCGGGCATGGTGCGCAGGATTCCCACTTTGCCCTCCAGCATGAGCTGCGCGGCCGCCATCCCGGTCATCAGCGAAATCTGCGCGTTCCAGTCCTCCACGGCAAGCTGCGGGACAGCGTCAATGCGGTAGCCGCCATCGGGCAGCTGGACAATTTCCTGCTCGGGCATGTTCAGGCTTGCCCCTCCGCGTTCCCGTTCCAGGGCCACCCGTTTCAGGCCCACCTCCCGGAGCAGCTGCAGCACCGGGGAGGCAGTCCCGGCGTCGAGGTCTGCCTGGGCGCCCTTGTAGCTGAGCTTGTCGCGGCTGCGGACCCGCGCCCGCCTGACGCCCACTGACAAAACCGTCGCCTCGCCGTCGAGCGTGAAGTCCCACACGAACGCTGAACAGTCCTGCCCAGGCAGCAGGCTTCCTGCCCCCTCGCTGATCACTTCCGGATGCAGCGGAATCCTGCCGTCCGGAGCGTAGAACGTCTGGCCGCGGCGCCGGGTCTCGGCGTCCAGCGGACCGCCGGGGGCAACGAACGCGGGGACGTCGGCGATCGCGTACAGCACCCGGTAGCCGTTCCCGTCCGGTTCGATGAACACCGCCTGGTCCAGGTCCGTGGACGTTGCCGGATCGATGGTCACGAACTCCACGGCGGTCAGGTCATAGGACGGCAGCTTCAGCGCGGCTACGGCAGCCTGGGCATCCGCCACGGCTTCAGCGGGGTAGGGTCCCGGCAGCTCGAGTTCGGTCCGCAGCAGGCCCAACGCCTCTTCCAGGGCGTTCCTGTGGTCATGGACGTTGGGGGCCAGCCGATGATGTGACACAAAAATCAGCGTAGCTCCAAGTCCATGGATATGGCATCAGGCGCCGGCGGCATCCAGCGCGTCGAGGAGCGAAGCAGCAGCGGCCGCGGGATCGGGAGCCTCGGTGATGGCGCGGACCACCACGATCCTGCGGGCCCCCGCTTCCGCCACCTGCCGGACGTTTCCGTGGTCGATGCCGCCAATGGCGAACCAGGGCACCGGATCCGCCGCCCTTCCCGAGGCGTCCGCGGCGTACTTCACCAGGCCGGGTCCGACGGCGGCCCTGCCGGGTTTGGTGGGGGTGGCCCACACCGGACCCACGCAGAAATAGTCCAGGCCGGCCGGCCCGGCAGCTGCTGCCAGGGCGGCGTCCACCTGCTCCGTGGTGTGGCTGGAGAGCCCGATCGCGGCATTTCCGTTGACCAACGTACGCGCTGCGGCCAAGGGAAGGTCCTTCTGGCCGATGTGGAACACCGGTGCCCCGGAGAGGACGGCGATGTCCGCGCGGTCATTGACTGCCCACAGCCTGCCGTGCCGCACCGCAGTCTCCTTGAGCACCGCCAGAAGGTCAAGTTCCTCGGCGGCTTCGATGGTCTTGTCCCGCAGCTGGATGATGTCCACCCCGCCGGCGAACGCGGCGTCAACGAAGTCCGCAAAGTCGCCGCGGTCCCGGCGCGCATCGGTGCAGAGGTACAGGCGGGCGGCCTTGAGGGCGTGGCTGTCCCGTGAATTGACGACTTCGGTGGCGGGAGCGCGGTGGCCGGCGGGGAAGGATGGGGTGGACACATTCATGCGTGCAAGCCTAGTTCCTCTAAACTGGGCTGGTACTGCGGGAGCCCGCGGCAGCTGTCATAAAGCGCCGGGCTGAGAGGGCGTCAGAGCCGACCGCTTGACCTGATCCGGGTAATGCCGGCGTAGGGAAGGAACCCATATGCGTACCCCCTTCAACCACCCCGGGTCCGCCGGCGCCTCCAGCCCCTCCACCGTCCGGGCCGATGTTGCGGTCATTGGCGGGGGAGTGGTGGGGCACGGAATCGCCTGGGAGGCGCAGCGTTCCGGACGCTCCGTGGTGCTCATCGACGACGCACCGGGTACCGGCGCCAGCTGGGCCGCGGCCGGCATGCTGGCCCCCGTCAGCGAACTGCACTACCAGGAGGAAGACCTCCTGAAACTGATGCTCGATGCATCAGCGCGCTGGCCGGGGTTCGCCGCCGGCCTGGACAGTGCAACGGGCGCGGATTCGGGATACCTGACGACGGCGACACTCGCCGTGGGTGCCGATGCGGCCGACCGCCGGGCACTGATGGATCTGCGTACCGTCCAGCAGGCCAACGGGCTGGTGGTGGAGCCCCTCACCGTACGGGAGGTCCGGAAGCGCGAACCACTGCTCAGCCCGGCCATTGCCTGCGCCCTGGACACCCCTGCGGACCACCAGGTTGACCCCCGGCGCCTGGTGGCAGCCCTGCGGCTGGCCCTGGCCGGCGCGGCACGGGAAAAGCCGGCAGTGGCTGTTGCCGGGGCAGCGGACGGCTATGCCGTGCCGCAGCGGGCAGCCGGGTTGTTGTGGGACGGCGGAGCTGTTGCCGGCGTCCGCCTGGCCGACGGCGGCACCGTGCTGGCAACGGAAACCGTAGTGGCCAACGGGCTGCAGTCCGCGGCACTTGACGGCCTGCCGGAGGGCCTTGAGCTGCCGCTGCGGCCGGTGCACGGGGACATCCTCCGCCTTGCCGTTCCCTGCCACCTGCAGCCCCTGGTGACGTCAACGGTCCGCGGGCTGGTCCACGGCGTGCCGGTGTACATCGTCCCGCGGCAGGACGGGACGGTGGTGATCGGAGCCACCCAGCGGGAGGATGCCCTGTCCGACGCCGTCAGTGCCGGAGGGGTGTACCAATTGCTGCGGGACGCGCAGGCGCTGGTGCCCGCCGTCGCCGAACTTGAACTCCTGGAAGCCACCGCCCGTGCCCGCCCCGGAACCCCTGACAACGCACCGCTCCTGGGCCGGGTACCGGCGCCTGCGGCCTCCGCGGACGGACTGGCCGGGCATGTCCCGGGCGTCATCGTTGCCACCGGGTTCTTCCGGCACGGCGTCCTGCTCACTCCCGCGGCTGCGGGTATCTGCAGGGACCTGCTGGACGGAAAAATCGATCCCCGCTGGGCAGCGTTCAGCCCGGACCGGTTCTCCAGGCCGGCCACAACAGCAACAAGCCCTTTCATCAAGGAGACAGCGTGAACATCACCCTCAATGGAAACCAGCACACGGTGGCCGACGGCGCCTCCATCACCACACTGGTCCGCCAGGTCACGGGACGCCCGCTGGCTGACAACGGGCAGGCGACGGACGGCGGGAAGCTGGGTGTCGCCGTCGCGCATAACGCCCAGGTGGTGCCGCGGAGCCAATGGTTCGCCACCGCGCTCGCCGAGGGTGACGACATCGAACTTGTCACAGCAGTACAGGGAGGCTGACACCATGACCGAAACCAGCACCATCAACCCCGCAGGAAGTGCCGGTACCGCTGACGCTCTGGTGATCGACGGCGTCGCCCTCGGATCCAGGCTCATCATGGGCACCGGGGGAGCTCCCAGCCTCGACGGCCTGGGCGCAGCGCTCCTGGCCTCCGGCACCGCGTTGACCACCGTAGCCATGCGGCGCTACTCCACGGCGGAAACAGGCTCGCTCTTCCAGCTGCTGGTGGACCACGGGATCCGGGTCCTGCCCAACACGGCCGGCTGCTTCACGGCCAGGGATGCGGTCCTCACCGCGGAACTGGCCCGGGAGGCGCTGGAGACCGACTGGGTCAAACTGGAGGTCATCGCGGACGAACAAACCCTCCTGCCGGACGCCGTGGAACTCGTCGAGGCCACCGAGCAGCTCGTGAACCGCGGCTTCAAGGTCTTTGCCTACACCAATGACGATCCCGTGCTGGCGCTGCGGCTGGAGAACCTTGGCGCCACCGCCGTCATGCCGCTGGGCGCCCCGATCGGCACCGGCCTGGGGATCCTGAACCCGCACAACATCGAACTCATCGTTTCCCGGGCCTCCGTTCCTGTGGTCCTGGACGCCGGCATCGGCACGGCGTCCGACGCAGCCCTTGCCATGGAGCTGGGCTGCGACGCCGTGCTGCTGGCCACGGCCGTGACCCGGGCCCAGAACCCGGCGCTCATGGGCGAGGCCTTCAAGCATGCGGTGATCGCCGGCAGGATGGCCGGGGCGGCCGGGCGCATCCCGCGCCGGGAGCACGCCCTCGCGTCGTCGGCAATGGAGGGCCGGGCGGAGTTCCTCTAAGCTCCCGGTTAAACGGCTGTGGCCACCACCGCATGGGTGGTGGCCACAGCCCTTTAAGCTTTGCGGCAAGAGCAGGCGGATGGAAGCTCAGCGCCGCAGGATCGCCGTGAGCTGCTGTGCGTCGTGGCGCGCACGCGTGCGGCCCAGGTAAACGACGGCGGCGATGGCGGCTGCAATGCCGAGAACGATGGGCAGGATCCAGGGAAGCCAGGTCAGCCCTGGCAGGTAGCCGAAACCAGCTGCCATCAGGATGATCCACACCAGCGCTGCAACAGCTGCGGCGACGCCGGCCGGCAGTGCAGCACCGTACTTGGCATGCCGCCTGTCATTGGCCCAAACGACGAAGCCGGCTGCGACGGTGGCCAGCACCACGATGGTCAGCGAAAGCATGGATCTCCTTGGAACCGGGGACTAGAACTGTCCGAACCCGACGCGCCGAACCTCTTCGGCGCCGATCTCCACATACGCCAGTGCGTTGCCCGGAACGATGATCACGCGTCCTTTGTCATCCTTCAGCCGCAGTTCGCTGCCGCCATTGATGGCTTCACCAACAACCTTGGCCACAGTCTCCGCGTCCTGGGTCGATTCCAGCACGATCTCGCGGCCAACGTTTTGAACGCCGATCTTAATTTCCAAGGGGGCCTCCCAGCCTGTGAAAGTACTCGTGTTTCTCTACGAGGTGTTGTCTTATTTGTAGTCTAGGACTCTTTGGGGAAGCGAGAGATTCCGCGCCAAGCTAAACGGTAGATGAGGTCACTGGCCACGTTGAGGTCCAGGTTGCCGTCCGTTTCCAGCCAGTACCGGGCGCTGACCTGCGCCATTCCCGCCAGTCCGCGGCCCAGGAGTTCGGCTTCGAGGTGGGGGAGCTTGGTGTCCTCGGCAATGACCCGGGCGATGGCGTCGGCGAAGGTCCGGTTGAAGGTTTCCAGCCTGGAACTGACATCGGGGTCGTTGATCAGGTCGGACTCGAACACCAGGCGGTGGGCCTGGTCGTCATTGGCGATGAAGTGGAAGTAGGCGCGCATGACGGCCTGGACGCGTTCATCGTTGTCCGTGGTGGAATTCAGGGCACCCAGCATCAGCTCGGTCAGGGACGCCAGATGGCTTTCCAGCAGTGCGAGGTAAAGGTCGCGCTTGGAGGGGAAGTGCTGGTACAGCACTGGTTTGCTGACGTGCGCGGTCTCTGCAATTTCATCCATGGCCGCGCCGTGGTAGCCGTTGGCCACGAACACCTCCTGGGCTGCCGCCAGCAGCTGTGCGCGGCGCTCATCCCGGGGCAGCCGGGCGGACCGATGGCCTGCGGGGCGGGAGGCAGTTTGCGGTTCGGCGGCGGGCGGGCGGTCAGCCCGTGCTTCAGGGACCACAGTTGTCCTTCTTTCCATTGCAGTTACCCTTCACTTTACTGCGGGGTAATATGACCCGCTGGTATTCCGGGGCATACATTGAAGTATGGCTTCGTCTTTCACCGCAAATTCTTCAACCCTTTCGCTGGATCCGCTGGTGGAACCGGCTGCCGCGCTTACCGCTGATGAGGTGGAGCGTTACTCCCGGCACTTGATCATTCCCGAGATCGGTGCCCTGGGCCAGCGGCGTCTCAAGAACGCCAGGGCGCTGGTGATCGGTGCCGGCGGCCTGGGCGCGCCGGCCTTGCTGTACCTGGCTGCGGCGGGCGTTGGCACCATTGGAATCGTTGACGACGACGTGGTGGACCTGAGCAACCTGCAGCGCCAGGTGATCCACGGCGTCAGCGACGTGGGCCGGCCCAAAATCGAGTCTGCGCGCGATGCCATCGCGGAGCTGAATCCGCTGGTGGATGTCCGGCTGCACAACCTGCGCCTGGATTCGTCCAACGCCCTGGAGCTGTTCAACGGGTACGACCTCATTCTTGACGGGGCCGACAACTTTGCCACCCGGTACCTGGTGAACGACGCCGCCGCCATCCTGGGCAAGCCTTACGTATGGGGTTCCATCTTCCGGTTCGACGGCCAGGTCAGCGTGTTCTGGGAGAAACACGGCCCCACCTACCGCGACCTGTATCCGGAGGCTCCGCCTGCCGGTTCCGTGCCTTCCTGCGGCGAGGGCGGGGTGTTCGGCATGCTTTGCGCTGCCGTGGGATCGCTCATGGTGACCGAGGCAGTGAAGCTGATCACCGGCGTCGGACGTTCCCTGCTGGGCCGCGTGGCACTGTTTGACGCCCTGGGCGGGAGCTGGCGCGAGATCCGTGTGTCGAAGGACCCCGCGGCGGAACCCATCACGAAGCTCACCGACTATGAGGCCTTCTGCGGCATCCCGCCCACAGCCGAGGCGGATACGGAACATACTGTTACCGCCACGCAGCTGGCCACCATGCTGGCGTCGCGGAAAGCCGGGCTCAAGGACTTCGAACTGGTGGACGTCCGCGAGGCCGGGGAGTACGACATCGTCCGAATCGACGGGGCCAAACTGATCCCGCAGGGACGGATCCTCGCCGGCGAGGCGTGGGACGAACTGCCGCAGGACCGGGACATCGTGTTCCACTGCAAGGCCGGAACCCGGTCCGCGAACGTGCTGGCGGCAGCACGGCAGGCGGGCTACCAGCGGGTCAGCCACCTCGACGGCGGGATCCTGGCCTGGGTGCGCGACGTGGAACCCGATAAGCCTGTCTACTGACCGGTTGCTCTATCAGATATGGCTCCCAAACCGGTGGTTTAGGAGCCATATCTGATAGAGCAAGCGGGTGTTTGTGGGTCAGGCGGTTTCGCGGCCCTGGTGGTCCACCGGGCATTCGGCCTCGACGGCGGCAGGGGCGGCGGTGCCGGGCTGTTCGACGGTAATGCCGTAAAGGGCCTCCAGCGCGGCAACGTAATCGTCCTGCTGGCCGTTGGCGGCGAGTTCACGGGCGCGGACCGTGGGAACGTGCAGCAGCTGCTTGACCATGCGGCGGAGCGCGAACTCGACTTCCTCAGCGGCGGCGGTACAGCCGTGGCGGGCGCGGACCTTTTCCATCTCCGCGTCCAGGACATTCATGGTGTGCCGCCGCAGGGCAACGATGGCTGAATCGACGGACCGGGCTTCCCGCTCCTGCTCGAACGCCTTGGCAGCACCCTTTACGATGCCGCTGGCCTGGGCCAGGGATTCCGCCTGTTCCTGCGGCGCGGCAAGGCGCACTGACTCCAGGGTGAGCAGCTCCACTCCGTCCAGCTCGCCGACAGCGGGGTCGAAGTCGTGGGTGAGGGCAAGGTCGATGGCGATCAGGGGCTGCGGTGAACCTGTCCGCACCTCGGCCAGCTCATCGGCTTCAACCCGGGTGTCCGATCCGCTGCAGCCGATCATCACATCGGCAGCTGCCACGGCCGACCGCAGTGAATCCACGTCCAGGGCGGTGCCGCCGCGGGAGGCGACGAATCCTTCGGCCCGGCCGGAGGAGGAGTACACGGAAATGTCGGTGCAGCCGCGTTCGCGCAGCAGCGCCATGGTGGCCCCGGCGTAGGCGCCGGTTCCGAACAGCACAACCTTCTTGGCTGCCCAGTCGGGGTTCTCGGAAAGATCGGTGGCCAGGTCCAGTGCCACGGAGACGATGGAGAGGCCGCGGGAACCGAGGGCTGTCTGTGCGCCCACGTCCTTGGCGGTCTTGGAGGCGGCCTGGAAAAGCCGGACCAGGCCGGCGCTGGCGGTGCCGTCGTGCTGGGCGGTAATCAGCGCACGCCGCACCTGCCCGGCAATTTCGCGTTCCCCGACGACGGCGGAGTCAAGTCCAGCGCTGACGGCGAACAGGTGCTGGGTCACCTCGGGGCCGGTGCGCGTGCTGAAGGAACGCGAGACGAGGGGTTCGGCCAGCCCGCTGGCCTCGCTGATCCGGGCCACGAGTGCTGACCGGGCAGCTTCGACGTCGCTGGAGTTGGCGGCTTCACCGTAAATTTCGTAGCGGTTGCAGGTGGCCAGGACCACTGCCCCTGCGACGGCGGGCGATTCGGTGAGGGCGGATGCGGCAATCCCGGAGGAACCGTTGCTCAACTGAGCAACGGTTTCAAGATCGATGTCGGCGTGTGTAGCCACCAATGAGAAAAGAACCACAGCAGACCAATCATAGCTTTTTCGTTGCCTGGTAGAACAACCACCGGAAAGGATAGTCGCCACAGTGCCCGGTGATCTGCGCCACCCTTCCTGTGCCCGTACTGTCAGCGACAGGTTGTCGTTATCTTTTGCAGCTCTTTTTGGGCACAATCAAAAGCATGACTCCTAGCCCTGCCGTCTCCGCTGCCGGCGTCCTTTCCGCAGACCATCCGCTGATGGACGGCCGTACAGCGGATTCACCGCTGATCACGGCCTACCGCGGGGGAAAGCCGTCCCGCCGCCCCGTCTGGTTCATGCGGCAGGCAGGCCGGTCGCTGCCGGAATACCTCAAGGTGCGCGAGGGCATCGCCATGCTGGACTCCTGCCTCCGGCCGGAGCTGGCCTCAGAGATCACGCTCCAACCCGTCCGCCGCCACGACGTGGACGCCGGCATCTTCTTCTCGGACATCGTGATCCCGCTCAAGCTCGCCGGGGTGGGAGTGGACATCGTTCCCGGCGTGGGCCCGGTCCTCGACAGGCCCGTGCGGACCGCGGCAGACGTTGCCGCGCTGCCCCAGCTCACCTGGGAAGCACTGGAGCCCATCCGCGAAGCCGTCCGCTTGACCGTGGCGGAGCTGGGCAAGACGCCGTTGATCGGTTTCGCCGGCGCGCCGTTCACCCTGGCCGCCTACATGGTGGAAGGGAAACCCTCCCGCGACCACCTCGGCCCGCGGACCATGATGCACGCCGATCCGGAAACCTGGAACGCGCTGGCCAACTGGGCTGCCGACGCCTCCGGCATGTTCCTCCAGGCGCAGCTGGAGGCCGGTGCCTCCGCCGCCCAGCTCTTCGACTCCTGGGCGGGTTCGCTAGGACTGGCCGATTACACCAAGTACGTAGCGCCGGCGTCGGCCCGTGCCTTGGACCATGTGCGCCACCTCAGGGCTCCGCTGATCCACTTCGGCACCGGTACCTCCGAACTCCTCGTTGCCATGCGCGACGTGGGCGTGGACGTGGTGGGCGTGGACTACCGGCTGCCGCTCGATGAGGCCAACCGGCGGCTGGGCGGAACTGTGCCGCTGCAGGGAAACATCGATCCCGCACTGCTGTCAGCCCCCTGGGAAATCCTTGAGGCCCACGTCCGTGAGGTCATCGCGGCCGGCTCCGCAGCTCCCGGCCACGTCCTGAACCTGGGGCACGGTGTACCGCCCGAAACCAACCCGGACGTCCTGACCCGGGTGGTGGAGCTGATCCACTCCATCTCGCCGGAGTAACCAGTGGGCAGCTCAGCGGCCATGCCCCGTACGGCACTGGTGGTGGGCGGCGGGATTTCCGGGCTGCTCTCCGCCCGGGAACTCGCCGCGAACGGCCACGAGGTGACCGTCCTGGAGGCGGGCGCGGCGTGGGGCGGCTGTGTAGGCAGCCATACGGTTGCCGGGCTCACCCTGGACAGCGGTGCTGAGTCGTTCGCCACGCGGTCAGACGCCGTCGCCCGGCTCTGTGCCGAACTCGGCCTGGGCAGCAAGATTGTTCCTCCCCGTCCCGGTGGTGCATGGGTGCAGCTTCCGGACGGCCCCCGCGAATTGCCCAGGACCGGTGTACTGGGCATCCCCGCCAACCCTTGGGACCCTGAGGTCCGCCGCACCCTGGGCACCCTGGGTTCACTGCGGGCTTCCCTGGACCGGCTGCTGCCCGCTTCCGTAGGAGCCGGCAAGGACGTCACCAGCGTCTCCGCCCTGGTGCGGGCCCGGATGGGTTCGCGGGTGCTGGAACGCCTGGTCTCGCCCGTGGTGGGCGGCGTCCATTCCGCGGATCCCGGCCTGCTCGACGTCGACATGGTGGCTCCCGGCCTGCGGGCCGCAATGCGTCGGCACGGTTCGCTCGCTGCCGCCGTTTCAGCCCAGCGGCGCGGTGGAGCAAACAGGGCCGATGCACCGACCGCGGGCGCCGGCAGCCAGGCCCGGGCGGGGCAGGCGGACAAACCTGCCAACGCCGGCTCCGCCGTCGCGGGCCTCGAGGGCGGGATGCACATCCTCGTGGAGGCGCTGGTGGCGGATCTCCGCGACCGGGGCGTGACACTTCTGGCGGGCACCGCCGCGGCATCGGTGTCCCGCACCCCGGATGGCTGGCTGGTCGACGCCGCAGGGACAATCTTCCGCACCGCCCTGCTGGTCATGGCCGTGGACGGCCCGGCCGCCGTCGGACTGCTGGAACATGCTGTCCCCCAGATCGCGGGCAAGAAGCCTGCGTCCGGACCCGACGTCAAGCTGGTCACGCTGGTCCTGGACAAGCCGGAGCTGGACCGGCGGCCCCGGGGAACAGGAATCCTGGTGGCCCCGCAAACGCCCGGCATCGAAGCAAAGGCACTGACCCATGCCACGGGCAAATGGGATTGGCTGGCGGCTGCTGCCGGCCGGGGACGCCACGTGGTGCGGCTGTCCTATGGCCGGGTAGACGGCGCTTCCGCCCGGCAACCGGCCGGGCCGGAAACCGATGGCGAGCTTTTCGCTGCCGCCCTGCGCGACGCTTCCGCCCTCCTGGGCGCCCAGATAACCCGGGACGAGGTACGGGGCTGGGACGTGGTGCGGTGGCGCGGATCCCTGCCATTCGCCGCCGTGGGGCACCAAGCGCGGGCAGCGGCGATCCGCCAGGCGTGCACTGCCGCCGGTGGTCTGGCGGTGGTGGGCGGCTGGGTGGCCGGAAACGGCCTGGCCGCCGTGGTTGCCGACACGCGTGAGCAAATCGGCCAATTGACGGACGCCTGAACATCGCCGCTGGTCAGCGCGGCGCGGCTGGTTGGCGCCGGCGTTGAGCAGGGGCCGCAGGGCGCTTCCCGGTTTTCAATCGGGCAAGCGTTCTGGCTAGGGTCGATGACTATGGTTTCAAACAGGTCCGAGCTTTCCATGTCCCGGACCGGTATCCATGGGGGACTCCGACGCGGCACTGCAGCCGCAGCCGTCGGAGTGGTACTGGTTCTTTCCACCGGCGTCCAGGCGTCCTTGGCCGACGACGCGGCCCCGCCCCAAGACTCCTTGGTGCAGGCGACAGCCTCGGCGTCCGGTAGTTCCGACGGCGCACAGACCCCGCGTGGAAAGGCGCCCACCATCCCCAACGTGCCGGGTGCATTGCTTCCGGCCGTGAAGGCCACGCTCTCCACAGGATCGACGACGGCGACGGCCACGGCGGCGGCTTCGGTTTCCGGCCTTGCCGTTCCAGCCGTCCCCACCGTCTCAGGGACGCCCCTGGCGCCCGGTGGCCAGACCCCCGCTCCCACAGCACAAACCACCACTCCCACGGGAGCGCCGCGCACCTCCTCCAGTGCGCCCCAATCCGGTGCCACGCAGAAACCGGGCCCCACGCAACCGGGACCCACATCAGCCACCTCGGCCGGGGCTGCCCCCGCCGGAGGGGTCCCCGGTCTGTCCCCGGCAGTCCCTCCTCTCCTGGGAACGGGAGCGGGTGAAGCCGCTGACCCGGCCGCCGCGCAGGCTGCCGGGCCAGGATCCGGCGGCATGCCAGGAACGCTGGTTCCTCACGGCTCCGGCAATGCGGAATCCGGCGGCGAGGCCGGCACGGCCGCCGGCGGGGGAGGGGCTGTGCCTTCTTCCGCCCTGCCCACCGCGTTGTCCATCAATGCACGGCAGTCCCAGCCCACGCGCATGCCGCAGGCTGCCGCTGCACCCGAAGGCCCCGGCCGGGCCGTTTCCTCCACCGGACCGCTTCCGGACATGCCTGACGCCTTGGTGTGGCTGGGTGCAGGTCTGGTTGGCCTGGGGACCGCCGCAGGGCTCGTGTTCCTGCGCATGCGCCGCCCCTTCTGATGCGGCGGGGGATGACTCACGGATCCAGCAACGTGACTTTACTCACTTCTACGAGTTGTAGAACTCTTCGGTTTCGCCTTGGGGGCAGCGAAGGGGCAAACTTGTAACCATGAGCCACACTTCTGCCGAATCTGTCACTAAAACCGAAGAATCAGCCGAGCAGTTCTTTACCCTCTGGACGGTATTCAAGCGGTCAGAGCCAGTGGTCCGCAGTGCGAATGCCGCCGCCGACTTCGAAGCCCTGCTGGAGCGGCTCGCCGCAGCCGGCGTCACCCACCGGGGTAGCTACGACGTCTCGGCCATGCGCGCCGATGCCGACGTCATGGTGTGGCTCCACGGCCCCAAGCCGGAGGCGCTGCAGCTGGCCATCCGCGACATCCGCCGCAGCACCCTCTTCGCCGGCACCGAGATCGTCTGGTCCGCCATGGGCGTCCACCGCGAGGCAGAGTTCGCCAAGAACCACACGCCCGCCTACTCGCGGGGCGTCGCTCCGGCCGAGTGGCTCTGTGTCTACCCGTTCGTGCGCTCCTATGAGTGGTACATCCTGCCCGAGGCCGAGCGCGGCAAGATGCTGCGCGATCACGGCCTGCTGGGCAGGGATTTCCCCCAGGTCATCTCCAACACCGTCTCGTCCTTCGCGCTGGGGGACTGGGAATGGATCCTCGGCCTGGAGGCACCCGAACTGGTTGACCTTGTGGACCTCATGCGCCACCTGCGCGCCACGGAGGCGCGCAATCACGTCCGTGAGGAAGTCCCGTTCTATACCGGACGCCGGATCACCGCCGAAGAAGTAGCAGAGGTGCTCGCATGAACCCGCTCGACCCCACACTTGCCACTGCCGTCAACCCGGTCACCGAAGCCGGACGCATGGCGCCCAAGAACTACGACGCCGTCCTGCTCGCCTCTTTCGGCGGCCCGGAGGGCCAGGAGGACGTCATCCCGTTCCTCCGCAACGTCACCCGCGGCCGGGGGATCCCGGATGAGCGGCTTGAGGAAGTCTCGCACCACTACCGCGCCAACGGCGGTATCAGCCCCATCAACCAGCAGAACCGCGAGCTGAAGGCAGCGCTGGAAGCCGAACTGGCTGCCCGCGGCATCGAGCTGCCCGTGCTGTGGGGCAACCGGAACTGGGCGCCGTACATCCCCCAGACCCTGCAGGAAGCGTACGACGCCGGCCACCGCCGGGTGCTGATGCTCACCACGAGTGCCTACTCCTGCTACTCCAGCTGCCGCCAGTACCGCGAGGACATCGGCATGGCATTGACGGAGACCGGCCTGGACGGCCGGCTCGAAGTGGACAAGGTCCGCCAGTACTTCGACCACCCCGGTTTCGTTGAGCCCTTCGTCGAAGGAACTGCCGCCGGACTGGCCGATGTGCGCGCCAAGCTGGCCGACGTCGGAAGCCCGGACGCCCCCATCCACATCCTGTTCGCCACCCACTCCATTCCCACCCGCGACGCCGAGGCTGCAGGCCGGTCCGAGGGTGAGCCGCGTGCGTTTGAGGAAGGGTCCGCCTACGTGGCCCAGCACCTTGCCAACGCCGCAGCCGTCATTGAGCGGGTCAAGGATGAATCCGGCCAGACCGCGCCGCCCTGGTCCCTGGTGTACCAGTCCCGCTCGGGCGCCCCGCACGTGCCGTGGCTGGAGCCGGACATCAACGACGCCATCGAGGAACTGGCCGGGCAGGGTGTCAAGGGCATCGTCATCGTCCCCCTCGGCTTTGTCAGCGACCACATGGAAGTTGTCTGGGACCTGGACACCGAAGCCATGGAAACCTGCGCAAACCTCGGCCTTGCCGCAACCCGTGTCCCCACCCCGGGTACCCACCGGAAGTTCGTTAACGGCCTGGTGGACCTCATCTGCGAGCGGACGGTGGCCAACAACATCAGCGACCGGCCCGCCCTGACGGATCTTGGCCCCTGGTACGACGTCTGCCGCCCGGGCTGCTGCGCCAACTTCCGCGGCGAAAAGCCCACCATTGCAGGGGCCGACACCACGGTTGGTACCGGACACGACCCCTATCCGTCGGGGGATGCGGCCGAAACGGTCCAGCCGTGACCGTACGGATTGGCACCCGCGCCAGCAAGCTGGCGCTCACGCAGACCCAGCAGACCGCTGACCAGCTCGCCGCCGTGGGAGGTTTCCCGGTGGAGCTGGTGCACATCCGCACGGATGGTGATGTCCTCACCGGGTCGCTCTCCCAGATGGGCGGAACGGGCGTCTTCGTCGCGGCCCTGCGAGATGCGCTGCTGCGCAATGAGTGCGATGTCGCCGTCCATTCGCTGAAGGACCTGCCCACCGGGGCGGCGGTAGGACTCAGTCTCGCCGCCACACCGCGGCGGGTGGATGTCCGCGATGTCCTGTGCGCCCGGGACGGACTGAAACTGGCCGACCTGCCGGCCGGAGCCCGCGTTGGCACCGGATCGCCGCGGCGCGCAGCACAGTTGCGTGCCGCCCGCATCGACCTGGACATCGTGGACATCCGCGGCAACGTGGACACCCGCCTGGGCCGCGTCCCCGGCCTGCCCGGCAACTCGACCGACCAGGTGGTGCCCGGAAAGTCATGCGACCTGGACGCCGTGGTGCTTGCAGCCGCCGGCCTGGAGCGCATTGGCCGGCTGGACGCCGTCAGCGAGTACCTCGAAACCGACGTCATGCTGCCCGCGGCCGGACAGGGATCGCTGGCCATCGAGTGCCGTACCGCCGATGCGCCCCCAAAGCCCGGATCGGCCGAAGGCTCCCGCGAGGTCCTGGCCCAGGCCCTTTCCGCGCTGGATGACCCCGACACCCGCCTGGCCGTCACGGCGGAACGTGCCCTGCTGGCACGGCTTGAGGCAGGGTGCGCAGCTCCGGTGGGCGCCTACGCGTACCGGAAAGGCAGCATGCTGCACCTGGAAGCCGTGGTCTGCGCCGTCGATGGCACCGCCACGGTCCGGGATAAGCGGGCCACGGACGGGCTGACAGAAGTCGGCGCCACCCTGCTGGGCATCGAACTGGCCGAAGTACTGCTTGCTGCCGGGGCCGCCGACATCGCAGACCTGCAGGCATCCTGACCTGGTGATGACGCAGCCTTCCCGCAGATCCGGACCGCACACGCCACCCAGCCAACCCCTGCTGGCTGGGGCCCGGGTCCTGGTGACGCGCAGCCCGGAACGGTCCGGTGCCCTGGTGGAAGCCCTGGGAGAAGCCGGTGCTTCGCCGGTGCTGCTGCCGCTCATCGACTTTGAACGGGCCGCTGACCAGCACGCACTCGATGTTGCCTGCGACGCCCTGGCCGCGGGGGCCTTCGACTGGCTGGTGGTCAGCAGCGCAACCACGGTGCACGTCCTGATGGAAAAGGCCGCCGAGCGCGGGCTTGGCCTGGCCCGGTTGGTCCCGTCGACTACGCGGGTTGCCGCGATCGGTCCCGCGACGCAAAGGCTCCTGGAGTCCGGGGGATTGGCGGTGGCCCTTGCCCCGGCCGGCGAACAGTCGGCCGCCGGCCTCCTCGAGGTCTGGCCCGGTGGCGGCAGGATCCTGCTGCCGCAGGCAGACATCGCCGCCGGCACCCTGGCGGAGGGCCTCGCAGCCGCAGGCGGTACAGTCACCGCCGTTACTGCCTACCGCACCGTTGACTATCCGGCGGCAGCGGAGCGCAGGCTGGCCGTGCAGCCGGGAGACGGCGACGCCGGCCCGCAGCCGCCGTCGTACACCCTCCTGACGCCCCAAACCGCCGCCGCGGACATCGCTGCAGGGCGCATGGCGGCCGTGATCGCTGCCTCGCCGAGCGCCGTGCGCAGGATTTCCGCCCTTGGTCCGCTGGCCGGCTGCAAGCTGGTGGCCATTGGCCGTTCGACGGCGGAACAGGCAGCTGCCTTGGGCCTGGAGGTCGCCGCAGTGGCGGCCGAGCCTACACCGGACGGGCTGGTGGCAGCGGTTGCGAAGGCCCTCAACCCGCCCTGACCGGCCAGCACGCCTCCGGCCCCACAGAAGCTTCAAGAACAACGCGAAGGACAGGACCCATGACTTTCCCCAACCAACGCCCCCGCCGCCTGCGCACCACCCCCGCCATGCGCCGGCTCACCGCCGAAACCCGCCTTGCACCGTCGGAACTCATCCTTCCGGCCTTCATCCGGGAGGGCCTGACCAAACCCAACCCCATCACCTCCATGCCGGGCGTAGTCCAGCACACCACGGACACGCTCAAGCGGGCCGCGGCGGAGGCTGTGGAGCTCGGCCTGGGCGGCATCATGCTCTTCGGCATCCCCGAAACCCGCGACGCCGAAGGCTCGGCATCGCTGGACCCGAAGGGCGTGCTGAACAAGGCCATCCGGGACGTCCGTGCCGAAGTGGGCGATGACCTGGTGATCATGAGCGATGTGTGCCTGGACGAATTCACCGACCACGGCCACTGCGGAGTGCTCGACGCCGACGGGTACGTGGATAACGACCGCACCGTGGAGATCTACGCGAGGATGGCCGTGGCGCAGGCGGAGGCCGGCGCGCACATGCTGGGCCCCTCCGGCATGATGGACGGCCAGATCGCCGCCATCCGCTCAGCACTGGATGAGGCCGGCCACACCAACACCTCCGTCATTGCCTACGCCGCCAAGTACGCCTCGGCGTTCTACGGCCCGTTCCGGGAAGCAGTGGACTCACAGCTCAAGGGCGACCGGCGGACCTACCAGATGGACGCCGGCAACCGCACCGAAGCACTTCGCGAGGTTGAACTGGACCTGGCTGAAGGCGCCGACATCATCATGGTCAAGCCGGCCATGAGCTACCTGGACATCGTGGCCGACGTTGCCGCGATGAGCCCCGTTCCAGTGTCCGCGTACCAGATCTCAGGCGAGTACGCGATGATCGAGGCTGCCGCAGCCAACGGCTGGATTGACCGGCGTGCCGCCATCACCGAATCCGTCCTGGGCATCCGGCGGGCCGGCGCCCACATGGTCCTCACGTACTGGGCCGCCGAACTGGCCGGCTGGCTGAAGGAAGCCCGGTGACCGCCGGGCAGGCCGCAGAACCCACAGCGCCCGTGGGGGAGGACCGCATCCTCCTCGGCCTGAACACCTTCGGCGATGTTGGCGAGAACCCGGACGGCAGCCAGCAGCCGCATGCCCAGGTCCTGCGCCAGCTGCTGGAGCAGGCGGAACTTGCCGACGCCGTCGGACTCCATGCCTTTGGCGTAGGGGAGCACCACCGCAAGGACTACGCCGTGTCCGCGCCGGAGGTCTTCCTGGCCGCCGCGGCGGCCCGCACCACCCGCATCAGGCTGGGCTCCGCCGTCACGGTGCTGAGCTCGGACGATCCCATCCGTGTCTTCCAGCGCTTTTCCACCGTGGACGCCATCTCCAACGGCCGGGCCGAGGTGATGCTCGGGCGCGGATCGTTCATTGAGTCGTTCCCGCTGTTCGGGCTGGACCTGGCGGACTATGAGGTCCTGTTCGAAGAGAAGCTCGAGCTGTTCGACAAGGTCCGGGCGCAGAAGCCCGTGCACTGGGAAGGCCGCACCAGGCCTGCCCTGCATGGCCTGACCGTCTACCCGCCCCTGGAGCACCACCTGCTGCCCACCTGGATCGGGGTGGGTGGAACACCTGAATCGGTGCTCCGCTGCGCCCAGTACGGCTATCCCATCATCTTCGCCATCATCGGCGGCCAGCCCCGCGGCTTCCGTCCCCTCGCCGACCTCTACCGGGAAGCGATGGCCAAGTACGGGCACCCCATGCAGCAGATGGCCACGCACTCGCCGGGCCACGTGGCTGACACCGATGAACAGGCCCGCGAGGAGCTGTTCCCGCACTGGCTGAAGCTGCGCAACAAGCTCGGCGCCGAGCGCGGATGGGGACCGGCCGGGCGCGGGGAGTTTGATGCCCTGTGTTCGGCGGAAGGTGCCCTGTACGTGGGATCGCCGGAAACAGTGGCCCAAAAGATCGTCCGGCTGAAGCGGAACCTGGGTGTCGACCGCTTCGACCTCAAATACAGCAACGGGCCGCTGCCGCACGCCGCCATGATGCGCTCGATCGAACTGATGGGCACGCAGGTGGCGCCCCGCGTGGCAGAGCTGCTCGCCGGCTGACTGTACTTCCCGCTGACTGAGCTCCCGGCAAACTGAGAGAATAGAAACCATGACTTCCAGCAATCCTCGCAATGAGGCACTCTTCGACCGCGCCCGCCAGCTCATGCCGGGCGGAGTCAATTCGCCGGTCCGGGCCTTCGGGTCCGTCGGCGGAACGCCGCGCTTCATGGTCTCCGCCAAGGGGCCATACCTGACCGATGCCGACGGCAAGGAATACGTGGACCTGGTCTGCTCGTGGGGTCCGGCCCTGCTGGGGCACGCCCACCCGGCCGTGCTCGATGCCGTCCATGCCGCCGTCGACCGCGGACTCTCCTTCGGCGCGTCCACCCCCGACGAAGCGAACCTGGCCGAAATCGTGAAGGAGCGCGTCCCCGCCGTCGAACGGCTCCGGATGGTATCCACCGGCACCGAAGCCACCATGACCGCCGTCCGCCTGGCGCGCGGGTTCACCGGCCGCAACCTCATCATCAAGTTCGCCGGCTGCTACCACGGCCACCTCGACGGACTCCTGGCGGCCGCAGGATCCGGCGTGGCAACCCTCGCCCTGCCCGGTTCCGCCGGTGTCACGGAAGCCACCGCTGCCGAAACCCTGGTGCTTCCCTACAATGACCTCCAGGCCGTCAAGGAAGCATTTGCCACGCACGGGCCCAACATCGCGGCCGTCATCACCGAGGCCGCGCCGGCCAACATGGGCGTGGTCACCCCCGCCGAAGGGTTCAACGCAGGGCTGTCGCGGATCACCCGCGAGCACGGCGCGCTGCTCATCGTTGATGAGGTGCTTACCGGTTTCCGCACCGGCTACTCCGGCTACTGGGGCCTCACCGGCGGTGCGCCGGACGCCCAGGATCCATGGACCCCTGACCTGCTCACCTTCGGCAAGGTCATCGGCGGCGGAATGCCGACGGCGGCACTGGGCGGACGTGCCGACGTCATGGACTACCTCGCCCCCACCGGCCCGGTCTACCAGGCCGGAACGCTGTCCGGGAACCCGGTGGCCATGGCGGCAGGCGTTGCCACCCTGACCCACGCCACCCGCGATGTCTACTCCTTCATCGACGTCCGGTCCCTGGAACTGTCCTCGGCGCTGTCCACTGCCCTGGATGCCGCAGGGGTGGACCACTCCATCCAGTTCGCCGGCAACCTGTTCTCGGTGGCGTTCGGCACCTCGGCCCACGGCGTCCACAACTACGCCGACGCCCAGGCGCAGGAGGCGTTCCGCTACGCACCGTTCTTCCACTCCATGCTGGAGTCCGGCGTGTACCTGCCGCCGTCGGTCTTCGAGGCCTGGTTCCTCTCCGCCGCGCACGATGACGACGCCATGAACCGGATCTACGACGCCCTTCCGGCGGCAGCCAAGGCCGCTGCCGCTGCCCAAGGGTAGGCACTGAGGCGGGTCACGCCGTCGGGCACCTGCCCCCGTCACGAAAAATCCCCGCCTTCCGGACAGATCCCCCCTGCATGCAAGGGGGAAAAGTCCGGGAGGCGGGGATTTTCTGTCTGTGCCTGCTGTGGGCCTACAGGACGTCCGAGAGGAAGCCTTGGAGCCGCTCAGTCTTCGGCTCGGTGAAGATCTGTTCCGGGGGGCCGGATTCAACCACCACGCCGGCGTCCATGAAGGTCACGGTGTCCGACACATTGCGCGAGAAGCCCATCTCGTGGGTTACCACCACCATGGTCATACCGCCCTTCGCCAGGTCCGCCATCAGGGACAGGACACCCTTCACCAGTTCGGGATCCAGGGCGGACGTGGCCTCATCGAAGAACATGACCTCCGGCTTCATGGCCAGTGCACGGGCAATGGCCACGCGCTGCTGCTGGCCGCCGGACAGGTTTGCCGGACGGGAGTCCGCCTTGTGCTTCAGCCCTACCAGATCCAGCTGTTCCAGGGCCTGGCTGCGCGCCTCCTCCTTGGAGAGCTTTCGCAGCTTCCGCAGGGCGAGCGAGATGTTCTCCTCCACCGTCTTGTGCGGGAACAGGTTGAACTGCTGGAACACCATGCCGATCCGGCGCCGGAGTTCGTCCGGGTTGTCCTTCAGGACCGAACGGCCATCCAGGAGGATGTCCCCCTGGTCCGGTTCGATCAGCCGGTTCATCACGCGCAGCAGCGTGGACTTGCCTGAGCCGGAAGGGCCGATCACGGAGGCCGTGGTGCCCTGCGGGACGTGCAGGTCGATGCCCCGCAGCACGTGGTTGCTGCCGAAGGAAAGGTGGATGTTCTTTGCGCTCAGTGTTCCCGATGCGAATTCGCTCATGCCTGGGCTCCCTTTCCAACGACTGCTGCAGCCTCGTCGGGTTCCTTCTTTTCCGGCCGTCCGGTCCGGAGTCGCGCATCGATCCAGTTCACGAAGTGGGTCAGCGGGATGGTGAGCGCAAGGTAGAAGACGGCTGCCGCCACGTAGGGCGACAGGTTGCCGGTAGTGGCCGCCGCATCCTTGCCGATCTGGAAGATCTCACGCTCACTTGCCAGCAGGCCAAGAAGGAACACCAGGGACGACTCCTTGATCAGCGCAATGAACTGGTTGACCAGGGCCGGAAGCACCCGGCGGATACCCTGGGGCACCACTACGAGGCGCATGGAGGCGCCGTAGCCGAACCCCAGGGCACGGGAAGCCTCGAGTTGTCCCTTGTCCACGCTCTGGATGCCGGAGCGGAAGATCTCGCCGATGTAGGCGCCGGACATCAGCGAGAGCGCCGCCACCGCCATCGGGTAGGGGCTCGTGGACCCGGTGAATTCACGAACGATCGGCCCGAACCCGAATCCGATGACCAGGATGGTCAGGACCGGGGGAAGACCGCGAAGGATGTCGGTGTAAACCCGTGCGATCCAGCGCGCTGCTGCGTTCCGGGAGATCCCCATCAGGGCGAGCAGCATCCCGAGGGCTGTCCCGATGATGCCGGAAATGATGGCCAGCACGAGGGTGTTCGGCAAACCGACGGCGAACATCTTGGGGATGACTTCGCCCATTGCCTTCCAGTCAAGGAAGGTGTCAGCGAGTTGCTTGAGGATATCCATGGAACGCCCTGGTTACTTGGCGGCCGGGATCTGGACTGCCTTGCTGCCCGGCTTCCAGCCCTGGGGGGTCTGTTCAGCGGCGGTGGGGCGGTCCTTGTACCACTCGGACGTCAGCTTGGCCCAGGTACCGTCCGCGATGACCGCGTCCAGGCCGGAGTTCAGCGCGTCGATCAGGGGCTGGTTGTCCTTGTTCACTGCGTAGGCGGTGAAGTTTTGGGTGTTCACAACCTTCTCGGCGATCTTGGTGTTGTCGCCTTCCTTGACCTGGCCGGTAGCCTGCTGGGACGGTGCCACCCAAGCGTCAATCTGGCCGTTCTTCACGTTGCCGTAAACGGTGTTGTAGTCCGGGAAGCGGACGGGCTCCAGCTTGAGGGTGTTGGTGACGTAGTCATCCTGCACGGTGCCCTGGACGACGCCGATCCGGACGCCTTCCTTGAGGTCGGCGAAGCCGTTGACCTTGGAGCCGTTCTTGGTCACCACTGCCATGTAGCCGAAGTCGTAGCCGTTGGTGAAGCCCACGGTCTTGCGGCGTGCGTCGGTAGTGGAGATCGAGGAGGATCCGACGTCGAACTGCTTGTTGGCAACCTGGGAAAGCAGGGCCGAGAAGTCGGTGGAGGCAAACTCAACCTTGAGGCCGAGCTTGTCGCCGATGGCGCGCAGCAGTTCGTTGTCGTAGCCGGTGAACTTGCCCGAAGGGTCGATGAAGATGTTGGGCGGGGCGTCCGAGAGGGTTCCCACGCGCAGGGTGCCCTCGGTGATGAGGCCAAGCTTGGTCTTGTCGATCTTGTCCACGGGGGTGACGTCAGCCGTGGTGTATTTGTCCAGCGTCTGCTGGTCGCTGCCGGCGAGGGCATCGGTGGGGGTGCCGCTGGGCTGGGAAGACCCGCCACCGCAGGCTGCGAGCGAAACCGCGAGGGCAAGTGCAACGGGAGCGGTAGTGAGCCACTTCATCGCTTTGATTTTCATCAGGTTGTCACTTTCATATGAGTCATAAGTCGACCGGGCCGCAAGGCAGCGCTGTGGCGCCTGGCACCTGCCCGGTGCTGATCGAGCCGTCCGGGGCAGGGGTGACCGCAAAACTTTATTGTCTCATTAGGGCGGACAGCAGGAACTCTCCGAAGAAGAGGGAGCTCTGTTGCGTCAGAGCCAAATAAAATTCTGGTGTCCGGCGATGCTTCCGTTCGCCTTGCGCGTTCTTTCCCTCTTCTGGTGAATGATCAGGCTGCGTGTTCCCCTAGGAATGTTAAGCAGGGTGACTGTGACATGCCTCGCAATCCGGAGCAGCGCGGGTGTTTGAGGAGTAGTGGGATGTGCCTAGAAGCCGCCTGCCGAGGCATCCTGGGGCGGCAGCACCGGCCAGTCTCCCTCGATCACGGCGGCCGGTTTTGTCTTCCGGAGGTACCCCTGGAAGTCCGCGGCCTGGCTGACCGCCCAATCCACCTGCAGTTGGTGCAGCTGGCTGGCCGGCATCACCAGCTTAGGGAACTTTCCCGCCATTGCGTCCAGGACCCGAAGGGTGGCCAGGGCGTCCGCCGCCGAGGTGTGGGCGTTGTCAAGGATCACGCCGTATTCCTCACACAACGCGGTGAGGGTGCGCTTGCCCTTGCGGTACCGGTCAACCTGCTTGTTCATGATGTAGGGGTCCAGAACGGGGAACCGGGTGAGCTGGGGAATCCCGTAACGGGCGGACTCGGCGGCGAGGACCGTGAAATCGTAGCTTGCGTTGAAGGCGATTACCGGGGTGGCGGAATCGAAGAGCTCCTGGAGTACCGCAGCCACTTCGCGGGTGACCTCGTGGGCCGGCCGCCCGTCCCGCCTGGCCTGTTCCGTGGTGATGCCGTGGATATCACTTGCCTCGGTGGGGATTTCCACGCCGGGATCAGCCAGCCATTCGTGCTCCTTGATGACCTCGCCGTGCTGGTCCACCACGGTGATGGATGCCGTAACGATCCTTGCCGCCCGCGAATTGCGGCCGGTGGTCTCCAGGTCGAAGGCTGCACGGGGGAGGGTGTTCCAGGAACTCATGCTTCAACGCTAAAGGGACCCACCGACAATTCCGTGGAACGCCACTGCGGCTAGATTGGATCAATGCGGAATGAGTACGTCCAAGCGGTCCTGGCCGTCGTCAGACTGGTGCCGCCGGGGTCCGCAGTTTCCTACGGCGACGTTGCCGAGCTCCTGGGGTCGGGCGGCCCGCGCCAGATCGGTTACGTCATGAGCCACCACGGGGGAGGCGTTCCCTGGTGGCGGATCCTGAAGGCCAGCGGCCATGCGCCTGAGGGCCACGAAGCCGAGGCCCTGCTCCTCTACCTTGAAGAGGGCACGCCGCTCCTTGGCGCTTTCAGTGCGTACCTCCGGACCGGGGAGGGACGGTGGCGGGTGGACCTGAATACGGCCCGCTGGGCACCAACGGACAGTGATTTTGACAGTATCGACACAATTGCCGAGCAGCTGGAGCGCAGCCTCCATAGATTGTCGGTGGCTGATGATGGAATGATTTTGTGACCGTAACAATTCCTTTGACCGGCCCCTGGGACCCGCACCGGCAAGAACCGGGGACAGGTGAAACAGGCCGGGCATATGTCCCCTCCCCGGGAGGCCCGGACAACAGCAGTGAGCTGCAGGCTGCCCCTGCCCTTCGCCTGCTCCCGCCGAGGCGGGTGCATGCTGAAGCACTTCGGCTCACACCGGACCAGCAGGCAGCCGTTGACGTGACCCAGGGCTCGGGGCCCGTGCTGGTCCCGGGCGCGCCTGGCACGGGAAAGACCACCGTGCTGGTTGAGGCCGCTGTCCAGCGGGTCTTCCGTGACGGCGTCGACCCCGAGCGCATGCTGATCCTCGCGCCCACCCGCCTGGCCGCCGATTTCCTCCGTGACCGTTTCACCGCCCGGCTGGACAGGAGCCTCAGTACCACCCCCGCCAGGACGTGGGCCTCCTACGCCTTCGACCTGATCCGCCGTGCCAAGGCCGAGGGTGTCATCCCGCTGTCCAGGCCGCCGCGCCTGTTGTCCGGCCCGGAGCAGGACCTAATCATCAGGGAGCTCCTCGAAGGCCACAGGATTCCCGGCCTGGAACTGCCCTGGCCCGCCGATCTTGACGGGGCACTGGAAACCCGCGGCTTCCGCCAGGAAGTGCGGCAGCTTTTTGACCGCATCATCGAGTCGGGCCGCACGGCCGAAGACCTGGTTCAGCTGGCGTATGACTGCAACCGGCCGGACTGGCATGCGGCAGCAGCCCTGTATGCCGAATACCGGGACGTCCTTGACCTGCGGATGCCTGAAGCCTTCGATCCTGCCGGGATCATCACGGCCGCCCGGCAGATCTTCCAGGATGCACCCGACTTCCTCGCCGCCGAACGCGCCCGGCTGCAGGTTGTCCTGGTGGACGATATCCAGGAAGCAAACCCCGCCATCTTCGAGTTGCTGGCAGACATCGCCGCCGGCAAGGACTGCTACGTGACCTCGTCCCCGGACACGGTGGTGCAGGGATTCCGCGGAGCCCGCCCGGACCTGGTGGCTGAGCTGCCCCGGCTGCTGTCAACCCAAGCGCCTGTCCTGGAGCGCCCGCTGTGGCATGCCCATGGCCTGGCGCCTGCCGTGGCGGAGGCGTGGTTGAACGTCGCGGGCCGTATTTCCCTGCGTGCGGGCGGGCAGCTGGCACGGCGGCTTGAACCGCTGCACCATGGACAGCCTGAAAGCCCTGGGCACGCCGGACCCGCCGGTCATGGGAACGTCGAGGCCCATCTGGTTCCCACTCCGGTGCATGAGCTGCGGTATGTTGCCCAGCGGATCCTGGACCAGCACATCAACCACGGCCGCGAGCTTGCGGACATTGCAGTCATCGTCCGGAACGGCGGCCAGGTCAGCGAGCTGCAGCGCTATCTGTCCGGGCAGGGCATTCCTGTGCGGGTGCCGGTGGCCGAATCCGCGGTCCGGGACGAGGTCGCCGTCAGGCCCCTGCTGGATGCCTTCGCCATCGCCTTGGATCCGCAGCTGTTGACGCCCGAAGCTGCTGTGTCACTTCTTACGTCGCGCATCGGCGGTGCCACCTCGATTGAACTGCGCAGGCTCCGGCAATCACTGCGGCGCGAAGAACTTTTGGGTGGAGGAGGCCGCGCCAGTGACGCCCTGCTGGTCGAGGCACTGCTTGAGCCCGGTGCGCTGGGTGCGCTGGGCATCGAGGGCCGGGCCGCCCGGCGCACGGCCCGGATGATCCAGGCTGGGCGGGAAGCTGCCCACCTGCCCGGCGCCAATGCCGAATCGGTGCTGTGGGCGCTGTGGAACTCCACGGGGCTTTCGTCGGCCTGGACAGCCACCGCTTTGTCGGGCGGGCCCCATGGTGCCCGGGCTGACCGCGACCTGGATGCGATGATGGCGCTTTTCCATACGGCGGAACGTTACGTGGACCAGATGCCCGGTGCCGGCCCCGAACAGTTCCTGGAATACCTGCTGAACCAGGAGCTTCCAATGGACACCCTGGCCGCCCGGGCGCAGGTGGATGACGCGGTGGAACTGATGACGCCCGCAAGCGCGGCCGGCCGGGAATGGCCGGTCGTGATCGTTGCGGGGCTGCAGGAGGGAGTGTGGCCCAACACCAGGCTCCGGGGTGAACTGCTGGGCAGCACGCTGTATGCGGACGCCGTGGAACATGGCCCCGAATACGCCCTCCAGCGCGACCCCTTGAGCCGGCTTCGGGACATCCGGTACGACGAACTCCGCAGTTTCTCCACGGCGGTATCCAGGGCACGGGAACTGCTCGTTTGCACCGCAGTCTCGTCGGAGGACCACCAGCCGTCATCCTTCCTGGATTTCGTTGCGCCCCTGGGCCCAGGGGAGGAGGGCCGGGCGTTTACGCAGGTGGAACGGCCCATGACCCTGCGCGCGCTGGTCGCCGAACTCAGGCAACATGCCCAGCTGGAAGGGACAACGCAGGCAGAGGAGGCCGCCAGGGTGCTGGCGCATCTCGCAGCGCAGGAGCCTGCCGTCTCCGGCGCAAACCCGGACAGTTGGTGGGGACTTGCCCCGCTGTCCTCCGCCGAGGCCGTGGTCCCACCGGGCGGAACGGTGTCCGTATCCCCCTCAAAGGTGGAGACTGTCCAAAAGTCGCCGTTGGACTGGTTCGTCCAGGCGGCCGGCGGGGAACCAGCCACCGACTTCGCCCGAAGCCTCGGCACGCTGGTGCACGCGATTGCCCAGGACATGCCCGACGCCTCCGGATCGGAGTATGTTGCTGAACTGGTGCGGCGCTGGCCTGCCCTGGGCATGAAGGACAACTGGGAGGGAAGGCTGGACTTCCAGCGTGCCGAGGTTATGGTGCGGAAGCTGGCGCAGTACGTGCTCCTGATGAGAAGTGAAGGCCGCAGCCTGCTGGGTGTGGAGCAGGATTTTGAAGTGGCCCTTGGCCAGGTGGCCGTGGACGAAGCTCCGCCGCGGGAAGCAGTCCTCCGCGGCCAGGTGGACCGGCTGGAGATCGACGGCGACGGCCGGCTGGTGGTGGTGGACCTCAAGACCGGCAAGCGGCAGCCGGGCAAGGATGAGCTCTCCCGCCACCCGCAGCTTGGCGCATACCAGGCGGCAGTGCTCGCCGGCGGTTTTGACGCGGGCGTGGACGGGGACGGCGGCGGATCCGGTGGAGCCGTGCTGGCGCAGCTCGGGACGGGGGCCGTTAATCCAGCCGTTCAGCAGCAGGAGCCGCTCGACCCACAGCAGAACTGGGCATTGGACATGGTGAAGGAGGCAGCCGCCGTGATGGCAGGCAAGGAATTCGTGGCACGGCATGACCCTGCCAAGGGCAGCCATGGCGGCCACGGTTGCCGGCTCCCCGAGGTGTGCCCCTTGTGTGCGCGCGGAAGGCAGGTAACAGAATGAGCGGGGCATTGACTGCCACGGAAGCCGCCCCGGCGGTGCGCTTCAGCCCGGAAGAACTGTCCGTGCTGCTCGGTGAAAGAAATACACCCACTCCTGAGCAGTCAGCCATCATCTCCTCCCCGCTGGCACCGCGGCTCGTCATCGCTGGAGCCGGATCGGGAAAGACCGCCACCATGGCTGACCGGGTGGTCTGGCTCGTCGCCAACGGGTGGGTCACCCCGGAGGAGATCCTGGGCGTGACCTTCACCCGGAAGGCCGCCGGCGAACTTGCCAGCCGGATCCGGTCAAAGCTCCTGGCACTGCAGCGTCTTGCCGCCCAGGACACCGGCAAGGGGGTCTTCCCGGAGGGCCTGCGCAACAGCGACACCCTGGAGCCGAAAGTCTCCACCTACCATTCGTTCGCCAGCGGCATCGTCTCCGATTACGGACTGCGGCTCGGGGTGGAGCGGGATGTGGTGCTGCTCGGCGGCGCGCAGGCGTGGCAGCTGGCCAGCGAGGTGGTTGAGGCCTACGACGGTGAATACGCGCACTTCCGGGCCGCCAAGTCCACACTGGTGAAAGCCGTCATCCAGCTGGCCGGGGAATGCGCGGAGCACCTGCAGGAACCCGAGGACGTCGAAGCCTGGCTTATGGCGCGCCTCTCGGAGTATGAGTCGCTGCCCTACGTGGCCGGCAAGAAGAGGAACCCGTCCAAGGCGGCCCTGGACCTCGGCGGAATGCTCCGGACCAGGGCAAGCGTCGCTGACATGGTGGGCCGCTATGCCGCAGCCAAACGCGCCCGCGGCGCACTCGATTTCGGCGACCTGGTGGCGCTTGCTGCCAAGGTTGCCCGGGAAGTTCCCCTGGCAGCGCAGATGGAACGCCAGCGGTACAAAGTGGTTCTGCTTGACGAGTTCCAGGACACCTCGTACGCGCAGCTGGTGCTTTTCTCCCGTCTCTTCGGTGGCGGCCATGCCGTGACAGCTGTGGGAGATCCCAATCAGTCAATTTACGGTTTCCGTGGCGCTTCGGCGGGACAGTTATTCCACTTCGTCCGGGAATTTCCCGTCCGGACCGGTGAGTTGGACGAAGGAGCGGACTGGGCGCCCGCCCCTACCTCCTACCTCACAACAGCATGGCGGAATGGCCGGTCAATCCTGGCCGCAGCCAACGTCATGTCCCAGTCCCTGGGCCGGGCAGCCGCCCACACCGGCCCTGCCGGCGACAGGGCCGCTGCTGCTGAAGTCCCTCCCTTGCAACCGAGCCCCCATGCCGTGGACGGGACGGTGGTGCTGGGCCGTTTCGCCAGCGATGTCGAGGAAGCTGCAGCCCTGGCTGAGGACGTGCTGAGATACCGGGTGACCGACTTTGAGCTGAAATCCGACGGGACCGCGGAGCCACCGGCTCTCGCTGTGCTGTGCCGCAGGCGCGCCCAGATGGAGACAGTCCGGCGGCAGTTCGAGGCCAGAGGGATCCCTTACGAAATCGTGGGTCTTGGGGGCCTCCTTGACACCCCGGAGATCGTTGACCTGGTGGCCACCCTTCGCGTCCTTGCCGACCCCGGACGCTCCGACGCCCTCATGCGGCTGCTCGCCGGCGCCCGGTGGCGCATAGGCCCCGCCGACCTCATGGCCTTGCGTGACTGGTCGAGCCAGCTGGCACGGAGCCGGGGGAGGGCGCCACTCGGATCCGACACCGACAACCATGACAGCGACAGTGATGAAGCAGATGCCCCCGTCCTGGAAGGGGACCTGACTGACGGCGCCAGCCTGGTGGAGGCCCTGGACTTCCTGCCGCGTGATGAATGGACCTCGGCGAACGGACGCACCCTGAGCCCGGGGGCCCGCAGCAGGCTGGCCAGGTTGTCCACCGAGCTGCGGCAACTGCGCGGCTATCTCGGCGATGACCTCACCACCCTCCTGGGCGAGGTGGAGAGGGCCATGCTGCTGGACATCGAAGTGGCAGCCCGCCCGGGAATCAGCATTCACCAGGCCCGCCGCAACCTCGATGCCTTCCAGGACGCCGCCGCCGGATTCCTCCGCACCTCCCAGCGAGTGGACATCCTCGCTTTCCTGGCCTGGCTGGAGGCAGCATCGGCGGAAGAAAACGGATTGGAGGCGCCCGCCAGCGATGTGAACCGGGAAGCCGTGCAGCTGTTGACCGTCCATGCTTCCAAGGGCCTGGAATGGGATGTTGTGTTCGTTCCTGGAATGAATGCGGGAGCCTTCCCCAGCGACAGGGACTCCCGCTGGAGCAGCGGTTCTGCCGCACTGCCCTGGCCCCTGCGCGGTGACCGGGCCGATCTGCCGCAATGGGATCTAGACCAGCCGGACCAGAAAGGCTGGCTGGATGCCGAGAAGGACTACAAGGGCGCCGTCCAGGCCCATGGGGAGTCGGAGGAGAGACGGCTGGCCTATGTCGCCTATACCAGGGCCAAGCATGTCCTGTGGGTATCCAGCGCAGCCTGGGTGGGTTCGCGGGCCGGCAGGGCGGAGATGTCGCCCTTCCTTGCGGAGCTGGAAGCGTTGACCCGGACCGACTCCGCCCGGCGTCCGGATGCCGTGGTCCACCCACTGTCCCTGGAGGAAGGCGCGCTGCCGCAGCAGAGTCCATTGACCCTGGAAACAGAAGAAGCAATGTGGCCCTACGACCCCCTTGAGGGACCCCTGGATCCACGGACCGGTGAGCGGCTCCGCCTGGCCCGGGGGCGCAGGACGGCCATGGAAGCGGCGGCTCAGCGGGTGCGCGGGATCCTGGCGGCCGGCGGAGGACAGTTAGTGCCGCCGGAGAGGCCCGCGCATCCGCCCAGCCTGACGGGAGCAGCGGCAGGCTGGGCGCGCGAAGCGGCCCTGCTGCTGGAGCGCAGGGCAAGACGGTCCAGTGGACAGGATGTGCACCTGCCCACCCACATCTCTGCCTCCACCCTTGTTGATCTCGGGGACGATCCTGAAGCCGTGCTGGCCCGCCTCCGCCGGCCGGTGCCGCGGGAACCGGGCATGTCGGCCCGGAAGGGTACCGCCTTCCACGCCTGGGTGGAGGAGTATTTTGGGAAGGCCGGAATGCTGGACCTCGGCGAAGCGCCGGGTTCAGACGACCACATCGACGCCGCTTATGACCTTGACGAGATGGTGGCTACCTTCAAGGCCTCCCCCTGGGCTGACAGATCCCCGGCTTTCGTCGAGGTTCCGGTGGAGACCAGGGTGGGGGAGGTTGTGGTGCGCGGCCGGGTTGACGCCGTATTCCGCGACGCCGACGGCCGCTGGGACCTGGTGGACTGGAAGACCGGCCGCCGGCCGTCCGCGGAGCAACTGAAGACCCGTTCAATCCAGCTGGCCGTGTACCGGCTGGCATGGGCCCGCCTCCGGGATGTTCCCCTGGCGGACGTCCGGGCCGCGTTCTTCTATGTTGCTGACAACGCCGTGGTCCGGCCGCACGACCTGGGGACTGCCGACGAACTGGAAGGAATCGTTTCCGCCGCGCTTAGCCGGTCCTGAGCCCGGACGTCCTTGGACTGGGCCGTCCTTGAGCCGGGTCGGCCTCGAATGGCCCGGCCCGAGGGCGATGACTGGCCCGGCTTAGCCCTGCTTCGCGTTGACGATTGAATTCGCGTTGACGATTGAAATGGCGGCGGTGGATGTATCGTCCGGACCCTTGGTTTCGGCACCACGGGGTTCGGCGGGGTCAGCTGCTGCCTCGGGTTGCTCTACCGGGATGGGGGTGATGTGCACGGCCGGCTGGACGGCTACTGCCGGTTGCACAGGCGGGGCCGGTTGGACCGGCGACACTGACGGTTGTGCCGGAGCAGCGGGTTGGGCAGGAACCGGGACCACCGTAACGGCAGGATTGACCGGGACGACCCTAACGGCGGGAGTGACAGCGGGACTGCCGCCTCCGGAGACGGGGGCTGCCCCGGAACCTGTGGCGGAGGCAGGAATCGATGCTCCGGCCTCATCTGGGCTGCCCGTGGCCGGAAGGGGCTCGATGCTGATCGGACGGCCGCCGTACTCGGCAATGTCGCTGGCCAGGCTCTCCAGCATGTCCTCCGCCTCCCTGACCATGTCCTGGTCCCCGGCGGCAAGGCCCTTCACCAGGTACTGGGCCAGCGCGAACTCAGCGGACAGGGCGGCCCGGCGCAGCAGGTGCTGGTCCGGGACGTCCCGGCGGCTGGACGTGTAGGCCTTCAATACGGAGTCGATGAAGTCCTGCTCATTCGAAGCAACCAGCCAGGCAAAGTCGTCGGCTGGGTCTCCGATGCGCAGGTCCGTCCACCCCGTAACCGCGGTCACCCTTCCCGCCTCCACCAGCAGGTTGTCCTCGTGCAGGTCGCCGTGGACCACGCAAGGGTTGAACCTCCACAGCGATACATCCTCCATGGCGTGTTCCCAGCGGCGCAGCAGTGCCGCGGGAATCTTGCCCGTGGTGGCAGCCTGGTCCAGTTCATTCAGCCGCCGCTGGCGGAACTCATTGGGGGTATAGCTGGGCAGGTCGGCGTTGCTGACCAGGGACCGGGGCAGGTCGTGGACGGCGGCCAGGGCGGAGCCAATCTCCCGGGCCAGCCCAGCTGGCCCCGACGTGAGTTCCTCCACGCTGCGGGTGGTGCCAGAGAGGTGTGAGTAAACGAACGTGGTCAACGTTCCCAGCCGGACGCTGCCAGCCACGGTCGGCATCAGGAACGGCAGTTCCGCCCGGACGGCAGGAGCGAAAGCCCGCAGCACAAGGAACTCCGTTTCCAGGCGCGCGCTGGCTTCGGCATGCCGCGGCGACCGGACCCGCCAGCGCTTGCCTTCGGAATCGAGGAGCAGGGCCGAGTCGAAGTCCGCGGGGTCGTCCGGGGCAGAGCTAACGGCCGTCGGGGTCAGCCCAGGGACTGCCGCGGTTGCAATTGCCGCAAGTTCAATCGGTTTTCTTCTCACCGTTCCACGGTAGATTGCCCGTCCTCCCTCACGGCGGTCCAGCCGCGGCGAGTCTTGAGATAGGTGCAAAACGAGGGGGTTCGGGGCAGGCGGTGGGAGCCGCGGAAATGTGAAATGTCGGCAGCAGTCAGTACGGTGGAAGCATGAGCCACGCGGAGTCCGTAACACCCGTCCACCAGGCTGCGCCGGCACGGCTGCCGGCGAACCATTTGGCGGATACCCTGCTCCCGGTAAGGCCCGCCTTGGTGGACCGGGGATCTGTCGCCCGCGCCAGGCCCGGCATGATCGATGACCTGCTTGCCGGGCCGGATGCCCAGGCCGCAGTCCTGTCGGGACGCCAGGGGCTGGTGCAGGGCAGCAACCTGGTCCTGACCGGGGCCAGGGAGCTCCTGTCAGCGCTGGCAGAAGCAGGATCAACACCGGACCTCGTGGTGTACCTTGGATCGGCCCTGCCCGCCGCCGACCTGCCAGCCGGGACCGAACTGCTGCTCTTCGTCCTTCCTGAGCCTCCCGTGCCCGGGACCGCCGGTATCCCGAAGGACGCGCAGTGGGCCGGATTCCGGGAGGTCGCCGCAGGTTTGACTGCCACCTCCACAGCTTTGTTCGTTGAAGCCAGCGCCATCGCCAACTGGCATGCAGCCCATACGCATTGCCCGCGCTGCGGCACGCCAACGGTTGTGGAATCGGGCGGCTGGGTGCGCCGGTGCCCCTCGGACAACTCCGAACACTTTCCGCGCACCGACCCCGCCATCATTGTCACGGTCGTCGGCCCGGACGGCCGGCTGCTGCTGGGCGGGGGAGGGCCGGTGGACGCCCGGAACTACTCCACCCTGGCCGGCTTCGTTGAGCCCGGCGAATCACTCGAAGAGGCCGTGGTGCGCGAGATCCAGGAGGAGGTTGGCGTGCGGGTCACCGCCTGCCAGTACCTCGGCTCCCAGTCATGGCCGTTCCCCGCCTCGCTTATGCTTGGATTTACCGCCGTCACCGAGGACGCCCAGGCAACGCCCGACGGCGTGGAGGTCACCAGGGCCCGCTGGTTCAGCCGAGAGGAACTCCAGGAAGCGGTGCTCAGCGGTGAGATCACCATCTCCAGCAGGCTCTCCATTGCCCGCTCGCTCATTGAGCACTGGTACGGCGGCCGGATCCAGGACCTGACCGGCGCCTAAGTTATTCCATCCACCAGACTCCAGTATGCGGTAGTCGAGAAACAAAGCAGCAAAAGTGACTACAGAGAATTTTGACGGAGCAGCCTCACTGGAGGACCGGATCCTTGGGGGCCTGGACGCCGAACAGCGTGAGGTGGCCAGCACCTTGAACGGGCCGTTGTGCGTGCTGGCCGGCGCGGGCACCGGGAAGACCCGCGCCATCACCCACCGCATCGCCTACGGCGTGCATTCGGGGGTCTACACTCCGCAGCGCCTGCTCGCCGTAACGTTCACTGCCAGGGCCGCGGCAGAGATGCGCAGCCGCCTGCGGGACCTCGGCGCCGGCAACGTCCAGGCCCGCACCTTCCACGCCGCTGCCCTGCGCCAGCTGCAGTTCTTCTGGCCCCAGGCGGTGGGCGGAACACTGCCCAACCTGCTGGACCACAAGGCCCAAATGCTGTCAGAGGCCGCCCGGCGGCTTCGACTCAGCACCGACCGGGCCACCATCCGCGACCTTGCCTCGGAAATCGAATGGGCCAAGGTATCCATGCTGACACCGGCAAACTACCTGGAGAACGCCCAGGGGAGGGGCGCGCCCGGCGGGTTCGACCTCACCACCGTGGCGCGCGTTTTCCAGTCCTATGAGGACGTCAAGACCGACCGCAACGTGATCGACTTCGAGGACGTCCTGCTCATCACGGTGGGCATCCTCCAGGAGGACGAGAAGGTTGCTGCCACGGTGCGGGAACAGTACCGGCACTTTGTGGTGGATGAATACCAGGACGTCTCCCCGCTTCAGCAGCGGCTCCTGGAGCTTTGGCTCGGCGGCCGTGACGAACTCTGCGTGGTGGGTGACGCCAGCCAGACCATCTATTCCTTTACCGGCGCCTCGCCCAGGCACCTCCTGGACTTCAAGACCCGCTACCCACAGGCCAACGTGGTCAAGCTCATCAGGGACTACCGCTCCACCCCCCAGGTGGTGAAACTGGCCAACGGCCTGCTGGCCGCCCGCCGCAGCGGCGGCCCCACCGCCGACGCCGCATGGGCTTCACCCCTGCAGCTCGTGGCGCAGCGCCCCGCGGGACCCGCGCCGCAGTTCACCGAGTGCACGGACGATGAAGCCGAAGCCGCCACGGTTGCGCAGAAGATCAAGGCACTGCTCGACGCCGGCACTCCGGCCAGCGAGGTGGCCATCCTTTTCCGTACCAACGGCCAGTCCGAGGCCTACGAGCAGGCGCTGGCAGCGGCAGGCATCGGCTACCAACTGCGCGGCGGGGAGAGGTTCTTCGCCCGCAAGGAGGTCCGGGACGCCATCCTGCAGCTGCGTGCAGCCACCCGGGCGGTTTCCGAATCAGATGCGCCGGAACCGCTGGGGCAACTGGTGCGGGACATCGTCTCCTCCCTCGGCTACACCGATGCGGCACCGCACAGCGGAGGTGCACTGCGCGAACGCTGGGAGTCCCTCGCGGCATTGGTGGCACTCGCCGATGAACTCGTGCAGGCCCGCGGCCCGCAGTTCGGCCTGGCTGATTTCGTGAACGAACTCCAGGAGCGTTCCCTCGCCCAGCATGCGCCCACCGTGCAGGGCGTTACGCTCGCCTCGCTGCACGCGGCCAAGGGCCTGGAATGGGACGCTGTCTTCCTGGTGGGACTCAGTGAAGGCCTGATGCCCATCTCCTTTGCCGATTCACCCGAATCCGTGGATGAGGAGCGCCGCCTCCTGTACGTGGGCATCACCCGCGCCCGCGAACACCTTTCCCTCTCATGGAGCACCGCGAGGACTCCCGGGGGCCGGGCCAACCGGAAGCCGTCCCGGTTCCTGGAGGGCCTGCGGCCGGACTCGGTGGCAAGCTCGAGTACCCGGGGCAAGGGGCCCGCGCCACGCCGCAAAGCTGCGGCCCCGGCTGTCTGCCGGGTCTGCGGCAGCATGCTGGCCAGCGGGGCCGAACGGAAGGTGGGCCGCTGCAACGCGTGTCCCCCCAGCTACGAGGAACAGACCTTTGACGCCCTCCGCAACTGGCGCCGCGAGGTGGCACAGTCCGCGGACGTCCCGGCATTCGTTGTCTTCACCGATGCCACCCTTACCGCCATCGCGGAGGCCAGGCCGGCGTCATTGGAGGAGCTTGCCGGCCTCGCCGGAGTCGGCCCGTCCAAGCTCGAAAAGTACGGGGAGGACGTCCTTCGGGTCCTTGTCGAAAGCTCAGTCCTGTGAGGCCCGGAACCGGCGGCGGTGCCCGCGAGGCCGCCACGCTGACTACCCCCAACGGTTCTCCGGTGGAGGTGCGGCGTTCTGCCCGGCGGACCCGTACCGTGGCAGCATTCTGGGAAGACGGAACAGCGGTGGTCGCAATTCCGGCCCGCTTCACGGCCGCGCAGGAGCGCGAGTGGGTTCACAAGATGCTGGCCAAACTGCATAGACAGGGGGAGCGGCAAGCGGCTGCCGGACGGCGGCGTCCTGCCACCGACGAGGCCCTGGCAGCCCATGCGGCCCAATTGTCCGCCCAATATCTTGGTGGCCGGTCAGTGCCCACCTCCGTCCGCTGGGTCAGCAACCAGAATTCCCGGTGGGGGTCCGCCACCCCGGCCGAGGGGACCATTCGCCTGTCGGACAAGCTGCGGCCCATGCCGCAATGGGTCATCGACTACGTCCTGCTCCACGAGCTGGCCCACCTCCTGGTGGCCTCACACAACGCCGCCTTCTGGAAGCTGCTGGTGGCCTACCCCGAAACGCAGAGGGCCAAGGCGTTCCTCGAAGGTGTTTCATTTGCCACGTCCCGGGGAATGGACAAAGACGCCGACTAGGTCCGGCGCAGGACATTAAGCCGGCAAAAAGAGCGCCGGTCGAAAGCATGCCGGCCAAAAAGCACTCTGGCGGGCCAGGAACCCCTGGCCCGCCAGAAAAGTGTCAGCCCCGGGGCTGGTCCGTTCCGCCGTCGTCGTCCTTGCTGCCGGTGTCCCCGGCGCCGCCTTCATCCCGCCTGCCGCCGGCGTCCCCGGCAGCACCGTCGTCGCCGGAGGTGCCGTCAAAACCGCCGCTGAGCAGTTTCTGCAGGGCGTCATCCACCTCGCTGTCGCTGGCTTCGGCCAACTTGCGGCGGGAGCTGAAGCCCTTCGGATCATCCAGGTCTTCGGCCGTGGGCAGGAGGTCGGGGTGGTGCCAGATGGCGTCACGGCCCTCGATCCCGCGTTCTTCCTTCAGCGTGGCCCACAGGGTGGCGGCGTCACGCAGCCTGCGCGGACGCAGCTCGAGTCCCACCAGGGAAGCAAAGGCGTGCTCGGCGGGACCGCCCGTTGCCCGGCGGCGCCGCACTGTTTCGCGAAGTGCGCCGGCGGACGGCAGGACCTTCTCCGTGGCGGCCGCGGTCAGTTCATCCACCCACCCCTCCACGAGGGCCAGCGCCGTCTCCAGCTTTTCCAGTGCCTGTTCCTGGGCCGGTGTCCGCTGCGGCATGAAGACGCCTTGGGACAATGCTTCCTGGATGCCTTCGGGATTGCTGGGATCGAGGTCCCGGGCGAGCTCCTCGATGCGGGAGGTGTCGATGTGGATGCCGCGGGCGTAGGCCTCGATGGCTCCCAGCAGGTGTCCCCGCAGCCAGGGAACCTGCACGAACAGCCGGGCATGAGCCGCTTCGCGCACGGCGAGGAACAGCCGGATGTCGTTCTCCGGCAGGGACAGGCCTTCACCGAAGGCAGCAACATTTGTTGGCAGGAGCGCCATTTCAAGGTCGGCAAGCGGTACGCCGATGTCGGTGGAGCTCACCACGTCCTGGGACAGGGCGCCGATGGCCTGCCCCAGCTGCATCCCAAAGATGGCCCCGCCCATGTTCTGCAGCATCGAGGAGGCGCCGCCCATCATGGACTTCATTTCCTCGGGCATCTGCTCCGTCATGGCGGAGGAAAGGGCATTGGCGATGCTGTTGGCCACGGGTTCGGTCAGCCGCTTCCAGGTGCCCAGGGTGGCTTCCACCCATTCCGCGCGGGACCAGGCCTTGCCGATCAAACCGGTGCCGGGCAGGTCGGTGACCGGGTCCAGCCACAGCTCAGCGAGGCGCAGGGCTTCATCCACCTCCCGGGACTGCTGGGCAGTGACCGACGGATCAGAACTCCCGGCCGCCACCCGCCGGGCGTTGTCGTGGGCCAGCGTCCAGTTGACGGGGCCCTCGGACGGGGCGCTCATCATCGCCTGCACCTGGGAGAACATCTGGGCCAGCAGGTTGGGGTCATCCGGCAGGCCGGCAGCCTTGGCGAGCTCGGCGGGATCGAAGTTCTCCATCCCCTTGCCGCCCATCAGGTTCTGCAGCATTTCGGCCAACGGATCCTTGGGGGTGTCGTCGTCGCCGTTGGACGGATTGAGTGGGTTGGAGGTCATGGTCCCGCCGATCGATGGTGTGACTGTTGATCAACCTTCACGGTACCCCGGCGGGGGTCGGCTGTCTGCCGCCCGCCGCCGTCGTTCGCTCTAGGCAAAGCACCCCCGCCCACTGCCACCGCGTACTGTTGGTGGGGTGACTACAACCCGTGGCGGCCATCCCTCCGAGGACCACGTTCCCGATCTTCCCCCCTTTTCCAATCCCGGCCCGTTTGGTGCCGGCGGCCTGCCGGAAGGCCCGGGGAACAGCGGCGGCACAGCGGCTGCGGGCGGCAGCATCAACGCGTTCGACGGCGGAGGCCCGGGGAAGCGGCTTTCCACCATGATGGTTGCCGGGCTGGCGGCGCTGGGGCTGGGAATTGCCGTAGGCACGCTTCCAGTGCCGTATGTCATCGAATCGCCCGGTCCCACCTACAACACGCTGGGGGAGACCCAGGGGCATCCCGTCATCAATGTCAGCGGCCGTGAAACGTATCCGGCCGCCGGAAGCCTGGACCTGACCACCGTTTATGTCGACGGCGGCCCCACCGGCTCCGTCAGCATCCTCAATGCGTTCTCCGCATGGCTGGACCCTTCCAAAGCCGTCTACCCGGTGGAACTGATCTACCCCACGGGCACCACCAGGGAAGAGGCGCAGGAACAAAGTGCGGTGGCCATGGCCACGTCCCAGGAGAACGCCGTGGCCTCCGCCCTGAACGAACTCAGGATTCCCTTCGGCCAGCAGCTCCAGGCAGCAGACCTGTCGAAGGATTCCGCTTCCGCCGGCAAGATCCAGCAGGGGGACATCCTCAAGTCCATCAACGGCAAGGACATCAGCGCACTCAGCGTGATCCAGGATGAGCTGGCCGCCGGCAAGGGCGCCCCGGTATCGGTGACAGTGGAACGCGACGGCCGGCCCGTCACTGTCGAGGTCACCCCTAAGGACAATGGCCAGGGCCGGTTCATCCTTGGCGTCATGCTGAAGTATCTGTTCAGTTTTCCCTTCCAGGTGCAGATCTCCCTGGACAAGGTGGGCGGCCCCAGCGCGGGGCTGATGTTCTCGCTGGGCATCATCGACACTGTCACCCCCGGCGACCTCACCGGCGGCAAGCACGTCGCAGGCACCGGCACCATCTCACCGGACGGCGCGGTAGGACCCATCGGCGGCATCGGGCAGAAAATGCGGGGTGCGCGCTCATCCGGCGCCACCCTGTTCCTGGCGCCCGCCGGCAACTGCGACGAAGTTGCGAGCCATGTTCCCGACGGCCTCCAGGTGGTCCGCGTGGAAAACCTTTCGGAAGCCCGGCATGCCGTGGAAGTGGCCGGAAGCGGACAGGACACATCCGCGCTCCCGGCCTGCGCCAGCAAATAGACTGGGCGCAACTAGACTCACAGGAACTAAGCTTTACCGCCACTCGTGGCACAAGTTGACGGACGAAACCAGCCGTTTGACCGGTACCGTACGTCGCTCGCACGCTTCGAATATCTGACGACCAGCTATGAGGTACCCAGTTTGTCCCGTCCCGCCAGCACCATGTCCACCGGCAGGCCCCCTTCACGACGAGGCGTGCTGACGCCCACCTTGATCGTCGTTGCCCTGGTGGTAGTGGGCTTCATCTTCTTCGCCAACGTCTGGACCGACGTCCTCTGGTACCGGCAGCTGGGGTTCATCGAGGTCTTCGTCACCGAGAATCTGGCCAAGATCGCCACCTTCGTGGCCGGCTTCGCCATCATGTTCTCGGCAGTCTTCTTCTCGATCAGGATTGCCTACAACGCCAGGCCGGTCTACGCGCCGGATTCCGAGATCCGGGACAACCTCAACCGGTACCAAGCCCAGCTGGAGCCGGTCCGGCGGATCGTCATGGTGGGCCTGCCGGTCCTCTTCGGCCTGTTTGCGGGCAGCGCGGCCGCGAGCCAGTGGCAGAAGGTCCTGCTGTTCTTCAACCAGGTTGGCTTCGGAGAGGCTGATCCACAGTTCAACATGGACATCAGCTTCTACCTGATGACCCTGCCGTTCCTCGGGTTTGTGACCGGGTTCCTGATCAGCGTGGTGGTGATTGCGGGCATCGCCGGCCTCCTCACGCACTATCTGTACGGCAGCATCCGCCTGATGGAACGCGGCGTCTTCACCAGCCGCGCAGCGCAAATCCATATCGCCGTGACCGGCGCCGCCTTCCTGGTGCTCCTGGGCGTCAACTTCTGGCTGGACCGCTACTCTTCCGTCCAGAGCAACGGGGGCCGCTGGGCCGGCGCGCTTTACACGGACGTCAACGCCGTCATCCCCACCAAGGCCATCCTCGCGGTGGCTGCCGTCCTGGTGGCCGTCCTGTTCGTCGTGGCCGCCGTGATCGGCCGCTGGCGCCTTCCAGTGATCGGCACGGCCATGCTGATCATCACCTCCATCCTGGCCGGTGGCGTGTACCCCTGGGTGATCCAGCAGTTCCAGGTCCGCCCGTCCGAGCAGACGCTGGAAAGCAAGTACATCCAGCGCAACATCGAGAACACGCGCAAGGCCTACGGCCTGAATGGCATCCAGGAGACCCGGTACGACGCAACCAATACTGCCAACACCGGCGCACTCGCGCCGGACGCCCAGACCACTGCCAACATCCGGCTCCTGGACCCGAACCTGATCTCGGACGCCTTTGCGCAGCTGGAACAGTACCGCGCGTACTACCAGTTCCCCAAGGCCCTCAACGTGGACCGCTATGAGGTGGACGGCAAGATCCAGGACACCGTGATCGCCGTTCGGGAACTGAACCCCACGAACGTTGCAACCAACCAGCAGGGCTGGCTGAACCAGCACGTGGTGTACACCCACGGTTACGGGGTTGTGGCTGCCAAGGGCAACAAGTTTACCGTTGACGGCAAGCCCGAATTCCTGCAGTCCGGCATTCCGTCCACCGGCGTGCTGGGGAACGACACAACCTACGAACCGCGCATCTACTTCGGTGAGACTTCGCCGGAATACTCGATCGTGGGTGCCCCCGACGGCGCCGCGCCGCGTGAGCAGGACCGTCCTTCCGGAAAGGAAGGGGAGGGCGAAACCCAGTACACGTTCAAGGGCAACGCCGGGCCCAATGTTGGCTCCTTCTTCAACAAGATCCTTTACGCCATCAAGTTCCAGTCTTCGGACCTGCTGCTTTCGGACGGCGTGAACCCGGAGTCGCAGATCCTGTACGACCGCAGCCCCCGCGAGCGGGTTCAGAAGGTGGCGCCCTACCTGACGGTTGACGGCGGGGCGTACCCGGCAGTGGTGGACGGCCGGGTCAAGTGGATCGTGGACGGTTACACCACCAGCCAGTACTACCCGTACTCACAGCAGAAGCAGCTGTCGGATGCCACCACGGATTCGCAGACCAGCTCCGGTCGCGCCGTGGCCCTGCCCAACAGCACGGTGAACTACATCCGCAACTCAGTCAAGGCCACGGTAGACGCCTACGACGGCTCCGTCACCCTCTATGCCTGGGACGACACGGACCCGGTCCTCAAGGCCTGGCAGAAGGTCTTCCCGTCATCCCTGAAGCCTTACTCGGAGATGTCCGGGGCAGTCATGAGCCACGTCCGCTACCCGGAGGACCTGTTCAAGGTCCAGCGTGAGCTCCTGGGGCAGTACCACGTGACGGATCCCACCAGCTTCTACAAGAACAACGACGCGTGGAGCGTCCCCGCCGATCCGACGGTGGATACCGACGTCAAGCAGCCGCCGTTCTACATGTCGCTGCAGATGCCGGACCAGGAAAAGCCGGCGTTCCAGCTGACTTCCTCCTACATCCCGCAGATCGTGAACGGAAACGCCCGCAACGTCCTGTACGGCTTCCTCGCCGCGGATTCGGACGCGGGGAACCAGGCCGGCGTGAAGGCGGAAGGCTACGGCAAGCTGCGGCTGCTGCAGATCCCGCCGGAAACACAGGTGCCCGGTCCGGGGCAGGCGCAGAACAAGTTCAACTCCGACCCCACCGTTTCGCAGGCGCTGAACCTGCTGCGCCAAGGTGCGTCGGACGTGCTGAACGGCAACCTGCTCACCCTGCCCGTCGGCGGCGGCATCCTCTACGTCCAGCCGGTCTACCTCAAGTCCACGGGTGAGACGTCATACCCCACGCTGCAACGCGTCCTGGTGGCCTTTGGCGACAAGGTGGGCTTCGCCCCGACGCTGGACGCGGCCCTCAAGCAGCTCTTCGGCGGTGACTCCGGTGCAGCCGCGGGTGACTCCGCCAACAACGGGCAGACGCCGGCCGGCCCGGCCGCGCCTGCCACACCGGCAGAGGCGGACGCCAAGGCCCAGCTGAAGGCGGCCCTGGATGAGGCGAACGCGGCCATCCAGTCCGGACAGACGGCGCTCGCGGCCGGTGACTTTGCTGCCTACGGCGAAGCGCAGAAGAAGATCGCGGCAGCGCTGAAGAAGGCCATGGACGCCGAAGCCAAGATCCCGGTGACCGCTCCGGAGGCCAGCCCGGCCCCCGCAGCTTCCAGCTCACCTTCGGCAACGCCGTCCGCATCAGCGGGCCAGTAGTACGACGGCGGCCCGGCACCGGAAGCTCCTAGGGGGGTCAGGGTGCCGGGCGGGCGTAACGGACGTCACGCCGCTTGGATTTGGCCTGCGGTTCACCTCCCGGTAAAGTAGTTCTTGCGACGCGGGGTGGAGCAGTTCGGTAGCTCGCTGGGCTCATAACCCAGAGGTCACAGGTTCAAATCCTGTCCCCGCAACTGAGGAAAGGCCCGGACATTGGAAACAATGTCCGGGCCTTTTGCTTTCCCCGACGTCACGGCCGTGGCCAACCTCTCTGGTGCTCGGGTTCCAAGGGGGCCTGGTGGACCGTGGTCAGCGCGGCCGTGAAAGTAGGGTAGTGTTGATCAAGCGACGCGGGGTGGAGCAGTTCGGTAGCTCGCTGGGCTCATAACCCAGAGGTCACAGGTTCAAATCCTGTCCCCGCAACTTATGAAGGCCCTGACCGGCAGTTACGCCGGTCAGGGCTTTTCTTTTCCTTGGATGCGCACAGTTCCTAGTATTCTCTTTCGAAGGGCCCGGCGATCTGCGGGCCGCCCAGTCATTCCTGAGAGGTATGTAGTTCGATGGCCACACCCACGAAGAAACCCGGCGCCGCGACGGGTAAGCGGTCCCGGCTTTACTGGGTGGTTCCCGCTGTCCTCGCGGCGTTGGTCCTGGTGGTCCTGGTGGCCCGGCTGCTCGTGGGACTGCCCGCCGTCGCGTCCTTTCTCGCGGATTACCCAGGCCAGTCCCAACTGCCGGGCAACGCCCCGGTGGGTTTTCCCGCCTGGCTGGCGTGGCAGCACTTCCTCAACGCTTTCTTCCTGCTCCTGATCATCCGCACAGGGTGGCAGGTTCGCACCACCACGCGGCCCAGCGGGCATTGGACCAGGAACAATAAGGGCCTGATCCGCACCAGGAACGCGCCCACCAAGATCACCCTCGAACTGTGGTTCCACCTGACTCTGGATGCCCTCTGGATCCTGAACGGGCTCGTCTTCGCGGTGCTGCTGTTCGCCACCGGGCAATGGATGCGCATCGTCCCTACCAGCTGGGACATCTTCCCGAATGCCTTGTCGGCCGCGCTGCAGTATGCCTCGCTGGACTGGCCCACGGAAGACGGCTGGATCAACTACAACGCGCTGCAGCTGTTGGCCTACTTCGTGACCGTCTTCATCGCTGCGCCGCTGGCGTTCATCACGGGCCTGCGGATGTCCTCCGCCTGGCCAAAGAAGGCCGCGGGCCTGAACAAGGCCTACCCCATCGAGTGGGCGCGGGCCGTCCACTTCCCGGTGATGGTCTACTTCGTGGCCTTCATTGTGGTCCACGTCTTCCTGGTGCTTGCCACCGGTGCGCTGCGGAACCTGAACCACATGTACGGGGTCAGGGACGACGACGGCTGGTTCGGCTTCTGGGTGTTCCTGGCCTCCGTGGCCGTCATGGTGGCCGCCTGGTTCCTGGCCCGCCCCATCTTCCTGCGGCCCATCGCCTCCCTCATGGGCAAGGTCAGCCGCTAAGGCCTGCTCAGCCTTGCGCAGAGCAGGAGAGGGGCGGTACAGCCGGGGGCCGGCTCAGCCGTCCTTGAGCTGCTGGTACGCTGCCAGCGCGCGTTCCCGGGACTCCGGCAGCTCAACGAGGGGTTCGGGATAATCCGGAACCCCCGTCTTCCAGGGCTCGTGGATGGATTTGTTGTCGAGGCCCGCGAGCTCAGGGACGAACTCGCGCAGATACCGGCCGACGGCGTCGAATTTCTTGCTTTGGGTGACCGGATTGAAGATTCGGTAGTACGGTGAAGCGTCCGCGCCCGAGCCGGCCACCCACTGCCAGTTGGCCGGGTTGCTGGCAGCGTCGGCGTCCACCAAGGTGTCCCAGAACCATTCCTCTCCGACCCGCCAGTCAGTCAGTAGATTCTTGACCAGGAACGAGGCCGCAGCCATCCGCACGCGGTTGTGCATCCAGCCGGTCTGCCAGAGCTGCCGCATCCCGGCATCGATCAGGGGGTAGCCCGTACGGCCCTGCTGCCACGCCTCGAGCTCACTCCTGCCCGGCTGCTGCCAGGCGAACCGGTCGAATTCGGGCCGGTAGTTGCGGGTGGCGAGTTCCGGGTTGTTGTACAGCAGCTGCCAGCAGAATTCGCGCCAGCCAAGCTCGGAGCGGAAAATCCCGACGTCGGCAGGCACCTTTTGCGGATAGCGGCGGCGGATCCCGTGCCACACCCGGAACGGACTGACCTCGCCGAATCTCAGGTGGGGTGACAGGCGGCTGGTTCCCTCGGTGCCGGGCAGGTTCCGCCCGGTTCCGTACTCCCCGGCGGGTCCGTCCAGGAAGTCGTCCACCCGGTGGTGTGCGCCTTCCTCCCCGGGGGTCCAGGTGGCGGCGAGGCCGCCGCTCCAGTCAGGGGAGGAGGGGAGGAGCCGCCAGCTGTCGAGGTCGTCACCTGTCTGGAGGCAGCCTGGTAGCGGAGGTCCCGGGATCACGGAGGGAGGCGCGAAGGGGTCGCGGACCTCCTGGCCGGCAAGGCATGCCCGCCAGAAGGGCGTGAACACCTTATAGGGCCCGCCGGAGCCGGTCTTGACCGTCCAGGGCTCGAACAGGAGGTTTGCCTGGAAGCTTGACGCCTCCAGGCCGCTTTCCGCGGCCCACGACTTAAGGGCGGCGTCGATGTTTCGTTCGGGCTGGCCATATCGCCGGTTCCAGAAGAGGTGCGCTGCCCCGGTCTGCGCTGCCACTTCCTTGATCACCGGCCCGGCCGGCCCACGGCGAAGGAGCAGGCGCGAGCCGCGGGCCTCGAGAGCGGAGGACAAGGCCTGCAGCGAGTGGTGCAGCCACCATCGGGTTGCGCCTCCCAGCGGCCTGATGCCGGCAGATTCTTCATCCAGGACGTAGACCACCGTCAGCGGCAGGTCCAGCGCGGCGGCGGCATTCAGCGCGGGGTTGTCGTCCAGGCGAAGGTCGTCGCGGAGCCAGACCAGGGCGGTCTCTTCAAGGGAGGTCATGGGACCACGCTACACACTGTGGACATGGCGATGGCCGGGACCGCGGTCCCGGCCATCGCCTGGTTTGCCTGTGCAAGGCAGCTGACTTTAGAGCTTGTCGAAGTCAGCTTCCTCAACGGTCGACTCGGACTGCGCGGCACCGGCGGCACCGAGGGCAGGCTTGGCGCCGCCGGACTTCAACGCGGCCAGCCGGGCCTCGATCTCGGTCTGCTCGCCCAGGTCCTCCAGCTGGTTGAACTGCGCGTCCAGGCTGGACGCTGCAAGTTCCTCCTGTCCGCGGACCTTGGCCTCTTCGCGGCGGATCTTTTCCTCGAAGCGGCCTACTTCGCTGGTGGGGTCCATGATGTCGATGCTCTTGATGGCGTCGTGCACCTGGGACTGCGCCGCTGCCGTCTTTGACCGGGCCACCAGTTCGTTGCGCTTGCTGGTCAGCTGGTTGAGCTTGTTCTTCATCTGGTCCAGGCCGGTCTTCAGCTTGTCCACCACCTCGCGCTGGGAGGCGATGCTCGGCTCCGCACCCTTGGCTTCGTTCTCAGCTGACATCTGCCGCTGAAGGGCCACCTTTGCCAGGTTGTCGAACTTCTCGGCGTCGGCAACGTCGCCGGCCGCGCGGAACTCGTCAGCCTTGCGGGAGGCGGCCAGTGCCTTGTTTCCCCAGTCGCGCGCGTTCTTGACGTCCTCGTTGTAGTCGTCTTCCAGCATGCGGAGGTTGCCGATGGTCTGCGCCACCGCGGACTCTGCTTCGGCGATGTTGTTGGTGTAGTCGCGGACCATCTGGTCCAGCATCTTCTGCGGATCCTCGGCGTTGTCCAGCAAAGAGTTGATGTTCGCCTTTGCCAGCTGTGCGATCCGGCCGAAAATGGACTGCTTAACCATGGTGTTTGCCTTTCGTCCTGCTCTTTGTTGACCACTGACGTCCGTGAACAGTGGTGTACTGCTTCTGTCCGCCCGCCGGGGTTCTCCGGCGTGTTCCGGCGGAAGTCCTTAGAAACTGCCGGAGTCTCCGCCGCCGAAATCGCCGCCGCCGAAGTCCCCACCGCCTCCGAAGCCACCGCCTCCTCCGCCGTCGCCCCAGCCACCGCCGCCGCCCCAGCCGCCGTGGCCACCGTTGAGGATGGAGTTGATCAGGATGCCGCCCAGAATGGCACCGCCCAGTCCACCGCCGCCTCCGCCGCCGAACATGCCGCCGCGGCCGTAGCCCTGGTTGGCGTAGCCGTCGAAGTGTTCGACGTCGGCCTGGGCCAGTTGGGCCGCCTGCGCTGCCAGGGCATGCGCCTGCTGTGCGTAGGTGAGCGCGGTGACAGGGTCCGTGCGGGCAATGGACAGCGCATAGTCGAGGTTGCGCTGAGACTCAGCAAGCCTGGTGCGTGCCTCGGTGCCCACTCCGCCGCGGCGGGCCGTGATGTAGTCGGACGTGGCACTGATCTGCGCCTGGGCGGACATGATGGTTTGCTGCAGCGAGGCCTGCGCGCGCCGCGCCTGCTCCTGCTGGTCCCGGATCCCGGTCAGGGCCTGGTCCAGGGACTGGTGGGCGGTTTCGACCCGCTGCAGGGTGGCGATGGGGTCGATCTTTCCGCCCTGGATTTCGCTCCTAACCTGGGCCAATGCGGCCTCCACCGCGGCTACCGGCCCGGCCAGCTCGGCATGGGCGCCGGACTGGATCATGGCCTTTGCCTGGGCCAGGTCCTGGGAGATGTCCACCACCGAGGCTTCGAGGCCGTTGCGGGCCTCGTCGAGGTTGGTGGCCACCTTGGCGATGGCGTCCAGGAGGACGTTGGTCTGGTGCAGGCTTTCTTCGGCCGCGCGTACGGCCACTGCTGCGAGGCTGCTCTCGCCCTCACCGAGCTTCTGCTGCGCGGTTTCGGACGCGTTCTGCACGAAGGCGAGGCGTTCCTTGGCCTGGACGATGTTGTCCGAGACCTGCGTCAGCGCACTGTCCGCGTACTTGGACCGCATAGTGGCCAGGGACTGCTCCGCACTGGCGATCTTGGCGTCCGCTTCGCGGGCTCCGGCGTTGACCGCGGCAAGGGCCTGAGGTGCGTTCTTCTCCAGCTCACGCAGGGAATCGAAGTCAGCCTTCTGCTCCTGGAGGGATGCCAGGGCGGCCTCGGAGCGGCGGATGATCTCGCCCAGCCAGGTCCGTTGCTGCTCCTCCGTGTCCGGAATATGGTCGTCGAGCTGCTGCTGCAGCTTGAAGGACTCCGTCATGTGGGCTTTGGCCTCGGCCAGTGCCTTGGTGAAATTTCCGACGGCGGAATCGCCGTACTGCGCCTGGGCGAAGCCTAGTTCCTGCTCGCTGGTCTTAATGGCGTCATCCGCCTCGATCAGCAGGGAACCGCTCTTCCGGCGGAGTTCCTCAACGCTGAGTGACGCCAGCGGGTCCAGCTCGGCGCCCTGGGGCCCATAGCTGCCGCTGGATGCGTCCTGGCCGGCAGCCTTTTTCCGGCGGTTCCGGTAGTAGAGGTACGCGCCGCCTCCGGCCACCACCACACCCGCACCTACCAGGACGCCGGCGCCGGCGCCGTCACCGGATGACACGTTGCCGCTGCCGCCGCCGGCGGCATCGCCAATGGCGGAGGCAGTATCAATGGCGGCCTGCGCGAAATCGCGCTTGCCGCCAGCGAGGTTGGCCGTGACTGCGTTCTGGCTGATGTTGGCCTGCTTGGACCGGATAGGGCTGTTCGAATTCGTGGCGAAGTTGAACTTGCCGTCATCAACAGCAATTGCCAGGACGGCATCGGCCCTGCCCATGCTCTTCAGCTCAGCTACTTTCTGCGTCCATTGGGCTGGGTCGGTCGGGTTGGTGAAGGTTTTCACCGTGACCACGTACAGGTTGTACTTGTGGTCCTTCAACAGCTTCTGGATGGCGTCCTGGACCTCACCCTTCCGGCCGCCCAGGACATTGGCGTCATCCACGATGTTGGTGCCCGACGGGATCTTGACCGGGTCTTCGGCCCACGCGGCGCCGGCGGGTACCGCCAGCAATCCGGCAAGGCCGATCACGGCGAGGATACGTTTGAACTTTGACCGCATGTGCAACCCTTCAGCACGCCTGACACCGATTCGGGACGAATCAGTCGTCGAATCCAGCAGCGCCCCCACGCTTGGTGTGAAGCCGCAGGTCGCTGTGGCAATTCATCTTGATTCTATGGTGCACCCCACAGCCAGTCCATGCGGCCGAATATGCCCCCAGCGAAACGCCGCCCAGCCGGGCGGCCAGCACCCTTGCGTTCAGGAAGCTCCCAGCAAACATCCGAGCTTGTTCCAGCGGAACGGTACATAGTTAATGGCAGACGAGGATGAAAGGAAGTCCCATGACTGAGAATCAAACCCCAGGACCGGTCCCGGAGGACAGCCACGGGGGCAGCAGGAACCCGTGGCAGCAGCAGGATCCGCAGCGGCAGGACCAGCAGCAGCCCGGAGACCGCCAGGCGGCCCCTCAGTATGGGAACAGCAGCGGGGAGCAGCAGAACCACGCGGCCTACCAGAACCACACAGAGCGACTGGACCAGCCGCAGCCGCGTGAAAACCACACCCAGGAGTTGCCGGGGGCCCCGCGCCCGGTGTACCCGCAGCGGCAGCCGTTCTACGGCCAGTCCGGATACTACGGCCAGCAGCAGAACGGCCAGCCCCTGCACGGTGAAGGCCACGGCACACCCAACGGGAGCGTCGGCCTGGCACCCAACCCCAAGGACGCGCCCCGGCGGAAGGCGAGCTTCGGCGTCGGGACCCTCGTGGCCAGCATCCTCGCAGCAGGCCTCGTCGGCGGCGGCGTGGCCACGGTCGGTGCCGGCGAATTGTTCGGCAACACCGGGTCCAGCACGTCAACCGTCACCGGCAACAGCCAGCCCGGGACCGTCATCGTCAACAACAAGGACGACGTCAACGCCATCACCGCAGCGGCTGTGAAGGCTTCGCCCAGCGTTGTCACCATCAGTGCCAGCAGCGGCAGTTCAGGGGGCACCGGTTCGGGCATCGTCCTCGACGACCAGGGCCACATCCTGACCAACACGCACGTGGTGACCCTCGATGGCCAGACTGCCAACGCCACCCTGGAAATCCGGACCAGCGACGGAAAGGTCCTGCCGGCAAAGCTGGTAGGCACCGACCCCCTGTCCGACCTCGCCGTCATCAAGGTGGACGACACCTCAAGCCTCACCCCTGCCACCCTTGGCGATTCCGGCAAGCTCAACGTGGGGGATACCGCCATCGCCATCGGATCCCCGCTCGGCCTGACCGGAACCGTTACGGACGGCATCGTCTCCACCCTCAACCGGACCATCAGCGTCGCATCGTCTGCAGCACCGGAGGGCGGTGACAACAGCCAGGGCGGCGACCAGGGCTTCCAGTTCGCGCCCCCGGGCGGCGGCCAGAGCCAGCAAAGCTCGGGCGAGGGCTCCATCGCCATCAACGTCATCCAGACTGACGCGGCCATCAACCCCGGCAACTCCGGCGGCGCCCTGGTGAACAACAAGGGCGAGATCATCGGAGTCAATGTCGCCATCGCCTCCGCGGGATCCGGGACGTCCTCCTCGCAGAGCGGCAACATCGGCGTCGGCTTCAGCATCCCCATCAACAACGCCAAGCGCGTGGCCCAGGAAATCATTGACACCGGCAAGGCCTCGCACGGCCAGCTGGGCGTCAGCGTCAAAGCCAAGACCACATCCGGCGCATCCTCCGAATTCTCGGTGGGGGCCGACGTCGCCACCGTTGACCCCAACTCGGCGGCCGGAAAGGCCGGAATCAAGGTTGGTGACGTCATCACCAAGTTCAACGACCTCACCATCGGCGAACCGAACCAGTTGACGGCCGCGGTCCGTGAACAGCCGGCAGGCTCCACTGTGAAGATCACGGTCCAGCGCAGCGGCAAGGAGCAGACGTTCGACGTCACCCTGGGTGCGGCGGCCAGCTGACGTCCGGCAGCACCACCCTGCAGCAATAACGACGGCGGCGTTCCCAAGGGGGGCGCCGCCGTCGTCATGCTGTCTCTCGGCGGCGGCCTGACACAGGCGTTAACGGAAGAGGGCGCGGGGGCACGCCGATATGGTTAGCTAGGAGCTACCCGCCTGCCGGGCATTCCGCGGCCATGACCCACCCGGCTGGCTGTCCACAAGCATGGAAGGCTGCTGTAAACACAGTGGAAGAGACATTGAAGATCGTAGTCCTGGTCAAACATGTACCGGACGCCCAGTTCGACCGCCACCTGAACGGTGCGGGCAACACCGTGGACCGCGACGAAAGCATTCTGTCCGAGCTTGACGAATACGCCCTCGAGGCAGCGCTGCAGCTGGCCGAGGCGAGGGGCGGAAGCAAGGCGGGCAACCAGGTCATCGCCCTCAGCATGGGCCCCTCCGGAGCTGTCAACGCCGTCAAGAAGGCCCTCCAGATGGGCGCCACCGAGGGCGTCCACGTGACCGACGACGCGCTGGCCGGTTCGGACGCCGCAGCCACCTCGCTGGCACTCGCCGCAGCGGTCCGGCACCTCGGCGGCGTGGACCTGGTCCTCACCGGCATGGCCTCCACCGACGGTGAAACGTCCCTGGTCCCGGCACAGCTGGCCGAACGGCTCGGGCTGCCCCAGGTCACCTTTGCCTCCACGCTGGAGGTCGACGGCGGTCGGCTGACGGCCCGCCGCGACGCCGACACGTCCTCGGAGACCGTCGAGGCGCCGCTGCCTGCCGTCGTATCCGTGACGGACCAGATCAACGAGCCCCGGTACCCCAACTTCAAGGGAATCATCGCGGCCAAGCGCAAGAGCATCACCACTCTGTCCCTGGCCGACATCGGCGTCGACCCCGCTCAGGTGGGCTTCGCCGGCTCCTGGACCAGCGTGGCCAGCGCCGAACAGCGGCCGCCCCGGACCGCAGGCACCATCATCACCGACGAGGGCGACGCCGGCATCAAGCTGGTTGACTTCCTGGCCGCCCAGAAGCTGCTCTAAGAGGGACATCGACATGGCAAAAGTACTCGTATTTATCGACAACCCGGGCGCATCGCTCAAGAAGAGCAGCCTTGAGCTGCTGACCCTGGCGCGCTCTCTGGGCGGAAGCACCGTGGCACTCAACGGGGATCTTTCCGACGGCGTCGCTGCCACCCTCGCCGAGTACGGCGTGGGAAACATCCTGCGCCCGTCCGCCCAGGACCTGGATGACTTCCTGGTTGCACCCAAGGCCGCCTACGTGGCCGCCGCGGCAGAGGCCAGCGGCGCCGGCATCGTGCTGCTGGACAACTCGCCGGAAGGCAAGGAGATCGCAGCACGCGTGGGGATTCGGCTGAACGCAGGGGTGATCACCGACGTCGTCGCCGTGGACGGTGACGGCACCGCGCACAAGTCCGTCCTGGCCGGCTCCTACAGCACCGCCTGCAAGGCCACCACCCCGGTTTCCGTGCTGACCCTGAAGGCCAACAACGTCATCCCGGAACCTGCCCCTGCGCCTACAACCCCCGAAACGGCCACCGTGGATGTTCCCGCAGTGGCAGCCGCTGCCCGGATCACAGCCCGCGAGCAGAAGGTGGCCAGCGGCCGGCCCGACCTGACGGATGCACGGATCGTGGTTGCCGGCGGACGCGGCATGGACGGCGACTTCGGTCCCGTGGAGGAGCTGGCCGATGCCCTCGGTGCCGCCGTGGGCGCCTCCCGTGCGGCAACGGACGCAGGCTGGATCAGCCACGACGCCCAGGTGGGGCAGACGGGCAAGACAGTTTCCCCGCAGCTGTACATCTCCGCGGGCATCTCCGGCGCCATCCAGCAGAAAGCCGGCATGCAGACATCCCAGGTCATCGTCGCCGTCAACAAGGATGCCGAGTCCCCGGTCTTCGAAATTGCGGACTTCGGCATCATCGGTGACGTATTCGATGTCCTTCCCCAGGCCGCAGCCGAGATCAAGAAGCGAAAAGGCTGAATCGTTGACTGCCTCCCACGGGCAGGCAGGGAGCCCGTTCAACCCGGAAATGCACCGGGTTGGGCGGGTGCTCTGTTTTGCAGCCCACCCTGACGACATCGACTTCGGCGCCGCCGGCACCATCGCCGCGTGGACGGCGGCAGGCGTGGAGGTCAGCTACTGCATCATGACCGACGGCGACGCGGGCGGCTTCAACCCCGCCCACCGCGCGGACATCATCGCCATGCGCGACGCCGAGCAGCGCCGCGCCGCGGGACTCGTGGGCGTTACCGACATCCACTACCTCCACCAGCGGGACGGGTACCTCGAGCCCTCGCACGAGGTGATGAAAGCGGTGGTGCGGCTGATCCGCGAACTCCGTCCCGACGTCGTCCTGGCCATGCATCCTGAACGGAACTGGCAGCGGATCCAAAAGAGCCACCCCGACCACCTGGCCGTCGGGGAAGCCGTAACCCGCGCCGTGTATCCGGCGCTCGAAAACCCCTTCGCCTACCCGGAGCTGGCCGAAGCCGGCCTGGCGGCCTACAAGCTGCCATGGCTGTGGCTGTATGCCGGCCCGGAAGAACGGGAAAACCACTTCGTGGACGTCACCGCCCAGGTGGATGCGAAACTGGCAGCCATCCACGTCCACGTCAGCCAGCATCCTGACGTGGACGCCATGGAAGCCACCGTCCGGCAAGGGATGCGGCTCAACGCCGCCCGGGCCGGGCTGCCGGACGGGCGCAGCGCGGAAGCCTTCCACGTTGTGGCAGTCAACGGGCCCGGGACAATCGCAGGTTTCTAGGGCAGGAAAGCGCCCCCGGTTCCTTCCATCGGAAGGGGCCGGGGGCGATCCGTTCTCTTTATGGGCGCGTTGGTGCCGGTGTTGCTGCCGGGTCAGGCTCCAAGCGGGGCTGCCGCCACCGTGGGCAGCGTAGGCGCCTTGGACCCGCCGGCCGGCTCAACGGTGATCCCCAATGAGGCAGCCGAGTGGATTCCCTGGACCACTGCCGGTTTGGAGAGGGCTTGTTCGTCCATCAGCCCCTGGGATACCGGCGCGGAGCCGTCCTTGGGGATCAGCCACATCTGGTACACCTTGCCGGCCGGGGGAGCGGGCACGCCGCTCATTTTCACCACGGCTGCGTCCTCCGACGCTGAAATCAGGAGGGTGGCCTTGCCGCCGCCTATAACGTTCACGGAAGCCTCGCGCAGGTCCCCGGCCCTGGCCACCTGGTTGACGGGGTCGTTCTGGTCGGCCATGTAGGCGCCCACACCCACGCCGCCCAGCGCGATGGCTGCGGCGGCCGCCACGCCAATGAGCCAGCGCCGGGCGCCGGACGGGCCGCGCCGTTCCTCCCGCCGCTTGCGGGCATGCGCCAGCTCGTCACGTGCGTCCGGCCCGCCGGGAGCGACGCGAAGAGGCATTGGAGCGCTGGTTCCGGCTGGTGCCGGCGCACCTCCGCCAGGCAGTCTGTCCTGCCCGGGGAACTGGGCAGGCAACTGCGCCAAGATCCGGTCGAAGAGGTCCGACGGCGGCGCCTCCTCCACCCGGAAGGTGCGGGCCAGCGCCTCGCGGGACTGCCGGACGCGCTCGAAGAAGGCCTGGCGTTCCGCCTCCGGGGCCGTGGAGATATAGAGGTCAATGGCGCCGCGTTCCTGCTCCGTGACAGCATCGAGGGCGTAAAGCTCGGCCAGGTCCACGGCGCGGCCTGAGGCCAGGTCCATGGCGACAGTGTCGCCGAAGGAACCCGAACCGCCGTTGCGGGCTTCATCCATTCCGCTCATCTCAACTCACCCCCAAACAGGTCTTCAAACGGATCAGTCCATCGCGGATGCGGGACTTGATGGTGGGCACCGCCGCATTCAGCCGTTCCGCGACCTCCCGGTAGGTGAGGCCGCCGTAATAGGCCAGGCGCACGGATTCCTGCTGTGTTTCGGTCAGCGTCCCCAGGCAGCGGACCACCGCCTCGGCTTCCAGCCGGCTGCCCACTTCGTCTGACACGCTGTCGTGGTCGATGTCCTGGGTACTGGCCCCGTACTTGGCTTCCCTGTCGGTGGAGGACTGTGACGACCGCACCTTGTCCACAGCCCGCCGGTGGGAGATGGTCATCAGCCAGGACAGCGGGCTGCCTGCCTGCGGATCGAACTTCGCCGCGTTTTGCCAGACCTGCAGGAAGACTTCCTGCGTGGTGTCCTCGCTGAGTTCGGGATCGATCAGGACGCGCCGTGCCATGCCGAAGACCCTGCGGGAGGTCAGCTGGTAAAACTCGGCAAAGGCCGCTTGGTCCCCGCGGGCAATACCCGCCAGCAGGACCGAGAGGCGTTGGCTGAGGTCTGCAGGTGGGTCAGTCACCGCGGCGGAGCCCTCGGAATTTGGCGCGTTGGGATTTTCCATTAATTCCAAGCATAAGTCTCCGGGCGGCGAATCCTCAGCAGTGCCGTTCCGGCTGCGGCCCGTCTGCTGGCACCCTGCCTCCAGTAGAGTCACCTGCCGCTCCTTGCCCCGCTCCGAATGTCGTCAAGAGTCATTCGATGCCGGAGGCGGGGTGGATGGGACAGCGGGTGAAGAATTTGTTCGGCCGGGGCTTCCTAAAGCCTGGCCCCGGCAAAGCCCTGCTGCCGCCAGGCCTCGTAGACGGCGATCGAGGCGGCGTTTGCAAGGTTCAGCGAACGGAGGGCCGGCAGCATGGGCAAGCGCACGGTGGCTGTCACGTGGGGATCGTTCTTCAGCTCTTCCGGGAGCCCCACCGATTCGCGGCCAAACATCAGCACGTCGCCGGGCTGGTAGGCGATGTCCGTGTAGCCGGTGGTGCCGTCCGACGTGAAGGCGTAGACGCGTTCGGGCTGAAGGTGCCGCCAGGCGTCGTCGATCGACTTGTGCACCGTGACGACGGCGAGGTCATGGTAGTCAAGGCCCGCCCGGCGGAGTTTTGCATCGGAGAAGTCGAAGCCCAGGGGTTCCACGAGGTGCAGCTCTGCGCCGGTGATTGCGGCAAGGCGGATGGCGTTTCCGGTATTGCCGGGGATTTCTGGGGCATGGAATAGGATGCGGAACACCTCCCCATCCTAGCCATCCAGGCTCAGTGCATGCCTCGCAGCAACCTGGCAAGGACCGGGACGTTCACCGTGTTGGGGGCCGGGCCTGATGTGAGAAATTCCTTGAGGCCGCGCACCATGCCCGCCGCGTTGACGATTTGCACAGTCTCCAGCGCGCCCGCGGGGCGCCGGTGGTGGTCGATTACGGGTTCATGGAGGTTGCCGTCCGGGCTGTGCACCACCGTCCAGCCAGTGACGTTGAGTTCAGGAAAGATGTCCTGCATGGCCCACACCACCCGGGCGAGCTGCGGCGGTGCCACCGCCCGGCCGCCGTGGTTGAGGGTCCGGCCGTCCCAGGCGTAGGCGCCCTTGGGCAGGAGCATGGAGTTCACTAGGGCCAGCCGGTAGCCGGACAGGACCGCGTGGTCGATGTGATTGTTGTCAGCGGGCGACTGCAGGCCGTTGATGAGCCGGGCGGCCGGGATGTTCGGCAGCACCTGCCGGGTCAGCAGCTGCACGGTCCGCATTTCGCGCTGGATGCGGGCTTCGGCCCCAAAGATCCCCCGTTTCCGCGGCATGCCGTGCACCTGTTGGCGCGCCTGGGCAAGGGGAATAAGGGGGACTTCGGAGCTGCCTTCCCCGTACGGCGGAACGTACACCGGCGGGTCTCCCGCGGTGTTCCTGTCGTTGTCCGGCCTGCGGACGGTGGCAAATGCCCGGCTTCCGGCGGCGGGCGCATCAAAGTGGGCGCCGTCGTCGGACGGCATGCCGCGGACCGGACCGGCGCCATAGGTGCGGTCGTAGGCTTTACGGCGCTGTGGATCGATGAGGGTCTCGTAGGCAGCGGTCACGCGGCGGAAGGTTGCGGCGTCGCCCCCGTGGTCCGGGTGGGCCGTCCTGGCAGCGCGCCGGTAAGCCACCTTGATTTCCTTTTCGGTGGCGGTGACGGCCACGCGAAGGACCTGGTAGTGGGAGCTGCTGCTCTCGGTCAAGATGTTCCTTTTCTTGATGCGCGGCTTCTTCAAATCTCCGCAGGGGAAGCAAAGTGCCCGCCCAGTTTAGCCAGCACAGTCCAGCCCGCACGGATGGCAGTCTGCCGTAACAACGAACGCCCAGGGCTTCCGGGTTCCCGCGGGATGCCGTCTAGACTCGTGCTGCGCCGCCGGACAGCGGCCGGAGGGGGAGTGACGGAGTGGAGAAGGATATGCCGACGACGGCGGGACGGGCCGGAAGGGCAGGGAACCGGGCGGTGCTGCTCACCGCCGCCGCCCTGGGTTCGGTGCTTCTGGCCGGCTGCAGCGTGGACGTGCGGGATCCTTCCGTGACTGCTGCCCCTGCAGGCACACCCGTTGTGTCCAGGCCCACCATCACCCCGGGATACGATGCGGCGGCAGTGGCGGGACGGGACCTGCCCTTTGCTGCCGGCGGCACCCTGGCGCCAGGGGTGCCGGTAGGCATTTCGGACGGGCTGAAAGACGCGCCTGGCTGGAAGCTGGTCAAGGAGAACGTGTCGGGCGCCAGCCAGTTCGCCAAAACGGATGGCTGCCTTGTTGCCGCGAGGGTCAGCACGGGCCAGGCTCCGCTGGTACGTGGTGGGGACCGGGAATCTTCCCTCGCCCTGTTCCAGTACCTGGACCCCACCATCCAGCCCTCGTACCTGAAGACACAAACGTTGCAGTGGGGCGGTACCCCCGATGCTCCCGGGAAGAACGTGGAAGTGCTGGCCTTTGAACAGTCAGCTCCCGGCGGACGGTCCACTGCCGTGCTGGCAAGGGTCTTTGGGGCCGCGCAATCCTCTGCCTATATATCGGTGTCCTGCCCGGACCCTGCAACGCTTGCTTCCGCCCGCCTTGACGTGGTTCGCTACCTGCCGCTGCTGCCGCCGTCCGCTTGAGGCTGCGCATGGCGCGCGCAAAACCGCCGGCGGCTGGAGGGCTCAGCTGCCGGCGGGTCTTTGTTCAGCTAACGTTTGGCGCTATCAGGGACAGCGCCAAACGGAGGTTGATTCACGCAGCGGTTCGGCTGTTTTCCCTCGACAGGCGGTTAAGGGCCAGCGCGCCAACCAGCAGACCGAAGTCCCGCAGGGCCACGTCGTAGAAACTCCCGAGCAGCAGCAGGTTGATGATGATCCCTGCCAGCCAGGCCGCCACCAGCAGCGAGCCGTATTTCGGCCGCACAGCCACGACGATGCCGGCGATGATCTCCACAACGCCCACGATGTACATGAAGGTCTGGGGTGCCAGTGGTACGACGGCGGTGGCCTGGGGCGCCAGGTACATGGTCCAGTCAGTGAGGATGTTGGTGAACTTGTCCAAACCGAAAAGGATCGGTGCGATGGTAAAGACAGTGCGCAGCAGCAGGAACGCCTGCCTCGCCGCCGGCATGGCTGTTGCTGCGTTCCGGGCCTGCACTGCCGATGTTGATTTCATGGTGCTCTCCTTCTAAAAGTAGGTATGCCAATTTTAGAAAGGGAAGGTTCTATAATCAATAGATCTTGACTTTGGATTTTGATTGGTGGACATCATGTACCGACTTCCGTGGGCTGACAGGATTGCTGCCGTGGCCTCGCTGACGGATGCCAAGAGGCTGCAGCTTTTCGAACTGGTGGCTGCAGCGCCAGGACCGATGGGGCGGGACGAAGTGGCTGAGGCTGCAGGCATGCCCCGGAGTACCGTCTCCTTCCATCTGGACAGGTTGGTGCAGGACGGCTTGCTGGCTGTGGAGTTCCACAAGCCGGCCGGGAGGGCAGGGCCGGGGTCTGGCCGCCCCGCCAAGATGTACCGGCCGGTGGGAAGCGAGGTCGGCGCATCAGTGCCTGACCGGAATTATGACCTCGCCGGGGAACTCATGGCGGCGGCGATCGAAGCCTCCCTGGCCGGCGGCGCCCCCGTCGGTGAATCGCTCCGTGCGGCCGCCTTCCGGAAAGGCCGGGAGCTGGCAGAAGCTGCCGGCGGCCTGGAGGAATTCCTGGCCGAAGCCGGCTACCAGCCAGAGCAGGACGGTGAAGGCGGCTACCTGCTTCCCAACTGCCCGTTCCACCGGCTCTCGCGTTCTCATACGGCAGTGGTATGCGACATGAACGGCGCTTTCCTGCGCGGGGCCGCGGTGGGCTGCGGCAGTGCGGAAGAGCGTGTTGCCCCGGCTGCCGGACCCGGTCAATGCTGCGCAAGGATCACCGGCGGGGACTGACGCTCCCGCCGCGGATGCAGCGGCAGGCCGCGATAGAATTGGGGGATGCCCGCGTACCTCGACCATGCCGCCACTACTCCGCTTTCGGCTGCGGCGCTCGCCGCCCTGACGCGTGAACTGGCGCGCACGGGCAATCCGTCGTCGCTGCATGGCTCGGGACGCCGGGCCCGCCGTGCCGTCGAGGATGCGCGCGAGATCATTGCCGCGACCGCAGGAGCCCATCCCTCGGAGGTCATTTTCACCTCCGGGGGCACGGAATCGGACAACCTCGCAGTGAAGGGCATGTACTGGTCGCGCGTGGCAGAAGACCCAAAGCGCCGCCGCATCCTCTGCTCAGCCGTCGAACATCACGCGGTGCTGGACACCGTGGAATGGCTTGAACGCCACGAAGGCGCTGAGGTGGCCTGGCTGCCGGTGGACAGCGATGGTCTCCTGGACCTCGACGCCCTCGAGGCCGAGCTTTCCCGGGATCCGGGGGCCGTGGCCCTGGTGACCGTGATGTGGGCCAACAACGAGGTGGGCACCATCCAGCCCATCCGCCGCGTCGTTGAAATGGCCCACGCTGCCGGCGTCCCGGTGCACTCTGACGCCGTCCAGGCTTTCGGCTCGGTGCCGGTGCACTTCAAGGATTCGGGCCTGGACGCCATGTCCGTCTCCGGGCACAAGATCGGCGGCCCGGTGGGAGTGGGCGCACTCCTGCTGGGCCGGGCGGTCAAACTGACACCGGTGCAGCACGGCGGCGGGCAGGAACGTGACGTCCGCTCCGGCACCCTGGACACGGCCTCGATCGCTGCCTTCGCTGCCGCCGCAGAGGCTGTTACGGCCGGATTGCAGACTGAGGCCGCGCGGGTCGCCGCACTTCGTGATCGCCTGATCGAGGGCATCCGCGGATGCGTCCCTGAAGCGGTCCTTCGCGGTGCACCCGGGGCCGGCCGGCTGCCGGGCAATGCGCATTTCACCTTCCCGGGCTGTGAGGGGGACTCGCTGCTGTTCCTCCTTGACCTGGCCGGCGTCGAATCGTCCACCGGCTCGGCCTGCACAGCCGGCGTGCCGCGGCCATCCCATGTGCTGCTGGCCATGGGCCTGGACGAGGAGACAGCGCGCGGAGCCCAGCGGTTCAGCCTGGGGCACGCTTCCACCGAGGCCGACGTCGATGCCCTGCTTAAGGCGCTGCCGGAGGCTTATGCGCGGGCACGCCAGGCCGGCATGGCCGGACACGAGTCCTCGATCCAGACCGCGGGAACCGTGGCGCGGCAGGCGCTGCACGGCGCGTGAACCGGCATGGCCGGGTAGTTCCCCATGCGTGGTTCGGCTGTACGCGGATCACTGATTTGCCTGCCACCGTAGAATAGATAGGCGAAGATCGTTTCCCGCCGGCGGTCCGGCCCGGAAGCGGAAGACACCATCCCTCAACAGAAAGCCAGCATGCGAGTACTAGCAGCCATGAGCGGCGGAGTGGACTCCGCTGTTGCCGCCGCCCGCGCGGTGGAGGCCGGGCACGACGTCGTCGGCGTCCACCTTGCCCTTTCGCGCATGCCCGGCACCCTGCGCACGGGCAGCCGCGGCTGCTGCACCATCGAGGACTCCCGGGACGCCTGGCGTGCCTGCGACGTGCTGGGCATCCCTTACTACGTGTGGGATTTCTCGGAGCGCTTCAAGGAAGACGTGGTCCAGGACTTCATCGATGAATACGCAGCCGGCAGGACGCCCAACCCCTGCATGCGCTGCAACGAACGCATCAAGTTCGCCGCCCTGCTCGAGAAGGCCATTGCCCTGGGCTTTGACGCCGTGTGCACCGGCCACTACGCCAAGGTGATCGAAGACGCCGACGGCAACCGGGAACTGCACCGCGCCGCGGACTGGGCCAAGGACCAGAGCTATGTCCTTGGCGTCCTCACGCATGAACAGCTCAAGCACTCCATGTTCCCGCTGGCGGACACCCCATCCAAGGCGGAGGTGCGCGCAGAAGCGGAACGGCGCGGCCTGTCCGTGGCCAACAAACCGGACAGCCATGACATCTGCTTCATTCCCGACGGCGATACGGCCGGTTGGCTTGCCGAAAAGATCGACATGACCAGCGGCGACATCGTGGATGAGACGGGCGCGAAGGTGGGGGAGCACCCCGGCGCCAACGCATTCACCGTCGGCCAGCGGCGTGGCCTCAAGCTTGGAACTCCTGCCGCCGACGGCAAGCCGCGGTTCGTCCTGGAAATCCGGCCCAAGGAAAACAAGGTGGTGGTGGGGCCCGAGGCGCTCCTGGCGATCGACGAGATCCGCGGCATCAAGGTTTCCTGGGCAGGGCTTCCCATCGCCGAAGTGGAAACGGGAGCTGAATTCGAGTGCCATGCGCAGGTCCGTGCCCATGGGGATCCGGTCCCGGCCACTGCCTGGGTGGAGTCCGCCACCGAGGGTGAAGCAGGACGCCAGTTGGTGGTCCGGCTGGCGACGCCCCTGCGGGGGGTGGCCCCCGGCCAGACAGTGGTGCTTTACCAAGGCAGCCGGGTACTGGGCCAGGCCACCATCGACGCCGCCCGCTCGCTCCAGCGCGCCGCGCTCTAACCCGTACCATCCAAAGCACCGTCCCGGCCATCACCGGGCCGGTGCTTTGGCGTGCAGCGGGCTCTGTTGGGCCGGGATGCCTGCACCCGCTGTCCGCTTAGTGGGCAGGGGTACCAAAGAAATAAATTTTGTGTTTCAACTCACAGAATTGGCCGTCCTGAGGGCTGACTCTCTGATTGAATCTAGGGATCAGCACTGCGCGCCGGAGCAGGGGTACATAAGCCATGCGCCCGGCACGCACGTACTCATCGGACAGAAAGTTCACAGATGATCAAGAGCACAACGGCCCTGCACCGCGCCATCGCGCTGGCAGGCATCTCCGCCCTGGCCCTGACAGCCTGCACCGGGCCATCGGGCGGCGGAGGCGGCGGAACGTCCACCGGCGGCAGCGCCGGCGGCGGCGCCATCACATTCGGCACAACGGACAAGGTCGTAACCCTCGACCCCGCCGGCTCCTATGACGCAGGTTCGTTCCTGGTAATGAACCAGGTGTACCCCTTCCTGATGAACTCCAAGCCCGGTGCGGCCGAGGTCAGCCCGGACATCGCGGAATCGGCCTCCTTCACCACGCCCACAGAGTTCACCGTGAAGCTGAAACCCAACCTGAAGTTTGCCAACGGCCACGCACTGACTGCCTCGGACGTGAAGTTTTCCTACGACCGTGTGGTGAAGATCAACGACCCCAACGGACCGTCGTCCCTGCTGTCCAACCTCAAGTCCGTCGAGGCCAAGGATGACACCACGGTGGTGTTCACCCTTAAGGCAGGCAACGACCAGGTGTTCCCCAGCGTCCTGGGCACCAACACGGGGCCGATCATTGACGAGGAGGTCTTCCCCGCCGACAAAGTGATGAGCGATGAGGACATTGTTTCCGGCAAGCCCTTCGCCGGCCCCTACACCATCGATTCCTACAAGAAGAACGAACTCGTCAGCCTCAAGAGCAATCCGGACTACAGCGGGCTGCTGGGCAAGCCATCGAATGACAGCGCCGTCATTAAGTACTACGCCGACTCCAATAACCTGAAGCTGGACGTCCAGGGCGGCAATATCGATGTTGCCGGCCGCAGCCTGACAGCAACCGACGCCGCTGACCTGGAGAAGGACTCCAAGGTCAAGGTCTACAAGGGCCCGGGTGGCGAGCTCCGGTACATCGTCTTCAACTTCGACACCATGCCCTTCGGCGCCAAGACGCCCGAAGCCAACCCCGCCAAGGCCCTTGCAGTGCGGCAGGCCATGGCTGACATCGTGGACCGCCAGGCGATCTCCGACCAGGTCTACAAAGGGACCTACGTGCCCGCATACTCGGTGGTCCCGGACGGCCTGCCCGGCGCGACCCAGCCGATGAAGGAGATGTACGGGGACGGCAGCGGCAAACCGAGCCTGGACAAGGCCAAGAAGGTCCTGGCAGACGCCGGAGTCACCGGTCCGGTCAACCTGAAGCTGCAGTACAACCCGGACCACTACGGCAAGTCCTCCGGTGACGAATACGCCATGGTCAAGGAACAGCTGGAGAAGTCAGGCCTGTTCACCGTGGACCTGCAGTCCACGGAATGGGTGACGTACTCCAAGGCCAGGACCGCAGACGCTTACCCGGTCTACCAGCTGGGCTGGTTCCCGGACTACTCCGACGCTGACAACTACCTCACGCCGTTCTTCATCCCCGGCAACTTCCTGAAGAACCACTACGAGAACCCGACCGTCACGGACCTGGTGCAGAAGCAGCTCACCACGCCTGACAAGACCGAACGCCAGAAACTGCTTGGCGACGTCCAGTCTGCGGTGGCGAAGGACCTTTCCACCCTGCCGCTCCTCCAGGGCTCCCAGCTGCTGGTGGCCGGGAAGGACATCAAGGGCGTCGAGAAGACCCTTGATCCCTCCTTCAAGACACGCCTTGGCGTCCTGTCCAGGTAAGCACTCCACCCCCATCGGGCTCTGACGGGCCGGAGGCGGGACGCCGCAACGGTGTCCCGCCTTTTGCCGGTCATCAGCCAGCACCGAGGGGACTGCTGGCTCCCGGTCACCACGAATCCAGGTACCGATGACAACTTTGATTGACGCGCCGCCCACTGACGCGGACGCACTCCTACCACCCAGGAAAAAACAGGGAGGCGGAGGACTGGGCCAGTACATCCTGGTCCGTTTCCTGCTGATCTTCCCCACCATCCTCATCCTGGTCACCATGGTGTTCTTCCTTATGCGGATCACCGGCGACCCCATCACCGCCGCCATGGGCGGCAGGCTTCCCCCGGATCAATTGCAGGAACGGATCCACGCCGCCGGCTACGACCGGCCCTTGCTTGTGCAGTACTTCGAATACCTGGGCCAGCTTGTTACAGGCAACTTCGGCACCACCCTCTCGGACAACCGCAAGGTCACCGAGATGCTCACTACCTACGGATCCGCCACACTGGAGCTGGCCGTCAACGCGCTCATCGTTGCCTTGCTGGTGGGGATTCCGCTGGGCATGATCGCCGCGCACCGGCGTGACCACCTGCCGGACGCAGTGCTTCGGATCCTGGCCATCCTGTTCTACGCCACCCCGGTCTTCTTCGCGGGCATGCTGCTCAAGCTGGTGTTCTCCGTGTGGCTTGGCTGGCTGCCGGTCGCCGGCCGCGCGGGCACCAGGACCGAATTGTCCCTCACCGCGCTGGAGGCCCCCACGGGCATCTACTGGCTGGATGCCCTGCGCAGCGGAAACATGGCCGCGTTCAGTGACGTCATGTCCCACGCTGTCCTTCCGGCGGTGGCGTTGGGCTTCCTGACAGCGGGAGTCTTCCTGCGCCTGGTCCGGACCAACGTCATCGGCACCTTGGGCAAGGATTACATCGAGGCGGGCCGCTCGCGCGGTGTCAGCGAGTTCCGCCTTGTCACCAAGCACGCCTACAAACCGGCACTGATCCCGATTATCACCGTGATGGGCCTGCAGGTCGCCGTGCTGCTCGGCGGCGCAGTACTGACTGAAACCACCTTCGAGTGGAAGGGCCTCGGGTTCCAGCTGGCCAACTACCTCACGGCGCGCGACTTCGTGGCCGTCCAGGGCATCGTGGTGCTGCTGGCCGTCATCGTCGCCGTCACCAACTTCATCGTGGACATCATTGCCGCGCTGATCGACCCCCGCGTGAGGTACTGACATGACTGCAGAGACACCCCTGGAACCCGTCGCCAACCCGCGGGCCCCCCTTTTCCGGCGGCTGCCCGTGGTTTCCCACTTCAACAAAAGCGTCGGCCTGCAGCGTTTCATGCTGGTGGTGGGGCTCGTCCTTACCGGCATCTTCCTGCTCACGGCACTGGCGGCACCGCTGCTGGCGCCCTATGGCTTCGCGCAACTGTCGGATGCCGACGGGAGCTTCCCCACCCAGCAGGCACCCGGCGGCAAGCACCTCCTCGGCACCACCGTGGGCGGGTACGACGTCCTGTCGCGCGTGATCTGGGGCACGCAAACAGCGCTGTTGGTCATCATCGTGGCCGTGGTTCTCTCCATCTTCGCCGGCGTCATCCTGGGCCTGGTGAGCGGCTACATCGGCGGATGGCTGGACCGGATCCTGGTAGTGGTGGCGGATGCGATTTACGCCTTCCCCTCACTGCTGGTTGCAATCGTCATGGCAATCGTCATCAGCGGCGGCCAGTCCAGCCTGCTGGGCGGGATCCTGGCCGCCGCCATCTCCATCACGGTGGTCTTCATCCCGCAGTACTTCAGGGTGATCCGTGCTGAGACCATCCGCCTTAAGGCCGAACCCTTCGTCGAATCGGCCAAGGTGGTGGGTGCGTCGAACATCCGCATCATGACCAGGCACATCTACCGCAACGCCACCCGGACACTGCCGCTGATCTTCACCCTCAACGCGTCCGAAGCCATCCTGACCCTGGCAGGACTTGGTTTCCTCGGCTTCGGCATCGAGCCAAGTTCGGCTGCGGAATGGGGCTTTGACCTGAACAAGGCGCTCGCCGATACCACGTCAGGCATCTGGTGGACCGGCCTGTTCCCGGGCATCGCCATCGTCTGGACAGTCCTGGGGCTGACTCTGGTAGGGGAAAGCATCAACGACTTGAACGATCCGCGCCTCCGCGGCCGCAGGCGGACCGGTGGCGGCAGTTCACCGGCGCCCGTGGCCACTGGGGCACTCGGCGCAGAAGTGAGGACGTCATGACTATCAACATCGATCCTTTGCCCAACCACGGCACTGACGCCGGCCAACCGGTTCTTGACATCGACCACCTCAAGGTCACTTTTGCCACCGACGTCGGTGATGTCCCGGCAGTCAAGGACGTGAGCCTCGACGTCAGGAAAGGCGAGGTCCTGGCCATCGTTGGCGAGTCCGGCTCCGGTAAAACGGTGACCGCCAAAACGATCCTGGGCTTGCTGCCCGAAACCGCGAGCAGCTCCGGCACGGTGCTGATCAACGGCGCCGACGTCATCAGCGTGAGCGCCGCGAAGCTCCGCCAGATCCGCGGCCGGGATGTGGCCATGGTGTTCCAGGAACCGTCCACGGCACTGAACCCGGTATTCACGGTGGGCTGGCAAATCGCCGAAGGCATCCGCGCCCATGCGGCCAGTGAGGGCCCAAGGCGCGTTTCAAAAAAGGATGCGAAAGCACGGGCCATCGATGCGCTCCGAAAAGTGGGGATCCCTGATCCCGAGCACCGCGTCAACTACTACCCGCACCAGTTTTCAGGCGGGCAAAAGCAGCGCGTGGTGATCGCCGCGGCGCTGGCCCTGAATCCTGGACTCATTGTGGCCGACGAGCCCACCACAGCCCTGGACGTCACAGTCCAGGCCGAGATCCTGGAGCTGCTGCGGGACCTGCGCGACAAGTATGGAACATCGATCGTGCTGATCACCCACAACATGGGCGTGGTGGCGGATCTGGCGGACCGCGTGGTGGTGATGTACCAAGGCGACATCGTGGAGGAGGCCCCGGCGAAGACCTTGTTCGCTGAACCCCGCCAGGACTACACCCGCAACCTCCTTGCTGCGGTGCCGCACCTGGGCCGCAACTCGGCGTCGGAGGGCCTCACCGAACGGCCCCACCAGGACGAGGAAATCCTGGTGGCTGCCGACAACCTGGAGATCGAGTATCCGGGACGGCTGGGAACACCCGCCTTCAAAGCCGTGGACGGGGTCAGCTTCACCCTGTCCAGGGGCGAGGTGTTTGGACTGGTGGGTGAATCCGGCTCCGGCAAGACGACCATTGGGCGCGCCATTGCCGGGCTCAACCGGACCACCGGCGGCAGCCTCAAGGTGCTGGGCTATGAGATGCTCAACCTGCGGGAGCGCACCTTCAAGCCGTTCCGCAAGGATATTGGCTTCGTGTTCCAGGACCCGGCCGCGTCATTCAACCCGCAGCTGACCATTGGCGAGTGCATTGCCGAGCCCATGCTCATCCATACCCGGCCAAGCGAGGCCCAGGCGCGAAAACGCGTTGGTGAGCTGCTGGAATCCGTCCAGCTGCCCGCGTCGTATGCGGGCCGGTACCCGCACGAACTGTCAGGCGGGCAACGGCAGCGGGCATCACTGGCGCGGGCGTTGAGCCTGAACCCCCGGCTGCTGATAGCGGATGAGCCGACGTCGGCCCTGGACGTTTCGGTCCAGGCAAAGGTCCTGGAGCTGTTCCGGGACATCCAGGAGGAGTTTGGGTTCGGCTGCCTGTTCATCAGCCACGACCTGGCAGTGGTGGACATCCTGTCCTCCTGGGTGGGCGTCCTGTACAAGGGCAAGCTGGTGGAGCAGGGGATCGGCAGCCAGGTCATGGGGAACCCCCAGCATGACTACACGCGCCGGCTGATCGCCTCCCTGCCCGTGCCGGACCCCGGCGAACAGGCTAAACGGCGGGAAGAGCACCGGGCGCTCCTGGGCATCTGACCCCGGAGGAGATGGGTGAAGTGTGAAGCGCCGGGGCCGGCGAACGGCCGGCACCGGCGCTTCACACCCGCGTCGATTCCATCGGCTCCCATAGACTGGAACCATGACGCAGCACAACCCCACCTCTCCCGGCTCCGACGATTTTGATCCATCCGCCAGCTCGCTGGCAGGCCACGTGGACGATTCGGTGATGGCTGAACTGCTGTCCATCCGTTCCAGCATCGACAACATCGATGCCACCCTGGTGTACCTCCTCGCCGAGCGCTTCAAGGCCACGCAAAAAGTGGGCTTCCTGAAGGCAACGCACCGCCTGCCGGCCGGTGATCCAGGACGGGAAGCGGCCCAGATCGCGAGACTGCGCCGCCTCGCCGAGGACGCCCACCTCGACCCGGCATTCGCGGAGAAGTTCCTCAACTTCATCATCGGCGAGGTGATCCGTCATCACGAGGCCATCGCCGAAGGCCACCAGGCCTCGTCCGGCCAGCAGCCGCAGACCTCCGCACTGGCGTGAGGCGGGAACAGCACCAACCGGAGCCTGACCGGCGTCCGGCCGTGGCGCCTGCCAAGGAAGCCGCAGCCAAGGAAGTGACGGCCACCGGCCTGGGTCCATGGCCCGGGGATGACCCGCTCGAAGCCGGCCGCATCATTCGCGGCGAACTGGGCAGTCCGCACCTGCCATTCCTCGCCGAACTGCCCCACCGCGGCGTGGGTTCCGACGCCGTGGGCCGCACCGCCTCGCTGCTGGAAGAGCTGGCAGTGGACGTCCAGCCCTACGGATGGCGGCTGGTTGACCGCCCCGGCAAGGACATGCAGCGTGCAGCGTCGGCACTGTCCACCGACCTGAACGTCCTCGCCGACGTGGCCGGAGCCGAGGACGTGTCCGCCGGTGCACTGAAGGTGCAGCTGGTGGGGCCGCTCAGCCTTGCCGCCGCCCTGCATTTGCACAACGGGGAGCGGGCGCTGCTGGACCATGGGGCCCGCCGGGACATTGCCGCGTCGCTTGCCGCCGGAGTAGGGGATTACCTTCGCCGGGTGGCGGCCGCTGTCCCGGGTGCCCGCCTGGTGGTGCAGGTGGACGAGCCCGACATCGCCGCCGTGCTGGCCGGAACCATACCCACGTCCAGCGGATACCGCACCCTCCGCGCTGTGCCGTCATCAGAAGCACGCGAGTCCTGGCGTCTGGTCCTGGACGCCCTGCGCTCTGCCGGTGCAGCAGAAGTTGTCGTGTCCTGCCCTGAAATCGAAGCACCGATCGAGCTGGTTCTGGCCGCCGGTGCGGACGGCATTGCGCTGCCGCTTAAGGCATTGACTAACCGGCAGTGGGAGCACGTGGCCGGCGCGGTGGAGGCAGGCAAACAGTTCTGGGCGGGTGCGCTGGACGTGCCTGCGGGCGGTTCGCTGCCCCGGGTTGCCGACTGCGTGGAATCGGTATGGCGTCCGTGGCGCCAGCTGGGTCTTCCGCCGTCGCTGCTCGGCGCCATCCGGGTGACCCCGGCAGCCGGCCTGGCAGAGCATTCACCGGCGCAGGCCACGGCCGTCCTGGGCAGGCTCACCCAGGTAGCCGACGGCCTGAACCAGCAGGCGCTGGGATAGGGCTACACCCTGTTCTCCCAACGGTCCGGCTGTGCGTAGCGGGGCAGGTAGCTTTGGGCGGAACTGCCGCCGGTATAGGTGCGGAGCCGGTAATCAAAGGCCCCGGCGTACACCAGGACCAGGCCGATCTGGGGCTGGATGACCTTAACCTGGATGCGGTGCCGCCCGTTGCTGCCCTCAGCAGGATCCCACCACTGTTCGGCGTACGCTTTGGCGTCCAGGGCTGCCGGAAGCGGCACCCGGAGCGGGCCCAGGAAGAGCCGCGACGCCTCTGACACGCCGCGCAGCCTTCCCTCGGCAGTGACGCTCAAATTCAGGTCGGTCACCAGGCGCCGGTAGCGCCCAACGTAGTCCACCAGCTGGGTGCTGCCACCGCGGTTGGTGACGCTGGTGGTGTCCTGGAAAAGCCGCGTGCGTTCCGGGAAGCGGATCTCGCGGCGGGCGGTAAGGCTGGATCGGCCGAACGGATCCTGGTGCGCGTGGTTCTCGATCCGGAACGGGACGTTCTCCCCATACTCAGGGAAAAAGGCCTCTTCACCTCCGGTGAGCCGCAGCAAAGGGCGCAGCCACTGCTGGCGGCAACCCACGACGTCGAACGTTCCTTCCCCGACGCCGTACTGTCCGGATCCCGGGACCAGCGAGAAGTACTCCTGGAGTTCCGGCTGCAGCCGGGAGAATTCCCCGCCCAGGGCCTGCTGGTAGATCGGGACGTTCATGAAGTGGACCTCCTGTTGGCTCTGGAATGACTGCCTTGTGGTTTCACAATCTACCGGCAGCCTTGAGCCTGATGTACATGTCTGCAAGCCTTGGCGGCAGGTCGTGTGGCTCGGCATCCACTACTTCCACGCCGTAGCGGCGCAGCTCGGCCGTCACCGCCGCCCGCTGGAGGAGGGCCCGCTCCGCCGCAGCCGCGCGGAACACCGCCGTGGCGTCGTTGCGGTCGCGGAGCATGGCGCCCAGCTGGGGATCGCGGACGGCCGCCACCACTACGGCATGCTGGCTTGCCAGCCGCTCCGCCGCGGGCAGCAGGCCTTCTTCCGGCGCCCCGCTGTCCAGCGACGTCAGCAGCACCACGAGGGACCGGTGGGCCGAAACCGCGCGGACCTCCGCGGGGACCGCAGGCCAATCCATCTCGATCAGCTCCGCCTCAAGGGGTGCCATGGCCTGGACCAGCCGGCCCAGGATAGTGCCCTGCCCGGCAGAGCCGGCCCGCGCCCTGGTCCTGCGGTCGAATGCCACAAAGTCCACCCGGTCGCCACCCCGTTCGGCCAGGACCCCCAGAAGAAGCGCAGCCTCGATCCCGGTATCCAGGCGGGTTTCGGCGGTACGGGATGTATCCAATACCATCACCACGCGGCGGTCCCGTTCCGGGCGCCAGGTCCGGACCACGACGGAGGAACGCCGGGCGGTGGCGCGCCAGTCGATGGAGCGCACGTCGTCGCCGCGGACGTAGTCGCGCAGGGAATCGAACTCGGTGCCGGCGCCGCGGATCTGGACTGCGGCCTTCCCGTCGAGCTCGCGCAGCTTCCGCAGCTTCGACGGCAGGTGGCGACGGGAATGGAAGGGCGGCAGCACCCGCACGGAGCCCGGAGATTCGATGGTCCGCTGGCGGGCTGCCAGCCCCAGCGGGCCAAATGAACGAAACGTCACATGCGGCGCGGCGAGGTTACCCCGGCGGACCGGCCGGAGTTGCACTGCGAACCGCCTGCCCTCGCCGGCCGGGACGTCCATGTCCTGGACGGGGTTCAGGGCGCCGGCGGACGGTTGCCACCCGTCCCTGAAGGTTCCGCGAAGCCGCCTGGTGCCGCTGTTGCGGACCGTGAACACCGCTTCCACCGCATTGTTGAGCGTGACGTTCTCCGGTTCGGCACGCGTCACAGTGACCTGCCGAAGGGATCCCGCGAAAAGCAGTTCGGCGCTCAACAACGCGGTGAGCAGGGCGACCGTGGCCACTGCGGTCAGCCATCCCGGGAACAGCAGTACCGGTACCAGGCCCAGCAGCACCACCGCCACGAAGCGACCGGAGATGGCCATCAGCGCGGAACGGGGACGGAAGCGAGGATGCTGCCCAGGACGTCGTCCACCCTGACCCCGTCCATCTGCGCTTCGGGCTGCAGCGCCACCCGGTGCCGCAGGCAGGGCAGGGCCAGCGCCTTGACATCGTCCGGGGTGACGAACGGCCGGCCGGAGAGCCAGGCCCACGCCCTTGAAGTGTTGAGCAGGGCAGTGGCCCCGCGGGGTGAGACGCCAAGCTGGAATGACGGAGCTGAACGGGTGGCGCGCACCAGATCAACGATGTAGCCGATAATTTCCGGTTCAACCGCTACCCGGGCCACTGCCTCCCGTGCCCGTTCCAGGTCCTCCGCCCCGGCCACCGCCCGGACGCCGGCTGCTGCCAGATCCCGTGGGTCGAACCCCGCCGCATGGCGGCGGATGACCTCGATCTCCTCCCCGCGTCCGGGCAGCGGCATGGTGAGCTTGAGCAGGAACCGGTCCAGCTGTGCCTCCGGCAGGGGATAGGTCCCCTCGTACTCCACGGGATTCTGGGTGGCCGCCACCAGGAAGGGCGCCGGCAGCGGCCGGGACACGCCGTCCACAGACACCTGCCGCTCTTCCATGGCTTCCAGGAGCGAGGCCTGCGTCTTCGGAGGGGTCCGGTTGATCTCGTCCGCCAGCAGGAGGTTGGTGAAGACCGGTCCCTCCCGGAAGCTGAATTCGGAGGTGTGCGAGTCGTAGACCAGCGAGCCGGTGACATCGCCCGGCATGAGGTCGGGGGTGAACTGCACGCGCTTGGTGTCCAGGCTCAGCGCTGAGGACAATGCCCGGACCAGCAGGGTCTTCGCAACCCCGGGGACGCCTTCCAGCAGCACATGGCCCTGGGAAAGCAGGGCGATCAGGAGGCCGGTGACGGTGGCGTCCTGTCCCACCACTGCCTTGGCCACCTCCCGCCGGACAGCAAGCAGCGCCTGCCGTGCGCCGTCGTCGTCCATCTGGTTAAGGACCTGCTGGCCACTGCTCTGTTCGCTCATCGGATCTTGACCTCTTTCTCGAGTTTGTCCAGTGCCTGCGACCAGGCAACCAGCCGGGCCTCGCTGGTGGGGCGTTCATTGATCAGTGCTCGGATTTCGGCGGGATCCCGGTGCAGGAGCCGGGCCACTGCGGAGACTATCTCCTCGGCGGTGGCGGCCGGGTCCATCCGCAGCTTCCCGGAGAGCCGCACCAGCAGCCCGGCCCGAAGGTTGTCGCGGGCCTGGTCAAGCGCGCGGGAGTCCTGGTAAAGCCGGGCGCGTCCCTCCGCCGTCTCAACGGCCTTGACCACTACCGGCAACGGCTCGAAAACCAGGGGGCCATGGCGGCGCCCCCGCCACGCGACGGCAGTTGCCGCGACCAGGAGCAGCCAGGGGCCCAGGAAGCGGGCCCAGTCCGGGGCAAGGTCATCGAGGGTTTCCCCGGTTTCGCTGACTGCCGCATCCGCAATCGAGGGCAGGTACCAGACCAGGTCCGGCGAGGAACCGAGCAGCCTGAATGCGAGCGCCGCGTTTCCCAGTTCGTCCAGTCTTTCGTTTCCCAGGACTGCCGTGCTGCCCAACACGGCCAGCCGGCCATCGCCGCTGACGGCGAGCATCCCGGCGGTTCCTGCTGCCCGGAAGCAGGACATGGCGCCGTCGTACACAAATGCTCCCTGTCCGGCGACTTGTCCGGTGACCTGTCCTGTGACCTCACCTGCCGCCTGGGCATCAGGGTGGGAACAACCGGGGCCAAGGACCTGGAAGGCATCGGGGACAACTCCGGCCTGGCGGATGCCGGTGTCAAGCGCGGTCAGGGTCTCCAAACGGGGGGAAACCACCACCACGTGCTCCGCCTCCGCTTTCAGGAGGGTCAACTGCTGCGCATCCAGGATGCCGTTCCTGTCGTAAAGCAGGAGCGTAGGGGCGGAACCGTTGCGCAGGTCCTGCAGCGCTGACTCGAACCGGTCCGGGCTGTGGACGGAAACCCCGTGCCGGCCCAGGATCTGCCCCAGGGCCTTGGCACCGTTTGGCCCCGCATTGTGGACCGAGAGGGGAACGGTGTCACCCTTGGGCGCGAGTTGTGCACCTACGACCAGCGCCAGCGCCGCGGCCACCACCACTACCGCTGCGCCCACACCACGGTGCCGCCGCAGCCAACCCTGGGTTGTGCGGGCACCAGGCGTGGACCCGGTGGCAGCATCAGTATCCCGGCGCTTTTCGCCGGCGGTGGGAAGCCCGGTCATGGCAGCGCGCCGGCGCTGGCGGGCTTCATGGCGTCCAGGATGGTGTCAAGTTCCACCATCTCCTGGTAGTCGCGGCTGCCCGCCGCCCTGTTTCCATAGCGGATCCCGTCGAAAGTGGCCGCCGCCCGGGCCAGGCGCACTGATTCGGGGTGGAAGGGTGCGGACAAAGCCCGGGCGGCTTCATCAGCGGTCCTGCCTGGCTGGGGATCAAGGATGGCCCGGTCTTCGGCGCTGCGGACCACTGCACGGAAACGGTCGACGACGGCGTCCCCCCACTTTCCGCCCGCGGCAGCGGCTTCCGCGCGCTTCCGGTAGTCCGCGGCGGCCAGGGCGGTTTCCCTTTCAAACACGTCCTTGGCCTGCCGCACCCGCGCGTTCAGCCGGGGACGGGCCAGGATGACGGCAGCCGCGATGATGGCGGCAACGACCAGGGCGATGACCGGGCTGGGCACCGGCGCAGCGTCCCCCGGGGAACCGTCGAGGGACTGCAGCCAATCCAGGAAGTTCCGCCACAGGCTGTCCAGCCAGGACGGGGCGGCGTCACGGTACTCCTGTCTGGCCAGTTCCTCCGCTGCCCAGCGCCGTGCCTCCCCGGCGTCGGGAAGCACGGGTGGTTCAGCGGCCATAGGGCCATGCTCCCGGCGCCGTCCCGTATCCGGGGTACGGGGTGCTTCCGCCCTGGGCATTCCGGCCCGGGATGCTGCCAGGATCCGACCCGGTTTCCAGTTCGCGCAGGAGCGCGATGTCCAGACCGTCCTTGCGCATCCGCAGGTCCATATAGAGCAATGCCATGACAGACGTCTGGAAGGCGTAGCCCACCGCTCCCACCAGGGCACCCACCACCGCGGTGATGATGCCGATGGCAACGGACAGCGTTGAGTCCTGTCCGGGGCCGCCGTGTGGCGAGACGACCCCCGACAGGACCGAGGGCAGCAGGCTTGCGGGGATCAGGATCACCTGCGTGATGACAGCAACCAGGATGCCCACCACCAGGGTGATGCCAAGGATCCGCCACCAGTTGGCGCGGGTCAGTTGCCACGAGCGGCGAAGCCCGGCAAATGCGCCCAGTTCTTCGATGACGACGGCGGCAGGCGCCACCATGAGCTTGATCGCCACCCAGAGGAACACGGCACCGAAAGCCATCATCAGCGGGATGACCAGCAGTGCGCCCGCGCCACGGATATTGGAGAACAGGAGCACGATGACGACGAAGAAAAGCACCATCGCGGCTATGGCCGCTGCGACCAGCACCGCCGCCAGCCTGACCAGCGCCGCGATCCGTGAACGCACCAGCGACAACATGCGGCGGAAGCCGGTGGGCCGGTTCAGGACGGACCGGGCCACCGGGACCACCATGGCGCCCTGGAGCACAACGGACATGAACACGGACAGGATGGACAGCAGGGCAAAGGTAGCCATCAGCCCGATCCCCACGGACGCGATGTCGGCGTTGCTCGCGGTCTCCGCCCAGGCTTCCATGGACCCTGATGACGTGGCAAGGAATCCTGTAAGCACCGCCGCGAGGATTGCCGACAGGGACTGCGCCAGGAGGCCGGCGCCGAGCATGGCCTTGGCATTGCGCCTGATGGCCTGGAATGAGCCGTCCAGGATCTCCCCGAACATCAACGGACGCAACGGGATGATCCCGGGCTTGGGCGGAGCGGTGTACCGGGGCTGTTGCGATGGCCAGGCTCCGTAGGAACCGCCTGGATACGGGGAGCCGTCGTAGCGCGGCCCGCCATAAGGGGATCCGCTGTGGGGCTGGCCGCTGTATCCCGGGCCGCTATGGGACTGCCCACCGGAGGGGGAGCCACCGTAATACTGGCCGCCGGCCGCTTGGCTGCCGTAGGGGGAGGAGCCGCGGTACGGGTTTCCCGGGTAGGGAGTGTTAAGGTTTGGGTGCTGTCCGGATTGTTGCCATCCGGATTGTTGCCATCCGGGCGGTTGCTGCCTGGCCTCTGGTTCCTGCCCCGGAATTCCTGGCCGCCCTGCGGGCGGTGCCCACGGCTGCTCCCAGGCGGACGGCACCGGCTGACGGCCGCTTAAAGCTGCCGGCCCGCCGTCGTCCTGTCCAGCGCCTGCCGGATCCTCCATCGGCTCCCCGGGCCCCGACTCCTGTGGTGACACTGATTCCTCCCCCAATACCGGTCCGCCTGCCCGTGCCCTGCCAACAGGCCCCAAAAGGGGCGCACCGGCCACGCGGAGCATGACCCCAAGACTATAGTTCCGGCGTCGGACGGCCTAGTGTCCCGCCATGCCGGAAGCCGCTCAACAGGACAAACCCATCCCGATAAGGGAATATATAGCTATGAAGGCACGCATTCTGGTGGTAGATGATGACGAAGCGCTGGCCGAGATGATTGGAATTGTCCTCCGTAATGACGGCTTCGAGCCGGTCTTTTGCGCTGACGGCGCCCAGGCCCTGGACGTGTTCCGGTCCTCGCGCCCGGACCTGGTCCTGCTCGACCTCATGCTTCCCGGTATGGATGGCATCGAGGTCTGCCGCCAGATCCGTGCCGAGTCGGACGTGCCCATCGTCATGCTGACCGCCAAGTCCGATACCTCCGACGTCGTCCGCGGACTGGAATCCGGTGCCGATGACTACGTGCCAAAACCCTTCAAGCCCGCCGAGCTGGTGGCACGCGTGCGTGCACGCCTTCGCCCGGGGGACCAGAAGGCCCCCGAAACGCTTCGGATCGCGGACATCACCATCGACGTTGCCGGGCACACCGTCAGCCGGGGCAATGAGCGGATCTCCCTGACGCCGCTGGAATTCGACCTCCTGGTGGCACTGGCACGCAAGCCCTGGCAGGTCTTCACCCGCGAACTGCTGCTGGAGCAGGTCTGGGGCTACCGCCACGCCGCCGACACCCGCCTGGTCAACGTCCATGTCCAGCGCCTGCGGTCCAAGATCGAGCAGGACCCGGAAGCCCCGGAAGTCGTATTGACGGTGCGTGGTGTCGGCTACAAAGCAGGGGTCTGATCCCGCCGCGCAGGACGGGCAACCGGATCAGCGCGCAACCCCGGACTCCGCGGATGCCGTAAAGCAGGACGGCGGCGGCCAGAGCGCGCCGGAAGCCACTGAAGCCGCCGCCCCCGGACTCCGGCATGTTGCCTTCCGGGCAAGGATCTGGCAGCGGCGCGCCCTGATCGTGGCGCTGCGGGTGGCCAGGCTCGTCCGGACGGGAGTCCGTCGCTTCCTGCCCGGGCTGAGGTACCTTGGGCGGGCCCTGCAGCGGCGCTGGCGCCGGTCACTGCAGTTCCGCACTGTCCTCACCACACTGATGCTGGCTGTGCTTTCGTTCGCCGTGGTGGGTGCCTATCTGTCCAACCAGATCGCCAACAACCTGTTCCAGGAGCGGCTGACGCAGGCTGAGTCTGAGACCCGTTACAACGTCAAGCAGGTGCAGGAGACGTTCGACGGCGCCCAGGTCACCGACCAGTCCAGCGTCATCACCCTGGTCTACGACACCCTGAACGCGGTGGAGGGCCGGGGCTCCGTGATCCAGCGCCGCTATGTCTTTGAAGCGATGCCGGAGCAAACCAAGCCCCGGAACCGTTGGGTTGAGTCGCGGGCTTCGGACCAATTGACGGTCAGCGTGATTCCGCCGGAGCTGCGCAAGGCCGTCCAGCAGTCGGGGAAGGACCAGTACTGGGCCTCCACGGTCATCCCCGTGGGCACCGAGGACCGGCCGGGGATCGCCGTGGGGAACAAGGTGACCTTCAACGGCACCGTTTACGAGCTCTACCTGATTTACGACCTGAACACAGCGCAGCAGACGCTCAACGAGATCCAAAGCGTCCTCTGGGCCGGCGGCGCGGTACTGGTCCTCCTGATCGGCGCCGTCGCCTGGTACGTCACCCGCAACGTGGTAAGCCCGGTGAGCCACGCCGCGATGGTGTCGGAGAAACTGGCGGCCGGGCAGCTGCAGGAGCGCATGGTGGTCAGGGGCGAGGACGAGGTGGCCCGGCTTGGCGCCTCCTTCAACCACATGGCCGCCAGCCTGCAGGAGCAGATCACCCAACTGGCAACGCTCTCGCAGATGCAGCAGCGTTTTGTGTCCGATGTTTCGCACGAGCTGCGGACGCCGCTGACCACTGTCCGCATGGCGGCAGAGGTCCTGTACGACGCCCGGGACGACTTCGACCCCATCAACAAGCGGTCCGCCGAACTGCTGTACAACCAGGTGGAGCGTTTCCAGTCCCTCCTCTCGGACCTCCTGGAAATCAGCCGCTTCGATGCCGGTGTGGCCGTGCTGGATGCTGAACCGGAGGACCTCCTCCAAGTCATCGCACACGTTATTGAAGGCGCTGCTCCGGTGGCTGCCGAATACGGGTCGGAGATCATCTACTCCGCTCCCGGGGACGCCGTGATTGTGGAAATGGACGCCCGGCGGATCGACAGGATCCTGCGCAACCTGATCCTGAACGCAGTCGAGCACGGTGAGGGCAAACCGGTGACCGTCACCGTCGCGGTGAACCAAACTGCCGTGGGAGTTACGGTAAGGGACCACGGCATCGGAATGGACCCGGCGCAGGCTGCGCGGGTCTTCGACAGGTTCTGGCGCGCGGACCCTGCCCGGGCGCGCACCACAGGGGGAAGCGGGTTGGGATTGTCCATCGCCATGGAGGACACCAAGCTGCACCACGGCTGGCTGCAGGCCTGGGGAAGGAAGGGCGACGGCGCCAACTTCCGCCTGACCCTTCCCTTGCGGCAGGACGAAGTCATTACCGAGTCGCCACTGCAGCTGGAACCAAAGGACGTCACCAATCCCGGTGGGCCGGGGAGCGTTCCCCTGGAACATGACCACAAGAACATGCTGGTGCTGCAGACGGGAGCGGCCCGGCCTGCTCCCTCGCGGGCACCTGAGGAGACACCATGAGGGCCAATGGACGCCAGGCGAAGTACCCGGCGGCACTGCTTGCCCTGCTGATCGTCCTCCTGTCAGGCTGCGCACGGATCCCCACCTCCGGGCCGGTGGGAAAAAGCAGCGAAAGCAGCGCCGGCAACGTCAGCGCGCCGGTGTTCCTCCCGGCAGCGCCCCAGCAGGGCGCGTCGCCGGAGACCATCATTGACTATTTCTACCGGGCAGGCAGCGGTTACGAGGACGACTATGCGGTGGCCCGCCAATACCTGACCCAGGCGTCGGCCGTGTCCTGGAAACCGGACAAACGCGCGCTGGTATACCGGGAGGCTCGCGTTGTCCCCACAGAAACTGAAAACGTCTTCAACTACGAGCTTGATGTCTCCTACACGGTGGACGCCGACGGCATAGCCACCCAGTCGCCGGCCGGAACCGTGGAACGCATTCCGGTAACGGTGACCCAGGTCGATGGAGAATGGCGGATCTCGGCGATTCCGGACGGGACCGCCATTGCCGAAGAAACGTTCAAGGTGATCTACGGTGCCTACCCCATCTACTTCTACGACCCCACCTTCACCTACGCCATTCCCGACGTCCGCTGGTTCCTGAAGAACAAGACCGTCAAAGCCATGACCAGCGCGCTGCTGGCCGGGCCCGCCCCATACCTGCGCGGCGCCGTCGCCAGCGCCTTCCCCTCCGGGATCAAGCTGGCCCGCGAATCCGTGCCGGTGGTGTCCGGGGCGGCCCAGGTGGACCTGACCGCAAAGGAACTGACCGAAACATCCGCGGAGGACCGCCTCCGCATGCAGATGCAGCTGACCCTGACATTCCGCAGCCAGCCTGACGTTGTCAACGTTGAGCTGCGCGCCAACCAGGACCTCGTCCGTGTGGAGGACAACGGGTCAGTTCTTCCACCGGTGCTGGACAAGACCGTGCCGTCACGACAGATCGCCATCAGCGGCAACGAACTGGTGCGGTACGAAAACAACCGTGTCTCGCCGCTGCCCGACATGCAGCCGGTGTCCGCGCTCAACCCCCGCTATCCGGCGGAATCCCCGGTGTCGCAAACGGCCGCCTTCCTCAACGACGGCCGCACCACGCTCTACAGCATCAGCCCCGGCCAGCCGGCCCGCGCCCTGACCACCAGGAGTACCCTCAGCCGGCCCACCTTCAGCATCAACGACTGGGTGTGGACGGCTGGACCCGGCGCCACTGGAGCCACCGAAGTAGTGGCCTTCCGACCCGCCGGCGTAGCAGAGGGTGCCGCCGTCCCCACCGTAACGCTGGCACCTTCCTGGCTTGCCGGCCGGACCGTCAAGGAATTCCGAATCTCGCGCGACGGCGTGCGCGCCCTGGTCATATCTGAACAAAACGGCAAGTCCAAGGTGCAGGTATCGGGCGTCATCCGTACCGCCGACGGCACGCCGCGGGAACTGACCGCACCCATAACCCTGGTAACCGCCACGGATCCCGACCAAGGCGTCTGGGTCAATGGCACCACGGTTGCCGTCATGAAGGGTGCTGCGGGTTCCAATGTCACGCCTGAACTGCTGTCCCTCACGTCCGGACAGCCGCAACAGCTTGCCCCGTGGCCGGGGCTCGTGGCCATCAGCGCGGGAAATGGCGTCGATGACATCTACGTCCAGTCCGGGGAGGGGATCTTCCAGCGCCTGGGCAACGGCTGGTCCCCGCAAATCAAGGGCCCCATCGACCCGGCGTTCCCTGGCTGACGTTTCTGCCGGGGACTGCGGCGGACAATGCTTCCGCCATCCTGATGGCCTCGCTTTATCCACATGGCCACGCCCGGGCCTCCTCCCGGGACCGGCATCGGACCACAGTGGGACCGTGTATGGCGTATTCCGCAGGATCGGCACAGCCGCTTCCGGGCATCAGGACAACCGGAGAACGGACCCGGACCTTCAACCACCCCCGCCGTGGGCGGCGCTGCACCGGGGTGAACACGAGGCCGGTCTCCTGCGCCTCATCGATTGGTTGGCCGGCGCCCTGGCGGATCTGCTCGCTTTGGCAGTCCCGGTGGACTGTGTGTGCTGCGGGGCCGAAGACAGCACCTTGTGCCCATCCTGCGCCGGCCGCATCCGCCAGCTGACCAGGCAGCCGTTCCGGGCCGAAAGCGGAGCCCCCGCCCTCATGGATGTTGGCGGGACCATCATGCTTCCCGTTGTGGCAGCAGGGGTGTACCGGGACGAGCTGGCGCAGGGACTGCTGTCGTTCAAGCGGCACGGCCAGCATCAGCTCGGCAGGAGCCTTGGCCGGGCGCTCGCCGGAGCAGCCAGGGCGGCAGTTCCGGGCGGCAATGGTTTCCTTCTGGTCCCCGTCCCCACCAGCACAGCGGCCTACGTCAACCGGGGGTTCAGTCCGGTCCACCTGCTCCTGAAAGAGGCGGTTCGGCAGCTTCCAGGCATCGGCGTCGCGGACGTACTGGCCAAAACCGCCGCGCCCGGCCCCTTGCTGGGCACTCACGGATCGGGCGGCAGGAAGGGTGCGGGCGGTCAAAAGGGATTGGGGAGGGGAGCCCGCTCGCGGCGCGTCCGGGGGTCCATGCGCCTCAGGCGCGGAGCCCGCGCACTGGTCGCGGGGCGGCCCTGCATTATCGTCGACGACGTCCTGACAACCGGCGCCACGGTCGGTGAAGCAGCCCGGGCACTGCACCTTCCGGCGCCAACGTGAGGGGCGCCGTCGTGCTGGCCGCGACACGCCCACCCGACACCACGGAGCCAGACGCCATGGCCCCCGGCCCGCCCGGAAGCCGCCATGACTTAGAAAAAAATAAACCGGGAAAGGATGAATAACGAGTGGCTATGAACTAACGTCGGTGGTGGGTACCAAGAACAGAATGTACCTTTCGATGGCGGCTCGGAGAGGGGCTCGACTGTCAGACAGCCCGGCCCATGGAAGCGCCGCCGTCGTGTCACCGAAGTCATTTGGAGGGCACCATGGAGTTTATGATCAGCGGACGAAATCTGACAGTTTCAGACCGGTTCCGCGAATATGCCGGGGAAAAAATCGCGAAAATCGAATCGCTGGGTGACAAGGTCCAGCGCGTCGACGCGAAAGTCTCCAAGGAGACCAATGCCCGGCAGACCGGCGACCAGCTGACAGTAGAAGTGACAGTCCTGGGCCGCGGACCCGTAATCCGCGCCGAAGCGAGCGCCGCAGACAAGTTTGCCGCCTTTGACCTCGCGTACAACAAACTGCTTGAGCGGCTCCGGCGGGCCAAGGACCGCAAGAAGGTCCACCATGGCCGCCACACTCCCAAGGCTGTTCGTGAGGCCACCGCCTCACTCGAGCCCGCCAGCGCCCACGAACCGCTGTATCTTGAGGCCAACCACCGGAACGAAGCGGTGGCAGCCCCCGAAGACAAATCCCCGTACGATGTGGACAACGACATCCCGGCTGGGAAGTCGCCGGTACTGATCCGGCGCAAGGTCTTTCCCGCTGCTTCCCTCTCCCTCGACGACGCCGTAGACAACATGGAGCTTGTCGGCCACGACTTCTACCTTTTCGTGGACAAGGCGACCAACACGCCCTCCGTCGTGTATCGCCGGCGCGGCTGGACCTACGGGGTCATCACCCTGGACCATGAATGCGAGCCGGGAGACACCGTCGTGGAGGAAAAGATCCTCGCTTACCGCTCCGACGACGCCGCAGCCAACGCTTAGGGTGGACAAAACCATCATCAGAGAGGACTGAATTGTCGGCAACGCTGAGCCTTGACCAGGCACGGCGGATCGCACTGGCAGCACAGGGACTCCATAAAGGACGGCCCACCGGCCCCGTGACAGCACGGGCGGTGGGCCGGACTTTTGCCCGGCTCCAACTCGTCCAGATCGATTCCGTGAATGTCCTGATCCGCAGCCACTTCCTGCCCTTCTACTCCCGCCTGGGCAATTACGACCGGGACATACTGCAGCGCATGTCCGCCAAACATCCCCGGCGCATGCTGGAGTACTGGGCACACGAGGCGAGCTATATCCGCCCGGAGCATTATCCGGATCTGCTTCCATGGCAGAAGCGGTCCTGGGTTGGCGCCTCGCGGCTGGACCCGGGCCTCCGCGATGACGTTGCAGCCAGGATCCTGGCTGTCCTGGCCAGGTCACGGCCCATGACGGCCTCCGAACTGACCGCCCATATCGGCCATGTCGAGGAAAAACAGACCATCAACTGGGGGTGGAACTGGAACGCAGTGAAACGGGTCCTGGAACACCTGTTCGAAGAGGGGCTGGTATCGGCTGCCTCCAGGACGGGGCAATTCGAGCGCAGGTACACGCTGACCTCCAAAGTCCTCCCATTTCCGGCCCCAACGGCAGGGGAAACGGATCCAACAGCTGCGCTGCAGCGGCTGACCGAAGCGGCTGCCCGGGCACATGGGATCGGAAGCATTCGCTGCTTCGCCGACTACTTCCGGACTCCCGTCAAGGCAACGGCGCTGGCCGTTGCGAACCTGGTGGAGCAAGGCAGGCTGGAGCCTGTCAGCGTGGCGGGCTGGGGGCGGGAGGTCTACCGGCATGCGGAGGCGGCCCTGCCGCGGCGGGCCACCGGCCGCGCGCTGCTGAGCCCATTCGATTCCCTGGTCTTTGAACGCCGGCGCCTCCTGGAACTGTTCGGCTTCCATTACCGGATCGAGATCTACACTCCGGAGCCCAAACGGCGTTTTGGCTACTACGTCCTGCCTTTCCTGCTCCGGGACAGGATCGTGGCCAGGGTTGACCTAAAAGCGGACCGGGCGGCCGGCCGGCTGCTGGTGAGATCCGCCTTCGCCGAGCCGGACGCACCGGGGGACACCGCCGTCGAACTCGCCGTCGAACTGAAGCTGATGGGTCAGTGGCTTGGCCTGCCTGATGTGGAAGTGGGACCGGCGGGAGACCTCGCTGCCCGGCTGTCACAGGAACTGCCACGCTTGTAAGGAGTATCCGCTCTCAGGGAAAAGGGGCACCGGCCGCGTGTCTCTCCCGTAGACTGAACACGCCAGAATTCGGCGGCATCAGACTGGGAGCATCTTCACGTGGCATCACTTATCGAAAAAATTCTCCGCACGGGTGACAAGAAAACACTCCGGCAGCTGAGGAATTATGCCGATTCCATCAACGCCCTCGAAGACTCCTTCAAGACCTTTAGCGACGCCGAGCTGCGAGAGGAGACGGACCGTCTCCGTGAACGCCACCAGGATGGCGAAAAGCTCGACGACCTGCTTCCGGAAGCATTTGCCGCCGTGCGGGAAGCATCCTCGCGGACACTGGGATTGCGCCACTTCGACGTTCAGTTGATGGGTGGCGCTGCCCTGCACCTGGGGAACATCGCCGAAATGAAGACCGGTGAAGGCAAGACCCTGGTGGCGACCGCTCCCGCCTACCTGAACGCCCTCACGGGCAAGGGCGTCCACGTGGTCACCGTTAACGATTACCTGGCCGAATACCAGTCCGAACTCATGGGCCGCGTGTACCGTTTCCTCGGCCTGACCAGCGGCGTCATCCTCGCAAACCAGGACCCGGCAGTGCGCCGCCAGCAGTACGCAGCCGACATCACCTATGGAACCAACAACGAGTTCGGGTTCGATTACCTGCGCGACAACATGGCATGGGACCGGAACGAACTGGTCCAGCGCGGCCACAACTTCGCCATCGTCGACGAAGTGGACTCCATCCTGATCGATGAGGCCCGTACGCCGTTGATTATCTCCGGCCCTGCCCAGGGGGACACCAACCGTTGGTACAGCGAATTCGCCAAGGTGGTGCTCCGGCTGCAGCCCGAGAAGGACTACGAAGTCGACGAAAAGAAGCGCACCGTTGGCGTACTGGAGAGCGGAATCGAAAAGGTCGAGGACTACCTTGGCATCTCCAACCTCTACGAATCCGCAAACACCCCGCTGATCGGGTTCCTGAACAACGCCATCAAGGCCAAGGAGCTGTTCAAGCGGGACAAGGACTACGTCATCCTGGACGGCGAAGTCCTGATCGTTGACGAGCACACCGGCCGCATCCTGGCCGGGCGCCGCTACAACGAAGGCATGCACCAGGCAATCGAGGCCAAGGAAGGCGTCGAGATCAAGGCGGAAAACCAGACCCTGGCCACCGTCACCCTGCAGAACTATTTCCGCATGTACGACAAGCTTTCCGGCATGACCGGCACCGCTGAGACCGAGGCAGCCGAGTTCATGAGCACCTACAAGCTGGGCGTGGTGGCCATCCCCACCAACCGGGATATGCAGCGGATCGACCAGCCGGACCTTGTGTTCAAGAACGAGGTTGTAAAGTTCGACGCCGTGGTGCGGGACATCGCCGAACGGCACGAAAAAGGCCAGCCCGTGCTGGTGGGCACCACCAGCGTGGAGAAGAGCGAGTACCTGTCCAAGCTGCTGGCCAAGGAAGGCATCCGGCACGAGGTCCTGAACGCCAAGAACCACGCCCGGGAAGCTGCGATTGTTGCCCAGGCCGGCCGGAAGGGCGCCGTCACCGTAGCCACCAACATGGCAGGCCGCGGCACGGACATCATGCTGGGCGGCAACGCCGAGTTCACCGCAGTCGCCGAGCTCGCCAGGCGCGGGCTGGACCCGGAGGAGAACTCGGAAGAATACGAAGCAGCCTGGCCTGCGGCGTTTGAAGCTGCCAAGCAGTCCGTGAAGGATGAACACGAGGAAGTCCTGGACCTCGGAGGACTCTACGTCCTGGGCACCGAACGGCACGAATCACGCCGTATCGACAACCAGCTCCGCGGACGTTCCGGCCGCCAGGGCGACCCCGGCGAGTCCCGGTTCTACCTCTCGCTGACCGATGACCTCATGCGGCTCTTCAACTCCGGAGCAGCGGAACGGCTCATGAACAGCTCGGTACCGGATGACGTCGCACTGGAATCCAAACTTGTCTCCCGTGCCATCGCCTCCGCACAGGGACAGGTGGAAGGCCGGAACGCCGAGCAGCGCAAGAACGTGCTGAAGTACGACGACGTCCTCAACCGCCAGCGCGAAGCGATCTACAGCGACCGCCGCCGCATCCTGGAGGGCGACGACCTGCATGAGAAGGTGCAGTTCTTCATCGAAGACACCATTGTGGCCCTGATCGACGCCGCAACCGCGGAAGGCAATGGCGACGACTGGGACTTGCATCAGCTGTGGACGAACCTCAAGACGCTCTACCCGGTCAGCGTCACGCCTGAAGACATCATTGAGGAAGCCGGCGGCAAGTCCAGGGTCACGGTTGAACTGCTGAAGGAAGAGATTCTCTCTGACGCCCGCCTGGTGTACCAGGCCCGCGAGGAGGTCATCGGTTCCGAGAGCATGCGGGAGCTTGAGCGCAGGGTGGTCCTTTCCGTCATTGGCCGCAAATGGCAGGAACACCTTTACGAAATGGATTACCTGAAGGAAGGCATCGGCCTGCGCGCCATGGCACAGCGTGATCCGCTGGTGGAATACCAGCGCGAGGGTTTCGCCATGTTCCAAAGCATGATGGAGGCCATCCGCGAGGAAAGCGTCGGGTTCCTCTACAACCTTGAGGTGGAAGTAACCCCTGCCCAGGATGTCGTAGTACAGGATGCTGCCGGCGGGCACACCGAGCATGTTGACCCGCAGGTCCACGCCGCAGGTCTTGAAGCTCCCGAGAAGCCGGCGCAGCTGCAGTACACGGCTCCCAGTGAAAGCGGTGGAACCCAGACCCGGGTGGAGACCCGGTCAGGAGGCGGACGCTCCGGCAACCCTGCCAAGGCAGCTGCCCAGGATGCGGCCAAACGCCCCGCGAAAAAGAAGAAGCGCTAGCAGAACCGCAGCAGGTACCCGCCGGCGGCGGCAAACAGGGCAGGGGCGGACACGTCCCTGCCCTGTTTGCGTGTCGCCGCTGTTGGCATGTTGTCCGCTCCGAATCACTGCCTGTTCAAACTTTCAATTCGTCCGGTCTTTTTCAAGGGGACAGTCAGCCGATGACAAGTTCGACTATGCGCCACACCTGCTTGCTGCGCTCAAGCCGGACAGCGACGGCGCGGGCCCGCACGTCATCCACCACCACGGCACTGGCCTCATAGATTCCCTCAGCTACCTCACAGACGCGTACGGAGCGGACGGTTGAATTCCTGTGCAGCCTGGCCAGGGCGGGATTGCCCGTCCTGGCCAGTTCGCGCCTGATCAGGGCCGCGCGGTGCTGCAGCGATGCCAGGCAGCGCGGATCCAGGCGCCGCGCCAACTGGTGGATGGGACGGATTCCGGCCAGGACTTCCATGGATGCCTGCACCGTCCCCCGGGTAATGGCCCTGACTTCTGCAGCCTCACTGACCGGCTGCAGGGACGGAGGGTTTACGCCGGAAGACGGGGCGCCAGGGATTGCCGCTGGCACTGGCCGGGGCTTGACGGGGTCACTCCCTGCCTGCCTGGCCTCTGCGGCCAGCCCTTCAGCGGCCCGGATGGGTGTCAATGCTGTCATGGTGTTCCCCTTGGATGGATTCGGCGTAACTCTGCCGGCCACAGCTTCGGCTGGCTCTTGCTTTGATTGACTGTTGCCTGAAATTGATTCGATGGGTTTGGCAGGTGCTGCGGTCTGCCCGGCCGGCAGGGGAGTGGCAGCGGCTACGAAACTGCCGGCGCATGGAGTATCTGGCCCGGCAGCAGTACATCCGGGCTCCCGCCTATCAGCGCACGGTTCGCTTCATACCACCGTGGCCATTCAAGGGCGACGTCCACGTCTGATGCCTCCGGTCCCAGGTAGGCAGCAACGATGTCCCACAGCGTGTCGCCGGCGAGTACGGTCACCGCCATCGTCTGGCCGCCCATGTCAATGGCTGCGGTGTCACTGCGACCCGGCCCGGGTCCGGCAGTGGTCCTGGCCTCCGGTGCGGCCAGCAGTCCCGGTTCCACCACAGGGGAAGCCGGCTGCCATCCCGGGCGGAGCCCGCTGACGGCTGGTTGCGTGCTGGATCCCGATGCCGGTGAAGGGCCTTCCCGGCCGGCTGACGGTACTTCATTCGGAAGTGGCTGGTTTTGGAGCCGATCGTCGCGGGGGGTGTTGCTGGCGCCAGGCTGCGGCACGTGTTGGCGGGAGACCGCGTCTGATGCAGTGGCCGGCGCCGCCTGTTCCTGTGTTGGTGTCCACTCGGGCCCTGCCGTACTTAACACCCCCGCGTTTGCGGCGACACCTGTCACGAGTTGCAGTGAGAGTGCGGCAACCACTGCCCGCTGCATGAAAGCAGGCGAAAGCCTTCGCGCGGCCGCCGCGGCCCGGCGTCGTCCCAGGCGATCCAGCAGAACGGACGCACAGGCACTCAGGAGTGAGACTGCCCACCAGAGCAGAAGTCCAATGCCGGCAACTGCCGTGGCCCCGCCGAGCAGGATATCCACCGATTCGCCTTGATGCCGTGCGGTGGATTGCTGCCACTGGGACAACAGGCCCACTGCGAGGACGCAGAGCAGGATGCCAAGCATCAGCAGGGCCAGCGCCATACCTGTATCCCACCGCCGGATCCTCCCGGAACGAGCCATTAGTGCCTCTTTAATGTCGTTTGATGCAGTTTGATGCTGACTGCATCAGTCTGAACCGCTTCCACACGATTTGTCCATACGCTGGACAGAAAAAAGTCCCGCCGTTGACGGGCGGGACTGGGAACCCTACTCTGACGGAATGCGCTGGGATGCACTCTTCAATGACATGGAAAGCCAGCTTGCGGAGGCAGGCCGGCTGGCGCTCGACACCGAGGTCAACGAGCGGACGCGGGTCGAGATGGTGGGCCTGCCCCTTGAGGACAGGCTGCGTGCGGCGGTGGGTTACAGGATCGGCGTCCAACTCAGCTGCGGCGACATGGTGCATGGTGAACTGACACATGCGGGAGCGGATGCACTGGTACTGGATGAAGACCAGACCCAGGTGCTCATTCCTTACGGGGCCGCAATGCGCTTCCTGGGTCTGGGCAGGCAGACGCGGCCGGAGAACTCCCCGGTGCGCCGGTCAATAGGCCTCGCGCACGCCCTGCGGGGCCTGGCGCGGGACCGGGCAGAAGTCTCGGTAACGATTGGCGGGGCGGCAGGGGCCGTGCGGCTGGCCGGCGTCATCGACCGGGTGGGCAGGGATTACATCGACCTGGCCACGGTGGTTCCCGGCGAGCCGCGGAGGAGCCGCAGCGTGGGCCAGGTTTCAGCCATACCCTTCGCGGCGCTGGCGATGATCAGGTCCCACAAAGCCGACGCGGCCTAAAGGGGTCAGACAGTTTTGGAGCGCGACTCCTGGATCATGCGGCTGGCCTCGGCATAGCGCTCCTGGATGTACTGCTCCAGCATCTTCTCTTCAACCCGCCATTGCCCACGGCCGCCCACCTGGATGGCCTTCAGTTCACCGCTGCGGACCAGAGCATAGGCCGCAGGGGAGTTGATCTGGAGCTGTTCCGCGACGTCCGCGAGTGTGAGGAACCTGGGCATGCATCCATTTTGCCACCAAGTGGTTCAGTTTGTGGCTCTTATCCACAGATTGGCCGCATTTGGACAATTGACTTTTGTTCCCTGGGGCTTGCAGTAACAATGAGGAAGTCCGGCCAGCACGGGCAGGTCCGGTGTATCCAGGGGGAGAACGGTATGGTTCCTGATTCAAGTGCCACTGCAGCACGGCTAAAGCGTCCATCGTGGAAGGACCCCCGGCTGCTGGTGGGAGTCCTCCTGGTCCTGGTATCAGTTGCCGGAGTCATCTTCCTTGTCGGCAGTGCCGACCGGACCACCGAGGTCTACGCTGCGCGGGAAGGCATAGCCGTGGGTGAGCGCCTGACGCCGGAGAACGTGGTCCGCGCCAAGGTGCGGCTGGGCGACACTGAAAAGCACTACATCAGCGTCGAGGCAGGCCTGCCTCGGGACGTTGTCGCCATGCAAAGGATTGCGAAGGACCAACTGGTCCCCAGGGCAAGCCTCGGGGAAGTGGATCGGCTGGACCGGAAGCCTGTCGCCCTCAGCGTCGAGCAGACCTTGCCGTCACAGGCAGTTGCCGGTGCCCGGGTGGATGTCTGGGTGGCGCAGCCGGATGCCAAGAATGGGTTCAGTGAGCCCAAGTTGATCCTTCCCGGAGCGGAAATTGCGGAGGTCACCACCGGTTCCACAGCCCTTGGATCGTCAAAGACCACCGTGCTGATGGTGCTGGTGGAGGACAGGCAGATGCCTGCTTTGCTTGGCGCTCAGGCAAACGAGGCGAAAATTTCCGTGGTGTGGAACCCGGGTGGCGCCCGGTGAGCATCCCCGTTGTCACCGTAGGCCAGAGCCGTGAGGACCTGGTAGGCGGCCTCGAAAGACTCCACGGCCCGGTCACAGTGGTTCGACGGTGCACCGAACTTCCCGAACTGCTTGCCGCCTGCCAGAGCGGACTGGCAAGGGCGGCCGTGGTGGCGGAGGGTTCCGAGGGGCTAAGCGCTTCCCTGGTGGACCGTCTGGGAGCTGTTGGCGTGGCTATCATCGCCCTGACTGATAATGCGGAGGAGGCAGACCGGCTCCGCAGGATCGGTGTCGCCTCGGCGCTTACAGGGATTAAGTCCGCTGAGCTTTCAGACAGGATCGCCGACGCCGTCGCCCAGTTGACGGGCGGGGTTCGTCCGGCCAGCCTCAGTTCACTGGCCGATACCGGGGCTGCGCTGGCAACAGAACCCGTTGTGCCTGGACTGGACGCGGAGGGGTCCGGTGCCGGGGAGCTGATCGTTGTCTGGGGTCCGGCCGGATCCCCGGGCCGGACCACTGTTGCGGTGAACATTGCCGGTGAGATGGCAGCTGACGGGCGGGGAGTCCTGCTGGTCGACGCCGACAGCTACGGCGCCAGTGTGGCGGCAGTGTTGGGCCTGCTGGATGAGTCAGCAGGGCTGGCCCAGGCGTGCAGGCTTGCCGACCAGGGGCTGCTGGACGCGGACGCGCTGCGTAAGGTGGCCGCCACGATTGCCACCACAGCCGGGACGTTCCGGGTGTTGACCGGCATAACCCGCGCCGACCGGTGGACCGAGCTGCGTGCGCCTGCCCTGGCCCTGGTGCTTGAGCGGGCCCGGCAGATTGCCGACGTTGTGGTGGTGGATACCGGCTTTTGTCTTGAGGCGGATGAGGAGCTGAGCTTTGACACCATGGCGCCGCGGCGGAACGCGGCTACGCTGCGCCCGCTGGAACTTGCTGACACCGTCTATGCCGTGGGAGCTGCTGATCCCGTGGGCGTACCCCGGTTGGTCCGTGCACTTGCCGAACTGGAAGGTGCGCTTCCGCAGGCATCGCCCACCGTCATCATGAACAAGGTGCGTTCGTCCTCCGTCGGAAGGGCCCCGGAGCGCCAACTGCGGGATGCCTGGGATAGGTATGGACCCGCGTCCGGACTCAAGGCGTTCCTGCCCTACGACCCCGCAGCCGCAGACGCAGCCCTCCTGGCAGGGTCGTTGCTGCTCGAAGCGTCCCCCGACTCGGCCCTTCGGCATTCGATCAGAGAGTTGGTTTGTGCACCCGACCAGCGAAAAGCGAAATCATCTGTATTCTCTTCCACACCGAGGCGAAGAGCAAAGGACTAGGCTCGCCATAAGAGCTGCAAAGGTGCGGCGAATATCTCTGATGGAGGCGTTGTTGATGTCGTCTGGATCCAGTGTGGAGGACCAGCCCCTTTCCATTGAAGGCCTTGAAGGTTTCATGGGGGACTACTACCAGCACCTGGCTGAGGAGGATGCCCGAAGCTACTCGCGGGACGTATTGGAGTCCCGGGCCGGGGAGCACAGGCGGACAGCGTCCGAACGGCAGCCAGGGCAGGCAAAAATCTCGATCATGGACGAAGAGGACAGCAGCGTCATCTTTGTCGTCACCGACGATATGCCGTTTCTTGTCGACTCGGTGAATGCAGAACTTGTCCGCCAGCACGCCGCCATCAAGCTTGTGGTGCACCCTCTTTTCGTGGCCACCAGGAACCGGGAAACCGGCGAACTGGTCAAGGTCAACAGGGTCCCCGCGCACTTGGGCATCTCAAGCGGCGACACTGCGGCAATGCCAAACCTGTCCCACCTCATTGCCCAGGGCGGGAATGCCTCGCACATGGAGTCGTGGATCGCCGTCGAAATCCAACGCGTCCCGGACGACGTGAAAGCGTCGCTGCTTGAGGGACTTACCCGCGTCCTGAAAGACGTGCGGGCCGCCGTCGAGGACTGGCCCAAGATGCGTCAAAAGGCCCGGGAAATCGCGGAAAGCCTGGACCAGGTGGCCCATCCGGCGCAGATTGCCGAACTGCGGCAGGCCAAGGACCTGCTGCGGTGGCTCGACGACGGGAACTTCACCTTCCTGGGGTACCGTGAATACGACCTGCTCAACGTGGACGGCGAAGACGTCCTCGAACTGCGCGAAGACAGTGGCCTCGGGCTTTTGCGCGCCGCTGCCGACTCCCCCCACATCCAGCACCTCACCGACACCGGCAGGAAAAAGGCGCGGGAAAAGCGTGCTCTTGTCATCACCAAGGCCAACTCACGGTCCACTGTGCACCGCTCGGCGTACCTGGACTACATCGGCGTCAAAAGCTTCGACGCCGCGGGCAATGTCAACGGCGAGCGCCGCTTCATTGGACTCTTTGCCACCAGCGCCTACGCCGGCTCTGTCCGGGATATCCCGATCGTCCGGGAGAAGGTGGACGCCGTGCTGCAGAACGCGGGGTTCCCGCCGGACTCGCACTCGGGCAAGGATCTCCTTGGAATCCTCGAAACCTACCCGCGTGATGAGCTCTTCCAGATCGAAATTCCCGACCTTGCCGCCACCGCGCTGGGAATCCAGAAGCTGCAGGAACGGCGGCGTACCCGCCTGTTCCTGAGGCCGGACATCTACGGCCGGTTCATGTCTGCCGTCGTCTACCTGCCCCGCGACCGCTACACCACCAACGTCAGGCTGCGGATCGAACAGGAACTGCGGGAAACGTTCCAAGCGGTCTCGATCGATTACGAAGCCCGCATGACGGAATCGGCACTCGCCCGGCTGTTCTTCCGCATCCGGCTGCCCAAGGACGTCGACGTCAGCCATGTCAACGCCGACGAGCTGGAAAAGCGGCTGGTCCGGGCCGCACGGTCGTGGAGTGAGGGAATTGCCGAAGTCCTGCGCGAGGGGCGGGATCCAGCCGAAGCAAAGGAACTGGCCGCTATCTGGGCCGAAGCGTTCCCTGCCAGCTACCGCGTGGACTACGAAGTAGAGGACGCGCTTGAGGACATTGCGCGTTTCGAGAAGTACGGGGCCGCCGCCGAGCGGAAGTCCGGGGAGCGGCAGGACCGTCCCGGCGTGCACGTGTACCTTCCCGAAGGCGCCGGCGCCACCCTCGAAGAGGATGCCCGGGTCAAGCTCTACATGCTGGAACCCAAGAGCCTGAGCCAGATCCTGCCGTATTTCCATAACCTCGGACTCGAGGTCCTCGATGAACGGCCCTTTGAAATCGAAACAGCAGACCGCCGCGACTTCTTCCTTTACGACCTCGGGCTGAAGTACCCGGTGGGCGTGGACCCGGTCTCCACGGGGGAGCTCCTTGCCGAATCCTTTGGTGCGGCTGTCACTGGCGCTGCTGAATCGGACAGCTTTGACCGGCTGGTGCTGAGGGAGGGCCTGCATTGGCGGCAGATCACCGTCCTGCGCGCCTACGCCCGCTACATGCGCCAGATGGGCAACAGCAGCTCCTTCGGCTTCATGGCTGACACGCTCCTTGCAAACGCCGACGTGACAAGAGGCCTCACGGCGCTCTTTGCGGCCCGCTTTGATCCCGCCCTGAGCGATGAAGACCGGTCCGAGGCCCAGGAGACCGTGCGCCAGAAGCTCGCAGCGTCCATCGAGAAGGTCGCAACGCTGGACGCCGACCGCGTGCTGCGCACTTTCGTCAACCTCATCGAGGCCACCCTTCGCACCAACTTTTACCAGGACAAACCGCACCTGAGCTTCAAGCTGAACCCCGCGCAGATCGAAGGCCTGCCGTTCCCGCGGCCCATGTTCGAAATCTGGGTCTACTCCCCGCGTGTTGAGGGTGTGCACCTCCGGTTCGGCAAGGTGGCCCGTGGCGGGCTGCGCTGGTCCGACCGGCGGGAGGATTTCCGGACAGAAGTCCTGGGCCTGGTAAAGGCGCAAACGGTCAAGAACGCCGTCATCGTGCCCACCGGCGCGAAAGGCGGGTTCTTCGCCAAGCAGCTTCCCGATCCTTCCACGGACCGCGCGGCCTGGATGGCTGAAGGCGTCGAAAGCTACAAGACGTTCATCCGCGGACTGCTGGACCTTACTGACAACCTCCTCACTGAAGGCGACGGCGAACGGCTCGTGCCGCCGTCGAACGTTGTCAGGCATGACGACGACGACTCCTACCTTGTGGTCGCGGCGGACAAGGGAACGGCTACTTTTTCCGACATTGCCAACAGCCTCTCCGCGGAGTATGGCTTCTGGCTTGGCGACGCATTCGCCTCCGGCGGTTCGGTTGGTTACGACCACAAGGCCATGGGCATCACCGCACGCGGCGCCTGGGAATCCGTCAAACGCCACTTCAGCGAACTGGACCTGGATACGCAGACTGAGCCGTTCACCGTGGTGGGCGTGGGGGACATGTCCGGCGACGTATTCGGCAACGGGATGCTCCTGTCCCGGCATATCCGGCTGCTCGCGGCATTCGACCACCGGCACATCTTCCTGGACCCCAACCCCGACGAGGAATCCTCGTTTGCGGAGCGCCAGAGGCTGTTCGAGCTGCCCAGGTCCTCCTGGGACGATTACGACAAGTCGCTGATCAGCGAAGGCGGCGGAGTCTTCGTCCGGCAGGCCAAATCCATCCCCGTGTCCCCCCAGGTGCAGGCCGCGCTGGGGCTCCCGGCGGACACCACCGAACTCAGCCCTCCGGAGCTGCTGCGTGCCATCCTGCTGGCACCTGCGGACCTGCTCTACAACGGCGGAATCGGGACCTACGTCAAGGCGAGCTCCGAGTCCAACGCGTCCGTGGGTGACAAGGCCAACGACGCGATCCGGGTCAACGGCCGCGACCTGCGCGTCAAGGTGGTGGGCGAAGGCGGAAACCTTGGCATGACCCAGCGCGGCCGCATCGAGGCGGCCCTGCAGGGCGTTATTCTCAACACGGACGCCATTGACAACTCCGCCGGCGTGGACTGCTCCGACCACGAAGTGAACATCAAGATCTTCGTTGACCGGATGGTGTCTGCGGGCAAGCTGCCTGCCGTCGAGCGCGCCGACTTCCTCGCCTCCATGACGGATGAGGTTGGCCGGCTGGTCCTTGAAGACAACATCGACCAGAACATCCTGCTGCTCAACGACCGGACCCGGGTGGCGGAGTGGAGCCCGAGCTATGAGCGGCTCATGGACTGGCTGGAGAAGAGCGCCGATTTGAACCGGGACCTGGAGGCGTTGCCAACCACGGCGATGCTGCGGGACCGGCTGCAGCAGGGGCAGGGCCTGACGTCACCGGAGCTTTCGGTGCTGGCCGCGTATGCCAAGATCGAGCTGGCAACGGCGCTGCGCGACAGCGACCTTGCCGATGACCCGTGGTTCCGGCAGACGCTGCGTTCATACTTCCCCCACCAGCTGCGCGAACGCTTTGACGCGGAGCTGGACACCCACCCGCTGCGCCGCGAGATCATCGCCACGGTAGTGGCGAACGACATGATCAACCTCGGCGGAATCACCTTCGCCTTCCGCGTCATGGAGGAGACATCGGCCAGCGAAGTAGCCGTCGCCAAGGCTTTCGTGGCCCTGCGCGAGGTATACGAACTGGATGCGATGGTGGGCGAACTGAACAGCCTGCCTGCCTCGTTCCCCACGGAGCACTGGAGCACGGTCCACCTGGACATCCGCCGGCTCTTGGACCGGGCGGTCCGCTGGCTGCTGAGCCAGGAGAGTGTTTCACGTCCCATTGCCGACGTGGTGGCCGAGTTCAAGCCGCTCATGGATCCGATGCGGGCCAGGCTGTTGGACTACCTGCGCGGCGACGACCGGGAACGCGTGGCAGAGTGGCTGGCGAAGGGCCGCGAGTGGCAACTTCCCGAAGGCCTTGCCCTGCGTTGGGCCGAGCTGTTCGAAAGCTTTGTGCTGCTGGATATCGCCAAGATCGCCAGGACCCGGAAGGACCCGGTGGAGCAGATTGCCGCCGTCTACTACACCGTGTTCAACCGTTTCCATGCCGACTCCCTGCTGGAGCGGATCAGCAGCTTGCCGCGCCAGGACCGGTGGCAGGCGCTGGCCCGGGCAGCCCTGCGTGATGATCTGTACTCGACAGTGTCGGACATGACGACGGCGGTGCTGGAAGCCACGTCCGCCGCCGACTCACCCGACGCGCGGCTCAAGGACTGGGAAGCGCAGAATGCCGAGCAGTTGGGCAGGGCGAAGAGCATGTTCGACGAGGTGAACGCACTGGAGGCCGACGACATGGCCTCACTGTCGGTAGCATTGAGGCTCTTGAGGTCAATCGTCCGACGCTAGCAATTCGGCGTCGCAAATGGAGGTGCAGTGGCAATCTTTACGGACCCCATCAGGGAACATGCTGATTTCGGGCCGGGCGATGCCGAATGGCTGCACCTCCTGGTGGGGGACTGGCAGATGGTCGCGGACCTGGCTTTCGCGGACCTGGCGCTCTGGTTCCCCCACCCGGAGCTTGGCTACATAGCCCTGGCTCACGTGCGGCCATCTACTACGCACACGGCGTTCCACAGCGACTTTGTGGGAGAAGGAATCCGCTCCGACCTGCAGCCGCTCGTGGACAAGGCATGGAACTCCCGGTCCATTGAGCGGTCCAGTGAAACGAACTGGAACAGCGAGATGGCGCTGAGGGTGGAGGCGGTTCCCATGGTCCGCAACGGCCGGACCCTTGCGGTGGTCACCACCCACATGGACCTCTCCAGCTCCCGGATGCCGTCGCGGCTGGAGTTGACCTACCGCCAGTGCGCCTATGACCTCCTGCGAATGGGCACGCTGGGGTTGTGGCCGGACTTCGCCTCACCCACCGGGTCCCGCCGCGGCGCCCCCCGTGTGGGGGACGGCCTGATCAGGCTGGACGCAGACGGCGTGGTGCAGTACGCGAGTCCCAACGGGGTTTCGGCCTTCCGGCGACTGGGTGACGGCGAATCCCTGGAAGGCCGCTCCCTGGCCGAGGTGACCGCCGGCCTGCTTAAGGACCGGCGCTTGGTCGATGAGACCCTGCCCCTGGTGGTCACCGGACGCATGCCATGGCGGAGCGAGATCGAGTCGCGCGGGGTCAGCCTGTCACTGCGGGCCATCCCGCTGCGGGATGAACAGCAGCGGTTCGGGGCCCTGGTCCTCTGCCGTGACGTCTCCGAACTGCGCCGGCGCGAGATGGAGCTGGTAACCAAGGACGCTACCATCCGGGAGATCCACCACCGGGTCAAGAACAATCTCCAGACCGTGGCTGCGCTCCTGCGGATGCAGTCCCGGCGTATGGTCAGCGACGAAGCGAAGCAGGGCCTGGAGCAGGCGATGCGGCGTGTGGCCACGATTGCGCTGGTCCACGAAACCTTGTCGCAGGGCCTGACGCAGAGTGTTGATTTCGACGAACTGATAGGGCGCCAGTTCCGGCTTTCGGCCGAGGTGGCTTCCCCTTCGCAGCAGGTCAGGACGGAACGCTCCGGTACATTCGGTGAGCTTCCCAGTGATCTCGCCACCCCGCTGGCCCTCGTCATTAACGAGCTGGTGACCAACGCGGTGGAGCATGGACTTGAGGGGCGGGCAGGAACAGTCTGGCTGGTTGCCGACCGGTCCGAGGGGGATGACGGCGAAGAGCTGACAGTGACGATTGCCGACGACGGAGTGGGACTTCCACAGACTCCGCACGTTGAGGGCCTAGGACTTCAGATTGTGCGGACACTCGTCACCAGCGAGCTGGGCGGGACCATCACCTGGGAGCGCCGCGAGGGCGGTGGGACCGAGGTTAAGATCCGGCTCAGCCTGGCAGGGAAGTAGCGGCACCAGGCTGGTTGGGGACGCGCCCGGCCGCAAAGCATAGTTTAAGAGACAGAGGCCCCTGGACAATCCAATGGGAATGTCCAGGGGCCTCTGTCTTGCGTTTGCTAAGACCTGTGGTTGCTGCCGGGTTACCTAGGAGGCGCGCCGTGCACGGGCGGCGCGCCGCTTAAGTGCGCGGCGCTCGTCTTCGCTCATGCCGCCCCAGACGCCGGCGTCCTGGCCGGACTCAAGGGCCCACTGCAGGCAGGTGTCTACGACGGGGCACCGGCGGCAAACGCTCTTGGCTTCCTCGATCTGCAGGAGGGCCGGTCCTGTATTCCCGACGGGGAAGAACAGTTCCGGGTCCTTGTCGAGGCACGCTGCGCGGTTACGCCAATCCATGCTGATCAGTTGCTCCATTTCAGGGAAAAGCCTTTGTGAAATTATTCACTAGTGGCTACAAAGGAAAAGGGCCCTTTGGGCCCCCTTGGTCATCTTCATCAAGCCTGTCATGTTAACGCGGTGTAAACAAGGGGTAATAACACTTGATATCCGTCGAAACCTGAGCGATGCATCACAGTGGCGGCTCCCGCCCTCACCAGTGTCCGACTATGTCCGGTATGGTGCCAGTGTGTCAAGACCCCCGGTGAACCCAGCAGGTGTCCCAGCTGCCCCTGACGAGCCCCGCAACGGTGCTGGACGACGTTCCCTTGCCGGACGTTCGGAGACCGTTCCCGCAGCAGCCAAGGTGGTGGCGCTTGTGGCTGCTGCAGAGGCCACTGCCCTCCTGGTTGCGGCCGGGTGGTACGCCTATGAACTGCTCAGCGGCAGCCCCGTGCTGTCGTTCTGGGGCGCCGTCTTCACCTTGGGCCTCCTGCTGGCTTTTTCCGCCTGGCTGTTTGCGGTGTCCGTCTTTCTCTACCGGGGCTATCGGTGGACCCGGGCGGCGGCGCTGGTGGCCCAGTTATTCGTCCTGACCGTCGGAGTACCTGCCATAACCAGCGGACTGGTTCTTGCCGGGCTGGCCATGGTGGTCCCCGCTGTTATCGCCATTGTTCTCCTGTTCTCCAACAAGGTGATCAGCCATGCCTCGCGGACAGGCGGTGCACCCCCTGCTCTTTGACCTGCTGGCCGGTGCCCTGCTGCCAGCCCGGTCTGCGTTCGACGCCGTCCCGGAGGTGCTCACGCTGGGGCCCCCGCCCAAGCGACCTGAAGGGGACAGGACCGCCCGCCTGAGATGAGCACACCACGTCCTGGCGGGGGATTGGCCTCAACGTCAAACCTGACCCCGAACAGGTCGCCGTCGCCTGGGGAATGTGGGCCCAGCAGAAGTCCGACGCCGGCAGCCCGTGCGTTCATGACCAGCGGAACGCGTTGGAACAGCATCGGGCTGTATGCAGCCGTGACCATCAGGGAGTGGCCCAAGGCATTCAACTGCTCCAGAGCCCTCAGTGCCGGCGGGGCAAGCTGGTCGACGTCGTCCACCAGCAGCACGGTCTTCCGCGGCAGTCCGCCGCCCTCCGCCTGCACCAGCAGGTCCTTCCAGAAATCTCCCGCGGCCTCTGCCGGCATGGGAGGAGTGCACCATTGTTGCGCCGGGTTGAGTGCCGCCACTGCGAGCAGGGTGTTGGTTTTGCCGCTTCCCGGGTTGCCAAGAATTGCGGTGACGCCGGGGCTGGGGATCCGCAGGGACACTGGAGCGGGCTCGTCGCCGGCGACGCCCAGGAAGACGTCGCTCTGCCGGCGGTGCGGTTCCGGGGGTTCGGAACTCCGCGCCCAGCCGGCTCGGTCCTTGCCGGGAACGTAGGGCACCCCGCAGTGCTGCAGTCCGGCCTCTTCCATGGACGCTGCCACCTGCCCCACGGTGATTTTCGCGGGGAGTGGTTCTACACGGAAGGGCGGCGATGCGGCGGCCGGATATTGGGCACCGTTCCCACCTTCCGCTGGGTCCGGGGCCGGGTTGCGATAGAACTGGCAAACAACCGGACCGCCGCCGGAGACAGGGCCGAAGGCTGCCGCCCTGCCGGTGACGGCGGGCATGGCAGGCATCCGAGGCCACATGGCGCGGCTTTCCTCACTGGTACTGGCGGGAAAGAAGAATCGGTTGGGAATGGCGCCAAAGAACCTGGCCGTGACAAGCTCGCGCTCCCCATGCACCAGGACGGTGATACCTGCCCTGGTGCCGTCCCTGGCGAGGTCATGAACCAGATCCTCCGCCCATGCCAGCGGTCCCGCTCGAAAGGCTGACACCCAGGATCCCCAGCCCGAGATGACAAGGACGAGAGGCACAGGATAGGAGGCTTGTTGGCTCAGCCGGTGCCCCAGTTCGCGGGCCAGCCGCTCAAGGATCCGGACTCCCCGCCTCAGGTCGTGCAGTCCGGCATGCGCCCCCACCCTGGCTTCACCTGCCACCGGGCAAAAACTCCCAGCGGCGTCCAGGAAATAGAAGTGGCTCTGGTCGGGGCCGGCCATCAGTTTAAGGACGGCCACTTCCAGGGCCGATCCGGCTCCGGATGCAGGGCTGCCAATGAACGCTGCGTGGCCGTGGCTGGCAGGGCTCCACACAAGGGGCTCAAGCTTTTGTTTCTCGGGCACGTCCATCAGGCCAAGGCGCACCTGCCCCGCCGGCGCTTCGGATTCCAGGGACAGGGGCGGCGGGCTTCCTGGATTCATGGTTGGCCCGTCCCGTGAGGGCTCTTCCAGTGCGTCCGGCAGCGGAGGAGCCACCGGCCTTCTCGGCACCGGCTTCTGCTGCGCAGCGCACAGGCTCCTCACCAGGGCCGCCAGCGGTTCCACTGCCTGCGCAGGGGTGGCTGCGGAGGCTCGACCGCCGCCTGGCCCGGCTGCCTGGCGGGCAAGATAATCCATTGTCCGGTGCACCGTAACGTCGCTTGGCTGCTTACCCCCGGAAGCGGACGACAGGGACGCCGCCTGGAACTCCCCGGCCGCCTCCGTCCCGCGCGCCAGGAAGGCGCGGCCGGGAGTATCAACACTGATGGCCGCGGCGTCCTTGGAGTTGACGATGTCCACAGATTCCATGTCCGACTGCACGCGAAGGGCGATGCTTGAGGTGACGTTTGCGCGGATGTCAGCTGTTAATGCTCCCTGCGGTCTTTGCGTGGCCATGATCAAGTGGATGCCCAGTGACCGTCCGATCGACGCTATCCGCAGCAGCTCACGAAGAACCTCCGGCGCGTCATCGACCAGCATCCTGAACTCATCAATGACGATGACCAGGTGGGGGAGAACAAAATCCTTGGCCGCCCTTGTGGAGCGGTATGTGGAGAGGTCAGGGACGCGGGCCGCGGCGAGGCACCGCTCCCGGAGTTGCACTTCGGCCCGGAGCGACCTCAGTGTTCGATCCAGTTCGTCGGCGGAAAGATCTGTTTGCAGTCCGACGCAATGAACCAGACTGCTCAGCGGACCAAGACCTGAGCCGCCCTTGAAGTCGATGAAGTAGAAGTTGACCCGGTCCGGCGGATAGGTCAGGGCGAGCGCGAGGGTCAGGCTCCGGAGCAGTTCCGACTTCCCTGAGCCTGTTGTGCCCGCCACTAACAGATGCGGGCCGTCCGCGAGTAGGTCCAGGACCTTTGGCCCTGACGTGCTCACCCCCACGGGTACGGGCAGCCCCTTAATCTTCACGCTGGAGTTCCATCGGTCAGCGGTGGCCGGGAGCGTCAGGGGCAGGACTTCGTCAAGACTGCATGAAGCGGGAATGCTCCTTACCTGTTCTTCGCCCTGGTGCCGGGAGCCTGCCAGGCGTCGGCAGAAAGCGGTGAACACTTCGGCCGGCACCAGGTCCGGGACAAAAACAATCTCCCGGTAGTTCTGCGCCAGCTTTGATCTGCGCTCGGACAGGAAGACATCCGCTGCGGGTGATTCCCCGTCCTCCGGCAGGAAATGAAGAACCTGCCACCCCCGCTGGACCGCTGCTTCACGCACCTCGTGTTCGGCCGCAGCTGCAGCGCTGTCCCCACGAATCAACAGGACTCCGCGCTCGCAGCCCAGTTGATCGCAGCTGTTCACGACATGGAGGGCGGCATCCAGTGTTGCAGCCAGCGTCACTCTGCTTAGATACCGGGCTGCGAGGGGGAGGGCTGCCGGCGGGCCATAGACAAGGACCTGCAGTTTGTCCGCACGCGGGTAGCCCGCCAGTTGCATCAGACAGGACCGAAGGGCGCCATCGATGGCCAACCCAGGGCCGCCGAGGATGGTGAGCGGGCGGCCAGGGTCGAGCACTACTGGGACGGTTCCCGCCGTTGGGACTGTCCGGGCCGGGCCGGCCGGTTCAATCCTGATATTGGCCGGTTGTTCTCCCTGGCCAAGCCGCAACCATACTTTGTCGCCGGAGGAGTCCGGGATGGACGTCCCTTCAGCCTTTGGGGCTGCCAGGGTGACGATGGGCAGCGGAGGGGCACTCCGCCGTCGGCGTTCCCTGTCTTGCTCAACAGCCGACGTCACAGCGGCTGACAGTTCCCGCCTCTGCCGCCGCCCGCTGACAGCGGGCACCAGGGCTGAAAGTACGGAAGCTGCGGAGAAAGCAAGGAACATCCACATTCCTGTGAGAACGGCCAGCAGCACCCCCAGGGCCAGTGGGAGGACTGCGGTCAGAAGGATCAGCGTTCGACTTCCTGTGTCAGGTCGGCCGGGAACCACGATCGGTTCAGCCACCGACTTTCCGGCATCCGCCAGGACTTTCCCCTGCACGTCTGCGAATATCAGAGACAAGTTTGACTGACCGCACCTGATGGCTGAGTCCGTCGAGATTATGGTGCTCCGTATCCTTTCGCCGTCGACGTACGTGCCGTTGGCACTATCCAGGTCAACCAATATGATCCTCGTGTCGGTGACGACAAGACGTGCGTGTTCGCGGGACAGCTCGGGGTCAGGGATGACGATTCGTGTGCCGCTTCGGCCGATGGTGTACGTGCCACGCCGCAGCGGCACGACAGTTCCCGCCGCTGCTCCACTGTCGACGGCGAGGATCAGGGCAGGGGCAGCATCAGCACTGGGCCGGCGCCGGAGCCGCCGGTCCGAAGGGGTGGGGCCGCCGTCGACAAGGATCGCCGCCTCCACGAGCGGCGGCACGCCCAGGACCAAGGAGCAGAGATCCTTCCCGTCCACAGTGACAGCGCCTACACCGAACTTATGGATCAACTGCTCATGGACAACGTGGCCTGCCGTCCCGGTAGGAGCATCTATGGACAGTTCCACGGGAGCTTCGTACCGGGACGATCCGGGGCCGTTCACCAGGGTGCAGTGCAGTGTCATGGGTCCTCCGTGCATGTATCCACACGCTAGCGAGGCCCATCCTCGATGGGGACGGAGGCCGGCCGGTATGTGGATAACTGGAGCTGCTGAATGCGCAATGCCGTCTGCAGCGGGGGACGGCTGCCTTGACTTTTGGTCTGTGTACTGGGACACAGCTGGACGGCTGATTCGACGGGCCATGTAGTCCCTCGGGTACGCTAGAGCAGCAGACAATGCGCACCATTGCGCTGCCCGCATTCGAACCAGGAGATTTTGTGACCGCTGACCTCGTCATCGTAGGGTCCGGCTTTTTTGGCCTGACAATCGCAGAACAGGCCGCCACTGAGCTCGGCTTGAAGGTCGTTGTCATCGACCGCCGCCACCACATCGGCGGAAACGCGTACAGCGAAAAGGAAGAGCAGACCGGGATCGAGATCCACCGGTACGGCGCCCACCTTTTCCATACCTCGAACGAGCGGGTGTGGGAGTACGTCAACAGGTTCACCACCTTTACGGACTATGTGCACAAGGTCTATGGCGTCCACAAGGGTGAGGTCTATTCGCTGCCGATCAACCTGGCCACCATCAACCAGTTCTTCCGGGCAAACCTCACGCCGGGCCAGGCCCGGGACCTCATCCAGGAGCAGGCAGGGGAACTGGCGGGAACTGACCCGCAAAACCTGAATGACAAAGGCATCCAGCTGATTGGCCGTCCGCTGTACGAAGCGTTCATCAAGCACTACACCGGCAAGCAGTGGCAGACGGATCCCAAGGACCTGCCGGCGGGCATTATCTCCCGGCTGCCCGTGCGCTATAACTATGACAACCGGTACTTCAACGACAAGTACGAGGGCCTGCCCACCAACGGCTACACCGCGTGGATCGAAAAGATGGCAGAGCACCCCAACATCGAGGTGCGGCTCAACACCGACTTCTTCGATGAGTCCCACGAGTACAGCAAGAACAAGGTGGTGGGCAACATTCCCGTTGTCTACACGGGCCCTGTTGACCGGTACTTCGACTACGCCGAGGGTGACCTGTCCTGGCGCACCATCGACTTCGAGGAAGAGGTCCTTGACATGGGCGACTTCCAGGGCACGTCCGTCGTGAACTACAACGACGCCGAAGTCCCCTACACCCGCATCATCGAGCCCCGCCACTTCCACCCGGAGCGTGACTACCAGACCGAAAAGACGGTCATCATGCGCGAGTTCTCGCGCTTCGCGGAGAAGGGCGATGAGCCTTACTACCCTGTCAACACCTCCGCTGACAGGGAACGCCTCCTCAAGTACCGCGACCTTGCGGCAGCCGAGAAGGACGTTCTGTTCGGTGGCCGGCTGGGCACCTACAAGTACCTGGACATGCACATGGCCATCGGCGCCGCGCTGAGCATGTTCGATAACAAGATTCGGCCGCACTTCGAAAGCGGCGTACAGCTTGAAAGCGGGGGAGTCGACGCATGAGCGTCCCTACCGACAACAAGACCAAGAATTCCATGAAGACGGATTCCCGGCAGGGCCGGCAAGTTTGGCAAACGCTTCAGCGAGTGATCCTGCCGAGCGCCAGCCAGATGGACACGGTGCCCCTGTATATGGACATGGGCACCGCCACCGGCATCCAGCTGCCCACGGCCGGTGACCGGGACGGAAAAGCGGCCAAGGCCCGGACCATCAGCAGCCCCAGCAAGGAAGCGCACGTAGAAGACTTCCTTTCGCGGCATTCAACATCCGTCCGCTCTGGCGAACGCGTGTCCTTTGGCACTTACTTCAACGCTTTTCCAGCCAGTTACTGGCGGCGGTGGACCACGGTGGACAAAATCCGGCTGCAGGTCCGGACCCAGGGGGCCGGCTCGGTCATTGTGTACAAGTCCAATGCCCGTGGCTCCCTGCAGCGGGTGGACACCCGCCGGGTTGAAGGCACCGAGGAAAGCACATTTGAACTCTCCCTGGCGCCTTTCGGCGATGGCGGATGGTATTGGTTCGACCTGCTGGCCGGAACAGAGCCGTTGATCATGCTCGACGCCGAGTGGCAGGGGCCGGCAGTCGACAGCACGCCGGGGTCAGTCACGCTTCAGATCACCACGTTGAACAAGACAGATTTCTGCCTGAACAACCTGCGGCTTCTTGCCGGCAGCGAAGAAGCTCTTGCCCACGTCCAGGAGATCCTGATTGTCGACCAGGGAACCCAGAAGCTTGCCGGCGCCGATGGCTTTGACGACGTGAAGCGATCCCTCAACGGCAAGCTGCGCATCATTAACCAGTCCAACCTTGGTGGCTCGGGAGGGTTCGCCCGGGGCATGTTCGAGGCTGTCGAGAATGGCAGCGATTACGCGCTGCTGATGGACGATGACGTTGTTGTTGAACCAGAGAGCATTATCCGCCTGCTGACGTTCGCGGATCGATGCAAGACTCCGACCCTCGTCGGAGGGCACATGTTCGACCTTTACAACCGGACAGTCCTGCACACCTTTGGTGAGGTTGTTAACCCTTACAGGTTCCAGCCGTCGCTCCCCAGCGAGGACATGATCCTGGGGCATGACTTCCAGTCGTCCAATCTTCGTCAGACGCCCTGGCTGCACCGCCGTTGCGATGTCGATTACAACGGCTGGTGGATGTGTCTCATCCCTACGCAGGTGATCCGCGACATCGGGCTCTCTCTCCCGCTGTTCATCAAGTGGGATGATTCCGAGTACGGACTCCGGGCCAAGGCGGCAGGCTACCCCACGGTCTCGTTGCCCGGTTCAGCAGTATGGCATGTTTCCTGGATCGATAAGGATGACCTCGTCGGGTGGCAGGCCTACTTCCACGCCCGCAACAGGGTAGTGGCTGCCCTTCTTCACAGTCCCTATGAGCTGGGCGGCAGGGTCATCAAGGAGTCGCAATACGCTGATGTAAAGCATCTGGTCTCGATGCAGTACGCCACTGCGCAGGGCCGGCAATGGGCCTTGGAAGATGTGCTGAAGGGTCCGGACGTCCTGCCTGGGCTACTGTCAGCGAAGCTGCCGCAGATCCGCGAAATGATGTCTGCTCACTCTGATGCTGTTTTCCGTCCTGATCCCGAGGACTTCCCCGCGCCCAAGATGGATAAGCCTCCTCGCCGGGGCCACGGCCCCTCCAAGCCGGGGAAGCTGACGCTTCTGCCCTGGGCGGCCAAGACGGTTGTTCGGCAACTTGCCAGCCAGGTCAAGGGCACCAGCGCAGAGCGCCCGCAGACGACCATCGCCCATCAGGACAACCAGTGGTGGCGCATGGCGCAGTATGACAGCGCTGTGGTGTCCAACGCAGAAGGCACCGGGGCCTCCTGGTACCGGCGTGATCCCAGACAACTGAGAAAGATGCTGGCCGAGAGCGCCCGGCTTCACTCTGCCCTGCTTAAGGAGTGGCCCGCACTTAGCAAGAAATACAAAGCGGCGGTCTCGGACCTCGCCTCTATGGAGTCCTGGAGGAAGACGTTCGAGCAACATACCCAGAACGAGATCAAGTGAGCGCAATCGCATCAGGCGAGTTGACCACTCCCGGACTCGGAGGTGGCCTGCGGGACATCAGGCAGTCGGGGTTCCTGCTTAAGCTGCTGGTTCGGAAAGAACTCAAGGTGCGTTACCGGGGTTCCATATTGGGCCTGCTCTGGTCGTACGTGAAGCCGGGGGTGCAGTTCATCGTCTTTTACGTTGCCCTCGGAGTTTTTCTCGGCTTGGAACGAAGCGCACGGAACCCGGAGGGATTGGCCAACTACGCTGTCTACCTGTTCTCGGGCATCGTACTGATCAACTTTTTCTCTGAAGCGCTGGGAAATGCGGCCAGGTCCATCGTCAACAACGGAAACCTCATTAAGAAGATCTATCTTCCGCGCGAGCTCTTTCCCGTGGCCTCCGTCTGGGTGTCCGCGGTGCATTTCTTCCCACAACTGGTGGTGCTGGTCATTGGGTGCCTTTTCGCCGGCTGGCATCCCAACATCTTTCAGCTGCTCGCGGCTGTGGCCGGCTTTGCCATCGTCGCCCTCCTTGCCACGGGACTAGGTCTTTTGTTCGGAGCTGCCAACGTCTACTTCCGCGACTCCGAGAACCTGGTGGACATGCTCCTGATGGTTGCAACCTGGGCTTCTCCCGTGATGTATGCATGGTCCATGGTGCAGCAGAAGCTCGGAGCTGGATGGTTTGCCGTCTATCAGGCGAACCCGATCACGATCGGTGTGGAACTGTTCCACTACGCGTTCTGGTTTCCGACGACGGACGGGTCCGTTGCCATGCCCCCAAATCTCTTCAGTCTTTGGCTGCTTGTGGGGTTGGGCGTTGCCCTGGCGATCCTCATCCTGGGTCAATTTACCTTTCGGCGCCTTGAGGGCCGATTCGCGCAGGAGCTCTAAGTGGACAACGCAATTGAAGTTTCTGACATCAGCAAGCAGTTTGTCCTCCGCCATACACGATCGATCAAAGAAGCCGTCGTTTGGCTCGTGAAAGGACGCAAGGGGGACCTCTCCGAAAAGTTCCACGCCCTGAAAAACGTCTCCCTTAATGTCGAGGCCGGGGAGACGGTCGCGCTCCTGGGCCTCAACGGTTCAGGAAAGTCCACTTTGCTCAAGCACATCTCCGGCGTCATGCTTCCTGACACTGGGACGGTAAAGACGAGGGGCAGGGTCGCCGGGCTGATAGAAGTTGGGGCCGGCTTCCACCCCGACCTCTCGGGGCGGGACAACGTGTTCCTCAACGGTGCCATCCTTGGTATGACCGAACAGCAGATCAAGGATCGATTTGACGACATCGTCGAGTTTTCGGAGATCGGCCAGTTCATAGATACAGAGGTCAAGTTTTACTCCTCCGGCATGTATCTGCGGCTCGCCTTCTCAGTTGCTGTGCACACAGACCCGGAAGTGTTCCTCATCGATGAGATCCTCGCTGTCGGAGACGAGCCTTTCCAGCGCAAATGTATCGACAAGATCCAGGAACTGGCAGCGGACGGCAAGACCCTGGTTGTGGTAAGCCACGACTTGGATCTTGTGTCGAGGATCTGCCGAAGGGGTGTCCTTCTCAAGCATGGAGAACTGATTTACGACGGCCCTATACACGAGGCTGTCGGGCTGTTGCGTAATTGACTTAACTAACCTACCGTCGCGGCTGCCTGCCTGGGGCCGTCCGTGATGTTCAACAGGCAGCCGCGGCCCGCACGACGTACCCGCGGTCCAGTAGCCGTACGGAGGACTTTTTGTCTTGGTTTGATGCATTACCGCAGTTCGTCCTCGCGGTGGCTCTGCTATTTCTTCCCGGTGCCGCCGTTGGCACGGCGGCAAGGTTGGGTGTAACCAGAACCGTGGCCGCTGCTCCCGCGGTAAGCATCTCGATAATTGCTGTGGCTGCCATCGCAGCGCCCTTAGTTGGAGTAGCTTGGTCGCTGCTGCCGGCGGCTGCGGCAACCATTGGGGTGTGCGCGACAGCCTTTGCGGCCTCCACCTTGCTCAAGAAGAAGGACGGCACGGCTGATGCAAAGTTGGACGAGAGGCCGCGCCACTGGATAGTGGCATCTGTAGCGGCAACGGCCATCGCAGCCGTGCTGGTAGGTCGCCGGTTGGTGCGTGCTATCGGCTCTCCGGAATCGTTCTCGCAGACCTTCGACAACGTCTTCCATTTGAACGCCATACGGTACATTCTCGACACCGGTTCCGGTTCATCCCTCACTGTGAGCAATATGACAGGCGGTAGTGCCTATCCTGCTGCCTGGCATGATCTGGTTTCCTTACTCGTCAAGATTGGGGGAGGGGAGATAACCTCCTCCGTCAACGTCATCAACATTGTGGTGGCTGCCCTTGTGTGGCCTGTCGGGTGCATTTATCTCTCTCAAGCTATTTGGGGACGCCGTCCAGCGGTCAGTGTGGCGGCTGGAATTCTGTCAGCAGCTTTCGGCGCTTTTCCCATTTCCCTGCTGGACTTCGGGGTTCTCTATCCGAATTTTCTTGCGCTTGCTCTCCTGCCCATGGTGTTTGCCCTGGGCCTGGACGCGCTTGGTCTGTCCGCGGCGTCCAGCCACTCCAGGCTTCTGAGCTTGCTTCTCCTGCTTGCTGTTTTTCCCGGTATGGCCCTTGCACACCCCAGCGCAGCCATGGCTTGGCTGGCCCTCATGTTGCCCCCAACCCTCTACGCTTATGCCCGTGCTTTGGTGAATACGCTTAGATACAGCAAGGGCCGGGCGCGCATCGTAGTTCCGACGGTGTCCTCCATTGCATTCGTTGCTGCCATCGTATTGATCCGGGTTTTATGGGATGTGGTGCGTCCCCCTGCCGAAACTGCCTTTTGGCCGCCAGTAGAGTCGACGGGCCAGGCCATAGGTGAGGTGATTTCCAGCTCAGCTATCGGCCGTCCCGTTGCATGGGGCGTCATGCTGCTGACGCTCCTTGGGATTTACGTGACTATCCGGTCGGCAAGGCAACTATGGCTATTGGGGACATTTGCGGTCGCAGGATTTCTTTTTGTCGTGGTTAGTTCTTTCCCGGCCGACGACTTCCGGCTTTTTCTCACCGGAATCTGGTACAACGATCCTCCCCGTCTGGCTGCTCTCCTGCCTATGGTGACCATCCCGCTTGCCTGCAGGGGCGCCGTCGCGGTGTGGAATCAGTTGTGCACCATTGTGCAAAGGGCGCCGGGTTTGGTGAGGGGCCGCTTCCTCCAACATGCTGAGGTGGCAAAGCCGGGGCGGACACTGCAGCCGGCAATGCTGGTTGCTGCCGCGGCCACCGTACTGGTTTTGGCTTTGACTGTGGCCACCCAGCGTGGGAATGTCAACCAAGCCGAAGCGTCGATGGCTGGGTCTTACCGGTTGTCCGAGAACTCGCCGCTGATATCTACTGATGAGATGGCACTGATAGAGCGACTGCCCGGCGAGGTTCCCGAGGACGCTGTGCTGGTGGGGAATCCGTGGAACGGAAGTTCCCTCGCGTATGCCTTTGCTGACCGGAAGCTCGTCCAACTTCACATTCTTAGTGCTGTTCCCCAGGGCGTAGGTCCTCTTCTCAACGGTCCTCCCCCTGCCAAGGACGATCCTGCTGTATGCCCCACAGTTGAAAGCCTGAAGGTTGATTACATTCTCGACTTCGGGCACCGTGAGGTCCATGGAAGGGACAGCGGCTATAAAGGACTGGACGCCCTGATAGCTGCCGGCATGGCCAAGCTCGAAGACTCGCAGGGTGAAGCGAAGCTCTACAAGCTTGACTTGTGTCCTGCCAAGTAAACTGGCCCCTCGCATTCACGTCCGGTAAGGCGTGGGCTCCGGTGGAGAGCTCCGTCCCGCCTTCGAGGATAGATGACTACCGCCCGGGTCCCTGCCACCTGGCCCATGGCTGCAACAACCGGCCAATCTCTTAAAAAGGAGCACGGCCGGCACGTCGAGCCCGAAATGCTCCTGATTCGAGCCGTCATGGCTCCTGGACCAAGTGCGTAGCTTTTCAGGTGCGGGAGGCCTGGTCCTTGGCAAAATACCGCCGTAAAGCTCTGCCTTGGTATGCCGCAACGAGGATCTCGGAAACGGCAACTGCCCAAGCCACTCCTGTGATGTCTGTGAACAGGGCCGCGAGAATTATGGCGGGCGCGCCACAGACGGCCCCCAGAACGGTCGATTGAACCAGGATCTTTCCCTGTCCCACGGATACCAGGCAGGCTAAACCCAGGATTTGGGAAACTGCTACGGCGAAAAACATCAGACCCACAGCGCCGCTCAGCGTCCCGGGAAAAATAACCAATCCGTTGGACAAAATCTCGCTGGCGACCGGACCGAGTAGAAAAATGCCCATTCCACCGATAAATCCAAACATCGGGGCAATCTGGGCACTACGCACCAGCCGATGTCTAAGATTTTCCGAGCCTCCTTCTGGAATCCATCCTTGAATGAACTGAAGTAGCGGGGACAGTGCCAAAACGCCATAGCGAAAAATTCTGTCGGCCATCAGATAAATCCCCAGCTGCGCGGGCAAGAACAGATTGATGGCAACTAATGGTAAGTTGACATATAAACTTCCGGTGGCCGCCGTCACGACGCCGTGCCGCTGATGGGCTAGCCGTGCAAAAGCTTGGCGCGAACTGAAGTTCGGCACAACATGAGTCTCCGACGATTGAATTATGACCCGGCAAGTCAGAGTCAGAGCCAGCATATTGAAGAGCAGCTGCGTTGCTACCAACCACACGATATCGCGGGTCAGCGCCAGGACCGCGAGGCCGATTAGTGTTCCAGTAAGCTGCGGGAGAGCGTCGAAAATGAACAGCCTCTTCGGCTTGGCTTCTCCTATAAAGTACCAATTGCCGCCCAGGAATGGCACTAGGTACGCGATCGAGGCCAGCACAACGAGGAGGACATGTTGGGGTTGCAGAACGATCATGACGGCGGCCATAGCCGGTGCCGCGATCAGAAATAAGTAACCTCGGCTAACCAGCGAATCAAGGAAGAGCTGGGGCCGGAGGGCCTCATCAGCCGAGGCAACCATAGACGGACCGGTGGTACCCCAGCCGAAAGCCACGAGGATGCCGAACATGATTGCCACGGACTGCGCCATTGCCTGGACTGCCCAAAGCTGTGCTCCAGCGACCCCGGTAATAACGGGAATCGAAATCAGCCCAACGATGGTTCCGACACCGACGGTGAGGGCAAAGCTGGCAAGACGTGCCAAAGAGGCCATGATCGGTTTCGCTAACAAGGGTTCTCGCGTTCCTCGGGTTTGAACAGGGCCAAGTCTTCCATCCTAGTTCACCTCGAACGAGACCCCCGGATTGCCTGGGCAGCTTTCCCGTAACACCTGACCTCACACCCGGCAAGGGCGTCCCGTACGGGGAGCCACGCGTCCCCCGCCGAAGTAGGCGCAGGAGACGTGCTCCAGCAACGAAATGGTTCGGCAGCGACCGGGTCCGGCCATGAAGGCAGCGCTGCACTGCGCTTAGGACAATGGAAACGCCCACACCGACCCCTCATTACCCTTCAAGTGGCGTTCCATAATGGCTCTACAGAATCCACCGCACGGCCCAGATTATGGGGCACCCCAGGTGCTGGTTCATTAGAACCAGCTAACAACCGGCCGGGTTGAGTCCGGGACCCGGCGTTGTGCTGAAAAGCCTCCGTGAAAGCCGGCCTCAAGCGGCTGCGGCCGGTGGCCGCTGCTCTCAATCGGCCCGCAACGGTAAGTCTGCCCGAACACTGTGGGGGCCTTTGGACGAGGGCGCTGCAGCACTCAGGCTATCGTCATAGGGCATGGATGCGGTGACTTATGCTGCCCAATCTAGAATAATTTTAGCTACTTTCTCGAATCTTGACGGCTGCCGGCATGGAGCGCTGCAAGACCAACATCTACAGAATGAATTGAGGAACTTTGCATGGCCCAGGGAGAGGGGAACGGGGGTGTGGCCGCCGTCATAGCGGCATTCAACCCTGATGAAAAAATCATTGATGTATTTACGGCGGTTAGTAATCAGGTAAGTCTGGTTGTCGTCGTGGATGACCAATCGGATGATTCGTCGATGCCGGTCTTTGATAACTTGCGGTCCCTTGGAGCAGAGGTGATCCACTCGCCTGAAAACTCTGGAATAGCCAAGACGCTCAATATCGGTGTCGCCAGAAGCGCAGAATTGGCCGGACCGGAATATTATCTGACCCTCGACCAAGACTCCATACCAGACCCCGACTACGTCAGCAACGCGATGAAAACGATCAGACTGGCACGTGAGATGAAAGTGCCCATCGGGTTCGTGACTGCTGCAACATACAACAATATCCCGGTCCTCGGCAACGGAACTTTACAAGGGCTTGAACAACCCTTTGATCCTTGGCAATCGGGCATGTTAATTCCACACTCAACCTTTGACTTGGTCGGGGGCTTGGACGAGCGGCTCTTTATCGATGCAGTGGACTCAGATTTCACGTTACGGGTGCGGAAAGCTGGTCTTGCAGTTCTTTGTGGCATCGGGTGCAATATGTCGCACTCCCTGGGACAACAGAGCACGATTAGTTTCTGGGGAAAGAAAAGGGAATTTACGTACCATTCACCTGTTCGTGTCTACTACATCACCCGGAACAACCTGATACTTTTCTTCCGTTATTTCTTGGTCGATCCGGCTTGGGTCGTCCGTAAGGGCTACTACGAGTTGATCAATCAAGCTCGAAGGATTTTGTTAACTAATAACAAGACTAAAGTAGCTCGCGCCATATTTATCGGTCTTCGGGATGCCTCGCTGTTTCGAAGTGGTATTATCAAAAACACTGACCGGCAGAAACTGAACTAGCGCGGCGCGTTTGGATTCGTTGTTGTTGAAGGGAACTAGAAGTGAATGATTCCGTTCAGAGTGGCTTCGGTGTCATCGCCTTGGCGGCGTATAGACCTGACTGGACACTGTTCCGTCGTCAACTGCAATCGATCCGGGACCAGTCGCACCATGATTTCTCCTGTTTGATTTCAGCTGACGGTGGTCATGATGAGATTACAGCTTTCGTCGAAAAAACATTAAAGGGTGATACCAGGTTCAAAGTAATTGGATTTGGCGAGCGGCTGGGATTTTATGGGAATTTCGAACGGGTTCTGGAGCACGTGCCCGCGGACGCTAACTGGGTTGCCTTATCGGATCAGGACGACTACTGGTATCCCGATAAGCTCGAGACCTTGCTTCCTTACCTGAAACAATATTCTTTGGCTACTGGTCAGGCGCGGGTTGTCACGGAGACGGGCACTGTCTTGGCAGAATCCACTAATCGGCAAAATGTACCTCCGACGCATCTTTTACTTGACAACCAGATAACCGGGGGGCTTTCCGTCTTCCGGAGGGATTTGCTAAGCACGATTCTGCCGTTTCCACGCTTGAGCAATCCTTCCGAGAACCATGACCATTGGATCGGGCTGTGTGCGGCAGTTGCGGATGGAGCATACGTTGTTGACAACATAGTCCAAGACTATGTGCAGCACGGGGGAAATGTACTCGGTGAACCCGACCGAACATTCATTCTTGGTCGTTCCATGGACAACCTTAGGAACATGGGTCGCAGATACGAAGGGGGAGCCAATTCTTCCGCGCTTTTGCGGGTGATGATGAACATGAAGTATGGCTGGTCGCGTTGCATGGTTCTGGAGCTTCAAGAAAGGTCTCCGCACCTCAGCCCGGCCTTGCAGCCACTCCTGGAAGTAGTGGCGCCGGGAAAATATTGGGCTAAAAAACTGGCGCTCCTATGGTCTGCGGTAGCAAGCAAGCACGTTTCGTTACCTTCTGCCGCAACATTTGCTGCAGGCGCCGTGTTGACGTCGTTACGGCGTCGATAGGGATGCAGCCCGGAATGTTTCCAGCGGCGCATCCCCAGTTTCTATGTCAGCCTTGCCGCATCTTGTGGTCGGATTCGGCCCAAGTCCGCGGCGACGGCATCACGTATGCCAGTCACCCAAGCGCGCACGAATTTGGTGCGATGTGGCCCAAACGCCAATCGCACAATGTTGCTCTCAACTTCCATCCAAAGTCGTCGCACCATCCACGCCCGGTCATTTGAGAAGTAGCGCCGAACTATAATCCAGATGTTGCGGGTTATGTAATACACGCGAACCGGAGAGTGATGGATAATCTGCAGACTCCGGCCGCCAACCCGCACTGGGCGTCCCATTATCGTCATAGGTCGGGTTTCTCCGAGCGAATGCTCTATATTGCAGCCGGAACCGACCGGAGTTGAGTAACCTGCAGCCCGGATCCGGAGATTGAAGTCAGTATCTACGCAGTCTATAAACAGGCTCTCATCGAAAAGCCCGACCTCGTCCAGGACCGCTACTGGAATAAGACAGCCTGACTGCATCGGGTCGAAGGCCTGGATTACATCTTGGCTTCCATTGAGGACTTTCACGGGCTTGGCGTTGTGCGACTCCGGGGAAACCAGTCCGACGCGCATCCCTTTCTCCGTCGCGTTTTGGAAACTTCGAAGTGCGTTTTGCACGTAGTTGTTCCCGAGAGCGGAATCCTGGTCCATGGTGAGGATCCAGTCGGGACCCCACAGGGTGCGCGCCCGCCTTATGCCCTCGTTCAATGCATTGGCAATCCCGGAATTCTGGGGCAGAAGGACAACGTCAACGCCATCCTCCTCCAGGGTGCGAAGAATGGGTGACGCATCCTGACTGGATCCGTCGTCAACGACTAATATGTGCGTGACGAGTTTTCTCAAATCGCTGACATGAGAAATTAAGTCGACGGAGGGATTGAAGCTGGTGACGATGGCGGCGACTGTGGGCTCGAATGCATCTTCAGACATGGGTATCCGTTTCGCGATATGTGCCGGCCTTACCTCGCAGCAAAATTCAACCGTTGACGGTTTTGGCCGTTGCACGGCGCATGCTTCGAATCGCCAGCGTAACAAGATTGGCAAGGAACATGGCGCGGGCGCGGACAATTTTCCCGATCCCGCGCATTTTTCTGGGGGTCAGGTTCTCATCGTGCAGCCTGTGGAGTATCGTCTCATCCTCAAGGTACGCGATGCTTCCCGCAATATTTCCGCACATGGCTAACCACTGATCGTGGGATTCCGACATATGGGAAGGAAAGGGCAGCGCCAGCTCCTTCAGTTCGGACTTGAAGGCCATGGCGCAGCCCCAGTGCAGTCTGTATCCAATAATGATCCCAAAAAGATTCCGCAGGTGTTTCCGGGAGTCCGTGCTGCGGAGCCTGATGTCATGGAATCGCCCGGACTTGCCGCCAAAATGCCTGCAGTTGGAAACGACCATAAGATCTTCTTCCAAGGCCGTTAGCATTTTGTCCAGCCTACCGGGAATCCAAATGTCGTCCTGATCCGACAAGAAAATGTATCTGCCGCTGCTTAGAGTTATCGCTTTTTCGAAAGTCCGTACATAGCCAAGATTTCGCTTGTTTCGATGAAGGTTAATACGGGGGTCATCGAGGGCATTCACCAGGGCTACTGTATCGTCCGAAGACTCGTCGTCGACTATGAGCAGTTCGTCATTCGGCCCAAGCTCCGTCAGTATGGACTGGATCTGCTCCCCGATAAATTCAGAACCGTTGTAGGCGGCCATGCAGACGCTGACCCGGACATTGTCGTGCATTAGTCGGAAGCCCTTCTTCAACTCAAGAACACAGTGAATCATGCGATAGGAATATGAGAGGTTCCTAAGAGTTTACCCGGATTCCTGAAGGGCTCGTTGCCCGGAGCACCCCGGATGTAATCGGCTGCGGTCCATCCTTCTATATGTTGAAGCGCGTTTGGCGGTTCCTGCTCGTCCAGGCCATCTTCGCTACCTTCAAGGCAGCCCTCCTTGCCTGCTCGGCTCCTATTCCGCCATCAGAAGCGTAAGAAGTCCGCGAATCCGCGTCCGCAGTGGACTGGATCGGATGGGCTATGGTTGATGGGTTCATCTACACCTTTCGACAGGAATCCCAATGACCGTTGCCGCTGTGGTCGTCTCGTACAACAGGAAAGACCTCCTCGAGAAATGTCTTGTTGCCCTTGAAGGTCAGACGCGACCCCTCGACGAAATCATTGTGATCGACAACTCCTCCACTGATGGCGCTCCTGAACTGGTGAAGGAATCGTTTCCGCAGGTGAAGCTGTTCAACACAGGCTCCAACATAGGTGGAGCAGGTGGCTTTGCGTGGGGAGTTGAGTTGGCGATTGCACACGGACATGAGTACGCCTGGCTAATGGACGATGACGCCGAACCGGAGCTGGACGCGTTGGCGCCTCTGATGAAGCTTGCGGGAACCTCGTCTGAGCCCTACTCCTTTTTGGCCTCCATGGTCACGTTGGGTGGGAACACCATCAACACTGGGAACCCGCCTGTATTCAGCAACGACATCAGCCGTCAGGTCAGCGCGAACCTCAAGGGCGCAATCGCAATCGATGCGGCAACTTTCGTGGGGGTCTTAGTGAATCTTGAGATTGCCCGCCAAACCCACCTGCCGCAAAGGGACTTCTTTATCTGGGTAGACGACACCGAATACACCCTCCGCTTGTCCCGTATAGCCCCGGCTGTCATGGTGCGGGAAAGCAGGATCAAACATCCCCTGAGCAAGTCGGGGTCCAATGACATGGGCTGGCGCCTGTTCTACTTCCTTCGAAACAAGCTTTGGCTGATCCGGACGGATCCTCAAATGAGTCTCCAACGAAAGGCATTTGAGGTTCTGGGTTATGTTGGTGTCGCCCTGCTTCAGGGGCCGCATGCGGAGGACAAGAAGTTGTGGCTTCGGAGCATAGCCCGAGGCGCATATCAAGGCATCTTCAAATCCGCACGTAAAGAAACTCCTGGAACTCTGTTGGATGAATTGAGCCCAACGGAGCGGGCGGCAGCCCTCGAGCTAAAGAATACGAACGTTTAGCATCGAGTGTTTGGGGCCAGCAGCCCCCGACGTGGTGAGGGATCGTAGTTCATGTGCGCTTCTCGCCGCTTATGTACGTCTGTGCGCGGCAGTGACAGTACGCAGTACGTACTGCGGTGACTCTGCGCTCCCGCAATATTTCCCGGGACCGGTTCTGCTCAAATTGATCTTCTGACTGGCCCTACGAAACGTTGTACACGATGGTCTTTTGTCCGGACCAGGTCAACTCTTTTTCAAAGCTTAAGCAGGACACGGATAGTTCTTGTGTCGCAGCGATATGAGTGAGGGTAGGAAAAGACTTTTTGAGATCGCATGGATCGATGTGGACGATTGTTCTGTCCGTACCGTTGTTCGAAAAGGTCGGTGGTGCCCCAGGAGTCCAGAAGAACTGGATAAAGCCGCCGCCCCTGTTCCAGTCGTTGGCAAACCGCCGTTCGGGGTCAAGGGTGGTCCACCTGCTCATGTCCGGGCCAGATCGTTGAACTCCCGTAAGTGACGGCACGCCGTTGGCAAGCAACAACGTGTCGACGGAAGATCGGTCGGTAGCCCAAAGCGAACCCGTCTGGCGACTCACTTTTCCTTCAGAGTAGAAATACCTCGCGGTTGCTGACGCGCGCAGGTCACCCAGTCCAAAAATCAGGGGATTTGATCCATAAACAGGAACGGCCATCAGGAGTGCTGCAATTCCCACGGAGATGGCCGACTTGGGGAAGCTGGTGACGATGAAGACCACGACGGCGACTCCAGCAGCGGCGAGCAGAACTTCTTTCCTTGTCATAGTGGGCAGATAGGAAAGTTGAAGTTGGGAACCTGCATATGCAGTCACCAGCCCAGTTGTTAGCGCCGAAGCTGAGGAGAGGCGCCAGCGACGACTGTCCGGCAGGCGGGACAAGAGCACGCCCACCAACAATGCCCCTAAGATTCCGCAAACCTGGGCTGCCCTGGCAGGCTGAACGTAGTTGAGCAGTGGAATCTGGGCCCCCAGGGGCCCGAAGTTGAAAGTGCACCATAAAAGCCACAGACCACCCGAGACGGCAAGCACCATTGCCACGATATTGTCGCGCCACCTGCCTATCGCAGAAATGCCAAGCCATACCACCACAGCCCAGACGAATGTCACGGTGAATGCGGTTGACATCTCGCTTTGGTTGCTGCCGACAGGCACTGCATCCTTTAGCTCGCTGAGAGAGGGTGCGCCAAAAAGAAATCCAAATGGTTGGGCTTCGCCGGTTGACCGTCTCGAGCCTGGATAGACGGTGTTCAGCAGCGCATTGATGCCCTTTGCGTTTTCCAATAGCGTGCCGACGCCGAAAATCAGTGCAACACCAGCGGTAAAGCCGAGTGCCTTTACTTTTGGCAGCCACCTATCCTTCCGGGTGAGGATCCAGAGAGCACTTGCGGCAAGAACGGGCAGGCCGAGGACCAGCGACCAAGGGATGTAAAAACTTGGGATGCCGGCAAGGAGGATTCCGCCGACAACGGACTGCACAAGGGGCAGAATTGAACGCTTTGAGATGAAGCCGCAGTAGGCGGAAAGGAGCAAACTTGATCCCGCAACCGTGTAGGCAATGAGCTGAATGGGCATCATCGTCCACCAAGATGCTGCCGGAGAGAGCGCTATCAGAAATGCCGCCAGCCAGCCCATTTTGCGTGACGATCCAACCTGTTCAAACCATTTAGGAAGAAAGAGGAAGAGTACGAGGGCCGGGAGCCACCAATGGGCAGCGAAGACCATCTCGTCCGGGAGGATTGTCGCCGTCCGAAGCATCGTGGAATCAAAGTAGACGAAAGTTTCAAAAAAGCCGCCTGAGGGGTACCTATGAACCACGTCGGCGGGAGCAGCAAGGTAGCTTGTCGTTGGCGCTGCGCCAGTTGCCATGATCGATATGGCGATAGGGGAAAACGCATTGAATTCGTCCGAGCGGATCGCAGAACTTGACCCTACTTGGTAACCCTCCGGCTGCGAAGGATCTTGCCGGAGGTCTCCCACTCCAATAGAGGAAGTCGTAGCGCCCGTGATGACTAGTAATGCGTACAAGGCGATGACACCGATGCGAGCCAGTCGGTCTGAAACCGACATCCAGTGCCAACCATGCACGCTGATGCCTTTAAGTCCGGACAACTTAAGGTTAGACACTCTGCTCTTCCTTCTCGCCTAGCGGCTGCCCTCCAACCGATCTCGAGCCGATCGGGACACTAGGAGACAATCCATTGAATAAACTGCAAACAAATCCGGCGCCTTCATAAATCGCAGTCTTCCGCTGTGTAAACGGTCAATTGCTTTAGTTGCCGGCTTCCTTGTCCAGCGCCGCAAAGTGCAAATGAAAAGGACTGCCTGTTTACAGGGACCTCGACTTAACTACTGTGGCGTGCTCAGACGTCCGCACGCGTAGCGGCAGCGCCCAAGTATGATCTCACAGAACCCGCACCTGCCCCAGCAAGGCTGACGGGCATGTCCATACAAGTAGCATCAGCCATGCTCCGGTAATAGCCCATGGGCAGAGAGCCGGTATGATGGCTGGAGCCCGACTGCAACTTGCCCGGGCAGACACGACCAGGAGTGGCTTGCAGACAACAAAGAGTGCGCGACCATTAGGGCATCGAGCACGGAATCTCGGTTCCAGGATCGTGCTTATCGTCGAGCGCAGCCATTTGATTAAGTTCCTCCTGGTTGGGGGCGCCTCCTTCGCTGTGGATCTTGCGCTGCTGGCCCTCATGCATGAAGTATTTGGAGTCGACCTCTGGATTGCCACTCCCATTGCTTTCATCGCCAGTTTGGTGTTCAACTTCGCACTTCAGCGCTCCTTTACGTTCCGTGCCCGAAACCGGAGCCACGTGAGTCTCTTCAAGTATTTGGCACTTGTGGTTTTCAACATCGTGGCGATAGATGTCATTGTGAACGCCTTCGACGCGTGGGGAATTTCCTACGGAATTGGTAAAGCTTTCGCAACCGTACTGACCACGTCCTGGAATTTCTGGCTATACAAGGTGTGGATCTTCAGGCATGAGCCGGGGAAGGATCCCGCGCCGGTAGAAACCGTCACAACTGAAGGCCCAAAATAGCCGCTGCCCAGCTGACACCACCTGGCTCACGTTCGAACTAACCTCGGCGGATATCCGCCCGAAGACAAGAAAAGGACCTACCTGGCACATGGCCATTGATGTATTGCTTCCCTACTATGGGGACGTCGACCTGATGAAACTCGCTGCCCAGAGCGTCATGAGCCAGCAGTTCGAAGACTGGCGTCTCATCGTGGTGGATGACGGGTTTCCAAGCCCGGAACCCCAGCGCTGGTTCGAATCCATCTCTGATCCCCGGGTGAGCTACCAGAAGAACGAAAAGAATCTGGGTGCCAACGGCAACTACCGCAAGGCCCTGGACATGGCTGAAGCTCCCATCGTCGTCGTCATGGGCGCTGATGACATCATGCTTCCGAACTACCTGGCAGTAGTCTCCAAAGCTTTCGAAGCCTACCCACAAGCCAGTGTGGTGCAGCCCGGGGTTCAAGTCATCGATGAGAAGGGCCGCGCCTGCTCGCCATTGGTTGACATCGTCAAGAAGGTCTATGCCCCGACGGTTAAGGAGCCGGTTCTCCTGCAGGGCGAACGGATGGCTACCAGCCTTGTGCGGGCAGACTGGGCCTATTTCCCCTCCTTGGCCTGGCGCACCGACGTCATTCGCCGCATCGGCTTTACTGAGGGTCTGCACGTCGTGCAGGACCTTGCGTTGCTGCTTGATATCGCTGCCGAAAACGGGTCAATGGTGGTTGACCCCACCTTGGCATTCCTGTACCGCCGTCACTCAGCCTCAGACTCGTCGGTAAAGGCTCTGGATGGGAGGCGCTTCGATGAGGAACGGGCCTTCTTCGAGGGGCAAGCGCGCCGGTTCCGTGAACTCGGCTGGCAGAGGACAGCCCGGGCGGCTGCTTTCCATACGACGTCACGTCTCAACGCCGCCACTTTGGTTGCGCGTTCACTCGCTGTTGGAAAGACGGACTCCCTTCCCCGATTGTTGAAGCACGTCATTTCGTAACAGACTTAAATAGTTCAGGTGGCTGTCGGCATTGACCGGCAGCCACCTGAATAGTTTAAGCAGTGGTTTCGGGCGGCCTTCCGGGGCTCCGTACTTCACTGGTTGGGGTAGATTGCTTGCGTGTCCGACGTGTTTCAAGTTCCTGTACCTTGAGCCGAAGAATACCTACTTCTTCAGCCAGGACCCTGATCTCGTCTTCGCCCTGGGACTGCTCGAAGGACAGATGAAGGCAGACCAGGACGAGTAACAGCAGTGCCATCGCGAACAGCAGGTTCGAAGGTACCTGCACGCCGAGCACACCACTGGCCCAGAAAAGCAGCTGTGGGAACGCAACGAGGACCAGCATTCCGATACCGATGATGATCCAAAGGACAGCGTACTTTTCCCTCAAGTGACGCCGCCGCAGCATCTCGAAGATGATGAGCAGAATGACCAGCACAAAGATGAAGCCAACAAGGGTGGCCATGTGAACTCCTAGTTGGATGACGGTTCGTTCTTCTTGCGCGTTAAAGCGAAGAGGAGGGCAAAAGCTGACCGGCCGAGGTAGATCGCGGCCTTCACCGGATCATGGCTGGGCGTCCCGCCCTGGCGTTCCCGCATCGAGACTCCAACCTGGCGAACGGTACAACCGGACCGGATGGCAACAACCAAGGAATCTATAGTGTCCCCAAGGTATTCGGCAGGGTAGTGGTCTACATACTGGCGGATAGCTTTTGTGTTGGCGGCGCGGAACCCTGAGGTTACGTCGGTGAGCCGGGTTCCTGCGATTTGCGATATTGTCCACGCCAGGACGTTCATGGCCCATTTACGTGGTCCACGGACAGCATAGTTACCCTTGTCGGCAAAGCGGGCCCCGATGACGATGTCCGCCTCCTGAAGCCCATCGAGGACTGCTTTGATGTCACGGGGATCATGCTGGCCGTCCGAATCCACTTGGATGACCTGGCTGTAGCCGTGCATTTTTGCGTATTTAAAGCCGGTTCTCATGGCGCCACCGACACCCATGTTGAAGGGGAGCTGGACAACCAGAGCGCCTGCCTCGCGGGCCACCTGAGCCGTGTTGTCCCGCGATCCGTCGTCCACTACCAGGACGTCACAACCCGGACCGAATTCAAATACCTCACGGACTGTGTTGCCGATAGCCTCGGATTCGTTCCAAGCCGGCATAATCACAAGAGTGCGGTGCACTTGCTCTCCAGAAGTCATGCCTTATCGTTTTCCGACTTGAGATATTCGGCCAGCCGCTCGTTGGCGTCCCCTGGATCGAAGCCTGTTGAACGCGCTTTCGCCAGGCTGAGGGCGCTGGAAAGCGGCCTTGGGGCTGCCTCTTTGTCCCTGAAGTAATCTGCGGTTGTTACACCCGTGACGTCGCTCCGGGAGCCACCGGACAGCTCGTATACATCCGCGGCAATATCAGCCCAGCTCTTTACAGGCCCGTCATTAGTGAAGTTATACGTGCCGTAGGGGGCGCTCCTGCTCAGCAGGTGCCGAATGAAGGCTGCAATGTCTTCAGTGAAACTCAGCCGGCCCGTCTGATCATTCACAACTGAGGGTTTGACACCTTTACGCGCCAGGTTGGCCATGGTGCGCACGAAGTTGTTGCCTTCTCCAATAACCCAACTGGTCCGGACAATGTAGTGACGGGGAACAACGCTGACCACCACGTCTCCGGCGGCCTTGGTCTGCCCGTAGACGCCGAGGGGAGTGAGCGGCTCGGTCTCGTCATGGCTGTCCTTGGTTCCGTCAAAGACGTAGTCCGAGGAGACCTGGACAAGGGTCAGATTATGCTCGACGGCGGTACGGGCCAAGTGCGCCACGGACGTTACGTTGATGGCCCAGGAGGAGGCGCGTCCTTCTGCCGTTTCTGCCGCGTCGACGGCAGTATAGGCGGCAGCGTTGATGATGGCGGAGTAGTTCTTCCAGTTCCTGTTCGTGAAGCTGTTCTCACTGGTGAGATCAAACTCAGTGCGACTTGCGAACTCGACTGACGTGTCGCCGTCGTACTGGGCACGAAGCGCTTTGCCCAGTTGCCCGTCGGCTCCTACCACCAGAATCTTCCTGGCGGGCATCGGAGCGACGTCACCCATGCGCGGGTGCGCCTTGTCCTTGTCCGAGAGTTCGGCGTCTGCAAGTGGAATGGGCCATTCGATTGCAGCTGTCTCATCTGCCAGATTAAGGAAGGTGTATTGCCCCTGCGCGTCAGCAGACCAGTGGTCGTTGACCAGGTACGTGTAGGCCGTGTTGTCCTCAAGTGTCTGGAACGCGTTGCCCACTCCACGTGGAATAAATATCGCTTGGCTGGGGTCAAGTTCGGCCGTGAAGACAGCACCGAAAGAGGGGCCTTCGCGAAGATCCACCCAAGCTCCAAAGATGCGGCCCGTGGCTACCGATATGAACTTGTCCCACGGCTCGGCGTGGATCCCGCGGGTGGTGCCGGCCTTTTCGTTGTAGGAGATGTTGTTTTGGACCGGCCGGAAGTCGGGCAGTCCGAGAGCAACCATCTTTTCCCGCTGCCAGTTCTCCTTGAACCATCCCCGGTTGTCGCCGTGGACCGGAAGGTCATAGAGAACGACGCCGGGAATGGGGGTTTGGTGGGCAGCAAGCTTTTTCGAGAACTCCAAAGACATGGATTACTGGCCCTGTTCCTTGTACTTCGCCTCGGTTGCAGCCTTCTGCGGGCGCCACCAGTCCTCGTTGTCCCGGTACCAGGCAATGGTGGCTTCGATGCCTTCGTCGAAGTTGGAGAACTGCGGTTCCCACCCAAGCTCATCCCGCAATTTGGTGGAGTCGATGGCATAGCGCAGGTCGTGCCCTGGCCGGTCGACGACATGGTCGTAGGCATCCGGGGCGTTGCCCATGTGCTTGAGGATGAGCTCAACAACCTCTTTGTTGTTCTTTTCCCCGTCGGCACCAATCAGATAGGTCTCGCCGATCTTCCCATTTGCGATAATCGCGAGCACAGCTGAAGAATGGTCGTTGGCATGGATCCAGTCCCTTACGTTCTCGCCCTTGCCATAGAGCTTGGGACGAATCCCGTCGATAACGTTCGTGATTTGCCGGGGAATGAACTTTTCCACGTGCTGGTATGGACCGTAGTTGTTGGAGCAGTTGCTGATAGTGGCTTGCAGGCCGAACGAGCGCACCCACGCCCGGACCAGGAGATCAGAACCGGCCTTGGTGGACGAGTACGGGCTTGAGGGGTTGTACGGCGTTTGTTCGGTGAAGCGCTCGGGGTCATCCAACTCCAGATCTCCGTAGACCTCGTCGGTTGAGATGTGGTGGAAGCGCTTATTGTGCTTTCGCGCTGCTTCAATCAGCGTGTAGGTGCCGATGATGTTGGTGTCCAGGAACGGGCGCGGGTCGTGCAGGGAGTTGTCGTTGTGTGACTCGGCAGCGTAGTGAACAACGACGTCGGAAGCGGCTACGAGACCGTCGACAACCGCGGCGTCCGCAATGTCGCCCTGAACGAAGTCGAACCGTTCCTGCGGAAGGCCCCGCAGCGACTCAACGTTGCCTGCGTAGGTGAGCTTGTCCAGAACCGTGACGTGGTCTTCGGTGTTTTCCAAAACGTAGTGGACAAAGTTCGAGCCGATAAAGCCGGCTCCGCCGGTCACGAGAAGTCGCTGCATAATTCCCTAGACTACCGGATTTGCTGCTGCTCTTAGCGAAGGGAAAGATGGGGGACATGCGCGGAATAATACTTGCCGGCGGAACCGGCTCCAGGCTTCATCCCATCACGCTGGGTGTCAGCAAGCAATTGGTACCGGTCTACGACAAGCCAATGATCTACTACCCACTGTCGACGCTGATCTTGGCAGGTATCCGGGACATCCTTATCATCACCACCCCTCACGACGCCGAGCAGTTTGAACGGTTGCTGGGGGATGGGTCACGCTTTGGCGTCTCCATCACCTACAAGCAGCAGCCTTCTCCTGACGGGTTGGCCCAGGCGTTTGTCCTCGGCGCCGACCACATCGGTGACGACAGTGTCGCTTTGGTCCTGGGTGACAACATCTTCTACGGCCAGGGAATGGGAACCCAGCTGCGCCGATTCAAAACCATCGACGGGGGAGCAGTCTTCGGATACTGGGTCAAAGACCCGTCCGCTTACGGTGTGGTGGAGTTCGATGACAATGGCAAGGCACTCTCTTTGGAAGAGAAGCCCGCAGCACCCAAGAGCCATTACGCCGTTCCTGGGCTGTACTTCTATGACAACGACGTCGTTGATATCGCCAAGAATCTGAAACCCTCTGCCCGGGGCGAACTCGAAATCACCGACGTTAATCGTGTCTACCTTGAGGCCGAAAAGCTGCAGGTTGAAATTCTGCCACGTGGGACGGCGTGGCTCGATACCGGGACGTTCAATGACCTCAACGACGCCTCGAACTTTATACGAACGGTTGAGAACCGGCAGGGCCTAAAGATTGGTGCCCCTGAGGAAATTTCATGGCGACTCGGGTTCCTGACCGATGACGAGCTTCGCGAAAGGGCCGAACCCCTGGTCAAGAGCGGCTACGGGGCGTACCTGCTGGAACTCTTGGCTGAAAAGTAGAGTTTCCGGGACATGAACATAGAAAAAGGTTGAAGCGACGCTTCAACCTTTTTCTATGCCTGTTGCCTGGACCAGCCGTTTCAGTGGTGCCTGCTGCTTCCCCAGCAGGCACCACTGCCGTTACCGGCGCGTGGTGCTGACGCTTGTCCCGGTGGTCGTGCTCCAGGTGATGGATCCGCCCTGATAGTTCTGGAAGCAAGCCCCGTTTGCCAACGTGCAGGACGTCGCCGCGATGGGGTAACCCAGGAAACTGTTTTCATATCCCAGGCTGCCGTACCGTACACGAATGGCGCCGCTGCTGGGCTGGGCTCCCGTAGATTGCGACCACAGCATGGCTCCTCCTTGGAAATTCTGGTAGCAGCCACCGTCACGTAGACCGCATACTACGGCGCCTGTGGGATACCCCAACTCGCTCAGTTCATATCCCATGGAGCCCCACTTGGATCTGATGGGTCCGTTGGGACTTAGCTGTGCCCCCGTGGCGGGGGACCAGAGGATGGCCCCGTTTTGGTAGTTCTGGTAGCAGCCTCCGTCTTTCAGGCCGCAGACTTGGTTGCTGGTGGGGTATCCGAGTGGACCGTTCTCGTTCCCTGTTGTGGCCCAGAGTGTGCGGATTGGTCCTGAAAGGCTGGGTTGGGCGCCGGTGCCGGGGGACCAGAGGATGGCCCCGTTTTGGTAGTTCTGGTAGCAGCCTCCGTCTTTCAGGCCGCAGACTTGGTTGCTGGTGGGGTATCCGAGTGGACCGTTCTCGTTCCCTGTTGTGGCCCAGAGTGTGCGGATTGGTCCTGAAAGGCTGGGTTGGGCGCCGGTGCCGGGGGACCAGAGGATGGCCCCGTTTTGGTAGTTCTGGTAGCAGCCTCCGTCTTTCAGGCCACAGACCTGGTTACTGGTGGGGTATCCGAGTGAACCGTTCTCGTAGCCTGTTGTGGCCCAGAGCGTACGGATTGGTCCTGGCAGGCTGGTTCGGGCACCGGTGGCAGCGGACCAGATAACCGCCCCGCCTTCGAATTCCTGGTAGCATCCGCCGCTCACCAGGCCGCACGTTTGAGGGCCGGTGGGATATCCCATAAGACCGCTCTCGCCCCCTTGCTGAAGCCACAACGTGCGGATTGGTCCAGTGGGGCTCAATTGGGCTCCAGTGGCCGGGGACCAGACGGTGGCCCCCTTTTCGAATATTTGCCAGCATCCCCCGTTTTTTAGGCCGCAGACTTCATCGGCTGCAGGGTATCCCAGCGGTCCCGCTTCCCGGCCGGAAGCGCGCCAGGCTGACTCCATCTCGCCCCAAACGATGTGGGTTCCGTTGGCCGTTGAGGTCGCGATGCTGCCTGTTTGAAAGCTTTGGAAGCAACCGCCGTCCCGAAGTCCGCAGATCGTGTCGCTGGTGGGGTATCCCAAGGGTCCAGCCTCAAAGCCGGTCTTTTGCCAAGCTGTCCGGATAAGACCGTTGAGGCTGAGTTTGGCCCCAGTGCCTGGCGACCACAAGATCGCGCCCGACTGGAAGTTCTGGTAGCAACCTTGGCTGGATAGACCACATACCTGCCTTTCCAGTGGATAACCCATGGGTCCGTTTTCAAACCCAGCGCTGGCCCACGCCGTTCGGATGGGTCCCCTGACGCTGACTTGCGCACCGGTGCCTGATGTCCAAATGATCGCCCCATTCTGGAAGTCCTGAAAGCAGCCGCCGTTCTTCAGGCCGCAGATGACAGCAGACGTGGGATAGCCCAGTGTTCCGTTTTCAAACCCGGCTGCCTGCCAGGCAGTCCGGATCGGACCCGCGGGGCTCGGCTGCGCTCCGTTGGCAGGCGACCAGACCACTGCACCATTTTGGTAGCTCTGGTAGCACCCGCCGTCGCGCAGACCGCAAACTATTGCCGATGTCTGGGTTCCCAGTTCCGGGGTGCGACCTCTGACGTCGCTTATGCCCTGGCTGGCGGCCGGCGGAATGGCGGTTCCAGCGAAAGCCTTGAGCCCGGCGTAGTCCCCGTTCCACACGTTGGAGTCACCCGCGAAAGGCCCAGTGCTGCTGTATTGCCAAATGCTGTAAGTTCCCCAACTCCCAGTGGGAATGGCGCCAGCATCGTTAGTGGCAGAGTATGGGTAGGCCGCAACCCACAAGGGATAGTCACCAAAACCAGCGGGATTGCCAAGGCACTGATTCCACCAGTTGGTGTTCGTGTAAATTACAGGCAGCCTCCCCGTCAACGACCTCATGGTGTTGCCGAAGTCCTGGACCCAGCTTGTCAGTTGCGCCTGGGACATGCCGTAGCAGGTGTTGCCAAAGTAGAAGCCATTAATTGTCCGGCCCTCATAGGGGTTGAACTCGAAGTCGAGAACGGGCGGCATGGTGTAACCGTCCCCAGACCAGCCGCCACCGTTCTGAACGAAATAGCGTGCCTGGTCTGCTCCGGAAGACCAGTTCGGGATAGCAAAGTGATACGCGCCCCGGATCATGCCCACGTTCCGGGCTCCCTGGTACTGGGAGCTAAAGAGGTCGTTTGTGAAGTAATTTCCTTCGGAAGCCTTGACGTAGGCGAATCTGGCTCCCATATTCCACTGTTGCTGCCAGTCGACACTGGTCTGGTGTCCGCTCACGTCAAGCCCTTGGACGCCAAACGAGGGCATCCACGTGCCTTCTGTTGCGAGTGACTCCGCACTGAGTTTTTGGACGGATGCCGACGTCGAAGAAGAGGTTACGCGCTTAGACCTTTGCCCCATTTCCGCTCCACCCGGCCCAATGGCCTGGGCCATTGACTCAGTAGGGGCCGACGCCGGCGAACTGGCTTCGATGGAAGGTTGCGGCGACGCAGTGGTAGTTGGCGTCGGTGCTGCAGTCAATTCCGTCGCGGACGGCGTTGGCTCAGACGACGTCGACGTGGATTGTGGCGGAAGGGGTGTGGGACTGGGCTCCACAGCGATGGCCGCTCCGGCTTGACCAGGCCCACTCAGCAACGATAGGGCCAACAGGGCCGTCCCGAGGGACTTCACGACGGACTGAGACGGGTTCCGCTTCATATGTGCTCCGGAGACAATGGGGCGCTCCCCGGAGCGCCTCTTTGGATACTGCTCAGGTGATTTCCCCCAGGAAGGCACCTGATAGTGCTATTTCGATAAATAACGCGCTCACCATAGCACCTGTGTTACTAGGGGAACCAGTGATTCTAGTGTTACCAGTGTGAATCCTGTGGTCATGCAAGTGGAATCTTGAGCTTTACTGAGGAAAATCTTGAGGTTCCTCAATCCCCACAGGTGACGTTCAAAGCACGTTGGTGTCGAGACGGAGGGGAACCTCCCGCAGCCGATCTTCAATTCGCTGCTCGAGCTCGCCGACGCAGCCGGCAGCGGGAGTTCTTCGCCACTTCTACAAAGGTGTGCCTATGTTCGAGTCCACAAAGTGACCGTATGCGCTGGGCCACTCGACGCCGAAGTGGGTTTGAAGCCAACGTTGGTCAGCTGAGCAGCCCACTTGCTGTCTTGGCCAACTTCCGTCACCAACCAGATGTGCGACGGCAGGGGAGTGCCTGTTGAGAAGCCGACAATCGGCACGTCAACAGAAATCGGGTAGTCGAGCGGAGCCGGATGCGGTTGCGCGATGTCTACGAGGTCACCAAAGTCGGAAGGGTACAGGTCCATTGCGCTTCGGGCGGTATTAGTCCCGCCGGGACTTGGCTCGATGAGCAGCCCATCCCCGCGCTTCGCCTGATCACGCAGGCTTGAGGCTATGAATGAATAGTCATTCGCGGGCATTTTGGCGTACGGCTCGCGTTGCGAGACGATCAAGACCAGGCACCCGACAGCCAGTAGCAACGCGATCAACTGCTTGAGGTAAACCGGCAGGAGCATGATGCACTCGGCAAGGAGCATTGCAAAGAACGGGGTAGACGATGTGAAGTAGCGGCCCAACACTACTGGCTCAGCCACAATTGAATCAGCCCAGAGAACTCCTACGGCGAGCAAGGGTGGTACGGCAGCCAAGGCGAGGCGTGCCCTGGGTAATGGTCGTTGACCTGCGAGCAACGCGATAAGGACGGTCAGCGCGGCGAGAATCGAAAGGGATACCGCGACGGAGGCGAGTAGAAGGCTGCTTCGCGGGTCCAGGCGGGAGGGGAACCACGCCTCTACCAGCGCTTGATTGGGAATATTGAAGGGAGCGTTTGCGATCCAGGAAACCTGTTGCTGCTGGTGAACCCCAACCATCGCGAGAGGGAGGCAAACTATCCCTGATACAACACTCGTGGCAACGAGGGATAGCTTCAACCGTCTGGGAAACACGACTATGGCGACTAGGACGAGTCCGATTATGGGCAGCGCGGCAAAGAGATGCGCTCCGACAGCGCCGATCATCGAGAATCCGAGCAGTACCCAGTACCTGGCTGACTTACCTTGGTGCAGCTTCACGACTGCCAGCAGTGCAAGCGCAGTGAATGCGGCTGACATCGCATAGGGGCGCGCTTCGATCCCCATGGCCGTGACCCTTGGCAGCAGAGCGAAGCAGGCTGCATAAGACAGTTGGCTTTTCCACCCGGCTACTGCCCGGCCCGTGGCGGCCATGGCAGCCGTACCAACGCCTACTGCCAGCAGACTAGGTAGTTGTAAGGCAAACGGTGTGAGTCCGGTCATCTTGACCCAGAAATGTATGAAGAGATAGTACGGTGCGAAAACGCCGTCTATGTGCTGCCACAACTGGAGCATGTCGGCGACCGAATACTTGATAATGTGAGCGGTCGCAGCTTCATCGAGCCAAGGCGAGGGAATCCAGGAGCCGAGGAAACTAACGAGAAATCCGAGTAGACCCAGAAGAATACTGCTCCAAATGGGCCTGCGGCATTCAGCAAGAAACGACCTTGGGGCCTTTCCGAAGGCGGCAGTCGACGCCCTGGAGGGCCGGTCCTGGATCAGTGAAGTCACGAGCTTGTATGCTACTCGCTCATGCACTGAATACGCGTATCGACGCCTGTGACCTCGGGGGACGGACGGCGGGCATGACCCGGTAAGACGCCCTTTTCGTGTTGCACGCGCAACGACTAATCCTGATAGTAACTACGGGAGTCCTGTGGTCTCGTCGCGGAATCTTGTAGTTCTCAGCGAAACCTGCTCTTCGTCGGTTATCCACAGAGTCATCGAATGACTTGTTGCGCCGGGGTCCTCTACTTAGGCTGTAACCCAGTCGCACTGCCTCCGCCGGGGGCGGCAGTTGTATGGGGGAACATATGGACGCGCTGGGAATAGTCGAGGACGAAGTCCGGGAGCTCATCCGCCGCCGGGGGCTGGATCCGCTCAGGCAGGCCGGCGAGGTCCGGCGGTTGGTCGAGGCCGCGGTCACTGACTATGACCAACGGGCACTGATGGGGCCGCTCCCGCCGCTTGGTCCCCTTGATGCAGCCCGCCGGTTTCTTTTCGACGCCGTCGCAGGGTTCGGGGTACTTCAACCGCTCCTCGACGATCCCTCGATCGAGGAGATTTGGCTCAACGCACCCAACGAGATCTATGTGGCGCGCAACGGCGAATCAGAGCTGACATCGGTGAGTCTTACGGAGCAGCAGGTGCGTGACCTCGTGGAGCGAATGCTCAAAAGCTCCGGTAGAAGGCTCGATATGTCGTCGCCGTTTGTCGATGCTGCGTTGCCGGACGGCTCCAGGCTGCACGTCGTTATTCCAGACGTGACCCGCCGCCACTGGGCCGTGAACATTCGCAAGTTCGTCGTGAAGGCCAGTCGTCTGGAACATCTGGTGGAGCTGGGAACGCTGACCCCGCAGTCAGCGCGATTTCTGGGCGCTGCAGTATCCAGCGGACTCAACGTCCTCGTGTCGGGGGCCACCCAGGCCGGCAAGACCACGATGTTGAACTGTCTGGCGGCCAGCATCGGAAGCCGGGAGCGTGTCATTACTGTCGAGGAAATCTTCGAATTGCAGTTTCCGCTCCGTGACGTAGTAGGTCTGCAGTGCAGGCAGCCGAACCTCGAAGGTGAGGGCGAAATTCCACTTCGTCGGCTGGTGAAAGAGGCGTTGCGCATGCGCCCCGACCGGCTCGTGGTGGGGGAGGTGCGGGAAGCCGAGAGCCTCGACATGCTGATTGCACTTAATAGTGGCCTTCCTGGAATGTGCACCGTCCATGCCAGTTACAGCAAACCCACGACGGCCCCCTCCTTCTCTGCCGGTTCCGGAGGGGACCTGCGAGTCTGCGACGAGATGCAACGACTGGCGCCGTATCCTTAGCCCACGTCCCGCTTCTGGGGCGCAGATGTAGTGTTTCGGTCGTGGGTTCAGAACCACGAACACTGATCGTTTGAAGACGAGGGAGTGGCAATGGGTGCGACGGAGGCATGGGAGGCCGTCGATGGCATGAAAGCTTCTAATCTTCTCGACCTCTACACTGAGATTGCCGACTCGGATGACTATCTTCCCTACGTGGAATTTCGGGGGTCGTTGGACCGCCGCATTCAGGAGACGTTCCCTGAAATCCTTGAACAACTAAAGCCGGAGATTGCATCTTTCATCGCAGCGGAGGAGACTGCTATCGCAGTGCTGCGGCGTAGGCCATCCAGACTTCGCTGGGTGGCGCTTGTGGGGGTTTGTGCATCTGTTGGAATCATTGTTTTTAGCCTTGGCGCCAACATACAATATGGCCTAGACGAGGTTTCTCGTTCGTATCCTGTGTTGGGGATCGTCCCAGCGTTCGCGACACTAGGCTTGCTTATAGCGCTAATAAATGTGCTTGGACTAGCTAGGATAAGAGCGAAGCTTAAACAGCTCAACGCGACTCTCGCTGTACAAATCGCAACCGAGGAACTGGTAGATAAAGCCCGAACACTCGTTCAGGAAGCCTTTTCTCGGACTTTAAATGAGGTGCTCGGTCCCGAAGGCAAACTAGCTTTCCCAACTGACGCGCCGCGCCTCGTCGAACTCGGAACCTCAGTCGTGGTTCCTTCTGCTTCGGGCCGTTTCTTGCGGGATTTCATAGCAGGTCACGCCTCTTCGGCGATCGGAATTGCCGGACCTCGCGGTAGCGGCAAATCAACTTTGATGCGAGGCTTGGATAGCGACCCGAAAACTAGCTTGCGGGTGGTGCCGATGACCGCGCCGGTCAGGTACGAACCCATCGACTTCGTACGTCGGCTCCACCGGAAGGTCGCTGAGGACGTACTAAGTCAAGTCGAAAGCAGCAGTACCACTCGGAGTCCTGCGCAGCAACGACTTCGTGTTTTTGGCGTTCGGATCACTGTCGCACTTCTGGTCGGATTCGCTGGCTTGAGCCTCATATTATGGGATTTACTCCCCTACAAACCTTCACTGGGTGAAGGGATGGGGGCGGCAAGCATTCTAGGCGTCGTTGCAATTGGATCAGCTCTATTAGTCGGGCTTACCGCAGTCAGCGCCGCGAGACCATTGCTCGCCAGTGTCTCCGAAAAGTCATGGAGAATCTTCCGCAATCCGTTTCGTCGGCTGACTCACGTCGCGCTAGCTCCTGCTCCTAAGCTTGCCCCTGACGTCGCCCGGACGGCGATTAGGCGTATGCAGTTCGACTCGGAGTCGAACTCTAAGAGCAAGAATGCTTTCAAGCTGATGGGTGGACTCTTGGGGCTGGAAGACGAAGACTCCATAACCCTGAAGGACCGAGCCCTATCCCATGCCGATATTATGAACGACCTGCGGGCGTTGCTCGCCAAGTACGCCCGAGACGAATATCCCACCCCAATAGTGGTTGCCATAGATGAGTTGGACAAGATCAGTCTCACAGAGGACCTGATCGATACGGTGAACGATCTGAAAGACCTGTTCCACATTGACGGCGTTCACTTCGTGGTTTCAGTTTCGACCGACGCTCTACACACTTTCGAGCAGCGTGGTTTGCCGTCGAGGGATGCATTTGATTCATCATTCGACACGATTGTTAGAGTTCCGCCGCTTACATTGGCGGAATCACTTAATGTACTTTCCGCACGCGCGGAGGGGTTCCCCCCGATAGTGGGCGCGTTTTGTCATGCATGGTCGGGAGGTCTGCCTCGCGATCTTTTGCGTGTCGCGAGGAGATGCGTGGAAATTCATCGGGATCGCAAAGCATCATCGATCGACGTTTTTGTCAGGACTGTCGTCGCCGAGGATATTCTGGCCATTATTGAAGGTAGGCTGCGGGCGGCGGCTACGGCAAAGACTTCGGCGGAAGACCGGGCTGCTCTTTGCGCGCTTAGGGAAAGGGCACGCAGTTTGGGGCTTCATACGACCCGCACTAGCAGTCTTGAAGGGCACAAACGTGTGAGGAAGGACTTGGAACCGAAGCGAAGAAAAAGGTGGTCTTTCCTCGTTGACCGTAACGCCGCTACAACGCCCACCCTCGATCCAGCCCTCGGCAGCATCGCGTCGGTGACCAGCCTAGGTGAGGCTCTAGTTCACTACTTTGAGACAACGGTCGTCGTGTCCGCAGACAAGTGGCTAACTCCAGATGAAGGCGTTTTCGAAGCTGCTGCACTTGCTATGGCGTACCGAGGTGAAGCTGATGAATTGCGACTGGAAGTTTTCCAAGACGCCGTTAGGCGCCTTGCGGGATAGATCAGGCGGGCACCTCTAGACCTAGACTCGCAACCGAGCCGGTTCCCTTGTCCAATAACCAAATCCGCCGACTAGCTCGCATATGCGAACGTTCATTTGGCGCCTTGAGATAGCTGCTCCGATCTATTCAACGATTTGCTGCTTCTGATTGGTAGGACCACTCACGCAGTTTCAGCAAAAGCGGGTTCACCGCTTTCAACCTCCCAGTGGTAGGGGCAAGCCGTGGATAGAATCGGCCCATGCGAGTTGCCATCTACGCCCGAATCAGCGACGACCGTTCGGGGAAAGCCGTCAACGTGGCAGCTCAGATCAACGAGTGCTTCGGAGTCGTCCAGCGCATGATGGCGAACGACAGTCAGGTCGTGCTCGTACCTGACACGGGGGAAGTACAGACTGTCGGCTTCAATACCCACGGAGCCTTCTTCGATAACTCCATCAGTGCGTCCAAGTACACAAAGCGGGAACGTCCTGCTTACCAGCGCTTGCTTGCTTTAGTGAAGAAGGCTGAAGTAGACGCGATTGTCTGTTGGAATACCGACCGGCTGTACCGTCGAACCTCTGAACTCGTTCAGCTCACCCAATTGATAAGCAACCAAAAGCTGACACTCTACTCCGTACAGGGCTCGCGGCTTGACCTGTCCACTTCCGATGGGATCATGACCGCGTCGATTCTCGTTGCGGTGGCTCAGAAGGAGTCCGACGCCAAATCAGAGCGATTGATCCTCAAGAAGCGCACCCAAGCTAAATCTGGTCTGTGGAATGGCGGCAGAGTGCCGCTCGGCTATAAGTCGGTACCAGCAGATGGTCAGGAGGTGCTCGTCAATGTTGTTGATGCTATCGAAGATGACGAAAAAGTCCTTGTAGAAAAATCAAAACTCGTACCCCACCCCGTAACTGGTCCCGCTCTCCAGCGAGCCGTTGCGAACATTCTCGGGGGCAAGACATTCACTGAAGCCCTGCTCCAATTCAGAGCTGAAACAGGTATGAATCAGCTCGAACATACTTCGTTCAGGAATGGTTTGATCGGCCCGAGCATCACCGGGCGACGCATGCATATAACGCAGGCTGACCGTGGATCGTTGTCCACCTATCAGATACTTACGACACCGAACTTTCTTGAAGACAAAGTGACCATGCATGAGGCGCGATGGGATGCTCTGGTCACCATCCCGGATTGGGAAGACCTGCGAAGAAAACTGGTGAACGCTAAACGGGGTAAGCGCCCAAGCAAAAGCCTTTTAGGCGGCCTTGTCATATGCGCCAACTGCGGTGGAGTCATGGCTTACGACGGCGAGGGATGGGACGCCAAGAAGCAACGGAAGCGGTACGCGTCCTACCGCTGCTCGCGGACAAATGCCGTGAAGTGGAGGAAGGCACCGTCATGCGGCAACATGCGAGTTGGTGCTTTGACCCTTGAAAAGGAAATCATCAAACTCTACCTCGGGTGGGTCGAGTACGAGATGATGGACGGTCGAATTGGCAAGAATGCAAACAATGCTAACAACGACTCCACCATAATTCAGCTCGAGAATGAGAGGGCAAAGCTTGCCGCAAGGCTCGACAGCATGCTGATCATGCGTGCTGATAGGGAAATGTCAGCAGAGGAATTGAAACGGAACCGCTCAGACATCGACGTCAGAGTGGGTGTTATCACTGAGGAAATCGCTGCACTCCGGGACCATGCAACAACCAATGCGCAGCTAATGGACGTAGCGGAATTTTGGAAGACCCTATCTAAGAGTCAGCAGCACGAGCGCATCAGGCTGGGTATCGAAGCGATCATCATCGGCAAGAGTCAGCCGTACCCCGGCCCGAGCCAAAAGACCGGGCACAGCAATACCCTGAACGCGAAGCGCATCAAATGGATCGAATGGGTGAACCTAGAGAAGGAGGAACTGAGAAAACCCGGCACTGCTCGGCTGTCGCTGGTAAAGAACTAGGCCTACCCGAGAGCTAGATCGAAACCGATTCGTTCTGTAATTCGAGGTAGCGGTAGATGGTCTGTCGTGAAACGCCCATCGTCGCGGCAATCGACGTGACGGACATCTTTGCCTCGTAGAGCGCCTTGACCTGCTGTGCCTGCCCTACGGTGAGTGACGGCTTCCTGCCACCCACGCGACCCCTTGCGCGGGCTGCTGCTAGCCCCGCCGAAGTGCGCGCGATATTCTGGTCTCGTTCTAGGGTAGAGAACGCTGACGCTATCGTCAGGAACGCCCGGCCCATTGGACCATCTGTCGAGATGCCATCCGTCAGCGACCGAAACGCGCAGCCCTCTGCGTCCAGCTTCTCGACAAGTGTGAGCAGGTTCAAAGTGTTTCGGGCGATACGGTCAAGCTTCCAGACAACAATGGTGTCGCCGGGACGTAGGTTCCGCAGCATCTCATCGAGACCGGGGCGCTCTGCCTTGGCTCCCGAGATGCCCTTGTCGGAGTAAATCTTGACGCAGCCAGCTTCTTTCAATGCGTCGAGCTGGAGGTCCAAGTTCTGTTCAAAGGTGCTGACGCGAGCGTAACCGAGAAGTCCCATGACCAGAGTGTTTCATAACTCGTAAATGGTGTCTACAAAGTTGACAATGATTCTGAGACGGCTTTTGTGACACTGTTTGCAATACGAACTGCGTTGGTGTCGAGTGTGTCCGAGAAGGATCGTTTGCGGACACCCGGCTCCGGATACTATGGCCGAATGATTTCCGACTCTGTTCCATGGCGGTACGAACTCTGGCGCATAGCCAGACGGCTGGAACGGAAGACCCGCCAGACTCATTGGACGGAACGGTCAAGCTTCCGCGTCGAGAAAGACCTTATGATGGCGGGCTACGCAATACGAAGACTCCTCGAAGCTCGCAAACTCTCGGATAGGCTCGCCGCAAAACAGATTCCAATCGCGCGGCACCAGCGCATCGGACCACTACCTGACGTTTACAACCGCCACGAGATCGATGTCATTTACGACCTCGCAAATCCCATCAAGGCCCAGATCACCCTTGCCAAGCTATGCAATGTGATCGTGCACAGTTTCGTACTCGTCCATAGCTGCAAAGAGATCGACGAACCCTACGTGGGGGATGACGGTGTAGAGGTCGAAGGTGAATACCTATTCAACGGGTACTTCCTCTCGTCGGAGAACGAAAGGGGCAAGCACTGCTATTTCCTCGAAGCCAGCACGCTCATTTCCTTGTGCAGGACCATTGCTAGCGAGGATGTCGTCGGCGTTGATATGAGGAGGGACCCGGATGGAGTCATGCACATCTCTCGCGTCATCTCAAGTACTGACCCGGAATGGATGGAAGAGATTCAGATGAAGAGTCACGAAGCAACGCGCCACTACTCATGATCGGTAGCTACACGGAAGCCGAACTGATGGAGTTGGCCCGGTCGGAACGATGGCAGGATCAGGTCACTGCTGCTACGCGAACCAACATCACGGCAGAAGTGCTCGATGTCCTCATGGTCCCCCGTCTTCACCACAAGGTGACACTTGCTTTGATCTCCCGGTGTGACCGACGAAAAACTGTCATAGCTCGCTGAGCACACCGACTCACCCCATGCTCTTGGACGCATCGTCGGTCATCCTAAAGCCAGAACCGGCGCTGAAGATGATCCGTGACCGCGCAGCGGGGGAAGAACGGGAAGGATGGACTCACCTGCGGCGCTTCGTCGGCATCATGCGAGCCAAGCGAGGGGTAATCGAGGAGGACTAGAGTCGCGCCATTGTTGAGCGCTGTCGGGATGTGTACGTATATCAGGACGGGAAGTCATAACTGCCGGATAGGATCAGGCGCACATCTTCAAATGGGGGAGCGGCAGCGGGAGAGCAGCTGAAGAAAAAGAGCGAATTGCCGGTAGTGAAGTCGCGGAATATAAGATTTCCTGATGGACTTTTTAGCTTTTTGGATGGCGCTCGGCGCGGCGATCATTTCGGTCATTGCCCTTTGGTACAACAAGCGTCAGGCGCACGCAGCGGAAACCTCGGCGACAGCCGCCGAGAAATCTGCGACAGCGGCAGAGAAGGCGGAGCAGCGCGCTCTCACTCTCGAAAGGGCCATGGGTTATCGCTGGGAGATAGTCAGCAACGGTACGGACCGCTATCTTATCTTCAACGCCGGGACTCGTGATGCCCATGAGCTGGACGTGGCTCTTCCTGAATTCATGGCAGGTCAAGAATTGCACGTCGAAAAAGTGCGTCCTCTCGAAAAATATGAGTTCCATGCGCGCGTCAAGCCGGGTCTTCAGCAGGCGGTAGGCCCGCAGCTCCCGCGATTGGCGACTATCCGCTGGGAAGATCGCACGGAGGGGAAGCCTGTCCACCGGGTGCAAGAGACAACGCTTCAAGAGCATAATCCCGCTTAAAACCCAAAAGACCCCCACCCAGCCCGAGAGGGAGAGCGGGGGTCTTCTTTTTGGAAACATCCGGCTTTTCAATTCGGATAGGGAACAGCTTATCGCCTAGACCTCGTCCCGTCCCGGTGTGTCATCGGGAGCGAAGTACTTGGCGTGGGTGCGAATCCAGCGGCGAAACGAATAGCCATAGCCCCTTTGTGCATTATCGAAGGAGCAGTCAGGGGAATCGCTGCTCTTACCAGCCCTGCGGAGGCTCTCCACGCAGCACCGGAAAGAGGGATAGACCTACGCACTCGAAGACCGCTATTGCACTCGCGCCTTCCTTGCAGGAGACAGTCCCTGAGTGATACTTGGGCAGTAATCGTTGCGCTGAGCTAGCAGGGGGACTGCGATGAACCGATCGCTGTGGGCATCGTCAATTCTTGCTTTGGCAGTGTGTCTATCCGGGTTTGGGGCTCTATCGGTGTGGTGGTTTTCCGGGTCGCATCCCAGCAGTCTTCCGGGGCTTTTCGATTACCGCAGCGCGACTTGGGGAGATGGGCTATTCCTACCCTTGTTCGCTGGTGCCCTTGCATGGGCAAGTTCGAAGCTTCCTAGGCCTGACGGGTATTTACTTCGAGGGTCCGCAGGATTTGTCGGGGTTTCCTCGGGAGTGGTGGTTGTTGTTGTCTGGATGACTGACGCTTCCGTACAGCCTAACTGGACGATGCCGCGTGCTCATCAACTGAACGCAGCGGGGTGGTATCACGCGGGTTTTCTCATCGGCGCCGCCGGGCTGCTCGCATGGCTTTGGGCAGATTTTGTTCAAAGGTTGCGAAACGCCTTTTCAAACCCATCTACGGTCGCTAAAGGTAGGACTGTACTAACCTCCGGAGCCGTCGCCATTGCATGGGGGGCGTTCATCGCGTACTGCTTTGTCGCGGGAATAGACAGCGGTGCAGTAGGACTGACACAAGCTGGGCAGGCCTCGCTCGTGTCTCTCTGTGCTTCGCTATTGGTGCTGGGCTCGTCGATTATGTGGGCTGTAGGCTGGCGGCATTTCTTGAGCACGTGCCTGTCCCTAGCGGTTGCCGTTCCTGTCGCCGTTGCCCTCCTTACAGTGACTCTCTTCTGGAGTGCCAGCCTCGTTACCCTCCTATTCGTGATTGCGGCGGCTGCTTTTGGGCTCGCAGTTGGTCTCTCGCCTCAGCGATTTCCCGACGCCACAGGCACAGCGACGAGTGTCGCTGGAATTTCCACTCTGGAATTAGTTGCGGGCGCGTCCCTTTACGTCTCTCCCGCTGTTGTTGCGACTCATTCCAGCATTGATCAGCCGGTCTCTCTCCTGTTTCTCCTCAGCGCGGTGGTGGGCGCAGTATGGTGGCTATTGGTCGTCCGCAGGCTGCGTCGCGGTGTCTGGTCCTTCAGAGAGGACTACCCATGGATAGTTACCTCGGCAGTATTTCTCGTGGCCACATCCGGGGCCACCGCGTTGTCGGGCAGCCCAGACCTGTCTGAAACTGCAACCGGTCTGGTTTTTGCAATACTGGGAGCCATTCTGGCGGGCCCAGCGATCAAAGTGGGAAAAACGGAGTTGCAAAAGCTCACCGTCATCGAATCCAGCCCGGAATACCTTGGCAACGGTTCTAGCCCCACAATTATGCAGAAGCCGGAAATCGTGCGAATCTACTGGCGCTTGGCCGTGACCGGGGTGGGTGCGCTGTGCTCCATTGTTGCACTCGCACTTCTCACGTCTTACACACTCGGATGGAATAACGGATCAGCAGGTCTGCCTTGGTCGGTGGGGGTTGTGCTCGGGGCCATCGTCACCACTCTAGGCGGCATCGTCCTACTCCTTATTTCGGATAGGGGCGCCCGAAGGAACGCCTTAGACGGATGGAGAACCAAAGCCACTGTATCCATTAGCCTCGCCTGTTGTTTGGCTCTCGTCGTACCGATCCTCGTGCAAGTGCTGGACAGTGCTTACTTCGACTTATGGGCCGCAATCCAAAGCTTCCTTCTAGCTCTTTTCGCCGGAGAGTGCATCCTCAGTAACGGGCTCAGGATGGGGCTCGTGCGGCCAACATTAGGATCGAAATTAGATTTGGTGTCAGTTGTTGCTAGCATCTTCGCCGCCGTTTATTGGTCCCTAACGGTAGCGATTGGCCGACCGGATGCGCCCGTGCAGGTGCCGCAGTCTCTACTTGGCTTTGCGGGGGCATACTTGGTTGTTTTTGCACTTACTGTCGGTGCGACCGTAAGCATCCATGGCAGTTCCGAACCAAAGAACTGGACATGGGGAGATCGCCGGAAGGGAGCCGTTCAGGACTCGCTAATGCTGCTGCCCATGTGGCTGCTCATGGCATGGTTGCCGCTGACTATCTATGCCCATATTCCGTCCCAGAAGAACTTGCTCTATGGACCCGCCATAGTGGCTCAGATACTGGTCGGCTTCATTGCCCTTTACGTCGGGGTTTTGGTATGGATAACGGGTGTCAACAATGGCCATGTGGGTCGGACGATCGCAGGCATGGGTTTGGCCGTGCCCGCCCATTTCAGAGAAGATGCCTCTCATCTAAATCGAATGATGGCCCTTCCAATGCGAATAAAGGACTACAGGTGGCATGTTCGTGGCCGGGATGATCGTGACCGACGAGTTCGCGCTCTCAGTACACATACAGCCGTGCAGGACATGCTCGCTTTCGCTATTGCTGCCTTCACTGTTTTAGGTTTCTTTTGGCTTCTCCCCGCTGACGTTGAAGGGGCGCCCGCTCGCCTAGATGCTTAGCGGACGATGTCAACTGTTGCAGAACGGCTAAATAACGAAGGAAGACTTGATGGTGCAACGAACTAATAGTGCGACTCACGCACCTCGGATTCTTGATGTCCTGTCTCAGCAAGACAACGGGGAACTCCATACAGGACAGCTGGTCTCTGCCATTGAAAAACAATACGGTTCCAAACTTAATGGAACTGACCTCCGCGTGCCGCTGAGCGAGCAGGATAAGGTGCGTCCGCGCCCAAATTGGGTGATACGACTAGCTGCGACCAAGTCCTACTTGCGCTCAAGGGGCTGGATCGAGGACTCGCCCCGTGATACGTGGCGAATCACGGAGAGTGGCCGAGCCTTTTCAAGGGGTGCAGTTATGACAGCACAGGTCGGGGAACCGAGCAGGTCAACCGGCATCACGTATGGGGACTTACCGGGTTACCCTGCTCCGTGGGAGTTTGTGAATCGCCGGGCGGCATTCCTAGCTGGTGTTCATCGGCAGACACAGGCTGGCATTTCCGGCGGCGCCGAAGGAGTTGATGCAATTTGCCTTTCCGACGGGTACACGGACGACGCCTTTGATGGAGACCTGATCACGTACACCGGTTTCGGTGGGCAGGACGCAAACACACGGCGCCATATTGCAGACCAACAGCTCGTCAGGGGCAACCTCGGACTGGTGCGCAACTACGAGTTGGAACGTCCAGTGAGGGTTCTCGTCAAGAAATCTGTGTTGACGAGAAACCGACAAGACAACAGCTACATCTACGCCGGACTCTACGTAGTCGTCCATTGGGATTGGGCACTCCGGGACGGATTCAAAGTCCTCGTCTATCAACTTAGATCTCTGATCGGCCAAACCGAGGCTGGACTCCTTTCTTCCCTTGCCAGCCTGACAGGAGGCGCCGAGGAGCCGGAGCGGCGCGGGATCACGACCAACAGGATTGTTCGCGACTATAAGATCGCGGAGGAGGTCAAGAAGCTCTACTCCGACGTCTGCCAAGTCTGCGGTACTCAGCTGCGCACGTCAGTTGGAACCTACTCGGAAGCGGCCCATATCAGACCCCTCGGAGCCCCCCATAACGGTCCAGATGTGCCGGGCAACATCCTATGCTTATGCCCGAACTGCCATAAGAAGTTTGACGGGCATGCCTTGACGATCAGCGAGGACTGGCGCGTCTACGATCTGGGGCACCCGATCGGAGCGCTGAAGCGGAATCCAAGGCACGGGATCAGCATGGACCACGTCGCCTACCATCGGGAAAGCTCCCAGTCTTCTAGCCGTCCCTAATGCGCCTTTCGTATCACACCTCTTTGCTGCCAGCCATGAAATAGCAGGCGTTGGGCCGGGATAACATGACATCCACTACCTGCTCAACCAAACTCGCCGGGGGACCCCTTGTCCGACCAGAACTACGCCAACTTCATCTGGAGCATTGCTGACCTACTGCGCGGTTCTTACCGCCCACACCAGTACGGGTCCATCGTCCTTCCGTTCACCATCCTGCGCCGTCTCGATGCAGTACTGGCAGAGACGAAGGACGAGGTGCTGGCGGAGTACGAGAAGTCCAAGGACGTCGGCATCCCACTGACGGTGTTGCTGCCCCGGAAGTCCAAGCACGCTTTCTACAACACGTCCAAGTACGACTTTCAGAAGCTGACGGGGGACGCTGACAACATTCGAGCGAATCTCTTGGACTACGTGAGCAAGTTCTCAGACAACGTCCGCGATATTTTCGAGAAGTACAAGTTTGAAGAGCGTATTGAAGAACTAGACGGTCACGGCCTCTTATTCCTGATCGCACAGGAGTTCGCCGCCATCGACCTTCATCCCCGCGTTGTCACGAACACTGCTATGGGACTGATCTTCGAAGAACTGATTAGGAAGTTCGCCGAATCTACTAATGACGGAGCAGGGGATCACTACACGCCTCGTGAAGTTATCCGGCTTATGGTGGATATCCTTTTCGCGCCAGACGATAGCGACCTCGACAAGCCGAATATTGTCCGGTCCATTTACGATCCGACCGCAGGGACCGGCGGAATGTTGTCTGTTGCGGACGAGCACATCCGAAAGATGAACCCCGATGCCACGCTAACCCTCGCCGGTCAAGAACTTAACCCGGAGTCGTATGCCATCTGCAAGGCAGACATGGTGATCAAGGGGCAGGACGTGGGAGCAATCGTCCTCGGCAATACGCTGACTGATGACGGACACGCTGGCAAGACCTTCAACTACTGTCTCTCCAATCCACCTTTCGGAGTCGCTTGGAAGAAAATCAAGACAGCCGTGGAAAAAGAACACAAGGAGGAGGGCTACGAGGGGCGCTTCGGACCGGGACTCCCACGAGTCTCCGACGGCTCGCTCTTGTTCCTCATGCACTTGATCAAGAAGATGCGCCCCGTACGAGACGGTGGTGGTCGTGCTGCCATAGTTTTGAACGGTTCACCGCTTTTCACAGGCGGTGCTGGTTCGGGCGAATCAGAGATTCGTAGGTACGTCTTGGAAAACGATTTGTTGGAAGCGATCATCGCTCTTCCCACAGACATGTTCTACAACACGGGCATTTCCACCTATGTCTGGGTTTTGTCCAACCGAAAGTCCGAGGAGCGCAAGGGAACCGTCCAGCTCATTGACGCCTCTGGTGACCAGTTCTTCCAGAAGATGCGTAAAAGTCTTGGTGACAAGCGCAAGGAACTAGGAGAGAAACATATTGAGCGCATCGTTAAGCTCTACGGCACTTGCGACACCAATTCCGACTACAGCAAGGTACTAAGAATTGCCGACTTTGGCTACCAGACGATCACGATTGAGCGACCCCTCCGGACCAACTTTGCCGTCACCGAGGATCGCGTAGCCTCCGCTCTCGAGTCCAAGGTTTTGGCGAAAGTGACTGAAGGAGAAGCAGACGCAATTCGTGAAGCTCTGGCGAAATTGAACCCCGAACAGGTTTGGGTAAGTCGCGAAGACTTCTTGGCTGACATCCAGTCGGCACTCAAGAAAGCTGGTTCGAGGCTCAGTTCGCCGCAGCTCAAGGCGCTCGTGACCGGGCTTGCGGCCCGTGACGAATCAGGCGGCATTGTAATTAATGCTAAGGGCGCGCCGGAAGCTGATCCCGAATTGCGGGACACGGAAAATGTGCCACTTACGGAGGACGTTCAGGCGTACTTCGAGCGAGAGGTTCTGCCATTTGCGCCCGATGCGTGGATTGATGCTTCGAAGACGAAGGTTGGCTATGAAATCCCGTTCACGCGCCACTTCTACAAGTATCAGGAACCGCGCTCTCTGGAAGCCATCGACGATGACCTTGACGCCGTGCTCGGACGCATCCGGGCACGCCTAGAAGCGGTGAAGGCATGAGTAAACTTCAACCCCACTCGGAGTATAAGGCCAGTGGTATCGAGTGGCTTCCGCGAATCCCAAAGCACTGGCATCTGAACAAGATCAGCCGTATTTCAAAGTTGACGGTGGGATGGACGCCGCCCACGGGCGAGGCAAGCTCCTTTGAGGGAAACAACTTGTGGGCAAATATATCGGACCTCGGTCCTCGGGTCTTATCTGATACTTCCAAGCGCATCAGCGATGATGCTGTTGCAACATCGCGAATTACGATGACTCCAAAGGGCAGCCTGCTTTTCAGCTTCAAGCTGTCCGTCGGGCAGGTGTCTTTTGCGGGCCGTGACATGTACACCAACGAGGCAATCGCTACGTTTTTGGAGACCAAAAACATAATGCTTCAGTACGCGTACTATGCCTTTCCTCTCTTTATCGGTGAGAACGCCATTGAGAACATCTACGGAGCAAAATTACTGAATCAAAGTCTCATTGGACAGGCCCGTATTGCTCTTCCTTCAGTGGACGAGCAAAAAGCAATGGCGACATTCCTCGACGCCGAAACTGCGGAGATTGACACCTTCATCGAAGATCAGAACGAACTCATCGAATTGCTAAATGAGCGACGGGCCGCAACGATCACGAAGGCTATTACCAAGGGACTTGACCCAGACGTCCCAATGCAAGATAGCCACGTGGAGTGGCTGGGCAAGGTTCCTGCATCTTGGCATGTATCTCGCATCGCCCGATACTACGATGTCGTGCTAGGAAAGATGCTTGACGCCGGACAGGAGGTGCATCCTGACGCCGAGGTTCTGCCCTACATTCGCGCCGCGAATATACAGGACGCTGGGTTGGACTTGTCCGTTGTGAACTCCATGCCATTTACTCCGGATCAAGCCGAGAACCTCTCTATAAGATCAGGTGACCTCCTTGTTGTCGAAGGCGGAAAAATCGGAACCAGTTACCTCGTGCTTCACGACATGGATGGATGGAGTTTCCAGAAGACCGTCAATAGGGTGCGGAGCAAGGGAACCTCTCTCACTTCCTTTCTGCAATATGTGCTCCGCTCACTCAGGGACTCGAACGTCCTTGGCGTGCTCTGCAATGTTTCTACAATCGCTCACCTCACAGCAGAGAAGTTGCTGAACCTCAGGGTGCCAATCCCACCTCCCCGAGAGCAGCAGGCGATTGTTGACTATCTCAACTACGAGACAGGGGAGATCGACGCTGCGATTGCTGATGCCAAGGAAGCAATCGACCTATCCAAAGAGCGCCGCGCTGCCCTTATTTTTGACGTCGTGACCGGCAAGGTCGATGTTCGGAGTCACATTACTGCTGAGGTTGGGGCTGCATAAGAATGGCGCTGTACAACGAGATTGAGTTCGAGAGGGGGATTGCTGAGTATCTGCATGCTCACGGTTGGCTCTACTCAGAGAACGGCGTCGGCTACGATAAAGAGCTTGCGCTGTTCCCCGAGGACGTGCGTGGCTGGCTTACTGATACCCAGCCTGACGAGTTTGAGAAGTTTGTTAGACCCGACGATTCCGCTGAGATTCAGAGAAAATCGTTTGCACGGTTGCTGTCGCGGTTGGTGAAGGTGCTGGATACCCCGCTGGAAAACGGAGGCGGCACTCTGTCTGTGCTGCGGGGCGGCTTCAAGGCGACACCTGCAAAGTTCCGAATGTCGCAGTTCAAGCCCAACGATGCCAAAAACCCGAAGACTGTGGCGGACTACGCCAAGATGCGTCTCCGGGTCATGCGACAGGTGTATTACTCCTCTAGTAACGGGAACAGCATTGATCTCGTTTTCTTCGTCAACGGGCTGCCGGTTGCCACCATGGAGCTGAAAACCGACTTCACCCAGACAGTGCAAGACGCCATGGATCAATACAAGACCAACCGACTTCCTGTCGATCCGACCACGCGCAAGTCTGAGCCGCTGTTCTCGTTCGGTCACCGCGCGTTGGTGCACTTCGCCGTGTCCAACGCGGAATGCTTCATGACAACCCACTTGCAGGGGGAGAAAACACGCTTCCTGCCGTTCAACATGGGTAACGACGGACACAAGGGCAACCCCTCCAACCCGGACGGCTCCCAGACCGCATATGTTTGGGAGCGAGTGCTCCAGCGGGACTCTTGGCTGACTATCCTCGGCAAATTTATGCACCTGCATGTTGAGAAGAAGGTTGACCCCATCACGGGCGAAAAGACCGTCTTCAAGTCTCTCCTGTTCCCGCGCTTTCACCAATGGGAGGCGGTCAATCTTCTCGCGGATACTGCTGCCGTCGAAGGGCGGGGTCACCGTTACCTCATCCAGCACTCGGCTGGTTCGGGTAAGACCAACAGCATTGCTTGGACTGCCCATCGCCTCAACTCTCTTCATGACGCCAACGGAATGAAGATCTTCGATGCCGTAATTGTCATCAGCGACCGGAAGGTGCTGGACGGACAGTTGCAGGAGGCAGTCCAGCAGCTCAACAAGACTGACGGGGTATTCAAGGCCATCACGTCAGGCTCCGGCGGCTCCAAGTCCAAAGCGCTCACCGCCGCGTTACTTGGTGGCATCCAGATTATAGGTGTCACGCTTCAGACCTTCCCGTTTGCCTTGGACGCCATCGAGCAGAACAAGGGGCTGAAAGGTAAGTCGTTCGCAATCATCGCGGACGAGGCACACAGCTCTCAGTCGGGTGACGCCGCCAAGAACCTGAAGAAGGTGCTGACCTCCGGGAACGAGGCACCTCTAGCTGAGGGTGAAGACGCTACCGAGGTCGATGAGATGAGTCTTACCACGGAGGACCTACTGCTGGAGGAGATGAATAAGCGCGCGGAGAGTAGGAACCTGTCGTTCTTCGCGTTCACTGCAACCCCCAAAGCCAAGACGCTGGAACTGTTCGGGCGGAAAAACGCGGCGGGCCTCCCGGCACCCTTCCATCTGTACTCCATGCAGCAGGCAATTGAGGAAGGCTTCATCCTCGATGTTTTGAAAAACTACACGCCGTACAAGATGGCGTTCAAGCTCGCGCACAACGGCGTTGACTACGACTCCGACCAGACGATTATTGAGAAATCTGAGGCCGTAAAGGAATTGATGCGGTGGGTGAAGTTACACCCGCACAACATCAGCCAGAAGGTTGCTGTCATCGTGGAGCACTTCCGCTCCAACGTCAGGCATCACCTTGCCGGTCGCGCTAAGGCTATGGTCGTCACCGGCTCCCGTAAGGAAGCCGTGCGCTACAAGGTGGCCATCGACAAGTACATTGCCGACAGGGGCTACACTGACCTCGCAACCCTTGTCGCTTTCTCAGGTGATGTGGTGGATAGTGAGGTTTCCGTTGAGAAGCTGAACGAAATTAACATGAACCCGAAGCTCAACGGGCGTGAGATACCGAAGGCGTTCAACACGGATGAATACCAGATAATGCTGGTTGCCAATAAGTTCCAGACAGGGTTTGATCAGCCGCTGCTCGTCGCCATGTACGTTGATAAGAAGCTCTCTGGCATCACCGCCGTCCAAACGCTTTCCCGGCTCAACCGAGTTACCGCTGGCAAGGACCAGACCTTTGTCATTGACTTCGTGAACGACCCTGACGAGATACTCGCCGCCTTCCAGCAGTACCACAAGGAAGCCGAAATGTCCGGTGTCACTGACCCGGACATTGTGCATGATCTTCAGGCGAAGCTGGACAAGACTGGCATCTACGAGGAAAGCGAAGTTGAGCAAACGGCTGCGGCATGGGTCGGCAAGGTCAGCCACGAACTGCTAAGGGCCACTGTCGAACCAGCACGTTCCCGGTTTAAAGTCCGGTACCAGCAGGCTCGCGATGCTAATGACACAGCAGGTATGGACGCTCTAGACATCTTCCGCAAGGACCTCGGCAGTTTCATCCGCGCCTATGATTTCCTGTCCCAGATCATCGACTATCAGGACACCGATCTGGAAAAGCGGTCCATCTTCTACAAACTGCTGGCCCGCATCATCAGCTCGGAGAATCAGGACCGGGAAAAGCTGGACCTGTCTGAGGTTGTGATGACCCACTACAAGCTCCACAAACAGGCCAAGGCCGACCTGAAGCTGTCGGCTGAGGAGTCAGTGGCGCTAGACCCAATGACCGCTGCTGGTAGCGCCACAGCCCACGAGGCGAAGAAAGCGCGCTGGGCAGAGATCATCGAGCAGATGAACAAGTTCTTTGAGGGCTCGGGCCTTTCTGACGCAGATCAACTTTCAGTGGCAGAAAGCGTTCTGAACAAGGCACTGGAGAATCACACCCTAAGAGGGCAAGCAGTAGCCAATGGGAAGGCCGACTTTTACTCGTCACCCAAAATCCGGACCACGGTAGAGGACTCCGTTATCGAAGCTGGTGAGCAGCATGCAAGGGGCATCGGCTGGGTGCTGTCTTCTGACAAGGTGGGCGAGATGGTTGAACTCCTCAAGAAGATGGGTCTCTTCGAAAAGCTGCGTGAGGAGGCGGCGTGATTTCCGGCAAGGGCCCATCACGGCCTTTGACGACTAGGAAGACTACGAGTTTCGATGGTTAGCGAATGGCTCACCAACGAAGTCGCGGTCCCTCGTCGCCTGCTAGACGCGCTGAATGATGACCGTCTTGTTGTCTTCGCCGGTGCCGGTATTTCGATACCAGCACCCACAAGGCTCCCCGGCTTCGAAGCTTTAGCCCGTGCTCTTGCTGCAAACGCGGGTTATCCGCATGTTTTGGACGACCCTTCCAAGATCGATGCTTTTTTGGGGAGGGTGGAGGATTACTCAGGGGGCAACGTTCACCGTATGGCGGAAGAACTTCTAGCTCCGCACGGGAGGCGGGGAAATCGATTGCATAACTTGATTATCGAATTATCCGCAACCGCGAGCCTCCGTGTGGTCACAACCAATTTTGATCCCTATTTGAGCCGGGCTGCTAAACGGGCAAGGTTGAGGAACCGGGAGTTTGTAGGCCCTGCGGTGCCCCTCGGACATTCGTTCTCGGGTCTGGTGTATCTACATGGAAAGTTTCCCCTAGCTGACAACGACTCTGTAGTTTTGACGGACAGGGACTTCGGCGAAGCTTATGTCACCGGCGGATGGGCGACCCGCTTCTTGACGAGTATGTTCAGCACTTACACTGTTTTGTTCGTTGGCTACAGTGGGACGGACACAGTCATGCGCTACCTGACTAGGTCTCTCCCGCCCGCAGGAATCGAGCATTTCGCCTTTGTTCCTACAAGCGAGTTGGATAAGTGGGAAGGGCTGGGAGTTACACCTATACCCTTCCCTATCGAGCGTAGATTTGCAGCTCTACCCGAAGCATTGGATGCGTGGAAGAACAGCGTCAGCACGACTCACATCGGGCGCCTTGAAAAGATCAGCCGCATCGTAGAGCAGGGTCCCTCGCTATCAGCACTGGACGAATCGTACCTCTCGTCGGCTTTTATGCGTGTGGAGACTCTGCAACACTTCCTCGCGGTAGCAGACCCCAGTGTCTGGTTGCGCTGGTGCGCGGAGCGCGGTGATCTTGACGATTTGTGGAAAAAATCAGTCGAGCGCGGAACCGATGAAGCCTATGCATGGGCGGAGTGGTGTGGGAGGTCTGTGGAGGGTTCCGATCCTTTGTTGCTCTTTCGGGTTATTCATCAACACGGTGGTGGGGTTGCGGACGCATTATGGTCCGCCATCTGGCGGACTCTCATCACCGAATATCCTCAACCGCATGTGGCGGGTCCATACTTGTCCGTGCTGCTCCAAGGCGCCTCACGCTCTAGACGTCTCGAACTATCTCTGCTGCTCTTACAAGCTGCCTCAAGCGATAGGGAAGGCGCCATGCGCCTCCTTGAGTGGGCAGTGACCCCAACGCCTGCCTTTGAGAAAAGCATGTGGTCCCTGAGCGAGGACTATGACGTTCGGATTGATTTTGACGTCAATGGTGACCGCCACCATGCAAAGGTCGCTTGGCAGCGGTTGTTGCCGCTGTCGTCCTCTGAGTCAAGCGCAATGATGATGATATGCATAGGCCTTCTTACTAGCTCCAGTGGAGCTTCGCGGCACTTCAGCGGACGGCCCTTAGACCCTATTTCAACTGGCCGAGCAGCCATAGAACCTCATAATCAGGACCAGTACGGCGACCGATGTCAGCTACTCATTGATGTTGCTCGCGAGTCGGTCAGAGGACAGGCAGAGCTTTGGCAGCAGGAATTCCTACCGGTGCTGCGGTGGATGCTGCAAAGCTCGTCCACCGTGGTTCAGAGGCTGGCCCTCGATGCGCTGCACCATTTCCATTCCATGCAGGTGGACACCGCTGTACGGCTGGTACTGGATCATAAACTTCTGTTCGATCACCGAGTCAAGCACGAGGTCTTCCGTCTGCTGGCCGCCTTCTATCCGAAGGCGTCAAAATCGACGAAAGAGGCGTTGTTAAAGATTGCTTCCCAGTCGCACGCTGTTGCCCCGGACGTGCCAAGCGACTATGAACGGTACAACCTCCTTGTTTGGCTGAGTAAGTTGGACGCGTCGGACGAGGCTACGCGAAAAGCCTTGGAGCGTATTCAAGAAGAGAACCCGGCATTCGAACCAAGGGAAAATCCTGACTTTGAGTCATTCTTTTTTGAGTTCGGAACCGGAGAAAAAGCTGAAAAAGCACCTGTCTCCGGTCGGTTATCCAAGGAAAGTGCCGAGTCAATCATCCAAGAAGTCCGAGGCTTCAACGAGGAGTTTCCACAGGAGTGGTTACAAGAGCTTGCAGAAGCGGCGTCCTCGGCTCCGAGGATCGAGAAACTGCTTCGAGGCCTAGGCGAAAGCAACTTGTGGTCTGAAGAGCTATGGGACATACTCCTTCCGGCCCTCGAAAAATGCGCGGCGCCGGGTGACATGGCAGGGCTTCTGGAGGTTCTCGCGAACCACCCCTCTAGGACTCGTTATCTTTACTCCTTAGAGTCGCTGATTTCCAAAGCATGGTCAGACAAAGCTCCGCAAAAGGTCGATGATGTAAAGCCGGTTCTAGCAGCGCTTTACAAACTCTGGCAGTCAGTCGGGGCTGCCAGCGAGCCCGAGGGAGATCAGGAGCCCGACGCTTACAGCAGCGCAAGGTCATCTGCACGAGGACGACTTGCCCTCCATTACCTTCAGGGCATGGGGGTTCTGGCCCGTATCGCGCCCGAAACGCCAGTACTCGCTGGTGAGATTCGAGGGGTGATCGAGTCTATGATCGGGAACGAGCGAGACCTCCACACAGTTACAATTCTGGCTGGTAGCACGGGTTGGTTTTTTTCTGAGTATGAAGACTGGGCCGACAACAAGCTCTTGCCGCTGTTCGACTGGACTCTGAGCCCTGAGGTGGCGGCGGCCACTTGGTCCGGGTTCTTGAACGGCTCCTCGTGGTCCAGTCACACCGTGGAGAAGTTAAGCGAGTCGGTTCGATCTGGCTATTCATGGGTCAGCCGATATATCCCGGAGGCGATGCCTGCGTTTGTGGACCATCATTCGTTCTTGTTTTCTTCGGGTCTTCTGCCGGACAACGACCCCACATGGGTGGATGCGTTCACTTTGGCGGCGACCGTCGAGGAGCGGGAACTCTGGATCGATTCTGTATCTCGGCGGTATGGCGATACGGGACCCAGCCCTGAGGCATGGAGGCGGCTGCTTACTTACTGGGCGCGCAGAGCGAGAAACACGCCGATAGGACTCGACGGCATTGAGGTGAACGCGCTCCTCCAATGGCTTTTTCTTACGGAGACTTCCCTTCCAGAGGCGCTCGCAGTCCTACTCAGCAGTCCTATACCAAGGGCACCAGACGAGGGAAGCCGAATTAACTTCGACTACAACAAACTTCCTGTTACCCAGTACCCGGCAGAATGCGGAAAAGTTCTGACGAGGGTGTTGCAGGGTTGTGCTGTAGGGGCTTGGCTTGGCCAAGGATTGGAGCCCATTGTTAGGCATCTGGGGCGCTCCGGAGCGCGGGCAGAGGCGTTGTCAGTGGTAAATGAACTTGTTCGACTAGGTGTCGCTGGAGCAATAGGCTGGCTGGACCCGACAGCCGAAGGCTCTGCCGCTTTGTAGCCATAGCTGTGAAATGTGCAGGAACCGTGATGGTCGCCTAACATGCCACGAGGCGAGTGGCATTTGCTGTGGTGCATCGTCCACTAGGCTCGCTCTTGTCGGGATAACGAGCGTAGTGGGGGATTCAAATGACAACTTTTTGGTGGGTCAATCAGAACAACTCTTTTGACCACGATCGCCCGCTGGGTATCCTCTGGGCTCCGCTTCGAACGGAAAAGGGCTATAGGCAACGTCATTGGGACGCACTAGATGACGTTGCTGTAGGCGATGTCATCTTTCACTACGCCGGGCAGCATATTAAGTCCGTCGGGTACGTGTCGCGCGGCTCACTGCCGACTGCGATCCCATACAAGGGTGGGGACGTTTGGCAAAATGATGGGCGCTCCATCCAAGTTATCTACTCGATGCTTGAGAAGCCTCTACCTCTCACTGAAATTCCTACTAGCCTTCGCGTTGAAGCGAAAACCTACGGCTCGGCCTTTGACAAGAACGGCGATGTCAATCAGGGATACCTCTTTTCGTTGCCGTCAGAAGTGGGGGTGTGGCTCAGCGATCGTTTGGACCTTATTCCTGATGCAGTTGATGATGAAGAAGAACAACCTGAGGACCAGAAAGCAACTGCCTACTTCGATGAGACTAATCGTCGAGTGGTCGTAAACGCCCGCCGCGAGCAGTCAACCCTGCGCGACTTCTTGTTCAAAGACAAGACGTTTTCTACATGTTCGATCTGCGGGAGACAGCTGCCGGTCCAGTTGCTGACGACTGCTCATATCAAGCCCCGCAAGCATTGCGACACGGTCGAACGCAACGATCCCTACGTTGTTATGGCAGCTTGCACGCTGGGCTGTGACGCTCTCTTCGAGAAACATTTCATTATTGTCGATGCAAACGGCGCCATCCAAAGCGGGTGGCGTGAGGGAACCCACGATCTAACTTTGGCTGTCGAAGCAGTGATAGGTCGTGCATGTGAGGCTTTTTCGCCTCGAACCAGTGCCTACTTCGAGAGTCATCGGTTACTGAACTCGGAGTTTGTAGGAGCCTCGGTTTAAAAGATTCAGGTCAGCATTCGGCACCAAACTATTTGAAGTTCATCATCTGAAGGCATCATGGCAAACTTTTGGCAACCATCCACTGAGGCAGACATTGTAGACGGGATTAGGAGCGGAGCGATCTCTGAATCCCACTACATAGAAGTGAAGGAACAGGCGCGAAACGAGCAAATTGCTCAGACGTTAGCTAGTTTTGCGATTGATGGTGGGATGTTCATCATCGGCATCGCTGAAGCGAAAGATGGCAATGGTTCGAAGCGACTCGTCCCAAAGCCGATCCCAGTCGAGGGGATGCTTGAACGGATCGACGGCATAGCCCGTAATGCGATTGAACCACCTCTGCCAGTCACGACCAGAATCATAGAAGTTGAAGGTGGGGGAGGGTTCGTAGTGGTTACGGTCCAGCCGTCGCCAGTTGCCCCACATATGACCGGTAACAAATATTTCGGGCGGGGCGACGCGTCGAAGCACGCGTTGTCGGATGCCGAAGTTCTGCGCTACCATCAACGCCGTCAAGAGCAAGCCGACCTAGCCATGAAGCTCTTGGACGACGCCGAGATGAGTGACTATGTGTCGTCCACCGAGAGGGAACACGGGCATATTTATCTGGTCGCCGAACCCTTAATGCCGGTGAACAGCACTCTGGTAGATCAGTTTTTGGATGACGAATATGCGCTAGTCAACTTTGTGGCTTCCGGGCACAACAGATGCAAAGCAAATCTAGTCAGTTTCTATCCCACTCCCCAATACGCGACTAGGATCAAACATCGTGATCTCGGTGTCTCGATCCTAAATGCCGATGCCGAGAAGGCTGGCCTGACACCTAAGCCTTCTGACTTCAGTGAGAAGTCGATCCTCGACGTGCAGTTGTTAGAATCGGGGGGTCTTCGAATATTGGTCGGACGCGGTACAGAAAAGTGGAACCCGGAAGAGTCAATCGTCTGTGATGGGCTAGCGGTGGCATACGCGCAGCGACTCGCCTATTGGGTCAGCGGTCTCAGCGAACGCTATGGTTACCGGTCTTTGTGGACCTTAGGACTCAGGATCAACGGCGTCAAGGGGCTCCGCTCGCACATCATGGTGAATAACTGGAGTAGTTTCGAGCCTCCGCGAACTATGCATAGCGACGTCCACTCCCGTGTGGTGACGGTCAGTACTGAAGCGTTGAAAATGACGCCGGAAGCGACCGTGGAGTCACTGGTTGGGCGGATGCTCAAGATATTGGGAACTACAGAACACCACCTCGGAAGGACGGGTTGAGTTTTTTATCCCACGACTAGGAGTCGGCGGACATGCCATACAAGTGACGATGAAGGCATGAACTGAAATGGGGAGTCAGGCTCGTGTTGGGGCTACCTCGATCTCAACATTGCGACGACAAGTCGAGAGTAAAATACCTTTGTCGTGAGTGAAAATGTGCGGTGGGTGCAACATCTTGGCGCCGGAGAGCACCGGTGCTGCATGCCGTTGAACATCTATGGACCGTGTCGGGTAAGTTCTTACCTCATGGAAGATGGACTTTGGGCGGCTCTAGTGACCGGCGTCGTGGCGATCACGGCTGGATATCTAGGTACAATATGGGGCAGTCGCAACGAGCACAGGCAATGGCTCCGAAACGAAAAAATGAAGGTCTACAACAAGATCACTCATCTGCTCAGCGCCGAAGACGACAAGAACACGAATGGGCCCGATTCTTCTGGGGAGATTGAAGCTCGCCGTTCAGTGGTTCTAGATGAAGTCTTACTTCTGGGCAGCGACGAGGTATATGGACTGGCATCCAAGGTAGGCGAGTTTGCAAAGGAAGCCAGCGTCGCTGGTATCCATGTCGATCAATGGGAGTCGCTCATGGAGAAACGCGACTATACCTTTCTTGCCATGATCGATGCCATGCGGCGCGAGCTTCGACTGGGCAAGGGCAATCGAGTTTCCCCTTTACCCAAGGCAAAACAACGCAGCTAGTCGATCGCTGCTGGTTTTCGCTAATCCTGAGCAGCATCCTGCTTCCTCCTGACCCTTTTAATTGACAACATTGTTGAATAGTATGCCTTCAATCAATCATTCTGATTAACGGGGTCTCGGAAATGAAGCGAATGGGTGCATCGACAGGACTAGTCTTGAGCGTCTTGCTCGGCAGCGTTGTGATGGCATCACCCGCGATAGCCGCTGACGATCCAGCGCTGATGCCTCCCGGTTATGTCGGTGGGGGAGCATCGAGTGTCGCTCCGCCTGCTCCATCAGCTCCGACGCCGCCATCGGGTCCCACTTGCACCGTGCCGCATCCCGTCCAAGGCTGCGATACCCCGGACGTCCCATACATCCCGCTAGTGCCCGATTATGTTCCGCCAGCACCAGCTCCGGCACCTGTGAACGTTCTCGCTCCGGCAGCTCCTGCTGAGCAGCCCCATGCGGCTCTGGCTCCTGTGCCAGCTCCGGGTGCTTACGCTCCGAATGTCGTTGCCCCGGTACAGGCCCCGGCGCCAGCTATTCAAAACCCACTTCCCGACGACGGGGAAGTAAGTCTGTCCATAATCCCTGCGGAGGAACTGGCAGTCGGTGTAGTGGCCGTTGAAGCTCAGAGGAGCGGTGAGGCGACCAGCAGCAACCCGAGCATTAGTGCCACGCCGTCACCGCCGTTCACACCGAAGAGTGATGCGGTAATCAAGGCGGGTACCACGTCCGTTGCTGATAACGATGGATTCGATGCAGTGCCCATCGTTATCCTTGCGGGCCTCGGCGCACTTGTCTTCGGCGGTTTTGTCAGTTATCAGAAATTGCGTTGCAAGCGAATATGAATTCTTGAATGAACGAGAGCTGCATAGTGACCCTAGTAGGAATTGCTGGCCGAGGATCAATGTTATGGCCCGGAACATTGTCACCGTTGTTGCTACGTAATGATGATGGCCCTTCAACAGTCGCAAACTCCGACGGGACTAAATACAAAACGTTCTGTCACTGCGGATGCGATTCCGCTAGAGTTTGCACATGACCGCCAGCCGAATCATCGAGAAGTCGAGGATAAACGCGAGTGTCACCATCATAACAATGGAGAAGGTCGAGGACCATGAACTGGTCGGGATGCACGCGGTTCTCAAGACCTATGTTGTTGGCGTGGAGGGAATCGATCCGAAAGTTCCATACGATGTTTACGGGAGTAGCAGGTCCACGCAGTTGGGACACGAGTACACCGTTGTCGAAATCCGGCGCAGACTAATCGCAGCTAAGGACCACATACATCCGTCGCTCATTGAAGGAGTGCTTTAGTGATACGTGATCATAAGGGACATGAAATCAGCGTGATTGAAGCCTCTAGAATGGTGCAGCAAGGAAAGGTCGAACTCGTTCGCGACGTAATCGACTTCGATGGTGGTCACGTCCTCGTCCGCTCTCGTCTCCGGCCAATCGCGCACCGTAACAACGAACCCTTGTTCACCACGACCGTGATCGGCGACCGGAAAGTCGGTATGCAGGAATACGCGACGGACTCCGAGGAGGCGTGCGTGAAGTTGCACACTGCCATGGTGGGTCGCTACCAGTTACTCGAAAGCGCACGGGCCAACGGTGTACCGAAAGTGTTGCTGGACGGGGTTCTCTAGCCACGCCCGCCCGTCGCCTCGTTGCCCCGCGCAGCGGCCCGCTCCACCGACCGAGGAAGCATCAGCGTAGGAAAGACAGTCGCGGCTTGGACAGGCATCGACTCGTACAACCGGACTTCTTCACTACGCAACTCTCTCTTCGTTACCGATAAAAAGCTCTCGGTCATGGCAAACGTACTTTATGTGCGCCAGCTAAAACCTATTCATACTACCTAGGCGGGAGATACATCGGCGTTACCCCCCATATAGGGGGTTATAGGGGGGTTTGGCGAAGGGGAGTGTTCAAACCAATTGGTGGGAACACCACTCCTAAATGTTCGTTCGATTGCCCGCATCGCCGCGCCAATCCGGTTGCCATTTCCTTTGACTGCTGCCACGTCAATCCGCCGAAACGATTCTAAGGAATAGCTGGGAAAGCCCTGTCCTCAAACTAAGCCAATGTTTGGAACTCAGCGAAGTCCTGTGGGGAGAGACGCAACCGTTTTGTATCGAGATGATGAACCACCAGATGAAGAACAAGTTCGGCGTGCCTGACAACCTTTGCTGCTTCGACTAAAGGCACTTCGTGCAGCCTCATCGGCCTAACGACGGTTCGTCCTGCGAGCCTACAGCTCTGTAGGGAAAGCTTCCCTGCCCACCGTGGTGATCATGCGTCCTTCTCGAAACATGCAACTCAACATGGATAGGACTTCAATGTCAGCAGCCGTTCATATGTGATTGAAGAGCGATTCCCTGCCGAGACCGGGATGATCAACGGCAGAGAACCGAAACGAACTGTTGCGGGGATTCAGCCAAGCGCCTTGATGATGTACTCGATGTCCACTCGCATCTGCGGAGTGATCGTGACGCCATACTTACTGCCAGCAATCCGGTCAGGAGAGAAGGGAGACACATCGAACTCGTCCGACAACTCACCATCAACGCTAACCCACTGCACTATCTTCTGCTTGATACAAAGCTGGCGAGAGACATAGCGATCGATGGCCCTGCGCTGCTTCAGGTTCGTAATTTCGAACTGGACTGTCTCCGCCCTGCCGATGTTGGCGGAGCGTCCCCACATCGCGCCAGAGTTCGTCAGCCACGCACCATCGAACTTGTACTGGTGCCGCTTCTTGATCGCCTTCTGGCTAGAACCGATGAGGACAAAGTACCCCAGTGCTCGCTGCGCCAGCATCCTCGAAGAGATCGTGCGCTCTTCAAAGGATGTGGGAACGCTTAGGAACGCTGCGTCCTTCAGCTTGTACTTACCGGAGAATCCTGATGCATTCTTTGCCCACCAGAGCCTGAGCTGGTACGCCTCGTTGGCAGTCAGGGCCGCTAGGAAGTTGACATGTGCTTGACCTGAGCGCTTCGCTTCTATGTCCCAGACGTAGGCTGCCTCAGTTCCCACTGTCTGACGAATCTTCCGCTGAAACTTGGCGATATTGTCGTGCACTGACTCGGGGTCGGTCACCACACCTTTCGCATAGCTGAGAACAAGGAAGGAGATGTGTACGTCCTCGTTGTTATCAACACGGTCAGTGATCGGGGACAGGTCAAACATGGTCATAGCTGTCTTTGCCGAGGTGAGAGTACGAAAATTCCATCCTTGGTTGCAGCCGACGCGCTGCGCAGCGGAACGAGTGCCAGCAGCGTGAGTAGACTTTGGTTTACCAGTGGAACCGGCAACCGGGTTTGGGTAGTAAGACTGGACTCCCCGATCACCATGCAGCATCAGAATTCCTTCAGTGCGCTGGCATTTGTCGAGACGTTTTTGTATATCAGAGGCTTTAGTCCGCGTGGACTGAAGTATCGTTGGCACGAGGATGGCCTTTCAAGCATATAAAGCGGAGCGAATTAGAGTTCGCGGCGGAATACTTCGGTGTCTAGGTACAGCTCATCCGCGAGGAAGCGATGGGCGGATTCGAAGCCGGTGTAGGCGTGGGCGGCGTTGAGAATTTTCTCGATGGATCGAACGTCTTTTACTGCTCGTTTGAAGGCGTCGTAGTTACGCCCGCTGTCCTTGGTGCCATAGAAGATATTCCGGAACTGGGTGAACCCTTCTTCGATATCCTCATCGGTTATCTCTTTCCGGAACTGCTGGCATCGCTCCGGTGTGCCACGACGTGATGCTCGCCTTGGTTCTTTTGGCTGATCTTCATCGTCGTGGGCAAGTTCGTCTTCTACGAGGCTTTGAGCAAGGTCACTGACACGAATCTCGGGTTCATCATCAGACGCGACTAAGTGATCGTCTGATGGATCAGCAGTTGATTCGTTGGTGATCTGGTAGCCGTAGTGCTTACCGTTGTGAGTAATCGCTGTCCAGATTTCGCTATCGACCAACTCGATAATTAGTGACGTTACGTCATCCATGGAAGTGATCTTGTAAGCGGGTACAAAACCGTCTGAACCTTCGACTGTGACCCATTTTCTTAGTGCTTCATTTAGACCAAATGCTGGGAGGCTCAAGCCTCCCGTGAGATCATTCTGGGAAATCATACTTAGTTGCCTTTCTAGGCATAGAAGAAGTGCTTGTGAGAAGGGCCGCGCGAACGCTGAGAGACGTTCTACAGGCCTCCCAGAGGTGGAGCGGGGGGATTGGTGTCACGGGCGAGTGGAGCGCCCTGAGGGACCATGAGAAGGGGTGGATCGAGTGGGTGACTTCCGCCGCGCCACGTCCTGAAACTGCATGTGGCAAAATGCAATCGAGTTGCTTACCCGCCGGTGAGTCACCGTAGAAAGCTGCGAAGACCCTGCGGCCAAATGAGGTGGGTTACGTAACCCGGTCGCAGAGGGCTTGCTGGCCTACCTGACGCATTTATCCCAGTCCGTCACCGTGGAGAACGTTTCGATTGCGTTGTCGTTTCGTCGGCTGTGGGCGAGCCATAAGTCATGCGCTTCGCGAAACCAACGGGAGAGATGCGCCGTGGAGAATTTTGAGGAGTACTCCTCGCGACGAACCAGTCGTTCGCCTCGCCGTGTAGTAGGGTAAAACCTCCCGGAAGAATGGACAGGGTGATCAAGATTTGGATAAACTTGCTCATAACAAAGGCGCCTTTCTGATGCGGTGAGACGTTCTGGAATTTGTATTTGTTTGATCCGTTTAGCGTGGGTAGCGCCGGATCGCTTTAAGGCTGGCTTGCAGTTCGTTGGTAGCGACTGCGGGTCAGCCTTTTTTGTCTGCGGCTATAAGTGCCGCAACGTAATCTCGTTGCTTCTGTGCTTTAGCGAGAATTGCCTCCCTATTCTTCATGTAGTACGTCTTGTTTCGATCTGCAACGCACTCTGTGCAGCGCCTATCAAGCAACCTTCTCTTGTTAGCCCCGTGACAGCAGGCCGATGAGCGGCCCATATGGATAGCTCCAATCTAAGTGTTCTGGAATTGTGTCCCGAAATGCAGTCTTCAGAAAGCAATATCTTGTCGCTTCGCATTCCTGTTTTGTAAGCTGATACCAAAACTATAGATCATAATTTCATGCACTTTTTCTGAGGAAATTCATTTCAGCCTTGCTGTGCACACGGCGTTGTTGTTGTTCAGTAAAGTTGAATCTGTGTAATCGCGCGCTTTTACGCATCGCAGCGCAGGAGAGTGGGAAGGAAAAAATATCGCACTCTTCAAATCTCGTGGCCGTTGATTCACGCCGCCTCTGAAGTTGCCTTAGATGCCGCTGCTTCGCCATCGGAAATTACCGCGAAACCTTGCCCCGCAAATGCGGTGCCGAAGGCGCGCAGTTCATCCTCGGTCATTTTGCGGCGAAGACCGCATGCCTTCCGCGTCTGCATAATAAATGCCATGTCGGCGTTGCTAAGTTGCATCTGAATCCACCCAATCGAATATGTTCTTCTCGTTTGAATTCAGAATTCCGTCGTCTAGACACGCGGTTTTTTCGTCATGGTTTTGCTGTAACTGGTCCACGCCAACTCGGCCCACGACGCGGTGACCAAGATCTGCACGCTGCCGCTGCTGGCGGGGGACAACATCTCAAGCGCCTTCGTGGTCCCCACGGTTGCATCCTGCATAGACCTCGTGGTGCATTGCAGCAGACACGCCGACGGTCGGCGCCAAGTAACTCAAATCCTGTCATTGGGCCGCCGTGTGGAAAACGGCATCATCGAGTCGTCGTTGGTCTTTGCCCTGGAGAACGGTGTGCTGCAGCCCCGGGCCAATGCCATGCCGGCCGCGGAGAAGTTCTCACGGGCAGGGTACGACGTCGCCGCACTTCTGGATCCGCGATGATTTCCGCATTGGTGGGAGCAGCAGGAGGGGTAGGCCTCTTCCTCATCTGGTGGTCCTGTTGGGAAACGCCGGACCGTAGGAACCGGAAGCGCAAGCCCGGGCGCCTGGCCGACCTGCTTGCGGCTGCCGGGGTAGACAAAGTCTCGGCGAGCGGCCTGGCAGGGACTTGTCTGGGGCTGGGGGTATTCGTGGCGCTGGTCTTCTTCGCTCTCAGTCGCTCCTTGCCCATTGCCGGCTGTTTCGGGCTTTTCGGCGCGTGGCTGCCGGTCACCATCCTCCGGTGGCGTGCCAAAAAGAGGACCGCGATGCTGCGCCAACTTTGGCCTGACGTCGTGGATCATCTGCGCTCTGCGATCCGGGCGGGCCTGCCCCTACCTGAGGCCCTCATCCAGCTTGGAGATAAGGGGCCTGAGGAACTGCGGCCCACCTTTCGCGAGTTCGGCGCCGATTACCGCGCAGGCGGCCAGTTCGATGGCTCTCTGAACAAGCTGAAACAGCGTCTTGCCGACCCAGTAGCCGACCGTATTATCGAAGCGCTCCGGCTCACCCGTGAGGTGGGCGGCTCAGACCTGGGGAAGCTCCTGGGTACCCTGGCGGAATTCCTTCGGGAAAACGCCCGGACCCGCAGTGAGCTGGAGGCAAGGCAGTCCTGGACCATCAATGCCGCCCGGCTTGCAGTTGCAGCGCCATGGATCGTCATGATTCTGCTTGCGACCAGACCGGAGGCAATCCAGGCCTACAACACGCCCATGGGCGCCGCAGTCCTGCTCGGCGGCCTGGTGGTCTCGCTGGTTTGTTACACGGTCATGTTGAAGATCGGGGCTTTGCCCCAGGACGAAAGGGTCCTCCGATGATGATTGTTTCCCCGGGAGCAGTTATCTGCGGGATGGGTCTTGGCTTCGGTCTTTGGCTCGTGATCTTCCGGTCTCCTCCAATGCGCCCCATAAGCCTGTCGGAACGGATTGAGCCGCAACTGAAGTCGCAGAACCTGGAGTCGCGGCTCCTCCGAGCAGACGAGCAGAACCTGACGCCGTTCGGCCCGCTCGAGCGGATTCTCCGCCCGGTCTTCCGGGACTGGCTCTCGGCCTTGGGGAAACTCAACCCTTCGCCCGGGGCAACCGCGCGGCGGCTGGCCCAGGCAGGGATCAACAAGTCGCCCATCGACTTCCGCGCAGAACAGTTGCTGTGGGCGGCAGCCGGTTTTGTCGTTTCGTCGGCCTTTATCCTCCTTGGAGCAGCAGCGGGCAGGTTCAGCCCGCTGCTGGCTGCCGCAGTGATCATCGGCAGTGCTGCGGCAGGTTTTGTGCTGCGGGACTACTGGCTGGGCGCCCAGGTCCGCCGGCGGGAAGAACGGATGATGGCAGAATTCCCCAGCCTTGCCGAACTGATGGCTTTGGCCGTCGGCGCAGGGGAGAGCGCAACAGGCGCGTTGGATCGTGTCTGCAGGAGTGCCAACGGTGAGCTGTCCAAGGAATTTTCGAAGATCCTCGCAGAGACAAGGGCCGGTAAACCCCTGGTCCTGGCGTTGCAGGAGTTCTCTGCGCGGACTGACCTTGCGCCGCTGGTCAGATTCGTTGACGGCGTCATCGTTGCGGTGGAAAGAGGGACACCTCTTGCGGAAGTGCTTCGCGCGCAGGCGCAGGACGTCCGCGATTCGGCCAAACGGGACCTCATGGAAGCTGCAGGGAAAAAGGAAATCGCGATGATGGTGCCGCTGGTTTTCGGAGTGCTTCCCCTGACCGTTGTGTTTGCTGTCTTCCCCGGCCTCGCGGCCATCAACCTGGGCTTCTGATGGGAGAAAAGCCCGAAGCCCGGCTCTGTTCGATTACTAAAAGCCACTCTAGGAACCAGGAATAGGACGCAAGATGCAAAACATGGGAACCCGCTGTCTGCTGCTGCTTCTTGGCCTTACGGCCACACTGCAGCTAAAGGTGCCCCGCGCGGCCAGGGCGAGTCGGCGTGCAGGCTGGCATGTCAATGAAGGCTTCCAGCCGCTTCGGGCAAGCGCAAATGATAATGCCGAGCGCGGTGACGTGCCGGGATGGGTGATGATAACCCTGATGTCCGCCGTCCTGGTTGCAGCCCTGCTGGCGCTCGCGGGCCCCGCCTTGGAGACCATGTTCAACCAGGCCATGGACAAGGTGGGGAACTGAACCATGGTGGCGTCCCCTCACGGGCCGGTGCAGCCCAAGCTGTCCCGGCCGGGGGAGCGGGGTTCAGCCGTGGTGGACTTTGTACTGGTTGGCGGGCTGCTGACCATGTTCTTCCTTGCGATCATCCAGCTGACCCTGGTTCTGCACGTACGGAACACACTCATCGATGCTGCGGCCTCTGGTGCACGGTACGGGACACTCGCTGACCGTAATGCCTCCGATGCCCGGGAACGGACCCGCAGCCTCATCGGCATGGCCCTGAATGAGGGGTTCGCAGAACAGGTCAGCACGCAGGAAATAACGGTCCAAGGCATGCGCACTTTGGAAGTAACCGTCCGGTCTCCTATGCCGGTTATCGGGTTCATTGGCCCACGGGACATGCTGGAGGTGAAAGGGCATGCGGCTGTTCAGCCCTGATCCGTCCAGCGCCCGCCCATTGCCCCGCTCCCATGCACGGCCCGATTCCAATGCCTTTCCGTTCCGCACACGTCTGGCAGAAGCATTCTGCAGGGAGGGTTCCGGGGCCACACGTGTGGGTGACAGGTTCAAGTGCCCCGGCCATGCGCATCGGGAGCACCTGCAGCAGGGCCCCGACCATGAGCACCATGGGCTGATGCATGAGGATGGAAGTGCAGTCGTCGAATTCACGTTCCTTGCACTCCTGCTGATGGTTCCGCTGGTGTACTTCGTCATCACTGTCGGCCAAATCCAAGGCGGTTCCTTCGCCGTGGTGGGTGCCGCCGACCAGGCTGCCAAGGTCTATGAAGCACAGCCCGATGCCCCCACCGCCCAGGCAGCTGCGGAGCAGGCCGTGGCCCTTGCCCTCTCCGACTTCGGGCACCCTGCAGAAAGGGCCAGCATGACCACCAGCTGCAACCCGGCAGACTGCCAGGCCGCCGGAACGACGGTAACGGTGACTGTCAGGCTGAACGTGCCGCTGCCGTTCATACCGTTTGCGGATGGATTGTCCGCCACGGAGGTTGAGGCGTCCTCCACTCAACTGGTGGGGAGGTACCGGTGAATCGCGGTGAACCGGATGAGAGCGGCCAGGTGATGGTCATGATCCTCGGCTACATCGTCCTGGCGCTCTTGGTGGCGACAGTCGTCATTGGAATATCTGCCGTTTACCTGGAGCACAAGCGTCTATTGTCGCTGGCGGACGGCGCCTCGCTGGCGGCGGCCGACAGCTACACCCTGGGTGAAGTCACGTCCCAGGGCGGAAGCCCCTCGGCTGTCCTTAGTCCCGCCCGCGTCCGCAATGTCGCTGCCGACTTCATCGCAAGAAGTCCCGCCTCACAGCGTTTCTCCGGTCTTGCCGTCACTGGGGCAACGGGTACACCGGACGGTTCCACCGCCGTCGTGGTCCTCACGGCAGCCGTTCACCCGCCTGTGGTGAACTTCCTCGTTCCGGACGGTATCCGTATCGAGGCGGCGTCCACTGCGCGCTCGCGCCTCACCCGATAAGTGACTCTGCTGTGCCAAACAGGACGCCGGGCCAGCACGCCTGGCTGTATCCGGCGATAGCGTAGGCTTAAACCACCATGGCCAATATTGATTTTTCCGCTGAAATCCGCGCGCTTCGCGCCACCTACGAGTCCATTGAACGCGTCAGCGACGTGGAGACACTCAAGGAAGACATCGCCGAACTCAGCGAGCGGGCAGGGGAGCCGGATCTTTGGGATGATCCCGCGGCCGCGCAGAAAATCACGTCCCGGCTTTCCCACCGCCAATCCGAACTCGAGCGCCTCACTAACCTGGCATCCAGGATTGACGACCTCGAAGTCCTGGTGGAGCTTGGGCAGGACGAGGACGACGCCGCCTCCATGGGGGAGGCCGCGGCTGAACTCGAGTCCATCAAGAAGGCGCTCAAGGACCTGGAAGTCGTCACGCTGCTGTCCGGCGAATACGACGAACGCGAAGCAGTGGTCTCCATCCGGGCAGGCGCAGGCGGAGTGGATGCCGCAGACTTCGCCGAGATGCTCATGCGCATGTACCTCCGCTGGGCTGAGCGCCACGGGTACCCGACCACCGTCATGGACACCTCTTACGCTGAGGAAGCCGGGCTGAAATCGGCCACCTTTGAGGTGAAGGCGCCTTATGCCTTCGGCACCCTCAGCGTCGAAGCCGGAACGCACCGCCTGGTCCGGATCAGCCCCTTCGACAACCAGGGACGCCGCCAAACATCCTTCGCGGCCGTGGAAGTCATCCCGCTGATCGAGCAAACCGACTCAATCGAAATCCCGGACAACGAGATCAGGGTGGACGTATTCCGCTCATCCGGCCCCGGTGGCCAGTCGGTCAACACCACCGACTCCGCAGTCCGCCTTACCCACATTCCCACCGGCACCGTGGTGTCCATGCAGAACGAAAAGTCGCAGCTGCAGAACCGCGCCGCCGCCATGCGTGTCCTGCAGTCCCGGCTCCTGCTGCTCAAGAAGGAACAGGAAGACGCGGAGAAGAAGGCACTGGCCGGCGATGTCAAAGCGTCGTGGGGTGACCAGATGCGGTCCTACGTCCTGAACCCGTACCAGATGGTCAAGGACCTGCGTACGGAACACGAAGTGGGCAATACGTCGGCAGTGTTCGACGGCGAAATCGACGACTTCATTGACGCGGGCATCCGCTGGCGCACTGACAACCGCAACGCTGAAAAATAGGCTGCGGCCCCGGCCGGGCCGCGGCTGATCCGGCGACACGCCCCTGAAAGCAGGCCCAACCACCGGGCATCCTGCGTATAGTCGAGGGGCCGGGGCCCTACTTTCCCCAAACGAAAACCCGTGCACCGGCTGCAGAACTGGGCTGCATCACATGAATCAGCCATGCCCTGCAGGGTACTTAGGGCCATGATCCGATTCGAAAATGTCACCAAGGTTTACGACCAGAAAGCCCGCCCGGCACTGGACTCCATCAACCTTGAGATTGACCGCGGCGAATTCGCCTTCCTCGTGGGCGCGTCCGGCTCCGGAAAGTCCACCTTCCTCCGCCTTGTGCTGAAGGAAGACCGCGCCACGTCCGGCGCTGTCTACGTCGCCGGCCAGAACGTCGCCAAGATCTCCAGCTGGCGGGTTCCGCGCCTTCGCCGGGGGATCGGCGTCGTCTTCCAGGACTTCCGCCTCCTGCCGCAGAAAAATGTGTTCGCCAACGTAGCCTTCGCCATGCAGGTGATCGGCAAGAGCCGGAGCGTCATCCGCGACACGGTCCCGGAAGTCCTCAAGACCGTGGGCCTGGAAGGCAAGGAACACCGCATGCCGCACGAGCTCTCCGGCGGCGAGCAGCAGCGCGTGGCGATCGCCCGTGCCGTGGTCAACCGGCCCGGGATCCTCCTCGCGGACGAACCCACCGGAAACCTGGACCCCACAACGTCCATGGGCATCATGGGCGTGCTGGACAAGATCAACCAGAACGGAACCACCGTGGTGATGGCCACGCACGACGACGACATCGTCAACGAGATGCGCAAACGGGTGGTCGAACTCAGGAACGGCGTGGTGATCCGCGACGAAGCCAAGGCCTTGTACACGTCGATGATCCCCGTCGTCGGCCAGTCCAGGCGGCTGAAGGACGCCAGCGGCAGGGAAGGGCCCGACGGCGGTCTGCCGGGCAACGGCGCTGAAGGCGAGGCCCAGCGGTGAGGCTGGCATTCATCCTTTCGGAGATCGGCAGCGGCCTGCGCCGCAACCTTTCCATGGTGGTCTCGGTCATCCTGGTGACCTTCGTGTCCCTCACCTTCGTGGGTGCGGCCGGGATGCTGCAGATGCAGATCAACCAGATGAAGGGCTACTGGTACGACAAGGTCCAGGTGGCCATCTTCCTGTGCAGTGAAGGTTCGACGGCGCCCGGCTGCGCTTCCGGGCCGGTCACCCCTGAACAACAACAGGGCCTGAACGCCCTCCTTGAATCTCCGGCAGTAGCGCAGTACATCAACGACTTCCAGTTCGAGTCCAAGGATGAGGCCTACAAGCACTTCAAGGACCAGTTCTCAAACTCGCCGATCGTCGATTCCGTGACGCCGGACCAGCTGCCTGCATCGTTCCGGATCAACATGAAGGACCCGGAGAAGTACCAGATCATCAGCGAGACGTTCTCCTCGCAGCCGGGCGTGGAAACGGTGATCGACCAGCGGCAGCTGCTCGAACGCCTCTTCTCGGTGATGAACGGGGCCTCCCTGGTGGCGGTCGGCATCGCGGGTGTCATGATCGTCTGCGCCATCCTGCTGATTGCCACCACCATCAGGCTCTCGGCGTTCAGCCGGCGGCGCGAGACCGGGATCATGCGTCTGGTGGGTGCCTCGAAGACTGTGATCCAGCTGCCGTTCATCCTGGAAGGCGTCATAGCAGCCGTCATCGGCGCTGCCCTCGCCTCGGGCACCCTGTGGGCAGTAGCGCAATTCTTCCTGGGCGACTACATGTCCCGGCAGTACCCGGACACAGCCTTCATTTCATCCAGCCAGACCCTGATCCTCGTTCCGGCGCTGCTGATCCTTGGCGGATCCTTGGCAGGAATTTCGTCTCTCTTGACCTTACGTAGATATTTGCGCGTTTAGGCTGTGCACACCGACCAAGGAATGCCCATGAACCTGACTGATCAAAACTTGCCCCGCCCCCGGCGCAGCCGAGGGCGGTCTGCTGCCGGCCGTCTGGGGATCGTCAGCGGCGTGCTCACCGTCATCCTTTCAGCCGGGATGGCCCTCGCCACTCCTGTCGCGTTCGCAGACGACCTCGAAGACCGCAAGGCCGCGCTCGAGGCCGAAGCTGCCCGCGTCCAGGCATCCCTTGAATTTGTCGATTCCCGGATCGCGAAGGCTGCCGGTGACCTGGTGATCTACCAGGGCCAATTGCCCGGCGCCCAGCAGGCACTCCTGGAGGCGCAGGGGCGCGTAGCCGGCGCCGTCAAGGAAGTCGAAGCACTGTCGGCCCGTGTGGACATGGCCCAGCAGAACAAGGCCAAGATTACCCAGCAGCTGGAAACGGACAAGCAGAAGATCGCCGACACCAAGAAGTTGATCGGCCAGATCGCTACCCAGGCCTACAAATCCGGCGGCGTTCCCTCCAACCTGTCGCTTTTCTTCGGATCCAACAGTGGCAGCAGCCTGACCGAAACCATGGACCTCGCGGACCAGGCTATGCGCAGCCAGAACGCTGCCATGGACAAGCTCAGCCAGCAGAACGCCACCAACGTCAACTCGCAGGCACGGCTTCAGGCCGTGGAAGCCGAGATCAAGGACCTCAAGGCCAAAGCCGACGCTGCCCTGGAGCGGGAGAAGGCCGCACGCGACGAGGCTGCCGCAAAGAAGGCCCAGGTTGACCAGCTGATCGCGGATACCACCCGCCTTGACGCTGAGCTCCAGGCGGCCAAGCCCGGCATCCAGGCGCAACTGGCCGGTGTCCAGGCCAACCAGAACCAGGTGGCGAACGAAATCGCCGAACGTGACCGCAGGGCCCGCGAGGCGTGGGAAGCCGAACAGCGCAGGCAGGCCGCGGCTGCGGCTGCTGCGGCAGCTGCTGCGGCCGCCGCCGCGAACCGCCCGGCCCCGCCGGCCCCGCCGTACGTCCCGCCCGCTGCCGGATCGCCGTCGGCCTTTGGCCTGCGCCATCCTTTCGACGGCAGCATCCCCATCACCTCCGGTTTTGGGTACCGCACCACTCCGCCGGGAACCATCGACTTCTACGGCACCGGTGGATACATGCACACCGGAATCGACTTTGGTGCTGCCTGCGGCACTCCCGTGTACGCTGCAGCTGCCGGTGAAGTATTCAGCTCAGGCTGGAACTCTGCCGACGGCGGCGGCTGGCGCGTCAAGATCGACCACGGGCTGGCACAGGGCAACACGCTCACCACCATCTATTACCACAACTCCAGCATCGTGGTTTCGAATGGCCAGAGGGTTTCCCAGGGCCAGCTCATTGCCTACTCCGGCAGCACCGGCAACTCCACGGGCTGCCACGCCCACTTCGAAACCTGGCTCAACGGCGCCGCCGTCGACCCCATGGGCCTGCTCTAGGGGCCCCGCGCTGCTGCCGTAGACTGGTAGAGCTCCGCGCCGCAGGCCCGGAGGCACCCGACCTGGAACCCGAGGAGTTTACCCGTGCCTAAAGAAAGTGGCCGTAAGGTGGTGGCCACCAACCGCAAGGCCCGGCACGACTATCACGTGCTGGACACTTACGAGGCCGGCATCGCGCTGATGGGCACCGAAGTGAAGTCCCTGCGCGAGGGCCACGCCTCCATGGTGGACGGATTCTGTACGTTCTATAACGACGAGTTGTGGATGGAAGCCATCCACATTCCCGAGTACAACCAGGGCAGCTGGACCAACCACGCGGCCCGCCGCCGCCGCAAGCTGCTCCTGCACCGGGAAGAGCTGATCAAGATCTCCCGGAAAGTCCAGGAAGCCGGCTACACCATCGTGCCGCTGCAGCTGTACTTTGTGGACGGCAAGGCAAAGGTGGAAATTGCCGTAGCACGCGGTAAGCGCGAGTACGACAAGCGCCAGACCCTGCGGGAGCAACAGGACAACCGCGAAGCCCAGCGGGAGATGCGCGAACGCAACCGGCGGCGCTAGGAATTATTTCGGTGGGGCATGCGTTAGTATGGGTAGTCCGGCAGGCTTGCCAGCCGGTTTGGTAACAAAATACGGGGATGATCGGTTTCGACGGTGTTAGTCGCGACAGGTGAAGCGGGCCGAGGATGCAGAATTATCTCGTAAACGCTTTCTGCAAACCAATAAGTGCCGAATCTAAGCGCACTGACTTCGCTCTTGCTGCCTAAGCAGTAAGACAGTCCGTCAGCCCGGGGTTGCTATCGCCCCGGATCCTGGCGTCATTTAGATAGCCACTGCTGTTTGCTCCCGTCATCGGAGTAAACGGGACTTTTAGATGACTGGGCCCGGATCAGCCAGCTGTTTGCAGCATGGCTGGGGCCGAGAAAATCCGACGCAAACTGCGCCCGGAGAAGCCCTGACAACACGACATCGGACGGGGGTTCAATTCCCCCCATCTCCACCCTTGCGGTGACTCGAGGCATCCTTCACGGATGACCCGATTCATCGAAAACACCCCGGTCTTCGGACCGGGGTGTTTTTCTTTGTCCTGCAACAGGTGTCCTGCGGCACCCCCTGTCCTGCCGCAGGTGGGGCCCCCGCCCAAGCGGCCCGCCCCGGAATACCCGGCGGGCCCAAATGCTCTAGCGGGGGAGCGGGCATGCCATTACCTTCGACAGCATGCACAACGACCCGCAAACGCCCACGGAAGTCCTGGATCCCGGCACGTGCTGGGACCTCCTGCGCAGTGTGTCCGTTGGCCACCTGGCAGTACTGGTGAACGGGTACCCGGAGGTCTTTCCCGTGAACTACAAGGTTGACCAGCAGTCCCTGGTCTTCCGCACAGGCGAAGGAACCAAACTGCGGGCAGCCGGGGGACCGCTGGCCGTCGCCCTCGAAGCCGACGGCCACGATGACGCCAAAGCATGGAGCGTCCTGGTCAAGGGCAAGGCCGTCATCCTGGAGCCCTCGGAGGAACTGCTGACCGGGGCCGCGCTGACGCTCTTTCCCTGGCAAGCCGGTGAAAAGGACCACTACGTCCGGATCGAGCCCACCTCAATAACCGGCAGGCGCTTCACCATCACCTCGCCCCTGACATGGTGGAACCACGTGGGGCGGGCATCCCGTCCGGACAAAGCGTAGCCGCCGCCGGGCCCTACGGCCCTGTCCGGAACGGGCGCTTGCTGGTACCACTGACCTATGATCGGGTCTCCCACCGCCGCTGCTGCCAGGCCACCCTTTGATGCCGTCATTTTCGACCTGGACGGGGTGGTCACCAACACGGCGCTGGTCCATCAAGCTGCCTGGAAGGATGCGTTCCAGCGGATCCTGCACGACCCCAGGGTCCCGGCAGGCGCCAACCGTGCCCCGCTCAGCAGGGCGGACTACCTCACCTTCATTGACGGTATGCCTCGCGAGGAGGGGTTGGTGCGGTTCCTGGCCGCCAGGGGAGTGCAGGTTGAAAAGGGACAGGAGACGGATGAGGCGGGCGCCTGGACCGGGTTCGGCCTGGGCGCATGGAAGAACGAGCTGTTCCTGCAGCACGTGCGGGCCGACGGCGTCCAGAGTTACCCCGGCACCCTTGAATTGCTGCGGAGGCTCAAAGAGGCGGCAGTGCCTGCGGCGGTGGTCACTTCGAGCCGCAACGCCGGGGTGGTCCTGGAAGCGGCGGGCATCCAGGATCTCTTTCGGGCAGTGATGGACGGAACGACGGCGGCACGGCTGGGCCTGCGCGGAAAGCCGGCGCCGGACATCTTTCTTGAGGCCGCATCGCGGCTGGGCGTGGCCCCGCCGCACGCCGTGGTGGTCGAGGACTCCACGGCCGGGGTTGAGGCAGCCCGGCAAGGAGGCTTCGGCCTCGTGGTCGGAATCGACAGGACTCGCAACCGCCGGCAACTGGAGGCGGCCGGCGCCGACACTGTCCTCAACGATGTGGGGGAGCTGGACCTGGGACAGGTCATCGGCAACGCCTGGCACCTGGTCTATGAAGGCTTCGACGTCGCACACGAGGGCCACCGGGAGGCGCTCACCACCCTGGGCAACGGCTATCTGGGCGTTCGGGGGGCGGCGCCCGAAGGCGGCAACTTCAGCTACGCGGGAATGTACCTCGCGGGCGTCTACAACCGTGTCCAGGTGACGGCGGCCGGCGAGACGCTGCTGGAAGAGCACATGGTCAACGCACCCGACTGCCTCCCGCTCGATCTGCGCCTGGCCGGCCAGCAGTGGTGGTCGGAAGGCGGAATGAGCCCCATCCGTGAGCGCAGGGTCCTGGACCTCAAGCGGGCAGTGCTCGAGCGGCGGCTGCTGCTGGAGAGTGCCGACCACCGCCGCCTGGAAGTGGTGCAGACCCGCTTTGTTTCCATGGCCGAACCCCATCTGCTGGTCCTGGCGACGGTGATCACCGCCCTGGGCTGGAGCGGCGAGGTGGAAGTCCGCAGCGGGGTTAACGCCGGCGTCCGCAACGCAAACCTGCCCGAACCCGCCCAAGGCTCCGACCTCCACCTGGCTGACAGGACAGCCTCCCGCCGCTCCAGCCCAGGGCGCCTCCAGGACGCTGCTTCCGTCGTCGAAGTGGAAACCACCCAGAGCCTCATCCGGATCGCCGCAGCCTTTCGAACTTACGTCGCTGGGAAGGCAGCGGCAGTGAAGGACGGCAGGAAAGGAGCTTTCCATTTCCAAACTCTTCTGCTGCCGCTTGCTGCCGGCACCGCAGTGCGGATCACCAAGACGGTGGCGGTAGTGACGTCCCGTGACCGCGCCATCTCCTCTCCGGAGACGGGAGCCCGTGCTGTCCTGGAGCGTACGGGTGGTGACTTTGACTCTCTGCTGGCGGCGCACGAGGAGGCCTGGCGCCGCGAGCTGCGTCCGTTCATGGTGGAAATTGATGCCCCGGTCCAGGTGCGCCTGGTCCTGAACCTGCATATCTTCCATCTGCTTCAGACGTTGACACAGCACACAGCCGAGCTGGATGCCGGCGTGACCGCGCGCGGGCTCCACGGCGAGGGGTACCGTGGCCACGTCTTTTGGGATGAGCTGTTTGTCCTGCCGGTACTGACCTCAAGGACGCCTGAGGTTGCCAGGTCCGTGATCGATTACAGGTGGCGGCGGCTTCCCGCCGCCCGGCATGCAGCGGCACGTGAAGGCCTGGCAGGGGCGAAGTTTCCTTGGCAAAGCGCCAGCGACGGAACCGAGGAAACGCCAAAATGGTTGTACAACGACAGGTCCGGCAGGTGGGTCAAGGACCACTCACACCTGCAGGTGCACTCGGGACTGGCCGTCGCCTTCAATGCCTGGCAGTATTTCCAGGCCACAGGGAACAAGATCTGGCTCCTCCAGAAGGGGGCTGAACTGGTGATCGAGGTTGCCCGGTTCTTCCGTTCACTGGCGGACTACGACGAGCAGGGCGGCCGGTACCACCTGCGGGGCGTGGTGGGACCGGACGAGTACCACACCGGCTACCCCGGCAGCGACTCACCTGGCCTGGACGACAACGCCTACACCAATGTCATGGCTGCCTGGGTCTGCTCCCAGGCAGGGGAGATCATGGACTTACTGCACGGCAGCGAGCGTGCCGTGCTGATGGAGCGGCTTAACATCACGGAAGAGGAAGCCTCGGGGTGGTCGCACATGGGAACGGCGATGTACGTCCCATTTCACGAGGACGGCGTCATCAGCCAGTTCGAGGGCTACGGGACGTTGAAGGAACTTGACTGGGAGCATTACCGGGACGCGTACGGCGATATTGAGCGGCTGGACCTCATCCTCGAAGCCGAAAATGACACAACCAACTGCTACAAGCTGGCAAAGCAGGCAGATGTCCTGATGCTCCCATACCTGCTGGGGCATGAAGGGCTGGCCACCATCCTTCAGCGGTTGCAGTATGCATTCACGCAGGAACAACTCAACACCACCATCGAGTACTACCTGGCCAGGACCGCGCACGGGTCCACCCTGAGCAGGGTTGCCCACGCATCCGTCCTTGCAGGCCTGGATGCGGACCGGGCGTGGGACAGTTTCCGTGAAGCGCTCGACGCCGATCTTGACGATACCCAGCATGGCACCACACGCGCCGGTATCCATTTGGGTGCAATGGCAGGAAGCATCGACGTGGTTCAGCGCAGCTTTGCGGGGCTGCGGTTCAGCGGCGACACCATCCTGTTCACCCCTAATCTCCCGACGGGGCTGCGCGCCGTCGCTTTTGAGGTCCTGTACCGGGGGCACCGCCTCCGCGTGCACCTCAAGGGCGGGGACATGAGCATCGCCTCTGCCCCCGGCGACGCCGGACCGATAAAGGTGCAGGTGCGGGGTATCGATGAGGAACTTCCTCCCGGCCAGACGCGGCATTTTACGTTGCCTGCCAGGGCCTCGGAGGTGGTGGTGCCGTGAAGCGGCTGGGGATCCTTACCAGTGGTGGTGACTGCCCGGGGGTGAACGCCGTAATCCGGGGAGCGGTACTGGGCGGGGACATTGCGCATGGCTACGAATTCCTGGGGTTCAAGGACGGGTGGCGGGGCGTCCTGGAGCAGGATGTTTTTCCGCTGCCCCGGACGAGCGTCCGCGGGATTTCGCGCCTGGGCGGTACCATTCTGGGCACGTCGCGGACCAATCCGCTGGTGGGTGGCGGCATCGAGGGCGTCCGTGCCTGCCTGCGGAACAACGAACTCGAGGGCCTGATTGCCATTGGAGGAGAAGGCACGCTGGCGGCGGCCCGGGAGCTGTGCGCCCAGGGCATCAACGTGGTGGGGGTGCCCAAGACCATCGATAACGACCTCGGCGCCACGGACTACACATTCGGCTTCGATTCTGCGGTCCAGACTGCCACCGAGGCCATTGACCGGCTGAGGACTACCGGTGAATCGCACCACCGCTGCATGGTGGCCGAAGTCATGGGCCGCAACGCGGGCTGGATCGCACTGCATTCCGGGATGGCTTCAGGCGCGCACGCCATCCTGATACCTGAACATCCAGTGTCCCTGGACCAGGTCTGTTCCTGGGTGCTGTCAGCGCGTGACCGCGGCAGGGCACCCCTTGTGGTGGTGGCCGAGGCCTTTGCCCCCGAGGGGCACGCGGCACCGTACGCGCCCCGCGGCCTGGACACTTTCGGGCGGCCGCGCCTCGGCGGCATCGGGTTGCTCCTGGAAGGAGAACTGCAGATACGGACCGGCATCGAGACGCGGGCCACCGTCCTGGGCCACATCCAGCGTGGCGGTGAACCCACAGCCTTCGACCGCGTCCTTGCCACCAGGCTTGGCCTCGCCGCCGTCGAATCCGCCGCGGCCGGCAGGTGGGGCACCATGGTGTCCCTGCGGGGCACGGACATCGTCAACGTCGGACTGGACGAAGCGCTGGGAGAACTGAAGGTGGTCCCGGAAGCCCGGTACCAGGAGGCCGCCGTCCTGTTCGGTTAAAGCAGGGGAGGTGCGGTGGCGGCGAGGCGACTAGCGTTCCGGCCGGACCCGCAGGACCGCCGAACCAGTGATCCTGTCGGCCGCCAGGTCATCCAGTGCCTGGTCCGCAGCCTCGAACGGGTACGCCGTAGTGGTAAGGGCCAGGGAAAGCCTGGCCGCGAGGGCCAGGAACTCACGTCCATCGGCCCGGGTATTGGCGGTGACGCTCCGCAGCTGCCGTTCGAAAAAGAGCTCCCTGCCATAATTAAGCGCCGGGATGTCAGTCAGATGGATTCCGGCGATGGCCAGGGTCCCGCCACGGTCCAGGGCACGAAGCGCGGCCGGGACAAGGTCCCCCACCGGTGCAAAAAGGATGGCGGAATCGAGCGGTACCGGCGGCTGGTCATATGCCTCCCCAACATAGTCCGCCCCCAGCTCCAGCGCGAGCCGCCGCGCATTTTCAGACCGGGTCATGACAAATACGGAGGCACCCTGTTTGAGCGCCAGCTGGGCAGTGATGTGGGCTGAGCTCCCAAAGCCGTAAATACCCAGGCGGCCACCCACGGGGAGGGCGGCGCGCTTCAGGGCCCGATAACCGATGATGCCCGAACACAGGAGTGGCGCAGCCTGTTCGTCCGGGAATCCAGGAGGCAGCGGGTAGGCAAAGTCCTCCGAAACTGTCAGATACTCGGCATAGCCGCCATCCCGGTCCCAACCCGTGAAGAGGGGCGACAGGCAAAGATTTTCGTCACCGCGCCGGCAGTAATCGCATCTGCCGCAGACGCCGCCAAGCCAAGCCACGCCCACCCTGTCACCCGTCCTGAAACGGGAGCAGGCGGCCCCTGTTTCAACAACGGTGCCGACTGCCTCATGCCCGGGCACCGTGTGCGGGCGGTGCGGAGCCAGGTCTCCTTCTGCGAGGTGGAGGTCGGTACGGCAAATGCCGCAAACAGTCACTTCAACCAGCAGTTCGTGGGCGGCAGGCGTGGGAGTGTCACGAAGTCCCTGAACCAGTGGGCGGGTGGAGATGGGGCCCGGCCCGTTTACCCACCAGGCGCGCACAGTGCCTGCCGTCCGGATGGCTTACTCGAAACCGGCGCGGGTTGCGTCATCCAGCGGGGTCTGCCACAGCAGTGGCGCGTCCACGGTGAAGCGCCTGCCCGTTATCGACTCCGGAGTGATGCGGATTAAATGTTCCTGCCCCACGCCCTGCCACGGAAACAGTGCCCGCCGGACGTCATCCAGGTCAGGGCCGGTAGGCGTCGCCTCAGCTGCAGTTCCTTTGACCACCACGCTCCAGGCGAGGCCAAACTGGGAACTCACCGCATCCGCTTCCAGGGCCACGGTGGCCTCCGACTGCAGGGCCTGGTGCTTGGTGCCCCCGCCGGTGCGGAATACCAGCGTGCGGCCGTCCACCTTGTAATTAACGGGAAAGACATCCGGATGCCCATCGGCGATGACTGCAAGGCGCCCCACCCCTGTTTGGGAAAGGAGGTTCCAGCACTCGTCCGCATCAAGGATTTCCGGTACAGGCACGTTCGTTTTCTCAGTCATAGGGCACAGCGTAGGCAACTCTCCTGCCTCCCGTAAGGGCATAAAGGCCCGGCCTCCAAGGAAGGACCTATGGCCCTTGGGGCCCGCACGGACCAATGGGAGTCTGGGGAACGCCCGGGAATTCCAGATCTTCCTGCGAAAGGTGGCCATGCTGACGCATTTGTTCCTCAGCCGCTTGCTGTGGGCTGTTGCCGGTCTGCTGGCGCTGGCCGCCGCGGGGACCGGAATATGGCGGCCGGAGATTTACGATCGGGTGGTCTCGAGTGAACTGGTCCCCGGTGCTTACTCCCAGGACCTGCTTTCCGTGGCGGCCGGGACCGGATTGCTGTACCTGGCATGGGCAGCCAGGCCGGACAGGCCCAAACACCAGATCGTGGCCCTGGGACTGCTTGGCTATTTGTTCTATGCCTACGGAATCTATGTCATTGAGCGCACCTACAACGGCCTGTACCTGGTCTACATGGCTGTCTTCACCCTGTCGTTCTGGGCCATGGTCACTGCCGGGGCCACTATGGGCCGTGACGCGCCGTCCGCCTCCCTTCCCCGTGGGCTGGGAATTGTGTCGGCCGCCGGCGCCATCCTCCAGCCGCTGATCTTCTATCCCCTCTGGATCGGGATGCTCCTGCCTCTGATGCGGAGCGGTGAGCAGATCGATTCCCTCTACTCGATCTTCATCCTGGACCTGTGCTTCATCATGCCCGGATTCCTGGTCCTGTCCCTCCTGACCTACCGGAACCACCGTGCGGGGCTGCTGCTCCTGCCGGCCCTGTATGTCCTCGGCTTCACCCTCATCTTCTCGCTGGCGGTGGGTGAACTGGTTAAGCCCCTGTTCAGCGCTGAGCCCAGCATGTCCGCCCTGCTGCCGGCACTTGGGCTCTCGGGGCTGTTCCTGGTGCTCGGAATCCTGCATCTGGCCAAACTGCAGGTGACACAGACCCCCGCAGCGGGTCCCGGCGGTCCTCAGCCCTTCCGCCAACAGTCCACCCGGCAAGAATTCCCGCAAAGCCGGCAACCGACGCCAAGCCCTCCGCAGAGTAAGGAAAAAACACCATGAAAGCTCTCGTCTACGGCGGACCCGGTGACAAGTCATGGACGGATGTTCCGGACCCCCGGATCCAGCAACCCGGCGACGTCATCGTCAAAGTCGACACCACCACGATCTGCGGCACAGACCTGCATATCCTCAAAGGCGACGTTCCCGCCGTCGAAAAGGGCCGGATCCTGGGCCACGAAGGAGTAGGTACGGTCGTGGAAACGGGTCCTTCAGTGACCGGACTGAAGGTAAACGACCGCGTCATCATCTCGTGCATCAAGTCCTGTGGCCACTGTGCAAACTGCAAGGCCGGCCTCTATTCGCACTGCCTGGGAAGTGAGGGGCAGGAAGGCACCGGGTGGATCTTCGGACACCTGATCGACGGGACCCAGGCCGAATACGTCCGGGTTCCCTACGCGGAGAACTCGCTGCACCTGCTGCCCGCCGGGGTCAGCGACGAACAAGCCGTCATGCTCTCCGATATCCTTCCCACCGGATTCGAGATCGGCGTCCAGTACGGCAGGGTTAAGCCCGGCGACACAGTTGCCGTGGTGGGCGCCGGTCCGGTGGGCCTGGCAGCCATCACCACGGCAGGACTGTACGGCGCGGCCACGATCGTGGCCATCGACCTTGATGCGAACCGCCTGGAAAAGGCAAGGGAGTTCGGCGCCACGGACACGGTCCTTTCCGGCAGCAGCGACTGGCGGGAACAGGTCCTGGCCCTGACAGGCGGACAGGGTGTCGATGTGGCCATCGAGGCTGTCGGCGTCCCGGGAACATTTGCCATGTGCACCGACATTGTGCGGCCCGGCGGATCCGTAGCGAACGTTGGAGTGCACGGAAAGCCGGTGGAGCTGCACCTGGAAAACCTCTGGATCCAAAACATCAACATCAGCATGGGCCTGGTGAACACCAACACCACCCCCATGCTGCTCAAGCTGGTGGCCCAGGGAAAGATCCGGGCGGAAAAATTCGCCACCCACCATTTTGGGTTCGACCAGTTCCTTGATGCCTACGACACGTTCTCCCGGGCCGCCGAAACCAAGGCACTCAAGGTGATCCTCAAGGCCTGACGAGGCAGGCCCTGATCAGGTTCGGCCGCCGCTACAGCCAGTCGGCGGAGAAATCGACGGGCGGCCACCAGCGGGAGCGCGGCCTGACCGGGAACCGGCGGCCTGTGACATCAGTGGGGGTAATGGCCACCAGGTGGTTCTTGATCCCCGGCTCCCACGGTTCCCGGTCGGCGTCGCCGGCCGGAAGCTGCATGGTGGTTTCATCAAACGGCTGCGGCCTGCCCTTGGCGACGACGCTCCAGACCTCCGTGGAATAGGGGTTGAGGCCGTCCACCTCCAGGGCGGCAATTCCTCCGCCAAGCAGGGCGCGAAGCTTGGTCCCGGGTGCGGTGCGGAACACCAGGGTTTCTCCGGCAATGGAAAAGTTCACGGGGAAAATCTCGGGAATGTCACCGTTGATGACCGCCAGCCGGCCGATATAGGAGGACCGAAGATACCGCCAGCATTCCTCGGCGTTCAGTATTTCTGTTTGAGACCCTGCGGGGGAGTCAGTCATGCTCCGATCCTAAAGCCTGGGACTGGTGCTGCCCACCGCAATGCGGGCGTTCACCCAAGGCGTAGCTGTACCGGGAGTGGACCGGGCCCATCCATTGTTGTGTCCCATAAGGCCCCTACAGGGCAGGCCATTGCCGGAAGCGGCACCAAGCCGGAGGTGCGTCATGGACCAGGCGCAGGAACCCATACCCACCGGGGACGAGGACGTCCTGGACTCGTACTCGCAGACAGTCATGCGCGTGGCCGCGGCCGTTACGCCGCACGTGGCAGCGATCGAAATGACCGCAAACCGCCGCAACGGCAGGGGCAGGGTGGGCGCGGGCTCGGCGGTGCTCTTTACGCAGGACGGGTACCTGCTCACCAATTCACACGTCGTGGCCGGCACCCGGCACGGTTTTGCCGCGTTCGGAGATGGCAGCCGGATGGACCTGGAGCTGGTGGGAGCCGACCCCCTGTCCGATCTCGCCGTGGTCCACGGTTCGCGGCCCAAGGTGCCGCCCGCTGAATTCGGCGCGGCAGAGACGCTGCGCGTGGGTCAGCTTGTGGTCGCCGTTGGAAATCCGCTGGGCCTGGCGGGGTCAGTCACCGCGGGCGTGGTCAGCGGCCTGGGCCGGGCCATCCCGGTCTGGTCGGGCGGCAACCGGCGGGTCATTGAGGATGTCATCCAGACAGACGCTGCCCTGAACCCCGGAAACTCCGGTGGAGCGCTGGCCGATACCCACGCCAGGATTGTCGGCATCAACACCGCAGTGGCCGGCGCCGGCCTGGGCCTGGCCATCCCGATCAACGCCACCACCCGCAGGATCATCTCGGCACTGTTGTCGGACGGAAGGGTGCGCCGCGCCTACCTGGGCCTTGTGAGCACCCCGATCCAGCTCAACCCAAGCGCCGTGATCCGCAGCGGGCGGCGGGAAGGGCTCCGCATCGTCGAAGTGCTGCCGGGCTCGCCGGCCGACAAGGCGGGCCTGTCCGCAGGCGACATCATCGTCACCGCTGGAGGCCGCCCGGTCAGCAACGCCGAAAGCCTGCAGCGGCTCCTGTTTTCCGATGCCATCGGCGAACCACTCGATGTGGCCGTGCTGCGCGACGGTACAGAGCTGCACCTCACCGCTGTCCCGGAGGAAATGACGGGCAACGGCCCGGCCTGATGGCCGACGGCGCCCGGCCATAAGCACGCACGTCACCCGGGCGCGTTACTGGGGCAGTCATCGATCACGTCATCGGGGCGCGTCACCGGGGGGAGCTATCGGCTGACTGGAGGCGCTTCCACGTCCGCGATGCCCACGAAACGCGTCCCCACGCCGTCGTACTCGCCGCGGACACAGCCGGGGCGGACGGCGGGAACATCGGACGGCGGATGGTGGCTGCACACCACGTAGGTGAAGTCCGGCCACCACTTCTTGGGCCTGGCCGCCTCCTCGTAACCGCAGACTGCGCATTCCAGGTGCACCCACACCGGCCGCTTGCCCGTCCGATTGGCGCGCGACTGCACAAGCCAGGGCGGAGGATTGTCCAGGATGCCGCGGAGTTCGGCCTCCGTCATCCATTTCGGCAGGCCGTGGCGCTGCGCCATTTCAAGGGGAACGTCAAGGGTTATTGCGGCGTCGCGTCTGCTGATCATCACCTTCCACCATACGGGAGGCCGCCAAATCGCCGGCGGAACGGCACCGGAAACAGCGGTACCTATGCGGCCAACGCAATCCCCGCGGCGGCGGCGGCAAGCCCGAGGCCCAGGTTGACTGCCACGTTGAGGGCCGCGGCACCGAACCGGGCTTCGCTGAGCAGGCGGATGGTGGCCGTGGTCCATGAACTGAAGGTGGTGAGTCCGCCGGCCAGTCCCGTGGCCAGGCCCACCTGCCATTCCGCGCCCAGTCCCAGCCTGCCGGTCACCCCTTGTGCCAGGCCAATGATGAAGCACCCCATGACGTTGACCACCAGCGTGGCCCAGGGCCAGTGCAGTGCCGCGTGGCCATCCCTGCGGACGCTGCGGATGCTGCTGTGGTGCGCGAACCAGCTGTCGATTGCGAACCGCAGGAGTGCGCCAGCCACGCCAAAGACTCCCACCAGGGCTGCCGTGATCATTGCAGTCCGAGGTTCCGGGCTATCAGCCTTCCGGAACGCCAACCCAGGCCGGCGGCCGCCAGACCGAGCCCCAGTGACAATCCCAGATACAGGATCCATACCGGGTGTGCACCTGCGCGGGCCAACTGGTCCGAGGCGAAAACCACCGCTGAAAACGTGGTGAAGGAGCCCAGCAGGCCCGGCCCTATCCCGGCCCGCAGCCAGAACGCCGTATGCGGGCGTGCCATCCAGATGGTGGTCAGCGCCGCGAGGGCGAAACTGCCGCTGATGTTGATGGCCAGCGTGGCCCACGGGACCGAGCCGGGCACGTCCGGAAACGCCAGCCCCAGCCCGTAGCGCAGCTCACTGCCGGCCAGCCCGCCGACGGCCACAGCCAGCCAGGCGCGCCCGGTGGGCATCGCCACGTCAGGGACCGTCCAGGGTGCAGCCGGCGTGCGGGGCGTCGCTGGAGACCCACAGCGCGGAGGCGATCTCGTCAGCGAGGTCGAACTCGCGGACGCCGCCCGAAGCGCCGATCCGCACCACCAGGGCGCCGCCGAAGGGCCGGCGGCCCACCACCTCGACATCGGCGTCGAGGTCGATGTCCTGGCCGGCAAGGTAACGCAGCAGCTCCGGGTTGTCGTCGCTGATCCTGGTAATCCTGCCGGCATGGCCCTGGTCCAGTTCGGCGAGGAGGTGCGCGCGCGGCATCAGCACATTCCCGTCGGCGGTGGGGATGGGATCGCCGTGCGGGTCACGCTTTGGATTGCCGAGCTTTGCGGCCACCCGTTCGATGAACGTGTCCGACACTGCGTGTTCGAGTTGTTCTGCCTCATCATGGACTTCGTCCCAGCTGTATCCGAGCCGCTGGACAAGGTAGGTCTCGATCAACCGGTGGCGCCGGACCATGGCCAGGGCCAGCCGCAGGCCGTCCTCGGTGAGCGTGACGGCGCTGTAGGGTTTGTGGTCCACCAGGCCCTGGTCCTTGAGCTTGCGGACCATCTCGGACACCGAGGAATTGGCCACCCCCAGCCGCTGCGCAAGCTGGGTGGACGTGATGGGCTTGTCCTGCCATTCCGTGAACGAATAAATGACCTTGACGTAGTCCTCGATCGAGGAGGAGGGCGCGCTGGTCTTCACACGGTCAAGCCTACCGGCTCGGCGTGCGCCGCATGGGATGCGAGGTCATGCCTTGGCCGCCCGCCAGGCCAGAGCGAGGTAGGGGAGCTCGATTTCCTGGTCAGGGGTGTAGCCGAGGTGTTTGTGCAGGTACCAGTCCAGGTTGGCCAGGACCTTGGCGCGCGTTGCCTCGCCGGCCCGGAGGTAGTAGCTGCGGGACTTGGTCAGTTCCATGAGGTCCGTGGTGGTCATCGTGTCCTGCCAGTGGGTGACGTGCCCTTCGAGGCCCTGGAATTCGGGCCCGACGACGGGTTTGTGGCCCGGCCGGTAGACGTCGCCTGCGTGCATGATCCGGGAGAGCCGGTGCACCCAGGGAACAGAGGTGTCCAGCTGGTTCCAGACCAGGGCCAGGGTCCCGTGCGGCCGCAGGACGCGGGCCAGCTCGGTGCTTGCCGCGAGGGCGTCACACCAGTGCCACGCCTGGGCAACGGTGACGACGTCGAAGTGGGCGTCGGGCAGGCCTGTCGCCTCGGCAGTCCCCGGCACGGCCGTGGCGGCCCGGTAGTGTTCCGTGAGCTGGGCGAGCATGTCCGCGGAGGGGTCCACGGCCGTGACGTGAAGTCCCATGTCCAGCAGCAAAGCAGTGAACTTTCCGGTTCCGGCGCCTACGTCGAGGGCATCGTGGGCATCGGCGGGCACCAACCACCGGGCCACCACTTCCGGGTAGCCGGGCCGGACGCGCTGGTAGTGCCTGCCGCCGTCCTGGAAGCTCTGCCCCAGTTCCCTGCGCCGCCCGTGATCAAGCTTGGGGCCACCCCGAACCACGCGTGGCCTCCTTCACCTGGCATCCTGCGGTACCTTTCGAATTTACCGCATCCTCCCGGCCGCCGGATCGATCGCCTAGGCGGCAGGGGTTGGGTGGGGTGTCAGTCGTCGATGCAGGGCGCGGCGCCGGCGGTGCCCGGGGTGTTGGGTGCCCAGTGCGGGTAGGTGCGGGTGTCATTGGCGGGCACCCAGCGGCCGGCGTCCACCACGTAATCCCAGCCCAGACCGTTGCTCCGCAGGGCGCGGATGCCGGCGAGCAGGCGTTCGGCGTCCTCCAGGCGTGAACCGACACCGAAGCTGGCGCGGAGGGAACCGGACGGCAGGCCCAGGCGCTTGAGCAGGGGATGGGCGCAGAATCGGCCGTCCCGCAGTCCCACCCCATGCTCTGCCGAGAGGTAGGCCGCCACCAGTCCGGCGTCGTAGCCCTCAACGGAGAAGTTGACCACGCCGATGGTGTCCGTTTCGGGGTTGGTGTCCTTGAAGATCTGGTGGACGGTGACACCGTCGATCCCCAGCAGGCCCTCCACCAGGAAGGAACGGATGGCGGACTCGTGGGCATGCCAGCGTTCCTGGTCCAAGCCTGCAATCACCTGGGTGGCGCGGGCCAGTGTGGCGGCTCCCAGGACGTTGGGTGAGCCCCCCTCATGGCGCGCCGGCCCGGTGGCCCAGCTGACGCCGTCGAGCCTGGCTTCCTTGACCGCGCCGCCGCCCGCGAGGTGCGGGACGCCGGCGTCCAGCCAGTCCGGGCGTCCCACCAGGACGCCGGCGCCGAAGGGCGCGTACAGCTTGTGGCCGGAGAAGGCGAGGTAGTCGACATCGTCCGCGCTGATGTCCACGCGGCGGTGGGGAGCGAGCTGGGCGGCGTCCACCACGATCCGTGCGCCGTGGTCATGGGCCAGCGCGGCCAGGGCCCGGATGGGCAGGATTTCGCCGGTGACGTTGGAGGCGCCGGTGACCGCGAGCAGGCTGACGCCGCCCTGTGCAAGTTCGGCCCGAAGGGCCTCCAGGGTGCCGGTGATGGTGTCGGCGGCGATGATGCTGCGGTGCGGGACGCCCTGCCACGGCAGGAGGTTCGCGTGGTGTTCGATGTCCAGGTAGAGCACTTCGCCGTCGTGCCGGCCATTGGTTACCGGCAGGCAACCGGCCAGCAGGTTCAGCGAATCTGTGGTGTTGCGCGTGAAAATGACCGAATCGTCCGCCCGGCCGCCGACGAAATCCCTGACGATGCTGCGGGCGTTCTCATACACGGAGGTGCTGATCTGGGATGCGTATCCTGCCCCGCGGTGGACGCTCGCGTAGTAGGGGAGGATCTCGTTCAGGTAGGCCGACACCACGGACAACGCCGGGGCTGAGGCGCCGTAATCGAGGTTGGCGTACCGGACGTGTCCGCCTGAAATCAGGGGCGCCTGGATTTCGGCGCCGGTGACGGCAGCGAGCGGCCGGCCGGCTGCGGCGTGGCGTCCGTCGGGGACGTTGGCTTCGGCAATGACGGGCTGGGGGGAGACGGTGGCAGTTGTCACAGAGACCTCACTTGATGACAGGACTCCGCCATTGGGGGAATCCGCGCTTGCCGCATCCGCTCCGGACCGGCCTGGTCGTCACCCGGGGCACCCCACCGCGAATGGAGGGTTGCCGGCCAGCAAACCGGGGTTTTGCGCTGGCACTCGTGACCTGCCTAAAAGCGTAGGACATGGGGCGGCCAGGATTGAAGCCGCGGCAATTGTTAAGGCATTTGTTACGTGCAGCCGAAAAACGACGCCGGGCACCTCCCCAAGAAGGTGTCCGGCGTCGCATTATTCGCTTTTTTGCGGAAAGGGCGTCAGTTACAGCAGATCGTCCAGGTACGGGTTCAGGCGGTGCAGGACCTCCGAGTGCAGGATTGAGTTCGTGGCCAGGGCGTTTCCGCCGAACGGGCCGTCCTCGCCTTCCAGGGACGTGAACCGGCCGCCGGCCTCTACCACGATCGGCACCAGGGCGGCCATGTCATAGAGGTTCAGCTCCGGTTCGCAGGCGATGTCCACCGAGCCTTCGGCCACCATGCAGTACGACCAAAAATCGCCGTAGGCCCGGGTCCGCCAGACATCCTCGGTCAGGCCAAGGAATTCGTCAAGGTTTCCGCGTTCCTTCCAGCCGCCCAGGCTGGAGTACGAGAGAGAGGCGTCGGAAAGCTTTGACACGTCGGAGACGCGGAGCCGGGTGGCGGCGGCAAGGGATCTGCCCATGTACGCGCCCATGCCTTTCGCCGCCCACCAGCGCTTACCAAGGGCCGGGGCACTGACTACACCCACCACCGGCTCGCCCTCATCCACGAGGGCGATCAGCGTGGCCCACACCGGAACGCCGCGGACAAAGTTCTTGGTCCCGTCAATGGGATCGATGATCCAGCGCCGCGAACCGTGGCCGGTGCTCCCGAACTCCTCGCCCAGGACGGCGTCGCGGGGGCGGGAACGGGAGAGCTGGCCGCGGATGGCTTCCTCGGCGGCCTTGTCCGCGTCGGTGACCGGCGTCAGGTCCGGCTTGGTCTCAACGTGGAGGTCCAGGGCCTTGAAGCGGCTCATCGTCTGGTCATCCACGGAGTCGGCCAGGACATGGGCCAGGCGCAGGTCATCGTTGTAGCTCGAAGCGGGTTGGATCATGGTTCCAAACTACCGTCTGCAAACGGTTCTGCCGGGAGAACGCGTCAGTTGACGCTGCCGAGCTCCTTGGTTTCCTGTGCTTCCATCCGTGGATCCGCACCCAGCAGCCGCCGCAGGGACGCCAGCCGGGCAGCCCCGGTGGGGCCTGCGTGTCCGCCCGCCACCCAGTCGTCAAGGCCGCAGTCCACCGCGGCTGCCGTGTGCTTGCAGCCGCGTTCGCAGTTTTCGATGCCGGGGGAGAGGTCCGGGAAGGAACGCAGGATCCGGTCCGGGTCCACGTGCGCCAGGCCGAAGGAGCGGATGCCGGGGGTGTCGATGATCCAGCTGCCGGGCGGCGCATCCGCCAGCCGCAAGGCAAGGGCAGACGACGACGTGTGGCGGCCGCGTCCGGTCACGGCGTTCACTCCGCCGGTGGCCCGCTCCGCGCCGGTCAGCGCGTTCACCATGGTGGACTTTCCGACTCCTGAGTGCCCGAGCATCACGGTGACCTTGCCGTCCAGGTGGTCACGGAGGGCAGCCACCGCCGCGCTGTCCAGCCGCGCCGAGAGGCCGTCATCGGACCGGGCGTCGATGCCCGATGCCTGCGCATCGGCCGTCCGGCTGATGATGACCGGGAAGTCCAGATGGGTGTAGTTGGAAAGGAGTTCCGCAGGGTCTTTGACGTCGGCCTTGGTGACCAGCAGGATGGGCTCGATCCCTGCGTCGTAGGCGGCCACCAGTGCGCGGTCTATGAATCCCGTGCGGGGCTCCGGGTTGGCCGCGGCCACCACGATCACCAGTTGGTCCGCGTTGGCCACCACCGCCCGTTCAATGGGGTCGGTGTCGTCGGCGCTGCGGCGCAGGAGGGTGTGGCGGTCCTGGATCTTCACCAGCCGGGCCAGCGTGTCCGGTGCTCCGGACACGTCCCCCACCAGTGACACGAAATCGCCGGCAACCACTGGCGAGCGGCGCAGTTCCCGGGCGCGCGCGGCAATGACAACGCGCTCGTTCTCCGAGTCCTCGTCCACCACTGCGGTGTACCGGCCCCGGTCCACCGTGATGATGCGTCCGGTCACGGCGTCGTCATGGCTGGGGCGGTCCTTGGTGCGTGGCCGGGAACCCTTCTTGCTGGGACGGATGCGGACGTCCGATTCGTCCCAGGAACCAGTGCTACGCGCCACTGACGCGCCCTTCCGGTCCGGCTGCGGACCCCGCTTCCTGGGCCAGCATGCCGGCCCACAGCTGTGGGAAGTCCGGCATGGTCTTGGCGGTGGTGCCGATGTCCTCCACCTGGACGCCCTCCACCGCGAGTCCCAGGATGGCACCCGCCGTGGCCATTCGATGGTCCGCGTAGCTGTGCACGACGCCGGCATGCAGCGGGGCGGGCCGGATCACCAGGCCGTCGCTGGTTTCCTCGGCGTCGCCGCCGAGCCGGTTGATCTCCGCCACCAGGGCCGCGAGCCGGTCCGTCTCATGCCCCCGCAGGTGGGCGATCCCGCTGAGCCGGGAAGGTCCGGAGGCCAGGGCGCACAGGGCTGCCACCGTCGGAGCCAATTCACTGGTGTCAGCGAAGTCACCGCCCTTGATCTCCGGGCCGCCGGTGACTGTCAGGACGCCGTCAGCCAGGGTCACCGTGGCGCCCATGCTGGCCAGGATTCCGCGCCAAAGGTCTCCCACCTGCTGGGTTTCCGCCGGCCAGTTGGGAATCCGGACTGTCCCCTGCGAGGCAAGGGCCGCCGCAAGGAAGGGCCCGGCGTTGGACAGGTCCTGTTCGATCCGCTGGTCGAAGGCGCGGATGGGACCCGGCGCCACAACCCAGTGGTTGGGGACGGAATCGTCCACTGACACGCCGGCGCCGCGCAGGACGGCCACCGTCATGTTGATGTGGTCCAGGCTGGGCACCGGCTTGCCCACGTGTTCCAAGTGCAGGCCCTCGTCGAACCGCGCCCCCACCAGGAGGAGGGCGGAGACGAACTGCGACGAGGCACTGGCGTCGATCACCAGGTGGCCGCCGCGGACTGCGCCGCTGCCGTCCACCGTGAAGGGGAGCGACGACGGCACGCTGCCGTCTTCGGCGGATACGGCCACGCCCAGGGCCTTGAGGGCCTCGATGATGGTTCCCATGGGCCGCTTCCGGGCGTGGGGGTCGCCGTCGAATACGCTGGCTCCCTTGCGGAGCGCCGCCAGCGGCGGGACGAACCGCATGACAGTGCCGGCGAGTCCGCAGTCGATCCTGGCCAGGGAGGCGGGCGCTGCCGCCGGCAGCGGCACCACCTCCAGGTCAGGCCCAAAATCGCCGTCCCCGGGCACTTCGGTGATGACGGCACCGAGTTGCCGGAGTGCGTCGACCATGAGCGCCGAGTCCCTCGAGTGCAGGGGCGCGCGCAGCCGGGACGGGCCGTCAGCGAGGGCCGCCAGGACCAGGTACCTGTTGGTCAGGGATTTGGATCCGGGCACCGTTACGGTGGCGTCAACGGGCCGGTATGCGAAAGGCGCGGCCCAATGGGGGACAGGTGTTCCGGAGCCGTCCCGGGTGGCAGCTGCTGCGGTCATTCGTGCTTATGCTCCCGTGGCGTGTTCGACGGCGCGGCGCACGGCCTTGTCCGCCTTGTTCAGCTTCTTGCTGGTGGTTTTGCGGGCATCGGCTGCCAGGTGCGAGGCATTCCTGCGGGCATCGGCCGCCAGGTGCCCGGCGCGCCAGGCCAGGCCGGGCTTGCCAGCGGTGTCCACGGAAGCGAGCAGGGCGCCGCCGCTCAGCGAGAGGTTCTTGAGCAGCTGGTTCCGGCGGCCTTCGCGACCTTCCTTGCTGCTGATGTCCGCACTGCGCCACTCAACAAAGGTGTTCAGGAGCGAAATCACCGTCAACAGGCCGGCCGAGAGCCGGGAGAACTTGCCAAGGCCGAACAGGACACCGGCACCCACCTGCGTGCCGCCGATAACCCGGGCAAGGGTCTTTTCATTCGCCTGGAACGGGAGCGCTGCTGCGGCCTTGCGCAGCAGCGGTGAGAGCTGCTGTGCCGTGTCGTCGGCGTTCCTGAGCTTATCCAGTCCGGCAAGAACGAAACTGGAGGCAAGCATGGGCCGTGCGAGGGTGCGGATAAAGGGCATGGATTTCCTCCTGGATGGACGAGCCGCGGCGAGCGGCGGAGTCGGTCCTAGTCTTGCACTTTTGGGGAATATTTGCCCGTGGGAGCCGGTTATGGCAAACGGGTCCGTGACATGGGGCCTGACGATCATTTACCCGATACAGAGCGGAGTTGGCCCTTGGGGAAGGTGTTGGACGGAACCAGGCAGGCGGGCCCGGTGGCAGTGGACAAGCTGGCCGCGGAGCCGCCGGAGTACGGCATGCCCCGGGCAGGGAGCCTGACAGTAGACTTGAAGGCAATGAACACCCTGGATCCGGCCGTTGCGGCCATGTATGAGGCTACCCCCGGCGAAGTGAACGGGAAGGCCGGCTCCGCGCCTGTGCCTGCGGGAAAAGCAGGCGCTGATTCGGTGACAGCTGCTGCGGGCACCGAGGACAGTACCCTGGACGTCTCCAAAGAGAGCGACGAACAGCGCCGCCTTCGTTTTGAGCGGGACGCCATGCAGTACGTCGACCAGCTGTATTCCGCTGCCATGCGCATGGCGCGGAACCCGTCCGACGCCGAAGACCTGGTGCAGGAGGCCTACACCAAGGCGTTTTCGGCCTTCCACCAGTACAAGCCGGGTACAAACCTGAAAGCCTGGTTGTACCGGATTCTGACCAACACGTACATCAACCTCTACCGGAAGAGGCAGCGCGAGCCGTTGCAGTCCAACTCGGACAGCATTGAGGACTGGCAGCTGGCACGGGCGGAGTCACACACCTCGAGCGGACTGCGTTCGGCCGAGGCGGAAGCGCTGGACCATCTTCCCGATTCGGACGTAAAGCGGGCGCTGCAGGATATTCCGGAGGAGTTCCGGCTGGCGGTCTACTTCGCCGACGTGGAGGGCTTCGCCTACAAGGAAATCTCAGACATCATGAATACGCCCATCGGCACTGTGATGTCCCGGCTCCACCGCGGCCGGCGAATGTTGCGGGACATGCTCGCGGAATACGCCGCCGAGCGGGGATTCAAAACGGCCGCGGACGCCACCGATGCGGCAGGAAGCAAAGCACAGGAGAACAGGAAATGAGCGACTGCCAGGGATTGGGCGATTGCGATGACACCCGGATGCAACGCATCTACGAATACCTTGACGGGGCACTGACCCGCGAGGACATCACGGAAATCAAGAACCACCTTGATGACTGCCCTGAGTGCACGGAGCAGTATGACCTGGAGTGCGTCATCCGCAACATGGTCAAGCGTTCCTGCACCGAATCCGCGCCGGACAACCTGAAGAACGCCATCCTGGACAGGATCCACGCCATCCGTCCAGTGGAGGCATAGGTATAAGCCGCCCCTTGCAGGGACCGCGTGAGCGGATCAGGGCCGCAGACAGCAAAGGACCCCGGAAGCCGATTGGCTTGCGGGGTCCTTTGCCTGAACCGTAGTTCCTGGCATTTGCCTAGGTGTTGGGGCGCTTCCCGTGGTTCGCGCCGCCACGCTTACGGTCACGACGCTTGCGTGCACGCTTGCTCATAGCTGGCCTCCTTACTGTTGGTACTCAAAAAGAGCTGCCCTCAAGTCTCCCACATGATGTGGCGGCCCGCGAACCGGGAAGGGGCGGATGACCTGCGGCAGCGCGGCAGGAAGCGCCATGCCTAGGACTGGAGGGTGCTCCGGATGGCAGCCCGGGCCTCGTCCAGGGCTGCCCTGACGGTTTCCAGTGTGCCGGGGCTGATGGGACGGCGTATGCCCGGCTGCCGGAGGTCTGCGCACAACTCGTCGCGGAACTTCTGCACCATCAGTTCCACATCCAGCCTTTCCAGGGAGACCGCAATGTCATGCTCGACCCCGGCCACATCCTCCCGGCGCCGGTCCAGTTCGGCAAGGCCGGCTGCGGTGATGTAGTAGTTGGTGCGCCGCCCGAGCCGCTCGGTGGCCACCAGGCCGTCTTCCTCGAGCTTGCCCAAGCGGGGGTAGATGGTGCCGGCGCTGGGGGAGTAGGTCCCGCCGAACCTGTCCTTGAGCGCCTTGATGAGCTCATAGCCGTGCCTGGGCCCGCTTTCCAGCAGGGCCAGGAGGTAGAGGCGCAACGCACCGTGTGCGAAGACGGGCGGCATCAGCCGTGCGCTTCCCCGCCGCCAACGGGTTCGGGAGAATGGACGATGGAAGTCCTGCCCGACACCGAATTGGTCCGGACGAGCATCAGTTGCCCGTCCGGTCCGGCAATGGTCTCCACTTTGCCGTTGGCCAGGAGGCACTGCTGGCCGTCAAGGATCACTGCTCCGCCGGCGGATTTGGCCACAATGTCGGCGCCGACGTCATGCGGCAGCCTGATGGTGAGGTCCCCGGACACCGAGTTGGAGCCGAAGTCACGGGTAAAGCCAAGCAATTCGAAGCTGAGGTGGCCGCTCACGGTGTTGGTGCGGACATTGGTGAAGTGGCCGGAGGCGGTAACCGCTCCGGAGACGCTCTTGGCGGTGAGCACGCCGCGGTGGTTCCTGACGTCCACGCTGCCGCTGATGGTGCTGACCTGCAGCTCGCCGGATGTGCTGTCCGCCACCACTGAACCTGAGACTGTGTTCAGCCTGATATGGGCGGAGATACCCGAAACGAGTCCCTCACCGCTGACGGTGCCTGCCTCGATGTCCACCCCGTGGGGAACGGTGATGGTGATGACAGCGGAATTGTCGCTGTTGTGGTTGACCGTCTCCATGAAGTTCTTGAACCAGCCCTGGGCGCCGTGCAGCTGATGCCGCACTTCCAGCCTGCCGCTGTACAGCGATACTGCCACCGGATCGCCGTGCACCTCGGCAAGCTCCAGCCGGAACCCGGGTCCGGTGTGCGTCACCACCTGGAACCTTCCCCGGACCATGCCCAGCTTCAGGGACGTCACGCCGTCGATGTCCATCGTTTGCGGCTCTGTAACAGTCCAGGTCTGCCCGGTCATGGTCCCCTCCAAAGACGATATATCGCGTTGGCCTCCAACGTAATGCCGCCGGAAGGCGTGGTCAAGGTATCTCGAAAGGGGTTACTGGGGCGCGTCCAGGCGGAGCCACTGGAACCAGCCGCGGTGCAGCACCAGCCATGCCATCAGGCCATACCCTGCCTGGCCGGGCGTACCGCCGTTGGCCGCAAGGTCCTGGCGCCACTGTTCATGGTTCAGCAAGGGCGAGAACGTGTCGACGTAGAGGTGCTTGCGGCGGGTGGTGACGTCAGCGAAGGCGGTGTTCAGTTCGTCAAGCCGCCGGTTCTGCGCCGGGTCAAGTGTGGGCGGCGGCCCCACAACGAAAACCTCTATCCGGTTCTGCGAAGCCGAGTCCAGGATGTTGGCCAGATTCAGCCTGCTCCGTGCCGTGGAGAGGCCAAACTCGATGTCCCGTCCGGACAGGCCGATGACCAGCCTGTTCTCCGCCTGGGCGCTGAAGCGCCGGCCGGCTTCATCCAGCCACCGCGCGGCCAGCCCCTCCGTACCTTCCTGCGGACAGGGGAGGGAGTAGCTTTCCAGGAGCATGCCGTCCTGGGGAGTGCGGGCCAGGACGCGGCCCAGCCAGCCAAGCGCCCTGGGATCGCCCAGTCCGGCCAGCAGTTCGTCTCCTACAGCTGCGATCCGCAGCTTCCTGTCTTCCACGCGTTCCTCTTTACTTCGGTACGGGTTTGCTTCGGTACGGCCGCTGCATCGTCGCCGCCGCGGCTGCGGAGGTACGGGGCGGCGCTGTTCATCCATTAAACAGAACTGCCCGGCCGGAGTCTGGTATTTCGACTCCGGCCGGGCAGCCTTACTGCTTACTTCCGTGCAAATGCCTGCTTCAGGAGGACATCCTGTTCCGCGGCGTGCCGTTTCATGGAGCCAGCTGCGGTGGAGGCGGAGGCCGGCCGGGATACCAGGCGCACGCGGCGGTCGAGGACCTCCGGCAGGTTCAGGCCAATGAACGGCCAGGGGCCCTGGTTGGCAGGCTCGTCCTGGGCCCAGACCACTTCGGCGTTGGGGTACTTGGCGAGCTCAGCCGCGATCTCCTCGTGCGGCAGCGGGTAGAGCTGCTCCACGCGGATGATGGCGGTGGTCTTGTCGCCGGTCTTCTGCCGGGTGGACAGGAGATCGTAGTACAGGCGGCCGGAGACCAGGAGGACGCGTTCGACGGCGGTCGCCGGCAGCTGCTCATGCTCACCGATGACGGGGCGGAAGGTGCCGTTGGTGAAGTCCTCCACGGACGATGCGGCAGCCTTCAGGCGCAGCAGCTGCTTGGGCGTGAAGATGATCAGCGGCTTCCGCGGGCGGTTGTACGCCTGGCGGCGCAGCAGGTGGAAGTGCGAAGCCGCCGTGGTGGGGTTGGCCACGATCATGTTGTCTTCTGCACACAGCTGCAGGAAGCGCTCGATCCTCGCAGAGGAGTGGTCAGGTCCCTGGCCTTCGTAGCCGTGCGGGAGCATCAGGACCAAGGAGGAACGCTGGCCCCATTTCTGCTCGGCAGAGGAGATGAATTCGTCGATGATGGTCTGTGCACCGTTGACGAAGTCGCCGAACTGGGCTTCCCAGAGGACCAGGGCGTCCGGGCGCTCCACTGAGTAGCCGTACTCGAAGCCCATGGCAGCGTATTCGGACAGCAGCGAATCATAGATCCACAGCTTGGCCTGGTCGTCGGAAAGGTTGCCCAGCGGCAGCCATTCCTTGCCGTTGGCGCGGTCGTGGAAGACAGCGTGGCGCTGCACGAACGTGCCGCGGCGCGAGTCCTGGCCGGCGAGGCGTACGGGCACGCCTTCCATGATCAGGGACCCGAAGGCTGCGATCTCGCCGAAGCCCCAGTCGATGCCGCCCTGGCGGGACATCTGCTCGCGCTTCTCCAGCAGCTGCTTCAGCTTCGGGTGAACCGTGAAGCCCTCGGGGATCTCGACGTGTGCCTTGCCGATCCGGGCCAGGGTCTCGGCGCTAATGGCCGTGGAGACCGGAGCGCTGACGCTGGAATCGGACTGCTGTGCCATGGGCCGCTCGATATCGGACACGGCGGCGGAATCCGCGGTGACGATCGGGATCGGGGAGGTCTGGGCGGCGTGGGTCTCGGCAAAGACACGCTCCAGCCGTTCCTGGTAGTCGCGGAGCAGCTGCTCGGCTTCTTCCTCGGTGATGTCTCCGCGGCCGATCAGCGACTCGGTGTACAGCTTGCGGACGGAGCGCTTGGCCTCGATCAGGTTGTACATCAGCGGCTGGGTCATCGAGGGGTCGTCGCCCTCGTTGTGGCCACGGCGCCGGTAGCACACCATGTCGATGACGACGTCCTTGTGGAAGCGCTGGCGGAATTCGTAGGCAAGCTGGCCGATGCGGACAACGGCCTCGGGGTCGTCGCCGTTCACGTGGAAGACCGGTGCCTGGATCATCTTGGCAACGTCGGTGGAGTACGTGGACGAGCGCGACGATGACGGGGCGGTGGTGAAGCCGACCTGGTTGTTGACCACGATGTGGATGGTTCCGCCGGTGCGGTAGCCGCGCAGCTGGGAAAGGTTGAGCGTTTCCGCCACCACGCCCTGGCCGGCGAAGGCAGCATCGCCGTGGACCATGATGGGCAGGACGGGAAACGATTCGCCCTGGTCCAGGCGGTCCTGCTTGGCCCTGACAATGCCTTCGAGGACGGAGTCCACGGCTTCCAGGTGGGACGGGTTGGCGGCGAGGTAGACCTTGGTCTCCTTGCCGTTGTCCGACGTGAAGGTGCCCTCGGTGCCCAGGTGGTACTTGACGTCACCGGAACCCTGAATGGAGCGCGGATCCTGCGTTCCTTCGAATTCCCGGAAGACCTGCGCGTAGGTCTTGCCGGCAATGTTGGTCAGGACGTTGAGGCGGCCACGGTGGGCCATGCCGATGGCGACTTCGTCCAGGCCGTCGTCGGCTGCATCGGACATGATGGCGTCCAGCAGCGGGATCAGGGACTCGCCGCCTTCCAGCGAGAAGCGCTTCTGCCCAACGAACTTGGTCTGCAGGAAGGTCTCGAAGGCCTCGGCCGCGTTCAGCTTGGAGACAATGCGCAGCTGCTCTTCGCGGCTGGGCTTGGAGTAGGCGTGTTCCAGCTGGTCCTGGAACCATTTGCGCTCGGCGGGCTCCTGGATGTGCATGTATTCGATGCCGGTGGTGCGGCAGTAGGCATCGCGCAGGACTCCGAGGATGTCGCGGAACTTCAGCATCGGCTTGCCGCCGAAGCCGCCCGTGGGCCATTCGCGGTCCAGGTCCCAGAGGGTCAGGCCGTAGGTGAGGACGTCGAGGTCCGGGTGCTTGCGCTGGACGTACTCCAGCGGATCGGTATCCGCCATGAGGTGTCCGCGCACGCGGAAGGAGTGGATCAGCTGCTGGATCCGGGCCACCTTGTTGATCTCGTCGGCCGGATCCACCTGAAGGTCCGGGCTCCAGCGCACGGGCTCGTAGGGGATGCGCAGGGCTTCGAAGATCTCGTCGTAGAAGTTCTGCGCACCGAGCAGCAGCTGGTGCACCAGCTTGAGGAACTCGCCGCTGCCGGCGCCCTGGATGACGCGGTGGTCGTACGTCGAAGTAAGCGTGAGGACCTTGCTGATGGCGTTCTGCGCGATGATCTTTTCGCTGGCGCCCTGGAACTCGGCGGGGTAGTCAAGGGCGCCGACGCCGATGATGGCGGCCTGGCCCTTGGAGAGGCGCGGCACCGAGTGCACGGTGCCGATGCCGCCGGGGTTGGTCAGGGAAACGGTGGTGCCCTGGTGGTCCTCGGCGGTGAGCTTGCCGTTCCGGGCTCGCTTGATGAGGTCCTCGTAGGTGTGCCAGAACTCGGCGAAGTTGAGGGTCTCGGCCTTCTTGATGTTCGGGACCATGAGCAGGCGGGTGCCGTCGGGCTTGGGCATGTCGATGGCGATGCCGAAGTTGACATGTGCCGGCTGGACTGCGACGGGCTTGCCGTCCACCTCGTCGTAGTAGACGTTCATCGACGGGAACTGGGACAGCGCGCGGATCACGGCGTAGCCAATGAGGTGCGTGAAGGAAACCTTGCCGCCGCGGGCGCGGGCGAGGTTGGAGTTGATGACGACGCGGTTGTCGATCAGCAGCTTGGCGGGAATTGCGCGGACGCTGGTGGCGGTGGGCACCTGAAGGCTGGTGACCATGTTGGTGGCGATGGCCTTGGCCGGTCCGCGGAGGACGGAGACGACGTCCTCCTCCGGCGCGGTGGGAGCCTTGACGTTCTTGGGCAGCTGCGCCGGAATGGGCTGCGAGCCGGTTCCTGCTTCAGTCTTCTTGCCGCCGTCGCGTGCCTCCGTGGCGGGGGCCTTCTTCACAGGTGCAGGGGCCGCTGCCGGAGCGGCGGGCGCCGGGGCGGCCGGGGGAGCGGCAGGCGCTGCAGCCGGCGACGGTGCCGAAGCAGAGGGTGCCGGCTTCACCACGGGAAGTTCCCGGGTAGGAGGGTTGGCAGCGTGAGCGGAATTTCCGTTGTTGGAAGAACCGTTACCCGAGTCGAAGGATTCAAACAGCGGCCACCACTTGGCGTCCACAGCATTCTTGTCCTTTTGGTACTGCTCGTACAGTTCGTCAACGAGCCACTCGTTCCCGCCAAATTCCTCTGGTAGACGGTGGCTTGGCTGCTCTGGCACTTGAAATACGCCTCTTCCATGAGTTTGATTTCTCTTTGGCCCCCCGGTGCTTCAGCACTGCGATCGAACCAGTCTCTGCGTCCTCTGAACCCAGACCCTTTGCAAGTCTAGTGAGCATCCTGTGTTAACTGCCAATAAGGGTGACCCAAATCATGAAGTGACGTTCGCGGGGCTAAATGCAGGGCTAAAAAAGCGTCCGAATGTGGGCCCGGGGACGGCAGCCCCCGCTGCGCGCCGTGCCTTGCCCGCAGCCCCGGGGAGGGCTTCGGGGGCCGGAAAACGTGCCGGCCCAGGACACCCTGCCGCGCATCAGGGGAGGGGGCCGCTCCTGTAGACTGAAAGTCTTATGGACAGTAAATCTAGGTGCCGGCCTGGGCGCTGTCAGCGGAGCTCCAAGAGAAGCACCGCGCAGTCCGCCCCCAGAGCCGGCAAACCCCGACAACGCGCCCATCACCAGCCAACGGCCCAGCTTGCCGCGGCCTGCACGGAACGGTCATCACGATCCGCCGACCATCCTCCGCCGGGCCGAAACAGCTTTTCCCCTCTCCGTTTGACTGACCTTGGGCCCCTTTCGGCACTCCAGGCGGGATGCTGAATGGAGTGGCTCCTCCTGGCAGCAGGCTTGCTGCTGATCGCCGGCACCGGATTCTTCGTTGCCGTCGAGTTCTCCCTCATCGCCCTCGACCAGGCCACCGTCCAGCGCGCCATTGACGACGGCGACAGCGGTGCCGCGCCGTTGCTCGCCTGCCTTAAGTCGCTGTCGACGCAGCTTTCAAGCTGCCAGCTGGGCATCACCTTGACCACTCTGCTCACCGGCTATGTCATGGAACCCTCGGTGGGCCACCTGCTCGAGGCGCCGCTTTCCGCCGTCGGACTTCCGGCCGTGGCCGTGCAGTCCATCTCGCTGGTCCTGGCGATGGTCGTGGCCACACTGCTGTCCATGCTCCTGGGCGAACTGGTGCCCAAGAACATGGCGATTGCACTGGCGTTTCCCGTGGGCCGGGCACTGGCCGGACCACAACTGGTTTTTACGGCCATCTTCAAGCCCGCCATCCTGGTCCTCAACGGCTTTTCCAACAAGGTCCTGCACATCTTCGGGCTGGAAGCCAAGGAGGAAATCTCCGGAGCGCGGACACCTGCAGAGCTTGCCTCGCTGGTTCGCAGGTCCGCGGCGATGGGGACGCTCGACGCCGGAACCGCCAACTTCATCGCCCGCACCCTTAATTTTTCGACCCGGACGGCCGCTGACGTCATGACGCCGCGCATCCGGCTTGAGACGATCGACGCGGACCAGCCGGTCTCCGATGTGGTGGATGCCGCACGGCGGACCGGATACTCCCGGTTCCCCGTCATAGGTGATTCCGCCGATGACATCCGTGGCCTGGTGCATGTCAAGAAGGCTGTCGCTGTGCCGTGGGAACGGCGCCGCAACCTTGAAGCCGGCGCCATCATGACCGAGGTGCTGCGGGTGCCCGAGACCATCCACCTTGATGCACTGCTGGCCGAGCTGCGGGAGGGAAACCTCCAGCTGGCGGTCGTGCTCGATGAATATGGCGGCACGGCAGGCATCGCCACCCTCGAGGACCTCGTGGAGGAAATCGTGGGCGAGGTGGCGGATGAACACGACAGGGTCCGCCCCGGACTCCTGCAAAGCGCCTCCGGCGACTGGTACTTCCCCGGACTCCTCCGCCCGGATGAGTTGTCAGAACAGATTCCGGGACTGAGCGTTCCGGACGAAGCGGCCTACGAGACCGTGGGCGGCTACGTCATGAGCAAGCTCGGCAGGATCGCCATGGTGGGGGACGCCGTCGACGTGGGCGGCGGAACCCTCAGCGTCACCAGGATGGACGGCCGCAGGATCGACCGCATCTGCTTCCACCCCGCGGAACAACCCGCCGTGCAGGACGCCAATGACAGGAGCAAGCCATGAGCGACTGGGCCGGAATACTTTGGCTGGGCTTCCTCCTGCTGGGCAACGCCTTTTTCGTGGGCGCTGAATTCGCCATCATGTCCGCGCGCCGCAGCCAGATCGAGCCTTTGGCCGATGCCGGCTCCAAGCGCGCCCAGACCACCCTGCGCGCCATGGAGAATGTGTCGTTGATGCTGGCCTGCGCGCAGCTGGGCATCACCGTGTGTTCGCTGCTGATCCTGCTGGTGGCCGAGCCGGCGATCCACCACCTGCTTGCCGCCCCCATGGAGGCGGTGGGCCTGCCGGCGGAAGCCGCGGACGTTGCGGCCTTCGCGGTGGCCCTGATGCTGGTGACCTTCCTGCACGTCACCTTCGGCGAGATGGTGCCCAAGAACATTTCGGTGTCCGTGGCGGACAAGGCGGCACTGGTCCTGGCCCCGCCCCTGCTGTTCGTCTCGCGGCTGGTCCACCCGGTGATTTCAGTTCTCAACTGGTCGGCCAACCACATCCTCAAACTGATGCGGATCGAACCCAAGGACGAGGTGACGTCCTCCTTCACCCTGGAGGAGGTGCAGTCGATCGTCCAGGAGTCCACACGCCATGGGCTGGTGGACGACGACGCCGGGCTCATCACCGGTGCGCTCGAGTTCTCGGAGCACACGGCGGAGGACATCATGGTGCCGCTCGAAAACCTGGTCATGCTGGGGGCTTCCACCACTCCGGTGGAGTTTGAAAAGACCGTCAGCCGTACGGGGTTCTCCCGGTTTCCCATGCTGGATGACGAGGACATGCTTTACGGCTACCTCCACGTCAAGGATGTGCTGTCCATTCCGGAGTCTGCCTACGAGCTGCCGATTGCCGAGAGCCGCATCCGGTCGCTGGCCAACCTGGCACTGGGTGACGAGATCGAAAAGGCGATGTCCGTCATGCAGCGAACGGGATCCCACCTGGCCCGCGTCATAGGCCCGGACGGCAGGACGCGCGGTGTGCTCTTCCTGGAGGACGTCATTGAACAGCTCGTTGGCGAAATCCGCGATGCGACGCAGGCCACCGGGATCCGTCGCCTGGGCCAGCCCAACGGCAGCGGACCTAAATAGGAATCATTCGCATTTAGGTATAGGCTTGCACTGTCATCCTCCCCATCTGTGTGAACTGAGGTTTTCCGTGCGCCGTACAGCCGCTGCCAGCTCTTTCCTTGCCGCCTTGACGGGACTTGGGCTGTTGCTGACTGCATGCAGTACGCAACAGCCCGGGAGTCCTGCGTCCGCACAGGGGATCAATGTCGTAGCTTCCACGAATGTGTACGGCGACATCGCCAGGACCATTGGCGGGGATAAGGTCAACGTCACCGCGATCATCAACAGCGCCGGCCAGGACCCGCACTCCTACGAGGCAACCGCCCAGGACCGCCTGACCGTCTCCAAAGCCCAGCTGGTCATCGAAAACGGCGGCGGCTACGACGATTTCCTCCATACCCTGGTGGAGAGCAGCAAGCTGGACAGCGGCTCCGTGCTGACCGCCGTCGAAATCTCCGGCCTTGCCCACCCGGAAGAGGAGACCCAGGCGGCGACCCCGCCGGCGGCGGAAGGTTCGGACGGGCACGATCACGGCGACGTCAACGAGCACGTCTGGTACAGCCTGCCGGCCATGGAGCGCGTGGCCGACAGTGTTGCGGAGAAGCTCGGCGCGCTGGATCCCGGTTCCGCTGCCACATTCACTGCCAACGCCGACGCCTTCAAGTCTTCCCTCGCAGGGCTGCACGGCAAGCTGGACGCCGCGAAAGCCGCGGCGTCCGGAGGCCAGGTTGCGGTCACCGAACCCGTCCCGCTGTACCTGCTCGAAGATGCCGGCCTGAAGAACGCCACGCCGGAGCAGTACACTGCCGCGATCGAGGAGGGCACTGACGTGCCGCCCGCCGCCATGAAGGAGGCCACCGACGTGGTGGCGTCCAGGACCGTGCGGCTGCTGGCCTACAACGCCCAGACCGAAGGCCCGCAGACGGAAACGCTGAAGAAAGCGGCCGAAGCCGCAGGCGTTCCGGTGGTGGACTTCACCGAAACCCTGCCGGAGGGCAAGACCTACCTGCAGTGGATGACGGACAATGTGAACAACGTCAGCAAAATTCTGGAGTCAAACAGGTGAAATCCGTCGTCAGCCTCGAAGGGGCGTGCCTCAAGTTCGGTCAGCGCACGCTCTGGGAGGACCTGGACCTGGAGATCAAGCCCGGTGAATTCTTCGCCGTGCTGGGCCCCAACGGCAGCGGCAAGACCAGTTTCCTGAAAGTCCTCCTGGGCCTGCAGAAGCTGCACTCCGGAAAGGCGTCCCTGGGCGGACGGTCCGTGGAACGCGGCAGCAACCTGATCGGCTACATTCCCCAGCAAAAGTCCTTTCCGCAGGACACACCCATGCGTGCCCGCGACCTGGTGGCGCTGGGAGTCGATGGGCACCGCTGGGGCGTCCGGCTGTCGGCGGGCAAGACAAACCGCAGGGTGGACCAGCTCCTGGAGCTGGTGGGCGCCTCCGACTATGCCAAGGTTCCGGTTGGCCAGCTCTCCGGCGGGGAACAGCAGCGGCTGCGGGTGGCGCAGGCGCTGGCAACGGACCCCCAGGTCCTGCTCTGCGACGAACCGCTGTTGTCCCTTGACCTGCACCACCAGCAGGCAGTCAGCGCCCTGATCAACAAACAAAGCCGTGAACACGACAGCGCCGTTGTCTTCGTTACCCACGAAATCAACCCCATCATCGACTACGTCGACCGGGTCCTGTACCTGGCAGGGGGACGGTTCCGGGTGGGGACGCCGGAAGAGGTCATGACCACTGAAGTGCTCTCCGACCTGTACGGCACCCAGGTAGAGGTGATCCACGCCAACGGGCGGATCGTCGTCGTTGGCCTGCCCGATGCCACCACCCACCACCACGCCGAGGCCGACGCCCTGGCAGGGGAGCCCGCGTAGTGGACGCCGACAGCATCCTTGGGGCCATCTTCAACTTCGACAACTACGGCGAACTGCTGATGCTGGTCCAGAACTCCATCTGGGCCGGTGCCATCCTGGGGCTCCTTGGCGGCCTGGTTGGCACGTTCGTCATGAAGCGGGACCTTGCCTTCGCGGTCCACGGCATCTCCGAACTTTCCTTCGCGGGCGCCGCCTTCGCCCTGCTGGTCGGCGCGGACGTGGTCTTCGGCTCGCTCATCGGATCGGTGGCCGCAGCACTGCTCCTGGGCCTCATGGGAGTCCGGGCCAGGGACAAGAACTCCACCATCGGCGTGATCATGCCCTTCGGCCTGGGCCTTGGAATCCTGTTCCTGTCCCTGTACCAGGGCCGTGCCGCGAACAAGTTCGGGCTCCTCACGGGGCAGATCGTCTCCGTGGACACCGTCCAGCTCCAGGCCCTCGCCGGGACCGCCGTCGTGGTCATGCTCGTGCTGCTGGCCATCTGGCGGCCGCTGAACTTCGCCAGCGTGGATCCCGAGCTCGCAGAGGCCCGGGGAGTCCCGGTACGCACGCTGGCCATCGTCTTCATGGTGGTCCTGGGCGTCAGTGTGGCCTTGTCCATCCAGGTGGTTGGTGCCCTGCTGGTGCTTGCCCTGCTGATTACGCCTGCAGCCGCGGCGCTGCGGGTCACGTCCTCGCCGGTGGCGGCGGTGGTCCTCAGCGTCGTCTTCGCTGTGACTGCAACCGTTGGCGGAATCCTGCTGGCATTGGGCGGACGGATTCCCATCAGCCCCTACGTCACCACGCTGTCATTCCTGATCTACGTCGTGTGCCGCGCCATCAGCTCAGTGCGCGACGCACGCGGCATCAACGGGCGGGTCCTTACAGCTCCCCGGCGGCCTTAAGGGCGGTGCAGTCGGGGCACAGGCCAAAAATTTCCACCGTGTGGTCCACCTCGGTGAATCCATGGTCCGCCGCCGTGCGCATTGCCCACGTTTCGACGGCGGGTGCCTCCACTTCCACGGCCTTTCCGCAGTTCCTGCACAGCAGGTGGTGGTGGTGGGCGGTGACCGCGCAGCGCCGGTACACCGCTTCGCCGTCGCCATTGCGCAGCACATCCACCAACCCTTCGTCGGCAAGCGATTGCAGGATCCGGTAGGCAGTGGCCAGTGACACGGACACGCCCTGGTTCTGCAGGATCCGGTAAAGCTCCTGCGTGCTGACGAAGTCGTCCAGGTGGTCCAGCGCCGCGCTGACGGCCTTGCGCTGCTTGGTTACGCGTTGTTCCCTGCCGCCTCCTGCCGGGGATGGGGCGGCGGAATCAGCCTTGACGCCGATCGGCATGGACGAACTCGCTTCCGTGGGGGGCAAACATCAAGATTACCAGCCGGAGCTTCAAGGGCAGGGCTTAGGGACAGGGTTCGTGGACAGGCTTCCGCGGCGGATCCTAGGCTGGCGCTATGAAGCTGACTAAATACACTCACGCCTGCATCCGGCTCGAGAAGGACGGCAGGGTCCTGGTCCTGGATCCCGGCACCTTCTCCGAATCAGCCGAGGCGCTGTCCGGGGCGCAGGCGGTCCTGGTGACCCACGAACACCCGGATCACATCGACACCAAGGCCGTGGTGGCCGCCCTCGACGGAGACAAGAGCCTGGTCCTGTTTGCCCCCGACGGCGTCGCCAAACAACTGCGTGGGGAAGCTCCTGCTGCGGCAGACCGCGTCCATACGGTGGAACCGGGCCAGTCCTTCCAGGCAGCCGGCTTCGATATCCGCAGCTTCGGTGGCCAGCACGCCCTGATCCACCCCCAGATCCCCGTGGTGGCGAACATCGGTTTCCTGGTGGACGGCAACGTGTACCACCCGGGGGACTCGTTCATCATCCCTGAAGGAATCCCGGTCCGGACGCTCCTGGTTCCGCTGCACGCGCCGTGGAGCAAGTCCGCCGAGGTGGTGGACTTCGTCATTGGGGTGCGGGCGCCGCGCGCGTTCCAGATCCATGACGGGCTGCTCAATGAAAACGGCCTGGGCATCGTTGAAGGCCACGTCAAGCGGATCGGCGCCAAGTACGGCACCGAGTACAGGCACCTGGCCGCCCGCGAGTCCGTGGAGGTCTAGGCAGGAGCGCCGGTCCACTCGCCGGTGTCCAGGAAGCGCGAAACCACTGTCTCGTACGGCGCGGGATCCAGCCCCTGGGAAGCCAGCCAGTCCTGGTTCCAGTAGGTCCCCGCATACCGTTCGCCGCCGTCGCACATCAAGGAGACGACGCTGCCCCGGCGGCCCTCTGACAGCATCTGCGCCACCGTCTGCCAAACCCCCCACAGGTTGGTGCCCGTGGACGGGCCGGCGTGCAGCCCGGCGAAAGAATCGAGGTGCCGCATCGCGGCGATTGACGCGGCGTCCGGAACCTGGACCATGCGGTCGATGACCGATGGGATGAAACTTGGCTCCATCCGGGCCCTGCCAATGCCTTCAATGCGGGAGGGGCCGGTGGGCCGTCCGGCTGTTTCCCCGAGCCAGCCCGGATAGAACGCCGAGTTCTCCGGATCAACCACCAGCAGCCGTGTGGCATGGCTGTGGTAGCGCAGGTACCGGCCGATCGTGGCACTGGTTCCACCCGTGCCGGCGCCCACCACGATCCATTCCGGCACCGGGTGCTGCTCCAGGCTGAGCTGGCCGAAGATGGATTCGGCGATGTTGTTGTTCCCGCGCCAGTCCGTGGCCCGCTCCGCGAACGTGAACTGGTCCATGTAGTGCCCGTTGCAGGTGGCAGTCACTTCCTCGGCCGCCGCATACACATCCGAGGCATACTCCACCAGCAGGCAGGAGCCGCCGAACTTTTCGATCAGCGCGATCTTTTCCGGGCTGGTGGTGCGCGCCATAACGGCAACAAAGGGGAGCCCCAGCAGCTGGGCGAAATATGCCTCCGAGACCGCTGTGCTGCCGCTCGAGGCCTCCACGATGGTGGTGTCCGCCCGGATCAGGCCGTTGACCAGGCCGAACAGGAACAGGGACCTGGCCAGCCGGTGCTTAAGGCTGCCGGAACGGTGCGTGGATTCGTCCTTGAGATACAGCTGGATGCCCCACTGTTCCGGCAGCGGCACGGAGTACAGGTGTGTGTCCGCCGAGCGGTTGTTTTCGGCCCTGATGGTCCGGATGGCCCGGTCGGCCCAGGCCCGGTCCGAGCCGTCATGGTTCCTGCCGGTGCTGCCCTCGATCGTCACTGGTCCAGCCTACCCGCGGGACCGGGAGCGGCCCGTCTAGAGTGGGACCGTTGGCCGTCCCGGCACGACGTTCCGCATCCGCCGCCCCATGCAACAGAAGGAGCACCGATGAAGCCCTTGATGGACGTTCCCGCCCTGGAAGCCAGGCTTGCCGCCAGGCAGCGGACGGTGCTGCTGGACGTGCGCTGGGTGCTGGGCGATCCCCACGGCCGCGACCATTATCTCGCCGGCCATCTGCCGGGTGCGGTGTTCGTGGACCTGGCCTACGAGCTTTCGGATCCGGCGGTCCCTGACCGGGGACGGCACCCCCTGCCCTCCGCCGGGCAGTTCCAGGAGTCGGCCCGGCGCTGGGGCATCAGGAAGGGCGACGTGGTGGTGGCCTACGATGACAGCGCGAACATGGCCGCCGCCAGGGTGTGGTGGATGCTCCGCGATGCCGGCCTGGACGAGGTTTACCTGCTCGACGGCGGCTTGGGCGCCTGGCGTGCCGCAGGGCTGCCCGTCGAACCTGGGCCCGTCCATCCCGGACCGGGTGACGTGGAGCTGGGCAGTGGGCAGATGCCGGTGGTCGACGCCGGGGCTGCCGCCGCCTGGCCGCGCCATGGCCTGCTGCTTGATGCCAGGGCAGGGGAAAGGTACCGGGGCGAGGTTGAACCCGTTGACCCCCGGGCCGGCCATATTCCGGGAGCTTTGAGTGCCCCCACCACTGGGAACGTGGACGACGGCGGGCGGTTCCTTTCCCGGGCAGAGCTGCGGCGGCGGTTCGAGTCCCTTGGCGTCGCGGCCGGCCGGGCTGTGGCCGTCTACTGCGGCTCCGGCGTGACGGCGGCCCATGAGGTGGCTGCGCTGGAACTCGCGGGGATCCCGGCCGCGCTGTACCCCGGCTCCTTTTCGGAGTGGTCCAACCGGCCGGGGCTGCCGGTGGCCACTGGACCGGAACCGGGTGCGGCGGCGGGGGAGAACCGGGAAGACACCGGGCGGCCGGCTGGAAACTCCGCGGGCGGCGGGGGTACGGTCGCACTATGACACCAGGACGCCCCGTACCGCCGCCCCTCGCCAAACCCATAAGCCCTGCCAACCGCACGGGCATGTCCACGGAAGACGCCGGCGTGCGTGCCGCAGCCTATGGTGCAGTGTCCCGGGACAGTGGCCTGGTGCCGCTGACGGTGGCCCGGCGCGCTCCCAAGCCGGACGACGTGGAAATCGCGGTCGAATTCTGCGGGCTCTGCCACTCCGATGTGCACGCAACCCGCGGAGAATGGGGCGGGCAGGCGTACCCGCTGGTTCCCGGCCACGAAATCGTGGGAACCGTCAGCAGGGTGGGTTCTGACGTCACCGACTTCGCCGTGGGCGACCGGGTGGGTGTGGGCTGCATGGTGGACTCCTGCCGCGAATGCGACAGCTGCCTTGACGGCCTGGAGCAGTATTGCGAAAACGGCATGACCGGCACCTACGGTGCAAAGGACCGGCGCAACGGCGATGCCATCACCCAGGGTGGATATTCCTCGTCCATCGTGGTGGACCGCCGCTACGTCCTTCGCGTACCGGCGTCACTGGACCCGGCCGCCGTCGCGCCACTGCTGTGCGCCGGCGTCACCACTTTCTCGCCGCTGCGGCATTTCGACGTCGGGGAAGGGGACGTGGTGGGCGTCGTCGGTCTTGGCGGGCTTGGCCACATGGCCGTCAAGCTTGCAAAGGCGATGGGGGCGAAGGTGGTGGTGTTCACCACGTCGGAGTCCAAGGTGGCGGCTGCGCTGGAGCTAGGTGCGGATCAGGTTGTCCTGTCCCGGGATGACGCTGCAATGGCCGCCGCGGACCGCACGGTGGACCTCATCATTGATACCGTTGCCGCCCGGCACGACCTGAACCCCTTCTTCCGCACGCTGCGGGTGGACGGGGCATTGTTCCAGCTCGGGCTGCCCTCCGAAGCCATGCCCCCGGTCAACCCGGGTGCCCTGATCCGCCGCAGGATCGCCTACGCGGGATCCCTGATTGGCGGTATCGCCGAAACCCAGGAGATGCTGGATTTCTGTGCTGACCACGGCGTGGTGGCCGACATCGAGGTGGTGTCCGCCGGCAGGCTGAATGAAGCTTACGACCGGATGGTCGCAGGAGACGTAAAGTACCGGTTCGTGCTGGACGCCGGCACGCTGCACACCGCCGCCGAGGAGGCAGACGCATGAGCACGCTGTTCACGAAGATCATCAAGGGCGAGATTCCGGGCCGGTTTGTGTGGCGCGAGGGCGACGTTTCGGCGTTCCTCACCACCGGCCCGCTCGCCGACGGCCATACGCTGGTGGTCCCTACCGAGGAAGTGGACCGCTGGACGGACGCGTCGCCGGAAACCCTTGCCAAGGTCATGGAAGTGGCACGGCGCATCGGCGCGGTCCAGGTGGACATTTTCGGGGCCCGGCGGGCGGGCCTGATCGTGGCGGGCTATGAGATTAACCACCTGCACGTCCATGTGTGGCCGTCGCAAAGCATGGCCGATTACGACTTCGGCTCCGCGGACCAGAACCCGGACCCCGCCGTCCTGGACGCCAACGCAGAGAAGCTGCGCGAAGGCCTCCGCGCCGCCGGGTACGGGGAGTTCGTACCCGGCGGCCAGGGATAAGCCGGGCAGGGACATCAGTCCCGGCGTGGGGTCATCGCCACCATGCCGGCGTAGGTGAAGCCGCCGCCGAAGCCGAAAAGCAGTGCGGGGACATCCGCCGGGATCCGCCCGGAGTGCCACCATTTGCTCAGTCCGAGCGGCACGCTGGCGGCGGAGGTGTTCCCCGACTCGGTGACATCGGTGATGACGATCCGGTCCGAGAGTCCCAATGCCTCCGCGAGGGGTTCGATGATGCGGAGGTTGGCTTGGTGGGCGGCCAGCACCTGGATGTCGTCCAAGGTCAGTCCGGCCTTCGCCACCGTTTCGCGGGCACGTTCCGGCGCCTTGGTCAGGGCCCAGCGCAATACCTCGCGCCCGTTCTGCGAAAACCTTCCGGAGGGCGGAGAGATCCGGACAGCGTCGGCCATGCCGCCCTCCGAACCCCACACCACCGGGCCGATCCGGGGCGCCTCCGAAGGGCGTACGACGGCGGCGCCGGCGCCGTCGGCGGTGAGCACGGCGGTTGCGCGGTCCGTCCAGTCGGTCACCGCCGAAAGTGTTTCGGCGCCGACAACGATAGCGTGGGAGGCACTTCCGCTGCGGATGGCCTGGTCGGCCACGCCAAGGGCGTACTCAAAACCCGAACAGGCCGTGTTGACGTCCATGATTCCCGGGCCGCGGCCGTCCCGTCCCAGCCCCAGCGCGTCCGCCACCCGGCCTGCGGTGTTGGGGGAGCGTTCGGCTGCCGTGGTGGTGGCCACCACCACGAGGTCGATGTCCCCGGGCGCGACGCCCGAATCGGCCAGGGCCATCCGGGCCGCGGGAATGGCCAGGTCCACCACGGTTTCACCCTCGCCGGCGATGCGCCGTGTGACGATGCCGGTGCGCTGGCGGATCCATTCGTCGCTCGTCTCCATCATGCCTTCGAGCTCATGGTTGTCCATGATGCGCGAGGGCTGGGCGTGGCCGAGGCCGGCAATCTCGGTCCCTGCCGGGCCCTGGGCAAGCGTGAGCTTCATTGGATTCCTCTCATTGGTGGCCGGCCGTCGCTAGGCGGGGGCCAGTGCTTTGTTGAGCACGGCGCGGATCCGCTTCTCGGATACCGAATAGGCCGTGCCGAGCTCGACGGCGAACAGGCTCACCCGGAGCTCCTCGATCATCCAGCGCACCTGGGTTAACTCACGTCCCGCACGGCGCCCGGGCAGGAGTGCCGAGGCGGCATGGTCGTAATCGTCCTCAAGCCGCTGGACCACAGCCATGTTGAGGGCGTCGCGCTGGACGTTGCCGGGCAGGCGTTCCAGCCGTTTCTCGATGGCCGCCAGGTACCTGGGCAGCTGGCTGAGCTGTGCGTAGCCCGTGCGTGCCACAAACCCCGGATACACCAGCTGCTCCAGCTGGCTCTTGATGTCGTTCAACGCGCTGATCAGGGCCAGGCTGGTGGTGCCCTTGAGCTGCTTTTCGATCCGGCGGGTGCTGGCCAGGATGCGCTCCACCACGGCGGTGACCGTGAAGACGGTGTCGATCAGTTCGGCGCGCACCACCTCATAGAGCTGGTCAAAGGCCTTCCGGTCCCACGGAAGGTCGGCGGGCGTGAGCTTGTCGATGGCCGCCAGCGCGCAGTCGGCAATGAGGGCGGACACCGAGCCGTGCGGGTTCTGGCTGAAGGTGAGCTTTTCGGTGTTGCTCAGGTGCTCCAGGACATAACGGTCCGGCGCCGGAACCCGCAGGGCCAGCAGGCGGATCACACCGGCCCGCATCGCGTCGAGCTGTTCCTCCTGGGTCTGGAAGACCCGCAGCGACACTGAGGTGCCCTTGTCCACCAGCGCAGGATAGCCGGTAACAGTGTGGCCTTTGACCATGCTGCTTACCTGGCGCTCGACGGTGCCGAAGGTCCATTCCTTCAGGCCCTCCTGCTCCACGAACCCGGCCGTGGCGGCGGCTCCCGGCACCCCGCCCGCCTGTTGCCGTACGGGTGCCCCGGCGTCGGGCGCCTTGCCGTTCCCGCGCTGCCCCTTGCCACCGGCGCCGGGCGCAGCGGAGGCCGGGGTGGCGCCAAGCGATTCGGCAATGGCACGCCGGGTGGCGGGAGCCAGCCGCTCCTGGAGTTCGGCCAGGTCCTTTCCCTCGCCGAGGACCTTGCCCTTGCTGTCCACCACCTTGAAACTCACGCGCAGGTGCGGAGGCACGGCATCCCAGTTCCAGGAACCGGGCGGGATGATGGCGCCTCGGATACGCCGCAGCGCGAGCTCAAGCGACGGTTCCAGCTCGTCCCTGGCCGGATCGAAGTCCGACTCCAGCAGGGCCACAGCCTGCCGGGCAACGTCGGGGGCAGGAACAAAATTCTTCCGGACCTGCTTGGGCAGCGACTTGATCAGCGCGGTCACCAGCTCCACGCGCTGGCCCGGGATCAGCCAGCGGAACGGAGCGTCATCCAGCTGGTTGAGGAACAGGACCGGAACTTCCGCCGTGACGCCGTCGGACGGATCGGGCGGCGAGCCCGGAGCCACGGGGTGGAACTCGTACGTCAGCGGAAGCTCGAAGCCCTTGTGCAGCCAGGTCTTGGGGTACGCCGCTTCATCCAGGTCGTCGGCGTCGTCGCTGAGCAGCAGCGACTTGTCATAGTCCAGGAGGTCGGGGTTCTCCCGGCGGGCATCCTTCCACCATTTGTCGAAGTGCCGTTCGGACACCACGTCGGGGCCGATCCTGGCGTCGTAGAACTCAAACAGCGTCTCGTCGTCCACCAGCAGGTCGCGGCGGCGCATCCGTGCCTCGAGTTCCTCCACCTCGTGCAGCAGCGCCCGGTTGCGGTGGAAAAACTTGTGATGGGTCTTCCAGTCGCCCTCCACCAGTGCGTGGCGGATGAACAGTTCCCGGGCCACCACCGGGTCCACCCTGCCGTAGTTGATCCGCCGCTGGGCGATGATGGGAACGCCGTAGAGGGTGACCTTTTCGTAGGCCATCACGGCGCCCTGCCGGGTGGACCAGTGCGGTTCACTGTAGCTGCGCTTCACCAGGTCCGGCGCCACCTGCTCGGCCCACAGGGGATCGAATTTCGCAGCCACCCTGGCCCACAGCCGGCTGGTTTCCACCAGCTCCGCTGCCATAACGAACGTGGGGGACTTCTTGAACAAGGCGGAGCCCGGGAAGATCGCGAACCGGCTGCCGCGGGCACCGGCATATTCACGCTTGCGCTCGTCCAGGATCCCGATGTGGCTCAGCAGCCCGGAAAGCAGGCTGATGTGGATCCCGTCATGGTTGCCCACGGGATCGGCCAGGCGCTTGTTGTCCAGGGAGATCCCCAGGGGCCGGGCGAGCTGGCGCAACTGGGCGAAGAGGTCCTGCCATTCCCGCACCCGCAGGTAGTTGATGAATTCGGCGCGGCACAACCGGCGGAAGGCCGACGACGACAGCTCCTGCTGCTTCTCCTGCAGGTAGTTCCAGAGGTTGAGGTAGCCGGTGAAGTCCGAGTTCTCGTCCCGGAAGCGGGTGTGCTTTTCCGCGGCCAGCTGCTGCTTGTCCGTGGGCCGTTCACGCGGGTCCTGGATGGTCAGGGCGGCCGCCAGGACCATGACTTCGCGGACGCAGCCCCGTTTCCCGGCCTCCACGATCATCCGGCCCAGCCGGGGATCGACAGGCAGCTGGGCGAGTTTCTGTCCGACGGCGGTGAGGCCGCCGCCTGCCTCGGGCCTGCCGCCCTTTCCGTGGGGGCGTGGGGGAGCCAGGGCGCCGAGCTCGCGAAGGAGGGTAACGCCGTCGTTGATGGCCCGCGTTTCCGGCGGCTCGACGAAGGGGAACTCCTCAACGTCCTTGGGGCCTTTCGCCACGCCCATGGCGGTCATCTGGAGGATGACGGCAGCGAGGTTGGTGCGCAGGATTTCCGGATCCGTGAACCGGGGCCGGGATTCGAAGTCCTCTTCGGAGTAAAGGCGGATGGCGATGCCGTCAGACACGCGGCCGCAGCGGCCGGAACGCTGGTTGGCCGATGCCTGCGAGACGCGTTCGATGGGCAGGCGCTGGACCTTGGTGCGGTGTGAGTACCGGGAAATGCGGGCCGTGCCGGTGTCGATGACGTACTTGATGCCGGGGACCGTCAGCGACGTTTCCGCCACGTTGGTGGCCAGCACGATCCGGCGCTTGCCGCCCGGGTGGAACACCTTGTGCTGCTCCTGCAGGCTCAGGCGGGCGAACAGGGGGAGGATCTCGGTGTTGGCCAGCCTGCGGTTGGACTGGATACGGGCCTGCAGTGCGTCTGCGGCGTCGCGGATTTCGCGCTCGCCGGAGAAGAAGACCAGGATGTCGCCGGGCGCCTCTGCTGCAAGTTCGTCCACGGCATCGCAGACGGCATCCAGGGGGTCGCGGTCCTCCTCGAGTTCATCATCCGAGGCCTCGTCGTCATCCGCCTTCGGCTGGGACAGGGGCCGGTAGCGGATTTCCACGGGATAGGTCCGGCCCGACACCTCGACGATGGGGGCGGGATCCTCGGGGGTGCCGAAGTGGTTGGCGAACCGTTCAGGATCGATGGTGGCCGAGGTGATGATGACTTTCAGGTCCGGCCGCTGCGGCAGGATCCGTTTCAGGTAGCCCAGGATGAAGTCGATGTTGAGGCTTCGCTCGTGTGCCTCGTCAATGATGATGGTGCTGTACTTGCGCAGCAGCCTGTCCCGCTGGATCTCGGCGAGCAGGATGCCGTCGGTCATCAGCTTGACCTTCGTTGCCTTGCTGACCTCGCCCGTGAAACGGACCTGGAAGCCCACCTCCTGGCCGATGTCCACGCCCAGTTCTTCCGCAATGCGCTCGGCCACGGTCCGTGCTGCCAGCCGCCGGGGCTGGGTATGCCCGATCAGGCCCTTCTCGCCCAGGCCAAGTTCCAGGCACATCTTGGGGATCTGGGTGGTCTTTCCGGAGCCGGTCTCGCCGGCGATGATGGTCACCTGGTTGGCGGCGATCGCGGCCATCAGGTCCTCGCGGCGCTCGGAAACCGGCAGCTCGGCGGGATAGGAGATATGAAAAGTCATGGCTGCAGACAGTCTACTGCCGGACGGAAACAGCCATTCATTCGACTCCCTGCTGCGGCCGGGCCTTCAGGCCGGACCGCCTCCACCAGCCCCGGGCCGGGCCCCGCCGGCAGATTCTTCTGCGGCCGCCCGTGCGGTATCAACCAGGACGCGCCAGGGGCCGGTGACGGCCTGTTCCGGCAGGGCGGCCCGGCGCTGCCCTGCCGAGATGGAGTAGATGAAGCGGTCCGGCTGCGGCCCCTCGAAAGCCGCAGCGGCTGCCCGCGGCGTACTGGGAACGGCGTCCCAGGGGCAGGCCTCGACAAGGGGCTGCCACTGGCTGAGATCGCTGTCTGACTGGGCATCGACGGTCCACACCCGCTTGACCGCAGCGAACCCGCCGCTCCGCTCCACCTTGATCTTCATGGCCTGGCCCCTGGGCTTCCCTCTGGCCCGGCGGCCTGTGACCCGGCAGCCGGTGGTGGTTAAACCTTGACCTTTACAGTTTCCCACGCACCCCGGACGGCGTCATGCTCTTTGGAGTCCGAACCAAAAAGGTCCGTGGCGGCACGTACCGTGGCACGGGCAAAGACGGTAAACGTTGCGGCCGGCGGCAATGATCCATTGGTAAGGGTCTCGTACCAGATGCGGCCCGGTGCCTCCCAGGCATGGCCGCCCAGGGCATCCGCAACCAGGTAGAACGCGCGGTTGGGGATGCCGGAGTTGATGTGCACGCCGCCATTGTCAGCGCTGGTCCGGACGTAGGAGTCCATGGAATCTGGTTGCGGGTCCTTGCCCAGCACGTCGTCGTCGTATGCCGTTCCGGGGGCTTTCATGGACCGAAGGGCCAGCCCCTGGACCTTGGGCGTAAAGAGGCCTTCCCCGATCAGCCAGCTGGCCTGGGCCGCGGTCTGCTTCCGGACGTATTGCTCAACGAGCGCGCCAAAGACATCCGACATCGACTCATTCAGGGCACCCGCCTGGTTCCGGTAAACAAGTCCGGCTGAGTATTGGGTAACGCCGTGCGCCAGTTCGTGGCCGATGACGCTGATGGACTTGGTGAACCGTTCAAAGACGTCACCGTCGCCATCACCAAACACCATTTGGGCGCCGTTCCAGAAAGCGTTGTCGTACAGATTTCCGAAGTGCACCGTGGCATCAAGCTTCAGCCCGCGTCCGTCAACCGAATCCCGTCCAAACGCCTCGGCATACAGCCGGTGCGTGTGTCCCAGCCCGTCGTAGGCCTCATCGGTGGCGGCATCGCCGGTTGCACGTCCGCCTTCTTTTCGGGCCAGCCTGCCCGGCAGGGTCTCTTCACCGCCGGCATCGTAGATGGTGCGGTTCACCGGGCCCGGCTTGGCCTGCCTCAGGCTGGGCGGGAGGACCGGGACAGCCTGTGCGCGTGCGGCCTGGAATGATTCGACGTGGCCCAGGGCCTTCCGGGCGGCGCTTGCGGCCGAAGAATATCCCGGCGCGTCCTGCTGCGCCAGCCGGCGCAACAGGTAAGGCGGAACGATGGAACAGAACTGAACGTGCATGGCGTACTCCCTCAGCTAGGTGGTTTCAGCTTAAGAGGAGCCACCGACAATCAACGGCAGGCCGCGGCCGCAGATTGGGCAGCCTTCCGGGTACTGCAGCAAGCCCAGGTGGGTACGGTAGGCGCATGGCTGAAACCGAAAAAGGATCCTCGTCCAGCTCCACCCTGTTGATTGTCATCATCGCCTTTGTGGCCAATACCCTTGTGGCTGCGGCGAAGTCCGTGGCCGCTGTCCTTACGGGCTCGGCTTCCATGGCGGCGGAGGCAGCCCACTCCTGGGCAGACACGGGAAACCAGGTGTTCCTTTTCTTCGCCGAGCGGCGTTCCGGCCGGCCCAGGGACGAGAGCCACCCCATGGGCTACGGCCGGGAAGCCTATGTGTGGTCCATGTTCGCCGCGTTCGGACTCTTTACCGCCGGCGCGGTGGTGTCCATCATGCATGGCGTCCAGCAGATTATTGAGCCGGAGCCGGCGGCCGATTTCGGTGTGGCCTACGTCGTCCTGGCCGTGGCTTTCGTCTTCGAGGGAATTTCGTTTGTCCAGGCGTTCCGGCAGACCAGGAAGGCGGCCCATGAGCTGGACCGGCACACCTTGGAGCAGGTACTCATCAGTTCAGACCCCACCCTGCGCGCCGTCTTCGCCGAGGACGCTGCCGCGCTGATCGGCCTCGTTGTGGCATTCGTGGGCGTGTTCCTGCATCAGGTCACGGGATCGCCGTTGCCGGATGCGATCGGTTCGATCGCCGTGGGCGTACTGCTGGCCGTCGTCGCCGTCGTCCTGATCGACCGGAACAGGCGCTTCCTGGTGGGCCAGGGCGTCACCCCTGACATCGAACGGTCCATGGCCCGGCGGGTGCTGGAGCACCCGGACATCGCCCGGCTCACCTACCTGCACCTGGAATTCGTGGGACCCCGCAAGCTGTATCTCGTGGCGGCCGTGGACCTGCAGGGGGACCATCCCGAACACGAAGTCGCCGTAACCCTCCGCCGGATCGAGCGTGAGCTGGAAGACCATGAAACGGTGGAGGAAGCCGTGCTGACCCTGGCCACGCTGGATGAGGCCGCCCTGAAGTTTTGATCCTGCGGCACGGTGGAACCGGCTAAGGGCGGGAAAACGAAAGAACCCCCGCCGCTTCAGTGAAGCGACGGGGGTTTTCTGTGCCCTCGATAGGATTCGAACCTACGACCTTCTGCTCCGGAGGCAGACGCTCTATCCCCTGAGCTACGAGGGCAATCGGGATTTCCTGCCGTTCCCGGCGGGACGTCCTAGAGCTTAGCAGGAAGGTGGCCCGCAAGGGAAAACCGGGCCAACGCCAGGACCGGGCAGGCGACGAAGCGGGCTTAATAGCCGGAGAAAGAGTCTGTCCGGACCCGCCGGGCACCGGCGCTCTTCGCGGCGCGGCGAAGGGACGCAACACTCGCCGGTGATCCCGAGACATAGACTTCGCGGGCGGCGATGTCCGGCACGAGTGCCGCAAGGGTTTCGCCGTCCAGCCGGTCCCCGGGAAGCCGGTCCCCGGGACCGGAGCGTCCGGCAGCGGAGGCCAGTCCGGACGGCGGCTGCGAACCGTCCGCCGTCCGCACCAGCACCCGGATACCGGAATCCCAGAGTTCTTCCGCGTAGGCCACTTCGTCAGCGCTCCTGGCCAGGAGCAGGAGTACCGCGTCCCGCTCCCGCAGGCCCCCGGAGGACAAATGCGAAACAAAGGGTGTGATCCCGATTCCCGCAGCAATGAGCAGTACCGGGCGGTGCGGATCGCGCGGCAGGACGAAGTCGCCGCCCACTGCCGTGGCTGCCACTTCGTCGCCCGGCCGCAGCGCCAGGAGCGCCTCCTTCGCCGCGGACAAGGGGCCGGCCGTCCGCACGGCGATCTTCACCAGGCGCCCGCCGGGGGAGCCGGTCAGGCTGAACACCCGTCGTCGGCCTTTGCCATCCGGCCTGGCCTGCGGCAGGTCCACTTCCATGTACTGGCCAGGAATGAAACGCACCGGCCGGGCAGGTTCGAACGTGAACTCGGTGGTAGCCGGCGTCAGCTGCCGGGTGCCGGCGAGCCGGAGCTTCACGGCCCCCCGCTGGCCTGCCAGGAAGGCCAGCAGGTTGCCGGCCAGCAGGGCTGCCTCGGGCGAGTTGGCGAAAAAGCCAAGGTTCCAGGGGACTGAAAAGAGCACCGCCACCACGGCGGCCAGCGCCAGCTGTTGGCGGCGGCGGGGCGGCAGCGTCAGGGGCTCGGTCAGCATGAATCCGACGAAGAACAGGACCGGCCGCTGTGCCAGGGCCTGGTAGATGCCCATGCCCGGCGTCATGCCCGAGCGAAGCAGTTCCAGCGTGATGACGGCAGTGGCCACCAGCGTGAACACGGACGCCATCAGCACTTTGCGGGTCCGGTACAGGACCAGCAGCACGCCCGGTACCAGCAGCCACAGCATGGCAGGAGTAGCCGCCCACCACGTAGCAATGTTCAGCCCGGTCAGTCCGGTGGCAAACGCACCGGCGGCAGCGGGATTGAAGATGTGCCGGCCACGCCACGCCAGTGCGTATTTCGAGGCCGACGCCAGGACACAGGCTAATGCCACCCCGGCCAGGTCCAGTGGCTGCAGGGACGGCCAGAACAGGAAGTAGAGCAGCAGCCCCGTGATGAGGGACGACTCGGTGTGGGGGTTCACCCTGAAAAGCGCCGCCAGTGCCCGGTTGGAAGCGTAGGTCAAGCCCAGGCACAGTGCCAGGTGGGCCGGCATTTCCGGGATGCCGAACGTCAGCCAGCCCAGGAGGTTGAGCAGGAGGCTGTAGGCGGCCAGCACCGCCAGGACCACCAGGGTAATCCGGTACATGGTGAACCTGCCCACGGCAGTCCCCATCCGGCCGGCCAGGGACACGGGCGGGCGGGCGTGCGGTGTTTCCACGGGGTTCATGAGAACAGTGTCCCTTCGAATTCGGCGGAATAGGCTGCGCTGCCATCGGAAAAGACGGTCAGCCACGAAAAATCAAAGGTTTCCTGGAGCATGGCGCCGGGAACAAAGAACAGGGCCGTTGCCAAGGCATCGGCCAGCATGGCCGTCCCGGCCAGTGTCCAGGTGGCGACGGCGGTCCGCACCGGCTCCCCGGTGGTCCCGTCCAGGACGTGGTGCAGGCCGTCGCCCCAGGCCCGGCGGTTGGCAGCGGAAGCACACAGGGCGCGGCCGTCCAGGTCGATCTTCCCGATGGCCTGGTCCGGGTTGTAGGGGTGTTCAAGCGCCACGCTGACAGGTCCTGCTGCGCGGGCCAGCAGGTCGCCGCTGGCATCGATGACGAACGCATCAATGTCCGCGTCCTCCAGTTCCGCGGCCAGCAGGTCCACCAACAGGCCCTTGCCGGCGGCGCCGATGTCCAGCAGCACGGGAGCACTCGCGGTCAGGACTGTCCCGGACCAGGTGAGCACCGATTCCCAGGGCGGTGCAGGCAGCGGCGGACCGGCGGGCCGCAGCGAATACGCTGCGCCATACCCCAGACGCTCCAGGCTGCCGCCAATCAGCGGGGTCATGGCGCCGCCGGTGGCCTGGTACAGCAGGCGGTACAGCTCGCCCAGCGGAGCGGCCTCAGCCGGAAAGGCATAACGTCCCGGCGCCCGTGCCAGGTCCGCTACCCGTGAGTCGGCACGGAAACGCGACCAGACGGCGTCGAACTTTTCAACCCTGTCCAGGAGGTGTGCGCGAAGGGAAGGGGGCAATGGCTGCGCAGTGGTGATGTCCCACGCGGTTCCAATCCCCTGGAACGAAAAGTCCTCCCAGTCCGCGACGGGCACCGCCTACTGCGCCTCCGCCTTGATCCTGTCGACGGCCTGGTTGAAGCCTCCGCTGGTCAGCGAGGACCCCGCAACCTTGGAGACGTTCAGCTCGTCGATGTTCCTGCCCACCACCTGCGCAGCGATGCCGCCGGCGAACTGGCCCTGGAACTTCCGGGTGTTTGGATTGGACGGGTGCTGGGTAATCTGCACATCCGTGACTTTTCCCCCCGCCAGCGTCAGCTGCACGCCCACGGTTTCCGTGCCGTTCGGGGACACATAGTTCCCGTCCGCGCTGTAAGTGCCGTCCTTGTAACTGCCGCCGCTGCCGGCAAGGGCCGAAGGACCCGAAGCAGGAGTTGCCGGGGTTCCCGCGGTGCCGGGGGTGCTGTCCGCCGCGGACGGTGCACAGCCCGCCACCGTTCCCGCGAGGGACAGGCCTGCAAGACCGGCGAAAAGACTTTTGCGGAACATGGTGCCGGAGGTGGCGGGGCTTTGGGGACTGGAGGGTCTCATGAAGGCTCTCGTTTCACTTTTTGGGGCTGTACCGTTCACTTTCGCTACGGTTTAGTCAACGCCGGATCCACGCGAATGGTTCACCGCACTCTTCCGGTACGGCCGGAACGGCCGGCGATGTGCGCCAAATTCTTTGCTGTCACTGGCCCCCGGTAGTCTAGAGGGGTGACTCCCGAAGAACTTTCCCTCGCCATATCCGCCTGCCTCAAGGACGCCGTCGCCGCCGGCGAGATCGCCCTTGCGGCATCAGCAGTCCCCGAGGACGTGCGCGTGGAGCGGCCCAAGAACCGGGACCACGGCGACTGGGCCACCAACATCGCCCTGCAGCTGGCCAAGCAGGCGGGCACCAACCCGCGCGAATTTGCCAGCGTGCTCAGCGCCCGCCTCAAGTCAATCAACGGTGTCTCCGCAGTGGACATCGCAGGCCCGGGCTTCCTGAACATCACCGTGGACGCCGCAGCCGCCGGTGCATTGGCAAAGGTTATCGTCGAGGCCGGCAAGGGCTACGGGACCAACACGGCGCTCGCCGGGCACACGGTCAACATGGAATTCGTGTCCGCAAACCCCACCGGCCCGCTGCACATCGGGCACACCCGCTGGGCTGCGCTGGGGGATTCGATTGCCCGCGTGCTGCGCGCCTCCGGTGCCGACGTCACAGCCGAGTACTACATCAACGACGCCGGCTCGCAGATGAACACCTTCGCGCACTCGGTCTACAACCGGCTGCACGGCCTTCCCGTGCCCGACGGCGGCTACCCGGGCCAGTACATCGCAGACCTTGGCCACGAGGTGCTCACCGCGCACCCGGACATCCGCGAACTTACCGAGGTGGCTGCGCTGCCGGTCATCCGCGCCGCCGCCTACGAAGCGCAGATGAAGGACATCAAGGCCACCCTGGCGGACTTCGGCGTGGAGTTCGACGTCTTCTTCTCGGAGCAGGAACTGCACGACGCCGGTGCCATCGAAAGTGCCGTGGCCCGCCTTCGTGAACAGGGTCACGTGTTCGACGACGGCGGTGCGGTCTGGCTGCGGACCACGGACTTTGGCGATGACAAGGACCGCGTGATGATCCGTGCGAACGGTGAGCCCACGTACTTCGCCGCGGATGCCGCCTACTACCTGTCCAAGAAGGACCGCGGTTTCACCGAAAAGATCTACCTTCTGGGCGCTGACCACCACGGCTACATCAACCGGCTGAAGGCCATCGCTGCCGCTGCGGGCGATGACCCCGAAATGAACATCGAGGTCCTGATCGGCCAGCTGGTGTCCGTTAACGGAGCCAAGCTGTCCAAGCGTGCCGGCAACATCATCGAGCTCAAGGACCTGATCGACTGGCTGGGCAAGGACGCCGTCCGCTACTCCCTGGCCCGGTTCCCGGCCGACTCGCCGCTGACCCTTGATCCGGAGCTGTTGAAGAAGCACAGCAACGAGAACCCTGTGTTCTACGTGCAGTACGCGCATGCCCGTTCGCGCGGCGCCGCACGCAATGCGGTGGATGCAGGCGTGGACCGCTCCGCATTCGAGGCCTCGCTGCTGGACCACGCCACCGAAAACGAGCTGTTGTCCTACCTCGGCAGCTACCCGTCCATCGTGGCCAAGGCGGCAGAGCTGCGCGAACCGCACCGCGTGGCCCGCCACCTGGAAGCCATCGCCGGGGCCTACCACCGCTGGTACGACGCCTGCCGCATTGCCCCCATGGGTGACGAAGCGGTGACCGACCTCAACCGCACCCGGCTGTGGCTCAACGACGCCACCAGCCAGGTGCTGGCCAACGGACTTGACCTGCTGGGCGTTTCAGCCCCGGAACGGATGTAGGACTGATGACGCACACAGGAGCACAAGGTTCTCCGCTTGCCCCGGAATGGCTCGCCGTTCCGGCGGACCTCAATGCCCTCCACCAGCCCATGTGGGCCCGTGACGTGGCGCGCAACGAAGATGGCGAAATCAGCATTGACGGTGTCCCCGTCAGCGAGCTGCAGCGGCAGTACGGCACGCCCCTTTTCGTGATGAGCGAGAACGACTTCCGTGCCCGGGCCAGGGCCTTCAGCGACGCGTTCAATGACGCGTTCGCGGACATCTGCGGGGGAGTGGACGTCTACTACGCCGGAAAGTCGTTCCTGTGCACCTCGGTTGTCCGGTGGGTGGAGGAGGAAGGGCTGCGCCTTGATACGGCATCCGGCGGGGAACTCGCCGTGGCCTATCGTGCGGGGATTCCCGGTGCGGACGTCGCCCTGCACGGCAACAACAAGTCCGACGGCGAGATCCACCGGGCCCTCGACATGGGCCTGGGCCGGATCGTGGTGGACAGCCTGGCCGAACTGAAGCGCGTGGGCAGCATTGCCCAGGCCCGCGGTGAACAGGCGAAGGTCATGCTTCGGCTTACCCCCGGCGTCCACGCCCACACGCACGAATTCATCGCCACCGCCCACGAGGATCAGAAGTTCGGCCTCTCCATGGCGGCTGACACCACCGATGAGGCCGGCATCTCCGCCGCCGAGGAAGCAGTGGCGGCGGCAGCAGCACACCCAGGCATCGAACTGCTGGGCCTGCACTGCCACATCGGCTCGCAGATCTTCGAACCTGACGGGTTTGCCCTGGCCGCCCAGAAGCTCCTGCGCTTCCTGGCCGCCATGCAGGACAAGTACTCCATCACCATGCCCGAACTGGACCTCGGCGGCGGGTACGGGATCGCCTACACCCCGGTGGACACCCCGCGCCCCGCAGCAGAAATCGCGACGGCGATGGCCGCCGTCGTGCGTTCAACCTGCGCCGAGCTGGGCATTGACGCGCCCCGTATCTCCATCGAGCCCGGCCGCGCCATCGTGGGCAGCACCACCTTCACCCTGTACGAGGTGGGCACGTTGAAGACCGTGCGCGTGGATGCCCCTGCGGCTTCCGCCGACGGTGACGCGGGCAACAACGTTACGTATCCGCGCCGGTATGTTTCGGTTGACGGCGGTATGAGCGATAACGCCCGGCCGGTGCTGTACGACGCGGATTATTCGGCCGTTCTGGCCTCGCGCACGTCCGACGCGGCTCCGCAACTGTCCCGCGTGGTGGGCAAACATTGCGAGAGCGGCGACATAGTTGTTAGAGATGTATATCTGCCCGAGGACGTGGCAGCCGGTGATCTGCTTGCTGTACCGGGAACCGGCGCCTACTGCTGGGCCCTCTCGAGCAACTACAACTATCTGGCCCGGCCGGGCGTTGTCGCGGTGCGCGACGGATCTGCCCGGCTGATTGTCCGCGGGGAAACCGAAGAAGACCTGCTGAACCGCGATATGGGAGCCTGAATGACGGAAATGCGAACGCTGAAAGTGGCCCTGCTGGGCTGTGGCAACGTTGGGGCCCAGGTTGCGCGGATCCTCATTGAGGACGCGGATGCCCTCGCTGCCCGCACCGGTGCCCGCCTGCAACTCAGCGGCATTGCCGTGCGCAACGTCAACGCCCCGCGCGACGTGGACCTGCCGCAGGAGCTTTTCACCACCGACGCCGACACCCTGGTCAAGGACGCCGACCTGGTGATCGAACTGATGGGCGGCATTGAACCGGCCCGCACGCTGATCCTCTCCGCGCTGCGCAACGGCGCATGCGTGGTCACGGGCAACAAGGCGCTCCTGGCACAGGACGGACCCACCCTCTACGAAGAGGCGGACAAGGCAGGCGTCCAGCTGTCCTACGAAGCCGCCGTGGCCGGAGCCATCCCCATCCTCCGCCCCATCCGCGACAGCCTCTCGGGCGACCGGATCACCCGGGTGCTGGGCATCGTCAACGGCACCACCAACTTCATCCTTGACCAGATGGACACCACCGGCGCCCAGTTCTCCGACGCCCTCGCCGAGGCCCAGCGCCTTGGCTACGCCGAGGCGGACCCCACCGCCGACGTCGAAGGCCACGACGCTGCAGCGAAGGCCGCCATCCTGGCGTCGTTGTCCTTCCACACCCGCTTCGCCCTGGACGACGTCCATTGTGAAGGCATTACGTCCGTCAGCGCCGCGGACATCGCCGCTGCCAAGGATGCCGGTTTCGTCATCAAGCTGCTGGCCATCGCGGAGAAACTGACCGGTGCCGACGGCAAGGAAGGCGTGTCCGTCCGCGTCCACCCCACGCTGCTGCCGCGCGAACACCCGCTTGCCGCCGTGCACGGGGCATTCAACGCCGTGTTCATCGAGGCCGAAAACGCCGGTGAGCTGATGTTCTACGGCCAGGGCGCCGGCGGCACCCCCACGGCATCCGCCGTGCTGGGCGACCTCGTCTCGGCAGCCCGCCGCCTGGTCCTGGGCGGCCCTGGACGCACCGAAACCACCACTGGCCATGTTCCGGCGCTTCCCATCGACGCCGCCACCACCAGCTATTACATCGGCCTGGACGTCGCGGACCAGCCGGGCGTGCTGGCGAAGATCGCCCAGCTCTTTGCCGGGCACGGTGTGTCCATCGAAATCATGCGGCAAACCATCCACCGGGATTCGGAATCCAACGTGGAGTCGGCCGAACTGCGGATTGTCACCCACCGCGCGTCAGAGGCTGCCCTTGCAGCCACCGTCGAGGCCGTGAAGGGCCTGGACGTCATCAATTCAGTTACATCCGTTTTGCGGGTAGAAGGAGTCTAAGTGGCTCACCAATGGCGCGGTGTCATCCGCGAATACGCTGACCGTCTGCCCGTGACGGAGTCCACCAGGGTGATCACCCTTGGCGAGGGCGGCACCCCGCTGGTGCACGCGCAGAAGCTCTCCGAACTCACCGGTTCCGACGTCTACCTGAAGGTGGAGGGAATGAACCCCACCGGTTCCTTCAAGGACCGGGGCATGACCATGGCCATGACGGCGGCGGTGGCCTCGGGCGCCAAAGCCGTGGTGTGCGCTTCCACCGGCAACACCTCCGCGTCCGCCGCCGCCTACGCAACCGCCGCCGGCCTGACGTGCGCCGTCCTGGTGCCCGAAGGCAAGATCTCCATGGGCAAGCTCAGCCAGGCCATCGCCCACGGCGCCACCCTCCTCCAGGTGGACGGCAACTTCGACACCTGCCTGGACATCGCCCGCAAGCTGGGGGAGTCCTACCCCGTCTTCCTGGTCAACTCCGTCAATCCTGCCCGCATCCAGGGCCAGAAAACCGGCGCCTTCGAAGTGGTGGACGCCCTGGGCGACGCACCGGACATCCACGTCCTGCCCGTGGGCAATGCTGGCAACATCACCGCGTACTGGAAGGGCTACAAGGAGTACTCGGCTCCGTTCGAGTCCGAAACATCCGGCACCCTGCCCGCCGTCTCCACCAGGACGCCCGCCATGTGGGGCTTCCAGGCTGCCGGGGCAGCACCGTTCGTAGCCGGCCACCCCATCACCGAGCCGGACACCATCGCCACGGCCATCCGCATCGGAAACCCCGCGTCCTGGGACGGAGCCGTGGGCGCACGCGACGAATCCGGCGGACTCATCGAAGCCGTCACCGACGAGGAAATCCTGAACGCCCACCGCTGGCTGTCATCCCGTGAAGGCGTGTTCGTCGAGCCCGGCTCCGCCGCCGGTGTAGCCGGTCTGCTCAAGAAGCACGCCGCCGGCGAAGTGCCCTCCGGCAAGACCATCGTCATCACCGTCACCGGCCACGGCCTGAAGGATCCCCAGTGGGCCCTGCGCACGGAGGACGGCAGCGACGTCCAGCCCGTCAAGGTTCCGAACGATGTGGTCACCGTTGCCGCTGAGCTGGGACTGGAAGAAAAATAGCCTTGGACACCACCTCGCAGGCCGCGGTCGGACTGCACCTGATTGAGCCGGGGCAGCGCGTCACCGTCAGGGTCCCCGCCACGAGCGCCAACCTCGGCCCCGGCTATGACAGCCTTGGGCTCGCACTGGCCCTGCACGACACCCTCACCGTGGAAAGCCTCGACACGGACGACCTCGTGTTCGAGCTCCGCGGCGAGGGCGCTGACACCCTGCCGCGCGATGCCAGCCACCTGGTGGTCCGCGCCATGGACGCGGCTTTCGAGCGGCTGGGTTACCGGCACGGCGGACTGAAGGTTGTTGCCGACAACGTCAACCCGCACGGCCGGGGACTGGGCTCGTCCGCATCTGCCGTGGTGGCCGCAGTCTCGGCTGCCAATGCCATGGTGCCGGCCGAAGACCAGCGCGGGAAGGACTGGATCCTCCAGCTCACCAGTGAACTGGAGGGCCATCCGGACAACGTGGCACCGGCCCTTTTCGGCGGACTGGCGCTGTCATGGCAGGACAGTGAGCAGTACAGCAGCACCCGTGCCACCGTGGCCGGGTCCGTTATCCCCATCGTGGCGGTACCCAACTTTGAACTGTCCACCGAAGCGGCCCGCGCCCTGCTGCCGGCATCTGTGGGACACCATGCGGCCGCCATGAACTCCGGCCGCGCCGCCCTGCTGATCCACGCACTGACGCAGAACCCCGAATTCCTGTTGCCGGGCACCGAGGATTACCTGCACCAGAGCTACCGAGCCGACGCCATGCGGCCCAGTGCCGCCTTGATCGGCGCACTCCGCAAAGCGGGCTATGCCGCAGTGGTTTCCGGGGCCGGGCCCACCGTCCTGGTACTGGCAAACGGCGAGGAGCAGGCAGTCCACGCCCTCGCCTTCATCCAGGCCTATACGGCGGAGAACACGCCGGACATCGGTTGGCGCGTGCTGAAGCTGGCAGTGGACGTCGAAGGTGCTAAGGTTGAACTGCACCGGCGGTAATTCCGCCTATCTGATCTGCTCCTGCATTCAGTTGCTATTTGATCTACCACTGTGAATGTATTCCGGTGCCGCCTGCTTGGTCTGTCGCAGGAATCTGCAGCATCCAACTGCCCCTGAACCGTCAGCCCGGCGTTGTGCCTTGGGCGCAGCGCAAGGTGAATCAGTATCCGGCCCTGCTGGCCGAAATCCAACCGGCAAGGCCGAAATCCCGGCTGCAGATCTGAACTGCAGCCCAGATCAAATCATCGCGCCCAGCTCCCAGTCTGGACGCCGTCGAGGGGGAAGGATCCTTCGTGACCGAAACCACTGAGCTGTCGCCAGCTGTGGAACACACAACTTCTGCTGCCGAATCACCGGCCGCAACCGCCAAGAGCAGCGGCCTCGCCGGCCTGAAGCTCGCCCAGCTGCAGGCCCTGGCCAGCCAGCTCGGTATCTCAGGCGGATCCCGCATGCGCAAGGGGGACCTGGTCTCGGCCATTTCCGCCCACCGTGCAGGAACACTCACCGCCAAGGCCCCCGCAAAGGCAGCGGAAAGGGCTCCGGAAACCGCCGTGGCTTCAGCTGCACCGGCTTCCGCTCCGGAGGCCCCGGCCGCCGAAGCTCCCGCCGCTGAGGGCACCCGTGCCCGCGGACGCGGCCGCAGCCGCCGCGCCGTCAGTGACGGTGTGGTTGCCCCGGCAGCCGAAGCTCCCGTCGTGGAAACCCCTGCCGCGCCTTCCGGCGCAACCGTTGAGGCGCCGTCGGCTGCTCCTGCGGAAACCACGGAGGGAACCGAAGGCGCCCAGGAGCGCCGCCAGCCCCGCACCCGCAACCGCCGCCGCAGCGAGGCTGCTGCCGCCGCCGTCCAGGAGGCCCCGGCAGAAACTCCGGTGGAGCAGCCCGCCACGGAACAGCGTTCAGGCGAGCAGCGTTCGGGCGAACAGCGCACCGAAGCCCCCGCAACTGAAACGGGCGACGCCGGCCAGCGCACCGAACGCCGCGACGGCGGCCGCACCCGCGGCCGCGACAACACCTCGCGCGACTCGGACGGCGGCCGTGACAACAGCGGCAGCCGCGATGCAGGCCAGCGTGAAGGCAGCCGGGACAACGACGACAGTGACGGCGGCAGCCGCCGCAACCGCCGGAACCGCCGCGACCGGAATGACCGCAATGACCGCTCCGGCGGCCAGGACCGGGACAACTCCCGCAACGACCGCTTCCGCGACCGCAACGACCGCCGTCGGGGCCGCAACCAGGGCCCCGACGTGGACGACGTCGAGATCACCGAAGACGACGTCCTGCTGCCAGTCGCCGGCATCCTGGACGTCCTGGAGAACTACGCGTTCATCCGGACCTCCGGCTACCTGCCCGGCCCCAACGACGTCTACGTCTCCCTGGCCCAGGTCAAGAAGTACAACCTCCGCAAGGGCGACGCCGTCGTCGGTGCCATCCGCGCACCCCGTGACGGCGAAGACCGCAGCCAGCAGTCCAACCGCCAGAAGTTCAACGCCCTGGTGCGCGTGACCTCTGTCAACGGCAAGACCCCGGAAGAGCTGAAGGACCGCGTAGAGTTCGCCAAACTGGTTCCGCTGTACCCGTCTGAGCGCCTGCGCCTGGAGACCGACCCCAAGAAGATCGGTCCCCGCGTCATCGACCTCGTTGCCCCCATCGGCAAGGGCCAGCGCGGCCTGATCGTCTCCCCGCCCAAGGCCGGCAAGACGCTCATCCTGCAGTCCATCGCCAACGCGATCACCACCAACAACCCTGAGGTCCACCTCATGATGGTGCTGGTTGACGAACGCCCCGAAGAAGTCACGGACATGCAGCGCACCGTCAAGGGTGAGGTCATCGCCTCCACCTTCGACCGTCCCGCCGACGACCACACCACTGTGGCCGAACTCTCCATCGAACGCGCCAAGCGCCTCGTGGAAATGGGCATGGACGTGGTGGTCCTCCTGGACTCCATGACCCGCCTGGGCCGCGCCTACAACCTGGCGGCACCGGCCTCCGGCCGCATCCTGTCCGGTGGCGTCGACTCCGCAGCCCTCTACCCGCCCAAGCGCTTCTTCGGTGCCGCCCGCAACATCGAGAACGGCGGCTCGCTCACCATCCTGGCCACGGCACTCGTCGAGACCGGATCCAAGATGGACGAGGTCATCTTCGAAGAGTTCAAGGGCACCGGCAACATGGAGCTCCGCCTGTCCCGCCAGCTGGCCGACAAGCGCATCTTCCCCGCCGTGGACGTCAACGCCTCGGGCACCCGCCGCGAGGAAAACCTGCTCTCGCCCGAAGAAGTCAAGATCATGTGGAAGCTGCGCCGCGTCCTCTCCGGACTCGAGACCCAGCAGAGCCTTGAACTGCTCACCAACAAGATCCGCGAAACCCAGAGCAACGTCGAGTTCCTCATGCAGGTCCAGAAGACGACGCTTGGTGCGAAGTCCGATAACGACAAGTAGCTGAGCTCACCGCTCAAAATATGCCGGCCCCGCCCCTACGCCGGGTGGCTTGCGATCTACGATCCCAGGCCACCCAGCTCCGGCAAGCCCGAAGCCACTCCCTGGCCGGCATATTTTGAGCGGTTCGGCGTTAACCCACCTTGTCGCATTACTAGACTTGTGCAAGTCGAAAGAGGTTTTGAAAAATGTTTGAGTCCGTACAGGGCCTGCTTGATGAGCATGATGCTATCCAGGCGCAGCTGGGGGATCCTGCTGTTTATGCTGACCAGCGGCTTGCCCGGAAGCTCGGGCGGCGTTCGGCTCAGCTTAATGGCATTGTTGAGGCCTACCACAGGTGGGAAGGCATCCGGGACGACCTTGCTGCTGCCAAGGAAATGGCCTCGGAGGATCCTGAGTTCGCTGCCGAGGTGCCTGAACTCGAAGCCGCTCTGGAGATTGCTGCCGCCAAGCTCCGCCGCCTGCTGATTCCGCGCGATCCCGATGATGCCCGCAACGTGATCCTTGAAGTCAAGGGCGGTGAAGGTGGCGACGAGGCTGCCCTGTTCGCCGGCGACCTGCTGCGCATGTACACCCGGTACGCGGAGTCCCGCGGCTGGAAGACCGAAATCATTTCCGCCACCGAGTCCGACCTTGGCGGCTACAAGGACGTCCAGGTGGCCGTCAAGGGCAACTCGAATGACCCCGCCGAGGGCGTGTACGCCCGGCTCAAGTTCGAGGGCGGCGTGCACCGCGTCCAGCGCGTCCCGGTTACGGAATCCCAGGGCCGCATCCACACCTCCGCCGCCGGCGTGCTGGTCCTGCCGGAAGTGGACGAGCCGGAAGAGCTCGAAATCAGCCCGAACGACCTCAAGATCGACGTCTACCGCTCCTCCGGCCCCGGCGGGCAGTCCGTTAACACCACGGACTCCGCCGTCCGCATCACCCACCTTCCCACCGGGATCGTGGTGGCCATGCAAAACGAGAAATCCCAGCTGCAGAACCGCGAAGCCGGCATGCGCGTCCTGCGCGCCCGCATCCTTGCGCACCAGCAGGAGCAGATCGACGCCGAGAATTCTGCCCAGCGCAAGTCCCAGATCCGCACCATGGACCGCTCGGAGCGCATCCGGACCTACAACTACCCGGAAAACCGGATCGCTGACCACCGCACCGGCTACAAGGCCTACAACCTTGACCAGGTCATGAACGGGGACCTGGAACCGGTGATCCAGTCCGCCATCGAGATGGATGAGCAGGCGCGGCTGGACGCCATCGGCGACTGACCGGGAGCTTTGCATGACTGAGCCCGCCTCCCCGGCGCCTTCCCAGTCCCTGGCCGCGGCGGTCCGCGAGGCCGCGGCAATACTGGCCGAGGCCGGTGTCCCCAGTCCCCGTGTGGACGCGGAGCTGCTGGCGGACCATCTCCTCAACGTCGGGCTGGGGCGGCTCCGCTCCCTGATGCTCGGTGATACGCCGGCGCCCGAAGGCTACGAAGCCCTTGTGGCCGAACGTGCGCGCCGCGTCCCGCTGCAGCACATCACCGGGGTGGCGCATTTCCGCTACCTGGAACTGGCCGTGGGGCCCGGGGTGTTCATCCCGCGTCCGGAGACCGAATCAGTGGTCCAGCTGGCCATCGACCACGTCAGGGACATGCCCCACCCCCGGATCGTGGACCTTGGGACCGGCTCCGGTGCCATCGCCGGTTCCCTTGCGCATGAGGTACCGGGCGCCGAGGTGCATGCCGTCGAGTTCAGCCCGTTTGCGCACGCCTGGGCTGCGAAAAACCTCGCCCCGCTGGGCGTCAACCTTGTCATGGGGGACCTGCGCAACGCCTTTCCGGAACTCAACGGCACGGTCGACGTCGTGGTTTCGAATCCTCCGTACATCCCCGCTGAAGCCATCCCCAACGAACCCGAAGTAGCCCTGCACGACCCCCCGGAGGCTTTGTACGGCGGGGGAGCGGACGGCATGGAACTTCCGACGGCGGCCGCCGCCTCCGCGGCCCGGCTGCTGCGTCCCGGGGGCTACTTCGTCATGGAACACGCGGAAGTCCAGTCCGGCTGGATCGCCGCAATGCTTGCCAGGACGGGCTCCTGGACAACCATCACGACGCACCTGGACCTCAACGGCAAGGAGCGCGCCACCAGCGCCCTGCTCGCGGACCAGGCCCTACCGAATGAAAGAATGGGCCAGTGACCACAACTTATGACTGCACCACTGACGACGAACGGGCACGGGGACTGGAACATGCCCAGCGTGCCATCAGCGAGAAGAAGTGCGTCGTGCTCCCCACGGACACCGTGTACGGAATCGGCGCGGATGCGTTCTCGCCGCAGGCCGTCACCATGCTGCTGGTATCCAAGGGGCGCAGCCGCACCATGCCCCCGCCCGTCCTGATTCCGCGCATTAACGCACTGGACGGCCTGGCCACCGAGGTGTCCGCCGAGGCCCGCAAGCTGGCGGAGGCCTTCTGGCCCGGCGGCCTGACCCTGATCCTGCACGCCCAGCCGTCGCTGGACTGGGACCTGGGTGAAACCAAAGGCACTGTGGCGCTCCGGATGCCGGCTGACGAGGTGGCCCTGGAACTGCTGACCCTGACGGGACCGCTTGCCGTTTCCTCGGCCAACCGCACTGGCCAGGCTCCGGCCCAGACCGCCGCAGCGGCACGGGAACAGCTGGCTGACTCGGTGGAGGTGTACCTGGAGGGCGGGCCGCGACCGCTGGAGGGTGAAGCCGGCGTCCCGTCCACCATCGTGGACGCCACCGGCCCCATCCTGCGCGTGGTGCGCAACGGGGCGGTGAGCCTGGACAGGTTGCGCGAGCACGTCCCGGGCGTCCTGGGCCTGGGCGAAATCCCCATGGCTGAGGAGGAACCGGAGGTATCCGCCGCACCCGGGCAAGGTGCACCTTCGGATAAGGGGAACGACGCCGGGTCCTTGCCCGCCTCTTCCGGCTCGTCCGCGGTGACGGGTACAGAAGCAGAACCCGGCGCTCCTGCCGGGAACGCACAGCCTTGATGGCGCTTGACCGCCAGCAGATACCCGTCCTGGACGTCCATGCCACTCCACTGCGGGTTTCCGAGCTGGTTGCAGAACTGAACAGCTACATTGCGGAAGGCTCCACGCGCACCGTGCTGGGCCACAACCTGCACAGCGTCACGCTCGCCTTGTCCAACGACGGCTTCCGCCGCCTCTACGAGGAAAGCGATGTGGTGCTCCTGGACGGGGCGCCGGTGCTGTGGCTGTGGGGGAGGACCGGCAATGCCGACGGCCCCGTCATGGATTACCGGCTGGGCTCCACCGACTGGCTGCCGGCCCTGGACCAGGTCCGCGGGCTGGACCGGATTGCTGTGGTCGGCGCGGGGCCGGAAGCGAACGCCGGGGCTGTGCGGCGGCTTGAGGCAATCGTTCCGGGCGCCCGCGTAGCGGGTTTTCCGGGGGAGGGCTGGGGTCCTGCCCTGGAGGAAGCGGCCGTTGCCTGGCTGCACCGCGAACAGCCGCAGTTGGTCCTGCTTGGCCTGGGCATGCCCCTGCAGGAGGAAGTGCTGCAGCGCCGGCTGGGTGACATGCCGCCGGCTGTGTACTGTGCCGTGGGCGGGGCGATCGAGCAGTTGGCGGGAGTCCAGAAGCTTGCGCCCCGGTGGCTCGGCAGGATGGGACTGGAGTGGGCCTGGCGCCTGCTCCTGCATCCGCGCCGTGTGGCCTACCGCGTTCTGGGTGAGCCATGGGTCCTGCTCTGGCTCCTTGCAGCACGCCGGCTGAAGGCCAAGGCCTGAACAGGCAGCGGCAGGCTGAATCTGAGCGCCGGCAGGGCGGAACCAGGGCCGGCTAGAACTTCTGGTCTTCCAAAGGGGCAAAGCCCTTGCCCCGCAGGCCGGTGCCGAATGCACGCGCCCAGCCCAGGAAGCCCGGCAGGTCGCGGCGCTGCAGGAAGTAGCCCAGGTACCCGCCGACGTCGGCCACGAAAGAGCGCACCCGGAAGTACCGGCGGATCAGGTAGCCGCGGTTGCGGTAGTAGTAGTAGCGCTTGAAGGCGGAGTCGGGGACGATGACGTGCCAGCGGGCGCCATAGACATGCTGCGTCTCCGAGAATGCGTGCGGATGTGTGATGGAAGTGGTGGTCACGGTCCCGAAGCGGATTCCCGCCTGGCGGAGGCGGATGGTGAAATCCACCTCGTCGCCGCGGATGAACAGCCGCATGTCCGGCAAACCGACCTTGAAGAACACGTCTGAGCGGATCAGCGCGCCGTTGAAGAAGTGGCCGTCGGCCGGGAGGAAGCCGAGCTTCTCCACCTCCGCCCGATCGTGCGTGACCTTGCCGTCAAGACGGAAGAAAAAGGACAGCCGGTCGGGATGGCCGGGTGCCGTAACAAGGGGGACCACGGCCTCGAGGCCGCGTGCCTCGGCCTCGCGCAGCAGCGTGGCGAGGCATTCGGGATCAGCGGGCTCGGCGTCGTCGTCCATCATCCAGATCCAGCGCGCACCGCTGGCCACGGCCTTGAGGGCGGCCAGCGCAAACCCGCCTGCGCCGCCAAGGTTGGCTTCGGACCGGACGTAGTCGACGTTGCCGTGTTTTTCGGCCACGGCGCGTGCAGGTGTTGTACCGCTGTCCACCAGGCAAATAGTGTCAACATGCCGGGTCTGCGCGTTGATCGAATCCAGCAGAACGGAGAGTTCCTTGGGCCGGTCGAACGTCACCGCGGCAACCGCAATGCGGGGGGTCATGGGGGTCCTTTCAGCATGGCCGCCAGGGAGTTCCCCGCCTGATGTGCGCCCGTGTGGCGCGGAGCCATGGTGCCGGTGGCACTAGTATCTTTGACTAGAGTCCACTGTAATACAGCCCTGTAAGGCACTGCGCGTAAGTCTGTGCGCACTGCCTGCTGCGTGCTCGGCGACGGAGAAGTTTCATTTATCGAAGAACAGATTCCCGGCCAGTGAGCCCACCCACCACGGACCGGCTGCCGACGCAGCTGAACGGCTTCGACACCACGCCCGAAACGGTTCCAGTCCCATGATCATGTACCTGCTCATGGGGCTCACGGCTGCCGTCGTCTCCTACGCAGCCACTTGGGGTGCCCGCATCGTGGGACACCGGCTGGAGCTGCACCTGCCCATCCGCAGCCGTGACATGCATTCCACCCCGGTCTCCAGGCTGGGCGGCGTGGCAATCTTCCTCGGCGTCCTGGTGGCGCTGGTCGTGGCCAGCCAGTCCTTTTTCGTCAGGGACATCTACCGGAACAATTTCTCGCCATGGGGCGTCCTGGCAGGCGCTGCCGTGATCGTCCTGGTAGGCGTGGCAGACGACCTCCTGGACATCCGCTGGTGGGTGAAACTGATCGGGCAAAGCGCCGCAGGACTGACAGTGGCCATCTGGGGTGTCCAGATGACCATCGTCCCCTGGGTGCCCGAACCCATCTATCTCCAGGACGGAATGCTCCGTGTGGTGCTGACGGCGGGGCTGATCGTCACCACCATGAATGCCTTCAATTTCATTGATGGACTGGACGGCCTGGCCGCAGGCGTGGCCATCATCGGCGGCACCGCGTTCTTCTTCACCGCCTACTGGGTGCACCGGAACGCCGTGCTGCTGGACTACTCGGACCTGGCAACCCTCATTACCGCCGTCCTGGTGGGCGGCTGCCTGGGCTTCCTGCCGCACAACTTCTTTCCCTCGAAAATCTTCATGGGCGATTCGGGGGCGATGCTGATCGGACTGCTCATGGCCTCGGCCGGTGTGGTATCCACGGGACAGATCTCCTCCGGCCTCTATGACCGTGCCAACGGTATCTCCACCGTGATTCCCATCCTGCTTCCCTTCGCCGTGCTCTTCCTGCCGCTGCTCGACCTGGGCCTTGCCGTGGTCCGCCGCACGGCCCGCGGGCGATCGCCCTGGTCCGCCGACCGCGGGCATCTGCACCATAAGCTGCTTGACATCGGCTACTCCCACAGAACCGCCGTGATCCTGATGTATCTCTGGACCGCGGTGCTTTCCTTCGGCGGCCTGGCGTTTGCCATCTTTCCCTGGCAGGTGGTTCTCGCCGTCGACATCTTCGCCACACTGGTCATGGGGCTGGTGACCGCATGGCCATATCTGTCCCGAGGCAACGGGCAAACCGTGGCGTAACGCCGGTTCTGAATTATTTCTATCTCGTGTAGAATTTAGGGGCAGCCCAAGCTGCCACTCCACCCCCTGCCTCCTGGCCAGCTGCCATGTGGTGCCGACGATTGGGATCGAATGACCTCCAACGCCGAGTCCGGACCTGCCTCCGGCAACGGACACGTTGGCGCCTCCGGTCCCACCCCTTCGCTGTGGCTGGACCTGCTCAAGCGCAGCTCGATTGCTGCTGCAGCAGGACTTGCGCTTTGTGCCATTCCTGCCGGACTCCTCAATGGAGCAACCGGCGCGGCTTCCAGTTCCCTCGGGGGCCTGCTGGTCATGCTGTTCTTCGGGATCAGCCTGCTCGTTGGCCACTTCGTGGGACGCGGGAACCCTTCCGGCGCAATCGGGATGTTCGTGGCCACGTACTTCATCAAGGTAGTTGGCTTCGCCGTCGTCCTGTTCGTCATCGGCGCCCCGGAGTGGCTCCACGGACGCTGGTTCGTCATCGGCGCCGTCGTTGCGGTGGTCCTGTGGCAGGCCGCGGAGATCCACGGCTTCAGCAGGGCGCGCCTCCAGATCTACAACGATCCAGAGGGGAAGGAATAACCCTATGCGCAACACACGGAAACGGGGGCAGGCGGACCACTCCGCACCCATCCGCGGGGTATCCGCGCCCGGAGTCGCAGCCGATAACACCGACGGCGGCTACAACGCTGGAATAGCTGTCTTCAGCTACATCGTTGGCGGAATCATCGTCTGGAGTTTGATAGGGTGGGGACTGGATTATCTGTGGGGAATGCGCTGGATTGTGCTCGCAGGCGCTCTGCTCGGAGCCGTCGGAGGTTTCTACCTTTCCCACATGCATGGCCTCACCAGTTCCCGCAAAAATGCTGATGAGCTCCATGCTCCCAGCGCACCGTCCCAGGACGGAAAAGATAGTGCCAAATAATTTCACAGGGGGAACAGCAGGCGCTCATGCTGCCGGACCCCGCCCAACGCCCAATGATGGACACTGCAGAGAGGAAACGCGTTGATCGCGCTTGCGCTCCCGGCCCAAGATTCAGGAGAGTTTACTCCTCCTGGTATTAACGAAATGCATTTGCCGGCAATCCTGCCGTGGGGTGCCGCAGAAGGATTCTCCAAGCAGATGCTGCTGGTCCTCCTCTCTGTCGCAATTATCGCTACCTTCTTCGTGCTGGCTGCACGCAAGCAGCAGCTGGTACCCGGCAAGCTCCAGTTCGCCGGCGAGGCCGCCTACGGCTTCGTCCGCAACGGAATTGCCAAGGACATCATCGGCGGCAGGGACTTCATCAAGTATGTTCCCCTCCTGTTCAGCCTGTTCTTCTTCATCCTGGTCAACAACATCTACGGTGCTATCCCGGTGATCCAGCTCCCCACGTTCTCGCACGTGGGTGGAGCGTATGTTCTGGCCGGCCTGGTGTACTTCACCTGGATCGTTATCGGCGTCAAGAAGAACGGCCTGCGCTACTTCAAGCTGGCCACCGTCCCCTCGGGCGTGCCGTGGTTCATCCTGCCGATCGTGATCCCCATTGAGATCATCTCCAACTTCCTCGTCCGGCCCGTGACGCACAGCCTCCGTCTGTTCGCCACCATGCTCGCCGGCCACCTGATCGTGATGATCGCCGGATCCGGCATCGAATACCTGGTGATGCAGGAGAACGTCCTGCTGAAGGGCACCTCGGTCCTGGTCCTCGCCGGCGCCATCGCCATGTACATGCTTGAAGCCCTGATCATGGTCCTGCAGGCCTATGTCTTTACGCTGCTGACCGCGATCTACATCGAAGGCGCCCTGCACGCCGACAGCCACTAGGCACCCGCCGGCGAAGCGCAGCTTCGGGGCAACCACAGACTTCCCCTCGCGGGGATGAAGCAACCCAAACAACCTGCCACATGGGTGGCATCTTGAAAGGAAGAAAAATGGAAGGCAATCTCAACCTCGTAGGTTACGGTCTGTCCGCAATCGGCGGTGGTATCGGTGTTGGCCTCGTATTCGCTGCCTACATCAACGGCGTTGCACGCCAGCCGGAAGCACAGCGTATCCTGCAGCCGATCGCGTTCCTTGGCCTTGCGCTGACCGAAGCCCTTGCCATCCTCGGCCTGGTCTTCGCCTTCGTTCTCTAGTCCTAGAGCGAAGCGAACTTTCAGAACCGAGTAGAAAAGGACGGGTGAAATATGAATCAGCTGATCATCTCAGCCGCCACTGAGGGCGAAGTCAACCCCCTCATGCCCAACCTCTGGGAAATGGGCGTTGTCCTCGTGGGCTTCCTCATCCTCTTGTTCATCGTGGTCAAGTTTGTTGTCCCGATGTTCGAGAAGACCTTCGCGGAGCGTGCCGAGGCCATCGAAGGCGGCATCGCCAAGGCTGAAAAGGCACAGGCTGAGGCGTCTGCTGCACTCGAAGAGTACAAGCAGCAGCTGACCGACGCCCGCACCGAAGCCAACCGCATCCGTGAGGAAGCCCGCGCCGAAGGTGCACAGATCCTTGCGGATCTCAAGGAGAAGGCTGCAGCCGAGTCTGCCCGCATCACCGCGCAGGCCCACGCACAGATCGAGTCCGAGCGACAGGCGGCCGTTGTGTCGCTGCGCTCTGAGGTGGGCACCCTGGCCACCACCCTTGCCGGCCGCATCGTGGGCGAATCGCTCAACGACGATGAGCGCGCGGCACGGGTCGTGGACCGTTTCCTGGCAGATCTGGAGTCCCAGAACGCAGGTGCAGCTAAGTAATGGCAGGCGTATCGAGCGAATCGCTGGCAACAGCGCTGGCGGAGTTGGAAGCAAAGCTTCCGACGGCGTCGCTGCAGCTGGCAAAGGAACTCTTCGGAATTCTGGGAATGGTGGACAGCTCGGCTGGCTTGCGCCGCGCCCTGACTGACCCGTCCCGCAACGGTGACGAAAAGTCGGCGCTGGTCAAGCAGCTGGTTGGCGGGAAAGTCTCCGCTGATGCTGCAGACATCGCAGGCGGACTGGCCAGCTCACGCTGGGCAAACGCCCGTGATATCGGCGATGCACTCGAGACTCTTGCCGCAACGGTGGTCATTTCCGTTGCTGAAAACAAGTCGGCCGTTTCTGCCTCCGGAATCACTGGCCTGGAAGAGCTGGAGAACGATCTGTTCTCCTTCAACCAGGCTGTTGCCTCCAGCCATGAGGTACAACGTGCTCTGTCCGAACCACAGGCCAGCAGTGCAGCGCAGGTTGCGCTTGCCGAGAAGCTTGTGCCCGCTGCCAGTGAGGAAGCCAAAGTCCTCATTGCCCAGGCTGTGACCCAGCCCCGTGGCATCAAGCCCACCCGGCTTGTTGAGCGGTTTGCCGAGCTGGCAGCCAAGCGGCAGCAGCGCTGGATTGCAACGGTCAGCGTGACCCGTCCTTTGACCCAGACGCAGCTTGCCCGCCTGCAGGCCGGCCTGAATGCCCTGTACGGACGGGAACTGAAGGTCAACGTCAATGTTGACCCGGCACTCATTGGCGGCATCCGCGTCCAGGTCGGTGACGAAGTGCTCGACGCTTCGGTTCTCACCAAGCTGGGCGAACTGCAACGCCAGCTGGCCGGCTAGCCGGACAAGCACAACAAACTGATAGAAACCCCGGTCACCGATTGCGGTGACCACAAACAGGAGAGCAGGGACTGCAGATGGCCGAATTGACCATCAACGCCGACGACGTCCGTAATGCGCTGAACGAGTTCGCGGCGTCCTACGAACCCGGAAACGCAGAGCGCGTAGAGGTCGGCCGCGTAACCACCGCTGGTGACGGCATCGCCCGTGTTGAGGGCCTTCCCTCGGTCATGGCGAACGAGCTGCTTCGTTTTGAGGACGGCACACTGGGCCTCGCCCAGAACCTCGACGTCCGCGAAATCGGCGTCATCGTCCTCGGTGACTTCACCGGCATCGAAGAAGGCCAGGAAGTGCACCGCACCGGACAGGTTCTGTCCGTCCCCGTGGGCGACGCCTTCCTGGGCCGCGTCGTTGACCCGCTGGGCATGCCCATCGACGACCTCGGCGAGATCAAGGCCGAGACCACCCGCGCCCTGGAGCTCCAGGCTCCCGGCGTGACCCAGCGCAAGTCGGTGCACGAGCCGATGCAGACCGGCCTCAAGGCGATCGATGCCATGATCCCGATCGGCCGAGGCCAGCGCCAGCTCATCATTGGCGACCGCCAGACCGGTAAGTCCGCCATCGCCATCGACACCATCATCAACCAGAAGGCCAACTGGGCTTCCGGCGATGTGACCAAGCAGGTCCGCTGCATCTACGTGGCCATCGGGCAGAAGGCGTCCACCATTGCCGCCATCCGCCAGACCCTCGAGGACAACGGCGCGCTGGAGTACACCACCATCGTGGCTTCTCCCGCCTCCGACCCCGCAGGTTTCAAGTACCTGGCTCCGTACGCAGGCTCGGCCATCGGCCAGCACTGGATGTACGGCGGCAAGCACGTCCTCATCGTGTTCGATGACCTGTCCAAGCAGGCCGAAGCCTACCGCGCGGTGTCGCTGCTGCTGCGCCGCCCGCCGGGACGCGAAGCCTACCCGGGCGACGTCTTCTACCTGCACTCCCGCCTGCTGGAGCGTTGTGCCAAGCTCTCCGACGAGCTCGGTGCCGGCTCCATGACGGGCCTGCCGCTGATCGAGACCAAGGCGAACGACGTGTCCGCCTACATCCCGACCAACGTCATCTCCATCACGGACGGCCAGATCTTCCTGCAGTCCGACCTCTTCAACGCCAACCAGCGCCCTGCTGTTGACGTGGGTGTTTCGGTTTCCCGCGTTGGCGGTGCCGCCCAGGTGAAGTCCATGAAGAAGGTCTCCGGTACCTTGAAGCTGGACCTGGCGCAGTACCGCGATATGCAGGCGTTCGCAATGTTCGCATCCGACCTGGACGCAGCATCCCGCCAGCAGCTGACGCGTGGCGCCCGCCTGATGGAACTGCTCAAGCAGGGCCAGTACTCGCCGTTCCCGGTCGAGGACCAGGTCGTCTCCATCTGGGCCGGCACCAACGGCTACCTGGATGACGTTCCCGTCGAGGACATCAGCCGTTTTGAAGGTGAGTTCCTGGAGCACCTGCGCCACAAGTCCTCGATCCTCACCACGCTGGCCCAGACCAACGTGCTGGACGACGACACAGTTGCAGCTCTGAAGTCCTCGATCGTCGACTTCAAAAAGGGCTTCTTCGGCCAGGGTGACAACCACCTGGTAGGCGCCGGCCACGAGGAGCATGACGCCATCTCCGAGGGCGAAGTCGACCAGGAAAAGATCGTCAAGCAGAAGCGCTAGTTCCGCACCGCCTGGTGTGCCGGGCCAAACGGTCCGGCACACCAGGCTACGGAATGTTAGGAAAGGATAAGTATGGGAGCCCAGATCCGGGTCTACCGCCAGAAGATCAGCTCGACAACGTCGATGCGCAAGATCTTCAAGGCGATGGAACTGATCGCTACCTCGCGCATCGGGAAGGCCCGTGCGCGCGTAGCAGCTTCACTGCCTTACGCGAACGCGATTACGCGCGCCGTTTCTGCTGTCGCCAGCCAAAGCGAAATCGACCACCCGCTGACCACTGAGCCGGAGCAGATCCGCCGCGCCGCCGTCCTGGTAATTACCTCGGACCGCGGTTTGGCAGGTTCCTATTCCGCCAGCGTCCTCAAGCAGGCGGAAGGTCTCAACGAGCTGCTCCACGCCGAAGGCAAGGAAGTCAAAACCTACGTCGTGGGCCGTAAGGCCCAGGCCTACTTCGATTTCCGGAACCGGCAGTATGCACGGGTCTGGACCGGAGGCACGGACGCGCCAGAGTTCGCAACCGCCCGGGAAATCGGCGAAGCGCTGCTGGCCGAATTTGCAACGGACTTCGAAGACGGCGGCGTGGACGAAATCCACGTTGTCTACACCCGCTTCAAGTCCATGGTCACGCAGGAGCCGACGGTTATCCGCCTGCTCCCGCTCGAAGTTGTCGAAGAGCAAGCCGCGTCCGAATCGGATCTCCTGCCGCTGTACGAGTTCGAGCCGGAAACGGAGCGTGTTCTTGACGCCCTGCTCCCGCGCTATATCGAATCCCGTATCTTCGCAGCCATGCTGCAGGCAGCAGCTTCCGAGCTCGCCGCCCGCCAGCGGGCGATGAAGTCCGCAGGCGACAACGCGACGGACCTGATCAAGAAGTACACGCGTCTGCGCAACACGGCCCGCCAGGCCGAAATTACGCAGGAACTCTCCGAGATTGTTGCCGGTGCCGACGCCCTCGCGTCGTAGCCTCCACCGCCTCGGTTCCGCGTAACCAGCACCACCACAGATAGACTTAACCCCACGCCATCTACTGAATGAAGTGAGAGAGATGACTGCCACTGCTACCGAACACGTAGCCGCAACGTCCGGTGCAACCGGCCGTATTGCGCGCGTAATCGGCCCGGTTGTCGATGTCGAATTCCCGGCTGACGCAATCCCGTCAATCTACAACGCCCTCACCACCGAGATCACTCTCAACGGTGAAACCAAGACCATCACCTTCGAAGTTGCGCTGCACCTCGGCGACAACCTCATTCGCGCGATCTCGCTGCAGGCGACCGACGGCCTCGTCCGCGGTACCAACGTGGTGGACACCGGTGCCCCGATTTCCGTCCCGGTTGGCGACGGCGTCAAGGGCCACATCTTCAACGTTCTGGGCCAGCCCTTGGACGTTGCCGAGTCGGAGCTGGAGATCAGCGAACGCTGGCCCATCCACCGCAAGGCACCGAGCTTCGCTTCGCTCGAAGGCTCCACCGAGATGCTGGAAACCGGCATCAAGGTCATCGACCTCCTCACCCCGTACATCAAGGGTGGAAAGATCGGCCTGTTCGGCGGTGCCGGCGTGGGCAAGACCGTTCTGATTCAGGAAATGATCACCCGTGTTGCACGCAACTTCGGTGGTACCTCGGTCTTCGCCGGTGTGGGTGAGCGCACGCGTGAAGGTAATGACCTCTGGGTTGAAATGGAAGAGGCGGGCGTCCTCAAGGACACCGCCCTTGTCTTCGGCCAGATGGATGAGCCGCCGGGAACGCGTCTGCGCGTGGCCCTATCTGCACTGACCATGGCGGAGTACTTCCGCGATGTGCAGAACCAGGACGTACTGCTCTTCATCGACAACATCTTCCGCTTCACCCAGGCCGGCTCCGAAGTGTCGACCCTGCTGGGCCGCATGCCTTCGGCTGTGGGCTACCAGCCCAACCTGGCGGATGAGATGGGCCTCCTGCAGGAGCGCATCACCTCCACCAAGGGCCACTCCATCACCTCGATGCAGGCCATCTACGTCCCCGCAGATGACTACACGGACCCGGCTCCGGCCACGACCTTCGCACACCTCGACGCGACCACGGAACTCTCCCGTGAAATCGCCTCCCGTGGTCTGTACCCGGCCGTTGACCCGCTGACGTCCACCTCCCGCATCCTGGACCCCCAGTACATCGGACAGGACCACTACAACACGGCAGTCCGTGTGAAGCAGATCCTGCAGAAGAACAAGGAACTCCAGGACATCATCGCCATCCTCGGTGTCGATGAACTCTCCGAAGAAGACAAGATCGTCGTGTCGCGTGCACGCCGCATCCAGCAGTTCCTCTCGCAGAACACCTACACCGCCAAGCAGTTCACCGGCGTCGAGGGCTCCACGGTTTCCATCAAGGACACCGTTGAAGGCTTCGCAGCCATCTGCGACGGCGAGCTGGACCACATCGCGGAGCAGGCGTTCTTCAACGTCGGCGGCCTCGATGACGTTGAGCGCCAGTGGGCCAAGATCCAGGAACAGACCAAGTAATATGGCTGAGCTTGAGGTTGAGATTGTCGCAGCGGACCACTTCGTGTGGTCCGGAGCGGCCAAGATGGTCAAGGCCCGCACCAGCGATGGTGAAATCGGAATCCTGCCCGGCCACTCGCCCCTGCTGGCGATCCTGGCCGAGGGTGAACTGGCCATCCAGCCGGTGTCCGGGGACCGTATTGCGGTGGATGTGGACGGCGGGTTCTTCTCCGTTGACAACAACCGCGTGGTGATCGTTGCCGACAATGCCCAGATGGGCGGCTCGGCTACCGCTGGGATCCGCTAGCACGACCTTGATGGACGCTCCGGGTATTCCGTTCATCGCACTGGCAATCGCCTTCGGATTGCTGATTATTGCACTGTGCCTTTCGGGGGTGCGCCGCTTCAACCTGCGGCGTGCCCTCGGCACGGTGGACGCCTCCATTCGCCTGGCTGGAAACAGCTGGCAAATGGGGGTTTGTCGTTATCAGGACAATGACCTGGAATGGTTCAGGCTCATCTCCCTGAGCGTCCGTCCCAAGTACACGTTCAAGCGCAGTTCACTGGAACTGCTGGGCCGCCGGAAACCCACAGAGGCTGAGGCAGTTAAGGTCCAGCCGGACGTAGTGATCGTTGAACTGCGCTATGAGGGTCAGGACCTGCACCTTGCCATGAAGTTCGATGCCTATACGGGTCTTTCATCCTGGCTGGAAGCAGGTCCGGTGATAGGCGTGGGGACCTGGCGCTAGCCGACGTGGACTGGCTTTCAGACATCCGGCTCACGGACGGTCCATTGTATGGAACTGTCCTGGTATTGGGAATGGGCGGCGCAGCCTGGCTCCTGGTGCCACCCTGGCGCGCCTCCATGACGCCCGCACACCGCGCCACTGCCTGGGCGTCCCGCGTCCTGGCCGCAGCGGCAGCTGCCTTTGCCCTGGTGGGTACCGTCCACTGGGCGCTCATCAATATTTTCACCACCTTCCCCGAGGACCTGCCGGACCCTGTGCTGCTGTGGCTGGTGCCCGGCGTAGCTGCTGTCTTCCTGGGCCTGTTCCGGCTGCCACGGAGCAGCTGGGGCGGACGCGGGGGAGGGATCCTCGCAGCGCTGCTGGTGGCGCTGCTCTCGGCGGTCCAAATCAACGCGTATTTCGGGTTGAACAGGACCGTCAGCGACTTGCTCGGCACGGCCCAGGCCCGGATTCCGGTCCTCGAACAGAAGCTCATGCGCCTACCGGGCCAATCCGACGGCGTACCGCTCCAGGGCTGGAAGCCGGAGGGGGAGCTGCCGGCCGGCGGCGTCCTCCGGAAGTCCGCGATCCCCGGAGCCTTGTCCGGAATGACCACCCGCGACGCCTACATTTACCTCCCGCCGGCCTACTTCGCCGCGAACCGCCCTGCACTGCCGGTACTGGTCCTGGTGGCCGGCCAGCCGGGAGGGCCTGCGGACTGGCTTACCGGTGGAGCGATCCGTGGCCACATGGACTCCTTTGCCGCGGCACACGGCGGGGTGTCCCCGGTGGTTGTCATCCCGGATCCCAATGGCTCCCAGTCTGCCAACACCATGTGCATGGACAGCCGCATTGCCAACGCGGACACCTACCTCGCGCGGGACGTTCCGCAGTGGATCAGTTCCACCCTGGCTGTCGATACCAACCACAGCCACTGGGCCATAGGCGGGTTCTCCTTTGGCGGCACCTGCGCCGTGCAGATGGGAACCAGGCATCCCGACATCTACGCCGACGTGCTCGCCTTTTCCAGTGAGGCCGAGCCCGCCATTGCCAAGGAACGGCAGAAGACCATCGACGCAGCCTTCCCCGGAAACCCTGACGAATTCACCAGGCAGACGCCACTGGAGATCATGAAACACCAACGGTTTGAGTCCAGCGGCATGTACCTCACCGCAGGCCGGAACGATCCCGAGTTCGTAGCGAACCTCCACACGCTGGCCGCTGCGGCGGAGGCTGCGGGCTTCACCGTGCAGGCGCACGAGGTGGAGCATACCGGCCACTCCTGGGACACCTCGTCCAAGCGGTTCGCGGATGCCCTGCAGTTCCTTGGCACCCAGTGGGGGCTGCAGTGGTGAGCACCAGGAACCAGGAGCGTACCGCCGCCCTGATGTGGGCCGCCGTCGGACGCCCTGCAGTCCGGCAGGTGCTGCTCACGCTAAAGTCCATGCCCTTCACCCTGGGCGTGCTTGTTACCTTCCTTGCCGCCGCGGCGCTGACCGGAAGCTTCCTCGACGGGCCGCCGGAGCAGCTCCTGGGACTGGCCTCCGTCAGCGGCCCCGGGCTGCGCGGCGGGCAGTGGTGGACACTTTTCACCAGCCTCTTCTTCGCCACCAACCCGCTCGCGTACCTGGCAGCGTCGCTGATGATCGTGCTGCTGCTGGGCCTGGCGGAGCGCAAGCTTGGCCGGCGGGCCGCCGTCGGACTGTTCTTTGGCGGGCAGTTCGCGGCCGTCACGGTGTTCCTCCTGGTGACCCAGCTGGCCGGGTATGTGGGCGACGGCTGGCTGGACGCGATGGTGGATGACCGGCTCATCGGCCCCTACGCCCCTGTGCTCACCGCGGGCCTGGCGGCCAGTGCCCGGATCACGCTGCTGTGGCAGCGCCGGCTCCGCACCGCGGTGCTGTCCATTTCCCTGCTGCTGGTCCTCTATGTGGGGCACGCCGAAACCGTCATTGGCCTCATCGGTGCCCTCCTTGGCCTCCTTGCCGGCTGGTGGATCCAGGGGGACCAGGGGAGGCTTCACCGGCACCGGTCCACCGGACGGGAAACCAGGAACCTCCTGGCCCTGACCGTCGCCGTGTTTGCGGTGGGTCCCATCCTGACCGGAATCACGCGGGCGCCGACCGGCCCGCTGGCACTGCTGCGGGATGTCGTGCTAAGCCCGATGCCCACGCTGAATGAATTGATTTTCAACTGCGGTGCCACCGTTGACGCCACCTGCCTGGAAACGGGAAGGGCAGGATTCGCCGGACCCTTCGGCCTGGCGCTGGCCGTGGTCCCCGTCATCCTGCTGCTGATCTGCGCCGACGGCATGCGAAGGGGCCGCCGGCTGGCACTGAACATTGCGCTGGCCATCCAGCTGGCTGTCACTGCCCTCGCGGCGGTCTACCTTGCCTTGTTCGCCCTTGTCCCTTCGCGCCTGCAGGGCACGCACGCAACGCCCCTGTCCTCCGCTTTCGCCCATGTGCTGCCACTCGTGGGTGTCCCGCTGCTGCTGGCGGTGGTCCTGTGGCTGAACCGCCGGCAGTTCCGCGTGCAGACGCGTCCCGGCGCCCGGCGCACGCTCGCGGCGGTGGTCTGCGGAACGTGGCTTGTCCTGGCCAGTTCATACACCGTGGCCTGGTTCTGGTCCGGCGGGCTGTCCCGTGACGGCGGGCTGTTGGGTCTTTTCGCCGAGCTGGCCCGGCAGTACGTCCCGGTGCCGATTCCGCAGCATTTCCGCCGGGTCTTCCCCGAACGCGACAGCGCCGAGGCGCTGCTGTTTGCGTACTCGGGTCCGGTGTTCTGGCTCGTGGCCCTGGCTGCGGTGTGGTGGATCCTGGTGGGGCGGCACCACGGCCTCCACTTCGGGCGGCAGGACCGCAGCCGTGCCCGGGAACTGCTCCACCAGGGCGGCGGCCCCTTGTCCTGGATGGCCCTTTGGGAGCCCAACACGTACTGGTTCAGCCCGGACGGGGCAGGCGGCATGGCATTCCAGCAGCACGGGACCGTGGCCCTGACACTGGGCGGTGCGTTCGGTGACCGCAAGGCAGAGCAGCGGGTGACCGAAGGCTTCCTGGACTACTGCCGCAGCCAGGCTTTGATACCGGCGCTGTATTCCTGTGATGACACCATGTGGCCCATGCTGAGGGAACGTGGCTTTTCCCGCGTGGCCGTCGCCCAGGAGACCCGGCTGGCTCTGAACGAGCTTGAGTTCAAGGGCAAGGAATGGCAGAACGTCAGGACCGCCCTCAACCGCGCCGCGAAGCTGGGGGTCCATGCCGTCTGGGGTTCGTACCATTCGCTGCCCGCAACGCTCCGGTCACGGCTGAGCGAAGTGTCCGAGGAATGGGCGGCCGGCAAGTCCGTTCCGGAGATGGGCTTCACGCTGGGGGGTGTGGACGAGCTCGACGACGAGGAAGTGCTGTGCTGCCTGGCCGTGGACGGCAGCGGTGCTGTCCATGGAGTGACCAGTTGGCTGCCGGTATACGACGGCGGGCGGCTGGTGAGCAGGACGCTGGACGTCATGCGCCGCGGGAGTGAGGGATTTCCGGGAGTGATGGAATTCCTGATTGCCTCCGCCGTGCTGGAATTGCGGGGTTCGGTGGACGTGATCTCCCTTTCGGGGTCGCCGCTGGCCAGCCGGCCCGAAGGCCCTCCGGAACGGGGAACAGGCGCAGAGGGCACAGGCACCGAAGGAATCGGTGGGCCCGCTGACGCAGGGCAGGAGGCTCCCGATGAGGGCGCGCAGAACCTGGTCAGGATCCTTGACCTGGTGGGCCACGCGCTTGAACCGGTCTACGGCTTCCGCTCCCTGGCGGCCTTCAAATCCCGGTTCAAGCCGGAGTACCGCGCCCTCTACCTGTACTACCAGGACCCGCTGCACCTGCCGGCCATCGGCAGGGCGCTGACCCGGGCGTACCTGCCCGGACTTTCCCTGGCACAGGGCGCGAGGCTGGTCCGCAAACTCGTGACTTGACACGGCATCAACAGGGAACGGCCGGCAATGGTCGTGGCGGTTTGCCGGAAATGCAGTATTTCTGTGGCAACAATTGCGGCATAAACAAATGGTCCCCGGCAATTGTGCCGGGGACCATTTGTTTCGCTGACAGCCGCGGTGGGCGGCCGGGCGGTACTAGACCAGCGTTACGCCAGTGGCCTGGGGGCCCTTGGCACCCTGGCCGATTTCGAACTGAACGCGCTGGTTCTCGTCGAGGGTCTTGAAGCCGCCGGTCTGGATTTCGGAGTAGTGAACGAAGACATCGCCATCGGAGTCATCCGGGGTGATGAAGCCGAAGCCCTTTTCAGCGTTGAACCACTTGACGGTTCCCTGTGCCATTTATTTCTCCTCATTGTGGAACTTTTTAAGACCGGCACACCTCGTGCCGACCTTGGTCACTCCGCGAGAAGAATCCTGATTGCCTCGTCCCAAAAGGAGGTCCGGCGCTGCAGGAGCTTCGCGCTCGCAACATGTCTTGCGAGCATGAAAAACACCTACACAAAGACTGAGATAAGAATTTCATGCCCATTCCCGCAGGTCAACGGCCCGGAGGACAAAAAGGACAAAATTTGGGCAAAAATTCAGATGTCTCAGAAGCGTGCAGCCAAAGCCCGGCGATTAAATGCCTAAGCAGGAAAGGAAAACCTAGAAGAGGCGGGATTCGCTGTCGTCAACGCCGCGCATGGCGTCGTAATCCAGCGTCACGCAATCGATCCCGCGGTCGTTAGCCAGCACCTTGGCCTGCGGCTTGATCTGCTGGGCCGCGAAGATTCCGCGCACCGGTGCCAGCAGGGGGTCGCGGTTGAGCAGTTCCAGGTACCGGGTCAGCTGCTCCACCCCGTCGATGTCTCCCCGGCGCTTGAGCTCGATGGCCACCGTGGCACCGTCAGCGTCCCGCGCCAGGATGTCAACGGGGCCAATGGCGGTGAAATACTCGCGCCTGATGAGCGAGTAGCCCTGGCCGAGCGTCTCGATCTGTTCCGCGAGCAGCCGCTGCAGGTCCGCTTCCACCCCGTCCTTGATCAGCCCGGGGTCCACGCCCAGGTCATGGGAGGACTCAGTGATCTTCTCGTGGATGTTGATGATGAGCCGGTCATCGGTCTTGGCCGACTGCACGGTCCACTGCTCCACCACGCCAAGTTCGAGGTCCACGTCGTCCGGGGACGAAACCCGCAGCGTGGCAGGCGGGCTCATCCAGTTCAGCGGCTTATAGGAACCGCCGTCGGAATGGACCAGCACGGAGCCGTCCGCCTTGACCAGCAGGAGCCGGGTGGCGAGGGGGAGATGGGCTTTGAGCCGGCCAACATAATCAACGGAGCAATGGGCTATGACAAGTCGCACGCCGTACAGACTACCGCGTGGGCCCGGCAGCCCATGCGCGACGGCGGGACACCGGGTGCGCCGGCAGGGGCGGCATGGAGCGGGACGGGTGAGTGGGCGGGCTGGGGCAGAATGGATACATGCCGCGTTCCAACCGTCCCCGCCGTCCCGTTTCCGGCAAGGGTTCCGCATCCGGCAGGGGCACGGGAGGGAAAAGGAGCGGCGAGGTCCCCGAGCTGGACCTGGAACGCGCCCGGGCCGGGATTGCCCGCCGGGAAAGCGCCCCTGACGGCGAGTGGATGGTTCGGACCATGACCGCCAGGAACGCGGAGAAGACCTACATCTGCCCGGAATGCTCCACGGCCGTGCTGCCCGGCGTTGCACATCTGGTGGTCTGGAAGGATGACCACCTCTTTGGTGCGGCAGCCGGCCTGGCGGAGCGGCGGCACTGGCATACCAACTGCTGGATGACGCGCAGCTACCGGTACCGCTGACCACCCGCCGCGGGCAGCCGCCCCGCAGGCCCTGCCGTGTGACGCTGCCACCCCCGCTGTCGCTAAGCTGGCAGGCATGACTTTTGATCCGGCGTCGTACCAATTCACCCAAGCCGCGGGACCTGTCCCCATCCGCGCCTCCACCGTCCTGCCTGCCCGGCGCGAGAACATCGAGCTGCAGACCGCGGACGGCCACAGGCTGGTGGGCGAACTGGCGCTGCCTGAATCGGGTCCGGTCAAGGCCACGCTGATCACGCTCCATCCGCTGCCGACGCACGGCGGCTTCATGGATTCCCACGTCTACCGCAAGGCCTCCTACCGGTTGCCGGCGCTGGCGGGAATCGCGGTGCTGCGCTTCAACACGCGGGGTACCGCCTCCGCACGCGGCACAAGCAGCGGGGCGTTTGAGGAAGGGATCGGGGAGCAGTATGACGTGGAGGCGGCCGTGCGGTTCGCCGTTGACCGGGGACTTCCCAACCGCTGGCTGGTCGGCTGGTCATTCGGGACCGAACTGGCGCTGATGTACGGTGCCCGGGAGCCGGTGGCCGGGGAGATCGAGGGCGCGGTCCTGTTGTCGCCGCCGCTGCACCGGGCCACGGACAAGCACCTGCAGCTCTGGGCGGAATCGGGCAAGCCCCTGACCGTCCTGGTGCCGGAGCATGACGACTTCCTCCAGCCTGCCGAGGCAGCCGAACGGTTCAGGCTGGTGCCGCAGGCGCGCGTGGTGGGCGTGGACGGGGCCAAGCATCTGTGGGTGGGGGAGAAGTACGCGGGACGGGTCCTGAACGACATCGTGGCGCTGGTCAGCCCCGACCCCGGCGCAGCCCCGCTGCCGCAGGAATGGGACGGCCCGGCGGCCACTGCCGGAGCTTAGTGCTGGTCCTGCCGGACGATGTAGATCTCCCGGAGCAGCAGCAGTACGGCGGCGGCGGTGGGAATGGCAATCAGGGCACCGAGCACGCCCAGCAGGCTGCCGCCGGCGATAACGGAGATCACCGCCACCGCACCGGGCACGGCAACTGCCTTCTGCATGATGCGCGGTGAGATGAAGTAGGCCTCGAACTGCAGGTAGGCGAAGTAGCAGACCGCGTAGATGGCCGCCGCCTGCCAGCCCTCCGTGAGGGACACGAGGACCACCACGATGCCTGCAATCATGCCGCCAACCAGCGGGATGAATGCGAGCAGGACCACCACGAACGCCAGGAGCAGGGCAAACGGAATGCCCACAATGGACATCACCACGAAGGCGAACGTGGCATTGAGAAGGGCCACGCAGGCCTGGCCGATCACGTAGTTCCCCACCGACCGGGTGATTTCCTCCGAGAGGGCTGCCACCCGTTTCCGGCGGGAGCGCGGCGCCAGCCGGTAGCCCCACTTCTTCATCGCCGGCAGCGCCGCCAGGAAGTACAGGCTCAGCACCAGGACGATCAGGGTGCCGAACAGCCCGTTGGCCACGGTGGAACCGAATCCCACCACGCCGCCGAAAATACCGCCCATGGCGGCGGGATCGTTGACGAACTTGTCCAGTTCCTCGGTAATGCGGTCGCGCACGCCGAACTGGTCATCGAGGCTGCGGAAGAAGTCCGAGTCCATGAAGCTGCGCACCCAGTCCGGCGCCTGCCGCACGATCTCCGATACCTGTTCAACAATGGTGGGGATGAGCGTGGCGAAGAATCCGACGACGGCGCCCATCAGGACAGCCACGGAGACCAGGATGCCGGCGGGCCGGGGGATCCTGCGGTTCTCCAGCCAGCCCACCACGGGTTCAAGCCCCAGGGCGATGAACAACGCCGCGACGATCCACAGCAGCAATTGCGTGGTGTGGGACCCGATCCAGTAGACCAGCAGCGCCAGTCCCACGCCCACCGTCCCCATGAAGCCCATGTACAGCGGATGTTGAGGGGACATGCGTGGCCCGGGGTGGCCGAACTGGGGTTCCTCGTCGCCGCCCTGCTCCACGTCCGGCACTTGTCCCGTGTATTCGGGGGGCATTTCGAAGCGGAGCCTGGGCTGTGCCCCTGGCAGGGGCTGGCGGAGCCTGCGGACCACCTGGCCAAGGGCGGCGGTGGCGTGACCCCTGCGGTGCGCGGCTGCTGCCATGCCGAGGGGAGGCACCGGCGCAGGGACAGGGCCCTTGGAATCCCCGGATTTTCCGGCTGCAGCCGAGGACGGGTCCGTCTTGTCTGTCACTGGTTTTGGGGGCCTGTTCCGTGCTTGGCTCCGCGTTTGCGGGCGGGTGTGATGATCATCGCAAACACTATCAGCAGGCTTGTCACCGCGAGCTGAAGCCGCCACCTTGAGTCCGCCAACGGAAGGGGCCGGCCTGGCCAAAAGGGGCCACGGGTAACAAAAAGGTTACTATTGGAGGCAAAACCCCCGCTGATGATAGGTGTTTCCCTTGCGTTTAAAGACTGCAGCCGCACTTGTGCTGCTCGGCCTCCTGACACTTTTGGCCGGCATCGGCCAGAGAACCATCTGGGCTCCATCCGAGACGTTCACCGCGTCCGTGCCGGCCGATTCCGCTGCCGCGCCCCTGACCGTCATTGATCAGAAGCTGCGCACCCTGCATGACGGACCGGTCAAGATCACCGTCCAGGGCGACGGAAACTTCATGCTGGCCACCGGACGGCCTGATGACGTCAGCGCCTGGGTGGGCCAGACGGCGCACAACACCATCACGGGCGTATCCGGGGATGAAAAATCCCTCGTGGTTGAGCACGCCGACGGCGAAGGCACCGCACCCAACCCGGCCGGTTCGGATCTCTGGGTTTCCACCGAGAACGCCGGCGGCGGGCTCGACTACACCTGGACCCCGCCTGCCGACGGTGACTGGAGCCTGCTGCTCGCCTCCGACGGCACCAAGCCGGCCCCCGCCTCTGTCTCCATGACCTTCCCCAATGACACCTCCACCCCCTGGGCCGTTCCGCTGATGGTCCTGGGCGGCCTGCTGATCCTGGGCGGAATCGTCCTGGCACTGCTCTCGGCCCGCCGGAAGGACGGCGAGGGCGGCGAGGGCGGGGATGCCCGCCGTGCCCGTGAACGTAACGCCGCTCCGCAGGGCCAGGCCCCGTCGTCGTCCTCCTCTTCCAAGGCCACCATGGTGGCGGCCGGTGTGGTTGCAGCCCTGCTCGCCGGATCCGGCACCGCAGCCCAGGCCGCCAATCCCAGCCCGCAGCCGTCCGGGGGCGCCACGGCAGCCAAGGATGCAGCGGGATCGCCGGTCCTGCTGGACGCCCAGTTCCGCCGGATCCTCGAACAGGTCTCCAGTGCCGCCGACGCCGGCGACGCAGCAAAGGATGCCGCCAAGCTGTCGGACCGCGTGGGCGGACCCGAACTGGAAATCCGCACCCAGAACTACAAGATCCGCTCCCAGGTGGGCTCCTACGAGCCGCGCATGCCGGTGCGCTCCACCAAGCTGCTGACCACCGTGGTCACCAGCGGCCGCGACTGGCCGCGCTCCGTGCTGGCCGTGACCCAGGGCGAAGGGAACGTGGTTCCGCAGATCCTGACCCTGGTCCAGCAGTCGCCGCGTGAAAACTACAAGCTGATGGAAACCACCCCGCTTCAGCCGGGCACCACCTTCCCCAACATCAGCCGGGGCGGTACCGAGACGCTCGCCGCATCGGACAAGACCGGACTGCTCTACAGCGGCGAGGAAGCAATGTCCGGCCTGGCTGACAGGCTCACCTCAGCGGACTCGCCCTTCAAGGACAAGCTGGTCGAGGGCCAGTCCTCGCCGTACATCGCCGACACCCTGTCCTACCAGGCCGAGGTGGTGAAGGCGGGCGAGAATGGGAACTTCTCCTTCACGCACAAGGTGGTCCCCGAAAGCACCGTGGTATTCCGCACCTCCGACGGCGGGGCCCTGGTCCTGGGTCGAATCAACTTCGGCTTCGAAGGCACCCCCAAAGCGGCCGGTGACAAACTGAGCATCGGCGACGACGCGGCAGCACTGGCCGGCGGCAAGGAGACCACCACCGGCATGGTCCTGAGCTTCGCCGAATCCATGGCGGTCTACGTCCCGCCCGCAGGATCCACGGACCCGATGAAGCTCGTCGCCGCCACCCGCGGCCTGGTCGGGGCCTCCTTCAAGTAGGCCCCTGGCTGTATTACCACCGGCAGCGGCCGGAGTGGCTAGAGTGGGAAACATGAGTTCGCCAGCTTCCCGCCCAGTCCCTCCTGCCGCTGCCAACCCGCTTAACCTGCGCGGCGCCGTCGACCTTTCCTCGCTGAAGCGCCCCGCATCACCCTCCGGTACTGCCGCCCCCTCCGGCCCTGCCGCAGGAACGCCGCAGGCTCCGCAGCCCGGGGCACCCGCCGGCGGAACCGAACTCACGGTCAACGTCACCGAGGCCAACTTCCAGCAGCTGGTGGAACTGTCCGCCCAGGTCCCGGTGGTGTTCGCCCTGTGGGCCCCCTACTCGCCCGAGTCCGGCAGGATGGTCGAGACCCTTGAGCGCGTGGTTGCCGGCTACGGCGGCCGCCTGGTCCTTGGCGCCGCGGACATCGAAGCCTTCCCGCAGCTTGCCCAGGCCTTCCAGGTGCAGGCCGTCCCCACCGCCGTCGCCGTCCTCAAGGGGCAGCCGGTGCCGCTGTTCCAGGGCGGGGCCGAGGAACAGCAGGTGCGCAGCCTCTTCGACGAACTCCTCAAGGTGGCTGCGGCGAACGGGGTCACCGGGAGCCTTGACGGTGGAGCGGGCGGAGAGCCGGAGCCCGCGCCGCTGCCGCCGCTGCACCAGGCCGCCTTCGACGCCATCGAGGCCGGCGACTACGCCGCGGCCGCCGAGGCCTACCGCCAGGCGCTGAAAGAGATGCCGTCGGACCACGAGGCCAAGGCCGGGCTGGCGCAGGTGGAGCTGATGGACCGGCTGCAGTCCTTGTCGGCCCAGGACAGCGAGGCCCTGCGCGCGCAGGCCGCCGATGAGCCGGACAACCTGGCGGCGCAGCTTGGGGTGGCGGACCTGGACGTGGCCGGCGGGCACGTCGAGGATGCGCTGAACCGGCTGGTGGCATTCATCGGCAGGAACTTCGGCCCGGAGCGGGAGACCGCACGGGTGCGGCTGCTGGAGCTGTTCGACGTGGTGGGCGCCGGTGATGAGCGGGTGGCAAAGGCTCGGCAGGCGCTTGCCCGGGTGCTCTTCTAGTGCCGGCCCTGTTCCAGCCGCTGACGCTGCGGTCCATGGAGCTGGAGCACCGCGGCTGGGTGTCTCCCATGTGCCAGTACAGCTGCGATCCCGACGACGCCCCCGGAGTGCCGAACGACTGGCATCTGGTGCACTTGGGCGCGTTCGCCACGGGCGGCGCGGCAATGATCCTCACGGAGGCCGCGGCAGTAAACGCAGCCGGCCGGATCAGTCCCCGCGACGCCGGACTCTACAACGACGACCAGGCGGCGGCCTGGCATCGGATCATTTCCTTTGTCCACCGGCACGGCGTTGCCGGAACGAAGATCGGCGTGCAGTTGGCCCACGCCGGGCGCAAAGCGTCCACGTACTGGCCGTTTTCCGGCAAGCACGGCAGCGTTCCGGCGTCCGACGGCGGCTGGGACACCGTGGGCCCGTCCACCTCCGCCTTTGAAGGCTATGCGGCGCCTGCCGCCATGACCGAGGAACAGATCCACGGCGTCATTGCCGATTTCGCCGCAGCCGCTGTCCGCGCCGTGGACGCGGGCTTTGACACCATGGAAATCCACGGGGCGCACGGCTACCTCCTGCACCAGTTCCAGAGCCCGCTGATCAACCAGCGCAGCGATGACTGGGGCGGCGACGAAGCCGGACGTAACCGGCTCATGCTGGCCGTGGTTGACGCGGTCCGCGCCGTGATTCCCGATTCGATGCCCCTGCTGCTCCGGATCTCGGCCACGGACTGGGCACCTGGCGGCGTGGACCAGGCAGCGTCGGTCCGCCTGGCACGGGAGGCTGCCGCGCACGGTGTGGACCTGGTGGATGTTTCCAGCGGCGGGGCAGTGGCCAACCAGCAGATCAAGCCGGGCCTGGGCTATCAGACCGGATTCTCGGCGGCCATCCGCGGGGAGGCAGGAATCGCAACCGGCACCGTGGGCCTGGTGACCACCCCCGGTCAGGCGGAGCACGCCATCGCCACCGGGCAGGCAGACGGCGTCTTCATTGCCCGGGCGGCCCTGCGGGACCCCCACTGGTGGTTCCGCGCCGCATTCGACCTGGGCTATGACATGGCTTGGCCGCCCCAGTACGAGCGGGCCATCCCGCGCCGGGCCTTCTGACCGCGGCGTCCCGGGCTGCCGGTTCATGGTGCCGTCAGCCCAGCAGGTCGTCCACGTAGCACCAGCGCCACTCTTCGCCGGGTTCGATGCTGCGCATGACCGGATGGCCGGTCTCCTTGAAGTGGCGGCTGGCGTGCCGGCCCGCGGAGGAGTCGCAGCAGCCAACGTTTCCGCAGCCCAAGCACAGCCGCAGGTGCACCGGTGTGGTCCCTTCCCGCTTACACCCGGCACAGGACGGGTTGGCGGGGGCAGGCGACGGCATGGTTGCCGCCAGGTGGTCGCAGACGCCGCCGGGCTGGGACAGCCCTTCGCCGGCGCCTTCAGCGGCAGCGCCCAGTTCGTGGAGGGAAGCGTCCAGCATGGACTCCTCCACATCGAGCCGTTCCAGGACCTCGCTGAGGACTTCATGGGCAAAGTCCCCGCCGCGCCGGAGCTCCAGCACCTTGTCCCGTTCGGCCTCCAGCATGGCCATCCGCAGCTGCGCGTACCGCTGGCTTGGGGTGGCCGCCTCTGCCGCGGACCTGCCCAGGCGTTCCCAGGCCGCAAGTCCCCGCTCCTGCGTGCGCCGCCGCAGCATGTCCATGACCTCCGGCGGGTCGCTCTCGCGCCGCAGCTGCTCCAGCCGGTCCATCCCCGCGGCGGTTGCCAGCTGCATCAGTGAGGCCTGGTTCAGCGCGTCCTCCCGCTTGTCCGGCCCCGGCAGCCCGAGGGCCCGGACCAGGGCCGGCAGCGTGAATCCCTGCAGCACCAGGGTGCCGGCCACCACCACCATGGCGGCCAGGACCAGCACGTTGCGGTGCTCCAGGTCATCCGGCAGCGTCAGGACGGCGGCAAGGGTGACCACTCCGCGCATGCCCGCCCAGGACACAATGGCGGGAAACTGCCAGGGCGGCGCGGGGTCTGCCCGCTGCACGGAAGGAACCAGGCGGGGCAGGTACGTGGCCGGAAAAACCCAAACGGGGCGCAGCACCAGCACCGCCAGCAGGATCACGGCGCACCCGAGCCACACCCGGCCGGCGCCCAGCGAATCGTCCTGGACGCTGTCAATGATGCTGCGCACCTGCAGGCCGATCAGGAGGAACACGGCGTTCTCCAACAGGAACTGGACGGTGTCCCAGTTGCTCCGGGCGCTTTGCCGCGCGGCACCGTTGGGCATTGAGGGCGCCTTGGTACCCATCACCAGGCCGGTCACGACGACGGCGAGCACGCCGGACGCGTGGATCGCCTCGGCGGGAAGGAATGCAACGAACGGTGCCATCAGCGATGTTGAGGTGTTGATGGCAACGTTGCTGATCCGTTTCCTGATTTCGGTGAGGAGGTAAGCGGCGGCGAGGCCCACCGCGAGGCCCCCGCCGGCCGCCACCACAAAGCCGCCGGCCACGTCCAATACTGAGACGGACCCGGCGATGGCCGCCAGGGCTGCGCGCAGGCACACCAGCGCCGTGGCGTCATTGACCAGTGATTCGCCTTCCAGGATGTTCACGATCCGGCGCGGCATTCCCACCTTCCGCGCAATGGCCGTAGCGGCCACGGCGTCCGGAGGCGCCACCACTGCGCCAAGGGCAATGGCGGCCGCCAGCGGGATTTCGGGGAAGAGCCACCACACCACGAGCCCGACTCCCAGGGTGCCGAAGATGACGTAGCCCACGGACAACAGGCCGATGGACCTGCGGTTGGTCTTGAAGTCGAACAGCGAGGTGCGGAACGCGGCCGCGTAGAGCAGCGGCGGCAGCAGGCCCACCAGCACCAGTTCGGGGTTCAGCTCCACCGGCGGAATGAACGGCAGGAACGATCCCGCCACTCCCGCCAGGACCAGCAGCAGCGGAACCGGGATGTTGAACCTGCGGCCCACGGCGCTGCCGGCGCAGACCACAGCAACGATCACCAGCAGGCCCAACGCAATGTCCATGAGGTTAGTCTCCCACCCCCGCCCGGCCCGGTCCGCGGCTAGGCTGGCATCATGACTGCTCCGATCCCTGACCAGGCGTCGAATACCGGGCCCGTGGCGGCCCTTTCCATCCGCGGGCTGGCCAAGCGGTTCGGCGGGAAGATCGCGGTGGACGGCATCAGCCTGGAAGTTCCCGCGGGTTCCTTTTTCGGGATCGTGGGCCCCAACGGCGCGGGCAAGACCACCACGCTCTCCATGGCCACCGGCCTCCTGCGCCCCGACTTCGGCACTGCGGTGGTGCATGGGGTTGATGTCTGGCAGCACCCGCTGGAAGCCAAGCGGCTGATGGGAATCCTGCCTGACGGCGTCCGGCTCTTCGACCGGCTCACCGGGGAGCAGCTGATCACGTACGCCGGGCTGCTGCGCGGCATGGACAAAGCCGTAGTGGCTGCCCGGGTGGGGGAGCTGCTGGCGGCCATGGACCTGACGCAGGACGCCGGCACGCTGGTGGTGGACTATTCGGCCGGCATGACCAAGAAAATCGCGCTGGCCTCCGCCCTGATCCACGCCCCGCGGCTCCTGGTCCTGGATGAGCCCTTCGAAGCGGTCGACCCGGTATCAGCCGCGAACATCCGCTCCATCCTGGACCGGTATGTGGCCTCCGGCGGGACCGTCATCGTGTCCAGCCATGTGATGGATCTGGTGCAGCGCATGTGCGACCACGTTGCCGTGGTGGCCTGTGGCCGGCTGCTGGCAGCGGGGACCGTGGACGAGGTCCGCGCCGGCGCCTCCCTTGAAGACCGGTTTGTGCAGCTGGTTGGCGGCCACAGCCACACGGAAGGGCTGGAATGGTTGCGCACCTTCTGAGGCTCAAGCTCACGCTGCTGCGCAACGGGCTGCGCCGCAGCCCCTGGCAGCTGGTGGGCATGGCCATCGCGGGGCTCTATGCCCTCGGGGTCGTGGCAACACTGATCATCGCCCTGGTCCTGCTGCGCAACGCAGGCCCCGAGACCGCACACACAGCAGTTGTCCTCGGCGGCTCCGCCGCCGTGCTTGGGTGGGGCGTCATACCGGTGGTGGCATCCGCCACGGACATGACCCTTGATCCGGCGCGCTTCACCACCTTTGCGGTTCCCATGAAGCAGCTGCTCGCCGGCCTGGCCCTGGGCGGGTTGATCGGCATCCCGGGCCTGGCCACCGTGCTCGTGGCCCTGTCCACGGTGGTGACCTGGTCCCGCGGAGTGCTTCCCGCGCTCGCAGCCCTCCTGGGCGCAGCCCTGGGCGTGATGACCTGCGTCGTGCTGGCCAAGGTGGTCACCACCGCAACGGCAAGCCTTGCTGCTTCCCGGCGCTTCAAGGACATAAGCGCCATCGCGTTCATGGTGCCCCTGGTCCTGCTGGGACCCATCGTGGCGGGGGTTGGCCGCGGCATCAGCGCGTCCACCGGGTTCCTGCCCGGGTTCGCCCGGACGTTGTCCTGGACTCCGCTCGGAGCACCGTGGGCGCTCGGCGGCGACATCGCGTCCGGCAGGCCCGGGCAGGCCGCTGTGAAGCTGCTGGTGTCCGTGGCGGTCCTCGGCGCCCTGGCCTGGTGCTGGAAGCTGCTGCTCGAGCGCGCGCTGGTCACCCCGCCATTTGCCGGTGCCGGAAAGCGCAGGGGCGGCCGCCTGGGTCTGTTCGGCGTGCTGCCGGCCACCCCCGCCGGCGCCGTGATGGCCAGGTCGCTCACCTACTGGCTTCGGGACCCGCGGTATTCAGGTTCGCTGGTGGTGATCCCGCTGCTTCCGGTGGTGCTGGCTTTCCAAGGGGCCCAGACCGGCAGCTACGGCAGCCTTGCCTTCCTCGCCCCGGTTTCGGCCTTCATCCTGGCTTGGTCCATCTCCGCGGACGTCTCCTATGACAACACAGCCTTTGCGCTGCACCTGGCCACCGGGGTCCGCGGGGTAGCGGACCGGCTTGGCAGGGCCCTTGCGTGCCTGACCTTCGCGCTGCCGGTGGTGCTGGTGTTCGCCGTGGGGTGCGCGGCCTTCACGCACAACTGGGCAGCGCTGCCTGGCCAGCTGGGATTCAGCCTGGGAATCCTCTTCACGGGCTTGGGGCTGTCCTCGGTGGTGTCGGCCCGGTATACGGTTACTGTCCCGCTGCCGGGCGACAGCCCGTTCAAGAAGCCACCGGGCAACGTGGGCCAGACCCTTGCGGTGCAGTTCGTGGGGATGCTGGTCCTGATGGTCCTGGTCCTGCCCGAGGCCGCGCTGCTGGTTGCCCAGGCTGTCACGGGGAACGTCCTGTTCGGCTGGCTCAACCTGGCCGCAGGAACAATCGTTGGCCTGGCCCTCTTCCTGGCCGGCGTCCGCCTGGGCGGCAAGTGGATCGAGGCGCGGGGGCCCGAGCTCCTGGCGCAGGTAACCGTCAACCGCTGACAAGATCCCGGAAGGAACACCATGGAAATCGTCATCCTGGGCGGCAGCAGGCAGATCGGAAAACTCGCAGCCGACGCCATTGAACAGCTGCTCCGGCGCAAGCCCGCCGCCGTCCTAGGCCTGGCCACGGGGTCCTCGCCGCTGCCCGTCTACGACGAACTGGCCGCCCGGCACGAACAGGGCCTGGACGTCAGCCGTGCCTCCGGATTCGCGCTGGACGAATACGTTGGCCTGCCGGCAGGCCATCCCGAGTCCTACCGTGAGGTGGTCCGCCGTGAATTCACCAACCGGGTGAACATCGCGCCGGAGAACGTCCATGGCCCCGACGGGACCGCAACCGACATTCCCGCAGCGTGCGACGCGTACGAACAGGCCATCGCCGCGGCGGGCGGTGTGGACCTGCAGCTGCTGGGCGTGGGCACCGACGGCCATATCGGCTTCAATGAACCAGGCTCTTCCTTCGCATCCCGGACCAGGATCAAGAGCCTGATCGAGCAGACCCGCAGGGACAACGCCAGGTTCTTCAACAGCCTCGCGGAGGTGCCGCACCATGTCATTACCCAGGGACTGGGCACCATCATGGCGGCCAGGCACGTGATCCTCCTGGCAACGGGGGCGCAAAAGGCCCAGGCTGTCCGCGATTTCGTGGAAGGGCCGGTGGCAGCCATCTGCCCCGCGTCCGTGCTGCAGTTCCATCCGCACGCCACGGTCCTGCTGGACGAGGCCGCCGCTTCCGCCCTGAAACTGGCGGATTTCTACCGCCACACCTACGAGAACAAGCCGGCCTGGCAGGGGCTTTAGATGCCTTGCAGGCGCTGCCGCCGACCATGAAAAAGTACGACGGCGGCCGGCGCCGGACCCTGCCACGGGCGTGCCGCCGTCGAACGCCCGGACCGTGGAACGGCTAAGATGAATGCCATGACTAGCATGACGGACCCTCTCGACAACGACCCGATGCGCGAGCTTTCCGGGGCTGGATCGTCCACGGCCACCATTGAGCGCGAGGAACTGCGCCAGGAAGTGGAACCCGGGGACCGGGAGCGCTTTTCGCACTATGTGCGGAAGGAAAAGATCATGGAGTCCGCGCTGACCGGGGAGCCCGTCATCGCCCTCTGCGGCAAGGTCTGGACGCCGGGCCGGGACCCGCAGAAGTTCCCGGTTTGCCCCATGTGCAAGGAGGTCTACGAAGGCCTCCGGCCGGGCAATGACGGCGGCAAGGGTCCCGGAGGGGACTCGGGCAGCAACAAGTAGTGACGGAGACGCTCTTTGGCGGCCCCACCCTGCCTCCGGCCTATCCGGAACGCGCAGCCTGGGGAACCGCCCCGAAACTCCGTGCCTGGCAGCAGGAAGCCCTGGACCTCTACCTGAAGAGCAGTCCGCGGGACTTCCTTGCGGTGGCAACCCCGGGTGCCGGTAAAACCACCTTCGCGCTGCGGATCGCCTCCACGCTCATCGACTCCGGTGCCGTGAACCGGGTGACCATCGTGGCGCCCACTGACCACCTGAAGCGCCAGTGGGCGGATGCTGCCGCCAAAGTGGGGATCGCCATCGACCCCAACTTCAAGAACTCCGACGGCCAGCACGGCCGCGGCTTCATCGGCGTCGCCGTCACTTATGCGCAGGTGGCCAGCAAGCCGCTGCTGCACCGGGCCAAGACTGAAGCGGCCCGGACCCTGGTGATCCTGGACGAAATCCACCACGGCGGCGAAGCCCTGTCCTGGGGCGACGGCCTGCGCGAGGCGTTCGATCCCGCCGTGCGCCGGTTGTCCCTGACCGGTACCCCGTTCCGGTCCGACACCTCGCCCATCCCGTTCGTCGAATACGCCGAGGACCGGGACGGCATCCGCCGCTCCAAGGCCGACTACACCTACGGCTACGGCAACGCCCTCCGCGACCATGTGGTCCGGCCCGTGATGTTCATGGCCTACTCCGGCCAGATGCGCTGGCGGACCAGCGCGGGCGAGGAAATGGCGGCGTCCCTCGGTGAGGCAGCGGTGACCAAGGACATCACCAGCCACGCCTGGCGGACGGCGCTGAACCCGGCAGGGGAGTGGATCCCAGCGGTCCTGGCCGGGGCGGACAAAAGGCTCAGCGAGGTCCGGCGCACCGTCCCGGACGCCGGCGGCCTGGTCATCGCCACCGACCACGAGGACGCCCGCGCCTACGCGGGGCAGTTGAAGAGGATCACCGGGGAGTCGCCAACTGTCATCCTGTCCGATGACGCCAAGGCCTCCAGCAAGATCGAGGAATTCTCCGCCGGCGAGAAGCGCTGGATGGTGGCCGTGCGCATGGTGTCCGAAGGCGTTGACGTTCCGCGCCTTTCCGTCGGCGTCTACGCCACCTCAACCTCCACGCCGCTGTTCTTCGCCCAGGCCGTGGGCCGCTTCGTGCGTGCCCGTAAAAGGGGAGAGACGGCGTCGGTCTTCCTGCCCTCGGTGCCGCAGCTGATGGCGCTGGCCAACTCCATGGAAATGGAACGCGACCACGCCCTGGACCGGCCGGAGAAGGAGGACGGGGACGGGCTGTTCAACCCCGAAGACTCGCTCATGGAGGAGGCCAACCGCGAGGAAAAGGCCTCCGACAGCCTGACCAAGGGCAAGTTCGAGGCGCTGGACTCGCAGGCGTCCTTTGACCGGGTCCTGTTCGACGGCGGCGAGTTTGGCACCGGCGGCGAAGTGGGGTCCGACGACGAGCTGGACTTCCTGGGGATCCCCGGCCTGCTGGACGCGGAGCAGGTGGGGACGCTGCTGCGCCAGCGCCAGCATGAGCAGCTGAACCGGAAGAACCGGAAATCGCCCGCTGCAGCCGAAAGCCAGGCCCCGGCCGTTCCTGACCACCGGATGCTGATGGACCTGCGCAATGAACTGGCCAAGAACGTCGCTGCCTGGGCTGCCCGGACCGGGACTCCGCACGGCGTGGTGCACACCAAGCTGCGCACGGTCTGCGGCGGTCCCCCCGTGGCGCAGGCCAACGAGGAGCAGCTGAAGTCGCGGCTGCGCAAGCTCCAGGACTGGTTCGTGGGCCGCAAGTAGCGGCTCAGGCGATGTCGGCCCCGCCGAGTTCCAGTTCGGCCACCGTGTCTTCGAGGTCCTCGGCGATGCCGGCGGTCAGCGACCGTACCACTGTGACGCCGTAGCCGGCCTGGACGGCGTCAAGCGCGGTGGCCTTTACGCAGTAGTCGGTGGCGATGCCCACCACCACCACGTCCTCCACGTCGTGGCTCTGCAGCCAGTCATCGAGGCCGATGGCGCCCTCATCGGGCTCCAGCGACTCCCTGGCGCCGGCCAGTCCGCCGGCCTGGCGTTCCCCGGTGGGAACGGCGTCCTCCGGGGCCAGCAGTCCCTCAAAGCCTGAGTAGGCGGCGGCGAACTGGCCCTTCCGGAAGTAGGCATCGATGTACTCCGTGTCCAGATCCGGGTGAAGATCGGCTCCGCGGGTGCCGGCCACGCAGTGCGGCGGCCAGCTCTCCTTGAAATCAGGGGTGTCCGAGAAGTGGCTGCCGGGGTCCACGTGCCAGTCCTGGGTGGCAACCACGTAGTCGTATTCGCTGTTGTGGGCATCCAGGTACTCGCTGATGGCCCCTGCCACGGCCGCGCCGCCGGGAACGGCGAGCGAGCCGCCCTCGCAGAAATCATTCTGCACGTCCACGATGATCAAAGCGCGGGACATCAAGTGCTCCTTCAGTTTTCCTCGTAGACAGTGGGGATGGCGGCCTCGCCCCGCTGCAGGCGGTTGACCACGGACGGCAGCTCGGCCATGGAGTCGGCGTGGCGCTGCCGTGCGCGGAGCACGCCGTCGTAGCCGGTCCAGCCCGGCAGCAGCTCGCCGTTCTTCATGAACTGCTGCAGCAGTGGGCGGTCATTGCCGTCGTCCTCCGGCCGGTGTCCCACGCCCACCACCTCCGCGGTGGCGGTGCCCCGTTCGTCCAGCTTCCGCAGCGCGTACTTGCGCCCGCCCACGCTGGCCTTGTTCTTGGCCGCCTTGGCCACGGACACGAAGTTGCCGTCGTCGCCGGCGCGGCTGACCAGCTTGTAGACCATGCTGGCGGTGGGAGCTCCGGAACCGGTTACCAGGGACGTTCCCACGCCGTAGGAGTCCACCGGCGCCGACTGCAGGGCGGCGATGGCGTACTCGTCCAGGTCCGAGGTCACCACGATCTTGGTGTGTTCGTTGCCGAGGTCGTCCAGCAGCCTGCGCACCCACTGCGCCTGGGCCACCAGGTCGCCGGAGTCCAGCCGGACGGCGCCCAGGCGGGGCCCTGCCAGGTCCACTGCCGTGCGGACTGCCTTTTCGACGTCGTACGTATCCACCAGCAGCGACGTGCCCTCGCCCAGCGAGGCAATCTGGGCCTCGAAGGCTTCCCGCTCGGTGTCATGGAGCAGCGTGAACGAGTGGGCTGCGGTGCCCACGGTCTTCACGCCGTAGCGGATGCCTGCTTCAAGGTTCGACGTGCTGTCAAAACCGGCAATGATGGCCGCGCGGGCTGATGCCGTGGCGGCTTCCTCATGGGTGCGCCGGGAACCCATCTCGATACAGGGCCGGCCACCGGCGGCACTGACCATCCGGGAAGCGGCGGAGGCAATGGCGGTGTCGTGGTTAAGTACGGACAGCAGGTAGGTCTCCAGCATGCAGGCTTCGGCGAAGGAGGCCTCGACGATCAGGATGGGGGAGTTGGGGAAGTACGCCTCGCCCTCGGCATAGCCCCAGATGTCGCCCGAGAATTTGTAGTTGGCCAGGTACTCCAGCGTCTCCCGGTTGACCACCCGGGTCCGCTCCAGGAACTCCAGTTCGGCGTCGCCGAAGCGGAACTGCGCGATGCCTTCCAGGAGCCGTCCGGTTCCGGCTACGATGCCGTAGCGCCGGCCGTCGGGCAGCCGCCGCGCGAACGCCTCGAACACGGACCTGCGGTGCGCGGCCCCGGAATGGAGGGACGCCTGCAGCATGGTCAGCTCGTAGTGGTCGGTGTAAAAGGACGTGCGGGGATGGTCCCAGCCGGCTGAGGTGCTCACGAAAGTCACTCTAGTCCCCACCGGCTCCCTCGTCTCGCTTCGCTTCGCCGTGGGGCCCTCGCCGGCGTGGGCCCACCCACCGGCTCCCTCGTCTCGCTTCGCTTCGCCGTGGGGCCCTCGCCGGCGTGGGCCCAACCCCAACATAGAATGGACAGATGACCATAAGCGTTGCGCCCGGCACTGGTACACAGGAGGGCACCCGGACCGGCACGGCAGAGTCCACCGACTCCCTGACCGCGCCGGACATCCCCTGGAACCTGGTGATCTGGAACGATCCCGTCAATCTGATGAGCTACGTCAGCTTCGTGTTCCAAAGCTACTTTGGCTACTCCGAGACGAAAGCCAACAAATTGATGATGGAGGTCCACAAGAAGGGCCGCTCCATCGTCGCCTCGGGCAGCAAGGAGCAGGTGGAGCGCCACGCCGTGGCCATGCACGGGTTCGGCCTGTGGGCCACGGTGGAAAAGGCCAGCGGCGGCAACGGCGGCGCATCAGGCAAGTCCGGCGGTCCGCGCCAGGGTAAGGGAAAACGTGGCTAAGGCATTTAAATACGGGCTCAAAGGCATCACCGGCTACCTTGAACCGGCTGAACGGGACCTGCTGCGCAGCCTGATCGACGACGTCATCTCCATGCTTGAGCCCGAGGACCGCACCGGTCAGGACCCGCTGGCAGCGCTGATCGGCCTGGACATGGACGTGGCCGAACCCACGGACCGTGCGGTAAAGCGGCTGCTCCCCAACGTGGTGAAGGACGACGGCGGCGCGTCCCTTGAGTTCCGCCAGCTCACCGAGCGTTCTCTCCGGGAAACAAAGATCGGGGCCCTGCGCGCCGCGGCGCTGGACCTGGACAGGGACGAGATCGTCCTGACGCCGGAGGGGGCGCAGCACTGGTCCATGGCGCTGAACGATGTGCGGCTGGTCCTGGCGGAGCGGCTGGACATCCGGGACGAGGCGGACGCCGAGCACGTCCACCGCATGCAGGACTGGTCCCAGGCCGAGGACGTGGAGAGCTACCTGGCACTCGTGTACAACTTCACCACCTGGCTTCAGGAGTCCCTGGTCCAGGCCATGCTGCAGTCCATGGAATCCCGCCGGTGAGCCACGGCGGCCAGGGGGAGGCCGTCCGCTGTGACGCAGACGACATGAGTCGCAGGACACAAGATGATGGCTGACGCTTCCGGGAACACCTATCCTCGAATAATCATGACTACAGCCCCGAGCATGGAACCACCGGCGGAAGCGCAGGACACGGACCCCGGCAGCGGGTTTCCGGACGCTGCCCCGGAAACCCGTCCCATCGGTGTGTTCGATTCCGGTGTCGGCGGGCTCACCGTGGCCCGCTCCATCATCGACCAGTTGCCCAATGAGTCAATCCTCTACGTGGGGGACACCGCCCACGGGCCCTACGGGCCGCTCCCCATCGCGGAGGTGCGGGCCAACGCCCTGGGCGTCATGGACGAACTCGTGGACTCCGGCGTTAAGCTGCTCACCATCGCCTGCAATTCGGCGTCGGCGGCTGTCCTCCGGGATGCCCGCGAGCGCTACACCGCCAAGTACGGCATCCCGGTCATTGAGGTCATCCAGCCCGCCGTGCGGCGCGCCGTTGCCGCCACCCGAAGCGGACGGGTGGGCGTCATCGGCACGTCCGCCACCGTTGGTTCACGCGCGTACGAGGACACCTTCGCCGCCGCGCCTGACCTGGAGATCACCTCCGTGGCCTGCCCGGAGTTCGTCAGCTACGTTGAGGCCGGAATCACCACGGGCCCGGCGCTGCTCGCCGTGGCGGAGGAATACCTTGCGCCGCTGAAGACCGCCGGTGTGGACACCGTGGTCCTGGGCTGCACGCACTACCCGCTGCTGACGGGCGTGATCTCCTACGTCATGGGCGCGGACGTCACGCTGGTCTCCAGTGCCGAGGAAACCGCCAAGGACGTGTACCGCGCCCTGGCCACCCACAACCTGCAGCGAACCTCCCAAACCCCGCCCGAGCACCACTTCGTGGCCACCGGCGACGCCGGACAGTTCGAGGCGCTGGCCCGGCGCTTCCTGGGCCCTGAGGTGCTGTCCGTCCGCCACGTGGACCATGTGGCCGCGCAGTACCCCACAGGCAGCCTGGCGCGGATCACCCCGGAGATGATCGCCGCTGCGCAGAGTGCGCGCGACCGCCCCCGGATCTCCAACTTCGTTGGCGGCGGACTGGCCGGTGCCCACCGAGCCGGAGGGACCGCCCTGTGAAGCTGACCATCGTGGGATGCACGGGCTCGTTCCCCGGGCCGGGCTCCCCGGCGTCGTGCTACCTCCTGACCGCCACGGACGGTGAACGGACGTGGAAGGTGGTGATGGACCTCGGCAGCGGTGCGCTGGGAGCCATCCAGCGCTACACCGACCTGGAGGACATCGACGCGATCTTCCTCACCCACCTGCACCCGGACCACTGCATGGACCTGTGCGGGCTGCATGTGGCCATCCGCTGGAAGCCCGGCGGCTGGGACCGCGGCCGGATTCCCGTGTGGGGGCCCGCCGCCACAGCCGACAGGATGGCAACCGCTTACGGGCTGGACCTGGACCCCGGCATGCATGAGGAATTCGACTTCACCAACTGGACCGAACGCGAACCCGTGACCGTTGGCCCCTTCACCGTGACCCCCTTCGCCGTCAACCATCCCATCGAGGAGGCGTACGCCCTGCGGGTGGAGGTGGTGGAGCCCGGCAGGGACGGCACACCGGTGTCCCGGGTCCTGACCTATTCCGGCGACACGGATTCCTGCGCAGGGCTTGAGGAAGCCGCCAAGGATGCGGACCTGTTCCTGTGCGAGGCAGCCTTCGAAGAAGGCCGTGACGCCGAGATCAAGGATGTCCACCTGACCGGCAAACGGGCGGGGGAGGCTGCAGCGGCGGCCGGTGCGCGGCGGCTCCTGCTGACCCACATCCCGGTATGGACCTCCCAGACCACCGTCATGGCCGAAGCCCGTCCTGTGTTCCCCGGCGACGTGGCCGTTGCCGTGGCAGGCGTGCACTACACCATCTAGCCGCGCCGGCACTCGATAAGCTGGGGGCATGACATCTGAAGCAACTGCAGTGCCCATTGTGCGCGCCGACGGCCGTGCCCCCGACCAGCTCCGGCCCATCAGCATCACCCGCGGATGGTCCAACCAGGCTGAGGGATCGGCACTCATCGAGTTCGGCAACACCCGGGTGCTGTGCACGGCCTCGCTGACCCCCGGTGTCCCGCGCTGGCTGAAGGGCGAGGGCCGCGGCTGGGTCACGGCGGAATACGCCATGCTGCCGCGCGCCACCAACACCAGGTCCGACCGCGAATCCGTCAAGGGAAAGATCGGCGGCCGCACCCACGAGATTTCGCGTCTGATCGGTCGTTCGCTGCGCTCCATTATCGACACCAAGGCCTTGGGGGAGAACACCATCGTCCTGGACTGCGACGTCCTCCAGGCCGACGGCGGCACCCGTACGGCGGCCATTACGGGAGCGTATGTGGCGCTTGCCGACTCCATCCGGTTTGCCCGGGACAACAAGCTGATTGCCCGCACGGCCGAGCCGCTCGTGGACACCATTGCCGCCGTCTCCGTGGGGATCATCGACGGCGTTCCCATGCTGGACCTGCCCTACGTGGAGGATGTGCGCGCCGAGACCGACATGAATGTGGTGGTTACCGGATCCGGCAAGTTCGTGGAGGTGCAGGGCACCGCGGAGGGCGCTCCCTTCGACCGGGCGGAACTGGACCAGCTCCTCGACCTGGCCCTGCTGGGAACGGCCCAGCTCGCCGCCATCCAGCGCGAAACCCTCGCGGAATCCCTGTGAGCGGAACCCCTGCGGGCAGCACTCCACGGCTGGTGCTCGCCACGCACAACAAAGGCAAACTCCGCGAACTCCGTGAGCTGCTGCGCGGGCAGGTACCAGGGCTCGACGTCGACACCCAGGTGGTGGACGCTGCGGCGGCAGGTGCGCCGGACGTCGCAGAAACCGGCGTGACGTTCGCCGAGAACTCGCTGTTGAAGGCGCGCGCCGTGGCCGGCGCCACCGGACTGGTGGCCATCGCCGACGACTCAGGGCTGGCCGTGGACGTCATGGGCGGGGCTCCGGGGATCTTCTCCGCCCGCTGGGCAGGGCGCCACGGGGACGACGCCGCCAACCTGGACCTGCTGCTGAACCAGCTCTCCGACGTTCCGGACGAGCACCGCGGCGCCGCGTTCGTCTGCGCCGCCGCGCTGGCCATGCCGCCCGGCGCGGAAGGCCCGGGGCGCGAAGTGGTGGAGTACGGGCAGCTGGAGGGCATCCTCCTGCGTGAACCCCGGGGGACAGGCGGGTTTGGCTACGATCCCGTGCTGCAGCCGGCAGGCGAGGACCGGAGCTGCGCCGAACTCTCTGCCGAGGAAAAGAATGCCATCAGCCACCGCGGCAAGGCCTTCCGGGCACTGCTGCCGTCGATCGTGGCAGCCCTGGAGGCAGCCGGCTAGGAGCCGGCCGGCGAGGCAAGCCAACGAAAAGAAGGTGTCCACCCCGGCGGGGTGGGCACCTTCTTTTTCACAATGTGGTGGCGGGACGGCTGCTACTCCGGGCGGCCGCCGCGGATGTTGCGGGGAGTCTTCTGCTCCTCTTCCGGCTCGTGTTCCTCGATGAACTCATCAACCGGATCGGTGCCGTAGGCCTGCGCCTGGCGCTTGGCGGACAGGCCGCGCAGGACCTCGATGCCGATGGGAATCACCGACACCAGCACGATGGCGATGAAGATGATGTCCAGGTTGTCCCGGACCCACGGAACCTTGTCGCCCAGCAGGTAACCGAGCAGCGTCACGCCGCCGCCCCACAGCGCGGCGCCGATGACGTTGTAGATGAAGAACTTCTTCCTGCTCATCTGCGCAACGCCAACGATCACGGGGACAAAGGTACGGATGATGGGCACAAACCGGGCCAGGATCAGGGCCTTGCCACCGTGCTTTTCAAAGAAGGCATGCGCATTTTCGACATTTTCACGTTTGAAGAGCCGCGAGTTTGGCTTGTTGAAAATTGCGGGGCCGGCCTTGGAACCGATGAGGTAGCCGGTCTGGTTGCCGATGATCGCCGAAACCACGATCAGCAGGGCCAGGAGCCAGATGTTGAATTTGATGGTGTCCGTGGCCACCAGCAGGCCCGCGGTGAACAGCATGGAGTCCCCGGGGAGGAAGAACCCCACCAGCAGCCCGGTTTCGGCGAAGACGATTCCGCACACCAGCAGAACCACCCAGGGAGCGAGCGCGGGATCGGCCAGGAAGACCTGGGGGTTCAGCCAATCGGGCAGGAAGGAAGCCATTTTTGGCTGCACCGGTCCCGCACCGCCCAGCATGGACACAGCGAGGTCATTCATCACAGGAAAGTTCACCCCTCAAGGGTACTTGACCAGCCTGTGCCTCCCCGGCTGGGACGTTTACGGCGGTAAGGTAAGGGCCGTGGGTTTGGACTTTACGGCGATCGACTTCGAAACGGCCAACGGCTTCCGCGGCTCCCCGTGCTCCGTGGGATTGACCAAGGTGCGGGGCGGGAGAATCGTCGCAGAGGCCTCCTGGCTGATGCGCCCGCCGGCCGGCTATGACCATTTCGACTACCACAACGTCCGGATCCACGGCATCACCCCAGCGGACGTTGCCGGAACCCCCCGCTTCGGCGAGCTGTTCCCGGAAATTGGCGCGTTCATCGGTGATGACGTGCTCGCAGCGCACAATGCCGCCTTTGACCTGGGCGTGATCCGGTCCGCGCTGGAGGTGTCAGGCCTGCCCGGTCCCGCCTATGACTATGTCTGCACGGTCATGCTGTCGCGGCGCTGCTACTCGCTCGTCTCCAATTCCCTTCCCTTCGCCGCCGAGGAAGCGGGCGTGCCGCTGGTCAACCACCACGACGCTGCCGAGGATGCCCGGGCCTGCGCCGGCATCCTCATCGACATCGCCGCGCGCAACGGTGCCAACAGCATCGCTGAACTCTTCCTCTCCCTGGGACTGGCCATGCCACACCAGCAGGCCTTCGATCCCGCCTCCGGCGAGCTGTCAAAGGCAAGCCTGGCGGCCATGGCGGCTGCTTCCGGCAACGGTGCAGCACTGGTGCAGCGGTTCCAGTCCGGCTGGCCCGAGGAGGGGCCGAATCCGGAACCGGACCTGGACGCCGAGCCCGGCCATCCCCTGTACGCGCAGACGGTGGTGTTCACGGGGCAGCTCTCCATCGACCGCCCGGAAGCCAAGCTCCGCTCGGCCAGGTGCGGGGCGCGGACGGAGAGCCGGGTCACCGGACGTACCACGGTCCTGGTGGTGGGGGACGGGTTCGTGGCCTCGGACCTGCGTTCGGGCAGGCTCACCGGCAAGGCGCGCCGCGTCCTGGAGCTCCATGAGCGGGGACGGGCCATCGAAGTGCTGTCCGAGGGTGAGTTCCTGCAGATGGTGGGAGGCGGGGACGTCCCGCAGGCCGCGCACGCCCATGCAGGGCAAGTCCGGGACGGCGCGGCTGCCATCAGCGCCTGATCCGGCCGGTACGGGAGTGGCGCACTGTCATGCGGCGCAACACAGCTTGGCCGCCCCGCGGCAGGCTCCTACCCTTTCGTCATGGCCTCCCTCTTTGCTTTCCCCAATCCCGTGAACGAGTACGCCGCCCGTGTCACGGTAGCGCTGGTGGTGCTGCTCGCCGTCGTCACCGCCGTGACAGGTTCCGGGCTCGGGCTGCTGGCCATCAGCATCGGGTTCTGGCTGCGGCTGCTCTTCGGCCCCAGGATTTCACCCCTGGCGCTGCTCTCGGTCAAGGTCATCACCCCGGCGCTGGGAAAGGTGAAACTGGTGCCCGGGCCGCCCAAGCGCTTTGCCCAGGGGATCGGCGCTGCCGTATCCACCGCCGCCCTGCTGCTGTTCGCCGCAGGTGCCGCGCCCGCAGCCTGGGCGCTCCTGGGGATCCTGGTGGCCGCGGCGTCGCTGGAGGCGTTCGCCGGATTCTGCCTGGGGTGCGCCATTTTCGGCTTCCTGCAGCGCCGCGGACTGATCCCCGAGGACGTCTGCGAGGCCTGCAACAACATCAGCCTTCGCCGGTCGTAACCTTCACCAACTGGTCCGCCATGCCGCGGATTACCTCCGGCGCTTCCAGGGCCCCGAGCCACTGCGCCGGCAGGCAGTCCTCCCCGTACAGGGCTCCCAGGATGTTTCCCGCCAGCGAGCCTGTGGTGTCGCTGGGGCCGCCGTGGTTCACAGCCAGCGCCACAGCGTCCCGGAAATGCCGGGCAGGCTGCGCCTCTGCGCCGTCGGCCGGCAACGTGGCAAGGACTGCATAAAGCGCGACGGCGAGGGCCTCCCCGGCCGTCCAGCCTTCGCCGAGCACCTGGACAAGTTCCTCCGGGGCAACAATGGCTTTGTCGGCGAGGCGGAGTGCGGCCTCAAGCCGGTCGGGGAGCTCCGGTGCCACGTCCGGGAGGGTGGCCGCGTGCGCGGTGACCGCGGCCGCGGCATCCCGGAGCGCCTCACCCGACACCAGCCTGTGGATCAGGAGGCTGAAGATGCCGGCACCCTGGCGGGCGGAAGGATGTCCGTGCGTGAGGGAGGCGGCGTCGGCACTCAACTTGTAGACGGCGTCGGGCGCAATGTGCGGAACCAGCCCGAAAGGCGCCGAGCGCACCACCGTCCCGGCGCCCTTCGCTTCGGGGTTGACGGGCCGGACGGAGGTACCCATCTCGCCGGTGGCGAGGCCTGTGATGCAGTCCTGGTCCGGATGCCGGCGCTGGCGGAGCACCTCGTTGCCGTCGATCCAGCGGGGCTGGGGTGCAGGCGCCGCAGGCCCGGCGTCCTTGCCCTGGGTGCCCAGCCAGCGCAGGTACGCCAGCCAGAGGCAGGCGTTCACGTCAGCACCCACCCCGGAATTGGCCCACTCCAACGCCTCCACGAGCCCGTCCACGGTGTACAGGGTCAACTGCGTGCCGTCCGAAAAGGGCCAGGGACCGGAGAGGGCGTCAAACCCGGTCAGGCCCTCCGCTCCGAACCGCTGCCGGATTGCGTCGATGGAGTCAGCCTCCACGGCGTAGCCCAGTGCATCGCCGAGCGCGCCGCCCACCAGGGCGCCATGGATCCGGGACTTGAGGGTGGGCGCGGGCGCGCCGTGGTCTGTGCTCATGCAGTAAATTTACCGTCCGGACACCGGTTGCGGTTCGGCTGCCCCTCGAGGCGTCCCTTCCCTCCTGGCAAGGCGCCGCGGACAGCGGCCGTCCAGCAAATGCACAGCCTGGGCTGGAATACTTCACGGGTTGCCCCGCGCGCACCTGCTGGCCGGAAGCACCGGAACCAGCAGCATCCGGACACCAGGCAACGCAAGTACCAGCCCAGGAAGCGAAGGTCCCATCATGAGCACCCCCGTCCCCGCCCGCGACGCACTGCACCCCGGCACGGCTGCCGGGCGGACAGCCCTGCTGCCCCGCCTGGCGGCCGAGGCCTTCGGCAGCCTGTTCCTGGCCGTGGCCGGGCTGGGCGTGCCGCTGTTCAGCATTCCGCAGTCCAGCCCTGTGCCTGCCGCCCTTGCTGCCGGCCTGGCCATCACCGCGGCAATGCTCGCGTTCGGACACATCTCCGGCGGCCATTTCAATCCGGCCATCACACTGGGCCACCTCCTGGCGGGACGCATCCGCGCCGGCGCCGCCGCAGCATACGCCGCCGCCCAGGTGGTGGGAGCGCTGGTGGGCGCGCTTGCCCTGTTCGGGATCCTGCGCACCCTGCCCGGCATCGCCGACAGCCGCACTGCCTTCGATACCGTGACCGCCGGCTTCGGCGAACACTCCATCATCCAGGCGCCGCTCGCCGCAGCCGTGCTCCTGGAACTGCTGGGAGCCGCCATTATCGTGGCGGTCTTCCTCGCCGCCGGCCGCTCCGGCGGCAGCCGCACTGCAGCGCCGGTTGCTGTCGGCCTGTCCTTCGCAGCCCTGCTGCAGCTGGGCCAGTCGGTGGGGAACCTGCCCTACAACCCCGCCCGGGCGTTGGCGTCCGCAGTCTTCAGTTCCGGCTGGGCCGTGGAGCAGTTGTGGGTCTTCCTGGTCGCGCCGCTGGCCGGTGCTGCCATCGCCGGGCTGGTGTTCCGCATCACCGGCGTGGATGCGTCCGTAGCTCCCGTTGGGGACGGCGGGGACACCGACGCCGCCGAGGCCGAGGTTGACGACGAGGGCGACGACGAGGGCCTGGAAAGTGAGGGCCTGGAAAGTGAGGGAGCCGACGGGCCTGTGCCCCCAGCGGCTGCCCGCCATGGGAAGGCAGGAAGCATCAGTGAGGCACAGGAATTCTTTGAGGGCAAACGGTCCTGACCGGCGCCGGCCGCGGCGGTTTCTTTGAGTGTCAGTGGTTGCCGATAGCTTAGGGATATGCGGTTACTTCACACCTCGGACTGGCACCTGGGCCGATCCTTCCATGGCGTTGGCATGCTCGATGCCCAGCGCGCTTTCGTTGACCAGCTGGTGGCTGCGGTCCAGCGGGACGGCGTGGACATTGTCCTGATCGCGGGGGACGTCTATGACCGTGCGCTGCCGGGCGTGGACGTGGTCCACCTGCTCGACGACGCACTGGTCCGCCTGACTGCCGCGGGCGCCAAGGTAGTGCTCACCAGCGGGAACCACGACTCCGCCATCCGCCTGGGTTTCGCCTCCCGCCTGCTCGAACGCGGGGGAGTGCACCTGCGCACCAGGGTGGAGGACCTCGCCACCCCGCTCATCCTGCCGCTGGGCACGGATGATGCCGGAAAGGAAGCCGTCCTGGCGCTTTACGGCATCCCCTGGCTTGAGCCCAGGCTGGTTGCCGAACAGTTGGGTGCTGAAACGGCCAGCCACTTCGAAGTCACCCGGGCGGCCACGGGCCTGATCCGCGGGGACATCGCCCGGCGCGCGGCTTCCGCCACCGTCCACTCGGTGGTCCTGGCCCACACCTTCGCCAGCGGCGGCATCAGTTCGGACAGCGAGCGGGACCTCAGCATTGGCGGCGTGGGTGCGGTGCCGCTGGACCTGTTCGACGGTTTCAGCTACACCGCCCTGGGCCACCTGCACGGGCGGCAGCAGCTGTCCGGATCCGTCCGGTACTCCGGTTCACCTTTGGCCTATTCCTTCTCCGAATCCGCCCATCAAAAGGGTGCCTGGCTGGTGGACATCGGCGCGGAGGGAGTCACTGCCGTTACGGAGGTACTGTGGGAGGCCCCGCGTTCGCTGGCCGTACTGCGCGGAACCCTTGAGGATCTCCTGGCGGATCCCGGCCATGCATGGGCTGAATCCGCCTACTGCCAGATCACATTGACCGATCCCCAGCGTCCCGCCCGTGCCATGGAACGGCTCCGCGACAGGTTCCCGGACACCCTGGTCCTGGCATTCGACCCGGAAGGTGCGGCTGCCACGTCCCGGCCCAGCTACAGCAGCAGGCTTGCCGGCGCGCCGGACGACCTCGCCCTGTGCTGCGGATTCCTGGAACACGTGCGGGGACGCACCGCGGACCAGGCAGAAAAGAACGCGCTCGCTGCAGCGCTGGAGAACGTCAGGCTGCTGGAGGCGTCACGGTGAGGATCCACCATCTGCGCATCTGCGGCTTCGGTCCCTTTGCCGGAACCGAGGACATCGACTTTGACCGCCTCGGCGCCCACGGCCTGTTCCTGCTGAACGGGCCCACCGGTGCCGGTAAGACCAGCGTGCTGGATGCCATCTGCTTTGCCCTGTACGGTTCCGTCCCCGGAGCCCGCCAGGACGGAAAACGGCTGCGCAGTGACCACGCGGAACCCGCGCAGGAACCTGCCGTGACGTGCGAATTCTCGTCCCAGGGCCGTCGCTTCGAGGTGACCAGGTCCCCGGCATGGGACAAGCCCAGCGCGCGGGGCAAGAATGGCTTTACGGTCCAGCAGGCCAAGACGCTGCTCCGTGAGCGGGTGGGCGGCGCCTGGGTGGAAAAGTCGGCCCGCAACGACGAAGCGGGCGCCGAAATCACGGCCCTGCTGGGCATGGACCGCGAGCAGTTCACCCGGGTGGTAATGCTGCCGCAGGGTGATTTCGCCGCCTTCCTCCGCTCCAAGGCTGCCGACCGCCTGGACCTGCTGCAGAAGCTTTTTGGCACCCAGCGCTTCGAAGCTCTGGAACAGGAACTGTCGCGGCAGGCCGCCGCTGCCCGGGAAGACGTGGCCACACTGTCCGGGCAGCTCGCCCTTCTAGCCTCACGTGCCGAAACCGAGGCCGCTCCGCTCCAGCTTCCGGGCGCCGGGGCACCGCCGGAGGACGACGTCCCCGGCCGCCTCGACTGGCTGAAGGCTTCCGTTGCCGGCCGCCTGACGGAACTCACCGGGCATGCCGCCGCTGCTGCGGCCGTCAGCCAGGACCGTCGCAGCGCTGTGGACCGCGAGGCCGCACGGCATGAGCGGCACCGGAAACTTCACGCGGCTACGGCGCGGCGAAACGCCGTGGAGGAAGGCGCCGCACACCGGGAAGAGCTCTCCACCCGCCTCGCCCGGCACCGCCAGGCCGAGGTCCTCCAGGGGCAACTGCAGGCCGTGGATGCGGCCGCTGCCAAGGTCCGCAGCGCGGCGGCCGCTGCCGAATCTGCCATGACATTGCTCCGCATGGCTGCCGGTGACGACGGCGAGCTGGCCCAGCTGCGCCTGGAAACACGTGGATGGGAAACGGGTGGCCTGGATCCGGCCGGCCCGGAAACACCAGACCCGGAAACGGGGGCCACCGGTGGAAGCCTGTCCGGGGCAGCGGACGAACTAAGCCGCCTGCGGTCACTGCTGGCCGTCGTCGAAGCCCGGCTGCCGGACGAGGACAGGCTCCAGAACCTCCGGACGCGGCACCGCAGCCTGGCCGGCCGGGAGGAAGAGCTCCGGCTGGCCATCGGAACCCTGGACAGCCGGGCGGCCCAGCTGCAGGAGCAGCGGGCAACGCTGGCCGAGGGCATGGAGCAGCTGGAATCCCGTTCGATCGAGGCGGCCCTGCGCCGCAAGGAAGCTGCGGCGGCGGCCGAGCTGCTGGACGTCGTCCGGAAGTATGAAACAGCTGCCCGGCGCAGGAACCAGGCCAGGATCCGCCACGACGATTCGCGGGAGGCACTGCTGGAGGCGAAACGCCAGTGGCTGGACCTGCGGGAGGTGCGTCTGGCCAACGCGGCATCGGAGCTGGCGGCGAAACTGGTGGGCGGGGAGCCCTGTCCTGTCTGTGGAAGCGCGGAACATCCCCGTCCTGCAGATGGTGGCAATGCGGGTCCGGGACTTGCGCAGGCCGAGGAGGAGGCCCACGGCGCCTACGAGGCCGCAGAGGCAGCCCACACCCTGGTTGCCGCGGATCTTGCCGAGGCGGAGCAGGCAGTGGCAGTCCTCGCCGGCCAGGGCGGGACCACTCCGGTGGGGGAGGCACGTTCCGGTGCCGATGCCGCGCTCGCTGCAGCGGACGATGCAGAGCAGGCCGCGGACGAGCTGCAGGACAGGCGGCAACGGCTGGAAGCGCTGGATGCCAGGATCGGGCAGGCGCATGCCACACTGTCCGAAACGGAGGCCGAGCTCTCGCAGACCAGCGTGTCCCTTGCCGACGTGGCGGAGCAGGCGGCAGCACTGGACAAAGCGCTCGCCGGCCTGCGCGGCCACCACCGCAGCCTGAACCACCGGCTGCGGGCACTCGAGGAGGCCGTGGCGGTCCTGGACAAGGCAGTTGAAGCGCAGGCGCGGCTGGATGCGGCGCGCCTTCGGTCCGCCGAAGTGCAGGAACATTTGGAGCTGGCACTGCCGGCTGCCGGTTTTGCCACGGCCGGCGATGTCCGCGGCCAGCTCCTCGCAGCGGCTGAAGCGGCAGCCCTGGAAGCTGCCATCCGTACAGCCCAGGACGAAGCCGCGCGCGTGGCCGGACTGTTCGAGTCCGAGGACATTGTGCTCGCCCTGGCAGAGGCCGCCGACGGTTTCCTGGCGGACGAGGACCAGCTGGCAGCGCTGCGCCTTGAAGCCGCTGCTGCCCAGAAGGCGGCGCGGGAAGCGGACCTGGCTGCCGGGCTCGCCACCCACTGCCTGGAATCCCTGGAATCCATCACCGCCGAATACCATGACCTGGTCCGTTCGTGCCGGGAGCCGGCGGAACGGGCACAGATGCTGGCCGGCTTGGCTGACGCGGCAGCCGGCCGGGGCGAAAACACCTACCGGATGAGCCTGAACAGCTATGTCCTGGCCGCCCGGCTGGAACAGGTGGCCCTGGCCGCGTCAGAGCGCCTGGTCGCCATGAGTGACGGCCGCTACCTGCTTCAGCACACCGACGCCAAGGCGGCCCGCGGCGCCAAGTCGGGGCTGGGCCTTGAAGTGGTGGACCAGTGGACGGGATTCCGGCGGGACACCTCCACCCTGTCCGGGGGCGAGTCCTTCATGGCATCGCTGTCGTTGGCACTCGGGCTCGCGGACGTCGTCCAGCAGGAGGCCGGAGGGGTGGAAATCGAGACCCTGTTCGTGGATGAGGGCTTCGGAAGCCTGGACGAACAGTCCCTGGAGCAGGTCATGGATGCCATCGAAGGGCTCCGCGACGGCGGCAGGGTGGTGGGGCTGGTCAGCCATGTTGCGGAGATGAAACAGCGGATCGGTACCCAGTTGCAGGTGCTCAAGAACCGGAACGGCTCCACGCTGCGGATCTCCGAAAGCCTGGACGCCCTCCTCTGACCCGGCCGATATAATGGAGCCCGTTACCGGGTTGCGCGCATCGGGAGGAGGGACGATGCGCACCTACTGAACGAGCCCGGAATTGACACCTCAAAGTACTCCTTCGACCACCCGCAACACTCCGTCCCGCGCTGTCACAGGGCAGGAAGGCCCAGGCCAGGCCCCGGCGGAACGGGCAGCAAGGGGACGGTTCTCCCGGCTGCCGCTGCTTGCCGGCAGAAGCTTCATCCCGCTTGGACTTTTTGCGCGGCTTCCCCTGGCCATGCTGGCCATGGGCACCCTTACCCTCGTCACCTCGGTCAGCGGCTCGTTTGCCGCCGGTGGCGCCGCAGCGGGCGCCGTGGGAATCGGCTCTGCACTGGGCGCTCCGGTGCTCGGATCCCTTGCAGACAGGCGGGGACAGCGACCTGTCCTGCTGCTGGCGGCGGTGCTCAACACCGTGGCGGTGCTGGCCCTGGTCGTCGCCGCAGACGCCACCGGGGCGGGGGACTTCCCACCGGCCGTCCTGGCCGCTGCCTTTGCCGCCGGCGCCACCTGCCCCCAAGTGGGCCCGCTCGCCCGGGTCAGATGGATGGCGTTGACAACGGACGCCACAGGTTCCTCGGCACCGACCGCCGGCGCTGCCCGCGACCTGGATACCGCCCTTTCCTACGAGAGCACGGCCGACGAAGTGACGTTTGTCCTTGGACCGGCCCTGGTGGGTATCCTGGCCAGCCTCGTGGCGCCCTGGCTTCCGCTGGCACTGGCGGCGGCCATGACCATCACACTTGTTCCTGCCTTCGCCATCCACCCCACGCATCACGCAGTGCCTGCTACTCCGCGCCGGGGCGGCAGGAAGGGCAAGGGTGCTGCACCTGCCGCCAAACTGCCCTGGGCCGTGGCCCTGCCTGTTGTTGCCATGGTCTGCATGGGGACTTTCTTTGGGTCCACCCAGGCCGCCCTCAGCGCCTTCTCCGCCGGGCTCGCCGGCGCCGAAATAGCCGGCCTGCTGTACGCCGTCATGGGCCTGAGTTCCGCAGCGGCCGCGCTCTCGGTTGCCTACTGGCCGCGGCGCGCCGGCCTGGCACTGCGCTGGGTGCTCTGCGCGGTCCTGATGGCGGCGCTGGCGGTCCTGCTGCTGGTGCCGGCTTCACTGCCCTCGATGGCGGCGGTCCTGCTGGTCCTGGGGCTTCCCGTGGGTCCGGTCATGGTCACCGTCTTCGCGGTGGGCGGAAAGCTGGCTCCCGCCGGCCGGCTTGGCACGGTCATGACCGGGCTGGCCAGCGGCATTGTCGCCGGAACGGCCATCGGTTCCTCTGTCGGCGGCCAGCTGGCCCAGCACCACGGCCCCTCGTCCGCGTTCCTTGTCCCGGTGTGCGCGGCGGCGGCGCTGGCGCTGCTGGGTGCGGGAGCCGCCGTCGTAATCCGCCGGCGGGCCTGATCGCCGCCTCCCCGGCAACCGGCATCCCGCGTTGTCAGGCCAGTTGCCGCTCAATCCTCGCCGCGCTTTCGGCGATGGCAGCCCCCACCGCTTCCGGATCATGGGCGGAGCGGATATAGACGACGGCGAGTGCTGCCGGACGCCCACCGGGCACCCGGACGGGGGCTGCCAGTGAGGAGACCCCGGCGATGACCTCATCATGGCTGGCCGAGAAGCCCTTCCGCCGTGCTTCCGCCGCCTCCGGCCGGTATGGAATGCCCGTTTCCAACCGGTCCCACTCCGTTTCGGACAGGGCCGACTGGATGGCGATGCCCGGCGCGCCGGCGTTAATGGGGTGCCGCGTACCCGGGTGCTGCGCTACGGTTGCCCCTGAATGCCGGGGCTCAACCGTGACCAGCGTGATGCAGTCATGGTGGTCCCACACCGCCACGAACGCCGTCATGTCCAACGAGTTCGCCAGCTGGGTGAGCTCCGGGAGTGCGGCGCTTTGCAGGTTGCGTGACACTCCGCGGGCCAGGACTGCCAGGCCGGGGCCGGGCTGGACGCGTCCGGCGTCGTCACGCACCAGGAGGGAATGGTCTTCGAGGGTCCGCAGGATCCGGTAGGCCACCGAACGGTGGACGCCCATCGCGTCGGCCAGTTCGGCGATGGTCAGCGGACCCGGGGCAGCGGCCAGGATCTCAAGGGCGCGGATGCCCCGCGAAAGGGTCTGGGACGGCGAAGCCTGCGCCGCCGCCGTCTTGGCCGCAGCTGCTGGAGGTGTCATGAAATCCATCCTAGGTGGCAATGCACAGCACGCCGTGACTCTTGTCTCATCAACCGCCGCACGGTATTGTCCTCTATACGAAATGGTCGTTCTAATATAGAACATCCAAATTCTACGGATATCCCCGGTAAAACTTTCGCCACCCCGTGTCCCGCATCACAAATCCGTAGTACCCTACTAACTAACTGACCGTTCTGTCGGTAATTCTGAAGGCGTCCGGGCGGCACTGCTGCCCAATGAACAATGGAGTTTCAATGACCACACCTTCCAAGGTGGATACCCCCGCCGGTCCCAGCAGCCGGCGGGAGGAACGCAAGGTCCTCGCCGGCACCCTCGTCGGAACCACCATCGAGTGGTACGACTTCTTCATCTTTGCCCAGCTCACCGCAACGCTGCTGTCACCGCTGTTCCTGGCGCCGCTGAACGATTCCAACCCGGGCCTGGCGCAGATCCTCTCCTTTGCCCTCATCGGCATCAGCTTCCTGTTCCGCCCCCTCGGCGCCGTCGTCGCCGGCCACCTGGGCGACCGCCTGGGACGGAAGGCGATGCTGGTCTTCACCCTGGTCATGATGGGCGCCGCGACAGCCCTGATCGGCATGCTCCCCACGTACGCGCAGATCGGCGCCTGGGCCCCCGTGCTCCTGATCCTGCTGCGCGTCATCCAGGGCTTCTCAGCCGGCGGTGAATGGGGCGGTGCCGCCCTGATGGCCGTGGAGCATGCGCCGATCGGCCGCCGCGGCCTGTTCGGTGCCTACCCGCAGATCGGCGTACCCGTCGGCATGATCCTGGCCACCGGCCTGCTGTTCTTCCTCAACACCAGCATGTCCAAGGAAGACTTCGCCGCCTGGGGCTGGCGGGTGCCGTTCCTGCTGTCCATCGTCCTGATCGTGGTGGGCTACCTGATCCGGCGCGCGGTGGCCGAGAGCCCGGTCTTCCAGGAGATGGCCCTGCGGAAGAAGGAAAGCAAGGCGCCGCTGGGCGAGCTGATCCGGAACCACAAGCTGCCCGTCCTGTACTCCACCATGATCTTCATTGGCAACAATGCCGCAGGCTACCTGCTGATCGCATTCTTCATCTCCTACGCCACCAAGACCCTGAAGATGCCCACCCCGCAGATCCTCCTGGCCACCACGCTGGCGTCCTTTGGCTGGCTGATCTTCACCCTGGTGGGCGGCTGGCTCTCGGACCGGATCGGACGCGTCAAGACCTTCCTGACCGGCTACGCCATCGTCTTCGCCTGGATGATTCCGATGTTCGCGCTCATCGACACCAAGAACATCCTGCTTTACGGCGTTGCACTGTTCGTCCTGACCATTGGCCTGGGCCTGTCTTACGGCCCCATGTCCGCCATGTATGCCGAAATGTTCCCTGCCCACGTCCGCTACTCGGGCATCTCCATCGGCTACGCGTTTGGAGCCATCCTGGGCGGGGCCTTCGCGGCCACCATTGCTGAAACCCTGCTGCAGTCCACCAAGTGGACCGGTTCCATCGGCATCTACATCATGGTCCTCTGCGTCATTTCGGCGGTCGGCGTGGTCCTGGCCAAGGAAACCAAGGGCCGCCCGCTCGGAGTCAGCAGCCACCACTGATCCCCACCGTCCCAACACAGCAGGCCCGGACCGAAAGGTCCGGGCCTGCTGTGTTCCCGGTCCCTCAGCGCGCCAGCAGCGCCACCGCGTCGTCGTCACTCAACTGCCCGAAGTGCCGGTAGTAGCTCCCCACGGCCCGGAACCTGCCCGGCAGGTGCAGGCACACCACGGCATCGCAAACCCGCTCCAGCGAGGCTTCGGCGTCGATCGATCCCACGGGCGCTGCCGCCACCACGGCAGCCGCGCCGCCTTCCCGCACGGCCTCGACGGCGGCACGCATCGTGGCGCCCGTGGCCAGTCCGTCATCCACCAAAAGAACCGTCCTGCCTGCCACGTCGGTGTTGCTTCCCGGGTACAGCTCCACCCGGCGGAGCAGTTCCTCCCGTTCGCGCTTTTCGACGTCGTCCAGCCATCCCTGCTGCACGCCGTGTTCAAGGACGCGCTCCAACAGGGGTTTGTTGATCAAGCGGACAGTGCGCCCGCGCGCCCACGCGAGGGCTCCATAGGCAGTTTCGTCGTGCCCCGGGATCCCCAACTTCCGCACCAGGACCGTGCCCAGGGGCAGGTGGAGGGCACTTGCCGCCGCCGCCGCAACGGGAATGCCCCCGCGCGCCAGGCCCAGGACCACTGTGCCCGGATGTTCCCGGAACCGGCCAAGCGCAGCGGCCAGGCGCTGGCCGGCGTCGCTGCGGTCTTCGAAACGCGTCCCCATGTACCCCTCCCGGCATCTGTGGCGTGACTGCCCCCAGCGTACTGCTGGGTGCCCTGCCCGTTCCGCAGCGGCCGGCGTTTTCCGGAACGCCCGGACGGCCAAGGCCCGGACGGAGGGGTACCCGAACAATCCGCGCCTGAATGGGCGTACCTGGACGGGCCCGTGCCCTAGGCGGCCAGGAACGAGATGGCGGCCTGTTTGAAGGCCCTGCTGGTGATGGCGTTGGTATGGTTCCGGCCCGGGAGGACCAGCTGTTCGGGCATGGACCCGGCCCCGCGGGCCAGTTCGGCGAGCTTGGGCAGGATGCCGGCGCGCTCGTCCTTGTCCCCGGCCACCAGCAGCATGGGAACGTGGGGGACTGCCTCGGCGGGGTCGTAGGGCTCGGCCTTGATGGCTTCCACCAGGGACAGCAGCGCGAAAATGTTGTTGCTCGGCAGCAGCAATGCCATCTTCAGGAGCTGGGCTGTCGATTCGTCCTGGATCGGCGTACCGTCCGCCAGGTAATCCTGGGCAGCCCGGAGGTCGAACGCGGCCAGGGGATCGGAGTCGTTGGGCCCGCCAAGCACCAGCCGGTGCACCAGTTCGGGCTGGGTTGCGGCGAACTCCCAGGCGAGCCGCGATCCCAGCGAGTAGCCCACCACGTCCAGCCCGCTGGAAGGATCGCCTTCCTGGAGGGGGCGTGTGCCGGCGTCGAACGCTGCCTGGAGCAGGTCCGCCCTGATCCGGCTGGGGGAGTAGGAGTCGCGGTCCTCCGGCGCGCCGCTGCGGCCGTGGCCGGGAAGGTCCACGGTGATAACCCGGCGGCCGGCGTCAAGCAGGGCGGACACCCAGCCGGTGTCCTCCCAGTTGAGCTTGGACGAGGAGGAAAAGCCGTGCAGCAGCAGGACAGGCCGCAGGCCGGCATCGGTTGCGGGGTCATGGACTGCCACGAACAGCTGGGGGTCGGTCCCTTCAACGGTGTGCGCGTGCTGCTGTCCGGTGTGCCTGCCGCTCATGGTGTCAGTTCCCCAATCAGGTTCGGCGCCTGGGGCGGGGGCCCGGCGCGTCGGTGCGTCTTCCTTGGAAAGGTACGCACCACTCTACCTGCTGGCGGCCCGGCTCCTGCTGGTGAGGCGGGCCCCGGCGGCACACGCCAGCGCGATGCCGGCGATCAGTGCGAAGGTGCTGAACAGCTGCACACGGCTGCTCTCCGCGCTGAAGCCGACGGCGAATATAAGGCCCAGGAGGACCAGGCCCAGGATGGTGAGGGCGGGGAAGCCCTTCATCCGCAGGGGAAGCGGGATTCCGTCCCGGTCGGCCCGCCGGCGCAGGATCAGCTGGGAGACCAGCGCGCTGCCCCAGACCACCAGGCACGTTGAGCCCACCAGCTGGAACAGGGCAGGCAGGATCCGTTCCGGAAACAGCAGCTCCAGGACCGTGGCAACGAAGCCGAAGGCCACCGATACCGCCACCGAGGGCAGGGGAACGGCCGCGCGGTTGAGGCGGGTCAGGACCCGCGGCGCTTCACCCCGCTGCGCCAGGGAGTAGGCCATGCGGGAGGCGCCATAGAGGTTGGCGTTCAGTGCCGAGAGGAGCGCGACGACGGCCACCAGGGTGATGGTGGTGGAGGCGCCTGGGATCCTGGCAGCGTCCAGGACGCCGGCGAAAGGCGAGGCAAGGCTCTTGGACGTCGCCGGGAGGACGGCGGCGATGACGAAGACGGAGCCGATGTAGAACACCAGGATGCGCCACACCACGGTGCGGATGGCCTTTCCCACGCTGCGTTCAGGGTCCTCGGTTTCGGCCGCGGCCACCGAGACGATTTCCGTCCCGCCGAAGGCGAAGATGACTACAAACAGGGCGGAAGCAACCCCGCCCAGGCCCTGGGGAGCAAAGTTTTCAGTGAGGTTGCCGGCACCGGGGGAGGCGACGCCGGGCAGCAGGCCAAGGAGCAAAGCGGCGCCGACGGCCAGGAAGAGCACGATGACGGCGACCTTGAGGATGGCAAACCAGAACTCGAACTCGCCGAAGTTCCGGACGCCGGCCAGGTTGATGCCGGTGAACACCACCATGAACAGCAGTGCCAGCGCCCAGACCGGGACCACGGGCCAGACGGAGAAAAGCAGTCCGGCGGCACCCAGTGCCTCGGCGGCGATCACCACCACCAGCTGCAGCCACCACAGCCATCCGATGGTGGCGCCGGCGGTACGGCCAAGGGCCCGCTCGGCGTAGACGGAGAAGGCCCCGCTGGCCGGGTTTGCGGCCGCCATCTCGCCCAGCGCCCACATCACCAGGATGATCAGTGTTCCGGCCACAAGGTAGGAGATGAGGACTGCCGGCCCGGCTGCCTGGACCCCGGCGCCCGATCCGAGGAACAAGCCCGCACCAATGGCGCTGCCCAGCCCCATCATGGTGAGCTGGCGCGGTTTCATGCTGTGGACGGTTGTGGTCCTCGGCGGGAGTGTGGCGGACGCGGTCCGGTCAGACTTCATCGTCATTTGGCAGTGCACCTTCTGGGGGCTGGTTCGACGGTCCGGTCCGAATGGTCCGGGGGATCCTTTTGGGACCTCTTGAATTTACCGCTTCCGCGAGCGGGCCAAAAACGGAAGGGGGCCCCTGCGGTGGGACCTGGCACGGCAGCGGGAGCGGTGTCATTGGCCGTGCCGTGCCGCAGCTAACCAGAAGGTCGCAGAAACATTTCCCATTCCGTCGACGAGCGCCGTAGAATTAGTTTTGGTCAAGTTGACCATAACTCTGAAGAACCGCCGGGGCGGGCACGATGAGCACGACGGAAGGCGGTGGACGTGTACTACAGCTCGGCAAATGTTTCCGAGCGGCAGGCCGCGCCGCCGTCGCTCGCCATCTCCACGGTGATCTTCGCCCTGCGGCCAAGTGAAACCTCCGGCCGTCCCACGCTCTGGCTGCCCTTGGTGCGCCGCATCCGCGAACCCTTCAAGGGACTGTGGGCGTTGCCGGGCGGGCCCCTCAGCCATGAGGAATCCCTCCAGGACGCCGCGGCGCGGAACCTGCGGGAGACCACGGGTCTCGCACCCCGCTACCTCGAGCAGTTGTACGCCTTCGGCGGCCTGCACCGCTCACCCACCCAGCGGGTGGTCTCCATCGTGTACTGGGCCCTGGTCCAGCCGACGGAAGCCGCCCTGGCGGACGAGTCCGAGAACGTCAGGTGGTTCCGCGCGGACCGGCTCGGCGAACTGGCCTTCGACCACAACGCCATCGTGGACTATGCGCTCTGGCGCCTGCGCAACAAGCTGGCCTACGGCTCGGTGGCGTACCACCTGCTGGGCGAGTACTTCACCCTGGCCCAGGTCCGTGAAGTCTATGAAGCCGTCCTTGACCGCCAACTCGATCCGGCCAATTTCCGCCGGCAACTTAAATCGACCCCGGAAATCGAAGAAACCGGGGAATACCTCCAGGGCGGCAAACACCGTCCACCCCGCCTCTACCGCTACACCGGCCGGCCAGGCCTTGACCCAGACAACAGGAGCACACCATGAGCAGCGTCAACACGGCAATCCAGCTGATCACGCGCGAACAGGCCGAAAAAGGCGCAGCAGCTGAACGCAGCACCTGCAGCCCGGCTCTGGCCAGGGGCCCCTGGGACTACGACCTGGCCGAGGCGCTCGCCGGTGTCCCCGCTTACGGTCCGGGCGCGTCCAGTGCCGACCCCGCCCCCGCCACCACCCCGCGCCAGGGCCAGCTCCCCGAAGAGTACAAGCTTGCCGGCGACGCCGAGCTCGGGGAACGGATCAAGGCCGCCAAGGCCGCGCTGGGCGAACGGGCCGTCATCCTGGGCCACTTCTACCAGCGCGACGAAGTGATCCAGTACGCGGACTTCGTGGGTGACTCCTTCCAGCTCGCCAACGCGGCACTCACCAAGCCGGAGGCCGAGGCCATCATCTTCTGCGGCGTCCACTTCATGGCCGAGACCGCGGACATCCTTTCCACCCCGGAGCAGGCGGTCATCCTGCCCAACCTCGCCGCCGGCTGCTCCATGGCAGACATGGCGGACACGGACTCCGTGGAGGACTGCTGGGAGCAGCTGGCGGAGATCTTCGGCACCGAGCCCGACGCCGAGGGCCGGGTACCGGTCATCCCCGTCACCTACATGAACTCCTCCGCAGCCCTGAAGGCTTTCTGCGGCGAGCGCGGCGGCATCGTCTGCACCTCCTCCAACGCCCGGACCGTCCTGGAGTGGGCCTTCCAGCGCGGCCAGCGGGTGCTGTTCTTCCCCGATCAGCACCTGGGCCGCAACACCGCCAAGGCCATGGGCGTGCCCCTCGAGCAGATGCCAATGTGGAACCCGCGCAAGGACCTCGGCGGCAACGACGAACAGGCCCTGCTGGACTCCCGCGTCATCCTCTGGCACGGATTCTGCTCGGTGCACAAGCGCTTCAACGTGGCCCAGGTCGAGAAAGCCCGCGCCGACTTCCCCGGCGTGCAGGTCACCGTGCACCCGGAGTGCCCCATGGAAGTGGTGGACGCCGCTGATTCCGCCGGCTCCACCGACTTCATCAAGAAGGCCATCGCAGCAGCCACGGAGCCCACCACGTTCGCCATCGGCACGGAAATCAACATGGTGAACCGGCTTGCCGCCGAATACCCGCAGCACACCATCTTCTGCCTGGACCCGGTGATCTGCCCGTGCTCCACGATGTACCGCATCCACCCCGGCTACCTGGCCTGGGTCCTGGAGGAACTGGTGGCCGGCCGCACCGTCAACCGCATCACGGTGGACGACGACGTGCAGGCCAACGCCAGGACGGCGCTCGAGCGCATGCTCGCTGCGAGGCCCTGATGAGCCGGCGGCTCGCCGTGGTGGGAAGCGGCATCGCGGGGCTCTACGCGGCACTGCTTGGCGCGGAGGCCGGCGCCGACGTGGTGCTGCTGACCAAGGGCGTCCTGGAGCACAGCAACACTTGGTACGCGCAGGGCGGCATTTCTGCCGTACTCGCCCAGCCCGCCCCGGGGGACACCGTTGCCGCCCACATCGCCGACACCCTCCGGGCCGGGGCGGGGCACTGCAACGAGGCTGCCGTCCGGCTCATGTGCACTCAGGCGCGGCAGGACATCGCGGGCCTCCAGCGCTACGGGGTGGCCTTTGACGCAGGCCCCAGGGAAGCCCAGGGGGACGGGAGGCACGACGGCGGCCCTGCCCTTGGGCTCGAAGCAGCGCACAGTGCCGCCCGCATCCTGCACGCGGGAGGGGACGCCACGGGCGCGCGCGTCGCCGGCGCGCTGATCCAGGCTGTCCTGTCCCGGCGGGACGAAGGAAAGCTCACGCTCCTCACGCATGCCCACGCCACAGCCCTCACCACCGCTGAAGGGCGCGTGGTTGGGGTCCAATACCTCCATGGCGGCCGCCACGCCAGCCTGGACGCTGACGCCGTCCTGCTCGCCACCGGGGGAACAGGCCAGCTGTTCGCCCAGACCACCAACCCTGCAGTGGCCACCGCCGACGGGCTGGCGCTCGCCGTCCGCGCCGGCGCAGCCACCGCAGACCTCGAATTCTTCCAGTTCCACCCCACCTGCCTGGTCAGCTCCGCCACCGTCCACCCGGCCCGGCTGGACGGCCCGCTGCTGATCTCCGAAGCCGTCCGCGGCGAAGGCGCCGTCCTGCTCGACTCCAACGGCCGCCGTTTCATGAAGGCCTACCACCCCGACGCCGAACTGGCACCCCGGGACGTCGTCTCCCGCAGCATCGCCCTCCACCTCGCCAAACTCGGAGACCCCAACGGCCACGTCTACCTCGACGCGCGCGCCATCGAGCAGGCCAGGGGCTCCGGCTTCCTCCAGCAACGGTTCCCCACCCTCACCCGCAAGACCCTCGACGCCGGCATCGACTGGACCCGCGAACTGGTCCCCGTCGCACCCGCCGCCCACTACTGGATGGGCGGGGTACGGACCGACACCCACGGACGCACCACCGTCCCCGGCCTCTACGCCGCCGGTGAAGTTGCGTGCACCGGGGTCCACGGGGCTAACCGGCTGGCCAGCAACTCCCTCCTCGAGGGACTCGTCTTCGGCCGCCGCGCTGTTGAAGCTTTTCTCTCTGGCCCTGCCGGCTCCTTCGCTTGGGTGGCGCCTGACGGCGCTCCTCCGCTCGCTGTCTCGGCCGCGGGCGGCCTCCCCTTGACGCTCGCTTCCGGAGCACCCTCAGGCGCCGATGGTCACTGCGGCTTGGGTGCCAGCTGGGAGAGGCAAACAGCGGCCGGGTCTGTTGTCTCGGGCGGGAATTGGCCGTCTTACTCCGGTGGGAATGGAGGTCTGGAAGCTCCGTTCTCCCGGGACGCTCTTCGTCGGCTCATGACCTCGCACGCCGGGGTGCTGCGCTCCGGGGAGCTGTTGCTTGAGGCCGCTGCCACGCTTGACCGGTGGGCCGCCGTCGTCCGTCCTGATGCCGACCGTTCCTCCGACCCCCTGGTGCATGAGGACCGGAACCTCCTGTTGGCTGCGCAGCTGCTGGTCGCCGGAGCCCTTTGCCGGCCTGAATCCCTTGGGGCGCACTACCGCAGCGACGGGCCCGTCCACGCCGAAGCCCCTTACCCTCCACGCCCGAAAGCGAGCCTGCTCCATGACTGAACCCGCCGTGATCGACCAGGCAGCCACCCTGCGCCCCGCACTTGACCTCACCCTTCCGGCAGCACCGGTCAGGGAGATCCTGGAACGGGCCTTCGCCGAGGATGCCCCCTCCGGCGACATCACCTCCCAACTGCTCATCCCCGCCCAATCGCGCGCCACAGCAGTCCTCAATGCCCGCGTCCCGGGCGTGCTCAGCGGCGCGACCGTGTTCCGCGACGCGATGCAGCTGGTGGACCCCGCCACCCAGGTGGAGCTGCTCGTGGCTGACGGGGAAATGTTCGACGCCGGGACGCACCTTGCGAGGGTCAGCGGCAGCGCCCGCTCGGTGCTGATGGCCGAACGCGTGGCCCTCAACCTGGTCCAGCGGATGTCCGCCATTGCGACGAAGACTGCCGAATTCGTCCGGCTGGCGGAGGGGACCCGGGCCCGCATCACCGACACCCGCAAGACCACGCCGGGCCTGCGCATCCTGGAACGTTTCGCGGTACGGTGCGGCGGCGGCTCCAACCACCGGTACAGCCTCTCCGACGCCGTGCTGGCCAAGGACAACCACCTGGCCGTGATGACCGGGGGAGACCCCGCAAAGCTCACCGGCCTCCTGCTGGCCGTCAAAGCCCAGCTGGGGCACACCACCCATTTTGAGGTCGAGGTGGACAGCATGGACCAGATCGAACCCGTCCTTGCCGCCGGCGTGGACACCATCATGCTGGACAACTTCACCGTGGCGGAGCTGAAGGCCGGCGTGGCCCTCGTGGCCGGACGCGCCCGTGTGGAAGCCAGCGGCAACGTCAACCCCCGCACTGTCGCGGCCATAGCCGGCACGGGCGTTGACGTCATCTCCGTAGGAGCACTGACCCACACCGTGGCCGCGCTGGACCTGGGCCTCGACGTCGAACTGACTGCCGGGTGAGCCCGCCGTGATCTTCCTTGACGCAGCCGCCACCACCCCCGTCCGCCGTGAAGTGCTGGACGCCATGTGGCCCTACCTCACGGGCGCATTCGGGAACCCGTCCAGCCACCACACCCTCGGTGAGGCGGCAGCCGCAGCGCTCGCGGGGGCGCGGGCAGCCGTTGCCGGTGTCCTGGGCTGCCGGCAGGGCGAGGTGGTGTTCACCTCCGGGGGAACGGAAGCGGACAACCTGGCCGTCAAAGGCATTGCCCTGGCCCGGCAGGCCGCCAACCCGGAGTTGAACCGGGTGGTGATCAGCGCCGTCGAACACCCTGCCGTGGAGGAATCCGCGCGCTACCTCGAGCGCTTCCACGGCTTTCTGGTGGATGTGGTGCCGGTGGACGCCACCGGCCGGGTGACGCCCGATGCCCTGGCCGGCATCCTGCGCCGGGAGACCGCGCTGGTCAGCATCATGTACGCCAACAACGAGGTAGGCACCATCCAGCCCATCGCCGCGCTCGCCGACCTGGCCCACCGCCACGGAATCCCGTTCCACACGGACGCCGTCCAGGCCGCCGGCTGGCTGCCGCTGGATACCAAGGCCCTGGGCGTTGATGCCATGAGCATCTCCGGGCACAAGCTGGGGGCGCCCAAAGGCTGCGGCATGCTTTTCGTCCGGAGCCGCACCCGGCTGGAACCGGTCATCCACGGCGGCGGCCAGGAACGCGGCCGGCGTTCGGGAACGGAAAACGTGGCCGGGGCGGTAGGCCTGGCCACCGCCCTCACGCTGGCCAGGGACCGGCAGCCGGAGCGGCAGGCAAGGGTGGCAGCCCTGCGGGACGGGTTCATCGGTGCGGTGATGGGCGCGGTGCCGGACGCCGTGCTGACAGGCCATCCCACCGAACGGCTGCCGTCCGTTGCCTCCTTCTGCTTCCCCGGAACCAGCGGTGAGTCCCTGCTCCTGGAGCTGGAACGGCACGACGTGGTGTGCTCCAGCGGTTCGGCCTGCGCTGCGGGCTCGGATGCGCCGTCGCCCGTGCTCACCGCACTGGGAATTACCGCCGAAGTGGCGCAGACCGCCGTCCGGTTCAGTTTCGACGCGTTAGTGACCCGGGAGGACCTGGACATGGCTGCGGACGCGGTAAGGTCCGCCGTCGCCAGGGTCAGGAACCTCGGCGCAGGCCAGGCCCGCTGACGGGCCGGGCGGCCGGGTCAGCGGTGGCGCGCGCGGCGGAATATCCAGTGCCGCAGCATGCTGAAGCGCACCGCCGTGGCCAGGAAGCCGGACAACGTGGTGGCCAGCAGTTCGTCCCCCACGGTGGCATCCGGATTGAACCAGTGCAGCACGCCCAGGCTGCTGCCGGTGATCACCAGCGCCACGGCGATCACCACCAGGCCGTTGAAGTGGTCACGGGTACGGCGCTGCTGCCCGGCGATCTTGAAGGTCAGCCGCCGGTTCAACGCCGTGTTCAGCAGTGAGGTGAGGACCAGCGCCACCGCGTTGGCCAGCTGGGCGCCGAGCCACGGCCGCAGCAGCGCGTAGAGGCCGAGCGATGCCGCGGTGCAGATGACGCCAACACCGGAGAAGCGGATCAGCTGCCGGATGACGGGAAAGCGCAGGATCCCCCGGTAGTGCCTGGTGGCAGGAAGGCGCCGGGGCGTGGTTTCCTGCACAGCGGCTGCGGACGGTTGCTCCGTCATCCGGCGGCCCCGGCTGCACGTTCAGTGCCGCGGGCAGGCAGGAGTAAGGGGTTGCGGGCAGGGCGCCCGGTACAAACCGCCATGGGTCAGTACAGCTCGCCTACAGGGATTTCCACTGCCAGCCGGTTGGAGGGCCCGGGCAGCGGGCAGGCCCAGGCCTCGTTGTAGGCACAGGAGGGGTTGTAGGCAAAATTGAAGTCCAGGACGAACGTGGCACCGGGGCCCGTGCCGTTGACGCCGTGGAAGGCGCCCTTGATGGTGTCCAGCAGGTAACGGCCCGCCCCATAGGTTCCGCCCGGCTGTCCGGCCGTGGCATCGCGGAACGGAACGAAGATACCGCCGCCGTACCCGTGCAGTTTCCACACCCCGAGCTGTCCCATTTCCGGCAGGTCGAACGTCCCCAGCCGGACAAAGTGGACCACCCCGTCGGTGGCGGTTTCGACGCTCATCTCCCGGCCCGCGCCCTCTTTCGTCAGGGGGACGTGGAACCGGTAGATGGGATCGTAATCGGCAGTCTTCAGCCCCGAGAAGCGTGCCTTGTCCGCGGCGGTCAGCGCCGAAGCCGGGTGGGTGCCGAACATCAGGTCACGCTGGTGGCGCCAGTACGAGTGCGCCTCTGACGGGCTCTCCACCGCGAACTTGCGGACGTTGTCATAGAGCGCGAAGGTCCTCAGCCGCCAGTCGGCGATGTCCAGGGCGGAGATATCCGCCGGGTTGTCTTCGGCTGCGCCGTGCTGCTCTTCCGCCATAACGTCCAGCCTAGTCCCAGGCCGGGGTGGTAGACGCCCGACGGCGACACGCCGGGATGGGTGCCCACCGTCGGGGACGGCTGGAGGGCTTGGAGGGGTCCGTCCCGGCAGGCGCATGATGCACCCCTTCCAGCGTGCATGAAACACCAGTGCGCCAGCCCGGGGAGCAGCCGCGGCACTACTAGGCTGGCTTCCATGACAGGCAAGGCAGCAGTGACCGCCCTTTCCCGGACGTCCCTGGCGGCGGCGGTGTTCCTGCTGGCGGGATGCTCTGGATCCCCGGCCGGCCCGGGATGGACGGCGCAGCCCACATCATCCGTTGCGGCAACCTCCGGATCTGCAGCGCCCGGTCCAACGCCGGGAACGGCATCGGCCTCGCCCGATTCTTCCGGCAGTGTCCAGGACTCCCCTTCCGCGACATCCGGCGAACCCCGGGGTGTTGCCACCGCGGCTTCCTGGAAGACGTTCTCCGACCCCGCAAAAACCGTCAGCTTCGACCTGCCTGCGGACTGGATCGCCCAGTCCGTGGCGCCGGAGGACGGCGTGCTTCCCGGCGGAATGAGGGTGGAGGTCAAGAAGCCCGATGGAACTTTTGTTGCCGCGCTCCGCACCGGACTGCCGCCGTCGTCCGCTGATTGCCCGGAAAGCGCACGGCACCCCTACACGGTGATCAGCAGCGTACCCTTTGATCTTCCCGCCCAGGGCGGGGAGGGGACCGTCCCGCCACGCATGGTCTACCGGGTAATCCAGGGCTACCGCTACTTCGGTTCGTACGGAATCACCAACCTGGTGGGCGGAACGAATGGGCAGGCGTGCGAGCTGCGCAATGTGGTGCGGGGTCCGGCCGGCAAGGGCGACTACTCGTTCGGGGACCTGGTGAACCTCAAGGCCTTTGCCCCGGATGAGAAAGTGGCGCCGGCGAAGGCCTTCGACACCCTTGGCCAGGCCGCCCAGTACGTCAACGAAAGCCCTGACTTCGCCAACGTCCAGCGGATGCTAATGTCGCTGAAGGTCAAAAACTAGTCCCGCCGCCGGCACTCACAAGTGCGGGGCAGGCGCGGCTCGCCTTCCGCCCCCAACACCCCCGGAGAAACATGGAACGCTCTGTTTCCGCACGCCTGGCCTTCAGGACCATCGCCAACACCAAGGTGGCCATGGCCATTGCCGTGGCAAGGAACAGCGGCTACTCATCCTTTGAGGAAGCCCTCTCCGTCACGGCCGGCGGGGCAGAGGTGCCACTGACCGAGGTTTCGGACCACCACGGCGGCCGGTTCCACTACATGGAGTTCGCCGAACCCACCGACGTCACCGTGGAATACTCGGCCACGGTAGCCGGCCGCGCTGTCCCCGAAGACGCCAGCCTGGCCGACCGGATCCGCTATGTCCGTCCCAGCCGCTACGCCGAGTCGGACCGGCTCCTGCCTACGGCCTACGCCGAGTTCGAAGGGGTCCAGGGGGCGGACCTGATGCAGGCCGTCCGCAACTGGGTTAATTGTGAGCTCCGATACATCAGCGGCTCCTCCCGCGGCACGGACGGTGCGGTGGAGACCCTCCTCAGCAGGCGCGGCGTCTGCCGGGACTTCGCGCACCTGGCCATCGCCCTGCTCCGCTCCAAGGACATCCCTGCCCGGCTGGCGGCCGTCTACGCACCGGGCCTGAGTCCCATGGATTTCCATGCCGTGGCCGAAGCCTACGTGGAGGGAGCGTGGCACATCATCGACCCCACCGGGCTTGCGCCGCGGGAGTCGATGCTGCGCATCACCGCCGGCAGGGACTCGTCTGACACCGCCTTCCTGTCCACGGTGGGCGGAAGCCTGGTGCTGAACCAGTTGCGTGTCACCGCCGTGGTCAACGGCGACCTCCCGGTCGAGGATCCCGCCCAGCTGGTGGCGCTGGGCTGACTTCCCGGCCCGGCTTGTTCTCCCGCGTTGACGGGTCCGCCGGCCGGCTCTCCCGCCGGCCGGGCAGCCGCCTGCTACTTGGGAAGGGGGCCCAGCGAGCTCCGCAGCTTGTCCGTGAGCCGCATCAGTTCCTTTTGCTCCGCGGCCGTCAGGGCAGGACCCACCAGCGCCGAGATGTCCCGGACGTGCTCGCGGCCGATCTCCTTCTGCAGTTCCCGCCCCTCGTCAGTCAGCTTCAGCAGGATGCCGCGGCCGTCCCCTGGGGCCGGCATCCGGGCAACGAGTCCGCGCTTTTCGAGCCGCTCAACCAGCCTGCTCAGGCTGGACTGGCTCAACAGCACATTGTCGTTGAGCTCGTTGAGCCGAAGCCAGCCGGACGGACACCGGGAGAGCGTGAACAGGACATCGTATTCATTCACCGCCAGCTTCCGGAACGCGCGCCCGGACTGCAGCCTGCGCATCACGGCAACCTGGGCCCGGAACAGGGACTCCCATGTTTCGGCGGCCAGCCGCACCGGTGATTCCGATCCTCCCGCAGCCATCACGCCTCCGCGGCGGCTTTGTCGGCGTCCTGCGGGGCCAGCAGGGCGGCCACGCGGCCGGCATGGGTGGGCGGTTCGGGAACGTGGGCCGGCTTGAGGGCCCCGTACTCCCTGCGGAGGACGGGCAGGACCTCCTCGCCGAACAGGTCCAGCTGCTCCAGGACGGTCTTCAGCGGCAGCCCGGCATGGTCGATCAGGAACAGCTGGCGCTGGTAGTCGCCGAAGTACTCCCGGAAGGTCAGGGTCTTTTCGATGACTTCCTGCGGGCTGCCCACGGTCAGCGGGGTCTGGGAGGTGAAGTCCTCCAGGGACGGGCCGTGGCCGTACACGGGGGCGTTGTCGAAGTAGGGCCGGAACTCCTTGACGGCGTCCTGTGAGTTCTTCCGCATGAAGAACTGCCCGCCAAGGCCCACGATCGCCTGGTCCGCCTTGCCGTGCCCGTAGTGTTCGTACCGTTCACGGTAGAGGCCGATCAGCTGCTGGTAGTGCTCCTTGGGCCAGAAGATGTTGTTGGCGAAGAAACCGTCACCAAAGTACGCGGCCACCTCGGCGATCTGCGGGGTGCGGATGGAGCCGTGCCACACGAAGGGAGCCACGCCGTCCAGGGGCCGGGGTGTGGAGGTGAAGTTCTGCAGCGGGGTGCGGAACTTGCCGGACCAGTTGACCGTGTCCTCATCCCACAGCTTGCGCAGGAGGCTGTAGTTCTCGATGGCCAGCTCCACGCCGTCCTGGATGTTCTTGCCGAACCACGGGTACACGGGGGCGGTGTTGCCGCGGCCCAGGACCAGGTCCACGCGCCCGTCGGACAGATGCTGGAGCATGGCGAAGTCCTCGGCGATCTTCACCGGGTCATTGGTGGTGATCAGCGTGGTGGCCGTGGAGAGGATGATCCGTTCGGTCTGGGCCGCAATGTACGCGAGGGTGGTGGTGGGGGAGGAAGAGAAGAAGGGCCGGTTGTGGTGCTCGCCCAGGGCATACACGTCCATGCCGATTTCCTCGACCTTTTTGGCAATGGCCACCGAGGCCTTGATGCGTTCATGCTCGGTGGGGGTGCGGCCCGTGGTGGGGTCCTTGGTGATGTCGCTGACGCTGAAAACACCGATCTGCATGGCGTGCCTTTCCGTTGCTGGGCTTGGCTCCAGTATAGGCCAATATAGATGCATTTGCATCTATCGCCGGATACAACGCCGCCGCGCCGGAAATATTCCGCTGTTTTTATTCGGCGCCGGGGGCGGCGCGCCGCCCGCTGACTTTCGGAACCTGGCCGGTGGTCCAGTCGCGGAACTCCGCGTCCACGTCGGCGGCAGGACCAAACTCCGGGCGGGCCTTGAGGTCGCGCAACAGCGTCTTCTTCTCGCGCCGCCCCTCCACCAGCCGGTAAAGCACCGGGACCAGGACCAGGGTCAGCGCGGTGGAGGAGACCAGGCCGCCGATCACTACCACGGCCAGCGGCTGCGAGATGAACCCGCCGCCGCCCGTGAGGCCCAGGGCCATGGGTGTCAGGGCAAAGACCGTGGCAAGTGCCGTCATCAGGATGGGCCGGAGGCGCTGGCGTGCGCCGTTGGTGATGGCGTCCGCCACGTTCATGCCCGGCCGGCCGTCACGCGGCTGCCGGTACTGGTTGATCAGGTCGATCAGCACGATGGCGTTGGTCACCACAATGCCCACCAGCATCAGCATGCCGATGAGCGACGGCAGGCCCAGGGGCACTCCGGTGAGCAGCAGCAGCGCCACGGCGCCGGTGGCCGCGAACGGAACCGAGACCAGCAGGATCAGCGGCTGGATGAGGGACTTGAAGGTGGCCACCATGATCACGTACACGATGGCGATGGCTGCCAGCAGGGCCAGCCCCAGCTGCCGGAAGGATTCCGCCTGCTGGGTGGTGGCGCCGCCTATCTCCGCCGTGACGCCCGCCGGCAGCTGGACATCGGCCAGGCGTTTCTGGACTTCCGTGTTCACCGCGCCCAGGTTGGAGCCCGACGGCGTGATGGACACCTTGGCGGTGCGCTCACCGTTGCTGGCGGTGATGGAAACGGGGACGTCCACCTGCTCGACGGAAGCGATGCTTCCCAGCGTCACCGGCCGGCCTCCCGCCGGCAGCGGAATGTTCCGGACGGCGTCGATGCTGGTGAACTTGGTGCCCTGGCCGATGCGGACGGGGAAATCGTTGGTGTCGATCCGTACGGTGCCGGCAGGGACGGGGCTGATGGTGGATGCCAGCACCCCGCCCACCTGTTCCTCGTTCAGGCCAGCGGCGGCGGCTTTGGCCCTGTCCACCCGGACCTGGACCACTGGGTTGCTGGCGGCCAGGTTGCTGGCCACCTCACTGGTGCCCGGCACGCCTGTCATGGCCGCCACCACGGTGTCGCTGGCAGCCTGCAGGTCGGCGCTGTCAGCAGCCTTCAGCGTGATGTCCACGGTGGATGAGGTGCCAAAGCCGCCCTGCTGGGTGCCCACGGATACCTTGCCAGAGTCGGGCACCTTCGCAAGCTCCGTGCGCACGGTCTCCTGCAGGCGTGCCTGGTTGGCCTTTTCGTCCGTCACAACGGTGAATGTGGAGTTGGAGGAACCCGTCGACGTGAGTGCGGCAAAGCCCGCTTGGGCGTTGCCGGAGGTCACCTGGACGTCCTTGATGCCGTCGATCCCGCGCAGCACCCCTTCGAGGCGGATGGCGGCGGCGCTGGTGTCGGCCAGGCTGGTGCCGGCCGGCAGTACCTGGCGCACGGTCAGGCTGTTCTGTCCCGAATTGCCCAGGAGGTTCGTGGCCAGCAGCGGTGTCATGGCGCCGGTGGCACCCAGCACCAGCACCGCAGCCATGAGGGTGATGACGGGATGTTTCTGGGTGGACCGGAGGATGGGCAGGTAGCCGCGCTGCAGGCGGCTGCGCTGTTCGGCGTCGTGGGCCTTCGCTTTTGCCTCGTCAGCGATCCGCCGGGCCTCCGGAGAGCCGGCCGCCGCCGTGCCCGCCGAACCCTTGGGGTTCCTGAGGAACCAGTAGGCGAGCACCGGGACGATGGTCAGGGACACCAGCAGCGACGCCAGCAGCGCCATGGTCACCGTCAAGGCGAAGGGCCGGAAGAGTTCGCCGGCCAGTTCGCCGACGAAGGCGATCGGCAGGAACACCGCCACCGTGGTCAGGGTGGAGGCTGTGATCGCGCCGGCCACCTCCCTGATGGCCGTGAGGATCGCCGTCGACTTCTCCTCGCCGTAACTGAGGTGCCGCTTGATGTTCTCGATGACGACGATGGAGTCGTCCACCACGCGCCCGATCGCGATGGTGAGCGCGCCGAGCGTCAGGATGTTCAGCGAGTAGCCTGTGGCCGACAGGCCAATGAACGTGGTCAGCAGGGACAGGGGAATGGATACCGCCGTGACCAGCGTGGACCGGGCGGACATCAGGAAGAGCAGGATAATGGCGACGGCGAACCCCAGCCCCAGCAGGCCTTCCGTGGTGAGGTCCTTGATGGACTTCTCGATGAACGGTGCCTGGTCGAAGACGGGGGTGAACCTGGCGTTGGATCCCAGTTCGGCTTCCAGGTCCGTCAGGGAGTCCCGCACCGCGTGCGAAATGCCTACTGTGTCGCCCTCGGGTTTCTTGGTTACAGAGATGGCCAGCGTCTCGGCACCGTTGGTGCGGGTGATCGAGGTGCGTTCATCGTCCTTGAGCGACACATCCGCGACAGTACCGATGGTTGCCCCGTTCTTGGCGCCGGCCAGCGGCAGTGCCTTGATGGCGTCCAGGGAGTCCACCGGGCTGCCGATCTGGAGCGAGAGGGTCTTGCCCTGGTCCTGGAGGGTGCCGGCAGGGACCAGTGCGCCGTTGTTGGACAGGGCGTCCCGGATGGAGGTGACACCTGTCCCCGCTGCCGTCATGGCCTCGGGCTTTGGAAGGATCTCGATGTGCTGGGAGGCGCCGCCGGTCACGTCGGCGCTTCGGACGCCGTCGATCTTCTGCAAGCGGGGGACGCTCAGGCGCTGCAGGTCGGCGTTCAGCCCGCTGAGCGGCTTGTCCGAGGAGACCGCGAGGAAAACGATGGGGAAGTCGCTGATGCTTCCGGCAATGGCCTGCGGCTGGACATCGCCGGGCAGGGTCCGCTTGGCGTTGGAGATGGCACGGTCAATCTGGTTCCGGGCCCGGTCCAGGTTTGATCCGTACGTGAACACCATGGTGATCTGGGAGACGCCGGTGCGCGACGTGGAGGAGGTGGACTCCAGCCCCTCCACGCCGTTCAGCGCCTTTTCCAGCGGACCGCTGACCTGCTTGTCCACCACTTCCGGCGACGCACCGGGCATGGAGCTGAGCACGGTGATCTGCGGGAACTCGATGGAAGGAATGAGCTCCTGCTTCAGCGATGACATCGTAATCACGCCGAAGACCGAGGCGAAGACGGTGATCAGGGCGATCAGGGCCCGGTTCGCCAGGGAAAGGTGCGCCAGCCGGAACATGGGTGGTCTCCTGGGGGTCTAAGTGACTGGTACATGCCCTGGGGGTGCCAGCCGCTGGCCCCGCAGGGTCAGTGGCTGGCGGAAACGCTCTCCAGCTGGAGTGACTTGGCCGTGGCCCGTTCCAGCTCCGCGGCAAGGTCCGGATTCTCATCCAGCTTCACCCCGTAGCCGGGCATCATGTCCTTGAGCTTGCCCTGCCAGCCCTTGAAGTTCCGGGGGAACGTCTTCTGCAGGAGCTCGATCATGATGGGGACAGCGGTTGAGGCTCCGGGCGAGGCGCCCAGGAGCGCACCGATGGAGCCGTCGCGGCCGGCGATCACTTCGGTTCCGAACTGAAGGATGCCGCCCTTTTGAGGGTCTTTCTTAATGATCTGTACACGCTGGCCGGCCGTAATGAGTTCCCAGTCCCCGCCCTTTGCCTCGGGGTAGTACTCGCGCAGTGCCTCGACCTTCTGGTCGTGCTTCTTCACGACTTCCTTGACCAGGTAGGCGGTGAGGTCCATGTTGTCCTTGGCAACTGCCAGCATGGGGATGATGTTGGACGGCCGGATGGACAGCGGCAAGTCCAGGTAGGAGCCGTTTTTCAGGAAGTTCGTGGAGAATCCGGCGTACGGGCCGAACAGGAGCGAGCGCTTCCCGTTGACGTAGCGGGTGTCCAGGTGCGGAACGGACATGGGCGGAGCGCCCACTGACGCCTGGCCGTAGACCTTGGCGCTGTGCTGGGCCGCGATGGCCTCGTCGGTGCAGCGGAAGAACTGGCCGGAGACGGGGAAGCCGCCGTAACCCTTGCTTTCCGGGATGCCGGAGGCCTGCAGCAGGTGCAGGGCCCCGCCGCCGGCCCCGACGAAGACGAACTTGGCGTGGATCTTGCCGTGTTCCCCGGACTTGGGGTGCTTCAGCGTCAGGTCCCAGCCGCCGTCGGACGCCCGGGAGATTCCGGTGACGTCGTGGTTGTAGTTGATTTCGACGCCGTTGTGCCCCAGGTAGGTGGTCAGCTCGCGGGTGAGTGCCCCGAAGTCGACGTCGGTTCCCTCGGCGGCGCGGGTGGCGGCGATACGCTCCCGGGGGTCGCGGCCCTTGACGATCAGCGGCGCCCACTTGGCAATCTGGGCGTGGTCCTCGGAGTACTCCATGCTGCGGAACAGGGTGTGCGGCTTCAGTGCCTCATAGCGGGTCTTCAGGAACCGGGCGTGGTCCTCGCCGATCACGAAGCTCATGTGCGGGACGGTGTTGATGAAGCCCTTGGGCGAACCGATCAGGTTGTTGTCCACCAGGTGGGACCAGAACTGGCGGGAGAGCTGGAACTGTTCGTTGATGAGCAGTGCCTTGGCGGGGTTGACCGAGCCGTCTTTGGCTGCGGGGGAGTAGTTGAGCTCGCAGAGGGCGGCGTGGCCCGTTCCTGCATTGTTCCAGGGATCTGAGCTTTCCAGCCCGGGCTGGTCCAGCCGTTCGAACAGGGAGATGGTCCAGTCCGGCTCCAGCTGCTTGAGGAATGCCCCCAGCGTGGCGCTCATGATGCCGCCGCCTATCAGGACAACGTCGGCGTGTGGGGTCTTGGAAATGAAGGTCACGATCAGTCTCCGATTGCAGCGGCTCTGGCTGTCACAGAATATCCCCGCGCAGCCCGCATACTGAAATTGGCCCGGGCCGTCAAGGCTTTAGCTGGACCTTCGTGAAAACTTCGTTTAAGACCGGGGATGCCGGGTAGCTCAGCACGCGGTCTGACAGGGCAAGCGCGGAGATGGGGAATGCGATGGGAACAGCCGGCACGGTGGCCGCGATCTGGGCGTTGATGGTGTGATAGAGCTCATCGCGCTCCTTGCCGTCGGGCAGCCCCCGGGCCCTGTTGATCTTTGAGAAGACCTGGGGATCCTGGTAGCCGAACTCGCCGTTCTTCTCGCCGAAGAGCGGGCCGACGAAGTTGTCCGCGTCGGAGTAGGAGCCGTTCCAGCCGAGGATGTGGAGCGCGTGGTCGCCGGCGGACTGGACCTTCTGCAGGTAGCCGTCGGACCAGTCAACCGGGATGGGCCGGATGTTGAAGCCGACCGCTGTCAGCTGGCGGCTGAGCTCCGCGTAAACCTTCTCCGGCGTGGGCAGGTAGGGGCGGGTGACATTCATGGGGTAGTAGAACTTCAGTTCCTCGCCCGCGTAGCCGCCCTCCTTGAGGTAATCCCTGGCCTTCAGCGGATCGTGTCCCAGGGCCGGCGCGTCGTTGTTGAACCCGCTGATCTTGGGCGGGACGAACTGTGTGGCCTTGGCAGTGTTGTCGATGAAGAACTTCCGGATCAGGGTTTCCTTGTCGATCGCCAGCTCCACCGCCTGCCGGACCTTCTGGTTCTGGAGCACCGGGATGTCCTGGTTCATGCCGACGTACATCACCGAGAAGGGGTCGCGCTGCACAATCTGCTTGCCGCGCTTGACCAGTTGATCGAAATTTCCCACGGTGACGGCGTCATAACCGTCGATCTTTCCGTCCAGCAGGGCCTGGAGGCGGGTCTGGGGATGGTTGTAGGCCAGGAAGTTGATGGTGGCGATCTGGCCACGGTCGCCCCAGTAGGTCTTGTTGCTGGACAGGGTGACCGCGTCGTTGCCCCATGCGGACAGGGTGAAGGGTCCGGTGCCCACCGGGTTGGTGGCGAACGCGGACATTGCTTGGCCGCCCCGGTTCTGGTCCAGGACGTCGGCCCTGCCGGCGGCAAGGGCTGCCGGGGACGCAATGGCGAAGGCCGGCAGGGTCAGTGCCTGGAGGAACGCCGTGAAGCGCTGCGTCAGGTCAATCTGGACGGTGTCGGCGGACACCGCAGTGCAGCTTTTGAAGATGGACAGCCCGGGCTCGTCAGAGTGCGCCTTGAACACGCTCTTGAACGAGCTGCCGGGCGCCTGTTTCCGCAACTCCGCGGGAAAGGCGAACCAGCGGTTGAAGTTGGTGCAGACGGCGTCGGCATTGAAGGGGGTGCCGTCCTGGAAGGTCACCCCCGTGCGGAGCTTGAAGGTGTAGGTCCTGCCTTCGTTGGACTCGTTCCATTCCGTGGCCAGCAGCGGGGTGGGCTTGCCGGTGGTCTGGTCAACGCCCACCAGGCCTTCAAGGATCTGGCGGGTGATGCGCTGGGACTCCACATCACTGGAAAGGGCCGGGTCCAGTCCGAGGGGCTGGGCGGCGGTGCCGAAATTGAACGTGGCATCCGGCTCAGCGGGCGTCGAACTGGGCGTTCCGGAGGTGGGGGAAGGGGACGGCATTCCCGTGCATGACGTCATGCCCAGCGCCATGAGGACGGCGCCGGCCTTGATGACCGTCCGCCGCGGTGTACTGCTGGGCACTCGTTTATCACCTCTGCATGCTGCCGGCTCCGCCGCTTGCGGGCCGGGACCCAGTCTAGAGGACAGGACCTGGGGCGAACCCCAGGTACACGCGGGACGCGCCAAGGCCGGACCCGCTCGTTGCAGAGGGGCCCGGCCTTGTTGGGGGGGAAGTGCTTACTTGGGCATGAGGACCGAGTCGATCAGGTAGACCGTTGCGTTCTTGGTCTTGACGCCGCCGCAAACCACGCTGGCGTTGTCCACCATGAGGTTGTCGCCGCTGCCGGTCACCGTGACGGAGCCACCCTGGACCGTGGCGTGCGTGCCGGCGATCTTGTCAGGGGTGATCTGGCCGGGAACCACGTGGTAGGTCAGGATCTTGCCCAGCAGCGCGTCGTCCGTCTTCAGGGTCTCGATGGTGGCGGCGTCGATCTTCTTGAAGGCGTCATCCACCGGTGCGAACACGGTGAACTCGCCGCCGTTGAGGGTGTCAACCAGGTCCACCTTGGGGTTCAGCTTGCCGGAAACGGCGGCCGTAAGCGTGGTGAGGATCGGGTTGTTGGAGGCAGCCACGGCCACCGGATCAAGGGCCATTCCCTCCACCGAGCCTGCACCGCTGGGAACCTGCTGGGCGTAGGCGGCGCAGCCGGGTCCCACCAGGTTTGCCGCCGGATCCATGGTGCCGGCCGAGGAACTGGCCATGGCGCTGGGGGACGGGGACGCCATGCTGGAGCTGGGGGAGGATGACATCGGCGCCGACGACGCCGATGACCCGGAGGCGCTGCCGGAACCGCCACATGCGGTGAGGCTGAGCAGAGCGGCCGCTGCAACGCCGGCGACGGTGAAAGTGGTGCGCTTGAAGGTCTGCATTTCGGTTCTCCTTGGATCGTTTTGCCTGCCGCTTTTGGACGCTGTCCGCGGCCTGCACCTTGCCTTGGTGTAAGCACCTGCCCTTGGCTGGTGTCTCAATGGCTATTCGGCCGGTAGGGGGCGGCGGATGGGTGATCTTTTGGAGTTTTTCGAATCGAGGCACGAACCCGACATGAGGACCGGCGGCTGATTAACGCAAAGATCCCCCGGCCGGAGCCGGGGGATCCACAGTGTGCGCAAGGGGGGACTTGAACCCCCACGCCCGAAGGCACAGGAACCTAAATCCTGCGTGTCTGCCAATTTCACCACTCGCGCGCGGCGTCCCGCTGCGAACCTTGAACGTTCGACGGCGGATGCCAGTGTCCATTGTAGCGTTGCCCCGGGTGCCTGCCCGGGCAGGCCCGGGGAGCCATCCAAGGCAACGCCGGATGGCTTAGTTGTCGACGTTGAGGTCCCGCCGCAGCTTGGCCACGTGGCCGGTGGCCCGGACGTTGTACTGGGCAAGGGAAACGGTGCCGGACGGGTCCACCACCACAGTGGACCGGATGAGGCCCTGGTATGTCTTGCCGTAGTTCTTCTTTTCGCCCCAGGCACCGTAAGCCTCGGCCACCGCGTGGTCCGCGTCGGAGAGCAGCGGGAACGTCAGCGACTCGTTCGCAGCAAACTTGGCCAATTTCTCAACGGGGTCGGGGGAGATGCCCAGGACGTCGTAGCCGGCGGCCTGCAGGGAGGCGAGGCTGTCCCGGAAGTCGCAGGCCTCCTTGGTGCAGCCGGGCGTGGAGGCGGCCGGGTAGAAATAGACAATGGTGGAGCGGCCGGGCCGGGGAGCCAGGCTGACGTCCCTGCCGGTTGAATCCTGCAGGGTGAAAGCGGGTGCTTTGTCGCCGGTAGCGAGTCTTTCAGCCATTGTTTTTCTCCTTGTTGCGGGCGGGACACAACAGCCTAGTAAGCAGGTGGGACGAGTGCTAATCGCCACTTGGCTATACTTGCTGCTATGCCTGATATGGATCACTGGCCCACAGGGCGCCTCCTGTCCACTGCTGCGCGTCTCGTTGAACACTCATGGAACGAAAAACTTGGCGCCATCGGACTAACCCACGCCGGTGTTATCGCCATCGAAGTCCTTGCCGCGCAAGGACCCATGACCCAGGCGCAGCTTGCCCAGTATGTCCGCGTCCAGGCCCAGACCATGGGCAAGACGCTCAGCCGGCTCGAGTCCCACGGCCATATCGTCCGGGTGCGCAGCACCTCGGACCGCAGGAGCCATGTGGTGTCGCTCACCGAGCAGGGCAAGGACGCCGTGGCCCAGGCTGTGGAGATGGAGCGCTCCGTGCTGGCATCTGCGTCGATCGACCCCGAACTGCTGCGGCAGGAACTCAAGGCTGTGGTGCGTGAACTCGCCAGCCAGTTTTCCACGACGCCCGGCAACGCCGCTGCCCTGGTGGACAACGCCGCCAAATAGCTGTGGCGCCGCAGGCCGCTTGATGAAAGCGCGGCTCTGGCTTGATAAAGCCGGGCCGCGCTTTTTTGTGCCTGCCTGCCCTTCCTGTGCCCGCCGCCGTGCCCAGCCGGCGGGCCGCCGTCGGACTTCTCCCCGCCCCACGGCCCTGTGCGCGGGGCGGCGGTCACAGTCGCAGATTTCCCCCTAGAAGGACCATTCCCTGCGGAACGGTCAGGGGTTCGGTTGGCGGGGAAATCTATGGGGGCAAAACAAAACAGCCCCCGGTTTGTGTTTCCACAAGCCGGAGGCTGTTTTCCCAGTGGTGCACCCCCCGGGACTTGAACCCGGAACCCATTGATTAAGAGTCAATTGCTCTGCCAATTGAGCTAGAGGTGCATCTTATTTGCTTCCATCCCCGGGCTTTTTCTTTCCCGTTGATCTCCGCAACGACATGAAACTCTACACGAACTTTTGGTGCAAGTGAAATCGGCGCCCGCGGGGGTGTTTGCATCATTGGAAGGGGCGCAAAACCAGCACGAAATCAGGGTTTTCGTTGTTCGTCAGCAGCCATAGTCCGCCCTCCGGCGTCCGGATTACGTCCCGGATCCTGCCGTACTCACCTGTGAAATAGGCCACAGGATCACCTGCCTCCGTCCCCTGGAGCGGGACCGCCCAGAAGCGTTCACCGCGGAGGGCACCCAGATAGGCAACACCTCCGGCGATTTCCAGTCCGCTGGGTGAAGAGTCGCGGGTGGAAGGCCACACCACCTTGGCGTCCTGGAACCCGGCGCGGTGCGGAGCGCCGGTGACCTGCGGCCAGCCGTAGTTGGCGCCCGGCAGAATCAGGTTCAGCTCGTCGTCCATGTCCGGGCCGAATTCGCTGGCCCACAGCCTGCCTGCTCCGTCCCAGGCCAGGCCCTGGACGTTCCGGTGCCCCAGGCTGTAGACGGCGTTGCCGAACGGGTTGCCGGGGGCGGGGCTGCCGTCGGCGGTGAGCCGGAGTATTTTCCCGCCCAACGCATTCGGGTCCTGGGGCTGTTCGCGGCGCTGGGCATCGCCGGTGCCCACATACAGGAAGCCATCCGGACCGAAGCGGATCCGGCCGCCGTTGTGGGTGGTGGCCTTTGGTATTCCCGACAACACCACCTGGGGCTGGCCGAGGGCCAGGGAACCGTTGGCATCGCCCTCGACGATAAGCCGGACCACCCGGTTATCCTCACGGGTCGTCAGGTAGGCGTAGAGCAGGTGGTCCGCGTCAAAATGCGGGGACAGCGCCAGGCCCAGCAGGCCGCCTTCTCCGGCGGGCGCAACGTCCGGTACTTTGCCGAGCGTAGTGGCTTTTCCATTCCGCACGGCCTTCAGCAGTGCTGTTTCGCGCTCGGAGATGATGGCAGTGCCGTCGGGAAGGAATACCGCTGCCCACGGAATGCTCAGCTGCAGTTCCAGCCGTTCCTGCACCGTGGGAACAGGGGGAGGGGTTGGGGCAGGGGAAGAAGCAGCGGCAGAGCCGGCGGGCGGCGGAGGCACAACGACGGCGGTTCCCGGCGCGGTGCCGTTGCTGGCCGTACCTGTGGCCGGTTCGGGCGGCCCGGACGTTCCCGTGCAGGCGGCCAGTACCAGGCACACGGCCAGGGACGGAAGGCCCGCCGCAATGCGACCGGCCTTCCCCCTGCTAAAGCCGTTTGCGGCGCGGGGCCCGGAATCCGGCGGCCTCCGCGTGCGCAGCAGATTCAAACCAGACTTCCGCCCGGGTCTGCTCATAGTCGGGATGTCCTTCTTCGTAGTAGACCATCGCGGCGGCGTCGCCTTTGACCGTGTAGTCCGCCGGTCCGCTTCCGTCGGGGCCCGGCGCCGCCGAACCTGCCCCATATGGCTCATCTGCTGCCAGGTGCCCGGAAGGCGCAGCGGACTCCATGCCCTGTGCCTGCGCGGCAGCAGCCAGGTCCTGGTCCTGCCCGGATGGCTGGTGGTGGTCCGCGCCGTTCTCCACCAGGGCGGAGGACTGGGTGCGGTCCAGCGTTTCGGCCGCGGCGGCTTCCCCCTGGCTGCCACCGGCAGCTGCAGCCACTGCCGGCTCCTGCCTGTGTCCTGATTCAGAGGAGTCGGCCCGGTGCTGGTACGCCTGTCCGCCGGCCGGCACCTCAGGCGATGTGCCGCCGTCGTCAGTGCCTTCCACGGCAGCTGTTTCAGCACCGGGAAGGGTGGGGGAGTGGGGGGCCGTGTACTCATCATGGTGAACGGGGCGGGCGTCCGCCGGGGAAGCCTGACCGGAATCCGTCCCCGCGGAGGCGCCGTTCCGGGCAGCCTGACCCGCGGGAGTTCCGGCTGAACCCACCACCGAGGAGCCCGGCCCGGATCCGGCCTCGGACCATTGGGTTTCCCATTCGGCCTGGTCCGCAGCCTGGTTCTGTGCCTCGTTCTGCGATTGGCCGTGTGATTGGTCCTGGTGATGGCGTTGCTCGGCAGCGGCGCCGCTGCCTGAACTGCCGCCGTCTGCAGTGCGGGGGGATGTGGGGCTGGATGCGGCGGACGAATCCAGCGATTCCTCAACCGTGGCAGGGGCGGGCGGTTCGGCCGGCTTTCCGAACCCTGCCGCCGTAGGGATACCGGTGGTGCCTGCCGCCTGGGCGGACGCTGCGGCACTGCCGCCCTCGAGCGCTCCGTCTGTCCTGGTTCCTGCTGATGATCCGCCAGTGGGGCCGGCGGACTTGTTGCGGTTCAGCAGCCACCAGATGATGACGGCGATGACAACGATGAGAATGATCCAGAAAACAATGTCCATGGCAGGCCTTTCGGTCCAGGTGGCTGGGTGTCCTGTCCCCGACGCTACGTCGGGTCACCACTGCTGTCCAGAGATGCCGTGCGACGCCGGCGACTGCGCTGCCGGGAGGTCCTTACAGGTGGCCGCAACAGGCCCGCCTGTAGTCCCTGTCTCAAAATATGAGACGGAAGTCCACTATTTGGCAGCTATTTCGCGCTTTTTTGCCATAACCCTGGTCCGGCGGTCGTTTCCGCAACGGTCCGAGCCCTAGACTTTCCCCTATGAGTGACGCCCAGACCGCAACCGAGAACACGCCTGACATCAAGCCCCGCAGCCGTGTTGTGACCGACGGGATCCATGCGGCCCCCGCACGCGGCATGTTCCGGGCAGTCGGCATGGGGGATGACGACTTCGCCAAGCCGCAGGTGGGCGTGGCAAGTTCCTGGAATGAAATCACCCCCTGCAACCTCTCCCTGAACCGTCTCGCGCAGGGTGCCAAGGAAGGCGTCCACGCGGGTGGCGGTTTCCCCATGCAGTTCGGCACCATCTCCGTCTCCGACGGTATTTCCATGGGCCACGAAGGCATGCACTTTTCCCTGGTCTCCCGCGAAGTCATCGCCGACTCCGTTGAGACCGTGATGCAGGCCGAGCGCATCGACGGTTCGGTCCTGCTGGCAGGCTGTGACAAGTCCCTCCCGGGCATGCTCATGGCCGCCGCCCGCCTGGACCTGGCCAGCGTGTTCCTCTACGCCGGTTCCATCATGCCGGGGTGGGTCAAGCTCGAGGACGGCTCCGAAAAGGAAGTCACCCTCATTGACGCCTTCGAAGCGGTCGGTGCGTGTGCGGCCGGCAAGATGAGCATGGAGGACCTCACCCGCATCGAGAAGGCCATCTGTCCAGGCGAAGGCGCCTGCGGCGGCATGTACACGGCCAATACCATGGCCTGCATCGGCGAAGCACTGGGCATGTCCCTCCCCGGCTCGGCCGCCCCGCCTTCGGCAGACCGCCGTCGTGATGAATTCGCCCGCAAATCCGGTGAAGCGGTGGTCAACCTGCTGCGCCAGGGCATCACCGCCCGCGACATCATGACCAGGAAGGCCTTCGAGAACGCCATCGCGGTCACCATGGCCTTCGGCGGCTCCACCAACGCCGTCCTGCACCTGCTCGCCATCGCCCGCGAGGCCGAAGTTGAGCTGACCCTTGACGACTTCAACCGCATTGGGGACAAGATCCCGCACCTGGGCGACCTCAAGCCGTTCGGCCGCTACGTCATGACGGACGTGGACAGGATAGGCGGCGTGCCGGTGATCATGAAGGCACTGCTCGACGCCGGACTGCTGCACGGCGACTGCCTCACCGTGACCGGCAAGACGGTGGCGGAGAATCTTGAGGCGATCAACCCGCCTGACGTCGACGGCAAGATCCTGCGCGCCCTGGACAATCCCATCCACAAGACCGGAGGGATCACCATCCTGCACGGCTCCATGGCGCCTGAGGGCGCCGTGGTGAAGAGCGCCGGCTTCGACGCCGACGTCTTCGAGGGAACCGCGCGCGTGTTCGAGCGCGAGCAGGGTGCCTTGGACGCGCTGGACAACGGCGCCATCAAAGCCGGCGACGTTGTGGTCATCCGCTACGAAGGGCCCAAGGGAGGTCCGGGAATGCGCGAAATGCTCGCCATCACCGGTGCCATCAAGGGGGCAGGCCTGGGCAAGGACGTCCTGCTGCTCACCGACGGCCGGTTCTCCGGCGGCACGACAGGGCTGTGCATCGGCCACGTTGCACCGGAAGCGGTCGACGGCGGCCCCATCGCCTTCGTGAAGGACGGCGACCGGATCCGGGTGGACATCGCCGCCCGCAGCTTCGACCTGCTGGTGGACGAAGCCGAACTCGAAGCCCGCAAAGTGGGCTGGCAGCCGCTGCCGGCCAGGTACACCAAGGGCGTGCTCGCGAAGTACGCCAAGCTGGTCCACAGCGCCAGCCAGGGCGCCTACACCGGCGTGTGACGCCTTCCCTCTACATAAGGCGCTGAGCGCCTTATGTAAAGGGACCCTCGGCGTCACCCTTATTAAGCCCTTCCGGGCTTGGGTGGGTCGCTGAGGGATTGGTCCCTGCGAAGAGGGGATCGAAAAGTGGACAATGGAGTCCACATGGTGAGATTGGGTTGTTGCTCGTTGACACTGATCTTGCCAAGAGGGAAGACTGAACGCATGACTTTCGTTACCGCCGGCACCGTCGTCGTCCTTACCAAGCGCGTGGCACATTAGCCTCCACTGGTAACAAACCGTCACGCGCGAAACCCCTCACAGAGCCACCCGGCTGAGGGGTTTTTTTATTTCCTCCAGCCACAAACCACAGAAGATCCACAAGGAAGAGTCCGATGAGCAAAGGATCGCCCATCAGCCCCTCGCTGATGGCCACCAAGTCCGCTGGAGCCGCCAAGGCTCCGGAACGCGCCGACCGGACGGCTGACCACGCCGCCGTCGTCGCCGACCTTGCTGCCGTCTCTCCTGTCCTTGGGCCGAACAACGTCGTACCCCCGACGGTGATGACCGGCTCGCAAGCAATCGTCCGCTCGCTCGAAGAACTCGGCGTCGACGATATTTTCGGTTTGCCCGGTGGCGCGATCCTGCCCACCTACGACCCCTTGATGGCCTCCACCATGAACCACGTGCTGGTCCGTCACGAACAGGGAGCCGGCCACGCCGCGCAAGGCTACGCCATGGTCACCGGGCGGGTTGGCGTCTGCATCGCCACCTCCGGCCCCGGTGCCACCAACCTCGTTACCGCCATCATGGATGCCCACATGGACTCCGTGCCCCTGGTGGCCATCACCGGCCAGGTATCCAGCGGCGTCATCGGCACCGACGCCTTCCAGGAAGCCGACATCGTGGGCATCACCATGCCCATCACCAAGCACTCCTTCCTGGTGACCGACCCCAACGACATCCCCCACGTCATGGCCGAAGCCTTCCACCTGGCTTCCACCGGCCGTCCCGGGCCGGTGTTGGTGGACGTTGCCAAGGATGCACAGGTGGGCCAGATGACGTTCTCCTGGCCGCCGAAGATCGACCTGCCCGGCTACCGACCGGTCACCCGGGGCCACAACAAGCAGGTGCGCGAGGCCGCCAAGCTGATCGCAGCTTCCCGCAAACCCGTGCTGTACGTGGGCGGCGGCGTGGTCAAAGCACACGCCTCAGCCGAACTGCTGGCCCTCGCCGAAGCAACGGGCGCGCCCGTTGTGACAACCCTGATGGCCAAGGGCGCCTTCCCGGACTCCCATCCGCAACACATGGGCATGCCGGGCATGCACGGGACCGTCTCAGCCGTCACCGCGCTGCAGCAGTCCGACCTGCTGATCACCCTCGGCGCCCGCTTCGATGACCGCGTCACCGGCGTACTGAAGACCTTCGCGCCCAATGCCAAGGTTATCCACGCGGACATAGACCCGGCCGAAATCTCCAAGAACCGCACCGCCGACGTGCCCATCGTGGGGTCCGTGAAGGAGATCATCCCCGAACTCACCGAAGCCGTGCGCGGCCAGTTCGAGGCCTCAGGCACCCCGGACCTCACCACCTGGTGGGCGTTCCTGAACAACCTCAAGGAAACCTACCCGCTGGGCTGGACTGAACCGGACGACGGCCTCATCGCCCCGCAAAAGGTCATCCAGCGGATCGGCGCCCTCACCGGACCCGAAGGTGTCTACGTGGCCGGAGTGGGCCAGCACCAGATGTGGGCCGCCCAGTTCATCAAGTACGAGCGCCCCCACGCCTGGCTGAACTCCGGCGGCGCCGGCACCATGGGGTACGCCGTACCGGCCGCCATGGGCGCGAAGGTGGGCGAACCGGACCGGGTGGTCTGGGCCATCGACGGCGACGGCTGCTTCCAGATGACCAACCAGGAACTGGCCACCTGCGCCATCAACAACATCCCCATCAAGGTGGCTGTCATCAACAACTCCTCCTTGGGTATGGTGCGCCAGTGGCAGACCCTCTTCTACGAGGGCCGCTACTCCAACACCGACCTCAACACCGGCCATGACACCGTCCGCATCCCGGACTTCGTCAAGCTGGGGGAGGCCTACGGCTGCGCCTCGTTCCGTTGCGAACGCGAAGAGGACATCGACGCCACCATCCAAAAGGCCCTCGAGATCAACGACCGCCCCGTGGTCATCGACTTCGTAGTGAGCCCCAACTCCATGGTGTGGCCGATGGTGCCCGCCGGCGTGAGCAACGACCAGATCCAGGTTGCCCGCAACATGACCCCGGAATGGGAAGAGGAAGACTGACCATGAGCCGCCACACACTCTCCGTCCTGGTTGAGGACAAGCCCGGTGTCCTGACCCGCGTGGCCAGCCTCTTCGCCCGCCGCGCCTTCAACATCAACTCCCTGGCCGTTGGCCCCACCGAAGTGCCGGGCGTATCCCGCATGACGGTGGTGGTCGACGCCGACGGTGACCTCATCGAGCAGGTCACCAAGCAGCTCAACAAGCTGATCAACGTGATCAAGATCGTTGAGCTGACCCCAGAATCTTCCGTACAGCGCGACCACATCCTGGTCAAAGTACGTGCGGATGCCGCAACACGTCTGCAGGTAACCCAGGCCGCAGACCTGTTCCGCGCCTCAGTGGTTGACGTCTCCACCGACTCCGTCGTCATTGAGGCCACCGGCCACCCCGAAAAGCTCACAGCCCTGCTCTCAGTGCTGGAGCCCTTCGGCATCCGCGAAATTGTGCAGTCCGGCACCCTGGCCGTTGGACGGGGATCCCGCTCCATGAGTGACCGGGCGCTCCGCTCCGCCTAGGCACCTGCCAAGGCGGGACCGGCGCCCGTAACCGCAGCACCGCAAGACCACTATCTACAACCACTCAAGAGGAGTTACGCAAGTGACTGAAATGTTCTACGACGACGACGCCGACCTGTCGATCATCCAGGGCCGCAAGGTTGCCATTGTTGGCTACGGCTCCCAGGGCCACGCCCACGCGCTCAACCTGCGCGATTCCGGCGTCGAGGTCGTCATCGCCCTGAAGGACGGCTCCAAGTCGACCGCCAAGGCGCAGGATGCAGGCTTCACGGTCAAGAACGTTGCCGACGCCGCCGAATGGGCGGACGTCATCATGATCCTGGCGCCGGACCAGCACCAGCGCTCGATCTACAACGACTCCATCAAGGACAAGCTGACCCCCGGCAAGGCCCTGGCCTTCGCCCACGGCTTCAACATCCGCTTCGGCTACATCCAGGCTCCGGAAGGCGTTGACGTCATCCTGGTGGCCCCGAAGGCTCCGGGCCACACCGTCCGCCGCGAGTTCGAAGCCGGCCGTGGCATCCCTGACATCATCGCCGTCGAGCAGGACGCGTCCGGCAACGCCTGGGAGCTGGCCAAGTCCTACGCCAAGGCCATCGGCGGCACCCGCGCCGGCGTCATCAAGACCACCTTCACCGAAGAGACCGAAACCGACCTCTTCGGCGAGCAGTCCGTCCTCTGCGGCGGCGTCTCCCAGCTGATCCAGTACGGCTTCGAGACCCTCACCGAGGCCGGCTACCAGCCGCAGATCGCCTACTTCGAGGTACTGCACGAGCTCAAGCTCATCGTTGACCTCATGTGGGAGGGCGGCATCGCCAAGCAGCGCTGGAGCGTGTCCGACACCGCAGAGTACGGGGACTACGTCTCCGGCCCGCGCGTCATCACCCCCGAGGTGAAGGAAAACATGAAGGCCGTCCTGGCCGACATCCAGTCCGGTGCATTCGCCAAGCGCTTCATCGAGGACCAGGACAACGGCGGCGTTGAGTTCAAGGAACTGCGCGCCAAGGCCGAGCAGCACCCCATCGAGGCTGTTGGCCGCGAACTGCGCTCCCTGTTCTCCTGGCAGCAGCAGGACGTCGACTACGTGGAAGGCTCCGCAGCCCGCTAAGGCTGCCAGCCCAACCACGCAGACCGCAACGGTGAGGCCGGGTTCACACTTAACAATGTGAGCCCGGCCTTTCCGTCGGCCTAGACTTGTTTCCATCCCCAGGACTGCAACGCAGAGGATCAGCCGTGTCAAAACCCGTAGTACTGCTCGCCGAAGAACTTTCCCCCGCCACCGTCGAGGCCCTTGGCCCGGACTTTGAGATCCGCCAGACCGACGGCGCAGACCGTTCCCAGCTGCTCTCGGCGATCAGCGACGTAGACGCGATCCTGGTCCGCTCCGCCACCCAGGTTGATGCCGAAGCCATCGCCGCCGCCAAGAACCTCAAGGTCATCGCCCGCGCCGGCGTGGGGCTGGACAACGTGGACATCAAGGCCGCCACGCAGGCCGGCGTCATGGTGGTCAACGCGCCCACGTCCAACATCGTTTCCGCCGCTGAACTCACCGTGGGCCACATCTTGAGCCTGGCCCGCCACATCCCGCAGGCCAGCGCCGCCCTCAAAGACGGCGAATGGAAGCGCTCCAAGTACACCGGCATTGAACTGTTCGAAAAGAAGATCGGCATCATCGGCCTCGGCCGCATCGGCGCCCTGGTGGCAGCCCGCCTGAAGGGCTTCGACACCAAGATCCTGGCCTATGATCCCTACATCACCTCCGCCCGCGCTGCGCAGCTGGGCGTGCAGCTGGTCACCCTGGACGAACTCCTGGCCCAGTCCGATTTCATCACCATCCACATGCCCAAGACGCCCGAGACCGTCGGCATGCTGGGCGCTGACGCATTCAGGAAGATGAAGAAGACGGCCTACGTGGTCAACGTGGCCCGCGGCGGCCTGGTGGACGAGGAAGCCCTCTTCACCGCCCTACAGGACGGCGAAATCGCCGGTGCCGGCGTTGACGTCTTCGCTAAGGAGCCCAGCACCGACCTGCCGTTCTTCAAGCTCGACAACGTGGTGGTAACCCCGCACCTGGGCGCCTCCACCGACGAAGCCCAGGAAAAGGCCGGCGTCTCCGTGGCCAAGTCCGTCCGCCTGGCCCTCGCCGGCGAGCTGGTCCCGGACGCCGTCAACGTTGCCGGCGGCGTCATTGCCCCCGACGTCCGCCCGGGCATCCCGCTGATCGAGAAGCTGGGACGCATCTTCACGGCGCTGACCCACGCATCCCTGACCCAGTTCGACGTCGAAGTGGCCGGCGAGATTTCCTCCCTGGACGTCAAGGTGCTGGAGCTGGCGGCGCTTAAGGGCATCTTCGCCGACGTCGTCACGGAACAGGTGTCCTACGTCAACGCCCCGGTCATCGCCGAGCAGCGCGGCATCAACGTCCGCCTGATCACCACCCCGGAGACCGAGTCCTACCGCAACGTCCTGACCCTGCGCGGCGCCCTCAGCGACGGCAGCCAGATCTCCGTGGCCGGCACCCTGACCGGCCCCAAGCAGATCGAGAAGCTGGTGGGCATCAACGGCTTCGAAGTGGAAATCCCCATCAGCGAGCACCTTGTGGTGGTTGCCTACACCGACCGCCCCGGCGTGATCGGCACCATCGGCCACATCCTGGGCATGAACAACATCAACATCGCCGGCATGCAGGTGGCCCGCTCCAACGAGGGCGGCCAGGTCCTTGCCCTGCTGACCATCGACAGCTCCGTTCCCCAGCAGGTGCTCGATGCCATCAAGGCCGGCATCGGCGCCGAGATGGTCCGGGAAGTGGACCTGGAAGACTAAGGCGACACACCGGCCGAAACGCCGTAGCCGCACCTCCGCGGGGCCCCGTCCAGGCGGAGCCACGTATGATTGGCCGGTCTGCTTACAATGGCTTGGTCCTGATTCAGGACCGTAGCCGGCAGACCGGCCAATACCTTTTGCACATCCCTCCGCCATAGTCCACGTCCTCGGGCGGATGAAAGTGTGCGCACGCAATCCAGGTTTCAGGGAGTTCCATGAACGCCGTCCAGAGGTTCATCAGAAGCAGAGTGCTGCTGTTGACCGCGGCCATCTTGATCGCAGCCATGTGCTTGTCGGTCCTCGTCCAAAGCCAGTCGCAGGCTGCGCTCAACCGGACGGTTGATGAAAATTCGAGGGGGCTCTACGACATCCTGGTCCAGGCGAAGGCGCCCTCCGGTGCCCTCCTGCAGCCCGAGATTGCGAACGGCGCCGGCGGCATCGGCTTCGACCAGCTGGACTCCATCCGGAAGCTGTCCGGCACCTCAGTGGCGGCCCCCATCAGCCTGGTTTCGCGTGTCACGCAGAACCTGGAGACGCCCCGCCTGGATGCCATGGATTACCTCGGCTACAACGCCGGCCTGGCCGGCACTGCCACCGCGGACCAGGCAGCGGGTGCCACCGCGCCGGGCAAGTGGCCGGCGGCGGAATCCGTCCTGACCGACGCTGCCAAGAAGTACCGGCTGACCGCCAGCGCGGTGAGCTCGGATGGCAGCTCAGAGCAGACCCTCTTCAAGACCACCGCCGAGGGCACGCTGGGCAAGGCCCGGCTCGTGGAGGAAAAGGCGCAGGGCGGCAGCAGCATCCGCATCGCCCCCGCGGCAGGGGAGACCGGCATCAAGTTCCCCGCTCCCGCCGGCGGCTCCGAGCACAACCTCTTCAACCTCTCGGTGTCACTGCCGCTGGCCCCTGAGGTCACCGAATCCGTGGTGGCGGTGGACCCCGCGTCCGAGCGGGCCCTGCTCGGTTCGGCCGGCGACTTCCTGGCCCCGCTGGAGAAGGCTCCGCCCGCTGACGCCCGTGACGCAGGTGCCGTGGGCCGCTACCTGGAAGGGCTCTTTACCAACGGCATTAGCATGGACCAGCTCAAGGAAGGACCTGACTTCCTGGGCGTCAAGCTCAAGTACTGGGCTCCGCTGATGACCCAGTACCAGCAGGCCAAGCGCACCGGCCAGCTGACCAGCGGCTCCCAGGCCGTCCCCCTGATCGTGCGCTCCGGCACGTCCCTGGATCTCAAGTACAACGTCAAGATCGAGGAAATTGACGACGCCGGCAAGGTGGTTAAGGACGTCGGCACCGTTTCGAAGTCCCTGGGCAAGGACTACCTGCCGTTCGTGTCAAAGGACCCCTTCGTTTTGTCCTGGCCGGGCTCCACGGACCACTCCTCCCTGCTGGGCAACAACGGCAACTTCAATCCGGGCCTGTACACCCCGGCCAAGTGGAGTACCGACTTTGCCGGCGCCCCCAAATACACGGACGGCGGGACAGCCGCCAACGGCGCCGTGGACAAGGCCGCTGTGCCAGGCGAATGGGTCACCGTCAACCGCCTTCCGGAGAAGGCGGTTAACGGCGCGCCCGTGGACCAGACCCAGCGGAACCCTGTGGATGAGCGGTCCTACCGGGACAACCTCTCCACCGGCCAGCAGCAGGCCGCAACGCCGCTGCCCATGGTGTACGGCACGTTCGACCCCGCCGCCGTCGAGGCAGCCTCGGGCGACGTCAACAAGCTCCCGCTGGGCGGCTACGACCCCACGCCCTTCACCCTGGTCAAGGATGCCGCCGGCAAGGATGTTCCCGCCGCGGACCTGAAACCTTCGTTGAGCGCCACCGGGCTGGCCAGCCAGTCCGCCGGCGCCATCACCGACTACTACGGCCTCGCAGCGGCGCGCGGCTACAAGCAGAACGCCGCCGTCATCGACGCCGTGCGCGTCCGTGCCAAGGCACCGGGCAGCTGGAAGGACGCGCAGCCTGAGGTGGAGAAGCTCGCCGCCGAGATCCGCGACATGGGCCTGGACGCCACCGTGGTGGCCGGTTCGGCGCGCGAGGACACCAGCATTTTCGTTCCCGGCTACTCAAAGGACGGAGCCGGGAAGGAGTCCGCGCTGGGCACTGTCCAGCAGTCGTGGGTCCGGCAGAACGCTGCGGAGGCGGTGGCCGGAGCGCTGTCCGGCACCAACGTCACGCTGCTGTTCCTGACCCTCTGCGGCGCGGCCCTGCTGACCGGTGCCTCCACCGTCAGCTACATCCGCAAACGCCGCAGCGAGGCCGGCACCCTGCGGGCCATGGGCTGGACCCAGCGGCGGATCCGCAGCTGGGTGCTTGAGGAATTCGGCGTGGGGGCAGTGCTGCTCGCCGCCGCCGGTGTCGTGCTGAGCCTGCTGAGCTGGAGCCTTGCCACGGCACTGGTGTGCGCCGCCGTCCTGGTCCTGTACTGCGGTGCGGCCCTCTTTGCCGCGCAGCAGCTGCGCCATCGCGACGAAATCGACCAGGAACCGCAGCACGACGAACGGCTCATCCCGGTGGACTCGCCGCTGACCTTCGCCAACCGGCAGCTGGGCACCAACAAGTTCAACACGCTGTCCCTGGCGGTGGCGGTGGGCGTCTTCGGTGCCGCCGTCGGCGGGCTGATCGCCCTGCTGATCGACATCCCGCGTGCCGCCGGTGCCAGCGCGCTCAGCGGGCTGGCCGCGGCCAGCGTGACCCTGCCGAGCATCCTGCTGGCGCTTGCGGGCGTGGCCGTGGGACTGGTGCTGACCCTGGTGACGGGCCGCTTCGAACTCAATGCCAAGCGGCAGTACCTTGGCATCCTCCAGGCGATGGGATGGAACCCGGACATGCTCCGCCAGGTCCGTTTGTTCGAGAACGCACTGGTGGGAACCGTGGCCTTGCCGCTGGGCGTGCTGGGCGCCCTCGGCATCGGCCTGCTGCTGGCACCCTACGCGGCCATCTGGGCCGCCGTAGCAGGCCTGGCGGCTGTTATTTGCTGGATACCGATTGCAACGAAAGTGGTCCAATGACAAACCCGACGAACCTCCAGCGCAGCCGCAGGAGCGGCTCCAATGAGGTCCCCCTGCAGACCCGGGCCAACACCATCGTCAAGTCGGCAGACCACGCCACCCCGCTGGAGATGCGCGACATCACCATCCGCTATGGCGGTGGAAAAGGCGGCGCCGAGGCCGTGAGCGTGGTGGAAGGCTTCGACCTGACCCTGCACGCGGGCGAGATGCACTGCGTGGCCGGCCGAAGCGGCTCCGGCAAGACCAGCATCCTGACCGTCGGCGCCGGACTCACCCTGCCGACGTCGGGCCGTGTCTTCTGGGAAGGTGACTCCCTCGAAAGCATGGGCGACGACGAAATCGCCGACCGCCGTCGTGCGCTGATCGGCTACGTGGACCAGGGCGGCGCCCTGATCGACGGCATGAGCGCACTCGAGAACGTCCTCCTGCCCGCCGTACCCGACGGCGAGGTGGACCAGCGGCGCGACATGGCCAAGGACCTGCTGGACCTGGTGGGCCTGGGCCGGCGCATGCGGCACCGTCCCGCGCAGCTGTCCGGCGGTGAACGGCAGCGCGTGGCGATCGCCCGCGCCCTGATCCTGGGCACCCGGGTCCTGGTGGTGGATGAGCCCACCGCCAGCCTGGACCGTGCCTCCGCCAACCGCATCATCAGCATCCTGAAGGACACCACCAATGACGGCATCGCCGTGCTGGTGGCCTCGCACGACCACGAACTGGTCCGGCTCAGCGATACCCTGACAGAACTGATCTAGCCCACTCCTCCGTACCGAAGGTAACCGTCCGACCGTGACAGCTTCAGAGAAAACGCCGTTCTACATCACCACGGCCATCACCTACCCCAACGGCGTGCCGCACATCGGGCACGCCTACGAGTACATTGCCACCGACGCCATGGCGCGCTTCAAGCGCCTGGACGGCTATGACGTGATGTTCCTGACCGGCACGGACGAACACGGCATGAAGATAGCCCAGACCGCCGAAAAGGAAGGCATCACCCCCAAGGAACTGGTGAACCGGAATGCCGAGGTCTACAAGGCCGCGCACGCCGCCCTGGGCATCAGCTACGACCGCTTCATCCGCACCACGGACGAGGACCACTACGCCGCGTCCCAGGCCATCTGGAAGAAGATGGAAGCCAACGGGGACATCTACCTGTCCAAGTACGAGGGCTGGTACTCCGTCCGGGACGAGGCCTTCTACGGCGAGGACGACACCGTGGTCAAGGACGACGGCGTGCGCTACTCGAAGGAGACGGACACCGAGGTGACATGGACGGCTGAGGAGAGCTACTTCTTCCGGCTGTCCGCCTACCAGGACAAATTACTGGCCCTCTACGAGTCCCAGCCCGAATTCGGTGCCCCGCAGTACCGGTTCAACGAGGTCATCAGCTTCGTCAATCGCGGCCTCGAGGACCTCTCCATCAGCCGGACCACCTTCGACTGGGGTGTCCCCGTCCCCGGGAACGACAAGCACGTCATGTACGTGTGGGTGGATGCGCTCACCAACTACCTCACCGGCGTTGGCTACCCGGATACCGAATCGGAGAAATTCCGGAAGTACTGGCCGGCGGATGTCCACATCATCGGCAAGGACATCTCCCGGTTCCACGCCATCTACTGGCCGGCCTTCCTAATGAGTGCAGGCCTTGAGTTGCCCAAGCGGGTCATGATCCACGGGTTCCTGCACAACAACGGGATCAAGATGTCCAAGTCCCTGGGCAATGTTGTGGCACCGGCGGACTTCGTGGCCCGCTACGGCCTGGACCAGGTGCGGTTCTTCTTCCTGCGCGAGGTGCCGTTCGGGGCGGACGGCAGCTACAACCACGAGGCCATCGTGGGCCGCATGAACTCGGACCTGGCCAACAACTTCGGCAACCTGGCCCAGCGCTCCCTGTCCATGGTGGCCAAGAACTGCGGCGCGGCCGTGCCGGCCCCAGGGGAGTTCATTGCGGCGGATACCGCCATCCTGGCCCAGGCGAACGGGTTGCTCGAGGCTACCCGGGCCGCTTTCGACAAGCAGGAATTCAGCCGGGCGCTGGAAGCCATCTGGGCAGTGCTGCATCACACCAACGCCTACTTCGCCGAGCAGGCGCCCTGGGTCCTGCGGAAGACCGACGTCGAACGCATGAACACCGTGCTGTACGTGACGCTGGAGGTGCTGCGGATCGTGGCCATCCTGGCCCAGCCGGTCATGCCCAACGCCACGGCCAGGCTCCTGGACGCGCTGGGCCAGGCCGAAGGCGATGCCCGCCAGTTCACCGCAATCGCCACCCCGATCGTTCCGGGAACCGCGCTGCCTGCCCCCACTCCCGTCTTCCCCAAGTTCGAGGAACCCGCGGAGTAGGCAGGGCACGAAAGAGACGGAGGTGCGCTCCTGTCCAAAAGCTGAGACGGTTTGACCAGCATATGGATGTCTTGGCTACCCTGAAAACATGAGCGCATCCTCCATCGATCTTGCAGTAATTCCCGGCGACGGCATCGGCCCCGAGGTCATTGCCGAAGCCCTCAAAGTCCTTGAAAAGGCCGTCGCTGCGGAGGGTGTGGAGCTCAAGCCCACGCACTACGAACTCGGTGCCGAGCACTGGCTGCGCACCGGCGAAACGCTCCCGGACCACGTCCTGGCGGACCTGAAGACCCGCGACGCCATCCTCTTCGGTGCAGTGGGGGCGGCACCCGGTGACACCCGCATCCCGTCCGGGATCATCGAGCGTGAGCTGCTCCTCAAGCTCCGGTTCAGCCTGGACCACTACGTCAACCTGCGGCCTTCCCGGCTCTACGGCACCGTCGGCAGCCCCCTTGCCAACCCCGGCACCATCGACTTCATCGTCGTGCGTGAAGGAACCGAGGGCCCCTACGTCGGCAACGGCGGAACCCTGCGCGCAGGAACCCCGCACGAGGTTGCCACCGAGGTCTCCCTGAACACCGCACACGGCGTGGAGCGCGTGGTCCGGGACGCCTTCCGCCGGGCAAGCGCAAGGGAGCGCAAGCACGTTACCCTGGTGCACAAGCACAACGTCCTGGTCTTCGCCGGACACCTGTGGAAGCGCACCGTCGAAGCCGTGGCCCAGGAATTCCCGGAGGTCACCCACGACTACCTGCACGTGGATGCCGCCACCATCTTCATGGTCACGGACCCGTCCCGTTTCGATGTCATCGTGACCGACAACCTCTTTGGCGACATCATTACCGACCTCGCCGCAGCCATCACCGGCGGCATCGGCCTGGCCGCCTCCGGCAACATCAACATGGACCGCACCGCACCCTCCATGTTCGAGCCGGTCCACGGTTCCGCGCCGGACATCGCCGGCCAGGGCAAGGCAGACCCCACCGCGGCGATCCTCTCCGCTGTCCTCCTGCTGGACCACCTGGGCTACACGGACGCTGCCCGCAGGATCGAAGCCGCCGTGGTTGCCGACGTCGAAAAGCGCGACGGCACTGCACGCAGCACCAGCGCGGTCGGCGACGCCATCGCCGCCGGCCTGTAGCCCGCGCCGGGGCCGCCGGCTTCGGGCGTAAGCTTGTCTCGAATCACCAAATGCCGCCCCGCCGTTCAGCGCTGAACCAGGGGCGGCCGATCGTGGAGGAACCATGACCCAGACCGCCCATGGCGTCGAATTCACCCGGCAGCCTTCGGCCAACCCGAAGTCTGCCGAAGAGCGTGCAGCCATCCTGGCAAACCCGGGATTCGGCAACTACTTCACCGACCACACCGCCATCGTCGACTACAGCGTGGACGCGGACGGCAATGGCGGCTGGCACCATCCAAGGGTCGAACCCTACGGTCCGATCGTCCTGGACCCCTCCGCAGCCGTCTTCCACTACGGCCAGGAGATTTTCGAGGGGCTCAAGGCCTACCGCCACGCCGACGGTTCCGTCTGGACCTTCCGGCCGGAGGCCAACGCGGCGCGGCTGAACAAGTCCGCCCGCCGCCTGGCACTTCCGGAATTGCCGGCCGAATACTTCCTCGGCGCCATCCGCGAACTGGTGGCCGTTGACAAGGAATGGGTCCCCTCCGGCGACGGCGAAGCCCTGTACCTGCGGCCCTTCATGATCGCCACGGAGGCATTCCTGGGCGTCCGCGCTGCCCGTGAGGTGTCCTTCCGCGTGATCGCCTCGCCCGCCGGCAACTACTTCGGCGGCGAGCTGAAGCCCGTCTCCATCTGGATCTCGCGGCAGTACGCCCGCGCCGGACGCGGCGGTACCGGGGATGCCAAGTGCGGCGGCAACTACGCGGCCTCGCTGATCGCACAGCAGGAGGCCGAGGCCAACGGGTGCAAGCAGGTCCTGTTCCTGGACCAGGCCAACGACAACGCCGTGGAAGAACTCGGCGGCATGAACGTTTTCTTCGTCATGAAGGACGGCTCGCTGGTGACGCCCGCGCTCACCGGCACCATCCTGGAAGGCGTCACCAGGATGTCCGTGATCCAGGTGGCCAAGGACATGGGCCGCGAGGTGTCCGAGCGCAAGATCACCCTTGACGAGTGGCGTGACGGGGTTGCCTCCGGCGACATCGCCGAGGTCTTTGCGTGCGGCACCGCTGCCGTCATCACCCCCATCGGCGTTCTCAAGGACGCCACCGAGTTCATTGGTTCCGAGGACGCCAAGGCGGGGGAGGCCACCATGGCCATCCGCGAAAGGCTCCTGGGCATCCAGACCGGAGCTGAGCCGGACACCCACGGCTGGCTGACCCGCCTGGCGTAGCCCTGCTTTTGTCCAACGTACGACGGCGCCTGCCGGACTTAGGTCCGGCAGGCGCCGTTCTGCGTTCCAACCGGCGGTAATTCCTGGGCTGGTTCGCAGAACTGGACTTTGTAGGTGTGGATTTGCGAACAAGCCTCTGACTGACGCCTGGTGGATGTCGACGCCGCCGCGGGGCTGGGGCCGGAAGGGCCGCGGATGCAAGGATGGGTCAGTGACCTCAGTTACCGGCCCCCGCCCGCAGCGCAGCTCAGCCCTCACACAGTTCATCCTGGCTCCCAACCCCGGCCCCATGAGCCTGGACGGTACCAACTCCTACCTGTTGGGTGCCCCGGATCACTCCTCCCTGGTCATAGTGGACCCGGGTCCCTTGGACGAAACGCACCTGAACGCACTGGCCAGTGCCGGCGTCGTCGAACTGATCCTGGTGACCCACCGGCACGCGGACCATACGGCGGGTGCTGGCCGGCTGCATGCGCTGACGGGCGCGCCGGTCCGTGCCGCTGACCCCGACCACTGCCACGGCGGGGGAGAGCCGCTGGTCCGCGGCGAGGTCATCCATGCTGCGGGGGTGGAGATCGCTGTCCTGGCAACGCCGGGCCACACCTCCGACTCCGTCTGTTTCCACCTGCCTGCCGACGGGCACAACGGATCGGTGCTGACCGGCGACACTGTCCTTGGCCGGGGCACCACCGTCCTGGACTATCCGGACGGCACGCTGGGCGACTATCTCGCATCCCTGGACCGCCTCGAAGCCCTGGGGCCGGCAACGGTCCTCCCGGCCCACGGCCCCGTCCTGCCTTCCCTTGCAGCCATCGTCCGGGACTACCGGACGCACCGGCAAGAACGGCTGGCGCAGATCCGCGCCGCACTGGACCGGCTGGGCCAGAATGCAGCCGTAGGGGAGGTGGCTGACGCCGTCTATTCCGACGTCGGCCCTTCCGTCCGGCGTGCCGCCGAGCTGTCCGTCGCCGCCCAGTTGGACTACCTGCGCGGCGGCGGCATCGCAAACAGGCCTGGCCCCGCCGAAACGGTAGGGTAGGAGCCATGCGTATTGCCAGGTTTGTCGTTGATTCTGATCCCCTGTACGGCGTTGTGGAAGGTGAACCGGGCAGTGAGGAAATCACTGTCATCCACGGCGATCCCTTCTTTAACGGAGTGGAGCGCACCTCAGTGCGCCACAAGCTGGAGGACGTCCGGCTGCTGGCCCCCATCATCCCGCGGAGCAAGGTGATCGGCGTCGGCCGGAACTTCGTGGAGCACGCCCATGAACTCGGCAACGAAGTACCCGCCCAGCCGCTGCTGTTCCTGAAGCCCAACACCGCCGTCGTGGGCCCCAACGACCCCGTGGTGCTGCCGGAATTCTCGGAAGAGGTTTCCTTCGAAGCCGAACTGTGCGTGGTGATCGGGCGGATCTGCAAGGACGTGCCGGAAGACCGCGTGGACGACGTCATCTTCGGTTACACCTGCGGCAACGACCTCACTGCCCGCGATGTCCAGAAAACGGACCTGCAGTGGACCCGCGCCAAGGGCTTCGACACCTCCGCCCCGCTGGGTCCCTGGATCGAGACCGACCTTGACACGGAAGACCTGCAGATCCAGGGCAGGCTCAACGGTGAGGTGCGCCAGGACGGGAGCACCAGCCAGATGATCCGCGGCGTGCGCGAACTGGTGTCCATCGTCTCCCAGGCATTTACCCTGCTCCCGGGTGACGTCATCATGACCGGCACGCCGGCCGGTGTGGGCCTGGTCAAGGAGGGCGACCGCTTCGAGGTGGAAATCGAGGGGATCGGCAGGCTCTCCAACCCCATCGTCCGCCGTTAAGCCTGTCGGTCCGGCGGGCTGGCCTGCCTGGCCGGCGGAAGGCTGAACCCGGCCAGGCGGGTAAAGTTGAAGCCACTATGACTATCGCTTCTTCGTCACCTGCCGCAGCCATCCCGCCCGTCACCGCCGAGACGCCCGTGCGGGTCCGTTTCTGCCCCTCGCCCACGGGCACCCCGCACGTCGGACTGATCCGGACGGCCTTGTTCAACTGGGCCTACGCGCGCCACACCAAGGGCACGCTGGTCTTCCGCATCGAGGACACGGATGCGGCGCGGGACAGCGAGGAAAGCTACCACCAGTTGCTGGATGCGCTGAAGTGGCTGGGCATCGACTGGGACGAGGGCGTGGAAGTGGGCGGCCCGCACGAGCCGTACCGGCAGTCCCAGCGCGGCGACATCTACCAGGACGTCATCAAGCGGCTGCATGACGGCGGGTTCATCTACGAGTCCTTCTCCACCCCGGAGGAGATCGAGGCGCGGCACCGTGCGGCCGGCCGGGACCCGAAGCTTGGCTACGACGGCTTTGACCGGCACCTGACGGAAGAGCAGCTGGCGCAGTACCGGGCAGAGGGCCGGCAGGCTGTCCTCCGCCTCCGGATGCCGGACGAGGACATCACGTTCACCGACCTGGTCCGCGGCGACATCACGTTCAAGGCCGGTTCCGTCCCCGACTTCGCTGTGGTGCGGGCCAACGGCGCTCCCCTGTACACGCTGGTCAACCCCGTGGACGACGCGCTGATGGGCATCACCCACGTGCTGCGCGGCGAAGACCTGCTCAGCTCCACGCCGCGCCAGATCGCACTGTACCGGGCGCTGTACGCCATCGGCGTCGCGGAATACATGCCGGAGTTCGGCCACCTGCCCTACGTCATGGGCCAGGGCAACAAGAAGCTTTCCAAGCGCGACCCCGAGTCCAGCCTGTTCCTGCACCGTGAGCGGGGCTTCATCCCGGAAGGGCTGCTGAACTACCTGTCCCTGCTGGGCTGGTCCCTCAGCGCGGACGAGGATATCTTCACCGTGGAGCAGCTCGTGGAGCACTTCGACATCCACGACGTCCTGGGCAACCCCGCCCGCTTCGACCTGAAGAAGGCCGAGGCCATCAACGGCACGCACGTCCGGATGCTCGAGCCCAAGGTGTTCCGCGACCGGGTTGCGCACTACCTGCGCGAAGCGGGCCTGGTGGGGGAGATCCTGACCGACCGGGAGGAAGAGATCCTCACCGAGGCCGCGCCCCTGATCCAGGAGCGCATCACGCTCCTGGGTGAAGCCCCGGACATGCTGGCGTTCCTGTTCAAGGCCGACGATGCCATTGACGTTGCCGACGACGCACGCAAGGGCCTTCCGGCCAACCTTCCCGAGGTCCTTGATGCCGCCATCGCCGCCCTGGAACCGGTGGCCGAGTGGACGCCGGAAAACATCCAGGCTGCGCTCAAGCAGGCCCTGGTTGAGGACATGGGCATCAAACCGCGGCTGGCCTTCGGCCCCGTGCGCACGGCTGTTTCCGGCCGCCGCGTTTCGCCGCCGCTGTTTGAATCCATGGTGATCCTGGGCAAGGAGTCGTCCCTGCGCCGGCTCCGCGCCTTCCGCGGCTGATGAGAGCACCCAGCGAAGCGGCACGCGCCGGCATCCTCAAGACACCCTTTGGGGATGTCCGGGGTGTCCTGTTCGACATTGACGACACCCTGGTGGATCTCGAGTATTCGATGACCACCGCGCTGCGCGAGGTCAGCGAACACCTCCTGCCCGGCCTGGACCAGGCCGGCTGGGAGCGGTTCGGGCGCATCTTCACGCACGAAACCACCCACTTCTACGACCGCTACCTGGCCGGTGAGCTGACGTTCAACGAACAACGCCTGCTCCGTGGTCGGGCGGCGCTGGGGCACTTCGGGGTTGAACTGGGCGACGGCGAGGAATCGCACCGGTGGCTGGCGGGCTACATGGAAAAGCAGCCCGCATACGTGAAGCCGTTCCCCGATGTGCTGCCGCTCCTGGACGTCCTGGACAATGCCGGTGTCCCATATGGAGCCGTCAGCAACAACGTCCACGACTACCAGCGCGCCAAGCTCGATGGCGCCGGGCTGGAGCGCGTCACGCACCTGGTGGGCACCGACACCCTTGGCGTGGCCAAGCCCAATCCGGCGATGTACCTCGAAGGCGTCAGGCTCCTTGGCACGTCCCCAGGTGAAACGCTCTACGTGGGTGATAACCGGCTGCTGGATGCGGAAGGCTCGACGGCGGCTGGGCTGGTGGGCGTTTGGCTCAACCGCATGGGTGAGGTTGTGGAGGGCTTCGACGGCAGCATGGTGGCTTCCCTGGAGGAACTGCTGCAATAACGGGACCAACTGTTCCGATAGCCGCCGGGACCGCCGCCTGAGTTTCAGGCGGCGGTCCCGGCGGCTTTGCGTTTTGCTGTCAGGCCGCCCGCAATCGGACGGCGCGGCGGCGCAGGAACAGGTAGGCCGCGACGGCGCCGGCCACCAGGAGTCCGATCAGCAGCAACGCGGTTGCCGGGTTGTCCAGCCATGACGACGGCGACACGGTCGCCACCTTCGTGTGGAGCTCCTGGGTGCCGGCAGCGATTCTTGCGTTGCCGTCGGCCAGCTTGCCTGCGCCCTCCGCGAGTTTGCCCGAGCCGTCGTCCAGCTTGCCGTTGCCGTCAGCCAGCTGGCCGGTTCCTTCGGCGAGCCGGGCGGACCCCGATTCCAGCTGCCCCGTTCCACTGCTGAGCTTGACGGTGCCGTCGGAGAGGGCTTCCGTGCCGGCCAGCAGGCCAGGGTTTGCCGGGTCGCCGTTGCCGTTGATTCCCGCGCTGAGCCGGGTGGTGCCGTCCTGGAGGTTGTTGGCGGCGTAGATCAGGCCGGGTCGCTCGGGGTCGCCCGGCACGCCGTCCATTCCCACCCGGATCTTCGCGGTGCCCTCGGCCAGCATGGAAGTACCCAGCACCACGCCCGGGTTCTGCGGATCCGTCGCATTGAGCTTGTCCGCCAACGTGGCGAATCCTGCCGTCAACCGTCCGGCGCCGCTGTTCAATTCGCCGGCTCCCGCGCTCAGCTTGGCGGTCCCGGCCTTCAGCTGCCCTGCGCCGTCGTTCAGGGCCACGGCCCCGTCGTTCACCTTTGCCGCCCCGGCATCAAGCTGGACGGCGCCGGCATAGGCCCTCCGGCCGCCGTCGGCCAGTTTGGCAATCTGGTCCTTGATCACCGTAAGCGGCACCAGGCCCTGGGGCCCGTTCGCGGCCGCTTCGAGCTGGTCCAGTCCCTGGCTGAGCGCGGCGAGCCCGTCACCTCTTGCGGGATCGTTCCCCGCACCCGGATAACCCTTCAGCTGGCCTGCTCCGGCGGCAAGCTGGCCCGTGCCATCCTTCAGTGCTGCAGTCCCGTTGCTGAGGGTAGTGGCGCCGGCATCCAGTTGCCCGGCACCGGCGGCGAGTTGACCCGTGCCTGCCGCCAGCTGGCCCGCGCCGTCCGCAAGGTTGTTCGGTGCGTTTCCGGAAGCCGTTGGGGTCAAGGCCGCGGAAAGGGCCACGGCGCCGGACTGCAGCTTCCGCGCGCCGTCGTCCACGTGGTAGACGCCCGGGACGAGCTTGTTCAGGACGTCATTCTGCAGCTTGGTGGTGCCGGCATGGAGCTTGTCCACCCCGGGCGCCAACTGGTCACGGACTCCGGAGAAGATCCTTCCGGCTCCCGACTGCAGCGCCGCTGCCCCGGCATTCAAATCGCTGCTGCCGTCCTTGACCTTGATCGAACCCTCCTTCACCTGCGATGCGCCTTGGTTGGCGGCGCCGGCCCCTGCGGCCAGCTGGCCCGAGCCGTCTCTGAGCTGGTTGGCCCCTGCTGCGGCTTGCTCTGCTCCGTCCCTCAGCTGGGCGGCTCCATGGGAGATCTGGCCCGTGAGGTAGGTGTAAAAGGCCAGGAACAGAATCAACAGCAGGGACAGGGCCACGATGGCAATGGACTGGGACCGGGGTTTGGGCTTGGCTGTTGCGATGGTTTCTGTGCGGGTCGTCAACGCTGACACTTCCTAACTGTCCGCAGGGCGACGCTGCCCGGCGGCGTAAACCGTGGTTATTTGGCCTTCGGTAAATCCTCGTGGGTGTCCGGAGGAACGGAAGGGGCTGTTGTTACTGATGGGTAACTTACTCGAGAGTAACCACACGGCAGGACTGTGGGCAAGGGGTCGGGGTGGGAAGTGCGTCAGGCTCTGTGGGCCGGCATTGACTCCGATTTGTGCAAGCCGAAAGTCTCGGGTAAAGTAATTTCTCGTGCTGAGGCGCACGGAGCAGGGAAATGCCCCTGAAAATCGGCCCGAAAGTGCCATTGGGATATGGTGTAATTGGCAACACTACGGTTTCTGGTACCGTCATTCTAGGTTCGAGTCCTGGTATCCCAGCTCTGCTTTGAAAGCTGTTTTCAGCTGAAAATCGGAAGGTTTCCACTCGGTTCGCCGATTTGAAACCACGGCAAAGTGTGTGAAATACTCACTGAGCTTGAGCGGCGGAAACGCTGCCGAAAGTACCTGGCCCCATCGTATAGCGGCCTAGTACGCCGCCCTCTCACGGCGGTAACGCGGGTTCGAATCCCGCTGGGGTCACCATCAAAATGGTCCCGGGCAACAGCCCGGGGCCATTTTTTGTTTTCGTACACCGAGGTTCCTGGACTTCCCCGCCAAGCCGACAAAACCCCTCATCATTTCGCGGGGAGTTGTCCTTCAGCGTGGGAGGATCCTGCTGGGCCGACGCGCCGTGGCGGCTCGGGACCAACGCTCAACTGGCATGATGTTGCTGTGACCTCCCATGACGAGCACGGCCGCCCCGCCCAGCCGGTGCCGCACGCGATGGCTGCGGTAACCTTGCTGGAAGAAATCCGCAGCGGCCTGGACGACGTTGCCCTGCCGCTGGCCCTCCCGGGGGCAGACCAGGCACGCCGCGAAACGTCAGCCGCCAAGGCGCAGCTGGATGACTACATCCTCCCGCGGTACCGCAGCCTGGACGCCCCGCTGCTTGCCGTCGTCGGCGGTTCCACGGGTGCCGGCAAATCCACCCTGGTGAACGGACTCGTGGGGCATCCCGTCACGCGGGCGGGCGCCATCCGCCCTACCACCCGGCAGCCCATCCTGCTGCACAACCCCGCAGAGGGAACGTGGTTCGAAGGCCAGCGGGTCCTGCCTGGACTGAGCCGGATCCGCGGCACCCTCGCCGGCAGTCCCGTGGCAGCCAGCGCCATGCCGGAGCCGAGGGAGGCCTCTTCGCTGGTGTTGCTGGCCGATCCGGCGGTACCGGCCGGCATCGCCCTCCTCGACGCTCCTGACGTCGACTCCATTTCAGACCAGAACCGCCTGCTCGCCGGACAGCTGCTGGCCGCCGCGGACCTGTGGGTGTTCGTCACCACAGCCAACCGGTATGCGGATGCCGTTCCCTGGAAGCTCCTCCTGGACGCCGCGGCGCGTGACATTACGGTGGCGGTGGTGCTGGACCGGGTCCCCCCTGACGCGGAGGAAGAAGTGAGCCAGGACCTCCGGGGCCTGCTCGACCGGGAGGGCCTCGCCGCGAGCCGGCTGTTCATCATCGCCGAGACAATCCTGGATCCGCACGGCATGCTCCCGCCCGGAGCGGTCACTGAGCTGCGGGACTGGCTCGGTTCCTTGGCCGCCGATGCTGCCGGCCGGGCCGAGGTGGCCCGCCGCACTCTGAACGGGACAGTCCGTGCCCTGGCCCTCCGTATTCCGGACATCGCCGGCGCCGTCCGTGAGCAGGAACTGGCCGCCGCGCGGCTCGAGGCCGACGCCCTGGCAGCGTATGAAGATGCGGCCACCCGGATCCTGGACGCCACCCACGACGGAGCACTCCTGCGGGGCGAAGTCCTGGCCCGGTGGCAGGATTTTGTGGGCACCGGCGAATTCTTCCGCGCAGTTGAGCAGAATGTGGGCCGGTTCCGGGACCGGCTGGGGGCCTTCTTCCGCGGCGAACCGGCCCCTGCCGTCCGGGTGGAGGCCGCCATCGAAACCGGCCTCCAGGCGGTCATTGTGGACGAGGCAGCCAATGCCGCGGAGGACACCGACCAGCGCTGGCGGTCCGATCCCGCGGGCCGGCAGCTGCTGGGTCCGGACGACCTCTCCGGGACAGCGCCGGGGTTCCCCGACCGGGCCGCAGCGGAAATCAGGGCATGGCAGGAAGCCCTCATGGAGCTCATCCGGACCGAAGGCCAGGGAAAGCGGACCCAGGCGCGGTGGCTGTCGTTTGGCATCAACGGCCTCGGCGCGGCGCTGATGATCGTGGTGTTCTCTACCACCGCCGGCCTGACCGGACTGGAAATCGGCGTGGCGGGCGGTACCGCCGTCGTGGGCCAGCGCCTGCTGGAGGCGGTCTTCGGCGAGGACGCCGTGCGCCGCATGGCTGACAAAGCCCGTGAAGACCTGGCCGTGCGCTGCCGGCACCTGCTGGCGGACGAACAACAGAGGTTCCTGCAGCGGCTGCCCGAGGGCAATCCCGCCCTTGCACAACGTCTTACTGCCCACGCCGGGGAGCTGGCACGGCTGGCGGAGGCCGCATGAGCCGTCACAGCGGGGCGCGGGATTCCTCGAGGCTTGATGGCAGGCTGCAGGCGCTCGAGGATGCCCGCGAGCTGGGGGAGGGGATCCTGCCGGACCAGTCATTGCAGGAAGCATTCGACGTCCTGGAGCGGGCAAGTTCCCGCCGTTCATTGTCCGGGGACCATACCGTGGTGGGGTTTTTCGGGGCGACCGGCAGTGGCAAGTCCTCGCTCTTCAACGCGGTGAGCGGCGGGGAGATTGCGACGGCGGCGGCCCGGCGTCCGACGACGTCGGAACCTTTGGCGGGCGTTTGGGGAGCAGCAGGCAGCGAGGCCCTCCTCGACTGGCTGGAGGTGGGGAACCGGCATCATGCCGCGCCGGTGGACGGCTTCGCCGATGAGCAGACGGGGCTGATTCTGCTCGATCTTCCTGACTTTGACTCCACCCACGCCGCCAACCGCGAGATCGTGCAGCGGATGGTGGGGATGGTGGACGTCCTGGTGTGGGTGCTTGACCCGCAAAAGTACGCCGATGCCGCCGTCCACAACGGGTTCCTGGCGCCGCACGCCTCGCATGGGGCGGTCATGCTTGTGGTACTGAACCAGGTGGACCGGCTGCCCGAACGCGATGTGCAGCCGGTGCTCGACTCGCTGCGCGCAATCCTCGCAGGTGAAGGGCTGGGGCAGGTCCGCGTTCTGGCATCATCGGCAGTGACGGGGGCCGGTATTGGGGAAGTGCGTGCGGCGATTCGCAAGGTGGCTGTCCAGCGGCAGGCCCAGTCCCGGCGGCTGGAGGCGGACATCAGCAAGGCTGCGGAGGACCTGCGGGGCGCGGCCGGTGACGGCGAGGCCGCCGGCGTCCGGAACGCAGCCAGGTCCCGGCTCGCCGAGGAGTTGGCCGTGGCAGCGAACGTGCCTGCCGTGGTGCGGGCCGTGGGGCAGTCCTACCGGCTGGAGTCCGTCCGGCGCACCGGCTGGCCGGTGACCCGCTGGCTTTCCAGGTTCCGCGCAGACCCGCTGCGCCGCCTCAATCTGCGCAGGGATTCCCCTGCCGGGCTGAACCGAACCTCGCTGCCGCCGGCAGGCGCGCCGGAGCGGGCCCGGACGGATGCTGCCGTCCGGGACTTTGCGGATACAGCCAGCGAGGGAGCGCCGGGCCCATGGCGGGCGGCGATCCGGGGGGCTGCCAGGGCCGGCCGGGAACGGCTGCCGGATGCGCTGGACCAGGCCATCGCCGGGACGGATCTCGGGGCCAACCGCAAGGCGTGGTGGTGGGGCGCGTTCAATGTCGTGCAGTGGCTGGCGCTCCTGACGGTGCTCGGCGGCCTGGGCTGGCTTGGCGTCCTGGCCGGACTGGCCTACCTGCAGCTGCCGGTGCCGGAGGTGCCACGCGTTGAAGGCTGGCCGGTACCCACCCTGATGATCGTCTTCGGACTGGTGCTGGGGATCTTCCTGGCCATCACAGGCCGTTTCATTGCCGGCGGCGCGGCCAGGGCGCGGGCTGCAAAGGCGCGACGCCGGCTGAACAGTGCCGTGGCAGCCGCGGCGGAGGAACTGGTGGTGGCGCCGGTGGAGGAGGAGATTGCCAGGCTGGCAGCCTTCAACAAGGCGCTGCAGAAAGCAGGGCGGCCGTAGGTCTGCTGCCTGCCCGTGGTGACCTAGCCTGCGGCGAGGGTGGCCGCTGCATCGCGGACCTTGATCAGGGTGCGCAGGTTGCGCGTGGTGGTTGCGGCCTTGAACTTGGCCTTGGCAGTCACCTTGCTGAAGGGGCTGTCCAGGGTTCCGTCCGCGGGGGCCAGCCAGGCCAGCGCCTCCGGACCCAGCCGCCGCTGCTCCTGGCCCTCCAGGGCCGCCCCGGCGGCCTCCAGTTCCTCGAGGACTGATGGATCTGAGGACAAGGTGATGTAGGTGTGGGTGGATCGGTCGTCATCCGGATAAGGGCAGTCATCCACCAGCTGGGCCACCCGCGCAGCCTCCAGGACCACAACCCACGCTTCGTAGCCGAAGGCGCCACGGAGGCACTTTTCGCACTCCTGTTTGACGGCTGCTGCGTCCAGCGGGCTGCTGAGCACCACGTTTCCGCTGGCCAGCAGGGTCTTTGCGTCCGTGAAACCGCAAGTCTCCAGGGCGTCCCGCAGGTCCGCCATTTTGATATTGATTCCGCCAACGTTGATGCCGCGGAGGAACACAGCATAGCTTCCCATGGGCACAGCCTAGCGGCCTAAAGTCCGCCGGGACCGGAACAGCCTGGCAGTCCTGCCCTAATCGTTGTTCTTGCGCAGGGCTTCGGTGAGAATGCGGCCGGCATTACAGACGACTTCCGCGTGCAGGCGCCCGGGCTGCCGGGTCAGCCGCTCGATGGGGCCGGATATGGAGACGGCGGCGATCACCCTGCCGGACGGCCCCCGCACCGGTGCCGAAACGGAGGCGACCCCCGGCTCGCGCTCGCCCAGGCTCTGTCCCCAGCCCCGGCGTCGTACTCCTGCCAGGACGGTGGGCGTGAAACGGGCGGACTGCAGGCCCTCAAGGAGCCGGTCGTGGTCCTCCCAGGCGAGCAGGACCTGCGCGGCGGAGCCGGCCTTCATGGACAATTGGGTGCCGACGGGAATGGTGTCGCGCAGGCCGATGGGGCGCTCGGCGGATGCGACACAGACGCGCCAGCCACCCTGCCTGCGGAAGATTTGCGCGCTTTCGCCGGTGGCGTCGCGCAGCTGCATCAGGACAGGGCCTGCGGAAGCGATCAGGCGGTCCTCGCCGGCGGCGGAGGCCAGCTCAACGAGCCTGCTGCCAAGCACGAACCTGCCCTGGATGTCGCGGCTGACCAGCCGGTGGTGGACCAGTGCCAAAGCGAGGCGATGGACAGTGGGACGGGCCAGGCCGGTGGCGGCCACCAGCTGCGCCAGCGTGGTGGGGCCGGCCTCAAGGGCATCGAGCACCTGGGCCGCTTTGTCAATGACACCGACTCCACTAGAATTGTCCATGTAATGATATTGCCGTCTCAATATCTGAGATGCAAATCTTTCGGCTGGCGCAGTGCGGAGCCGTCCTGATTCAGTTGGACTAATCAGCCAAACAGCAGTGAAGGGAGATGGCCATGGCAAAGACATTGGCCGAGAAAGTCTGGGACGCACATGTGGTGCGCAAAGGTGACGGCGACGGTGCCAACGCCCAGCCAGACCTTCTGTACATCGACCTTCACCTGGTCCACGAAGTCACGTCCCCGCAGGCCTTCGAAGGCCTGCGGCTGGCCGGCCGCAAGCTGCGCCGGCCGGACCTGACCATTGCCACCGAGGACCACAACACCCCCACTCTGGACATCGACAAGCCGATTGCCGACCTGACCAGCCGCACCCAGATCCAGACCCTGCGCAACAACTGCGCGGAGTTCGGCGTCCGGCTGCACAGCCTGGGCGATGCGGAACAGGGCATCGTCCACGTGGTGGGCCCCCAGTTGGGCCTCACCCAGCCCGGCATGACGGTGGTCTGCGGCGACTCCCACACCTCCACCCATGGCGCCTTCGGTGCACTGGCCATGGGTATCGGAACCTCTGAGGTGGAGCACGTCATGGCCACCCAGACCCTGTCGCTGAAGCCGTTCAAGACCATGGCCATCAACGTTGAGGGCACACTGCGCCCCGGCGTGACTGCCAAGGACATCATCCTCGCCGTTATTGCCAAGATCGGCACAGGCGGCGGCCAGGGCTACGTCCTGGAGTACCGCGGCTCGGCCATCCGTGCCCTGTCCATGGACGCCCGGATGACCATCTGCAACATGTCCATCGAGGCCGGCGCCCGCGCCGGAATGGTGGCCCCGGACGAAACCACCTACGAATTCATGAAGGGCCGCCCGCATGCACCGCAGGGTGCCGAGTGGGATGCCGCCGTCGAGTACTGGAATACCTTGCGTACCGACGACGACGCCACCTTCGACGTCCAGGTTGACCTGGACGCCAACACGCTGGAGCCGTTCGTCACCTGGGGCACCAACCCCGGCCAGGGTGTGTCCCTGTCCGAGGCCGTTCCGTCGCCCGAGGACTTCGGCGATGAAAATGCCAAGGCGGCCGCGGAACGCGCCCTGCAGTACATGGGACTCGAAGCCGGCACGCCCATGAAGGACATCCGGGTGGACACGGTCTTCCTGGGTTCCTGCACCAACTCCAGGATGGAGGACCTGAGGGCCGCTGCGGACATCATCCGCGGACGCCAAAAGGACCCCAACATCCGGATGCTGGTAGTGCCGGGCTCCGCACGCGTCCGCCTGGAAGCCGAGGCCGAGGGCCTGGACAAGGTCTTCAAGGACTTCGGGGCCGAATGGCGTTTCGCGGGCTGCTCAATGTGCCTGGGCATGAACCCGGACCAGCTGGAGGCAGGGGAGCGCTGCGCTTCCACCTCCAACCGCAACTTCGAAGGACGCCAGGGCAAGGGCGGCCGCACGCACCTGGTCTCACCGGTGGTGGCAGCAGCCACGGCAGTGCGCGGCACGCTCAGCTCGCCGTCGGACCTTGAACCCGCTCCCGAACCCGCCGCCATCCGCACCGACGCAGCCTAGGACAGCACCATGGAAAAGTTCACCAAGCACACCGGCATCGGCGTCCCGCTGCGCCAGAGCAACGTCGACACCGACCAGATCATCCCCGCGGTTTACCTGAAGCGCATTACCCGCACCGGCTTCGAGGATGCGCTGTTCTCCGCCTGGCGCAAGGACCCCTCCTTCATCCTGAACCAGGAGCCTTTCACCGCAGGGTCGGTCCTGGTTGCCGGCCCCGATTTCGGTACCGGCTCCTCCCGCGAACACGCAGTGTGGGCACTGAAGGACTATGGCTTCAAGGCCGTGCTGTCCTCCCGCTTCGCCGACATCTTCCGCGGCAACTCGGGCAAGCAGGGGCTCCTGGCCGCCCAGGTGGCCCAGGATGACATCGAGCTCATTTGGAAGGAACTCGAGAACGCGCCGGGGACCCAGGTCACGGTGGACCTCGAGTCCAAGACCGTGGTCTGCGGCAACATCGTGGCGCCGTTCGACATCGATGACTACACCCGGTGGCGGCTCCTGGAAGGCCTGGACGACATCGGGCTGACCCTCCAGCACGAAGCCGACATCACCGCCTACGAAGCGACCCGTCCGGCCTTCAAGCCGAAGACCCTGCCGGCAAAGCTTTCCTGACCCTGTACCACCGCCCCGGCGGCGTGGCGGGGCCGGCGCAGCTCCCGCCACGCCCCGCCGCCGGTGCCCCCTTATTTCGGTTCGGTAACGCGACCTCCTATGCTTGGTTGGAGCCTTTGCAAGGTTTTGGGGGCTAGTGATCGTGAGGAAACCGGTATATGAGTAGTGTTCTGACAATCCGCGGCGGTGTCCCGCTTACTGGCCGCGTCAGCGTCCGCGGGGCAAAGAATCTTGTTCCCAAGGCCATGGTGGCGGCGTTGCTGGGCAACGAACCCTCGGTGTTGCGGAACGTGCCGGAGATCAAGGACGTGGAGGTTGTCACCTCCCTGCTGCAACTGCATGGCGTGACCGTGGAGAAAGACCCCGTCAACGGCGATCTCACCCTGGATCCCAAGGCTGCAAAGACAGCTCCGAGCACCGCGATCGATGCCCATGCCGGGGACTCCCGGATTCCCATCCTGCTGTGCGGGCCGTTGATCCACGCGATCGGTGAAGCCTTTATTCCCGACCTGGGCGGCTGCAAGATCGGCGACCGTCCCATCGACTACCACCTCGATGTGCTGCGCCAGTTCGGCGCCGTCGTGGAGAAGCGCCCCGGCGGCATCCACATCTCGGCCCCCAAGGGCCTGCACGGGGCCAAGATCTCGCTGCCGTACCCGTCCGTGGGTGCCACCGAGCAGGTCCTGCTGAGCGCCACCCGCGCCGAAGGCATCACCGAGCTTTCGGGTGCCGCCACGGAGCCGGAAATCATCGACCTCATCGCCGTGCTGCAGAAGATGGGTGCCATCATCAGCGTGCAGACGGACCGCACCATCCGGATCGAGGGCGTCCGCGACCTCGGCGGCTATAACCACCGTGCGCTGTCGGACCGCAACGAATCGGCGTCCTGGGCTTCGGCCGCACTTGTGACCCGTGGCGACATCTTCGTTGAAGGCGCCTCGCAGCGCGACATGATGACGTTCCTGAACACCTACCGCAAGGTGGGCGGCGGAATGGACATCGGCGAGGACGGCATCCGGTTCTACCACAAGGGCGGAAAGCTGAACCCGCTGGTCCTGGAGACGGACGTCCACCCCGGCTTCATGACTGACTGGCAGCAGCCACTCGTTGTGGCGCTGACCCAGGCCGAAGGCGTATCGATCGTCCACGAAACGGTCTACGAAAACCGCTTCGGCTTCACCGACGCGCTCATCCGCATGGGCGCCAGCATCCAGGTGCACCGCGAGTGCCTGGGCAGCGTGCCCTGCCGCTTCGGCCAGCGCAACTTCCTGCACTCCGCAGTGATCTCCGGCCCCACCCAGCTCAAGGGAACCGACATCGACGTTCCGGACCTCCGCGGCGGATTCAGCCACCTGATTGCCGCCCTGGCCGCCGCGGGAACCTCGCGGGTGACCGGCATCGACATCATCAACCGGGGGTACGAGCGGTTCACGGAAAAGCTCGCCGGCCTCGGTGCCGACTTCGACATCACCACCACGAAGTAGCGCGGGGACCGTGAAGGAATCGGCCAAGAGCAGGGTTACTTTTGCCATCGTCGCCGGGATCGTCCGGCCGGTGATGAACCTGCTGATGAACAAGAAGTGGGAAGGCCTGGAGAAGCTCCCGGCCGGCGGCTTTATCGCTGCGCCGAACCACTGCACCGAGATCGACCCGCTGGTGATCGGGCACATGCTCTACAACCAGCAGCGCATGCCGCGGTTTCTGGCCAAGGGCAGCCTGTTCAAGGTCCCGGTCCTTCGCTCGGTGCTGCGCAACACCAAGCAGATTCCGGTGGAACGTTCGACGGCGGGCGCCAACCGTTCACTGCAGGTCGCCAAGGAAGTCGTGGACGAAGGCGGCGCCATCATCATTTATCCCGAGGGAACGCTGACACGGGACCCGGACCTGTGGCCCATGAAGGGCCACACCGGCGCGGCCCGGATGGCGCTGGAGAGTGGTATCCCGGTGGTCCCGATGGCCCATTGGGGAGCGCACGAAGTCTTCCCTCGTTACGCCAAACGGTTCCACGTGTTTCCCCGGAAGACCTCGCACGTGCTCGTGGGGGATCCGGTGGACCTCAGCGCCTTCGCCGGGCGGCCGCTGGACCGGGCAACGCTGACCGAAGCGACGAATGTGATCATGGACGCCATCACCGGTCTCCTTGCCGGCCTTCGCGGTGAGCAGCCTCCCGCCGAACGCTGGGACCCTGCAGCGCATAACCAAACCAATCATGGACGGTTCGTTGAACGCGGACGGCAGCCGGGATCCGGAACGGAAGCTCCGTGACCGCTGACGCGAGGCCGGGGGCGGCCCGCACCGTTGCCGTCCTGGGAGCGGGGTCGTGGGGGACGACCTTTGCGAAGGTCCTGGCCGACGCCGCCCTTGCCACCGGCGCGCCGCGTGCCATCAGGCTGTGGGGCAGGCGCGCTGAAGTGGTGGAGGAGATCAACAGCAGCCACCGCAACAGCGACTACCTCAAGGACATTGTCCTGCCGGAAAGCATCACTGCGTCCACGGACGTCCGCGCGGTCCTGGCAGGCGCCGAGCTCGTGGTCGTGGCTGTTCCGGCCCAGTCCCTCCGTCCGCAGCTGCGGGAATGGAAGGACATGATTGCACCCGGAGCTGTTGTAGTCTCCCTGATGAAGGGCCTGGAACTGGGCACGGATGCCCGGATGAGCGAAGTCATTGGGCAGGAGCTGGACCTGCCGCTGGAACGCATTGCGGTTGTCTCCGGACCCAACCTCGCCATGGAAATCGCACGGCAGGAACCCACGGCATCGGTGGTGGCGTGTACGGACTCCGCCACTGCCGGCTGGCTCGCAAGGACCTGCACCGCTCCCTACTTCCGGCCCTACACCACGTCCGATGTGGTCGGCGTCGAAATCGGCGGCATCGTCAAGAACGTGATCGCGCTGGCAGTGGGCATCTGTGAGGGCAAGCAGATGGGGGACAACACCAAGGCATCGGTGATTACCCGCGGACTCGCCGAAACGTCCCGCCTCGCCCTGGCACTGGGCGGCGAAGCCAAGACCATGGCCGGCCTCGCCGGGCTGGGCGACCTCGTGGCAACCTGCTCGTCCGCGCTGTCCCGGAACCACACGGCCGGGAGGCTGCTGGGCCAGGGCCTGACCCTGGAGGAGGTGGGCCGAAAGATGACCCAGACCGCCGAAGGCATCAAATCCGGCCAGGCCGTCCATGAACTCGCCGGCAAGCTCGGCGTCGAAATGCCCATCACTGCCGCCGTCGTCGCGGTACTGGCAGGCAAGCTGTCCGTTGACCAACTGGGGCCTGTTCTGCTGTCCCGGGAATTGAAACCTGAAGGCGATTACTGACCATGTCCCACGACACACCCACCACAGCTGAAACGGCCAACGCCAGGAAACCGCGGGTAGCAGTGCTTTTCGGCGGCCGCTCCAGCGAGCACGCCGTCAGCTGCGTCACCGCAGCAGGCGTGCTGGGCGCGATCAACAAGGACAAGTACGAGGTGATCCCCATCGGGATCGCCAAGACCGGCCAGTGGGTTCTCGCCCCGGCCGACACCGCACAGTGGTCCCTCGCGGCATCATCGCTCCCTGAAGTCGTGCCCTCGCCGCAGACAGTCACCCTGGCCGAGATCGGCGGCGAACACCAGCTGATCGTGGCCGCACCCAATGAAGTACCCCAGGAACTGGGCGCCGTCGACGTCGTCTTTCCGCTGCTGCACGGACCCTTCGGCGAGGACGGCACCATCCAGGGCCTCCTCGAACTTTCGGACACGCGCTACGTCGGCGCCGGAGTGCTTGCATCCGCCGTCGGCATGGACAAGCACTACATGAAGGTGGTATTCGAAGCCGCCGGGCTCCGCGTGGGACCCTACGTGGCCGTCACCGACAGGCAGTGGCGCAGGGACCCCGAATCTGTCCGGAAACAGGTGGACCGCCTGGGGTTCCCCGTCTTCGTCAAGCCGGCCCGTGCAGGCTCGTCGATGGGTATCTCCAAGGTTGATTCCCTGGAGGACCTGGACGCCGCCATCGAAGAAGCTCGCCGCCATGACCTGAAGCTGGTGATTGAAGCCGGAATCGTCGGCCGCGAAATCGAATGCGCAGTCCTGGAAGGCAGAGGCACCGATGCGCCGCGGACCTCAATGCCCGGGGAAATCTCCGTAGCCGGCGGAACCCACGAGTTCTACGACTTCAACGCCAAGTACGTCGAGGATGATGCCGCCTCCCTGAGCTGCCCGGCAGAGATCCCGGCAGAGGCTATTGCCCGGGTCCGTGAACTCGCTGCCGCCGCCTTTGACGCGGTGGGAGCCGAGGGCCTGAGCCGCGTTGACTTCTTCTACACGCCCGAGGGCGAACTGATCATCAACGAGATCAACACGATGCCCGGCTTCACGCCCAAGAGCATGTACCCGCAAATGTGGGCAGCATCCGGACTGGGCTATGCCGACCTGATCGATGAACTCATCCACTTGGCCCTTAACCGCAGGACCGGCCTGCGCTGAGGCCACCGGCTCCCTGGCGGGGTGGGGCCCACGGTCTGCAGGATCCGCTGGAGCCTACTGGCTCTTCGGCAGGTTCTGCAGGTCTTCCTGGCCCACGCAGTTCCGTTCGGACGGCACCTTTTCCGCCGCTGCTGACAGGTCTGCGAGGACTGTGGCGGAGCTGATCTTGTCCGGGTCCATCAGGATCTCCGTGGCAGGTTCGCGCCCGTAGGTGGTCAGCGTCCACACGGGGTCGCCTTCCTTGATGACCCAGTCGACGCCGTTGACGGTGACGCAGCGGTCCGTCGTGGGTCCCGGCACGTTGACACCGCAGCGGAGGATGACCAGCGATGGGTCGCCCCACGCAGCAGTGGCCTGGCTGTTGGTCTTCCGCAGTTTCGAATCCCCAATGACGTCCGGCAATGCCACCATCATCGGTGCGCACAACGGATTGGCGGCGTCCTTGGCCGCGGTGACGTCCACGGCAGGCGAGCAGGCGGTCAGGAAAAGGGCGGCGATTCCCCCAGCCAGCGCCATCCTGGCGGCACGGGCGGACAGGGGCAGCTGGGGATGGTGCATAATCCCAGCCTATCGCCGCCGTCGCGACCGTCCGGACACGATGTCGGCCGGGCGCGGTAGCGTAGTGGCGTGCCTGAAGACCTCCGTAACCGCGTTGACCGCCAGCCCACAGTCGCCGGCCTTTCCGAAGCCGAGCTGCTTGACCGGATTTTTCCGCGCCTTCAGATGACGGACGGCCACAGCACCAGCACGCTGCTGGGGCCAGGCGATGACGCCGCCGTCATCGCAGCCCCGGACGGCAGGACCGTCATCAGCATTGACACCCAGGTCCAGGACCAGGATTTCCGCCTCCTGTGGCCCAACGGCTACCGCACCACCGGGTTCGACGTCGGGTGGAAGGCGGCGGCACAGAACCTCAGCGACATCAACGCCATGGGTGCACACGCAACGTCCATGGTGGTCAGCCTTACGCTCCCTGTTGATACCCCGGTGGCCTGGGTGGAGGACCTGGCGGATGGACTGACAGCGGGGATCCGCGAGCTTGGCGCCAGCCACTGCTCGGTGGCCGGCGGAGACCTGGGCCGGGGCCGGGAGATTTCGGTGACCGCGGCGGTGCTGGGAACGCTGGACGGCGGGCCGCCCGTTCTCCGATCCGGCGCCAGGCCGGGGGACATCCTGGCGCTGGCGGGAACAGTGGGACACGCCGCGGCGGGCCTGGCCCTGCTTGAATCGGACATCGCCTTGGATACGCTCGCCCCGGCGGAGCGCGCCTTCGTGGACCTGCAGTGCCGTCCGCGTCCGCCGCTGCAGGCCGGACCGGCTGCGCGGGCGGCAGGTGCCACGGCCATGCTGGACATTTCGGACGGACTGCAGCGGGACGGCAAGCGCCTGGCCGCCGCCAGCAAGGTGGCTGTCGCCCTCGACCCGGCAGGGCTGACCCAACTGGCGGATCTCCTGGCCCCGGCCGCGGCCCGGCTGGGCGTGGATGGCGCAGCCTGGGTGCTGGGCGGGGGAGAGGACCACGGGCTGCTGGCCACATTCCCGGCCGCCGTTCAGCTGCCACCCGGATTCACTGCGATAGGCTCGATACATGCACTCGGTACCGACGAAGGCCCGGGCGTCCTGACAGCGGGCCGGACCGCGGACAACGGGGGATGGGATCACTTTGCACACTAAGGTTGCCGCCAACGCGCTGGCGATGAAGAGGTGGCTGGGCAAGGCTGAAACTGCCCTGGGAAACCACAGTGACCGGCTCAACGCCATCAACATCTTTCCGGTGGCCGACGGCGATACCGGCACCAACCTCTATCTCACCGTCCGGGCTGCCGCCCGTTCCCTGGTCCTTGCAGACGGCCAGCCGGCCCCGGTCGACGTCGGGGAAGTCCTCGCCACCGCCGGGCAGGCCGCCATGGAGGAAGCAAGGGGAAACTCCGGCACTCTCTTTTCCGTGTTTCTTTGTGCCGCGGCAGAGCCTTTGGCCGGCCATACCCGCTTGACGTCCACGCTCCTGTCGGCAGCACTGAACCGCGCCCAGATCCGCGCCTGGTCCGCACTCAGCGATCCGGTTCCGGGAACCATGCTGTCGGTCATGGAAGCGGCGGCCCGTGCGGCAGCCGCCGTCGACGCCGCCCAGGACGGCGATGACAGCAACCATGCGCTGGGCCTCGCCCTGGACGCGGCGGTGGAGGGCGCGCTGGCCGCCGTGATCCACACCGAGGAACAGCTCGATGCGCTGCATTCCGCCCATGTGGTGGATGCAGGCGGCGTGGGCATGCTGCTGATCCTGGACTGCCTCCGCTCCGCCGTCCTGGGCGAAGAACTGCAGAGTGAACTCCTCGACGGCCTCCACGGCTATGACGTCTCCGACCCCCACATCCATACCTCCATGCCTGACGACGACGGCGTGGAGGTCATGTGCACCATCAGCCTTTCGCCCCTGAACGCCGCCACGCTCCGGCAGCGGCTGGACGAGATCGGCGAGTCCGTCATCATGAGCCAGGTGGGCAGCGGTCCGGATCCGGAGGGCAACTACCGGTGGCGGGTGCACGTGCACGTTCCGGACCCCGGTCCGGCCGTGGAGATCATCCGGTCCCTGGGTGAACCGTCCCAGATCAGCATCAGTGAGCTGGCGCTTCCGCGGGACCCGGATGTGGAAAAGGTGAACACCGGCGGGCATGAGCGCTGAGCTGGACCTGGCCCTGGAGCGCCGGATCGGAAAGCGCTCCGCCGCCGTCATCGAGAAACACCTCGGCATCACCACTGTCGAGGGCCTCCTGAACTACTTCCCCCGGCGTTACCTCATGCGCGGTGAGCTGACGCCCATCAGCGGGCTGCCACTCAATGAGGAGGTCACCCTCATTGCCCGGGTGCTTTCCACCAGCACCCGGCACATGCAGGCACGGCGGGGGACCATCACCGACGTCATCGTTTCCGACGACGACGGGCAGCAGGGGCTCCGGCTGGTGGGGGGCACGGACTATCGCGGCAAAGTGCCCGGGACCCTCAAGATCAGCTTCTTCAACGGCTACAAGGCAAAAGCTGAACTGCTGCAGGGACGGCGCGCCCTGTTCTCCGGAAAGGTCACCAGCTTCAAGGGCCAGCTGGGCCTCACCAACCCGGACTTCCAGCTCCTGGACGATGACCCGTTCGTCCAGGGCAGCGGTGATCCGGAGAAAATCGCCGCGATGCCCATCCCGGTCTATCCGGCCACGGCAAAGCTGCCCAGCTGGCGGATCCAGAAGGTGATCAACACCCTGCTCGAAACCGCGGACCTGGGCTCGCTGCCGGACCCGGTGCCGCCTGCAGTCGCTGGGAGGGAAGCCTTCCTGCCCGTGGCGGATGCCTACAGGCTCATCCATGCGCCCGAAACAGCCGCCGACTGGAAACGCGCACGGGACCGGTTCCGTTACCAGGAAGCCCTGGTGCTGCAATCCGCGCTGGCCAGGCGGCGGGCCCAGCTCGCCGCCGAGGAAGCCACCGCCCGGCGTCCTGTCCGCGACGGCATCCTGGCTGCCTTCGACCAAAACCTGCCCTTCACGCTCACGGCCGGCCAGGCCGCCGTCGGCAACACCCTCGCGGCGGAACTGGCGCAAGCTGCCCCCATGAACCGGCTGCTGCAGGGCGAAGTGGGCTCCGGGAAGACCGTGGTGGCGCTGCGGGCCATGCTGCAGGTCATCGACGCCGGCGGGCAGGCTGCGCTCCTGGCGCCCACCGAAGTGCTCGCTGCGCAGCACTACGACTCCATCCGCCGCACCCTGGGCGTGCTCTCCAGCGACGGACTCCTGGGCGGGCTGGCCGGGGCCGATGGTCCTTCCGTGCAGGTCACCCTCCTGACCGGGTCCATGCCCACGGCGGCGCGGAAACAGGCGATGCTGGACGCCGCCTCGGGGACGGCGGGAATCATCATCGGCACCCATGCCCTGCTCAGCGACAATGTTTCCTTCTACGACCTCGGCCTGATCGTGGTGGACGAACAGCACCGCTTCGGCGTGGAACAGCGGGACGCCCTGCGGGCCAAGGCACGGAAGCCCCCGCACCTGTTGGTCATGACCGCCACGCCCATTCCCCGTACCGTGGCGATGACCGTGTTCGGCGACCTCGAGACCTCCACGCTCGACGAACTGCCGAAGGGGCGCGCCCCGATCACCACGCACCTCGTGGGCCTGGCGGAGAATCCCGCCTGGGCGGCCCGGATCTGGGCACGCGCCAGGGAAGAGATCGACGCCGGCCACCAGGTGTACGTGGTCTGTCCCAAGATCGGAACGGACGACGACGGCGACTTCAGCCCGGGGGAGGCGGCACCTTCCGGCGTGGAAGGGGAGGAGGCGCGGGAGCTCGCGTCGGTCACCGCCGTCGTGGACCATCTGCTCGCCGAGCCCTCGCTGGCCGGGGTTCCGCTGGCTCCCCTGCACGGGCGCCAGGACCCGGAGCTGAAGACGGAGACCATGGCCGGCTTCACCGCCAACCGCATCAAGCTGCTCGTCTCCACCACCGTGATCGAGGTGGGGGTGGACGTCCACAACGCCACCCTGATGGTCATCCTTGACGCCGACAGATTTGGTATTTCCCAGCTGCACCAGCTCCGCGGCCGCGTGGGCCGCGGCGGCCTGCCGGGAACCTGCCTGCTGGTCACCGCCCTGGAACCCGGCCACCCAAGCCGGCGGCGGCTCGATGCCGTCGCGGCCACCACTGACGGGTTTGTCCTCTCGCAGGAGGACCTCAAGCTGCGGCGCGAGGGCGATATCCTGGGCGCTTCCCAATCCGGCGGACGGTCCACGTTGAAACTGCTGCGGGTCCTCGAACACGAAGACGTGATTGCCCGGGCCAGGGAAGACGCCCAGGCAATCGTTGCCGGCGACCCTTTGCTGTCCGGCTGCCCGGAACTGGCCGATGCCATCGAGAAGTACCTCAACCCTGAGAAGGAGGCGTTCCTTGAACGCGGTTAGCAACAGAAGCGCGGCGCGCAGAGGCGCACCGGGCGCCGGCGGATCGCGGTGGACGCGGTGACCAGGATTATTGCCGGGGCTGCCGGCGGCACGCCACTGGCGGCCGTTCCAGGGTCCTTAACCAGGCCAACCACGGACCGGGTGAAGGAAGCGCTGTTTTCCCGCCTCGACGCCTTTGAAGTCATTGCCGGCGCGCGGGTTTTGGATCTTTATGCGGGCTCGGGTTCGCTGGGGGTGGAAAGCGCCAGCAGGGGAGCAAAGACGGTGGACCTGGTTGAGTCGGATACCAAGGCCAGTGCTGTGTGCCAGCGCAACGCGGACCTCATCAACGGGGTGCTGGGCCGCAAAACCGTTACCGTGCACCGTTCCAAGGTGGAGCCTTTCCTGGACCGCGCCGCGGAATCAGCTGCCTGGGACCTGGTGTTCCTGGATCCGCCGTACCCATTGGAGGATGCCGCGCTCGCAGCGGTGCTGCAGAAGCTTGCCGCGCACCTGGTCCCCGGTGCCGTCGTGGTGGTGGAACGCTCGTCGCGCTCCCCGGAGCCGCAATGGCCGGATGGGATGACGCGGTTCGCAGAGAAGAAATACGGGGAAACCCGGTTGTGGTACGCCGAACCGTTCGTGCCCGATGCCATCGCTGCGGACGACCTGGCGGACGCTGCCGGGCCTGAAGCTGCCGGGCCTGGCACCCCTGGGGACTAGCCCGAGAAGGGGTCCAGGTCGACTCCCGCCAAGACACGTGCAGGGTGGGGGCCACGCGCGGTCAATTCAGCTGTCCAGGCTTCCGGCCATGGACCCTGCGTCCCTGCCAGGATGATGTTGCCCGGGTACCTGCCCTCGAACATGCCGGCTTCCGCAACGGCGCCCACATCCGCCATCACATCCCGCATCGCCGCCACCTGGCTCCTGACCAGCGTGAGGGCCGCCTCGTCGCCCACATTGACGATCAGCAGGCCGTCCGGGCGCAAACGTTCCCTGGCCTCACGGTAGAAGCCGCTGGTGGCGATGTGGGCCGGAGCTTCCGGGCCGGAAAAGATGTCCAGGATTACGACGTCGAACCTTAGGCCGGGATCGAGCGCACCAAGCGCTTCACGGGCATCGCCGATGATGGTGGTCAGGTCGGTCCCCTCGGGCATGGGAAGGTGCCGAAGGACAAAGTCCAGCAGCTCGCGTTCCAGCTCAACCGCGTACTGCACCGAGCCGGGGCGGGTGGCCTGGATGTACCGCGCCAGCGTCAGGGCCCCGGCTCCGAGGTGGAGGGCGCTGATCGGCCGGCCGGGCGGGGCCGCCAGATCCACCAGGTGTCCAATCCTGCGAAGGTACTCATAAAAGATGTCCTCCGGCCGGTCCAGGTTGACGTGGGACTGTTCGGCTCCGCCGATGCTGAGGACATAGCCGCCATCAGTACATGCATCGGTTTCGATGGTGGCGTGCTGGCCCGTGGTCCGCAGGAAGCGGCTGGCAGTCCCGCCGCTGCCGCCGGACATCAGAGCCTGCCGCCCAGGGTGGCCAGCCGCGCCGCGGCCTCCTCCAGGACCTCGGTCTTCTTGCAGAAGGCAAACCGGAGCAGGCTTCGCATCCGCTCCGCACCTTCCGGGTGGCAGAAGACGGGAACCGGAATGGCCGCCACGCCCACCAGTGCCGGCAGGCGGCGGGCCAGGTCCAGGGCGTCCGTGATGCCCAGCGGAGCAGTGTCTACGTTGACGAAGTAGGTTCCCTGCGGTGTGAAGACGTCAAACCCAGCCGCCCGGAGTCCGGCGCTGAGGATGTCCCGTTTCTTCCCAAGGGCGGCGGCGATGCCGGTGTAGAAATCGTCGGGCAGGGCCAGGCCGGCGGCGATCGCTCCCTGGAAGGGCGTGCCTGAGCTGTAGGTAAGGAACTGCTTTACCGTGCGGACGGCGGAGACCAGTTCTTCCGGTCCGCTCAGCCAGCCGATCTTCCAGCCGGTCAGCGAGAACGTCTTTCCGGCAGAGGAAATGGTGATGGTGCGGGCTGCGGCGCCCGGAAGGGTGGCGACCGGGGTATGGGCCACGCCGAAGGTGAGGTGCTCGTACACCTCGTCGGTGATGATGATGCTGCCGTGCTTTCCCGCCAGCTCCACCACGCGCTGCAGGACAGCCGGTGGAAAGACAGCGCCGGTGGGGTTATGCGGATTGTTCAGCAGTACCACTTTGGTCCGCTCGTTGAAGGCCGCATCCAATGCTGCCAGATCCGGCATGAAGTCCGGGGCGGTCAGCGGCACGGTCACGTGGGAGGCGCCGGACAGTCCAATGACTGCGCCGTAAGAGTCGTAGAAAGGCTCGAACGTCAGGACCTCGTCGCCCGGTCCGGCGAAGGCCAGCAGGGAGGCTGCGATGCCTTCCGTGGCCCCGGTGGTGATGATGACCTCGGTGTCAGGGTCCGGCCTGAGCCCGTAGAAGCGTTCCTGGTGTGCGGCCACCGCCCTACGGAGTTCGGGCAGGCCCTTGCCGGGGGCGTACTGGTTGGCCCCCGCCGCGATGGCTGCCCGGGCCGCCTCCCGGATTTCGGCCGGCCCGTCCTCGTCAGGGAAGCCCTGCCCCAGGTTGATCGCCCCGGTTTGGACGGCCAGGGTGGTCATCTCTTCGAAGATGGTGACACCCAGTCCGCCGTCGGGGGCCAGGAGGTTGGCTCCGAGCGCTGTGCGCTGCCAGGGCGCAGGTGCCAGGGGGGTGGAAAGTTCCCGTGGTGGATGCATCCAGTCATGGTATCCCGGCCTTTCCATGGGGTAGGTTCGGAGCATGAGACGCGCTGTGTGCCCCGGATCCTTCGACCCCATCCACAACGGCCATCTCGAAGTCATCGCACGGGCTGCCGGCCTCTTTGACGAGGTCATCGTGGCCATCTCCACCAACTACGCCAAGAAGTACATGTTCAGCCTGGAGGAACGCCTGGAAATGGCTCGCGAAACCCTGGCGCTGCTTAAGGGGATCGTGGTGGAACCGGTGGGCGAGGGGCTCCTGGCGGAGTACTGCCGGCAGCGCGGTGTGTCGGCCATCGTCAAGGGACTGAGGTCCTCGTCGGACTTTGACTATGAGCTTCCCATGGCCACCATGAACCGGCAGCTGAGTGGGGTGGAGACCGTCTTCCTCCCGGCCGAGGCCAGCTACGTCCATCTGTCGTCCACCCTGATCAAAGAGGTGTCGGTCCTGGGTGGCAGCGTGTCGGACTACGTCCCCCGATCGGTGCACCGCCGGCTGGTTTCCGGCGAGCCTTCGCCGGATCAGCAGCCAAAGCGGTAGGCTGGATCGGTACTTCGGCGCTTCCTCCTGCCGGTTTGAGTCGCTGCGGCTCTTCAGGCTAAGATGGTACGTCGGTCATATGTTCAACAGGAGTTCTCATTAACAGAGATGCTGGTTCGCCCCTGGCGTTCGACGTCAAGGACCTCGGACGCAGTCCGGGAAGCATGCGGACGCTGAAGGAACATGTACCCGCACCGGGTGATCTTGGTGTGGCGCTCATTGGTGTTCAGGAAGGCTCGGATGTCGAGCTGGATCTGAGGCTTGAGGCCGTACACGAAGGAATTCTGGTATCAGGAACCGTGCTTGCCGAAGTTACAGGTGAGTGCGGCCGATGCCTGGATCCCCTTGCGTATGACCTTGAGGTCAATGTGCAAGAACTTTTCTTCTACGAGGGCGTCCCGCTTTCGGACGGAGAAGAAGATGAAGAGCAACGTCGAGTCGAGCACGATGTAATCGATCTTGAACCGGTGTTGCGGGACGCGGTTGTCACCAATCTGCCGTTCCAGCCGGTGTGCCGGGAAGACTGCCAGGGCCTTTGCTCCGAATGCGGAGTTCGCCTGGAAGACGAGCCGGGGCACCACCACGAGGTCCTGGATCCTCGCTGGGCTGCCCTAGCTGATATGGCTAAGCCTGACCGGCAAAATTGATTTGTACGTGTTTGTCTAGAGAGAAATGAGTTAGCCGTGGCTGTTCCCAAGCGGAAAATGTCTCGCTCGAATACCCGCGCCCGCCGCTCGCAGTGGAAGGCGACCGCCCCCCACCTGGTGAAGACCGTCGAGAACGGCCAGGTCACCTACAGCCTGCCGCACCAGGCAAAGGTCGTTACCGACTCTGCCGGCACTGCGCTGTTCCTTGAGTACAAGGGCCGCAAGGTCGCTGACGTCTAATCGGCCCAACAGGCTGACTGATGTCTTCAACTGAAGAGCTTCTGAAGCGTCTCGGTGTCACTATTGACGCCGGGACGCTTCGTCTTGCGCTCACCCACCGTTCATACGCGTACGAGAACGGCGGCATACCCACCAACGAGCGGCTCGAGTTCCTGGGCGACTCCATTCTGGGATTCTCCGTCACCGACGCCCTCTACCGGGACAACCCGGAGCTGCCCGAAGGCGAACTCGCCAAGCGCCGCTCCGCCGTCGTCAGCACCCGGGCCCTGGCCGGCATCGGCCGGAGCCTCGGCATCGGGGAGTACATCTACCTGGGTCAGGGCGAAAAGCTCACCCACGGCAAGAACAAAGCCTCCATCCTCGCGGACACCATGGAGGCCCTGATCGGGGCCACCTACGTTTCCAACGACATCGAGACCGCGCGCCAACTGGTCATGCGTCTGGTCGGTCCCTTGCTGAAGGACGCCGCCGTCCTGGGCGCCGGCACCGACTGGAAGACCAACATCCAGGAGCTCGCCGCCAGCCGGCAGCTGGGCAGCATCCACTACGCAGTGGACGGCTCCGGCCCGGACCATGCCCGCACCTTCACGGCGGTGCTGAACATCGGCGGCACGGCCTATGGCAAGGGCTCGGGCCATTCCAAGAAGGAAGCCGAACAGGAAGCGGCAGCCGACGCCTGGCGCGTACTCTCCGGTGCCGCGGCCCAGGTTGCACCCGGCACCTCCGCAGGCTCCGTAGCAGCCAAGTAGCGCCCCGTGCCTGAACTGCCCGAGGTGGAAGTGGTGCGCCGCGGCCTGGTGAACTGGGTCCGCGGCAGGACCATCGGCGCTGTGGACGTCATTGATCCGCGCTCCATCCGGCGCCACGCCCTCGGGGCCGGGGACTTCATCGGCAACCTCGAAGGCGCTACGGTGTCCGACGTCGTGCGCCGCGGCAAGTTCCTGTGGATGCCGCTGGTGGACGCCACCGCCCCGCTTCCCGGGAACCCCGAAGATTCCCCCGTGCCGGGCGTGGCACTCATGGCGCACCTTGGCATGAGCGGGCAGCTGCTGATGCAGGGCCCCGGCGTTCCCGATGAAAAGCACCTCAAGGTCCGGTTCCGGCTGAGCCCCCGTGACGGCATGCCGGACCAGCTGCGCTTCGTGGACCAGCGGATCTTCGGCGGCCTCTTTGTCACCGCCCTGGTACCCACGGACGACGGCGGCCCGGGCGGCCTCGCGGAATTCCCCCTTCCACTCATCGCAGAGGAAGCGGCCCACATCGCCCGGGATCCCTTGGACCCCGCGTTCTCGTTCGATCTTTTCTACCGCCGCCTGCGCAAACGCAAAACGGGGCTGAAACGGGCTTTGCTGGACCAGGGCCTGGTCTCGGGAATCGGAAATATCTACGCAGATGAAGCGCTGTGGCGCGCCAAGCTGCATTACGCCCGGCCCACGGACACCCTTCGCCGGGGCGAGGCGCAACGGGTCCTCGATGCCGCCCGGGAGGTCATGCTCGATGCCCTGGCAGCAGGAGGAACGAGCTTTGATTCGCTGTACGTCAACGTCAACGGTGCCTCAGGCTACTTCGACCGGTCCCTCAACGCCTACGGCCGCCAGGGTGAGCCGTGCAGGAGATGCGCGGCAGCAGGAATCCAGGCGATCATCCGCCGCGAGCAGTTCATGAACCGCTCGTCCCACACCTGCCCGGTGTGCCAGCCGCGGCCCCGCAACGGCCGCTGGTAACGCGGGTTCGGCCGGTCCGGACGGTCATGTCAGCGGGAGCCGTAGTGCACGGCCAGCCTTGCCAGGCCTTCATCGATCGATACAGCCGGAGTCCAGTCGAGGAGCTTCCGGGTCTCGCGCTGGTCGAACCAGTGGGCAGTGGACAGCTGTTCAGCAAGGAACTTCGTCATGGGCGGTTCGTCCTGCTTTCCCAGCCCCAGCCACACCCTTTCCACGGCGGAACCGGCAATCCGGGCAAGCCGCCCCGGCAGGGACCATGACGGAGCGGGCGCACCGCCTGCGGCACAGATGCCGGCAATGAGTTCGCCCACCGGCCGTGGCTCCCCGTTGGTGACAACCAGCGCCCTGCCATGGATGTGGCTGATCCGCTTCAGCGCGGCAACGATCGCTGCCGCAGCGTTGTCCACGTACGTGGTGTCGATCAGGGCGGCGCCCGCGTCCAGCAGCGGCAGCCGGTGCCGGGCCGCCCGCTCCAGCACCCGTTCCACCAGCTGGGTGTCCCCGGGCCCCCAGACCACATGCGGCCGCACGGCGGCAACACGAAAGTCCGGGGCGTCCGCGGCAAGGGCCAGCAGTTCGGCCTGCGCCTTGGTGCGGGAGTAGTCACCATGGGCACGGTCCGGGTCCGCCGGTTCCGCACCCAGGCCTGCGATGGCGGCACCTGAGTTGGCCACTGACGGCGAGGACACGAAAACCACGTCCCGCACCCCGGCCCCGCGGGCGGCCAGGAGCAGGCGGCGGGTGCCCTGGACGTTTACCTCGTCAAACTCCGCGGGACGGCCGGTGAAGGAGACCTTTGCTGCCAGGTGGATGACTGCTTCGGCACCCTGGACGGCGCCCCTGACGGCAGCATCGTCGGCGAGGGAGCCGCAGTGGTCCGTGGCGCCGTCGACCCCTGAAGGGCGCCGCTGGAAGGTGGTGACGTCATAGCCTTTGCGCACCAGTTGCCCCGCGACTTCCCGGCCCAGCAGCCCGCTGGCGCCGGTGACCAGGATCTTCATGGGGTCCCCGGGCGGCCGCCGGCCAGGACGGAGGAAGCCCATCGGGACAGCCGCGTCCGGTCAATCTTCGCGTTGTGCCTGATGTCGGTGGGCTGTGCGGGGACAACCAGGACAGCGGCCACGGAGACGCCTGCCGTGCGGGCAGCTTCCCGGACCTTTCCGGCCAGGTCCACGCCGGCGGGCCCGGCTTTCCGGACGGGCGGGACGGTCTCCACGACGGCGGTGACAGCCTGCGTCCCCGCCGGTCCCACGCCAACAATTGCGGCCATGCGGATACCGGCCAGGCGTTCAATGGCCTGTTCCGCGCCAACAGGGGTCACCACCGCACCAGGCGCCGTGATGACGTGCGCAATGCGGCCTTCCACCCACAGCCGGCCGTCGGCGTCGAAGTGCCCCACATCGCCGGTGCGGTGCCAGCCGGACTCAGCGGCACTGGCTTCTTCGGTCAGCCAGAGCCGGTCATACGCTTCCTTGACATGCGGGGCACTGACCAGGATTTCTCCCGTGATCCCGGCCTCCGTGACAGGCAGGGAGCCGGGCGCGGTGCCGTCCGCTGCCAGCGGGATGAGGGCTACCCGGGCGCCGTGGACGGGCCGGCCCACGCAGACGCCGTTGCCGGTCCCGGGTTTTGCTCCGGATTCGGCGTCGGCGCTGGCGGCCAGGATCTGTTCCAGGCTGATGTCCGTGACGGGCAGCGCCTCAGTCATTCCGTAGGGGGTGTGCAGGGAGGCGCCCGGCAGCAGCCGCTGCACCTCGGCAAGGAGCGGTTCCGGGACGGGGGCGCCGGCGGAGAGCAGCAGTTCGACGCGTTTCAGGGCGGCAGTGCCTTCAGCGGTCAGTCCGCCGCTGGTGGCGGCGACATTGCGCAGGGCAGCCGGGGACGCGAACACCACCGTGGCATCGATGGCCGCCGCGGCGTCCGCGAGGGCACGTGCCGTCAGGGTCCGTGGAGCGGTGACGTCCATAGCCGGCGTCACGGACACGGTTCCCAGTGCCGGCCCCAGCAAGGCGAAGGGTGCGAAGCCTGCCACCAGCCGCTGGCCCGGATGGATCCCGAAGGTTTCGGCCACGGTGTCCCGCATCGCGGCGAGCTGCCGATGCGTGTACACCACGCCCTTGGCAGGACCGGTGGAACCGGAGGTGAAGAGCACCGCGGCGGGGGAGTCCGGGTCCGGGTGTGATGCGCCGCCGTCATTAGGCCAAGCGGTAGGCCTGGACCCCTCCCTTGCCAGGGCGGCGAGGGAGGTCTCAACCCCAAGGATCCGGCGGCGGGCAGCCGGCAGGTCGCGGACGCTGATGCGCCTGGCCGGCCATCCCAGCACCCGGGCGGCGGCCAGCGCCTTATCGATACCGATCAGGAAATCGGGGGTGGCCCCCTTGACGGCCCGGCTCAGCCCCCTGGTGCCCAGGCCGGCATCGGCCACTACCACGACGGCTCCCAGCCGCAGGCAGGCATATAGGGCTACGGTCAGGTCGACCCCGGGCGGGACCATCAGGCTCACCCTGCTGCCGGGCCTGACGCCTGCCCGGTCCAGGCCGGCGGCGAGGCGGCCCACAGCATTGTCCAGCTGCTGCCATGTAAGGGAACGGGCAACGGTGCCGTCGGCTTTCATTTCGACGACGGCCGGTTCACCTTGGGAGGGACCGGCTGCCAGTTCCGCGAGGAGCGACCATAGGGGCCGGAAACCCTCGCCGGCCGGTACCTGCGGCATGCTGCGCCGAACCGCTGGTGAGTCCTCCCCGGAACCGGTAACCCGCCCGGCAAGCCAGTCGAAGACGGCCGGTGCGATGTCGCGGTCTTCCGCGAGCAGGTGTCCCGCGCCCTCGTAGCGGTGCACGTCGGCGTGCGGGAGGCGGCCGATGAGGTCCTTCAGGTAGCGGTCGGAAAAGATCGGGTCGCGCGGACCCCACAGCATCAGGGCAGGGACATCCAGGCTGCGCAGGCCTTCGGCGACGCCGCTGAGCGCAGCAAAGCTGGGGTGCGAAGCATCAACGGGAATGTCTGCAACAAAGTTGCCCACTCCCTCACGCCGTGAGGCTGTGCGGTAGGGGGCCATGTATGCGTTGCGGACATCTGCCGGCAACGGCGGATGCGCCAGCGAATGCGTCACCCGCAGGAAAGCGTCGGAGGTGGTGGTTCCCCAGGTATGCACGGCCGGGTGCAGGGCCAGGCGCAACGCCGGGGGAATGGGCGAACCTGCGGGCTGGTGCACGGCCGTGTTGGTCAGCACCACGCCTGCCAGTTGGTCCTGATGGGCCAGGGCCCAGCCCAGGCTGACCACCCCGCCCCAGTCGTGGCCCACCGTTACCACCGGGCCGTCCAGGGCCAGCGCGTCCGTCAGGTCGCCCAGGTCCTGGATCCTGTCCGCCAGCCGGCGGAAGGTGCCCGTACGCTCGGAGAAGCCCATGTCCAGCTGGTCCACCGCCACAACCCGCCACGGATGAGCGGGGTTGGATCCGGCGGCCAGCAGGCTCCGCCACAGGTAGGACCAGGTGGGGTTGCCGTGCACGCACAGGAGGGTTCCGGCGGGAGCCAGGCCGCTGCGGGTGAGTTCTGCCCCGTTGTCCAGCACGTGCCAGCGGCGCACCGCGCCCGGCGCGTCCACGGCTGCTGTGGAGGGGACATCGATTTCACGTGACCATCGGGCGTCCACGCCCGGCCAGTCCGCGATCACCAAACGATTTCCAGCATTGCGGTGTTCAGGCCCGAACCCACACCCATGCACAGGACCCGGTCCCCGGCTCCCAGGGACTGTGCCTCGGCCGCAAGCGTCATGGGCAGCGACGCAGGTCCCACGTTGCCCCAGTGCGGGAACGTGATGGGCACCTTGCCGGGGTCGAGGTCGATCGCGTCAATGATGGCCTGGGTGTAGGCGTTGCTGACCTGGTGGGTGACGTAGCGGTCCATGGCAGCCCAGTCCCACTCGGGCTGCGCTTCATGCCACGCATCGACCACCAGCTGAAGGCCGCCGTCGAGCAGGCCTTTCGTGTCGGTGTGCATGCCGTCGATGCCGCCGACGCACAATTCGTGGTGCTCGGTGCCGGCGCGCATCACACCGCCCACCACCCGATGCGCACCGGGGTGCTCATCGGCCGGTCCCAGGACGGCCGCGGCGGCCCCGGATCCCAGCGTCAGGGTGGCGAACTCGCGGTTGAAGTCGTCGCGGGTGGTTTCGGGCCGCTGCAGCCGGGCAAGGGTGGCTTCCTGCGTCAGCTGGGCGTCCTCGCCATTGACGATGACCGCGTACCGGATCTGTCCCGAGTCGATCATGTTCGCAGCCAGGGTCAGGGCATTCACAAACCCCAGGCAGGCGTTGGCAAGGTCGAAGTTCATGGCCGACGACGGCAGGCCGAGGCCGTGGTGGATCTTCACCGCCACGGACGGTTCGAGGTTGCGCCGCGTCACCGAGGTGTTGATCAGCAGTCCGACGTCGGAGGCCTCGATGCCGGCCTCCGCCAGTGCCTTGGCGCCGGCTTCGACGGCGGCATCGTCGAACGATGTTCCAGGGGCCCACCACCGGCGGTGAGTGATGCCCGCGACGCGCTCAAGCAGGCGGGGCGGAAACTTCAGCCGCTTCAGCGTGGACGCCAGGTGGCGGTCGAAGTCCGTGGAACTGACGATCCTCGGAGCCTCGACGCTGCTCACCGAAAGCAGCGCAGTGTTGCTGTGGCGGAAGGTTGCATTACCTGCCAATTCAAGCCCCTCTTCGTTTCCGTGGCGCATTCATGCGGTGACTGTACCCACATAAACGCAGGCTCAAGAGCTTAACTATGCCTTTGCCCGGCCGGAACTGGCATATCCGGCCGTGTGCCGGCCCCGGCTTCCGGGTGCTGGTGCGGGGAAATGTCGGTCCTGCGCAGTAGATTGTAGTGAGCCGGATCCAGCAAAGTGCCCCACCCGCTCCAGGAGACCAGAAAAGCCTTGCACCTCAAAAGCCTCACCGTCCGGGGGTTCAAGTCCTTTGCCTCTGCCACCACCTTCGACTTTGAACCCGGAGTCACCGCCGTGGTGGGTCCCAACGGATCCGGCAAGTCCAACGTGGTGGACGCCTTGGCCTGGGTGATGGGCGAGCAGGGGGCCAAGACCCTCCGCGGCGGCAAAATGGAGGACGTCATTTTTGCCGGGACGTCCGGGCGCCCGCCCCTGGGACGCGCCCACGTTTCGCTGACCATCGACAACACCGACGGCGCGCTCCCCATCGAATACAGCGAAGTGACCATTTCGCGGACGCTGTTCCGGACAGGCGGCTCCGAATATGCCATCAACGGTGCCGGCTGCCGGCTGCTTGACATCCAGGAACTCCTTTCCGACTCCGGGCTGGGCCGGGAAATGCATGTCATCGTGGGCCAGGGCCAGCTGGACCGCGTACTGCATGCCACCCCGGAGGACCGGCGCGGCTTCATTGAAGAGGCGGCGGGGATCCTCAAGCACCGCCGGCGCAAGGAACGGACGGTCCGGAAGCTGGAGGCCATGCAGGCCAACCTCCAGCGACTTACGGACCTCACCGGGGAAATCCGCCGCCAGCTGACGCCCCTTGGAAGACAGGCGGAAGTGGCCCGCCGTGCCCAGCGCGTCCAGTTCGACGTCAGGGATGCCCGGGCCCGGCTGCTCGCCGATGACCTCGTCCAGCTGCAGCAGGCGCTGGAGCAGGACGTGGCGGACGAGGCCGCGCTCAAAGCCCGGCGGACCGCCGTCGAGGAGGAACTCGAAGCCGGGCGCAGGCAGCAGGCAGCGCTGGAGCAGCTGGCAGCCGAAGCCACGCCCCGCCTCAACGCCGCCCGGGACACGTGGTACCGGCTCTCCACTGCACGCGAACGTCTTCGGTCGCTCGGTTCGCTGGCCACCGAACGCAGCCGCCTGCTGGGTTCCGAAGACACCGTGGCGCCTTCCGGGCGGGATCCCGAACAGCTCGAGCGCCAGGCAGCCAGGGTGCGGCAGGAGCTGGCCGAGCTCGAACAGGACATCCAGTCCAGGCGCGCCGCACTGGACACCGCCAGCACCGCCAAGGCGGAAGCAGAGCAGGCAGCCCAGGCAGAGGACCGGCGGCTCACGGCGCAGCTCCGGGCGGCAGCGGACCGGCGGGAGGGCCTGGCCCGCCTGGCCGGACAAGTAGCCGCCGCCAGGTCCCGGGTGGAGTCCGCGCAGGCGGAGCTGGGCCGGCTGCGGGAGTCCCTTGCCGCCGGCACGGAACGGCGTGCCCGTGCCCAGGCCGAGTTCACCGCACTGGAAAACCAGGTGGCCGGCGTGGAAGAAGGGGAGGAGTCCCTCGACGCCGACTATGAGGCTGCCAGCGAAGCACTGGACACCGTCCTCCAGGAGATCGCCGGCCTCAAGGCCGCGGTCAATGAGGGAGTCCGCAAGCGGGACGCCCTCGCCGCCCGGCTCGAGGCTCTCAAGCTCGGACTGGACCGCAAGGATGGGGCCCGGCATGTGCTGGAGTCCGGGATGCCGGGAGTGCTGGGCACCCTGGCAGCCGGGATCACGGTGCAAGGCGGTTACGAGGCGGCGATCGCCGCCGCGCTGGGGGAAGCATCCGAGGCAGTCCTGGTCCAGGACGGGGACACGGCGGCCGCAGTCCTGCAGGTACTCAAGGACGACGACGCCGGGCGGGCGTCGCTGCTCCTGGCATCGGCCGCGGCGGTCCACCGGGAGGACGGGCAGGAGGTGCCGCTGCCGGACGGCGCGCAATGGGCCGCCGACCTGGTGGACGGGCCTGCGGGGCACATCCCGCTGGTCCGGCACCTGCTGTCCGGAACCGCCGTCGTCACCGGCATTGATGCCGCGGCAGCGCTCGTGGCCTCGCAGCCCGGGCTCACGGCCGTCACCCGCGAAGGGGACGTGTTCACCGCTGTATCCGCTGCCGGCGGTTCGGCCAAGGCACCGTCTCTCCTTGAGGTGCAGGCGGCAGTGGACGACGCCGACCGGGGCCTCTCGGCGGTCACGGCGGACCTGGAGCGGAACAGGTTCGCCCTGGCCGCCGCCGAGGCCCGGCGCGCCGAAGCCCAGGAGGCGGCAGACGCTGCCCTGGACAGGCTGCACGAATCCGATGCCCGCCTGGCCGCCGTCGCTGAACGCCTGGGCCACCTCAACTCGGTCCTGCGCAGCGCCGTGGGCGAGAGTGAGCGCCTGGCTGCCTCCCTGGCACGTGCGGGGGAGAACGTTGCCGCGGAGGAGGAAGCGCTCGCCGCCATCACCGCCCGGCTGGCCGCTGCGCAGGAAGCTCCCGTTGAAGAGGAGCCCTCCACCGAACAGCGGGACGCCCTGGCCCATGCAGCTTCCGCCGCCCGCGCTGCCGAGGTGGAGGCGCGGTTGTCCCTCCGCAGTGCCGAGGAGCAGCTGGCCGCCACCGGCAACAGGGTGGCATCCCTTGAGCGGGCCGCCGCCACCGAACGCCGCGCCCGGGAGGAAGCGGCCCAGCGCGCCCGGCGCCGCCGCATCCAGGCCAGGCGTGCCGCCGCGGTATCCGCAGCCGTGGAAATGGCACTGCGGTATGTGGACCTCTCCGTGGACCTCTCCCGGCACGAACGGGACCTGGCCGAGGAAAACCGCGAACAGCGTGACCGAGGGCTGCGGGACATCCGGGAAGCGAACGACGCCCTGGCCCGCGAACTGGCTGACCTCACCGACAACGTGCACCGGGACGAGCTGGCCCGGGCCCGGCAGCGGGCCAGGATCGAGGCGGTGGAAACCCGGTCGGTGGACGAACTGGGCATCACCCCCGAAGCCCTGGTGGCAGAGTTCGGGCCGCACGTCCCGGTACCGGTGCCCGCGGAGGAGACCGGCGACAAGTGGGCAGCACTGCGCGCTCCCGTTGACGCCGGCGGGGAAGAGATCCTGGAAGGGAAGCCCTACGTCCGGCAGGAGCAGGAGAAGCGGCTGCGCAAGGCCGAACGGGACCTCGCCAGTCTGGGCAAGGTGAACCCCCTGGCGCTGGAGGAATTCGCGGCGCTGGAGGAGCGGCACCAGTTCCTCAGCACCCAGCTTGAGGACCTGAAGGCCAGCCGCCGGGACCTGCTGGACATCATCAAGGAAGTGGATGACCGGGTCCAGCGCGTCTTCGCCGAAGCGTTCGAGGACACCCAGGCCCAGTTCGTCCGCGTTTTCGAGCGGCTCTTTCCCGGCGGCGAAGGCCGGCTGGTCCTCACCGATCCGGAGGACATGCTCACCACGGGCATCGAGGTGGAGGCCCGCCCAGCCGGCAAGAAGATCAAGCGGCTGTCTCTGCTGTCCGGCGGCGAGCGGTCCCTCACCGCAGTGGCCCTGCTGGTGGCCATCTTCAAGGCGCGCCCCTCGCCGTTCTACGTCATGGACGAGGTGGAGGCGGCGCTGGACGACACCAACCTCGGCCGGCTGATCACCATTTTCGAGGAACTCCGGGAGTCCAGCCAGCTCATCGTCATCACCCACCAGAAACGGACCATGGAGGTGGCGGACGCCCTGTACGGCGTGACCATGAGGGGCGACGGCGTCTCCACCGTGATCAGCCAGCGCCTGGGCGCTGAGGTGTAGCAGCGGCCGAGGTCCAGCCAGCCGGCGCGCCGCATAGGGGCAGGTCAGGGGCGCAGTTGGCGCCGGAATCGGCAGGGCTGTTTGTGAGAAGCTAGGGGAGTGAATGACATCCTTCCCATTGTCCTGTCCATTCTTGCTGCGCTGGTGGTCATCGGCGGGCTGATTCCGGTCCTGCTCAAGACGCGGAGGAACATCACCCGGTACCCCGGCACCCGCGACGCCAACGACCCGGAGATCCGCTCCGGCGGCAGCACCGCGGTGGCGGACAGAACCGGCACCATAGAACGCGGAACCCCGGCAGGCGTGGACGTCGAAGGGCTGGACACCACCACGGTTCCGGACGACGCTGCCGGGCTGCAAACCATCCCGGTCGAAACCCCGCTGCCCGTCGAGGGACGCCTCATCCGGCTCCGTGAGCGGCTGGTCCGCTCCAACAACATCATGGGCAAGGGCCTGCTGGCGCTGCTCTCCAGCGACCGGATCGACGAGAGCGTCTGGGACGAGGTGGAGGAAACACTCCTGCTCGCGGATCTCGGAACCGAACCCACCATGCAACTGGTGGATGCCCTGCGGGAACGGGTCAAGGTGCTGGGCGCCCGGACCCCCGAACACGTCAAGGCCATGCTCCGGGAGGAACTGATCAAGCTCGTGGACCCCTCCATGGACCGCAGCCTGAATGTCCAGCGGCATGCGGACAAGCCTGCCGTGATGATGGTGGTGGGCGTGAACGGCGTGGGCAAGACCACCACTGTGGGGAAGCTGGCCCGCGTGCTGGTGGCCGAGGACAAGGACGTCCTGCTGGGCGCCGCTGACACGTTCCGCGCCGCCGCCGCCGAACAGCTGGCCACGTGGGGGCAGCGCGTCGGCGTTCCCACCGTGAAGTCGGACATCGACGGCGCCGACCCCGCCTCCGTTGCCTATGAGGCAGTGAAGGCGGGCATTGAGCAGGAAGTGGACGTCGTAATGATCGACACCGCCGGGCGCCTGCAGAACAAAGTGGGCCTGATGGACGAACTGGGCAAGGTCAAGCGCGTCGTGGAGAAGCTGGCCGAGGTGGACGAGGTCCTGCTGGTGCTGGATGCCACCACCGGCCAGAACGGACTGAACCAGGCACGGGTCTTCTCGGAGGTGGTCAACATCACCGGCATCGTGCTGACCAAGCTGGACGGAACCGCCAAGGGCGGCATCGTCGTCGCCATCCAGAAGACCCTCGGCGTGCCCGTCAAACTCATCGGTCTGGGCGAAGGCGCGGACGACTTGGCCCCGTTCGACACCGAAGGCTTTGTCGACGCCCTGCTGAATTAGCAGGGCGGCCCGGAAGCCGGAAGCCCGCGGGGAAGGCTAGGCAGCGGCCGTCCGCAAGGATTCCCGCGTGGGCAGCCAGCCGGCGGCGGCCAGGAGCATGACGCCGCCGGTCACGCCGAAAGCCCAGCCGAAGCCCAGCCGGTCCGCGAGCAGCCCGGCCGCCACCGGGCCAACGATCGCTCCGACGTCGGACGTCATCTGGTAGACGGCCAGCACCTTGCCGCCGGAACGTGTGTTGCCAACGACGTCCGCCACGGCGGCCTGCTGGGCCGGACCGAAAAGGCCGGACCCGACGCCGGCAAGCGTCGATGCCGCAAGAAACCAGGGCAGGTCGGAAGTAAAGCCGATCGCCGCAGTTGAGACGGCTGCCACCAGCAGGCCGGAGATCATCATGGGCTTGCGTCCCAGCGAGTCCGCCAGCCGCCCCGAAAAGGTGAGTGCGGCTGCATTCCCGGCAGCAAACACGGCCAGCGCCAGTCCGGCCGCCTGTGGGCCTGCCCCGAAGGCGGCCGCGGCGAACAGCGGCACCGTTGCCATCCGGACGCCAAACGTGGCCCAGCCGTTGGCAAAGCTGGACAGGAGGGCCGACCGATAGGTTCCGGCTGCCAGGGCTTCGCCAAAGCGCATGTCCGGTGGACGGTGCTGGGCCTCGCCCCCGTCCCGGCGTTGATGGCTGAGCTGGGTCTGCACCACGAACGCGGCAACCAGCAGGGCTGCCGCGTAGGCAAGGAACGGGACCCGCAGGCCCAGCCCTGCCAGCAGCCCGCCCACAATCGGCCCGCACACATTTCCGATCAGGAAAGCGGACGCATAGGCTCCTGACACCCTCCCCCTGCTCTTGGGCGGCGCCAGCCGGACCACCAGGGCCATCGACGCCACCGTGAACATCACGGACCCGGCTCCGCCGAGGCCGCGGAACAGCAGCAGCTGCCAGTAGTCCTGCGCGAACGCGCATGCCGCCGTGGACAATGCGACGATCAACAGCCCTGCCACATAGACCGGACGCTCTCCGCGCTTGCCGATCAGGGCGCCGCCGGCGGGCGCGAACGCCAGGCGCATGAAGGCAAAAATTGCCACAATGACCGCAGCCTCGGTGTTCCCCACCCCGAAGGTTGTTGCGAACTGGGGCAATACAGGCGCAACGAGCCCGAATCCAAGCGCAATGAGGAACGCGGCGGCCAGCATCACCTTGATGTCGCGGGGAAGCTTCTCCCGCTGCGGCCTAAGCCGGGCCAGAAACCTCGAGGTGGCGCCGCTTTCGCGGGGTGTTGCCGTCATGATGCAGGAGTCCTTGCAGGAAAGGGAGCCGGGTGGCTGCGCGGGTGCGGAAACATAACCGTAACAAGGCGGATATGCACCATTTACTTCCTAGAGGTTGTTGTAACAGGCCGGCAATCTAAATCCTCCGCGGGCGAAACACGCCGCCCACAGACTCTTTACAGGACGCAAAAGGCGTTGGCAGGCGGAGTACTCCGCAAGATTCGATGAGAGAGGACGTGCACCATGGAACTTACCGCAGGTCACGTTTGGGTCATGGTGGCGGCAGCCCTTGTGCTGTTCATGACACCCGGTCTGGCATTTTTCTACGGCGGCATGACCCGCGCCAAGGCAGCCCTGAACATGATGATGATGAGTTTCATCTCCATCGGCATGGTGGGCGTTGTCTGGGTGCTGTGGGGCGCCTCCATGAGCTCCGGTGAAGGATTCCTGGAAATCGTGGGCAACCCGTTCGCCACGTTCGGCCTTGAGGGCATCACCACCCCCGACGGTCTGATCAAGGTGGGCTACGCCGCCACCTTCGCCATCATCACGGTGGCATTGATCAGCGGCGCCATCGCCGACCGCGCCAAGTTCGGCGCCTGGTCCGTCTTCGTCCCCGTGTGGGTCACCCTGGTGTACTGCCCGCTGGCCTACATGGTGTGGGGCGGCGGTCTCTTCGGCCCCGAAGGAGCCATCGGCAAGGCCCTGGGCCCCGCCATCGACTTCGCCGGCGGTACCGTGGTCCACATCAACGCAGGTGTGGCAGCGCTCGTCCTCGTACTGATCATTGGCAACCGCAAGGGCTTCGGCAAGGACCCGAACCACCGCCCGCACAACATCCCGTTCGTCATGCTCGGCGCGGCCATCCTCTGGTTCGGCTGGTTCGGTTTCAACGGCGGTGCTGCCACCACCGCTGAACAGGGCGGCCTGATCTGGATCAACACCCTCGCAGCCCCGGCCGCGGCCATGCTCGGCTGGCTGGTCACCGAACGCATCCGCGACGGTCACCCCACCTCCCTGGGCGCAGCCTCCGGTGTTGTTGCGGGCCTCGTGGCCATCACCCCCGCCTGCGCCAACGTCAGCCCGGTCGGAGCCCTCGGCCTCGGCGTGGTGGCCGGTGTAGCCTCCGCCCTGGCAGTCGGCCTGAAGTTCCGCTGGGGCTTTGATGACTCGCTGGACGTCGTCGGCGTCCACCTGGTTTCGGGCATCATCGGCACCGTGGCCCTGGGCTTCATCGCACTGCCAACGGACGGTGCCGGCGGCGGACTCTTCTACGGCGGCGGACTGACCCAGCTCTGGGCGCAGCTCGCGGCAGCCGGTATCGCCATCGCGTACTCCGCGGTCCTGACGGCCATCATTGCGCTGGCCATCCACAAGACCATGGGCTTCCGGGTTTCGCAGGAACAGGAAACGGTGGGTGTGGACCTCAGCCTGCACGCCGAGACTGCCTACGAGTTCGGCCTGAGCGGCCACGGCGGAAGCTTCCAGCCGCTGCACGACATGATCACGGGCAAGGGCCAGGGCGAGCCGGTCCAGGCGGCGCCGGGTGCACAGAAGTCACAGTCAGCAACAGGTAAGGAAAGCGTGGGGGCATGAGACTGATTACTGCAATCATCAGGCCGGAAAAGCTCGAAACCGTCAGGGAAGGACTGGAAGCCTACGGCGTCCAGGGCCTCACCGTCAGCGCAGCCAGCGGATACGGCCGGCAGCGCGGCTACACCGAGGTCTACCGCGGGGCCGAATACAACGTGGACCTCCTGCCCAAGATCCGGGTGGAAGTCCTGGCCACGGACGAGCAGGCCGACGACATCCTGGACGTGATCATTGCCAGTTCCAATACCGGCAGGGCCGGGGACGGCAAGGTCTGGACCATGGACGTCCATGAAGCAGTAAGGGTCCGGACCGGGGAGCGCGGAGTAGCCGCCATCTAGCCAGGACCCATATGCAGAACGGCAAAGCAGGACGGGCGGGAACCGAAAGGTTCCTGCCCGTCCTCTTTGTTGTTAATGGTGCCCTCGCCGCCCCGGGCCGGGAACTATTCAGCCCCTGCGCCGGTTGGTGGGCCATGATGCCGGGCCGGCCGAACCGGCGTCGTACTCTTCAAGCGGGACATCCCCCCGCTCCCACGCCTTGAGCACCGGCTCGACGATCCGCCAGCAGTCCTCCGCGGTGTCGCTGCGGACGGACAGCAACGGGTCGCCGGTCAGCACGCCCTCCAGCACTTCGCCGTAGGGCAGCAGGTCGGAGGCACTCAGTTCTGCTTCCAGGGCCACACGGCCCAGGCTGAAGATGTTTCCAGGCCCGTTGACGTCGACGTCGAACTCCAGCGTGTCGGGGCCGAAGCCGATCCGAAGCTGGTTGGGGGAGTCCACCCCGGTGAAGCCTTGGGGCAGGTGCGGCACCGGCAGGAAAGTAACCACCGCTTCCTTTCGCTTGTCCCCCAGGGCCTTGCCCGAGCGCAGGATGAAAGGCACGCCCTGCCACCGCCAGTTGTCGATGCCCACCTGGATTTCGGCAAGTGTTTCCGTTTCCCGTCCGGGATCCACGCCTTCCTCCCTGGCGTAGTCGGGGACGTCCTTGCCGGCCACGGAACCGGCCGTATAGCGCGCCCTGCGCGTTGATTCAGTGAAGGGGGCTTTGACGCTGCTGGCCCGCAGGACGGTGGAGACGGCATCACGGAGATCGCGCTCGCCGATGGTGGCCGGGGGTTCGATGGCCATGATCGCCATGACCTGCAGGAGATGGCTCTGGATCATGTCGCGGAGGGCCCCGGCGCCGTCGTAGTAGCGCGCGCGGCCTTCCAGGGCCAGGTCCTCGTCAAAGAAGATCTCCACCTTCTCCACGTGCTGCCGGTTCCACACGGGCTCCAGGAAGTTGTTGGCGAACCGCAGGCCCAGGATGTTCAGGACGGTGGCCTTGCCGAGGAAGTGGTCCACCCGGTGGATGTGGTCCTCCGGGACAAGGCGGGCCAAAGTCCGGTTGAGGGACCGTGCGGATTCCTCGCTGGAGCCGAAGGGCTTCTCCATCACCAGGCGGGTGCCTTCCGGGACCTCTTCCGGCTGGAGCGTCCCGCAGGCCGCCTGGCTGATCCTGGGCGGCAACGCAAAGTAGACGGCCACGGGTCCTTCCAGTCCCTTGAGCAGGGATGCGAGGGCACCCTTGGCCGTGACGTCCACCTGGTGGTACACGGTCTCCTTTTGCAGCAGCTCGAGGGCGTCCTTCCCCGGCCTGTCTGATGCGCCGGCTGCACCGGCGAACGATGACTGGACGCGCTCCCGCCATTGTTCCGGCGTCCACGGGTCCGAGCCGGCACCCACCAGGGTGAGGCCCTCCGCGCGCCCTGCAGCGACCAGACGCGCAAGGCCCGGCAGCAGCAGCCGGCCGGTAAGGTCGCCGGAAGCGCCGAGGATGAGCAAAGTCTTCACAGTTGTTTGGCTCGTCATTTTGCCAGCATGCCACCTTGCGTGCCTGACTTGGTACCCTAGATAGTCGAGTCCCGATCATCCACTGAAAGAAGTGCACGGCGCGTGTTCAATTCACTCTCTGACCGGTTGACAGCAACCTTCAAGAATCTCCGCGGCAAAGGCCGCCTCACTGAGGCCGACGTTGATGCCACAGTCCGCGAGATCCGCCGCGCCCTTTTGGACGCCGACGTTGCCGTGCCAGTGGTCCGTGAATTCACCGGACGGGTCCGCGAACGTGCCCTCGGCGCTGAGGTTTCCGCCGCGCTGAACCCCAGCCAGCAGATCGTCAAGATCGTCAACGAGGAACTGCAGGAGATCCTCGGCGGCGAGACCCGCCGGATTCGCCTGGCAAAGAACGGCCCCACTATCATCATGCTGGCGGGCCTCCAGGGTGCGGGCAAGACCACCCTTGCCGGCAAGCTGTCCAAGTGGCTGAAGGCCCAGGGCCACAGCCCCATGCTGGTGGCGTGCGACCTGCAGCGCCCCAACGCCGTTACCCAGCTCCAGGTCGTGGGCCAGCGCGCCAAGGTGCCGGTGTTCGCACCCCACCCGGGCGCCACGTCCTCTGAACTTGAGCACCCCGCAGGTGACCCCGTAGCGGTGGCCCGCGCCGGTGTCGAGGAAGCCCGCCAGAAGCTGCACGACGTCGTCATCGTGGACACCGCCGGCCGGCTCGGCGTCGACGCCGACATGATGGAGCAGGCACGGCAGATCCGCCGCGCCATCGTGCCCAACGAGGTCCTGTTCGTCATCGACTCGATGATTGGCCAGGACGCCGTGAACACGGCGCTTGCCTTCGACGAGGGCGTCAACTTCACCGGCATCGTGCTGTCCAAGCTCGACGGCGATGCCCGCGGCGGTGCCGCCCTCTCGGTCGCGTCTGTGACCGGCAAGCCGGTCATGTTCGCGTCCACCGGTGAAGGCCTGGACGACTTTGAGCTCTTCCACCCGGACCGCATGGCCTCGCGCATCCTCGACATGGGCGATGTCCTCACGCTCATCGAGCAGGCCGAAAAGTCCTGGGACAAGGACGAAGCCGCCCGGATGGCGAAGAAGTTCGCCGACCAGGAGGACTTCACCCTGGATGACTTCCTGGCCCAGATGCAGCAGATCCGCAACATGGGCTCCATGAAGAAAATGCTCATGATGATGCCTGGCGCGCAGAACATCCGGCAGCAGCTTGAGCAGTTCGACGAGCGCGAAATCGACCGCGTCGAGGCCATCGTCCGGTCCATGACCCCGCACGAGCGCGTGGCTCCGAAGATCATCAACGGCTCCCGCCGCGCCCGCATCGCCCGCGGTTCCGGCGTGCACGTCTCGGAGGTCAACGGCCTGCTGGAGCGTTTCGCCCAGGCCCAGAAGATGATGAAGAAGATGGCACAGGGCGGAATGCCGGGCATGCCCGGGATGCCGGGAATGCCCGGAGCCGGCGGCGGCGCGCGGAAGAATGCCAAGAACGCGCCCAAGAAGAAGGCAAAGTCGGGCAACCCGGCCAAGGCCGCCCAGGAGCGCAAGGACGCCGAAGCCCGGCGTGCCAACGCCGCCAAGGCACTGCCTACGGGTGCCGCGTTCGGGCAGCAGTCGGGAGACTTCGATCCTTCGCAGCTGAACCTTCCCAAGGGTTTCGACAAGTTCCTCGGCAAATAACAGCCCAACCCAAGTAACTCGCAATTAACGCTCCGAAACACGCCTTTCAGTGCGTTAACTGCGAGTCACTTGGGATGGGGTCCGGCGGGATACCGGTGCCGTGGAATAGGGTTGGGTCATGTTCAAGCAGAGGGTAGTGTTCGTGCACGGCGCCGGGAATTTCGGCGCCGCCGCATGGCCGCGCCAGCACGGCATGGCACTGTCCTACGACGCACTGTTCCTGCGCCGCCACGGGTTTGATCCCGTGGCTGAGCCCGTGGAGTCGTCCTTCGATGAGGACACTGCCATTGTGCTGCGGTCTCTGGCCGACGACGGCAGGGGCGCCGCGGGAGGGCACGTCGTGGCACACGCCCAGGGCGCCATCGCGGCGATGATGGCCGCCGTCCAACGTCCCGACCTCGTTTTTTCATTGACGCTGGTGGAGCCGGCCTGCCTGTCGCTGACTGCCGAGCTTCCCGCCACGGCGGCGCATATCAAGCTGATGCAGCCGCTGTTCGACGTCCGGCACCAGCTCAGCGATGAGGATTTCCAGCGCGAATTCGTCCGGCGCGTCTATGCCACCGATCTGCAGCAACCGGCCACGGCCGAGGAAAAGCGCTCTGCCCGGCGGCTGCGGCTGCAGGCGCCGGCCTGGGAAGCTCCGCTGCACATCGTTCCCGGCGTTCCCACCCTGGTCCTGACCGGGGGATGGGAGCCGCTCTACGAGGAGATCGCAGGCTACCTGCGCGAGACCGGCGCCCTCCACCGCACCGCGGCGGGAGGGCACCGGCCCCATGACTCCGTGGAAGGGGACCGGATCATCCGCTCCTTCATCAGGGACGTCAGCCGCGTGCAGTCAGCCCGGGCCTCCTGAACCCCTAATTTTGGGCGGGAACGGTCAGCTCCGGCAAGTAAACCTTTCCGCCCGCCGCCAGGAACTCCTGGCTCTTGTCCCTCATGCCGGCTGCAGCGTCCGCCAGGGCAGCCTGTGCTTCTGCTGATCCGTACTCGTCCCGGATGTCCTGGCTGATCCTCATGGAGCAGAACTTTGGACCGCACATGGAGCAGAAATGCGCCGTCTTGGCCGGTTCTGCGGGCAGTGTCTCGTCATGGAAGGCCTCCGCCGTCACCGGGTCCAGGGACAGTGCGAACTGGTCGCGCCAGCGGAACTCGAACCGCGCCTTGGACAGGGCGTCGTCCCGTTCATGGGCGCCGGGGTGTCCCTTCGCGAGATCTGCGGCGTGCGCAGCGATCTTGTACGTGATCACCCCCGTTTTGACGTCGTCCTTGTTGGGCAGGCCCAGGTGTTCCTTCGGGGTGACGTAGCAGAGCATGGCCGTGCCGTACCGGGCGATTTCCGTGGCGCCGATGGCCGAGGTGATGTGGTCGTACCCGGGGGCCACATCGGTGACGAGCGGGCCCAGGGTGTAGAAGGGCGCGCCTTTGCACAGTTCCTGCTGGCGTTCAACGTTTTCGCGGACCAGGTGGAACGGCACGTGGCCCGGCCCTTCCACCATCACCTGTACGTCATACTCCCAGGCGCGCTGTGTCAGCTCAGCCAGGGTGTCCAGTTCCGCGAACTGCGCAGCGTCATTGGCGTCCGCCGTCGCTCCCGGCCGCAGTCCATCGCCCAGGGAGAACGCGACGTCGTACTTCGCGAAGATCGCGCAGAGCTCATCGAAATGCGTGTACAGGAAGTTTTCCTGGTGGTGGGCCAGGCACCATCCGGCCATGATCGAACCGCCGCGCGAGACGATGCCCGTCACCCGGTTGGCCGTGAGGGGAACATACCGGAGCAGGACGCCGGCGTGGACGGTCATGTAGTCCACGCCCTGTTCGCACTGCTCAATGACCGTGTCGCGGAAGATCTCCCACGTCAGCGCATTGGCTTCGCCGTTGACCTTCTCCAGGGCCTGGTAGATCGGGACGGTGCCGATCGGCACCGGAGAGTTGCGGATGATCCATTCGCGGGTGGTGTGGATGTCATCGCCAGTGGAAAGGTCCATCACCGTGTCCGCGCCCCACTGGGTGGCCCACTGCAGCTTGTCCACCTCTTCGGCAATGGAGCTGGTAACGGCCGAGTTGCCGATGTTGGCGTTGATCTTCACCAGGAACGCCTTGCCGATGATCATCGGTTCGGACTCGGGGTGGTTGATGTTGCTGGGGATGATGGCACGGCCGGCGGCCACCTCGCTGCGGACCAGCTCCACATCGCAGTTCTCCCGCAGCGCCACGAAGCGCATCTCGGGAGTGATGACGCCCTGCCGCGCGTAGTGCATCTGCGTCACGGTTTTACCTTCGACGCCGCGGCGGGGCACCGGCCGCGCTCCTTTCCACTCTGCGCTCGCCGCGCCGCGCCGGACTGCCGACCGGCCGTCGTCGAGCAGGTTCCGTTCCCGGCCGCCATAGGCTTCCGAGTCTCCCCGTGCGGCTATCCATTCAGTGCGGAAAGGGGGAAGGCCGCGGACAGGATCGCTGCCCGGCCCGGCAGTGCGGTAGGTCCGGAAGGGCGCATTCGGCGCTCCATTGGGGGAGGGCTCCAGGGCAATCTCCGTCACCGGGACCCGGATGCCTGGCTCCGCGTCCTCGAGGAACGCCAGCGAATGTGACTTCAGGGACTGCGTTACGGCGCTGTCTTCAGGCATGGCCTTCCCGGACTGGTTTTGGGCAGGGCTTAGCTGTGCATTTGGTGTACTCAAGGAATACTCACTTCCTTCGCCGGCATTACCCGGACAGGTTCAACGGTCGCAGGCTGCGTCAGCCCGATCTCAGCCCCTGCAGGGGCACCCGTGTGGTCAGGAACGAAGCTACCACAGCCCTCCGGAAGGGCCTTGTCACATGGCCGGTGCTAGCCTGACTGGCGACAAAGAGGGAGTCCAATGCCGGAGATCATCGAATTCAGCGGCCCTGTGCTTACGGGGCCGGACACAGAGCAGCGGGGCCTGTGGTCCGTCGACGGAAAGCTGACGTACACCCGTCCCCGCCAGGCGCCGGACCGCGTTCTGGACGGTTGGGTGCTGCCCGGCTTCGTGGACGCCCACTGCCATATCGGACTCGGACCGGGCGGCCCGGTGGACCCAACAACTGCCGAAGACCAGGCCCGGGCGGACCTGTCGGCAGGCACGTTGCTGGTCCGGGACGCAGGTTCCCCAGCCGATACCCGGTGGATGCAGGGCGGCCGGGACTTCCCGCTGCTGATCCGCGCCGGACGCCACATTGCCCGCAGCCGCAGGTATCTGCGGGGCTTCGCGGCAGAGGTGGAACCGGACGGCCTGGTAGAAGCCGTCCGGAAGCAGGCGCGCGACAGCGACGGCTGGGTCAAGCTCGTGGGCGACTGGATCGACCGCGGCGCCGGCGACCTGGCGCCGTCGTTTCCCGCCGCCGTCGTCCGCGATGCCGTGAGCGCAGCCCACGACGAAGGCGCCCGGGTGACCGCACACTGCTTCGCCGAGGACACCCTGGACCAGATGCTGGATGCCGGAATTGACTGCATTGAACATGCAACGGGGCTCCTGCCGCGGCACCTGCCCCGGTTCGCGCAGCAGGATGTGCCGATCGTGCCCACCCTCATCAACATCGCCACCTTCCCGGGGATCGCTGCCCAGGCAGACGCCAAGTTCCCGCGCTACGCAGCCCATATGCGCGCCCTCTGGGAACGCAGGCTGGAACGCGTGGCCGAAGCCCATGCCGCCGGAGTGCGCATCTTTGCCGGCACGGATGCCGGCAGCGTGATCCGCCATGGCAGGATCGCCGACGAGATCCTCGCCCTGCACGGCGCAGGCCTGCCCATGGAGGCGGCGCTGGACGCTGCCTGCTGGTCAGCCCGCACCTGGCTGGGAGCGGAGAACCTGGCGGAAGGTGCCCGGGCCGACGTCGTGGTGTGCCGGGAGGACCCGCGGGCTGTCCCGGAAGCTATCTCGGCCCTGGAACATGTGGTGCTGGGCGGCCGCATCATCCGCTGAGCAGGATGAGCACGGGACTTGGAATAAATTGAAGCTTCAAGTAATTTTAATGTGTGACAGGCCGCCAACGGGACGGCCGCCAACACAAGGAGCCTTCACATGACCGCAGCAGCCAGCAGCCAGGATCTTCTTCCTGCCGACCTCGCCATGGGCACGGTGATGCTCAAGGTGGGCGACATGAAGGTGATGACCGACTACTACCAGCGCGCCCTGGGTCTCGAGGTGGTGGCCGACCAGGACGGCGGCCTGTATCTCGGCAGGCTCGGCAGGCCGTTGGTCCACCTGGCGCCGGCCCCCGGGCTGCACCTTCCCGACAGGGGAGAGGCGGGCCTCTTCCACACGGCCCTGTTGTTCGAGGATCAGGCGTCTCTCGCCGCCACCATCGCCACGGCCGCCCAATACGAGCCCCGCTCCTTCACCGGCAGTGCCGACCACCTGGTCAGTGAGGCCTTCTACTTCACCGATCCCGAGGGCAACGGCATCGAGCTGTACTGGGACCGGCCGCGCAGCAACTGGTCCTGGAACGGGGCGGACGTGGTGATGGACAGCCTCGCGCTTCCGCCGCAGCGCTACCTGGAGCAGCACCTCACCGAGAAGTCCCTCGAGGGCCAGCGGCAGACGTCCGCCGGGGTAGGGCACGTCCACCTTCAGGTGGGCGACGTCCAGACGGCCCGGGACTTCTACGTGGGAACCCTCGGTTTCGAAAAAACGGCGGGCTGGCATGGCCAGGCACTGTTCGTTTCCGCGGGCCGCTACCACCATCACATGGCCATGAACGTCTGGAACAGCCGCGGCGCCGGCCCACGAAAAGACACCCTTGGGCTGGGGGAGGTGCTCATCGAAGTTCCGGCCGGGGACGACGTCGGGGCGCTGGCTGACCGCCTCAAGGTCGCCGGGGTGCCTGCCCACCACACCGGTGCGGAGCTCCGGTTCGAGGATCCATGGCGCAACCGGCTCCGGGTGGCCGTCCGCTGACCGGTTCCTCCCGCCCCGCCGGTATGCGCGGGCAGGTCCGCAACTACTAGGCTGATTCCGTACGGCCGGGTGCAGGCAGCGCCCGGCACGCAGCTCCGCCAACGGAAGGGCACCCGCCATGGGCTTCACCGAGATCTTTGTCGCCACCCATGACGCCGCGCTGAAACGCGCCGGCATCCTCGACGAAGGAAGCGGCTCCGCGGCGGACAGCGGGCCCTCGGGTCAGGCGGTCCGGATCCAGGGCGTCAGCGATTTCGAAGTCGAACAGTTGGGCGATCTTGCCGGGACGGCGGTACATGCCGGCGGCGCCGACTATGAACTCACCATGGTGGACGTCGGCAGCGATTCCCTCCTTGCCGTTCCGCCGGCCATGGTCCGTGCCCTCGCTGATCTGCTCTCCTATGAAACCGAAGGCGAAGGCAATGTCCTTGACGACGTCGCCGAACAGTGGGCCGGCCAGGAGGACATGCCCTTCGACGCCGCACAGGCCAGAAGCTATGTGCAGCAAGTGGCCGAACTGGCGGCTTCACTCGACGATTCCGAGCGGACGGGACTGTACGTCTGGTCCGCCTGAGCCCGGTGGTGCCCGTTTCGGTACCCTGCAGTGCGCCAGGGGCCGGCTGCGGCGGCCCGCGCGGCGGGCCAAGTCGAAATAACGCCGCCCATCTGGCACAATAAACAGGTACTCGATCTGCGTGGCCCCTCTCTCCGCGTCCGGATCCTGTCCTTCGAACCCGCAAGTATGGCCCGCCCCACGGGTGCAGAAAGCCGGGTTCACCCCTTTTTCTGAAACAGGAGTGACCACAAAAGTGGCCGTAAAGATTCGCCTTAAGCGCTTCGGCAAGATGCGCGCCCCGTACTACCGCATCGTCGTCGCGGACTCACGCACCAAGCGTGACGGCCGTGCCATCGAGGAAATCGGCAAGTACCACCCCACCGAAGAGCCCTCGTACATCGAGGTCAACTCCGAGCGTGCGCAGTACTGGCTCTCCGTCGGCGCCCAGCCGTCCGAGCAGGTTGCCGCGATCCTCAAGATCACCGGTGACTGGCAGAAGTTCAAGGGCCTGCCGGGCCAGGAAGGTACCCTCAAGACCAAGGTCGAGAAGGAAGCCTTCGTTGCCCCGGAGAAGGGCTCGGTCATCATCCCGGAAGCCATCACCAAGAAGGCCTCCAAGTCTGACGCTGCCGAGGCCCCGGCCGACGCCGAAGCTGAGACCACCGAGGCTGAGTAAATTGCTGGCAGAAGCGCTGGAACACCTGGTCCGCGGAATCGTCGATTCCCCGGATGACGTCAAGGTCAGCTCCAAGAACAACCGCCGCGGGGACACTCTCGAGGTGCGCGTTCACCAGGAGGACCTGGGACGGGTGATCGGCCGCCAGGGCCGCACGGCCCGCGCATTGCGCACCGTGGTGGCAGCACTGGCCGGCGGCGAACCGGTGAGGGTCGACGTCGTCGATACCGACCGCCGCCGCTGAGCGCTCGGCAACATTCAGCTTTGCTCCGGCCCCTTCACCGTCAGGTGGAGGGGCCGGAGTGCTTTGATCAACACACTGCTTTTCACCAGAACCACCACAATCGGGAACAGAGGAACAGATGCAGCTTCAGGTGGCACGGATTGGCAAGCCGCACGGTATTCGCGGGGAAGTCACCGTCCAGGTGCTGACCGACGCACCGGAGGACCGGTTTGTTCCGGGAACGGAATTCGTCGTTGAACCTGCCGCTTCGGGTCCCCTGACCGTGTCCAGTGCGCGGTGGAACAAGGACATCCTGCTGCTCGGCTTCGAGGAGGTGGCGGACCGCAACCAGGCCGAAACCCTCCGCGGCGCCAAGCTGTTCATTGACACAGAAGAATTGGACATGGACGACGACGAGGGATGGTACGAGCATGAGCTTGTCGGCCTCGAGGCCCGTGTAGGGGCGCAGGTGGTGGGCAAGGTGACAGCATTGAACATCATGCCCGTGCAGGACCTGCTCATGGTCACCACCCCGGACGGCAAGGAAATCCTCATCCCGTTCGTGGAGCAGATTGTGCCCGAGGTGAATATCGAGGAAGGTTTCATCCTCCTCACCCCGCCGGACGGCCTCTTCGAACTTAACTCCGACGAAGCCGCCGCCCCTGAGCCGGAAGGCACGGACTAGATGCGGATCGACGTCGTCAGCATCTTTCCTGAATACCTCGCCCCGCTCGAACTCTCGCTGATCGGCAAGGCCCGCCAGGACGGAATCCTGGACCTGCACGTCCATGACCTCCGCAGCTTCACCACGGACAAGCACCGGTCCGTCGATGACACCCCGTACGGGGGCGGCGCCGGCATGGTCATGAAGCCTGAGCCCTGGGCGCAGGCCCTCTCGGCAGTGGCAGAGGGGCGTCCGGATCCGGAAAGCAGGCCGGTCCTGATCGTTCCATCGCCGGCGGGCGAACGGTTCACGCAGGCCCTCGCCTATGAACTGGCCGAGGAGCAGCACCTGGCGTTTGCCTGCGGGCGGTATGAAGGCATCGATGAACGGGTCGTCGAATGGGCGCAGGAGCACTTCATGGTCCGGCCGGTCAGCCTGGGCGACTATGTGCTGAACGGTGGCGAAGTGGCCGTCCTGGCCATGGTGGAAGCCATCGGCCGCCTGCTGCCCGGCGTGGTGGGGAACCCGGAGTCCCTGGTGGAGGAATCCCACTCCGACGGGCTCCTGGAGTATCCGGTCTACACCAAGCCCTCCGTTTGGCGCGACCGGGAGGTGCCGCCGGTGCTCCTGAGCGGCAACCACGGCAGGATCGCCCAATGGCGGCGTCACGAGCAGTACCGCCGGACAGCAGAGCGGCGGCCGGATCTCCTGGAAGGGTTCGACGCCGGCAGCCTGCCGCGTGCCGACCGCACGGAATTGCATAACCTGGGGTACGACATTGTGGACGGCAGGCTGGCCCGCCGGCCGGAGCCGGCGGCCGGAGCCGGCGGCCCGGCAGCAGGATTAGTGCCCGGCGAATTGGCGTAGCCCTGCCACTGTGGCAAAATTAAGCCTTGTGTCTGCTGGGTCCGCACCTGCCACAGGGGGTAGCGCGGCCAACAGCTGGACAACCGGCCCCATCAAGCCTTGAAGCGGCCGGACCATTTTACTTTCGGCGGGGAGACCCGGCACGCCTTGCGGCGGCCGGACTTGCCTGCCGTGACCCAAAGTGAATGACCTGTGGCGTTCACCAGGAGTGCAATCATGCATATTCTCGACTCCGTCGATGCAGCCTCGCTGCGTAACGATGTTCCCGAATTCCGCGCCGGCGACACGCTCAAGGTGCACGTGAACATCATCGAAGGCAAGAACACCCGTGTCCAGGTCTTCCAGGGCTTCGTCCTGGGCCGCCAGGGCGACGGCGTGCGCGAAACCTTCACGGTCCGCAAGGTCTCCTTCGGTGTTGGCGTGGAGCGTACCTTCCCGGTGCACTCTCCGATCATCGAAAAGATCGAGGTTGTCACCAAGGGTGACGTCCGCCGCGCCAAGCTGTACTACATGCGTGCACTGCGCGGCAAGGCTGCCAAGATCAAGGAAAAGCGCGACTTCAGCTCCGCCAAGTAAGTCCTTCCCGGATTTACCGCCAGGCCGGAGCGCGGCCGTAGCCGGCACGGGCCGGAGCAATGCCCGAGCGCCAGGATACGGACCATGCACCAGACAAAACGCCAGCCCCGCAAAACGGGCTGGCGTTTTGTTTTACTGGCAGTGGTCCTCGCCGTGGCCATCAGCGGGGTGGTCCGGTCCCTCTGGCTTGATGTCTACTTCATTCCATCGGAGTCCATGGAGCCGCTTCTCGAAGGCGGGGACCGGATCCTGGTGTCACGCACGGACTTCCAGTCCGAACCCATACGGCACGGGGACGTTGTTGTTTTCGACGGGCGGGGCAGCTTTGCGCCGTTGAACAGCGGCAAGGGTCCGGTGGTGGATGGGGCAGCGGCAGCCATGCAGTGGCTTGGCCTCACCGGCAGTGACACCACCTACGTCAAACGGGTCATCGGCCTCCCCGGCGATACCGTGGTCTGTTGCGACGCCGGTGGCAAGGTTACCGTCAACGGCGAACCCTTGGATGAGCCCTACATCTTCCCCGGGGATGCACCCAGCACGCAGAAGTTCAGCACGCTGGTTCCGGAGGGGAGGCTGTGGCTGATGGGGGACCACCGCTCCGTGTCCGCGGATTCGCGCAGCCTGCTGGGCGCCCCCGGCGGCGGGCTGGTTCCGCTGGACCGGGTGATTGGCCGGCCGGTCCAGATCCTTTGGCCGCTTGATAGATTTGCTCCAGTATCACGGCCTCCCGCATCGAGGCCAACAACACAGAACGGACGGTAAATGCCCGAGAACCACGCGCGGAAACCTGAACCGCGCCACGACGGCGCATCAGAGACGCCCGCCGTTCAAGCTTCCTCGGTGCCCGGCGGGTCCCCGGAACCTGCACACGTCCATCGGCGGGACAGGACGGCGTCCAAGGAGGCCGGCAAGTCCAGCGGCAATCCCTTGCTGGGCTGGCTGAGGGAAATCGCCACAGTGGTGGTCATTGCCGTGGTGCTGTCCTTCCTGATCAAGACTTTCCTGTTCCGGGCTTTCTTCATCCCGTCGGAGTCCATGGTGAACACCCTGGATGTGGATGACCGGATCTTCGTCAACCTCTTGGTTCCGGAGCCCTTTGCGCTCAGCCGCGGGGACATTGTGGTGTTCCGCGACACCAAGGGCTGGCTGCCCCCAGCCCCGGCCAAGGAGCAGGGTCCCTTCACCTGGGTCCAGGACGGCCTGACCTTTGTTGGCCTCCTGCCGGATAATTCGGAGCAGCACCTGGTCAAGCGTGTCATCGGGCTCCCTGGTGACCACGTGGTCTGCTGTGACGCCGGCGGTAAACTGACCATTAACGGGACCGCCATCGACGAGAAGTACATCAATCCCGCGGAAGTCCCGCAGATCCGCAACTTTGACGTCACCGTACCGGAAGGCAAGGTGTGGGTGATGGGTGACAACCGGAACCATTCTGCCGATTCCCGTGCCCACATGGAGACTGACGGGGGATTCATCGACCTCAAGGACCTCGAAGGCAAGGCTGCGGTCATCGCCTGGCCGCTGAACAGGATCAAGACCCTGGACAACTACCCGGACGTGTTCCGTGCCGTCCCGGGGGCCCGCTGACCGTGCCTTCAGCAGTACAGGCTTCGGCAGCAGTGAAGGCTTCCCCCGCGGTGAAGGGACGTTCCAGGTCAAAACCGGCAGTACGCGGCGGTAAGGCTCCCACCCTGCGGCACGAACGGACCTTCAAGGCCCAGGGGATACGGCTCCTGGCCGGGGTGGACGAGGTTGGCCGTGGTGCCCTCGCCGGTCCCGTCAGCGTGGGAATCGCGGTCGTCGACCTGGAACGCCAAAAGCCGCTTGCCGGCGTGCGGGACAGCAAACTCCTCAGCCCGGCGGAACGGGAACGGCTGGATCCCCTCGTGCGGCGCTGGAGTGTCGCTTCAGCTGTGGGGCACGCCTCCGCCGGCGAGATTGATTCCCTCGGCATCATCGCTGCCCTTCGGCTCGCCGGAACCCGGGCCTGGGGCAGCATCCTGGCTGCCGGCGTCGTTCCGGACGCTGTGTTGTTGGACGGAAGCCACAACTGGCTTTCCCCCGCGGAGCAGCTGTCCCTGTTCGACCAGCCCGTTCTTGAGGCTTCCTGTAACGCACCCGTCCATACCAAGGTCAAGGCTGACATGCAGTGCCTCAGCGTCGCGGCCGCGAGCGTCATTGCCAAGGTGGAACGCGACCGGATGATGCGGGAGCTGCACTGCGAATTTCCCCATTACGGCTGGGACCTCAACAAGGGATACGCCACGGCAGCGCACCGGGACGTCCTCCGTGCCGCTGGCCCCACTCCCTACCACCGGGTCAGCTGGCGGCTGCTCGGCGGCGAACTGCAGGACGTGGAGGTGCCCGACGGCGAAGAGCCCTGCGAAGACTGACTCCGCCGCCCGGCGTCAGCCGTGCCGGACATGGTGCAAGATGGAAGCATGAGTGCTGAGGATCTTGAGAACTATGAAACCGACATGGAGCTTCAGCTCTACCGTGAATACCGCGACGTCGTCGGCCTCTTCAGCTACGTGGTCGAGACCGAGCGGCGCTTTTACCTGGCCAACCATGTGGACCTCCAGGCCCGCAGCGCCGATGGTGAGGTCTATTTCGACCTGACCCTCCAGGACGCCTGGGTATGGGATGTCTACCGCTCGGCACGGTTCGTCAAAAGCGTCAGGGTCCTGACCTTCAAGGACGTGAACGTGGAGGAACTGCCCCGCAACGAGGAACTGGCCCTGCCCAAGGACGTCGACCTGGGCAACTAGGACCCTCCGGGAACCCTGACTTCCCCTCCACACAGGCCCCTGTCCACATACGGCAGGGGCCTCCTGCCGTCCGCCGCCATCCGCCGCCAGGCTTGTTGCGGAGGTAGAAATGAAATCCAAAGACCTGTTGGGCCGGCGGGGCGAAGACCTTGCCGTGGACTATCTTGAAGCACTGGGCATGCTGGTGGTGGAGCGCAACTGGAGGTGCGCAGAGGGCGAGATCGACATCGTTGCCCTCGACGGTGACGCCCTGGTCATCGCCGAAGTCAAAACCCGCCGCTCGCTGGACTACGGCCACCCCTTTGAAGCCGTGGGCCCGGAAAAGCTGGCCCGGCTGCACCGTCTCGGTGCTGCCTGGTGCCGGGACCGCGAGCTGCGGATGCCCCTTCGCCGCGTTGACGTTGTCGCCGTCGTGGACGACGGCGTCGGGGAACCCGTGGTCGAACACCTCAAGGGGGTGGGGTGATGGCACTCGGGCGGACCTACTCCATTGCCCTCGTTGGGCTTAACGGCTACATGGTGGAGGTCGAGGCGGACATCGGCCAGACTCTTCCGGCCTTTGTCATTCTTGGGCTGCCGGACGCATCCCTGAATGAAGCCAGGGAGCGCATCCGGTCAGCCGCGAAGAACTCGGGGATTCCGCTCAGCCGCAGGAAGATCACGGCCAACCTCATTCCTGCTTCGCTGCCCAAGCGCGGCTCGGGCTTCGATCTCGCCGTCACCATGGCCGTGCTCCGGGCAGCGAACGACATCAAGCCCACCGGGCGCACAGTCTTTATCGCTGAACTGGGACTCGACGGGAGGCTGCGGCCGGTGCGGGGCATCCTGCCGGCGGTCATGGCGGCCGTCCAGGCGGGTTATCCGGAGATCGTGGTGGCGCAGGCCAACCTTGCCGAGGCCTCCCTGGTCCCGGGCGCGGAGGTGCGAGGCTACCGTACGCTGGCCCGGCTCGCCCTCGACTTTGGGGCCGATCCGCAGGAGCTTGCCCTGGACTTCGAACCTGAGGAGGCCGACGATGCCGGTGAAGGCCCTGCCCTGCCCGGCCCTTGTCCGGATATGGCAGATGTCTCCGGGCAGGGGGAAGCGCGCCGGGCGTTGGAAGTGGCAGCTGCCGGCGCCCATCATCTGCTCCTTACCGGTCCGCCGGGTGCCGGCAAGACCATGCTGGCGGAGCGGCTCCCCGGCCTCCTGCCGGACCTTGGCGACCACGAGTCCATGGAAGTCACGGCCATCCACTCGCTGTGCGGCCTGCCCGCATCCTCAGTGCAGCTCCTGCGCCGGCCGCCGTTCGAGAACCCGCACCACTCAGCCACCGCTGCAGCCATTATCGGCGGTGGGACTGGGCTGCCCCGGCCTGGCGCGGCATCACGTGCCCACCGGGGCGTGCTGTTTCTTGATGAGGCGCCCGAATACGAACGGCGTGTCTTGGACGCGCTCCGGCAGCCGCTGGAGAGCGGGGAGCTGGTCATCCACCGGTCGGCCGGGACAGCGGCCTATCCCGCCCGCTTCCAACTGGTACTTGCGGCCAACCCCTGCCCCTGCGGCAAAGCATCGGGCAAGGGGCTGGACTGCACCTGCACCCCCATGATGCGCCGCCGGTACCTCGCCAGGATGTCCGGACCCCTGCTGGACCGGGTGGATATCCAGTTGCAGGTGGAGCGGGTGTCCCTGGCCGAGTTCGGTCAGGCGGGCGCGGAAGAGGACACCGCGTCAGTGGCACGGCGGGTCCTGGACGCGCGTGCGCGGCAGGCGGAACGGTTGCAGCCCTACGGCCTTGAGACGAATTCCCAGGTGCCCGGGCGCATCCTGCGCGGTGAATTGCGGCTTCCACCGGCCGCAACGCGGATCCTCGACCAGTCCCTCGAGCGGGGCGTGCTGACCGCGAGAGGCTATGACCGCGTCCTTCGGCTCGCCTGGACCCTGGCGGACCTGGGGCACCGCGAGACGCCGGACCCAAACGACATCGGACAGGCTCTGGGCCTGCGCCAGGCTGCGGCGGCCGCGGCATGAGACACCAGGATGCGCGGAACAACGTGAAGGAAACGGGCGTGGATACGGAACAGTTTGTGGCGAAGGAACAGGTTGTGGTGACGGAACAGGGCACGAAGAAGGCAAGGGGCACCGATGCCGAGCGGCTGGCCCGGGCAGCCCTTTCACGGCTGATGGAGCCCCAGGACACCGCGGGACTGGCCCTCGTCCAGTTGGCAGGGGCAACCGATGCCCTGCGCATCGCCACCGGACAGGTGGCGGCAGGGCCTGACCTGGAGCGCGGCATGACATCGCTGCTGGCTGAGAGCGGGGCCGCCAGCAGCTGGGCCGGACTTGCTGCCGCTTTGAAGCGCTGGCAGCCGCGGCTGCCTGACCTTGCTCCGGAACGCGACCTTGCCACCATGGCCCGGCTTGGTGGACGCCTCATCATTCCCAGTGATGAGCTGTGGCCCGCCCAGCTGGCGGACCTGGGAATCCAGGAGCCCATCTGCCTCTGGTGGCGCGGCCAGGAACAACCGCTGCCGGGGCCGGAGAAATGCATCGCCCTTGTAGGATCCCGGGACAGCACCAGCTACGGGGCGGCGGTAACCGGGGACATCGCTTACTCGCTGGCGCAGCGCGGCTTCACGGTGGTGTCGGGCGGGGCCTACGGGATCGATGCGCATGCGCACAGGGCCGCCCTTGCCGGCGGCTCCTCGGCTGTCCCCACCATCGCCGTCATGGCCGGGGGAGTGGACAGGTTCTATCCATCCGGTAACGACGACCTGCTGCGGGCCGTGGCAAACCAGGGAGCGGTGCTGGCCGAGGTACCGCCGGGATCGGCCCCTACCCGCTACCGCTTCCTTCAGCGGAATCGTCTGATTGCCGCCCTGGCGGGGGTGACGGTGGTGGTGGAGGCACGGTGGCGCTCCGGTGCACTCAACACGGCCCATCATGCCGAAACCCTGGGCCGTGCCGTGGGCGCCGTTCCCGGCTCTGTCCACAGCGCCAATTCCGCCGGCTGTCACCGCCTCCTCCGCGACGGGGGAGCTGTCTGCGTCACCGATGCAGCCGAAGTGGCCGAGTTGGCATCACCCAGCGGAACGGAGTTGCCTGCGCAACGCACCGCAGAGGCGGCAGTGCAGGACGGATTGACCCTGGAAGACCTGATCCTGCTGGACGCATTGCCGCTTCGCTCCACCACGTCCGTGGAAAAGCTCTCAGCCGTGGCGGGTCTCGGCCAGGACTCGGTACGGGCTGGACTTGGGAGGCTCGGACTGCTGGGACTTGCAGTCTCGGAGCGGGGCGGCTGGAAACGCGGCAAGCCATGACCGTGTCCACCGGCGGTACAGGCCGGGCAACTGGGAAAGTAGGGGAGTGGACAATGAAGAACTGCCCGGGGAACTGCACAAGGCACTGGACGCATTCGCCGGCCATCTGTCGGGGGAACGTGCGGTGTCCGCCCACACAAGGCGTGCGTACCTGGGCGACCTGCGCAGCCTCCTTGCCCACGCCGCCTCGGAAGGCGCCGCAGGACTGCAGGATCTCGAACTCGGAACATTCCGGCGGTGGCTTGGCAGCCAAAGTTCCGCAGGCGCCTCGCGGGCAACCCTCGCCCGCCGGTCTGCCACCGCACGGGCCTTCACCGCGTGGGCTGTCCGCGAAGAACTCATCGACGCGGACCCTGCCCTGCGGCTGAAGGCACCCAAACGCGAAGGATCCCTTCCGGCGGTCCTGCAGGCACCCCAACTTACACGCATCCTGGAGGGCCTGGAGGGGGCAGCCGGGGAGGGCGAACCGCTCGCCGTGCGGAACCGCGCCATCGTGGAACTCCTCTACGCCACGGGCATCCGGGTAGGCGAACTCACCGGATTGGACGTCGACGACCTGGACCCGGACCGCCGGACACTGCGCGTCATAGGCAAGGGCAACAAGGAGCGCACGGTTCCGTTCGGAGTGCCGGCCGCCGTGGCCGTCGATGACTGGCTCCGGCGGGGGCGCCCGGTCCTGGCGAAGGACAACAGCGGGCCCGCGCTCTTCCTGGGCGCACGCGGGGGAAGGATCGACCAGCGCCAGGTCCGCGCCCTGGTCAACACACTGTTCGAGGCGCTGGGTGATACCTCCGCGTCCGGGCCCCACGCCCTGCGGCACTCGGCCGCCACGCACCTGCTCGACGGCGGCGCGGACCTCCGCGCCGTACAGGAGATTCTAGGGCACAGCAGCCTGGCCACCACCCAGATCTACACGCACGTCTCGGTTGACCGGCTTCGGAAGAGTTATCAGCAGGCCCATCCCCGTGCCTGATTCGACCTGCTAATCGCACTGGCGTAATTCCATGGGGTACGGCACAATAAGAGTCACGTCCGGCAACTTTCAAGTGCGGCTTGAAGCTCACAAGGCCTCGAACCGCACGGCGAGCCCGGACACAGCTTAATCTGATACATCTGAATACAGGCAGGGAACCACGCCGCAGTGCAGGCACGGCAGTTCCATCCAGGCAGAGGTCGTTGGGGAAGACGTACCTAGAGCTATGGAGGATGGAATGTCTGTTGCAATGACCCGCGGTGTGCTGTTCGTTCACTCGGCCCCTACGGCGCTGTGCCCCCACGTTGAGTGGGCAGTCGGCGCCGTCGTGGACAAGCGGACGGACCTTGAGTGGACCCCACAGCCTGCTGCGCCCGGAATGTTCCGGGCGGAGTTGTCCTGGACCGGAGCCCCCGGCACGGGAGCAAAACTGGCGTCCTGCCTCCGTGGCTGGGCGCATCTCCGGTATGAGGTGACGGAGGAGCCCAGCCAGGGTGTGGATGGCGGCCGCTGGTCGCACACCCCCGAACTGGGAATTTTCCATGCCGTCACGGATGTCCACGGCAACATCATGGTGTCCGAGGACCGCATCCGGTATGCCTACGAATCCGGAGCCGGTGACCCTGCCGCCGTCTACCACGAGCTGTCCCTTGCCCTGGGTGAGGCCTGGGACGAAGAACTTGAGCCGTTCCGCCACGCTGCTGAAGGCGCTCCTGTCCGCTGGCTCCACCAGGTGGGCTGACCGCCGTCGTCCGTTCCCACCGCGACGAAACCACATCACCTCCATAGCGCAAAAAGGAGGCCCCGCCTGGCGGCGGGGCCTCCTTTGCCATTCCGGGTGGTTCCCCGGGCCAGGCCTAGATGCTGCGGATGGCCACGACGGCGTTGTGGCCGCCGAAACCGAACGAGTTGCTCAGTGCCACGATGCTTCCGGCAGGGAGGTCACGGGCGGAGGTGACCACGTCGAGCGGGATCTCCGGGTCCTGGTTTTCCAGGTTGATGGTGACCGGCGCCTTCCGCTCATGGACGGCCAGCACGGTGAGGACGGCCTCAACCGCGCCGGAAGCACCCAGGAGGTGGCCCATCTGCGACTTGGTGGCGGAGACTGCCACGTTGTCCACATGGGCGCCAAGGGCGGCACGCAGGGCCGTGTATTCAGGCTTGTCGCCCACGGGCGTGGAGGTGGCGTGGGCGTTGACGTGCACCACGTCCTCAGCCTGGATCCGGCCGTCGAACATCGCCGCCTTCAGGGCGCGGGTGGCGCCAAGGCCCTCGGGGTCCGGGGCGGTGATGTGGTACGCGTCGGCAGTGACGGAGGTACCGGCGAGCTCGGCATAGATGCGGGCTCCGCGGGCCAGTGCGTGTTCCTCGGCCTCGAGCACCAGCGCGCCGGCGCCTTCGCCCATGACGAAGCCGTCGCGGGCGGTGTCGTACGGGCGTGAGGCGCGCTCGGGTTCGTCATTCCGGCGGGACAGTGCCTGCATCGAGGCAAAGGCCGCCAGGGGCATGGGGTGGATGGCAGCCTCGGCGCCGCCGCACATGACCACGTCTGCCTTGCCTGAGCGGATGAGCTCCAGGCCGAGGTGCATGGCCTCCGTGCCTGATGCGCAGGCGGACACCGGGGTATGGGCGCCGGCACGGGCGCCGAGGTCCAGGCTGACGGCCGCGGCAACACCATTGGGCATAAGCATGGGCACCGTCATGGGAAGGACCCGGCGGGGACCCTTTTCCTTCAGGGTGTCCCAGGCGTCCAGCAGCGTCCAGACGCCGCCAATGCCGGTGGCAAAGGCAACCGCCAGCCGGTCCTGGTCGAATTCGGTGATGCCGGAGTCCGCCCATGCTTCACGGGCGGCGATGACGCCGAACTGCGTGGAGGGATCCATCCGCTTGGCCTCAACGCGGCTGAGGACCTCAAGGGCCGGTGTGCTGCACCGGGCGGCGAAGTGGACGGGGAGTTCGTACTTGGCTACCCAGTCGTCCTCCAGGGTGCGGGCACCGGAGACCCCTTTGAGGGCGTTGTTCCACATTGTGGGCACGTCGCCGCCGATGGGCGTGGTGGCACCCAGACCGGTAATGACTACTTTGCGTGTCATGGGATCACTCTTTCGTCGGTGGGGGTATCCGCCTGCGGATGTCGCAGGGTCCCGCACAGTTTGTTGATCGGCCAGTCCCGGTTGGGGGGTGCTGTGCCGGATAAATGCGGCGGGCTGCCGGTCCGGTCAGTCCGGACCGGCAGCCCTGCCAAGCCGTGGGACGGCGAGAAGCCTGTGGCTAGGCCTGTGCTCCGGCGATGAAGCTGACGGCGTCGCCGACGGTCTTCAGGTTCTTGACCTCTTCGTCCGGAATGCGGACGCCGAACTTCTCTTCGGCGTTGACCACGATGGTCATCATGGAGATGGAGTCGATGTCCAGGTCCTCGGTGAAGGACTTGTCCAGCTCCACGGCCTCGGGGGCCAGGCCGGTTTCCTCGTTGACGATTTCAGCCAACCCGGACAGGATCTCTTCGTTGCTAGCCATTGGTGGCTCCTTTTCTTGTATTGCCGGCAGGGGCTGCCGGAAACGGTCAGGGCCGCGGTTGCGGCCCTTGGGCGTATCTAGGGAAGGACAATTACCTGTGCGCCGAAGACCAGCCCGGCACCGAAACCGATCTGCAGGGCCAGGCCGCCGCTCAGCTCCGGGTTCTCCTGCAGGAGCCGGTGCGTTGCCAGCGGGATGGAGGCAGCGGAGGTGTTGCCGGCTTCGGCAATGTCCCGTGCCACTGTAACCGTCTCCGGCAGCTTCAGCTTCTTCACCATCTCGTCGATGATGCGCATGTTGGCCTGGTGGGGGATGAACGCAACCAGGTCCTCAGCCTCAATGCCGGCAGCATCGAGCGCCTGCTGGGCAACCTTGGCCATTTCCCACACGGCCCAGCGGAACACCGTCTGGCCGTCCTGCCGGAGGGTGGGGTACAGCTCCTGTGCCTCTTCCAGGAGGGCCAGGTCCCCGGTGGAATCGGACTGCCGGGCGGCCAGGCCGAGGTCGCGGACGTCAAGCAGGGAGCGGGTCATGCCGATGGCGTCCCACTTGCTGCCGTCGGAGCCCCACACGGACGGGGCGATACCCGGGGTGTCGGAAGGGCCGATGACGACGGCGCCTGCACCGTCACCGAGCAGGAAGGAGATGGTGCGTTCCCGGTTGTCGATGACGTCGGAAAGCTTTTCGGCACCAACCACCAGGACATACTTTGCGGTGCCGGAACGGACCAGGGCGTCGGCCTGTGCAATTCCGTAGCAGTAACCGGCGCAGGCGGCGGAAATATCAAAGGCAGGAGCGGGCGTGGCGCCGATCCGGTCGGCCAGGCTGGCAGCGGCGGAAGGGGTGGCGTAGGGGTGGGTCACGGTGGAAACAATGACTGCCCCGAGCTGGGAGGCCTCAATACCGGCCTTCTCCATGGCTTCCCTGGCGGCGCCCTCTGCCATGTCGATCACGCTGACGTCGGCGGCCGCACGGTGGCGGGTGATGATGCCGGTGCGCTGGCGGATCCACTCGTCCGAGGAATCGATCCATTGGCAGACATCCTCATTGGTGACGATGACGTCGGGCCGGTAAGCGCCCAGGCCAAGGATGCGGCTGTGCTCCTGGACCGGAACCTGTTTCAGCGTGGGAACGCTCATGCGTTGCCCTCCAGTTCTGCAAAGAGTGCCAGTGCGGCGGAGAGATCATCGGGGGTCTTGACCGCGACGGTCTTGACGCCGGGCATGCCGCGCTTGGCCAGCCCGGCCAGCGTGCCGGCGGGGGCGAGTTCAATCACGCCGGTAACACCGCGGTTGACCATGGTTTCCATGCAGAGGTCCCACCGGACGGGCCGGGACACCTGTGCGATCAGGCTTTCGACGGCGGCATCGCCGTCGGTGACTTCGCCGCCGTCGAAATTCGACAGCAGGGGCACCTTGGGCGCCACCGGGTTCAGCTGCGGCTTCAGTTTCTCCAGCGCGCTGACGGCGGGCGACATGTGGCTGGTGTGGAAGGCGCCGGCCACCTTGAGCGGGATGACGCGCGCCTTGGCGGGCGGGTTGTCGGCCAGGGCCTTCAACTGGTCAAAGGTTCCGGCCGCGACTGTCTGCCCGGCACCATTGACATTGGCAGGTGCAGCGCCGGCGGCCTCGATGGCAGCCAGCACCTCGGCGGGGTCGCCGCCCACCACGGCGCTCATGCCGGTGGGGGTGACGGCGGCCGCGGCGGCCATGCTGTTGGCACGTTCGCGGACGAAGGTCATGGCTTCCTGCTCCGTGAGCACTCCGGAAAGGGCGGAAGCAGTAATCTCACCCACGGAGTGGCCCGCGAGGATCACGGGCAGGGAGTTGAGTTCGACGTCGAAGAGGGAGGCGGCGGTGACCAGGCCCGCGGCAACGATCAGGGGCTGCGCCACGGCAGTGTCCTTGATGGTTTCCTCATCGGAGGTGGTCCCATGGGCGATCAGGTCAATGCCTGCGATGTCGCTCAGGGAGGCCAGCTGGCCTGCCACCGAGGGAAGTTCCAGCCAGGGGGCCAGAAAACCCGGGGTCTGTGAGCCCTGTCCAGGGCAGACTATTGCAAGCACGTAACCAGCTTTCCAAATTACTGTGTGATCCAGCGGTGTTTCACCGCACCAAGCTCACGGGGTCAGGTTGTAGGAAGTCTACAATGCCTCACGGCTGGTTACGGGACGCCTGCCGCTCCGTGGCGACCTTCGGCGGGGCCGAGAGGCGGCCCACCACCAGCGCGGCCTGCAGCACGAATGCCTCCCTCGGCAGCAGCGGGTCCCAGCCCGTGACGTCGCAGACCCGCTTCAACCGGTAGCGCACGGTGTTGGCGTGGACGAAGAGTTCGCGCGCCGTGGCCTCAAGCGAATGTCCCAGCTCAAGGTAGGTTCCAAGCGTTTCCACCAGGCCGTTGGATGCTGCCAGGAGCGGCCGGTAAATGTTTTTCACAAGTGAGCGGCGGGCCGCGTCATCGCCGGAAATAACCCGTTCCGGCAGCAGGTCGTCGGCGGCCACCGGCCGCGGGGCGGAGGGCCAGGCGCGGGCTGCCGTCAGTCCGGCAAAGGCGGATTGGGCAGAACTGCTGGCTTCCAGGAGCGAGCTGGCTTCGGGGCCGTACACCACGGGGCCGGGGGCGAACATGTCGCTCAGCTTCACATACGCCGTTTCGCGGTCCTGCACACCGCCAAGGATGAGGATCAGGCGGTCGCCCTGGATCCCCACCAGTGCATCCTCGGCGTAGCGCCCGGCCATCCGCCTCAGTTCGCTGACATAGCTGGCGCTGGGTTCGGACGGCGAGTTCCCCACCATCACGGTGAAGCGCTCCTGTGCCTTCCAGCCAAGCGCTGCGATCCGTGAGCGCAGGGCGTCAGTGTTTTCGCCCCGCAGGATCGCGTCAACAATCAACGCTTCCAGGCGGGTATCCCAGGAACCACGGGATTCGGCAGCGCGTGCATAGACGTCCGCGGCGGCAAAGGCCACTTCCCGTGAGTATCGCAGGACAGCCTCGCGCAGGGATGGCTGGTCGGCTTCTGGCGCGATGACAGGTACCTGGTCTTCCACCACCTCCACCACGATCCTGATCAGCTGCAACGCCTTTTGAAGGCTGATCGAACGGGTCAGTTCCGTGGGCGCTGTCCCGAATACATCCGTGAGGATCCACGACGGCGAGCTCGGCCGCTCGTACCAAGTAACGAAGGCGGCGATACCGTTCTGGGCCACCATGCCCAGTGCCGATCGCTCATCAGCGCTGAGCCGGCTGTACCAGGGCAGCGACTGCTCCAGCTTGCGCATGGTGCTGGTGGAGAGTTGGCCGACGTTTGCGCGGAGCTGCTTGAGGGTTTCGGACTTCTCCGGCGTGACCTTTGGCGGGGTCGGTTTTCGCTTGGCAGACGGGCTGGCTGGTGCTGGCATTCTTTGAGCATACGGCCACGGTCACGCAAGCTCCATTTGTGCGAAGGCTACAATCCGCCTTGTCGCGGATCACAACTAGTTCTGCCCCCCGGTCCCACCCGTCCCTGACAGGACGACGGCGGCCCCCACCGAATGGGTGGGGGCCGCCGTCGTGTGATGCTGCTGGCTGGGTCCTGCTTTACAGCCCGAAAGGCCTAGGCTTCGCCTCCGGCATTGCCGGTGGTGCCGGCATTGACGTTGAGCAGCTTGTACTTCTCGATCGCCTTGACCGGCGCATCAACGTCCACCTCGCCGCGGCGCGCCAGCATTTCGAGGGCGCGTACCACGATGGAGTGGGTGTCGTTCTTGAAGTAGCGGCGGGCTGCTGCGCGGGTGTCGGAGAAGCCGAAGCCGTCGGCGCCGAGGGTGGCGAATTCGTTGGGGACGAATTGCCGGATCTGGTCCGGGACGGCTTTCATGTAGTCGGACACGGCGACGATGGGGCCGGTGGCGCCTTCGAGTTGCTGGGTGACGAAGGGGGTGCGGGCGGGTTGGCCGGGGTTGAGGAAGGCTTCTTCTTCGGCGGCGAGTCCGTCGCGGCGCAGTTCGTTCCAAGAGGTGACGGACCAGACGTCGGCGGAGACGTTCCAGTCATCGGCCAGGATGCGTTGGGCGTCGATGGCCCAGGGCACGGAGACGCCGGAGGCGAGGATCTGGGTGCGGGGACCGTCGATCTTTGCCGGGGCGAGCAGGTAGATGCCCTTGATGACGCCTTCGACGTCGAGGTTTTCCGGTTCTGCGGGCTGGACGATGGGTTCGTTGTACACCGTGAGGTAGTACATGACGTTCTTGTCGTCCGAGTCCGGCCCGTACATCCGTTCCAGGCCCGAGCGCATGATGTGCCCGATTTCGTAGCCGTAGGCGGGGTCGTAGGTGATGACGGCGGGGTTGGTGGAGGCCAGCAGGGGGGAGTGGCCGTCGGCGTGCTGGAGGCCTTCGCCGGTGAGGGTGGTCCGTCCTGCGGTGGCGCCGATGATGAAGCCGCGGGTCATCTGGTCCGCTGCTGCCCAGAAGGCGTCGCCGGTGCGCTGGAAGCCGAACATGGAGTAGAACACGTAGACCGGGACCAGGGGCACGCCGTGGGTGGCGTAGGAGGTCCCGGCGGCGGTGAAGGCTGCCACGGCCCCGGCTTCGTTGATGCCTGGGTGGATCAGCTGCCCGGCGGGGGATTCCTTGTAGGCCAGGACCAGGTCGCGGTCCACGGACAGGTAGTTCTGGCCCTTGGGGTTGTAGATCTTCGCGGTTGGGAAGAACGCATCCATCCCGAACGTGCGGGCTTCGTCGGGGATGATCGGGGCGATGTGCTTGCCGAAGTTCTTATCCCGCATCAGGTCCTTGAGGAGCCGGACGAAGGCCATGGTGGTGGCGGCCTGCTGCTTGCCCGAACCGCGCTTGGCCACCTCGTAGGACTTCGCGTCCGGCAAGGCGATTTCGGCGTGGGTGTTCCGGCGCTCCGGGACGGACCCGCCGAGGGCGGCACGGCGTTCCATCATGTACTTGATTTCCGGGGCGTCGTTACCGGGGTGGTAGTACGGCGGCCGGTAGGCGTCGTTCTCGATCTGTTCGTCGGTGACGGGGATCCGGAGGTGGTCGCGGAACTTCTTCAGGTCATCCTGGGTCAGTTTCTTCATCTGGTGGGTCGCGTTGCGGCCCTCGAAGTGCGGGCCCAGGCCGTAGCCCTTGACGGTGTGGGCGAGGATGACGGTGGGTTTGCCCTTGAATTCGGTGGCGGCCTTGTAGGCGGCGTAGACCTTGCGGTAGTCGTGGCCGCCGCGTTTGAGGTTCCAGATCTGGTCATCGGTCAGGTCCGCGACGAGGTCTTTGGTCTGCGGGGTCTTCCCGAAGAAGTGTTCGCGGACGAACCCGCCGGATTCGGCTTTGTAGGTCTGGTAGTCCCCGTCGACGGTCTCGTTCATGATTTTCACCAGGGACCCGTCGGTGTCGCGGGTGAGCAGGTCATCCCACTCCCGGCCCCAGACGACCTTGATCACGTTCCAGCCCGCGCCGCGGAAGAACGCTTCGAGTTCCTGCATGATCTTGCCGTTGCCGCGCACCGGGCCGTCCAGGCGCTGGAGGTTGCAGTTGATCACGAAGTTCAGGTTGTCCAGGTTCTCGTTCGCGGCGAGCTGGAGCAGGCCGCGGGACTCGGGCTCGTCCATTTCGCCGTCGCCCAGGAACGCCCAGACCTGCTGGTCGGAGGTGTCCTTCAGGCCCCGGTTGTGCAGGTAGCGGTTGTTCTGGGCCTGGTAGATCGCGTTCATCGGCCCGATGCCCATGGACACGGTGGGGAATTCCCAGAAGTGCGGCATCAGCCGCGGGTGCGGGTAGGAGGACAGGGCGTGGCCTTCGCGGGACTTTTCCTGCCGGAACCCGTCCAGGTCCTCCTCGGACAGGCGTCCTTCCATGAACGCCCTGGCGTACATGCCGGGGGAGGCGTGGCCCTGGAAGAAGACCTGGTCCCCGCCGCCGGGGTGGTCCTTGCCGCGGAAGAAGTGGTTGAACCCGACCTCGTACAGGGTCGCGGCCCCGGCGTAGGTGGAGATGTGCCCGCCGACCCCGATATCGGGCCGCTGCGCCCGGTGGACCATGACCGCGGCGTTCCACCGCATGTACGCCCGGTACCGGCGCTCGTACTCCTCGTTGCCCGGGAATTCGGCTTCCTGGTCCACCGGGATCGTGTTCACGTAATCGGTGGTGGTCACCATCGGCACCCCGACGCTCTGCGCGCCCGCGCGCTGCAGCAGGCTCCGCATGATGTATTGGGCACGCTCGGTGCCCTGTTCCCTGATCAACGCGTCCAGGGACTCAACCCACTCGGCAGTCTCTTCCGGATCACGATCAGGCAGCTGGTTAGTCAACCCGCTGAGGATATGGGAGGTATCTTCTCCTGCAGCCACGTCCAACCTCTCTTTGCGCGCATGAATCGGCGCACTCAGGCCAGGCAGGGTGACTGCCCGGCGTACATACGCCGTGTGCGACGTATCGGTTACAACAGCCCGGGCATGTGTGCCGGGCAGCTTCCTAGCGCTCCTATGCCTGCACGAAAGTCACAAGGTTGTCGTCCCGCAGCCATAGTTGTCATCAGCCACTCTAGCCCTGACCGCTGCACGATGCGTAGCTGCGGGCCAGGTGCTGCAGTTGTATTTCGTTCGTCATACTGGTTGTGTGGCAAAAAGCCCCTTCCGCCGGGATGCCGCAGCGGGATGTGACGCAGAATATGCGCAGTCCCGGGGGCGGCAGCTTGAAGCGCAGGCACAAAGGGTGTTGGCTTGGGGAGTAATGGAAATCACTATGCACAGCGCATATATGAGGTATTGGAGGAACACGTGAGCGAGGCCGACGCCGCCACATCGGTAAATGTGGCGGAAAAATTGGGTTTCAAAAACGGGGATCTGATTCAGGAGTTCGGTTACGACGACGATGTCGATTTCGACTTGCGTGACGATATTGAGGACCTCACCGGTTCCGAGTTGCTGGACGAGGATGATCATGAGGTAGCGGACGCCGTCATCCTCTGGTGGCGCGACGGCGACGGCGACCTGGTGGACAGCCTGATGGATGCCCTCACTACCCTGAGCGAAACGGGCGTTGTCTGGGTCCTCACCCCCAAGTCGGGCAGGGACGGCTACGTTTCGCCCGCTGACATCCAGGAAGCTGCACCCACGGCCGGCCTCCACGTCACCACATCAGCGGGAGTGTCAAAGGACTGGAGCGCCACCCGCCTGGTCAGCAGGAAGAACAAATGACGGCAGCGGTTGAGGCCGCTTCCGCAGCTGTCCCTGCGCTGGGGGCAACAGCCCCTGACTTTGATCTTGCCAACCAGTACGGCGAGCCGGTGAAGCTGTCATCCTTCCGGGGCCAAAACGTTGCGCTGGTCTTCTATCCGTTTGCGTTCTCCGGGATCTGTACCGGCGAGCTGTGCGAGATACGGGACAACCTGGCCACATTCGAGGGTTCGAACGCAGTGGTCCTGGCGGTGTCGGTGGACAGCAAGTTCAGCCTCCGTGCTTATGCCGCGCAGGAAGGCTACACCTTCGACCTCCTTGCCGACTTCTGGCCCCATGGAGCCGTGGCCAGCGCCTACGGTGTGTTCGACGCCGACAGCGGCATGGCCAAGCGGGCCACCTTCATCATCGACACTGACGGCAGAATCCGCTACAGCGTCGTGAATCCCCGCGGCCAGGCCCGGGACTTTGGCGAATACCGCGCAGCCCTGGCGGATTTGAAGCAGGACTGACAGGACCGGGCAGATGGCGGAGCAGCGGCGGAGGACGGGCCTTACCGGCTTTGCAAGCATGCCGCCCGTAGCCCCTGCTCCGCCCTCAAGCGATGACCTGGAAGTCCTCGCCAGGATCCGTGACCTTCTTGCCGGCGCCCCGTTCGCGCTGCTGACAGGCGCCGGCCTGAGCACCGACTCCGGTATCCCGGACTACCGTGGCCCGGACTCGCCGCCCCGGCGGCCCATGACCTACCAGGAGTTTGTCCGGGATGCGGGCAACAGGCGGCGCTACTGGGCCAGGAACCATATCGGATGGTCCCACATGCGGCACGCGGACCCGAACCAGGGGCATTATTCGGCGGCGGAGCTGGAACGCCGCGGCTACCTCACCGGCCTGATCACCCAGAACGTTGACCGCCTGCACCAGGACGCGGGCAGCTCCAACGTCGTCGACCTCCATGGCCGGTATGACCAGGTGATATGCCTGGACTGCGGGCGGACCTACACCCGGCGCCTCCTGGCCGGCGTTTTTGAGGAACTCAACCCCGGATTCCTGGAACGGGCAGCGGCCTCCGGGCTGGTGGAAATGGCCCCGGACGCCGACGCTACCGTGGAGGACCAGGCCCTCATCAGCAGCTTCGTGGTGCCGGTCTGTCCTGCCTGCGGCGGGACCCTGAAGCCGGACTTTGTGTACTTCGGGGAGAATGTGCCCAAGGACCGGGTGGAACGTTCCTACGCAATCGTGGACCGGGCAGCCGCGCTGGTGGTGGCCGGCTCATCGCTGACGGTCATGAGCGGCCTTCGGTTCGTGCGGCATGCCGCCAGGGAGCCCAAGCCGGTGGTGATCATCAACCGGGGCCAAACGCGGGGTGATGACAGGGCGGCCATCAAGCTCGAAACCGGTGTCAGCCAGGCGCTGGGGTACCTCGCCAGTGAACTTCCCTCCCTGTAGGTGCGCCCGGGCCTGCTCAGGGCGCGGATTCGCGTTTCAGGTCCACTGTCGGGTAGAGTTTATGTTCGTTGGTTGCGGCATTACCGCCGGAAACCGCGTGTTTTGGGTCTTTAGCTCAGCTGGTAGAGCGCCACGTTTACACCGTGGATGTCATCGGTTCGATCCCGGTAGGACCCACCAAAATACACCCCGCTGTCCCAGCCTTCCAGGCAGGGGCGGCGGGTTTTTTGTTGGGCACCTCCTGCCCCATTGTCGGACCCCTGCCATACGTTGCAGGAATGGAACACGTCGAAGTGCGGACAGACAACAGTGGAAGGCCGACGGCGGTGCTGAGCCGGGGCGGGGAATGGTCAGTGGGTGCCGAACCGGTCAGATGGTTCGAACGCATCAACTGGTGGGAAACCAGCCGGCGGATGCCGAAGGGCAACAGCGGAGTGGATGTCGAGGTCCTGCAGTTGCAGGTGAGGCTGGGCAACAACAGCAAGTCGGCCCTGACCACCCTGTACCTGGAGCGTGATGGAGCCGGTGGGGGCTGGCGGCTCAGGGAGACGGCAGCGGGTGCAGCCTGAACAACCGCTGCAGGACGGCTTCGCCCGGGTCACCGTGTCTTTCGGATGGTGCTGTTTTCGGGCATTGGAAAACCCTCCACCGCGACTATTGGGGGATGCCGCGGTGGAGGGCCTGGGATGAATATACCGTGAACTGCCGGAAACAAAAAGTCATCCCGTCGGAGCCCTCGCCGTGTGATTGGATCCTCCGGCAAAGTCCTCCTCAGCTTTGGCGGCAGCTGATCACTGCCGGACGGGGATGAAGACCCGCGGCTGTTCCGTCCAGGTATCGGCCATCTGCGACATGGTGCGCCGCATGATCCGGTCCGAGCCCTCACGCGCCGACGCGGCATCACCGCTGGCAATGGCCTGAGCCACGTCCTCGTGCCACTGGAGGGCGGCCTGGTGCGGATGGTCCGGCATCAGCCCATGGACAGTGCGGCCAGTCAGGGTCTCTGCCACCTGTCCCATGAGGTTGGCGAACATCTCGTTGCCGGAACCGGAAAGCAGCAGGGAATGGAACCGGATGTCCAGTTCCAGGAAGCGCGCAACCTCGCCGTTGTTGCCGGCCTCGCGCATGGCACGGGCGACGTCCACCAGTTCCATCCGCAGCGCGGCCGGGGCATTCTGGGCGGCCAGTTCAGCGGCAGCGGGTTCCACGGCGGCCCGCAGTTCGGCGAGGGAACGCAGCTGGGCGCCGCGGGCGTCGCTTGCAAGCCGCCAACGGATGACCTGCGGATCGAACGGATTCCAGCGGCTTGCCGGCAGCACCCGGATGCCCACCCGCTTGGTGGTTTCCACCAGGCCAAGTGACTGGAGGACCCGCACGGCCTCCCGGATCACGGAGCGGGAAACCTTCAGCTCATCCTCCAACTGCTCCGCGAGCATGACGTGGCCGGCAGGGAGATCCCCCGAGATAATGCGGGTGCCAAGGTTGTCGATGGCACGGTGGTGGAGGCTGCTGGTCATGCTGCTAAGCCTAGTTGCTGGCACGCGTCCGGCTGCGCCTGTACCGCTGCCGGCGGGATATCGGAGGGCCCAGTCCTAAACTGGCACCGACACAATATGTTCCATTACGCCGCCGTTACTTTCGCGTCACCGCGAGAATATATATGCTTTATTCCGACCCCCTGATACGTCCCGGAGTCTTCCCGCCTGTGGAAGCCGGCACCCGGGGCTAACAATGAATTGGAGTTATTGATGTCTGCACACATCGGTGTCACCGGCCTCGCCGTCATGGGCGCCAACCTTGCCCGCAACCTTGCCCGCAACGGATTCACGGTTGCCCTGCACAACAGGTCGGTGGAGAAGACGGACGCGCTGCTGGAGAAGCACGGCTCCGACGGAGACTTCATCCGGACCGAAACCCTGCAGGAACTGGTGGACTCCCTGGAGAAGCCCCGCCGGGTTCTCATCATGGTCAAGGCCGGCAAGCCGGTGGATTCGGTCATCGAGCAGCTCGAGCCGCTGCTGGAGCCGGGCGACATTATCATCGATGCCGGCAACTCCCACTACGAGGACACCCGCCGCCGGGAAGCCGCGCTGGCCAAAAAGGACCTGCACTTCGTGGGCGTCGGCGTCTCCGGGGGCGAAGAGGGTGCCCTGAACGGTCCCTCCATCATGCCCGGCGGCTCCAAGGAGTCCTACAAGGCCCTCGGCCCGCTGCTGGAAAAGATCTCCGCAAAGGTCGACGGCGAGCCCTGCTGCGCCTGGATCGGCACCGACGGCGCGGGCCACTTCGTCAAGATGGTCCACAACGGCATCGAATACGCGGACATGCAGGTCATCGGTGAGGCCTTCGACCTGCTCCGCTCCGGCGCCGGCATCGAGCCCGCCGAGCAGGCGAAGATCTTCTCCGAATGGAACCAGGGCGAGCTGTCCTCCTTCCTGATCGAGATTTCCGCCGAGGTCCTGGGCCATGTGGATGCCAGGACCGGCAAGCCGTTCGTCGATGTCGTCGTCGACGCTGCCGGACAGAAGGGCACGGGCCGCTGGACCGTCATCTCCGCCCTGGAACTGGGCTCGCCGGTTTCCGGCATCGCCGAATCGGTCTTCGCCCGGGCCCTCTCTTCCCAGGCTGAGCAGCGCAAGCTGGGCCAGGAACTGCTGGCAGGCAACGAGGCCGACGTCGAGATCCCGGAGACGTTCGTTGAGGACGTCCGCCAGGCGCTTTACGCCTCCAAGCTGGTCTCCTACGCCCAGGGCCTGGACATGCTGACCTCGGCCGCGAAGGAATACGGCTGGGAACTGAAGCTGGACGAGATCGCCTCCCTGTGGCGCGCCGGCTGCATCATCCGTGCCGAGCTCCTCAAGGACATCACCAAGGCGTACGCCGCGGACGAGAAGCCGGCAAACCTGCTGTTCGCCCCGGCGTTCACCAAGGCCATCGCCGACGCCCTGCCGGCCTGGCGCCGCGTTGTTGCCACCGCGGTCCAGCTCGGCATCCCGGTGCCGGTGTTCTCCTCATCACTGGCATACTACGACGGCCTGCGCCGCAAGCGCGTGGCCGCTGCCCTGATCCAGGGCCAGCGCGACCTCTTCGGTGCGCACACCTATGGCCGCATCGATACTGACGGGACCTTCCACACCCTCTGGGGCGAGGACAAATCCGAAATCGAAGCGGTGGACACCCACTAGGTTCCGCTGCAGGTACGAATAAGGCGGGCAGTTTCCGGTGATCCGGGAACTGCCCGCCTTTTTGTTGTCATGCGCTTGCTGGACGGCCTGAGGCCTGAACAGCACGGTTAGAGATGGTATTCGATCTCGTACTCGGCCGGGTCCACGGCGGGTTTGGTTTCCCGCTGCGCGTCCCGGTGCCTCCATTTGGCAGGAACACCGGTAAGGATCGATTCCGGCGGCGCGTCCTTGACCACCACGGCGTTGGCGCCCACGGCACTGTCCCGGCCGATGGTGATGGGCCCCAGGATCTTCGCGCCCGCGCCGATGGTGACCCGGTCCCCGATGGTGGGGTGGCGCTTGATCCTCGCCAATGAACGCCCGCCAAGGGTGACACCGTGGTAGATCATCACGTCCTCGCCGATCTCGGCTGTCTCACCGATCACCACCCCCATGCCATGGTCAATGAAGAACCTCCGGCCGATGGTCGCACCGGGATGGATCTCAATGCCGGTCCAGGACCGGCCCAGCTGGGACAACAGGCGCGCCGGAAACCGCAGTGACGGGTTTTGCCACATGCGGTGCGTCAGCCGGTGGATCCAGATGGCATGAAGGCCGGAATAGGCGAAAAAGTTCTCAAAAGAACCTCGAGCCGCCGGGTCGTGGGACCGGGCGGCGTCGAGGTCTTCCTTCAGTCTTGCGAAAAAGCCCACAAAGTTCTTTCTACAGGAAACGGGCGGACGGCGGTCTGATCAGCCGCGGATGTCGTCATAGAGCACGGTGGAGATGTAACGCTCACCGAAGTCGCACACGACCGCCACGATCAGCTTCCCGGCGTTTTCGGGGCGCTTGGCCAGTTCCAGGGCGGCCCAGACGATTGCTCCGGAGGAGATGCCGCCCAGGATGCCTTCCTTGATGCCGAGGTCGCGGGCCACGCGGACCGAGTCCTCAAGGGTCGCGTCGATGACCTCGTCGTAGATGTTGGTGTCCAGCAGTTCCGGGATGAAGTTGGCGCCCAGTCCCTGGATCTTGTGCGGGCCGGGGGCGCCGCCGTTCAGGATGGGGGAGTCCTTGGGCTCCACGGCCACGATCTGCACGCCGGGCTTGCGTTCCTTCAGCACCTGTCCGACTCCGGTGATGGTTCCCCCGGTGCCGATGCCCGCAACGAAGATGTCCACGGCGCCGTCGGTGTCTTCCCAGACTTCCTCGGCGGTGGTCCTGCGGTGGATCTCCGGGTTGGCTTCGTTGGCGAACTGCTGGGCCCAGATGGAGTTTTCGGTGTTGGCCACGATCTCCTGGGCCTTTTCCACGGCGCCGCGCATGCCTTCGGAGCCCGGGGTAAGGACGATCTCCGCACCGAAGGCGCGCAGCATGACCCGGCGCTCGGTGGACATGGTCTCGGGCATGGTGAGGATGACCTTGTACCCTCGTGCGGCACCTACCATGGCCAGAGCGATGCCCGTGTTGCCGGATGTGCCTTCGACGATGGTCCCGCCGGGCTTGAGAGCACCTGACTTTTCCGCGGCGTCGATGATGGCAACACCGATGCGGTCCTTGACGCTGTTGGCCGGGTTGTAGAACTCCAGCTTCACGGCAACGGTGGCGTCCAGCCCCTCGCTGAGCCGGTTAAGCCGGACCAGCGGAGTCCCGCCCACCAGTTGCGTCACATCGTCATAGATCCGTGCCATGTACATACGCCTATCTCTAAGGGGTGAATACTGAGGTCAGCCTAACGAGGCCGTGTAACGACAGGCTAAGCGTTAAGCCACGCAGAGTAATATTTCCGGGCCTTTGCCAGCTTGGGGTTGATGATCACCTGGCAGTACCCCTGCTCAGGGTGTTTGGCGTAGTAGTCCTGGTGGAATTCCTCGGCCACGTAAAACCGCGGCAGCCGGCTGACCTCCGTGACGATCGGGTGCGGCCACAGGGCCTGGTTGCGTTCGATGGCTTCCTCGAACAGGATTTTCTCCTCGGTGGTCTCGTAGAACATCGAGGAACGGTACTGGGTACCCACGTCGTATCCCTGCCGGTTCAGCGTGGTGGGGTCATGCAGGGCGAAGAACATGTCCAGGATGACTTCCCCCGGGATGACCTCCTCGTCGAAGGTCACCGCCACCACCTCGGCATGACCGGTGGTTCCATTGCAGACCGAGTAGTAGTCCGGGTGGGGATCGTGCCCGCCGGTATAGCCGGACACCACCGAGGTGACGCCCCTGGTCTTCTGGTAGACGGCGTCAAGGCACCAGAAGCAGCCTCCGCCAAGAACAAAAGTTTTCATGACCTCTTCAATGGTTGACGGCCCCGGATCATTCCCCGGCGGCCGGGACCGGCGCCATAAACTGCGGCGGCCGGAAGCCGATGGGGTAAAACTAAGACTATGGAACCTGTGGACACCGACGTTACCGGCCAGGCAGATCACGACGGCGAAGCCTCCCCGGACACGCCGGCTCCGGCCGGTTCCGCGGACGCGCCCACGTTGGCCGAACTGCTTCTGGCCGTGGAGGAACTGTGGCCGGAGTCGCTGGCGGAGAATTGGGATGAAGTAGGGCTTGTTGCAGGCCATCCGTCCGCCCCGGTGACAAAGGTGATGTTTGCGGTGGATCCCACCCTGGAAGTCATCGACGAAGCCGTGGAGTGGGGAGCGGAGCTGCTCATCACCCATCACCCCCTCCTGCTGAAGGGCGTCACCTCGGTCGCGGCAACCTCGGCGAAGGGACGCGCGGTCCACCGGCTCATCGAGTCGGGGACGGCACTGCTGACGGTGCACACCAACGGGGACTCCGCCGTCGGGGGCGTTTCCGATGTCCTGGCCGACGCCCTGGGCCTCCAGGACGTGGCCCCGCTGACGGTGGCGGCCAACGGACTGCCGGAGGAAGGCATCGGCCGGGTGGGCGACCTGGCGGACGCCATGAGCCTGGGTGACTTCGCGGCCCGGGTCTTCGGAATCCTTCCGTCCGTGGCCGGGGGAGTGCGGGTCTCCGGCGACAAAGACGGTCTGGTGCGGCGCATTGCGGTCTGCGGCGGCGCCGGTGATTCCCTCTTTAATGAGGTGCGGGCCAGCAACGCGGACGTTTACGTCACCGCGGACCTTCGCCACCACCCGGCCTCCGAGGCACGCGAGGCCGCCCTGAACGGACGGCCCTATTTGGTGGATGTTTCGCACTTTGCCAGTGAATGGCTGTGGCTCCCCGCGGCCGCTGCAGCCCTGGGCAACGTCCTGGCCGACCAGGGCCATGAGGTGGAGATCCATGTCAGCACCACCAACAGCGATCCGTGGGACTTCATCCTGACCCCCGGCTAAACGGGCGGTGAGGACGCGGCACAACGGGGGAGCAGGCCACGCGCTAGAGTCTAGGAAGCGCCGGTTCGGTGCCCGGCTGCGGCCGGAAGGGATCTAGCGGAGGTAACAGTGGCCAAGGCAGCACCGGCGGAACAGTTGAAGTTGCTCGAACTGCAGGGGCTGGATGCCCGGCTGAAGGGCCTCGCCAACCGCCGCCGCACGCTGGAAAACGATCCCCGCATCACGGACCTTGAGGCCGCCCTGTCCGTTGCCAACGGTGAACTGGGCGCGGCCAAGGTGGCTGTGCACGACGCCGAGGCTGAGCTGAAGAGGGCTGAGGCGGACGTGGAACAGGTCGCCTCGCGCATTCAGCGCGATGAAGCCCGGCTGAACAGCGGTACGGGCCTGTCCAAGGACCTGGTGGCCCTCCAGAAGGACATCGCCTCGCTCAACAAACGGCGCTCGGACCTGGAGGACATCGAACTCGAGGTGATGGAGCGGCTCGACAGCCTTCGGGAACGGCAGGCCGCCCAGCAGCAGATTGTCGACGACATCCAGGGCTCCTTCGCCACCATCAGGGCAGAGCTTGACGCTGCCCTCGCCGAGGTCGAAACCGAAGCTGCAGGCCTTCGCGCCCAGCGTGCTGAATTCGCCGCGGCCCTGGATGCGGGCATGCTGGCGGTCTATGAAAAGACCTTGGCAAAACGGGGTGTGGGTGCGGCGCGGCTGTTCCACGGCACCTCCGAAGCCTCCGGCATGAAGCTCAGTCCCGGCGATCTCGCAGAGATCAAGGCCGCGGCCGCGGACGACATCGTGTTCTGCCCGGATTCAGGCGCCATCCTGGTCCGTTCCGATGAATGGTCCTGACCGGGTGATCAGCCCAGCAGGATGATGTTCAGGGCATGCGGCCTGCGGACTGTGCCCGGCACCAGTTCGGCATCCCATTTCTCCTGGGCGGCCTTCAAAAGGTCCGACGGCGCCGCGGGGGCTTTGCCGCGCCGCGACAGCAGGTGCCGCGCCAGTTCGCCCCGGGTGTGCTTGGCAAAGTGGCTCACCACCTTGCGGACTCCACCGGCTTCGGTGAAAACGTTCACCGTCACGGTTTGTTCCGGTGGCGGCGTCCAGGCGGCCGCGTAGGTGCTGGACCGGCAGTCCACCAGCAGGTGTCCCTGGGCCACGCCGCCCAGAGTCTGCCCAAGCTGTGCCTTCCAAAATGGAGCCAGCCGGCCGACGTCGGGCAGGGATGTGCCCATGGAAAGCCGGTATGCGGGGACGCTGTCGCCGAAGCGAAGGGCTCCCCACAGTGCGGAAATCACCAGGACGGACGCATCCGCCTTGCGCCGCTGGGCCGGTGTCAGGCTCCGGTAGCCCAGCGCGTCGTAAAGGACGCCCGAGTAGATGCTGTGGGCCGGCGCGGCCGGTTCGGCATGCAGGCGCGTATTGCGTTCAACATCTTCACGCAGCGAGGCCCCCACACCCAGCAGGGCCAGGGCGTCCTGGTGGGCGCTGGCCGTTCCCAACGCCTCCAGGACCTTCGCGCGGTACGGGTTGAGTTCCGGGAAGCCCAGCGAGGACCAGTCGACGGCGGGCCCACGGAGCGCAGGTGTCTTGCCTTCGGAAGGGGGAAGCAGAATCAGCACCGTCCGATCCTACCGGCGACCAAAGCGGCCTGCGGGCGCCGGTAGACTGGTCGTGGATGGGACAGCCAGACGGCCGCGCGCCACGCAAGTGACTCGAGGAACGTCCGGGCTCCGCAGGGCAGGGTGGTGGGTAACGCCCACTCGGGGTAACCCGCAGGCCAGTGCCACAGAAAACAGACCGCCTGCACGTCCGGCTTGGCCGGCAGGGCAGGTAAGGGTGAAACGGTGGTGTAAGAGACCACCAGCTTCCCGGGTGACCGGGAAGGCTAGGTAAACCCCACCCGGAGCAAGGCCAGACAGGACACGTTCGAGGGCTGCCCGCCCGAGTGTCCGGGTAGGCCGCTGGAGGGTGCCGGCAACGGTACTCGTAGATGGATGGCCGTCGCTCCCTTTCCGGCAACGGGAGGGGAGAACAGAACCCGGCGTACCGGCTGTCCCATCCGCACACCCGGTTTGACCACGGGCCGCCGTGTTGGGGATGCTGGACCGTGCCTGCAACTCCTGATCCCCGTCGTGCTGCCCGGGCTGGCGTCCCCGGCATCCGTTCCCAGATCATTGCACTTGGTGGGTTTCTTGCACTGTCCGGCCTTGCCTGGCTTCTCGCGTCGGTTCCGATCATCCTCAATTCCGATGGCTGGTATGCCGGTTCGGCGAAAGCACCGTGGATGCCGCCGGCGTGGATGTTCCGGACCACGTGGATGCTGCTGTACACCGGAGTGGCGGCAGCAGCATGGCTGGTCTGGCGCAAGGGCGGCCTGACCGGAGGCACCCGTGCAGGGTACGTCGTCCAGCTCCTCCTCAACGCGGCGTGGCCGCTTGCCTTTTTCGCCCTGTACCCGATGCTTGGTGCTGCCGCCCTGTGGGCCGCCTTCCTCGTCATCTGCGCACTCGCCGCAACCCTGGCCTTCCTGGTCCTGCGGTTCGGGCCTGTGGACGCACTCGCCGGTTTCCTGGTGCTGCCGTACTTTTCCTGGATCGTCTTTTCCGCCAGCCTGAACTTCTATTCAGCCGTCCACAACTAAAGCCCGGCAACGACACGACTGTGCGGGTCCGCGGCCATGTGAGTGATTTCACGCAGCGCAAGCGTGTTCCCTGCAGCCGGCCAAATTAGAATGGTTCACGGACGCAGGAGTTCTACCGCCGAAAGTTGCGTCCGCAGCCGGCGGTTTTTCTTTGCACGCGATCCAGGCGCCTGGGGGCCATCCCTGCAGGCGCCGGTGCCCCTGGACATCATCAGGTGGCCTACATCCGTGTACGAGGACGTACACGGCTGAACCGAGGAAGGTATTTCTGTGAGCCAGACGTCTGATTCTTGTCTTGATACGTGGATGGGCCGGGAGGCCCTCGCCGAGGCCATGATCCCGGTGATCGGCAGGCTGTACCGCGAAAACAACGTGGTGACCAGCATCCACGGCCGGAGCCTGATCAACAAGTCCACCATGAACATCCTCAAGGCACACCGCTTTGCGCGCCGGATGAGCAAGGACGAACTGCTCCTGGAGGACACTGCGCCCCTGCTGAACACGCTGGCCAACCTCGAGCTGGGCGCCGCCGCGATCGACATCGCCCGCCTGAACCAGAAGTTCAAGGAAGAAGGCAACGGCGCCACCCTGGAGGAATTCCTCCGCGCTGAGCTCGCCGAGATCGTGGGCAAGCGGGGCGGCGATGACCGCACCAGCACCGACGTCGTACTCTATGGCTTTGGCCGCATCGGCCGGCTCCTGGCACGCATCCTCATCGAAAAGGCCGGCGGCGGCCACGGACTGCGCCTGCGCGCCATCGTTGTGCGCCGCGGCTCCGACAACGACCTCTCCAAGCGTGCCAGCCTGCTGCGCCGCGACTCGGTCCACGGATCCTTCGAGGGCACCATCCGGATTGACGAGGACGCCAACACCATTACCGCCAATGGCGTGCAGATCCAGGTGATCTACTCGAACGACCCCGCCACGATCGACTACACCGCCTACGGCATCAACAACGCCCTGGTGGTGGACAACACCGGCCGCTGGCGCGACGCCGAGGGGCTTTCCCAGCACCTGCAGAGCAAGGGCGTGGCACGGGTCCTCCTGACCGCACCGGGCAAGGGCGAACTCAAGAACATCGTCCACGGCATCAACCACCGCGACATCAACGATTCAGACCGGATCGTCTCCGCGGCATCCTGCACCACCAACGCCATCACCCCGGTGCTGAAGGCCATCAACGACAAGTTCGGCGTGGTGCACGGGCACGTGGAAACCGTCCACTCCTTCACCAACGACCAGAACCTGATCGACAACTTCCACAAGGGTGACCGCCGCGGCCGCTCCGCAGCCCTGAACATGGTCATCACGGAAACCGGTGCCGCCAAGGCGGTGGCCAAGGCCCTGCCCGAACTGCTCGGCAAGCTGACCGGCAGCTCCATCCGCGTCCCCACCCCGGACGTATCGCTGGCCATCCTGAACCTCAGCCTGGAAAACGGCACCACCAAGGACGAGGTCAACAACTACCTGCGTGAAATGTCGCTGCACTCGGACCTCCGCAAGCAGATCGACTACATCGACTCACCCGAGGTTGTTTCCACCGACTTCGTCGGCTCCCGCCGCGCAGGTATCGTCGACGGACTCGCCACGGTCTCCACCGACAAGAACCTGGTCCTCTACGTCTGGTACGACAACGAATTCGGTTACAGCTGCCAGGTGGTGCGCGTCATGGAGGAAATGGCCGGCGTGAACCCGCCGTCGTTCCCCGCCAAGGAAAGCGCCGCCGCCCTGGCCGCCATCGCCGTCTGACCAATTCCGCAGCCGTCCCGGGAATTCCCGGCTGGTTCTCTGGAATCAGCCGGGAAACGGGACCACACTGGTGGCATGGACAACGAATCGACACTTCAGCACGAGACCACCCTCGAACATGCCCTGGACGTGGCCAAGGCAAACCATAAGGAAGCAGTCCGGCTGCTCGAACGTGCCCGCGCCGCCCATAAGGCCGGGGATGTCAGCGAGGACCGCGTGCGCCAGCTCGAGGGACTGCTTGCCATTGCCGAGGAAGACCTTCGAAGGGTCACCAGGGAGCAGTAACCCGACGGCGGTGGCCATGGACGTGTGAGACATCACTCGTCCTCAACAGTGTGGATATCAGAGGACGGGCAAGCCCTTTGTCCTAGGCTCTTGGGGTGCCTGAATTTCCCCTGCCGGCGTCAACGCCATGACCGTCAGCTGGTCCGCCTACCGACGCGCCCGCCGCCGTTCCCGCCAGGCGTGGGCGCTGCTCGTGACGGCGGCTGTATGCGTCGTCGCCGCCTTGTCCTGGTTCTTTACCGCGGGACAGTTCGCGGCCGGCGGGCCGGCGCCGGAGGGACCGACGGAGGCGCCCGTCTTCAACGCCGCCTGGATGAAACCGGTCCAGGAACCCAACCCCGTGCCGGCGGGCACAGCCCTCGCCGCCCTGGACGGCCTGGCTGTGAAGGGCCGTGCACCGAACACCGGTTACAGCCGGGAGGCCTTCGGCCAGGCGTGGCTGGACGTTGACCGGAACGGCTGCGATACCCGCAACGACATCCTTCGCAGGGACCTTGCCGACGTGGTGTTCTCCGAAGGCTCCACGTGCAAGGTGACGGCGGGCCACTTGCGGGAGCCCTATACCGGCCAGGACGTGGACTTCCGCCGCGGTTCCGAAAGCAGCCGTGCCGTCCAGATCGACCATGTGGTGGCGCTGGGTGACGCCTGGCAAAAGGGAGCCCAGGGCCTGGGGCCGAAGGAGCGCCAGAGCCTGGCCAATGATCCGCTGAACCTCATTGCGGCGGACGGGGCGGCGAACCAGCAGAAGAGTGCCGGTGACGCCGCCACCTGGCTGCCGAAGAACACTGCGCTGCGCTGCCATTACGTGGCCCGGCAGATTTCCGTGAAGGCCGCCTACGGGCTATGGGTGACGGCAGCTGAGAAGGACGCCATGAAGAAGGTGCTCGGCTCCTGCCCCGGGCAGGAAACCATCACGGCCCGCTGACGGTCCGGCCCGGAACGGGTTCAGCGGCGGGAAGGTGTCAGTGGCCGAACGGGTCCGGGTCCACTCCTGGCATCCACGTCAGCCCCGGCACGCCCCAGCCGTTCTTCTTGGCCTGCTTCATGGCCCTGCGGGAATAGCGGTCGATCAGCCGGTTGACATACAGTTTGCCGTCCAGGTGGTCGTATTCGTGCTGGATCACCCTGGCGAACCAGCCTGTTGCCTCGAACTTGACCGGGTTTCCAAAGCCGTCAAACCCTTCCACCCGTGCCCACTCGGCCCGCTTGAGCGGATACTGCTCACCGGGGAAGGACAGGCAGCCCTCTTCCTCCTCGTCGGGGTCGGGAGCGGCGCCGGAAACCTTCGACAGGGTCAGGACAGGATTCACCAGTACGCCGCTTGGGGGAGCGTCGTCGTCGTTGGCGTACTTGTACACGAAGATCCTCTTGCCCACGCCGATCTGCGGGGCGGCGAGGCCCACACCATGGGCAGCCTCGTTGGTTTCGAACATGTCGGCAATCAGGGTGCGCAGTTCATCGTCGAAGACCTCGACCTCGGCCGCGCGCCGGTGCAGGACAGGCTCGCCCCATATGGTGATTGGCAGAACGGTCATATCAGTTGTCCTTCAAAATTTCGCGGTGTCCCCGGTATTCCTGCACGTACCCCGGTGGGGCACAAAAAAGGAGGCCGCACCGGATATCCGGTGCGGCCTCCTTTGTTGACGGCTGCATGTGCCGCCCCGTGAGGGTGAGCGACGGGGGTTGAACCCGCGACCTCCTGGACCACAACCAGGCGCTCTGCCAACTGAGCTACGCCCACCATGTGCCTCAAGGGAAATCCGCTTTACCGGCTCCCTGGAAACGCAACTCAAATAGCGTACCTGCTCGAAAGGGGTGCTTTGTCCACTTTTAGCCTTTTGAAGCAAAATTTCACGGGAACATGGCGCAGATCACTTGCCCGGCTCTTCAACCGGCCCGCCGGCGGTGATCCCCCGGGCGATCTTTTGGGCCGTGGCACTGTCGGGCCCGGGCGCGGGAACGAACACGGCTTCCCGGTAGTACCGCAGTTCATCGATCGAATCCTTAATGTCCCCGAGGGCGCGGTGGCCGCCCTTCTTCGCCGGGGACTGGAAGTAGGCGCGCGCGTACCAGCGGCGCGACAACTCCTTGATGGTGCTGACGTCGATGACCCGGTAGTGGAGGTGTTCCACCACGGCAGGCATGTCCCGCGAGAGGAACACCCGGTCCGTCCCCACCGAATTGCCGCCGAGCGGTGCTTTGCGCGGGTCCGGAACCCAGGCGGAGATGTACTCCATGACCGCGGCCTCCGCCTCCTCCATGGTCCTGCCGTGCGGAAGCTCCGCCAGGAGCCCGGATTTGGTGTGCATGTCCCGGACGAAGTCGGACATCTGGGCCACCGCGGCGTCGTCGGGTTTGATGACCACATCAACGCCGTCGCCCAGGATGTTCAGTTCCGAATCGGTGACCAGGGCTGCCACCTCGATGAGGGCGTCGTTCTTGATGTCCAGACCGGTCATTTCGCAGTCGATCCAGACGATTCGTTCGTTAGATATAGGCACCGGACCAGCCTACCGTTACACCTCCGGGCGCCTTGCCGATGCTAGGATTTCGGGTACGCGGCGGGTCGCCCCTCCGCCCTGAACCACCCTCCGCCGGCACCGCCCGGTCCGCCGGGCAAACCGCGGCAAACGCAAAGAAGATTGGACGATCCTGAGATGACGGCGCCTGTGCCCGCAACGGGGGAGATGGCGGCGGCCGGCATTGCCGGAACGGGCAGTGCCGAGGTGGACAATCCACGCTCATCCCTGCTCGCCGGTTTCCTGGGCTCCATGTTCATGGTCATTGGATCCTTCGGCGTGGGCTGGCTGGCCCCTGTCTCGGAACTGCGCCGAATGCCCCTCTTCATCTGGATGCGCACTGAGGCCCCCGGCGTGGCTCTGTCCATTGTCCTGGTGGCAGCTGGGGGCATGCTGCTGGTCCGCGCCTGGCTGCGGCTCGGCCAGAAGGTCCGTGTATGGGGACCGCAGGCCCGGCGCGCCACCCTGGCCGCAGTGATGGCGTGGGGGCTCCCCATGATGTTCAGCGTGCCGCTCTTCAGCCGCGACGTTTACGCCTACATCGGGCAGGGCCGCCTGATGGTGGAGGGTTTCAACCCCTACGAGAACGGCATCTCCGCCCTGTCCAACTACTTCCAGCTCGGCGCAGACAAAATGTGGACCGAAGCCCCGGTTCCCTATGGGCAGCTGTTCCTGTGGATCGAGCAGTTCGTGGTGTGGGCCACCAATGTCCAGCCGGAGGCCTGCGTCATGCTGTTCCGGCTGGTGGCACTGGCCGGTGTGGTGCTGTGCGTCATTTACGTGCCCCGGTTGGCCGAGCTGCATGGGGTCAACCCGCACCGGGCCCTCTGGCTGACCGTGGCTAACCCGCTGTTCCTGACCAACTTCATCGCCAGCGTCCACAACGATTCCCTGATGATCGGGCTGGCCCTGGCAGGACTCTATTACTCCGCCACCCGCCGGGAGGTCCGGGGCATCGTGCTGGTGACCCTGTCCATCGCCGTGAAGCCCATCACCATCGTCTTCCTGCCGTTCATCGGCCTCCTGTGGGCAGGGAAGAGCGCAGGCTGGCTGCGGAAGGGTGCCTTCTGGGCCCTGACGGCCGGCATCAGCCTGGCGCTCCTGACCGCGATGAGCATGGTCAACGGGTTCGGCTTCGGCTGGATCAACGGGTTGTCCGCTCCAGGCAGCATCTCCATCTGGTACGCCCCGGTGGGACTGCTCGGCATGGTGGTGGGGTCCCTGGCCAATGCGTTCGGACTGGACGGCTCCGTGCCTGCAGGCTGGGTGTTCGACGCCGGGAAGCTGCTTGCCGTGGGCATCGTCGCCTGGCAGATTTTCAAGGGGGACTACGACCGGCTGATGCGCCGGCTGGCCCTCGGTTTCGCCGCCGTGGTGCTGCTGGCCCCCATCATCCAGTCCTGGTACGTTGTCTGGCTGATCCCGCTCTTCGCCGTGACCGGGATCCGCAATGACTGGCAGGTCAAGGCCTTGTACTTCGTAGTGTCGTTCTTCATGATCTACGCCATCTCGGACCAGCTGGACGTCTTCCCCTACCTGCAGACCCAGGATCTGGGTTTCGCCCTTGCCCTGGCCAGGATCGCCGCGGCGCTGACAGCCCTCCTGTTCGCCCTGTACCTGATCTTCTGGGACCCCGGAACCCGGACGCTGTTCCGGAAAACGCACGAGCCCGTCGTCGAACGCCCCGTGATCTAGCCGTACCCGGCACAGCCCGCGGCGTACCTACTGCGGCTCTCGCGGGGAGGTGATCCTGCGCAAGGCCTCCCTGCGGGACAAGGGGCTCAAGGCGTCCCAGTGACGGACCACGAAAGCTTCCACCCACCCGGGATCCGTTTTGGCGTATTCACGCAAAGCCCAGCCGATGGCCTTCCTGATGAAGAACCCACGGTGCGCCAGGTTCGGCTCGATCACGGCGGCGAGCAGTGCGGTGTCGGTGGCCCCTTTCGCGCACAGTTGGGAGGTGATGGCGGCCCTGCGGATCCAAAGGTCCGGATCGCGGCTCCACTCCCTAAGTGTGGCTGACACCGCCACCGGGTGTGCCTGCAGCAGGGCGCAGATGCGTCCGGACACGCCGTCCACAAAGTCCCACCACGCCCCTGAGCGGATGATTTCCCCGTAGACGGGCAGCATCTCCAGATCCCGGGCAACCAACCGGATTCCCGTCAGGTCTATGGCCGCATACCGCTCCTCCCGGAACGCGGAGGTGCGCCACAACTCCAGCACTGTGGCGCGCAGCTGCGCAGGCGAGGCGGGCGGAAAGTCTGCCGCAGCACGCGCCACAATGCGCCGCACGTCAGGAACCCGGACGCCCAGGAAGGGGATCGCGGACTTCATGTAGGCCTGGGCGCCGACGGCCGCGATGAGGTCCTGGTCGGCGGCCGTTTCCATGAGGCAACTCTAGCCACCCGCGACAGGTGAAGGTGCGGTACGCTAGTGAGCGCTAACACACATACCGAACCTGGGGGAATCCATGCCCGGCACCGACGTCCATCTGGCCCACGGACCCTATTCCGCCGTCGTCACCCGGCGTGCCGGGGCGCTGCGCGAACTGCGCCACGGGAACCGGGACCTGGTGGTGGGCTTTGCGCCCGAAGGCAATATTCCCGATTACCGTGGAGTCATCTGCGCGCCCTGGCCCAACCGGCTCGCCGACGGCACCTACGCCTACGCCGGCAAGCCCTACGCCGCCACAGTCAACGAACCCGAACGTGGGGCCGCGCTGCACGGGCTGGCCATCCATCAGCCCTGGGAAGTGCTGGAGGAAGCGGCCGACCGGGCAGTCCTGGGCTGCCGCATCCCCGCCGGGCCGGAATACCCGGGCGAGCTGGACCTTACCGTTACCTATTCGCTTTCCGGTGACGGGCTCCGCGGCACGGTGCGGGCCGTCAATACCGGCTCCGCCGCCGCGCCGTACGGGGTTTGCCCGCACCCCTACCTGGTGGCCGGTCCGTCCCCGTTGGATGACTGGTCCCTGGAACTTCCGGCCGATGCCTATCTTGAGGTCACGCCGGACCGGCTGCTTCCCGTGGGCATGCGGCAGGTGGGCGGGGGAGCCTTCGACTTCCGCTCGCCGCGGCGGCTGGGAGACGTGAAGATCGACCACGCGTTTACGGACATCTCCCGCGATGGCCACGGCCTGGCGCGGGTCCGGGTGCTGGATCCATCGGGAACGGGAGTGGAACTGGAATGGGGGGCGGAGTGGCCCTGGGTCCAGGTGCACACCGGGGACAAGCCGGTGGGCCCGGACCGCCTGGGCCTGGCTGTCGAGCCCATGACCTGCCCGCCGGACGCACTGCATTCAGGCACCGACCTGGTCCACCTGCAGCCCGGCGCATCACATTCAGCGGAGTGGACCATCAGGGCACTGACCCCGCAGGCCGGGTAACCAGCCGGCCGGGCCCGCTTCAGTTCCCTGCTGCTCCGCCGGGGGAGTTCGCCCACCCTGCACGCTCCAGCCACGCTGCGCACAGTGACGTCCACTGCTCCGGCCCCCGTTCGCCGGCCGCCAGTCCCAGCCCATGCCGTCCTTCCGGGAAGACGTGCAGTTCCGCCGGAACCCCCGCGGCAATCAACGCCCTGGCGTAGTTGAGGCTGTTACTGACCGGGACTGCCTCGTCGTCGGCCGTGTGCCAGAGGAACGCCGGCGGGGTGCCGGGCGTGACGTTCAACTCCGCGGAGAGTGCCGTGAGGAGGGCCGACGGCGGTGCGTCGCCGAGGAGGTTCAGAACCGATCCCTCATGCGTTTCGTGCGTCAGGGACGCGACGGGGTAGCAAAGTACCGAAAGGTCCGGCACGGCCGCGGGAACGTCAAGGTCCTGGTTTCCGGTGGCCGCCGCCGTGCTGAGGGTAGCGGCCAGGTGACCGCCGGCGGAGAACCCCAGGACGCCAACGCGGCCCGCGTCCACGGCGAGCCCGTGCTGCCCGTTCCGGATATGCAGCATGGCTTCTTTGGCGTCCTCCAGTGGAGCGGGATGCCGGTCCGGGGCCACCCGGTAGCGGAGCACAAAGGCATGGATCCCCAGCGAGGCAAGCCACTGCGCCACCGGCTCCGCTTCATGGTCGGCCTGGCGGGCATAGCCCCCGCCCGGCAGCACCAGGATGGCGGGACGTACGCCATCGGCTTCCCGGCACGCCGGAACCGTTGTCAGCCCCCGTGGTGCCATCAGGCTGCCGCTTCCGTGCTGCGCCGCAGGGTGACTTCGCCGGTGATGCCGTCCGCAGCGGCACCTTCCGCCTCTTCGGCGTGGGCCTGCGGGCCGGTGGCCCGGGTGGCAATGCGCCCGATGTCCTCCAGGGGCAGCCGGACCGTGGAAAGCGCCGGCCGGAAGTCCCGGAGGGTTTCAATGTCGTCAAAGCCGGCGATGGCGGCGTCGCGCGGAATCCGCAGCCCCTCGGACCGCAGCGCCGCCGCGGCGCCAATGGCCATGACGTCGTTGACGGCAAAGATGCACAGCCTGGGTGCCGGGGCGTCCCCGGACCGGTCCGCCTTGATCCTGGCGGCCAGTTGAAGTCCTGCGTCGTATCCGCCGGACCGGTTGAACCCTGTCCGGAGCACCTCTGCCGGCCGGCGCCCGGCGCGCTCCAGTCCCTCCTGGAAGCCCCGGACCCGGTCATCCGAGGTCAGGAGTCCTTCAGGGCCGCCCACAATGACGAAGTCACCGTCCCAGCCCTCCGCAAGTCCCGCGGCAAGCTGCCGGGCAAGCTCCTGGTTGGGGACTTTGACGACGTGGTACCCCTCTGTTGCGGTTGCACCCACGACCGGATGTCCCACCACGGCAACCTGCCCTCCGTTGCGGCAGTACCGGTCAAGTTCGGCGGCCAGTTCGGCGTTGCCGTCCCGGTCCTCGTCACGACAGGAACGTGAGCCGGCGATCACAATGGAGTCTGCGCGGCGCGCCGCGAAAGCGGCCACCGCTTCCTTCTCCTCGGCCGGGCCGCCGCCGGTGGTGGCGAGCAGCACCATTTTGCGTTGTTCCCGGGCGGCTTCCTGCACGCCTCTGGCGATGGCGGCGAAATAGGGGTCGGCGATGTCGTGGACTATCAGCCCGATCAGGCCGGAACTGGACTTTGCCAGGCCCTGCGCCTGCGCGTTGGGGATGTAGCCCAGGGAATCCGCTGCCTGCCGCACGCGTTCGGCGATGTCCTTGCCCGGTTTCCGGGCCGAGCCGTTCAGCACGCGCGAAGCGGTGGCGGGCGAGACGCCGGCCAGGCGCGCCACCTCGGTAAGGGTACTTGCAGCCACTGCATCTCCTGGTCGTCGAACGGGCTCAAAGGCTAAGCACATTATGGCAGTTCAAACTACTTCCGGAAAGCGCTTGCCAAGTGAAAGCCCGCCGTGCATCATTGAAGCAGTGGGAACGCGCTTTCCCAGTCAGCTTGAACACACTGCTCACTCACCGTGGAGGACACATGGGCTTCGAAACCAAAACAATCCGCATCGCCATGAACGGCATTACCGGCCGGATGGGCTACCGCCAGCACCTGCTGCGCTCCATTCTTCCCATCCGCGACGCCGGCGGCTTCACCCTGGAGGACGGCACCCGGGTCCAGGTTGAACCCATCCTGGTGGGCCGCAATGAGGCCAAGATCCGCGAACTTGCGGAAAAGCACAAGGTCTCCGAATGGACCACCGACCTGGACGCCGTGATCAGCGACCCCACTGTCGACGTCGTCTTCGATGCCTCCATGACCAGCCTGCGCGCTGCCACCCTGAAGAAGGCCATGCGGGCCGGCAAGCACATCTTCACCGAAAAGCCCACGGCCGAAACCCTCGAGGAAGCCATTGAGCTGGCCCGGATCGGCAGGGAAGCCGGCGTCACGGCAGGCGTGGTCCACGACAAGCTGTACCTCCCCGGCCTGGTCAAGCTCCGCCGCCTGGTGGACGAGGGCTTCTTCGGCCGCATCCTCTCCATCCGCGGCGAGTTCGGCTACTGGGTCTTCGAAGGCGACATCCAGGCGGCCCAGCGTCCGTCCTGGAACTACCGCAAGGAAGACGGCGGCGGAATGACCACTGACATGTTCTGCCACTGGAACTACGTCCTCGAGGGCATCATCGGCAAGGTCAAGAGCGTCAACGCCAAGACCGCCACCCACATCCCCGCCCGCTGGGACGAGGCGGGCAAAGAATACAAGGCCACCGCCGACGACGCGTCCTACGGCATCTTCGAACTCGAAACACCCGCAGGGGACCAGGTCATCGGCCAGATCAACTCCTCCTGGGCTGTCCGCGTGTACCGTGACGAACTGGTGGAATTCCAGGTGGACGGCACGCTCGGTTCCGCTGTCGCCGGCCTGAACAAGTGTGTGGCCCAGCAGCGCGCGCACACCCCCAAGCCGGTGTGGAACCCGGACCTGCCCGTCACGGAATCCTTCCGTGACCAGTGGCAGGAAGTTCCGGCCAACGCAGAACTGGACAACGGCTTCAAGCTGCAGTGGGAAGAGTTCCTCCGCGACGTGGTGGCTGGCCGGGAGCACCGCTTCGGCCTGTTGTCCGCGGCGCGTGGCGTCCAGCTCGCCGAACTCGGCCTGCAGTCCAGCGATGAACGCCGCACCGTCGACATCCCGGAGATCACCCTCTAATGACTTCCCTCATCCTTCCCTCCGAAGACGGCGGCACCCGGGAATACCGCCTCCAGGGCGGCACCAGCTGGACCCGGCCCACCGCACCCCTGACCGCACGGCGCGCCTACGCAGCAGCCCACGTCATCCCCGAGGTCCTGGCAGACAACACTCCCGGTGCTCCCGCCCGCCTGGACTGGGACGCCACCATGGCCTACCGCCACGAACTGTGGTCCTACGGGCTGGGCGTAGCCGACGCCATGGACACCGCCCAGCGCGGAATGGGCCTGGACTGGGCCGCGACGCAGCAGCTCATCAAACGCACGGGAGTGGAGGCAGCCTCGGTGGTTTCCGCCAACAACCCTGCCACCGCCGGCAAATCCGTCCGGGACCTGGTCGCCTGCGGCGCCGGCACAGACCAGCTGGACATGGACGCCCTGCCCTCCGGCGAAGCGGGCATCAAGGCCGTCCTCGAGGCGTACCGTGAGCAGATCGCCGTCATCACCGAAGCCGGACCCAAGGTCATCCTCATGGCTTCCCGCGCCCTGGCCAGGGTTGCCAGCGGTCCCGAGGACTACCTGAAGGTGTACTCCACCCTGCTGCAGGAAGTGGACCAGCCGGTCATCCTGCACTGGCTGGGCACCATGTTCGATCCCGCCCTCGCCGGCTACTGGGGTTCGGATGACGTTCCCGCGGCCACCGAAACCTTCCTGGGACTCATCAGGGACAACGCGGACAAGGTGGACGGCGTCAAGGTCTCGCTGCTCGATGCAAGCCACGAGGTTGCCCTCCGCGCGGTGCTGCCCGAGGGCGTGCGCCTCTACACGGGCGACGACTTCAACTATCCGGAGCTGATCGACGGCGACGGCACCCACCACTCGGACGCCCTGCTGGGCATCTTCGCGGCCATCTACCCGGCAGCCTCGGTGGCCCTGCAGAACTACGAGGCCGGGAACGCCGCCAAGGCGCGCGAAATCCTGGACTCCACGCGCGAACTGGGAAAGCACATCTTCAGCGCCCCCACGTTCTACTACAAGACCGGCATTGCGTTCATGTCCTGGCTCAACGGCAAACAGCCGGGTTTCCAGATGGTGGGCGGGCTGCACTCCGGCCGCTCGGTCTGCCACCTGGCCAGGACCTTCGAACTGGCCGATCAGGCCGGCCTGCTGAAGGACCCCGCACTGGCTGCATTCCGGATGTCCGACTATCTGCGCATCAACGGGGTGGGAGTATGAGCGACTTCTCCCGCCTTTCCATCAACAGTGCCACCACCAAGAAGTGGACGCTTGCCCAGGTTGTCGAGGGCTGCGTCAACGCCGGTATTCCGGCCATCGGCCCCTGGCGGGACCGGGTGGAGGAAGCCGGCCTGGACAAGGCCGCCCGCCTGATCAAGGACGCCGGGCTCCGGGTTTCATCCCTGTGCCGCGGCGGATTCCTCACGGCGGCGGACGCCGAAGGCCAGGCCGCCGCGCTCGCTGACAACCGCGCGGCCATCCTCGAGGCGGTGGCACTGGACACCACAGAACTGTTCCTGGTGGTTGGCGGCCTGGCGCCGGGGGAGAAGGACGTGGTGGCGGCACGGCAGCGCGTGGCGGACCGGCTGGCCGACCTGGTTCCCTTCGCACGGGACCACGGCGTCCGCCTGGTGCTGGAACCCCTGCACCCGATGTACGCCGCGGACCGGGCGCTCATTTCCACCCTGGGCCAGGCCCTGGACCTCGCAGCGCCCTTCGACGCTTCAACGGTGGGGGTCGCCGTCGATACCTTCCACGTCTGGTGGGACCCGGAACTGAAGGCGCAGATTGAGCGTGCCGGCCGGGAGAACCGCATTGCCTCCTACCAGGTGTGCGACTTCAACATGCCCATCGCGGCCGATCCCTTGCTGTCCCGCGGCTACATGGGCGACGGCGTGGTGGACTTCGCCACCATCGGCACCTGGGTGCGCGACGCCGGCTACACCGGCGAC